>CAWEIZ010000007.1:0-1529368 GCA_963809325.1 uncultured Actinomycetes bacterium
GGACGACCACACGTCGCGGTACAAGGGCGAGGCCGTCGAGCTCGCGCTCTTCGGAGGCGAGTACCAGGACGGCGTGCTGACCGCCTACTGCTACATCGAGGACGTGCCGCACATCGAGCTCAACGGCCACATCCTCGTCCCGCTCCAGAACGTCGCCGCCTGCACTGCACGAGCCGCTGCGACGCGCAGGACGACTGGCCGCCGCGGGGCTTGCTCGACGAGGAGGACGAACGGCCGGACGACGAGCCGTCGTAGGCCTAACCACCGGGGCCAGGCCCCGGACGGGGCCTGGCCCCATGGGGCTTCGCCGCACCAGTCAGCCGCCGCATTAATGACTGAGCCGCCCGGGGGCGGCTCAGTCAGTAATCCGGCGGCGACCTACTCTCCCAGACGCTCTCGCGCCAAGTACCATCGGCGCTGAGGGGCTTAACTTCTCTGTTCGGAATGGGAAGAGGTGTTTCCCCCTCGCTATGACCACCGGAAACCGTGAAAGCTGCGCACGCCGGCAGCGCGCGCGCACCCTCAAAACTCCATAGCGGCCCGTGGTGTTCTCTCAAATCAAGACCTCGGATTATTAGTACGGGTCTGCTGAACGCATTACTGCGCTTACACATCCCGCCTATCAACCTGGTGGTCTACCAGGATCCTTACTCCCTCAAGGGGATGGGAGAGCTCATCTCAAGGTGGGCTTCCCGCTTAGATGCTTTCAGCGGTTATCCCATCCAGACGTAGCTAACCAGCAGTGCCCTTGGCAGGACAACTGATACACCAGAGGTCTGTTCAACCCGGTCCTCTCGTACTAGGGTCGACTCCTCTCAACTCTCCAACGCGCACAGCAGATAGGGACCGAACTGTCTCACGACGTTCTGAACCCAGCTCGCGTACCGCTTTAATGGGCGAACAGCCCAACCCTTGGGACCTACTTCAGCCCCAGGATGCGACGAGCCGACATCGAGGTGCCAAACCGCTTCGTCGATGTGGACTCTTGGAAGCGATCAGCCTGTTATCCCCGGAGTACCTTTTATCCGTTGAGCGACGGCAATTCCACTCTCTACCGCCGGATCACTAAGACCTACTTTCGTACCTGCTCGACTTGTTGGTCTCGCAGTCAAGCTCCCTTGTGCCTTTACACTCTACGCACGATTTCCGACCGTGCTGAGGGAACCTTTGCGCGCCTCCGTTACATTTTAGGAGGCGACCGCCCCAGTCAAACTGCCCACCTGACACTGTTCCCCGTCCGGATCACGGAACGGGGTTAGAAGCCCAGAACACCAAGGGTGGTATCCCAAGGTTGGCTCCACGAGAACTGGCGTCCCCGCTTCAAAGCCTCCCACCTATCCTGGACAAAATGTCCCAGACTCCAATATCAAGCTGCAGTAAAGGTTCACGGGGTCTTTCCGTCTTGCTGCGCGTAATCGGCATCTTCACCGATACTACAATTTCACCGAGTCCCTCGTTGAGACAGCGCCCAAGTCGTTACGCCATTCGTGCAGGTCGGAACTTACCCGACAAGGAATTTCGCTACCTTAGGACCGTTATAGTTACGGCCGCCGTTTACCGGGGCTTGGATTCGAAGCTTCGCCCGACGGCTAACCTCTCCTCGTGACCTTCCGGCACCGGGCAGGCGTCAGCCCCTATACGTCGTCTTACGACTTAGCAGAGACCTGTGTTTTTGGTAAACAGTCGCTTGGGCCTATTCACTGCGGCCCCCTCGGGCTTCGGACGCGAAGTCCTTCACCCTAACGGGGCGCCCCTTCTCCCGAAGTTACGGGGCAATTTTGCCGAGTTCCTTAACGAGGGTTTTCTCGATCACCTTGGTATTCTCTACCCGCCCACCTGTGTCGGTTTTGGTACGGGCACGCGGAACCTCCCTAGGGGCTTTTCTCGGGGGCATGGCTTCAGGGACTTCCGACATTACGTCACCGCATCCTGTCTCAGCCTTGATGGCCGGTTTTCGCCCGGCCGGCCTACGCAGTTGCCCCAGCACAACCAACGGCTGGGATCCCTTATCCTACCCCGTCCTCCCATCGGTGAAACGGTTCCGACGTGGTACGGGAATATCAACCCGTTGTCCATCGCCTACGCCTTTCGGCCTCGGCTTAGGTCCCGACTAACCCTGAGAAGATTAGCTTTACTCAGGAACCCTTGGGCTTTCGGCGGAGGGGTTTCATCACCCCTCTTTCGTTACTCATGCCAGCATTCTCACTCCTGATGCCTCCACGGCTGGGTTACCCCGCCGCTTCAGTCGGCATCAGGACGCTCCCCTACCACTCCGGCTACGCCGGAATCCGCAGCTTCGGTACCTGACTTGAGCCCCGCTACATTATCCGCGCGCGAACACTTGACCAGTGAGCTATTACGCACTCTTTCAAGGGTGGCTGCTTCTAAGCCAACCTCCTGGTTGTCTGTGCATCCGCACATCGTTTACCACTTAGTCAGGATTTAGGGACCTTAGCTGGCGGTCAGGGCTGTTTCCCTCTCGACTACGAAGCTTATCCCCCGCAGTCTGACTCCCGTGCTCTGGAGTACCGGTATTCGGAGTTTGCCTGACTTCGGTAACCTGGTAGGGCCCCTAGGCCAAACAGTGCTCTACAGCCGGTACTGAACGCACGAGGCTATACCTAAATATATTTCGGGGAGAACCAGATATTTCTGGGTTTGATTAGCCTTTCACTCCGATCCACAGCTCATCCCCGCCGTTTTCAACCGACGTGGGTTCGGTCCTCCACGGGGTCTTACCCCCGCTTCAACCTGGCCATGGATAGATCACCCAGTTTCGGGTCTAGCGCCTGCGACTAAACGCCCTATTCGGACTCGCTTTCGCTACGGCTCCGTTTCCTTAACCTCGCCACAGACGACTAACTCGCTGGCCCATTATGCAAAAAGTACGCCGTCACCGGACAAAGCCGGCTCCGACCGCTTGTAGGCACACGGTTTCAGGTACTATTTCACTCCCCTTCCGGGGTGCTTTTCACCTTTCCCTCACGGTACTAGTTCACTATCGGTCACCTGGAAGTATTTAGCCTTACGGGGTGGTCCCCGCAGATTCCGGCCGGGTTTCCCGTGCCCGGTCGTACTCAGGAGCTTGTCCAGGGAGACGACGCATTTTCGCGTACGGGGCTTTTACCCTCTATGGCGACGGTTTCCACCGTCTTCCGCTAGCACGTCGTTTTGTAACTCCCCGACCGCCCTGCGGGACGATCAAGACAAGTCCTACAACACCGCGATGGCAACGCCCGCAGGCTGTCACGCCGACACGGTTTAGGCTGTTCCCGTTTCGCTCGCCACTACTCAGGGAATCGATTTTTCTTTCTCTTCCTCCGGCTACTAAGATGTTTCAGTTCGCCGACTTACCTCCTCCCACCCTATGTGTTCAGGTGGGGGTACCCGCGCATTACCACGGGTGGGTTTCCCCATTCGGAAATCCTCGGATCAAAGCTTGGTCAGCAGCTCCCCGGGGCTTATCGCAGCCGCCCACGTCCTTCATCGGCTCCAGGTGCCAAGGCATCCACCGTGTGCCCTTGTTCTCTTGATTCAATAGAGAACACCACGAACCGCTATGGAGTTTTCAAGGTGCACGCGGAATCACGACCCGCCGTACACGAGAGGCGCCTGTGGCCGCTCAAGGCGGCCAGCGCGGTCTCTCAAAACTCAGCAGTTTGGCCGGGCCGAGGGCCCGAACGGCGGTGTCGACGTAGATTCCAGGCGAGCCCGCAACAGGGACGGCACGAATGCCATCGACAGGGCGGGCGCCCGCGGCGGTTGGAGCCGCCGCATCCCTAGAAAGGAGGTGATCCAGCCGCAGCTTCCGCTACGGCTACCTTGTTACGACTTCACCCCAATCACCGACTCCACCTTCGGCCGCTGCCTCCCTTGCGGGTTGGCTCACGGACTTCGGGTGTTTCCGGCTTTCGTGGTGTGACGGGCGGTGTGTACAAGACCCGGGAACGTATTCACCGCGGCGTTGCTGATCCGCGATTACTAGCAACTCCGACTTCATGGAGGCGAGTTTCAGCCTCCAATCCGAACTGGGACCGGCTTTTTGGGATTCGCTCCGCCTCGCGGCTTCGCAGCCCTCTGTACCGGCCATTGTAGCACGTTTGTAGCCCTGGACATAAGGGGCATGATGACTTGACGTCATCCCCACCCTCCTCCGGTTTGTCACCGGCAGTCTCCTGTGAGTTCCCGGCCGAACCGCTGGCAACACAGGACAGGGGTTGCGCTCGTTGCGGGACTTAACCCAACATCTCACGACACGAGCTGACGACAGCCATGCACCACCTGTGCACCCGCTCCGAAGAGGGGCTCGGTTTCCCGAGATTACAGGCGCATGTCAAGCCCAGGTAAGGTTCTTCGCGTCGCATCGAATTAAACAACATGCTCCGCTGCTTGTGCGGGTCCCCGTCAATTCCTTTGAGTTTTAGCCTTGCGGCCGTACTCCCCAGGCGGGACGCTTAATGCGTTAGCTTCGGCACGGACGGAGTCGACACCGCCCACACCTAGCGTCCATCGTTTACGGCGTGGACTACCAGGGTATCTAATCCTGTTTGCTCCCCACGCTTTCGCGTCTCAGCGTCAGTTGCGTTCCAGAGAGCCGCCTTCGCCACGGGTGTTCTTCCCGATATCTGCGCATTTCACCGCTACACCGGGAATTCCACTCTCCTCTCCCGCACTCTAGCCCTCCAGTTTCCCACGACCGTCTGCGGTTGAGCCGCAGGATTTCACGCAGGACTTAAGGGGCCGCCTACACGCTCTTTACGCCCAATGATTCCGGACAACGCTCGGTCCCTACGTATTACCGCGGCTGCTGGCACGTAGTTAGCCGGACCTTCTTCTGCAGGTACAGTCAACTGACGGGCTATTAACCCGCTCGCCTTCGTCCCTGCTGAAAGCGGTTTACAACCCGAAGGCCTTCTTCCCGCACGCGGCGTTGCTGCGTCAGGCTTCCGCCCATTGCGCAAGATTCCCCACTGCTGCCTCCCGTAGGAGTCTGGGCCGTGTCTCAGTCCCAGTGTGGCTGATCGTCCTCTCAGACCAGCTACCCATCGTCGCCTTGGTGGGCCGTTACCCCGCCAACAAGCTAATGGGCCGCGGGCTCATCCCGGACCGGAGGCCGAAGCTACCTTTGGTGACAGCCCCAAGGGGCCGGCACGTCATCAGGCATTAGCCAGCGTTTCCACTGGTTATTCCTGTGTCCAGGGCAGATTACCCACGTGTTACTCACCCGTTCGCCGCTCGAGTACCCCCGAAGGGGCCTTTCCGCTCGACTTGCATGTGTTAAGCACGCCGCCAGCGTTCGTCCTGAGCCAGGATCAAACTCTCCGAGAACAGGTTGCGAAATCGGCCTCCACCACCACGAGGGCGGCTTCAACGGCCGGTCTCTGACCATGAAGGAGAGTCTGTGGCCGGGGCAAGCCCCGACCCGCTCTCAAAGGTCGGCGCACCCATCGCGAGTCGCCCGAGGGCGGCCGCGGAGGATGGCCGACTGGTTTCCGCTCCCCGCCGAAACGGGTGCGGACGAACCCGACGTCGATCGACCACGGCCACCTGTAGAGGCCCGGTCGATCGCCAAACTACTGAGTTTTCAAAGACCACGCGCTTTTCGGGCGCGACCCCGAAGCTTAGCGAACCGCTTAGCCAAGCACAAATCGGGGGTGTCGTCGGGCAGTCGCCAGGAGGTGCGGGCTCAGGCCCAGAAGCTCCGGAACGCGCTCGAGCGCCCGGGCGGCGTCGAGCACGATCTCCCGCAGGGTCGGGTCTTGAAGCCGCTCTTCGAGGTCGGAAAGGGCGAATGCGATCCCCTCCACTCCCACGAGGTCGACCAGATCGAGGCCGGCGGCCAGAATCTCGTCGCGGAACTCATCCGGACGGTGGGTGTACGCGCTGAACGACCCCTCGAAGAGCGGCATCAGCCGCCCGGTGCGCTCGACGAGCTCGACCGCCTCATGCATCGACTCGAACTCCTCTCCCAGCCGCTCGGCCACCTCGCCGTGGAGCCGCGCCGCCCAGCGCGAGATGGCAACCGCGAAGACCGGCCCACCCGGCCGCACGACGCGGGCCGCCTCGGCGAGCGCCCGGACTCGATCCTCACGCGTCGGGAGGTGGTAGATCGGCCCGAGCAGGAGCACCGCGTCGACGGACGCATCCGCCAGATCGAGGTCGCGGGCGTCGGCGATCCGCGAGTCGACCTTGAACCCGCGAACCGCGGCATCGGCGGAGAGCTGCTCAAGATGGAGCTCGACGAGGTCGCGGTGGTGCACCGCGTATCCCCGCCCGGCGAGCCAGAGCGCGTAGCGACCCGGGCCTCCGCCGACGTCTGCGACGACCGCGGGGGCCGGCGGCAGCGACCGTTCCAGAATCTCGCACGTGCGGGCGAACTCAACCTGCCCGAACGGGCCCAGAAGACGGTCGCGCTCCTCGCCGCGCGCGTAGTGCTCGTGGATCTCGCCGTCGGTCGACACGGCCTAGGGAGCGATGCGCGCGAACCGGCGCCCGACCCGCAGCTCGGCGCCGGCCAGCCGGGAGCGCGGCACGTCGAGCTCGTCCGCCGCAAGCGGCTCCCCGTTCAGGCGCACGCCGCCCTGCGAGATCAGCCGCCGCGCCTCGCCGCGCGAGGCGGCCAGCCCGTGGTCGGCGAGAAGCGCGGGCACGTGCACCGGGTCACCGTCAGGCAGGTCGAGGACGGGCGCGTCGTCGGTGGCCCGCTTGTCCTTGAACATCCGGTCGAAGCCCGCCTCGGCCGCTGCGGCCGCCTCGGCGCCGTGCCAGCGCTCCACCAACCGGCGCGCGAACTCCCGCTTGGCCGTGTACGGGTCGGCCGACGGCGGCTCGTCGGCCTCCAGGCACAGCTGGTAGTAGACCGGCATCAGCTCGTCGACGCAGCTCATCGCCTTGCCGTACATCTCCTGCGGCGGCTCGGTGATTCCGATGTAGTTGCCGAGCGATGCGCTCATCTTCTGCGTTCCGTTCGGGCCGTTGATGAGCGGCGTCGTCAGGATGACCTGCGGCTCCTGGCCGTAGGCGATCTGGACGTCGCGGCCGGTCAGGAGGTTGTACTCCTGATCGGTGCCGCCGAGCTCGACGTCGGCGTCGATCGCAACCGAGTCGTAGGCCTGCATGAGCGGGTAGAGGAACTCCGACACCGAGATCGGCTGCTCGGCCTTGAAGCGGCGCTCGAAGTCGTTTCGCTCCAGCAGTCGCGACACCGTGATCGTGCGGGTGAGCCGCAGGATCTCGCCGAAGTCGAGCTTCCCCAGCCACTCGGAGTTGAACCGCTGCTCGGTCCGCTCCGGATCGAGGATCCGGAACGCCTGCTCGAAGTAGAGCGCCGCGTTCTCGTCGATCTGCGCGTCGGACATCACCCGCCGCTCCTTCGAGCGTCCGGACGGGTCGCCCACGCGAGCGGTGTAGTCGCCCACGATCAGGATGCCCGTATGCCCCTGGTCCTGGAAGGTGCGCATCCGCTGGAGCGGGATGGCGTTTCCGATATGGATGTACGGGGCCGTCGGATCGATGCCCAGCTTCACCCGCAGCGGCCGTCCCAGCGCGAGCTTGCGCTCGAGCTCCCCCTCAGGGAGCACCTTGACGGCGTTACGCGTGAGTGCGGCGAGGTCGGCCACGGGGCGCGGATGATATCGGCCGGCCCACCGAGCTCGAATCGGGGTCGAAGAACCGCCACGGCTGCTCGATCCCCTTGGTGATGCCGATGCGCACCGACGCCTCCACCCGGCGAACGCGATCGGGCGGCAAGAGCACCGCGGCCTCGCCGTTCAGGGCCGCCGTCGCGGCGAGCGCCTGGCCGACGTTCCCGGGCCCGGTCGCCAGCGGCTCGCGCCCGCGCCGCGCTCGCATCGCCTCGACGCCGTGCGCCGGCTCGAGCGATCGCACGAGCACCGCCGCCCCGACCCCCTCGGGCCGGCAGACGACGTTCACGCACAAGTGGATGCCGTAGGAGCGGTACACGTACAGCGTCCCCGGCGGCCCGAACATCGCCGCGTTCGAAGCGCGCGGCCCCGGGAAGGAGTGCGACGCGGGATCGTCGTGGGCGTACGCCTCGGCCTCCACGATCGGGCCGCCCACCCCGTCGACGAGAAGCGTCCAGCCGATGAGCGCCCGGGCCGCGGCGACCGGGTCGCCGGCGAGGTCGAGCGTCAGCCTGCGGGCTGCCAGCGGTAGCCGTCCCCGGCCGGTTCGATCGTCCCCCACCCCTCGATGTGGGACGCGGCGCACCACACCCCCGTGCCGGCCAGGTGGGTGATCCACCGGCAGCGGGTGGTGAGGCCCATGTCGGGATCCGTGTCGAACTCGTGATCCCACTCGGGGTGCTCGACGTGGCTCGTGTGGTGGATCACGTCGGCCAGGAACACGCGCCGCGAGCCGTCGCCGCCGATCTCGATGCACGAGTGCCCTCTGCGGTGGCCCGGGGCGTCGATCATGCGGATGCCGGGCGCCACCTCCGCCCCGTCCGGGACGGCCTCCAGCCGGTCACGGATGCGGGCGAAGACGCCGGCCACGCCGGTGCTCCCGGGCTCCCACGTTCCCGCCCAGCGCGCCGACGACTCGCTGACGATGATCGTCCCGGCGGGGATGTCGGCGGCGCCTCCGCAGTGGTCGAAGTCGAGGTGGGTGAGGATGACCGTGTCGATGTCGCCGACGCCGCATCCGTGCGCGGCGAGCGCGTCCTCCAGGTTGCTGGTCGCGCCCTCCCACTGGTCGTCGAGCCCGCCGGCGGCCGTGTCGATCAGGATCGTGCGGCCGTCGCCTCTCAGAAGGACGACGTTGGAGCAGATGTGGGTGTCCGCGAACGTCCCCTCGGGCCCGAGCAGCCGGCCCTCCATCGGGAGCGACCCGGCCGAGATCAGCTGGACGTCCCAGTCAGACATCGAGCGACATCTGACTCTTGCGGTTCCGGCGCAGGGCCTGCGCGAGCGCGACCGACTCGCCCATGTCGGCGAGGATCGTCCGCTCGGTGCGCGAGGCGACAAGCGGCTCGGCCATCCCCTCGACCCAGACTCGCGTCCGGCGGCCGTCGCCGCGGTCGTCGGCCTCGATCGGCTCGAGGGCGTAGATGCGATCGGCGCGGACGTACTTCCCGTAGCCAAGGAACACCATCGGCGCCCCGAACGCGGTCACAGCTCCTGCAGCACCTCGCGCAGCGAGGCGGCGACGTGCGCGATGTCGTCGTCCTCGAGCTGGACGTAGAAGGGGAGCGCGAGCGTCGAGCGGCTGACCCGCTCCGTGACGGGCAGCATGCCCTCCGCGTAGCCGAACCGATCGCGGTAGGGAGGCTGGAGGTGGATCGCCGGCAGGTACGGGCGGGTCGCGATCCCGCGGGCCGCGAGGCCGCCCGCGACGGCGTCGCGATCGAGCCCGTCGGCGAGCCGCACGTAGTAGATGAACCAGCTGCGCGCCTCGGGACCGCGGTACGGGCGCTCGACGCCGTCGATCCCGTCCAGGGCGTTGTCGTAGCTCTCGGCGACCCGCCGGCGCGCTTCGAGCAGCGTGTCCAGCTTCTCGAGCTGCGCGATCCCGACGGCCGCCGACATCTCGTCCATCCGGTAGTTGAACCCGACCCGCTGGTGGACGAGCCAGTCGCCGCTGTCGGACCGGCCCTGGTTCACGAGGCTGCGGAGCTCGAGCGCCGTGTCCTCGTCGTCGGTCGTGATCATCCCGCCCTCGCCGGTCGTCAGCTGCTTGTTCGGGTAGAAGCCGTAGACGGCCGGGTTGCCGTGTGTTCCCACCGGGCGGCCGCCGACCGTGCACCCGAGCGCCTCGCAGGCGTCCTCGACGACAGGGACGCCGGCCTCGGCGGCGATCCGCGAGATCGCCTCGATGTCGCACGGGTACCCGAAGATGTGGATGGGGACGATCGCGCGCGTGCGCGGCGTGATGGCCGCCTCGACGGCCGCGGGGTCGACGTTCAGCGTCCGCTCGTCGATGTCGGCAAACACCGGGGTCGCGCGCTCGTGCAGGATCACGTTGGCCGACGCGATGAACGAGAAGCTCGACGTGATGACCTCGTCGCCCGGCTCGAGGCCGAGGCGGTTGAGCGCCACGTGCAGGCCCGCCGTCCCGCTCGAGCAGGCCACGGCGGAGCGCGTCCCGACCCGATCGGCGAAGGCGCGCTCGAACGCCGGCACCATCTCGCCGCACGCCAGCGCGTCGGAGCGCAGCACGTCCATCACCAGCTCCCGCTCACGCTCCCCGATGTGGGGCCGAGCGAGCGGGATCGACCGTGTCGTCACCATGCCGCGGGTCAGACTGCGGCCCGGACCGGGTACTCGAGCAGGTCGGCGAACCGCTCGTCGCGGCCCGAGACGATCGCGAAGAACGTGTCCTGGACGGCTTTCGTGATCGGTCCACGCCCCCCGATCTGCTGGCCGTCGACCGACGCGACCGGCGTCACCTCGGCGGCCGTCCCGCACAGGAAGACCTCGTCGGCGAAGTACAGGTCGGTGCGTACGAGATTCACCTCGCGCACCTCGTACCCGAGCGTATGGGCGATGCGGATGACCGTGTCGCGGGTGATCCCCGGGAGGCACGATGCCGTGGTGGGCGGCGTGTGCAGCACGCCGTCGCGCACCGCGAAGACGTTCTCGCCCGAGCCGTCGGCGACGTACCCCTCCTCGTTCAGGAGGATCGCCTCGTCGTCGCCGCCCCGGCTTGCCTCGAGCTTCGCGAGGACGGAGTTGATGTACTGACCCGACGCCTTGGCGGCCGGCGGCAGAGTGTTGGGGCCGATCCGGCGGAAGCTCGACACCTTGCAGCTCACGCCGTGCTCGAGGGCCTCCTCGCCCAGGTACGCACCCCACGGCCAGACGGCGACGGCGATCTCGACCGGGTTGTCGCGCGGGTAGAGCCCCATGGGCCCGGCTCCGCGGAACGCGATCGGCCGGACGTAGCACGACGACATGCTGTTCACGGCCACGGTCTCGTGGATCGCCGAGGCCAGCTCCGGGACGGTGTAGCCGAGGTCCATCTCGTACAGCGCGGCCGACCGGCGGAAGCGCTCGAGGTGGTCGGTCAGGCGGAAGACGGCGGTGCCGCGGGGCGTGTCGTACGCCCGGATGCCTTCGAAGACCCCCGTGCCGTAGTGCAGCGCGTGTGTGAGGACGTGGACGTTGGCCTCGTCCCACGGGACGAAGCTGCCGTTGCGCCAGATCTTCTCGGTGGGTTGCATGGGCCTGATGGTACCGGACGGCGGCGGGCCAGACGGTAGGGTGAGATCGTGGAGGATCGCGACCGCCGAGCCCGCTCCTTCGGCGCCGTCGCCGACCGCTATGCGCGCGCCCGCCCCGGCTACCCGGCCGCCGCGGTCGAGTGGCTGCTCGAGGCCGCCCCGGGCCGCGACGTCGTCGACCTGGCGGCGGGCACCGGGAAGCTGACCCAGGCGATCGTCGAGGCCGGCGCCTCGGTCGTCGCGATCGAGCCCGACGACGAGATGCGAGCCGCGCTCGAGGTCGCGCTCCCCGGCGTGGAGGCGCTCGCGGGCACGGCGGAGGCGATCCCCCTCCCGGACGCGAGCGCGGACGCGGTTCTCGTGGCGCAGGCCTTCCACTGGTTCGAGCCCGAGCCCGCGTGCGCCGAGATCGCGCGCGTCCTGCGTCCAGGCGGCATCCTGGGCCTCGTCTGGAACCTTCGCGACGGATCGGTGCCGTGGGTCGCCGACCTCGATCGCCTGCTCGACTGGCCGGCAGACGTGGTCGCCCGCGCGGGAGATCTGAGCTTCGAGGAGATCGAGCGCCATCCGGCGTTCGCAGTCGGCGAACGGCGCGAGTTCCCGAACCCGGTGGCGTTCACGCCGTCGCGGCTGGTCGACTGGGCGGCGTCGACGAGCCGGGTCGCCACCCGGCCGGAGGCCGAGCGGGCAGCCCTGCTGGAGGAGGTCGCGGAGCTCGGGCGGACGCATCCCGATCTGCGCGGCCAGCCCGTGTTCGCGATGCCCTACACGACGGTCGCGCTCAGATTCTCCCGTTCACCGTGACGAGCCGCACGCGGTGGATGCCGGCGAGGGCCCGCAGCCGCTCGAGCGCCTCCGCGTTCGGCTCGGCGTCGACGGCGAGCACCATCACCGCGCCTGGGCCGGGGCCGCTGCGGCTCACGCTCATGTTCGAGATGTTGACGCTCTCGGCGCCGAACAGCATGCCCACCTGGCCGATCATGCCCGGGCTGTCGTCGTTCATCATCACGAGCAGGTGCGCCGGGGCGAGCTCGATCTCGACCCGGTAGCCGTCGACCTCGACGAGCCACGGCCGCTGCTCGCGGCCGATGGTGGTGCCGGCGACCGACGTCTCGCCGCCGCAGGCGACGCGGACGAGGTTCGTGTAGTCCCCCGGCGTTCGCGTCCGCTCCTCCCCCACGTCGATCCCGCGCCCCTCCGCCACGGCCCGCGCGTTCACGAGGTTCACCGGCTCGTCCGAGAGCGCGCCGAACACACCCGCCAGGACGGCCTGCGTCACGAGCCGGGTGTCGTGCTCTGCCAGCGCGCCCGCGCACGTGACGTCGACGCGCTCGAAGCCGCCGCCCGAGAGGCCGGCGACGAGCTGCCCGAGCCGGGTCGCGAGCGGGATGTACGGCCCGAGCACCTCCATGTCGTCCGCTGCGACGTGCGGGATGTTCACGGCGTTCGACACGAACTGGCCTGTGAGGGCCGCCGCGACCTGCTCGGCGACGATCACGCCCGCCCTGTCCTGGGCCTCGTGGGTCGCGGCGCCGAGATGCGGCGTCACGACCACGTTCTCGAGCTCGAGGATGCGGCCCGACGTGTACGGCTCGTCGGGGAAGACGTCGAGCGCGGCGCCGGCCACCTGGCCTGACTCGAGCGCATCGACGAGCGCGTCGATGTCGACGAGGTCGCCGCGGGCGGCGTTCACGATCCGGACGCCCCGCTTCATCAGGTGCAGCCGGTCCGCGTTGATCAGGCTCCGCGTGTCGTCGGTCAGAGGGGCATGCAGGGTCACGAAGTCCGCCTGCAGGAGCACGTTCTCGAGCGACCCGGACGTCACCTGGAGCTCTCGGCACCGCTCGGCCGACACGAACGGGTCGTACACGACCACGCGCATGCCGAGCGCCCGCGCGCGCGCCGCGACGAGCTGTCCGATGCGTCCGAAGCCGATGACCGCGAGCGTCTTGTCGGCGAGCTCGACACCGGCGTAGCGGGAGCGCTCCCACCGCCCCTGGATGAGGGCGGCGTGCGCCTGCGGGATGTTCCGGGCGAGGGCGAGGAGCAGCCCGATCGCGTGCTCCGCGGCGGCCACCATGTTCGACCCGGGCGCGTTGGCGACGATGATCCCGCGTCGCGTCGCGGCGGCGACGTCGACGTTGTCGACGCCGGTGCCCGCGCGGCCGATCACCCGCAGCCGCTCGGCGCGGTCGATCAGGTCGGCCGTGACGCGGGTCGCGCTGCGGACGATCAGCCCGTCGTAGCCGCCGATCCGGCTCGCCAGCTCGTCGGCGGGAAGGCCGAGCTCGACGTCGACCGTGAAGCGGTCGCGCAGCAGGTGGACGCCGGCGTCGGCGATCTCCTCGGTGACGAGGACGCTATCCATCGGCAGGCACCGGCTGCGCTGCGAAGAGCGCGGTGGCGGCGGCGACGCCGCCGCCGGGAACCGGGGGCGTGTGGCCCAGCTCGGCAAGCGCCATCTCGAGGCCGGCGAGCGCGGTCACGATGTCGAACTCGTTCATGTAGCCCATGTGGCCGATGCGCATGATCTTCCCGCGGAGCGGGCCGTGGCCGCCGGCGAGGACGATGCCGTGCCGGTCGCGAAGGACGGTGTAGCACCGCTGCCCGTCGACACCGTCCGGCATGAGGAGGGCGGTGACCATCGCCGCCGAGTCGTCGTCGGGCGAGAACAGGCCGAGGCCCAGGCCCTTGACGCCGGCGCGGGTCGCGCGTGCCAGCCGGCGGTTGTGCTCCCACACCCTCTCGGGGCCGCGCTCGAGGATGAGGTCGAGCGCGGTGCGCAGTGCGGCGACGAGGCTGACCGCCGGGGTGAAGGCGGTGTCGCCCTTCACCTGGGAGTCGGCGGCGCGGCGCCAGTCGAGGTAGTAGCGCGGCAGGCGCGAGCGTTCCACGCGCTCCCAGGCGCGCTTCGAGACGCTTGCGAACGCCAGCCCCGGCGGGCACATGAGCGCCTTCTGCGATCCGGACACGACCACGTCGACGCCCCAGGCGTCGGTCGCGAGCTCGATCCCTCCCAGGCTCGAGACGGCATCGACGACGAGGACGGCGCCGGTCGGCGCGACGGCGCTCGCGATCGCCTCCACGTCGTGCACGACGCCCGTGGACGTCTCGGAGTGCGTCACGAAGACGGCCGCCGTGCCGGCCTCAGCCGCCGCGGCCGCGATCCGGGCGGGGTCGAGCCGCTCGCCCCACGGCTGCTCGACAAGGACGGGCTCGATGCCGTAGGCGCGGATCAGCTTCACCCACCGCTCGCCGAAGTTGCCCGCCGAGGCGACGACGACGCGGTCGTCCGTCGAGAGCAGGTTGGCGACCGCCGACTCCATGGCCGCAGTCCCGGACCCGGTGAAGAGCAGGACCTCGTTCTCGGTCGCGAAGACTCGCTGAAGCCGTTCCAGCGTCTCGAGGAGCAGCGCCCGGAAGTCGGGGCTTCGGTGGTGCTGCATCGGGGCCGCCGCGGCGGCCGCCACCTCAGGCGGGATCGGCGTCGGCCCCGGGGTGATCAGGTAGCGCTTGGTTGACACCGGCGCGAATCGTACCGGGGACAGTCCCTGAACATTCCGCGTGACGCGCACGTGGCGAACCTGTGGCGCCCGCCACCACGAGATGCCGGTGCGTGCGACGGATTCGCGCCGAATGTGTCGCCGCGGAAGTTCAGGGACTGTCCCCCGATCACAGTCGCGAGCGGAGGAGCTCCTGCACCTGGCGGGCGTCGGCGCGGCCGCGGGTCTCCTTCATCACCTGGCCGACGAGCGCGTTGATCACGCCGTCCTTGCCTCCGCGGAACTGCTCCACGAGCGCCGGGTTGGCGTCGATCACCTGCGCGACCAGCGCGTCCAGCTCGGACGAGTCGCCGACGGTCGCGAGCCCCTCGCGCTCGACCAGCTCGGCCGGTGCGGCGCCGGGCTCGGCCTCGAGCAGCCCGTAGACCTGCTTTGCGATCGTCGCGGTGATCGTGCCCGCCGAGATGAGGCCGATGAGCTCGGCGAGCCGCACGGCCGGCACGGCCTCCACCGCTCCGGGCTGGTTTCGCACCCAGTCCGAGGCCGCCTTCGCATCCGCCCCGGCCGCGACGACATCCTCGAAGTACGCGGCGATCGCCGGCGTCGCGTTCAGGTCGGCGGCGTCGTGTGCCGCGAGACCGAGGTCGTCGCGGAACCGGGCGATCCGCGCCCCCGGGAGCTCGGGCAGCCCCTCGCGCAGCCGCTCGACGTCGTCCGCGGAGGGCTCGAGCGGCACCAGGTCGGGCTCCGGGAAGTACCGGTAGTCGTCGGCCTCCTCCTTCGACCGGCGCGCGTGAAGCTCGCGCCGGGCCGGGTCGTAGTGCAGCGTCTCCTGCAGCACCGGCTCGCCCGCCTCGAGGAGGCCGATCTGGCGCTCGATCTCGGCCGCCATCCCCTCGCCGAGGAACTTGAACGAGTTCATGTTCTTGAGCTCGGTCTTCGTCCCGAGCACGGTCTCGCCACGCGGCCTCACCGACACGTTGGCATCGCAGCGCAGCGACCCCTTCTCCATGTCGCAGTCCGAGACCCCGATCGTCTGCAGCGTGTTCTTGAGCAGGCCCAGGAACGCCAGCGCCTGCTCCGGCGAGCGGATGTCGGGCTCGGTCACGATCTCGACGAGCGGCGTGCCGCACCGGTTGAAGTCGACGACCGACGACTCGGCCCCGGCGATCCGCCCGCCGGCCCCGCCGGCGTGCACCAGCTTCGCGGCGTCCTCCTCGAGGTGCGCCCGGGTGATCCCGATCCGCTCGCCGTCGACCACGAGGTGGCCGTGCGCGCAGATCGGCTCGTCGTACTGGCTGATCTGGTACGCCTTCGGGCTGTCGGGATAGAAGTAGTTCTTGCGGTGGAACTGTGACCGGCCCGCGATGTCGCAGTCCAGCGCAAGCCCGATCTGGATCGCCTTCTCGACCGCCCCGGCGTTGATCGTCGGAAGCGCGCCGGGATGCCCGAGGCACACAGGGCAGGTGCGCGTGTTGGGCTCCTCGCCGAAGCGGTTCTCGCACCGGCAGAACATCTTGGAGTCGGTGTTCAGCTGGACGTGGATCTCGAGCCCGATCACCGGCTCGTAGCGCTCGTCGCCGCTCACGCCCGCGCCTCCGCCGCAGCCGGCGGCCGCGGGTCGAACCCGAGCGCCTGCTCGAGCGCGTGCGCCGCCTCGAGGATCCGGTTCTCGGCAAACGCCGCGCCCACGAGCTGGAAGCCCACCGGCAGCCCGTCCGAGAGGCCGCAGGGCAGGGAGATCCCGGGCAGGCCGGCCAGGTTCACCGGAACGGTCAGCACATCCGACGCATACATCGCCCACGGGTCGTCGACGCGCTCGCCGATCCGGAACGCGACGGTCGGCGAGGTCGGCATGGCGATCAGGTCGCACCCATCGAACGCCGTCTGGAAGTCCTCCCGGATCCGCGTTCGCACCTTCTGGGCCATCCCGTAGTACGCGTCGTAGTAGCCGGCCGAGAGCGCGTACGTGCCGAGCATGATGCGCCGCTTCACCTCGGCGCCGAAGCCCGCCGCGCGCGTGCGGCCATACATGTCGACGATCGTGTCGCCCTCCTCCTGGAGGCGCAGGCCGTAGCGCACGCCGTCGAAGCGGCTCAGGTTGGCAGACGCCTCGGCGGGGGCGATGAGGTAGTACGCCGGAAGGGCGTACCCCGCGTGCGGGAGCGACACCTCGACCACGTCGGCGCCCAGCCCCTCCGCAGCCCGGAGCCCCGCCTCGAACGCGTCGCGGACGCCCGGCTCGATGCCCTGCGCGAGCAGATCGACCGGCACGCCGATTCGCACGCCGCGCAGGTCGGAGGCGTCGGGAACGGCGATCGGCTCCGGCAGCTCGACCGACGTCGCGTCGCAGTCGTCCTTGCCGCAGATGACCTGGAACAGGAGCGCGCAGTCGCGCACGGTGAGGGCGAAGGGCCCGATCTGGTCGAGCGACGACGCGAACGCGATCAGGCCGTAGCGGCTGACGGCGCCGTACGTGGGCTTCATGCCGACGACGCCGCACAGCGCCGCCGGCTGGCGGATCGAGCCGCCGGTGTCGGTGCCCAGCGCGAGCGGCGCGAACCCGGCCGCGACCGCCGCCGACGAGCCGCCCGACGAGCCGCCCGGGACGCGATCGGGATCCCAGGGGTTGCGGGTGACCCCGAACGCCGAGTTCTCGGTCGAGGAGCCCATCGCGAACTCGTCCATGTTCGTCTTGCCCAGCGAGATCAGGCCGGCGGCCTTCACGCGGCTCACGCAGCCGCCGTCGTAGATCGGCACGTGGCCCGCGAGGATCCGCGATCCCGCCGTCGTCTCCTCACCCTTCGTGCACAGGATGTCCTTGAGCGCGATCGGCACGCCCTCGAGCCCGGAGCGGCCGTCGCGGTCGCGCGCGTCGGCCTCGGCGAGGGCGGCGTCGCGGCGGGTGCGCAGGAACGCGTGCAGCCGGGGATCGTCGCGGTCGATGCGGTCGAGGTAGGCCGACACGAGCTCGCGGCAGCTCACCTCGCGGGCGTCGAGCAGCTCGACGCACCGCTCGGCTGTCAGCCCGGCCGTGTCGATCATGCCGTGGGCGGCACCCTGAAGCCGCCGTCCGCCGGGTCAGGGGCGCCGCGGAGCACGTCGTCGCGCGGCCAGGAGGGGCGCGACCGGTCCTCGCGGACGCTGTTTGCAAGATCGAGCGCGTGCGCCGTCGGCGCGACGTCGCCGAGATCGAGCTTCGAGAGCTCCTGCACGTGCCCGAGGATCGTCGAGAGCTGCTCGCGCATCCGCTCGACGTCGTCCGGGTCCAGCCGCAGGCGCGCCAGCCGGGCGACGTGGAGGACGTCGGCGTCGGAGATCGCCATCGGCGGCAGCTTAGTCCGCGCGGACAGGAATCAGCTGATCAGGCGAGGGCGCGGACGGCGCTGGCCTGCAGGCCCTTCGGGCCCTGCACGACCTCGAACTCGACGCGCTGGCCCTCGGCCAGGGTCTTGTAGCCGTCCGACTGGATCTCGGAGAAGTGGACGAACACGTCCTCGGCCCCGTCCTGCGAGATGAAGCCGTACCCCTTCTCGTTGCTGAACCACTTCACGGTGCCTTCTGCCACCTTGCAGTCCTTCCTCGAACTCCCGGCCATCCGCCGGTCGCGGCGAGCATATCAAGCCGAAAGGCGGGCCGTGGCTGCGTCAACGGTGTTGCGTAAGAGCATCGCGATGGTCATCGGACCGACCCCTCCGGGGACGGGTGTGATCGCTCCGGCGACCTCGCTCGCAGACGGAAAATGGACGTCTCCGCGGAGCCCCTCGGCGGTGCGGTTCACGCCCACGTCGATGACTGTCGCGCCGGGCTTCACCCAGTCGCCCCTGATCATCTCCGGGCGCCCGACGGCGGCGATCAGAACGTCGGCTCGGCGGGTCACGGCCGGGAGGTCGCGCGTGCGCGAGTGGCACACCGTGACGGTGGCGCTGCGGTGCAGGAGCAGGAGCGCCACGGGCTTCCCGACGATGTCCGACCGGCCGACGACGACGGCGGTCGCCCCCTCGAGCTCGACACCCGTGCGGTCGAGGAGCTCCATCACGCCCTTGGGCGTGCAGGCGACCATCCCGGGCTGGTTCGAAACGAGCCGGCCCACGTTCAGCGGATGGAAGCCGTCGACGTCCTTGGCGGGGTCGATGCGCTCCAGCACCTCCTTGAAGTTGAGCCCCGCCGGGAGCGGCGCCTGCACGAGGATCCCGTCGACGCGGTCGTCGGCATTCATGCGGTCGACCATCTCCAGCACCTCGCGCTGGCTCGACGTCGCCGGCATCGGCTCGTGGAACGACTCCATCCCGGCCTCGCGGCACGCCGCGATCTTGTTGCGGACATACACCTCTGACGCCGGGTCCTCGCCGACGAGCACCGTCACGAGCCCCGCCCTGTGCCCCGTGCGCTCCTCCAGCGCGGCCGCGTCAAGGGCGACCTGAGCGCGCACGTCCGCGGCGACCGCCTTGCCGTCGATGATCGCCGCCATGGCGAAAGACCATACCCCACGTCTCACCCGTGGGTCCCCCGAATGGGGGATCTTGGCTGGCAGGGTCTTGCAGAACCGCGCGCCGTACCCGAACCTGGGTGAGAACCCACGGCCGGCACCCCAGCTGACCGCGGGAGGCCAATCCCCCAATCGGGCCTCAACTCCAAGACGTGTGATGCCGAAACACCTTTCGACCATGCCCCGACGCACGCTACGAAACCAGCGCGGCCAGGCGGTGACCGAGTTCGCGGTCATCCTGCCGGTCCTCCTGCTCGTCCTGCTTGCGATCTACCAGTTCGGGGTCGTGTTCAACAACTACATCCAGGTGACCGCAGCGGCCCGCGAGGGCGCCCGCAAGGCGGCCGTGAGTCGTGCCAACGGCAACTGCGCGGCTGTCCAGACGATCGCCATCAACGCGGCCCGCGCCGCAGCTCCCGGGCTGAACCAGTCCCAGATGGGAGTGACGGTCACCGCCACGTGCACCAACAACGCCTACGCGCCCGGCACCGACACCACGGTGCGCGTGACCTATCCCTACGCGGTCTCGATCCTCGGCAAGGTCGTGGCCTCGGGGAACCTGAGCTCCTCCACAACTATGCGCGAGGAGTGACCCGGGCGCGGCACCCCCGCCGCACCCGTTGAAGTCCTGTCCCGGAGCGTCCCACCAAGCGTCCCCGGGCGTGTTCGGAGTGCCCGTCTCGCACTCTGCGAGCGGTCACAGCGGCCGTCGCGAGCAGCCTAAAGTCGCCGCCCGCGCGTGCCGATAGCAGATCAGCTACGTCCCGTCATCTTTCTCCACGAGAGGCTGCCGCATGACCTACAGCGTCCGCAATATCGTCATCGCGCTCGTCCTGGCCGCGGTCGCGGCGGGCCTGGTGATCCTTTACACAGGCAACGTCCAGAAGCAGGCTCACGACAGCCAGCAGAACGTCACTGTCGTCGTCGCCAAGTCGGCCATCCCAGCCGGCAGCCCCGTCAAGGATCTCATCGACACCAGCGCGTTCGAGACGCGCCAGGTCGTTCAGCGCGACGTCGTGCCGGGCGCCTACACGTCGGTCGGTTCGCTCAACAAGGACCTCGCCACCGCCGGCCCCGTCACCGCCGGCTCGCAGATCACCCCCTCGATGTTCACCGAGGGCACGAGCGCTCCGATCACCTCGCAGATCACAGGCACGATGCGCGCCGTTCAGGTCGCGTACAACCCGAACCGGGTGCTCGACGGGACGCTGAAGGCCGGCGACCACGTCGACATCGTCGTGGCGTTCGAGGTCCAGTCCTCGCTGAACAACAGCCCGTACACCCAGCAGGACGCCTCGCGGGTGCTGATGACGAACGTCCAGGTGCTCTCGACGAAGGCCGACGGCGTCGCCGCCACCGCGCTGACGGCCGACTCCGACACGACCGGCGGCAACGGCTCCGACGACGGCACGCAGGGCGCAGCGCTCATCCTCGCCATCCCGCAGGACCAGATCGCGGCGTTCAACCTGGCCCGTGAGTTCGGCAAGCTCTGGTACGTCGTGCGGCCCACGAGCGGCTCGCAGGACGCCAACACCGTCGTCGCCACGCCGTGCAGCGTCCTCGACGCCGGCCTCAGCCTGACCCAGATCAAGTCCTACCTGCCCGTGTGCCTCGCGAAGGGTGTGAAGTAACCAATGAGCAATCCGTCCCCGATCAAGGTCTTCATCACAGGCGCTGCCAACGGGCTCGCCGAGGTCCGCGAGGGCCTGGCCGACCACCCCGAGGTGGAGCTGGTCGGCACCGCAGCCGATCCCACCAAGGCAGGCGGCAAGCTCGCCGAGTCCGCCGCCCAGGTGATCCTTCACGGCACCACCGCGACGGACCACGTGCCGACTGCAGAGATCGAGGCGATCCGCGCGGTCACCGCGGCGCCGATCGTCCTCGTCACATCGGCCTCGGCGCATCACATCCTGTCCGAGGCGCTCCAGGTCGGCATCTTCGATGTCGTCCTCCTGCCGCAGCTCACCGACAGCGTCGTCTTCACCATCAAGAAGGCGAACTCGCTGGCGGCGGGACGCTCGGGCAGCGCGCCCGGCAAGGCGTCGCAGCACGTCGAGGGCAAGGTCGTGACGGTGTTCGCCCCCAAGGGCGGCGCCGGCAAGACGGTGCTGGCGTGCAACCTCGCGGTCGTCTTCGCCCGGAAGCAGGAGCGGCGCACGCTCCTGCTCGACCTGGACCTCCAGTTCGGCGATGCCGCCATCATGATGGGCATCGAGCCGGAGAAGACGATCTACGACCTCGTCATGGCCCGGCGCGAGCTCGACCCCGACGCTCTGGCGGGCTACGTCACCGCCCACCAGTCGGGCGTGCACGTCCTCCCTGCGCCGCTTCGGCCCGAGGACGCGGAGCTCGTGACCGAGGAGCGCCTCGGCCACCTGTTCGCCGTCGCCAAGGAGAGCTACGACGTCGTCGTCGTCGATACGCCGCCGTTCTTCCACGGGCCGGTGCTCTCGACACTCGATCGCACCGACCAGCTCCTGCTCGTCGCGTCGCTCGACGTGCCGGCGATCAAGAACATCAAGCTCACGCTCCAGACGCTCGACCTCCTGCACTACCCCAAGGAGCGCCGCCACCTGCTGCTCAACCGCACCGGCTCCAAGGTCGGCCTGCGGCCGGGCGAGGTGGAGCGGGCCCTGGACATGAAGGTCGAGTTCGAGGTGCCCAGCGAGCGCGACGTGCCGGTCTCGATCAACCGGGGCGTGCCGATCGCGCTGGCCAACCCGCGCGCCGGCGTCGTGAAGGCGCTGGGCGACATCGCGGACAAGCTCGTCCCGATGCGCACCCCGTCGACCGACGAGAAGAAGAAGCCCAAGCGGCTCGGAAGGTAGGTAGACGATGTCGCTGCATTCCCGGATCCAGGTCGCGGGTCAGTCGGACGAGCCCGAGGCGATCGACGCCAAGGAGGCCGCCGAGCGCGCCTCCGTCGTCGCCGACCCGTTCGCCGAGCTGAAGACGCGCGTCCACAAGGAGATCATCCCGCGCCTCGGTCCCCGTCTCTTCAACCAGGACGGGAAGACCGACGCGGACCTCGAGGAGAAGGTCAACGAGGTCGTGACCGAGGTGCTGGCGGTCGAGAAGACGCCGCTCACCCGGCAGGAGCGCCAGGACATCATCCGCCAGATCACGGACGACATCCTGGGCTACGGGCCGCTCGAGCCCTTCCTCCGCGACGAGTCCATCACGGAAATCATGGTCAACGACCACAAGACGATCTACATCGAGCGCCACGGCAAGATCACGAAGACGAACGCGCAGTTCGTCGACGAGGCGCATCTCCTGCGGATCATCGACAAGATCATCAGCCGCATCGGCCGCCGGATCGACGAGTCCTCACCGTACGTCGACGCCCGCCTGCCCGACGGCTCCCGTGTGAACGCCATCATCCCGCCGCTCGCAGTCCGCGGCTCGTCGCTCACCATCCGGAAGTTCCGCCGCGACCCGTTCACGATGGCCGACCTGATCAAGTTCGGCACGCTGACCCACAAGTCGGGCCAGTTCCTCGAGGCCTGCGTCCGCGGCAAGCTGAACGTGCTCATCTCCGGCGGTACCGGCTCCGGTAAGACGACCACGCTGAACGTGCTCTCCGCAGCCATCCCCTCCGACGAGCGCATCATCACCGTCGAGGACGCGGCCGAGCTCCAGCTCAAGCAGGAGCACGTGATCACGCTCGAGTCGCGCCCGGCCAACATCGAGGGCAAGGGCCAGGTCACCATCCGCGACCTCGTCAGGAACACCCTGCGTATGCGCCCCGACCGGATCATCGTCGGAGAGTGCCGAGGCGCCGAGGCCGTGGACATGCTCCAGGCCATGAACACGGGCCACGACGGGTCGCTGACCACGATCCACGCGAACAACCCGCGTGACGCCCTCGCCAGGACCGAGACGCTCGTGCTCACGGCCGGCGTCGAGCTTCCGCTGCGCGCGATTCGCGAGCAGATCTCGAGCGCGTTCGACCTGATCGTCCAGGTGAGCCGGCTCGTGGACGGCACCCGCCGCATCACCCACGTGACCGAGGTGCTCCGGATGGAGTCCGACGTCGTGACGCTCCAGGACATCTTCCTCGCCAAGCCCGTCGATGAGGCAGGCGGGAACCAGGATGCCGGCCACCGGCTGCTGGGCCCCCTGACCAGCACGGGGCTCAAGCCCCACTTCCTCGACAAGATGGCGTCGAACGGCGTCAACCTGCCGCCGAACTTCTTCCAGGAGGAGGCCGGCGAGCGGGCGGCGTCGACCAGCGGCATCTTCGGTCGGGCGGTCGGCGAGTAATGGGCCGGCGGCGCACAACGGCCGCGATGGCGGTTGCAGCCGTCTGCGCCCTCGTCGGGGCAGGCAGCTCCGCCGCGGCGCAGCAGAGCATCGTCGTAAAGACGGTCGACACCAAGCACTTCCCGGCGGTCACGGTGACCGTGCAGACGCCCGAGCCCGGCCCCGCGCCGGACTTCACGGTGAAGGAGAACGGGCTCGACACGAACGTCACGCTCGCAGACGCGGGCGCTGCCGCTGCCATCGCCGTTGCGATCGACACCTCGAACAGCATGGCGGGCCAGAAGATCGCCGACGCAAAGGCCGCGGCGGCGCGGTTCGTCCAGGGCCTCCCGGCCGAGGACGTGCTCGCGGTGTACGGCTTCGGCGCCAAGCCCTACGTGGGCACGGCCTTCCCGGCCAACCCCGTCACGGCGGCCACCGCCCTCACCCAGCTGGGCACGGGCGGCGACCCCGGCACGGCGATCTACGGCGCCGTCCAGCTGGCGTCGGATGACCTGGCGAAGCAGCACGCTGCCAAGCGGATCCTGATCGTCCTCTCCGACGGCGCGTCCCAGAACGACACCGGGACGCTCGCGGACGCAACTTCGGCGGCCAAGGCCGCGGGCGCGACCGTCTATGCGGTCTCGATCGGCGGCAATGCGACGGCCATCTCGCAGCTCCGCCAGCTGACCGATCCGACGGGCGGCCAGACCGTCGCCGCCGCCGACACGTCGTCGCTCGACGGCGCCTACCGGAAGATCGCCGACAACCTCGGGTCGACCTTCACGTTCACCTACAGCAGCCTGGCCCAGAAGGGGGCCAAGATCAACCTGCAGGTGAGCGCGCCCGGCATGGGCCCGGGGATGTCCGCGTTCGCGGCGCCCGGCACGGCCGGCTCCGGCTCGTCCGGAAGCGGCCCGGTCGTGAAGCTCCCGACGAGCCCTGCGGGCCGCGCGATGATCGCCGGCGTCGCCGCGCTCTTCGTCCTGCTCGGAGGCCTGGTGATCCTGTCGTCGAAGCCCGGCGTCTCGGCCACCAAGCGGATCGCGCCGTACACGGAGCAGAAGCGCAAGGCCGCCGAGGTCATGGGCTTCGGCCCCGCCAAGATCTCGGTGCTCCACCAGCTCTACATCGCGACCGAGAAGATCGTCGGCTCGTTCAACTACTGGAAGCGCATGGCCTACCGCCTCGAGCAGGCCGACCTGCCGCTGCGCACGGCCGAGGTCATGTACATCCAGATGGGCGCGTCGCTCTTCCTCGGCGTGGTCGGCAAGGTGGCGCTGGGCCTGAACGGGTTCCTGGTGCTCGTGCCGCTCGGCCTCGGAGTCGCGATTCCCGCCCTCTTCGTCAAGTTCTCGGCTCGCCGGCGGCTGAACGCGTTCGAGGGGCAGCTGCCCGAGACGCTGATCACGATGGCCGCCTCGCTCAAGGCAGGGCATGCGTTCAACGCCGCCCTCGCGAGCGTTGTCAAGGAGGGCGCCGAGCCAACGTCGAAGGAGCTCGCCCGCGTCTCGCAGGAGATCGCACTCGGCATGCCGTCCGAGGCCGCGCTCGAGGCGATGGCCAAGCGCATGGACTCGACCAACTTCGGGTTCGTCGTCATGGCCGTGAACATCCAGCGCACGGTCGGCGGCTCGCTCGCCGAGATCCTCGACATGGTGGCCGACACGGTCCGCCAGCGCCAGCAGTTCAGCCGCAAGGTGAAGGCGCTCACGGCCCAGGGCCGCATGTCCGCCTACGTGCTCGTCGCGATGCCGTTCCTCATGGGCCTCGCCATCTTCGCCCTCAACCCGAAGTACATGTCGGTCCTCTTCACCACGAGCGCCGGCAAGGTCATGATCGCGATGTCGCTGGTCATGATGGCGATCGGTGGGGCCATTATCCGCAAGATCGTGAGCTTCAAGGGGTAGCCGCATGATCATCGTCCTCGCCATAGGAATGTTCTGCGCGTCGATCTACATGCTGCTCAGCGGCCTCACGGTCAAGCAGCGCGAGATCGCCATCACGCTTCGCAAGGCCAAGCGCTACGGCACGCGCGACCAGCGCGAGATCGAGACGCGCCGCAGCGTGAACGACCGCATCGTCGGCCCGCTCACGCAGCAGATCGCCGACGTCACCCAGAAGATCCTGCCCAAGTCCGATCCGAACGAGATCCACGCCCGCCTCATGGCGGCCGGGCTCTCGCGCTCGATGTCGCCGCAGATGTACCTGGCGCTGAAGGGCGGCCTGGTCGTCACTGCGCTCGTATTGGGCGTGCTCGTGGCGGCCTCGGGTGCCGTGCCCCCCGTTCTCGGGATGCTGATCGCCCTCGGCGGCGGCGCCATGTGCTTCATCGCACCCGACTTCTTCATCAACAGCCGCGTGCGCGGCCGCCGTGAGCTGATGCGGAGCGAGCTCCCCAACGTGCTCGACCTGCTGTGCGTGTCGGTGGAAGCCGGCCTCGGGTTCGACGCCGCGGTCAGCAAGCTGAGCGAGCGGATGGAGGGCCCGCTGGTGGAGGAGTTCGGGCTTGTGCTGCACGAGATGCGGATCGGCGAGAGCCGCTCGGCCGCGCTCAAGAGCCTGTCCGACCGCGTGGACGTCCCGGAGATCGCGCAGTTCTGCCGCGCCATCATCCAGGCCGACCAGCTCGGCATCGCCCTCTCGCGCATCCTGCGCGTCCAGTCGCACGACATGCGCGTGCGGCGCCAGCTCGCAGCCGAGGAGAAGGCCATGAAGGCACCGGTGAAGATGCTCTTCCCGACCGTGGTCTTCATCTTCCCCTCGATGTTCGTCGTCGCCCTCGGGCCGGCAGCGATCAGCCTGCTGCAGACGTTCGGCGGAGGTAAGTAGCCCACCGGCGCGGCGCCGGCCCGACGCGGGCCGGCTGGTAGCCTTCCGCTCGCTGCGGCGACGTGGCCGAGTGGTTACGCGCATGCTTTTCGCGTGCGGCCCCGGGGCGTCAGGGTGTACGCGTCTTTGCGGCCCGACGCGGGCCGGCTGGTAGCCTTCCGCTCACTGCGGCGACGTGGCCGAGTGGTTAGGCAGCGGCCTGCAAAGCCGCGTACACCGGTTCGACTCCGGTCGTCGCCTCTGGCGCGCATCGCCCCGCACGGGCCGCCGCACCCGAAAAGCGCTGCGTGCCTGCAAAGCCGCGTACGCCGGTTCGACTCCGAGTCGTCGCCTCTCCGCATTGGGTCGGGCCCCATTGCGAGATCGCTATGGGGCCCGGCCCCGGTGGTTCAGTTGCAGGTCCGTCGCGCCCCTGAGCCCAGGGAAGCTCGTCCCAAACCTCGGGCCGCTCGCGCCGCCAGTCGGAGAGGCCGGCGGACGCCTCGGCCGGTGAGGTCGTCTCGGTCTCGACGCCGACGCCGTGGCGCAGGGCGAGCTGCGAGCGCGGATAGACGATGCCCCGCGGCCAATCCGCGTTGCGCGCGCCGACCATGACGATGATGCACGGTCTCTCGCCCGTGGGGACGAAGGCGTGCGCCGTTCCGGGCGGGCAGTGGACGAAGTCCCACGCCTTCAGCGGCCGCTCCTCCTCGTCCACGAGCAGCAGGCACTCGCCGGCGACCACGAGGAAGTCCTCCTGGAACGCCTCGCTGTGGTAGCGCCACGTCGACCCGGGCCAGAGCACCCGCAGGTTGATGCCGACCTGCTCGAAGGGGGCCTGTTCGCTTTCGAAGAAGCACGCCGCCCCGATCGCGTGCACCTCCCAGGCGGCATCTCGCGCGTTCACGACGAACCAGCCCGGACCGGCCGGCGCCAGTCCCGACTCCTGCTGCTCGAGCGGAGCCTCTCCAGCCATCGGGCGGAATCATCGCAGGCGGTGGGACGGGCTTCGGGTAGCCTGCCAGCGCTTGGAGGCGCTCACCTCAATGGCGCTTGACCCTGCGCCGCCCGGCTGGCGGCGGCTGGCGCTCGCCGCGGCGGCCCTCACCGTCTTCGACATCGCGGCCGCGGTGCTCGTCCTCGGAGGGGGCGCCGCACTTCCGCGATTCGATCCGCTGTGGGTGCGCGCGACGATCGTCGCGGTCGCCTACGTGGCCGCCAACGTCTGCGCCCTGGTCGCCGCGTACCAGATCGCGTACGTCGGGCGGCGGCGGGCGCTCCGCACGATCGGCATCGCGCCCGTGCGCCGGGTGGCCTCGACGGTCGCGATCTACATCCCCGTGCTCGTCGTCGTCACGTTCATCACCGCCGTGATCACGCACATCATCGGCCTCGACCACGGAACGACCGCGATCGATACCGTGGACCGGCCCCTGCGCTACCGGATCGTCATCGCCATCCTCGCGGTGCTCGTCGCCCCATGGATCGAGGAGGCGGCGATGCGCGGCCTGCTCCTCGGAGCGCTCTGGTCGCGGTTCGGCTTCTGGATCGGCGCGGTCGGCTCGGGGCTGGCATGGGCGAGCATCCACCTCACTCCGTCGGTCCTGATCGTGTTCACCGCCGAGGGCGTCCTGCTCGCATGGGTCCGCCGGCGGACCGGCTCGATCCTCACCGGGGTCGGTTTGCACGGCGCACAGAACACGTTTGCGACGGCGTTCGACGGCGGCGGCTGGGCGCCCGTGCCGATCGCCGGCCTGCTGCTGGCCACGATCATCGCCGCCAACAGGTTCGTGCGTACAATTCCGGCATGACAACCGACCGCACCCCGCACACCGCGCCCATTCCGACGACCGACGAGGAGTGGCGCGCCCGCCTCACGCCGGATCAGTACGACGTCCTGCGCCGGAAGGGCACGGAGCGTCCGTTCACCGGCGAGCTCGTCCACACGAAGGACGACGGCACCTACGTGTGCGCCGGATGCGGCGCCGAGCTCTTCTCGTCGGACACCAAGTTCGACTCCGGCACCGGATGGCCGAGCTTCACGGACCCGATGAACGCCGAGAACGTCGAGCTCCACCGCGACCGGAGCCACTTCATGATCCGCACGGAGGTCACGTGCCGGCGGTGCGGGTCGCACCTCGGCCACGTCTTCGACGACGGCCCCGGAGCGAGCGGCAAGCGCTACTGCATCAACTCGTGCGCGCTTCAGCTCGACCGGCGAAGCGACGAGGAGTAGCCCTCGCGCAGGCGGCGCAGCAGCGCCGCGTTCTGGAGGGCCAGCGATCCCTGTCCGGCGATCGTCGCAACCGTCTCGCACGCCGCGGTTCCGAAGCGGTCCCCGACGACGACGAGCGCGCCACCGTGGACGCCGACATGGGCCGCGACACGCGGTGCGTCCGGTGCCGAGACGGGCAGGGCCGGGAGGTCCTCGAGCGCGACGACGGAGACGCCCGGACCGGCAGCCTCGCGCCCGCGGACGACCGCGAGGCCCACGGAGCGGGCCGACCGGTCGCCGCAGGCGGCCAGCACCCGGTAGCGCCCTCCTCGCTCGACGACGAGCGCCGCCCCCGCCGCGCCGGCCAGCCGGCACGCGGCTGCGACCACACGGCGCCCCACGACCTGGGGTGAGGCCTCGCGCGACGCCGCCGTGGCGATCTCGAGCAGCACCTCCGCAGTCGCCGCTGCCCGGCGTTCCTCCGCCAGCAGACGAGCGTTCTCGAGCGCCACGGCGGCGTGCGCGGCGAGCAGCTCGACCTGGCGGACGGCCAGCGCCGAGAACTGGTTCAGCCCCAGCT
The DNA here is from genome assembly GCA_963809325.1 of uncultured Actinomycetes bacterium. Classification (GTDB taxonomy): domain Bacteria; phylum Actinomycetota; class Thermoleophilia; order Gaiellales; family JAICJC01; genus JAICJC01. Next base: position 29,023 of record CAWEIZ010000007.1, read on the forward strand.
TCGCGAGGACGAGGACGCCCGTGGCATGCCTGTCGTACATGAACGGCACGGCGAGGATCGACTCGTCGATGTCGTCGGTGCCCGGAATCTGCGCCGCGAACGCACAGGCATTCGCGTCTGGCACGTTGAGCGTCTTCCCGCGCTCGGCGGCGGTACCCGTGATGCCCTCGCCGACCGCGACCCGGAGGTCCTCGAGCGTCTCGCCCGCGTACTCGTCGATCGTCCCCCGGAACGCGATCGGCTCGAGCGTCTGGCCGTCGTCGTCGAGGACGTACACACGGGCGTTGTGGTAGTCGACCATCGCTTCGAGGTCGGCGACGATCGTCTCGCCGATCTGCGCGATGTCGTTCAGCCGGTTCAGCTTCCCGGCCAGCCCGCCCAGCAGGCGCAGCTGCTTCAGCGATTCGACCTGGACCGGGCCGCCCGACCCGTACGCACGGCCGGCCTGGACGGCCTGCGTGTAGCTCGCCGCGCGATCCTTGCCCCTGCCCTTCGCCGCGTAGAGCGCGGCGTCGGCGGCGGCGAGGAACTCGGTGACGTTCGGCGCGTCGCACGGATACGACGCGACGCCGCACGACACGGTCGTCCTCCGGACGCCGCCCGGGAGCTCTCGCACGCGGGCGCACACGCGGTCGGCCGCCGCCCGCGCAGCGCGCTTGCCGGTCTCGGGCAGCAGGATGGCGAACTCCTCGCCGCCGATCCGGCAGGCCATGTCGCTCACGCGAAGCCCCTCGAGCGCGGCCGCGGCCACCCGGCGGAGCACCAGATCGCCCTCCTGGTGGCCGTGGAGGTCGTTCAGGAACTTGAAGTCGTCCAGGTCGAACACGATCAGCGACAGCGGCCGGCCGTAGCGCTCGGTGCGATCCATCTCCTGCCGGAGCCGCTCGTGGAAGAGGCGGTGGTTGCCCAGCCCCGTGAGCCAGTCGGTCTGCGCCTCCTGTTCCAACTGGTGGCGGATCCGGGTGTTGTCGAGGGCCAATGCGACGAGGTCGGCGAACCGCCGGATCAGATCGAACTCCTCGTCCGAGAACGCAGTGATCTCGCCCAGGCGGTAGGCGTTCAGCGCTCCGATGGGCCGGTCCCGGACCACGAGCGGAACCACGACCAGCGCCTCGCGCTCGTCGGGCGGCGTGCCCGGCACGACCTGGATGCGCGGGTCGGCGTGGGCCGACGGCAGGTTCTCGGCGGTGCAGTGCTGGACAGCCCAGCCTGTGAGCCCCTCGCCGATGCGAAGCGGCGACGCCATGATCTCGTCGGCCCACATGTCGACGGAGTGCAACGGCACGACCAGCCCGCGCACCTCATCGACGCCGTAGATCGTGAGCGCGTCGTACCCGACTAGGCGGCGCAGCTCGCTCGTGACGCGCTCGAAGAGCTCATCGAGGCTTGCGGAGCCCAGCAGCATCCGCGAGACGTCGATCAGTGTCTCGTACGACCGTAGCCTGGCGGCCTGGGTGTCGCGTTCGGGCGGTGACGGTTCGGGCAAGGGCTCGGCGCCGGGAGTCGGGGGAGTGCGCCACTTCTCATGGTGCCGTTTGGATGTGCCCCGGCCCACTCCCCGGACGGGGGATCCCCCGTCCGAGACGATCTAAGATCGGGCCGATCGCCCGCCGAAACGAAGGAGCAGCCAGCCTCATGCCGGATACCGACGCCATCCTCACCCGCCTGGGGCTCGACCCCGCGTCGATGCGCGACGGCGACCTCGAGGTGCGCACGCCGATCACGGGAGCCCCCATCGCCCACCTGCGCAGCGCGACGCCGGAGGAGGTCGACGCCGCGGTGACGCGTGCGACGGCGGCCTTCGAGATGTGGCGCGAGGTGCCGGCACCGCGGCGCGGCGAGCTGGTCCGGCTGCTGGCCGAGGAGCTGCGGCGCGAGAAGGAGGCGCTCGGCGCCCTCGTCACGCTCGAGGCGGGAAAGATCGTGCAGGAGGGCCTCGGCGAGGTGCAGGAGATGATCGACATCTGCGACTTCGCCGTCGGGCTCTCCCGGCAGCTGTACGGCCTCACGATCGCGTCGGAGCGGCCGGGTCACAGGATGTTCGAGACCTGGCATCCGCTTGGGCCGATCGGCGTGATCACCGCGTTCAACTTCCCTGTGGCCGTGTGGAGCTGGAACGCGGCGCTGGCGCTGGTGTGCGGCGACCCCGTCGTCTGGAAGCCGTCGTCGCTCACCCCGCTGACGGCTCTCGCCTGCCGATCGATCTTCGAGCGGGCCGCCGAGCGGTTCGGCGACGCCCCGGACGGGCTGGTCGAGGTCGTCGTGGGCGACGCAGCCCGCGTCCTCGTCGACGACCCGCGGCTGCCGCTCGTCTCGGCGACCGGCTCGACCGCCATGGGGCGCACGATCGCGCCTCGTATCGCCGCCCGGCTCGCCCGGTCGGTGCTCGAGCTCGGCGGCAACAACGGCATGATCGTCGCGCCGACCGCCGACCTCGATCTGGCGGTGCGCGCCATCGTGTTCGCCGCGGTCGGCACCGCGGGCCAGCGGTGCACCTCGCTCCGGCGCCTCATCGTCCACGACAGCGTGGCCGACGGGCTGCTCGAGCGCCTGGAGCGGGCCTACGGCAGCGTCGGGGTCGGCGACCCGCGCGAGCCGGGGACGCTGTGCGGGCCGCTCATCTCGGAGGATGCGTTCACCGACATGCAGGCCGCGCTCGACCGCGCCCGCGCCGAGGGCGCCACGATCACCGGCGGAGACCGGATCCTTGCCGACGAGTGGCCCGAGGCCTACTACGTGCGGCCCGCGATCGCCCGCATGCCGCACCAGACCGACCTTGTGCGCGAGGAGACGTTCGCCCCACTGCTCTACGCGGTCACGTACTCCGACCTTGACCAGGCGATCGCCGTCCACAACGACGTCCCGCAGGGGCTCTCGTCGTGCGTCTTCACGGGCGACCTGCGCGAGAGCGAGCGGTTCCTGTCCGCGGCCGGCTCGGACTGCGGGATCGCGAACGTCAACATCGGCCCGAGCGGCGCCGAGATCGGCGGCGCGTTCGGCGGCGAGAAGGAGACGGGCGGCGGCCGCGAGTCCGGGTCGGACGCCTGGAAGGCCTACATGCGCCGCCAGACGGCGACGATCAACTACTCCACCGAGCTGCCCCTCGCCCAGGGGATCGTCTTCGACGTCGCCTAGGGCTACGTGGGGGAACCCAGGGTTCCCCCGCGAGCCCCCTCCTTAACGGCTGGCGTGATGCTTGCCGCGCGCCGGCGAAGAACGCGGTCTTCCCCGGCGCCACGAGCGTCGGGTGCGGGTGTTACGCACTCACAACGATTCTGTGCCGTCGTGCGATGCGGGGTCTGACCCCGGCGGCTACGCCCGCTCGATCGCCTCGCGCTGCTTCACGTCGAGGCGCTCGATGACCCGCAGGAGCCGGGCGACGTGCTCCTTCTTCTCGTCGACGATCCGCTGGACGTGCTCCTTCGCCTCCTCGTCGGAGAGCGAGAACGCCTGCTCCTCGTACCGGTTGATCGCAAGCAGCTCGTCGGCCAGGTTCTCGCGAAGGGCCTGGAGGTCGGCGTGGAGCTCGGTCAAGCGCACGCGCGCATCCTATTGGGTCGCGGAGGCGCCGCGCTCAGGCGGCTCGAAGCGCTGCGATCGCCCGCTCCAGGTACGCCATCAGGTCGCCGTCCATGAGCCCCCGCGAGGCCGAGAGGGCATCCTCGTTCTCGCGCATGCGCCGAAGCGAGGCGTACATCTCGGGATCGCCGCCGGTGAAGGCGTGCAGGAGCTCGCGCGCGTGCTGCGCGAGCGCCTGCACCGGCGCGCTCGCCGGGTCGTCGCCGGCCTCCAGGCGGCCGCGCAGCGCATCCGCGAGCTCCGCCCACTCCCGCTCCGACCGCCGGATGGCCTCCTCGCCAAGCTCGTCGCGACGCTTCGCCAGCGCATCGAGCTGCTGCTTCGTGAAGTACCGCTCCTGCATTGCCATCCCCTCGATCGTCGTGATCAGGTCCTCCGTCGAGATGCCGCCTTCCACGCGTGCGCAGAGGTCGGAGAGCCGGTCGTGGAGCGCAGTCTCGTGCGCGAGCGCCCGCTCGACGTGGGCAAGGTGCGCACGGAGAACGTCGCCGAGCTCGGCCCCTTCGTCAAGCGTCTCGCGAACCTCGGCAAGCGACATGCCGAGCTCCCGGAGGGCCGCGATCCGGTAGAGCCGGCGAACGTCGGCATCCCGGTAGAGGCGGTGCCCGGCCTCTGTACGAGCACTCGGAACGAGCACCCGCACCGCCTCGTAGTGGTGAAGCGTGCCCACCGTTGCACCTGTCGCGGCGGCCAGCTCTCCGACACGCCACGCCCGAGCTCCTTGGCCCCGAGACTGTTCCGGTCGCATCTCACCGTCCAGCGTAGATCCTGACGTGGCGTCAGGTGCAAGGCGCAGGCCCGGACGACGTCACACAGGCAACGCCGGCAACGTCTCGCACTCGCGGACGTAGCGCGTGGCGCCGACCGACCGGTAGAAGGCGAGCGCCTGTCGGAGCTGCTCCGCCGCCTCGTCCCGGCGACCGTCTGCGCCGAGCTGCTCGGCCGACCTGAGCCGGGCCTCGGCCTCCTCCGGCCGTGCGCCGATCGAGCGCAGGATGTCGGCCGCAGCTGAGAAGTCGCGGCCGAGGTACGCCAGCGCCGCCGCTGTCCATCGGGACTCGGTCCGGCCGCGGAGAGCGATCGCGAGCTCCTCGGCGACACCGAGCTGGGCGGCGACGGAGGTGAACGCCGGGAGCTCGATCACCGCGAACTGCACGCCGGTGCCGCGCCGGAGCGCATCCAGCAGCTCGCGCGCCGGCGGGATCGCCCGGTCCAGCTCCCCCGTGAGCGCGAGGACGTGCGCACAGCTCGCAAGGACGAAGTAGATCGCCTGCGGGTCGGCAACCGTCCGGCCGACGGCAAGCGCGCGCTCGGCGTCGGCGACTGCACCGGAGGCATCGTCCCGGGCCAGCCGCATCTCGGCCCGCACGGCATGCAGCTGCCACGCGTTGTAGTGCGGCGAGCCCGCCTCGATCGCGGCGATGAACTCGTCTCCCGCCCGGAGCGCCTCGTCCCACTCGCCGCGCCGGTAGCGGTGGTCGACAAGGACGCTCGCAAACCACCGCCGCTCGGAGAGCGAGTCGAGCCGCTCGGCCACCTCGGCTCCCTCGAGGCGCGCCCGGTAGCCCGCCTCCAGGTCGCCGAGGATCTGGTTCGAGACGGCCAGCGTGTTGTAGCCGTTGGCGAGCGCACCGAGAGCTCCCGCGCCGGCCGCGAGCTCGATGCCGCGCGCGACGTCGCGAAGCCCGTCGGGGTCGCCCATCTCCACGCGGGCGCTGCCGATGAGGCACAGTGCGAGGCTCTGGCCCTCGTCCCAGCCCAGCGCCTCGGCCATGTCACGTACCTGCGTGCCGATCTCGATGCCGAGCACCGGGTCACCCGAGAGGAGGGCCCGGGTCGCGCGCCGCGCCAGCACCCAGGCGCTCGCCCGGCTCGGCGCCGCGCCGGCGACCAGGGCTGCCGCACGCCGCTGGTGCTCGTCGGCGAGATCCCCATGACCCCGGATCCAGAAGCTGTCCGAGAGCAGCATCTCCGCCTCACCCGCCTTGACGCTGTCGCCGATCTCGAGGAACGCGTCGCGCACCTCCGTCAGGCGAGCCGGATCGCCGGCGCCGACCGTCCGAACGGGGACCGCCCGCCGGAGCAGAAGCTCGGCCCGTTCGGGATCGTCGCGGGGCCACAGCCGGAGCGCCGCGTCGTAGAAGCGCTCGGCCGCCTCGACCGCGCACAGCGCAGCCGCCCGGTCGCCGGCGTTGCGAAGCGCCTCACGCGCGGCAACGCCGAGGGCCGCGGTATCGAGGCCGGCTGCCTCCGCCAGCTCGATCGCCTGAAGGTGGTGGTGGGCGAGCATCTCAGCGTGATCCTCAGGACGGCCGAGCGACTGGATCCAGCGCGCTGCCCGCTCGTGCAGGTCGGAGCGGCCGGCTCGCGGGATCTGGGAGTAGGCGACATCGCGGATCAGGACGTGGCCGAACGCGTACTCGGTCTCGCCGGCCACGCCGGAGCGGCGCTGACGCCGGACGAACTCCTTGCGCTCGAGGCTGTGGAGAACCTCCTCCGCCTGCCACCGCGTCAGGGTCTCGACCGCCTCCACCGCGCCGAGCCAGAACACCTTGCCCACCACCGCGGCAGCCTGGAGCACACGCTTCTCGCCGGGCGCGAGCGCGTCGAGCCGGGCGGCGATGATCCCCTGCACCGTCCCCGGGAACTCGGACACATCGCCGCCGTCGAGCAGCATGCGGGCGTACTGCTCAGCGTAGAGCGGGTTTCCGCTTGCCCGCGCGACGAGGGCGCCGTGCGTGTCCCCGGCGAGGGCCGGCCTGCCCAGCATGGCCTCGACGATCCGGGCAGTCTCGTCGTCGGAGAGGGGCGACAGCGAGACCGTGAGGGCATTCGGCTTGCCTCCACCCCACCCCGGCCTCCGCTCGAGGAACTCGGGCCGCGCCGTCCCGAGGACGAGCAGCGGCACGCCGGTCGAGCGCTCGACCAGGTGGTCGACGAAATCGAGCAGCGCATCGTCCGCCCAGTGCAGGTCTTCGAATACGAGGATGGCCGGTCCCGGCTCGGCGAGCGCCTCGAGAAACCGCCGCCAGGCGGCGAACGCCTCACCGGGCTCGGCGTGCACGCCGTCTGCCAGCCCCGCGAGAGGACGCAGCTGGCGCTCGAGCCACTGGCGCTCGGACCCGGTCGCGCCCACCCGCTCGACGGCCTGCGAGAGCTTGGCCTGCGCCTGGTCGCCCGTATCCGTCTCGAGGATGCCGGCCTGGGCCTTCACGATCTCCGAGAGCGCCCAGAACGTCACACCGTCGCCGTAGGGCAGCGAGCGTCCCTGCCGCCACGTGACCAGGTCCGGTGCGTCGTCGACCGTGCGGAGCAGCTCATGGACGAGACGGCTCTTCCCGATCCCGGGCACGCCGACGAGCGTGACGAGCTGCGGAGCACGCTCCTCGCTGACGCGGGCGAGCGCCGAGACGACGAGCCCCAGCTCGCGCTCGCGGCCCACGAGCGGGACCGTCGCCGTCTGGGCGACGTCGACGCCCAGCCGAGACCGGGCTTCCACGGCCTCCCACGCCCCGGACCGGCTCGCTCTTGCCCTTGGCGCGCACCGGCTCGACGGCCCGGTAGTCGATCGCGTGCTCGGTCGCGCGGCGGGTCTGGTCCCCCACGAGGATGCCGTTCAGCGGAGCGGCGGCTTGAAGCCGGGCGGCGGTGTTGACGACGTCGCCGGCCGCCATGGCCTCGCCGGCGCCCGGTCGCGCGTCGAGGCGGACGAGCGCCTCGCCGGTGTTGACGGCGATCCGCACCTGGAGCCGCTCGCCCTGGTCGACGGCCCAGTCGCGGATCGCGAGCGCGACCCGCACGGCCCGCTCCGGGTCGTCCTCGTGGGCCACCGGTGCGCCGAAGAGCGCCATCACGGCGTCGCCGATGAACTTCTCGACCGTGCCCCCGAAGCGCTCGATCTCGGCCCGGAGATGGGCGTGGTACGGCGCGAGGAGCGCGCGAACGTCCTCGGGGTCGAGCCGCTCGGCGCGGCCCGTGAATCCGGCGAGATCGGCGAAGAGCACGCTCACGACCTTCCGTTCCTCCCGTACGGGTGCCTCGGCCGTCGCAAGCGCGGCACCGCACGCGTTGCAGAACCGAGCGCCGTCCGGGTTCTCCCGGCCGCAGGAGGCACAGGTCGCCATGTCACGAGTGTACGGCCCGAGGCCCCAGCCCAGATTGCCTCGGGTGCGGAGTCGAGGGGCGGGGCCGCCGGGCCCCGCCCCATCGAAGAGCGGCTAGTGGTGATCGGTGAACGGCTGCGGCACGCCGATCCGGCCGTCCGACCAGGTGTAGTACGTCGTTGTGCCGACGCTGGCGTTGTCGGTGTAGTCACCGAAGTTGGGGACGATCAGGCTGGACGTGTTCGTCCAGTCCGTGGGGCCCGTGGTGATCCGGAAGTCGGCCTGGTTGGCACCGACGCTGCCCCGGCACTCGCCGAAGTAGTCGGTATGGGCCGAGTCGGGCCCGAACCGGCGCCGGTCATACCACGACGTGCAGATGTGCCCGTTCGACCGAACCGACACGGCCGGCAGGAAGTGGAGCGTGAAGTCGGAGTCGTCGTTCACCTGCGCGATCGCGCTCGCGTTGCCCAGCGATGCCGAGTACGAGCGCAGCCAGATGTCCCCGAGCGGGTGCAGGCTGCCGTCGTTCCACGCCACGATCGCCCGGCCGTTGACGCGGTCCCAGGCGATGCGGGGGAAGTCGTTCCCCGTGCCGCGGTTGTAGCCGGCGATCACCGTGGCGTCGAGCGACCGGACGCCTCCGACCGGCGTGGCGTTGATCTGGCCCTTCGTGATCACGACCGGGTCGCTCCTCCCGCCCTTGACCGGCGCATTCGCGCCGGCCGGGACCCTGGCGAGATGCTCATAGATGTGCGGGTCGCCGAACAGGTTGGTGTCGACGTTCCGCTCCCACGCCACGTACGTGTCGCCTCCGGGCGCCACCACCACGTAGGCACCCTCGTTCTCGGCGGCGGGCTCCTCCGGCCACACCACCGCCGTGTGAAATGCGCTGCTCGTGAGCAGCGTCGGGTTGGCCGGCACGTGGGCTCGTGCGACGTCGATCTCGCCCTGGCCCGTGTGGTTGCCCGAGATGAAGAAGCGGGTGAACGACATCGCCAGGGTTCGGCTGGACTGATCCCAGGACAGGAAGTCCTTGTCCAGGAAGGCGATGTTCGGCGGCGGAGCGTTCTGGAAGAGCGCGCAGGCGTTCCCGGCCCTGCTTGTCACCACCGGCTTCCCCATGGTGACGCCGGTCGCCGTGGGCGTCAGCACCTCGACCGCCACGGTCAGGTGAGCGGGCTTTCCGTCCGCGCACGCGCTCAGCGAGGGCAGGAAGAGCGACCCGGCGATGAAGTGGGCTCCGCCGTCGATTGAGACGACGGTGGGATCGCCACTCCACTGCTGATCGGGATTCGGGTTTCGCAGGCCGACGAGGTCCGTGTACGACGCGCCGCCGTCCTTCGAGTAGCCCACGCCGGTGATCGACGCCTGGAGGCGGTTCCCCTGCGGGAATGCGATCCCAGTCGCGTCGTTCCACGCGACCATCACCCGCCCCGACGCCGAAGCATCGATCGCCGTCTCGCTCTGTCCGGCGAGGAGGTCCTCCACCGTCGACGCCGCATCCACGTTCGAGCCGAACGACAGCGAGCCCGCGTGGGGGGCGATGCGCCCCGTCGCGCCGGCCCCGACCTTGGGCGGGTTGAGCCACGCACGCGCGCCCTGCGACACCCAGGGGGCACGCAGATGGAGCGCGACCACCTGCTTCAGCGATACCCGCGCGCCCGCAGGCTCCGACCCGCACACGATCACCACCATGGCCCCAAGCACCGCCACTGACGCAATCCGACGCATGGCCCTCCTCCTTCGCCCGAGATCGCTCATGTCGAGAAGCGGCCCGGAGTCTCGTACTGCACGCCGTACATGTCAACCGGCGATATATGGCGGCGTATCGTGGGCACGTGGCGCTGTGCGTGGCAGAATGGCTGCGTGCACGTGATCGCCGTGGTCAACCGGAAGGGTGGGGTCGGCAAGACCACGACCGCGGTGAATCTGGCGGCCGCGCTTGCGCTCGACTCCCGCCGGGCGCTCCTGGTCGACCTCGATCCGCAGGGCTCGGCCGGAGTGGCGGTCGGCGTCACGGCCTCCCCCGGCGATGGGTCGAGCGGCATGCTCCGCAGCAAGCCGCGCTGGCGCGCGCGCCAATCGCCTGTCCCATCCCTGAAGCGGCTCGGTGTGGTGCCCGCCGACGACCGCCTGGTCGAGGAGGCGTCCGTGTCCGCGGACCGTCGCCACGGCGAGCGGCTGGCGGCTGCCTTCCAGGGCGCGGGTCAGGAGTGGGACGTCGTCGTCATCGACACGCCACCCGGCCTCGGCGGCCTCGGTGGGTCAGCGTTGTGGGCGGCGGACGCGGTGGTGATCCCGGCCGCGGCCGACTACCTCGCGACCCACGCGCTGCAGGGCACGATCGAGTCCGTCCGCAGCATCGAGCGGGATACCGGCCGGCGCTACGCCCCGCTGGTCCTTCTGCCGACGTTCGTCGACGCTCGCCGCCCCGGCGCCGTGGACGCGACGGCGTTGATGCGCGAGCGGTTCGGCGACCTGGTGTCGCCTGCTCAGATTCCGCGCAGCAGCCGGTACGACTCGTCCGCCATGGCGGGGGTTCCCGTGGTGGTCGGCGCGCCGCACTCGGCGGCCGCGGACGCCTACCGCCGCGCGTGCGACGACCTCGTTGCCCGGCTGGGGCGCAAGGCGCGCAAGCGCCACGGAGCGCTGAAGGGGTTCGTCCGCGCCGACATGCGCGAAGCGTTCATGACGATACGGAGCCGCCGCCTGCGGCCGACTGACGACGGCTCAACACGGCGTGGTTGAGTGGATGTGACGGTTCAGGCCAGTCCTCTTGGCCGAGTGCACGGAGGGCGCCGGCTGCGGTGGGGTGTTGCTCTCTGGATTGCCCTCTGCATGAGCCTGTTCGCGGATTCCGCGGCGGGAAGCACCTCCCGATCGGTGCTCGTCGTGCCCTCTGCGTATCCGACGATCCAGTCCGCGGTCGACGCTGCCAAGCCCGGCGACACGATCAAGGTGCTTCCGGGGACGTACGTCGAACAGGTGACGATCCACAAGGCTCTCCAGATCAGAGGGGCCGGCCGAGGCGTGACGATCATTCGAGCTCCACGGACGCTTGTTCCGGGACGGGACGGGACCAACTCGATCGTCGAGATCTTCGGTCGCGCATCGGTGGGGCTGGCCCAGCTCACCGTTCGCGGACCCGGGAGCGGGACGTGTGACGACGGTGCGCTCGGGTCGGGGATCCGCGTCCTCGGCGGAGCGCACTTGAACCTCGACCGATCGAGCGTCGTCCAGATCGCCGATACGCCGATCGCACCGTGCTTCCACAGCGGCAACGGGATCCTGGTGGGCAACTTCCCGGTTGGGACCGGTTCGGCGACGATCCGCCATTCGTTCATCGGCGGGTATCAGGGCGCGGGCATCGTCATCCTCAACGAGGGCTCGACGGCCAGGATTCTGCACAACGTCGTGCGGGGCCCGGGGTTCTCGGCCGGCGTGTCGACGGACGGCATCGAGCTGGTGGTCGGCGCGAGCGGGAACGTCTCATACAACGTCGTCAGCGGCAACGTCTGCGTTCGGGGTGACGCCGACTGCGGACGGAACTTCTTCGAGCAGTTCCAGCACGCCGGCATCGTCGGCGGCGTGGCCGGAAAGCGCACAGTCATCGCACACAACGTCGTCAGGCACAACCAGGTCGGCATCTACGCCGCGGAGGCGGCCTTCCTCTGGCGGAATGTCGCCGTGGACAACGGCTACTTCGGCATGGCGTTGCAGGACGGATTCTTCAGGCTGACGCACGATCGGGTGAGCGGTGGACACGGCGGAGTCGCTGTCATTGCCGCGTCTGCTGACACCGTCGCGGTGCTGCGCCACATCGCGATCAGGAGAACCGCAGGCGCGGCCGTGCAGAGAACCGCGTGCTGCGGCTTCACGGCACGCACGATCGGCTGGCCGTAGCTCGCGGCCACAGCCTGAGCCCGAGTCTCAGGATGGGGGAGTCCGGCGGCTCACGGGGGCGCCAGAGCCGGTCTGGTACCGTGGCCGGGATCGTTCCGGTCACCACGGGAAGGGGTCGCCATGTCTGAGACGCTCACGGGAACGTGCCTCTGCGGCGGTGTGGAGCTCGAGGTCACGGATCCGCAGTCGCTGGGCTACTGCCACTGCTCGCGCTGTCAGCACTGGGTCGGGTCGAGCCTGGCCGGTGTGGTGGTGGCGAAGGAGAACTTCCGGTTCACGAAGGGCCAGGACCTCGTGAAGACCTACGAGAGCCACCTGGCGCCCCGCAACTTCTGCAGCAACTGCGGGTCCAGCCTCTACGACGACCTCGGCGACGTCTACTTCGTGGCCGCGGGCCTGATGGCCGACCTCGATATGAAGCCCAGCTTCCACCAGCTGGTCGCCTACAAGGCGAAGTGGCACGAGATCGGCGACGACGCGCCGCAGTACGCCGAGCTTCCGTGACGCCCCGGCTGGGCGGGGACGGAAAGCGTCCCCACCCAGCCTGACGCCGCCCGGATCGGTCAGCCGACCCGGATCAGCTTCTTGTTCACGAACTCGTCAGCGCCGTACTTCCCGAGCTCGCGCCCCGAGCCGGACCGCTTGACGCCGCCGAACGGCAGCTCGGCACCGTCGGCACCGACGATGTTGACGTAGACCATGCCGGCGTCGATCTTGTTGGCGACGCGGTCGGCCTGCTCCTTGTCAGTCGTGAAGAGGTAGGAGCCCAGCCCGAACGGCGTGTCGTTCGCGAGCTGCACCGCCTCGTCCTCGGAGCTGACCTTGTAGACGACGGCCACCGGCCCGAAGAGCTCCTCGCGGTAGGCCGGATTGTCGGGCGTGACGTCGGCCAGCACCATCGGCGAGAAGAAGTTGCCCTCTCGTCCGCCGCCGCCGACGACCCTGGCGCCGCCCGCGATCGCACGGTCGAGCTGATCCTGCAGCCTCTCCGCGGCGATGCTCGATGACAGCGGGCCGATCTCCGTGCCCTCGGCGGCGGGATCGCCCGTCTTCCACGCCGTCATCGCGGCCGTGAACTTCTCCAGGAACGGCTGGTAGAGCTCGTCGATCACGACGAACCGCTTGGCCGCGTTGCACGACTGGCCGGCGTTGTCGAGACGCGCGTTCACGGCCGACTCGACCGTCGAGTCGAGATCGTCGGTGCTGAGCAGGATGAACGGGTCGGAGCCGCCCAGCTCGAGCACGACCTTCTTCAGGTTCCGGCCGGCGATCTCGGCCACTGCCGCGCCGGCGCGCTCGGAGCCGGTCACCGACACGCCCTGGACGCGCGGATCAGCGATCACCTTGGCGATCTGGTCGTTGGTTGCGTAGATGTTGACGTAGGCGCCCTCGGGGAAGCCGGCCTCGAGGTAGATGGCCTGCAGCGCCTCGGCGGTCTCCGGGCACTGGGGCGCGTGCTTCAGGAGCACGGCGTTCCCGATGATCAGGCCCGGCCCGGCGAACCGCGCCACCTGATAGGTCGGGAAGTTCCACGGCATGATGCCGAGGATCACGCCCAGCGAGCTGCGGCGGATGATCGCCGAGCCGTTGCCCGCGAGCAGCTCGATCGGCTCGTCCTTCATCAGGGCCGGGCCGTTGTCGGCGTAGTACCCGTAGATGTCGGCGCAGAAGTCGATCTCGCCGAGCGCCTGCTCGGTGGGCTTGCCCATCTCGCGGACCGTGATCTCGGCCAGCTGCTCCCGCCGTTCGGTGTGCAGCTCGCCCACGCGGCGCACCAGCTTGGCGCGCTCCTCGACGGAGCTCGATCGCAGCCAGTTCCGGTGGGTCTCGTACGCCAGGCCGATGGCTGCATCCAGCTCGTCGTCCGAGATCGTCGGGTAGACCTTGAGCTGCTCTCCAGTCGCCGGATTCGTCACCGCATAGTCGATCGTCATTGTCGTCATGATCTCCTCCCTTGGCGTCGCTCAGGGGACGTCTTCGTCCCGTCAGGATACTGCTCAGGACGCCGCTCAGGGCAGGTACCCGCCCAGCACCTCCCACGAGGCCCGCGTGCCCTCCGTCTCCTCGTGCGGTCGCCGGAACTCGGCCACGTACTCGCAGATCTCCGCGAGTGCCCACCGCTCCCGATACATGTCCAGCGCGTCCTCGTTCAGGGGAACGGACCCCATCACCTCGCGGTACTCGTCCCAGCCCGTCCGGTCGTCGTCGAGCACCATCCACAGATCGCGCTCGCGGGGACCGATCAGCGTCGTGTCCCAGTCCACGAGCCAACGGTCACCGGCGGCACCCAGGATCACGTTCGAGCCGTGCGGCTCGCCGTGGGTCACGACCCACGGGCCCGGCGCGTCGCGCACCCGACCGGCGAGGTGGTCGTAGGCGTGCAGGCGATCCCGGACTCGGCCCGCGTGCGCCCGCAGCAACGCCCTGGCCGGCTCGGCGAACGGCCCGTGGTCCCAGGGCGTGTCGACCTGGGCAAGTGCCTGCTCCAGCCCGCCGCGTTCCGGAAGCGCGAAGTCCTCGCGACCGGGAAGGCCGGGCGGAACGCTCCCCGATGCGGCGTGCAGGCGGCCGAGGAGCGTCCCCACCCGGCGCCGGTCCTCGGGGCCCTCGAACTCGCCGTCCTCCCCCGCCACGCCGTCGACGAACGGTTCGACTCGGATCGCGTAGGGCGTGTCGAGACGGCGCAGGACCGCTCCACCCCCGTCGCGGATCGGCGCCAGCACGAACTCGAGTCCGGCGTCGCCACGGAGCGCGGCCGCCGTGCGAAACGCGCGATCGAGCATCGCGAAGACGTCATCGGGAGCCCGGCCGGCGTGGTGCCCGGCTCGCAGGTCGTCGGCGCTCACGAACCACCGCGACCCATCGGCGCCGACCGCCTCCCAGTGGTGGCTGCCGAAGCCGATCGGCAGGTGGTCCAGACGCGGAGCACCGATGTTCCAGTAACGCTCGAGCGCGTCCGACAGCGCTGCTCGGTCGAGATCCCGGGGCTCGCTGTACACGGCCACACCATAGGAAGACGCGGAACGAAGCGGCTGAAGGGGCTCGAACCCTCGCCGCCGATGGTAGCCTCGGGGCGATGTTCGACCACGTGGGGATCGCCGTGTCCGACCTCGCCGCGTCCGAGCGCTTCTACCGCACCGTGCTCTCCGCGCTCGGCGTCGAGCCGAGCCACGCGGACGCCGAGCTGGTCGAGTGGGAGGACTGGGCCATCGGCCCGACGGACCGCGAGCACCCTGTGACCCGCGGCCTGCACGTCGGCTTCCGCGCGCCGGACCGCGCGGCCGTCGACGCCTTCTGGCAGGCGGGGGTCGACGCCGGTCACCCGCACGACGGTGCGCCCGGGCCGCGCACGGTCTACGGCCCCGACTACTACGGCGGCTTCCTGCTCGACCCGGACGGCAACAGCGTCGAGGCGGTCCACGGCGACCGCGAGCGCCCCGTGCCCGACGGCTGCATCGACCACCTGTGGCTCCGCGTCCGCGACCCGCAGGCGTCGCGGCGCTTCTACACGACGGTCGCGCCGTACGCCGGGCTCCGCCTCGCGCACGACGCGCCGGATCGCGTGCAGTTCTCCGGCCCCGACTTCTCCTTCTCGCTCGTGCGCGACGAGCGCCCGCTCACCGAGCACGTCCACCTCGCCTTCCCCGCGGACGTGGACGCCACGGTGCGGGCCTTCCACGCCGCCGCGCTCGCCGCGGGCTACGAGGACCACGGCACCCCCGGCGAGCGCGCCGTGTACCACCCGGGCTACTACGGCGCCTTCGTGCTCGACCCGGACGGCCACAACGTCGAGGTCGTCAACCACAACGGCTGATCCATGCGGCGAGTCCACCCACCAAAGCGGAAAGAAAGCGGCTGAAGGGGCTCGAACCCTCGATTCCACCGGCAGGGGTTCAAGCTGACGCCGTCCTGCCGTCGACGCCGGTGACGGGCCGCCGGGCCAGGCACGCGCCGAACAGCGCGCCGAGACAAGCCCGGCGCCGACAACGGCCAGACGGCCGCGCGCTACGACGATTTGTGCCGCTGGTCCTTCACATCTTCGCTTGCGGCTACGGAACGACGGTGAACGGCCGCATCATGTCGTTGTCCTCGTGTTCGAGGATGTGGCAGTGGTGGACGTAGGTCTGCGGCGCTGACACGCCGTGCGGCAGGTCGAACCGAGCCCGGATGATCGTGAAGGTGCCGGGATTCACCTTGACGGTGTCCTTGTATCCGCGCTCGGTTGGGTCAGCTGGCATGAGCGGTCCGGTCGCGAAGGGCCAGGGGCTGGTGCCACCTGGAACGCCGTCCTCACGCTGGCCGGCCGCCGCGATGTAGCGGTCAACGTCGAACGGCACCCTCCCGACCACCTGGAACGTGAAGAGGTGGACATGCATGGGGTGCGTGTCGCCGGTGAGATTGATGTAGTACCAGTCCTCGACCGTCCCGACGCGCGGCCGCTCGGTGGGTGGTGCGTCGTCGAAGCCGACCCCGTTGAGCGTCAGCTCCCAGCCGTCGGTGTCGACCCGCACCTCGTTCAGCGTGATGAAGCGGCGGTGATGACGGGGCGGCGCAGGCAACCGTGCCGCCCGACCGCCGTTGAGGAGCTCGGGGATGGTGGCATGGCGAACCCCACGACCGGCAACCCGGATCTGCATCACCGGGGCGAGCGGCGGGGCCGGAGTCACGACAGGGGGCGGTGGACGATGGTTGCTGACCACGATCGTCTCGCCGGACAGGGAGCTGAAGTCGACCAAGACGTCGGCGCGTTCGGCCGGTGCCAGGATGAGCCGGCCAACGCGTACCGGTCGATCCCACAGCCCGCCCTCGGCGCCGATCTGCCACATCCTTGTGCCCGGCAGGTGAAGCGTGAGGATGCGCGCGTTGCAGCCGTTCAGGAACCGCAGCCGGTAGAGCCGCGGCTCCACGTGGAGATGCGGCCAGACTTTCCCGTTGACGAGCATGACGTCGCCGAAGTACTCCCCGATCCAGGTCGCGCCCGGAATGTCGCTGGTCGGATAGCGGAAGCTGCCATCCGGATTGAACATGCGATCCTGGATCACCAACGGGATCTCGAAGCGCCCGGCGGGGAGACCATTCGCGTTGTCCTCGGTACCGGTGTCGAACTCGTCTCGAAGGATGTAGCCCCCGGCCAGGCCGGCCACGACGTTCAACCTTGTGGCGCCGAGTCCGTGATCGTGGAACCACAGCATCGACGCCTTCATCTGCGGCGCCTGGTTGGTGTAGTGGACGTGTTGCGTCTCGTCGCGACCGAAGCCGAGCGGCGTGATCGCCGGGTTGCCATCACTGGCGGCCGCCACAAAGGCGCCGTGCAGATGGGTCATGATCCGCACGTGACGACCGAGCGGCGTGATCCGGGTGTCAACCGGAAGCCAGCGCGGATAGAACCGCGGCAGCCGGTTCGTGTAGCTCACCTGAAGCGGAGCGCCGGTCTCCGCGGCGATCGCCATTCCGAACGACCCCGCCTGCGCGCCGAGCCCGGTGCCGTCGTCGTAGGCCCATAGCGGCGTGGGCGGAAGCTGGGGATGGAGCCGTCGGCTGATCTGCCGCAGGCTGAAGGCGTAACGACCCGGCGCGACCGGTCGCGCCACCGCGATCCCATCGCCGGGCACCGGCAGCCGCTCGACATACTTCGCAAGCCGCCGACCACTCGCCGAACCACCTGCCCTCGCCGGCACGACGACGGGCAACGCCAACACCGAGCCGGCTACGAGCCCGCGTTCCAAGAACCGTCTACGGGAATACGCAGACACTTCCGCCCCCCTTCGCGAAGCCGACCGAAGTGTACCCGATGACAAACGGCTTGGTTAAGCCGGAAAAAGCGGCTGAAGGGGCTCGAACCCTCGACCTTCTGCATGGCAAGCAGACGCTCTAGCCAACTGAGCTACAGCCGCTGGAGAGCGCTCAGTATACCCCCCGTCAGGGAGCGGCAGCGTCGAGCGCGAGGTTGACCTGGAGGTCGGCCTCGGCGTTCTCGGCCCGCGGGATCTCGACGAAACGAACGCGCTCGAAGGCCGCGGCGACCCGGCGCGCCTCGAGCCAGAGTTCGCGCAGCGCCGCGTTCTTCACGCGGTAGGCGCCGGTCATCTGGCGCATGAGAAGCTGCGAGTCGGCGCGCACCTCGACCTCACCCGCCCCCAGGTCCGCCGCCGCGCGGAGCCCGGCGATCAGCGCGCGGTACTCGGCGACGTTGTTGGTGGCGATCCCGATCGTCTCGCCGGCCTCCGCGAGGACGATGCCGTCGGTGTCCTCGATTCGGTAGCCGGTGGCCGCGGGCCCCGGGTTCCCGCGCGAGCCGCCGTCGACCCACAGCCGGACGGCATCACTCACCCCTGACCGCCAGCACCCGCAGGAGGTCGTCGACGCGCCCGTCGACGGTCTCGAGCGCCCCGGCGGCTACGGACGACTCGTCGTGGATGCCGTGCTCGGTGACGACCGCGACGACGACGGTGCGCGCGGGCACGTCGCCGCGCTGGGCCAGCTTCACGACGGCGGCGATCGGCGCTGCGGCGGCCAGGTCGATCCACGTCCCCTCGAGCTCGCCCATCTGCATCCGGGCGTGCTCGAGCTCGGCGTCGGACACGCGCACCACGAGCCCCTCCGACTCGACGACCGCGTGCAGCGTCTGCACCGTCCCGGTTACGCCCGCCAGCGCCCGCGCCGGCGACTCGACATAGCCCGTCGGAGCGACCCAGTCCTTGCCGCTCGCGAGCGCGCTCGCCACGGCGCCCCCGAGCTCGACCGCGACCATGCGCGGGATCCGGTCGAGCAGGCCCCACGCGACCAGCTCGCGGAAGCCCCGCCAGATGCCCTGCAGGCCGTCGCCCAGGCCCGCGGGCGCCACGACGAGGTCCGGCGCGCCGAAACGAAGCTGCTCGGCGATCTCGTAGGCGATCGTCCGGTACCCCTCCACCGCCAGCGGGTCGCTGCCGATCGGCGGCGTCGCCCGGTTCGAGACCGCCCGCCAGCCGAGCGTGCGCTCGGCGTCGGCCAGAAGCGGCCAGCGCCCCTCGGGGTTCGTGACGGCGACGATCCGCCCGCCGACCGCCTCGATCGCATCGCGCGTCCGCTCGGATACCGCCGGGTCGACGAGGCTGACAGACCGGAGGCCGGCCCGCGCCGCGTAGCTGGCAAGCGCGACGCACTGGGCCTCGTCCCCGGCGGTCCCCATCGTCACGCTCGAGTCCTCGAGCTGCGAGACGGCGAGTGCCGCGAAGCGGTCGCGCCAGCTGCCCGTCGGGTTCTGGCGCTCGTCCTTGATGAGGAGGCGGCGCAGCCCGAGCTGCGGGCCGAGCGCCTGCGTCGCAAGGAGCGGCGTGTCGCCCTCCCCCATCGTCACGAGCCGGTCGCGCCCCACCGGGAGCTGCGTCAGGTACCGGGCCATGCCCGGCCCTGTCGCCTTCCCCGGTCGGAGGGGCGTCATCCGGCCGTACACGGGCGCGACGTTCGACGGCGTGCCCTCGCTCGCGCACGACGGACACCCCGCCGGCATCGGCACGATCGGATACCGCCTACGGCAGCGCAGGCACTCCAATCCGCTCGGCACGGCCATGCCGCGAGCATACCCCTTGACGGCGACGGGTCGGCCGGTGTCTACTTCATGGGTGATCTACTGCGTGATACCGCGCGAGCTCGAGGGCGAGCTTCTCGAGCGCATGACCGAGCACTACGCCGAGAACCCCAACGTGCAGGTGATCGTCGACCGTCGCGAGGGCGGCGAGAACGATCGCCGCCGCGGCCCCGGGGATATCGTCGACGAGCGCCGCGAGACGCGCGACCGCCGGCGCGCCCGGGCTCTGGGCACGTTCCCTCGGATCGACGCCTTCGACCAGGACTAGCTGGCGAGGGCGACTGTGCCGTCGGGCTCGACGGTCGCGTTCCAGGTCTGGAAACGCGACTCGATCTCGGCGAGCTCCTCGCCGCGGCGGTGAAGCGTCACCGGGCGCGGGCCGAGCATGTCGACCCGGTACTGGTACCAGGAGAGGTCCCAGGCAACCGTGACGACGACCTCGGTTGCGTTCCGCTGGACCACGCTCACGCGCGGGTCGCCGAGCGTGCGTGCGATGCCCGACACGGTGCGGGGATGCCCGCTCTCGTTGAAGAGCTCGAGGCCGGCCTCGACGGCGCTGCGCGGATCGTCCGGAAGCTCGTCCGGGTCGAGCGGCCCAGGCGTCACGGGCCGCCGCCGCGGCCCGAGAAGCGCCTTCAGGCCCTTCGGGCGCAGGGGCTCGAGTTGCTGGAGGGGCACCGTGGGGATGCCCTCGCGCACCCATCCGCGCGCGTCGGCCTCATCGAGGCAGAGCTCGCAGACACGGGCATCGCCACCCTCCAACCTCTGGAAGGTCACAAGCCGCTCGCCAAGCAGCATCGTGCGGCCGCAGACGGCGCACATGGTCTCAATGTCGTTCCGGTGAATGCGATTCATCGCGCGCCCACGCACGGATCCGGACAGGCCCCCGAGTATACCGAGCGGCCACAATTGTGCCGTAACGTGCGGATCCGGGTACCCGGGAGGCGTGTATCCGGAGTGGCGACGGATGGTAGGGTCCGCGACGTCCGAGAGGGGGATGTTGGCGCACGAACGAACGAATGCCGGACTGCGGCGGCTCCTCGCGGTGGGGGTCGTCGCCACATGCGCGCTTCTCCCGGCGCACGCACAGGGCTCGGTGCAGACCGACCGCACCGCGGCGGCCCTGGTGATGCGCCAGCTCGACCGGCTGGACGCGCGCCGCGCGGAGCTTGCGGATCGCCGCAGCCTCGCGCGCGCGCGCCTGGACGGCCTCGTCACCGCGATCGGCGTTGCCCGGGTCACGATCGCCGAGGAGCAGGCGCAGATCACGGCCGCGCGCTCGGCGCTCGCCGCCGAGGTGGTCGGCGACTACAAGGCGGGCACGCCGAACGTCGCGACCTACGTCCTGGGGGCGGTGTCGTTCGCCGATCTGGTCGACCGGGTGGATGTGCTCGACCGGATCGACTCCAGCGAGGCGTCGCTGATCCGCCGGATCGCGGGTGAGACCGCCGTGCTGGCCGCAACCGAGGACCGGCTTCACGGGCAGATCGGGGCCCAGCGAGCGCAGGTAGCCGCCATCGCGGCCGCCGGACGCAGGATCGACGCGGCCATCGCCGCGCGCCAGCACGTGCTGGCGACGATCACCGCGCGGATGCGGGCGCGCGTCGCGGCCGAGCAGGCCCGCCGCGACCGCCTTGCCGGGCAGTCGGGCGGCACGAGCTCCGGGGGGACGCCGACCGGGCGGGTCTTCTACGGCGACTCCACCTGGTACGGCCCCGGGTTCGCGGGCGACCCGACGGCCAGCGGCGAGATCTTCGACCCGCAGAAGCTGACATGCGCCAGCCCGTGGCTCCCGTTCAACACCATTCTGCGCGTGACGAGCACCGTCACCGGGAAGACGGTCACGGTGCGGGTGAACGACCGCGGCCCGTTCGGGCACGGCGTGCTCGACCTCTCCCAGCACGCCGCCCGGATCATCGGCCTCCAGGGCTGGCAGCGGGTGCGGATCGAGATCGTCTCCCAGCCTGCGTAGCGGCTACGCCTTCGCCAGCTCCTGGTCCTTGTTCGCGGCCTTGATGAGGCTCTGCGCAACGTGCCCCGGCACCTCCTCGTAGCGCAGGAGGCTCATCGAGTAGTCGCCGCGGCCGCCGGTCATCGAGTTGAGATCCGGCGCATAGGCCAGCACCTCGGCCATGGGCACCTCGGCATGAACGGTGGTCGCCCCCGAGCCGGGATCCATGCCGAGCACGCGACCGCGGCGGCTCGTCATGTCGCCGATCACGTCGCCGACCGATTCGTCGGGCACGGTGATGTGGAGGCTCATGATCGGCTCGAGGAGGATCGGGTCGGCGTCGGCGAAGGCCTTCTTGAACGCCATCGAGCCGGCGATCTTGAACGCCATCTCCGACGAGTCGACCGTGTGGTAGGAGCCGTCGACGAGCGTCACCTTGACGCCGACCACGGGGCAGCTCGCGAGCTCGCCGCGCGTCATCGCCTCCTGGATCCCCTTGTCGACCGCCGGCCGGAACCCTTGCGGGATGACGCCGCCGACGATCTTGTCGACGAACTCGTACCCCTCGTGGCCGGGCAGCGGCTCGAGCTGGATGTGGCAGTCGCCGAACTGCCCCCGCCCGCCGGTCTGCTTCTTGTAGCGACCCTGCGCACGTGAAGGCTTGCGGATCGTCTCGAGGTACGGGACGCGCGGCGGGTGCAGCGTGACCTCGACGCCGAACCGGCGGTGCATCCGCTCGAGGACGACCTCGACGTGCATCTGCGAGAGGCCGGCGACGATCTGCTCGCCGGTCTGCGGGTCGCGGTGGACGTCGAGCGCCGGATCCTCCTCCTTGAGGCGGCGCAGGGCGGTCACGACCTTCTCCTCGTCGCCCTTGTGCTTCGGCTCGATCGCGAACGACACGACCGGCGCGGGCACCCCGAGCGGCTCGATGTCGGCGGCCGCCTCGGAGTCGGAGAGCACGTCGCCCGTCCCGGTCTCCTTGAGCTTGGCGACGGCGCCGATCGCCCCGGTGCAGAGCGCCTCGATCGGAGCGTGGTCCTTGCCCTGGATGGTGAGCAGCTGCCCGATCCGCTCCTTCGAGCGGCTGTGGTTGTTTACGAGCGTCGAGTCGGACTTGACCTCGCCCGAGAAGACGCGCAGGAGGTTCAGCTTGCCGCTGAACGGATCCGCGATCGTCTTGAACACATACGCGACGGTGCCCGCGTCGCCGACCTCGGGCAGGTTCTTGGCCCGAAGCGGGGACGGCAGCCCCTCGACGATCAGGTCGAGCAGGCCGTGCGAGCCGATGTTGCGCGTCGCCGCACCGCAGCCGACCGGGAAGAGCTCACCCTCGGTGACGAGCTTCTTCATCGCAGCAGCCATCTCCTCGCGGCTGATCTCGCCGCCCTCGAGGTAGCGCTCCATGAGCTCGTCGGACGTCTCGGACACCACGTCCATCAGCTTGTCGTGGTACTCGTCGGCGGTCGCCCGCAGGTCGTCGGGGATGTCCATCGGCTCGTCGCGTCCCGCGCCCTCGCCGTGGTCGTAGGCCACCATGTGGACGAGGTCGATGACGCCGTGGAACTCGTGCTCGCGGCCGATCGGGAGCTCGACGGCGACGCACTTCGGCGAGAGCCGCGTCTGGAGCGCCTCGAGGGTCGTGAAGAAGTCGGCCCGCTCGCGATCGAGGAGGTTGACGAGGACGAGCCGGGCGAGCCCGAGCTCGTCGCAGCGCTTCCAGAGCCGCTCCGTGCCGACCTCGACGCCCATGACGCCCGAGACGGACACGATGGCGCCCTCCACCACCCGAAGCGCGCCGAGGACGTCGGCCTGGAAGCTCGGCTCGCCCGGCGTGTCGATCAGGTTGATCGTGCGGCCGTCCCACTCGAGGTGGGTGACCGAGGCCGAGATCGACATCCCGCGCCGCCGCTCCTCGTCGTCGTGGTCCGAGACCGTCGTCTTCTCGGTGACGCTGCCGAGCCTGTTCACGGTTCCCGTCTCGAACAGCAGGGCCTCGACAAGTGAGGTCTTGCCGGTGCCGCGATGGCCGATCACCGCGACGTTTCGGATCTTTCCGGGCTCCGTTCCAGGCATGCATGGCCTCCCAGCCGAATCAGATGGATGCGCTGGAGGTTACCGCGCGCGGGGCCGAGCTACCGGAACCCGTTCTACCGAAACCGCTCGGCCGACGCGCGCTCGAGGCTGCCCTGGAGCTTGGCCTTGAGGCGCAGGATGGCCTTGGTGTGAAGCTGCGAGACGCGCGACTCCGTGACGCCGAGCACCTCGCCGATCTCGCGCAGCGTGAGCTCGTCGTAGTAGTAGAGCGTGATGACCGTCTTCTCGCGGTCGGGCAGCTTGCCGATCGCCCCGGCCAGCGCCTCGCGCACCTCCGTGCGCGTCATCTCCGTGGACGGATCGTCCGCGTTCGGGTCCTGGAGCGTGTCGATCAGCGAGACCGTGTCGCCGCCCGACGACGAGATCGTCCACAGCTCGTCGAGCGCGGCGACCGACGAGCGCGAGATCTGGGTCAGGCTGTCATGGAACTCGGCGTCGGTGATCCCGAGGTGCGCGGCGATCTCCTCGTCGGACGGCGGCCGGTGCAGCCGGTGCTCGAGCTCGACGATCCCGCGCTCGATCTCGCGGGCGCGGCTTCGCACCGACCGCGGCACCCAGTCCATCGAGCGCAGCTCATCGATGATCGACCCCTTGATGCGGCTGATGGCGTACGTCTCGAACTTCGTGTCGCGATGCGGGTCGAACCGCTCGATCGCGTTCATCAGGCCGAGCAGCCCGTACGAGACGAGGTCGCCCTCGTCGACGTGCGCCGGGAGACCCGTGCCCAGGCGTCCCGCGACGTACTTCACGAGCGGGGCGTACGTCAGGATCAGCCGGTCGCGCAGGCGCTTGTCGCCCGTGCGCTTGTAGTCGTCCCAGATCGATACGGAGTCGTCGCTCATCGTGCCCGAGGGTGGGAGGCGGCGTGCGCGGCCCGCAGGTGGCGCACGCTCACGTGTGTGTATACCTGCGTCGTGCCCACGGATGCGTGGCCGAGGAGATGCTGGATGCTGCGCAGGTCGGCACCGTGCTCGAGCAGATGCGTGGCGAAGGTGTGCCGAAACGCATGCGGCGAGCGCTGCGCGAGGCCGGCCGCGGCGAGCTCGCGACGGACGGCACGGCGGACGTCGCTCGGGCCGAGCGGCCGGCCGCGGACGCTCACGAAGAGGCGCTCGCCGCGGGTCGCACCGAGCGCCGGGCGACCCTCGTCGAGATAGCGGCGAAGCGCGCTCGTCGCTGCTCCACCGAGCGGGACCACCCGGTCCTTGCCGCCTTTGCCGGTGACGCGCACGATGCCCTCATCGGCATCCACGTCGGCGATCTCGAGTCCGCACGCCTCGGAGGCGCGAAGGCCAGAGCCGTACAGGAGCTCGATCATCGCGCGGTCGCGCAGCCGCCGCGGCTCCGGGGCCGTCGGCCGGTCGAGGAGCTGCTCGACCTCGGGCTCGGAGAACGTCGCCGGAAGCTTCCTGATCCTGTGCGGGCCGGGGACGAGCGCTGCGGGGTTTCGCGCCACGAGCCCCCGGTCGAGCATGAACGCGTAGGCGCTCCGTGCGGCCGAGAGCTTCCGCGCCGACGTCGCCGGCGCATACCGGAGCGTCCCGAGGTGAGCGGCGAAGCGGCGCATCGCGAGATCGTCCGCGTCCGCCGGGCGGGTGCCTGCAGCTGCGAGCCAGCGATCGAGCTGGCGCAGGTCGGCGGCATAGGCACGCAGCGTCGCGGGCGAAGCACCGCGACCCTGAAGCCAGGCCATGTACGAGTCGAGCGGGGGTCGAAGTGCGGGTTGTGTGGTTTGCATCGCGTGCAACAAGACTCTATCGCCTGGAGCCGCTGCCTCTTCGGTGCGCGCCACTCGAGTCCTACGCCCGCCCGCGGACGCCGAGGTCGCGGAGGGCAAGGTCGGCCATCCAGGCGCCGAGCACCGCCGCCGCGACGGCGACGGCCCACTCCCGCGCCGACACGGCTGCGAGGGCGATTCCCAGCAGGCCGAGGGCGAGCACGACGAACAGCACGCCGCGCGCCGAGAGGCGCAACCTGTGGCCGGGCATGCCGCAACGGTAGCGCCGTCGGGGCGACCAACCGGGGGGACAGTCCCGGAACGGATGGCGTGACGCGATCGATGCAGTTACGTGCGCTTCGTGGCTGGCGCCGAAACCACCCGCTGATCTACGGTCGAAGCGTGCCGCGTCGGAATCGCATACAGACTGGTGGTTCGCTCTACCACGCGGGTACGAGAGGAATTCGACGGTTGCCGATCTTTCTCGCCGACGACGATCGGCACCTCTTCGTGGCGATCCTCGGCGATGTCGTCGAGCGCTTCAAATGGGAGTGCCGGGCCTACTGTCTCATGACGAACCACTACCACCTGGCGCTCCGCACACCAGAGGCCAACATCGGCGCAGGCATGCACCGTCTGAACGGGCTCTACGCCCAGGCATTCAACCGCCGGCATGGCTTCAAGGGCCACCTCTTCGAGGAGCGCTACTGGTCGGGGCTGATTGAGACCGACGAGCACGTGTTCAACCTCATGCGGTATGTCGTCCTGAACCCGGTGCGGGCCGGGATGTGCGCACTGCCGCACCAATGGGCGTGGTCGAGCTACCGCCCTACGGCTGGCCTTGATGAGACTCCGTCGTTCCTCGACCTGCGGTGGCTAGCAGGCTGGGGACGAACTGCGTATCGCTCGTACGTGCTGGACGGCCTGGAACAACCAATCGCGCCGCCGCAGCCGACTGCCACGAATCCGTAGCGACCGAGTGTCGGCGGGCGCCTCGGGGACTGTCCCTGGTTCGTCCCGAATCGCGGGGCGCCTCAGACGTGCCGGAAGATCGCCAGCCGCTGCTGGTTCACGCCGTGCACCGCCGTGAAGTCGCCGCCGGCGTAGACGTTCCCGCCGCCGGAGCAGAGGGCCCACACGCCGAGGACCCCCTCGGTCGAGGTGAGATCCGGGTTCCAGCGTCGCAGCTTGCCCTTGCGCGTCAGCATGAAGATCTTGTGGCGCTCGATCCTGCGGCTGTGCCCGAACTCCGACATCTTGCGGTTCTTGCGCGGGGCGACGTTGTCGCCGTGCATCCCGAACACCGGCGAGCGGCCGATCACCGTGACGGCCTGGACGTTGCCGTCGGTCTTGTAGAACCACTGGAGGCCCCCGCCTCCGGCGTGATAGCGAAGCGCCGTGCCGCCCGAGCCGGCCTCGGCCGCGTAGATCGAGCTGCCCGAGACCGCCAGGTCGAGGATCTCGGCCTTCGGATGATCCGCCCAGCGCTTGACGCGGCCGCGCTGGCCACCTCCCAGCGCGACGATGTACCGCTGCCGGCGGCCGCTGACAGAGGTGAAGTCCCCGCCGGCGACGACCCGGCGAGAGGAGACGACCACGATGGCGCGCACCATGGCGTTCGCCCGCGGCTTCCACCCGCGCGCCACCCGGTAGCGGCCTCCGCTGACCGAGAGCTTGGCCAGCTTCGCCCGCCGCCGGCCACCGATCGACGAGAACGAGCCGCCGACGTAGACAGCCCTGCTGGTTGCGGCGAGCGCTTCGACCGCGCCGCGGATGTGCAGGTCGCGCACCTTGTGGCTCAGGCGCCCGGTCCGGAGGCTGAACGCAGCCAGGTTGTGACGCGCATGACCGTTGACCGACGAGAACGCTCCGCCGATGAAGAGCAGCCCCCGGGCCTTGGCAAGCGCGAAGACGCGGCCGTTGATCCGCGGCGCGAAGCCGCCGATCCGGCCGGTGCTCGCCCGGACCGACGCCAGGTACGTCCTGCGCACGATCTTGCCCCCATGGTTGGCGAGCTGCGTGAAGTTCCCCGCAACGTAGAGCCGCCGGCCCGCGCGGAGCAGGTCGTCGACGCGGCCGGCCTCCTTGTTGCCCGTGCTCCAGTCGGGAGCCGGCACCTGCCAGCTTCGCACCGCCTGCTGCGCCACGTGCGCGCCCGCGGACGCCCGACCGGGCTCGGCAAGGCCGGCGACGAGGATGAGTGCGATGACGCCGAAAAGGGCGCCGAGGCGGCTGAGGAGGCGGAATGCAGAAATGGGGAATCCTTCCAGGTCGAACGTCGCGAGACCATACCCGCGCGGAGCGGCGCCGGGCGGTGGCCCCGCGGGAGCTTACGAAAACTTCAAGCGGACCTCACACGGTCGCGGTTGCTTGACGCCCGCGGCGCGCCATCGTACCCTCGCACCGTGGTCGCAGGTCCCCACGGCCGGTTCTCGACGCCGGCACGCCGGGTGCGATGGTCGCTCCGCAGCCGGCTGGCGGGCACCCCGGCCTACCTCCCGCTGGCCCGTCGGAAGTACGGGCACATGGTCGTCGGCGACCACACCGAGGCCGTGATCGACGGGTTCACGCGAAGCGCGTGCGTCTTCGCAGCGGTCGCCTTCCAGCAGGCCCAGACCCGGCCGGTGCGGCTCGCGCACCTGCTGCACGCTCCCGCCCACCTGATCGCCGGCGCCGATCGGGGCCTGCCGTGCCTCGTGACCGTCCGCGAGCCGGAGTCGGCGGTCATCTCGTGCGTGATCCGCGAGCCCTACCTCACCCCGGCGACCGTGCTCGCGGCCTGGACGCGGTTCTACGCGCGGCTTGTGCCGTACCGCGACCGTCTGGTCGTCGGCGAGTTCGGGCGCGTCACGAGCGATCTCGGGTCGCTCATCGAGGAGATGAACGCGCGGTTCGGGACGGCGTTCACACCCTTCGTGCACACGCCCGAGAACGTCGAGCGCGTGTTCGCGTTCATCGAGGAGCGGGCCGCCCGGCCGGCGTACGAGCCACACATCGGCCGCTACATGTCCGGGCTCGAGACAGCGGAGGAGCTCGACGCCGCACGCCGGGCGGCCGCCGGCGCCGGCCGGGCGAGCTCCGTCCCGTTCGAGCACCGCGTCGCGCGCCCGTCCGCGTCGCGCGAGGAGCTGCGGGCGGGCCTTCAGGCGCGCTACGGCGACCCTGCGCTTGCGTCCCTGAGGCAGCGGGCCGAGCACGTCTACGCCGCGTTTGCCGGCGAGCCGCCGCGGTAGCGGGCGACGAGCACGAGCGCGTCGTCGGACTCGCGGGCCTGCGCATCGAGGATCCGCTCGGCGACCGCGGCGGGTGCTTCGCTCGGAGACGGCCAGCCGCCGAACACGGGCCGCACGCCGTCGGTCGCGAGGACGAGCACGTCGTCGCGCCGGAGCTGGACCCTGGCGGGCCGGAGCGCGGGCAGCACGTAGCCGACGACTCCCCCTCGCAGGGGGACCCACTCGCGGCCACGACCCTCGGCGATCTCGGACTGGAGGACGGTCGCCTGGACGTTCCCCACTCCGAGCCACACCAGCTCGCCGCGCTCCGCACCGATCGACGCAATCGTGATCGCTGCGCCGCGCGTCCGCTGGAGGGCCTCGTGGCAGAGGCGCACGAGCTCCTCCGGCTGAGCATCCGGATGCCCCTCGACGACCTCGGCAGCTCGGCCCGCTGCGAATGCGGCATCGGGTCCGTGCCCGAGGCCGTCGATGACCGCGATGGCGAGCCCGTGCGCCGCAGACGCGGCGACGTGGCGATCTCCCGAGACGTCCTCTCCCGGCATCGGGCGCTCTGCCACGCCCCACTCCGCCAGGGGGCTGTCGCCTATCGCAGCCACTTGATCGCCGTGACGACGGTCCCGGAGCCCGGCGACGAGACGATCTCGAACTCGTCCATGAGACGGCGCGTTCCCGGCAGGCCCAACCCGAGGCTGCTTGCGGTCGAGTACCCGTCCTGCATGGCGAGACCGACATCGGCGATCCCGGGGCCGTCGTCGCGCGCCACCACCGCCACGCCGGCCTGGCTGTGGCGCTGCACCGGCTCGACCAGGATCTCGCCCTCGTGGGCGTACTTCAGGATGTTCCGAGCGAGCTCCGAGATGGCGGTCGCGATCATCGTCGCGTCGGCGCCTCCGAAGCCGCCCTCCTCGGCCACCGAACGGCCGAGGCGGCGGGCAGCGACGACGTCGGCGTCGTTTCGGATAGGGACGGAGACCTCATCCACTAGAGAAGGCGGCGTGCGCGCGCCGGGGTCGCTCGAGATGGGCCAGGCCCTCCTCGAGATCGAGGACGGTCGTGACACCGTCGAGGCTGAGCCCCAGCTGGACCATCGCGAAGGCGACCTCGGGCTGGATCCCGACGATCACGGTCTCGGCGCCGCGCAGCCGCACCATCTCGGCGATCGTCCGCAGCGTCCGCGACGCGAAGGAGTCGAGCACGTCCAGCACCGTGACGTCGATGATCACGCCCTTCGAGCGGAACCTTCCGACCCGCTCGGAGAGCTCGTCTCGGAGGTCGAGCAGGTCCGCGTCGGACAGCGCCCCCTGAATGGAGGCGATCAGGCAGTCACCCTGCTTGAGAATCGGAACTGGCATCCACGACCTCCGGCACCTCGTCGCCGTCGACGACGACCCTGTATCCCATGATCCGGTCAGCGAACTCGATGCCGCCCTGGAGATCGCCCACGGCGTTCAGCTTCGTGAGGTCGACACCGAGGGTCACCAGCGCCTGCGCGACGTTCGACGAGAGGCCGGTGACGATCACCTGCGCTCCCATGAGCCGCGAGGCCTCGACCGTCTGAAGAAGATGGTTCGCGACGGCCGAGTCGACCGCCGGGACGCCGGTGACGTCGAGGATCACGACCTTCGCACGGCTCTCGCGGATGCTCGCCAGGAGCCCTTCCGTCAGCTTCTGCGCCCGGGTCGTGTCGAGGATCCCGATGATGGGGAGCACCAGCAGCCGATCGCGCAGCCTGAGCACCGGCGTCGAGAGCTCGCGGATCGCCTCCTGCTGGTTCGCGATCGTCCGCTCCCGCTGATAGATGTAGGTGTCCATCGCCAGTCCGACGTCGAAGAAGAGCAGCTTCGTCAACGAGTGGAAGGCATCGAATGCCCGCTTCGGATCGCCCGGATGCTCGTCGAGGAGCAGCGCCGCGATCTCTCGGAAGTAGAGCGCGTACATCCCGAGGAAGGAACGGACCGGGAGCCCGATCTTCTCGTGGACGCTCGCGAGCCTGAGCCGATCGTCGACATACTCCTGCTCGTAGTCGCCCTGCGTGAGCCGGATGAAGTACTCCTTCTGCCGGCCCTTGACGTACTCCAGCTTGCGCGGGTCGCGGAAGAACGCGGCGGTCTCCGGGAAGCTCATGAGGTGCTCGTAGAACGCCTCGATCACCGAGTCGACATGCTCGAGCGTGACGTCGTACATGTCTTCGAGCCGACGGACGTCGCCGTCGTCGAACTCGAGGAACCTCTTGCGCGTCGCGAGCTCGTCGGGCCCGATCCCTATCGCCTCGGCGAGACCATCCTCCTCGCGAACCGTGGCCGCGCTCTGACCGCCATGTTCGCTCCTTTCGCCGGCCCGACGCTGGACGCTAGCGCGCCGCCGTCGCCGGTGAATCCCCGATTTGCGGTATGCGGGCCCGGCCGTAACAGGTCTAGCATCACCTGTGCGGTCCCAGCCTGGGCAGATGACGGATGCCACGCCCATACCCGCCTATCTCTCCGCGCTGTCGTCGTATCTGCGTGGGGCCGAAGAGAGCGCGCTTCTCTGGGCGTACGAGTACGGGCGGGAGGCACTCGAGGCCGGCGACGGCGTGCTCGAGATCGGCGCCGTTCACCGCGACGCCGTCGCCACGCTTCTCGAAGACGTCTCCGATCCGGCAGAGGCCGCCCGGATCCATCGCGAGGCGTGGGCGTTCTTCGCCGAGACGGTCGCCCCGGTCGAGATGTGCCTGCGCGGCTACCAGCAGTCGAACGACTCGCTGCGCGCGCTGGCGGCGACGCTCGACGAGCAGGTCAGGGAGCGGACCCACGACCTCGACGAGAGCCTCGAGGAGCTGAGGCAGGCAGACCAGGCTCGGAGGCTGCTCCTCGAGCGGCTCATGTCGGCGCAGGAGGACGAGCGCCGCCGGATCGCCGGCGACATCCACGACGATTCCATCCAGGTCATCACGGCGGCCTACCTCCGCGTCGAGCTCATCCGTCAGGCGCTCGGCGACGATCCGCACGCCGAGACGCTCGGGAAGCTCGACGAGGCGCTCCGGGCCTCGATCGATCGGCTGCGGCACATGATCTTCGAGCTGCGGCCGGCGATGCTCGACACGGCGGGCCTTGCCGCGACCATTCACGAGCATCTCGACCAGTGGACGCGCCAGACCGGCTCGACCTACACGCTCGCCAATCGGCTCAGCGCGGAGCCGGAGCCGTTGGCGCGCACAACGCTCTACCGGATCGCGGCCGAGGCGCTCGCGAACGTCCGCAAGCACGCGCGGGCGCGGCACGTCAGCGTCGACCTGGCGCACGAGGCGAGCGGATACCTGCTGCGCGTCGCCGACGACGGCGTCGGCCTCGGCGGCGAACGCGAGATCGGTCCCAACGAGCACTTCGGCGTCTCGATGATGACCGAGCGGGCGTCGATGGCCGGCGGATGGTGCCGCGTGGAGAGCAACGAGCCGGAGCCCGGCACCACCGTCGTCGCATGGACGCCCGCCAGCCGCGGCGAGCAGGAGACCGTGGTCGAAGGCGATCCAGTCGAGCACGAGCGAGGAGCACGCGATGCCGCCGATTCGCGTCCTGATCGCTGACGACGAGCCGCTGCTGCTCCAGGCGCTCGGCGAGGTCATCGGATCGTCTCCCCACTTCGAGATCGTCGCGACCGCGGCGAACGCGGCGGACGCCACGCGCCTGGCCGCCGACCTTCGCCCGCACGTCGCGCTGCTCGACGTGCGGATGCCGGAGGGCGGCGGGATCGCGGCCGCCGAGGGGATCCGGACATCGTCGCCGGCGACCCGTGTCGTCGCCCTCTCGGCGTACGAGGACGAGGCGCGGATGGAGGCGATGCGCGGGGCGGGGGCCGTCGCGTACGTGGTCAAGGGCGCCCCCGCAAACGACATCCTGGGAGCGCTTCACGACGCCGCCGGCGCATGAGGTCCGCCCCCGCACGCGGCGGCGGGCTGCGACGCAGGTACCATCCGTCAGATGCCGGGCGACAGCCGGGGCATCCGGGCGGTCGATGTGCGGGGGTGGGAAGTGGCGCGGCGTGCTCTGGTGTTGAGATGACAGGGCGGCGCTTCGAACCGCCTGATGGCCTGTTCGCGGCGGCGCTCGACGCGGCGCCGAGCGGGATCGTCCTCTGCGACCGCGACCTTCGCATCGTGGGCGCAAACCGCGCCGCGGAGCGGATCCCGACGATGCGGCCCGCCCGGGTCGGCGCGACGCTCACAG
This sequence comes from uncultured Actinomycetes bacterium, assembly GCA_963809325.1. Lineage (GTDB taxonomy): Bacteria > Actinomycetota > Thermoleophilia > Gaiellales > JAICJC01 > JAICJC01. Next base: position 61,381 of record CAWEIZ010000007.1, read on the forward strand.
ACGCTCTTCCGGACGTCCCCAGGAGCGTCACCGAAGCCATCGAGCGGGCGTTCGAGACCGGGGAGACTTCAGATGATCTCGAGATCCGCAAGCGCACGGGCGGCCGCGGACTGACGGTGCGTGTGTTTGCCGTAGGCCCGAGGGGTGGGCCGGTCGAGGTCGTCGGCTGCCTGCTCGCCGACGCCTCCGACCATCCCCCGACGGACCACGAGGCCCGTGAGCTCTCGGCGATCGTCGCATCCTCGCAGGACGCCATCGTCTCCAAGGGCCTTGACGGCATGATCCGCTCGTGGAACGCCGCGGCCGAGCGCCTGTACGGGTACTCGGCGGCGGAGGCGGTCGGGCGCAGTATCGCGCTGATCGTGCCCGATGAGCTCGCCAGCGAGGTCGGCGAGATCCTCCTCGAGGTCGCCGCCAACCGGCGGATCGAGCACTACGAGACACAGCGGCGCCGCAAGGACGGCACGCTCGTCCACGTGTCGCTCTCGGTCTCCCCCGTGCACGACACCCAGGGCAGGGTGGTCGCCGCCTCGGTCATCGCGCGCGACGTCAGCGGACGGCGCGCCATGGAGGATGCGCTCCAGGAGAGCGAGCGCCGCCGGCTCGAGATCCTTGCGAACATGCTCCGGGCCGAGGAGGCGGAGCGGAGCCGTATCGCCACCGAGCTTCACGACGACACCGTGCAGGTCATGACCGCCTCGCTGTTCGCACTCGACCGCGTGGCGCTTATCGCCCGCCGATCCGAGAACCACCAGATCGAGTCGGCGGTGACGCTCACCCGCGCCACGCTCGAGGAGGCGACGGCCCGCACCCGCCGGCTGATGTTCGAGCTGAGGCCGGCCATCCTGCACGAGCACGGGCTGGTGGCGGCCGTCAACGTGCTTGCCGATCAGACACGACGGGAGACAGGCGCGCGGACGACGGTGTCGGGGTCGGCCGGCCGCTACGGCCACTATGTCGAGGAGCTGGCGTACCGGTCGATCCAGGAGGCGCTCTCAAACGTGCGAAAACACGCGGGCGCGACGGAGGTCGTGATCACGCTCGAGGACGAGGGAGCGGCGCTCCTGTGCGAGGTTGCCGACGACGGGCGTGGCTTCGATCCGGACACCGTCCGGGACCGGCCCGGCGCGGCGCTTCACGCCGGCCTCGACACGATGGTCGAGCGGATCCGTGCGGCGGGCGGCGAGACGGCGGTCGACACCGCACGGGGGAACGGCACGCGTGTGCGCGTGCGCATCCCCATCGCGCCGGGCCCGGCCACCTGATCGACGGCACGGGAAGATCCCCGCTGCCGCGGACGTCTCGTTGGGCATGTCCCAACCGGCCGCCGAGGTCGAGCGCCGCCGTTCCGAGCACTCCAAGCTCCGGCGCGAGCTCGGCCGGATCGACGCAATCTGCTTCCTGATCGCCGCGATCGTCGTCCTGGACACGCTGGGCGCCGTCGCTCGTGGCGGCGCGCAGACCGTCGTCTGGCTGGCGTTCGTGAGCGCGCTCTTCTTCGTGCCCGCCGGGCTCGTGATCTCCGAGCTCGGGACGGCGTTCCCCTACGAGGGCGGCCCGTACGTGTGGGCGCGGATGGCATTCGGGCGCCTCGCAGGGTCGCTCGTGGCCCTCATCTACTGGATCGAGACGCCCGTGTGGATCGGCGGATCGCTCGCGATCACGGGCACGGCCGCCGTCGACCGGCTGATCGTGCCCGTCGACGGCGCGTGGCGGCTCGCATTCGTCTTCGCGTTCATCTGGCTCACGATCGCGCTCGCGTCCGCCCCGCTTCACATCGGAAAGTGGATCCCGGCGACGTGCGCGGTCGTGCAGGTCGTGCTGCTCGCGTTCTTCACGCTGACGGTGGGCATCTACGCCGCCGAGCACGGCGTCCACGGCGTCGGGACGGGTGACCTCGCTCCCAGCTGGGCTGTGTTCATCGTGGCCGCCCCCGTGCTCGTCTACAACTTCATCGGGTTCGAGCTCCCGTCGACGGCCGCCGAGGAGATGCGCGACCCGCAGCGCGACATCCCCGCGGCGATCGCCAGGGCGGGCGCGCTCACGGCCGTCCTCTACTGCATCCCGATCCTCGCGATCGTCCTCGTGCTGCCGGCCGGCGACATCACGAGCCTCACCGGGTTCATCGACGCTCTGGCGAGCGTGTTCGTCGTCTACGGGCCGGCTGCCGACGCCGTCGGGGCGGCCGCCGCCGCGGCGTTCGTCCTGGTGCTCTTCACGAACGGGCTCACGTGGGTGATCGGTTCGTCGCGCACGCAGGTCGCCGCCAGCCTCGACGGCGCGGCGCCTCCCGCGTTGGGAGCGATCTCCGCGCGGACGGGCACGCCGGTCCGGGCGACTGTCGTGGCGGGCATCGTCTCGACCCTCACCGCGGCCGCGGCGTTCACCGTGGCCGGCGACTCGAACGCGAAGTACTTCAGCGTCGTGCTCACGCTCTCGATCGCCCTGCTCGCACTCGCGAGCCTGCCGGTGTTCGCGGCGCTCGTACGGCTCCGTCTCTCACACCCCAGCGTTCACCGGCCGTTCCGGGTGCCCGGCGGCCACGCCGGCGCCTGGATCGCAAGCGCGCTCGCCACCGGCTGGTGTGGGCTGGCCTTCGCTGCGATCCTGTGGCCCGGCCTGGGGGCCGCGAACTCGGACGCATACCTGCCCGAGGGATTCGCCGGGAACCGGTTCGGGTTCTTCGTCGTCGAGCTCGTCCCGATCGCCGCGATCCTGATCGGCGCGGTGGCGTTCGCCGGGCTCGGGCGGCGCGGGGAGCGCCGCACCGAGCCGGCGACCGCCTAGATGATTGATCGATAGCTCCGTGATGTCCAGCGGCAAGCCGGTCGGCTTGCCGCGGTCGTGAGCGGGTTGCGAGGCCAGCAGCGCAAGGACGCAGGGAGGGTCAATATCGGGAATATTGACCCGACCGAGGACGCCGCGATGCGAAGGCTCGCAGCCGCAGCGCCGCCACGGTGCGCCCTCCAGCCCGTCGGGCGTCCAGGCGCGCGGGAGTTATCGATCAATCATCTAAATCGAGGCGGTGTGACCGCGGTTGCCGACCACGACGCGGTAGATCGCGAGCAGGATGATCGAGCCGAAGATCGCGGTCAGCCACGTGCTGATGTCGAAGAAGTCGTCCAGCGGATGGGCACCGAACACGGCAGCGGCGAGGAAGCCGCCCACCAGCGCTCCGACGACGCCGATGACCGTGGTGACGATGATGCCGCCCGGATCCTCCCCCGGCATGATCGCCTTGGCGATCCCTCCGGCGAGAAGTCCGAGGATGAGAAACGCGATGATTCCCATGATTGCTCCAGTGGTTGAGGACGCGGTAGTGGTACCCCGATCGACGGCCGGCCAATCGGGCCGATCAGTAGCCTTCCGCTCCGATGCCGAGCCCGCCCGTGCTCTCCACGCTGCGGCTCAACCGGGCGCTCGTCGCCAGGCAGCTCCTCCTGCGCCGGCGCCGGATCTCGGCGTTCGACGCCGTCGAGCATCTGGTCGGCATGCAGTCGCAGGCCCCTCGGGCCGCGTACGTCGGGTTGTGGACGCGGGTCGCGGGGTTCAGGCCGGAGGCGCTCGAGCGGCTCATGCTGGAGCGGTCGGTCGTGCGCGTGGCTCTGATGCGCTCGACGATCCACCTCGTCTCGGCGCGGGACTGCCTGGCGCTTCGTGACCTCGTCCAGCCGGCGATCGCCCGCCCGTCGCGGCATTCGGCCGCACGCCGGGCTGCGGGCGTGGAAGACGACGAGCTCGCACGCGCGGGCCGCGCGCTCCTCGACGCGCAGCCGCGGACGTTTCGTGAGCTCGGCGCGCTCCTCAGCGAGCGCTGGCCGGCGTGCGACGCCGATGCGCTCGCGATGGGCGTGCGCGAGACCGTGCCCCTCGTCCAGATCCCCCCGCGCGGGCTCTGGCATCGCGGCGGCGCTCCCTCCCACGCCGCTGCCGAGACATGGCTCAGCGGCACCGACACGAGACGGATCTCGATGGCCGATCTCGTGCGCCGCTACCTCGCGGCGTACGGCCCCGCGAGCGTCCTCGACGCTCAGACGTTCACGGGCCTCACGGGCCTGCGCGAGCTGTTCGACGGCCTTCGCCCGGAGCTCGAGACGTTCCGCGACGAGGCCGGCGGGGAGCTGTTCGACCTCGCCGACGCACCGCGCCCGATGGGACGCACCCGCGCTCCCGTGCGGTTCCTGCCCGAGTTCGACAACATCCTGCTCTCGCACGCGCGCCGCGTGCGCATCCTCCCGGACGGCGCGATGTCGCTCCTGTCGCTCGGGAACGGCCTGAAGCCCGCGTTCCTCGTGGACGGCTTCGTGGCGGGGACGTGGAGACTCCGTACCGCGCGCCGATCGGCGGAGCTCGAGGTCACGCCGTTCGAACCGCTCCCGGCTGCCGCCCGGCGCGAGCTCGAGGACGAGGGCCGCCGGCTCCTGGCGTTCGCAGCACGGGGCGCCGAGCGGACGATGATCACGATCGGCTGATCGGCTCAGTCGGCGGCGCTGACGTGGTTGTGCGCAATCGCTACGGGTGGTGAATGGCGGCCCGGTTCGGCCGCTGGAGGCGGCTTCGACCTCGCAGGGCCACGATGAACACGAAGCAGTCGAGCACGCCTCCGGCTGCCGCGGTCACCACCGCCAGCGGTGCCACACCCGCCCAGCCACCAACCAGCCCGGCGATGAGCGGCTGCAGGCCGAAGAAGGCCCAGAGCGGCGATACGATCGCCGTCGCGGTCACTCTCCCGGATGTCGCCGAGCGCAATGCCAGCCCGAACAGCAGTTGCGGCAGTACGTAGAGGACCAGCACCATGGCCAGTCCCAGCGCCGCGCCGAGCCACAGACCCCAGCCCGTTGCCGTGTCGCTCTCGGCGAACTCGTGGGGAGACACGATCATGGCGGCCGTCGCGAGCGCGGCCATCAGCGGCGCGGCCACCAGAGCCGTCGTGATCACCCGTCTCTCGAACGGTGTCCAACTGACGTGATCCATGAGCCAGCTCCAGAAGCGGGTCGAGCTCTCACACAGCCGTCCGCGGTGGGCTTTCCGCAACGGCCCCTCGTTCGCTCTCCAGCAGCGTCAGGATCCGGTCCGTGTTCCGCCGGATGGCGCTGATGTTTCTGAACATCCACTTGGGCGGGGCGTTCTCCGGCATCCGCTCGATCATCTGCTCGAAGTCGAACCCGCCGCAGCCGCGGCGGGCAAGATGCCGAGCGCCCAAGGCGGCGCCGACGATGCCGACACCAATCAGAATCGACCGCCTCATCTCACACCTCCTTCCATCGCCGGGTCACTGCGCTGTCAGGCGCGGTGGTGGCGTGACGGCGTGTCGCAGCGTTGCTCCGGCCCACAGGGCGACCACCAGGACGGCGAGCGCCAGGAGCGCGGACTGCTCCGCCGTGGCGATGGCGAGAACGGCGACCACGAACGCCGCGAAGCCGAGCACGCCGAGCCCGACGATCGCCGGCGAGGTCAGCTTCTCGCCCTCGATCCTTGCCCCCAGTGGACAGCCGATCACACCGATCGCCAGCATCGTCACCGCGGCCGAGCGGTTGCTGCCGAGGTACCACCAGTCCTGGACGTTCGCCGCGTAGACGAGCACGACGAGTCCCGCGACGATCGTTCCTGCCAGATCTCTCCGTGTCAGGAACATCTGACCTCCTTCCTCTTACCGGGAGCGCCAACCCACGCGCGCTCTACCGGCCTCCTCTCTGAAGCGACTTCAAGCTTGTCGCGACCGTTGCGCCACCGCATCGGTAACGGCGCTGATCCGTCGTTGTGGTTAACGCGTAGAAGCGGAGCCGATCCGACCACGGCGGCGAACAGGTCGGCGCGGGCGGTGGCTCAACTTGTGTCGGGCTTCGAACGTTAGGTGGATACCCCGACGCCCGTTCAGTAGCTTCCCCGATGCCGGCTGGGCGGCATGGCGGCGAGTCTGCCCGGCAACAGGGCAGTAGCAGACGATTGAAAGGGGGCACATTATGCGTCTGCTTCGATGGTTTGGCGGGCTGGTCGCCGTTGGGGTACTTGGCCTGGCGGTGATGATCCCAGGTGCGCTGGCGCAGGTACACCACGACCTGCGCGCACAGTTGCAGGGCACGCCGGCGCATTCAACAGCGCGGGGCTTCTCGACGTACGACCGCGGAGGCGGTCAGCGCGAGGTCTTGGTGGTCGTGCGCAACATTCCGGAGTTGGCGAGGCACCGAGTGGTGTTCTTCGTCGCCGGCCAGCAGATCGGTAGCCGGCGGGTCTCCGCCGACGGGGTTGCGCGCTTCCAAGCCGAGACGATCCACGGTCAGATCGTCCCGTTCGCCCGCGCTGGTGACAGGGTCGCGGTGAAGACGACGACGGGTACCCGGGTCGCACTCGGCACGTACCACCTCGTCTCGTAGTGTGGTTTGGGCGCCCGCCTCACCCGAGGCGGGCGCCCAACACGCCCATGACGTTCGGTTTCGGGCCGGGACTCGCAGATTGATCCAGCGCACCGCCCGGACACGCTCCACTAGCGGGGCGGCGAGCGACCTCCGCGATCCTTGGTGGGCCACCGCACTACGCGGCCATGCCGGATTCCGCCTGGTTGACCCAGCAGGGGTGGCAGGACTTGAACCCGCGACCTACGGTTTTGGAGACCGCCGCTCTACCAACTGAGCTACACCCCTTCGCAGCCCGATTCTACCCGCGACCGGCCGGCCCGGCCGCGCGGATGGCGAGGTAGCGCCCGGCCTCGTCGCGGCCGATCCAGCCGTCCAGCTCGAGCCGGGACAGCGCCGCTGCCAGCTCGTGGGCCGGCCTGCCGAGCCGGTCGGCCAGCTCCTCGATGTGAGCCGGGCCGGATGCGGCGGCCTCGACCAGCGCGGCGTCCTCGGCCGGCGGCGCCGCCTTCGCCGGCGGGTCGAGCCCGAGCCAGGCCGCGAGGTCGTCCTCGTTCTCGATCATCCCGGCGCCGGCCTTCAGGAGGCCGTTGGTGCCGGCAGCCGCCGGCGACCCGGCCCATCCCGGCACCGCGAGCACGTCGCGGCCGAGGTCGAGCGCGTGGTCGGCCGTGATGAGCGCGCCGGAGCGGGCCCGCGCCTCGACGACCAGGACCGCATCGGCGAGCGCGGCGATGAGGCGGTTTCGGGCCGGGAACCGCCACGGGGCGGGCGGCGTCCCGGGCGGGTACTCGGAGAGCACGAGGCCGGTCTCGAGGATGCGGCGGTGAAGGCCGGCGTTCGTCCGCGGGTACGCCACGTCTGGCCCGCATCCCAGCACGGCCACGGTGGCGCCGCCCGCATCGAGCGCACCGAGATGGCCTGCCGCGTCGACGCCGAGCGCCAGGCCGCTCACGATGCTCATCCCGGCACCGGCCGCGAAGGCCGCGAGCCGGCGGGCGAGCGCGAGCGACGGCGATCCGGCCCGGCGTGCGCCCACGATCGCGAGCGCGCGGCCCGGGACAGCCGGCGGCGGTCCGGCCCCGGCGCCCATCGCGAAGACCGCGAGCGGCGGATCGGCCAGCTCGCGCAGGGGAGCCGGATACGCCGGGTCGGAGCGCGCCACGCACACGATCCCGCGCTCGGCGAGCTCGCGCGTGTACTCGGCCACGTCGGAGGTGCGTGCCGCGGCCAGCTCGCGGGCCAGCCCCGGCACCACGCCGAGCGCATCGAGCCGCTTGGCGGACGCGCGCAGAAGCCGGTCGGCGCCCCCCGCGCGGCGGGCGAGCGCACCGGCGTCGACGCCCACCCGCGCCGCCGCCGCGATGACCCGGAGCTCGGACTCGGCGCTCACCCCGCGGCTCCGCGGAACGAGAGCGCCTCGGCCATGTGCTCCTCGGCGACCCGGTCGAGCCCGGCGAGCGCCGCGATGGTGGCCGCCACCCGGCGCGCGCGGTCGGCGCCGCGTCCCGACAGGAAGAGCCTGGCGACCGCCCGGTCGAGGAGCGCAGTCGCGGAGGGATCGATCGCCGGCGGCCCGGCGGCGAGCACCTGCCGGGCGGCGGCGACGCGCCCAGCGACCGCTGCCGACGGCTCACCGAGAGCCGCGTGAGCTGCGGCCCGGGGGGCCTCGACCCGCAGGTCGAACCGATCCAGGAGCGGGCCGCTCAGGCGCGCTGCGTACGCGGCCCGCCGCACAGGGGAGCACGTGCACTCGCGATCCGGATCGCCGGCCATGCCGCACGGGCAGGGGTTCATCGCCGCGACCACGATGCAGTCCGCCGGCAGCGTCACAGCGCCGTGCGCCCGGGCCAGGTGGACGCGGCGCTCCTCGAGCGGCATCCGCAGGCCCTCGAGCGCAGGGCGCGTGAACTCGGGCAGCTCGTCCATGAAGAGCACGCCGCCGTGGGCCAGGCTCACCTCCCCCGGGCGGAGCCGGGCGTTTCCGATCAGCGCGGCCGCCGAGGCGCTGTGGTGCGGCGCGCGAAAGGGCCGCGAGCGCACCAGCGTGCCCGGCGCGAGCAGGCCGGCGGCGGAGTGGATGCGGGTGATCTCGAGCGACTCGTGCGGCTCGGGCGGCGGCAGGATCCCCGGGAGCCGCCGGGCCAGCATGGTCTTGCCCGATCCGGGCGGCCCGGTCAGGAGCAGGTTGTGGCGCCCCGCCGCAGCAACCTCGAGCGCCCGCCGGGCCCGCGGCTGTCCGCGCACCTCCGCCAGATCGGGGCCGGCGCGCTCCTCCCACACCGGCGGCTCGGGCACCGGGGACGGGTCGGCCCGGCCGCACAGGATCTCGACCGCATGGCGAAGATCGCGAGCGGCGATGACCTCGATGCCGCCGCCCAGGCCCGCTTCCGCGGCGCTCTCGGCGGCCACGACCAGCGCCTCGACGCCCGCCCTGCGCGCGGCCTCGGCCATCGCGAGCGCCCCGCGGATGGGCCGCAGGCGCCCGTCGAGGCCGAGCTCCGCCGCAGCTGCGACGCGGGCCACGCGCTCGGCGGGCGCCTGACGGGACACCGCCAGGACGGCAAGGGCGATCGCGAGGTCGAACCCCGACCCCTCCTTGCGCTCCTGGGCCGGTGCCAGGTTGACCGTGAGGCGCGTGCCCGGGAACCGGTACTCGGCCGACGTGATGCCGCTTCGCACGCGCTGGCGCGCCTCCTGGACGGCCCGGTCGGCGAGGCCGACGACGACGAAGCTGGGCACGCCGTCGACCAGGTGCGCCTCGACCTCGACGCGCCGCGCCGTGATCCCCATGAGCCAGAAGGTGAGCGCCCGCGCAACCACACAACCGAGCGTATGACAAGAATTGCAACAGCGGTGCGCAGACCCGTCACGATCCCGACCCGGATGCGCTCAGAACGCCGCCGGAATGTGGGTGATACGAAGGCCGTCGACCGTGATCACATCGAAGCGCAGCCGCTCGGCTCCCGGGTGGGCCGCGAGCAGCATCTCCCCCGCCTCGGCGAGCCGGCGCATCTTGCGCGGATCGACGGCCTCGGCCGGCGCGCCGCGGCTCCGGCTGCGACGGGCCTTCACCTCGCACACGACGAGCGTCGTTCCGCGCCGCGCGACCACGTCGACCTCGCGGCCGGCCACGCGCACGTTCCGGCCCACGATGCGGTAGCCGCGCAGGCGCAGCCACGTGGCGGCCATCGTCTCGGCGAGACGGCCGTACTCAGAGGCCGAGATCGAGCTGCGCATAGGCGATCGCCTCGAACGACCGCCGGTGAAGCGGCGTCGGGCCGAGCGCCCGGACTGCGCGGGTGTGCTCAGGCGTGATGTAGCCGACGTGCTGCTCGAACCCGAACCCCGGGTAGCGGGGGGCGATGCGCCGCATGAACCGGTCGCGCGTCACCTTCGCGACGATGGACGCCGCTGCGATCGCGGCGCTGCGCCCGTCGCCCCCGACCACCGCCCGGTGCGGGCGTGCGCACCCGGGGACCGGAAAGCCGTCGGTGAGGCAGACGTCGGGCTCGGGGTCGAGCGCGCAGAGCGCCTGCCCGAGCGCGTGCAGATTCGACCGGTGCAGGCCGCGGCGGTCGATCTCGGACGCCGGCACGACGCACACGGCGACCTGGTGTGCGCACGAGATGACCGCCTCGAACAGCTCCTCGCGGCGGGCCTCGGTGTGGCGCTTGGAGTCGTCGAGCATGCCGAGGGGCGTGCAGCGCGCCCCGCGCAGCCGGTCGAGGTCGAGGCACACCGCGGCGGCGACGAGCGGCCCGGCGAGCGAGCCCCGGCCGGCCTCGTCGGCCCCGGCGACAAGACGCACGCCCAGCCCGCGATCGTGCGCCAGCAGGCGGCGCCCCGGCCTGGTACGCGTGCGGCGGGGACGGCGGGCGACGGTCACGGCCATGCGGTCACCCTACAGCGGCGCGCGGACGCGCGGCCACGGCGGACGTCGCAGAAGCGTGCCGGTCGTGCGCCGGCGTCAGCGCGACTTCTCGCGCACCCGCGCGGCCTTGCCGACCTTGCCGCGGAGGTAGTACAGCTTGGCGCGGTTCACGTCGCCGATCGAGACGACGTCGATCTTCTCGATCTTCGGCGTGTGCACCGGGAACGTGCGCTCCACCCCGACACCGAACGACTGCTTGCGCACCGTGAACGTCTCGCGGGCGCCGGCGCCCTGGCGCTTGATGCAGATGCCCTCGAACACCTGCACCCGCTGCCGCTGGCCCTCGATGACCTTGAAATGCACGCGCAGCGTGTCGCCCGCCTTGAACTCGGGCAGCTCGCGCAGCTGGCGCTTTTCGATGTCTTCGATGACCGTCATGGCAGGGCGAATCGGCGGAAGAGCCGGCGTATGGTACCCGACCCCCGCCGAGGGTCACAAATGTGAGCCGGCACGGCGGTGCGACTCCTGCTCGCGCCACCGCGCCACCTCGCCGTGATCGCCCGAGAGGAGCACGGAGGGGACGGACCATCCGCGGAACTCCTCGGGGCGGGTGTAGTGCGGATACTCCGGCCGGCCCCCGAGCGCCTCCGAGAACGAGTCCTCGCGATGACTCTCGTCGCGCCCGAGCGCGCCGGGCAGCTTGCGGGTGACGGCGTCCAGCACGGCCATCGCCGCCACCTCTCCCCCCGAGAGCACGTACGGGCCGATCGAGATGGCGTCATTGGCGAGGTGGTCGTGGACACGCTGGTCGAAGCCCTCGTACCGGCCGCACAGGAGCGTCAGGTGCTCGAGGCCGGCGAACTCGCCCACCACGTCGTCCGTGAGCTGGCGCCCGACCGGCGTCAGGACGGCGACGCGCCGCTCCTGGAGGACGCGGTCGACCGGTGCCGCGTAGATCCCCTCCAGAGCCGCACACACGACGTCGACGCGGATCACCATCCCGGCTCCGCCTCCGTACGGCGCGTCATCCACCTGCCGGTGGCGGCCCGGCGCGTGGTCGCGCAGGTCGAGCACGCGCAGCCGGAGCGAGCCCGCCCCGATCGCGTTTGCCACCGGGCGCGACTCGCGCACCCAGTCGAACTGGGCCGGGAACAGCGTCACGATGTCGAGCTCGAGCGTCACAGGAAGTCCTCGCGGATCGTGACGACCCGCTCGGACACGTCGACGACGGTCACGACGTCCTCCGCGAAGGGGATGAGGAGCGGCTCCGACCCGTCGTCCGGGCGAACCTCCAGGACGTCGTTCGCCGGATAGGCGAGGACGTCGTGGACCGTGCCCAGCTCGCGCGCGCCGGAGCGCACCGAGCAGCCGATCAGGTCGACATGGAAGAACTCGTCGCGCTCGGTGTCCGGCAGCGATGCCGACGGGACGCTCAGCTCGCGGCCTCGCAGCGCCTCCGCGCCGTCGCGGTCGCTCGCCAGGTCGAGGCGCAGGATCGGGCGCTCAGCCGTGCCTCGCCGCTCGAGGATCACGGCCGGCCGGCCGCCGACCTCGAGCTCCGTGCCTGGCCGGAGCGGCACGACACCACCGTGGCCGTCGATGTGGACGGAGCCGTCGAGCCCGTGCGGCCGGCCGACCCTTCCCACGACGATCCGCTCGGGGCGCCAGGGCGTCTCAGCCGGCGATGTCGACATGCACGCGGCGGCCCGTCCTGACCGCCGACGCCCGGACGATCGTCCGGAGCGCGCGGGCGACGTTGCCCTGCTTGCCGATCACCTTGCCGACGTCGTCCCCCGCCACGAAGAGCTCGAGCACCACGTCGGGCCCGGCATCGCGGCGCTCGACCCGGACCTCGTCGGGATTGTCGACGAGCTCCCGCGCGAGGTACGCCAGGAGGTCTTCCACCGTCTACACGCCCGCGATGGTGAGCAGCTTCCGCACGGTGGCGGTCGGCTGCGCGCCCCGGGAGAGCCACTCGCGCGCCCGGTCGGCGTCGATCTCGACGAGCGACGGCTGGGTCTGGGGGTTGTAGCGGCCGATCTCCTCGATCGTCCGGCCGTCACGCGGCACGCGTGAGTCGGCGACGACGACCCGGTAGATCGGGTTCTTCTTGGAACCATGCCGCGCGAGGCGGATCTTGACAGCCACTCGACCTCCGTCGGGACGTTTCGCGGCGGCAGTGTAGCGGGTGCGAACGCTACCAGAACGCCGAAGGGCCGCCCGGCGGGCGGCCCTTCTTGGCGAGGATCGAGCGTGAGCCCGAGTACTGCTAGTGGTTACCGTACGAGAATCCGTGCCGGTTGGACGTGTGAGTGACCTTGGGGCCCTTCGACCCCTTCTTGTCACAGCCGTACTGATCCTTGAACGGCGAGTGCGACGGGTGGAACGGGTTGAAGTGCAACCCGAACGACGCATACCCCACACCACCGAACCCGCTCATCGCGACGAGCGTGCCGACGCTCAGAACGACCGCCAGGCCCGCCCGGCGCCCACCGCCGGAACGGCCTCCGCCGATCCTCCCGCAGATGGCGCTCTCGACGTCCCCGCCCAAGCGTGGCCGTTCGGAGCGCAGGGCCGCTTCGACCTGGCCGAGCTCGTCGTGGTTCGAGAAATCCATTCTGCGCTGCCTCCCCCTCCGCGTGTTGTGCCTTACGTTGATGAATACGGCCGAGAACCAGTAAACCCTTACACGCCCTCGGCCGTCGACGGCGTCGACGAGCACTGGGCGCGCGGCTTGGGCGCAGCGTCGGGCTCGAGCTCGGCGCGCAGCCGGCGAAGCGCGCGGTGCAGGGCGACCTCGACGGCGTTCGGGCTGAGCTCGAGCAGCTCGCCGATCTGGGCGGCGGTGAGGTCGGCGCCGTAGCGCAGCGCGACGAGCTCGCGGTCGCGCTCACTGAGCGTGGCGACGGCGGACTGCATCGTCACGCGGTTCACCGAGTCGTCCTCGAGCGCTCCCGGCGCCGCGGCGTCCGGGACCTCCGCGACCGTCACCGGGTCAGCGTTGGCACGCTCTGCGAGGACGCGCCGGGCGATGCCCAGGAGCCAGGCGATCGGCGTGCCCTTGGAGCTGTCGAACTTCGATTTGTACCGCAGCGCCCGAGCGAACACCTCGCTCGTTGCGTCCTCGGCATCCGGGCCCGAGCCGATGCGGTACGCGACATAGGCGTACACGCTCTGGGTCAGGCGCTCCGGGTGCGCCAAGGGGTCGGGGGTGCGACGTCCCACCCTTTGAGGCTACGGGTGAGAAGGCCTCTTGGGAAGTCCGAGAGCGGACGCTAGCGAGCGCTCAACCCGGGTAATTGCGGCATCTTTCCGCGCCCGATCTGGCGCATCATCTTCTGCACCTGCTTGAACTGCCCCAGGAGCTGGTTCACCTGCTGAACGGACGAGCCGCTGCCCGCGGCGATGCGGCGGCGGCGGCTGCCGTCGATGATCCGCGGGTTTCGCCGCTCGGCCGGCGTCATCGAGAGGATGATCGCCTCGACGCGATCGACCTGGCGCTCGTCGACCTTCATGTTCTTCACCTGGCGCCCCACACCGGGCAGCATGCCGAGGAGGCCGGCGAGACCCTGTCCGGCGGTCATCTTGCGCACCTGCCGGAGCTGGTCGAGGAAGTCGTCGAGCGTGAACTCGGCCTTGCGCAGCTTGGCCTCCATCTCCTTCGCGTCGCGCTCGGAGATCTGCTCCTGCGCCCGCTCGATGAGCGACATCACGTCGCCCATCCCAAGGATGCGGGAGGCCAGGCGGTCGGGATGGAACGGCTCCAGCTGGTCGAGCTTCTCGCCCACCGACACGTACTTGATCGGCTTCCCGGTGACCGACCGCACTGCCAGGGCGGCCCCGCCGCGGGCGTCGCCGTCGAGCTTCGTCAGGATCACGCCGTCGTAGTCGACCGCCTCGGAGAACCGCTCGGCGACCGCGACGGCGTCCTGGCCCGTCATCGCGTCGAGGACGAGCAGGACGTTGTGGGGCTTCACTGCCTCCTTGATCTTCACGAGCTGGCCCATCAGCTCCTCGTCGACGTGCAGCCGGCCGGCGGTATCGACGATCACGACGTCGCGGCCCTGCGCCCGGGCCTGCTCGACGCCCCATGCGGCCACCTTCACCGGGTCGGCGTCGACCCCCTGATCAAACACCGGCACCTGGAGCGAGCGGCCGAGCGTCTGGAGCTGCTGGACGGCGGCCGGGCGCTGGAGGTCGCAGGCCACCATGGCGGGACTCCGCTTCTGCTTCGCCAGGAGGCGGGCGAGCTTGCCACAGGCCGTCGTCTTGCCAGACCCCTGAAGCCCCGCCATCAGGATCACGGTCGGCGGCCGGCTCGCGAACGAGAGCCCCGATCCTGCCGTCCCCATGAGCGACGTCAGCTCCTCGTGGACGATCTTGATCACCTGCTGGCCTGGGGTCAGGCTCTGCATCACGTCCGCGCCGAGCGCCCGCTCCTTCACCGCCGCGACGAACTCCTTGACGACGCCGAAGTTCACGTCGGCCTCGAGCAGCGCGAGCCGGATCTCGCGCATCGCCCGGTTGATGTCGTCCTCGCTCAGGCGCCCCTGGCCGCGCAGGCCGTCGAGCGTGGCGCCGAGACGGTCGGAAAGGGAGTCAAACATCAGAAGAAGCCTAGATCGTCGTGGGATTCGGAGCGCGAATCCCCGGCGCGCCCGGCACCGTCGCGTCAAGCGTGCCTCGGAACTGCACCGATCGGTGATGGCTCCGGCGAAGACCGCGTTCTTCGCCGGAGCGCGGCGAACATCGCGCCACCCGTTAAGGAGGGGGCTCGCGGGGGAACCCTGGGTTCCCCCGCGTTACGAGAAGAGTGCGCGGGCGAAGTCGTTCGGGTCGAACGGCCGCAGGTCCTCGATGCCCTCCCCCACGCCGACGAGCTTGACCGGGATCCCGAGCTCGTGGGCGATCGCCAGGACGATCCCGCCCTTGGCCGTGCCGTCGAGCTTCGTGAGGACGATCCCGGTCACGGCCACCGCCTCGGCGAACAGGCGGGCCTGCTGAAGCCCGTTCTGGCCCGTCGTCGCGTCGATCGTGAGGAGCACCTCGTGCGGCGCACCGTCGATGCGCTGCCCGATCACACGGTGGATCTTTCGCAGCTCATCCATCAGATGGCCCTGCGTGTGCAGGCGCCCGGCGGTGTCGACGATCACGACGTCACGCCCGCGGGCCTGGGCGGCGGCGACCGCGTCGAAGGCGACGGCGGCCGGATCGGCGCCCGACTGCGAGCCGACGAAGTCCGCGCCCGCACGCTCCGCCCACGTCTCGAGCTGCTCGCCGGCCGCCGCCCGGAACGTGTCGGCAGCGCCGATCACGCAGGTGCGGCCGGCCTCCCGCAGGTGCCAGGCGATCTTTCCGATCGTGGTCGTCTTGCCGGTGCCGTTGACGCCGCTCACCAGGAGCACCGACGGCGCGTGCGACACGTCGATGCGCGTGTCCGCGGCCGGCGTCATCAGCTCGGCGATCACCTCGCGGAGCCGGGTCGTGAGCTGCTCGGCGGTCGCAAGCGTCCCCGCCCCGGCCTCGGCCTCGAGCCGCTCGATCACCGCGACCGTGGCCGGGACGCCGCAGTCGGCGTGGATCAGCGCCTCCTCGAGCCGCTCCCACACCTCGTCGTCGGACGGGTCGAGCACAGCGGCCGCGAGCTGCTGCGCCATCGCCCGCCGGCTGCGCGAGATCGAGTCGCGCAGGCGCGCGAAGAGGCCGCTCGGCTCGTCGTCCGCGGGCGCCGGCGCCAGGTCGTCCTCGCCGGTGCGGAACATCTCCTGCCAGGTGCGGGCCACGGCCGGGGATCGTACCGGTGCCAGCTGGTACGGTCGCCGCGTGGCCGAGGTACGCCTGGACGAGCTGCGCGCGGCGGTCGAAGAGCGCCTGCACGGCCTCGGCTTCGACGCCCGCACCGCGGGCCTGATCGGCGACCACTACCTCGACGCCGAGCTGCGGGGCGCCGCCACGCACGGCCTCGAGCGGCTGCGCTGGCTCGCCGGCCAGGGCGGGATCGACCCGCGGGCCCGACCGGTCCCTCTCGAGCGCGCCGACGGGCTCGCGCGCTGGGACGGAAACGGCGCGGTGGGCTACGTCGCGCTCGCCGACGCCCTCGCAGCGGAGGCCGACGACCGGCCCGCGGGCGCGCGGCTCGTCGTCATCGAGCGCTGCTTCCCCACCGGGCGGCTCGGCTGGTTCGCCGAGCGCGCCGCCGCCAATGGTCTCGTGTGTCTTCTGACGGCGACGTCGCCGGCCCGGATCGCACACTCCGACGGCGGGCCGCCGGCGCTGGCGACGAGCCCGCTCTGCCTGGCGGTTCCGGGCGCTCCTCCGGCCGTCGTCGACGTGTCGATGGGGCGCATCACGTTCGGCGACGTCCTCGCTGCTCGAGCCGCGGGCGAGCCGCTCCCGGCCGGATCGGGCGTCCGTCCCGACGGCTCGCCGGAGGACGATCCGGCGGAGATCCTGGCCGGCCGCGCCGGCATCCGGCCGTTCGGCGACGACCAGGCCCACAAGGGGCTCGCGCTTGCGGTGCTCGTCGAGCTGCTCGTGGCCGCCGTGTCGGCGTCGCCCGGCTTCGCGGCGGTGGCGCTCCTCGCCACCCCCCGGTCGGACGCGGGCCGGCGCGTGCGCGACGTCCTGGACGGACGGCGGTTCCCCGGCGACGAGAGCCGCGCCCGGCGCGAGGCCGCCCTGGCGCGCGGATCGATCGACGTGCCCGACGACCTGTGGGACTGGATCAGGCGCTGACCGCGCGCGGGCCGTCGGCCGGCACGCGCCGGGACAGCACGCGCGACTCGCCGTCGCCGGCCATCGTCACCCCGTAGAGCACGTCGGCCACCTCCATCGTGCGCCGCTGGTGGGTGACGACGATGAACTGCGCCCGATCCTGGTAGGCCCGCAGCAGATCGAGGAAGCGCTCGATGTTCGCGTCGTCGAGAGCGGCCTCGACCTCGTCGAGCAGGTAGAACGGCGAGGGCTTCGTCAGGAGCAGCGAGAACAGGAACGCGATCGCCGTGAGCGCCTTCTCGCCGCCCGAGAGCAGCGAGAGCGCCTCGATGCGCTTGCCCGCCGGGCGCACCTCGAGCTCGATGCCGGGCTCGGGCCGCGCCTGGTCGGGGATCTCGCCGTCGTCGTCGGCGGCTGCGACCGGCGCCGCCGACACGACGTCGTCCTCGGTCAGGCGGAGCCGGCCCGACCCTCCGGGGAAGAGCGTCGAGATGACCTCGCCGAAGTTCTTGGCCACCGCCGAGAAGGTCTCGGCGAAACGGCGGTCGATCGTCTGGGTGAGGTCGCGGATGAGCCCGCGCAGCTCCTTGAGCGAGCGCTCGAGGTCGGCGCACTGGTCTGACAGCTCGTCGGCCCGCCCCTTCGCCTCCTCGTACTCCTCGGCGGCGAGGGGGTTGACGGCGCCGAGGCTCTCGCGCCGGCGCTCCAGCCGCTCGAGGCGGGCCGCGGCCGCCGCCGCCTCATCGGGCTCGAGCGGCGCCGGCATCTCGGGCGGCTCCAGCGAGTACTCGGCGGTGAGAGCTGCCCGGCGGCGGTCGATCTCGTCGATCCGCTCGCCGCTTCGGGCCAGCGAGACCTCGATCTCGGTGAGCGCCGCCGACACCTCACGCGCATGCCCCTGGCCGGCGGCCTCGTCGGCCGCACAGGCCTGGAGCTCGGCGGAGAGCTCGGCCGCCCGCCGCTCGATCTCGTCGATCCCCGCACGCGCCGGCGCGCGCAGGCGCTCGGCGGACGCTGCCGCCGCGGACGCTGCCTGGAGCGCCGCTCCCGCCGGCCCGTCGTCGGCGTCGGCCTCGGCTGCAAGCCGGATCGCTCGGTCGGAGGCCTCGGCCGCCCGGATCGCAGCGGCGCCCGCCCGCTCGGCATCGGCCGAGTGGCGCTCGGCGCGCTCTGCGAGCGACGCCATCCGGGCAGCGCGGGCGCTGGCCTCGTCGGCGAGCGCCCGCCGGCGGGCCTCGAGGCCCGCATGGCGCTCGTCGGCAGCCTCCGCCTCGGCCCGCCTCCGGGCCACGACGTCCTCGAGGCTCGACACCGCCGCCTCGAGATCCGCCCGCCGCCGGTCCTCGATCTCGAGATCGTGTGCGGCCATGTCGGCGGCCGCATCTCCGCGGGCCAGCTCGTCGGCGAGCCCGTCGCGGAGGCCGGCGGCCTCCCGGGCCTGCGCCTGGGCGCCCGCCCAGGCCGTCTGGGCGGCTGCGAGCTCGGCACGCGCGGCGGCCTCGGCGGCGGCTGTGGTCGCCGCGTGGGCCGCAGCTGCGCCGGCCCGGGCGTCGGCCTCGTCGGCGGCGCGCTCGTCGGCGACGAGCGAGGCGGCCAACCGGTCGCGCTCGGCCCTGGCGGCCATCCACGCCGCCTCGCCCGCGTCGGCCGCGCGCCACAGCTCTCCGCGCTCGGCATCGATCCCGGCGCCGTCCTGCGTGACGGCGACGCCGTGTTCGACCGCGCCCAGGTCGTCGACGAGCCAGACACCGTCGATGAGCCGGGCGGCGGCGGGGTCGCGGACGTCGGCCACCTCGCTCAGCGGGCGCGCCCCTGGAGCGGGCGGCAGCGTCGGCTCGAGCGGCCTCGCCTCGCGCAGGACGACGGCGACCTCGCCCTCGGCCCGCTCGAGGAGGTCGAGCGCATCGCCGATCCGCTCGGCCACGACCGCGCCGGCGCGCCAGCCGAGCGCCGCTGCGACGGCCCGTTCGAACCCCGGATGCGCCTCGATGCCGGCGGCGACGAGCTCGGCGCCGGCGGCTTTGAGAGCGCGCGCGGCCGGCGAGAGCCCCTCGCCGCGGTCGATTGCCGCGTCGAGGGCATCGACCCGGGTGCGGCGGACGTCGAGCCGGCTGCGCGCGTCGGCCGCGGCCGCGCGCGCGTCGCGCTCGGCGACCGCAGCGGCGTCGGCGGCGACCCGCGCCCGGGATGCGCTCCGGTCGCACTCGCCGACGGCGGCCTCCGCCGCCGCGACGGCCGTGGCCGCCTGCTGGGCCCCTGCCTCGGCCTCGGTCAGCGCCGCGCGGCGCTCCTCACGGCTCGCCCGAAGCTCGTCGACCCGCGACCGCAGCTCGCCGGAGCGGCGGGCCGACGCCTCGGCCTCGCGCCCGGCGGTCGCCGCCTGTCCCTGCGCGTCGGCCAGCCCGCGGCGGGCCTCCATCATCGCTCCCAGGGCAGCCTCGGCCGTCGCGGCAGCCTCGGCGGCTTCGCCGGTGTCGGCCGCGGCCAGCCCGCGCGCCTCGAGTGCCGCGCTCTCGGCCGCTGCCGCAGCCTGATCGCGCTCGCCCTCGAGCCGCGCGACGTCCTCGCGCAGCCGCTCCGCCAGAGCCCTGCGCCTGGCCGCCGAGCGAGCGAGCGAGCTCCTGGCCCGCCCCAGCCCGTCGGCGGCGAGCCCGAGCCGCTCGCGGGCCGTCTCGAAGGCGTAGAACGCATGCCCGGCGCGCTCCTGGGCGGTCGCGAGCCCGGTCAGCTCGGCCTCGGCCTTCGCGCGGCGCGCGGCGAGCTCGGCCAGGCGCCCCTCGGCCCGTGTCCTGTCGGCCGTGGCGGCCTCGAGCCGGCTCCGGTCCCTGGCCACGCGCGCCCCCTCGACCAGCGCGTCGGACGTCAGCAGGGCGATCCGCCCGGTCGCGATCTCGGCACCCAGCTTGGCGGCCCGCTCGGCGGCCGTCGCCTGAAGCGCCAGGGGCCGCAGGCGACCCTTGACCTCGCGCTCGAGGTCGCGGGCCCGGTCGAGCTCGGACGCGACGCGGGCGAGCTTCGACTCGGCCCGGACACGGCGGCGCTGGTACTTCCCGAGCCCGGCAGCCTCCTCGACGAACCTGCGCCGCTCGTGCGGCTTCGAGAGCAGGATCTCCTCGACCTTGCCCTGGCCGATCACGGAGTGCATCTCGCGCCCGAGGCCCGTGTCTGACAGGAGCTCGAGCACGTCCAGGCGGCGAACGCGCGCCCGGTTCACCAGGTACTCGCTCTCGCCGCCGCGGTCGAGCCGGCGCATCACCGACACCTCGCTGAACTCCAGGGGCAGCGTCCCGCACTCGTTGTCGAGGACGAGCTCGACCTCGCAGACGCCGGCCGGCGGGCGGCCGTCCGACCCGGCGAAGAGCACATCCTGCCCGGTCGGCGCGCGCAGCTGGACGGGCGAGGAGACGGCCATCGCCCACTGGAGGGCGTCGGCGATGTTGGACTTGCCCGAGCCGTTCGGGCCGACCACGACCGCGATCCCGTGGTCGAAGCGCAGCTCGACGCTCCCGGGAAACGACTTGAAGCCCCGCATCCGCAGCGCCTTCAGGTACATCGGCCTCGCCTTCGCTCGACTGGTTCGGGCTACGACTCGCGGAGCGCCTCGAGCGCCTCGCGCGCCGCTCGCTGCTCCGACGCCTTCTTGCTCGAGCCGGAGCCGCGTCCGAGCTCGTGCCCTCCCACCATCGCGACCGACGTGTATGCACGCTGGTGAGGCGGGCCCGAGGTCTCGGCAACGACATACGTTACCGACCGGTCCAGACGTGCGAGCTCCTCCTGGAGGACGGTCTTGTAGTCGACGTGCTCGACGAGGGCGTACTCCACCCGTCCGCTGAACGCCTCGACGACGGCCTCGGCCACCCGCTCGAACCCGTGCTCGATGTAGCAGCCTCCGATAGCCGCCTCGACGAGCGCCGCCCGGACGGCCTGCGACTCCATGACACCGCCGGCGTCGGTCGCGCCGAGCGCGACGGCACGGGCCGCGAGGTCGTCCGCCAGGCCCAGGGCGTCGGCGACAGCGGCGCAGCTCTCGCGCGAGACGACGTGAGCCCGCACCCGCGCGAGCTCGCCCTCGGCCCGGTCGGGCAGGCGGCGAAACAGGTGGTGGGCGATCGCCAGCCCGAGCACGCCGTCTCCCAGGAACTCCAGCCGCTCGTACGACCTGGACCGCTCGGGGAGCCACGAGGAGTGCGTGAACACGGCCTCCCGGACGTCAGCCGGAAGGCCGTCGATCAGCGCGCGGAGCCGGCTCGTCGGCGCAGGCGGATCAGCTATGGGACACGACGTATTCGACCGCCTGCCCCACGGTCGCGATCTGCTGTGCATCCTCGTCGGAGATCTTGAGGCCGAACTGGTCCTCGAGCTCCATGATCAGTTCGACGAGATCGAGCGAGTCCGCATCGAGGTCTCCCTGGAACGACGCGTCCTCCGTTACCTGCTCCTCGTCCACGCCGAGCTGCTCCACCAGGATGCCGCGAACGCGCTCGAGTGCCTCCTCACGATTCATGCGCTTGGGTCTCCAGTCTCAGGGGATGCGACGCGGGAGACTGTATTGGCCTGGGAGTCCGCCTGCAAGTCGGATCCCGGAGCCGCGGCCGACGCCCGCCGGCCGACCCGCCCGACCACGTCCGCGTCGAGGCCCCGGGCGGCGTACCTGATCGCATTCGCGATGCCCAGGCGGCCGGCGTTCCCGTGGGCGATGACGGCCAGCCCGCGGACGCCCAGGAGGTAGGCGCCGCCGTAGACCTCCGGGTCGGTCCGCTCGCGGAGCGCGACGAGGGCCGGGCGCAGCAGCAGCCCTCCCACCTTGGCGCGCAGGCTGGTCGAGGCTGCGCGCTTCACCTCCGAGAACATCGAGACCGCCGCCCCTTCGAGGCCCTTCAGAAGGACATTGCCAGCGAACCCGTCGGCGACGACGACCTGGAACGCGCCGGTCAGCACGTCGCGGCCCTCGCAGTTGCCGGCGAACTCGAGGCCGGGCGCCGCCGAGAGCAGCGCGTGCGCCTCGACCGTCCGCTGGTTGCCCTTGGACGCCTCCTCGCCGATCGAGAGCAGCCCCACCTGCGGGTGCTCCACGCCGAGCACGTCCGACGCGAATTCGGCCCCCATCGCGCCGAACTGCGCCAGGTGCTCCGGCCGGGCGTCGGGGTTCGCTCCGGCGTCGATCAGCACGCAGGGCGCCCCCAGGGCCGGCAGCGGGACGGCGATCCCCGGCCGGAGGATGCCCGGCTGGCGGCCGATGTGGACGAGCGACGCGGCGAGCATCGCCCCGGTCGGCCCGGCCGAGACGACCGCGCCCGCGGCACCCTCGCGCACGAGCCGGCACGCGCGCACCATCGACGAGTCGGGCCGCGAGCGCACGGCGGCCGCGGGCTCGTCGGACGACCCGATCACGTCGCCGGCGGCGACGATCTCGATCTGGGCGGACGGATGCCGGGCGAGCTCGGCCTCGAGCTCCTCAGGGCGGCCGACGAGCAGGACGTGGACGTCCTCGCGAGCCGCCTCGACGGCCCCGGCGACGACCTCGGCCGGAGCGCGGTCGCCGCCCATCGCATCGACGGCCACCGTCGCCATCGATCCCTCCTAGGGAGCTTCCTCGCGGAGCGGCTCGACCTCGCGGCCCCGATAGTGGCCGCACTCCCGGCACGCGTGGTGCGGGCGCACCGGCTTGTGGCACTGAGGGCACAGCGTCAGCGCCGGGGCGGAGATCGCATGCGTCGCCCGGCGCTTGTCGCGGCGTGCCTTCGACGTCTTCTTCTTGGGGACGGCCATCGCCGGGGGACTATACCCCTGACTCTCCCCAGCTTCGCAGCTTCTCCCAGCGCGGATCGGTCTCCTCCTCGCCGCAGCGGTGCTCGCCTCCCTGCTCGAGGCGCACCCCGCACCGCGGGCACAGGCCCGCGCACTCCGGCCGGCACAGGATCTTCTGGGGAAGGGCGAACACCAGCGCGTCTCGGGCCCACCGCCCGGCGTCGAGCTCGTCCGCCTCGACATAGTCGGAGCGGAGCTCCTCGCCCCCGGCCGGCTCGTGATACTCGGCCGCGGCGATCGAGACGTGGACGGCGGCGTCCTCCAGGCACCGGAAGCACGGCCCGTGCACGTCGGCCTCGAACCGCAGCTTCAGGTAGACGCCGCCGGGGACGCCCTGGAGCTCGATCGAGGCATGGGGCGTCGCCGGCTCGACGACGTACCTCTGGCCGCCCATCTCGAGGGGCGTCTGGGGCAGGTCGAGCTCGGCCCGGCGGACCTCGCCCGGACGCAGATCGAGTGCGCGCAGATCGACCACAGGCGCCCCCTCGGGCTACTGGAGCTGGGGCTCTTCGTGATCGACCGTCGCCGCTCCGTCGCGGTCGTCGGACTTCGACGCGAGCTGCGCGCGGCCGCGCTCGAGCGCGTCCATGATCTTGCCCAGGTTGTGGTGCAGGTTCTCGAGGATGCCGTCGGCGTAGTCCTCGGCTCCATGGCGGATCGACCGGTCCTGGCGCCGGGCCTCGGCAAGGACGTCCTCGGCCTGACGCTCGGCGAGCTTCACGACCTCCTGCTGCGACGCCTCCCGCGCCGCCTGCTCGCGCGCCTCCGCGATCAGGCGCTCGGCCTCGCGCTTGGCCTCGGCCAGCATCTCCTGCCG
The DNA here is from genome assembly GCA_963809325.1 of uncultured Actinomycetes bacterium. Taxonomy (GTDB): domain Bacteria; phylum Actinomycetota; class Thermoleophilia; order Gaiellales; family JAICJC01; genus JAICJC01. The sequence goes on from CAWEIZ010000007.1 coordinate 84,947, forward strand.
TTCCTTCACGATCCAGCGGGCCTGCTTGATCTCCTCGGGGATCGTCGAGCGCATCTGGTCGATGATCTCCCAGATCTCCTCGCGGTCCACGCGGACCTGATCCTGGGACAGCGGCACGCCCTTGGCGTTCTGCACCAGCTCGTCGAGCTTGTCGATCAGCACGAGGACATCCAACGCAGTACTCCCTCCGTCTGGCTACATCTCGCCTGCGGCGTGGAGCTCCGCGAGCCGGCGAGCGACGGGCTCGGGCACGTACTGCGCGACCGAGCCCCCGAACGCCGCGATCTCGCGAACGCCGCGGGACGAGAGGAAACTGTACTCCGGCGAGGCCATCAGGTACATCGTCTCGATCTCTGGGGCCATTCCCCGGTTGAGGTTGTTCATCTGAAACTCCCACTCGAAGTCCGACACCGCCCGCAGGCCCTTCACGATCGAGCGGGCTCCGCGCTCGCGTGCGAACTGGACGACGAGCGTCGCGAATCCTTCCACGCTCACGTTCGGCGTGCCCACCAGCGACTCCTCGATGAACGCGATCCGGTCGTCCAGGCTGAACATCGTCCGCTTGTGCTGAGGTGCACGAACGACGGCCACGATCACGCGGTCGAAGATCGACGCCGCCCGCCGGATGATGTCGAGGTGCCCCGACGTGACGGGGTCGTACGTCCCCGGGCAGACGGCGACGGACTCAGCCACGCCGCCACACCGTGACTGCCGTGCCTCCGTACACCCGGTCGGCCACGAGGTCGAGCTCGGGAGCGGGTGCCGCATCGGCGGCCGAGCGCTCGAGCACGGCCCGCCCGCCCGGAGCCAGGATCGCCGGGAGGTCGGCTTCGAGGTGGTCGGTGAGGTCCGAGAGCATCGTGTACGGGGGATCGAGCAGCACCAGGTCGTACGTGACACCGGCGGCACGATCCGCTGCCAGCCGGCGCCGGGCGTCCTGCCGGCGGATCGCGCACCGGTCAGCGTACCGGAGCCGGCGCGCGTTCTCCCGCACCGCCGCCAGCGCCGCCCGGTCGACGTCGCAGAACGCAACGGTCGCGGCGCCCCGTGACAGCGCCTCGAAGCCGAGCGCGCCGGAGCCGGCGAACGCGTCCAGCACGGTGGCACCCTCGACGTCGCCGAGGATCGCAAAGAGCGATTCCCGAACCCGGTCCGACGTCGGCCGCGCGCCGCGGCCGCTGGGCGCCGCCAGCCTCGTGCCCTTGCGCTCTCCGGCCACGATTCGCACCGGCGCAATCTATTGCGGCGCGAGCCAGTCGACCTCCGCGCCGAACGCCCGGCGGGTGGCCTCGGCGACGATCGCGGCCGCCGGCCCCGACATGTCCGGGTCGGCCGCGAGCACGGCCCTGGCGTCGGTGCGTGCCTGGGCGGCGAGCCGCCGCTGACGCGCGAGACGGGCGTGGCGGAGGTCGGGGACGCCGCTCTGGCGCAGGCCGAGCAGCGCGCCCTCCCCGCGCAGCTCGAGATCCACGTCGGCCAGCTCGAAGCCGTCCGACGTCCGCGCCATCGCGTCCAGGCGCGCCCGCGCCTCGTCGGTCGCCGGGTCGGCGAGCAGCATGCAGTAGCTCTCGTGCGCGCCGCGCCCCACCCGCCCACGCAGCTGGTGCAGCTGCGCCAGCCCGAAGAGATCGGCCTGCTCGATCACCATCACCGTCGCGTTCGGGACGTCGACGCCCACCTCGATGACCGTCGTCGCCACCAGCACCTGCACCTCGCCTCTGCGGAAGCCGTCCATGATCCGCCGCCGCTCGGGGACGGGAAGCTGGCCGTGGATGCACTCCAGGCGGTATCCCTGGAGCTCGCCCGAGCCGAGCCGGGCGGCCTCCGACTCGGCCGCCGCGGCGGCGCGGGCGTCGTCGGCCTCGGTCACGAGCGGGCAGACGACGTACGCCTGGCGGCCGTCGTCGAGCAGCCTGCGCATCCGCGCGAACACCTGGTCGCGGCGGTCAAGGCCGAGGACGCGGGTCACGACCGGCGCTCGGCCGGCCGGCAGCTCGTCGAGCACCGACACCTCGAGGTCGCCGTAGACGGAGAGCGCGAGCGTGCGCGGGATCGGGGTGGCCGTCATGTGCAGCACGTGCGGCGACGGCCCCTCCCGGGCCTTCTCCTCGAGCGCCCGCCGCTGCTCGACGCCGAATCGGTGCTGCTCGTCGACGACGGCCACGCGCAGCGCTCCGTAGTCGACGCCCGCCTGGATCAGCGCGTGCGTCCCCACCGCCAGGGCGGGCTCGCCGGATCGCAGGAGGCCCTCGGCCGCCCGCCGCTCGCGCGCGGCCATCCCCTGCATCAGCCCGACGACGCGCACGCCGAGCGGCTCGCACAGCGCCGCGAGGCCGATCAGGTGCTGGGTGGCCAGCGTCTCGGTCGGCGCCATCAACGCCCCCTGGCCGCCGGCCTCGACCGCGCGCACGAGGGCGTATGCCGCGACGGCCGTCTTGCCCGAGCCGACGTCGCCCTGGAGCAGGCGCCGCATCGGCACCGCCCGTCTCAGGTCGGCATCGATCTCGCCGACCGCCCGGTTCTGGGCGCCGGTCAGCTCGAACGGCAGCGCGGCCACGAACGCCGCCGCCAGGTCCCCCGGGGCCGGGAGCGGCCGGGCGCTGGCCTCGGCCTCGAACCGCGCCCGGCGGCGGAGGAGGCCGAGCTGGAGGAGGTGCAGCTCGTCGTAGGCCAGACGCCTGCCGGCGGCGCGGGCCTCCGCCAGGTCGCGCGGCTGGTGGCTCGCGTGGAGCGCGTCGCGGCGAAGCGGCAACGCGCGGCGGGCCTTCACACCGTCGGGCAGCGGGTCGACCTCGTCGCCGGAGTGCGCGAGCGCGTCGGCGACGAGCTCGACAAGCCTTCGGCTCGACACCCGCTCGGACGCCGGGTAGACGGGCACGAGCCCCGACGTGTGCAGGGCCTCGCCGTCGTCGGCGGCCCGCTCGTGGCTCTTGACGACGATCTCGGCCCCGATCGTCGGACGCCGCTCGCCGCGGAGCGAGAGCCGCATCCCGGGCTTCAGGTTCTTGGCGAGGTATCGCTGGTTGAACCAGATCGCGATGCCGGGGCCGGACTCGTCGCGGATCGCCGCCTCGACGATCGCCAGGTTTCGCCGGCGCGTCGGCCGAAGGCGGACGCGCTCGACCGTGCACACCACCGTCGCCTCCTCGCCCGGCCCGATATCGGCCAGGAGGCGGCCCGAGCGGAAGTCCTCGTGGCGAAACGGCACGTGCTCGAGCAGGTCGCCGACCGTCTCGACCGGTCGCGGGCGCAGGGCCGCGAGCGCGTCGGCGAGGGCCCGCCGCGAGGTCGCCGGCAGGTCGAGGTGCTCCGGGCTCGGGGCCGATCGCGGCCGCGGGAATCCGGTCTCCGGCGCCGGGGCGCCCCCGAACGCACGCGTCATTCGCCGGCCAGGACGAGCATTCCGAGCGTCCCGGGGCCGCCGTGGGTGCCGACGACGGCGCCGATCTCGCAGACGCGGTCGATCGAGGCGTCGGGCCGCGACCGGTGCACGATCTCGCGCAGGCGCTCGAGCCCGGCGGCGTCGTCGGCATGTGCCAGGCCGACGCGCGCCGCGCCCCCGTCGGGTGCGGCTGCACACAGGAATCGGTCGAACTCGCGCATCGCGGCCGCGCGCCCGAGCGTGCGCTTGTAGGGCTCGATCCGGCCTCCCCGAAGCGTGAGCAGCGGCCGCACACCGAGCGCGCCGCCGACGACCTCCGACGTGCGCCCGATGCGTCCGCCGCGCCGCAGGTACTCGAGCGTGTCCACGTAGATCAGCACCGACACCCGGTCGCGGGCCGCCGTGAACCACGACGTGATCTCGTCCATGTCCGTGCCGGCGTCGAGCAGCCGCTGGACGCCCTGCGCCAGGAGCACCGTGCCGGCCGACACCGTGAGCCCATCGAGGACGGCCACACGGCCGCCGGCCTCGGCGGTGTCGGCCGCGATCCGGGCCGCCTGGGCCGACGCCGACACCTGCGACGACACCGGCAGGACGAGGATGTGGGCGTAGTCGCCCAGCTCTTCGAAGACAGCGGCGTACGCGCCCGGGGACGGCGCTGCGGTCGACGGATGCGCCCCTCCCGCTCGCAGGCGGTCGTAGAACGAGGCGGCGTCGATGTCGATCCCGTCGCGGAACTGCTCCTCCCCGAAGCGGACGGTCAGCGGCACGGAGCGCCATGTGGGCTGCTCGGCGGCGGGGTCCGGCATGTCGGCCGTCGAGTCGAGCACGATCGCGGTGTTCTCGGCGGTCATGCGGCCGTCGCTCGAGCGGCCCCCCGGAATCGCCGTCAGGTGTCGCTCGCCGACCAGCCGGCGCTCACGCTCCTCCGTCTGGACGTGCATGTTCGCGATCGCCACGCGGTCGATCGCGCCCATGACGACCGCGATCGAGATCGCCTCGCCGGGGTCGTCGGTGTGGACGTGCACCTTCACGAGCGGCGCCTCACCCACCACCAGCAGGCAGTCGCCCATCTCGAGCAGCGCGCGCTCGAGGGCCTCGCGATCGACGGCCTCGCCCTCGACGAGAAACGCCGTGCAGTAGCGGTACCGGGACTGCTCGAGGTGCACCGCCTCGAGCCCGATCGGCCCGGCGATCGCCTCGATCGGGGCCTCGAGCTCCTCGCCGCGGAGACCGGCGAACGCACCGCGGGCGAACTCCAGGAGGCCGGCGGCGCCGGCATCGACCACGCCCGCGTCGCGCAGCACGTCGAGCATCTCCTGGGTGCGCACCACCGACGCCTCGCCCTCGGCGAGGATCGCCGCGACGGCCTCCTCGAGCGGCTGGTCGGCGACCCGCTCGGCGGCGTCGGCCATCTCGCGGATGACCGTGAGCATGGTGCCCTCGATCGGCTGCTGCACGGGCTTGTAGGCCGCTTCGGTCGCCGAGCGAAGCGCGCGGGCGAGCGTCTTCGAGTCGATCCCCCGGGAGGCTCCGACGACGCCGGCGAAGCCGCCGACGATCTGGCTCAGGATGGCGCCGGAGTTCCCGCTGGCGCCGCGCAGCGCGGCCCGGGTCGCCACGGCAGCCAGCGCGGGCCGCGTGTCGGCCGGGTCGGCCTCGAGCCCGATCGCGAGCTCGCGGGCGGTCTCGGCGAGGTTCGTTCCCGTGTCACCGTCCGGAACCGGGTAGACGTTCAGGTCGTTCAGGCGCCCGCGGCTCGACTCGACCGCGGCCGCGCCCCCCCTCGCCATCGCGAGGGCGATGCGGCGGGCCTCGGTCACGGCGTGCGCTTGACGCCCTGGATGTGGATCTGGAGCGAGTGGACCGGCATCTGCGTGAGCTTCTCTACCTGATACTGCACCCTCGAGCGGACGTTTGCCGCGATGTCGGCCAGGTTCAGGCCGAACTCGACCACGACGTAGAGGTCGATCGAGAGCCCGGCGCCGTTTCGGCGCACGCTCACGCCCTGAGTCAGGCGGTCGCGCGTCAGAAGGCGCGCCACGCCCTGCGTGAGGCTGGTGGCCGCCATCCCGACGACGCCGTAGCACTCGAGCACGGTGAGGCCGACGACGTGTGCGACGGCCTCGTTCGTCACCGTGACGGCCCCGCCCACGGCCGCCGCGCCGCGTGCGTGCGCATGCCCCATTGCCAGTCAGACGCTCCGCCGAGGGCGGAGGTTGCGACCTCGATCGCGGGGGAACCCATGGTTCCCCCGCGGGCCCCTCCTTGTGGCACGGGCGCAATGTGGCGGCGCGTCGGCGAGAACGCGGTCTCGCCGACGCCACGAACCCATCCAGTCGTGGGGACAGTCCCCCGAACGCTGGCCGTGACGGAACCGCGGCGCCTTCGTGACACACCGCGAGCCGAGCCGTGGGCGCGCCGTCGCGCCACCCTGACGGATGTGTGCCGCGAAACGTTCAGGGACTGTCCCCATCCCGAGTCGGTACATGCACCCGACGGTCGTGGCGACGGCGAAGACCGCGCTCTTCGCCGTCGCGCGGCAAACGATCGCCAGCCCTTAAGGAGGGGCCGCGGGCGGGAACCCTGGGTTCCCCCGCGACCGCTATACTCCGCCGCCGTGTCCAGAGTGTGCGTGATCTGCAGCAAGCACCCCGGCTCGGGGAACAACCGCAGCCACTCGATGGTGGCGACCAAGCGCCGCTTCGACGTGAACCTGCAGAGGATCCGCATCCTTGTGAACGGCGCGCCGGTCCGCGCCTACGTCTGCACCCGCTGCCTCAAGAGCGGCCGCGTGCAGAAGGCCGTGTGACGGCGCTCCGGCGCTCGGACCTCGATCCCGGACCCGCTGCGGCAGCTCGAGCGCTGGCGGTACGCGGCGGCCGAGGCCGGCATCGACACGAGCCTCGTCGTCCTCGCGACCGCCACGGCCTCCGGGCGGCCGGCGGCGCGGATGGTGCTCGTGAAGGGCTTCGACGACGGCGTCTTTCGCTTCTTCACGAGCTACGAGAGCCGCAAGGCGATCGAGCTCGCAGAGAACCCGCGGGCGGCGCTGCTCTTCCACTGGCCGGGGCGCCAGGTGCGGATCGAGGGCACCGCGGCGCGGCTCCCCGCCGCCGAGTCCGACGCATACTTCGACACCCGGCCGCCCGGCAGCCGCCTGAGCGCGGCGGTCTCGCCGCAGAGCCGCCCGGTCGAGTCCCGCGCGGGGCTGGAGGAGGCCGTCGAGCGCCTCCGCCGGCAGTATCCCGACGGCGCCGTCCCCCGCCCACCGAGCTGGGGCGGATACCGGCTCGACCCGCACACGTACGAGTTCTGGCAGCACGACCAGCACCGGATGCACGACCGCTTCCGCTACACGAGTGCGGACGGCGGCTGGGCCGTCGAGCGGCTCGGGCCCTGAAGCACGTCGCGGACGCCTCTGACGTCGGTCGTGAGCACCGATCGGGCCAGACCGCAATCGAGCCGGCAGTCGAGCGGCCGCACCGAACCACCCGCCGCTGACGGTACCCCGCGCACGAGCGCCGGATCGCGGCCCGCGGCGGCGGCGACGAGCCGCGCGAACTCATGCCGGGAGACCGCGTCGGGGCCGGCGATGTGCACCGGGCCCGAGAGATCGAGCGCCGCCAGCTCGAGGATCGCCTCTGCCAGGTCTCCCACCTGGATGGGACAGCGGATCTCGTCGGTGAAGAACGCCATGTCGACGGTCCCGTCGATGGCGTCCATCACGGCGCGCTCGTGCGACGAGGGGGCCTCCCTGCCGTAGATCAGGGACGTCCGCACGACGGCGGCGCCGGCGTGCGCAGCCCGCACCGCCGCCTCGGCCAGCGCCTTGGAGCGCCCGTAGTCGGTCACCGGCGACGGCGGGTCGTCCTCGACGTACGGGCGGCCGGCGTCCCCGCCGAAGACGACGTCGGTCGACATGTGCACCAGCCGGGCCCCGAACGCGGCCGCGGCGGCCGCGACGTTGCGGGCGCCGTCGACGTTCGTCGCCCACGCCTCGGTGCCCTGGCGGGCATACGCGGTGTGGATCACGCACGCCGGGCGCACCGCCGCGATGACCGCCGCGACCGCGGCGGGGTCGCGGACGTCGAGCCGGACATCGCCCGCGGAGCTGTGCACGGTGCCGATCGCGTCGGGTCGCCGCCGGAGGATCTCGCGGCCCAGGTACCCCGATCCACCGGTGACGAGAAGCATGCGAGCTAGCGCCGGCTGCCGCGCGGAAGCGCGCGCAGGAGGCCGGCCATCTCGAGCGCGGCGTCCGCGGCGTCGGCTCCCTTGTTGCCGGACTCGCCGCCGGCACGCGCGAGCGCCTGCTCCATCGTGTCGCACGTGAGAAGCCCGAAGCTGACCGGGACGCCCGTGTCGAGCGCCGCCTGGATCACGCCCCGTGAGGCCTCGTTGCAGACGTACTCGAAGTGCGGCGTTCCGCCTCGGATCACGCAGCCGAGCGCGACGACGGCCTGGTGGCTTCCCGCCTCGGCCAGGCGCCTGCACGCGAGCGGCAGCTCCCACGCCCCGGGCACGAGCACGACCGTGATCTGGTCGGCGCCGATGCCACGCTCCATCAGCCTCGCAACCGCGCCGTCGAGCAGCCGCTGGACGACGTCGGAGTTGTACCGGGACGCGACGACTGCGACATCCTGGTCGAGGACGCGGCCCTCGATCGCATGGCAGCCGTCAGGGACCGTCAGCGTGCCGGGGCCCTCATCGCTCACGTCTTGTCCAGCCGCAGGCCCTGATGACGGATCGTGTGGCCCATCCGCTCGCGCTTCGTGCGCAGGTAGGCCTCGTTCTCGGCGGTCGGCTCGGCCTCGATCGGAAGCTGCTCCGTGATCACGAGCCCATAGCCCTCGAGGCCGAGGATCTTCTTGGGGTTGTTCGTGAGGACCCTGAGCGACGTCAGGCCGAGGTCGGCCAGGATCTGGTACCCCACGCCGTAGTCGCGCGAGTCGACCGGCAGGCCGAGCGCCAGGTTCGCATCGACGGTGTCGAGCCCCTGCTCCTGGAGCTCGTACGCGCGGAGCTTGTTGAGAAGGCCGATGCCGCGCCCCTCCTGGGACAGGTAGAGCAGGACGCCGCGGCCCTCGGCCGCGATCTGGGCGATCGCGCTCTCGAGCTGCTCGCCGCAGTCGCACCGAAGCGAGTGGAACACGTCGCCGGTGAGGCACTCCGAGTGCACGCGCACCAGCACGTCGGCCGCCCCGTCGACATCGCCCATGACGAGCGCGACGTGCTGCTGGCCGTCGATCATCGACCGGTATCCGTGGGCCACGAACTCGCCGAACCGGGTCGGCATCGCCGCCGACGCGATCCGCTCGACCAGCTTCTCGGTGCGACGCCGGTAGGCCACGAGGTCGGCGACCGTGATCATCGAGAGGCCGTGCCGCGTGCAGTACCCGACGAGGTCGGGCACACGGGCCATGCTGCCGTCCTCGTTCATGATCTCGCAGATCACGCCGGCCGGCTGGAGGCCGGCGAGCCGCGCCAGGTCGACCGACGCCTCCGTCTGCCCGGTGCGCTCGAGCACGCCGAACGGGCGGGCGCGAAGCGGGAAGACGTGGCCCGGCTGGACGAGGTCGGCCGGCTCGGCCCCCGGGTTGATCGCCACCTGGATGGTGTGCGCCCGGTCGGCCGCCGACACGCCCGTCGAGACGCCCTCGCGCGCCTCGATCGAGACCGTGAACGCGGTGCGCAGCGGCGCCTCGTTGTGGCGTGCCATCTGCTCGAGGCCCAGCTCCTCGATCCGCTCCGGCGTCAGGGAGAGGCAGATGATCCCGCGCCCATGGGTGGCCATGAAGTTGATCGCCTCGGGCGTCACGTACTGCGCGGCCATCACCAGGTCGCCCTCGTTCTCGCGGTCGGGCGAGTCGACGACGACCACCATGCGGCCCTCGCGAATGTCCTCGATCGCCTGCTCGACCGGGGCGAACGGCCACTCCCCGCCGAGCTCGGGGTACGCATCGAGATACTCTGCGCGGCTGCTCATGAGGTCGCCGCCGATCGTAGCAGAGCCCCTGGAAATGCCAGCTTTTCGACGTATTTCGCAAGCACGTCCGCCTCGAGGTTGACGCGATCCCCCGGGCCGAGCCCGCCGAGCGTGGTGACCGCGAGCGTGTGCGGGACGAGCGACACCGAGAAGCTCGTCTCGTCGAGGCCGGTGATCGTCAGCCCGACGCCGGCGACACACACGGAGCCCTTCTCGATGGCGTAGCGCATGATCTCCGGCGGCGCCGCGAACGTGAAGTTGCGCGCCTCCCCCTCCGGCTCGATGCGGGCGACCTCGCCGACGGCGTCGACGTGGCCCTGCACCCAGTGACCGCCCATCGGGTCACCGACGCGGAGCGCGGGCTCGAGGTTCACCCGATCACCGGCCGCGAGCCCGCCGAGCGTCGTGCGTCGCAGCGTCTCGGCGACCGCGTTGAACTCGAGGATCGGGCCGTCCCGGCGGGCCACGGTGAGACAGCACCCGTCGACCGCCACCGAGTCGCCGACGCGGGCGTCCGCGGCGATCTCCGGCGCCTCGACCGCCAGGTCGACGCCGCCGCCGGACGGCTCACACGACCGTATGTGCCCTGACTCGATGACGATGCCCGTGAAGATCTACGGCTCCTGGATCTCGAAGATCCTCAGCATATCCGGGCCGACGCGGCGCTCCTCCACCGCAGCCGGCAGCTCGACGTCGCGGGTGAAGAGGCCGGGGCCCGGGCCGATCTCGACGGGCGCGTGAAAGACCGCCAGACGATCCACGAGGCCCCGGTCGAGCAGGGCCGTGGCGACCGTCGCGCCTCCCTCGAGCAGAACCCACGCGATCCGGCGACGACCCAGCTCCGCGAACGCCTCGACTGGATCGGCGCACGTGAGCACCTCGACATCCGGCGCCGACACCCCGCCGGCACCCGGAGCGCGGACGACGAGCACGGGCGCATCCGGCGAGGCGGTCTCGACGAGGCGCGAGCTCGCCGGCAGCCGGCCGCGCCGGTCGAGGACGACGCGCAGCGGCTGGCGCTCGGCCGGCGGATCGACGTCACGCGCGGTCAGGAGCGGGTCGTCGGCGATCGCGGTGCCGCTCCCGACCATCACGGCGCCGGCCCGGGCTCGCATCTCGTGCACCAGGGCGCGGCTCTCCTCCGAGCTGATCCACCGCGGACCGTCGCCTGCGCGAAGCGGTGCGGCCGTCGGCGCTCACGGCTGCCTTGTAGGTGACGTGGGGGCGGCCGAGGAGCGACAGCGCCAGCCACCCCGCGTTCGCCCGCCGGGCCCGGCGCTCCGCATCACCTCCCGCGATGTCCACGACGACTCCGGCGTCGCGCAGGCGGGCGGCGCCGGCGCCGTCGACCTTGTCGGTGGGGTCGATCATCGCCGCGACGACCCGGCTCACGCCCGCGCCGATGAGCGCATCCGCACACGGGGGCGTGCGCCCGTGATGGCTGCAGGGCTCCAGGTTCGTGTAGACGGTGGCGCCGGCCGCATCGCCGGCGGCGCGGAGCGCGACGATCTCGGCATGAGGGCCCCCGGGCCGCTCGTGCCATCCCTCGCCGATCACCCTGCCTTCGCGCACGACGACCGCGCCGACGACGGGGTTCGGAGCCGCCGTCCGGCGGCCACGCTCGGCCAGCTCGAGGCAGCGGGCCAGATGTGCTCGGTCGGCGTCGGTCAGCGCCACGCGACGGCGCCCGCGCCGGCGACGACGTCGACGAGCTCTGTGTAGGCGTCGGCCGGGCTGTCGGCGTCGAACACCGCCGAGCCCGCCACCAGGATGTTCGCGCCGGCCCGGTAGACGCCCGCCGCCGTCTCCCTGGCGACGCCGCCGTCCACCTCGACCGCGACGCCCGGGCCCGCGAGGTCGCGGATGCGCGGCAGGCGGTCGAGCGTCGCCGGGATGAACGACTGCCCGCCCCAGCCCGGGTTCACGCTCATGCACAGGAGGACGTCGGCGTACTGCGCCGCCTCGGAGATCGCCTCGACCGGCGTCGCCGGGTTGAGCGTGAGGCCCGCGCGGCATCCGAGCTCGTTGATCTGATGCAGCGTGTAGTGCAGGTGCGGGCTGGTCTCGACGTGCACCGTGATGCTGTCGGCTCCGGCGTCGGCGAACTGGGCGATGTGGCGCTCGGGCTGCTCGATCATCAGATGCACGTCGGCGAAGCCGTCGTGGTCGTGGATGACCTCCGCGATGTCCGCCACCATCTTGGGGCCGAACGTGATCACCGGCACGAAATGGCCGTCCATGACGTCGATGTGGATGACGCGGGCGCCGGCGGCAAGGACCTCGCCCACCTGCTCGCGGACCCTGCCGAAATCGGCAGACAGGATCGACGGCGCGACCTCGACGGTGGTGGGCCATTCCCGCATCGCCGCCACTGTAATCGATGGGCCGCTGCCGCCCGCCGGGCGTCCTGGCGCTAGCTCCTCGCGTCGAGCGCGGCCATGTAGAACCCGTCCGTGCCGTCGCGATGAGGCAGCGTCTGGCGCCCGCCGGGAAGGACGCCCTCGCCCTCGCCGCGCCGGATCGTGCACACCGAGTAGACGAGGCGGCCGCCGGGTGCGAGCAGCGTCTCCGCGTGGGCCAGCATCCGCCGCTGGCCCTCCGCCATCCTGTCGGCCGACGCCTCGTCCCCACGCCAGCGGGCATCCGGGCGGGCGGCCAGGACGCCGAGGCCGGAGCAGGGCGGATCGATCAGGATGCGGTCGAAGGTGCCGTCCGAGAACTCGAGCGCGTCGGCGACGACGACCCGGGCGCACGACGCGCCGAACCGGTCGAGGGTCGCGTGCAGGGCCCGGGCGCGCCCGGCGTGGCGCTCGACGCACACCAGCTCGCCCTGATCGGCCATGAGCGCCGCCAGCTGGCCGGCCTTCCCGCCCGGCGCGGCGCACAGGTCGAGGACGCGCATCCCGGGCTCGGGCGCGAGCAGGCGGGCCGGCAGCATCGCCGCCCGCGACTGGGGCCAGATGACCCCCGCGGCCAGCTCGGCGCTCGCCGACACGTCGAACGGCCCGTCGATGACGATCGCCTCGGGCAGGTCGGGATCGCCGTGGACGGGCACGCCGAGATCGACGGCGTCGGCGCGAAGGCTGTTCAGGCGCACCGACAGCTCGGGGGGCTCGTTCTGGGCGACCATCACCGCCTCGGCGTCGGCCTCGCCGAGCATCTCCTCCCACTCCCGGACGATCCAGTCCGGGTACGAGTGCCGCAGCCCGACCGGAAGGCCGGCGACCCAGTCCTCCCCCGCGCCGGCGATCCGGCGCAGCACGGCGTTTGCGAGGCCTGCGGTGTGGACCCCGGCGACGCGCTTGCAGAGCTCGACCGTCTCGTTCACGGCCGCGTGAGGCGGGACACCCTCCGCGAAGAGGAGCTGGTAGGCGCCGACGCGCAGCGCCGCGCGAAGCGTCGGCTGCAACTCGTCGGCCGGGCGCCCTGCGAGCGTCTCGAGCGCATAATCGAGCGTCCGCACCCGCTGAACGGTTCCGAACGCAAGCCGCATCGCGAGCCGCCGGTCGCGGGCGTCGAGCTCAGCGCCGCTCGGCCTCGGCGCGAAAGGCGCGGTCGGTGTAGGCGTCCTCCTCGAACGTGCGCCGCACGACCTCGCAGGCGACGGCGCGCGCGCTCATGCCGCCCGCTCCGGTGCCCGCCGGAGCCCGCGCAGGTAGTCGGCGACGGCCATCCGCCGCCGGCCCGCCGGCTGGAGATCGAGCACCTCGAGCACACCGTCGGCGCAGGCGATCCGGAGGGGCGGCGAGACCGTGCCCGGCTCGTCCCCGCCGGGGCCGGCCCGGGCGCGCCACACCGTCACTGGCTCGCCGTCGAGCTCGCAGCGCGCGCCGATGTGCGGCGAGAGCGCCCGCACGAGGTTGGCGGCGTCGACGGCGGTCCCCGCCCAGTCGATCCGCCGGTCGCGGGGCTCGATCTTGTGCGCGTACGTGACGCCGTCGGTCGGTTGCTCCTCCCCGTGCGTGCGGCCGCGCAGCGACTCCGCCAGAAGCGGCGCTCCGAGCTCGAGCGCCCGCGCCCTGAGCGCGCCGGCATCGTCGTCAGGCCCGACGGCGAATCGCTCGCAGCCGTGGATCGGGCCTGCGTCCAGCTCGGCCGTGAGCTCGATCACGCACACGCCGGTCTCGGCGTCGCCCGCCATCAGCGCCCGCTCGACGGGCGCCGCGCCCCGCCAGCGGGGAACCAGCGACGGATGCAGGTTGTAGAGCGGGTATGCGCCGAGCAGCGGCGGCCGCACCATCTGGCCGAAGGCGACGACCGCACCGACGTCCGCGTCAGGGGGCTCGGCGGATGCCCGCTCGGTCTGCACCAGCCGCAACCCGAGCTCGCGCGCCGCATCCGCAACCGGCGGCGATCCGCGCCGCTGCCCTCGCCCCGACGGCCGGTCCGGCTGCGTCACGACGGCCGTGATGTCCACCTCCGGCTCCCCGGTCAGGCGGCGCAGGACGTCCGCCCCGAACGCCGACGTCCCCAGGAAGACGACTCGGGGCATGGGCTACGCCCGCAGGCGCAGGTCTTTGAGAGCAGCTTTCCGGTCGTCCTTGCTCGCCCGGTCGACGATCAGCACGCCGTCCAGATGGTCGATCTCGTGCTGGATCACGCGCGACTCGAGACCCTCGGCATCCACCTCGACGGGCTCCCCGTCGGCGTCCACGCCGGCGACGACGACGCGCACGGGGCGCTCGACCGGCACCTGGAGGTCACCGCCCAGGAGCGACAGGCACCCCTCCGTCTCGGTCTCGGTCTCGTCGGAGCGCTCGCGGAGCTCCGGGTTGATCAGGACGTGGACGTCCCCGTCGGACGAGACGCGGTAGACGAGGACACGACGGAGGACGCCGAGCTGCGGCGCGGCGAGGCCGACGCCATGGGACTGTCGCATCACGTCGGTCATCCGCTCGACGAGGCGCCGCACGTCGCCGTTCACCTCCTCGACGGCATCGGCGGGGACGCGCAGGACCGGGTCGGGGTACTGGCGCACCAGCATCATCGCGGCGGCGTGGTGGGCGCGGCGCTCCTCGTCGCTCGTGGTCGTCTCGACCTGTCCCTCGGCGATGTCCTGGTTCTCCGTCGTCATGCGCTCAGGAGGTCGGCGGCCGGCCCGACGGTGGCGTACCCGTCGGCAAGTGCGGCGAGGAAGGCTGCGTGCACGTCGGCGGCGGCGACCCGGCGGTCGCCGAACTCGAGCGCCATCGTCGCGCATGCGTCATGGGCCACCGCCACCCCGTACCCGAGGTCGACAGCGGCGCGAACGGTGGCGTCGACGCACATCGAGGTCATCATCCCGCAGACGATGAGCTGGTCAGCGCCGGCGTCCTTGAGCCCACGGTCGAGGGGCGTCTCCAGGAAGGCGTTGGGAAACGCCTTCTCGACGACGGCCTCGCCCGGGTCCGGCTTCACGGCATCGTTGATCTCGCCGCCCGGAGTCCCCGGGCGCAGGTAGACGGCATCGGGCGCATCCCAGACGTGCTTCACGTGCACGATCTGCTCGCCCGACGCCCGGAACGCGTCGAGCAGGCTCCGGGCCTTGCCGGCCGCGGCTTCGGGTCCGTCCAGCGGGTTGGCGCCGCCGGGGAAGTAGTCGTTCTGGATGTCGACGACGACGAGGGCTCGAGTCATGGTTGAAGGCTACCGGCTCACGAGAGCGACTGCGGATCCACGTCGACCACGGCGGTGGCGGACGCCCGGCGCAGGTCGCCGGCGAGATCGCGCACGACCCCTCGCAGGAGGGCGGCCGCGCGGAGGGGCTGCTGGGTCTTGATCAGGACATGGCTCCGCCACCTGTCGCGAAGCCGAAAGAGCGGCGCGGGCCCGAGCAGGATGTCGCCCTCCAGGGCCGGCTCCACCGCGGCCCGAACGGCCGCCGCGACCCCGTCGGCGACGTCTCCCGAAGGGGCCGCGGCGAGCACGCGCACCAGCCGCCGGAAGGGCGGATAGCCGAGCGCGCGGCGGCGTTCGAGCTCGCCGTCCAGGAACTCCGCCACCGCGTGCCGGGCAGCCAGCACGACGGGGCGAAGCTCGGGGTCCCACGCCTGGACGATCACGCGGCCGCGCGGATCCCCGGGACGCCCGGGCCGGCCCGAGAGCTGGGTGAGCAAGGCGAAGGCCCGCTCCTCGGCGCGGAAGTCCGGGACCGCGAGCGCCTGGTCGGCGTCGATCACCGCGGCCAGCTTCACGCCGGGGACGTCGTGGCCCTTGGCGACGAGCTGCGTCCCAACCAGCACCGCGGCGTCGGCGCGGCGGAACCGGCGCAGAGTCGCCTCCGGCTCCCCGACCTGCGCGGCCACGTCCGCATCCAGCCGGACGACCTCGAGCCGCGGGAAGCGCCGCTGAAGCTCGGCCTCGACCCGCGTCGTCCCGGCGCCGATCTGCGCGAGGTCGACCGAGCCGCACCTCGGGCACGCCTTCGGCATCGGCTCGGACGCGCCGCAGTGGTGGCAGCGCAGGCGGCGGCCGTGCAGGGTGAGCGCGACGTCGCAGCGCCCGCACCGCCACGTCTGCGCGCAGGTGCGGCAGTGGAGCGCCGCGGCGGCCCCGCGCCGGTTCTGGAGGACGATCGCGCGGCCGCCGCCGTCCTCGATCTCGCCGAGCGCGTCGAGGAGCGGCCGCGTCAGCGGGTAGCCGCCGTCCAGGCGCAGGTCGACGATGTCGACTCTGGGCAGGCGCCCACCGACGCGGGCCGGGAGGCTCAGCCTTCGGGCAACGCCGTGCCAGACCTCGGGCCGCGGCGTCGCGCTCCCGTAGACCGTGACCGCGCCCTCGAGCCGGGCGCGCTTGGCCGCAACCCGGCGGGCGTCGTACCGCGGGTCGGCCTCGTGCTTGTACGAGGCGTCGTGCTCCTCGTCGACGACGATGACGCCGAGGTCGGGAACCGCGGCGAACACCGCAGACCGCGCGCCGACGACCACGCGGGCCTCCCGGGCGGCGACGCGGCGGTGCTCGGAGCCGCGCCGGCCCCGGCTGAGGCCGCTGTGCAGCACAGCGACCGTCGCGCCGAACCGGGCTGTGAACCGGGAGGCGACCTGCGGCGTGAGCGCGATCTCGGGGACGAGCACGATCGCTCCCCGCCCGAGCTCGAGCGCGTGCTCGATGAGGCGCAGGTAGACCTCGGTCTTGCCCGACCCCGTGACGCCGTGGATGAGCACGTCGCCGCCACCCGCCTCCAGGAGCTCCACGCACGCCGCGACGGCGGCCTCCTGCGCGGCGGTCAGCTCGACGCGGACGTCAGTCCGGGGAGCGGGTGGCATCGCCTCGAGCGCCACCAGGCCGCGCTCGTGCATCCGCCGGACGGTGGCCCGCGTCGTCCCGGCGGCGGCGACCAGATCGGAGAGCGGCAGGGGCGCGAGCCCGGCGTGGGCCAGGATCTCGGCCTGGCGGGCGGTCGCCCCCTCGCCGCTCAGGACGCGCACCCACAGCTCCGGCGGGCGGGCCTCGGCGTCCGGGGGCGTCACGAGCGCCAGCGCCCGGGCAAGGGTGGACGCGTAGGTGGCGGCGATCCACTCCGCGAGGTCGAGCAGCGGGAGGGGAACCTGACCGGCGACACCGAGCAGCGGCTTCAGGGCGGAGACGTCCGAGGGGCCCGGGAGCGCCGTCACCACGCCGCGCACACGCCGGCTCCCGAGCTCGACCTCGACGACCGAGCCGCGGTGCACGGCGCCGTCGAGCTCAGGAGGCACCGCGTAGTCGAACGGCCGGTCGACCGCGCGCGCCGTCACGAGCGGGGCGACGGCTGCGACGGGGGCAGTGTCAGACCCGGACGGGCTCACCCAGGCCGCACGCCGCGCGCAGCTCCGCGACGCGATCGGTGCGCTCCCAGGGGAAGTCCTCGTCGGTGCGGCCGAAATGGCCGCCGGCGGCAGTCCGCTGGTAGATCGGGCGGAGCAGGTCGAGCTCGCGGATGATCGCGGCCGGGCGCAGGTCGAAGACCGACGCGATGGCCGTCTCGATGGTCTCGCGCGGCACCGTCTCGGTGTCGAACGTCTCGACCGTGACCGACACGGGGCGCGCAACGCCGATGGCGTAGGCGACCTGGACCTCCACGCGCGCCGCGAGCCCAGCCGCGACCACGTTCTTTGCCACCCAGCGCATCGCATAGGCGCCCGAGCGGTCGACCTTGGAGGGATCCTTCCCGGAGAACGCGCCGCCGCCGTGCCGGGCCGCGCCGCCGTACGTATCGACGATGATCTTGCGCCCGGTGACGCCCGTGTCGCCCATCGGCCCACCGGTCACGAACCGGCCGGTCGGGTTCACGAGCACGAACTCGAGGTCGGAGAGCCGCTCATGGGGGCACAGCTCGGCGGGGATGACGGCCGGCAGCACGTGCTCGACGAGGCCGCGGCGGATCGTCTCCTCGTCCACGTCGGGGTCGTGCTGCGTCGAGACCAGGAGCCGCTCGAGCTCGATCGGCGTGAGCCGCCCGCCGGACTGCCGGTAGCGCACGGTGACCTGCGACTTGCCGTCGGGACGAAGGTGCGCCAGGGTGCCGTCCTTCCGCACCTCCGCCATGCGGCGGCTGATGCGGTGGGCGAGCACGATCGGAAGCGGCATCAGCTCCGGCGTCTCGTCGCACGCGTAGCCGAACATCATCCCCTGGTCGCCCGCGCCCTGGCTGTCGACGTCCGCCTCGGCCCGGTGGCGCTGCTCCTCGTACGAGGTGTCGATCCCCCTGCCGATGTCGGGCGACTGCTCGTCGATCGCGACGACGACCCCGCAGGTCAGGAAGTCGAACCCGAACGCCGCATCGGTGTAGCCGATGTCGCGCACCGTGTCGCGGACGACCCTCGGGATGTCGACGTAGGCGTCGGTCGTGATCTCGCCCGCGACCACGACGAGGCCGGTCGTGACGAGCACCTCGCAGGCGACTCGCCCTCGCGGGTCGCGCCTCAAGACCTCATCGAGGACGCCGTCGGAGATCTGGTCGGCGATCTTGTCCGGGTGGCCCTCAGTGACCGACTCGGACGTGAACAGGAACTCGCGGGATCCGGCGGGCGCCATCCGGCGGATGGTAGTGGAAACCCCGGCAGGTGCTCTAGGCTCACGAGATGTCTGACCCGCTCGATCGGCCGATGCGACGAACGAGGCTCGCGGAAGCCGATCTGGCCGCCGCCTGGGGCGAGCATGCCGGGGAATTCATCGCATGGGCACGAAGACCAGGTCACGATTCGTACTGGCGCTTTCACCGCGACCTCTTCTTCGAACTCCTGCCGCTTCCCGGCCGGTGCACCCTCGACCTCGGATGCGGCGAGGGTCGCCTCTCGCGCGATCTCGCGGCGCGCGGACACTCGATGGTCGGCGTCGACCTGGCGCCCGAGATGGTCGAAGCCGCACGCGCAGCCGATCCCTCGATCGAGCTGCACCTCGCCGACGCTGCCTCGCTCCCGTTTCCGGACGGTGCGTTCGACCTCGTCGTCGCGTCCATGTCGCTCCAGGATGTCGACGACCTGGATGGAGCGGTACGCGAGAGCGCACGCGTCCTCGAGCCCGGCGGCCGGCTGTGCCTTGCAATCGTCCATCCGCTGAACTCGGCCGGCGCTTCCAAGGGCGACGAGCGCCGACAGCCCCTTCACCATCGACGGGTCGTACCTCGACCGGTCCGCGTACGCCGACAACATGCGACGCGGCGGGCTCGACATCACGTTTGTGAGCGAGCACCGACCGCTGGAGGCCTACACGGAGGCGCTCACGAGCGCCGGGTTCCGTATCGAACGGCTGAGGGAGCCGCGCGTGCCCGAGGAGGCGGTCACGGTGCCGCGAAATCGGCGGTGGCAGCGGCTCCCGCTCTTCCTGCATATGCGGGCGGTCAAGGCCCACACCGGGGACAGTCCCTGAACTCCCGGCGACACGGTTCGTGACTCGTGCGCGACCTGCCATGCGTCTCCGCGAGCGATCGGTGTCACGTCGGCGCAACGGCCAGGTGACGCGGAAGGTTCAGGGACTGTCCCCGGGTCACTCCTCGACCGGCTCGCGGGCCATCAGGCCGGCGAGAGCGTCCAGCGGCGTCACGCCGCCGAACGCCACGTCGCACACCGCCTCCGTGATCGGAAGCTCGATCCCGCGCTCGCGCGCGACGTCGCGAACCACGGGGGCGGCGGTGAGGCCCTCGGCCACCTCGCCGATCTCCTGCTCGATCCACGGGGTCGGGACGCCGGTCGCGATCATCTCCCCCGCCCGCCGGTTCCGGGAGTGGATCGACGTGCAGGTCGCCACCAGATCGCCCATCCCCGCCATGCCCATGTACGTCCGCGGCAGCGCGCCGAAGGCCTCGCCGAGGCGTGACATCTCGGCCATGCCGCGGGTGATGATCGCGGCCTTCGCGTTGTCGCCGTAGCCGAGCCCGTCCGACACCCCTGCGGCGATCGCGATCACGTTCTTCGAGGCGGCGCACAGCTCGACGCCCGCGACGTCGCGGGAGGCGTACACGCGCATCGTCCGCCCCGACAGCTCCCGCTGGAGCATGCGGGCCAGCTCGGCGTTCTCGCTCGCCACGACCGACGCGGTCGGCTGGTCGCGCGCGACCTCCTCGGCGTGGTTGGGGCCGGAGAGGACGGCCACGCGGTCGGGGCCCGCGAGCTCGCCGAGGATCTCCGACAGCCGCCGGCCGCTGCCCGGGTCGAGCCCCTTGGTCATCGAGAGGAACGCCGGCCCGGATCCCGCCCTGGGGACGGCGTCGGCGGCCACCTCGGCGAAGGCGCGGCTCGGCACGGCGATCGCGACCAGGTCGACTCCTGAGAGGTCGGAGCCGTCGAGCGCGCACGCGCCGAGGCCCTCCGGCAGCACGACGTCGAACAGGTGGCGCGGGTTTCGCCGGTGGCGCACGATCGCGTCGGCCTGGCCGGGGTCGCGGCACACGAGCGTCGGCGCGTGGCCCTGGAGGACGAGCAGCCGGGCGAACGCCGTCCCCCAGCTTCCGCAGCCGACGATCGCGACCCTCATTCGCGGCTCTTGAAGTCGATGATCACGGGGCACCCCTCCAGAGTCAGCCGTCGGCGGAGCTGATTCTCGACGAAGTAGGCGTAGTCGCGGGTGACGAGCGCCTTGTCGGAGACGACGATACGAAACCGCGGCGGCCTGGTGCGGTACTGGGTGGCGTAGAGGACGTTCAGCCGCTTGCGCCCCTTGCGCGGCGTCTCGCGGGCGGCGCCGATCTCGGCCATCGCGCGGTTGAGCGCGCCGGTGCCCACGCGCGAGGTGTAGCGGTCGAAGAGCTCCTCGACGGCGTCGAGCATGCGGTCGACGTGCCGACCGGTGAGCGCGGACGTCGTCACGATCGCAGGCCGCTGGCGGAGCTTGCCGGAGAGCCGCTCCGCGACGTCGTCCACCTCGACGGTCGTGATGTCCCACTTCGAGAGGACGACGAGCGTCGCGCAGCCGGCCTTGCGGGCCTCGTCGGCCACCGACAGATCGCCCTCGGCGGGGCCCTCGGAGGCGTCGACCAGGACGAGCGCGATGTCCGCCCGCTGGGCGGCCTCGAGCGCGCGCACCTCGCTCCAGTACTCGATCCCCTGCCGGTGACGGCGCTTGCGGCGAAGACCCGCCGTGTCGATCAGCCGGAACCGGCGCTCGCCCCGCTCGAAGATCGTGTCGATCGCGTCGCGGGTCGTCCCCGGCGTCGGCGCGACGATCACGCGCGGGCGGCCGAGGATGGCGTTCACCAGCGACGACTTGCCGACGTTCGGGCGGCCGAGGATGGCGACCCGGATCTCGTCGTCGACCTCGGGCCGCTCCTCGCCGTCCTCGGCGTCGGCTTCGGGCGGTGGGAGCCGCTCGACGATCGCATCCAGCAGGTCGCCCGTCCCGCGGCCGTGCAGCGCCGACACGCTGATCGGGTCTCCCAGGCCGAGACCGTGCAGCTCGAGCGCGCCGGCCTCGTGGGCCGTGTCGTCGACCTTGTTCGCGAGCACGAGCACGGGCCGCCGGGAGCGGCGCAGGATGTCGGCCAGCTCCTCGTCGCCGGCGACGAGGCCGGCGCGCGCGTCGATGACGAGCAGCACCAGGTCGGCCTCCTCGACCGCCTGGCGGGCCTGGTCGGCGACCTGAGACTGCATGTGCGACGGGTCGGCGGCGTCGACGCCGCCGGTATCGACGAGCACGAACTCGCGCCCGTTCCAGTCGCACGGCACCTCGTTTCGGTCGCGCGTCACGCCGGGCGTCTCGTCGACGACCGCCTTGCGCGAGCCCGTCAGGCGGTTCACGAGGGTCGACTTCCCGGCGTTGGGGTAGCCGACCACCGCCACCATGGGCAAGCGGGCGCTCACCCGGCGCTCTCGTACAGGCGCCGGATCTCGGTCATCAGCTCGTCGGCGGTCTCGCGGTAGGCCTCGCCGGGCCGCCGGTCGCCGCGCTCGTAGGTGCGCGGCTCGCCGAAGACGATGCCGATCCGCCGGCCGGGCCGCCACTGCCGCGTTCCCCGGATCGCCGCCGGCACGACGGGCACGTCCTCGACGACGGCACAGCGGCCGGCGCCGGCCTTGGCGCCCTCGAGCTCCGCCTGGCGGTGGCCCTGGATGAAGATGCCGACCACCCCGCCGGCCTCGACCGTCTCGTGCACCGTGCGCAGCGCGTCGCGGTCGGGCTCGCCCCGCCGCACGGGAAACGCACCGCCCCAGCGCAGGAGCCACGCGATCGACAGGTAGCCCCACAGCTCGCGCTTGGCCATGTACCGGATCGAGCGCGGCTGCGACCAGCCGAGCGCCGGGATGTCCCACCAGGACTCGTGGTTCGACACGATGAGGACGGGCCCGACGACCGGCACGTTCCGCCGCCCGACGACTCGCGGCCGAAGGAGCAGCCAGACGAGCGGCCCGACGGTGCGCCGCAGGACGCGCCAGGCGCGGTCGTATCCGGCGAGCTGGGCGTTCACGTCCCGGCCTCGCGGGCGAGCTCGAGCACCTGCTCGATCACCTGCTCGACGTCGAGCCCCGTCGTGTCGACCGTATGCGCGTCGGGGGCCGGAGCGAGCTGTGCGGCGTCGCGGCGGTCGCGCTCGACGATCGCGAGCTCGACCTCCGCCGCCGGGACGCCGAGCTCGGACGCCCGCCGGCGTGCGCGCTCGGCCACCGACGCGGTCAGGTAGACCTTGACCTCGGCGTCCGGGCAGACCCGCGTCCCGGTGTCGCGGCCCTCGAGCACGGCATCCCGGGCCAGCTCGCGCTGGCGCTGCCGCATCCGCTCGCGCACCGGCTCGTGACGCGAGACGGCGCTCACGTGGGCCGAGATCTGCTCGGATCGCAGATCGACGGCCACGGCGGGCGGCGTGCCCACAAGGGCCGCAAGCGCGGCCGCGTCGTCGAGGTCGACCCCACGCTCGAGGGCAACGGCGGTCAGCTCCCGGTACATCTCTCCGGTGTCGACGTGCCGGTAGCCGAGCCGCTCGGCCACGGCCCGGGCCACCGTGCTCTTGCCCGCCCCCGCGGGACCGTCGATCGTCACCACCATGGCGTCAGGCGCTCACCGCGGCGAGGCGGTCCGCAAAGTCGGGGAAGCTGACGCCGAGCACGCCGGCACCGTGCACCTCGACGCCCTCCTGCGAGCACACGCCGGCGACAGCACCGAGCATCGCGACGCGGTGATCGCCCGCGGCATCGACGCTCCCGCCGCGCAGCCGGGTCGGGACGCCGCGGATCCGGAAGCCGTCCTCGAGCGGCTCGACGTGGCCGCCGACGGCGTTCAGCGCGTCCGCGGTCGCCGTGATCCGGTCGGACTCCTTGACGCGGAGCTCCGCCGCACCGCGGATTGTCGTGACGCCGTGGGCGAAGCAGGCGAGGAGCGCCACCAGCGGCAGCTCGTCGACGAGCAGCGGCACCAGCTCGGGCTCCACGTCGGCGGCCACCAGCTCGGCGGGGCGCACCTCGATGTCGGCGACCGGCTCGCCGCTCGCCAGCCGCCTGCGGAACACGCCGACCCTGGCTCCCATCCGCTCCATCACCGTGAGAAGGCCCGTCCGCGTCGGGTTCACCCCGACGTCGCGGAGCGTCAGGTTCGAGCCCGAGAGCGCCGTCGCCGCCACGATGAACGGGGCGGCCGACGAGAAGTCGCCGGGCACGTCGACCTCGCCGAGGCGGAGCTCCTGTACCGGCGACACCGCGACCCGCCCCGAGGTTCGGTCCACGGGCACCCCGGCGGCCCGCAGCATGCGCTCGGTGTGATCGCGGGTCGGGATCGGCTCGCGCACCTCGGTGACTCCGCGCTCCGTGTAGAGGCCCGCCAGAAGCACGCACGACTTGACCTGTGCAGACGCCACGGGCAGCTCATAGGTGATCGCATCGGTCCGGCCCGTGCCGGCGATCCGGATCGGCGGCCGGCCCTCTGTCGTCTCGATCGCGACGCCCATCAGCCGCAGCGGCTCCGCGATCCGCTCCATGGGACGGGAGCGGATGCTCGCGTCGCCCGTGAGCTCGAACGAGCCAACCTGCCCGGCGAGGATGCCGGGGAGGAGCCGGATCAGGGTTCCGGCGTTTCCGACGTCGACAGGCTCCGCGGGTGCTCGAAGCCCGCGCAGGCCGGCACCGTGCACGACAAGGTCGGTCTCGCCGGAGCGCTCGACCTCGACCCCGAGCGCCTCGACGGCGGCGACGGTCGACAGCGTGTCGGCCGACGCGCCGAACCCGCGGACGTGCACCGGCCCGGACGAGATCGCGCCGAGCATGACCGCCCGGTGGCTGACGGACTTGTCGCCCGGCACGGCGAGCTCGCCCGTGAGCCCGCCCGCCGGCCCGATCCGGAGGCCGTCGTCGGTCACGCCTCGACCGCCGGCGTCGCGACGGCGCCGTAGCCCTGGGCATCGAGCAGGTCGACCGCGCGCCGGGCCTCGCCCTCGCCCGCCACCACGATCACGGCCGTCCCGCCGGCGTCCGCCGACATGTGGTGCAGCTCGAAGTCCTCGATGTTGATGCCCTCGGCTCCCAGCGCCTGCGTGATGCCGGAGAGCACGCCGGGCCGGTCGAGGACGCGCACGCGGACGCGGTAGAGCTCCTCCGGCACCGCCTCGTAGGCCGCCTCGAGCAGGCGCCTGCGGTTTCCGGCCGCCTCCCCGATCCAGCGCGCCAGAAAGCCCGCATCCTCGCGCTCGAGCGCCCGCGCGAGCTCCTCGACGCGGCGGCCGTGCTCGCGCAGCCCGTCGAGGAGCGCCTCGCGGTTGTCGAGGAAGATGTCGACCCAGATCCGCGGGTTGGCGCCGGCGACGCGCGTCATGTCGCGGAACGACCCGCCGACCGCGCCGAGCGGATCGTGGCCGTCCACCCGGCCCGCGCCGGCCTGGTTTGCGAGGACGTTCGCGACCGCGTGCGGCAGGTGGCTCGTGATGGCGACGAGCCGGTCGTGCGCGCCGGGGTCGATCGCGACGGGCCGCGCACCGAGCCCGGCGACGAACCCGTGCACGGTGCGATGGTGGACCGGATCGGTGGCGGCCGTCGGCGTCAGGAACCACGTCGCGCCCCGGAAGAGGTCGGCCCGAGCGCTCTCGACGCCGCGGGCCTCCGACCCGCACACGGGATGACCGCCGACGAAGCGCGGGGTCGACGCCACGGCCGACACCAGCCGCGACTTGGTCGAGCCGACGTCGGTCACGGCGCAGCGCTCGTCGGACGCGGCGATGGTCTGCTCGACCAGCGCGGGCAGGTGGACGACCGGCCCGCACACGACGGCCACGTCGACGCCGGCCACGGCACCCTCGAGCGTGTCCTCGAGCCGGGCCGCCGCGCCGCGCTCGAGGCCCGCGGCTCGGGCGTCGGGATCCGGGTCGAACGCGACTACCTCGTCGCCGCGCTCCGAAGCGGCGAGCCCGATCGACCCGCCGATCAGGCCGAGCCCGACGATCCCCACGCGCATCGCCTACCCCTCCCGTGCGGCGGTGTCGTGCGCCGCCCGCATGAGCTCGGCGAGGCGGAATGCCAGGTCGAGCGACTGGCGGGCGTTCAGGCGGGGGTCGCACAGCGTCCGGTAGCGCACCGAGAGCTGGTCCTCGCGCACCTCCTCGGCTCCGCCCAGGCACTCGGTCACGTCCTCGCCCGTGAACTCGAGGTGGACGCCCCCGGGCCACGCGGCCTCGGACCGGCAGGCGACGAAGAAGCCCGAGATCTCCGACATGATGTCCTCGAAGCGGCGCGTCTTGTACCCCGAGGACGTGCGAAACGCGTTCGCGTGCATCGGGTCACACGCCCACACGACCGGGTGGCCCGCCTCCCGCACCGCCCTGATGAGCGGCGGAAGGTCGTCCTCCACCCGGCCCGCGCCCATGCGGGCGATCAGCGTCAGGCGGCCCGGCGTCCTGTGCGGGTCGAGGCGTTCGCACGTGTCGACGAGCTCGTCGGCGGTCGCCGTCGGGCCGACCTTGAGGCCGAGCGGGTTTCGGACGCCCGCGAAGAACTCGACGTGGGCGCCGTCGGCCTGGCGAGTGCGGTCGCCGATCCAGAGCATGTGGGCCGAGCAGTCGTACCAGTCGCCGGTCAGCGAGTCCCGCCGGGTGAGCCCCTCCTCGTAGTCGAGGAGCAGCCCCTCGTGGCTCGTCCACACGTCGACCTCGTGCAGCCGCCGCTCCGACATCAGGTCGATCCCGCACGCGGCCATGAACCGCAGCGCGCGCTCGATCTCGGTGGCGATCGCCTCGTAGCGGCGGCCCTCCGGCGACGTCGCCACGAACTCCTGGTTCCAGCTGTGCACCCGGGTCAGGTCGGCAAAACCGCCCTTCGTGAACGCCCGCAGCAGGTTCAGCGTCGCTGCCGACTGGTGGTAGGCCTGCACCATCCGGTCGGCGTCGGGGACCCGGGCGGCGGCCGTCGGCGCGTCGTCGTGCACCATGTGCCCGCGGAAGGCGGGCAGCTCGACCCCGTCGATGGTCTCGGTCGGGGCCGACCGCGGCTTTGCGAACTGCCCGGCGATCCGCCCCAGCTTGATGACCGGAAGCGTGCCGGCGTAGGTCATGACCGCGGCCATCTGGAGGATGATCTTGAGCTTCTCGCGGATCGTGATCGCCGAGAAGTCGGCGAACGACTCGGCGCAGTCGCCGGCCTGGAGCAGGAACGCGCGGCCCTCGGCGACACCCGCAAGCGCGGCGGTGAGGTCGCGCGCCTCGCCGGCGAACACGAGCGGCGGAAGCTGCTTCAGGCGCTCTGTGGCTGCCGCGAGGCCGGCCTCGTCGGGCCAGTCGGGCTGCTGCTGGGCGGGGTACGCGCGCCAGGAGGCGGGCGACCAGGTGTCGGCGGGGGCGACCATCGGATGGATCCTACCGAGGGGTCGATCGTTAGGATCCGGCCTCGCCATGACGCGCGTGTTCTCGGGAATCCAGCCCACCGGGCAGAAGCACCTCGGCAACTACATCGGCGCGATCCGTCACTGGCCCGCCTACCAGGACCTCGGTGAGGCGATCTACTGCGTGGTCGACCTGCACTCGATCAGCGTCCCGTACGACGCGTCGACGCTGCGCGAGAACACCCTCGACACGGCCGCAACCCTCATGGCGGCCGGGCTCGACCCGGACCGGTGCACGCTCTTCGCCCAGAGCGCCGTGCCTGAGCACTCGGAGGGGACGTGGCTGCTCGGCGCGCTGGCGACGTTCGGCGAGCTGAACCGGATGACGCAGTTCAAGGAGAAGAGCGAGGGCCAGGAGTCGGTGTCGGTCGATCTCTTCACCTACCCCGTGCTGCAGGCGGCCGACATCCTCCTCTACCACACGGACAAGGTGCCGGTGGGGGACGACCAGCGCCAGCACCTCGAGCTGGCGCGCGACATCGCCCAGCGGTTCAACAGCCGCTACGGCGAGTTCCTCACGCTGCCCGAGGCGGCGATCCCCGGCACCGGCGGCCGGGTGATGGACCTCCAGGACCCGATGCGGAAGATGTCGACCACCCGAGGCACGCCGCAGGGGACGGTACTGCTGGGCGACTCCACCGACGTCGTCACGCGGAAGATCCGCTCAGCCGTCACGGACTCCGGCCGCGAGGTGCGCCGCGACGGGGAGGGCAAGGAGGGCATCGCCAACCTGATCGAGATCATGGCGATCGCGACCGACCGGTCGCCCGAGGACGTGGAACGGTCCTACGACGGCGCCGGCTACGGCCAGTTCAAGACGGACGTCGCCGAGGCCGTCGAGGCGATGATCGGGCCGGTCCGCGAGCGCTACCTCGAGCTTCGGGCCGACGAGGCGCACCTGCTCGCCGTGCTCTCCGCCGGCGCCGCGCGCGCGCAGTCCATCGCGTCGGCGACGCTCGCCGAGATGAAGCAGCGGATGGGCTTCGTCTGATCAGCCGGCGGCGCTGACCTCGGCAGCCGTCCGCTCCCCCGCCCTGACGGCGCCCTCCATGAAGCTCGGCAGCTCCGAGGCCTCCGCGCCGGCGAAGTGGACCTGACCGGCAGGATCAGCGAGGTGAGCGCCGAAGCCGCGGAGCTCGCCGGGCCCGTAGATCAGGTAGCTGCGTGGATAGGCCACGCGGGTGATCCGCGAGACACGCACGCCGAAGCACCGCCGCACCGCCTCGGCGACGGCGGCGTCTGCCCGCCTGCGCCCCGCGGCCAGGAGCCAGGCGGCCGGGGTCGAGCCGACGAAGCTTCCGAGGCTCCTCGCGTCGCGCCGGTAGGCGTACCCCAGCGCCGTGTCGGTGAGGACGGCGGTCGGGCCCTCCGGGAGGTCGCCGGCCAGCTCGATGAGCGACTTGGCAGCGACGCCGTAGGAGCCCTCCGCGACCACCGGGAGCCCCGCGATCCGGCGGCGGGCGTGCAGCGGAACGGCGACGATGGCGCGCCGCGCCCGGAGCCGATCGGAGCCGATCTCGACCTCGACCGCTCCCGGCCGCTGCCACACGGCCGAGGCCGCCGACCGGAGCCGGACGCGATTCCCGAGACCGGTCGCGAGCGTCTCGGCGAACCCGCCGGCGCCGTCGGTGAACCGCAGCTCCGCGCCGTCGCCGGCACCGCTTCGGGCGGCGCTCTTGACCGCGAGCGCGTGGAGCGACATGCGCTTGACCGGCATCGTCGCGGACGTCACCGAGACCGCGGTCTCGGCCACGGCGAGGTCGAACATCCCGGAGCCGTCCCGCGCCATCCACTCGGCCACGGTGAAGCGGTCGTCGGCCTCGGGGCTCGCACCCCGCCGGGCCACCTCGGCGAGCAGACGGCGATACCCCGGCGCGTCCGGAGCGCCGGTGCGGCCGGCCACGTGCCACTCGACCGGCGCCGGGCCGTGGTCGCCCCAGCCCACCTCCGACCGCCGCAGCCCCGCGCCGACCTCCTCGGCCAGCGCCCGCAGGCGGGTGTTGGCGAGGTCGACAGCCTCGCCTCCCGCCTCCCAGCGCCCCCCGGGGCCGGCCGGGCTCCACACGCGGCCGCCGACCCTGTCCCCCGCCTCGACGACGACGACGTCCGCCCCGTCGGCCGCAAGCCGGTGGGCGGCCGTCAGCCCTGAGATCCCCGCGCCGACGACGACGGCGTCATGCATCGCGGAGCGCCTCGACCTCCTCCGGGGTGAGAGCGCGCCACTCCCCGGGCGCGAGGCGCTCGGCCGTGATCCCGGCGTACGCCGTCCTGTGGAGATGGATCACGGGATGCCCGACTGCAGCGCACATCCGCCGTACCTGGCGGTTTCGGCCCTCGTGGATGGTGATGTCGATGACGCTCGCCCCGCGGCTTCGGACGTCCGCGGGCGCCGTCGGCCCGTCGTCGAGCTCGATGCCCGCCCGCAGGCGCTCGAGCGCGTCGTTCGAAGGCTCACCCTTCACGCGCGCACGATACGACTTGGGGACGCCGTGGCGCGGGTGCATCAGCCGGTCGGCGAGGCCGCCGTCGTTGGTGAGCAGGAGGACGCCGGTGGTGTCGCGATCGAGGCGGCCGACCGGAAACAGGCGCGCGCCGGTCTCGACGAGGCCCGTCACGGTCGGCCGGCCCTGCGGGTCGTGGGCGGTCGTCACGACCCCGCGCGGCTTGTTGAGGACGACGGCGACGACCGCCTCCGGCTGGACGGTCGCGCCGTCAACACGGACGTCGTCGCCCTCGGCCACGCGTGATGCGAGATCCGCCACGCTCCCGTTCACGGTGACACGGCCCTCGACGATCAGGCGCTCGACCGCGCGACGCGAGCCCAGCCCTGTCGACGCGAGGTATCGGTTAACCCTGACCGGCACGCGCGTCGGCAACGAGGTGCAGCCGCGCCCGGAGGGCCTCGTGATCGGCCTCGGGCAGGTCGAACTCGCCGAGCGAGGGCAGGCTCTCGAGCCCCTCCTCGAGCCCGAACATCCGCTCGAACAGCATCGTGGTCTTGTACAGCACGGGCTGTCCGGGGGTCTCACCGCGGCCGGACTCCTCGATCAGGCCGCGCTCCAGGAGCCCGGCGACCGCCGAGTCGGCCGCGACGCCGCGGATGCGGGCGACCTCCGGCCGCGAGACAGGGCCCAGGTACGCGACGATCGCAAGCGTCTCGAGCGCGGCCTGGCTGAGCGCGCGGGAGCTCGGCCGGTTGACGAGGCGGGCGCAGGCCGCGGCCGTCTCGCGCGAGGCACGGAAACCGTACCCGCCGGCGACGCGCTCGAGCACCACGCCGGAGCGGTCCTCGCAGTAGTGGTCGCGGAGAGCATCGAGGGCCCGCTCGACCCGGGCCGGGGGAGCCTCCGCCAGCGTCGCGATCTCGGCCACGCTGAGGGGCTCGGACGCGACGAAGAGCAGCGCCTCGACGGTGTGGGTGAGCTCGCTCATGCGATGGCGCGCTCCGACTCGGCGCCGGGCCGGCCGCGCCGGGCGATCCGGATCGGCCCGAACACCTCGCTCTGCTCGGCCTGCACCTCGCCCTGCTTCCACATCTCGAGAATGGCGAGGAACGCGGCGGCGTGGGACAGCCTGTCGAGCCCCGCCACGGCCTCGTCGAAGGCGAACGCCCGCCGTTCGCGCAGGACGGCGCGGAACCGCGTCAGGAACTCGCTCACGGGCACGAGGCGGCGGCGGACGGCGGACAGGTCGATCTCGGGCGGAGGGGTCAGCAGGCGCCCGACGGCGGCCTGTAGCTGCCACGGATCCTCGGAGAACTCCTCGACGACGGGCTCCGGCCGGGGCGCGAGCGGCGCCGGGCCGGACCGGAAGATCCGCCGCTCGGACGCACCCGCCGCGGCCAGCCAGGCGGCGGCCGCCGCGTAGCGCTTGTACTCGATGAGGCGGGCGAGCAGCTCGGCCTCGGCCTGCTCGGCCGACATGCCGTCCGTGTCCTCCTCGTCCTCGCCCGGGAAGAGCATGCGCACCTTGATCTCGAGCAGGGCCGCGATCAGGACGAGGAACTCGCTCGCGGACTCGAGGTCGAGCTCGCCGTCGTCGTAGGCCCGCTCGACGTAGGCGACGACGATCTCGGCGATCGGGACCTCGGCCAGCTCGATCTCCTCGCGCATGACGAGCGCGAGGAGCAGGTCGAACGGCCCCTGGAACACGTCCAGGTCGAGATCGAGCTGCGTGAGGTTCACGAAGACCGGATTCTACGGCCGCACGCGGACGCGGCCGATCACGCCAGGACGGCCTCGCCGAGGAGCGCCCGCGCCTCGGCCATGAAGTCGCCGTCGGGCCGGACGCGGTAGCCGGCTCCGAACCGGAGCACCTTCGGCCCGTCGGACGTCTTGATCTCGAGCTCGACCGGCGCGTCGCCCGGGTACTCGCCGATCAGGAGGCGCAGCTCGTCGACCACGCTCGCGAGCGCCGCGCGGGCGTCGATCCGGAGCTTCACGATCCCCTGGTCCTCGACCGCCTCGAACGGCGCCACCTCGAGCGCGATCAGCTTCACCTCCGACTCGGAGCGGCGATCGGCACGGGCCTTCACGAGGACGATCGCGTCGGGCAGGAGCACGCTCCGGCACGTCTCCCACGTGCTCGCGAAGACGACGATCTCGGCGGAGTCGGTGATGTCGTCGAGCTCGCAGAACGCCATCTGATCGCCGCGCTTCGTCACCATCGGGCGCAGCGAGGCGACGATGCCGCCGACCGTCACCACCTGGCCGTCGCGCAGGTCCTGAAGGGCCCGAAGCGGCGTGTCGGTCTTGCGCTCGAGCTGGCCGCGAAGCGGGGCGAGCGGGTGGCTCGAGACGTACATCCCGAGCGCCTCCTTCTCGCGCCGCAGAAGCTCCTCGCGCGGCCACTCCTCGGGCGGCACGGGCGGGCGGCCGCGGCTCGACGGCGCCGCGCCGTTCCCGTCTCCGTCGCCGAGATCGAAGATGGAGCCCTGCCCCACGAGCGCGTCGGACTGTGTCCGCTGGCCGGCCGAGATCGCCTGCTCGAGCACGTCGAACATGCCCCGCCGGGTGGCTCCGGTCGAGTCGAGCGCTCCGCAGGCGATGAGGCTCTCGACCATGCCCCGGTTCAGGACGGCCATGTCGACCCGCTCGCAGAAGTCCCAGATCGAGTCGAACGGCCGCTCGCTGCGGGCGGCGATGATCGCGCGCACCGCTCCCTCGCCGACGCGCTTCACGGCGGCGAGCCCGAAGCGGATGCGTCCCTCCACCACCGCGAAGTCGGACTGGCTCGAGTTCACGTCGGGCG
This sequence comes from uncultured Actinomycetes bacterium, assembly GCA_963809325.1. Classification (GTDB taxonomy): domain Bacteria; phylum Actinomycetota; class Thermoleophilia; order Gaiellales; family JAICJC01; genus JAICJC01. The sequence continues at coordinate 116,809 of CAWEIZ010000007.1, forward strand.
GCAGGACCTCGACGCCCATGTCGGCGCACTCGCCGACGTAGAACGGCACCCGGTCCTTGGTGGACATGACCGACGAGATCAGCGCCGCCATGTACTCGGCCGGGTAGTTGGCCCTCAGGTAGGCCGTGCGGTACGCGATCAGTCCGTAGCAGGCGGCGTGGGCCTTGTTGAAGCTGTAGTCGGCGGCCAGCTCGACCTTCGCCCACAGGGCGTGCGCGGTCGTGGCCGGCACGCCGTTCCCCTCGCACCCGGCCGTGAACTTGTCCTTGAGCGACGCCATGAGGCTTGCGATCTTCTTGCCGATCGCCTTGCGGAGATCGTCCGCCTCGGCCGGGCTGAAGCCGGCCAGCGACTTGGCGATCTCCATGTACTGCTCCTGGTAGATGCAGATCCCGTGGGTCGTCTCGAGGATCGGTCCCAGACGGGCGTCCTCGTAGGCGATGCGGCTGGGATCGGCCTTGTTCTTGGCGTAGTCGGGGATGAACTGCATCGGCCCGGGCCGGTAGAGCGCGACCAGCGCCACGATGTCCTCGAACTCGGTCGGCTTGACCTGGCGGAGGGCGTCGCGCATGCCCGTCGACTCGAACTGGAAGACCCCGGTGGAGTCGCCGCGCGCCATCATCTCGTAGGTCTTCCTGTCGTCGAGCGGCACCGCGTCCATGTCGATGCGCGTGCCGACGGACTCCTCGATGATCTCGACCGCCCGGTCGATGACGTCGAGGTTGCGCAGGCCGAGGAAGTCCATCTTGAGCAGGCCCAGCGCGTCGACGTCGTTCATCGAGAACTGCGTGACGACCTCGGAGTCGGCGCCCTTCTGCTGGAGCGGCAGGTACTCGGTCAGCGGCCGGTCGCCGATCACGACCGCCGCGGCGTGGATCGAGTCGTTCCGGACGACGCCCTCGAGCGGCATCGCCATGTCGACGATCGAGCGCGTCGTCTCGTCGGTGTCGTAGCTCCGGCGCAGCTCGGCCCCGGGCTTCATGCAGGCCTCGAACGAGATCTTGGGCCCCTCCGGCACCAGCTTGGCGATCCGGTCGACCACGCCGTACGGGATGCCCATCACGCGGCCGGCGTCCTTGATCGCGGCCTTGGGCTGCATCTTGCCGAACGTGATGATCTGGGCGACGTTGCGGCGGCCGTACTTCTCGGCGACGTAGTTGATCACGCGCTCGCGGCCGGCCACGGCGAAGTCGATGTCGATGTCGGGAAGCGACTTGCGGCCCGGGTTCAGGAAGCGCTCGAAGAGCAGCGAGTAGCGGATCGGGTCGAGGTCGGTGATCCGCAGGCAGTAGGCGACGAGCGACCCCGCCGCCGAGCCGCGGCCGGGGCCGACCGAGACGCCGTCCTGGCGGGCGAAGCGGATGAAGTCCCAGACGATCAGGAAGTAGTCGGCGTAGCCCATCTCCTCGATCGTGCGAAGCTCGAACTCGAGCCGCTCCCGGAGCTCGGGCGTCTCGGCCCCGTAGCGCTCGCGCAGGCCCGCCTCTGCCAGCTCGCGCAGGTACTGCGGCGCCGTTCGGCCCTCGGGCACGTCGAAGCGCGGCAGGTGCAGCGTGTCGAGGTCGAGCTGGGCGTCGCAGCGCTCGGCGATCTCGACGGTGCGGGCCAGCATGTCGACCCCCCACGGCTCGGCCATGAGCGCGTACATCTCGCCGGGCGACTTCAGGTAGAAGCCGTGGTTCGAGAACTTGAAGCGGTCGGGGTTGTCGAGCGTGTCGCCGGTCTGGATGCAGAGCATCGCCTCGTGCGGGATCGCGTCGGCGGCGGTCAGATAGTGGACGTCGCCGGTGCCCACGAGCGGCAGGCCGGCGTCGCGCGCGAGCCCGGCGAGGACCGGGTTGATGGCCGTCTGCACATCGATGCCGCCGTCCTGGAGCTCGACGTAGACGTTGTCGCGGCCGAAGATCTGGACGAGCCGGTCGATCTCGCCCCGCGCGCCGCGCTCGTCGCCGTCGACGAGCGCCTTGCACACGCGTCCGGAGAGGCAGCCGGAGAGGGCGATGATGCCCTTGGAGTGGGCGGCCAGCTGCTCGAGATCGACCCGGGGCCGGTACCAGTAGCCGTCGAGGTAGCCGGCGGAGACAAGCCGGACGAGGTTGTGGTAGCCCTCGCTCGTCTCGGCCAGCAGGGTGAGATGGCAGCGCCGCTCCTTCTGAGGACGGGCGGCGTGGTCGTCGACCACGTACATCTCGCAGCCCAGCACCGGTCGCAGGCCGGCCCGGGTCGCGGCCCGCGTGAGCTCGACCGCGCCGGCCATGGAGCCGTGGTCGGTGAGGCCGATCGCGGGCATCCCGAGCTCGGCCGCGCGGGCGACCAGCGGTTCGATACGGCACGCCCCGTCGAGGATGGAGTACTCGCTGTGGACGTGGAGATGGACGTACTGCTGGCCGTTGGGCACGGACGTCCATCCTACTGACCGGCGCCGACGGAGCCGTCGCCGACGGGGAACTCTCGAACAACCGGGGCCAGACCCCGCGGGGCCGGGCCCATGGGGTACGAGGCGGTTCAGTCGATGAAGAACTGAGCGCCGGTGCGCGTGCAGGCCGGCAGGATCAGCTCGTTCAGGATCTGCTGGTGGCCGACGTCTGCGGAGTAGCGGCGGAAGGCGTCGGCGTCGTCGAGGTCGACGACGAGCGCCATGTCGGCGTTCCCCTCCCGCAGGCCGGCGTCACGGCCCAGTGACCACGCCCGCACCATGTCGAGCCGGTCGAGCATCGCGCGGAGCTCCGCCTCGACGCGGTCGACGTGCGCGGGCTCGGTGCCCTCGTTCCAGCGGAAGAGGACGACGTGCCGGAGCACCGTCAGTCGGGGTCGTGCGAGCCGTTGCGCCGGCGGTGGTGCGCGATGACCGCGGCACCCGCGACGGCCGCCGCGGCGCCGCCGACGAGCGGAAGCCGCCTGCGGCGGGGCCGCATGGCGTCGCTCATCCGCGCCCGCATCGGACGCCGGGCGCGGCGCCGGCCGACGACCGTGCGCGCAACACGTCCCGCAACGACGTAGGTGGCATACCCGATGGCTGCCTTGCGCTTGTTCATGATCACGCCCGGACTGTACTCGATGGGATCGGACGAAATACCCCACTCAGGGGACTAATCGCGGTCTCAAAATGGGCGACTACTTGGTACATGAACGAGAACGACATCACCGCACGCGAGCCCTCAGTCGACGAGCGCTTCATGGGCGACTGGGTCGCGTTCGGGATGTCCGAGCTCCAGGCGTATCTGACGAAGCACGCCCGCTTCGCGGCCTTCTGCGACGAGCTCGACTCCGACGAGGACTTGGCCGCCTAGCTGACAGCCACGGGAAGGCGAAGCCGGCGGATCCGCCGGTCCGGCCGCACCATCCCGGCTGCGATCCAGGCGTCGATCTCGTTGAAGAGCTCGTCCACCAGCGCGGCCTGGGGCACGCGCCGCAGCACCTCGCCGTGCGCGTAGATGTGGCCGGCGTCGCGCCCGCCCGCGATCCCGAAGTCGGCGTCGCCGGCCTCGCCCGGCCCGTTCACGGCGCAGCCCATCACGGCCACATGGAAGACCTCGTCGTAGCGGCCCAGCCGCCGCTCGACGGCCTCGGCGAGCTCGAGCACGTCGACGTTCGTGCGCCCGCACGACGGGCAGGCGATCATCACGGGCCCCTTGTGGCGAAGGCCGAGCACGCGCAGGATCTCCCAGGCGACCTTCACCTCCTCGACCGGATCGGCCGTCAGCGAGACCCGCAGCGTGTCGCCGATCCCGTCGGCGAGCAGCGACCCGATCCCGATCGCGCTCTTCACCGTACCGGTGAAGGCGGGGCCGGCCTCGGTGACGCCCAGGTGGAGCGGATACGGCACCTGCTCGGAGAGGCGGCGGTAGGCGTGGATCATGACGGGCACCGACGAGCTCTTGACCGAGATCTTGAAGTCGCGATACTCGAGCCGCTCCAGCAGCCGCACCTCCTCGAGCGCCGCCTCCACCAGCGCGCCCGCCGGGTCGTTGGTCGCGAACTGGCGCAGGTGGTCGGGCAGCGAGCCCGAGTTGGCGCCGATGCGCATCGGGATGCCGGCGGCGCGGGCCGCCGTGACGACCTGCTCGACGCGATCGGGGCCGCCGATGTTGCCCGGGTTGATCCGCACGGCCGCGACGCCGGCGTCGATCGCCCTGACTGCGAGCGAGGCGTTGAAGTGGATGTCGGCGATCACCGGAAGCGGCGAGCCGGCCACGATCGCCGGCAGCGCGTCCGCATCCCGGCGCCCGGGGACGGCCACACGGACGATCTCGCATCCCGCCGCCTCGAGCTGTGCGACCTGGGCCAGGGTCGCGACGACGTCGCTCGTGTCGGTGAGGGTCATCGACTGCACCGCCACCGGCGCGCCTGCGCCGATGGGGACGCCGCCGACGGTGATCCGGTGCGTCGAAGCCATCAGGCGGGAGGATACCGGGCGGCCTCGCCGAGCTCAGCGGTCACGCGCGCGATCAGGGCGGCCACCGGGGCCGGACCGATAGGCGTCTCCGGGCCGCCGCGCTGGGTCTCGAGGGCCGCCGCGATGGCCGCATCGTCCGCCCCGCGGCCGAGCGCCCACTCACCGCCGGCGACCTTCGAGCAGAGCTCCCGGTCCGTCGCGAAGCGCCAGGCCCGGCAGGCGTTCAGCACCTGGTAGGCCGGCGGCGCGTGCTCGGCCGCCCATGCCAGCTCGCCGGCGAAGGTTGCGTCCAGCAGGGCCGCCGGGACATCTGCGAACACCTCCTCGGGCGGCGGGCCGGCGAGCGCCCGTCCATGCCGCCGGCAGACCGCGATGTGCATCAGGTAGTCGGCGTGCCCGCGGCCGCGCCCGAGCGTCGGCGTATCTCCGGCGGCCGAGGTCGTGAGGTCGAGCTCGAACGCCGGCTCGGCGCTCGCGGATCGCGGCGCTCTCCGCGGTCATGAGCCCGAGCTCGAGGCCGCGGGAAGCAGGGCACGGCAGGGACCGCACGGAGAGCGCCTCGGCCAGCTCCTCGAGAGCGACCGTGTCGGGAACCGGAGCGGCGCAGACGGCGAGGACGTCGACGTCGGAGCGATCCTCGCGCCAGCCGCCGAGGACTGCCGATCCGTGCAGGTAGGCGCCGACGAGCCCTGTGCCGAGCCGCTCGTCGAGGGTGCGGACGAGCGCCGCCAGGTAGCGCTCGACGGCCGGCGTCACCGTGCCGGAGGCGAGAGGATGCCTGCCAGGTCGTTCTGGAGGCCGATCAGGAAGACGAGCACCATGAGCGCGATCCCGAGCACCGAGATCCGCTCGAACACGGCTCGCGACACCATGCGCCCGCGCAGCTTCTCGAGCACGATCATGAACACGTGGCCGCCGTCGAGCGGCAGGAACGGGAGCAGGTTGAAGATGGCGAGCGAGAGCGAGATGTAGGCGAGCAGGGTGAGGTAGAAGGGCGTCCCGGCATCGGCCGCGTCCGCCGAGTAGCGGACGATCCCCACGGTCGAGTGGAGCTGCGAGCGGCCCTGCGGCGTGACGACATCGGCAAGGGCCGAGGCCGTGCCCGTGGTGAGATCCCACATGAAGGAGGCCGACGCCACCGGCGCCTCGAGGAACGAGTACTTCCTGAGACCGGCCTGGAAGCTGAACCCGAGCCGGTAGCTGCCGTCGATCACCTTCGTGTGCACCGGGCCGAGGACGATGCGGCGGCCGTGCCGGCTGACGGTGACGGTGATGGGGGCGCCGTGGCTCTGCTCGATCGCATCGCGCACCTTGAGCGGCGGGAGCGGCTTGCCGTTGACAGCGAGCAGCCGGTCGCCGGGATGAAGGCCGGCCTTGTCGGCGGGGCTCTGGGCGATGACCGCCGCGACGTCACGCGAGAGCATCGACCCATCGGGGCGGCCGTGGATCGCCACGCCCCACAGGATGATGAAGCAGGCGAGCACATTCGCCGCCGGGCCCGCCGCGATGACCGTGAGCCGCCGGCCGCGGGAGCAGCGCCAGTAGGCGCGCGGGTCGAGGTTCTCCTCGAGCCGGTCCATGGAGCGCGTCACGCGCCGCCGCTCGCCCTCCGACAGCGACGGCTCGGCGCGATCGACGGCGGCGCGCAGCGCGGGCAGCTTGGCCAGGGCGTCGTCGTAGCGGCCCTGGGTGAGGTGGCGGCGGACATCGTCGAGCGCGACGCCGATCGCCGTCGCCTCGTCGTCGTCGAGGTTCTCCGACCGCTCGAGCAGGTCGTCGACGTCGTAGAGGTCGCCCGGCTCGGGCCGGAGCATGCCGGGGATCTTCACGAACCCGCCGAGCGGGATGGCGCCGATCCCGTACTCCGTGTCGCCGTACTGGCGCTTGATGACGGCGGGCGGGAAGCCCAGGTAGAAGCGAAGCGCGCGCATGCCCGTCAGCTTGGCGGCCGTGAAGTGGCCGAGCTCGTGCACCGCGACGAGCAGGAGCAGGCCCGCGATGGCGATGAAGACGCTCATGCGGCGGCGGCACCCGCCCCTGTGGCGGCCGCCCGGGCGCGGCGGTCGGCGTCGAGCACCTGCTCCAGCGAGACGACCGGCTCGGGCGGCACCTGCGCGAGCGCCTCCTCGACGACGGCCGCGATGTCGAGGAAGCCGATGCGGCCGTCCAGGAACGCGCGGACGGCGACCTCGTTGGCGGCGTTCAGGACGCAGGGAGCCGTGCCGCCGGCCATGCCGGCCTCGCGGGCGAGGGCCAGGCAGCGGAAGGTCGCGACGTCGGCCGGCTCGAAGTCGAGGCTGAGCGGCGCCGAGAGGTCGAGCGACTCGACCGTCGTCGGCCCGCGATGTGGATGGGTCAGCGCCCACGAGATCGGGACGCGCATGTCGGGGAGTCCGACGTGCGCGAGCAGGGCGCCGTCGCGGAAGCGGACCATCCCGTGGACGATCGACTGCGGGTGCACGACCACCTCGACGGCCCCGTAGGGGAGCCCGAACAGGTGATGCGCCTCGATCACCTCGAGGCCCTTGTTCATCAGGGTCGCCGAGTCGATCGTGATCTTCTCCCCCATGCTCCACGTCGGGTGGGCGAGCGCCTCGGCCGCGGTCACCTCCGCGAGCTCGTCGCGGCGGCGGCCGCGAAACGGTCCGCCCGAGGCCGTGATGACGACCCCGGTGACCGCGCCCGGAGCGGCGCCCTCGAGGCACTGCGCGAGCGCGGAGTGCTCGCTGTCGACGGGCAGGAGCCGCCTCCCGCTCGCCGAGCAGGCGGCGAGCACGAGCTCCCCGCCGGCCACGAGGCTCTCCTTGTTCGCGAGCGCGACGTCGGCCCCCGCCGCGAACGCTGCCAGCGTCGCCCGCAGGCCCGCCGCGCCGACGATCGCGTTCAGGACGAGGTCGGCGCCGCTCGCCGCGATCAGCTCCTCGACGCCCTCCTCGCCCCGGAGCACGGTCTGCGCCGTCGAGGTCTCGCGCCGCGTTGGCGGCCGCGTCGGGGTCGACGAGCGCCAGATGCCGCGCGCCGGTCGCGCGCGCTGCGGCGACGAGCCCGTCCGCGTCGCGGTTCGCCGAGAGCCCGCATACGCGCAGCTCCGGGCTTTCTGCGATCACGTCGAGCGCCTGCCTGCCGATGGAGCCGGTCGCTCCGAGGACGGCCACGGATCTCATGCAGCCAGTCTAGTTGCGGCCGGTTGGGGCGCCGTTACGCCAGCGCCGAGATGTCGGTCGGCAGGTCGCGGCGGCGCTCGAGCGGCAGCTCGCGCATCACGTGGCCCGCGACCACGTCGACGACGAACCCTCTGCCCTCTTCGAGACCGGCATCCGGGTCGGCCACGAAGCCGAGCGCGTGGTAGCGCCCGCGGTTGTCGCCCTGGAGCCGGTGCCCGAACCAGACGACCTCGATCTCCGCCAGCCGCGGGTGCCGCGGCACACGGCGGCGACGGCCGTCTGCATCCGCTCGTCGGCCATCTGCTTCTCGACGCGCAGGAACGGCAGGAGCCGCGAGGCGGCCGAACGTCGCTCGGTCATACGGCCAATTCTAGGCGACCTCGTGGGGCCAGGCCCCGTCCGGGGCCTGGCGCCGGTGGCTCACCAGCGTGAAACATTGGCGCCTGATGCCAATGTTTCATCAACCCTCGAGCCCAGGTCGAGGGTGAAACAAGTGGACCTGATCCCTCCGTTTCACGGATGAGGAGGGTGGACCCGGTCCGGGCGTTTCACCGCGAACCCCGTGGGGCCAGGCCCCGTCCGGGGCCAGGCCCCGGTTGTTACGCCCTGCCGATGGCGAGCGCCAGGAAGTAGGCGGCGGGGGCCGCGAGCAGCAGGGCATCCACGCGATCGAGCATCCCGCCGTGGCCGCCGAGGATGTTCCCCGTGTCCTTCACGCCCATGTCGCGCTTCAGGTAGCTCTCGAGCAGGTCGCCGATCGGCGCCGCGAGCGCGATGGCCACGCCGAACTCGAGCGCGTGAAGAGTCGAGAGCGGCAGGCCGTGCGGCTCGCGGTACAGCGTGACGAACACCGTGGCCGTCCCCGCGACAAGGCCGGCGACGAAGCCCTCCACGGTCTTGGCAGGCGAGATCTCCGCGGCCAGCAGGCGGCGGCCGAAGAGCCGCCCGATCGTGAACGCGGCCACGTCGGAGGCCCACACGCCGAGGAGGACGGCGAGCAGCAGATACCTGCCGAGGCCGTGCTCGCCGGGCAGATCGCGCACCGCCACCATGAACACGAACCCGAGCCCGATCCAGACAGCGCCGAACACGGTCGCTGCGAACTGGACGACGGCCGGCTGGCGCACCTCCGCCACGGCCGACATCCAGAAGACGATGACGAGCATCCCGACCAGCGGGCCGGCGGCCCACGCAACACCGCCGTGGTGCACCGCCGCCAGCCCCGCCACGACGGCCGCGAACCCGGCCGGCACGAGCGGCCTGAGCTCGCGCGCCATCGCGTAGAACTCGTGCAGCGCGATGAGCGCCGCCACCGACGCCACGGCGACCAGCAGCCAGCCGCCGTGGAGCGCCGCATAGATCGTGGCGGCGCCCAGCGGGACGGCGACCACGATGCGCGAAGCGAGATTGCTCACCGCACCCCGAAGCGGCGGCGGCGCTGGGCGTAGGCCTGGAGCGCCGCGGCGAGCTCGTCGCGGCCGAAGTCGGGCCACAGCGTCGGCACGAACTCCAGCTCGGCGTACGCCGACTGCCAGAGGAGGAAGTTCGAGATGCGCACCTCGCCCGACGTCCGGATGACCAGATCGGGGTCGGGCATCTCGGGAGCGTACAGGTGTGCGCGAACGGCGTCCTCGTCGATGGCGGCGGGCTCCGTCCCGGCCTCGACCAGCGCCCTGACGGCCCCCACGATCTCGTCGCGCGATCCGTAGTCGAACGCCACCCACAGGTCGAGGCGGGTGTTCCCGGCGGTGCGCTCCTCCATGTCGTCCATCAGCGCGCGCAGGCTCTCGGGGCAGCGGTCGCGGCGGCCGACGAAGCGCACCCGCACCCCCTGGCGGTGCAGATCGGGGAACTCGCGCTCGATCGTGTCGGCGAAGAGGTTCATGAGGCCCTCCACCTCGTCCGGCGGCCGGCCCCAGTTCTCGGTCGAGAACGCGTAGACGGCGAGGCTCCGCACGCCGAGGTCGGGTGCAGCTTCGACCGTGCGCCGGAGCGCGCGGGTGCCGGCGGCATGGCCGGCGAGGAGCGGCAGCCCGCGCCGCGCGGCCCATCGGCCGTTGCCGTCCATGATGATCGCCACGTTCCGGGCGGACTCGGCGGGGACGGGCTCGGCACCGGGGGACGTCCGCCGCAGGCGCGCATGCGCCCGGAGGAGCCCGACGTACCGGCGCAATCAGACTTCCATGATCTCGGCCTCTTTGGCCTTGAGCGCAGCGTCGATCTTCTGCACGTGCTCGTCGGTGACCTTCTGGAGCCGGTCCTCCGCGCGGTGCACGTCGTCGGCGCCCGCATCGCCGTCCTGCTCGAGCTTCTTCAGATGATGGACCGCATCCCGGCGCACGTTCCGTGCGGCCACCCGGCCCTCCTCGGCCATGTGCCGGACCTGCTTCACGAGCTCCTTGCGCCGCTCCTCGGTGAGCTGCGGGATCGGAAGCCGGATGATCTGGCCGTCGTTGGACGGCGTCAGTCCGAGGTCGGACTCCTGGATGCCGCGCTCGATGTCCTTCATGATGCTCTTGTCGAACGGCGTGATGGTGAGCAGGCGCGGCTCCGGCACCGAGATCGTGGCGAGCTGGTTCACCGGCATCTTGGTGCCGTACGCGCTCACCTGGATCCGGTCGAGGAGCGCGGCCGAGGCCCGGCCGGTGCGGATCGTCGTGAACTCGTGCTTCGCCGCCTCGACGCTCTTGTCCATACGCCTGGCGGCGTCGGTCAGCACGTCGTCGATCATCTCGCCACCTCCGCTGGCACCTGGGCCTGGATCACCGTGCCGATGCGCTCGCCGCGCACGACCCGCTCGATGTTGGACTCGTCGTCGAGGTTGAACACGTGTAGTGGGAGGCGATTATCCATGCACAGCGAGAGCGCCGTCGTGTCCATCACCTTGAGGCCCCGCTCGATCGCCTCGAGGTGCGTCAGCTCGGGGATGAGGCGCGCGTCGGGCGTGGTGCGCGGATCGGCGTCGAGCACCCCCTCCACGCCGTTCTTGCCCATCAGGATCGCCTCGGCGCCGATCTCGAGCGCTCTCAGCGCCGCGGCGGTGTCGGTGGTGAAGAACGGGTTGCCGGTGCCCGCCGCGAAGATCACGACCCGCCCCTTCTCGAGGTGGCGGATCGCCCGGCGGCGGATGTACGGCTCGGCCACCTGCGAGACGGTGATCGCCGAGAGCACCCGCGTCGGCAGGCCCAGCTGCTCGAGCGCGTCGGACACGGTGAGCGCGTTCAGGAGCGTCGCAAGCATCCCCGCGTAGTCGGCGGTCGCCCGGTCCATACCCTGGGCGGCCTCGCTGGTGCCCCGCAGGATGTTCCCGCCGCCCACGACGATCGCCTGCTCGGTGCCGAGCTCGTGGACGTCGCGCACGGCCCGGGCGACGGCCGCGATCCGGCCGGGGTCCTGGCCGTACTCGCGCTCGCCCATGAGGGCCTCGCCGGAGAGCTTGAGCAGGACGCGCCGGAAGGCGGCACCGCCCTCGACGGCAGTCACTCGGCGCCCACCTCGAAGCGTGCGAACCGCTTGATCTCGATGTTCTCGCCGATCGTGCCCGAGAGCTCGGCCCGGAGCGTCTCAACCGTCTTGCCGTCGTCCTCGGGCCTGATCGACGGCTGGTTCAGGAGCACGTAGTCGGTCAGCGACTTCTTCCACATGCCCTCGGAGATCTGTTCGAGCATCTTCTCGGGCTTGCCCTCCGCCGCGGCCTTGGCGCGGAAGATCTCGAGCTCGCCGGCCTTGAAGTCGTCCGAGATCTCGTCCTCGGACACGAACCGCAGGTCGCGGCCGGCGGCGATCTGGAGCGCCACCTTGCGCGCGAACTCGCGGAAGTTGTCATTTCGGGCGACGAAGTCGGTCTCGCACCCGATCTCGACCATCGCGGCGATCTTGCCGCCCGCGTGGACGTAGGTCTCGATGATCCCCTCGCCGGTGCCGCGGCCGGCCCGCTTGCCGGCCTGGGCGATCCCCTTCTCGCGCAGGAGCCTGACGGCGGCGTCCATGTCGCCGCCGGTCTCCTCGAGCGCCCGCTTGCAGTCCATCATGCCGGCCTGGGTGGTCTCGCGGAGCTGCTTCACCTCCGCGGCGGTCGGCCTGTACGTCGACGTCACTCATCCTTCGCCTCGCTTGCGGTTGCCTCCTCCGCGGCCGGCGCCGCAGGAGCCTCCTCGGACGCCTCCGCGGGCGCTTCGCCCTCGACCTCGGCTTCGGCCTCGGCAGCCGGCGTCTCGTCTTCGGCGGCCTCGCCCTCGGCGGGCTCGCCGTTCTCCGAGACGAAGTCCGACACCTTGACGCCGCGGTTCCGGCCAACGGCGACTCCGTCGGCCAGCACCCGCATGATGAGCGCCGACGAGCGGATTGCGTCGTCGTTTCCGGGGATGACGAAGTCGGCGTCGTCGGGGTCGCAGTTCGTGTCGACGAGCCCGATCACCGGGATGTTCAGGCGGCGCGCCTCGCGCACGGCCAGCGCCTCCTTCTTCATGTCGATCACGACGACCGCGTCGGGCAGCTTGCGGGTGTCGGCCACCCCGCCCAGGTTGGCCTCGAGCTTCTCGAGCTCGGCGAGGGTCGACTGGCGCTCCTTGGGCGGCAGGAGCTCGAGCTGGCCCTCGGTCTTCTGCCGGCGCAGCTCGTGCAGCACCCCGATCCGCTCCTGGATCGTGCGGTAGTTGGTGAGCAGGCCGCCCAGCCAGCGATGGTTCACATAGGGCATCGAGACCCGCCGGGCGTGCTCCTCGACGGCATCCTGGCACTGCTTCTTCGTTCCCACGAAGAGCACGGTGCCGTTCCGCTCGCCGATGTTGGACAGATACTGATGGGCGTTGTTCAAGAGCTCCATCGTCTGCTGAAGATCGATGATGTAGATCCCGCCGCGCTCGCCGAAGATGAACCGACGCATCTTGGGGTTCCAGCGGCGGGTCTGGTGGCCGAAGTGGACGCCGGCCTCCAGCAGCTCGCGCATGGTGACTGCGGACACGCGCAATCCTCCTGATCGGTTGGGGTTGAACATCCGACGGAGGCGCTCCGGAGTCCCGCGCGTTGCGAGACACCGCCGGCGCGCCGCGTTCGCCGCCGGGTAGAGGGTGGTCGGAAACCGCGTGATGGGACCGTGATGATAGCTGTTAGGCGCTGCGGGCCAGCCGGAGGGCGGCTTCGAGGTCGGGCGGGAGCGGGGCCGAGACCTCGATCGGCTCGCCGCTCATGGGGTGCGTGAAGGCGAGCTCGGCGGCGTGGAGGAACTGGCGGTCGAGGCCGAGCTCCGCGCCGTGGCCGTAGACGCGGTCGCCGACAACCGGGTGGCCGATCGCCGCCATGTGGACGCGGATCTGGTGCGTCCGGCCGGTCTCGAGCATCACGCGAAGGAGTGATCGCTCCGGGAGCGCCTCGACAAGCTCGAAGCGCGTCACCGCATCGCGGGGGCGGTCGGTGTCGAGCGACTGGCGCGTCGGGTCGCGCCGGTCGCGACCGATCGCGGCCTCGATCCTCCCGGTCCGCGACGGCGGCCGCCCGCGCACGAGCGTCGTGTAGGTGCGCCGGATCCGGCGCCGGCGAAGCTGAGCCTGAAGCCGGCGGAGCGTCTCCTCGTCGCGCGCCACGAGCAGGAGGCCCGACGTGTCGCGGTCGAGGCGGTGGACGATGCCGGCCCGGTCCGGAGGCCCACCCCCCGCCCTGCCCACGAGCGCCGCCGCGAGCGTCGGCCCCGAGTAGCCGGGTACCCCGTGCACGAGCAGGCCGGCCGGCTTCATGACGACGAGGAGGTGATCGTCGGCGTAGACGACCTCGACGTCCTCGGACGGGAGCGGCGCTGTCTCCGGCTCGGGAATGGTGAGCTCGACAACCGCGCCCGCGGCGAGCCGGTGGGCCCGCGGCCGCACGTGCCCGTCCACGCGCACCGATCCGGTGTCGATCAGGCGTGCGGCCGCGGCGCGCGAGCCGATCTCGGCATGCTCAGCGAGGAACCGGTCGAGCCTCGCGCCGCCGGCGTCCTTGGGGACGACCAGCTCGACGGTCACGCCCCGGGATCGGCCCCCGCGGGCGGCGGGGGTGCGGGCGGCCGCGGCTGCTCGATGCGCATCAGCGCGAGCGCGAGCAGGAGCACGCCCACGACGATGAACGAGTCGGCGAGGTTGAACGTCGGCCAGTGGGTGATGTGGATGAAGTCGGTCACGTGGCCCTGCCGCACGCGATCGAAGAGGTTCGAGACGCTCCCGCCGACGAGAAGCCCCAGGGCGACCGGGAAGATCGTGTGGCGCGCACCTGACCGGGCGAAGTGGACGAGCATCCACACGACCGCCGCGGCGGTCAGCAGCGAGACGATCCCCAGCCTCCCGGGAAGGACGCCGAAGGCGATGCCGGTGTTCTGGACGTGGGTGATCGAGAGGCCCGGGACCACCGAATGGCTCTCGTTCAGCCCGATCCGCTCCTCGATGACGCGCTTCGTCAGCTGGTCGGCGACCGCCGCCGCCACGGCGACCGCCGCAAAACCCGCCCACTGCAACGATCCCGCCCGGTGGGCAGGCTCCGGCCCCGCGTGGGCGTGGCTCAGCCCCGCTCCTCGAGCCTCTTGCACTCGATGCACTTCGTCGCCCAGGGCAGCGCGTCGAGCCGGTCGGGCGCGATCGCCTCGCCGCAGCGCTCGCACTTCCCGTACGTTCCGTCCGCGACGCGCGCCAGCGCCGCGTCGATCGATTCGAGCAGGTGGCCGGCGTTGTCGCCGATCGTGAGCTCCATCTCGCGGTCGAGCGTCTCGCTGGCGCTGTCGGCCAGGTGGCTGTCGTTTCCGTCCTCGTCGGTCGCGTCCTCGATCGACCGCGAGGTGTCGTCGATCAGATGCTGGCGGGCCTCGAGGACGCGGGCCCGCTCCGATTCGAGTCGGCGGCGCGCAGCTTCGATGTCGACGACGGCCATGCCCCTCCTCCCGGCGAACGGAATCCCCAACCTGCCGTTGAGTATACCCAGGCGGCCACAGCCGCCCGGCGGCCTCGGTTCAGTCGCCGCCGGTGTAGTCGCCGGGCTCGACGGGCGGCATGAGCTGGGTGTGCTCGCCCTCCTGGCGGGCGCGGCCGGTGGCGTCGGCGAGCCGCTGCTCGTGGTCGCGGACGGCCTCGAGCGTGGCCCCGAGGAGCGCGCGCAGCCTCAGGCGGAACTCGGCCTCCTCGGCGAGCAGGCGCGACGTCTCGCGGCGGACGCGCTCGCGCTCGGCGTAGGCGCCGTGCACGAGATCGCGCGCCTTGGACTCGGCGTCGCGAATGATCAGCTCGGCCTGCCGCGATGCGGCGGCACGGAGCTCGTCGGCGGCGCGCTCGGCGCTCACGAGCGCGCTGCGCATCGCCTCCTCGGTCTCGCGGTGGCGGGCGAGCTCGGTCTCGAGCTCGTGGACGCGGTCGTCGAGGTCGGCGCGCTCCCGCCAGACCACCTCGTACGCGTCGGTCGCGCTCTCGAGCAGATGGTCGACGTCGGCCCGCCGGTACCCGAACGGGCGCACGCGCGGCCGCTCGTGGCGGAGCTCGACTGGTGAGAGTCCCATGGCCTGGAGATTCGGCGTCGGCATGTGGAGTCCTCCTGCCCTTGGATGACCGGTCCGCCGTCGGCGGGTCTACAGATTATTGCGCGGCACGAAGCCCTGTCCCGGCGTCCCGCCCACCATGATCATCACCAGCCCGTCGGGGCCGGCGTTCGGCACGCGCGTGTCGCCGGCGTCCACCCGGAGCCACCTGCCCGGGACGAGCTCGACGTCCTGGCCGTCGATCCGCATCGCTCCCGAGCCCGAGAGCACGATGTAGACCTCCTCCTGGCCGCCCTCGGCCTCGTCGTGCTCGCGCCCGGACGCCCCGGGCGGGAGCTCGACCTGGTTGATGCCGAAGCCGCTGGCTCCAAGCGCGATCCGCATCTTGCGAAACACGCCGAAGCTCGGCTCGACGTCGCCGGCGTCGATCACCGTATAACCCATCCTGCCACTCCTTTCGTCATCGGAACCCGTCGAGGATGGCAAACGCGATCTGGAGCAGGATGCGCAGGCCGAAGATCGCGATCATGGGGCTCAGGTCGAACCCTCCCATGGACGGCAGGATGCCGCGCAGCGGGCGCAGGACCGGCTCGACCGTGTCGTAGAGGAACGTCCGCAGGGCGCCCACCCAGCGGTTCGGCGGGAGCTGGAGCCACGACGTGATGATGTAGAGCCCGATGACGAGGGAGTAGACGAGCCAGAGCGAGTAGAGAAACTGCTCGACCGTCGAGATGTTCACCCGAGCTCGCCCGCCCTGTGCCTCGCCGCGCTGACGCCGTCGATGATCGCGCCGCGCACGCCGCGCCGCTCCATCTCGGCGAGGCCGGCCGCGGCCGTGCCGCCGGGCGACGTGACCATCCGGCGCAGATCGGCGCAGCCGATGTTCTCGGCCGCGAGGAGCTCAGCCGTCCCACGGACGGTCGAGAGGATGAGCCGGCGGGCGCTCTCGTGGGTGAGGCCCGCGACGATGCCGGCGTCCTCGAACGCCTCGACGATGAGGCCGAGGAACGCCGGCCCCGAGCCCGAGAGCGCCGTGGCCGCGTCGAAGAGCCGCTCCTCGAGCGGCACCACCTCGCCGAGCAGCGAGAAGGACGCGAGCACGGCCTCCTCGGCGGCGGTGTTCGTGAACCGGCCCGTCGAGAACGCGAGCGTCCCGGCGCCGACCCGCACGCCGACGTTCGGCATGAAGCGGAAGACGGGGGCGTCGACGTTCAGGATCGTCTCGAGCGTCGCCGTGCCCACCCCGGCGGCCACCGATGCGATCGTCTTCTTCGGCGTGATCAGGTCGGACACCTCGCGCAGCACGCGCTCGACGTCGATCGGCTTCACGCACAGGACGACGATGTCGGCCTCCCGCACCAGGTCGGCGTTCGCCTCGACGTGACGGACGCCGAGACGCTCGGCCAGTGCAGCCGCGCGGCCGGAGCCGCGATCGGTGACGAGGATCCGCTCGGCCATCGCCTGGTCGGCCCGAACCCAGCCGGACACCATCGCGGAGGCCATGTTGCCCGCCCCGAGCAGGCCGATGATGGGGGCGCGCTCGCTCATGGACGCGAAAGCGTATCGGGAACGGGCGGGCCGAGGCGTGGCCTCGTCGCGCGGGGAACTTTCCACGGGGCCGGCGCGACTAAGAGGTCATGGTGAACGCGCTCAGGGCTCGCGTCGCACAGGCCGGGATCGCCGTCGTGACGGCGGTCGCCGTCTCCGGCTGCGGGCAGAGCGTGACGGGCAGCTCGCACAGCAGCGCCACGGCGCCGTTCGGGACGCCCGTCGTGTCACTGCTCAGCACCGGGGCAGGACCGGTGCGGGTGGTCGGCGGCACCTCCGCGATGCGCGCCCGGGCCCGCGAGATCCTGGACGGCATGGGCGACGTCGCGATCTCCGAGGTGCGGTTCGGCCGGCCGCCGGAGTCCTTCGGCCGGTTCCGGCGCGTGGACGGCCCGATCTGGCTCTCGACCACGGTGGCGGCGGACGGCAGCCCGTCCTCCGGCACGCTGCGATCCCAGCTCGCCGCAGACGGGCCCCTCTGGCAGGCATCGGTCTTCGACACCGCGTACCTGGTCAGCCAGCCGGCGGGCGAGCCCCGTGTCCGCGGAACGTCGGAGGCGCTCTCGCTCGCCGGCCGTGTGGAGCCGTTCTCGAGCGAGACCGGGCCGGCGGATCCGTACGCCGGCGCGGCCGAGCCGGACTCCGCGGTCCGGCGCGTCATCGCACGAGCGGCGGCACGCGCGCGGTTCCGGGTCGTCTCGATCACGCTGATGCACCCCAACCGCCAGGCGGCGACGATCGTCGTGCGCGCCTTGCGCCGGGCGTCCTTCGCGCGGCGCTACGACGCCTTTCACGCCGGCCTCGTAGCGTTGAACGGCCGGCTCGACGGCCTGCAATGGGAGGTCGTCGACGCGTGTGGGTATCCCGTCGCCGTCGAGTCGACCGGCATCTGGACGAGCCCGCGCTGGCTGTGCCCGACCCCCTACGTCCCCGGCTACCAGATGACCCGGGCGACCTGCCGCAAGCTCCCGAGGGGCTTCCCGCCCTGCTCGAGATGATTGATCGATAACTCCGTGATGTCCCAGCCGCAAGCCTTGGCTTGCGGCGATCGTGAGCGACCTGCTACCCAGCAGGTCGCGAACGGGCGAGAACCGAGGCAGCGCAAGGACGCAGGGAGGGTCAATATCGGGTCATATTGACCCGACCGAGGACACCGCGATGCGAAGGTTCGCAGCCGCAGCGCCGCCACGATTCGCCGTCCCGACGCGTCGGACGTCCAGGCGCGCGGGAGTTATCGATCAATCATCTAGTACTGGTTGAAGAAGCCGCGCTCCATGAGGAGCGCCTTGTCCTCGGCCGACACCGAGATCGAGTGCGGCGTCAGCAGGAAGACGCGGTCGGCGACCCGCTGCATGCTGCCGTCGAGAGCGTACGTGAGCCCGCTCGAGAAGTCGACCAGCCGCTTCGCCAGGTCGGCGTCGGCGCCCTGGAAGTTGATGATGACCGGGACGTCGGCCTTCAGCTTGTCGGCGACGGTCTGGGCGTCGTTGAAGCTCTTCGGCACCACCAGCGAGACCTGCTGCGCCGCCCTGTGGCCGTTCTGGGCAGCGCCGCCGTCAGGCGGGCGCCGGCGGGCCGAGACGGCCCGCTGCGGCTCCTCGTCGGAGAAGACGTCGTCGTAGTCGCCGCCGCGGCCGCGCCGCGGCTTCAGCCGGCGGACGTTCGGGCGCTCGCTGTACGTGCGCTCGAGATCCTCGTTCGCAGCCGCGCCGTCGTCGTCGTACTCCTCGTCCCAATCGTCCTCGCGCACGCCGAAGTACACGAGCGTGGAGTGCCACAGGTCTCGCATCGGCATAAAAAGAGTCTAGCCCCGGTAAAGGACGGTGCCGACCCGCACGATCGTCGCTCCCTCCGCGGCGGCAACGGCGTAGTCCTGGCTCGTGCCCATGCTCAGGTGGCCGAAATCGTGCCGGCCCTCCCACTCCGGCGCCAGCCGGTCGCGCAGCTCGCGGAGCCCCGCGAACCACGGCCGGGCCTCCTCCGGGTCCTCAGCGAGCGGCGGCATCGTCATGAGTCCGCACAGCCGCACCCGGCCGAGCGGCTCGACCTCACGTAGGAAGGCATCGACCTCCGCCACCGGCACGCCCGACTTCGTGTCCTCGCCCGCCACGTTGACCTGGAGGAGGCAGTCGACCGGCCCGCTCGCGCGCGCCTCGATCTGGCTGCAGGCGCTGAGCGAGTCCAGAGCGTGGATCAGCCGCACCCGGCCGATCAGGTCGCGCACCTTGCGGCTCTGGACGTGGCCGATGAAGTCCCACGTGAAGGCGTCGCCGAACCGCTCCTGCTTGGCGAGCAGCGCATCCGTCCGGTTCTCGCCGACGAGCGTCACCCCGCCCTCCCGGAGCGCCTCCAGGTCGTCGGCCTCGACGTACTTCGTCGCGGCCAGGATTTCGACATCGGGCCCGACCTCGGCGCGCACGCGGGCGAGGTTCGCCGCGACGACGGCCGCGTCAAGCATGGAGCACCCCGACGACCCCCTGGCGGCCGGTCGTCCCCCGATCGCGCCTGTGCGAGAAGTACCGCTCGCCGCCGCAGATCGTGCAGTCGGCCGCGACCTCGGCATCGGCGACGCCGGCGCTCTCGAGCGCCCGCCGGGCGGCCAGCCACAGGTCGGCCCTCCCGGCGCGGACGACGTCCTCGCCGAACCGGCCCCGGAGCACCTCGCCGACGTCATCGCCCACCTCGTAGCAGCACGGCCCCGCCCCAGGCCCGACCGCGGCGGTGGCCCGGCCTCCGACGGCCTCGACCCCACGCTCGACGATCCCGGCCACAAGCCCCCGCCAGCCCGCGTGCAGCAGGGCCAGCCGGCGCCCGTCCGCGCGCGCGATCGCGATCGGAAGGCAGTCGGCGGTGAGGAGCACGAGCGGCCGCGCGGGCAGGCTCGTCGCCAGGCCGTCGGACTTCGGGAAGGCCTCGACGCCGGGCTCGAGGAACCTCCCCGGGGCCGGCCGCCCGTCGACCTCACGCACGTCCGCGCCGTGCACCTGCCACGCCATCGTCGCCGCGGCACCGTCGCCGCCGGCCGCCGCGACCGCCCGGCGCCGGTTCTCGGCGACGTTCGCGGCGTCGTCGGCGGTGAGGGCGCCGAGGTTGAGCGAGCGGAACGGGCCGCTCGACACGCCCCCGGCCCGAGACGTGAATGCGACGTCCACCCCGCGCGGAGCCGCCGTCCAGCGCAGGAGCGGCACGTCGCCGTCGTCCCATGCGAGCGCCGTCACGGGCCGGCCCTCGTGACGAGCTCGCGCGCCGCTGCGAGCTCGGCGGCCCGGCTCTCGAGCTCGCCGTTTCGCTTCCGCCGCAGGAGCTCGCGGAGCACCTCCCCCACCCGCGGCGACTCCTCGAGCCCCAGCTCCTCGCGGAGCACGCTGCCGTCGATCGAGAGCCGTACGCCGCGCAGGTGGTCGAGGTAGGTCGTCGCCACGGCGCTTCCGGCAGCGGCGGCCAGAAGGGCGGCCTCGACCGGGCGCGACGCGAACGTCTCGGCGACGGCGGCCGGGCTCGCGTCCTCGTCCGGGAAGGGAGTCGACACGGCCGCGCGCAGCGTCGCGGCGTCGCGCCGGCGCAGCACCAGCCGGTGTGCGAGCACCGGGAGGTCGGCGTCGGGAAGGCGGCGGGCGAGGACGACCAGGGCCGTCCGCCACGCGGGCGTCCGCGGTGTGTAGCGCTGCCGGAGCGGCTCGACCCGGGCGAGCAGCGCCTGGGCATCCGCGCCGCAGTCGAGCCCCGGCCACACCGCGCGACACGCTCCCAACGCGCCCAGCCGCGCGACCGCGTCGGGAGCGACCGGCTCGGACAGGACCGCGATCACGTCCGCGCGGAGGCGCGAGCCGGAGAGGTGCCCCACGAGGCCCTCCTGCACGGCCGCGCGTGCCAGCTCGTCGGTCTCGGGATCGAGCTCGAAGCCGAGCCGGGCCGCGTAGCGCACGGCCCGGAAGATCCGGGTCGGGTCGTCGCGGAACGACTCCCGATGGAGCACGCGGATCACCCGGCGCTCGAGGTCTCCGCGGCCGCCGGCCGGATCGAGCAGGCTGTCGCCGTTCCCGAGCCGAAGCGCCATCGCGTTCACGGTGAAGTCCCGGCGGAGCAGGTCGGCCTCGATGCCGGCCGGCTCGACGGCGGGCAGCGAGCCCGGGTGGGGGTAGCTCTCCGAGCGGGTGCGCGCGATGTCGACGCGCATGTCCTCCCAGCGCACGGTCGAGGTGCCGAACGCGGTGTGGACGGTCACCCGGGCCGCCTCGCCCAGGCGCTCGCGAAGGCTCCAGGCGACCGGAGCGGCGTCGCCGTCCACCGCCAGGTCGATGTCGGTGATGCCCGCCTGGCCGCGCAGGAGGTCGCGGATCGCGCCGCCGACCAGATACAGCGGAACGCCGGCGGACGCATCGAGCGCCGCGTCGAGCGTGCTCGCCACGCGCTCGGGAATCGGGACGGCGGCATGGCGGTGAGGCATCGCGGCATGCATGATACGGATGGGCACTTTCGGAGCCGGTCTCATGTCCTCTCACCGCGTCCGCTTTGCACACCTGACATGCCTCGGGGCGATCCTCGTCGCGGCGGCATGCTCCTCGGGCGGATCGAGCGGCTACGACAACGGCGTCCGCGACCGGTTCGTGGCCGCGTGCACCCAGACGTCGTCGGGCCAGGAGGCGGCGTGCAAGGCGGCGTACGAGTGCGTGAGCCACCGCCTGGCGTTCGCCGACTTCAAGGCGGCCGACGAGGACATCCGCGCCGGACGGCCGGTCGACCCGGCGACCGCGCAGGTGCTCGTGCAGTGCGCCACCGAGAGCGCGCCGCCCGGCTGAGACGGGGTCAGTCGCCCGGTGTCGCCGGCGCCGTGTCCGCCGGGACCGACGCGCGGACCTCGCCGGAGCGGGCGTGGTCGACGAAGCCCTCCGCGCGGGCCAGGGCGGCCAGCGGAGCCGCCAGGGCCGCCGAGGCCTCGGCCGAGAGCTCGACCACCTCCTGCGTGCGCAGGAAGGCGGCGGGCGAGAGGCCCGACGAGAACCGGCTGTGCCCGCCGGTCGGCAGGATGTGGTTCGAGCCGGCGATGTAGTCGCCGTAGGCGGTCCCGCTGTGCGGCCCGACGAAGATCGCTCCGGCGTGATGCACGGCTGCGAGGGCCTCGTCGGGGTCCGCGACCATCAGCTGGAGGTGCTCGGGGGCGTAGGCGTTCACGAAGGCGAGCGCCGTGTCGAGGGTGTCCGCCTCGACGACGACGACGCCGCTCTCCTCGGGGAGGAGCGGCTCGATCGCGGCCAGGACGTCGGGATCGGGCGACACGAGCACCGACTGCGATCCCGGCCCGTGCTCGACCTGGGCGAGCAGATCCAGCGCCGCTGCGTGCGTCGGCGCCGACGCGTCGGCCACGACGACGAGCTCGGTCGGGCCTGCCAGCGATTCGATCCCGACCTCGCCGAAGAGCCGCCGCTTGGCTTCCTCGACGTAGGCGTTCCCCGGGCCGACGACCATGTCGACGGCGGGGATGGACGCCGTTCCGATGGCGAGGGCCGCGACCGCCTGGGCGCCGCCGACCGCGTAGACCTCCTCGACGCCCAGAAGGGCGCAGACGGCCAGCGCGCCGGAGTGCGGAAGCCCCGAGGGCCCGGGAGGCGAGCAGGCGGCGATCTCGGGCACGCCAGCGACCTGTGCCGGCACGATCGCCATCACGGCGCTCGACGGATAGGCGGCGAGGCCTCCCGGGACGTAGACGCCGACGCGGCGCACCGGCACCTGCCGGGTCGAGACCACCTGTCCGTGGCGCAACGTCACCCGGGTCGGCCGCGGCATCTTGTCGGCAGCGACGGTGCGGAGGTTCTCGGCCAGGAGCTCGAGGGCCGCGCGGACGTCCGGATCGAGGTCGTCGAGCGCGGCGTGCATGAGGCTCGGCGCGACCCGCAAGCGCTCGATGTCCACGCCGTCGAGGCGCGACGTCAGCCGCCTGACGGCCTCGTCGCCGCCGTCCCTGACCATGTCGACGATGTCGGCGACCGTCGAGCGCACGTCCTCGCGCAGCTCCTTGGACGGCCGCAGCGCCCGGACCAGCTCGCCGACCTCCGCCGCCGCGACGCGTCTGCGCTCCCTCACCCAGCGAAGCGTACCGTTCCGCGGCTTCGGCTAGGCCGAGACGCGCTCGATGTGCGCGCCGAGCTCCCGCAGCCGGGCGTCGATCCGCTCGTAGCCGCGGTCGATCTCGCCGACGTTGCCGATCCGGCTTTCGCCCTCGGCCGCGAGCGCGGCGATCACCATCGCCATCCCGGCCCGGATGTCGGGGCTCGCCATCCGCTCGCCGTACAGCTTCGCCGGGCCGGTCACGACCGCCCGGTGCGGATCGCACAGGATGATCCGGGCCCCCATCGACACCAGCTTGTCGGTGAAGAAGAGGCGGTTCTCGAACATCTTCTCGAAGATGATCACCGTCCCGGCGGCCTGCGTCGCCACCGCAACGGCGATCGACGTCAGGTCGGCCGGGAACATCGGCCACGGCCCGTCCTCGATCTTGGGGATCTGCGCGTGGACGTCGTCGACGATCCGAAGCGACTGGCGGGCGGGCACGCGCACGGCGTCGCCCTCGATCTCGATCTCGACGCCGAGGCGGGCGAAGGTGTGCTTGATCGAGCGCAGGTGCTCGACGGCCGCGTCCTCGATCAGGATCTCGCCGCCGGTCACGGCGGCCAGGCCGATGAAGGACGCCACCTCGATGTGATCCGCGCCCACCCGGTGCGAGGCGCCGTGCAGGGTGTCGACGCCGTGCACGATCAGCACGTTCGAGCCGATGCCCTCCATCGTCGCGCCCATCGAGCACAGCAGGTTGCACAGGTCCTGGACGTGCGGCTCGCAGGCTGCGTTTCGGATGATCGTCGTGCCGCTCGCCAGCACCGCGGCCATGACGGCGTTCTCGGTGCCGGTCACCGACGCCTCGTCGAGGTAGATGTCGGCCCCCTTGAGGCCCGACGGCGCCGCCAGGCGGTACTCGCGGTCGGCCGCGACCTCGGCCCCGAGCCCGGCGAAGGCCATGAGGTGGGTGTCGACCCGGCGGCGGCCGATGACGTCGCCGCCGGGAGGCGGGATGTCGGCGGCGCCGAACCGGGCGAGCAGCGGGCCGGCGAAGAGGATGGACGCCCGGATCCGCGAGCACAGCTCGGCGTTCAGGCGGGTCTTGCGGACGTCGGCCGCCCAGACCCGCAGGCGGTTCGGTCCCAGCCACTCCACCTCGACGCCGATGTCGACGAGGAGGTCGATCATGGCCTCGACGTCGCGGATGCGCGGGACGTTGTCGAGCGTGACCGGATCGCCGGTGAGGACGCACGCCGCCAGGATCGGCAGGGCGGCGTTCTTGTTTCCGGCGGGGCGGACGGTGCCCGAGAGCGGCACTCCCCCCTCGATGAGGAAGGTCTCGATGGTGGTGTCCCGTGTCGCGACTGCCATGGTCTGAGGGTAGCCGGATTCGCTGCGAGAGCAACAGGTTCCTGCCTGCCCACTCGTCGTGGGCGGCACGATAGTGTCCGCGGCCATGCCGGATCTGGTGCACGACCGCGACGCCGCATGGGAGCTTCTCACCGAGTGGACGAAGAGCGAGGCACTCCTCCGGCACTGCCTCGCCGTCGAGGCGTCGGTGCGCGCATACGCCCGCGAGTGGGGCGAGGACGAGGGGGCCTGGGGCAACGTCGCGCTCCTGCACGACTTCGACTACGAGCGGCATCCGACGCTCGACCAGCACCCTCAGGACGGCGCGCCCGTGCTGCGCGAGCGCGGCTACCCGGAGTGGTTCGTGCGCGCGATCCAGTCGCACGGCAGCCACACCGGCGTCGCGCGTGAGTCGCGCCTCGAGCACACCCTCTTCGCCTGCGACGAGGTGTCGGGCTTCGTGCACGCCTGCGGGCTCGTCCGGCCCGACGGGATCGCGACGCTCGAGCCCCGCTCTGTCCGCAAGAAGCTCAAGCAGCCGAGCTTCGCCCGCGGCGTGAACCGCGAGGAGGTCGTCGAGGGCGCCGCGGAGATCGGCGTCGACCTGGACGAGCACATCGCGTTCGTGATCGCCGCGCTCCGGCCGATCTCGGCCGAGCTCGGGCTGCGCAGCTAAGCGCCGACGAACCCCATGGGGCCAGGCCCCATCCGGGGCCTGGCCCCGGTCGTCCGGCGTGAAACATTGGCATCAGGCACCGGTGTTTCACGGTGGTTCGGCGTGAAACATTGGTACCAGGTACAGATGTTTCAGCCGGTGGCGGCGCGGACCGCCTCGAGCCCCTCGATCAGCGCGTCCAGGTCGGCGTCGCTCGTCCACGCGCCGACCGACAGCCGCAGGTAGGGCGTCTCGGGGATGTGGCGGAGGAGGACCGAGCGCTCGGCGAGCGCCGCGACGACGTCCGCCGGCTCGTGGCCGGGGAGCTCGAAGGCGACCAGGCCGGTCGAGCCTCCGGGCGGATCGACGGCGGGGATCTCGGCGGCGGCGAGCCTGGCCCGGGCCGTCGCGACCCGCTCGCCGGCCAGCGCGAGCCACGCCGGCCAGCCGCCCTCCAGGCCGTCCACCCAGGCGACCGCCGCCGCCAGCCCGGCCAGCGAGGCGAGATCGAGCGTCCCGGGGTCGAAGCGGGCCGCGCCCGGGCGCAGATTCCCGACGATGCCGTCGGCGTAGGTCAGATAGCTCGGGAGCGCCGGCCGGAGGCGCTCGTGATGGCGCGGGTGCACCCACAGCGCTCCCGTGCCGTTCGGCCCCAGCAGCCACTTCTGGCCCGAGATCGCGTAGAAGTCCGATCCCGTCTCCTCGACGTGCAGGTCGAGCTGGCCGGCCGACTGGGCGCCGTCGACGAGGAGCAGCGCGCCGGCCGCGTGCGCGGCGCCCGCGATCTCGGCGAGCGGGAGGATGCGACCCGTCGTCCAGAGCACGTGGGAGACGGCCACCATCCGGGTCGTCGGCCCGATCGATGGGACGAGGTCGTCGGCGGGGACGAAGCGGATGACCGCTCCGCGGCGGACGCGCAGCTCGTCGAGCGGCCCGAGCACTCCGGGGTGCTCCTCGGTGGTCGTCAGGATCTCGTCCCCGAACTCCCAGTCGAGGCCCGCGGTCACCAGCCCGATCCCCTGGCTCGTCGAGGTCGTCACGGCCACCTCCTCGGCCGGCGCGCCGAGCCTCGAGGCGGCCGCCTCCCGCGCCCGGCCCCGCACCTCCCAGAACCGCTCGAACGCCGGCGCGCCGATCCGCGGCCGGCTGAGCGCCGCCTCCGTCTCGACGGCCATCGCCTCGGCGGCCGCCCGCGGGAGCGGCCCGTTCGTGCCCGCGTTCAGGTACGCGCAGCCGGCGACGGCCGGGAGGTCGGCCCGGTCAAGCAAGCGCCACCACCGCGTCGACCGGGTCGTGGTCCGAGAGCCGGAGCGGGAGCGACCCGTTCAGGTGCACGTCGCGGCGCTCGGGAAGCCAGCGCGTCGCCGGCCACTCGAGCTCGGCGCCGCGGACGAGCAGATGGTCGATCCCGACCTCGCCCGCATCCTCGACCCAGCCCCGGCCGACGAGCGAGCGCAGCCCCGCGGAGTGCATGCCCGCGTTCAGGTCGCCTCCCAGGATCATGGGCGCGCCGCGGGCGAACCGCTCGAGCACGAACCCCGCCCTCTCGAGCTGCACCGGCGCGCCGCGCGGATCCGCGTGCACGTTCCCCACGGCGAGCTCGACGCCGAGCCTGCGGTGGCGCAGGCGCACGAGCTGGGCGATCCGGGGCTCGCCGCGGAGCCAGCGGTGCTCGTTCAGCTGCACGCGCCGGGTTGAGACCAGCAGGAGGTCCGGGCCGTACAGGAGCGCCTGCCCCTGGCCCTCGAACTGGGTGCGCACGAGGTCGGGCAGTGCTCGCCCCAGCGCGGCCCCGGCCGCGAGCGGGAGCGGCACGTGCACGAACGGCACGTGTGCGCCGTACGCGTGCGCCAGCGTGACGCCCATCCCGGTGCGCTCTCGCAGGAGCGCGCCGGCCCAGACCGGCACCTCCTGGAGCAGGACGATGTCCGGATCGTCCTCGACGAGGACGGCGCACATCTCGGCCAAGAGCTTCCGGCGCGCATGGCCGTAGCCCGGCCCGGGAGGCACATCGCGCCCGTGGGCGATGTTCCATGTCCGCACGAGGAGCGAGCGTGTCTCGGCCATGCGGCGGTCACCTTAGCGTCCGGAAGGATGCGCCGGGCGCCGTCGGTACCATGCCCGCGTGAGGATCCCGGGCCGCCCGCGCTTCGCCGACGTCATCCGCCGCCAGCTCGAGCTCTTCGAGGCCGAGAGCGCCGATCTGCTCACGCGGATCGGCGAGGCCAAGCGGGCCTACGACCGGGCGGGAGCCGGCGACTCCGAGGAGGCCTACGGCGACTACATGGATCTCGTCGAGGAGGCCGAGGACGAGCTGCTCGACCTGCGCGACCGCTACGCCGAGACGATGGCCGCGCGCGACCGCCGCGCGTATGAGCGCGAGTTCTGGCGCGCCGCCGAGAAGCGGCTGCCGACCCTCCAGGGGCGGCGGCTCTACCTGCGGGCGGTCGACCCCGACTCGACCACCTGACGGCGACTACGCCCCGGGGACCTCCCCGCGCCAGTAGCCGACGCCACTCGACCTCTCGACGATGAGATCGTCGTCGGTGTTGCCTGTCCAGACGCCGACCTTGCCGCTGTCGGGATAGACGCTGGCGGCCGGTTCGCTTCGGTTCGAGAACATGAGCACGCGCACCGTCTCACCGGCGTCGTTCCTGACCGCGTGCGCGCCCTCCGGGCCGGTCGGGAAGCAGACGATGTCGCCTTCCTCGAGCTGGTCGGTGCCCTCCGGGTGGCGCAGCGTCGGCCGGCCGGAGAGCACGAGCAGCCACTCCTCCTCGCCGTACTCGTAGTGGTAGGGGCAGATGGACTGCCCGGGCTGCAGCTCGTACACGCTCGCACCCGTCCTGGTCGCGCCGAGCAGTGGGCCGAGGCGGGCGCCGCCGGACTTGAAGCCCTCGGGGTCGGAGTCGTCGTAGGAGATGTCGACGGAGTGGATGTTGAGTCGTTTTGGCATACGCGGGAGCATAGCTTGTCGATCGAACGTATGTTCGGTATGCTGGACGGCCCGGATGCCACGACGCCGCTCCCTGATCGTCTGCGCGCTCGTCCCCCGCTTCGCGCTGCGGGTGGCGGCCGGCCTGGGGGGCGCGCTCCCCGACGAGCCCGTGGCGCTCGGGCCGGAGCCGGGCGGGCCGCCGCTCCTCGGCGAGGCCAATGCGGCCGCCGCCGCCTTCGGCGTGTGCGCGGGCATGCGCGTCGCCGAGGGGATCGCCCGCTGCCCGCGCCTGCGGCTCGTCACCCCCGACCCCGGAGCGGTCGCCGACGCCGCCGAGCTCCTGCTCTCCCGGCTGGAGGGCCTGGGCGCCGCAGTCGAGCCGCTCGCGCCCGGGCGGGCCCTCTTCAGCGCCGACGGGCTCGTGCGCCTCCACGGCGGCGCGAGCCGCCTGCTGGCCGCGACGGCCATGGCCGCCGGGGCCGGGGCCAGGGTCGGCGCCGGGCCGGGCCGGTTCGTGGCCCAGGCGGCGGCCGTGCGGTCGCGGCCGCGCCGGCCGCACCCGGTCGAGGAGGAAGCGGCGACGTCCTTCCTGGCGCCGATGCCGGTGGGCAGGCTGCCGCTCGACCCGGACACGGTCTCGAGCACTCGAGGCGCTCGGCGTGCGCACGGCCGGCGAGCTGGCGGCGCTTCCCGCTGCCGGCGGTCGCCGACCGCTTCGGCCGCCCCGGGATCGCCGCCTGGCGGCTCTCGCGGGGCGAGGACGACGCGTACGTGGCGCCGCGCACACCGCCGAGCCGCTGCGGGAGTGGATCGCGTTCCCCGAGCCGGTGGGCGATCACCTCGCGCTGCGCGGCGCGCTGGCCGTCCTGATCGACCGGCTGCTCGCCCGACCCCCGCCGGCCGGCCGCGCCGGCGCGCTCGTGGCCGTGTCGGCGCGGCTGGCGGCCGGCGGCTCATGGCGGCGGCCGGTCGCCCTGCGTGAGCCGACCGGCGACCCGCGCAGGCTGCGCGACGCCCTTCAGCCCCACCTGATGGAGCTTCCGGGAGCGGTCGACGAGCTCCAGCTCGAGATCTGCGGCGCTTGCCGCGCACGGCGATCGCCAGCTCGCACTCCTCCGGCCCGCATCGGACGTCCTGCGCGAGCGCGCCGCCGAGGCCGCCCGCCAGGTCACGGCGGGGCTGGGAGAGGGGCACCTGTGGCGGGTGGTCGAGGTGGCGCCGTGGTCGCGGGTGCCCGAGGGACGCGACCTGCTCGTCCCCTTCGACGGCTGAAGGCGCATCCGGCCGCCCGAAAGGGGACGCCAACGGAGGCGCGCCTAGACTCCGATGCGTGCTCCTGATCGCCAGCATCCACGTCCCCGCCAACCTCGGCTACCTGGCGCTCTTCCTGATCGTGGCCGGCGAGTCCGCCGGCCTCCCGATCCCCGGCGAGACCAGCATCCTGATCGGCGGGGCGCTCTCGGCCCGCGGCCAGCTCGATCTTCCGCTCGTGTGGGCGTTCGCAGCCACGGGCGCGATCATCGGCGACAACATCGGCTATCTGATCGGGCGGCACTTCCTGCGCCGGCTGGTCACCGGGACGGGGCGTCTCGCACACAGGCTGGAACGATCCGTCGAGCGCAGCGAGGTCTTCTTCCGCCGCCACGGCGGCAAGACCGTGTTCTTCGGGCGCTGGCTGCCGGTACTGCGCGTGACGGCGGCATGGATGGCGGGAGCGAGCCACATGGAGTGGCGCAAGTTCGCGGTCTTCAACGCCCTCGGCGGTGTCGGATGGGCTGTCACCATCAGCACGCTCGGCTACGTCGCCGGCAAGTCGGCCGACAGTGTCGTGGGCGTCCTCGGCATCCTGGCCCTCATCATCGTGACGCTCGCCCTCTTCTCGCACTGGTGGTTTCGCCGGTTGGGGCGAAGCGCGAGTGAGGAAAGCGCGTAGCCGCTACGCGGGCTCGGCGCCGTCAAGCGCTCGACGACGCCCGATCGGGCGGGGCTACGATCGCCGGTGATGACCGACCTCGCGCGCAGGATCGCCGTCGCACGCGGCGACGAGCCGGCCGATCTCGTCATCTCGGGCGGGCGGGTGCTCTCGGTCTTCACCCGCGAGTGGCTCGAGTGCGACGTGGCCGTGGTCGACGGCTGGATCGCCGGCCTCGGGATCTACGACGGCCGCGAGCGCATCGACGCGACCGGGCGGTACGTCGTCCCCGGCTTCATCGACGCGCACGTCCACCTCGAGTCCTCCCGCCTCCTGGCGGGCGAGTTCGCCCGGCTCGTGCTGCCGCTCGGGACGACGACCGTCGTCGCCGACCCGCACGAGATCGCAAACGTGCTGGGCACCGACGGCGTCCACTGGCTGCTCGACGCAACCGAGGGGATGCCGCTCGACGTGCGCTTCACGGCGTCGTCGTGCGTGCCGGCGTCGGAGTTCGAGTCGCCCCGCCGCGCGCTGACCGAGGGCGATCTGGAGGGCCTCCTGCGGCGGCGGCGGGTGGTCGGGCTGGCCGAGATGATGAACTTCCCGGGAGTGATCGCCGGCGATCCGGCGGAGCTCGCGAAGCTCGCGCTGGACGGCGCCGAGCGCGCCGACGGGCACGCACCCGGAGTCCGCGGGGCCGCGCTTCAGGCCTACGCGGCGGCCGGCATCGGCTCCGACCACGAGTCGACGACGATCGAGGAGGGCCGCGAGCGGCTGCGGGCCGGCATGTGGCTCCTGATCCGCGAGGCGACCGGCGCACGCAACCTGCACGCGCTGATCCCGCTCGCACGCGAGCTCGGCCCGGGCCGGATCGCACTCTGCACCGACGACCGCGACCCGCAGCACATCGCCGCCGACGGGCATGTGAACGCGCTCGTCCGCGACGCCGTCGCCGAGGGCGTCGACCCGGCCGATGCGCTCGTGATGGCAACCTTGAACGCGGCGACGTGGCACGGACTTGCGGGCCTCGGCGCCGTGGCCCCCGCCCACCGGGCCGACCTGCTCGTGCTGCCCGATCTCGAGCGGTTCGTCCCCGACGTCGTGCTGACCGCGGGGCGGCCCCCGCGCGAGATCGCGCCGGCGCCGGTGCCCGAGTGGGTGCGCCACACCGTGCGGATCGCGCCGATCACGCTCGGCGACCTGCGGATCCCGTGGGAGGACGGCGACGACGCCCGTGTCATCGGGATCGTCCCGGGCCAGATCGTGACCGAGGCGCTCACCGAGACGCCGACCGTCGCCGCGGGCGCGGCCGTCGCCGACCCCGAGCGCGACCTCGCCAAGATCGCCGTCGTCGAGCGGCACCTCGGCACCGGCCGGATCGGCCTCGGGCTAGTGCGCGGGCTCGGCATGCGACACGGCGCGATCGCCTCGACGATCGCGCACGACGCGCACAACATCGTCTGCGTCGGGGTCGACGACGGCGACATGGCACGGGCGGTGCAGCGCCTGGCCGAGCTCGGCGGCGGGATGGTGGTCGTCCGCGACCGCGGCATCCGGGCGGAGCTCCCACTCCCAGTCGCGGGCCTGCTGTCGGACGCGCCGCTCGAGCGCGTGCTCGAGCAGACCGCGGCCGTCTCGGCGGCGGCGCTCGAGCTCGGGACGTCGCTCGAGGAGCCGTTCCACGCGATCGGCTTCCTCACGCTCTCGGTCATTCCCGAGCTGAAGATCACCGACCGCGGCCTGGTCGACGTGGGCCGCTTCGAGATCGTGCCGCTCGCCGTGGGTCGGTGAGGCCGGGATGCGCGACCGTCGGCGGGCCCGCGGCCAACCCCCAGACTCAGGTCGTGCTCTCGGCCTCCGCGACCGGAAGCCCGGCGGCCTTCCACGCCTCGAAGCCGCCGATCATGTCGGTGGCGTCCGCGACGCCGATGTCGATGAGGGTCGCGGCCGCGAGGCTCGAGGCGTAGCCCTCCTGGCACATGACGATGACGGGGCCGGTGCGGGCCACGACCTCGGGATCCTCCCAGCCCGACGTCGGATCGACCCGCCACTCGATGATGTTGCGCGACATGACGATCGCGCCGGGAATGACGCCGTGCTCGTGGCGCTGCTCGTACGTGCGCGTGTCGAGGATGACGGCGCCGCCGGCCTGGGCGTCGTGCGCCTCGGCGGGCGTCACGCGCCGGAGGCGTGCCCGGGCGGCGTCGAGCAGGTCGTCGATCCTCCCCATCGACGCAACCCTAAACGGTTGCTACTTCGGATACCACTCGAGCCGCAGGCTGCCCAGCCGGAGCACCCTGCGGCGGCCGCGGCGATCGAGCCCGATGCCCGACTCGTCGCGGTACACGTCGACGCGGTAGCCGCGCGTCCGCTTGCCGACGAGCGTGACCGACCTGAGCGGTTGCGCGGTCTCGACTCCTGCCATGCCACGAGCGTACGGGTCGGGGTCGCGGGTGACAACCGCCGCGAACGTCGCGGTCGTGGCGCCTGCGTCGTCGAAGAGCGGCGGGAGCGGCAACGACGGCAGCTCCGGGAGGACGCCGCGCCAGGGCGGCTCCGAGGTGACGGGCTCGAGCCGCCCGAACCACAGGCGCACGACGTCGCCGTCGACGGCCGCCGCCGTCTCGTAGCGCGTGCGGGTGTGGCCCTCCGCCTCGTCGCGGACTGCGAGCAGGACGTCGACGACAGCCTCGACGGCCTCGCCGCTGTCGCCGAACGGCCGCACGGGGATGACCATGCTCCGGGCGTCGCCGGCGTACAGCACGACGGCATCGCCCTCTGCGCGGGGCTCGAGCCCCGTGGGAAGCGCAGCCGACAGCCGATCTGCGATCGCGCCCGCCAGGCGCGCCGCCCCTGCCCTCTCGTCCATGCTTCCAGCATATGGGTTTTCCGGGGCGTGCGCAGCCCCGTTGAAAGGCGAACGTGTGTTCGATATCATCGCGTCATGCGCTCCGCCGCTCCCCGCATCCTCGGCGCGCCCAGGAGCGTACGCGTCGGGGCAGACGGCACCGGCGCGCCGCGATCGCTGGACGGGAAGCCGGTCGCGACCGTGCGCGACGAGTGGCGGGTGGACGAGGGCTGGTGGACCGGCCGGCCGGTGCGGCGGCGGTACTTCGACGTGGTCATGGCCGACGGGCGAAACGCGGTCGTCTTCTGCGATCGGCGCACCGGACGCTGGTTCACCCAGCGAGGGTAGATCCCGCGAGACGGGATTCCTAACGTCTTCTCCAAAACTACTTGACCTATTATCCAAAAGTTGTAATACTTTTCGTCCCCACGCCGGTGGCGTGGCGGGGAGTCGTGAGGGGGAGATCACATGGCGAGCTCGCTGGTGGCGGCGCTCGCGTCCTCGCCGGTCGTCGAGGCCGAGTCGCCGTACACGTATCAGGTCTACGTGCGGCCCTACCCGGGCTGGTGGCGGCGATGGCACGGGCGGGTGATCACACGCGACTGCGACGGCCGGCACCGGTTCTGGCCGTGGCGGTTCGCACGCGATCGCGAGGAGCTCGTGCAGAGCCTCTGGGCCGAGGTGCACCGCGACATCGAGTGGCGCCGCGGCGGGGCTGCGGTGGAGCTGCTCGAGGTCACGTCCACGCTGCGCTGAGGTTGATTCCACGTCGCCGTGATGTCCCAGCCGCAAGCCTTGGCTTGCGGCGGTCGTGAGCGACCTGCTACCCAGCAGGTCGCGAACGGGCGAGAACCGAGCATCGCTATCGAGAGGCGCCGCGAGGCGACGGTTCGCAGCCGCAGCCCCACCACGACCCGACGACACACCACAGATGCACGTCCAGGCGCGCGGGGACGTGGAATCAACCATCTGCCGCTTCGGCGGGGACTGGCACGCTGACCGGCGGGTGGGTATGCTGGTGAGCCGATCGAACACACGTTCGGTGCCAGATGAGCTACCCCGAGCTTCACGCCCACTCCGCGTTCTCGTTCCTGGACGGCGCCTCCCAGCCCGATGAGCTGGCGGCCCGGGCGGCGGCGCTCGGCTACGACGCGTTCGCCCTGACCGATCACGACGGCCTCTCGGGCTCCCTGGCCTTCGCCCATGCCGCCCGCGAGGCAGGCGTGCGGCCGATCACGGGCTGCGAGATCACGCTGGAGGGAGGCGCGCACCTGACCCTGCTCTGCGAGGACAGGCGCGGCTACGCCAACCTGTGCCGGCTCATCACCGCCGCACACGTCCGTGACCGCAGAACGCCCGAGGCGACGCTCGAGCAGGTGGCCCGGCACGCGGACGGCCTGCACTGCCTCTCGGGCTGCGCACGCCACGGCGCGGTCTCCCGGCTCGTCTCCGCGGGCCGGCTCGGGGAGGCCGAGACCCTGGCCCGGCGGCTGCGCGACGCCTTCGGGCGCGACCGGTTCTCGATCGAGATCATGCGCCCCTACATGCGCGGCGACGCGCGCCGGAACCGGCTCCTCGGGGAGCTGGCGGACCGGCTGCGCCTCGCGACGGTGGCGACCGGCGACGTGCACGCCCACACGCCCCGGCGCGCCCTCCTCCAGGACGCTCTGGTCGCGATCCGCACGTGCACCACCCTCGAGGGATGCGAGGCCGAGCGGCGCGGAAACCACGAGTCGGTGCTGCGCGCGCCCTCCGAGACCGCGGCCCGGTTCCCCGCCGAGGCGGTGCGGGCGGCGGCGGCCGTCGCCGACCGCTGCCGCTTCGACCTCACGCAGGACCTGGGGTACGCCTACCCCGACTTCTCCGACACGGGAGAGCCCGCCCAGGCCGCCCTCACGCGCATCTGCCGGGCCGAGCTCGAGTGCCGCTACCGGGGCTCCCCCCACTGGCACGAGGCCCGCGCGCGGCTCGAGGAGGAGCTCGGGCTGATCGCCCACCACGGCCTCGCCGGCTTCTTCCTCCTCCACCGCGACATCCTCGAGATGGCGCGCGACGTGGCGGTGCGGGTGCGCGGGGCGAGTGCCGGCCGCCGTCTGCTCCCGCCGGGCCGCGGCAGGGGCTCGAGCGTCGGCTCGATCGTCTGCTACCTGATCGGCCTCTCGCACGTCGACCCGGTGGCCACGCGCCTCTTCCTGGGCCGGTTCCTGTCGAGAGACCTCGCGAGCGTGCCCGACATCGACCTCGACTTCCCCCGTGACGTGCGCGAGGGCCTGATGCTCGACATCGTCGACCGGTACGGGCCCGAGCACGCCGCGCTGGTGGCCGCCTTCCCCACCTACCGCACCCGGGGAGCGATCCGCGACCTCGGCAAGGCGCTCGCGCTGCCCCAGGGAGAGGTCGAGCGGATGGCGCGGCTGGCGGACGAGTGGGGGGCGGTGCCCGAGGATCGGATCGACCAGCTCCGCGACCGCATGGGCTCGGCGCGCTGGCGCGCGTTCGCCTTCCTGATGGAGGAGATCCGCGGCCTGCCCCGCCACATCTCCCAGCACTCTGGCGGGATGGTGATCTCGACCCGGCCGCTCGTCGAGCTCGTGCCCGTGATCCCTGCGGCGATGGAGGGCCGCCAGATCTGTCAGTGGGACAAGGACTCCTGCTCCGACGCCGGGTTCCTCAAGATCGACCTGCTCGGGCTGGGCATGCTCTCGGCGGTCGAGGAGTGCGTCGACCTGATCGCCGAGACGCGCGGATCGCCCATCGACCTCTCCCGGGTGGGGTTCTCCGATCCGGAGGTCTACGCCGAGATCCAGGCCGCCGACACGATCGGGGTGTTCCAGATCGAGAGCCGGGCGCAGATGCAGTCGCTGCGCCAGACGCTGCCCGAGAACCTCGACGACCTGACCGTCCAGGTCGCGCTCGTCCGGCCGGGGCCGATCGTCGGAGACGCGGTCAACCCGTACATCGCCCACCGCCGCAGCCTGCGCCACGATCCCGACTTCCGCCCGCCCTACGACCATCCCCTGCTCGAGCGGGTGCTGGCCGACACCCTCGGCGTGGTCGTCTTCCAGGACCAGGTGCTCGAGGTCGCCATCGCCCTGGCCGGGTTCACCACCGGCGAGGCCGAGAGCCTGCGCCGGGCGATGAGCCGCAAGCGCAGCCGCGAGGCGCTCG
The DNA here is from genome assembly GCA_963809325.1 of uncultured Actinomycetes bacterium. Taxonomy (GTDB): domain Bacteria; phylum Actinomycetota; class Thermoleophilia; order Gaiellales; family JAICJC01; genus JAICJC01. Next base: position 152,331 of record CAWEIZ010000007.1, read on the forward strand.
AGAGCCACTGGCACCGGTTCCAGGAGGGAGCGGCGAGCCGGGGCGTCGACGCCGAGACCGCCGAGCGGGTCTTCCAGAAGATCGTCGCCTTCTCGGAGTTCGGCTTCCCCAAGAGCCACGCCGCCGCCTTCGCGATCCTCGCCTACCAGTCGGCGTGGCTTCACCGCGCATACCCGGCGGAGTTCCTGTGCTCGCTCCTGAACGCGCAGCCGATGGGCTTCTACCCCCCGGCGACGCTGCTCCGCGACGGCGAGCGGCGCGGCGTCGAGATGCGCCCCCCGGACGTGAACCGAAGCGGCGCCGGGTGCACCGTGGAGGATGCCGGAGGCGCCGTCAGGATCGGCCTCGGCTACGTCAAGGGCGTCGGCACGCGCGCAGAGGGCCTTGTGGCCGAGCGCGCAGGCGGCGGCCGGTTCTCCGACCTTGGCGACCTGGTGCGGCGCGCGCCGCTCGACATCTCACAGCTCGAGTCGCTGGTGCGGGCGGGCGCGTGCGACGAATTCCACCCGAACAGGCGCCGCCTGCTCTGGGAGCTTCCGATCCACCGCGCGCCGGCCGGGCCGGAAGGTGCGCGCCAGCTCGCGCTCGCGCTGGACGGCTCCCCCACCCCCGCCCTCCCCGGCCTCACCGCATGGGAGCGCATGGTCGCCGACCACGAGGCGATGAGCCTCACGACCGGCCCGCATCCGATGGCGCTCCTGCGGGAGGGGCTCGATCCCGCCCTTCGCACCTCGGCCGACCTGCGCACCGACGCGATGGGGCGGACGACCACCGCGGGCATCGTCATCGCCCGCCAGCGCCCGGGGACGGCCAAGGGGATCGTGTTCCTGCTCCTCGAGGACGAGCACGGGATGACCAACGTGATCATCCCGCCCGCCGTGTACGAGCGCGACCGGATCATGGTGCGGGCCGAGCCGCTCCTTCAGGTGTGGGGTCGGCTCGAGCGGCGAAACGGCGCGGTCAACGTGATCGCCGACCGCGTCTCGGGGCTGTCGCACGCGGCCCGTCCCGAGGTCGCCCGGGCCGCGGCTCGCGCAGCCGGAACCGGTGCCGGCCAGGGCGGCCACGTCGCCGACCTCCGCCGGCTGCGGGCCGCCGCGCCTGCGGCGAACAGCTTCGGCCGCGGCCGGCGCTGACCGGGCTCGCTACGAGGAGCCGGTGAGGCCGAGCTGCACGCGCTCGTCGTGACCGAGCGAGCGCCGCGTGGCCTTCGGGTTGAGCTTGGCCGACATCTGGAGGGCGTGGAACCGGGCCGCACCGGAGGTCTGGTCGGCGAGCCGGCGCCAGGCGATCCAGTCGACGGGATCCTTGCGCGTCGCGGTCCTGAGGGCCGCCGCGGCCTCGTCGCGCCGGCCCTGACCGACGAGCGCGGCCGCGAGATCGACCCACCCCTGATCCGACCACGGCGCCCACGACATCGCCCGGCGCGCGTCGGACTCGGCCGAGGCGTAGTCGCCGCGCGCGGCCGCGCTGGCGCTCGTCGCGAGCGCCTCGTTGCCGACCCCGCCCACGAACGCGATCGCGCCCACCGCCAGGGCCGCGGCGACGAGCACCGCCCGCCACCGGTTGGAGAGGGTCACGACGGCCTCCTCGCGGACCGAGACCACGATCGCCGTCCCGGCCACGAGGGCGAGGCCGGTGATCGCGGGCATCTCCCAGTCCCAGTCGAACCCGGCGTGCACGGTGAACGCGACCACGGCGCCCACGGCGGTGAGGACGACCGGATCGCGCCGGTAGCGAACAGCGAGCACGATCGGGTAGAGGACGAGCGCCAGGATCAGCGCCAGCCCGACCGGGCCCTGCTCGGCGAGCCGCTCGAGGTAGAGGCTGTGGGCGTCCTTGGCGACGTAGTTGCGCGGCCGGTGCTCGTTCCAGTACTGCTCGAACGTGCCCGCGCCTGAGCCGAGCACCGGATGGTCGCGGACATCGGCGAGAGCCGAGCGCCAGAGCATGGGGCGGCCGTTCAAGGACAGCGTCTCGAGGCGCAGGTTCTGGTCGGAGTCGAGCGCCGGCGGCTTGGACTCGAGCGCGTGGCGCACGCGCGAGACCATGTGCAGCGGCGATCCATAGGTCGCGACCGCGCCGGCCAGCACGACGACCGCCGCAACGGCGAGGGCTGCGACGTATGCACGGCGCACGACGGCTCCGATGACGACGCGCTGCTCGATGACGCCGAACGCCGCCATGGTGGCGGCCGAGGCCACCGCGCAGAGCGCGATCAGGACGAGCAGTGGACGCCCCTGTGTGGAGGCGGCGTGGACGCCGGCCCCGCCGTGGGCCAGCGCGCCGCGCCGATGGGCGTCGGCGAGCGTGAGCACGACCCAGGGCGCGAGGGCGAAGGCGACGGCCAGCGAGCGCAGCCGGTCGCGATCGAGCACCAGGCCGAAGCCGAGCCCGATGACCACCGCCATCATCGACCCGCGGCTGAACGTGAAGAAGAGCGTCGACGCGACGGGCGGCAACGCCCCGGCCGCGACGATCCGGATCCACGGCGTCCGGGCACGCATGGCCGCCCCCATGCAGATGACGAGCGTCATCGCGGCGAAGATCCCGAGCGCGTTCCAGTAGCCGATCGGCTGGTAGAGCCGGCCGTGCGCCACCGGGTCGTCGTAGAGGCCGAAGAGATCGGGCCGCAGGCGCGTCAAGAGCGCGAAGCCGGAGACGAGCGCGCCTGCGACTGCGGCCCCTGCCAGCATCGGCCCCGCCCCGCCGCGCCGCGCGGTGACGAGCAGCGTTCCCACGAGCGCGACGTAGACGAGCGTCCGCTCGACCTCGAGCACGGGAGCCTGCACGGCTGCGGCCCAGACCGCCGAGACCGCTGTCCACACCGCCACCGCCGCGACGATGCCGAGGAACGCCACATCGCGTGCTCCGAGCGCAGCGTGCTTGCCGATCACGAGCGCGACCGCCGCCACCCACGCCAGCCCGACGGCGCTCCACCCCCACTCGGGGGGGAAGTAGCCGCCGTCGTTCGACGCGAGCACGAGGACGGCTGTGAACGCCACGAGCGCCGCCGGGACGTGCTCCAGCGCAGCGCGCCCGCGGATGCCCGCGAGCGCGCCCAGCCGTTCGACGGCCGACGATGCGGCCGTCACAGTCGTGTCCTCGCGACTAGTTGCGGCGGAGCGAGGCTGCCCGGAGCCCAAGCCCCGAAGCGATCAGCCCTGATCCAGCACCCAGCACCAGCAGGAGGTTGAGCCCCGTGAACGGGAGCCCACCACCCGTGCCGCCACCGGACTGCTCGCCCAGCACGTTCCCACCGCCGCCACCCTGCGTCCCGCCGTACTGCTCGTCGGCAGGAGTGACGCGCGCAGCTTGGTGGTGCGTGCGGGAAGCCGCTGCGGCCGACGCCGCGCCGGTGCCGAGCACCAGCACGCTCGCCGAAGCCGCGAGCAACACCTTGAGTTTCTTTCCGTGCATCTGCAGCGGTACCTCCTGGACTGTCGTCCTCCCCGCGGCACGGTATCGCATCGGTCGGACAGACGCCAACCGACAATGGTCGGAAATTGGGGCAAACCATGTCTACGTGCCCTTGCCAAGGTATTTTCGGAGCGCAGGGAGATGCTCGCAGGCGGTGCTGGAATCGGTCGCCCAGGGCGTCCAGGGGACGATTCGGACCTCGAGGCACGAGCTGCTCGCCCCTCCCGGCCCCAGGCACGCCCACCGTACCTTCCGCGTCGGGATCTTCGCGCACCGCGACACGTCGAGGCTGAATTGCGACTTGAGATCCGCCGCGACCGCGCTCGACGTGAGCCTCGCCGGGAGCAGGGCCGTCAGCTCCGGCCGGTGGGCGCAGAGATCGGCGCCGGGCTTCGTGCTCCAGTCGCCAACGGGGTTCACGTTCGCGATGAGGCAGACGGACTCGGCGCCGTAGACGAGCCCGCACGCCCACACGGCACCGTTCGACTGCTGCTCGACGCACCTGATCGTGTTCGCATGCTCGCGGCCCCCGACGCCGCGCTCGAGCGTGGCCTCGCCGATCCGCTGGTGCACGCGCAGGCCCCAGTAGGCCGTACCGGCGGCGCCGGCGACCACCACGATGATGACCACGAGCCAGAGATGCGAGTGGACGGCGGCCCAGAACGGCGAACGGCCGGGGCGGCGCGGGCCGCGCACCGGCGGCGCGGAGACGACGTCCGGCTCGGCGCCGGTCCTGGCGTAGGGCACATGCACCGGGGCGGGCCTGCCGGAGGGCCCGGGTTCGCCGGGCTCCTGGGCGGTGGCCACCACCGGCCTCTGCGACGGGTCAGGGGTCGCAGCGGCCCCCGGCGGCGCGTCAGAGGCTCGCGCAGCCTCGTGAAACGGAGGATTCACACCCTGCTCCTCGCGCCCACGCGGTCGCAGCGAGCCCACTGTGCCCGCGGCGATGCGCGCGGCGCGGCGCGCGGAGCCGAGAAGTGCGGGTCGACGCACACATTCGAGTGTACGCCGCGGATCGGCTTCTGACTATGAGAAGAGCCCGGCGACCAGCGTCATCACATAGATGGCGCCGAACCAGACGGTGACGGCCGCAGCCACGGCCAGCACCACGTGATCCTGTGCCCACTCGAGCACGGAGCCACGATTTTCATACGCCCACGGCTCCTCGCCGTCAAGCAGCCTGCGAACCATTGGAAGACCCCCATCGCGGTTGCCTCCATAGCATCGGTGACGGCCGCGTCCGCGGCAACCCCCGGGCGGGTGAACCCGGCCGAGAGGTGCGGGCGGGTGGACCACCGGGGTTTCGGGCGCTACGAGGTGATGAGGGCGACGCCGGCGTCGACGTCGTCGACCTTCGGAACGACGTCGAACGCGCTTTCGCGCGCACACGCGCGCAGGTCCTCGGCGAGGCCGGCCGCGCGCAGCTTCGCGGCGCTCGTCGACGCCCCCAGCGCGTCGGCCGGCGACGGGAACGCGTCGGAGAGCACCTCGGCCGCCGTCGCCGCGTCGGTCGTGCCCCACTCGGCGAGCCACACGCGGAGCTCGGCGACGAAGCGCCCGGCCACGTACGCGTCGTCAAGCGCGAACGCCCCCTCGACTCCGGCGCACTGCACGAGCACGTCGCGCTCGCCGTCGCGGGCGAGCCGCGCTGCCGCCGCCGCGCAGGCCGTGAGGTTCGCGAGGCTGCCGATCAGCACCGCCTCCGCATCGGCGGCCACCGCCACGATCGCCCGGGTCCCGTTCGTCGTCGCCAGGACGAGCGTCTCGCCGAGCGGCGGGCCGGCGGCGTACTCGGAGGGGGAGTTCCCGAGGTCGAAGCCCTCCGGCTTCACGCACTCGCGCTCGCCCGCGAGCACCGCACCGTTCCCGAGCCGCTCGTGGAGGTCGCGCGCCCGGTCGATGTCGCCGCACGCCAGCACGCGGCTGTAGCCCTGACCCACCGCGTGGGCGATGGTCGTCGTCGCCCGGATCACGTCCACAACCACGGTCACCGGCGCGACCGGCGTGACGCCGGGCGCGAAGGCGACGTCGATCCTCACCGGTGTGCGAGCTCCGCCTGTGCGGCGGCCAGCCGAGCGGTGGGGACGCGGAACGGCGAGCACGAGACGTAGTCGAGCCCGACGCTGTTGCAGAAGTCAACGGAATCCGGGTCGCCGCCGTGCTCGCCGCAGATGCCCAGCTTGATACCCGGCTTGACGCCCCGTGCGCCCTCGACCGTGCGCTCGATGAGCACGCGCACACCGTCGTCGAGGGTCTCGAACGGGTTCTTCGAGAGGACGTCCTCCTCGAGGTACTGCGCCAGGAACTTGCCCTCGGCGTCGTCGCGACTGAAGGCGAGCGTCGTCTGCGTCAGGTCGTTCGTGCCGAAGCTCATGAAGTCGGCGTACGGGGCGATGCGGTCGGCGAGGAGCGCTGCCCGCGGCACCTCGATCATCGTCCCGATGAGGATGCCGAGCTTCCCGCCCCCCTCCTCCTCGATCACGCGCTCGGTCAGGTCGCGCATCCGGCGAAGCTCGGTTGCGAACGCGACCAGCGGATGCATGATCTCGGCCTTCGAGCCGTCCACCGCCAGGGCGGCGCGGACGATCGCCCGCACCTGCATCTCGTAGATCTCGGGGTGCAGGATGCCGAGTCGGCAGCCGCGCGTCCCGAGCATCGGGTTCACCTCGCGGAGCGCCTTGATCCGCGACCGCAGGCGCTCGTCGGAGGGGTCGACCTCGTCGAGGTCGGGGAGGAACTCGTGCAGCGGCGGGTCGAGGAGCCGGATCGTCACCGGCTGGCCGTCCATCGCCTCCAGGATGCCCTCGAAGTCGGACTGCTGGAACGGCAGAAGCTTGTCGAGCGCCGCCCGGCGGCCCGTCTCGTCGCGGGCCAGGATCATCTCGCGCATGACCGGCAGGCGCTCGTCGCCGAAGAACATGTGCTCGGTGCGGCAGAGCCCGATGCCCTGCGCGCCGAACTCGCGCGCCCGGCGGGCGTCCTCGGGCGTGTCGGCGTTCGCGCGCACGCCGAGGCGGCGGGCGTCGTCGGCCCACGCCGTGACGGCTGCGAAGTCCTCGGTCATCTGCGGGGGCACGAGCGGCACCGCACCGTGGATGACCAGGCCGCGACTGCCGTCGATCGAGATCTCGTCGCCCTCCGACACGGTCATCCCGTTGACGGCGAACCGGCGGGCCGACGCGTCGATGCGAAGCGCCTCCACGCCGCACACGCACGGCTTCCCCATCCCGCGTGCGACGACGGCGGCGTGCGACGTCATGCCGCCGTGGGCCGTCAGCACGCCCTGTGCCTGGATCAGGCCGTGGATGTCGTCGGGGGTCGTCTCCCACCGGACGAGGATCACGGGCTCGCCGGCCCGGCCGCGCGCCTCGGCGGTGTCGGCGTCGAACACCGCCCGCCCGACAGCTGCGCCGGGCGAGGCGTTGAGGCCCTTGGCAAGCACCTGGTAGTCGGCGGACGGGTCGATCGCCGGGTGCATGAGCTGGTCGAGCTGGCCCGCGTCGATCCGCTGCACGGCCTCGTCGCGCTCGATCACTCCCTCGGTGACCAGCTCGCGCGCAACCCGCACCGCCGCCTGCGCGGTCCGCTTGCCGGTGCGCGTCTGGAGGATGTAGAGCCGCCCCCGCTCGATCGTGAACTCGACGTCCTGGAGGTCGCGGTAGTGCGTCTCGAGCGTCGCCATCGCCGCCTCCATCTCGCCGTATGCCGCGCCGGTCTCGCCCTTCAGCTCGCGGATCGGCCGCGGCGTTCGGATCCCCGCGACGACGTCCTCGCCCTGCGCGTTCACAAGGAACTCCCCGAAGAGCTCACGCTCGCCGGTGGAGGGGTTGCGGGTGAAGACGACGCCGGTGGCCGAGTCGTCGCCGAGGTTCCCGTAGACCATCTGCTGGATGTTGACGGCCGTGCCGAGGCTGTCGGAGATGCCGTCGTGCCGGCGATACGTCCGCGCGCGCGGCGTGTTCCACGACGCGAACACGGCGGTGATCGCGCCGTCGAGCTGCTCCCGCGGGTCCTCAGGGAAGTCGCGGCCGGTGTACTCGCGGCTGATCTTCAGGAACTCCTGCACGAGCTCCTCGAGCGCTGCCGCGTCGAGATCGACGTCGGCGACGACACCGCGGGCGCTCTTGGCGCGCGTCAGCGCCTCCTCGAAGAGGTCGCTCGGGACGCCGAGCACCACGTTGGCGTACATCTGCACGAAGCGGCGGTGCGAGTCGGCGGCGAACCGCGGGTTGGCGGACGCATTGGCGAGCCCGGTCACCGAGCGCGGGTTCAACCCGAGGTTCAGGATCGTGTCCATCATCCCCGGCATCGACACCGGTGAGCCCGAGCGGACCGAGACGAGGAGCGGGTCGTCCGGGTCGCCGAGGCGCTTGCCGCAGCGCTCCTCCAGCGCGGCGAGGTGCCGGGACACCTCCTCATCCAGCCCGTCCGGCCACGTGCCGCCGCCGGCCAGATACGCGCGACATGCCTCGGTCGTCACCGTGAAGCCGTCCGGCACGGGAAGGCCGATCGTCGTCATCTCGGCGAGCTCCGCGCCCTTCCCTCCGAGAAGATCGCGCATCTCGCTCGAGCCGTCCGCGAAGGAGTAGACGTAGGCGGCCATCGGCCGCGAAGCCTAGCTCGGAATTCGCGAATTTCCGCACCTCATGGAAGAAAGGTGGAGGCCAAGCCGTCCTTTACAGAACACCATGACGATCCAGATGGGACAGCGGAACCTCGCGCACGCCGCCCAACGGCGCGTGCAGCAGCGTCCAAAGGCCGCGCTGTCTTGAGACCGGGCTCAGCGGAAGGGCCCATGCGCGGGCGGCTCCCGAACGGGGGCCGCCCGCGGCATACCGGGGCTAGATGATTGATTCCACGCCCTCGCGCGCCTGGACGTCCATCGGTAGCTCGTTGTCGTGTTGTGGTGGGACTGCGGCTGCGAACCGTCGCCTCGCGGCGTCCTCGGTCGGCCCGATAGGTTCGACTATCGGGCCTCCCTGCGTCCTAGCGACGCTCCGTTCTCGCCCGTTCGCGACCTGCTCGGTAGCAGGTCGCTCACGACCGCCGCAAGCCAGGGCTTGCGGCTAGGACATCACGAGGCGTGGAATCAATCATCTAGGCTGAGGACATGCCGCTGACCCTGATCGCCTGTGAGTGCGGGCGGGCGGACTGCGCCGAACGCGTCGGCGTCGACGAGGGCGAGTGGGCCCGCCTCCACGCCGAGGGATCACGGGTGATCGCACCGGGGCACATCTCCGGTGCCGTCGACGAGGTCGTCGTGGCACGCACCAGCGCCTACTGGGTCGTCAGCGGAGCCGACGCCGTGGACGAGGCGTCGCGGGAGTCGTTCCCGGCGTCCGACCCTCCCCCCGGGCCGGTTTAGATGATTGACTCCCAATGCCCGTGATGTCCTGGGCGGCGAGAACCGAGCATCGCTAGGACGCAGGGAGCGTCGATATTGGTTGAAATATCGACGCGACCGAGGACAAGCTGCAAGGCGAACGCCTTGCAGCGGTCACGGGAAGACCTGCTATCCAAGCAGGTCTCCCGCGGAGGCGACGGTTCGCAGCCGCAGCCCGCCACCGTCGGCTATCCACGCCACGATCGGACGTCCAGGCGCGCCGGGGATTGGGAGTCAATCGTCTAAGTTCTGACGCCCTCGAGGGCCGCGCGGCGCCGGGCCTCGACGAGCTCCGCCACCCGCGCCGCGGTCTCCTCGATCGCAAGGCCTGTCACGTCGATCACAGGGCACCCGAGCCGCTTGTGCAGGGCGGCGGTCAGCTCGAGCTCCTCGTAGATCTCCTCCAGGTCGGCGTAGCGGGCGCCGGCACCGGCGGCGAGCGCGCGCACGCGCCGGCGGCGGATCTCCGACAGCCGCTCGGCGTCGATCGTGAGCCCGACCAGCTTCCAGTGGTCGATCTGGAAGAGCGACGGCGGCGGGTCGACGCCCCTCACGATCGGGATGTTGGCCGCCATGTAGCCCATGTAGCCGAGGTGCATCGACGTCGGCGTCTTGGACGTGCGCGACACGCCGATCAGGACCACGTCCGCCTGGGTCAGGTCGTCGGCGCCGCGGCCGTCGTCGTGCTTCACCGCGAACTCGATCGCCGCGATCCGCCGGAAGTACTGGGCGTCGAGCGGCGCCGTGCGGCCCGGCACCATGGTCGCCTCGCGGCCCGAGGCTGTCGCCACCGCGTTCAGCGCCGGGCCGAGGACGTCCTGGACGACGAGCCGGTGCTCGCGGGCCAGCTCCACGACGGCCTCGCGCAGGCCGGCGTCGACCAGCGTGTAGAAGACGGCCGCCCGCCGGCCGGCGGCCGACTCCAGCGCCCGCGCGAGCTGCTCGCGCGTGTGCACCCGAGCGTGGCGCACCATCTCGATCTCGGTGTCCTCGAACTGGCTCTGGGCGGCTCGCGCGACGCGGGCACCGGTGTCGCCGGTGGAGTCGCTGACGATGTGGATCTCGAGCCGCTCGCCCATCCGAGGCCATCCTAGATGGTTGATCCCCAATTCGCGTGATGTCCTGGGCGGCGAGAACCGAGCGTCGCTAGGACGCAGGGAGCGTCGATATTGGTTGAAATATCGGCGCGACCGAGGACGCCGCGAGGCGACGGTTCGCAGCCGCAGCCCCACCACGCCGCGCCAGGCCCCCGCTGTCGGACGTCCAGGCGCGGGCGAATTGGGGATCAACCATCTACCCCGGAAGTTGCGCAAAATCGCCGAGGCGGCGGAGCCGGTCGCGGACGTCGGCGACCAGCGTGAGCCGGTTCCGGCGGACGGCCTCGTCGTCGGACATGACGAGCACCTCCTCGAAGAAGCGCTCGACGACGGGTGCGAGCTCGGCCGCCGACTCGAGCGTGGCGCCGCCGCCGGAGGAGAGGGCGTCGGCCAGCGCCCGCTCGGCCGGATCCACCAGGATCCCCTCGTCGACGGGGCCGGCGGCCGTGTCGCCGGCGATGCGGGCGCAGCGCCCGTACGCGTCGCGCACGGCGTCGCGGCGCGGCCCGGCGAAGGCGTTCAGGTCGCGCGCGCGGCGGGCAACCTCGATGGGCTCGGTCTCGCCGGAGCCGCGGGCGGCGCGCAGCTCCTCGATCGTCACGCCCTCCTCGAGGAGCACGGGCTCGAGCCGGTCGAGCACGAAGCCGACGGCGCGCTCGCCTGCGAGCTCCGGCAGGTCGACGTGCCAGCCCCGGTCGAGGGCGATCGCCGCGAGCCCGGCCGCGGCGCGGCGCAGGCCGTACGGGTCGCGGCTCCCGGTCGGCTCGAGGCCGGCCGCGAAGGCGACCTGGAGCGTGTCGCCCTTGTCCGCCACGGCGACGGCGGCGCCGGCGGCGTTCGCGGGCAGCTCCCCGCCCGCCTCCTCGGGCTTGTGGTGCTCGGCGATCGCGGCGCAGACGTCGTCGGGCTCCCCGGCCGCCGCGGCGTACACCGAGCCCGCGTAGCCCTGGAGGGCCGAGAACTCGCCGACGAGCCTCGAGACGAGGTCCGCCTTGCACAGCTCCGCGGCCCGAAGCGCCGCGGCGCGGACGTCGCCGCCGAGCTCGTTTCGGTCGCACAGGCGCTCGATCAGCGGCGCGAGGCGGGCGGTCTTCTCGGCCAGCGATCCGCCGCCCTCCAGGAAGCTGACCCGGTCGAGCTCACGCACCATCGCGGCGAGGCCGTGCTCCTGATCGCGGGAGTAGGCGAACCGGGCATCGTCGAGCCGGCCGACGAGCACCTCCTCGTTCCCGCGCCGCACGACGTCGTCGTCGCCGCCGTTGGTCACGACCAGGAACCGCGGCTCGAGCTCCCCACCGGCCCCGCGGACCGGGAAGTAGCGCTGGTGCGACTGCATCGCCGTGACCGGGATCCGCTCGGGCAGGTCGAGATAGCCGGCCCCGAACTCGCCCGCGATCACGCCCGGCCGCTCGACGAGATAGACGACCTCCTCCAGCTTTCCCATCGGATCGGTCCAGCCGCCGGCGGCATCGAGCCCGGCGACGATCGCCGCCCGCCGCTCGGCCGCGTCGACGATCACGCCGTGCGCGCGGAGGTCGTCGAGGTAGGTCGCTGCGGAGCCGATCGGCACCGGCTCGCGGCCGGGCCGCGGGCCGCGGCTCTCGCCGGAGGCGTGGACGCCCGCCACCTCGGCGGCGATGACGTCGCCGTCCAGCTTCGCCACGACCCAGCGGATGGGCCGCGAGAACCGGCCGCCTGGCCAGCGCATGGTGCGCGGAAGCTGAAGGGCGGCGACGGAGGCCGCGATGACTGCCGGGAGCAGCCCGGCCGCCGGCGCCGGCGCCTCCTCGGAGATCGCCCACACGAATCCGTCGCGCTCCTCGAGCGCCGCGGCGTCGGTTCCGTGCTTTCGCGCGAACCCCGCCCGGGCCTGCTCGGGGGCATCGGCGCGCGGGCCGCGCACCTCCCGGCGCTCGGCCTCGCGCCGCTCGGGAACGCCGGACGCGATGATCGCAAGCCGCCGCGGGGCGACGTGGATGCCGACGCGCTCGGCGGGGATGCCCGCCCGCTCGAGCTCGGCGGCGAAGAGCCCGGGAAGGGCCGCCTCGGCGATGCGGCAGTGCGCCGCCGGCAGCTCCTCGCAGCCGATCTCGACGAGGAGGTCAGGCATCGCCCGCGCCTCCGGCCGACGCGAGATGGGCGGCCGCGACCGCCTGCGTCAGCCGCCGCATCCGCAGGATGTACGCCGCCCGGTCGGTGACCGCGATCGCCCGGCGGGAGTCGAGCAGGTTGAAGGCGTGCGAGCACTTGAGCACGTGGTCGTAGGCGACGAGCGGCAGCCCGGCCTCGATGCACCGGCCCGCCTCGGCCTCGTGGTCGTCGAAGTGCCGGGCCAGCATCGCCGTGTCGGCCAGCTCGTAGTTGTAGGCCGAGAACTGGCGCTCGCCCGCCTCTCGCACCTCGGCCCACGTGATGCCGGGCGACCACGTCATGTCGTGGGCCCGGCGCACGTTCTGGAGGTGCATCGCGAGCCGCTCGAGGCCGTAGGTGATCTCGGCCGACACCGGGTCGAGCTCGATCCCGCCGGCCTGCTGGAAGTAGGTGAACTGGGTGATCTCCATCCCGTCCATCCACACCTCCCAGCCGAGGCCCCACGCGCCCAGGCTGGGGCTCTCCCAGTTGTCCTCGACGAACCGCACGTCGTGCTGCTCGATCGGGATCCCGATCGCCCGCAGCGAGTCGAGGTACACGTCCTGCACGTCGTCGGGCGCGGGCTTCAGGATGACCTGGTACTGGTAGTGCTCCTGGAAGCGGTACGGGTTCTCGGCGTAGCGGCCGTCGTCGGGCCGGATGGACGGCTCGACGTAGGCGGCCCGCCACGGCTCGGGGCCGAGCACGCGAAGCAGCGTTGCCGGATTCGACGTGCCCGCGCCGACCTCGGTGTGGTACGGCTGGACGATGACGCATCCCTGCTCCTCCCAGAAGGCCTGAAGGGCCGAGATCATCCCCTGGAAGGTCGCCGCCATCGGAGGCGGAAGCTATCAGCGCGCGCAGCTACACGTGCAACGTGCGCAGGCGGAAGCCGCCGTGATACTCGTAGGTCGCCTCGACCACCCGGACGGCGTCCGCCGCCGGGCCGGTCGGCAGTGACCCCGCCGCGAGCGGCCGGTCGACGAGCGCGGCGACGGCCGCCAGGCTCGCGGGGCTCAGGTGGAACGCCCCCTCCTCGGTCGCGCACGGCCCGCACACGGCGCCGCCCGCGGCGGCCGAGTAGCCGACCAGCGCGCCGCCCGAGCCGCAGCCCGCGCACGAGTCGAGGTGCGGGAGGTAGCCGGCGAGCGCCAGGAGCTTCAGCTGAAAGCCAAGGCCGACGCCGTCGCGCACCGGGTCGGGGCCGTCGTCGATGCCGCGGTCGAGCAGGTCGAGGAACCGCACCAGGCCCTCGAACACGCGCGGGTGCGGCTCGGGCTCGGGGAAGAGCTTGAGCACGGCCTCGGAGCCGATCTGGGCGACCGCCAGCGCGTACGGCTGCTCGCGGACGCCGGCGTGTGAGGCGACGATGTCGGCGCCCGACACGGTGTGGAGCTCGCCCCGGCCCTCGTGCAGCAGGAGCTGCGCCCGGGTCAGCGGCTCGAGGCGCGCGCCGAACCGCGACGTCGTCTTGCGGACGCCCTTGGCGATGGCGTTCACGCGACCCCGCTCGGCGGTGTAGAGGTGCAGCACGCGATCGGCCTCGCCGAAGCGCAGCGAGCGCAGGACGATCACGTCGGCCTTGTAGGTGCGCCCCACGACCTCAGTGTAGGGTGCCGCGATGACGGGGGGAGTCGTGGTGCGGCCGGTCCGGCCCGGCGAGTACGAGGCCGTGGGCAACCTGACCGTCGCGGCCTACGCGACGATCGACGGGTTCAGTCCGGGCGAGCGGTACGCGGCGACGCTGCGCGACGTCGCCGGCCGGACCGAGACCGCCGAGGTGATCGTGGCGGCGGACGGGGAGGGACGGATCCTCGGCGGCGTCACCTTCGTCCCCGGCCTCGGGCCGCTCGCCGAGTTCGAGGGTGCCGACGAGTCCGGGATGCGCATGCTGGCCGTCGACCCGGAGCTGCAGGGACGCGGCATCGGCCGCCTCCTGGCCGAGGCCTGCATCGAGCGCGCCCAGGCCACGGGCCGCTCGCGCCTCGTGCTGCACACGACCGGGGCGATGGCGGCCGCCCACCGCCTCTACCGCGGCCTCGGCTTCTCCCGGACGCCCGACCGCGACCTGCGAACGCCGGGCGGCCTCGTGCTCGAGGCCTACGTCTTCGAGCTCGACGGCGACCCGGCCGTCACGCGCTGACGTCCCGGACATCGGCCTCGGGGATCGCCCGGATCAACCGCTCCGTCTCGACCTCGAACACCGCCCGGGGCGTGCCGGCCGCGCACCAGACGGTGGCGAAGCGGCGCAGCGACTCGTCGACCACGGTCCGCACCGGCCGCTCGTGCCCGAGCGGCGGCACACCGCCGATCGCGAACCCCGTCGCCTCGCGCACCTCGTCGGGCGTCGCCCGGCGCACGTCCTCGCCGACGAGCGCCGTGTCGACGCGCCGGTCGCCGGCGCACAGCACGAGCACCGGCCCCGAGGCGTCGACGAACACGAGCGACTTCACGATCTGGCCGAGCTCGCAGCCGGCGGCGGCGGCAGCCTCCTCGGCGGTGCGCGTCGAGGCGTCGAGCTCCTGCACGTCGACGTCGAGGCCGGCGGCGCGGAGCCGCTCGGCCACCTTCAGGGCTGTCGGGTGCACCGCGGGCACAGATGGGTCCCTCGCTGGGCGACGCGGATCTTCTCGATCGGGGTGCCGCAGCGCGGGCACGGCTCGCCGTCGCGGTCGTAGGCGTTGAAGCGCTCCTGCATCGAGCCCGGGGCTCCGTCGGGGCCGCGGTAGTTGCGGATGCTGGCGCCCTGCGACGCGATCCCGCGCTCGAGGGTCTCGACGACCGCGGCGTGCAGCCGCCGCACCTCGGCCGCCGTCAGCTCGCCGCCCGGGCGCAGCGGGTGGATGCGCGCCTGCCACAGCGCCTCGTCGGCGTAGATGTTGCCGACGCCTGCGACGACGCCCTGGTGGAGCAGGAGCGCCTTCACCGACGCCCGCCGGCCGGCGAGGTCGCCGCGGAACCGGCGCGGCGTCCACTCCTCCGAGAGCGGCTCCGGCCCCGCCCGCGGACGCAGGTAGTCCTCGAGACTGCCGGGAGCGACGAGCCGCCACGTCCCGAACCGGCGCTGGTCGGCGTAGACCAGGGACGCCCCGTCGTCGAGACGGAGGACGGCGCGGACGTGCGTGAGCTCCTCGCCGTTCTCGCGGCGGTGGTGAAACCAGCCCGTCATCCGCAGGTGGACGACGAGCGTCCGGCCCGAGTCGAGCCCGAAGAGCAGGTACTTGCCGCGCCGGCCCACACCGGTGAACGCCTCGCCGAGAAGCTCGGCGCCGACGACGACCGGGTCCTCCGGAGCGGTGAGGCGGCCGTCCATGATGTCGGCCTCCTCGATGGCCCGCCCGCGAAGCAGCGGGTCGAGGCCGCGCCGGACGGTTTCGACCTCCGGCAGCTCAGGCATGCGCCCCTCTCCTCATGCCGGCATTGTCGCGGATGCGGCCGACGTGCGGGTCAGACGACGGACGTACCCGGGAGGCCCTCGGGGCCGGCTCCCGTGAGCACCCGGAGCGCGGTGGCGCCCACGTCGGCGAACGTGTCGCCGTCGTGGCGGTGGCCCACGAGCGGCGCCCCGGGGACGTGCGCGACCAGGAGGCCATGCTCGCGCGAATGGTCGGTCGACGGCGTCGTCGGGTCGCAGCCGTGGTCCGAGGTCAGGACGAGGACGTCGCCGTGCCGCATCGCGGCCAGGATCCCCGGGAGGCCGGCGTCGAACTCCTCGAGCGCGTCCGCGAACCCGCGCGGGTCGTTGCGGTGACCCCACAGCATGTCCGTCTCGACCAGGTTCGTGAACACCAGGGTGCCGTCGGCGACTGACCGCATCAGCTCCTCGATGGTCGCGATCCCCTGCGCGTTCGAGGTCGTCGGATGGCTGGTGTCGATGTCCTGGCCGGCGAAGATGTCGCCGATCTTCCCAACGCCGTGCACCGTGATGCCCCGCTCCCGCAGCTGCTGGAGGTGGTTCGGGCGCGGCGGCTCGAGCGAGAAGTCGTGCCGCCTGGGCGTCCGCCGGTAGGCGCCGTCGGCCCCCTCGAACGGCCGCGCGATCACCCGGCCCACGGCGTGCTCCCCGCGCAGGATCCGGCGGGCCGTGCGACACGCGGTGTACAGCTCCTCGAGCGGGACGACCGCCTCGTGGGCCGCGATCTGGAACACGCTGTCGGCCGACGTGTAGACGATCCAGCTCCCGGTGCGCTCGTGCTCGGCGCCCAGGCGCTCGATGATCTCGGTGCCCGACGCTGCCACGTTCCCGATCACGCCCCGACCCGTCGCAGCCGCGAACTCCTCGATGATCCCGGCCGGGAAGCCGTCCGGGTAGGTCGGAAACGGCCGCTCCGTGACGATGCCCATCATCTCCCAGTGCCCGGTTGTCGTGTCCATCCCCAGCGAGCGCTCGTGCAGGCGGCCCCACACCGCCGGCGCGTCGGGCCGGGGCGGGCAGCCCTGCACGGGCATCACGTTGCCGAGGCCGAGCGCCTGCATCGTGGGCACCTCGAGGCCGCCGACGGCCTCGGCGACGTGCGCGAGCGTCGACGACCCGGCGGTGCCGAAGTCGCCGGCGTCGGGCAGGTCCCCCACCCCGACCGCGTCGAGGACGATGACGCACGCGCGGGGCATTATTCGAGAGGGAGGCCGAAGCGTGCGGTCGTGCCGCCACCGGGGCGGCTCTCGATCGAGAAGTCGCCTCCCGCCAGCCGCAGGCGCTCCGCCACCGCCTGAAGTCCGAGGTGAAGCCGCATCAGGCTGCGATCGCGCGCTCGCGTGGTGTCGAACCCGCATCCGTCGTCGCCGACCGTACCCTCGAGGCGGCCGTCAGCGGCCGTCAGCACGACCTCGAGCCGGGTCGCGCGGGCGTGCTTGCGCGCGTTCGCGACGAGCTCCTGCACCGTGCGGTAGACGAGCGACTCGACGCTCGGCGAGAGCCGCCCGACGTCGATCGTGACAGCCGCGTGGATCCCCATATCGCGCCGGGTCTGGTCGAGCAGCTCGCCGACGGCGTGCCCGAGCCCGTGCGATTCGAGGAGCGGCGGCCGGATCTCGAACATCAGGCGCCTCGTGCGATCGAGCGTCGACCCCAGGAGGACGCGGGCGTCGGTCAGCGCGGTGGGCACGCCGGTCCCGCTGGCCCGGGCGGCCCGGAGGACGCGGTCGATGGAGAGCAGGCTGCCGGTCAGCACCTGGATCGTGTCGTCGTGCAGGTCGGCCGCGATGCGCGCCCGCTCCTCGTCCTCGGCGCGCAGCATGCGGGCGAGGACGTCGACGCGCTTGCGCTCGCTCTCGCGCAGCGCCTCCCGGGCCCGCTCGCGCTCGATCGCGAGCCGGGCGATCGAGACCGCCAGCTCGACGACGCGGATGTCGGCGTCGAACGGGGCGCGCGGCTCGCCGAAGTAGAGGGCGATCGTGGCCGGAACGGTGCCGTCGGCGGCGAGCACGGGCGCCGACCAGCACGCGCGCAGCCCGTGCCCGAGCGCGAGCTCCGCGAAGCCCGCCCACAGCGGATCGGTCGCGATGTCGACCACGTACACCGGCTCGCGGCGGTGCACCGCCGTCCCGCACGACCCGACCCGGGCTCCCACCGCGACGCCGTCGATCGCCGCGAGATACTCCACGGGCAGGCTCGGCGCGGCGAGCGGGTGCAGCTGGGCGCCGTCGTCGGAGACGCGCATGATCCCGCACACGGCGCCCTCGCAGTGATCCTCGACGAGGAGGGCGAGCCTGCGCAGGACGGCCGGCAGCGGCGTCTCGGTCGCGACCATCTCGAGCAGCCGCATCTCCGAGCTCGCGAGCCGCTCAGCCGTCCGGCGCTCGGTGACGTCGGTGAACGAGAGCGCAACGCCGTGCGGCCTCGTCTCACCGGGGGCGAGGAGCGGCTGCGAGTTGAGCGAGAGCCACACCATGCGCCCGTCCGGGTCGCGGACGCCGCGGATGACGTCGTTGTGGGCGCGACCGGTCCGCAGCGTGTCGACGGCTGGGAGCTCGTCGGGCGGGGCCGGCGTACCGTCCTCGCGCACGGCCGCCCAGCGGCTGTCGCCGAGAGACCGGCCCACGATCGCGTCGTGGTCGAGCCCCAGGATGCGCTCGGCGCTGGCGTTGCAGGCGGTGATCCGACCCTCGGCGTCGACCAGCATGACGCCCTCCGCCATCGCGGAGACGACCGACTGATAGCGCGCCTCGCTGGCGTTCAGGGCGTGGTAGGCGGTCGCGTCGGAGACGACGATCCAGAGGCCGTCGGAGGGGGTGCCGTTCGCAGCGGGAAGCGGGTGGTAGTCGATGCGGAGCGCCCGCCCGCCGGCGGCGGCGAACATGCCGACGATCGGAGTGCGCGTCTCCATCACGCGGTGGCAGAGGCTGGGCGTGTCGGGCGCGAGGCCGGCGAACACCTCGGTGACGGGCGCACCCAGGAGCTCCCAGCTCGAGCGGCCCGTGAGCGCGGCGAGTGCCGCGTTGGCACGGGTCAGCCGCAGCTCGCGGTCCACGAGGGCACAGCCGACCGGCACGCTCTCGAGAATCGATTCGAGAAGCGTGACGGGCGCCGCTGCCGCCGGCGGGTGGGTATGCACCGTCTCCAGGGGGTCCTCCTGGCTCGGGGCGGGCAGTGTACCGGGCGCGATGCGAGTCTGCTGGCGGGCGGGCGGTCAGGCCCGCGGGTGCGCCTTGAAGTACGCCTTGCGCACGTGCTCCGCGGAGACGTGCGTGTACACCTGGGTCGTCTCGATCGACGCGTGCCCGAGCATCTCCTGGACGCTTCGCAGGTCGCAGCCGCCCTCGATCAGGTGGGTCGCAAAGGAGTGGCGCAACGTGTGCGGCGTGACGTCGCTCGAGACGCCCGCGCGGCGGGCGTGGTCGCGCACCAGCTGGAACACCGCCTGGCGGGTGATCCCGCGCCCGCGGTGGTTCAGGAAGAGGACGTCGCCGCGCTGGGTGCGGCCGAGGTACGGCCGGCCGCGCTCGAGATACGCGCGGGCGGCGTCGATCGCGCCCTTCCCCATCGGCACGACCCGCTGCTTGGCTCCCTTGCCCATGCACCGCACGAGGCCCTCGTCGAGGTCGACGTCCGAGACGCGCAGCGAGACGAGCTCCGAGACCCTCAGGCCGGCTCCGTAGAGGAGCTCCAGCATCGCCCGGTCGCGCAGGCCGCGCGGGGATCCGTCCGGGGCGGTCACGATCGCCTCGGCCTCGGCCTTGGTGAGCGGCTTGGGCAGCGATCTGCCGAGCCGCGGAAGCGGCACGGTGCGGCCCGCGTCGCCGCGCCCACCCTCGCGTGCGCGGTGCTTCAAGAACGCGCGCACGGCGGCCAGGCGGCGGCGGACGGTGGCGGGCGAGAGGCCGCGGTCGCGCAGCGCCACGGCGTACTCGTCGAGCACGCCGACTGCGATCGTGTCAGGGTCCTCGTGCTCGACGAAGTCGCCGAGGTCGATCAGGTCGCGGCGGTAGGCCTCGACGGTGTGCGGCGACGCCCCGCGCTCGAGCTGCAGGTGGGTCAGGAAATCCGCGAGCTTCCGGTCGTAGTCACGCACCGCGCACGGAGCATTCGCCGCATGCGCGGGGATTCCTGCCGTCGGCGGCCGCTACGCGGCCTGGAGCGGGAGCACCTGGGACAGCGGCGTGTACTCCATGCCGACCGCCTCGGCGACGGGCTCGCAGGTGATCCGGCCGTCGGCCACGTTGACGCCGAGCGCGAGCGCCGGGTCGGCGGCCAGCGCGCGCTGGAGGCCCTTCTCGGCGATCGCCTCGATGTACGGCAGCGTGACGTTCGTGAGGCCCCACGTCGAGGTGATCGGAACCGCTCCGGGCATGTTCGCGACGCAGTAGTGCACGATGCCGTCGACGACGTACGTCGGGTCGGAGTGGGTCGTCGGGCGCGACGTCTCGAAGCAGCCGCCCTGATCGATGGCGACGTCCACCAGCACCGACCCGGGCTTCATCGACCCGAGCATGTCGCGCGTCACAAGGTGCGGCGCCTTGGCGCCGTGCACGAGCACGCCGCCGATGACGAGGTCGGCGTCGGGCAGCGACTCCACGACGGCGTGGCGGCTCGACATCTGGAGGAGCACGGTGCGGCCGAGGCTCACGTCCAGCTCGCGCATGCGGTCGACCGACCGCTCGAAGACCGTCACGTCGGCCTGCATCCCCTGGGCGATGAGCGCGGCGTTGTAGCCCACGATCCCGCCCCCGAGCACGAGCACCTTGGCCGGGAGGACACCCGGGACGCCACCCATCAGCCGGCCGCGGCCGCCGAACGGCTTCAGCAGGTAGTAGGCGCCGACCTGGGCCGAGAGGCGCCCGGCCACCTCGCTCATCGGGGCCAGCAGCGGGAGCCGCCGGTCAGGGGTCTCGACGGTCTCGTAGGCGATGCACGTCGCACCGGACTCCGCCAGGCCTCGGGTCAGCTCGGGCGCCGCGGCGAGGTGCAGGTAGGTGAAGAGCACCTGCCCCGGCGAGAGCCGCTGGTACTCCCCGTCGAGCGGCTCCTTCACCTTGAGCACCATCTCGGCCTCGCCCCACACGGTGTCGACGTCGACGATGGCGGCCCCCGCCGCGCGGTAGTCGTCGTCGCTCATGGCGCTGCCGTCCCCGGCGGTCGTCTCGATCAGGACGTCGTGCCCGCGCCGGACGAGCTCGGTGACCCCGGCGGTCGTCAGCGCGACGCGGTACTCGTCGGGCTTGATCTCCTTCGCGACGCCGATCCTCATGCTTCCGCGATTCTACGGGCTTAGGCCGGGGTCCGGGCGGCGTCGATCAACGCGAGGGTGACGTCGAGCATGGCGTCGAGATCGGCGGCTGCGATGTGCTCGGACGCCGTGTGGATCTCGGCCATGCCGTTGCACAGGTTCACGCACTCGAGCCCGCGCGCGTTCCAGACGTTGGCGTCGGCCCCCCCGCCCGACTCGATGTAGACCGGCTCGCGACCGCAGGCCTCGAGCGCCCTGGCGGCCAGCCGCACGGCCGGGTCGGAGTGCGAGAACCGGTAGCCGTCGTACTCCGGCTCGATCCGGCTCTCGAGCTCGCACTCGGCCAGGTTCGCGGCGAACGTGGCCGCGTCGAGCATCGCCTGCACCTGCTCGCGCAGCCGGCCCGGGTCGCGGCTTCGGGCCTCGGACTCGACCAGGCACTCGGGCGGGACGATGTTGCCGGCGATGCCGCCGGAGATGAGGCCGACGTTCGCGGTCGTCGCTGCGTCGATGCGCCCGAGGGGCATGTCGGCGATCGCGCGGGCGGCCGCGACGACGGCGCTTCGCCCCTCCTCGGGCGCGATCCCGGCGTGCGATGCCCGCCCGATGAAGCGAAACCGCAGCGTGCGCTGGGTCGGCGCGGCGATGACCACGTTTCCGATCGGGGCAGCGTGGTCGTAGCAGTACCCCACCTTCGCGCTGAGACGCGCGATGTCGAAGGCCTTGGCCCCTTTCAGGCCGACCTCCTCCATGGGAGTGAGCACGAGCTCGACGCCGGCATGCGGCCGGCCGGTGCGGACGAGATCTCGGACGGCGGCGAGCATGACGACCACCGCCGCCTTGTTGTCGGCTCCCAGGATGGTGTCGTGCCGGTTCACCACGACCCCGTTTCGCACCT
The DNA here is from genome assembly GCA_963809325.1 of uncultured Actinomycetes bacterium. Lineage (GTDB taxonomy): Bacteria > Actinomycetota > Thermoleophilia > Gaiellales > JAICJC01 > JAICJC01. Next base: position 173,925 of record CAWEIZ010000007.1, read on the forward strand.
CCGGATCGATCGGCCCCGTGGGCGGCACGGTGTCGAGGTGCGCGTTCAGGAAGATGGGCACGCCGTCGACCCCCTCGGACGGCGGCAGCGCGACGTGGATGTTCCCCATGTCCGAGCCGATCCGGGGGCCGGCGTCGTCCTCGGTCGGGTCGAGCCCGAGGTCGCGCAGGAAGTCGAGCGTGCGGTCGGCCACCGGCCGCTCGCGCCCGGACGGGCTGGGGATCGCCGCCAGCTCGCGGAAGAGGTCGAGAACGGGGGTCGCCGTGGCCGCCATGCCGCCGCCTACCCGGTCCTGCCCACGCCGTAGAGCTCGCCGTACTTCCCCCACAGGTAGGCCATGAACGGCTCGTGGGTGAGGCCGGAGCCCGTGACGCGCGTGATCAGATCCTCACCCTCCTCGAGATACCCGGGCCGGTGGATCCGGTCGCGAAGCCAGTCGAGGAGCGGCGCGAACTCGCCGGCCTCGATCCGAGCCTCGACGTCGGGGATGTCGGCGCGGATCGTGTTCCACAGAAGGGCCGAGTAGAGGTTGCCGATCGTGTACGTCGGGAAGTAGCCGAACGCCGCCGACGACCAGTGCACGTCCTGGAGCACGCCGTCGCCGTCGTTCGCCGGCGCGACGCCGAGGCGGCGGCGGTAGGCGTCGTTCCAGGCGGCCGGCAGATCGGCGGCGGCGAGCTCGTCGCGCAGGAGCGCCAGCTCGAGCTCGAAGCGCACGAGGATGTGCATGTTGTAGGTCACCTCGTCGGCCTCGACGCGGATCAGCGACGGGGTGACCCGGTTCACCTGGCGATGGACGTCCTCGGCCGTCGCCCCCCGCATGGTGTCGCCGAAGACCTCGTGCATGACGGGCGTGTAGCGGCGCCAGAACGGCAAACTGCGGCCGACGAGGTTCTCCCAGAGGCGCGACTGCGACTCGTGCAGCCCCAGCGACGGCGCCTGCGCGATGGGCGTGTCCTCGTACTCGGGATCGAACCCCTGGTCATACAGCCCGTGGCCGGCCTCGTGCAGCGTCGACGAGAGCGCCGAGAACGGGTCGGCCTCGTCGATCCGGGTGGTCAACCGGATGTCGTGCAGGGCGATCGTGGTCGTGAACGGGTGGGCCGAGCGGTCCTGCCTGCCGGCGTCGAAGTCGAAGCCGATGTCGGCGAGCATCCGGAGCGTCAGGTCCCACTGGAGCGGGTCGGCGAACCGCCGGCCCGCGAACGGCGGGTCCGGCAGCGGAGGCGCCGCCGCGATCGCGCCGATCAGCTCGCCGAGCTCCGACGCCAGGGCCGAGAACACGCCCTCGACGCGCTCGGTCTTCATCCCCGGCTCGTACAGGTCGAGCAGGGCGTCGTAGCGCTCTCCCCCGTGGCCGAGAAGGTCGGCCTCCTCGCGCTTCAGCTGCACCGTCTCCTCGATACACGGCCGGAAGGACTCCCAGTCGTCGTCCCGCCGCGCCACCTGCCACACCGCCTGGCCGCGCGACGCGGCGAGCGCGAGCCGGCGGACGAGGTCGTCGGGCAGGCGCACCGACTGGTCGCGCTCGCGCCGCAGCACGCGCACCATCGCCGCCCGCGGCGGGTCGAGGCTGTCGGTCGCCGCCTCGTCGAGGAGCTCGCCCAGGACGGGATCGACGAGCTTCTGATGGCTGATCACCCTGAGGGTCGCGGTGGCACGGGCGCGGCCCTCGGCCCCGCGGGGGGGCATCATCGTCTGCTGATCCCACGAGAGCAGCGCAGACGTCCGCCACAGGTCCGCCAGCTCGCGCATGCGGACCTCGAGCGCCTGCCACGAGCTGGAGTTCACGCCGGGAGGTTCTCGGCCGGCTCCGCGGGCGCTGTCGCGGCGCTGGTGCGCGCGACCGCGGCGCCGACGAAGTCGCGGAAGAGCGGCTGCGGCCGGTTGGGCCGCGACTTGAACTCGGGGTGGAACTGGCTCGCGCAGAACCACGGGTGGTCACGCAGCTCGATGACCTCGACGAGCCGCTCGTCGGGCGACGTGCCCGAGATCACGAGGCCCTCGGCGACGAGCCGCGGGCGGAGGCTGTTGTTCACCTCGTACCGGTGCCGGTGCCGCTCGTAGACGACCGACTCGCCGTAGGCCGCCCGGGCCAGCGAGCCGTCGACGAGCGTGACGGGGTCGGATCCGAGCCGCATCGTCCCGCCCATGTCCGACACGCCCTTCTGCTCGGGGAGCAGGTCGATCACGGGGTAGGGGGTCGCCGGGTCGAACTCGCTCGAGTTGGCGCCGTCGAGCCCGACGATGGTGCGGGCGAACTCGACGACCGCCACCTGCATCCCGAGGCAGATCCCCAGGAACGGCACGCCGTTCTCGCGCGCGAAGCGGGCCGCTGCGATCTTGCCCTCGATCCCGCGGATCCCGAACCCGCCGGGGATGAGGATGCCGTCGGCCTGCGCCAGCCGGCGCTCGGCCTCCTCGACCGACAGCGTCTCGGCGTCGACCCAGGCGACCTCGAGCCGCGTGCCGTGGTGGATGGCCGCGTGGTTCAGGGCCTCGACGACGGACAGGTAGGCGTCCTGGAGCTGGACGTACTTGCCCACCAGGGCGATCCGGACGCTGCCCTCGGCCGACCTGATCCGGTCGACCATCGCCTCCCACTCGCGCATGTCCGGCGGCCCGGTGACGAGGCCGAGCCGGTCACAGGCGAGCTGGTCGAGCCCCTCCGCCTGCATCGTGAGCGGGATCGCGTAGATGTTGTCGGCATCCGGCGCCGAGATCACCGCGTCGACGGGTACGTCGGCGAAGAGCGCGATCTTCTCGCGGATGTCGCGCGAGAGCGGCCGCTTCGACCGGCACACCACGACGTCGGGCGAGATACCGATGCGGCGCAGCTCCTGGACGGAGTGCTGCGTCGGCTTGGTCTTGAGCTCGCCGGCCACGTCGATGTACGGCACGAGCGTGCAGTGGATGTACATGACGTTGTCGCGGCCGACCTGGTTTCGGAACTGGCGGAGCGCCTCGAGGAAGGGCAGGCTCTCGATGTCGCCCACCGTGCCGCCGATCTCGGTGATGACGACGTCGACGTCAGACGAGTCGGCGGCCAGCGTCACGCGGCGCTTGATCTCGTCGGTGACGTGCGGGATCACCTGCACCGTCGAGCCGAGGTACTCGCCCTTGCGCTCGCGGCGGATGATCTCGTTGTAGACCGAGCCGGTCGTGTGGTTCGAGTTGCGAGACAGGAACTCGTCGACGAAGCGCTCGTAGTGGCCGAGGTCGAGGTCGGTCTCGGCGCCGTCCTCGGTCACGTAGACCTCGCCGTGCTGGAACGGGCTCATCGTGCCGGGATCGACGTTGATGTAGGGGTCGAACTTCTGCAGCGAGACGCGGAGGCCCCGCGCCTTCAGAAGCCGCCCGAGCGACGCCGCGGTGATTCCCTTCCCCAGCGACGAGACGACGCCCCCGGTCACGAACACGTACTTGACCTGCCTGCTCACGCTCGCCCCTTCCCGAGTGGTGACCGGTTACGGGATACGGATCATACGCGACGGGCCCGACGGCCCGCCTATCTGAGCGCGCGGCAGGCCTCGGCGCATGTCCGGCAGGCCGCAGCGCAGGCCGCCATGCCCTGGCCGGTGCGCTCGCACGAGGCGGCGCAGCGCTCGCAGACCTCGGCGGTGAGGGCCGCGGCCTGGTGGGCGAAGTCCGAGCTCCGGAGCATCATGTCGCGCGCCGCATCGCACATCTGCGCACAGTCGAGCAGCAGCCGCGCGTGGAGCAGGTGCGCCGGCTCGCCCCGCGCCTGGAGCCCCCACGACAGCGCCTCGATGCACGCCTGGTGGCAGTCGGTCGCCGCGGCGATCGCAACCGCGAACCGCTCGCCAGCCCGTGTCGCCGTGAGGTGCTCGGTCATCCCCCGCTCCTTCCGCTCTACACTGCTCCGCCGTGCCCGCACCCCCATTCTGCCAGGCCGGACGCCGGAGGGCATCCTGAGCGTCCTTCCGATCGAGACCGAGCGCCTGCGGATCCGGGAGCTCGAGGAGTCCGACGCCGACGGCGCTCACCGGGTCTACGGTGACCCCGAGGTCATGCGCTACGTGGGCGCCGACGGCAAGGCGAGGACGCGCGAGCAGAGCGCGGCCGGTGTGGCGCGGATGATCGAGGGCCAGCAGAAGAACGGCTTCAGCCTCTGGGCGGTCGAGCTGCGTGAGACCGGCGAGATGATCGGCGTCTGCGGGGTCGTCCACGTCGACGGCACCGGCCCCGACGTCGAGCTGGTGTACGAGTTCCAGCGGTCGGCATGGGGCCAGGGGTACGCGACCGAGGCCGCCCGTGCCTGCCTCGACGCCGCCCTGGGGCCGCTCGGCCTCGAGCGGGTCGTGGCGCTCGCCTACCCCGCGAACGCGCAGTCGATCCGCATCATGCAGAAGCTCGGCATGCGCGACACCGGCACGATCGAGGCGTACGGGCACGAGCTCGTCTGCTACGAGGCGCTGGCCACCCCTGGGGTCTGACCCCGTTCTGGCACGCCGCCGCACCGCCACACCCACGCCCGCCTACGACCGCAGCGCCTCGGCGTGCTTGAGCGCGGCCTCGTCGTCGGGGTCGCCGCCCAGCATCCGCGCCAGCTCTTCGACGACCTCCGCCTCGCGTAGCCGGACGACCGTGGCCGCGCCCGCGTCGTCGGGCTTCTCGACCACGAAGTGCGCGTCGGCAGCGCGGGCAATCTGGGGTAGATGCGTGATGACGAGGAGCTGGGCGCCGTCTGCGAGGGCGGCCAGCTTGTCGGCCACCGCCCGCGCCGTGCGACCGCCGATGCCGGCGTCGACCTCGTCGAGGAGCAGGATCCCCGGCCCGCCGCCCGCCCGCGCCGCGACCCGGATCGCGAGCGCGATGCGTGAGAGCTCGCCGCCCGAGGCCGTCTCGGCCACCGGCCCGGCCGCAAGCGTCGGGGTCGCCGCCAGCTCAAGAACGGCGCGATCGGCGCCCCTCGGCCCGATGTCGGCCGGCTCGACCCGGACGGTGAAGATCGCCTGGGCCATGCCGAGGTCGGCCAGCTCGGCCTCGACCGCGCGGGCAAACGGCTCGGCCGCCGCGGCGCGCGCCGCGGTCAGGCGCTCGGCGCAGTCCCGGGCCGCCTCGGCCGCCGCGGCGGCCTCGGCCTCCAGCCGGGCGAGCTCCTCCGTGGAGCTCTCGAGCCGTTCGAGCGCCCTGCGGGCGGCACCTGCCGACTCGACGACCTCGCCCAGCGGGGCGGCATACCGGCGCTCGAGCTGGCTGAAGGCCTCGAGCCGCGCCTCGACATGCTCGAGCCGAGTGGGGTCGGCTTCGAGCCCGGCCAGGTGGCCACGGAGCTCAGCGGACGCGTCCTGGATACGGAGCGCGATCTCGTCGAGGGCCGTGGCGACGTCGGCCAGCTCGGGCGCGAACGCGGTGACGCCGGCGACCTCCTGGGCCGCGCTCGCCGTGAGCTCGCGGGCCCCCTGGCCGTCGGCGGGGCTCAGGAGCTCGGCGGCCGTACCCGCCGCTGCCGCCAGCTCGTCGAGGTGGCGCAACCGCTCACGCTCGGCCCGCAGTGCGTCGGGCTCGCCGGCGGCGGGCGCGAGCTGGTCGACCCGCGCGACGAGATCCTCGAGGTCGAGCCGGCGCCGGGCGGCGTCGGCGGCCTCGCCCCGCGCAGACTCGAAGGCGGCCTGGGCGGCGCGAAGGGCGCGCCAGGCGCCTGCCATCTCGGCCGCGAGGTCGCTCGTGCCGGCGTGCGCGTCGAGCAGCTCGAGCTGGCGGGCCGGCCGCGCCAGCCGGCGCGCCTCGTGCTGGGACGACATCTCGATGAGCCGCTCGCCGATCGCCTCGAGGTCGGCCCGGGCGCAGCCCCGTCCCCAGACGAACGCCCGGCTGCGGCCGTTCGCCGTGAGCCGCCGCGCGACGACGAGCGTCTCCTCGCCGTCGGGCCGCAGGCCGGCCACGGCTGCGAGGGCCGGATCGTCGAAGAGCTCGGGCGGGGCGTCGAACTCGGCCTCGACGTAGGCCTCGTCGCCGTGGGGCCCCACCATGCCGGCCACCGGCTGCGCCCCGGTGAGAAGGCCGATCGCCTGGGCCAGCATCGTCTTCCCCGCGCCGGTCTCGCCCGTGAGGACGTTCAGCCCCGGCCCGAGCTCGAGCTCCGCGCGCTCGATCAACGCCAGGTTGTGGATGTGGAGCCGGGCGAGCATCAGTGCGAGAACGCCTCCAGGTAGCGGGTGAAGAACGACGTGGGGCTCACCCGCGCCAGCGCCGCGTACGCGTCGCCCATGCGCACCTCGAGCACCTTTTCCGGATCGAGGACGGCAACGACGTGGCCGTCGACGATCATCTGCACCGGCACGTCGGCGGAGCTGTTTCGGAAGCTCACCACGTGCGACCGGCCGAGCACCATCGAGCGGACGTGCAGCGAGTGCGGCGAGACGAATGTGATCACGTAGCCGTCGGTGCCCGGTACCAGGACCGGGCCGCCGGCCGAGATGTTGTACGCGGTCGATCCCGTCGGGCTGGCGGCGATCACCCCGTCGCATCCGAGCTCGCCCAGGGACTGGCCGTCGACGCCCCACTCCACGATCGCCATCCGGCCCGGCGTGGCGCTGGTGAGCACGATGTCGTTGACGGCGGTGTGCGTCCCGCCGAGCGCGCCGCCGACCAGCGTCGGTAGGTCGTGCACCTCGTACCCGCCGGCGAAGGCCCGCTCGAGCCCCGCATCGAGGTCGCGTCCCGGGATGCTCGTCAGGAATCCCACCCGGCCGAAGTTCACGCCGAGGCAGGGGATGCCCGTGCCGAGCCATCGCTGGAGCGCCCGCAGCATCGTGCCGTCGCCGCCCAGCACGATGACGATGTCGGGATCGTCCTCGTCGACGACGTCGACCCCGCAGCGGGCGGCGACCGCGCGGAGCCGATGCAGCGCGTCGCCGATGACCTCCGCCCGGCCGTGGGTCAGGAAGGCCGCGCGCGCCACCGCCACGCCGTCACGGCGCGGAGAGCGCACGTTCGATCTGGTCTGCGACATCGGCGGTCTGGTCCTCCTGCACGGGGTGCGCGTGCGACGCGAGGTACACAAGGTACTCGCGATTTCCGGCCGGGCCCGGGACACAAGAATCGCACACGCCGAGGACGGCCCAGCCGCTCGAGGTCGCGAACGCGGAGAAATCCTGCAACACCCTCCGGCGCACGTCCGGGTCGCGGACGACACCCCGGCGAACATCGGCGCGGCCGGCCTCGAACTGGGGCTTCACGAGGACGAGCGCCCGCCACGGATCGGCGGCGCACGCCAGCACGGCCGGCAGCACGAGGCGGAGCGAGATGAACGAGACGTCGGCCGTGACGAGGCCCGGCTGGAAGGGCAGCTTCCCGCAGTCCAGCGAGCGCGCGTTCGTCCCGTCGACGACCGTGACCCGGGGGTCGGCGCGAAGGCGTTCGTGGAGCTGGTTTCGGCCCACGTCGAGCGCGACGACCGCTCGCGCCCCGTGCTGCAGAAGGCAGTCCGTGAACCCGCCCGTCGAGGCTCCCACGTCGAGGCACCGCTCGCCCGCGACGTCGACGGCGAAGGCGGCGAGCGCCGTCTCGAGCTTCTCTCCGCCGCGCGACACGTACCGCGGCGGAGCGATCAGCTCGACGGCCGCGTCGTCGGCCGTCGGCGTACCGGCCTTCGTCGCCGGCGCGCCGTTCACGGTGACGCGGCCGGCCATGACAAGCGCCTGCGCACGGCTTCGAGTCTCGACCAGGCCGCGCTCGACCAGAAGCGCGTCAAGCCGGCGCTTCGTCGCCATCCCCGGCCGGGCCGAAGCGGAACAGGACGAGCTCGGCCGGACGGAGGCCGCGGCGCTCGTAGAGCCGCAGCGCGTCGGCGTTTCCGGCCATGACCGCCACCTGGAGATCCGGCACCTCGCGCACGGCCAGCTCACGATCCACCGCGTCGAGCAGGGCGGTCCCGACGCCCGCACCGCGCTCCTGCGGCAGGACCGAGAGCGACACCACCTCGCCCCAGCGGCGTCCGACAGGCCACGTGTCGTCCGGCCCGGCGTGCATGTGCACGAACGCGTAGCCGACCGGGCGCCCGTCGCGCTCGGCGATCAGCACGAGGTCGTCGCCACCGGCCAGCATGTCGAGATACCACGACCGCCGCCGCGCCCACGACGCAGCGTCGTCGGCGACGACGGGCTGGGCGGCGACGCGGCGGTGATGACGGTGCAGCTCGATCCACAGGGGCTCGAGCTCGTCGACCCGCTCGGCCCCCGCAACGGCGATCGCGACGCTCACGCCGCCCGGTCCGCCACCTCGGCCACGATCGCCTCGAGCTCGTCCGTCGCGCCCTCGCAGCCGGCGAGGAGCTCGAGCGTCCCGGCCCGCGTCTCCTCGGCCAGGCGGCGCGCGCCGTCGACCCCGTGGCTGCGCACATACCCCCACTCGTCGGTGGCCGCGTCGAGGATGTCGTCGACGATCTGGAACAGGAGCCCCAGCTCCGCGGCGAACGCCCGGTACGGCCGCTGGGCGTCGTCGTCGAGCCCGGCGACGTGGAGCCCGCACCCGACGGCGGCCGAGATCAGCGATCCCGTCTTGAGCCGGTGCAGCCGGACGAGCCCCTCGGCATCGGGCTCGGGCCCCGCGACGTCGAGGTACTGGCCGTCGATCATCCCGGCAACCCCCGCCGCCAGCTCGGAGATGACCCGGAGGCGCACCTTCGGGGGAGCCTCGAGCCGCTCGCTCGCAAGCCTGTAGGCGGCGTTTAGGAGGCCGTCCCCGGCCAGGATGGCGACGGCTTCGCCGTGGGCGACGTGCAGTGACGGACGGCCCCGGCGCTCGTCGTCGTCGTCGAGGGCCGGCAGGTCGTCGTGGACCAGCGAGAAGGTGTGGATGAGCTCGATGGCCGCCGCAGCGGGGAGCGCGATCGCCGGGTCGGCACCGCCCGCGCGCGCCGCGGCGAGGCACAGCCGCGGGCGGATCCGCTTGCCGCCCCCGGCGAGTGGGTAGCGCATCGCGACGTCCAACCCGGGCTCCCGGGCCAGTCGCAGCTCGATGAGATACGGCTCGATCACTGCGGCCCCCGTTCATCCTCGAGGCTCTCGGCCCGCGCCTCGAGCGCGTCGACCGCCTCGTGCACGACGACCGTCATCCGCTCGAGCAGCTCGACCGCCTGCTCCGGCGTCAGGTCGTCGCGCTCGAGATCGGCGCGAAGCCGCTCGAGCTCGCCGGCAACCTCCTGCAATCTGGTCTGGTCTACCGTCCAACCCCCTGGTCGCGGGCAATCTTGCCGAGAACGCCGTTTACCAGCGTAGCGGCCTCGGGCGATGCGTACCGCTTCGCGAGCGACACGGCCTCGTCGATCGCGACCGCGACCGGCACCTCCCCGCGCCCGATCTCCCACACTGCAAGCCGCAGGATGTTGCGCTCGAGCACCGCCATCCGTTCGGCGCTCCACCCCTCGGCGGCCGCGTCGATGCTGCTGTCGAGGCGATCGCGATCGGCCCACGCACCCTCGGCCTGGGCGCGGACGAACTCGGTGACGTGCTCGCCGTTGTCGCGCTCGTAGGCATCGAAGAGCGACGCGAAGTCGCCGCCGGTCAGATCCTTCTGGTAGAGCAGAAACGCCGCCCCGCGCCGCTCCGCGCGCCTGCTCGGGCTCATCGCTCGGGTCCCTCGTGACGGGCGACCTCGCTGACGGTGACGTCGACGGAGCGGACGTCGAGGCCGGTCATCCGGGCGACGTGCTCGGCGACGGCGTCCCGCACGGCCACGGCGAGCTCCGGGAGGACGCGTCCGTACGCCGCCGAGATGTCGACGTCGAACGCGATCGACGAGCGCTCGACCTGCCACTCCACGGGCCCCCGCCGGCCCGGCAGGACGCGCGCGACGCGACCGGGGGCGTCCAGGCGGGCGCCCGAGACGCTGGCAACCGCGCCCCGCACGATCGTCTCGAGGGCTTCGTCCGCGACGGTCGCCGTGCCGAGGCGGAGCGGCACTACGCTGCCATCTCGGGCGCGAGCGATCGCAGCCGGTCGCGCGCGTCGTCGAGGTACGCGGTCGTGTAGTCGCCCGACCGGAACACCGGCTCCTGGACGATCTCGGCGAAGAGCGGCGCCGTCGTGGCGACCCCCTCGATCTCGAGCTCCGAGAGTGCGCGTCGCGCCCGGTCGAGCGCTTGGGCGCGATCCTCGCCCCAGACGATCAGCTTCGCCAGGAGCGAGTCGTAGAACGGCGGCACGCGGTAGCCCTCGTACGCGTGCGTGTCGACCCGCACACCCGGGCCGAGCGGCGCCCGGAACCGGCCGATCGTCCCGGCTGCAGGGCGGAAGTCATGGGCGGGGTCCTCGCAATTGATCCGGAACTCGATCGCGTGGCCGCGGAGATCGGCGAGGCCGGTCGAGTCGAGCGGCTCGCCGCCGGCGATGCGAAGCTGCCAGGTGGCCAGGTCACGCCCCGTCACGAGCTCGGACACGGGGTGCTCGACCTGGAGGCGGGTGTTCATCTCGATGAAGTAGAACGACCCGTCCTGGTCGAGCAGGAACTCCACGGTGCCGGCGTTCCGGTAGCCGCAGCCGGTGCACGCCAGTCGCGCCGCGTCGGCCATGCGCACGCGGGTGGCCTCGTCGAGGGCGGGCGACGGCCCCTCTTCGATCAGCTTCTGGTGGCGCCGCTGCACGGAGCAGTCGCGCTCGCCGAGGACGAGCACGCCGCGGTCGTCGGCGAGCACCTGCATCTCGACATGGCGGGCGCCGACGACGGCCCGCTCGAGATACATCCCGCCGTCGCCGAACGACGTGAGCGCCTCCGCCGAGGCGACGCCGTAGGCGTCCTCGATGTCGGCCGGGTCGGTGACGAGCCGCATGCCCCGTCCGCCGCCTCCGGCCGCAGCCTTGAGCAGGACCGGATAGCCGATCTCGGCCGCCATGGTTCGCGCGTGATCGGCGCCGCCCAGGCGGTCAAGCGAGCCCGGGACGAGCGGCACGCCGGCCACGCGCATCGCCTCGCGGGCGCGGCTCTTGTCGCCCATCACCTCCATCGCCGCGGCCGACGGGCCCACGAACACCAGGTCGTTCTCGGCGCAGACGCCCACGAACGCCGCGTTCTCGGCCAGGAACCCCCACCCGGGGTGCAGGGCATCGCAGCCGGTGGTCTCGGCGGCTCCGATCAGGTTCAGCACGTTCAGGTAGCTCTCCGCCGGCTGGTGGGGGCCGATGCACACCGCCCGGTCGGCCAGCTCCACCCAGAGGCCGTCGCGATCGGCGGTCGAGTAGACGGCGACGGCCTCGATCCCGAGGTCGTGGCAGGCACGGACGATCCGCACCGCGCACTCGCCGCGGTTCGCCACCAGGACCCTGCTCAGCACGCCGACACCCTGGGGTCAGACCCCGCATCGGCCGCCGTCACACCGGCGTGACGATTCCTTCGCAGATCGGGGTCGACGGCGGGCCTCAGGCGCGTGCGCATGTCGCGCGCCTGTGACGAAACCGCAAACTGGACCGATGCGGGGTCTGACCCCATGGGGCTTGGCCCCGGTGGTCGGCCCGCCGCCACCGATCTCGCCATCACGCCGGCTCGAGCTCGAACAGCGGCTGGCCGTACTCCACCGGCTCGGCGTTCCCCACAAGGATCCGGCGGATCACGCCCGCGTGCTCAGCCTTGAACTCGTTGAACAGCTTCATCGCCTCGAGGATGCACAGCGTCTGTCCGATCTCGATGCGGTCGCCCTCGTCGACGAAGGCCGGCTGGCTCGGCGACGGCGATCGGTAGAACGTCCCCACCATCGGCGACTCGAGCCGGATCGCCGAGGACACAGCCGGCTCCTCGGAGGGCGCCGCCGCCGGAGCCGCGGCCGGAGCGGGCGGGCGCTCGTCGTGCCGGCGCACGGTGATGCGCACCGGCCCGTCCTGAAGCGTCAGCTCGCCGACGTCGGAGTCCTCGACCATCTGGATCAGCTCCCGGATCCGCTCTGACTGCGTCGGCTCCAGCGCGTCGGAGTCGCGGTCCGACACGGCCCCCCTGCCGCGCAGCGCCTCGATGAGCCTCGCCGCGTCGTCGCCGAAGAGCGCGAGCAGCAGGAGATCCTCCTCGCTGGGCGCGCCGCCCGCGCGCGCCTTCAGGTCGTCCATGTCGGGCGGCTCCTCGGCCGGCCCGTCGTAGTCGGCGAAGGCCGCCGCCTCCGGCACCACGTCCATCGGCGGCGACCCGTATCTGCCGCCGAGGAGCCTGCGCATCTCGGTCGACGCATCCGCCCACCTGCGGGCCGAGAGCACGTGCCGCACGGCCTGCCCCGCGAGGATGCCGCCGATGGGCTGCGCGAGCGGGGGCATGCCGCAGTCGTCGCGCACGCGCCCCAGCTCGTCGAGGACCTCGTCCAGGCGGTCGGTGGCGTCGGCCGCACGCAGCCGGGCGTCCACCTCGGCCACGAGGCCGACCGGGATCCGGTTGAACGCCGTCCGCAGGGCGATCCGCGGCGGGATCGGGAGCGCCGGCATCTGCGAGGTGACGTGGTCGTCGATGAACCGTGACGCCGCCCACACGCGGGCGGTGTCCACGCCGTGCTCGATCCCGAGGCCGGTCAGCGCGTCGCACAGGAACTCGGCCGCCACCCGGTTCAGCGACGAGGCGACGGGATAGGCCGCGGCCCCGATCGGCTCGGCCCCGGCCCGGGCCGCCTCGACGGCCATCGCCAGCGCGTTCCCGCCCGTGCCCTGGCAGTAGAGCCCAACCGGGACGCCTGACGCCTCGGCGAGCCGCGAGACCACCTGGCCGCACGTCCCCGGGTCGAGCGCGCCGGCCGGGTCGTGGAGCAGCACGTGGTCCGCCCCGATCTCCGCCAGGCGGCGGGCTTTCTCGACGACTCGCTCGAGGTTGGACATCTTCCCCGAGAACGCGAGGCCCGCGTACAGCCGTCCTCCGGCCTCGCGTACCGCCGCCGCCGCCGGCGCGAGGTTCTCGACGTCGTTCATCGGGTCGTGCAGGCGGAAGATGTCGATGCCGCTCTCGGCGGCCGACAGGATGAACCGCCGGATCAGGTCGTCGGAGACCGGGCGCGGGCCGACCAGGAACCGGCCGCGAAGCGCGATCTGGAGCGGCGTCCTGGAACAGCGGGCGCGAAGGCCACGGATCCGCTCCCAGGGGCTCTCGACGCCGCGCCGCACGGCCGCATCGAAGCAGCCGCCGCCAGACACCTCGAGCGCGGCGAAGCCGGCACCGTCGAGGATCTCCGCCACCTCGAGCACGCGCGCCGTCGAGATCGTGCCCGCCAGAGGCTGCTGCGACAGGAGCCGGATCGTGGTGTCGACGATTCGGGTCACGCCCGGGAGATGTAGCGCGCCTCGCGCGTGTCCACCCTGATGCGCTCACCGATGTTCACGAAGAGCGGCACGGCGACCACGGCCCCGGTCTCGAGCGTTGCGGGCTTGGTGACGTTGGAGACGGTGTCGCCCTTCACGCCCGGCTCGGTGTCGACGACGGCGAGCTCGACCGCCGCCGGCAGCTGCACCGCCGACGGGCTGCCGTCGACGAGCAGGAGCTGGATCGTGTCGTTCTCGCGCATGAAGCGCAGCTCCTCGGCCATGGATGCCGCAGGGAGCGCGATCTGGTCGAACGTCTCGGTGTCCATCAGGTGGACGTCGGAGCCGTCGTTGTACATGTAGGTGACGTTCTTGACCTCGGTGCGGACACGCGGCATCTTCTCGCCCGCGCGGAACGTCTTGTCGACGACCGCCCCGCTCTCGAGCGCCTTCAGCTTCGTGCGCACGAACGCCCCGCCCTTGCCGGGCTTGACGTGCTGGAACTCGACGATCCGGTAGACGGTGCCGTCGACGTCGATGTGCATGCCGTTCTTGAACTGGTTGGTCGAGATCATCGCGCCTACCCGAGCGTGGTCAGCTCTTTAGGGTAGCCCGTGAGGCGCTCGCAGCCGTCCTCGGTCACGATGACCAGATCCTCGATGCGAACACCGCCGAGCCCGGGCAGATAGATGCCCGGCTCCACTGTGACGACCATGCCGGGCTCCAGGGTTGCGGCCGACACGGCGGAGAGGCGCGGATCCTCGTGGATCTCGAGGCCCACGCCGTGTCCGAGCGGGTGGCCGAAGTGCTCCCCGAAGCCGGCGCGGTCGATGATGTCGCGCGCGACGGCGTCGGCGTCCTTGCCGGAGAGTCCCGGCCGGATGGCCGCCATCGCCGCCAGCTGCGCCTCCAGGCAGACGTCGTACGCATCGCGCAGCCGCTGCGGGACGGAGCCGGTCGCGAACGTGCGGGTGCAGTCCGAGCAGTAGCCGTCGAGCACGCAGCCCAGGTCGATCGTGACGAACGTGTCCGGGCCGATGACGTCGGTGCCCGGCTCGGCGTGCGGCTGGGCGCCGTGCTCGTGGGCGGCGACGATCGAGGGGAAGCTCAGCCCTTCGGCACCGAGCACGTGGAACGCCTCCTGGATGCTCCACGCCACGTCGCGCTCGCTCCGGCCCACGAGGCCCGCGCCGGCGACCTGCTCGAGGACCGGCTGGATGAGCGCCGCCGAGCGCCTGACGGCCTCCTGCTCGTCGGCGTCCTTCACCTCGCGCAGCCGCTCCACCGCGCCCGTCGTCGCGACCGGCGGCGCGGGCGCGGCGGCGGCGAGACGGTCGTGCTGGGCCACCGTCATATGGGCGCTCTCGAAGCCGATGCGACGCGCGCCGGGCGCGAGCTCGGCGAGGTGGGCGCAGGCGGCCTTCATCACGTCGCGCTCGACCTGCCGCACGTCCATGTACTCCTCGAGAGGAGCGGCCCGCTCGGTGTAGCGGAAGTCGGTGAGGAACGTCGCGCCGTCGGGGCCTACCAGGACGACGCCGTTCGTCCCCCCGAAGCCGGTCAGGTAGCGGATGTTGGCCCGCGAGGTCACGAGGAGGGCGTCGACACCGAGGACGTCGAGCCGCTCCCCGAGAGCCGCCAAGCGGACGGCGTGGCTCACCGCGTGGCCGCCAGGCGCTCGAGGGCCTCGTGGTACCCCTCTGGGCCCTGTCCGAGGATCCGGTGGGAGACGACGTCGGCGATGACGGAGCGGCGCCGCCACTCCTCACGCTCCTCGATGTTCGAGAGGTGCACCTCGACGACCGGCCCCGGGAAGATCTCGAGCGCGTCGCGGATCGCGTAGGAGTAGTGCGTCCAGGCCCCCGGGTTGACGACGAGGCCGTCGGCGCCGGCGCACGCCTCATGGATCATGTCGATGTAGTCGCCCTCGCTGTTCGTCTGCCAGCAGCGGACGGTGAGGTTCAGATCCTTCGCCCACTCGTAGATCATCGTCTCGAGCTGCGACAGCGTCACCGTCCCGTACACGGCCGGATCCCGCTTGCCGAGCATGCTCAGATTGACCCCGTTCAGGACCACGACCTGCATCGAGCGGGGAGGTTACTTGACCCGGCTGTGCCGTATATCTCGCGATCTTCGGTAGTGTCCGCGCGGTGTTTGCACGTCGGGCAATCACGCTCGTGCTGGTGGCGGGGCTCCTCTCCGGATCCGGCGGGGCTGCGCGCGCCGACTCCCACGGCCCCAAGCCGCATGCCACCACGACGATCAGCGTGTGGTTCAAGCGCTCGGCGCGGCTGTGGCACACGAGGCGTACGGCCGCGGCCGCGAGCTTCCCCGTGAGGACAGCGGTGCGTGCGCTCGTCGCGGGGCCGAACGCCGCGGAGTCGGCCGCGGGCGTCGGCACGGCCCTCCCCGCGGGGACGAAGCTGAACAGCACCTCCACCACGGGCGGTGTCGCCAGCATCGACCTGAACCACAAGTTCGCAGCAGCCGGGCCCAGGAAGCAGGTGCGCATGCGCCTTGCGCAGCTCACCTACACCGCGACGCAGTTCCCGAAGGTCCACGCCGTTCACCTCAGGATCTCGGGAAGTGACATCAGCGCGATCGGGAGTGTGGCGGTCCCGGACAGGATGACGCGCGCGATGTTCGCCCGCCTCGTGCCTGCGATCGTCGTCCGCACCCCGGTGATCGGCGCCCATCTCTCGCCGACGGTACACGTGACGGGCACGTCCGACGTCTTCGAGGCCGCCATGGTGGTCAATGTCCTGAACTCCGGCGGCCACCTGATCGCGAAGAAGTCCTTCATGGCGAGTTGCGGCACCGGCTGCCGCGGCCACTTCGGCGTGACGATCCCCTACCACGTCGGAAGCGCCCAGGCCGGGTCGATCGTCGTCACCGACACGTCGGCCCGCGGCGGCCGGCCGCCGAACATCGTGCGCATCCCCGTGCGACTCTCGCCCTAGCGCCGCGCCACAGCTCGGGCGACCGCCGCCTCGATCAGCTCGTCGCCGGGATCGATCCCCCACACCGGCCTGCCGACGTCCTCCAGGAGCGCGAAGCGCACGCGCCCCTCGCGGGCCTTCTTGTCGTGGGCCATCGAATCGATCACGGCGGCCGGGCTGACGTTCCGGGCGACGACGGGCAGCCCCTGCCTGCGAAGTAGCTCGCGCACCTCCTCCTCGACGGCCGCGTCCAGCCCGGTGCACTGTGCCGAGAGCCACAGCGCGGCGAGCAGCCCGACGGCGACGGCCTCGCCGTGCGAGAACGCCTTGTAGCCGGTCGCCGCCTCGATCGCGTGGCCGACGGAGTGCCCGAGGTTGAGCACCGCCCGCCGCCCCCGCTCATCGGGGTCGGCGGCCACGATCCGCGCCTTGTACGCCGCGCAGCGGCGGATCAGCTCGAGCCGGTCGTCGGGCGATCCCCTGCCGGGCTCCCACTCGCGAACGAGATCCCACAGCCGCCCGCCCGCCAGAAGCCCCGTCTTCACCACCTCGGCGAACCCGGACGACCACTCCCGCAGCGGCAGCGTCTCGACGGTCGCCGGGTCGCACACCACCCACTCCGGCTGGTGGAACGCCCCGACCGCGTTCTTGGCCTGGGGCAGGTCGACGGCCGTCTTCCCGCCGATGCCGGCGTCCACCATCCCGGTGAGCGACGTCGGGACGGAGATCCACGGGATGCCCCGCAGGTAGGTCGCGGCCACGAACCCCGCGACGTCCGTCGCCGCGCCGCCGCCGAGGCCGACGACGACGTCGCCGCGCTCCACGCCGAGGTCGGCCAGGCGCGTCCACGCCTGCCGGGCGACGGCCACGGTCTTGGCGGCCTCGCCCACCGGAAGGCGGACGGTCACGAGCGGGTCGATCGGCGAGCCGAGCACGCGCAGCACCGCCCGGTCGGCGATGAGCGCCGCCCGCCGTGCGCCCACGAGCCGGGGGAGCTCGGCCAGGGCCGCGGGCCGCGCGAGCGGCGCCAGGAGCGCCTCCTCGCCCTGGAGGTCCTCGGCGTCGACGAACGCGTCGCAGGCGGCGTGGTAGAGCGGGCGGCGGCGCTCGTAGAGCTCCGCGAACCCCTGCGCCTCGCCGGCGAGCGGCCGGTCGCCCGCGTGGGCCTCGATGCGCCGCCAGGCCGTCTGCGGCGAGACGTCGAGGAGGACGGTGAAGCTCCCGTCGCGAAGCCGCTCGCGCGTGACCGGCGAGAGAATCGAGCCGCCCCCCAGCGCCAGCACCGTGTTCGACTCCCTCAGAAGGCGCCCGACGACGCGCTCCTCGAGCGAGCGGAACGCCGGCTCGCCGTCCTCCTCGAAGATCGCGGCGATCGTCCGGCCCGCCTCCCGCTCGATCTCGCGATCGGCATCCAGGAACGACCAGCCGAGGCGCCCGGCCAGCGCCTCGCCGGCGCTCGTCTTGCCCGCGCCCATGAAGCCGATCAGCGCGAGGTTGCGGAAGGGGCCCGGGATCATGCCCGGGCGATGCGCTCGACGTAGGCGGCGTGCGCGGCGGTGAAGTCGCCGATCGCGTCGCCGCCGAACTTCTCGCGCGCCGCCCGCGCCAGCTCCCACGCCACGGCGGCCTCGGCGACGACCGCCGCCGCCGGGAGGACGGTGACGTCCGAGCGCTCGACGTGAGCCTCGCGCGGCTCGTGGGATCCCAGCTCGGCCGATCGCAGGGGGCGCATCAGCGTCGGCAGGGGCTTCCAGATCGTGCGCACGACGACCTCGGCGCCGTTCGTCATCCCTCCCTCGATGCCTCCGGCGCGGTCCGTCTCGCGGTGCCAGCCCCTCTCGGCCGTGTGGAAGATCTCGTCGTGGACGCTCGAGCCTCGCCGCAGGGAGGACGCGATGGCATCGCCGATCTCAACGCCCTTGGCCGACTGGATCGAGAGCATCGCGGCGGCGATCCGCCCGTCGAGCCGCGCTCCGGCCTCGACGTAGGAGCCGAGGCCGGCCGGCACGCCGTACGCCCGCACCTCCGTGACGCCGCCGAGCGTGTCGCGGTCGCGCTTGGCGGCCTCGATCTCGGCGATCATCGCCGCCTCGGCGTCGGGATCGATGCACCGCACGGGCGAGCTCTCGGCCCGGTCGAGGTCGGCGGCCGAGAGCCACGCGGGCGGCGTGGCGCGCACAGAGCCCACCTGGAGCACATGCGAGCGCACCTCGATCCCGATCGTGCGGATCAGCGCCTTTGCGACGGCGCCCGCCGCCACCCGCCCGGCCGTCTCGCGCGCGCTGGCGCGCTCGAGCACGTTTCGCACGTCGTCGTGGCCGTACTTGAGCGTTCCTGCGAGATCGGCGTGCCCGGGCCGCGGGAGCGTCACCGGCTTCCCCCGCCAGCCGTACTCCTCGAGCGCCTCCTCGTCGACGGGCCAGGCGCTCATCGGCGCCGTCCAGTTCTTGTGGTCGCGGTTCTGGATGAAGAACGCGAGCGGGCTCCCCAGCGTGCGCCCGTGGCGCAGGCCGCCGCGCGGGTCGACGTCGTCCTGCTCGAGCTGCTGGCGCGGGCTGCGCCCGTAGCCGGCCTGGCGGCGCGCGAGGTCGCCCTGGATCAGCGCGTGGTCGAGCTCGAGACCCGCCGGAAGGCCGCTGATGACAACGGTCAGCCCGGGACCGTGAGATTCCCCGGCCGTGACGTAGGAGAGCGGCATCCGGCCTGGGAGCCTAACCCGCGCCGCCGCCTCTCAGAGCATGTACCAGTTCCAGATCTGCTCGCCCCACATGAGGCCGACCACCGCGCCGAACGCGAGGAAGGGCCCGAAGGGGAAGCCGATCTTGCGGGCCCGGAGGCCCTTCACGAGCAGCAGCCCGAGCGAGGGGATGAGCGAGAGCGTGAACGCGGCGAAGAGCGCCACGCCGATGTACTTGCCGAGCGCGAGCCCGATCATCAGCACCATCTTCACGTCGCCGAGCCCCATCCCCCTGGGCGAGACGACCCACGCCGCTCCCAGGAACACGAGCCCCGCGAGCCCGCCGATCAGAAGCTCGGCCCAGCGGTCGGGCTGGGCGGCGACGGCGGTGGCGTAGACGAGGACGGCTCCGGGGAGGTTGATGGCGTCCGGGATGATGCGGTGCTTCAGGTCGATCGCCGCAGCCGGGACGACGAGCGCCGTGAGCAGGAGCGCCGGCGCGAGCTCCGGGTTCAGGCCGATGTGGAGCGTTAGCGCCGCGAAGAGGGCCGCGGTGATGCCCGCCACGATCCACTTGCGACGCGCCGAAGGGGCGGTGCCCTTCCCGGTCGGGAAGCGCTGGATGACCCATTCCATGGGCCACCCGAGGGCGAAGCCGGCGCCGGCGAACGGGAGAACGAATTCCATGCCGGGACTATCGGCCGCTTCGGGCTCGGCCTGTAGGCTCCGCCGCGCATGCCGGACGCGATCGTGATCGGCGGAGGGGTGATCGGCACGACCGCGGCGTGGCAGATCGCCGCCGCCGGAGCCGAGGTGGTTCTCCTCGAGCGCGGCGCGCTGGCATCCGGCGCGACCGGACGCAGCCAGGGCCTCGTCCTGCCGCCCGATCACGAGGAGCTCGTCCCGCTGTGGCGCCAGAGCCTCGAGCTCTACGGGAAGCTCGCCGACGAGCGCGACTTCGCCTTCGACCGCACGCCGATCGGGACGCTCCTTCTTGCGACCGACGAGAGCCAGCTCGCCGCCCTCGACGAGGTGCCGCACGCCGGCGAGCGGCTGGACGCGGCCGGCGTCGCCGCGGAGGAGCCCGGGCTCGCGCCGGGCATGGCCGGCGGCCTGCTGCTCGCCGAGGGACGGCGCTCCGATCCGGGCGCGCTGGCGGCTGCGGCGGCGGCAGAGGCTCGCGCTGCGGGAGCCGAGATCCGCGCCCACGTCGAGGTGAAGCGGTTGGTGCCGGGAGGCGTCATCACCGACGCCGGACGGCTGGACGCTGCGGTGGTCGTCCTTGCGGCGGGCGCCTGGTCGCGCCCGCTCGCGCGGATGCTGGGGCACGAGCTCGAGGTGCGGCCGGTGCGCGGATGGATCGCCCTCGTGGCCCCGGGGCCCGAGGTGCTGCGGCACGCGGTCTACGAGGCCGAGTACACGGCACCGGAGCCGCCCGTCGCCGGCGGCCCGGTCACGCTTGCAGATCTCGGCGCCGGCGATCTCGCCGAGCGCGGCGCACCGCCCGTCCACGCCCTCGGCATCCACCAGAACGCCGACGGGACGGTCGTCGTCGGGGCGTCGCGGTCGGCGGCCCTCCACGACGGGGCGGAGAGCCTCGCCGGCCTCCGCGGGAACGCCCGCCGGGCCTGCGCGATGGTGCCCGGCATCGCGAGCCGCGAGGTGGCCGCGACCTGGACGGGCCTCAGGCCGTTCTCGCACGACGGGCTCCCCTACATCGGCCGCCTCGACGACGGCGTCGTCGTCTGCGCCGGACACGGCAGCGAGGGCATCCTCACCGGCGCGGGCTCGGGCCGACTCGCCGCGGAGCTCGCCCTGGGCCGCGAGCCGTACACCGACCCCACGCCGTTTCTGCCCGGTCGCTAGCCGCGCGCGCCCCGGCGCATCGCGTCCACGGGAGCCGGCCGGCCCGTGAGGAGCTCGAACGCGTAGATCCCCTGGCCGATCAGCACCTCGAGCCCGTCGACCACGCGCGCGCCCCGCTCCCGCGCGATCGTGCAGAGCGCGGTCTCGGCGCCGTCGCCGCGGTAGGCAAGGTCGACGACGGTCACGCCCAGTCCGAGCGCGGTCGTGTCGATCGGTACTGAAACATTGGCATCAGGCACCGGTGTTTCACGCTGGCCGAGGGGGGTGGCGTTCACGATGAGCGACGCCGTGCGATCCGGCGGCCAGGGAGCGACCTCAGCGCCCAGCTCGGCGGCGGCCTCGGGCCGGCGGGCGCTCACCGTGACGCGCCAGCCCGCATCGCGCAGGGCGGCCACCGCGGCCCGCGCCGCGCCGCCGGCGCCGAGCACGAGCGCGTCGGCCGGCTCGGTGTCCCCGAGCGCCCACAGGAGTCCGCGGCCGTCGGTGCTGTGGCCGTGGACGGCGCCGTCTCGCACGAGGAGCGTGTTCACGGAGCCCGCCGCGCGGGCCTCCGGCGCGACCTCGTCGCACATCGGGATCACGGCCAGCTTGTGCGGGATCGTGACGTTCACGCCTGCGAAGCCCGCGCCCTCCATGCCCGCGACGAACTCGGCGAGCCGGGCGGGCGGCACGTCGACCGCCACGTACTCCCAGTCCATGCCGAGCTCGGCGTATGCCGCCGAATGCATGGCCGGCGAGCGCGAGTGTGCGATCGGATGGCCGATCACCCCGGCGCGCCGCGGCTCAGCCGCCATGCGCCTTGAAGTCCGCGTAGCTCGCCGTGAAGTACTGGGCGTCCTGGCCCGGCACGGCGACGTAGTAGAGGTAGTTCACGTGCGCCGGGTGGGCGGCGGCCTCGATCGACGCGAGCCCCGGGTTACAGATCGGGGTCGGGGGCAGGCCGACGTTCTGGCGCGTGTTGTAGGGCTCATGGCTGTCGATGTCGGACTGGTGGATGGTGGCCGACCACGATCCCAGGTGGTAGAGGATCGTCGCGTCGATGCCCAGCTTCATCCCGAGGTGCAGGCGGTTGTAGATCACGGCAGCGACCTTGGCGCGGTCGCCGGGGGCACGGGCCTCGCGCTCGATCATCGATGCGATGGTGAGGACGTCGTACGGCGTCAGGTTCTTCGACTTGGCGTAGCTCATGTCGACCTTCGCGACGTTGTCGCGGAACGCCGCCAGCTGCTGGTCGACGAGCGCAGCCGGCCGCTCGCCGGGGCGGATCGTGTAGGTGGCCGGGAACATGAACCCCTCCATGTTCGTGTGATGGCCGTAGCCGGGCGGGGGCGGCGCCTCGCGGACGACGCGGGCGTACGCCTTCTTCGACATCCCGACTGAGGGCAGACGATCCTCGATCTCCGAGATCCGGAATCCCTCCGGCACGACCAGCGTCTTCACGACCGTCACCGGCCCGTGGTCGAGGAGTCGGATCAGGGCGTCGTAGCCCGTGCCCGCCTTGATCGCGTACGTGCCCGCCTTGAACTGCGACCCCTCCCCCGCGTCCTTGGCGTACTCCCGGAACCTGCCGCCGTCGCCGACGACGCCCTGCTCCTCGAGGATCGCGCCGATCTCCGAGGCGTCTGCGCCGGCCGGGATCAGGACCGGGATCGGCTTCCCGTGCGGGTCGGGCGCGGGCGCCGTCGTGCTCGAACCGAGATCCGAGACGACCCACTGGACGCCGCGCAGCACGCCGACGACGGCGGCGACCAGCACCGCCAGGAGGACTAGCCGGCGAGCCGTGTCAGATACCCCTGGAGAAGGTGGGCGGCGGCCACGGCGTCCTCGTCCGGCCGCCCTCCGGGGGCAGCGGCGAGCGCCGTCGTGAACCGCTCGTCGTAGGTGTCGACCGGCACCGTGCAACGCGCCGTGAGCTCCTGCACGAACTCCAGCGTCTCGACGGCCTGGGCGCCGTGCTCCCCGCGCAGGGTGAGGGGCAGGCCGACCACGATGCGCTCGGGGTCGAGGCCGCCGATGGTCGCGACCAGCTCGGCCATGCCCGGCCGGCCGGCGGACGTGACGCACGACGCCCACCGGCCGCGCGAGCGTGCCCGTCTCGTCGCTGACGGCAACGCCGGTGCGGGCGCTGCCGTAGTCGAGCGCCACGACCTTCACGAGCGCAGGCGCTCCCGGATCGCGTCCTCGGCCGCCTGCACGGCCTCGGCGAGCTGGGCCGGGTTCGAGCCGCCGGCCCGGGCCATCGCGGCGCGGCCGCCGCCGCCACCGTCGACGATCGGAGCCACGGCTCTGATCACGTCGACGGCGGAGAGGCCGCGCTCCTGCGCGCCCCCGTCGAAGCTCGCCACGAGATGCGCCTTGCCGCCCGCATCGCCGCCGAGGACGACGGCGGCCGGCGAGAGCTTCGAGCGGATGCGGTCGGACATCTGCAGGAGCTGATCGCCGTCGGCGTCGGCCACCACGGCCGCGACGATGCGCACGCCGCCCTCCTCGGAGGCACCGTCGATCAGGCCGGCCACGCTGCCGTTCCCGGCGCGCGGCGGCGCGGCCCGGGCGGCCTGCTTGTGCTCCGCCTCGAGCTCGGCCACCCGCGCCCGCAGCGCCTGCGCCTCGGCGGCCTCGGCCCGCAGGTGGGCCAGGGCGGCGCCGGCGGTGATCGCCTCGATCCGGCGGATCCCCTGCGACGAGCTCGTCTCGCGCGTGACGACGAAGGGGCCGATCTCGGCCGTCGAGCGGACGTGCGTGCCTCCGCACAGCTCGCGGCTCACCTCGGGCACCTCGACCACGCGCACGTGGTCGCCGTACTTCTCGCCGAAGAGCATCATCGCGCCCAGCTCGCCGGCGTGGTCGCGCGACGTGACGAACACGTGGAGGGGATGGTTGGCGATGACGTGCTCGTTCACGGTCCGCTCGACGTCGGCCAGCTCGTCCGGGCTGAGCGGGCCGGAGTGGCGGAAGTCGAACCGCAGCTTGTCGGGCCCCACGTAGGAGCCGGCCTGCGTCACGTGGTCGCCGAGCCGGCCGCGGAGCGCGGCGTGCAGGAGGTGCGTCGCCGTGTGGTTGGCCATCGTGGGCCGGCGAGCCTCGAGGTCGACGTGCGCGCGGACGCGCTCGCCGGGATGCAGCTCGCCGTGCTCGAGCCGGGCGACGATGACCTGATCGTCGTCGACGCGAACGACGTCCTCGACGGCGGCGCGGGCCGCGTCGGACTCGATCCAGCCGCTGTCGGCGACCTGGCCCCCGCCCTTGGGGTAGAACGGCGACTCGCGCAGCTTCACGAGCACCGTCCCGTCACCCTGGTCGTGGATCGCGCCCACCTGGGTCGTCACGTCGAACCGCTCGTAGCCCACGAACTCCGTCTGGAAGTCGGACTCGAGCTCGGCCACGTCGACGCGCGCGCCGGCCGTGGCCGCCCGGGCGCGGTTGCGCTGCTCGTCCATGAGCGTCGCGAACCCGGCCTCGTCGACGCGCTTCCCGTGCTCGCCGGCGATCTCGACGGTGAGCTCGATGGGGAAGCCGTACGTGTCGTGAAGCCGGAACGCGTCGTCGGCAGACAGCTCGTCGCCGGAGCCGGCGATGACATCCTCGAGCAGCTTCCCGCCGGTCTCGAGCGTGCGCGAGAACCGCTCCTCCTCGGCGGCCAGGAGCGCCGCGACCCGCGCCTCCTCGTGGCCGAGCTCGGGGTGGGCGTCGCGGAGCAGCTCGACCACCCGAGCGTGGAGACGGACGAGGAACGCGTCCTCGAGCCCGATCCGGCGGCCGAACAGGATCGCCCTCCGGATCACGCGCCGCAGGACATAGTCGCGACCCTCGTTGCCCGGCTCGATCCCGTCGCTCGCGAGGAAGCTCATGGCGCGGCCGTGATCGGCGAGCACCTTGAGCGCCTTCGTCTCGCCCGGCGTGTGCCCGTAGCGGGCGCCGCTCCAGCCCTCGATCACCCCGATGACATCGCCGAAGGCGTCGGTGAGGTACGCGCTGTCGACGCCCTGGGCCAGCATCGTCACCCGCTCGAGCCCGGCCCCGGTGTCGATGCTCGGCCGCGGCAGCGGCTCCAGCGAGCCGTCGTCGAGCATGTTGTACTGCATGAAGACCAGGTTCCAGAACTCGATGAAGCGGTCGCAGTCGCAGTCGGGCCCGCACTCCGGCCGGCCGCAGCCGAACTCCTCGCCGCGGTCGTAGTGGAGCTCGGAGCACGGTCCGCACGGCCCGACCGGCCCGGCCTGCCAGAAGTTGTCGCCGCCGAGGCGCATGATCCGCTCGGGCGGCACGCCCACCTCGAGCCAGAGTGCGATCGCCTCGTCGTCGGCAGGCACGTCGCCGTCGCCGCGGTACACGGTCGCCCACAGCTTGTCCGGGTCAAACCCGAACCCGTCCGGCGAGGTGACGAGCTGCCACGCCTGCTCGACCGCGAACTTCTTGAAGTAGTCCCCGATCGAGAAGTTGCCGAGCATCTCGAAGAACGTCAGGTGGTGGGCCGTCCGCCCCACCTCGTCGATGTCGACGGTGCGGAAGCACTTCTGCACCGTCATGAGGCGCGCCTGCGGCGGCTCCTCGAGGCCCAGGAAGTAGCGCTTGAGCGGCTGCATGCCGGCGGTGGTGATGAGCACGCTCCGATCCCAGTCCGGCGGCACGAGCGAGCCGCTGGGGAGCTGCGCGTGGCCGCTCGCGGCGAAGTGGTCCAGGAAGCGACGGCGGATCTCGTGGGAGCGCATGGCGCGCAATTCTATCCGCGTGCCTTCTACGGCTCGCCGCGCGGCCATGCCGTATACGCGCATTGGAGGATGCGGCCGGGCCGCCGCGGCGCCGATGGGTCGGATATGGAGGCGGTCCTCGTTGTCGAAGACCACGCGATGCTGCGCACGGTGATCTGCGATGCGCTGTGCGGCGAGGGATTCGCCGTCCACGCCGCCGAGAGCGTCGCCGAGGCGCTGGCGCATCTCGACGCCCACGCGTTCGACGTCGCCCTGGTCGATGTGCGGATGCCCAACTCGGACGGCTTCGACCTGGTCGAGGCGATGGCCGAGCGTGGGATTCCGACGCCGGTCGTGATGACGTCGGTCGCCGCCGATCCATACTCTGTGCGCCGCTGTCGCGAGCTCTCCGTGTTCGCGTTCCACGAGAAGCCGTTCGACCTCGAGCGCCTGCTCGCGGACGTTCGCGCCGCGTGTGCCCTCACCGCCTGAGGTAGCCTTTCACCATGCACGGGGACGACACGCTCTCGCGCTTCGAGCGGTCCCACAGCGGCTCCGGCGGCGTCGAGCCGCTCGACGGATTCGTGCTGCTCGAGCCGGTCGACGACGAGACCGAGACGAACGCCGGCCTGATCATCCCCGCGAGCGCCGAGTCGTCGTGCCAGTCGGGCGTCGTGATGGCGGTGGGCGACGACGTGCACGGCGTCTCGCCCGGCGACAAGGTGCTCTTCCCGCGCGGCGCAGGCTACGAGCTGCGGCTGAGCGGCGAGCCGAAGCGGCTCGTGGACCGGCGCGAGCTGATCGCCCGCATCGCCGACTAATCCGCTGCCGCGTCGACGCTGTCGGCCGAGCGGTGGGCGGCGGCCGCGCCCTCCTCGGCGGCGGCGCGCAGATCGTCGGGGATCGTCTCCAGGTCGTGCCACAGCCGCCGCGGGAGATCGGTGACCACGTCGGCGAGGGGCCGCTCCTCCTCCTCTGCGATCTCCTGGGCGCGGCGGTAGAGGGCGACGGCGGCCGACGCGACAACGCCGATCAGGAGCAGCCGCCTCACAGGACACCTCCGCGCCGGTCGCGCTTGGCCCGGAACGTCTCGAACGCGTGCGACACGCCGTCGGTGAATCCGGCCGCGGCCTTCGCAGGCTTCTGGACGGCGTCCGACACCGCGCGGACGGCCGAGTCGACCTTGTCGGTCGCATCGACGGCGCTGTCGGTGATGTGCCCGACCTTCTCGAGCTCGTCGTTCACGTGGTCGAGCGACACCGACACCTTGCCGAGCATGGGAACGACCTCGGCTACCACGCCGTCGAGGGCCGTGTTGATGCGCTGGAGCGTCCCTGAGAAGCGCAGGAGCACGATCACCAGCCCGATCGCCGTGAGTATGAGGAACACGGCGAGGGCGTACTGCCATGCGTCCGACGCCGTCGCGAGCAGAATCAGCTGGGCTGCCACGCCCGCATCCTATGCGATCGTCCCGGCGCCGACGACAGCATCTCCGTCGTAGAGGACAGCCGCCTGGCCGGGCGCGACGCCCTCGACCGGCTCGTCGAGGTCGAGCGCGAAACCTCCGCCCGCCACGGGGGTCACCGTCGCCCACACCGCGCTCTGGCGGTACCGCAGCTTCGCCTTCACCCGCTGCGCCGGGACGAACATCCGGCCCGGGCTGACCCGGACCGACGTGCGCGCCAGCTCCGCACGGCTCCCCACGACGACGCGGCCGGTCGCGGCCTCGGTCCGGAGGACGTAGGCGGCCTCGCCGCCGCCGAGGCCGAGGCCCCGGCGCTGGCCCGGTGTGAACCGGTGCAGGCCGGCGTGCCTGCCGAGGAGGCGCCCTGCCGAATCGACGATGTCGCCGGAGCGGCCCGCCCCTCCCATGCGCTCGACGAGCGCCCGGTGATCGCCGCCGCCGACGAAGCACACCTCCTGGCTCTCGGCGGCGCCCGCAGCGGCCAGCCCCGCCGTCCGCGCCTCCGCCCGCGTCTCGACCTTCGTCTGGCCCCCGAGCGGGAACCAGCACCGCTCGAGGAGCTCGGACGGCACCGATGCGAGCATGTAGGACTGATCCTTGGCCGGGTCGGCGCCGCGCGCGACGAGCGCCGTCCCGTCCCGGCGCTCGATCCGGGCGTAGTGGCCGGTTGCGATCCGCTCCGCCCCGATCCGGTCCGCCACGGCCGCGATCGCCGAGAAGCGAAACGCGCCGTTGCAGCGCATGCACGGATTGGGCGTCCGGCCCACGGCGTGGGCGGCCACGAAGTCGTCGACGACCGTCCGCCGGAATTCGTCGCGGAGGTCGATCGCGAGGTGGGGCACGCCGAGCCCGTGGCAGGTCTCGCGCGCGGCCCGCACGGCCTGGGGCGAGCAGCACGCCCGCTCCCCGTGGGGCGCCTCGGGGTCGACCCACAGCCGCAGGGTCACGCCGACCGGGCGCATCCCCGCCTCGATCGCCTTGGTGAGCGCGACGGCCGAGTCGACGCCGCCGCTCATGGCCACGACGATCCGGCCCGGGGCCGCCTCCAGCCGAGCCGCGGCGACCGCCGCGGCGAGCGCCGCGTGCAGGGCGTCGACGGCGAGCGCCGTGCACGCCCGGGCGGCGTCGGGCGGCTCGATGCGCTCGTCGAGCTCACCCCTCCCGACGCGGGCGGCGTCGAGCAGGTCGCGCCCCTCGGCCAGCCGGCATGCGAGCTCCGCCGCCGCGGTCGCGTGCGGGCAGGCGAAGGTCCGGTGGCGGGCGGCGGCGATGCGGCCGCCGTCGAGCCGGATCCCGATCCGGACGGCGTCGCCGCATGCCGGGTTCCCGGCGGCGCCGTGGAAGGCGCCGGGGCCGGCGTCGCCGGCCCGGGCGTGCGAGAGCGCAAGGTCGACGCAGGCCGCGGAGTACACCGGCCGAAACCTACGTCAGGAGAGCGTGCCGATGTAGGCGATCAGCTGGTTCACCTCGGCATCGGTCAGGATGCTGCCCCAGTGCGGCATGCTCACGATCGGGGCCTTCCCGAGCACGCTGCCCGAGACGATGATGTCGCTGATCTTGGCCGGCGTGTTGAACTCCGAGGTGAAGTCCTTGCCCGAGAGCGGCGGGATGACCTGATCCGCGGACTGCGGGTTCGGCACTCCGCCGAGCCCGTTCGGGCCGTGGCAGTTGACGCAGCCGAGGTTCGTGTACAGGATCGACCCGGCGACGACGTCGCCCTGGTCGGTCGGCACCGGGACCGGCGCTGCTCCGTCGACGGCGGGGAGGCCGGCGTTCAGGTACGCGACGATGTCGCTGATCTGGCCCTTCGAGATGATGCCGTGCCAGACCGGCATGTACGGCTTCTTGGGGTTCGACGATTCGCCGAGGCCGTGCTCGATGATGTCGGTCATCTGCGCGACGGTGAACGTCTTGCCGACGGTGGTGAGCACGGGCACGTCCGGCGAGACCCCGCCGGCACCCTGCTCCCCGTGGCACTGGTCGCAGCCGAACCGGACGAAGTCGTGGGCTCCGGCTGCGACGGCGGCGCTCACGGGCGTCCCGGCGGCGGGCTGCGAACCGGCGCTCGTCACCGTGACGGTGCTCGTCCCGGCGTGGTTCTCGCCGCCGTACCAGCTTGCGAGCGCGACCCCGACCATCGTCACGACGAGCGCCGCGACGACGAGCATCACCGCCCCGACTCGCGAGTCGCCTCCCGTTCGCTGCGCGCCGGGCTCGTCAGCCATGGCGGGAACCCTACCGCCTCCGGGATCGTCGGCGCCAGGGGTTAAGCGCGCGATGTGCCTACGGGCTTCCCGCAGGTCAGGCGGCGGGCAGGATGCCCTGCCTGAGCGTCCCGATGGTGCGTTCGAGCGCGGCCGCGAACCCGTCGATCTCGTCCGCCGTCGTTCCGGCCCCGATCGACACCCGGATCACGCTGCGCGCGTCCTCGGCGGACATGCCCTGCGCGACGAGCACGTGGCTCGGCTTGCCGTCGCCCGCCGAGCACGCCGAGCCGGCGGCGACGGCGAACCCCTCCCGGTCGAGCGCCAGGACGAGAAGCTCGGCACGCACGCCCGCGATCCGGAGCAGGCTGTGGCCGGGCAGCCGGTCGGAGCCGGCGCAGACGACGTCGACGCCGCCGGGCAGGGCCGCCTCGAGCCGGGCGCGCATCCGGAGGCGATGGTCGGCCGAGGCGCGCGCGGCCGCGAGCGCCGCCGCGAACCCCACGCAGCCGGCGATGTTCTCCGTCCCGGAGCGGTGGCCGCGCTCCTGCCCGCCGCCCAGGACGAGCGGCCGCAGGCGGCCGGGGTCGCGCGCGACCAGGCAGCCGACGCCCTTCGGGCCGTGCAGCTTGTGCGCCGAGACCGCCATGGAGTCGACGCCGGAGCGGGCGAAGCTGACGCGCAGCGACGCCGCGGCCTGGACGCGCATCGCAGTGAAACGGGACGCCGCGCTCGCGGGCGATGCCCGCGAGGTCCTCGACGGGCTGCACCACGCCCGTCACGTTGTTGGCCCACATCACCGCGGCGACGCGGTCACCCGGTCGAACCGCGGCCGCGAACGCCTCGACGTCGACCGTCCCGCCGCCGTCGACCGGCACCCAGGCGACCTCGAATCCCTGCCGCTCGAGCTCGAGTGCGGGCTCGCGGACGGCGGGATGCTCGATCGTGCTCACGACGAGCCGGCCCAGCGGCCGGCCGCAGAAGCCGAACACCGCCTGGTTGTCGGCCTCGGAGCCGCCCGAGGTGAAGACGACCTGGCCCGGCTCGCAGTCGAGGAGCTCGGCCACGGTGCGGCGCGCGCCCTCGAGCGCCGCCCGCGCCTCGCGCCCGTAGGCGTGCGGCTCGGACGCGTTCCCGAACTTCTCCGAGAGGTACGGCTCCATCGCCGCGCGCGCCTCCGGCCCGAGCGGCGTCGTCGCGGCGTGGTCGAGATAGACGAGCGTCACCTGGGACCAGGCCGGCGCCTGAGGCGGGACGGGCGGCCACTTTCAGGATGCTTCGACCGCTCTGACCACCGCCTCGGCGCTGGGAATGTTCGCACGACGGTAGTGAGGTGCGCGATGCTCAATGGCGCCGGCTTGATCACACCTTAGCGTCTCCTCCCGGTTCCGCAACCACCCGAATGCCGTACTGCCGAAGCTCGGCTGCGGTCGCCGGTGTGGGCGCTCCCGTGAGCGGGTCGGCGCCGCCCTGGCCCTTCGGAAACGCGGTCACGTCACGGAGCGACTCGGCGCCCGCGAGGAGCATCGCCAGCCGGTCGATGCCGAAGGCGATCCCGCCGTGCGGAGGCGCTCCCATCCGCAGCGCCCGGAGCAGGAACGAGAACTTCGCCTCGGCCTCGTCCTCGGTCATCCCGAGCATCCGGAAGATGCGGCCCTGCACCTCGGCGCGGTGGTTTCGGATCGATCCGCCGCCGACCTCGTTGCCGTTCAGGACGAGGTCGTACTGGCGGGCGCGGGCCTCGCGCGGCCGGTCCTCGAAGTCGGCCTCGTCCTCGGGCTCCGGCGCCGAGAACGGGTTGTGGCTGGCCTTCCAGCGCCCCTCATCGGGCAGCCACTCGAACATCGGAAAGCCGGTCACCCACAGGAAGCTCCACCCCTCCTTCACGAGCCCGAGGCGCTCACCCATGTGCAGCCGGAGCGGCCCCAGCACCCGCACCGCGGCGTCCTCGGCGTCCGCCACCAGGAGCACGGTGTCGCCGTCGGCCGCGCCGACCCCCGCCGTGATCGCGTCGAGCTCCGAGGCGGAGAGGAACTTCGCGATCGGCGAGCGCACCTCGCCGCCCTGGAGCTGGAGCCAGGCGACGCCCTTGCCTCCCCACGTCTTCGCGAACTCGACGAGGCCGTCGAAGTCCTTGCGCGAGAGCTCGAGCGCCCCGGGCACGGCGAAGCCGCGCACGACTCCGCCGGAGTCGATGACGCCCCGGAACGCCTTGAACTCGGTGCCGCGCAGCGCATCGGTCACGTCGGCGATCTCGCAGCCGAAGCGGGTGTCCGGCTTGTCGGAGGCGTAGCGCAGCACGGCCTCCGCGTGGTCGAGGCGCGGGAACGGCACGTCGAGCTCGATGCCGGCGATCTCCCGCCACACCGTCTGGAAGAGGCCCTCCATGAGCGCGTGCAGCTCGTCCGGCTCGACGAACGCCATCTCGAGGTCGAGCTGCGTGAACTCGGCGGTGCGGTCGGCGCGGGTCGCCTCGTCGCGGAAGCAGCGGGCGATCTGGTAGTAGCGCTCGAAGCCGGAGATCACGTAGAGCTGCTTGTAGGTCTGCGGCGACTGCGGAAGCGCATAGAACTTGCCCGGATGGGACGACGTCGGCACCAGGAACTCACGCGCTCCCTCGGGCGTCGACTTGTAGAGGATCGGCGTCTCGAGCTCCCAGAACCCGCGCTCCTCGAGGTAGCGGCGGATCGTCTGGGTGAGCGCGAACCGGACGCGGACGTTGTGCCGCATCGAGTCGCGCCGCAGGTCGAGGTAGCGGTGGTGCAGCCGCAGCGTCTCGTCGACCCCGTCGTCGTCGAGCTGGAACGGCAGGACAGGCGCGGTGTTCAGGACGCTGAGGCGCTCGACGTGCACCTCCACCTCACCCGTCGCGAGCCGAGGGTTCACCGTCTCGGCGGCGCGGCGGCGGACGACCCCCTCGGCCTGGACCACGAACTCGGCCCGCAGCGCGTGCGAGCCGGCGTGAGCCTCCGGCTGGTCCTCGGGGTTGAACACGAGCTGGAGCAGCCCGGCCTGATCGCGGACGTCGACGAACACGAGCCCGCCGTGATCGCGGCGGCGCGCGACCCAGCCGGCCACCGTCACCCGCTGGCCCTCGTCCGTCGCCCGCAGATCGCCGCCCATGTGCGTCCGGTAGGTCACCGTCGAAGCTCCTCCGCCAGCCGGTCGAGCGCCACCCGGCGCTGGTCACCGGTAGTCATATCGCGCACCGTCGCCTCTCCGGCCGCCCACTCGTCGTCGCCGACGATGACGACGGTCGGGATTCCGCGCCGGTCGGCCAGCTCGAGCGCCCGCTTCAGCCGCCGGCCGCCGTACGCCGCATCGCAGCGAACCCCGGCCGCCCTGACGTCGTCCATGGCCGCGTGCACCGTCGGGCGGGCATCGTCGGCGAGCACCGCGAAGAGCGCGTCGAGCGAGCGTCCGAGGGGCGGCCCCGCCCCCGTCTCCTCGAGCGTGAGGACGAGCCGCTCGACCCCCGCGCCGAAGCCGACGCCGGGAGTCGGCCGGCCGCCGAGCTGCTCGGCCAGGCCGTCGTAGCGGCCGCCTCCCGACAGCGTCGACTGCGCGCCGAGCTCGGGCCACTGCCACTCCCACGCGGTGCGGGTGTAGTAGTCGAGCCCGCGCACGAGGCCCGGATCGACGGCGTAGGAGACGTCGCGGGCGTCGAGGTGCGCGCGGACGTCGGCGAAGTGGGCCGCGCACTCGTCGCACAGGTGGTCGGTGATCTTGGGCGCCGAGGCCATGATCGCGCGGCAGCCCTTCTCCTTGCAGTCGAACGTGCGCAGCGGATTCACGTCGCGCCGCTCGCGGCACTCCTCGCACAGCTCGTCCGCATGCTCGTCGAGGAACGTGACCAGGAGCTCGAGGTAGGCCGGCCGGCAGTTGCCGTCGCCGATCGAGTTCACGAGCAGCCGCAGCCCGCTCACCCCGACGCCCTCGTACCAGCGCCGCTGGAGGCCGATCAGCTCGGCGTCGACGGCGGGGTCGTCGGAGCCGATCGCCTCGGCGCCGAACTGGTAGTGCTCGCGGTAGCGGCCCTTCTGGACGGCGGCGTACCGGAACATCGGGACCTCGTACCAGACCTTCACGGGCTGCGGCAGCCGGGTCATGTGCTCGAGGTAGGCCCGCATCACGCCGGCCGTGCCCTCCGGCCGCAGCGTCAGCGGCCGGCCGCTGCGATCCGTGAAGCTGTACATCTCCTTGCGCACGACGTCCGAGCCCTCGCCCGAGGTGCGGGCGAAGACGCCGGTGTCCTCGAACGTCGGGGTCACGACCTGGCTGTAGCCGGCCGCCTCGAACACGTCGCGGGCCGCATCCAGCACGGCGCGGCGGAGCGCGGCCCGGGCCCCGTACCAGTCCAGCGTGCCCCGCGGCGCCTGGAACTCCTGGCTCATGCCCGGAGCGGCCCGAGGAACGGATTTCGGTCGCGCTCCTCGCCGAGCGTCGTGACCGGGCCGTGCCCTGGAAGCACGATCGTCTCGGGCGGGTAGGCGCGCATGAGCGTCGCGATGCTCTCGAGGAGCGTCTCCATGTCACCGCCGGCCAGGTCCGTACGACCCACGGAGCCCGCGAAGAGGACGTCTCCGACGAACAGATGGCCGTCGGCGTGATAGGCGACCGACGCCGGCGAGTGACCCGGGACGAGCGTGACCGCAAACTCGATGCCGGCCAGCGTCACCGTCTCGCCGCCGTTCAGGAGGTGCTCGGGCGCGTGCGGCGCGTGCGGGTGCTCCCGGAGCAGGTCGGCCTCACCGGCCGGCATCCACACGTCGACGCCGGATTCGCGCGCGACCGCGGCGACGCCGCCCAGGTGGTCGATGTGGCCGTGGGTCACGAGCACGCCGGCCGCGGTCCAGCCACGATCGCGGAGGTGGTCCACGACGAGCTCCGGCGTGTCGCCGGGGTCGATGACCGCCGCCTCCGCACCACCCTGCCTGGCCACGAGGTAGCAGTTGGCCTGATAGGCGCCGAGCGGGAGCTGGACGATGTCGAGGCCGGCAGGCCCGTTCACGCCGCGGGGCCGCCCTGTTTCTTCTGGTACCGGCGCCAGACGAAGTTCTCGACCATCCACCCCATCGACCAGAAGAGGACGAACATCACCGCCGTGTTGGCCAGCTTGACCGCGGGGCTCACGCCCTTCGATGTGAAGGTGATGACGAGGTAGAACAGCGTCGCGAAGAGGATCGCCCGCTTCGCCGTGCGCCGGGCGGACGGCCGCTCGGGCGTGCCGCGCTGGCCCCGCGCCGCGCGCGCAGCCTGCTTGCGCTCAGGCTTTCGCTCCTCGTACTCGGCCTCGTCGCCGTCAAGGTGCCGCGCGTGCGCGACGGCACGCTGGTACTTCCGCCGCTGTTGCTTGCGCGTCGCCATGCCGTCAGTTTACCGAGGCGCAGACGGGGTCGGGATCGCCGTCCGACCGCGATCTGCACGCCGGGCCGATCAAGACCGCCACGCCCGCCGCCACATCCTCGCGAACACGCCACGGCTCGCGACGCCGAGGTCACGAACCACCGCCGCCGCGTCACGACCTCGCACGAGTCCGGCCCCGTTCGTGCCAATTCGCGGGGTGGGGTCTGACCCCGACCCGTCACGCGAGTGTGCCGATGCGTCGTACATCTGCGTCAAGTTGAACCCGGCCAGGGGTGCGATACCTGGTCCCCCTGGCTACCAACCACCCGCGATCCTCACGCCGCGGGCGTAGACGGCGGCGATGTCGCGGCCGGCCAGGTGGTAGCAGACGTGCCGCCAGTCCGGCGCGTCGAGGAGGACGACGTCGGCGTCGTAGCCCGGGGCGAGGCGGCCGGCGCGATCCGCCCGCCCGAGCACCCAGGCCGCGTTCACCGTGCACGCCGCGAGCGCCTCCGCCGGCGCCATCCCGAGCGCCGTGCACGCGAGGGTCATCACGACGGGGAGCGAGTCGCAGAACGCGCTCCCCGGGTTGAAGTCGGTCGCCAGGGCGACAATCGCGCCCTGGTCGACGAGCGCCCTGGCCGGCGGCTGGGACCGGCGGAGGTAGAGAGCCGCAACGGGCAGGAGCACCCCGGCGACGTCGCTCGCCGCGAGCGCGGCCACACCGTCCGGCCCGGTCGCCTCGAGGTGGTCGACCGACCGCGCTCCGAGCTCGATCGCGAGCGGGACGGCACCCGACTCGGTGAACTGGTCGCCGTGCAGGCGGGCGACGAGTCCGTGGCCGATCGCGGCGCGCAGGTACCGGTCCGCCTGCTCGGCCGAGAACGCGCCGCGCTCGAGGAAGACGTCGGCGTGCTCGGCCCGCCGAGCGGCCTCCGGCAGCACCTCGGCGATCGCGTAGTCCAGGTACTCGTCGGCCGAGCCGAACTCGGGCGGAACCGAGTGGGCGCCGAGGTACGTCGGCACGGTCGCGATCGGATGCGGGGCGGCCACGGCCGTGACGCTCGCGAGCTCGGTCTCGCGGTCGAGGCCGTACCCCGACTTGCCCTCGGCGGTCGTCGTCCCGTTGGCCGCCATCCACCCCAGGTGCCGGGCCACGGCGGCGGCCAGGCCGTCCGCCCCGAGGCGGCGGGTCGCCTCGACGGTCGAGCGGATCCCCCCGCCCGCCGCGTGGATGCGCTCGTAGTCGGCGCCCTGGGCGCGCAGGTCGAACTCGCCGGCCCGGTCGCCGCCGAACGCGGGGTGCGTGTGGCAGTCGACGAGGCCCGGGATCGCGACCGCACCGCGGCAGTCCACCATCTCGAGGCCGCCATGCGAGCGCCGGACGTCGTCCGGCGGCCCCACCGCGGCGATGCGGCCGTCGACGATCGCGATCGCGGCCGGGGCGCAGACGTCGACCCGGCCGAGGTCGGAGCCCCGGAGCGGCGCTCCGGCGCCCGCCGGCGACGCCGCCGCGCCGAGGCCGGCGAGGACGAGGCTCGGCCCGGGCTCAGGCGCGGCCATACGCCGGGATCAGCCCTCCCGAGAGGGGCGCCGACGCGTCGGTGCAGAGCCACTCCACCACCTCGGCCAGCTCCTCGCCCGTCGTCCAGCGCGAGTGGTCGGCGTCGGGGTTCTCGGCCCGGTTTCGGGGCGTGTCGACGATCTTGACGACGATGGCGTTGGCCCGGATCCCTGCCGTGCGGAACTCGACGTCCACGCAGCGCATGAGCCCGCCCAGGGCGACCTTGGAGACGATGTAGCCCGAGGCGCCCGAGAACGGCGTCAGCATCGCCGACGTCCCGATGTAGACGATCGAGCCCCGGCCGGCCCCCCGCATCGGCTTGAGCGCGGCACGGGTCATGAAATAGGCCGTGTCGAGGTTGATCGCCATCTGGCTCCGCCACACGTCGACGGGCTGCTCGTCGATCGTCCCGGCGGCCGCGAAGCCGCCCGCGATGTGGGCAAGCGCGTCCACCCCGCCGAACCGCTCGACCGCGGCGTCGACGACGGCGATCGCGGCATCCGGGTCGGACAGGTCGGCGCGCACCGCCGCGACCGGCTGCGGCAGATCGTCCGGCCGCTGCTCCTCGCGGTGGGTCGCGACGACGTTCCAGCCCTCGGCGAGGAAGCGGTCGAGCACCGCCCGCCCCCATCCTCCGGTGACGCCCGTCAGCACCGCGGTCCGGTCAGCCACGCTCTCCCTCCATCGGTATGCGGATGCCCCCGGCATGGGCCGCGTCGAGCGCCTCGGGGTAGCCCGCGTCGGCGTGCCTCGCGACGCCGATCCCCGGGTCGTTGGTGAGCACGCGCGTGAGCCGCTCGTCCATCTCCTCGGTGCCGTCGGCGACGATGACGAGCCCGGCGTGGATCGAGTTGCCGATCCCGACGCCCCCGCCGTGGTGCACCGACACCCACGACGCCCCCGACGCGGTCGAGAGGAGCGCGTTCAGGATCGGCCAGTCGGCGATGGCATCGGAGCCGTCGCGCATCGCCTCGGTCTCGCGAAACGGCGAAGCGACCGACCCGGTGTCGAGGTGGTCGCGGCCGATCGCAACCGGCGCTGAGACCTCGCCGCGGCGGACGAGGTCGTTGAAGAGGAGGCCCGCCCTGGCCCGGTCGCCGTACCCCAGCCAGCAGATCCGCGCCGGCAGGCCCTGGAACGCGATCCGCTCAGGCGCGACGCGGAGCCAGCGCTGAAGGAGCACGTCGTCGGGGAAGGCCTCGAGGAGCGCCGCGTCGATGCGGTGGATGTCGGCGGGGTCACCCGAGAGCGCCGCCCACCGGAACGGCCCGGCGCCGCGGCAGAAGAGCGGCCGGACGTACGCGGGGACGAACCCCGGGAAGTCGAAGGCGTGCTCGAGGCCGGCATCGCGCGCCTCGGTGCGCAGGTTGTTGCCGTAGTCGAAGACGTGGCTGCCCGCGCTCTGCAGGTCGAGCATCGCCTGCACGTGCCGGACCGCCGTCTCCCGCGCCCGGCGCACGTACTCGTCGGGGTCCGACTCGCGCAGCGCGAGCGCGGCGGCGAGCTCGATCCCCGCGGGCACGTACCCGTTCAGCATGTCGTGCGCCGAGGTCTGGTCGGTCACGAGGTCGAAGTGCGCGCCGCGGCGGGCGATCTCGGCGAAGACGTCGGCGGCGTTTCCGAGGACACCGACCGACACGCCCCGCCCGTCGGCGGCGTGGCGCCGCACGCGGTCGAGCGCTTCGTCGAGGTCGGCTGCGACCTCGTCGAGGTAGCGCGTCTCGAGGCGCCGCGCGATCCGGTGCGGGTCGACCTCGACCGTCAGGCTGGCGGCGCCTGCCAGCGACGCGGCGAGCGGCTGGGCGCCGCCCATCCCGCCGAGGCCGGCCGTGAGGACGGTCCGCCCGGCCAGGTCGGGCGAGCCCCAGTGGGTCTCGCCGGCCGCCGCGAACGTCTGGTAGGTGCCCTGGAGGATCCCCTGCGTGCCGATGTAGATCCACGACCCGGCCGTCATCTGCCCGAACATCGTGAGCCCCTCGGCCTCGAGCCTGCGGAACTCGTCCCAGGTGGCGAACCGGGGCACGAGGAGCGAGTTTGCGATGAGGACGCGGGGGGCGCCGGCGTGGGTGCGGAACACGGCGACGGGCTTCCCGCTCTGGACGAGCAGCGTCTCGTCGCCCTCGAGCTCGAGCAGGGCGGCGACGATCGCCCTCAGGGCCTCGTGGCTCCTGGCGGCCCGTCCCGACCCGCCGTAGACGACGAGCCTCCGCGGATCCTCGGCGACCTCGGGATCGAGGTTGTTGCAGAGCATCCTGAGCGCCGCCTCCTGGTGCCAGCCCTTGCACTCCCGCTCGGTGCCTCGGGGCGCACGCACCGCGCCGAGGTCTCCCACCAGCGACTCGACGCGCGACGCGATGGCGGTGGCGGCCATGACCGAAACCGTACCAGCCGGGGGGTAGCATGCGGCCCGTGGCGAGACGGGTGGGGATCCTGATGGCGGCGCTGGCCGCGGCGGCAGCGCTCGCGCCGTCGGCGGATGCGGCGCGCCTGCACCCGGTGATGTCCGGCCTGGGCGAGCCGACGTACGTGACAGGGCACGGCGGCAACCTCTACGTCGTGCTGCGCCGGGGCGTCATCCGCGTCCGCCACGGCGGCCGCCTCCTCGCGCGCCCGTTCCTCGACATCTCACGGCACGTGACGACGGCAGGACAGGAACAGGGCCTGCTCTCGATGGCGTTCGCGCCGCACTTCGACCGAAACCACCGCGTGTACGTCGACTTCACGAATCTGAACGGCGACACCCGCGTCGTGCAGTACCGCACCTTCGCGGCCAACCGAAACCGGGTGAACCCGGCCACGAAGCGCGTTCTCCTCAAGGTCGCCCAGCCGTTCGACAACCACAACGGCGGCCAGCTCCAGATCGGGCCGGACGGGCTGCTCTACATCTCGCTCGGCGACGGCGGGTCGGCCGGCGACCCGAACCTGAACGGCCAGAGCAAGGGCCCGCTTGCGACCATCCTCCGGATGGACCCGACGAAGCCCCACCCGCGTGCGGCCATGTACGCGTACGGCCTGCGAAACCCCTGGCGGTTCTCGTTCGACAGGAAGACCGGAGGGATGTGGATCGGCGACGTCGGCCAGGACACCTGGGAGGAGGTCGACCACCTCCGCCACGACACCCCCCGCGGGACGAACTTCGGGTGGAGCTTCTACGAGGGCCGCAGCGTGTTCAAGAACCAGCCGATCGACCGCTCGCGGCTGCGGTTCCCGGTCGCGGTCTACCGCCACGTCGTCGCCGGCTCCGACAACTGCTCGATCACAGGCGGCTACGTCTACCGCGGGAGCGCGATCCCACGCCTCGTGGGCCAGTACCTCTACGCCGACTTCTGCTCGGGCCGGATCTGGAAGATCCCCTCGCGCGGCGGACGCCCGATGCTCACGAACATGAGCTTCAAGGCGAGCAGCATCTCGTCGTTCGGAGAGGGCTCGAACGGCGAGCTCTACGTCGTCTCGCTCGGCGGCACGATCTACAAGATCGTCCCCTGATCAGCGCAGCGCGCCCGCGGCCGCCTCCACCTGAGCCAGCAGCGATCCGTCGCGCACCGCGCCGGCCAGGGCGTCGATCTCGGCTGCGAGCGACCGGTCATGCTCGAGCCGTGGAGAGCGCTCGCGCACCGCCCGGTGCAGCACGGCCACGGCCGGCCCGGGCTGAAGCGGCTCGAGGAAGTCGAGCCCCTGGGCGCCGCACAGGAGCTCGACGGCCAGGATGCGCTCGACGTTGGCGCAGACCTGCCACAGGTGGACGGCGGAGGTCGCCCCCATCGACACGTGATCCTCCTGGCCGGCGCTCGTCGGGATGGAGTCGACGCTGGCCGGGTGAGCGAGCACGCGGTTCTCGGCAACGAGGCTCGCCGCGACGTACTGGGTGATCATGAACCCGGAGTTGAGCCCGCTCTCGTGGGCCAGGAACGGCGGCAGGCCGTTCGACATGGTCGGATTCAGCATCCGCTCGATCCGGCGCTCGGCGATCGACCCCAGCTCCGCCAGGCCGATCTTGAGCGTGTCCAGCGGAATGGCGACCGGCTCGCCGTGGAAGTTCCCGTTCGAGACGACCTCGTCCCGGTCGGCCAGCACCAGCGGGTTGTCGGTGGCGGCGTTCAGCTCGACGGCGATCGCCCGCTCGGCATAGTCCACCGCGTCGCGCACGGCGCCGTGCACCTGCGGCGAGCAGCGCAGCGAGTACGCGTCCTGCACCCGCCCGCACCAGCGGTGGGAGGCGACGATCTGCGAGTCGTCGAGGAGGCCGTACAGGTTGGCCGCCGAGGCCACCTGGCCGGGATGCGGGCGAAGCGCCTGGAGCTCGGGCGAGAACGGCGTCCGCGAGCCGCGGACGGCCTCGATCGTCTGCGCGGCGGCCAGGTCGGCCAGCTTCCCGAGCCGGTGCGCCCGGCACACGACGAGCGCGCCGATCGCCGCCATGAACTGCGTCCCGTTGATGAGCGCGAGGCCCTCTTTCGCGGCGAGCTCGATCGGCGCGAGCCCGGCCTGCGCCAGCGCGCCGGCGCCGGGCAGCGTCTCCCCGCCGAGGCGGGCGTGGCCCTCGCCGACGAGGACGAGCGCGAGATGCGCCAGCGGGGCGAGATCGCCGCTCGCCCCCAGCGAGCCCCGCGACGGCACCACCGGCAGCACGCCGGCCGCGAGCATGTCGACGAGGAGCTGCACGAGCTCGCGGCGCACGCCGGACGTCCCCTTCGCCAGCGCGTTCGCGCGCAGCAGGATCGCCGCCCGCACGACCTCGTCCGGGAAGGGGTCGCCGACGCCGCACGCGTGGCTGCGCACGAGGTTCAGCTGGAGCTCGGCCGCCTGCCCCGCGTCGATGTGCACGTCGACGAGCCGGCCGAAGCCGGTGTTCACTCCGTAGGTCGGCCGCTCGTCGCGGACGACGCGCTCGATGAGCGCGCGGGACTCGTCGATCTGGCGCAACGCCTCGGGCGCGAGCGCGACCGGGAGGCCGCCCAGCGCGACTCCCTCGACATCGTCGACGGTCAGGTCGTGCCCGGTGAGCTGGATCGCCGCCACGTGCGCCGCCGAAGGCTACCGGTCTCCGCGCCCGAACTCGCCTCCGGTCGCGATCTCGAGGATGCGGTCTGGCGCCATCCCGGGCAGGTGCAGGGCCGCCCCCGCCGCCGCCGCCGCCACCGAGGCCGGCATCAGCCCGACGAGCTCGCCGCCCGCGACCGCGGCGCCGTGCTCGGCGGCCAGGCGCTCGACCTCGCGGACGACCCGGTGAAGCGGGGTCGCGGCGACGTCGATCAGGTTCATCGAGACCTGCGCGCGGCCGGTGCGTGCCAGTCGCAGCCCGAGCGCCTGCACGCCCGGCAGGCCGCCGTCGCGGGCCCTGACGCCGGCGGCGACCGCGCGCGCCACCTCGATGTCGCCCGTGTCGAGCTCGAGGTTGAACGCGACGAGCGGCGGGCGCACGCCGAGGAGGACGGCGCCGGCGCTGGGGTGGAGCTGCGCCGGGCCGAAGAGCGGCTCCACCTCGCCCGACTCGAGCCGGGCGGCGAGTGCGTCCACGCCACCCGTGCGGAAGAACGCCGGGCGGCGCCCGCCGCCGAGGTCGGCGTACCCGAGCACCGGGATGCCCAGCGCGCCGACGCGCTCCCCCAGCAGGCGGGCCGCGTGCTCGGGCTCTGCGTCGCCGGCCTGAAAGCGGACGAACGGCACGACGTCGGCCGCGCCGACGCGCGGGTGCACGCCCTCGTGCCGGCGCAGGTCGATCCGCTCCGCCGCAACGGCGATCGCCGCCGCGAGCCCCAGGACGAGGTCGGCGGCCGAACCGACGCAGGTGAAGACCGACCGGTTGTGGTCGGCGTCTGCGTGCACGTCGAGCACGCGGGCGTGCGTGGCCAGGGCGCGCCGTATGGCGTCGAGCGTCGCAGCGTCACGGCCCTCGGAGAAATTCGGGACAGACTCGAGGAGGCCGCGCATCGGGCGCACAGTATCCGTCACGTC
Organism: uncultured Actinomycetes bacterium; assembly: GCA_963809325.1. Lineage (GTDB taxonomy): Bacteria > Actinomycetota > Thermoleophilia > Gaiellales > JAICJC01 > JAICJC01. The sequence continues at coordinate 215,855 of CAWEIZ010000007.1, forward strand.
CCAACGCCTCGAGCGGGCCTCTTGGGGGAGGCCCGCCGGAGGGGACATAACGGCGTTCGGGGGGGAACGCGTTACAAGGTCTGGCCGCGTCGATAAACGTACCGGGAGGAAGCCGGAACTGCCAGACGCATACAGTCTCGACGATCCGCCGCCGCCGTGCATGCCCCTTCGGAGTGATTCGCGCGCTGCCAGTACCTCCCAGCGGATACCCCAAAGTGGTGATCGAACTCCGCCCATTCGAGCGACGACGTGCCCGCCATGCTCGACGATCATTCGTGTACGGATCGAAAAGGCAAACTCGCTGCGAGGCGAGCACGCAAAGCTAGAGGTCTCAGCGATGAGACAGCTCGGCTGCCGAACCGGGCCCCCTCGAAATGCGACGTTCGAACCCGCCAAACCGCGCGGGGACGAACCTCGCGAGGAGGCTCCCAGCGACGAACATCGTCGTGCCGCGCACGCGGGGCATAGGCACCCCACTGCGCACCTCGATCCGAAACGACACGGAGCGGACGGTGAGCGCTGCGGGGGGCAGTGCCACGAGGTGGCAGTGAGGTTCACCGTCCGCCCCGTCACCTTGCCCGATAGCCTAGGGCCGGGATGCTGGACAGCCTGTTCTCCCCGCTCGCGCTCGGGCCCGTCACGATCCAGAACCGCGTGGTCTCGACGTCGCACCAGACGTCGCTCGTCCATGACCACCTCCCGACCGACGACCTGATCGCCTACCACCGCGCCCGGGCGGCCGGCGGTGCGGGCCTGATCGTCGTCGAGGCGACCGCCGTCCACCCCACGGGCCTCCTGACCGCGCACACCGTCGGCGGGTACCTGCCCGCGATCGTGCCCGTGTGGCAGCGGATGAGCGCCGCCGTCCAGGAGCACGGGACGCGGCTCGTATGCCAGCTCTTCCACGGCGGACGCGAGATGATCGCCTCGGGCACCCGGCCCCCGGCCGTCGCACCGAGCTCGATCCCGTCGGCCCGGTTCAAGACCGAGCCGCGCGCGCTCACCCGAGCCGAGATCGCCGAGATGCTCGCCGGCTACCGGCAGGCGGCCGCCTACGCGGCGGAGGGCGGCCTCGACGGGGTCGAGGTGTGCGCCGGGTTCGGCTACCTGCCGACGCAGTTCCTCTCGCGCCACGCCAACGTCCGCACCGACGCGTACGGCGGGAGCTTCGAGAACCGGTTCCGGTTCCTGCGTGAGGTGCTCGAGGCGATGCGCGAGGGGTTCGGCCCCGGCGGGACGATCGGCTGCCGCCTGACCGACGAGAGCACCTCGGCCGTGGGCACGGATCCCGAGGACGTCCTCGCGGCGGCCGCCGCCGTGGGCGACGACGGGCTCGCCGACTACCTGTCGGTCACGCTCGGGTCGTCGCCGACATACCGCGGCTCGACGTGGATCGTGCCGCCGTCGCCGGCGGCCAGGAACGCCGTCGAGGAGTTCGCACGGGCCGTGAGGGGGCGGACGCGGCTCCCGGTGATCGCCACCGGGCGCGTGCTCGATCCCGCCGACGCCGACCGCCTGATCGCCGAGGGCACCTGCGACGCCGTCGGGATGACGCGGGCCCAGATCGCCGACCCCAACCTGGCGCGGCGGGCGCGCGCCGGCGAGCCGGTCACGCGCTGCATCGGCTGCAACCAGGGGTGCATCGGCCACTACCACGCCGGCCTTCCGATCGCATGCACCGTCAACCCGTGGGCCGGATACGAGCGCACCCTCCCGCCCCCGGCCGCGGCCGACCGGCCCGGAACCGTGGTCGTCGTCGGTGCGGGCCCCGCCGGCTGCGCCGCCGCCGCCTCCGCCGCCGCGTGCGGGCACCGGGTGGTGGTCTTCGAGCGCTCGGCGGCCGCGGGAGGCCAGATGCGGCTCGCGCTCGCCGCCCCGGGGCACGCCGAGGTCGCCGAGGGGCTGCTCGAGATCCTGGGCGGATGGATCGCGGCGGTGGACGTCCGCTACGGCGCCGAGGCGTCTGCGGAGGGTGTCCTGGCCGAGCGGCCGGACCGGATCGTCGTCGCGACCGGAGCCGACGCGTACGTCCCCGCGATCGGCGGCGACGGGGTCTCCGTCGTCGACGCCTGGGCGGCGCTCGCGGGAGCTCCGGTCGGCGAGCGCGTCCTCGTGAGCGACTGGGGAGGCGACTGGACCGGGCTCGACACGGCCGAGGCGCTCGCCGCGCGCGGCGCCCAGGTGCGGCTCGTCACCTCGGCGATCGCGTTCGGCGAGGGCGTCCACCAGTACCAGCGAAACCTCTACCTCGCACGCCTCGACGACGCCGGCATCGAGCTCCACCACCACCTGCGCCCCGTCGCCGTGGGGCCGGGGACGGCGACCTTCGAGAACGTCTTCTCGGGGCGCGAGGTCGAGATCGGCGACGTCGACACGCTCGTGGTGAGCGCCGGCCGCACGGCCGGCGACGCCCTCTATCTCGAGCTGGCGGAGGCCGGCGTTCCGGTCGAGCGGGCGGGCGACTGCCAGGGCCCGCGCTCGTTCGAGGAGGCGATCCGCGAGGGCACGCTGGCCGGCCTCCGGACGTGAAACACCGGTGCCTGATGCCAATGTTTCATCCAGACTGAAACATTGGTGCCTGACGCCGCTGTTTCAGCCCGTCTCGACCTGGCGCGGGCGCGCGGCGCCCAGGTCGATCGGCTCGATCGGCGTCCAGACGGCTTCCTCGCCGCAGCCCGGGCAGTAGCGCGGCTCCTCCGGATAGTGATCCGGCTGGGCGAACGCCTCGCGGACGAGCCGCGTCTCGACGTCGAACGCCGCCTGGCCGGTGGTGCGGGCGATCGCCGTCGCCCGCTCGTGGAGCCCCTCGGCGTCGTAGCCCAGGGCGATCCGCGTGCCGCAGTAGGCACAGAGCGCCATGCGGGCGGCGGGCGGAGCCGAGGCGGGCCGGTCCTCGTCGAACTTGCGAAACGCGATCCAGAGCGCGGCGAGCACGCCGACCAGCGGCAGCTTCAGGACGAGCGCGAGGAAGATCACCACCCAGACGTCGCCCGAGAAGACGCTCAGGACCGCCACCCCGACACCTTAGCCGACACCCGCTTCAGGAATCGGGCTCCGCGGCCGATTGACGAGGCGAACCCCATGTCAAAGCTCACGCGCCAGGAGATGCTCACGCTTGCCCTCGGCGTCCTCCCAGCTCCCCCGGCCGAGGTCGAGGTGCTGTCGGAGGACGGAGGCGCGTTCGCGCTCAAGATCGTCGAGCAGGAGGGCGAGCTGCTTCACGCGTTTGCCCCGCGACAGCAGGTGCGGAAGGAGCTCCACCTGCTGGCCCGCGTCACCGACGACCAGCGCGGCCGCTACGAGGTCGAGTTCGAGATCGACGAGGCCTACTTCCACAGCGGCTCGGAGGCGCTCGTCCACGCCGCCGTCTCGGGCGTGCGCCACCGCAAGATGCGCCGGTCGGCTCCGCGGATCCCGATCACCGAGCGCACGAAGGCCCGCGTCCTCTTCTGCCGCACGCTGCCGCGGCACGAGACGCTCGACGTCCGGCTGAGCGACGTCTCGACGACGGGGATCGGCTTCACGTCCGCGAAGCAGCTGCACACGGGCGACATGCTGGTCGTCGCGGCGACGCTGGCCGGCAAGATCGTCGACATCGAGACCCGGGTCGTCAGGGTGGATCCGGCCCCCTACGGGCGGGTGCGGATCGGCGGGGAGATCACCGAGCTCGCCGAGAAGGACCGCCGGCTGATCGCGGACATGGCCCAGCGGATGCCCGAGGCCGGGTCGGAGGCGGAGCGGCGCAAGGGCGCCGCCGCCGCCCGCACGCCCCGGTAGGGCCCATACCACGGACGGGGGATTCCCCCGCGTCCGCACCGTGCCGATACTTGCAGTGCGGGCGTGTACGCACGTCGCGCGACGGATTCGGAAGGGGGTCTTTCGGTGCGCGTCTTCACCAACCAACAGGGCAGCGTCGCCTCGGAGCTGAGCTTCGGCGCAATGGTTGTCGGCATCCTCGTGCTGGGCGGGCTGTACATGGTCGCGCAGATCGAGGGCGTCTCCTTCGCGATGCTCCTGCAGCAGCTGCGCAACGGCTGACGAACTGCGGTTCACCGCCCGCTAACCTGAGCGGGTGACGTTCCGGCGGCTGCTCGGTTTCCTGCGCCCGTACAGGGGCCAGGTGATCGCTTCGACGCTGCTCGCCGTCGGCGCCCAGGCCGCAGGCCTGACGGTGCCGTACCTGACGGGCCAGGTGATCGACACCGTCTCGTCGGCGGCGCACAGCGACCGCGACCTCTTCACCTTCGCCGCGCTCGTCGTCGTGGCCGGCGTCGTGAAGGGCGTGCTGATGCTGTTCCGGCGCTGGCTGGCCGGCCGGCTGTCGCTCGCGGTCGAGTACGACCTGCGAAACGCGATGTACGCGCACCTCCAGCGGCTGTCGTTCGGCTTCTTCGACACCCACCAGACCGGCCAGCTCATGTCGCGCGCGACCGTCGACCTCCAGTCGGTGCGGTTCTTCCTCGGCTACGGCCTCATCTTCTTCACCCAGAACCTGATCACGATCACGATCGTGGCGATCGCCCTCGTCCTGATCGACTGGCAGCTCGCCCTGATCTCGTTCGCGATCGCGCCCGTGCTCTCGATCGCGGCGTTTCGCTACTCGCGCGCCAGCCACCCGGTGCTGAAGGAGGTGCAGCAGCGCGTCGCCGACGTGACGACGCAGGCCGAGGAGAACATCGTCGGCGTGCGTGTCGTGAAGGCGTTCGCGCAGGAGCCGCGCCAGCTGCGGAGCTTCGCCGCCGGGACCGAGCGCATCTTCGACCAGGCCATCCTGGCGGCCCGGCTCCAGGCCAGGTACGTGCCCTTCATGTCGTCGCTCCCCAATCTCGCGATGGCGGCCGTCGTGCTCGCCGGCGGCTACCGCGTCGTCCACGGCGGCCTCACCCTGGGTCAGTTCTTCGAGGTGAACGGCTATCTCCTGCTGCTCGTCGTGCCCCTGCGATCGATCGGGATGTGGGTGGGGCAGTACCAGCGCGCGGTCGCCTCCGGCGAGCGGATCTTCGAGGTGCTCGACTACGACCGCGACATCCTCGACCGGCCCGATGCGCATGCGCTCGAGCAGGGGCCGGGCGGGATCCACATGGCGGGCGTCCGGTTCGGCTACGACCCCGACTCGCCCGTGCTGGACGGCATCGACATCGACGTGCCGGCGGGCTCGACGGTCGCCCTGATCGGCCCGACGGGATGCGGCAAGACGACGCTGACCACGCTGATCCCGCGCTTCTACGACATCCAGGCCGGGTCGATCGAGCTCGACGGGCAGGATGTCCGCGACGTCACGCTGCGCTCGCTCCGCGCCGCCGTCGGCATCGTCAGCCAGGACACGTTCCTCTTCTCGACGACGGTCGCCGAGAACATCGCCTTCGGCACACCCGAGGCGACGCCCGCGGAGATCGTGACGGCGGCCCGCCAGGCCCAGGCCCACGAGTTCATCTGCGACCTGCCGGATGGATACGAGACGGTCGTCGGAGAGCGCGGCCTGTCGCTGTCGGGCGGCCAGCGGCAGCGGATCGCGATCGCCCGGGCGCTCCTCATGAACCCGCGCGTGCTCATCCTCGACGACGCGACGGCATCGGTCGACGCCTCGACGGAGGCCCGGATCAAGCTGGCGCTGCGCGAGGTGATGAAGGGCCGGACGACGGTCATCATCGCGCACCGGCTCTCGACGATCTCGCTGGCCGACGAGATCGTCGTGCTCGACAGGGGCCGGATCGTCGCCCGCGGCACCCACGACGAGCTCGTGCGGACGAGCCCGGTCTACCGCGAGATCCACGACCATGGGCTGGTCGAGCGCCGGTTCGTGCAGCTCGACCCCGACGGTGCGCCGATCGAGAAGGACGGCGACATGCCCGCGCGCCGAGCGTCGGGAGGGCGGCTGCCGTGAGCATGTTCGGCAGCCACGTCGGCCGCTTGGGCGCCGAACCGGCGGGCCTCGGCGCGCGCGGGTCGCTGCGGCGCGTCAAGGCGCTCTGGGCCTACAACTGGCCGTACCGGAGCCGGAGCGCCGTCGCACTCGTGATGATGCTCGCGGCCACCGCGACGGCCATCGCCGGCCCGCTCGCGATCAAGGCCGCGATCGACCGCGGGATCGCCGCCTCGCCACCCGACTTCGGCCAGGTCGAGATCTGGGTCGCCGTCTTCGCGGCGTTGACGGTGGCCAACTGGGGCGCGGCGTCGGCGCAGACGTACCTGACCTCGTGGGTCGGCACGCGGATCCTGGCCGACCTGCGAATCGGGCTCTTCGCGCACCTCCAGCGGCTCGACCTGGGCTTCTTCGAGCGAAACCGGGCGGGCGTCGTGATCTCGCGGCTCACGAACGACATCGAGGCCCTCGTCAACGCCGTCGTCGACGGCCCGACGACCCTCGTCCAGAACACCCTCGTCCTGGCCGGTTCGGCGGCAGTCCTCTTCTACGTCAACTGGCACCTCGCGATCGCCACGCTGACGGTGTTCCCGGGCATGGCGATCGGGACCGCGGTCTTCCGGTACTACTCGGGCCGGGCGTACCGTGAGACTCGCCGCCGCCTTGCCGAGGTCACCGGGCAGCTCCAGGAGGACATCTCGGGGGTGCGGGTCGTCCAGGCCTTCCGGCGCGAGGGCACCAACTACGAGCGGTTCGTCGACATCAACGACCACTACCGGGCCGCGAACGTCACGACGGTGAACGCCTCGGCGATCTACTTCCCGTACGTCGACCTGCTCTCGGCGCTCGCGATGGCCGTGGTGCTCGGCTACGGCGGCACCCTGGTCTTCAACGGGGACCTGACGCCGGGCGGCCTCTTCGTCTTCATCGGGCTCCTGTCGAACTTCTTCGACCCGGTGCAGCAGCTCTCGCAGTTCTACCAGACGTTCCTGGCGGCGACGGCGGCGCTCGACAACATCTTCACGGTGCTCGACACCGAGCCGAGGCTGACCGACGCCCCCGACGCGCGCGAGCTGCCGCAGATCCGGGGCGACGTGGCGTTCGACGACGTTCACTTCTCGTACGCACCCGGCGGCACCGAGGTCCTGCACGGCGTCTCGTTCGCGGTGCCGGCGGGGTCCACGATCGCCCTCGTGGGGCACACCGGCGCGGGCAAGTCGACCATCGTGAAGCTGCTCGCCCGCTTCTACGACCCGACCGGCGGGCGCATCACGGTCGACGGGCACGACCTGCGCGACATCACCGTGGCCAGCCTCCGCCGGCAGCTCGGGATCGTGCCCCAGGAGGGCTTCCTCTTCTCGGGCTCCGTGCGCGACAACATCGCGTTCGGCCGGCCCGGCGCGACCGACGACCAGATCCGCGCCGCGGCCGAGGCGGTCGGCGCCGACGAGTTCATCCGGGCGCTCCCCGACGGATACGACACCGACGTCCAGGAGCGCGGCTCGCGGCTCTCGATCGGGCAGCGCCAGCTCGTCGCCTTCGCCCGCGCACTCCTGGCCGACCCGCGGATCCTGATCCTCGACGAGGCGACGTCGTCGGTCGACATCCCGACCGAGGCGCGCATCGAGGTGGCGCTCGAGACGCTCCTGCGCGACCGGACGGCGTTCGTCGTCGCGCACAGGCTCTCGACCATCCGCCGGGCCGACATGATCGTGGTGCTCGAGCACGGCGAGGTGATCGAGGCGGGCACCCACGCCGAGCTGATCGAGCGGCAGGGCCGCTACTTCTCGCTCTACGATGATTGGGTCGAGGCCGTCGCCTGATCTGACGCCATGAAACGGCGGGGCCGGCAAACAGTTTCCTAACTAAAGCGGGGGTTGGAAGCGGTCGACTATCTGAGTGTGAGGGGTCGCTCCACCTTCTTCGCGGCTGCCGTTGCGGCGCTGCTCTGCTTCGCTCCGCCCGTGCTTGCATCGGGCGGGTTTACCGACGTACCAAAGGGCTTCTGGGCGAAGCCGCAGATCCGGTGGGCCGCCGGCAACGCGTGGATCGCTCCGCGCACCGCCACGACGTTCGCGCCGCACCACACGGTGAGCCGCGTGAATGCCAGCGCCGTCCTTGTGCGCGTCGCGTTCCAGCTGAAGGGCATCCCCGAGGGCGCCGACCCGTTCGTGCAGGCGGTCGACGCCGGGTGGATTCCCGAGGGCGCCGGACCGACCGGCACGATCACCCAGCTCGAGTTCGACCGCGGCCTGGTTCGCATCCTCGGCCTGGCGCACTCCGCCAAGGCGCTCAACCACCTGCAGACGGCCGACGGGTGGGCGCCGAAGCTCGCCGACGGCTTCGGGGTCGAGCAGGAGGTGCGCGCGATCGGCGTTCGTACGAACGTCCCCGACGGCTCCGACTCGTGGGAGCTGTCGCCGTCCGACCTGCTTCGCCGCGCCAACCTGGCCGCCGAGGCCTACCAGGTGATGCACATGTCACCGTGGGCGATCGCCGCCGGGCAGTCGAAGGTCGCCGTCGCGACCCAGCTTCCTGCCTGGTCGCCGCTCAAGCGCAAGGTGCTCGGGCTGGCGCTCCGCTACGCGGGCATGCCGTACATCTGGGGAGGCACCTCGCCGAATTCGCAGTCACCGCTCGGCTCGCCGGTGGCAGGCGGCTTCGACTGCTCCGGATTCGTGTGGTGGGTGATGAAGCTCCACTCCTACACCGTCGCCAGCCACACCTGGTCCGGGAACGCCGCGATCCAGGCCCGCTCCACGTACGACATGGCGGCCGCGCTGCCCGTCCGCAAGCGGATCCACCGGCGTGATCTCAAGCCCGGCGACATCCTGTTCTGGAGCCTCGCGCCGAACGGCGTCAGGACGAAGTCCTCGACGGTCTACCACGCCGGGATCTACCTCGGGAACGGCTGGGCGATCAACAGCCACGGCTCCGGCGACGGCGTCACGCTCGACTACATGGGCAAGGGCGCCGGCTGGTTCCACGACGCGTTCGCATTCGGCTGGCGCGTCATGCCGCGGGCTCGCTAGACGGTCACGGGCTGCCGGAGGGCACGCCGCGGGCCGCCTTCGAGCGCTGGCTGTTCCGCTCCGACGCGGAGAGGACAGCCCGGCGAAGGCGGATCTCGGCGGGCGTCACCTCGACGCACTCCCCCTCCTGGATGTACTCGATCGCCTGGTCGAGGCTGAGCGTGCGCGGCGGGTTGAGGCGCACCAGCACGTCGGCGTTCGAGCGGACGTTCGTCATCTGCTTCGCCTTCGTGATGTTGACGTCGAGGTCGCCGGAGCGGCTGTTCTCGCCGACGATCATGCCCTCGTAGACGTCGGTGCCGGGCCCGACGAAGAGCGAGCCCCGCTCCTGGAGGCTCTGGATCGAGTACCCGGTCGCCTGGCCCGAGCGGTCGGCGATCAGCGACCCGTTGGGGCGGCTCTTGATCTCGCCCGCCCAGCGCTCGTAGCCCTCGAAGACGTGGTGCAGCTGGCCGGAGCCGCGCGTCTCGGTCTGAAACTCGGACCGGAAGCCCAGGAGGCCGCGGGCGGGGACCAGGTGCTCGAGGCGCACCCACCCGGTGCCGTGGTTGGTCATCGACTCCATCCGCCCCTTGCGGAGCGCGAGCGACTGGATGACGACGCCGGTGTACTCCTCCGGCACGTCGATCGACACCCGCTCGACCGGCTCGTGCAACTTGCCGTCGACCTCGCGGGTGACGACGCGCGGCTTCCCGATGGTGAGCTCGAAGCCCTCGCGGCGCATCATCTCGGCCAGGATGGCGAACTGCATCTCGCCGCGGCCCTGCACCTCCCAGGTGTCGGGCCGGTCGGTGTCGAGGACGCGCAGCGAGACGTTGGCGACCAGCTCGCGGTCGAGCCGGTCCCTGATCATCCGCGCCGTGAGCTTCGTGCCGCTGCGGCCGGCCATGGGGCTGGTGTTGGTCGCGACTGTAACCGACAGGCTGGGCTCGTCGATCGAGATCAGCGGCAGCGCCCGCGGGTCGTCGGGGTCGGCGATGGTCTCGCCGATCATGATCTCGTCGATCCCGGCGACCGCGATGATGTCGCCGGGCCCGGCCGACTCGGCGGGGACGCGATCCAGCCCCTCCGCCACGAGGAGCTCGGTCAGCCGAAGCCGCGAGACGGTTCCGTCGGCGCGGCACCAGGCGACGGTCGCGCCGCGGGCGACCTCGCCCTCGCGGACGCGGCAGACCGCAAGCCGGCCGAGGTACGGCGACCCGTCCAGGTTCGCGACCTGGGCCTGGAACGGATGGCCCGCGGTGTAGGTCGGCGCCGGGATCTGCTCGACGATCAGGTCGAGCAGCGGCTTGATGCTCTCGCCCGGCGTCGCCTGGTCGAGCGTCGCCGTGCCGAGCTTCGCGTTGGTGTAGACGATCGGGAATTCGATCTGCGACTCGTCGGCGTCCTCGTCGAGGAACAGCTCGTACACCTCGTCGACCACCTCCGCGATGCGCGCGTCGCCCCGGTCGATCTTGTTGATGACGAGGATGACCGGCAGCCGCCCCGCGAGCGCCTTTCGCAGGACGAACCGCGTCTGCGGCAGCGGCCCCTCCGATGCGTCGACCAGGAGCAGTACGCCGTCGACCATCGCCAGGCCCCGTTCCACCTCGCCGCCGAAGTCGGCATGGCCGGGCGTGTCGATGATGTTGATCTTCGTCGGGCCGTAGCGGACGGCGGTGTTCTTGGCCAGGATCGTGATGCCGCGCTCGCGCTCGAGGCCGGCGTCCATCACCCGGTCGACCCGCTCCTCGTGCGCCGCGAAGGTGCCCGACTGGCGCAGGAGCGCATCCACGAGCGTCGTCTTCCCGTGGTCGACGTGGGCGATGATCGCGATGTTGCGGATGTCTCCGCGTGTCTCTTTGGAGTCGGGCATACGGTTTCTCAGTTCAGGCGCTTCTCGAAGAAGACGCGGGCGAAGCCGCTCTCGGCCCGCCGCTCGGTCTCGCGGTAGCCGAGCCGCGGATACCACGCGATGTTCTCGACCATGTGCTCGTTGGTGTAGAGGCGGAGCTCCGAGAGCCCGCGCTCACGGGCCTCGTCCTCGGCGTGGGCCATGAGCCGCCGCCCCAGCCCGGCGCCTTGCGCCGCGGGATCGACGGCGACGTTCTCGACGAGCAGGTGGTCGGCCATCGGGACGAGGACGATCGCTCCGACGACAGCCCCGTCACGATCGGCGACCGTCACGAGACCGGCGCCGATGAGCCCAGTGTAGTCGGCATCCATCGGCGCCGGCCGCCGGCCGATCCGCTCCACGTAGACGCCGTAGGCGGCCTCGACGACGCGCTGGATCGCCTCGCGGTCGTCCGGCTCCGCCGGGCGCAGGATCTCCGCTGCCATGCCCCGATCGTAATAGGCTGCCGCTCATGACCGCCGAGCCCGACACGCCGGAGCCGGAGGAGGTCCCCGCCGGCGCCGAGCCGGAGCTCGGGACGTCCATCAGCGTCCGCGCCGAGCGCGGCGCCCGGATGACGCCCTCCGAGGCGGTGCGCGACATGCGGATCACGCTGCCCGCCCGCGGCAACCGCAAGCTCCGCGACCTGATCGAGCGCGTGAACCGCGACACCGAGCTGAAGGCCCTCTGGCATGCGGCCAACGTGAACGCCGTCACGCGCCTTCAGATCAACGACCACTCGTGGGTGCACATCCAGATCGTCACGAACATCGGGCTGAAGCTCCTGCGCGAGCTGCGCCGGGCGGGCGTCGAGCCGGGCATGGTGGCCGACTACGGCATGACGACGGAGGACGCCGAGGTGGTCGTCGTCCTCGGCTGCCTCACCCACTGCCTCGGCATGGCGATCCACCGCACCGGGCACGAGGACATGAGCCTCTTCCTCGCCGCCGACCGCATGCCGCGGCTGCTCGCGGGCCTGTACGAGGAGCCGGAGCTCACGATCGTCCAGGCCGAGGTGCTCCAGACGATCATCTGCCACCGCTCCGACGGCGTGCCGCTCTCGATCGAGGCCGGCGTCGTGCGCGTGGCGGACGCGCTCGACATGGCCAAGGGCCGCTCGCGGATCCCGTTCGAGTCGGGCCGCGTCTCGATCCACTCACTGTCGGCCGCCGCCATCGAGGAGGTGCGGATCAGGGGTGTCGACGGGATGGTCAAGATCGAGATCGAGATGAACAACTCGGCCGGCCTCTACCAGGTCGACAACCTGCTGCGGTCGAAGCTCCGCGGATCGGGCCTCGAGGAGCGGATCGAGGTCGAGGCGACGATCTCCGGAGAGTCCGAGAAGCGGCTCCTGCCGCCGTTTCGGCTGTAGCGCGCGCCGAAAGGGCCGATAACCCCTCTGGTAAGGTTTCACCGGCCTTTGCGGGGTCGTCTAATGGTAGGACGCCTGACTCTGGATCAGGTAGTCGGGGTTCGAGTCCCTGCCCCGCAGCTTCCGTTGTTCTCGTATCTGTTTTCAGGTTCGGGCCGGGGAGCGCGGACCCGATCCGCAGGTCGAATCGGGCACCCTCGACGGCCGACCGCAACGACGGGTCTAGGACGCCTCGCGACGACTGTAGAGCTGGGCGATGACGTCGGCGTTGTGGTCGATACACACCTGCCGGCGCGGCTTCAGGGTCGGGGTGAGCTCGCCCGCTTCCTGGGTGAACTCCCGCGGGAGGACGGCGTGGCGGCGGACGCGCTCATAGGCGCTCAGGCCCGTGTTCACCCGGTCGACGATCTCGGCCACGGCGGCCGCGGTTGCGGCGTCGTCCAGGCCGCGCCGGTGCTGCTCGGCCCGGTCGACCGCGAGCAGCGCGACGACGTAGGCGCGCCCGTCGCCGAGGACGAGCGCCTGCGACAGCAGCGGATCTGACGTCAGCGCCGCCTCGATCCGGAGCGGGGGCACATTCTCGCCGCCCGACGTGACGATCAGGTCCTTCTTCCGGCCGGTGATGCGCAGGAAACCGTCTGCCGTCCACCTCGCCCAGGTCGCCGGTGCGCAGCCAGCCGTCCTCGGTCATCACCGCGCGGGTCTCCTCAGGCCGAGCGTGGTACCCGGCGAAGACGGTCGGCCCGTGCAGCTGCACCTCACCGTCGCCGGCCAGCCGATACTCGACACCGGGCAGCGCCCGGCCGACGGTGCCGAACCGGTACCGGCCGGGGCCGGGCAGGTTGAAGTGGGACGCACAGGTCGCCTCGGTGAGCCCGTACCCCTCCAGGACGGGGAGACCGACACTCGCGAGGTACTCGGCCACGTGCGGCGAAAGCGGCGCCCCTCCCGAGATGGCCAGCCGCAAGCGATCGCCGAGACGCCGGCGCAGCCGGGCAAACACCAGCCGATCGGCCAACCGGTACCGGGCGCGCAGCAGCGGGGAGATCTCGCGGTTGGCCCGGCGATGCCGCTCAGCCTCGGCGCCGACGCGCTGCGCCCACACGGCCGCCGCCTTCCGCGGGCCACGCGCATCGCCGACCTGGGCCGCGATCTGACGCTGGAGCAGCTCGTACGCGCGCGGCACGCTGGGCATGATGTGCGGCCGCACCTCGGTCAGGGCCGCCGGGACGGCACGCAGGTCGGAGCAGTACGCGATCGTGATTCCCACCCTGACCGCCAGGTTCTGCATCAGCCGGGCGAAGCTGTGCGCGAGCGGAAGGAAGAGGAGCACCACCTCGCCCTCGAACAGCAAACCGGGGATGCCGGCCACGATGTCGGTCATCGCCCAGGCGTTGCGATGCGAGAGCACGCAACCCTTCGGTGCGCCCGTCGTCCCGGACGTGTACACCACCGAGGACACATCGTCCGCCCGCACCGCGCGCCCCGCAGTCTCCACGATCTGCGGCTGCTCCTCGAGCAACCGGCGGCCGGCCGCGGCCAGCTCGTCCAGCGATCGTGCGCCACCTTCGGGCGCAGCGCCGACCACGACAACCTCCGCCCCGGCCCGAGCGACCGCCGACGCGATCCGTTCGCCAACGTCTGCCTCGAGGATCACCATCCGCGCGTCGCAGTCGGAAAGGACATGCGTGGCGTCGCTCGCCGAGGCCGTCCTGTACAGCGGGACCGTGACGGCGCCGATCGACTGCAGGGCGTAGTCGCAGATCGTCCACTCAGGACGGGTGCCCATGAGGAGCGCCACTCGGTCGCCCTTCGCGACGCCCGCAGCCATCAGGCCGGCCGCCGTCTGCTCCACCCGGGCGCCGAGCTCCGCCCAACCCATCGCCTGCCACGCCCCGCCGCGACGCACCATGCACGCGGGAAACTCGCGCCCCGCCGCCGCCGCGTCGGCCCACATCCGCGCAACGGTCTCGCTGTCCTCCCCAACCCGCATCCCTCCACCGTAGACCGCGGCACCCGTCCTTGCATCCGAGACCGACAGGGTGCTGTTCACGTCGACGGGGCTCTGGGCGCCTCTTGGCACGCCGTCCAATTCGTGGCACGATAGGCCGCAGAGGAAAGGCGAAGCAATGGGCGCTGATCGCCACGGCTCCTCGAAGGGGCCGCCCACAGCAGCGGGGTCGTCGCGGTCCGGACCGCCATGGGCGGAGCTTCTGGAGGGGCTGCCGGCCGCGTTCTATGTCGATCGCACCGACGGCACGTCGGTCTGGGTCAGCTCGCACGTCGAGTCGATCATCGGCCTCACCGAGCAGGAATGGGCCAGCGGCTACGACCGGTGGGTGGAACGGGTCCACCCCGAGGACCGTGACCGCGTCGTCGCCGCGAACCGCCGGTTCCTCGAGAGCGGCCGGCAGGAGCCTGAGAGCGACGAGTACCGCGTCGTCTTGCCGGATGGCCGAGTGCGCTGGATCCACGAACGGGCGCTGCTCCTGGCCGACGCCGACAGCGGCGAGATGCTGGTGCACGGCGTGCTGGTCGACGTGACCGAGGAGCGGACGTCCCTCGAGGTCGCCGAGCGCGTGGGCAGACTCTTCAGGACGCTGATCGAGCACTCCCGCGAGGCGGTCACGATCGTCGACGAGAGGGGCGTCGTCCTCTACCAGAACCCCTCGATGGGGCGGGTCGTCGGGCGGCCGCCGGAGTGGTTCGAGGGCAAGACCCCGCTCGATCTGATGCCACCCGAGGATGCTGCGCGGGGCCGCGAGGTGCTCGCGAAGCTGCACAACAAGCCGGGCGCTCAGCTGCCCGGCGAGTTCCGCCTGCGCCATCGGGACGGCTCGTGGCGCGTGGTCGAGGGGGTTGCCACGAACCTCCTCCACGATCCGGCCGTGGGCGGCATCGTCCTCAACTACCGCGACGTGACCGAGGAGCGCGAGCAGGAGCGGCGGCTGCGCGACATCGAACAGCGCCGCCAGACGCTCCTCGAGGACATCATCAACGCCGAGTCCGAGCAGCGATCGCGGATCGCCGAGGAGCTTCACGACGACACGATTCAGGTCATGGCCGCAGCGCTGATGGAGCTCGACCGTATCGACCGGCTTCTGCGAAAGATGGACATCGACGCCGCCCGCGATGCGATCACCGGCGCTCGCGGGGCCCTGACCGAGGCGACCGACCGGACTCGCCGGCTCACCTTCGAGCTGCGGCCGCAACTGCTGGAGGCTGCCGGTCTCGCGGCGGCCGTCCGCGATCTGGCCGATGCGCTTCACCATGACACCGGCGCCGACGTGAAGGTGCGAACGAGGCTCAGCCGGTACCCGGTCGACATCGAGACCCTCGTCTACCGAACGATCCGCGAGGTGCTGATCAACGTGCGCAAGCACGCCCGGGCCGCGAACGTCTCGATCAGCCTCGTCGAGCGGCAGGGCAGCCTGCACGGCACCATCCGCGACGACGGCCGCGGGTTCCGCTCGACACGCCGCACGTCGCACCGGTCCACCCACATCGGCATGGATACAGCGCGGGAGCGAATGCGGGCGATGACCGGCAGCTTCGACGTCACCTCGGTCGTCGGCGAGGGCACCACCGTCGAGTTCCAGCTGCCCCTGCCGGACCTGCCCCCGGGCCAGCACCCGAAGCGGCTCGGGAACGCGCAAGCGTGACGGCTGCGGCGGGCTAGGCCTGCGTCGCGACGATGCCCGGCCAGACGTCGGCGAGCGGGCCGCGAAGCGTGCAGCGCGCGATCGGCTGGCCTCCCTCGTCGCTGTCGTCAGCGGTGGAGATGCGCGCCACGACGCGGTACCGCGTGCAGAAGCCGGCGGCGCGCCGCGAGTAGCCGACCACGACCGCGCTCCGCCCGGCCACATGCGGGCGCCAGTAGCGCATCGTCACGTCGGCCGACGCGACCGGCGGGAGGCCGTGGCCGAACAGCTCGAGCGCGCCGGCTTCGCCGTAGTTGTCCGCCACGATCACGTCCGCGCCCGCCGCGTGCCGCTCCACCAGGTGCACGTACGCGGGCCAGCCGACCTCCGACTGGTAGTCGCTGCGCGCCTTGACGACCCCGAGCCGGACGGCCGTGTCCAGCGGCAGCACCGGCAGGGCGAGCGGGAGGACCAGGAGGCCGGTCGTCACGAACACCGCGCCGGCCACGCGCAGCCGGCGGCGCGTCGCCCAGCGCTCGAGCGGGATCGCGCCCGCGGCGAGCGCGAAGAGCACCACCGGCAGCGCGTAGTACGACTTCCCTCCGAGCACGAAGTACGCGACGGCGGTGCCGACGACCGTCCAGCCGAGCGGGCGCAGCGCGCGATCGCGGATGAGCGACAGGACTCCGGCGACGGCGACCGGGAACGCCACCGCCGCGAGGAGGACGATGTCGATGACGAACTGCGGCCGCGTCTCGTCGCTCGCGCTCGGCGGAGCGTCGAGGAACCAGTGCACGCTCGCCCAGCCGTGCCCCGCCTCCCAGACGAGGTTCGGGACGAGGAGCGCCGCCGCGATGGCGGCCGCCAGCGGGAAGCCCCACGAGCGCAGAACGTCGCGGCGCCAGACGAGGAACGTCGCCATGAGCAGGACGAGGACGACGGCGATCGTGTACTTCGTCTCGAGCCCGATGCCGGCCGCCACTCCGAGCAGCGGCCACGAGCCGCGCCCGAGCGCGAGCCGCAGCGCGAGCCAGAGGACCACCATCGTCGTGAGCTGGTCGAGCGCGACCGGCTGGAAGAGCAGGTTGGTCGCGAGCATCCCCGGCGAGAATCCGATCACGACCGCGGCGAGCGTCTGCCCACGGCGCGACGCCCCGAGCTCGCGGGCGACGAGTGCACCCACCACCACCGTGCCCGCGGCCGCGAGGATCGTGATCGCGTGGAAGGCGACGAGCGACCAGCCGAACAGCTCGCGGGCCAGCGCGGCGAGCAGCGCCGTCACCGGCGGGAACTCGACATAGCCGCCCTGCAGGTGCAGGCCGGCGACGGCGTAGTAGAGCTCGTCTCGGTGCCAGCCGTAGCGTCCGGAGACGGCGAGCTCCAGCGCGCACTTCAGCGCGACGACGGCGAGCACGGGGCCGGCCGCGAATGTGACCGCCGACCTCTCTACGGGCCTGAACGCCACGGCCCCACCAAGACTAGAGACGTCAGCCCGGGAGGACGCGCCCGACCGCGGTCACGGCCTTCAGCCAGATCGCGAGGCGACGGCGGAGCCGCGCTCGCGCCCGCCGCATGGCCGACACGCCGTCGCGCGCCGTTGTCGCGTGGATTGAGATTCCACGTCTGCCCATTGGAGCCACCCCCTGTGTGACATTTGGAACATGTATCTAGGAGACGCGGCCCGCGAGGCTGATCTTCCGCAGACGTGGTCAGCCGCCCTCGACCATGCCGCCCCAGCGCTCCTCGATGCGCGCCTTCTTCCACACGACGACTGACACCGCCCACGTCAGCACGAACGCGGCCACGATCCCGTAGCCGATCCGTCCGAAGTCGAGGCCGTTCAGCCAGTCCCACGGGCCGCCCGTGAGCGCGAGCTTGGTCGAGAGCACCTGGAGCAGCTCGATCGTGCCGATCGCGAGCGCGACCACCACCGAGAGCGTCGTGACGGTGATGTTGTAGTAGACCTTGCGGATCGGGTTGGAGAACGCCCAGCCGTACGCCTGGCTCATGAAGGCGCCGTCGGCCGTGTCCATCGCCGACATGCCGGCGGCGAAGAGGACCGGGAGCGACAGGACGGCGAGGAAGGGCACGTCGTGGGTCGCGACGCCGACCGAGATCGCGAGCAGCCCCACCTCGCTGGCGGTGTCGAACCCGAGCCCGAAGAGGATCCCGAGCGGGTACATGTGCCACCCCGACCGGATCCGCCGCGAGAGCCGCCCGAGGAAGAACCGGTTCATGAGGCCGCGGTCGAGCAGCCGGTGCTCGAGCCGCTCGCGGTCGTACTCGCGGGCCTGCATGTCGAAGAAGATGCGGAGGATGTCGACGAGGACGATCAGGTTGAGGATGCCGATGATCCACAGGAACGTCCCCGACACACCGGCGCTCACATAGCCGCCGTAGTGCTGGAGCGCGGGCATGGTGGCGTCGGCCGTCTTCGCGCCGATCGCAAGGCCCGCCGTGAGCGCGAGCACGATCGTCGAGTGCCCCAGCGAGAAGAAGAACCCGACGCCCAGGGACCGCCTGCCCTCCTGGAGCAGCTTGCGCGTCGTGTTGTCGATGGCAGCGATGTGGTCGGCGTCGAACGCGTGCCGCAGCCCGAACGTGTACGCCAGCGCGCCGAGGCCCGCCAGCGTGGGTTCCCGCGGGAGTAGTAGAGGAAGAGCCCCCAGCCCACCAGATGGAGCCCGGCGATGGCCGCGCCGAACCCGGCCAGCCGGAGCCAGTCGGCCCGAGTGAATGCGCTCGGCGACGCCGTCATCCGGCCTGTCACCCTACCCCGCCGACCGCGCCGTCAGCCGAGCGGCGATCGCGGCCTGGCCGTAGGAGATCCCACCGTCGTTCACAGGCAGCCGCTCGGGCACGAGCACCCGCAGGCCGGCCGAGCGCAGGCCCGCCGCGACGCCTTCGATCAGGCGGCGGTTCTGGAACACGCCCCCCGACAGTACGACCCGATCGGTGCCGCAGGCCCGCGCCGCGTGGGTGCAGGCCTCGACCGTGACGGCGGCCATCGTCGTGTGGAAGCGGCTCGCCACGGCGCCCGGGGCGGCGCCCGCATCCAGATCGGCCGCCACGGCGCGGATCGTCTCGCGCGGATCGATGACCAGGGTCGGCTCCCCGCGATCGAGCCCGACCGGGTAGCTGCCGCGCTCGGCCGGGTCGCACGCCGCCTCGAGCTCGACCGCCGCCTGCCCCTCGAAGTTGACGCGCTGGCGCAGCCCGCACAGCGCCGAGACCGCGTCGAACAGCCGGCCCATGCTTGTCGTCACGGGCGATGCGACGCCCGTGCGGATCAGATCCGCGACCTGGCGCCACGCCACCTCGTCGACATCGCCGCCCATCCGGCGCGGGATCGGCGGCGGCTCGGGGCCGTCCCCGTCCTGGTCGCCGGCGGCCGCGAGCCAGGCGCACGCCATTCGCCACGGCTGGCGGATCGCCTGTGCGCCGCCCGGGAGCCGCACGGGCAGAAGCTTGCCGACGCGCTCGAAGCCGTCGAGGCCGCCGTACAGCAGCTCTCCGCCCCAGATCGTGCCGTCGGTGCCGTGTCCGGTCCCGTCGAAGATCGCCCCGACGGCGTCCGGCTCCCCGTGCTCGGCGAGCACCGCCGCCAGGTGGGCGTGGTGGTGCTGGATGCCGACGAGCCGGACGCCGTCGCGCTCGAGCGCGTACTTGGTCGAGAGGTACTCGGGGTGAAGGTCGTGCGCGACCACCTCGGGCGTCACCGCGAACAGGCGCTCGAAGTGCGCGACCCCCTCCACGAAGGACTCGAGCGTCTCGTAGTTCTCGAGGTCGCCGACGTGATGCCCGACCCAGGCGCGCGTGCCCCGGGCGACGCAGAAGGTGTTCTTGAGCTCGGCGCCGCAGGCCAGGATCGGGCGCTCGGCCGCGTCGGGGAGCGAGAGGCCCGCCGGGACGTATCCGCGCGAGCGTCGCAGGATGACCCGGCGGGGGCCGTCCGGCGCGTCCACGACCCGCAGCACCGAATCGTCGGTGCGAGTCTGGATCGGTCGGTCGTGCACCAGCACGAGATCGGCGATGCCGCCGAGGCGGGCCAGGGCATCGGGATCGCGATAGGCGATCGGCTCGTCCGAGATGTTCCCGCTCGTCATGACGAGCGCCGGGGCCGGGTGTGACGTCACCGCGGCGAAGTCGGCCAGCAGGAGGTGGTGAAGCGGGGAGTACGGCAACATGACGCCGAGCTCCGGCACGCCGGGCGCGACCGCCGGCGCGACGGCCGCATCCTCGCGGCGGCGGGCGAGCACGATCGGGCGGGCCGGGCTCGAGAGGAGCGCGCGCTCGTCGGGGCCGAGGTGGACGAGCGCACCCGCGGCGTCGAGCGACGCCACCATCAGCGCGAACGGCCTGTCCTCGCGGTGCTTGCGGCGCCGCAACGCCGACACGGCCACGTCGTCGTCGGCCCGGCACGCGAGGTGGTACCCGCCGATCCCCTTGACGGCCAGGATCAGCCCGCCGCGGAGCCCCACGGCGGCCGCCCGAACGGGGTCGGCGTCCCGGCCGACCGGCATCGCGGCGCCGTCCGGGCCGACGAGCGACACCGAGGGCCCGCACTCGGGGCAGGCGTTCGGCTGGGCGTGGAAGCGGCGGTTCGCGGGATCGTCGTACTCGGCCTTGCAGCGCGAGCACATGCGGAAGCCGGACATCGTGGTGAGCGGGCGATCGTACGGGACACCCTGGACGATCGTGAACCGCGGCCCGCAGTTGGTGCAGTTCGTGAACGGGTAGCGGAAGCGGCGGTCGCGGGGGTCGAGGATCTCCTCGAGGCAGTCGGCGCAGGTCGCGGTGTCGGGAGTGACGTGTGCGTCGGGCACACCGCCGTTCCGGCTCTCGACGATCTGGAAGCCGCTGTGCCCGACCGGCTCGCGATCCTCGGCCTCGACGCGCTCGATCGCCGCCAGAGGCGGGGCCTCGGCGGCGAGCCGGGCCAGGAAGCGCTCAACGTCTGTGGAGGCGCCCTCCACCTCGAGCAGCACCCCGCGGGCGTCGTTCAGGACGAACCCGGCCAGCCCGAGGTCACCCGCCAGGCGGTACACGTACGGCCGGAAGCCGACGCCCTGCACGGTCCCCTCCACGCGGACATGGATCCGCCGCACGGTCGCCACGCTCACCCCCAGCCCTCCGACGCGGGCGTCATGTCGACGAGCTCTCGCAGCACGTGGTACGCGCCGGCCTGCGCCTCCTGGATGCGCGGGATGTGCTCGGACGAGGTCACGACGATGTGGTCGGCAAGCCGCTCGGACGCCACCCGCCCGCCGTCGTAGCCCACCATGGCGATCGTGACCAGCTCCCTCCGGCGCGCCTCGCCGAGTGCGTCGATCACGTTGGGCGAGCTCCCGGACGTCGAGAGCGCAAGCAGCACGTCCCCGCGTATGCCGTGGGCGATCACCTGGCGCGAGAACATCGCGTCCGACCCGATGTCGTTGGCGATCGCCGTCAGGATCGCGGGATCCTCGGTGAGGTCGATCGCCGGCCACCCGCGCCCGGACTCGCCGGGCCGGCGGAAGTCGGCGACCGCGTCCATCGCATCTGTCGCCGACCCGCCGTTTCCGAACGCGAGCAGCTTGCCGCCCTGCTCGAAGCTGGCCCGAAGCGCCGCCGCCGCCGCGAGCAGGACGTCGCGATTCTCGGTGAGGGTCTGGGCCCGCAGCAGGCCGATCTCATCGGCCTTCATCAGCGCCGAGCGGCGGACGTCGTCCACGACCGCCTCGAGGTCGTCCTCGCGCTCGCCGAGGAACGGGTAGAGGAAGCTCGACGCGCCCGCGTCGTGCACGCGGCGCGGGTCGCGGCCCTCGAGCAGCCCGCGATGGTCGAAGAACACGTGCACCAGCTCCCACAGCACGTGGTAGAGCGTCTCGACGAGCTCCTGGCGGACGGCCGGGTCGCCGGTCGGCGGGTCGAAGCACCACTCGGCCTCCGACGGGGAGAACGCGATCGTGAGGCAGCCGCGCGCGCGGGCGGCGGCCAGCGCCCGGGCGGCGCCGCCGCCGTCCTCGTCGATCCCGAACGCGATGGCGATGTCGTCCGGCCGGACGAGCAGCTCGACCTGCCCGGCCAGATCCCCGCCGTCGCCGGCGAGGGCCAGCGCGGGCAGGGCCCGCTTGCCGACGATGACGGGGTGGACGAACTCGACTGCCACGTGGCGCGCGTCGGAGCGCGCCGCGGGCGAGCTCCCGAACGCGACCAGCCGGCCGCCGCGGGCGAACCGCTCCGCCATGACGTGACACAGCCGCGCCAGCCGCTCGGACTCGGCGGCGAAGAACGCGCGGTTCGCCTCGGTGCGCCGCTCGAGCAGCCCGTCAAGCCGCGCGGCGGCCGCTCCGGCGGCGACCGCCTTCACGCAAGCGCCTCCTGGCGCGCCGAGACCGCCGTGAGCCAGTTGCGCCAGGCATCGATCCCCTCGCCGGTGCGCGCGCTCACGAGCATGCGCTCGACGTCCGGGTGCACCTGGTCGAGGTTGTACAGGAACCGGTCGAGGTCGTAGTCGAGGTGCGGCAGCAGGTCGACCTTGTTCACGAGCACGAGGTCGCACGTGCGGAACATGAGCGGGTACTTGAGCGGCTTGTCCTCGCCCTCGGTGACCGACGACACCATGACCCGGAAGTCCTCGCCGACACGGAACTCGGCCGGACAGACAAGGTTTCCGACATTCTCGATGACGAGCAGATCGATCTCGTCCAGCGGCAGATCCCCGAGCGCCGAGCGCACCATGTTGGCGTCGAGGTGGCACTCCCCGCCGAAGCCCGGATCGGTGTTGAGCTGTGTGACCGGAACGTGCAGGCTCGCCAGGCGGTCGGCGTCCATCGACCCCTGCACGTCGCCTTCGAGCACTCCGACCCGGACACCGGGCAGGCTCCCGACGACGCGCTCGAGGAGCGACGTCTTCCCCGCCCCGGGCGCGCTCATGAAGTTCACGACCGTGACTCCCGCGCGATCGAAGTCGTCGCGGTTGGCACGGGCGATCGTGTTGTTGGCGTCGAGCGCCTCCTCGACGATCTTCACCTTGGTGCGATGCATTCGGCCTCCTCGACCTCGATCGACTCCACCCGGAGCTCGTCTCCGCTCGCCACCGCCACGTCGCTCGTCCCGCACGCCGGGCACCGGAACGCGGGGATCTCGATCGGCCACTCGTGCGCGCAGGCGTTGCAGCGCAGGGTCGCTCTCACGAGCTCCTGCTCGAGCCGGGCTCCCTCGCACACCGTCCCGCGCGCGACGAACTCGAAGTAGAACCCGAGCGTGTCGGGGACGACCTGGCGCAGGCTTCCCACCCTCAGGCTGACGACCGCGACCCGCCGCCCCTCCGCGTGCTTCTCGACGGTGTTGACGATCGCGCGGCTCAGGGACAGCTCGTGCACGCCCGACCTCCCCTCAGCAGATCCGCGGCAGCGGGTCGCCCACGAGCTGGTCCATCACTCGCCGTCCGCCGAAGCTCGTCTCCACCAGCACCATCGCCGGCGGCTCGGTGCGCACCTCGCCGATCTCGGCCGCCTCCTCGCACCCGGGCACCGCCCGCAGAGCGGCCAGCGCGGCGTCGGCGGCCTCGGGTGCGACGAATGCGACCAGCTTGCCCTCGTTGGCCACGTACATCGGGTCGATCCCGAGGATCTCCGCCGCCCCTGCCACCGCCGGCTTCACGGGGACGGCGCTCTCACGCACAACCATCGCGACGGCCGACGCGCGCGCCAGCTCGTTCAGCACCGACGCGACGCCGCCCCTGGTCGCGTCGCGGATGCAGCGAAGCTCGGCGCCGGCGACCTCGAGCAGCGCATCGACGGCGGGCCACAGCGAGCACGTGTCGGACTCGATCTCCGCGTCCAGCTCGAACTCGTTCCGCGCGAGCATGATCGCCGTGCCGTGCTCGCCGATGCTCCCGGAGAGGAGGATGCGATCGCCCGGACAGAGCGCCGCCGGCGAGAGCGCGGCGCGCGGATCGCGCCGCCCGATCCCCGCCGTGCACACGTACATCCCGTCGGCATGGCCGCGCTCGACGACCTTGGTGTCGCCGGCGACGATCTCGACCTCGGCCGCGGCCGCGGCACCGGCGATCGCCGCGACCTCGGCTCGCAGCACGTCCGCCTCCAGCCCCTCCTCGAGCACGAGCGAGAGGCTGAGCGCCAGCGGCCGCGCTCCCGAGACGGCCAGGTCGTTCACGGTCCCGTTGACGGCGAGCTCGCCGATCGAGCCGCCCGGGAACCGCAGCGGCTTCACGACGTAGGAGTCGGTCGTGAACGCCAGCGCCAGCCCGTCGACGAGGACCTCGCCCGCATCGGCCATCTGGCTCAGAGCCTCGCCGCCGAACGCCGGCACGAAGAGCCCCTCGATCAGGCTCTGGGTCGCCTTCCCGCCGGCGCCGTGGGCCATCGTGATCTGGGCGTCGCGGAACTTGGCGCGCCGGCCGCGGACGTTCTCGATGAGCCCCAGGACGTGCTGCTCCCGGTCGGAGACCGCCGCCCGGTCGTCCATCACACCACCTCCCGCTCGCGCGCGAAGCGGCCGAAGTTGTAGTACGCCGCGCACGCTCCCTCGGACGAGACCATGCACGTGCCGATCGGGCGCTCCGGGGTGCAGGCCGTGCCGAACACCTTGCACTCCCACGGCTTGATCACGCCCTTCAGCACCTCGCCGCACTGACATGCCTTGGGATCGGCCACGCGCACCCCGGGGACGCTGAAGCGGCGCTCGGCGTCGAGGTCGGCGTAGGCCTCCGACAGCTTGAGGCCGCTGTGCGAGATGAAGCCGAGCCCCCGCCACTCGAAGTGCGGCCTGAGCTCGAACACCTCGGCCATCACCTCGAGCGCCCGGAGGTTGCCGTCGTACGGGACGACGCGCTTGTACTGATTCTCGACCTCGCAGCGGCCGTCGGCCAGCTGGCGCAGGATCATCGCGATGGACTGGAGGATGTCGAGGGGCTCGAAGCCCGAGATCACGACCGGCTTGCCGTAGTCCGCCGGAATGAATTCGAACGGCCGGGCGCCGACGACGGTCGACACGTGGCCGGGGCCGATGAACCCGTCGAGGCGCAGGTCCGGGGACTCGAGCAGCGCCCGCAGCGGCGGCACGATGGTCACGTGGCTGCACATGCACGAGAAGTTCGTGACGCCCTCGGCGCGCGCGCGCTTCAGGGTCAGCGCGGTGGACGGGGCGGTGGTCTCGAAGCCGATCGCGTAGAACACGACCTCGCGGTCGGGGTTCTCCTTCGCGATCCGCAGCGCATCGAGCGGCGAGTAGACCATCCGCACGTCGGCACCGGCGGCCTTGGCGTCGAGCAGCGTCCCGTTCGACCCGGGCACGCGCATCATGTCCCCGAAGCAGGTGAAGATCACGCCCTCGGCGTGGGCGAGCGCGATCCCGTCGTCGACGCGCCCCATCGGGATCACGCAGACCGGGCAGCCGGGGCCGTGGACGAGCTCGACGTTGGTCGGCAGGAGATCGTCGACGCCGTACTTGTAGATCGAGTGGGTGTGCCCGCCGCACACCTCCATCACCTTGTAGTGGCGGCCCGGCTCGACGAGCGAGAGGATCTCGCCGGCCACGGCCCGGCCGAGCGCCGCATCGCGGAACTCGTCGACGAACTTCACGTGACCGCCTCGCTCGGGTGGAGCGGCGCGATCGCAACCCCCGCGTGCACGAGCACGCGGTCGCCCGGGGCGACAGCCCCCACCAGGGAGATCTCGACCGTCGCCTCAGACCCCGCGTCATCCGCGCAGACCGCGAGCCCCTGCGCCGCGTCGACCCGCACGGCGGTCATCGGGATCCCGTCGTCGCCGCACGTGATGCAGTGGTCGCTGCCGCACGCGGTGGGCTGTGGCTCGGGCTCGGTCACTCGATCTCGCGTCTCTGGCCTGGTCGCATCGGTTGAGTGCGATTCCCCAGGGCCCCCGCTAACCCTGACTGTCGCCGATTCTCCGGCACGGCGGCCAAAGGAGTCTAGATCGTTGATTCCCAATTCCCGCGCGCCTGGACGTACGGCCGCCTGTGCTGGCCGGTGGTGGTGGGGCTGCGGGTGCGAACCGGCGCATCGCGGCGTCCTCGGTCGCGCCGATATTCCCAATATCGGCGCTCCCTGCGTCCTAGCGCTGCTTGGTTCGCACCCGCCCAGGACATCACGGAATTAGGAATCAACGATCTCGACTCGCGCGGCCCCGCGTCGAGGCGAGCGTCATCTAGGACAGGAGCAGTTCGGCTTCCCCGATGGCGTCGGCCAGGGTGCCCACCACGTGGAGGCTTCTGAAGTCGATGCCGAGGCCGACGATCGTCTGCGCGTTGGCGGTGGAGAGCCCGGCGAGGATGCCGGTCGCACCCATCAGGCGCGCCGCCTCGACGGCGTGCATCAGGTGGCTGGCCACCGCGGTGTCGATCGCGGGCACCCCGGTGACGTCGATGATGACGACCGTGCTGCGTCGGGCTGTGATCGCGGCGAGGAGCTGCTCGGTCAGGCCGTCGGCGCGCTCGGTGTCGATCAGCCCGACCAGCGCCAGCAGCAGCAGGCCGGGACGCAGCTCGAGCACAGGCGTCGAGAGCTCGCGGATCGCCTCCTCCTGGCTGCGGATGATCCGCTCCTTCGCCGCGAGATACGCGCCGCCGATGGTGACCATGGCCAGGTCGACGAAGATCGCCCCACCCCGCACGGCCTCACCCAGCCGCTCCGGCTCGGCGCGAAGCTCGTCGACGATCAGCGGGATCATCGTCACCCTGAGCGCCCTGCCGGCTCCGAACCAGGCTCCGAAGCTCAGGCCCGCTTCGGCATAGCGGGCTCCGGTCTCGTAGATCCCCGCCTGGTAGGCGTGCCAGTCGTCGTCCACGATCGCGCTTCGGATCTGCTCGCGCCGCTCGAACCGCTCGGCAGGCCCGGTGGCGCCGACGAACGCCGCCAGCTCGGGATGTCCGCGCGCGTCCTCCTCGACCGCGTCCGTGATCTCGTCGAAGTGCGCCTCGTAGACGCCCCAGAACTCGGCCAGCGCCTCCCGCTCCGAGATGCTCAGGTCGGGGTGCTCGAGTCCGGGCAGCCGAGGGCTTGCGGTCACCACCACCCGCCGACGGTACTCCGCGCGCGTGCGGCCCGCCCTCCCCGAAACGGGGTAATGGGGCCGCCGCAAGGCGGCCCCATCGGTTCGCGGCTACCTCCGAGGTGCACCCGCAGCGCCATGATCCCGACGACGAGGCCCCAGAGCCCGACCACGACCGCCCACAGCGTCGGGTTCCATTCACCCGGGTTGCCCCCGTGGCCGAACCGCTCGAACACGCCGTTCGCCTGCCACTCGGCGGCCACCCAGAGCGCCGTGACAACCGCCGTCCCTGCGATCCACGCGGCGACGTTGACCTTCAGCCTGTGGACGCGCTTCGCCTGGGCGTGCACGGACGAGCGGGCCTCGTCCTCACCCGCGGAGGGCCGGGAGACGACCGCTCGGATCAGGTGTCGGCCGGGATCTCGGCGACCAGCGCGCGAGCCAGCCGGTCGAGCGCCGCGGTCAGCTCGTCGTCGGTGTCGGGCGACCAGTCGTTGAGGAGCGTCCGGAGCTGGCCGCGACGAGCCTCGATCAGCTGGTGGAGCGCCCGTTCGCCGGCCGCCGTCATCGCGATGTCATCGCCGTCCCGGAGGTAGCCGCGGGCGACGAGCGAGTCGACGCGCGGCGCGAGCCGCGCGGGATCGACCTGGAGCTCGCCGGCCAGGTCCGCGACGGTCGTCTGCCCGCGTTCGCCGACGCGCCCCAGCACCCAGCTCTCGCCGGGCTGGATGTCGACTCCGGCGCTCGCGATCGTCGCCTGGTAGACCCGCGTCCGCTCGTGGTCGCGCATGAGCAGGCTCGCGATCCGCTCGAGCTCGCGGTCCGACTCGGTGCCCCGCGGCGATGCGAAGCTCTCGCCGAGCCCCTCGGTGCGAGACGCGGTCCGCAGGGGCACCTCGGGCAGCCACCACGTGAGCACGAAGCCGACCAGCGCGATCCCGCTTGCGGCCACGAAGACCGGTTGCAGCGACACGGCGAAGGCTTCGACGAACGACGCGTGCAGCGCGGGCGGGAGACTGCGGATGACCGCCGGGTTGGCGACGGTCGGCACGTGTGCGCCCGCCGGCAGCCGCGAGGCCAGCTCGTCGCCGAGCCGGTTGGCGAAGATGGCCCCGAACGCCGCGACGCCGATCGAGCCGCCGACCTGCCGGAAGAGGGTCGAGCCGGAGGTCGCGACGCCGAGGAAGCGGTAGTCGACGGCGTTCTGGACGGCGAGGACGAGCACCTGCATCACCATCCCGAGACCCAGCCCGAGCAGGACCATGCAGGCGGCTGCAGCCCATGTCGGCGTGCCCACCTCGAGCCGTGAGAGCAGGAAGACGGCGACGGTCATGATCGCCGTGCCGGCGATCGGGAACGGCTTGTACCGGCCCGTGCGCGAGATCATGTTCCCGCTCAGGATTGAGGTCACGAGCAGGCCCCCCATGAGCGGGGTGAGCAGGAGCCCGGACCGCGTCGGGCTGTTCCCCTTCACGATCTGGAGGTAGAGCGGCAGGAAGGTGATCGCCCCGAAGAGGGCGAGCCCGACGATGAAGCCGATGGCGCTCGTGAGTGCGAACGTCCGGTTCCGGAAGAGCTCGAGAGGAAGGATCGGCTCGTCCGCCCGCGCCTCGATGATCGGGAACAGCACGAGCAGGACGCCGCCGACGACCATCATCGAGAGGATGGCCGGCGAGCCCCAGTCGTAGGTGGTCCCGCCGAGGCTCGTGAAGAGCACGATCGACGTCAGCGCGCCCGCCAGCACGGCGGCGCCCAGGTAGTCGATGCTCGGCCGCCCGTGCGTGGTGCGCGCGTGGAAGACCGCCCCGATCACGACGAACGCCGCGGCGCCGACCGGCAGGTTGACATAGAAGATCCACCGCCACGACAGGTTGTCGACGAAGAACCCGCCCAGCAGCGGCCCGATGATGGTCGACACGGCGAAGACTGCGCCGAAGAACCCCTGGTAGCGGCCGCGATCGCGCGGCGGGATGATGTCGCCGACGACCGCGATCGTCGTCACCATGAGGCCGCCGGCGCCGAGCCCCTGGAGCGCCCGAAAGCCGATCAGCTCGGTCATGTTCTGGCTCGTGCCGCAGAGCGCCGAGCCGACCAGGAAGATCACGATGGCCGTCTGGAGCACGATCTTGCGGCCGTAGAGGTCGCCGAGCTTGCCGTAGACTGGGCCGGCGATGGTCGCCGTGAGCAGGTAGGCGGTCACGACCCACGACAGGTGCTGGATCCCTCCGAGATCCCCGACGATCGTCGGAAGCGCCGTCGAGACGATCGTCTGGTCGAGCGACGCGAGCAGGAGCACGAGCATGAGCGCCCCGAAGATCAGCCGGACGCGCTCACGCTGCATGGTCTCGGGCGGCCCGGAGCGGTCGACCGGTTCCGCGGCGCCGCTCATGCCGCCTCGGCGATCCCCTCGTCCGCCGCCGCGGGCGCCGGCGCCGGAACCCGCAGCGCGACGAAGACGCCGACGGCCAGCGCCGCGGCGGCAACGAGGAATGCGATCGTGAACCCGCGCTCGGTGGGCAGCCCCGAGGACGCAAGCGTCGCGGTCACGATCCCGGCCGAGACCTGACTCCCGATCGCTCCTCCGATGCTCCGCACGATCGTGTTCATGCCGGTCGCCACCCCGGTCTGCCGGGCGGGCACCGACTCGATGATGAGGTTCGCCATCGAGCCGAACGCGAACCCGATGCCGACGCCCATCACGAGCATCGCGACATAGATCTCCCAGCTCGCGCTGTGGGCGACGGCGAGCATGACGAACGCCACGCACGACGTGAGGGCGCCCAGGACCAGCGGCACCTTCGACCCGACCGTCGTCGAGAGCCGCCCCGAGACCGGCCCGACGAGCAGCATCCCGAGCGTCGCCGGGACCATGTAGAGGCCCGCCTCCGTCACCGAGGCGCCGAAGCCGAAGCCCGTCGACGTCGGCAGCTCGACGAACTGCGGCACGAGGATGAACGACGCGAACATCCCGAACCCGATCACGAGCGCGGCGAGGTTGGTCGTCCACACGGGCCGAAGGCGCATCATCCGCATGTCGACGAGCGGCGCCTCGCTGCGCGACTCGACCCAGATCCAGACCGGGAAGACGACCGCCGCGATCGCGAACAGGCCGAGCGTCCGGGCCGACAGCCACCCCCATGTGGGCCCCTGGCTGATAGGAACGAGGAACGCGACCAGCCAGCCGGCGAGGAGGACGGCGCCGAGCGAATCCACCCGCCCGGGCGTCCGGATCGGCGACTCGGGCACGTAGGCGACGATGCCGGCGGTCGCCACGAGGACCGCGACGAGCGGCAGCCAGAACAGCCAGTGGTAGGAGAGGTGCTGCACGATCGGTCCCGCGAGCACGATCCCGAGCCCTCCGCCGATGCCCATGATGCCCGAGATGAGTGCGATGCCGTGCGGGACCCGCTGGCGCGGGAATTCGTCGCGGATGATCGAGAACGAGAGCGGGAACACCGCGCCCCCGGCGCCCTGGATGACCCGGGCCGCGATCATGACGCCGATCGTCGTCGCGAGCGCGGCGAGCGCCGTGCCGGCAGCGAGGATCAGGAGCACGATCACCATCGTCCGCTTCTTCCCGAACATGTCGCCCAGCCGCCCGGCGATCGGCGTCACGACCGACGCGCTCAGGAGGTACGCGGTCAGGATCCAGGCGGCTCCGGCGGTCGTCGTGTGCAGGTCGTGCTGGATCGTCAGGAGCGCAGGTGCGACCAGCGACTGCAGGAGGGCGTACGCGACGGCGGCGACGGCGAGCAGCGTGAACGTGACGTTGTAGTGCTGACGGTGGACCGCGTCGGTCATGCGCCCCCCCGGCGACGTCTCGGACCGGCCCGCCGCAGCTGGGCCTCGGTGAGCGGCGGATGCTCGAGCGGATGGGGGTCGGGCGTTCGCAGGCCGTCCAGCATGAACCCGAGCTGGCGCCGCCAGAGCTCCGGCGCGACGTCCGCCGCCAGCTCGATGACACGGTCGCTTCCCCAGAAGAGCAGGGCGAGGTCCTGCGGTGCGAAGTCCTGCCGGAGCGTTCCGTCGGCCTGGGCGCGGGCGATGAGCTGCTCGGTGAGGGGCCGGATCCGGCGCCGCATCGCGCGAGCCCGCTCGCGCCCCCGGTCCTCGCTCTCGAGCACGTCCTTGAGCGCCCGGTTTCGGGCGTGCAGGACGAGGGCCTCGTCGAGGAACCGGGCGAACCCGAACCAGGAGTCGGGCTCGGCGAGCGCCGCCTCCGCCACCTCGATCAGCTCGTCGAATGCCTCCTCGAGCACGGCGTCGACGAGATCCGCGCGGGTCGGGAAGTGCCGGTAGATCGTCCCCACCCCGACGCCGGCGCGGTGCGCGATCGCGCGCGAGGGCACCTCGGCCCCCGCCGATGCGAAGAGCTCACGCGCAGCCGCGACGACCTGCACGCGGTTTCGCCTCGCGTCCCGGCGGTCTCCGAGCTTCGCGGTTGCCGCGGCCATCGGCCGCCAACCTAGCAGAAGCGGAACGCCTGCTCCGTTTCTCGCCCGTCCATCGGCTCACGATGCGAAATCGGGGATCGCGCCGTGCGGATCGACCGCGCGTCCCTTCGGCTCCTCCCACTCCTCCTGGCGGCCCAGGGCGGTCTGGTCGAGGAAGTAGTACGAGCCGCCCGTCGCCTCAGCGCCGCGCGCGTAGACCGAGTACGTGTGGAAGACCTCGTCGCCGTCGCGCAGGAAGCAGCTCTCGCCGGGCTGCTCGATCGGCTGATCGCCCTCGACGTACCCGAGCGTGCCCGCCGCCTCGTGCTCGGTCCTCGTGCGGTAGTTGTATTCGACGGGCGCGACCGACTCGTCGAGGGTCACGTGGAAGTCGTAGTTGAAGTCGCTGCCGTGGGACGAGTAGAACGGGAACGTCCATCCCCGTTCGGCTCTGTACCGCTCGATCTTCTCGAGCGGCGCCCGCGCGACGACGACGAGCGAAGTCTCGCGCGCGTGCAGGTGCCGCAGGAGGCCGTCCGAGAGCTCGTCGGCGGCGGCCGAGCAGCTCGGGCAGCCGGTCTCCCACGCCGGCCCGAACATGAAGTGCCGGACGATCAGCTGGCGGCGGCCGTCGAAGAGGTCGAGCAGGGTCACGTCCCCCTCCGGCCCGTGGAAGACGTAGTCCTTGTCGATCCTGACCATCGGCAGCATCCGCCGCTTGGCGTTCAGCTGGTCGCGAGCCCGGGTCATCGCCTTCTCGTCGGCCAGGAGCTCCTTGCGTGCGGCCAGCCACTCCTCGCGAGATACGACTCGAGGGAGACTCATGCTGTGCTCCTCCTTGTGGTCGGGTGCTCTCGAATCAGAGACTCCGAGAGCATCCCGAACTCATCGGCCGGTCGTTGCAGCCCGGAGCGGGTTCCCGGCGGCACGATTGGACAAACATCGTTCGTGTCGCTATCTTTCGCATAGAAAGTTTCGTACGCGAAAGGCTTTTACGCGAATCATGTCCGCACGAACGATACCCAAGCGCGAGCTGGCCGCCGACGTCGGTCGGCTCTGGGGCGAGCTGGCGGTGCAGTCCAAGCGCTCGATCCGGCCGCTGCTCGAGGCCGAGGGCGTCACCATGCCCCAGGCCATCGTGCTCCAGACGCTTCGTGCAGCAGGCGGGCGGCAGCCCGCCCGCGACCTCGGCCGCGAGTGCCACATGCTCGCGTCGACGGTCACGGGCGTGATCGACCGGCTCGAGCTCGCCGGGCACGTTCGCCGCGAGCGCGACTCGCGCGACCGCCGGGTGGTCTGGGTGATCCTGACCGAGGAGGGAGAGCAGCTCGTCGAGCGCATCCCCTCGTTCTTCGAGCACCTCGGGAAGGCGTTCACGGTGCTCCCGGCGCGGGAGCTCGAGCAGATGCGGGAGTCGCTCCGTCGGGTGCTGGCTGCCGACGAGGACGAAGGGAAGCGCTGATGCCGATTCTGACCGAGGCCAACCGCAAGTGGTGGACGCTGGGGGCGATGTGCTTCGCCCTCTTCATGGTGATGCTCGACAACACCGTCGTGAACATCGCTCTGCCCGCGATCAAGTCCGACTTCGGCGCGTCCATCTCCGGCCTCTCGTGGGCGGTCAACGCCTACACGCTGAGCTTCGCCGTGCTGCTCGTGACGGGCGGCCGGCTCGGCGACGTCTTCGGCCGCAAGCGCATGTTCCTCGCCGGGCTCATCGCCTTCACGCTCGCGTCGATCGGCGCCGGGCTCTCGCAGTCCATCGGCCAGCTGATCTTCTGGCGCGCCGCCCAGGGCGCCGGCGCAGCGTTCCTCATGCCGGGGTCGCTCTCGATCCTGACCGATGCCTTCCACGGCCGTGAGCGCGGCCGCGCGCTCGGCCTGTGGGCCGGGATCTCGGGCATGGCGCTCGGGATGGGGCCGGTGCTCGGCGGCCTGCTCGTCGAGAAGGCGGGCTGGGAGTGGATCTTCTTCCTGAACGTCCCGGTGGCGCTCGTCGCCGTGCCGGTGACCCTCTACGCCGTGCGCGAGTCGCGCGATCCGTCGGCGGTGCGCCGCGTCGACTGGGCCGGCATCGGCACGCTCTCCCTCGGGATGGGGCTCGTCGTGCTGGCGCTCGTCCAGGGCAACGACGTCGGCTGGACGTCCACCCGCACGCTCGCCGAGCTCGCCGTCGGCGCGGTCGGCCTGATCGCGTTCGGATGGCTCCAGATCGCCGGCGACGACCCGATGGTCGACCTCGGCTTCTTCAAGAACCGCACCTTCTCGGCCGGGAACACGGTGGCGTTCCTCGTCACCTACTCGATGTTCGCGACGTTCTTCTTCATCACGCTCTACATGCAGGACATCCTGCGCCTCTCACCGCTCGAGACCGGCGTGCGCTTCCTGCCGATGACGATCCTGATCATCGTGACCGCCCCGATCGCCGGCCGGCTCTCCGACCGGTTCGGGAGCCGCTGGCTCCTGGCGGGCGGCATGTTCCTGGTCGCAGCCTCGCTGGCCCTCGAGTCGCGCATCACCGACACGAGCGGCTACCTGACGCTCCTGCCCGCGTTCATCGTCGGCGGAGTCGGGATGGGCATGACGATGTCGCCGATGACCGCTGCGGTGATGGGCTCGGTCGAGCGCACCAAGGCCGGGGCCGCGTCGGGCGTGCTCTCGATGATGCGGATGATCGGCGGGGTGTTCGGCGTGGCGACGCTGACCGCGCTCTTCCAGCACCTCGCGGCCGGCCGGGCCGCAGAGGGCCACTCGCAAAGCGACGTCTTCATCTACTCGCTCTCGCACAGCCTGCGCCTCTCGGCTGCGATCGCGATCGTCGGGTCGCTCGTGGCGGCGGCGTTCATCCGCAGCCACCACGCGGACGAGGACGAGGCGGCGCCGGCACAGGCACAGCCTGCGCTCGACGCCGCCTGAGGCCGGTCAGCGCTCGACGGGGACCTCGGCGACCATCGCGCCCCAGCGGTCCTCGATCCGGCGGATCTTCCAGACGGCCACCGACGTCGCCCACATCACGAGGAACAGCCCCACGATCGCGTAGCCGAGCGTCTCGAAGTCGAGCCCGTTCAGCGTGTCCCACACGCCGCCCGAGAGCCCGAGCTTCATCGAGGCCACCTGGAACAGCTCCACGGTGCCGATCGCGAGGGCGACGACGACCGACAGCATCGTGACGGTGATGTTGTAGTAGATCTTGCGGATCGGGTTCGAGAACGCCCACCCGTAGGCCTGGCTCATGAACGCGCCGTCGAGCGTGTCCATGAGGCTCATGCCGGCCGCGAACAGGATCGGCAGCGCCAGGATCGCGAGGATCGGAACGGCATGCGTGGCCACGCCGGCGGCCAGCGCCAGGAGCCCGACCTCGGTGGCCGTGTCGAAGCCCAGCCCGAACAGGAGCCCGAGCGGGTACATCTGCCAGCTGTGGTCGATCAGGCGGAAGAACCGGCCGAAGAAGCGGCCCATGAGGCCGCGCTCGTGAAGGCGCTGCTCGAGCCGCTCGCCGTCGTACGTCCCGGTCTTCATCTGGCGGAAGATCCGCAGGATGTCGACGAGCACGATCAGGTTCAGGATGCCGATGATCCACAGGAACGTGCCCGAGACCGAGGCGCCGATGTAGCTCCCGTACTCGTGCAGCGACGGGATCCCGGAGTTGACCGTGCGCGCGCCCAGGGAGAGGGCCATGACGAGCGTGAAGACGATCGTGGAGTGCCCGAGCGAGAAGAAGAACCCGGCGCCGACCGGCCGCTTGCCCTCGGCGAGCAGCTTGCGGGTGGTGTTGTCGATCGCCGCGATGTGGTCGGCGTCGAAGGCGTGGCGAAGGCCGAACAGGTAGGCGGTCAGCCCGAGGCCGACGAGTGGGCGGTAGTGGCCGGAGTAGTAGAGGAAGAGCCCCCAGCCGACGACGTGGAGCGCCAGCACCGCCGCGCCGAAGCCGGACAGCCGCAGCCATTCGTCGCGCGAGACTCCGCGCGTCCACCTCGCGAGCATCGGGGTCTACCTCCAGAAGCGGGACATGAGCTGCGACCTATTCGCCGCGTCTCGGAGACCGGTTCAGAGGCGGAGATGGTTGATTCCCAGGCGGGCCATCCCTTGACTCCAGCAGTCCCAAGATGACCTGCATGCGTGGGTGGGCAGTGGTTGAGGGTTGGGTGGTGCTGCCACGTAGCCGCGCTCCGACCGGTCGAGCTCGTGGATGCACTTGGACTCGCCGCGGACGCTTGGCATGCCCTCGGGCGTAGAGATGGGTATGCGGACTCGTATCTGGGCGATCGCTGCGGTGATGGCGTGCGGGACGGCAGTGTTCGCGGCCGGAACGGCTCGCGCGGGTGGGTCGCCGTCGCGGCTGGTCGTCATCGGCAGCGGGCGGTCGTCCACGATCCGTCTGACCGGTGGTCAGGGCACCGCCCTCTACGCCGGCAGGAGCGCCTCTCCAAGTGGCGGCTACCTTCGCCTCTTCCCGCTCTTCGCAGACACGCCCGGGCTGCCGGGGCGGTTCTATCCCCTGGCCGGCGTCGTGTGCTTTGATGCGCCTCACCCAGGGTGCCACCGAGCTGCGCCGACCATTGCCGCGCGCCTCCACATGGCGGCGGGCCTGCCGCTCCTCCATCAGCCGCCAACCGTCGTCGTGAGCCTACGAACGCGCGGCCGCCCGGTGATCGACAATCTCGGCTTCGCCGTCGAACTGGCGCTCGACCGGACAGGCCGCGCCGCCGAGCCCCCACGTCGTGCCGTCGCTGTTCTGACCGCGACCTGGCGCGGGCCGGCGGCGGCGTCGCGACCCCGGCGGTTCGATCTGACCCAAGCCGGCGTCTACGCCGCCGGTCAGCTCTATCGGTTGCCCCGAGCAGTGTGGGACAGTTGGGGCGAGCCGCTCGCTCAGACGGCGTCGTCCTCGCCAGCCCAAGAACCCCACCGCGTCGGGGCATCCGAGGGCGCACGGCGATGGACGACCGGCGCACTGGTTGCCGCACTGGCTGCAGCGGGCGCCGTCGCCGTCCTCCGGCGGAGGTCGAAGACCTAACCCGCAAGCCTCAACCTGCTGGACTCGACAGGTTCGCAGCCGCAGCCCCACCGCAGCCCGCCCACGAGCACAGGCGCGGCCCCGTCAGAGCCGGCGGGTGGCTCGGACGGGGCCTTGGGACGGACGCGGGTCAGCCGTTGATGCGGCTTGTGCCCTTCGCCAGGTCGGCGGTGATGGCGTCGAAGACGCCCACCAGCTGGGTCGGCTGGGGCTGGTAGAAGTAGTTGCCCGGAGTGGCGATCTGCTGCATCGCCTGGTTGGCCTGGATCGCCGGCTGCTCGGCGTGTTCTGGTTTCCGGCGATCGTGCCGCCGGTATCGCACCCTGTGCCGCGTAG
Source organism: uncultured Actinomycetes bacterium (assembly GCA_963809325.1). Lineage (GTDB taxonomy): Bacteria > Actinomycetota > Thermoleophilia > Gaiellales > JAICJC01 > JAICJC01. Next base: position 252,437 of record CAWEIZ010000007.1, read on the forward strand.
CACGCCTCGGCGCCCGACACGTCGAGGTCGTACGCGATCGAGTAGATCAGCGCCTTCTGCGCCTTGACGGCGGCGGCGATTCTGCACCGACTGTCCGGCACGGGTTCGTGCGGTACGGCGACGTGTTCGGGCAGGTAGCTCGGGCCGGTGTTCGCCGCGCCGTCGGAGAGGAAGATGATCACCTTCTGCGACTCCGGGCCGGCCGTTCGCGCTGAGCTCGGTCTGGGCGGCGTCGAGGGCGTTCGCGTAGGCCGTCTGGCCACCCGCCTGGACGCAGTTCAGGGTCGAGATGAGGTCCGACGAGCCGTTGAGGTTCCCCGGCGAGGTGGCGTAGTCGTTGCTCAGCGGCACCACCAGGTACGCCGCGTTCGTCAGGTTGTAGTTCGAGGTCGGCGCGCTGCCGCACTTCGCGCCGAGTGCTCGCCGCCGGCGGCAGCACGACCAGGCCGACGTTGTCGATCGCCGGATCGAGGTCGTCGAGGAACGACGTGACGCCCTGCTTCGCGTTCACGAGCTTCTGGCCCGCCATCGATCCCGTGCGGTCGAGCACCATCACGATGTCGAGCGGCAGCGCGCCGCACGGCGAGCAGGCCTGCGAGTGCACGGTCACCGTCACGTGGTCGATGCCGACCAGGTGGAGGAAGTACGTGGGCACGTTCGCCGACTCGGTCACCTGGACCGTGTTCGCCGGGTTGCAGAACTTCGGGCCCGTCGCGCAGTTCGTGGTTGCCTGAAGCGAGACCGGGCCGGAGCCCGGGATCGGGTTCTTGCCGCCCGGCTCCGAGCCGAACGAGTTCGCCGCGGCGACGGCCGCGCCGGGGCTCGGCAGGTTGCCCGCACCGGCGGCGGAGGCCGCATCGGCCGACGCCTGGAGCGACTGCTTCACGCGGTACGCGTTTCCAACGTCGATCGTGAGCCCGGCCGCAAGCAGCAGGCTCATCATGAAGATCACCACGAGCGGCAGCGTCTGGCCGACTGCGCCGCCACCCCGCTCTGTCCAATTCTTCCCGCTCATTTTCCCGTCTCCTCTGCGCCTCGCCCGCGCCGGCGTGCGTGCAGCCGCACGCCCCGCAGACGTCTGTCCCTGTGATCGAATTCCCGCCGGTCGAGCCCGGGCCGTCAGGTGGACGGGCGACTCGAACGATCTGGATCCAAGGTACGAGCGCCCCTCCGCGCCGCTATCCCTCCTATGGGGGATTTTCCAGATGCTGACAACGTGACGCCCGGCGCTCCGCGACCGGCCCCCGTCGGAGTACCCTGAGGACTCGCGATGCGCCGCCTCCGAACGCCCGCCGTCATCCTGCTCGCCCTCGCGGTCGTCGTGGCCGTGAGCGGGTGCGGCTCACAGAGCGCCAGCGGGGGGTCGCCGGCCGCCTCGCAGAAGCCGTCCGCCGCCTGCCCCCAGGACTGGGCGGCGGGATGGCAGCGGCTCGCGAACCGGGTCGGCTCGCCGGTCTACTGCCCGCAGTGGGTGCCCTCGCCGCTCAGCGGCCAGATCGTCGGCGCCTATCCCGGCCAGGGCTCGCGATCGGTGACGGTCAACAAGGACGGCTCCTATCTCGTGAGCCTCATCTGGTCGGACGCGTCGGGCGAGGTGCACGTCAACCTCGGCGGCTACCTGCACCGCACCGCCGTGCCGCGCTGCGACGACGTCGAGACCACGAACGGCACCAGCGTCCGGACGAAGGTGCCGTGCTTCAGCGACCCGTCGGGGACGCTCCACGCCGGCCCCATCACGGCGACGCTCTACACGGTGAACCGCGGCCCCGACCAGTGGCACCTGCTGTACGCCTGGAAGTCCCACGGGTCGCTCTACACCGTGTCCCAGCACGTGGCCGCGCCGCTGACCTACAGCCAGGTCGCAGGCGACCTCAAGCGCATGCTGCACGAGCTCGTGCTCGTCACTCCCGGCGGCTGACATGCCGCTGACGCGCAGGCAGGTCATCGCCGGCACGGCGGCGGCCGCCCTCGCAGGGGGCGGCATCTACGAGCTCGTGGAGCGGACGACAGGCGGCTCGAGCCGGGCGGCCGCGACCACCGCCGCGCCGCGCGAGCAGCACCTGCTGGACGGCCTGCGGATTGTCCGGGACAACGGCGTCGAGGTCGTCGTCCCGCCGCTCCACATGCAGGTCGTCACGCTCGAGCTCACGACCGGCGACCGGCGCGCCGACCTCCAGGCGGCCCGCGTCGCGCTCGAGGACGCGATCGTCTCCATCGAGCGCCGCTTCCCCCCCACCCCCGCCGGGATCGGCATCACCGTCGCCTGGGGGCTGCCCTACTTCAACCGCATCGTGCCGGAGCTCGCCGCGACCCACCTGCCGGTCGACCGGCGGGCGTCGCAGGCCGCCGGCCACGACGTGCGCGCCCTGCTCGACGCGGTCCGCTTCCCCAGCGACCCTGATGAGACCGTCCTCGAGGCGAACGACGCGGCGCTCCTCCTTCGGAGCGACAGCCTCGGAACGATCGCCGATGCGGCGCGCGAGCTCGTGAGCGGGCTCGACATCTGGCGCCCGACCAGCATCCGGCGGGGGTTCGCGGGCGGCGGCTTCGACGGCGGCGCGGGACTGCCCCGGACGCTGGCGCTCGCGGCCGGCGTCCCGGGCGCCCAGCTCATCCCCGAGGGAGCGGAGCTCTTCCTGGGCTTCACCTCGACCCAGCGCGCGGGCCTCGGCCCGGGGAAGATCGCCAATCTCGAGACGCTGGGCTATGCCGACGGAGGCCCGCAGGGCTACTTCACCGGCGGCACCACGATGCACCTCTCGCACATCTTCGAGGACCTCGAGGCATGGTATCTGGGCTTCGACTACGACCAGCGGATCGCGACGCTCTTTCGCCCCGACCAGCACACGCCTCCGGGCACGCTCACGGTTCGCCAGGGACCCGACGACGTCGCCACGGTCGCCGAGAATCAGCGCGACTACCGACGCTTCCGCGCGATCGGGCACAGCGCGGCGATCCAGACGGCGTCACGCCTGACCGAGGACACGCGCGGCGCCGATGGGACGCTCTACCGGGCGGGCACGGCCGTGCCGCAGCGGGCCGATGCGAACACGCTCGACAACCCCTTCTACTGGAGCGCGCGGCCCGAGGTCGACAAGATGGCGTCCGGAGCTGCCGCGGGCGTCCACTTCGTCGTCTTCCATCCGACGAGCGACGACTTCGCCCGCACGCGACGAGCGATGGACGGGGCGTTCGCCGACGGCACGCGGGTGCCGCTCTCGCGCGGCGATCCCGGCCAGGGGATCAACTCGGTGCTCACGACGACCCACCGCCAGAACTTCCTCGTGCCGCCGCGCCCCCAGCGGTCGCTGCCGCTCGTCGATCTCATCCGCTGAACAGCAGGCAGTAGCTGTGGTCGTAGCCGTACCCATAGGTGGGCTCCCACTGGATGACGATCTCGCCGGCGAAGGGCAGGATCTCCCCGACGGCGTGAGCCGTGTCCCACGCAAGCGTCGTCACCCGGCCCGGCTCGCGGAGGTTCGAGACCTCGATGACGACCCAGCCGTCGGGTGTCAGGAGTGCAGCCACCTTGCGATAGACCTCCTGGAGGCCGGCGAGATACGCGCCGTAGCCGGGGTTCGGGCCCCGATACGCCGCAAGCGCTTCGCATGGCTCGCCAGGGGAGGAGTACGGCGGCGAGGCGATCGAGAGCTGCACGGGCGGGATCGGGAGCGCGTCCAGTGCTCGCGAATCGGCCGCGAAGATGCGCTCGGGAGCCCGGACCCGGGTGCGGACGAACGCCGCCCGCTCGCCGTCGAGCTCGACACCCCAGCCCTCACGCCCCAGACACTCCGCGACGACGGCGGTCGTGCCGAAGCCGACGAACGGGTCGAGGACGACATCGCCTGGCGCCGTCAGGCGCTCGACGAGCACACCGACCAGCTCCTCGGAGAATCGGACATCGTCCCGTGCGAACTTCTCCGGAAGCGGCGGGTCGTCTCGGAGTGCGAGCCGCAGGACCGTCGGCAACCCGGCGGGCCAGCCACGGGGAGTCGCCATCGCGGACCTACACGGCCGCGCGGGCCTCGACGCCGGCGAGGAACTCCTCGACGGTCGCGGTGTAGTCCCCGGGCTCCTCGAGATGGGCGACGTGCGCGCTCTCCTCGAACACGACCATCCGGGCGTCGGGGATCCCCGCGACGATCGTTTCGGAGCAGCTCGGAGTGATCTCGTCGTAGCGCCCGCACGTGACGAGCGTCGGCACGTCGATCCGGCCCAGGTCGGCTATCCGGTCCCACGTGCGGAGGGTCCCGATGACGTCGAACTCCGTCGGGCCGTTCATCGTCGCGTAGACCTGGTTTCCCTCCATCTGCGTCGAGCTCCGCACCAGCGCCTCGGGCCACGGGTCGAGCCTGCACAGGTGGCGGCGGTAGAACTCCTGCTCGCCCGCCCGGTAGTCGGGGTGGTCGTACTCGCCCCGGGCGCCGAGCTCGGTGAGCGCCGTGCGGTGCGGCTCCGGGAGCTCGTCGATCAGCCGCCGGGCGCCGGCGACGAACTGCGCGATGCTGGCCGACGTGCTCGCCAGCACGAGGCCGGCGATGCCGGCCGGACCGCGGGCCATGTAGTCGATGGCGAGCCATCCTCCCCATGACTGGCCGAGCAGGTGGCAGCGATCGAGCCCGAGCGCCGCCCGCACCTGGTCGACCTCGGTCACCGACCGGTCGACGGTCCAGAGCGACGTGTCTTCGGGCTTGTCCGAGCGGCCGCATCCGAGCTGGTCGTAGACGATCGCCGGCCGGTGCTCGGAAAGCCGCTCGGCCAGCGGGAGCATGTAGTCGTGGGCGGCACCGGGGCCGCCGTGCAGGAGCAGAACGGGGAGGGCGTCACCGCCGCCCAGGCGCCGGTACCACACGCGGCCGCCCTCGACCTCGACGTATCCCTCGCCTGCCATCGCTCCCCCTCCGGTCGGTTTCCGGCGGGGATCATGCCAGGGATCCCTCGGCCGGGGGAAGGTGAGCTTCATGACCCGGAAGGGTGGTTAGCGCTCGGGGCCCATTGACGATCTTCAACGTGCAGGTTTCTTCTGCGTCGTCTTCACAATTTGAGGTGGCAATGACCCCGTACGCTCCCACGGACCGCGCACGCTCGCCGCGCGCGGCACGCATTGCGTCCATCGTCGTCGCAGCGGCCGCCGTTCTGGCGGCCTCGGTCGTGCCGGCCGGCGCGGCGACGTACTCGATCACCCCCGGTGGCCCGCAGGTGACCGTCACGGTCACTGCCCCAGGCGGGAGCTCGCGCGCGAACTTCAACGGCACCGCCGGCCAGCGCGTCGCCGTCCGCGCCACCAACACGTCGATCCTGGCAGGCAAGATCCGGCTCCAGGACTCCTCCGGGACAGTCCTTCGCTCGTCGGGCCTCAACACGGGCGGTGCGTGGCTCGACATGGTCACGCTCCCGGCGGACGACACCTACTCGATCGTCGTCGACGCGAACAGCACCTACACCGGCTCGACGACGCTCACGCTCTACAACGTGCCCGCCGATCCGACGGCTGTGCTCACCTCGGGCAACCCGGGCACCCTCACAACCACAATCCCGGGCCAGAACGCGTCGTTCACGTTCAACGGCACCGCCGGCTGGAACCTGAGCCTGCGGCTGTCGAGCGTCTCGACGCCGGTTCTCAACATCATCGTCAAGAACCCCGACGGCACCACGCTCATGCCGGCACTCGGCGTGGTGGGCAGCAAGTGGATCGAGCCGCTGGACCTGGCGCAGACCGGGACGTACACCATCAAGATCGACCCGCAGTCGTTCTCGAAGGGCTCGCAGACGCTGACGGCCTGGACGTTCCACGGCGACCAGACGGCGAACACCGCCGCCGACGGCTCGACCCACACGTTCAACCTGGCGACACCCGGCCAGAACGCCTCGCTCTATGTGTCTGCCTCAAGCGGGGACAACCTGTCGTTCACGTTCACCGGGGTCGGCGGCGCTCCCGGCAAGATGTGGATCAAGAACCCCGACGGCACGGTGCTCGTGCCGACGCAGACCGTCTCGGGGAGCGGCATCATGGTCGAGCCGCTGGTCGTCGGCCAGACCGGCGACTACCACGTCTTCCTGAACCCCACCGCCGACAGCACCGGCTCGGTCACGGTGCGCGCCTACACGGTGCCGGCGGACATGGTCCACGACGTGGCCGTCGACGGCACACCCGACTCGATGGTGTTCACGATCCCCGGCCCGAACGGCAAGCTCCGGTTCGCAGGGAGCGCCGGCCAGGAGGTCAGCATCAACCTGGGCTCGTCGGTCGCCGACACCGACTACCAGATCCTGAAGCCGAACGGCAACGTGCTCGACACGGGCTCGTTCGGCACGTCGGGCGACTTCATCGAGCCGTTCACGGTTCCCGTCGACGGCACGTACAAGCTCGTGCTCGACCCGCAGAGCTACTGGCTCGGAACGGTCACGGCGACGTTCTACGACGTTCCAGCCGACGCGACCGCGGCCGGAGCACTCGGCGCGACGACCGTCAACACCGTCGGCACGCCCGGCCAGAACGCTCAGATGACCTTCGCCGGCCTGGCCGGTCAGCGCGTCAGCCTGACCGCGTCCGTGGTGAGCATCCCGAGCAGCACCGTGTGGATCGAGCGGCCGAACGGCGCATCCATCGCGCAGTTCACGACGGGCACGAGCGGGCACTTCATGAGCCCGGTCACCCTCCCGCAGAACGGCACGTACATCGTCCACATCGACCCGCAGGGGTCCGGGACCGGGCACATGTCGCTCGATCCCGAACTGGTGCCGGGCGATCCCGTGTACCCGATCGTCGCGAATGGCAGTCTCGTCAGCCAGACGAACGGCCTCGCCGGCCAGAACCTGCTGCTCACGTTCACCGGCTCCGCGAGCCAGAAGATCAGCCTGGTCGTCTCGAACTCGACGATGGGCTCGGCCAACGTGTCGATCCTGAAGCCGGACGGCTCGACGCTCGTCTCGAACTTCTCGATCGCCTCGGGCGGCGGGTACGTCGACACGACGACGCTCCCGGTGAACGGCACGTACACGATCAAGGCCGACCCGTCGGGCACGAACGTCGGCTCGGCGGACTTCCAGCTCTACACGGTGCCTGCCGTGGCGACGGGCACGATCGCCCCGAACGGGCCGACCGCCAACATCACCACCACGGCCCCGGGCCAGAGCGCGAAGCTGACCTTCACCGGAAACGCGGGCTGGGCCGCCGTGCTCAAGATGACGGCGGGCTCGGCGTGCCCGACCACGGTGTCGATCACGGCGCCGAACGGGTCGACCAAGCTCGCGTCGACGCCGCTCTCGCCGTCCGGCCAGGTGTCTACGTCGCTCACGGCCAACGGCACCTACACGATCACGATCGACCCGCAGGGCAGCTGCTTCGGCACGCACATGCTGACGCTGACGCACTAGCCGGTCGCCGTTGCGATGATGCGGGGGTGGCGCTTGCCGCCCCCGCATTCGTCGATCTCTCCCCCACGCTGGACGGCCGCCTCGTCCGGATCGAGCCGCTCGCGGCCCGCCACGAGGAGGGCCTCCGGGACGCCGCCGCGGATCCCCGCACCTGGCGGTGGATGCCCCTGAACCCCATGGCAGACGCCGAGTCGTTCCACACCTGGATGACCGACGCGCTGGCACGGTCGGCCGAGGGGCTCGAGGCGGCGTTCTGCGTCCTCGACGCCGGGGGCGGCCGGCCGCTCGGGAGCACCCGCTACCTCGCGCTCCGGCCCGAGCATCGCAGCCTCGAGATCGGCTGGACGTGGCTCTCGCCCGCCGCCTGGGGCACGGGCGCAAATGCCGAGGCGAAGCTCCTGCTCTTGGAGCACGCGTTCGAGCGCCTGGGCTGCATGCGGGTCGAGTTCAAGACCGACGCCCTGAACGAGCGGTCGCGCGCTGCGCTCGAGGCCATCGGCGCCCGCTTCGAGGGGATCCACCGAAAGCACATGCTGGTGCGCGACGGTGAGCTGCGCGACTCCGCCTGGTACAGCGTGATCGACGACGACTGGCCCGCGACGAAGGCGGCGCTCGCCGAGCGCGTGGCCCGGAAGGGGGCCGGATGAGCGAGCGGCGGCATCACTCCAGCGGCACCGAGTGGGAGGCGCGGATCGGCTACGCCCGCGCGATCCGGGTGGGCGACACGATCCACGTCTCGGGCACGCTCGGCATCGGGCCCGACGGCCGCCCGCCGGACGGCGCCTACGCGCAGGCGGTGGCGGCGCTCGAGCGGATCGGCGGAGCGCTCGAGGCGCTCGGGTCATCGCTGGCCGACGTCGTCCGCACGCGCTTGTTCGTGGTCGACGTGGAACGGAATCAGTTCGACGTGGGCCGCGCGCACAGCGAGTTCTTCGCCGACGTCCGCCCGGCCTCGACGATGCTCGGCGTGGCCGGCTTCGTCGGCCCCGAGTACCTGGTCGAGATCGAAGCCGAGGCGATCGCGTCGTCCGGCGGCTGACCCCGAGCGGCTGACCGGTGGGGGGACTGACCGGCGGGGGGACAGTCCCTGAACTTCCGACGTCACACGTTCGTGACGGGGGCGCGACGGCACCGCCGGACATCTCGGCCCGCGGCGTCACGAAAGCGCCACGGTGTTGCGACGGCCACCGTTCAGGGTCTGTCCCCATCGGCGTGCGCCCAGCGGCTGACCCCGTGGGGCCTGGCCCCGTCCGGGGCCAGGCCCCGGTGGTTCGGCTAAACTCCCGCCCGCCTTTGGGCGCGCGCCGCATTCGTCTAGGGGCCTAGGACGCCGCCCTCTCACGGCGGTAACACCGGTTCGAATCCGGTATGCGGTACCTCTCCGAAAACCTCTGCTCGCGCAGGGGTTTTCGGGTCGCGGGCGCCACGGTATGCTCGCTCCATGAGCCGCGAGCGAGCGAAGATGGCTGTGATTTGGATCGTGGCGATCGCGTTCGGCCAGTTGGTATTCAATCGGCTGCCGAACGTCATCGCGGTGCCCATCGTGGTCATCGGAGGGCTGCTGATGCTCGTGGACTTTTCGCGCTGGCTCGACCGGAACGCCTACTAGCCGTCCGCCTATCATGGATGCGATGGAGCGCCGTCCCCCCAAGCGGCCGTCGCGGTGGCAGCGCCTGCTGGCGCGCCTTCGCATCCGGCCGGTCCCGCAGGAGCCGGAGCCGCCCGAGGATCCGCACGACTACGCGATGGTGCCGACGGGCACGCCGCGCCCGCCGCGGCCTGCCGGTGCCGAGGCGCTGCCGCTTCCCGAGGACGAGCCGCCGCCGGCGGATGCCGTCGGCCGCGACGGGTAGCCATGGCGGGCTACGCCGTCTCGACACTCGCCGACATGCCGGATGTCCCGACCCTGTCGGATCCGGGCGACCCGGCCTGGAAGCCGATCCAGCACTACCTCGGCCTCACGGCCTTCGGCATCAACGCCTTCACAGCCAGGGCGGCCGGCGACGTGATCGCTCCGCCGCACGACGAGGAGGACTTCGGCCAGGAGGAGGTCTACGTCGTCGTCGCCGGTCACGCCCGCGTCACGGTCGGCGACGACGAGATGGACGCGCCGGCCGGCACCGTGCTGGCCGTGCGCGACCCGGCCCTCATCCGGTCAGTCGTCGCCGTCGACGCCGGCACGACCGTGCTCGCCGTCGGCTGCGCGCCCGGCTGCTTCCGCACGAGCTGGCGGCCCGACCACTTCGAGGAGCTGCCGAGGCACCCCGCGGTCGAGCCCTAGCCGGACCGGGACCGGGGTCAGACCCCGCCTCGGCCGAAGGCACACATTCGTTGCAGAGCCGTGTCGAGGATACCTAGTTCAGATCCTGCGACACGGCCGCCACCGCCTGGAGCATGACGGCGGCCGATCCGAGCGCGAGCAGGAAGGCCGCGCTCGACTCTGAGCCGCGCCGGGTGCCCTGCCGCCACAGGAGCGGCGCGATGATCGTCGACGCGATCCAGGCCGCGTAGACCAGCACGTGCGACGTGCGCCGCGACCACCTGGAGGCGGCGCCGTTCACGTACGGATCGCCGGAGAAGACGAACCAGGCCAGAAGGACGACGCCGACCACAACGATCACGGCGCCGGCCTGCGGGATCAGCGCGAGCCGCCCGGTCGCCCGGCCGCGGGCGGTGAGCATCCCGGCCGCGAAAAGGATGGCGGCCAACATGAGCAGGACGAGGGCCATCGGGTTCGCCGCGAGTCTAGGCCGCGTTCGCGACGGCCGCCCGGAGCGCGGCCGGCTCCGCCCGCACGACGAGCCGGGCGCGGGTCGGCCGGCTCCCGTTCGCGCAGATCATGGCGTCGGCCGCCAGCTCGAGCGCCTCGGTGACCGTGGCGCTGCGATCGGCGATGCAGATGTCGGCGAGCGTCTCGAGGTCGTAGCCGCCCGCCTCGAGCTCGGCGCTTGCAAGCGCCAGGGCCTCGGCCTCGTCGAGCGTGGGCAGGACGAGCGTCGTGTCGTCGCCGGCCCTGAACGCCTCGGCATAGGCTCGCAGCGGCCCGGCCCACGTCTCGCGCTCGGCCCAGTCTGCGGGGACGACGAAGACGAATCCGCGCCGGTCAGGCACTGCGGTCGGGGCAATGGACCGGATCGGCCTGCGATCGCGCAACGCCTCGATCCGCGCGGCGGCCTCCCGCCCGGCGCGCTCCCACGTGAACCGCTCGGCCCGGGCCCGGGCGTGTGCCGCCCGCGCCGACCGCTCGGCCGGGTCCGCAGCGCCTCGGAGCGCGGCGACCAGCGCCTCGTGGTCGGGCTCGAGCAGGAAGCCCTCGCCGGCCAGGTCGTAGTCGGGCGGAAGCGCGCCCGCCGGCAGCGGCACCCGCCGGGACGGGACGCGCCAGCCGCACTCGGCCGGCACGAAGTCGTCGGTCGAGCCGCCGTCGGTCACGATCACCGGCCGCCCGCAGGCCAGCGCCTCGAGCGCCGGCAGGCAGAACCCCTCGCCGCGGTACGGCTGCACCAGGACGTCGCAGGCCCGGTAGAGGGCCGGGATCTCGTCGAACGCCAGGTCGTCGTCGATCAGCACGAGCTCGGGCGAGCCGGGGACAGCCTGGAACGCCCGCACGGCCTCCTCGGCCGTCTGGCCGCGGTAGAAGGTGCGCGAGCCGAACGCCTTCAGCACCAGGCAGACGTCGTCGTCGCTGGTGAAGGCGCGGCCGTACGCCTCGAGCAGGAGATCGATGCCCTTGCGATAGGTCATGCCGCCGACGAAGAGCAGGACGGTCGACTTCTGCGTCGGAAGCGCCCGGGCCGGCCCCTCCGGCGTGAAGTGGGCGGGGTCGATGCCGTTCGGGACGACGTGCACCAGATCCGGAGCGACGCCCGATGCGACGAACGCATCCCGGGCCGCCTGCGACGGCGCCCACACCTCGTCGACCGTGCGGCGCACCTCCTCGACCCAGCGCTTCGGCACACGACCGAACTCCCACGGCTGGTAGAGCACGAACGGGCCCGCGCTCGGCGGGTCGAAGCTCGGCGGCCAGTGCTGGGCGACCCCCACCGACGCGGTCGGGGACGATCCGATCTCCTGGATCGTCCGCTCGACCACGCCGCCTCCCCCCTCTATCGCGCTGATCAGCGCGTCGTTCACAACAGCAAGCGAGTGGCCCGAGCCGCCGTCGCCACGCCAGACGCACGTCACCGGCCGCGACCGGCGGCCCCGCCAGCGCTCGATCGCCCCTTCGGTCAGCTCGGCGATCCGCTCGGCGATCGGCTCCGGCCCGAAGCGCTCGACCAGCCCGGCCCGGCCGGCGGCCGCCTTCGCCGCGACGTCCGCCCCACCCCGGCGAACCTCGACGAGCGCCGCGGTGAGCGCCTCGCGGTCGGGGTGAAACCAGCGGTGGCCGCGGTAGAACGGCGTATGGCTCTGGGCGCTCTCGGCGACGTCGACGACCTCGCCGTCGACGAGCCAGGAGTTCGAATCGTCCATGAACATCGTCGTGCCGCTCCATCGGCTTCCGATCGTCGGGAGGCCCATCGCCATCGCCTCCATCCACGGGCGGCCCCAGCCCTCGCCGCGGCTCGCGAGCACGAACGCGTCCGCGCCCGCGTAGAGCCTCGGCATGTCGGCCGCCGGCAGGAAGCGGGTGTCGAGCAGGATCGGCGCCGTCGGGCGCCCTCCCAGGTAGGCGTCGATGCGCCCCCGGATCTCACTCTCGGGAACGTGGAGCCCCAGGCACTTGAGGACGAGGCAGACGTCGTCGTCAGGGCTGAAGGCGTCGTACCAGGCGTCGAGCAGCACGTCCCAGCCCTTGCGATCGGTGAAGTCGAAGTTCGTGAGGAACGTGAACCCGCGCGCGCCCCGGGCGGCGAGCGGCTCGGTCCGCTCGGCGTCGAACAGGTCGAAGTCGATCGTCTCGGGGAGGACGCGCAGGCGGTCGGCGGGGAACCCGCCGCGCTGGAACGTCTCCAGGTTGAACTCGCAGGGCACCCACACCTCGTCGCACTCGAGCAGGCGCGGAAGCCAGGCCCGCGGCACGCTCGAGGTCTCGAACATGGTGCGCGCGACGTCGGGCCCCTCGGCGTGGAGCGGCTGGTTCGGGCCGGGAATGCGGTGGTGGACGAGGACGAACTCGCCCTCAGGCGTGCGCGCGAGCGCGGCATCGACGGCGTGCTGGTGAGCGGACGGGAGCCGCACCCGGTCGTTGGTGAAGCGGATGTCGCGCGCCGCGGCCGGGCGGCCGGCCCGGTCGAGCGCGATCAGATACGCGCGAGCCTCGTCCGCGTAGCCGTACGGGTCGAAGAGCGAGCCCGTCCAGACGAGCGGCAGGGCTCCGGGGCTCACGCCGCCAGGCGCCCCCAGCGCCGCTCCGCGAGCAGCCGCAGGTCGGCGACGCGGCCGTCGTCGAAGTGGTCGAGCACCCCGAAGGCACCCTCGCGGTTCCGTCGCGTGTAGGCCGCGTCGACCGCACCGGCGAGCGCGGCCTCACCCTCGCGGCCGCCGTCTGCGGCGACGACGAGCAGGTCGGGACAGCCCGCCTCCTGGATCCCGGCCTGGCGCATGGCCTGCCCGAGGGCGCCGGCGATCTCGGCCGGCTGGCGTCCGGGTGCGTAGATGACGAGCGATGCGTCGTCGCGGTCGCCGAAGGTGTCGGTGTAGGTGCGCAGGATCTCGGGGTGCGCGACGAGCTCGTCCGCGAACGCCAGCGCCGCGAACGACCGGACGCCGTCGAGCGTGATCTGCTGGCGCTCGGGCTCCTGCCCGGCCCACGGCGGCGTCGCGAACTTGCCGTCCCAGCGGGAGCGCAGGAGCTGCCATCCGGTGCGCACCTGCTCGTCGCGGCGGGCGAGGTCGGTGACCGACGCCGACTCGAGGTGCACGAGCAGGCTCTTCGGGCAGTAGACGACGCGCAGGCCCGCCTCCCATGCCCGCAGGCACAGATCGACGTCCTCCACGTACATCTGGAACGCCTCGTCGAAGCCGCCGAGCTGCTCGTAGACCTCGCGGCGAAGGAGCATGCTCGCACCCGTCACCGCCGGGAAGTCCCTCTGCACCAGGGCCGGCCCGAACTCGGCCGGCTCGTGCCGGTGGATGTGGTACGGGAGCCCGTCGGCGTTGAGGGCGATCCCGGCGTGCTGGAGGCGGCCGTCGGGATAGAGCAGGCGGCTGCCGACGATGCCGACCGTCGTGTCCTCTGCGACCTCGAGGAGGGCCTCGAGCCAGCCGGCGCCCGGGATCGTGTCGTTGTTCAGAAGCACGATGCTCGAGCCGCGGGCGAGCGACGCGCCCAGGTTGCAGGCCTTGCCGAAGCCCAGGTTCTCGCCGTTGAACACAGCCCGCAGCATCCCGGCTGCGCGCGCCCGGCGCAGGAACGCCGCGGTCTCGTCGGTCGAGCCGTTGTCGACGACGATGACCTCGTAGAGGTGCGACGGCGTCGACGACTGGAGCGTCGCGAGGCACTGGCGGGTGAGGTCGACCCGGTTCATCACCGGGATCACGATGGTGGCAGCCGGGGCCTCGCCGGGGAGCGCGGCGTAGCGCTCGCGGGCCTCCTCGACACGGCCCTGGTCGAGCGCGGCGTGCGCGAGGCCCGTGCGGGCGGTGAGGCTCTCGGGCTCGATCTCGAGCGCCCGCTCGAGGAGCTTCTCGGCCGCAGCCGCCTCACCGAGGGCGAGGCGGACCGTGCCGGCGGCCGCGAGCAGCGCGGCAGCGTCGGGTGCGATCTCGAGCGCCCGCTCGAGCGCGGCCCGTGCGGGCTCGAGCGCCCCCGACCCGATCGCCTGCTCGGCGATCCGGCAGGCCGCCGCGGCCACCTCGGCCGGCGCCGGCGACCCGGCGTCGACGAGCGTCCGAAGCGCGGCGGGATCGGTCACCCGCTCGGCGGCGGCGGGCCGCGTCATGGCGGCGAGCACGTGGAGCAGCTCGGGGTAGTGCGCGAACGCCGGCGTGAGGGCGACCCCCATGGCGTATGCGTCGCAGAAGCCCTCCGGCGCGCGGCCCGCGTCTCCGAGGCCGGCCGGCGTCACGTAGGGATGCTCCGGCGAGACGGCCCAGCCGAAGTCGATCAGCACGGGCCGGCCGTCGCGAACCAGGATGTTGTCGGGCCGGATGTCGCGGTGCGTGATGCCGCGGGCCTCGAGCTCGGCGAGGATCTCGACGCACTCGAGCAGGAACGCCCGCGCGCCGTCGGGCGACGTCTCGGCCACGAACCGCTCGAGGTCGGACAGCGGGTAGCCGTCGACCAGCTCCATCTCGCACACGCTCGAGGGGCCGTCGCGGCGGGCCGAGATCGGCTTCGGGAAGTGCTCCGAGCCGACGAGCGAGAGCAGCGCGTGCTCGCGCTCGGCGAGCTCGAACGAGGTCTGCTTGCGGACGATCCGGCGGCCGTCCTTCTCGACGAACGCGACCCGGCTCACATATGGGCGGCCGTCGACGACGTCGAGGATGCGGCTCGAGACGACGCTGGCAGGCGGGTCGAGGTACGGCAGCTTCGGCAGCACCGACCCGTCGCGCGGCTTTGAGATCTCGACGCCCTCCTCGGCGAAGATGCGGCACGCCTCACGGAAGTCGCCGATCCGGGCAAGGTCGGTGTCGACGCCGGCCGCCTCGGCGAGGACGACCAGCCGGCGGGCGTAGTCCGGGCTCATCACGCCCTTGTGCGCAACCACGTGGTAGAGCAGCGAGACGAAGTAGTCGCGCGGCGGAAGGACGTGGAACATCTTGTGCGGGACGCGCCGGCTGAGCAGGCGGTGGCACCAGTCCTCGGGCATGTAGCCGTCGTCGGTCGAGCGGACGTCGACCAGGATGTAGCTCTGCTCGCCGGCCGGGCCCAGGACGGGCACCTTGCGCTGGACGCGGAAGTCCTCGGCGTGGGTGCGCTCGCCGCGCCAGAGCCGGTCGACCTTCTCGACGTGCGCCGGGTGCACGAGCAGGTCGAGGTCGGAGTGCGGGCCGACGGCGACGCTCTCGGGGAGGGCCTCCCAGTTGCGCAGGACGACGTAGATGATGTTCTCCTCGTCGAGCTGGCGGAAGAGGTCCTCGAGCGGCCGGTAGGTGTGCGAGCGAAGCTTGGTGTGCGCCGCGGTCATCGTCTTCGAGAAGGCCAGGAAATCGGCGATCGGCATCTCGACGCGCAGGTCGCGGTAGTGGAAGTGGACGAAGGCCTCCTCGACCCAGAACTCGGCGTCGGCTCCGTGCGTCTCGCGCAGCGTCTTGTAGAGGTTCTCGCACAGCTCGGCGTTGGCGGTGGTCGGGTGGATGACCTCGCTCGTGTCCATCAGGAACTTGGCCAGCTCGAGATGCGGGTGGGAGCGCGGCGACCCGTGCGCGCGCCACTTGGCAATGCCGGTCTCGAACGCCTCGACCAGCTGGATCCAGTTGTCCGCCGAGAGCTCGAGGCGGAGGTTTCGCCAGTGCAGGTGGAAGGTCTCGCAGCACTCGATGACGAACCGCCGATCGAAGATCGTCTTCTCGGACAGTTCGCCCTCGGAGAGCGGCAGGATCACCTTGCCCATGGCTTCGTCCTCCTCGAGTGGGGAGAGAGGCGCCGCCAGGCAGCTGACGACACGGGGGACAGCATCGCCGGGGTAGTCGGCCTCGGCGGCCCCGTCTTGAGCGGCTCTTAACTGATTACTGGCTTGCCCGCTGGCCGCCCTCGATGAGGCGGGCGACCACAACCGCGAACACCGCGGCCAGAGCGAGCAGGCCCAGCTCGACGAGGAGCGCCGAGCGGGCGGTGGCGGAGCCGATGAGCCAGTAGTAGAGGGTCGAGCTCGAGGACGCCACGAGAACGGCCGAGCCTCCGACCAGAGCGAGGATCCGGGCCAGCCGGACGGCCGGCTCGCCGTCGAGCGACCCGATGGCGAACGCTGCCGCGATCACGCATCCGAGGAACGCGCCGTACGCCGTCGCGCCGGAGAGCTGGGCGAGCACATGCAGCATGGTGACCCCCACGGCCCGGAATCTACCTCTTCAGGGCCCGGATCGGGGCGCCGGGTGCAAAAGACCACCCAGACCGGCAC
This sequence comes from uncultured Actinomycetes bacterium, assembly GCA_963809325.1. Classification (GTDB taxonomy): domain Bacteria; phylum Actinomycetota; class Thermoleophilia; order Gaiellales; family JAICJC01; genus JAICJC01. The sequence goes on from CAWEIZ010000007.1 coordinate 268,819, forward strand.
CGGCACACCCCGCGCGGGTAGGTCAGTTTCCGGCCGCCTTCTTGCCGGCCTTGCGGTCGCCCTGGGCCGCGGTGTAGCCGGCGCTGTACCCGGCGGTGTGGCCGCGCTGGTAGCCCACGATCTGGCCCTTCTTGAAGCCCTTCCGGTAGCCGCGCTTGTAGCCCTTCCGCTCGCCCGTGGAGTAGCCCTTGCGCTGACCGGCCGCCTTGCCGTGCTCGCGACCGCGCTGGAGCCCGGCCGCGAGGCCGCGCTGGTAGGCCGCGCTCTGGAGCGTCGCCACCCGGTCGGCCGTGTACCCGCCGGTGGCCCCGAGCGACCACGCGGCAACGCCCACGGCTGTCGCGACGGCCGCCGTCAGCCCGAACGCGAGCAGGAGGCCGGCCACGCTGAGGCGCGGAAGTGTTGCAGGGATGCGGATTGACCCAAACACGGCAAGAGCAACGCTTATCCGTTGCAGTCGATAATCCTGCAACTCGCGGCAATTTGCAAGTGAATTCGGGCCGATCTTGCAGGGGTCACTCGCCCAGGCGCGCGAGCGCTGCGTCGATCCTGGCGAGCGACTCCTCGCGGCCGAGCAGCTCCAGGCTCTCGTAGAGGCCCGGGGCGACGGTCTTTCCGGTCAGCGCGACGCGGACCGGCATGTACAGCACGCGCGGCTTCGTGCCCTCCTTCTCGCATGCGGCGGAGAGGGCGGTGTGGATCTCCTCGGCCCCCCACGTCGCCACCCCGGCGAGCGCGTCGCGCGCCGCGGCGAGCCACCGCGGCGCGGCGGCGTCGGCCTCGACCCGGGCCCATGCGTCGGGATCGAGCGTGGCCGGGCCGAACAGGAAGCCGGCGAACCCCTCGAACTGGCCCAGCGTGCGCAGCTTCTCCTGGACGATCGGGGCCACCTCGGCCACCCGCTCCGGCTCGGCTGCAAGCGGGGAGCCCGAGACCTCGAGGTACCGCTGGAGCGACGCCGCGAAGCCGGCGGGCGGGAGCGCCCGCAGGTGCTCGCCGTTCAGCCACTCGAGCTTCTCGGGATCGAACACGCCGGGGCTCGAGTTCACGCGCTCGAGCGAGAACCGCTCGACCAGCTCGGGGACGGTCATCATCGTCGTGTGGTCGTCGAAGCTCCACCCGACGAGCGCGAGGTAGTTGACGAGCGCCTGCGGGACGACCCCGCGGTCGCGGAACTCCTCGACCGAGACCGCGCCGTGGCGCTTGGAGAGCTTCTTCTTGTCGGTGCCGAGCACCATCGGCAGGTGGGCGTACGTCGGCGGCTCGGCGTCCAGCGCCGCGTAGACGGCGAGCTGCCTGGGCGTCGACGGCAGCAGGTCCTCGCCCCGGATCACGTGCGTGATCCCCATCGCGATGTCGTCGAACGGGTTGGCGAAGAGGTAGGTCGGCGTCCCGTCGGAGCGGAAGATCACGTGGTCGCCGAGGAGCGCGTTCTCCCACTCGACGTGGCCGCGGACGACGTCGTCGATGGCGCTCGTCCCGTCGGCCGGCATGGCAAGCCGGATCACGTGCGGGAGGCCCGCGCCCTCGCGTGCCGTGCGCTCGCCGGCGGTCAGGGTGCGGCACCGGCCCGAGTAGACGAGCGGCAGGCCCTCCGCCTGCCGCCGCTCCCGCTCCGCGGCCAGCTCCTCGGCGGTGCAGTAGCACGGATAGGCCGCGCCGCTCTCGACCAGCTCCGCCGCCGCGGCGGCGTAGAGGTCGAGCCGCTGCGTCTGGCGGTGCGGGCCCTCGTCCCAGTCGATCCCGAGCCAGCGCAGGACGTCCTCGGCCTGCGCGATCGCCTCCTCGGTCGACCTGACCCGGTCGGTGTCCTCGAACCGGAGGACGACGCGGCCGCCCGTGTGCCGCGCGTAGAGCCAGTTGAAGAGCATGGTGCGCGCGTTCCCGACATGGAACCACCCGGTGGGGCTGGGCGGCATGCGGACGACGGGAGGGGGCACGGCGGCCAGTCTAGATCGTGTCCCATTCCCGCACGCTTGGACGTCCACTGTCTATGCGGGCCGGCGGTGGCGGGCTGCGGCTGCGAACCGTCGCATCGCGGTGTCCTCGGTCGCGCCGATATTCCCGATATCGGCGCTCCCTGCGTCCTTGCGCTGCTTGGTTCGCAGCCGCCCAGGACATCACGGATGGGAATCAACGATCTGCCGTGCCCCCCGCCGCTTTATGCCGTTGCGGGACTCGGGTCGGATGCGGGCTCGGCGAGCCACGTCACGGCCGCGACCGTGACGGCCCAGACGATGGCGACGGCGCCCCACTCGGCTCCCGGGCTGGACTCCTGGCCGGGGAAGAGGACGGCCGCCGTGCCGAAGATCGCCGCGGAGGCGGCCGCGCACCCTGCCGGGAAGCGCCAGCCGCGGATGCCCAGGGCGGTGACGCCGGCGGTCACGTCGCCCACGTGCTCGCCAAGCTCGGCCTCCGCGACCGCGTCCAGGCGGTCATCCTCGCGTACGAGGCCGGGCTCGTGACCCCGGGCGCGGGCCCGGCGGGCGGCTGACCCGAGGGCCGGTACCATCGGCCCGTGGAGTTCGGAGCCCACCTCAAGACTGCCGGCGGCGCGTACAAGGCGGCGATCCGCGCCGGCGAGATCGGCGCGACGGCGCTCCAGATCTTCACGCAGAGCCCGCGCCAGTGGCGGCATCCGGATCTCGACCCGGCCGCGGCCGAGCGGTTCCGCGTCGCCCGCGACGAGAACGGCATCGGCACCGTCACGTGCCACGCCACCTACCTCATCAACCTGGGCGCGACCGACGACACCGTCTACTCGCGAGGCGTCGAGGCCCTCCGCCAGACGATGCTCACCGCGCAGGCGTACGAGGCAGACGGCGTCGTGTTCCACCTCGGGAGCCACCTCGGGCGGGGCCTCGACGCCGCCCTCCACCAGGTCGTCCCCGCGATGCAGATCGTGCTCGCCGAGGGCGATCCGGCGTCGCCGACGCGCCTCGTGATCGAGAACTCGGCCGGCGCGGGCAACACGATGGGCCTCACGATCGAGGACATCGCCCGCGTGATCGACGAGCTGGGACGGCCGAAGCGGGTCGGCGTCTGCCTCGACACCTGCCACCTGTGGGCGACCGGCATCGACATCCGCGACCCGGCGCGCGTCGAGGAGCTCGTGAGCGAGGTCGACGAGCGCATCGGGCTCGATCGGCTGCTCTGCCTGCACGTGAACGACGCGGCGCTCCCGCTCGGGGCGCACCGCGACAGGCACGCCGATCCCGGTAGCGGCCTGATCGGGCGCAAGCTCGGCATCATCCTGGGCCACCCGCGCCTGCAGGAGGTTGCGGCGATCACCGAGACTGGAGGCCCCGGCAACAAGGGGCCCGACAAGTCGACCATCAGCGCGCTCCGCCGCCTGCACCGGGCCGGCGTCCGCAGCTACGTCCGTGCTTGAGATCGGCGCATCCCGCCCGCTCAGCGAGGACGAGCTGACGTTCCGCTACACGCGGAGCGGCGGGCCCGGCGGACAGCACGTGAACACGACCGCCACCCGCGTCGAGCTGGTCTTCGACGTCGCCGGCAGCCCCGCCCTCACCGACGCCGAGCGCGAACGCGCCCGCCGGCGCCTGCGAAGCCGGCTCGACTCCGAGGGACGGCTCCGCATCGTGGCCCAGGACGAGCGCAGCCGGGCGCGCAACCGGGCGCTCGCGATCGACCGGTTCTGCGCCGTGATGCGGGAGGCGCTGCGGCCGCCGCCGCCGCCCCGCCGCCCAACGCGGCCCACTCGCGCCTCCCGCGAGGAGCGGCTCGACGAGAAGCGCCTGCGCGGCACGCGGAAGCGGCTGCGCAGGCCGCCGCCCGCTTCCGATGACTAGCAGCGCCTGCCGCGGCTCGATCCTGCTTTCCGTACCATCGAGACATGACGATCCAACGGATGGATCACGTCGGCATCGTGGTCTCAGACCTCGCGGCCGCGACGGAGTTCTTCGTCGAGCTCGGGCTCGAGCTGCAGGGCCAGGGGTCGGTCGAGGGCCGCTGGGTGGACCGTATCGTGGGGCTGGACGGCGTCCGCACGCAGTTTGCGTTCATGCAAACCCCGGACGGCCACGGACGACTCGAGCTGATCAAGTTCCACTCGCCGCCGGCCCAGGACGGCAACCGGGACGCGCCGGCGAACACACTGGGTCTCCGCCATGTCGCATTCGCCGTCGAGGACATCGACGCCGTCGTCGCCGGCCTGCGAGCCCACGGCGCGGAGCTCGTCGGCGAGGTGGAGCAGTACGAGGACATCTACCGGCTCTGCTACGTGCGCGGCCCCGAGGGGATCATCGTCGAGCTGGCAGAGCGGATCGGCTGACGGCTCGGACCCTGCGGCCTCGGCTGTCAGTGGCCCGGCGGAGGCTCCCAGATCTCAAAGCGGGTGCCCTCAGGATCGACCGCCCATCCGAAGCGCCCGTACTCCGACTCCTCCAGCGCATCGATCACCTCGACTCCAGCCGAGCGCAACTGGGCCAGCATCGCGTCCAGATCGGCGACGCGGAAGTTCACCATGAACGCCTGCTCCGCCCGTCCGAAGTACTCGGTGTCGGGATCGAAGATCGCCCAGGTCGTGGAACCGCCCGGCGTCCACCCGAACTGGCTGTGACCCCAGTCGGAGATGTCGATGCCGAGATGTTCGGCGTACCAGTCCCGAAGGCTGGCGGCCTGTCCGGCGCGCTGAAACACCCCGCCGATTCCGGTGACTCGCTCCATGGTCGCCATGCTATGCCAGATCGCTCGCAGGCCGGACGCTGCGAGCGCGCTGCTACCGCCTGCGCTCGGCGATGACGCGGATGCTGCGGTGGTCGCCGGGGAGCTCGTGGAACTCGGGGTTCACGCAGCCCATCGGGTCCTCGCGGTTCTCGTAGGCCCGCTCGACCTCGACGGGGCAGACGGCCAGGGGCTCGCGCACCGCGCGGACGCCGCCGAACCCGTTTCGCCTGCGGCTCGACCGCTGCAGGATCTCGAGGTCGATGTCGGCCGCGAAGATCTCCTGCGTGCAGCCGACGTACGTGCGCCCGAACGCCTCGTAGGCGTAGAGGAAGGGGCACGACTGCTCGAGGCAGCGCGAGGGGTGCACCACTTTCTGGCAGACCACGCCGCAGCGACGGCATTCGACCTGCTCCGTGCGATCGACCACCGGGAGCGGTTGGCGGATGCGAGCCATGCTCAGAGTTTACCCGGCGCTGCCGCGGCCATGGTCCTGTCGACGGCCGCCAGAACCTCGGCCGGGCTCGCCGCCACGGAGTCGGCAAGGCCGTGGTCGCCGGCGTCCACACGGATGTAGGTGACGAGGCACGTGCGCATCCCGAGCGCGGCCGGCCCCTGGACGTCCTCGCGCACCCGGTCGCCGACGAAGAGCGCATCCGCCGGCTCGACGCCGAGCCGCTCGAGCGCCGCCTGGTAGATGCGCGGTGCCGGCTTTCGCAGGCCGACCTCCGACGAGAAGACGATCGCGTCGACCCGCTCGGCCACGCCGTCCGACTCCAGGTCCGCGTGGAGCAGATCGGGCGGATCGAACGTGTTCGACACGATGCCGATCCGAAGGCCGCGCGACCGCACCTCCTCGAGCAGCCAGTGCGCCTGCGGGTGCAGGTGGCGGGCGCTCGCCCACCCGCGATGCTCGGCCTCGATCGCCGCGCGCACGAGGTCCGGCCCGGGCGAGCACCCGCACGCGGCGAGCGCCTCCGCCACGACCTCGGCGTAGACCACCTCGGCGTGATCGTCAGGGTCAGCGGAGACCTCGGTGAGGCGGCGCCGCAGGTCGGCGCGCAGGTCGCCGGCGCGATCCGGCCCGGCAGCCCGCGGCGACGAGCATGTCGCGCAGGCCGCCGAGCCACACGTCCTCGTCGAACTGGAAGTCGAGCAGCGTGTGGCCGTAGTCGAAGAGGACTGCCTGGAGCATCGCCGCTACTCCGACGTGGGGTGATCCTCGAACAGGTAGCGGACGGTCAGCCGCTTGGCGGCCTCCGCTTCGTCCAGGCGCCGCACCGGGCGCGTGTGCGGCGCGTCCTTCAGCTGCTGGGGGTCGTCGGCCGCCTCCTGCGCGATCGCGAGCATCGCCTCGCAGAACGCATCCAGCGTCTCGATCGCCTCGGTCTCGGTCGGCTCGATCATGAGCGCCTCGGAGACGATCAGCGGGAAGTAGATGGTGGGCGGGTGGAAGCCGTGGTCCATCAGCCGCTTGGCGACGTCGAGCGCCGTCACGCCGTGCTCCCGCCGGAGCGTCCGCGCCGACAGCACGAACTCGTGCATGCAGAGGCGATCCACCGGCAGGTCGTAGGCGTCCTTGAGCCGGGCGAGGACGTAGTTGGCGTTCAGGACCGCGACCTCGGACATGTGCCGGAGCGCCGGCCCCCACATCCGCATGAAGGCGTACGAGCGGACGAAGACGCCGAACGGGCCGGCGAACCCGCGCACCTTGCCGATCGTCCTGGGCTCGTCCCAGTCGTAGCCGAACCCGTCGTCGCTCCGGGTGATCCGCGGCACGGGGAGGAACGGCTCGAGCACGTCGCGCACCGCCACCGGGCCCCCGCCCGGCCCACCGCCTCCGTGCGGCTGCGAGAACGTCTTGTGCAGGTTGAAGTGGACGACGTCGAATCCCATGTCGCCCGGCCGCGAGATCCCGCACACCGCGTTCAGGTTCGCCCCGTCGTAGTAGAGGAGCGCGCCGGCGTCATGGAAGATGTCGGCGATCTCGGTGATGCGCTCCTCGAAGAGCCCGAGCGTCGAGGGGTTGGTGAGCATGAGCCCGGCCGTCTGCGGCCCCACCTTGCCCCGCAGGTCGTCGACGTCGATGTTCCCGCGCGGGTCGGTCTTCACGCCCACGAGCGTGTAGCCGGCCATGGCAACGCTGGCCGGGTTCGTGCCATGGGCGGTGTCGGGGATCACGACCTCGGTTCGGTCCTCGCCGCGGTCGTCGAAGTACGCCCGCATCAGCGTGAGGCCGGTGAGCTCGCCCTGCGACCCGGCGGCGGGCTGGAGCGTGACGGCGTCGAGCCCGACCACCTCCGCCAGCATCCGCTCGAGCCGCCACATCAGCTCGAGGGCGCCCTGCGCGCCCTCGACGTCCTGGTGCGGGTGCAGGTCGCGGAACCCGCCGAGCGCCGCCGCGCGCTCGTTGACGCGCGGGTTGTACTTCATCGTGCACGAGCCCAGCGGATAGAAGCCCGTGTCGATCCCGAACGTGCGCGTCGAGAGCTCGGTGAAGTGGCGGACGAGGTCGGGCTCGGCGATCTCGGGCAGGCGCGGCGGCGCCGCACGCCGGAGCGCCGCCGGCACCTCCGCGGCCGGGACGCCGGGGTCGGGCACGCGGCCTGCGCGGCGTCCTGGTCGCGAGCGCTCGTAGACCAGCCTCACGGCGCGAGCACCTCCGCGAGCCGCTCGATGTCGGCCATCGTGCGCTTCTCGGTGACGGCGACGAGGAGCAGGTTCTCCATGCCGGCGTAGTCGCGGCCGAGCGGGTAGCCGGGATGGACGCCCCGCTTCCGGGCCGCCCTCACGACGTCCTCGGCGGGCCGGCCGAGGTCGAGCGCGAACTCCTTGAACGTGGGCCGGTCGAAGGCCGCCGGCAGGCCGACGGTGCGCTTGGCCTCCTCGGCGAGCGAGAGGCAGGCCCGCCCGATGTCCCCGAGCCCCTCGGGCCCGAGCCAGCACAGGTACGCCAGCCCGGCGAGCGCGAGCAGCGTCTGGTTGGTCGTGATGTTCGACGTCGCCTTCTCGCGGCGGATGTGCTGCTCGCGGGTCTGGAGCGTCAGCACGTACCCGCGCGCTCCCTCCAGGTCGTGCGTCTCGCCCACGATCCGGCCCGGCAGCCGGCGGATGTGCTCGCCCTTCGAGGCCATGAACCCGTAGTGCGGGCCGCCGTAGCTCATGTGGTTCCCGGCCGACTGGCCCTCGCCGATCGCAAGCGCGCACCCGTAGTTGCCGGGCGCCTCGAGCACGCCGAGCGACAGGAGATCGACGTGGGCGACCGGGAGCGCCCCCGCCGCAGCCGCGGCGGCGGCGATATCGGGCGCGGGCTCGAGGCAGCCGAAGAAGTTGGGCTGCTGGAAGATCACGCACGCGGCGTCCTCGGCAGCGGCCCGGATCGCGTCGGGGTCGGTGGTGCCGCCGTCGTGAGGCACCTCGACCACCTCCATCCCGAACCCCGGCGCGAACGTCCGGACGACCCGCCGCACCTGCGGGTTGAGCGTCTCGGCGACCACGACCTTCGTCCGCCGCGTGGCGCCGCGGGCGACGTAGCAGGCGTCGGCAGCCACCGTCGAGCCGTCGTAGCCCGACGCGTTCGACACGTCCATGCCCGTCAGCTCGCAGATCGCGGTCTGGTACTCGAAGATCGCCTGGAGCGTCCCCTGGCTCATCTCCGGCTGATACGGCGTGTAGGCGGTGAGCAGCTCGCCGCGCTGCATCACCGCGTCGCAGACCGCCGGGACGTAGTGGTCGTAGATGCCGGCTCCGAGGAACTGGATCTCGCGGCCGGCATCGGCGTTCCGCGACGCCAGCTCGGCCAGGTGCGCCATGAGCTCGGCCTCGGTGAGCGCAGGCTCGAGGTCGAGCTCGCGGCCCAGGCGGACGGCGTCGGGGATGTCGTGGAACAGCTCTTCGATCGACCCGACGCCGACGGCGGCGAGCATCGCGTCGCGGTCGGCGTCGGTGAGCGCGGTGAACGTCACAGGGACTCGACGAGCTCGCGGTAGGCCGCCGCGTCAAGCAGGGAGTCGAGCTCGGAGGGATCCGACATCCGCACCTTGATCAGCCAGCCCTCGCCGTAGGGGTCGTCGTTGACCGTGCTCTCGCTGCCGTCGAGGGCGTCGTTCACCGCCGTCACCTCACCCGAGAGCGGTGCGACGAGCCCGGACACCGCCTTGGTCGACTCGAGCTCGCCGTAGTCGGCGTCCTTCGTGACGGCGTCTCCGACCTCCGGCGGGCTGTAGAAGACGACCTCGCCCAGCGTGTCCTGCGCGTACCACGTGATGCCGAAGGTGGCGGTGTCGCCGTCGACCCTGACCCAGTCGTGCGCCTCGTGGTAGTGGAGCTCGTCGGGGTAGCTCTCGTCGCTCATTTGACCTTCTCCTTCACGTACAGGGGCTTGGCGGCCACGCGTGCGGCAACGGGCCGCCCGCGCACGTCGATCTCGATCTCGGTGCCTTCGGCCGCGAGGTCCGCAGGGACGTATCCCATGCCGATCCCGACGTCCAGCGACGGCGACATCGTCCCGCTGGTCACCTCTCCCGCGGGCCGGACGGCCATCCCCTGGCGGGGGATGCCCCGCCCCGACATCCGGAACGCGACCAGCCGGTCGAAGCCGCCCCGCTCGCGCTGGGCGCGGAGCGCCGGGGCGCCGACGAACTCCTTGCGGTCGAGCGCGCAGACCCAGCCCAGGCCGGCCTCGAGCGCGGTGCGGGTCTGCGACAGGTCGTTGCCGTAGAGCGGATAGCAGACCTCGAGCCGGAGCGTGTCGCGCGCACCCAGGCCGGCGGGCACCGCCCCGGCGGCGAGGAGCTTGTCCCACAGCGCGCCGGCCTTCTCGGGAGCCAGCATGATCTCGACCCCCGGCTCACCGGTGTAGCCGGTGCGAGCGACGATACCGACCACGCCGCACACCTCGGCGCGCGTGAACTCGAACGGGGCGAGCTCCGGCAGGTCGACGAGATCCAGGGCGGCCGGGCCCTGGAGGGCGAGCATCGCCACGTCGGCCGAGCGGTCGTCGAGCACCGCGCCCTCGCGGGCCCGGGCCGCGAGCCAGTCGCGGTCAGCGTCGATCCGCGAGGCGTTGACCACGAGCAGCAGGTGATCGTCGTCGAGCCGGTACGCGATGAGGTCGTCGATGGGACAGCCGTTCTCGTCGAGGAGCAGCGTGTACTGCGCCTGGCCCATGCCGATCCGGCTCAGGTCGTTCGAGAGCATCGTCTGGAGATAGTCGAGCGCCGCGGGGCCGCGCACCTCGAGCTGGCCCATGTGGCTCACGTCGAAGACGCCGGCATGCTCGCGCACCGCGCGGTGCTCGGGGATCACGCCTTCGTACTGCACGGGCATCTCCCAACCCGCAAACGGAACCATCCGGGCCCCGGCTGCCAGGTGCCGGTCGTGAAGCGGAGTGCGGCGGAGGGCCTCGGACGCGTGCATCCGGAGGCGCAGTCTATACACGGCTTCACCGGACGGAGCACGCTGCGTCACAGACGGCGCGTGAACCGGCGCGGCGCCACCTCGAACCCGAGCGCCAGAGACGACGGCGCCACGGGCGCCGGGAGCCTCGGCGGATCAACGCTGAGCGTGACGCCGGCGATGCCGCAGGCCGATGCCCGCAGCCGCGGCTGCCCCGAACAGGCCGCCGAGGAGGGCGACGCGGGCCCTGGTTGGCAGCGGCGTGGTCCGCAAGGCGAGCGGTGCCAGCGCCGGCCTCGCAACTCGTCCGACGGCCATGAGGAGCATCGCGCCAGGGAAGCCGAGCTCGAGGTCGATCAGTGATTGGCGACCGCCGCGCATTGGGCCACGCTGTCCCGCAACGATGGCTGCGGCCAGGTGCGGTCGGCGATCGGTGCCCTTCCCGGCCGGAGCGCCGACACCGCCGCGAGCGAGGAGCTCGTCGATGGCACCCCGCAACGCCGGCGCCTGGCCCCATGTTCCGCAGAAGGCGACGATGCCGCGGCTGTCGATCAGGTACACGGCGGCGGCCAGCCCTCCGTACGCGACCTGGACTGTGCCGTCCAGGTCGTCGACGAGCACCGTCCACGGGATGCTCTCCTCGTGCTTGTAGCTCCGGGCGTCGTCCAGCTTCTGCTCGTACGAGTGGTACGGCCCGTGCCGCTCGCCGGGATGCGCTTGGCGTACGAGCACTTCCACGAACCGCACCCGGTCGCCGTAGGCCCCGTGGAGCTCGCGCATCGTCGTGACGCCGCCGCGCGTGACCGGGCAGGTGTAGCTGACGAAGTGAAGCAGTACCGCCTGCCCGCACAGGTCGCTGAGCCGCACCCGCCTGCCGTCCGTCGATGCGAGCTCGAAGTCGGGCGCCTGACAGCCGGGCGCCAGGCCGGTACGGAGGAGCTCGGCCGCCATGTGCCGGATCCGGAAGTGACGGAAGTTGAAGTCCTCCATCGGGTCGAGCCGCTCGACGAGCCGCTCCGCGTGACTACTCATGCGTCGCCCTTGCAGGAGCTCGAGGATCGCGATGGGCTGCACCGCCATGTCCGAAGTCCATCACCGCGCCTCGCCGTGGGCATCGGCGAACGCGCGTAAGCCGCTTCGCGGTTACTACGACATCGTTAGCCGGCGCGCGGTTGCCGCCGAACGCCGTACCGGCGCTACTCCTCGCGCAGGAACGACGGGATCTCGAGCGGGTCGGCCGCCGGCGCCGGGAACTCGCCGGTGTCGTCCTCCGCCGGCTTCGGGCGACGCAGGAACCCTCCCTCGCGCTGCTTGCTGCCGGCGGCGAAGACCGTGACCGGCCGCTCGCTCGAGCGGCGGTCGAACCCGGTCGCGATCACCGTCACGCGCACCTGGTCGCCGAGGCTCTCGTCGATGACGGCGCCGAAGATGATGTTGGCGTCGGCGTCGGAGGCGGAGCCGACGATCTCGGCCGCCTCGTTCACCTCGAAGAGGCCCAGGTCAGGCCCGCCGGTGATGTTCAGCAGGATGCCGGTCGCGCCCTCAACGGAGGCCTCGAGGAGCGGCGAGGAGATCGCCGCCTTGGCGGCCTCGGCCGCACGGTTCTCACCGCCGGCAACGCCGATGCCCATGAGCGCCGACCCGGCCTGGCGCATGATCGTGCGCACGTCGGCGAAGTCGAGGTTGATCAGCCCCGGGACGGTGATGAGATCGGTGATGCCCTGGACGCCCTGCCGGAGGACGTCGTCGGCGATGCGGAATGCGTCGACGATCGACGTGCGCTTCTCGACGACCTGGAGCAGCCGGTCGTTCGGGATGATGATCAGCGTGTCGACCTTGTCGCGCAGCTGCTTGATGCCCCCCTCGGCCTGGTCGGAGCGCTTGCGGCCCTCGAAGCCGAACGGCCGCGTGACCACGCCCACCGTGAGGGCGCCGAGCTCACGCGAGATCTCGGCGATGACGGGCGCGGCGCCGGTGCCGGTGCCGCCGCCCTTGCCGGCGGTGACGAAGACCATGTCGGCGCCCTTCAGCGCCTCCTTCAGCTCGTCACGGCTCTCGGTCGCGGCCTCCTGCCCGATCGACGGGTCGGCGCCGGCGCCGAGGCCCCGGGTGATCTTCGAGCCGATGTGGATCTTCACGTCGGCGTCGCACATCAGCAGCGCCTGCGCGTCGGTGTTGACGGCGATGAACTCGACGCCCTTCAGGCCGGCGTCGACCATCCTGTTCACGGCGTTCGTGCCGCCGCCGCCGACTCCGACGACCTTGATAACTGCCAGGTAGTTCCCGCTCTGATCCCTCATATCGAGCTCCGCTCCTCGGGCTCACCCTCTACTTGAGGGTTGGATATCGTCTTCCTGCGCCACGCCGAACTCGGGCATGCGCGGCCCGGTCAGCGGAAAACGCGCGGTCCGAGAGTACCGGCCTCCACCCTCTCTGTCAAGCGGAGCGTGAGAACAGTCCACCATAACTCTCAGGTTGAAGTTGAGTGTTTGTATCCGAGGGCCGGCCGCCCCGGCACGGACACGTCGACGTACGCGAGCGCCGACCTGGTCGCAGGCTGCATCGATCGGAGCACGCGAACCGCGACCCGCAGCTTGAGATCGAGCTGCGCACTCGAGCCGAGCCTGACCTGCATCCCGCGGCCGATCACGGCGACGATGCCGGCGTCGCCGGTCATGAGCTTGTGGATGTGGCCGACCCGGTGGACGAAGGCGTGCGGCACCGCGCCCAGCACGTCGAGCGCGGCGGCGATTCCGCCCGCCGGCACGCGTCCGCCGGGGGTGAGGACGAGCCCGTGTGCGACGCGGACCACCGGCAGACGGCTCTTCGCAGGAACCCCGGTATCGAGCACGCGCCCGTCACCCGAGACCAGGTATGCCGACTTCCCCGAGCGAACGACCGCGACCGGCCGGTAGGTGGTGATCTGGATCGAGAGCGTGTGCGGGAACGCCCGGTCGACGGTGGCCGACCGCACGTACGGCAGCCTCTCGACCGCCCGCTCGATCGCACCCGCGTCGACCTGGAGGAGGCTCCGCCCTCCGACGGCGTCGACCGCCGCCTGCCGGACCTCGGCGCTCAGGAGCGTTCCGCCGCCCGACACCGAGACGCCCGACACCGCGAACGCGCTCGAGTTCGCGAGCAGCCAGTAGCCGGCCGGTGCGAGCACGACGACGACCGCGAGACAGAGGAGCGCGAGCCTGCGCCTCCCCTCCGCCTTCTTGAGCGCCCGCCGGCGCAGGAGCAGCGCCCGGTCGACATTGGCAGCAAATGCCATGCCGGGGACTTCGGCAACGGCCGTGCCGATCCTGCCGGTCAGTGACGACGCACGCCGGGCACCGCAAACGGCGTCGGCGTGCCGCAGTACGCGTTATGCGAAGCGACCGTGATCTGGTGCTCGAGGAAGCGGACGACGTCGGCGTGCTCGGGCCTGTCGCGGAGCACGTCGGCGGCCGCACGGAGCTCGGCCTCCCAGGCCAGCCAGTCGGTCCGCTGAGCGTCGTCCGTCATGAGCGCAATCTAGTCCAGCGCGATCGGCCCGAGCATCTGCACCTCGTGCTCCAGCTCCACCCCACGCTCGCGGGCGCGGCGGCGGGCCTCACGCATGAGCGCGATCACGTCGGCCGACCGGGCGCCGTCGTGGTTCTCGATGAAGTTGGCGTGCACGGGGGAGATGCGGGCGCCGCCCACGGCGTAGCCCTTGAGGTCGCACTCCTCGAGCAGGCGCCCGGCCGTGCGGTCGCCGCCGGGGTTCTTCCAGACCGAGCCGAACGTCCGCACCTTGGCGGGCTGCGCCTCCCGCCGCCGCCGCTGCATCCCCGCCACGGTCTCGCGGATCTGGGCCGGATCGCCCGGCCGCAGCTCGAGCACCGCCTCGGCGACCACCTCTCCGGGGGCGATCGCCGACCGCCGGTAGCTCATGCCGAGCTCGTCGGGCCCGCCCCGGCGCCGGCCGGCCGCCCCGATCACGAGCGCGTCGGCGAGCACGTCGCGGATCTCGCCGCCGTAGGCCCCCGCGTTCATGCGCACCGCACCTCCGGCCGTGCCGGGAATGGCGCACCCGAACTCGATCCCCGAGAGCCCCCAGCCGGTCGCCCGCTTCACGATCGCCGCCAGCGACGCGCCTCCGCCGCAGACGATGCGCTCTCCGTCACGCTCGATGCGGGCCAGCTCTCCCGCAAGCCGGATGACGACGCCGTCGTAGCCCTCGTCGGCAACGAGCAGGTTCGATCCCAGACCGATCACCGCGATCTCGAGGCCCGCATCCGCCGCCCAGGCGAGCACGTCGCCCAGCTCGGCAACGCTCGTGGGCCGCGCGAACCACCGTGCCGGCCCGCCGGTGCCGACCGTCGTGAGCCGCGACGTCGGGTAGTCCGGCTGCACCGCCGCCGGCGCGGGTGGTACGCGATGAGTCACCCGAGCAGCAGGTCGCCCACCCGGCGCACGTCCCCCGCGCCGACGGTGAGGATCATGTCCCCCTCGCGCACGCGCGCGCGAAGGTAGTCGGCCGCTTCCTCCAGCGTGGGCTCGTACGCGAGCGGCATGCCGGGCCGCCGCTCGGCCAGAGCGTCGACCACGAGCTTCGCCGTCACGCCCTCGACGGGCTGCTCGCGGGCACCGTAGATCTCGGTGACGACGGCTTCGTCCGCAGCCGCGAGCGCCTCTCCGAACCGGCTCGCGAGCGCGGCCGTCCGGGAGTAGAGGTGCGGCTGGAAGACCACGACGACGCGTGCCGGCGACTGGGCGCGGGCGGCGTCGATCGCGGCTGCGACCTCGGTCGGGTGGTGCGCGTAGTCGTCGACGATCTCGACACCGCCCACCGAGCCGCGACGCTCGAACCGGCGGCCCGCGCCCTCGAACTCGCCGAGCGCCGCGGCGGCATCCGCAGGGCTCGAGCCCGCGGCGACCAGCGCCGCGACCGCGCCGGCGGCGTTCTGGGCGTTGTGCCGTCCCGGCAGCTTGAGCTCGACGCGGACCGGCGGCGCCGACGGCACGCGCAGCCAGAATCGCGAGCCGCCCCCGTTCCCCTCGAACGCCGTGACCCGCCAGTCCGCGCGCTCGTCGAACCCGAACCAGGCTCGCGACGCCACCGCGTCGAGGTCGACACCGTCGCCCAGAAGGACAACGCCGTCCGCCGGGACGCTCGCGACCCACTCGGCGAAGACCGCGCGCAGCGCCTGCTCGGAGCCGAACCGGGCGTGGTGGTCGAGCTCGATGTTCGTGACGACCGCGATCCGCGGGCGGAGCAGAGAGCACGATCCGTCGGACTCGTCCGCCTCGGCGACGAGCAGCTCGCCGCCGCCGGGCCCGGCGTTCCCTCCGAGCTGAGGCACGTCGCCGCCGACGAGCCATGTGGGATCGAGACCCAGGCGCGTGGCGGCGTACGCGATCATCGCCGTGGTCGTCGTCTTGCCATGAGCGCCGCCGACGCAGATCGACCGCCGTGCGGCGACCATCTCGGCCAGAAGCTCCGCCCGGTGGATGACCACGAGCCCGCGGACGCGCGCCTCGAGCACCTCGTCCTCGTCATCCGGGACAGCCGAGGACACGACGACGTCCATCCCGTCCTCGAGGTGGGCCCGATCGTGCCCGAGGCTGATGTGGATCCCGAACCGCTCGAGCCGGCGGGTGTACTCCGACTCCGCCGTGTCGCAGCCGTCGACCTCGGCCCCCCAGGCATAGGCGATGGCCGCGAGCGCCGACATGCCGGCGCCGCCGATGCCCACCATGTGCAGGCGGCGGTCGGCGAAGCCCGTCACAGCGCGAGCTCCAGGAGCGTCGTCGCGATCCGCTCGGCGGCATCGGGTCGGGCCAGGCGGCGGGCGGCCTCGGACATCGCAGCCAGGCGGGACGGCTCGGCCAGGAGCCGCTTCACCTCGGAGTCGAGCCGGGCGGCGGTGAGCTCCTCGTCCTCGACCACGATCGCCGCCGAGTCGGCGAAGTGCGCTGCGTTCAGGCTCTGGTGGTCGGCGGTCACGTTGGGGGAGGGTACGAGCACCGCGGGCTTCCCTGCGGCGGCGATCTCGAACACCGAGCCGCCGGCACGCGAGACGACGATGTCGGCGGCTGCGAGGAGCGGGCCGAGCGCGGACGTCCACGCCAGCACACGGTAGTGCGGCGCGGCCCGGCCCGAGTACTGGGCGAATTCCCGCTCGCCCGTGATGTGGACGACCGTGAACCCGGGATCGGGGTCCGCCCAGGCGGCCGCGGTCGATCGGTTGATGGTTGTCGATCCCAGGCTGCCGCCGAACACGAGCACGACGGGGCGGTCTGCGGGAAGGTCGAACTCGCGCCGGCCCTCGTCGGGGTTCCCTTCGAGCACGGCCCGCGGGACCGGCCGGCCGGTGACCACGTACCGGGGCGGGTCCTTCCCGGGGATGGGGAACGCGAGGAAGACGCGCCGCGCGAAGGGTGCTCCCAGGCGGTTGGCGAGGCCCAGGTGCGCGTCGACCTCGAGCAGCGCCGCCGGGATCCGCAGCATCCCGGCGGCGGCCAGCATCGGGCCGGCGACATAGCCCCCGCCGCCGAACACGACGTCCGGGCGCACGTCGCGCAGGATGCGGACGCACCGCGCAGGTGCCAGGCCGGCCAGCCCGAGGCCGCGGACGAGCGCCGGCGAGGGCTTCCTCGGAAGGCCCGAGACGGGGAAGGTGTGGAGCGCATACCCGGCGGCGGGGACGAGCCGCGCCTCGATCCGGTCGGCCGTCCCGGCGAACGCGACCGATGCGCCTCTAGCCGTGAGCTCGGCGGCCACCGCCAGCGACGGCACGACGTGGCCCGCGGTTCCGCCGGCTGCGATCAGCACTGTCGTTCGCCGTTCGGGATCGCGGGCGGGGTTCTTTGGTGGCATCCGGGGTGGAGACGGTCGCGCGGACGGGGCGGCGTTCGGCCTGGGCCACGTTGAGGAGGGTGCCGGAGAGGGTCATGAAGACGACCAGGCTCGAGCCGCCTGAGCTTATCAGCGGCAGCGGGACGCCCGTGAGCGGGAGGAATCCCAGCACCGCACCCAGGTTCACCACGGCCTGGCCGGTGACCAGACACGTCACACCGGCTGCGAGGAGCTTCGCGAAGGGGTCGCGGGCCCGGAGGGCGATCCGGAAGCCGAGCACGGCGAAGCCCGCGAACGCGAGCGCGGTCACGAGGATCCCGACGAGCCCCAGCTCCTCGCCGATCACCGCCGCGATCATGTCCGACGGCGACTCCGGGAGGTAGAAGATCTTCTGCGTGCCCTGGCCGAGGCCCTTGCCCCAGATCCCGCCGGAGCCGAGCGCGATCAGAGCCTGGGCGTTCTGATAGCCGCTGCCGCCCGCGTCGTGGAAGGGGTGCATGAAGGCCAGCAGGCGGGCGTGCATGTAGGCGTTCTGCGAGATCACGAAGGCGGCGCCGGTGCCCAGCACGGCGAACGTGCCGGCGAGCAGCCGAAGCGGCGTGCCGGCGACGATGAGCATGCCGGT
The DNA here is from genome assembly GCA_963809325.1 of uncultured Actinomycetes bacterium. GTDB lineage: Bacteria > Actinomycetota > Thermoleophilia > Gaiellales > JAICJC01 > JAICJC01. The sequence goes on from CAWEIZ010000007.1 coordinate 286,353, forward strand.
GATCGTGATGGCGATCGCGATCGTCGTCCCGAGGTCGGGCTCGAGCGCGACGAGGGCGCAGATGACGAGCGCGAGCACGCCGATCGGATTGGCGAGCTCCTTCACCGTCCGCGGCGGCCGCTTCCGTGCCGCGAGCACGGCGGCGGTGAAGACGACGATCGCCAGCTTCGCGAACTCGGACGACTGGACGGTGATCGGCCCGGCGGCGATCCAGCGCTCGGCGCCGTTCGCGCGGATGCCGATCCCCGGCACCTTGACGAGGATGAGCCCGACGATGGCCGCCAGCATCAGGAACGGCCCGGCGACGCGGAGACGGCGGTACGAGAGGCGGGCCGCTGCGGCCATGCACGCCACCCCGGCCAGCGCGTAGCTCCCCTGGCGCACGAGCGGGCCGAGCGGATCGTGCCCCTGGACGACGGCGACCCCGCTCGACGCGCTGTAGACCATGATCAGCCCGAACGCGACGAGGCCGAGCGTGAGCAGGAGCAGCAGGTGGTACTCGACGTGGACCGGAGGCGCCGTCCGGCGCGGCGGCCGGCGCCGCGGCTTGGGGGGCGGATCAGGCGGCACCCGCGGCCTCCCGCGCCAGACGGCGGAACGCTTCTCCGCGGTCCTCGTAGTCCCGGAACTGATCGAAGCTGGCGCAGGCGGGCGAGAGCAGCACGGTCTCGCCGGGGCGGGCGTTGGCCGCGGCGGCCTGCACGGCGGCTTCGAGGGTGCCCGACCGCTCGGACGCGACTCCCGCGGCGTCGAGGGCCGCAGCGAGGCTCTCCGCCGCCTGGCCGATGAGATAGACGCGCGCGACGGGGCCGGCGGCGACGGCCCGGGCCAGGCCGGCGAAGTCGGCGCCCTTCAGCGAGCCTCCCAGGATCAGGTGCACGCCGGCCGGGAACGCCGTCAGCGCCTGGATCGTCGCGTCGGGGTTGGTCGCCTTCGAGTCGTTCACGAACTCGACGCCCGCGGCACCGGCGACCGGCTCGAGCCGGTGCGGCAGCGGCGCGAACTCGCGCAGGGCGCGGTCGATGTCGGCGGCGTCGACGCCGGCGGCCCGGGCCGCGGCGGCCGCCGCGATCGCGTTCTCGAGGTTGTGGTCGCCGCGGAGGCCGGCGTGCTCCCAGTCGATCGCGTGCGCATCGGCCCGGGTGACCGCGACGCGCTCGCCGTGCCCGGGAAGCTCCGCGCCGCGCAGGGCGGGGTCGTCGGCGTTCACGACGGCGGTGTCGCCGGGGCGCTGGTTCTCGAAGATGCGAAGCTTGCAGCGCAGGTAGTGGTCGAAGCTGCCGTGCCGGTCGAGGTGGTCCGGCGTCGCGTTCAGGAGCACGCCGATCCGGCACCGGAGGGTGTCGATGTCCTCGAGCTGGAAGCTCGACAGCTCGCATGCGATCCACGTGCCGGCGTCGATCCGTCCGGCGAGCGCCGACAGCGGACGGCCGACGTTGCCCGCAACCTCGGTCGCAATGCCGCCGGCGCGGAGCATCGCGCCGAGCAGCTCGGTGGTCGTCGTCTTCCCGTTGGTGCCGGTGACGCCGGCGATCGGGTTTGGCAGCATCCGCGCGGCGAGCTCGACTTCGCTCCACACGGGGACGCCCGCGGCGCGCGCCGCTTCGACCTGGTCGGCCTGCGACGGAACCCCCGGGCTCTTCACCAACGCGCTCAGTCCTTCCACCGGCACAGCGTCACCCCCGAGGACGGGTTCGACACCGATCTCGCGAAGCCTCCCCACGTCGAGATCGGCGCGGCTGTCGGCCGCCAGCACCTCCGCCCCGGGCCACACGCGCAGGATCGCCTCGCACGCCGCGACACCGCTCCTCGCGAGGCCGTAGACGAGATACCGCTCAGTCATCGCCGAACCTCTGGGGTCAGACCCCGCATCGGCGGCCGTTGCGACGGTGTGACGGTTCCGTTGCGGACAACGGTCGACAGCGGCCGGCAGGCGCATCGACGTGTCGCACAGGTGCGACCAAAGTGCAACCGGGACCGATGCGGGGTCTGACCCCGGTGTCCCGCGACACCCAGCACCAGCGTTCGGCGCGGCATCACCGGTACTTCGAGAAGAAGAGGTAGTAGAGGACGAAGCCGCTCGCCCCGAAGATCGCCGCCATGATCCAGAAGCGGACGATGATCTTGTTCTCGGTCCACTCCATCATCTCGAAGTGGTGGTGGATCGGGGCCATGAGGAAGACGCGCCTCCCCGTCGTTCGAAATGCGATCACCTGGATCGCGACCGACAGCGCCTCGATCACGAACACGCCGCCGATGATGACGAGCAGCACCTCGGTCTTGGTGAACACCGCCAGCGCGGCCAGCGCACCGCCCAGCCCGAACGCCCCGGTGTCGCCCATGAAGATGTCGGCCGGGTAGGCGTTGTACCAGAGGAATCCCACGCAGCCTCCGACGAGTGCGGCGGCCAGGATCGCGAGGTCGAGGGAGCGCGGGTCGTTCTGCGGGTAGAGGCCGCGGGCGGCCAGGAACGCGACCACCCCCATCGCCGAGTACGTGAGCGCGGCGATCGTCATCGTCCCCGCCGCGAGGCCGTCCAGCCCGTCGGTGAGGTTGACGGCGTTGGCGGCGCCGGCAACGACGAGGAAGATGAAGACGTAGTACCCCGGCCCGAGCGGGACGTGCGTGTCGATGACAGGCAGATACACGTCGGTCGAGAGATGCTCGTGGTGGGCGACCACGGCGAGCCCCGCGACCACCGCGACCAGGCCGAGCATCTTCCAGCGGCCGGACAGGCCCAGCGACCTGCGGTTCGTGAGCTTCAGGTAGTCGTCGACGAAGCCGATCGCGGCGCAGGCGACCATCGTCCCGGCCACCGCGAGCCCCGGCGTCGTCCGCTTCGTGAAGACGACGAACGAGATCAGCGTGCACGCGAGCAGGACGAGGCCGCCGAGCGTCGGCGTGCCCTGCTTGGACATGTGCCCGGCCGGCCCCTCCTCGCGGATCTGCTGCCCGAACTCGTTCCGGCGCAGGAAGGCGATGAACGCCGGCCCGGCCAGAATGCCGAGGAGCATCGCCGCCACGCCGGCGGCCAGCACCTGCTTCACTCTGCCACCGCCTCCACGATCGCCTCGAGCCCCATCGCCCGGCTGGCCTTCACGAGGACGGCGTCACCCGGACGGATGGCGGCTGGGACGGCCGCGAGCGCAACGTCCAGGGTCGGATACCACGTGCCACCGTAGGCGCGGCTGAGCGGGCCGATCCCGATCACCTCGTCGATCCCGAGGTCGGCCGCCTCGCGCGCGACCGCGGCGTGGTATCCCTCGGCCCCGTCGCCGAGCTCGGCCATGTCGCCGAGCACCGCGACCGTGCGGCGGCCGGCTGCGGCCGAGACGAGGTCGCGCAGAGCCGCGCCCATCGACACCGGGTTCGCGTTGTAGCAGTCGGCGATCAGGACGCCCCCGCCCGGCAGCGGCAGCCGCTCCCCGCGCCACCTTGAGATCTCCGTCGCCTCCGCGCCCGCGAGCAGCGGCTCGTCCACGTCGATCCCCAGCGCGTCGCACGCCGCGACGGCAGCGGCGAGATTCACGCCGTTGTGGCGCTGTTCGAAGCTCACTGGCACGATCAGGGTTCGACCGCGGTGGACGATCTCCGCCCTGCCCTCGCCGATCTCGACCAGCCGGACGTCGGCCCCCTCGGCCTCGCCGAAGGTGACGGTCGGGCCGCGGCGGCCGGCCAGATGGCGCTCCAGCAGCGGCTCGGCGTACGGCACGACGGCGACCGCGCCGGGCCCGAGCTCGAGGATCTCCGCCTTGGCTGCTGCGACGGCCTCGACGGTGCCCATCAGCTCGAGGTGCACCGGGCCCACCGACGTGATCACGCCCACGTCGGGCGCGGAGATGTCGGTGAGGTAGGCGATCTGGCCGGCGCCACGCATCCCGAGCTCGCACACGACCGCCTCGGTGCCGCGCTCGATCCGGCACAGCGTGAGCGGGACGCCGATTTCGTTGTTGTAGTTCGCGGTGCTCGCGACCGTCCGCATCCGCCCGCCCAGAAGCGCAGCGAGGATGTCCTTCGTCGACGTCTTGCCGGTCGAGCCGGTGATGGCGACGACGCGGGCCCGCGACCGCCGCCGCACGTCGGCAGCGATCGCACCCAGGGCAGAGACGGCCGAGTCGACCCGGATGACCGGTGTGGATGAAACATTGGCATCAGGCACCGCCGTTTCACGCTCGAGGAGGACGGCTGCGGCGCCGGCCGCCACGGCCGCCTCCGCGAACCACGCGCCGTGGGTGCGCTCACCCGGGAGCGCGACGAAGAGATCGCCCTGCTCGACGGCGCGGGAGTCGATCGCGACGCCCGTCAGCTCGACGTCGGGGCCGGACGCCGTGCCGCCGGTGACGGCGGCGATCTCGCGGGTCGAGAGCGGGATCACGCCGCGCCCGCGAGCGCCGAGAGCGCCTCGCGTGCCACCTCGCGGTCGTCGAACGGGATCGTCCGGTCGGCCAGCTCCTGGCCCTGCTCGTGCCCCTTGCCTGCAATGACGACGACGTCGGCGGGGCCGGCCATCGCGACCGCGCGCTCGATCGCCGTGCGCCGGTCGACCTCGACGTCCATCGCGAACCCGGCCGTGATATCGGCGATGATCGCGGCCGGGTCCTCGCTGCGCGGGTTGTCGGACGTGACCACGGCGACGTCGGCCAGGCGCCGAGCGACCGCGCCCATCAGCGGGCGCTTGCCGCGATCGCGGTCTCCGCCGCATCCGAAGACGCAGATCAGGCGCCCTGCCGTGATCTCGCGCGCCGAACGGAGCACGTTCTCGAGCCCGTCCGGGGTGTGCGCGTAGTCGACGAGCACGGTGAAGGGCTGGCCCGCGTCGACCGGCTCGAACCGGCCGGGAACGCCCGCGACGGCCTCGACGCCCGCACGCACGGCGGCGTGCGGCACCTCGAGCACCTCCGCGAGCGCGACCGCGCACAGCACGTTCTCGACGTTGAACCCGCCCCGCAGGCGGACGTCGAGCGGCAGCGCGCCCCGCGGCGTCGTCGCGATCAGGGAGATGAGGCCGCCGGGGCCGATCTCGACCGCGTGCGGACGCACGTCGGCGTCGGCGTCGGCGCGGGCGTAGGTGAGGACGGCCCCTCCCGCCTCCCCCGCAAGCCTGCGGCCGTACGGGTCGTCGATGTTGATCGCCGCCGGGGCGGCCTCGAAGAGGCGCGCCTTGGCCAGGAAGTAGTGCTCCATGTCCGGGTGGAAGTCGAGGTGGTCCTGCGTGAGGTTGGTGAACGCGACGGCGGCGAAGCGCACGCCGGCGACGCGGTCGAGCTCGAGGGCGTGCGACGACACCTCCATGACGCAGGCCGTGTCGCCCGCGTCGACCATGCGTCGCAGCAGCGCCTGGAGGTCGACGCTCTCGGGCGTCGTCCGCACCACCGGCTCGACGCGGCCGCCGACCCGCTGCTCGACGGTGCCGAGCAGGCCCGACCGGCGGCCGTCCGCCTCGAGGACGGCGTGGAGCAGGAACGCGGTCGTCGTCTTGCCGTTCGTGCCGGTGATGCCGACCACGTCGAGCGCGGCCGACGGGTGGCCGTAGAAGGCATCGGCAGCGGCCGCCATCGCATGCCGCGAGGACTCGACCACGAGCTGCGGCACGTCGAGCGGCAGGTCGCGCTCGACGATGAGCGCGGCGGCGCCCCGGCCGACCGCCTCGGCGGCGAAGTCGTGCCCGTCGGAGGTGTGGCCGGGGACGCACACGTGCAGCGCGCCCGGCACGACGGCATCGGCCCGGTAGGTGACCGCAGTGATCTCCGCCTCCGTCCGCCCCCGGACGGCGCGCGGACGGACGGCCTCGATCAGGGCCCCAAGCTGCATCCTCGCGCGAACCCTAGTGAACGCTGCGGTCGCAGGGCCGGTCCGGGCGGATCCCGAGGGTGTTGGCCAGCGACGCGCCGATCTGCTCGAACGCGGGCGCGGCGACGACGCCGCCGAAGTGACTGGTGCGCGGCGAGTCGACGACCACGAGGATCTCGACCTGCGGATCCTGCGCCGGGAAGAACCCCACGAACGTCGCGTCGTAGTCGCTCGTCGAGTAGCCGCCCTTCACGGGCTTCTGGGCGGTTCCCGTCTTGCCGGCCACGGAGTAGCCGCAGATCGAGGCCTTGTAGCCGGTGCCGCCGTCCTGCACGACGGTGCCGAGCATGTCGACCAGCTCGCGGTCGACCTCGGGCGTGAGCACCCGGCGCCCGGCGCTCGGCTTGATCTGGTGGCCGCCGACCGCCTGGACGAGCCGCGGCGGCACCATCACGCCGCCGTTGGCGATCGCCTGGTACATCGACGCCATCTGCATCGCCGTCACGCCGATGCCCTGGCCGATCGGGATGGTCCCGATCGACGAGGCGGTCCAGTTGCGTCCGGCCAGGACGATTCCGGGCGACTCGCCGGGGAAGTCGAGCCCGGTCGGACGGCCGAACCCGTACCTGCGGATCCAGTGCATGAGAAGCGGCTTTCCGACCATCTGGGCGATGGTGTCGGTGCCGACGTTCGAGGACTTCTGGAGGATCTGGGTCGCGTCGTAGGAGACGGGCCTGCGCCAGACGTCGTCGTGGATGAACTTGTCGCCGACCTGGATCTTCCAGGGCAGGTTCCGGAACACCATGTGCGGGTAGATCAGGCCGGCAGAGAGCGCCGCCGAGAACGTGACCACCTTGTACGTCGAGCCGGGCTCGTAGGTCGTCACCAGCGCGGCGTTCTGCGTCGGGCCCGTCGGCGAGAAGTCGGTGAACGTGTGCACCTTGTTGTTGTCGTAGCCGGGCGCCGTGGCCATCGCCAGGATCGACCCCGTGCGGGGATCGAGCACGATCCCGGTGGCCCACTTCGCGCGCGACGACTTGACCGTCTGCGCCAGCACCGACTCGACCTTGGCCTGGATGGTCGTGTCGAGCGTGAGTGTGACGTCGCGGCCCGGGACCGGGCGCTGGAGCTGCACGGTCTCGAGCGCCTGCCCGACCGGGTCGTGGATGACCACCTGGCGGCCGGGCCTTCCCGTCAGCACGTTGTTGTACTGCTGCTCGATCCCGGCCTTGCCGGCGCCATCAGGCTGCCCTGGGCCGTTGACCTGCGTGTACCCGATCACCTGCGGCGCGAGCCCGTGGAACGGGTACCAGCGGGTCAGCTCGGTGACCGTCGAGATGCCGGACAGGTGCTGGGCCATGATGCGGGCGGCCACCTCGGGCTGGAGCTGGCGCAGGATCCCGCCCCCGCCCTGCTGCAGCTGGTCTTCGATCGCCTTCACGCGGCCGGGCCACGCGGGGTTCGGCCGGTACTTCTGCTTCTTGTGGTGCTTGGGGTGGTGGCGCTTGAGCAGCTGGTGGTAGCCGAGGGCGTGGGCGATGACCGCGGCCGCGTGGTGCGGATGCCGCAGCTGAGCCTTGTCGGCCACGATCGTCTTCGACGTCTGCTCCTGGGCCAGGTGCTGGCCGTCGGCGCTCAGGATCGCCCCCCGCAGGCCGGGCAGGGGCACGACGGCGCGCTGCTGCGAGACGGCCTTGCGAGAGAGCGCGGACGCGTCGACGACCTGGATCTGCGCCGCCCGGAACACGACGAGGGTGAAGGCCGCCAGCGAGAGCGCCAGCACAAGCCGCAGCCGGCGGTCCGCCATCTTCCTCACGGTACGGGCCGGCCTCCGGACGACTGCTTCGAGAACCGGACGTGCTTCGTCGAGATCGCGTCGGCGGGCACCATCCCGTAGCCGCGCGCCCTGCGCCCGATCGCGTACGGGTTCGACAGGTTGATCGTCTGGTTTCGCAGCAGCCCGTTCTGCTGCTCGAGCTGCTGGACGTGGCCGCGCATCTTGCTCACGTCGATCGACCCGCGCAGGGCGGCGACGTTGAGCGCCACGATCCCGAACATCAGCGCGGCGAGCACGCCCACCCAGGCCAGCCCGCCTGCGGTGACGCGGCGCCTGCGCGGCCGCGAGCGGCTGACGGCCTTGGGCGTGGCCTGCGGCGTGCGCCGGCGAGCCGGGCTCCGTGCGGGAACGGCGACGCTCACGCGGTCTGCGTCCTCTCCGCGGCGCGCAGCTTCGCCGACGCCGAGCGCGGGTTCTCGCACCGCTCCTCGACGCTCGGAACGACGGCGCGCGAGGTCAGAGACCGCAGCGCCGGCTGGTGGCCGCAGACGCAGACGGGGAAGTCCGGCGGGCACGTGCAGCCGCGCGCGGCGTCGCGGATGAAGCGCTTGACGATCCGGTCCTCGAGCGAGTGGAAGCTGATGACCGCGATCCGGCCGCCCGGCGTGAGGACGTCGAGCGCGGCGTCGAGGCCGTCGCGCAGCGACTGAAGCTCGTCGTTGGTGGCGATGCGAAGCGCCTGGAAGACGCGCTTGGCGGGATGGCCCTGGCCGAAGCGCGCCGGGGTCGGGATCGCAGAGCGGATCAGCTCCACGAGGTCGGCGCTGCGCTCGATCGGCCGGGCCGCGCGGCGGCGCACGATGGCGCGCGCGATCTGGCGGGCGTAGCGCTCCTCGCCGTAGCTCGACAGGACCTCGGCGATCTCGCGCTCGTCCCACGTGTTCACGATCTCGGCGGCGGTGAGCGGCGATGACGCGTCCATGCGCATGTCGAGCGGCGCGTCGCTCGCGTAGCTGAACCCGCGCGCCGCCGTGTCGACCTGCATCGACGAGGTGCCGAGGTCCATCAGGATCGCCTCGGCGCGGGCGCCCGTCGACGCCATGTTCCGCAGCACGAGGGCGAAGTCGCCGCCGACGAACCGCGTCGCCGCGGACGCCGAGGCGGCGAAGCGCTCGTAGAAGGGAGCCACCGACTCGTCGCGGTCGACGGCCACGTACGTCCCGCTCCCGCGCAGCAACGGCTCGAGACGGGCAGCGTGGCCGCCGGCGCCGAACGTGCAGTCCACGATGGTGTCCCCGGGGCGCGGCTCGAGCAGCTCCGCCACCTCGACGGGCATGACGGGGACATGGGCCACGACGCCCCTACTGCTGTGAGAGAGATTCGGCAACATCCTCCACACTCCCCTCGAACTCCGCCTCGCGCTTGCGCCAGGAGGCCAGGTCCCAGATCTCCAGATGGTCCCGCAGGCCGGCCACCACGATGTCGCGCTCGAGCCCGGCATGCGTCAGCTGCGCCGGCGGCAGCATGACCCGGCCCTGCCGGTCGAGCTCCGTCTCGGACGCTCCTCCGTACAACCACCGGCTCATCTCGCGGCCCTGGCGGCTGAGCGGGTCGAGCCGGCCGAGCTGCGAGTCGACGTAGGCCTCCCAGCCCTCTGGGCTGAAGACATACAGGCAGCCGTCGAAACCCTTGCTGACCACGACTCCCCGGGCGAAGTGGGCCCGAAGCTTGGCCGGCAGGGTCACGCGGTTCTTCACGTCGAGCCGCTGGACCGATTCGCCGAGGAGCATCGTTTCTGCCTTCCCATTTCGCCCCACGATACCCCACCCCTCACCACAATGCAACACCGGCGTGACAAGCGCCGCACATGCCGCTGAGCGAGCGAGCACCACCACGGAGTGGCGGAAAATCCTTACAAACGCCCGGCGTTGCTGTCTGAGGCCGGTGGTAAAGTCTGCCCCCATGCCGTCCCCGCCCCCGATGGCACGGCGCGCGAGGTGGGCACTCGGGAGCACGTGCGTGATACTCGCCCTCGCGGCCGCCGTGTCGACGCCGGCCCACGCCGGCAAGATCGCCGACGCCAGGGCCCAGGCGAGCGCCGCCGAGCGCCAGCTCAACGACCTCTACGCCCGCTCCGACGCCGCGGTCGAGGCCTACAACAGGGCCGTCGCCCAGCTGCACGCCGTCCACCGGGCGATCGCCAGGAACACGGTGCTCCTGAACCGGGCCAAGCGCAACCTCGCCGCGGCCCGCGCGCAGCTCGCCGAGTTCGTCGTCTCGTCCTACAAGGGCGCAGGCCCGAGCCTCACCTACTACGTGCTCAGCGCGAGCTCGTTCGGCGATCTCGTGAACCGGATGGACTTCGTGAACCGCGATGTCCGACACGGAGTCCACCATCCTGGACGAGGTCCGGAAGGCCGAGCGGGAGGTCGCCGCCCGCCAGGCCGTGCTCAAGCACCAGCGCGCCGTGGCGGCCAAGCTCGTGGCCAAGCGAGCCGCCGAGCGGCGCCAGGTGCAGGCGCTCGTCTCCCAGCAGCAGCACCTGGTCGGCAGCCTGAACTCGCGCGTGAAGACGCTGATCCACCAGCGTGACGAGCGCCGCGCCGCCGCGGCCGCCGCCGCAGCCGCCGCCGCCCGGCGGGCGGCGCAGCAGCCGTCGACGCCGGCCCCACCGCCGCGGAGCGGAGGCGGCCCACCGCCCCCGGCGAGCTCGCTGGGCGAGCGGGCGGTGCAGATCGCCGAGACCCAGCTCGGCGTGCCGTACGTGTGGGGTGGCGCGAGCCCCTCGGGCTTCGACTGCTCCGGCCTCACGATGTGGGTCTACGCGCAGCTCGGGATCTCGCTCGCCCACTTCACCGGGGCGCAGTGGACCGCGGGGCCGCACGTGCCCTACGACCAGCTCGCGCCCGGCGACCTCGTCTTCTTCGAGCCCACCATCGGGCACGTCGGCATCTACATCGGGGGCGGCAGCTTCATCCACGCCCCCCACACCGGCGACGTGGTCAAGATCTCGAGCCTCTCGGACTCGTGGTACGCCTCCAACTATCAGGGTGCCGTCCGCGTCACAGGGTAGAGTTGCGCGGCCGTTGGGGCGGTTGGTCTAGGAATTACCGCGTCTCGGGGATATAATTGAGTTGCTGATTACCGCATTTCGGGAATGGCGCTTCCGGGGTCGAAGCGTAGAGTGATGCGGCGCGGGGTCGGATTCGGGTCATCTGCCTCACACAGAGATTGGCCCGTGCCAATCCACCAGACGACGATCGACGAAGAACGTGCAGGCGGGAATACGCGCTGCATGGCGAACGTTGAAACCCGATGGGGTTGGGGTACAAGGAAGCGAGGAGTTGATGACGGATGACTGACCAGCTCATCATCGAGCCGGAGGCGCGGCTCCTTGTCGAGCTTGGACAGGAGCGCGGCGTCGTGTATGAAGACGAGCTCGCGGGACTGTCCCTCGAGCTCGACCTCGACGCCGACGACGTGCAGACCCTGCGCGACGAGCTCGCGCAGCTGGGCGTCGACATCGTCGAGCCTCCCGCTCCCGAGGAGCGGATCGAGGTCGTCGAGGTCGAGATCGCCACGACGAACAGCCTCGACCTCTTCCTGCGCCAGGCGGGGCGCTATCCCCTGCTCACGAAGGACGAAGAGGTCATGCTGGCCAAGCGCATCGAGCTCGGCGACCCGCTCGCCAAGCGGCGCATGATCGAGTCCAACCTGCGGCTGGTCGTGTCCATCGCGAAGCAGTACCGCGGCCAGGGCGTGCCGTTCCTGGATCTCATCCAGGAGGGCGTCCTGGGGCTCAACCGCGCCGTCGAGAAGTTCGACTGGCGCCGCGACCTCAAGTTCTCGACCTACGCGACGTGGTGGATCCGCCAGGCCGTTCAGCGGTCGATCGCGAACAGCGGCCGCACGATCCGGCTGCCGGTGCACGTCTCCGACCGCCTGCGGGCGATCGAGCGCGCACGCCGTTCGCTCGAGGCCAGCCTGGGCCGGGAGCCCACCGAAGAGGAGATCGCACGCGCCGCCGAGCTGACCCAGGACGCGGTAGCCGAGACGCTCGGCCTGGCCCGAAAGACGGTTTCGCTGCACGAGCCCGTGGGCGAGGACGGCGACTCGGAGCTGGGCGACATGATCGCCGACCCCGACGCCGGCAATCCCGAGGAGCTGGCCGAGACGCACCTGCGCCACGAGAAGCTCCGCGAGGGGCTGGCCAGGCTCGGCGACCGCAAGCGCCGCATCCTCGAGATGCGGTTCGGGCTCGACGGCCAGGACCCGCGCAACCTCGAGGAGATCGGCCGCATCGTCGGGCTCACCCGCGAGCGCGTCCGCCAGCTCGAGGCCGAGGCCCTGCGCGAGCTCGCGGCATCGGCTGACATGCAGCCGCTCCGCGCCGCGTCGACCCATCCGTTCAGAGCGTGTGCGGCACGGCGTGCTTCCATGCGACGCCGGCCGCACGCGCGAGGACGCGGTCGACGACGTCGCGCTCGACGCCCGCCCGCTCAGCGGCCTGCTCCGGCGTCATCCCGAGGTCGAACGTCGCGACCAGCACACGATCCGCGTCGGCGTAGGTGAAGCCGAGCTCGTCCTCGTCGGTCTGGCCGCCCCACAGGCCGGCGGTCGGGTGCTTCGTGATGACCGTCTCGGGGAGCCCGAGCACCCGCGCAGCCGCGCGCACCTCGGTCTTGTAGAGGTCGGTGATCGGCTCGATGTCCGAGGCGGCATCGCCGAACCGCGTGAAGTAGCCGAGCAGGTTCTCGGTGCGGTTCTCGGTGCCGAGCACGAGCGCGTGCAGGGCCTGGGCGAGGTCGTAGATCACGATCATCCTGCTCCGCGCGCTGGCGTTCCCGAACCGGATGTCCGAGCCGGCGACGTCCGGCCGGGCCTCTGCCAGGCCCGCCAGGATCGGCTCGATCGAGACGGTGAGCAGGTTGGCGTCGGGGAGGCCGACGGCGGCCGCCGTCGCGGCGGCGTCGTCGAGGTGCACCTGCTCGGTGTGCCGCGACGGCAGTCGGACGGCCGTGACGTCATGCGCGCCGACGGCCCGGGTGGCGATCCCGAGGGCCACGGCCGAGTCGATCCCGCCCGAGAGCCCGATGATGAGGCGGCCCCGTCCGGCAGCGTGGGCGACCTCCCGCATGCGGCGGGCCTTGGCCGCGAGGATCGGCTCCAGCGCGCTCTCGTCGCGGAGCAGGGCGATCCGGTCGAGCCGCGCCCCGGCGTCGCGGACCTCCGCGAGCGCCCGCTCGCCGTCGCCCGGCTCGACGTCGACGGCCGCCACCGCGTCGGTCAGCACGGTCGTCTCGAAGCCCTCGCGGATCGCATCGAGCGCCGTGGCCCGCACGCAGTAGTCGGTCGCGAGGCCGGCCACGAGGACGCGCTTCACGCCCCGCTCCCGGAGGTACTCCGCCAGGTCGGTGCCGTCGAATCCGGAGTACGCCTCGCGGTCCGGGTCGGTGCCCTTGTCCTGGATGCGGTCGAACCGCATGCCGCTCACCGACGGGTGAAGCTCGGCGCCCGGCGTCCCGGCGACGCAGTGCGCCGGCCACAGCCCGCCCCGCTCGGCGAACGAGACGTGCCCGGCCGGGTGCAGATCGCGGGTGGCCACCACGGTGCCCGCCGCTTCGGCGGCGGCGGCGATCGCCGGCGCAAGCCGGTCGCCGCCCGCGACGCCGAGCGCCCCGCCGGGACAGAAGTCGTTCTGGACGTCCACCACGATCAGGCCGGTGGAGGCATCGCTCATCCCAGGTCCTCCTCGAGTGCGCGCAGACGAGCAGAGAGCCGCGGCGGCAGAGTATCGGGGTCGCGCAGCGCTCGCACGACCTCCGGCAGCGCCGCGACCTCCCGGGCTGCCAGGTCGCGCGCCGCGTCGATCCCCGGTGCGGTGCCGACGCGGACGCCGCCGGAGAGCACGGGCTCGAGCAGCGGGCGTCCCGGGAGGTCCTCGCCGACGAGGCCGATCACGTCGCCGTCCTCGCCGCGGAACACCTGGTGGCGCCCGGGCAGGTTCGACTTCGGGCCGCGGGCCTTCATCACTCCGTGCCCGCCCGACTCGACGAGCTTGTAGACGCCGCCCAGCGCCGGTGCGTCGCTGGACGTCGTGAGCGCCGTGCCGACGCCGAAGCCGTCGATGCGGGCGCCGGCCGCGAGCAGGTCGGCGATCCGGTACTCGTCGAGGTCGCCCGAGCAGAAGATCCGGGTCTCCTCGAGCCCGCCGTCGTCGAGCACGCCGCGCACCTCGGCGGTCAGGGCCACCAGGTCGCCCGAGTCGATCCGCACGGCCTGGGGCACGATGCCGGTCTCGCGGGACGCCTCCACAGCGGCGTGCGCTCCGGCGAGCGTGTCGTGGGTGTCGATCAGGAGCGTCGAGCGCGTGGGATGGTGGCGCATGAACGCGACGAAGGCCTCGACGTCGGTCGGGAACGAGAGGATGTAGCTGTGTGCCATCGTCCCGCTGGTCGGCACGCCGTAGAGATAGCCCGCCGCGACCGTCGCGGTCGCCACGCAGCCGCCGATGTACGCCGCCCGGGCCGCGAGGACGCCGGCGTCGGCTCCGTGTGCCCGCCGGAAGCCGAAGTCGACCACCGGCCGGCCGGCGGCGGCCATCACGATCCGGCTGGCCTTGGTGGCGATCAGCGTCTGGAAGTTGACCTGGTTCAGGAGCAGGGTCTCGGCGAGCTGGCACGTCAGGAGATCGCCCTCCACCCGCAGGATGGGCTCGCGGGCGTGCACGACCGTGCCCTCGGGAACGGCCGCGACCTCGCCCGTGAACTCGACGGTCGCCAGCTTGGCGAGCAGCGCCGGCGAGCAGATCCGGGCGCGCTCGAGGTACTCCAGCGCCTCCTTGCCGAAGCGCAACTCGGTCAGCACCTCCAGCGCCCGCTCGAGGCCGGCGGCGACCAGATAGCCGCGGTTCGGCGGCAGCTCGCGGGCGAAGAGCTCGAACGCGACCGGGACGGCGTCCTTGCCCTCGGCGAGGTAGGAGTCGGCCATGGCCAGCTCGTACTCGTCGACGAGCAGCTCGTTGGGCGCGGCGGCGATCACCCCGACCGCCGGTAGCGAGCGCTCTGGGCCAGGATCAGCGGACGGCGGTCGGCGAACCGGTAGAGCGCGGCCGGGCGGCCGCCGGTGGCCCGCTCGCCGTCCTCGGCCAGCACCCCCCACCCGAGCGCGATCCGGCGGAAGTTGTTGGGCTCGAACGCGCGGCCGATGCCGGCCTCGTAGACGTGGCGCAGCTCGGTCATCGTGAAGGCGTCGGGAAGGAGGCCCCACGCCACGTTCTGGTACTCGAGCTTGTAGGCCAGCCGCTGGCGCGCGTAGCGCAGGATGTCGTCGTGGTCGAAAGCGAGCACGCGCGTGCCCTCCATCTCCTGGAGCAGCGGCTCGAGCGGCCGCCAGGCCGCCTCCCGCGCGTCCGATCCCGGCGCGAGCTGGACGCGGGCGGCATCGACGAGCGCCAGGTAGCAGCACGAGATCACGCGTCCGCGCGGATCGCGGTCGACCTCCGAGAAGGTGGCGAGCTGCTCCATGAACGTGTCGATGACGCCCGTCTCCTCGCGAAGCTCGCGGACGGCCGCCTCCTCGAGCGTCTCGGTCGCCTCGATGCCCCCGCCCGGAAGCGCCCAGTAGCTCTCGTACGGCTCATAGCGCCGCCGGACGAGCAGCACGTGCATCGCCCCGTTCAGATATGCGAAGACGGCCAC
This sequence comes from uncultured Actinomycetes bacterium, assembly GCA_963809325.1. Taxonomy (GTDB): domain Bacteria; phylum Actinomycetota; class Thermoleophilia; order Gaiellales; family JAICJC01; genus JAICJC01. Next base: position 301,620 of record CAWEIZ010000007.1, read on the forward strand.
GTCGGCCGCCACACGCGGATGTTCACTCCGCTCCGCCACTTTTAGACCTCGTGACTATTCTACCACCGCGGGTGAGACGAGGATCGTCCGCAGCGAGGTGTAGAGCTCGCGCGCCGCCTTCCCCTGCTCCCGCGGCCCGAGGCCCGAGGCCTTCTCGCCGCCGAACGGCGCGTGCAGGTCGACGCCCGACGTCGGCTGGTTCACGCGCACGAGGCCGGTGTCGAGCCGCCCGGCCAGGTCGAGGACGCGGTCGAGGTCGCGCGTGAAGATCGATGTCGAGAGGCCGTAGCGCACGCCGTTTGTGAGCTCGACAGCGTGCGAGGCGTCGCGGGCCTCGAGCACCGCCGCCACCGGCGCGAACACCTCCTCCTGGGCCAGCTCGGCGCTCGGATCCGGAACCTCGACGAGCGCCGGCGCGAGGTAGTGGCCGGCAACGTCGATCGCCGTGCCGCCCGCGAGCACCCGTCCGCCTGCATCCACCGCGCGCTCGACCGCCGCGACCGCGGCGGCCCGGGCGTCGCCGGTGATGAGCGGCCCCACCTCGCACGCCGCGTCGGCGGGGTTCTCGACGACCAGGCCGCGCACCTCGGCCACGAGCGCGTCGCGCAGGTCTGCGGCCGCGCCGTGCTCGGCGATCACCCGGCTCGTCGCCGTGCACTTCTGGCCGGCGAACCCCATCGCCGCCCGCGCGATCGTCGCCGCGGCGCGGCCGATGTCGGCGTCCGCCAGCACGATCGAGGCGTTCTGGCCGCCCATCTCGCACTGAACGGCGACGCCGCGGTCGGCAGCCTGGCGCGCGACCGACGCCCCGGCGGCGGCCGACCCGGTGAACGAGAGGGCGCCCAGCCCTGCATGACCCGCGAGGGCGATCCCGGCGTCGGCGCCGCCCTGCACCAGCTGGACGATCCCGGGCGGCAGCTCCGGCGCGAGGCACGCCATGAGCGCCTCGGCGCACGCCGGCGAGAGCGGCGAGGCCTTCCACACGCAGGTGTTCCCGTGCGCGAGCGCGGGCGCGAGCTTCCAGGCCGGGATCGCGAGTGGGAAGTTCCACGGCGTGATGAGCCCGACGACGCCGCGCGGCCGCCGCCGGGTCAGGAGGAGCGAGCGCCCGTCGGCCGGCGGATACGTCTCGCCGTCGGGATCGAGCGCGGCCTGGGCGTGGTAGCGAAGGATCGCCGCGGTGCGCGCGACCTCGCCGCGCGCCTCCACGATCGGCTTTCCCACCTCCCGGCAGACGAGCGCGGACAGCTCGTCGGCGTCGGCCTCGACGCGGGCCGCGGCGCGCGTGAGGGCGTCGGCGCGCGCCTGGCCCGGCAGTCCTGCCCACGCCGGCGCGGCAGCCGCCGCCGCGGTGACGGCACGATCGACGTCGATCCCGCCGCTCGGCGCGAAGACCCCGATCACGTCTGCCGGGTCGGCGGGGTTGGTACTCGAGATCTGGACGGCCGAGACGGCCACGCCGCGGCTACCGGCTGACGTAGATGACGAGCACCAGGAGGCCGACCAGCACAAGGACCATCAGGAGCACCCACCACCGCGACGTCGACGAGTTCGTCATAGGTCGCGGATATTACCGACCGCTAGCGACCGCGTGTCAGCGACGCCGGCCACCGAGACGCGCTCGGCACGCGCTCCTCGAGGTGCCTCCGGCCCGTGACGTCGGCGTGGCGGATCTGCACACCGTCCTGACGGCCCTCGCCGTCGAGCACCGGCGCGCCCGCGCTCGTGCACCAGCGCTCGTCGCCGTCGGGCCTGACGACCCGGAACTCGGCTCCGAAGTAGCCCTCGCCGTCCCAGAGCCGGGCCCACAGCGACCGCATGCGCGGAGCGTCGTCGGGGTGCACGCTCAGGCCCTCGTGGACGTGGCAGGCGGCATCCTCGGTGCGCCTTCCGGTGAGCGTCTCAAACGACGGCGTCGCGTAGAGCAGCTCGCGCCGCATGTCGAAGATGAGCACCACGTCGGTGAGGTCCTCGACGATCAGCCGCCGCATCCGGTCGTGGCGGCGGTCGGGAAGCTCCGTCACCGCGGCCACGTGGCCCGTGATCACGCCGGCGGAGTTGTGGACGGGCACCGAGCGGATCGTGACCTGCCTCGCCGGCCCGTGCCGCCCGCCGACGCGGACGTCGCACACGAATTCGAGCCCGCGGGCCACCGTCTCGAGCCACTGCGCGAGCAGGGGGCCGCGATCGCCGTCATGCACCGCGTCGAGCCAGGGCCGCCCACACGCATCGGCCGGCGAGATCCCCGTGATCGCCGACCAGCGCTCGTTCACCCAGGTGCACGTGCCGGCCGCGTCGGTGTGGTGGATCCCGACGGGGGCGATGTCCAGGAGCTGCTCGGCGCGGCTGAGGTGATGACCGGACACGGTTGCTCTAGCGGATCGACCGGCCCGTACCGGAGTTGAGGCCGGAACGGCACCTACACTCCCGGGATGCCCGCCGACGAGACGTGGATGCCTCCGCCTGCGCGGGCGACACGGGTGGTTGTCGTCGAGGACGAGCAGTCGATCGCCGACCCGCTGCGGTCGGCCCTCGAACGGGAGGGGTATCGGGTCGAGGTCGCGTCGACCGGTGCGGCGGGGCTCGAGGCCGTGCGCCGGGACGAGCCCGACGTCGTCCTGCTCGACCTCATGCTGCCCGACATCGACGGCCGCGACGTGTGCCGGACGATCCGCTCGTCGTCGCGGGTGCCCATCATCATGCTCACGGCGCGCGGGCTCGAGACCGATCGCGTGGTGGGGCTCGAGCTCGGTGCCGACGACTACCTCGTGAAGCCGTTCGGCATGGCCGAGCTGATCGCGCGGATCCGCGCCGTGCTTCGCCGCAGCGCGACCGACCCGGCGCCGGCCGACGACGTGATCGAGATCGGCGACGTCCGCCTCGACCCGCGGACGCGGTCGGCGACGCACCGCGCCGAGCCGCTCGATCTCCCGCGCCGGGAGTTCGACCTCCTGCACATGCTGATGACGAACGCCGGCACCGTGCTCGCCCGCCAAAGGCTGATGGACGACGTCTGGGGCGTCGACTGGTTCGGATCGACCAAGACGCTCGACGTGCACGTCGCGGGCCTGCGACGGCGGCTGGGCGACGATGCCCAGGGGTCGCGCTACATCCACACGGTGCGCGGCGTCGGCTTCCGGTTCTCGTCACCCGAGGAGCTCCAAGGGTGACACTCAGGCGGCGGCTGGTCCTGGCCTTCGCGTACCTGCTCGTCCTGATCGTGGTGGCGCTCGCCATTCCGCTCGGGGTCAGCGTCGACCGCCGGGCGAAGGATGCGTTCTACGCCCACCTGAGCACGCAGGCCCAGGTGATCGCCTCGTCGCTGGGCGGCACGCCGGTTCCCGGCGGCTCGCTCACGAACCTGCGGCGCATCGTCTCGGCCGACGGCAGCCAGACCGACGCACGCGTGATCGTGACCGACAACTCGCCGCAGGCGTTCCTGCTCGCCGACAGCGACGACAAGAATGCGACGCCCCCGAAGGTTGCCTACAACACGCCCGGGCGGCCCGAGATCGCGGCCGCGCTCCAGGGGCAGTCGGTGCGGCTGGTCCGCCACAGCGTCGACCTCGGCGGCGACCTGCTCGTGGTGGCATATCCCGTCTTCGCCGGGGGCACGGTCGTCGGCACGGTGCGCCTGTCGCAGCCGATGGCGGCGGTCGATGCGCGGGTGCGGCGGAGCTGGGAGGCGATCGCCGTCGTGGCGGCGGTGGTCGCCATCGTCGGCCTCGTCGTGGCCTGGGTGCTGGCGACGTCGCTCGCCCGGCCGCTGCGCTCGCTCGCAGGCACGGCGGGACGGCTCGGGCAGGGCGACCTCTCGGCGCGGGCCGAGGCCACCGGCCCGCCGGACGTCGCCGCCGTCGGGGTCGAGCTGAACCGGATGGCGGCGGAGTTGACCGCCCTCCTCGAAGCCCAGCGCGAGTTCGTCGCGAACGCGTCGCACCAGATGCGAACGCCGCTCACGGGGCTCCGGCTCCGGCTCGAGGCGCTCGCCGCCGGCCCGCCGCCCGATCCCGAGGCGGAGCTTGCCCTGCGCGAGGTTGACCGGATGAGCGACCTCGTGGCCGACCTCCTGGTGCTCGCCCGCGCCGGTGTGCCGCCCCGTTCGGTGTCGTCGTCCGACCTGGCCGAGCAGGCCCGGGCGGCGGCCGACCGCTGGCGTCCGGTGGCGGAGGACCGCGAACAGACCTTCGCGCTCGAGGCGCCCGGGGCACCCGTCGTCGTGGGAGCGGATCCGTCCGACATCGCCATCGTCCTCGACAACCTCATCGAGAACGCGATCGTCTACAGCCCGTCCGGGGCCACCGTCTCGGTGACGGTGTCGCAGAACGGCGGAGGCACCATCCGCGTCGAGGACGACGGGCCGGGGATCCATCCCTCGGAGGCCAAGCGGGTGTTCGACCGCTTCTTCCGCGGCCGGGCCGGGAGCGGCGTGCCGGGCGGCACGGGCCTCGGCCTCACGATCGTGCACGACCTGGCGGCGCGGTGGAGCGGGTCCGTCGAGCTCGAGGCGACCGGCCGCGGAACCCGCATCGCCGTGCGGTTCCCGGGGCCGGGCGCGGCGACCGAGCTTACCGAGCCCTAACCTTGCGCTGGCCGGTGCCTCACCCGCGGCCTCCTATCCTGAGACCATGCGGCACCGGCTCGCCATCGTCCTCACCGCCGTCGGCGCGATCGCCCTTCCGATCGTGATGGCCGCGACCGTGCTCTATGCCTCCGACGCCGCGATCGTCGACGCGGGCGAGCCGCTCGCGCCGCACTTCGGGACGGCAACGCCGGTCACCGCGCAGACGGCGGCGCCCACGCACCGCCGGCATTCGAACGATCAGAACGGCGGCGCGACCACCGGCGGCGGCGACGATCACGGCGGCTCGACAGGCTCCAGCGGCTCGAGCGGCTCGAGCGGCGGAAGCGACTCGTCCGGCAGCGGATCGTCCGGCAGCGGATCGAGCGGCGGGAGCGGCTCCTCGGGCAGCGGGTCCAGCGGCGGTTCGGGCGGGGGCTCCTCGCACGGCGGCGGTGACGACGGCAGTGGCGGCGGCCACGGCGGCGGCGACGACTAGTCAGCGCTTGCCGAAGGCTTGCGAACACCGTTCCTCGCCATAGCCCGCCCCTAACCACGCCTCCCCTACGGTGAGTGAGCAGCACCGGATACCCACCAGAGGAGAGGCAATGAACACCACCAAGCTCACTCGCCGGATCATCATCGGGATCGGCATCCCGGCGGCGCTCGCCACCGGCGCGATCGCCGCCGCGGCCAGCAGCGACGGGTCGTCGTCCCCGTCCGACAAGGCGACCACGGCGATCACGCAGACCGCGCCGGCAAGCACCGACGTCGTGACCGTCCGCGAGCCGGGCGAGGACGTCGGCGGCGGCGCCAACGAGCCGGGCGACGACAACGGCCGCGCGAACGAGCCCGGCGAGGACGTCAGCGGGAACAGCGACGAGGCCGAGCACCAGAACGAGGCCGGCGACGACAACGGCCAGGGTCAGGACGACCAGGGCCAGAACGCCAACGGCAACCCCGGGCCGGGCGGCGGCGAGGACTCGAACAGCGGCCCCGGTAACGGTGGCGACGATTCGAGCGGCCCCGGCGGCGGGAGCGACGACGGAAGCGGCCATGACGACGGCGGCTCCGGCCACGGCGGCGACGGCGGCGGCGACAACTGACCGCCCGAGCGCTGCGACCAACCACCATCGAGAAGGGACTCACCAGATGACACTCAGGACCATGAAGCCACTCGCAACCGTCGCGGCGATCATGATGGCAACCGCCGTCGTGGCCGCCCCGGCCCAGGCCCGCGGCACGACGATCACCGCGACGCTCCACGGATCGGCCGGCTTCCCGAACGCGACCGGCTCCGCGAAGTTCAAGAAGGACGGGGCAAAGCGGGAGTTCGAGGCCCAGGTCGAGCACGTCCGCTCGCTGGCCGGCAAGCGCCTCACGGTGTTCGTCCACGGGACGAGGGTCGGCACGATGAAGGTCGGCGGCCTCGGCAACGCCCACCTGAACCGCTCGACCGAGCTCGGCCAGACGGTCCCACAGGTCTCGGCCGGAAACCGCGTGAACGTCCGCACCGCGGGCGGCGCCCTGGTCGCGACCGGGAAGTTCTAGGTTCGCGGCGGAGGCCCGAACGGGCACAGGCACGTCGCCGGCCGCCGATGAGGCGGCCGGCGGTGCTTAACGGGCAGATGAGGGCGGGCCCGCGGAGGCCGGTGGGACACGGCGTGGGCCACCGCCCTCGCCATCTCGGTGACCGGCGTGGCGTAGCGGACGAGCACGCAGACCGCCACGACGAGCGCGACGGCGAGGAGCGCGTACTCGACGGTGGCCTGTCCCCTCGACACGCCCTGACCGTACGCCGGCACGTGTGACGGGTGGCCGGCAAGCGGTGCCGGAACCGTGCCGGATCGGCGCCGCCCGGCTGGTACGCTCGGACGGTGGCGGACACCGCGCGGCTGATCGGGATCAACCACGTCGCGATCGAGGTCGGAAGCGTCGAGGAGGCGCTCGACCTCTACGGCCGGCTCTTCTCGTTCACGCTCCGGGGACGGGTGCGCCGGATGGCGTTCGTCGACATGGGCGATCAGTTCCTGGCGATCGCCGAGCCGCGCCACCAACCGGCCGACGACGAGCGCCACTTCGGCCTCGTCGTCGACGACGTCTCAGCCGTGCGCGAGGCGGCGAAGCGCGAGGGCGTCGCGATCGCCGCCGACACCGGCCGGAGCTTCGACTTCCGCGACCCCTGGGGCAACCGCTTCCAGGTGGTCGGCTACGGCGACATCCAGTTCGAGCGGACGGACGGCGTCAAGCGCAAGCTGGGCATCGAGCAGCTCGCGAAGACCCCCGAGGCGCGCCGCCAGATCGAAGAGCGCGGACTCAGCTGACCGAGCTGTTCGCGTGCCTCAGTCGCGCGGTGCGCGATGGGCGACGGCCCGCAGGCCCACACCGCTCGCGGCGATCGCGCCGCCCGCGGCGACGACCAGGAGCAGATTCAACCCGGTGAAGGGCAGCGATCCGCCTCCGCCGCCGGCCTGCTCGCCCTTGACGGCGCCGTACTGGCCGTCGGCGGGCGTCGTGTCTGCAAATGCCGGCGCCGCCGCGAGAAGAATCATCGCGACTGCGGAAACCACGACAAGGCCGATGATTCTCGGCATCTTCCTATAGGTCCTGTGCGTCATCGCGATGCCTCCGTTCGCTCGGTGCACTCTTTTTCGAGACGATCCTCGCTTCACCTTTCTTCCCGCGCATCGGGGTTGACGCCGATTGCGGCTGCGGGTGAGCCGCACTCACGGCCCCCCACCGAGCGCTCCCGCCACGGTCAGCGCGACCGCCGCGGCGATCGGCATGAGCGCAGCCGGCACGAGGACGAAGACCACCACGGCGAGAACGCGCGGCCCGGCGCGCGCCGCGCGCTCCTGCACGACCCTGGCCGCCTCGGCTCTGCTACGCCCGGCCTGGTCGCGGAGGCTCTCCGCCAGCGGGACGCCCAGGCGGTCGCTCAACCGCACCGCCAACCCGAGGGCCGCGAGGGTCGGGGCACCCGTGCGCTCGCTCAGGTCGCGGAGCTCCTCGCCACGCGGTCGTCCGAGGGCGATCGAGACGCGCGATCGCTCCAGCTCCTCCGCCAGCTCGCCGCCCGCCGCGCGGCCCGCGCCGTCGATCGCCACATCGAGCGGCACGCCCGCCTGCACGGCGGCGGCGACGAGCTCGAGCAGCGCCGGGGCAGCGCGCTCGATCCGCGCGACCCGCCGGGCTGCCGCCGACCGCAGCCAGAGGTCGGGATAGACGCAGCCGAACGCGAGGAGCAGGGTGCCCGCGAGCATGCCGATCGCTCCGCCGACGACGACCGCACCCACGAGCCCGAGCCCGCCGAAGCAGAGGGCCGACGCCACGCGAGCCGCCACGACGTCGCCCGCCGGGATCTGGACGCCGGCCCGTCGAAGGAGGTCGCGGTCAGGCGGCCGCACGAGCCTCGCCGGCAGCCTGGACGCGGGGCGCCGGCCGATCTCCGCCATCGTCGCGAGCGTTGACCGGCGGCCCGAACGCCGGGCGGCGCGCGGCTCACGCCGGTGCGCGCGCACGGCCTCGGCCCCGAACAGCGCCGCGGCGAGCAGGAGCGCCCAGCCGCTCACGGCTCGATCGCCGCGATCCGGGCGATCAGGACGTGGCCGAGCCCCGCAAGCAGCGCCGACACGAGGAGCGCGGCCCACCCCAGCGGACTGCCCACCACGAGGCCGAAACCCGGCCGGTCGAGAAGCCACAGCGCCGCGAGCCCGAACGCCGGCATGACCGACACCATGCGCCCCGTCGCACGAGCCTGCGCCGTCGCGACCGCCGCTGCGCGGCGCAGCTCCTCCCGGGCGCGGAGCACGTCCGCCATGCGGTCGAGGAGCAGCGCCAGGTCGCCGCCGGTGCGAATCTGCATCTCGACCAGCGCCACGAGGTGCGCCACATCGGGGTCGTCGCCAAGCGATCCGAGCGCTTCCCCGGGCGGCGCACCGAGCGCGATCGCCGACGCCGCGACGTGCAGCGCTCGAGCGCTCGGGTCCGGGGCATCGCCCGCTGCATCGGCAACGGCCTGGCGGAGCGACCGGCCGGCACGGACATACGCGCCCAGCACTGAGACCACGAGGGGCAGCTGCGCCCGCAGGAGGCGGGCGTCTCGCCGAGCCGCCAGCCGCCCGCGAAGACGGAGGATCGCTACGGAGACGGGTGCGGGCATCTCGCCTCGGTGAGCCGGCCGAGGAGCTGGTCGTCGAGCGGCCGCAGGCCGCCGTCCGGGCCGCGACCGTCGATCCAGCGGACCACGCGTGCGCCGTCGGCCGTGCGAACCAGATGGACAACAACGTCGATCGCCGCCCGCACCTGCTCCCGGACAGCGGAGTGCGGGAGCTCGAGCCCGGCCATCAGGGCCATCGTCTCGATCCGCCGCAGCGCGTCGGCGGTCGAGCTCGCGTGGACGGTGGTGAGCGACCCGTCGTGCCCGGTGTTCATCGCCTGGAGCATGTCGAGCGCCTCGCCGCCCCGCACCTCGCCGACGACGATGCGGTCCGGGCGCATCCGGAGCGCGTTGCGAACGAGCGCGCGCAGCGTGACCTCTCCCCTGCCCTCGACGTTCGGCGGGCGCGATTCGAGACGAGCGACGTGGTGCTGCGGCAGGCGCAGCTCGGCCGCGTCCTCGACGGTCACGATCCGCTCGGCCGGGTCGATGAACGCAGCCAGTGCATTGAGGAGCGTCGTCTTGCCGGTGCCGGTTCCGCCTGACACCGCGATGTTCACGCGCCCCCTGACGGCGCTGCCGAGGAGGTCGACCTGTACGGGCGTGAGCGTCCCGAGGTCGACGAGGTCCGAGACCTCGAGCGGGTCCTTCGGAAACCGCCGGATGGTGAGCAGCGGCCCGTCGAGCGCCAGTGGCGCGAGCACCGCATTGACGCGGCTCCCGTCGGGCAGGCGGACGTCCACCATCGGGCTGGCGTCGTCCACCCGACGGCCGCCGGCGCCGACGACGCGCTCGATGACCTGGCGGAGATGCTCGGCGTCGCGAAACCGAACCGGCTCTCGCGCGAGCCGCCCGCCACGCTCGACGTAGACCGACTCCGGGCCGTTGGCGATCACCTCCGTGACGGTCGGGTCGCGCATCAGCGGCTCAAGCGGCCCGAGGCCGATCGCGTCGTCGACCACCTCCTCCACCAGGCGCTCGAGGTCGACCGCCGGAAGGACGACACGATCGCGGACAAGCAGCTCCCGCACCCGATCCGCGACGATCGGTCGCAGGGCCCGCGCATCCGCGCCGGGTGGCACGACCGCCATCTCCTCACGCACCCGGATCCGGTAGCGCTGCGCCATGGCGTCGAGCGCGCTCATGACTCGACCCGACCCATCGTCGCGGCGAGTGAGGCGCCGGGCCCGGTTCGTGACCAGCGGGCGAGATCAAGCCGGCCGTTCGCGTAGCCCGACATCGACCGGCGGTTGTCGCGCACCACGCCCGCGACCGGGGCGTCGACGAGTCGCGAGATCGCCCTCAGGCCGATCTCGGCGTGTCGCGACCAGCGGTTGACGACGATCTGGGCGTCCGCGCGCGCCCCCCACCTCGTCGCGTCGAGGACGAGCGAGCGGGCAGCCTCGAGTGCCGCGCGGTCGGGAGTGACGACGACCAGCGTGCGATCCGCCGCGGCGAACGCCTCCCGCGCCGCACCAGTGACCACACAACCGACGTCGAGCACCGACGCCCGCTCGCGGGCCCGGAGCTCCCGCACGAGCTCGGCTCCCCACCCCGGTGCGAGGACGTCGAGGACGTCCGGGTCGGTCGGGCCGGCGACGAATCGGAGCCCTGACGGATGCTCGACCGCCACTGTGTCGATCCCTGCCGCGAGCGCGTCGCCCGCCTGGGCAAGGTCGGCGAGAGATCGCTCCGGGCGTGAGCCCAGCGTGAAGGCCAGACCCGCACGGCTTCGCGTCAGATCGATGAGCAGCGCCCGTGCACCGGCCGCCAGCGCGAGCGCCACGGCGCTCGCCCCCACGCCTCCGCGAGCGCCCGCGACGGCGCTCACCACCCCGGCGGCACCACGCTTGGCACCGCCCTCAGGACCGCCCGCCCGCACGGCATCGGCAATGCCCGAAGCCAGCGCCGCGGTGCTCATGGGCAGGTGGACGACGGCCCGAACGCCGGCTCTGAGCGCCGCGCGATACGTCTCGACGCTGGTGTCCTCCGTCAGGAGCAGGACCGCCGCGTGAGGACACGCGCGCACCGCCTCGTGCGCCCAGCCGGCGGCGGAAGCGCCGGGCGCGTCCGCGACGAGCAGGACGTCGCACGCGGGTGCGGAGCCGCCGAGCACGCGGCTTCGTGACACGGCCGCCACGACATCGATCCCGGCGGCGCCGTCGACCGCTGCGGAGCAGGCAGCCATGACGGCGGGATCGGTTGAGACGACCACGCAGCGCACGCCGGAGACGCTCACCACACGCCCCGCCCAACCCGGACGACGAGCCGCAGCGAGCCGCGAGCCTCCGCAGCGATGAGCGGCCCCACGGCCGCCGGCGGCAGGCGGAGCGTCGCGACCGCTGCTCCATCGGCGCGCCCTGCGGCGACGACCAGCACGTTCGAGAGCACGACCGTCGGGGTCGCAGCGCGCCCGGGAGGCGCCAGAACCACGTCGGCGTGCGCACCGGCCAGGTCTCCGGCGGGGAGCCCCGCCGCGTCGTCCACGCGCACTGCGACGTCACGCCCCGGGGCAAGGCGATCGCCGTTCGCGAGCTCAGCCTCCATGAGGGATGCACCCGCCGGGAGCGCAACGGCAACCCGCTGCCCGAGTACCGTCCGGGGGTCGGCGACTCCATCGCTCGGCACATACCGCGCCGGAAGTCGCGAAACGGCAAGGACGTCGGCGGTGAGGCGCTCGCCCGCCGCCACGGGTCGCCGGATCACGACCTGAGTCGCCGTCTGGGCACGCGGTGACGCAGCCGGGCGGCGCCCCAGCACTCCGAGGCCGGCAATCGCAAGAAGGATCGCGAGACCCAGGTAGGCGAGCGCCTTACGGCGGTGGCGGCTCACGTGCGGACCGGCGGCGCGCAGCGACGGCAGGTTGATCCGACGAGCGGCGCCCGGCACCACCCGCATCGGGGTGCGGCGGCCACCTGCTCGCGCAGACCGACCAACGAGCCCGCCGGAATCGCCGGAGCCACGAGCAGCTCGATCGCCCATCGCGTTCCGAGCGTGAACGCCAACCCCTGATCCATGGATGCCGTGCGGGCGCCGCCTGCGGCCGCCGCGCGGACGAGGTCGGCCGGCGGCCGCCGACCCGACTCGGCGGCTGCGCACACGGCTCCGCGAGCCGTTCCGGCCTGCATGAGGTCGGAGACCGTTCCCGCGGCCGGTATCCGAACGGGTCCCCACCTCCCGGCGGCGAAGCGAGTCGCCGCTGCACGACGGGCACGGGCGCCCTCGGGTGCGAGGCCGGCCCGCACCAGGGCGGTTCCGGACGAGCAGACGACCCACATCGAGCACCTGTCCTCCAGGGCACCGAGCAGGGCGGCGGCCTCGGCTGCCGACCACCCCTGGCCGGCCACGTGGCCCGCCACCCCCGCCAGGTAGCGCCCACCGATGCCGGGCAGCCGAAGCTCGTAGGAGTCGGGCGCAACCCGCACCTGGGGTGTGATGCCGTGATGTCGCGCGATGCGGCTGGCCGCGGCGAGCGCAGGAATCAACTCGACCTGGCGCTGATCGCCGGAGACGGCGGCGAGGCGGAGCACCGGGTCGGGAGCGCTCACGGCTCGACCCCGCTCGCCGGCAGGGTGACGGTGAAGCAGGCGCCCTCACCGACGCGGCTCGACACGTCGATCCGGCCGCCGTGCGCCTCGGTCAACTCACGGGCGATGGCCAGGCCGAGGCCCGCGCCCGGCTCCGAGCGCTCGGGCGCCTGAAAGAACTCGTCGAAGATGAACGGCAGGTCGGCCTCCGCGATGCCCCGTCCGCGATCCTCGACCGAGACCGCGACCGAGCCGCCGGCCACACGCGCGGTGACGACCACGTCCGTGCCGGGCGGGGCGTACTTGATCCCGTTTCCGATGAGGTTCGCGAACACCTGCCGGAGTCGGTTCTCGTCGCCCAGTACGGTCGCGTCGGCGGACGACCATTCGACCCGGATGCCCACGTCACGATGCCTCGCCACCGCCTCCAGCCGCTCGGCGACCTCCTCGACACACGGGCGGAGGGCGAACGCCGTCTCGCATACGCGAACGTGACCGGCGCGCACGCGGCTCAGCTCGAGCAGGCTCTCGATCATGTACGAGAGGCGCTCGCACTCCCCGTCGATCACGTTCAGCTTGGCGGCCTTCGCCGAATCGTCCTCCGCCCGCTGGAGCGTGTAGACGTAGCCCTTGATCACGGTGAGCGGTGTCCGCAGCTCGTGCGACACCTTCCCGATGAACGCCGCGCGGGCCTGCTCCTCGTGCGCGAGGCGTCCGGCGAGGTCCTCCATGGAGGCGACGAGGGCGTCCCGCCCGCCGTCACGCCTGCGCCTGATCGCGTCGCGGATCATGCCGGCCTGCAGAGGCGGTAGCCGACCCCCCAGACGTTCGCGATCCAGGCGTCGTCCGAGTGCCTCGCGAGCTTCTGACGCAGCCGGCTCGCGTGGGAGTCGAGCGTGCGCGTCCTGCCGGGGCTCCGGAAGTCCCACACCATCTGGAGGAGCTCCCGCTTCGTGAAGACGCGATCGGGGTCGCCCGCGAGCGTCGCGAGGAGCGCGAACTCCTTGGCCGAGAGCTCCACGCGCATCCCTGCGACGGTCACCTCACGCGAGAGGATGTTCACGACCAGGTCGCCGTAGGACAGCTGGTGGGCATCGCGCGCGCGGGTCACCCGCTTCAGGACGGCTCCGATCCGGGCAAGCAGCTCCGGATAGTGGAACGGCTTCGTGACGTAGTCGTCTGCGCCGCGGTTGAGGCCGCGGACGCGGTCGGTGTGCTCCGCCTTGGCCGACAGCATGATGATCGGGAGGTCGGGGTCCCACGGATCGTTCACGGCATCGCCGCCCCGGACGCGCCGGCACACGTCGTACCCGCTCATGTCCGGGAGGACCACGTCGAGGAGGACGACGTCGGGACGTGACGCCGCGAGCACGTCGATCGCCTCGCCGCCGCTCGCGGCCGTGATGACGGTGAAGTCGTCGGCGCGGAGGTTCTCGGCCAGGAACTCGATGATGAGAGGTTCGTCGTCGACGACGAGCACGGTGGATTCGGCCATGGCAGCGGCTCCTTGGGTGGTATGGCCGAGGTGCGCGGGGGACGCGGCGACCGAGCGGCACTGGGACTCGTTTCTGCTTTCGGCCCGGCCGCCCCGGGTCTCGGTCTCAACGTACTTGACACGTTCGGCAAATGGAACGTTTGCAACGGAAGTTGTTGCAGATTCGTGGAAACCACGAATGGATCGGTAACCGGAATGTGGTGGTCGAGGCACCAGGAAGAGTGAACTTCGCGCAAATGGCATAAGACGCGCGAACGTCGCGCCGAGTACCGGGCCGACCCCACCAACCTCGGGAGCCCTTCATGCGCATGCTCAACCGCCTATCAGTTCGTACGAAGCTCTACGCCGGCTTCGCCATAGTGTCCGCCGCCCTCCTCGTCGCCGTCGCCGTCGGCTGGATGAGCATGCTCTCGGTGAGCGGCACCGTCCAAAACGGGTACAACCGGGCCGTCGTCGCCCAGAAGACGTCCTCGTTGGCCTACAACATGCGGGTGTCGCAGGCCCAGAGCGCAGCGCTCGGGCACGCGATCAAGAACGCGGACGGCTCCGACATGCACGCCGGCGACGTGGCGGCGTTCCGCCAGCAGGTCAACCACCTTGCGGCTCTGGCGACGGCGCCCGAGGACCATGCGGCGGTCGCGCAGATCTCGGCGCAGTTCAAGAAGTGGAACGCCCTCGACCAGAAGGTCATGAGCCTCTGGAAGTCGGGCCAGCAGCATGCGGGCCTCGCGCTCGCAAACGGCGCCGCCAACGATGCCGGCGACACCCTGTCCTCCATCCTCGACAAGTACGCGACGGGCGAGCAGGCAGCCGCAGAGCACGACAAGGCGGCCGCGGCTCGGCAGGCCGAAGTCCTCATGGGCGTCTTCATCGCGGTCGCAATCCTGCTCGCCGTGGGCACGGCGCTTCTCCTCACACGCCGGATCTCCGGCGGCCTGAAGCCGGTGCAGGCGCGCCTCACGAGCCTCGCGGACAACTGCCTCACCGACATCGAGGCGGCCCTTGGTGGGATGGCCAGCGAGGGTGACGTGTCCGTCGAGGTCGTCCCGGTCACCACGCCGGCCGAAGTGAACGGGACGGACGAGATCGCCCAGATCGCCACAACCTTCAACACCATGCTGGCGAAGGCGCAGTCGTCCATCGAGGCCTACAACGCGATGCGACTGCGGATGGCCGAGATGGCCCGCATCGCCGGCGAGATCGGTCAGGGCGACCTGGCGTCGAACGTCGAGGTGCTCTCCGACCGCGACGAGTTCGGTCACGCGTTCGCCGGCATGCAGGGCTACCTGCGCGACATCGCCGAGGCCGCCGAGACCGTCAGCCAGGGCGACGTCTCGGTCGACGTGAAGCCCAAGTCCGAGGCGGACGTCCTCGGGACGGCCTTCGCCGAGATGCAGATCTACCTGCGGGAGATGGTGGCGGCCGCCGAGCGGATCGCCGAACGCGACCTCTCCAGCACGATCGCGGCCCGCTCCGAGCGCGATGCACTCGGGATCGCGTTCAACCGCATGACCGAGAACGTCTCGGCCGTCCTGTCGGAGGTCTCGGCCGCGACCGCACGGCTGTCGGCCGCCTCGGAGCAGATGGCCACGTCCTCGAACGAGGCCGGGCGAGCGGTCGAGGAGATCGCAAACGCCGTCGGCGACGTCGCCGCCGGCGCCGAGCGCCAGGCCCGCATGATCGAGGAGACCCGCACATCCGCCAACGAGACGACCGAGGCCGCCACTCGGACGAGCCAAGTGGCCAACGAGGGCGTCGAGGCCGCCGAGGAGGCCACCTCCGCGATGCGCTCCCTCGCGGACGCGTCCTCCGACCTCGCTCAGGTGATGGAGGGCCTCACCAACCGCAGCGAGCAGATCGACGGCATCGTCGACACCATCTCGACCATCGCCGCCCAGACCAACCTGCTGGCACTCAATGCGGCCGTCGAGGCCGCCAGGGCCGGCGAGCAGGGCCGCGGCTTCGCGGTCGTCGCCGAAGAGGTCAGGAAGCTGGCCGAGGGCTCCAAGTCCGCCGCCGAGACGATCGCCTCGCTGATCGGCGAGATCCAGACCGAGACCGCCCGCGCGGCGGACGCTGTCTCTCAGAGCGCCGATCGCACCCAGAGCGGCGTCGCGACCGTCGACAAGACCCGGGAGGCGTTCGAGTCCATCGGCCACGCGGTGGTCGACATCACCGATCGGGTGGGCACCATCAGCACCGCCACCAGCGAGATCGCCTCCGTCGCCGAGGAGTCCTCGGCATCGGCCGAGGAGGTCTCCGCCTCCACAGAGGAGACGGCCGCCACCGCGCACGAGCTGGCGACCGCCGCGCAGGACCTGAGCAGCACCGCAGGCGAGCTCGACCGGCTCGTCCGCCAGTTCACCCTCGCCGAGGGCTGAGCTCGAGATAGCGAGGCTCCCGGGGTAACTCAACGGACGGCTTCGGCGGCCGATTACGGACCCCGACCGCACCGAACCCGGGAGCCACGCCGTCATGCAACTGCTGAACCGCCTTTCGATCCGATCCAAGCTCTTCACCGGGTTCGGCATCGTGAGCCTGCTCCTGGCCGCGTCTGCGGGCGCGGCGTTCTGGGGCTTCTCGCGCCTCGCCGCCTCCGAGCACGCCGTCGACGCGGTGATCACACCGAAGGTGCAGAGCGGCCAGGACATGCGAGCCGCCATCGGCGACTTCCACTACTCCCAGACCAAGTATCTGGTCCAGGGTGCATCGCAGCGGGAGAACTTCCTCGGCGACGTCGACACCTACCGCCACGCGTTCGCGGCCGCACGCGCCGCCGCGACCGATGACGCGGACGTGAAGGCGCTCCGCACAATCGCGGCAAAGTTCCGCGCGTTCATGGTCGTCGACAGCCGGATGTGGGCCGCGGTGAGGGCCGGACACAACCGAGCCGCCGTTGCAGAGGTCGACCCGTCGAACGATGCTGCCGACAGCCTCGTGGAGGCGGCCGACGCCTACATCGGCCAGGCGAAGACCGAGCAGGCCGCCGCCGTGCGCGCATTCGCGTCCAGCCGTTCCACGAGCCAGACACTCATGGGTGCGGTCGTCCTGATCGCCCTCCTCGCAGCCGCAGGGATCGCATGGACGCTGACGCGCCGCCTCTCGGGCGGGCTGGCGCCGATCCGCGAGCGGCTCTCGAGCCTGCGGGACCACTGCCTCGCCGGGATCGAGAACGGCCTCGGCGCGATGGCCTCGGAGGGCGACCTCACGGTCGACGTCGTCCCGGTGACGACGCCTGTCGTCGTCGACGGGTCGGACGAGGTCGCCGAGCTCGGGCGCACCTTCAACGACATGCTGGCCAAGACGCAGGCCAGCATCGAGGCGTACAACGCCATGCGGGCCCGCACATCCGAGATGGCGCGCGTGGCCGGCGAGATCGGCGTGGGTGACCTGTCCTCGAGCGTCGAGGTGCTGTCCGACCGCGACCAGTTCGGCCATGCGTTTGTCGACATGCAGACCTATCTGAACGACGTCGCCGCCGCGGCTGCCGCGGTCAGCGAGGGAGACGTGTCGCGGGCAGTCGAGGTGAGGTCGAGCTCCGACGCGCTCGGGACGGCCTTCGCCGCCATGCAGAGCTACCTGCGCGAGATGGTCGCCGCCGCCGAGCGGATCGCCGACCGCGACCTGTCGGTCGAGATCGAGCCTCGTTCCGAGCGCGACGCGCTTGGCATCGCGATGAAGCAGATGACCGAGAACGTGTCAGCGGTCCTCTTCGACGTGGCCACGGCCACGGGCCGCCTGGCGAGCGCGGCGGAGCAGATGACGACGTCTTCGGGCGAGGCCGGTCGCGCGGTCGAGGAGATCGCCAACGCGGTCGGCGATGTCGCTGCCGGTGCGGAGCGCCAGGTCCGAATGATCGAGGAAGCGCGTACCTCTGCCACCGAGACCGCCAACGCAGCCGATGAGACCAGTCGCGTGGCCGACGAGGGCGTGCGAGCAGCCGAGGAGGCGACGACCGCCATCCGGTCGCTGGCGGACTCGGGAGCCGACCTGGCCGAAGTCATGGACGGACTCACGAACCGCAGCGAGCAGATCGACGGCATCGTCGACACCATCTCGACCATCGCCGCCCAGACCAACCTGCTGGCACTCAATGCGGCCGTCGAGGCCGCCAGGGCCGGCGAGCAGGGCCGCGGCTTCGCGGTCGTCGCCGAGGAGGTCAGGAAGCTCGCCGAGGGCTCGAAGTCGGCCGCGGAAAACATCGCCGGGCTCATCCGTGAGATCCAGACCGAGACCGCCCGTGCTGCGGAGGCCGTGACGAGGAGCGCCGCACGCACCCAGAGCGGCGTCGCCACCGTCGAGCAGACGCGAGCCGCATTCCAGTCGATCGGCCAGGCCGTCGTCGACATCACCGACCGCATCGGCACCATCAGCCGGGCCACAGGCGAGATCGCCTCCGTCGCCGAGGAGTCCTCGGCATCGGCCGAAGAGGTCTCGGCGTCCACCGAGCAGACCGCAGCCACCGCCCACGAGCTGGCCTCAGCAGCGGAGGGTCTGAACGAGACGTCGGCCGAGCTCAGCCGACTCGTGCGCCAGTTCACACTGCCGACGCGTTAGGCCGCTACGCGGCGAGGTAGCCGCGGTACGCCTGTCCGTGGGCGAGCGGGTGCGACAGGAGATGGGCCGCGGCGAAGCCCTGCCACGGGGCGTACTGCGCGAGCAGCCGCTCGGTGTCGGCGGCGTCCGCGCGGCGGCGCAGAAGCGCCGAGCACAGCTTGATGAGGCCGAGGTCGCCCGCCGGGCCGGCGTCGGGCCGCCCCAGCCCCTGGCCGCAGACGACGCCGGCGGCCCAGGGGCCGATGCCCGGCTCGGCCATGAGCCTGCGGAGGACCGCGTCGGTCGGGGCCGCCTCGAGCCGATCGGCGGGGAGCGTGCGGGCGAGGCGGGCGAGCGTGCCCGCCCGCCGCGGGGAGAGCCCGCACCGGGCCGCACCGGCCGGGCTCAGGCGCCGGAGCTCCGGCGCCCCCGGAGGAACGCGAAGCCCGTCGTGGCGCTCGGAGACGGCAGCCAGCACCAGGCGCTCGATCCGGGCGGCCTCGACGGCGGGCACGAGCTGGCCGGCGAGCGCCCGGACGAGCGACTGGGCGAACGTCGCACAGCGCGACGGCCGCAGAGCCGGACGGCGCCGCACGAGCGGCGCAAGGAGCCGATCGCGCTCTGCCAGCCGCAGGAACGGCGTGTGGTCGACGTCCGTCGAGAGCACGAACCGCAGGCGATCGACCGCGGCGCCGGCGTCGGGAGCGGAGAGGCGCACGCCGAGCGACCCGTCGCGCCGCTGCCAGACGCGCGCCCGAGCCGGCCCGGCCGCGGTGCGGAGCGCAACCTCGAGGACGCCGCCGCCCAGGCGGCGGGTCGGGTCGCGCCCTCCGGCCGCGTCGGCGAGGAGGTACGGGCGCGGCGGGGTGAGCTCGAGCTCGATCACCCGTGCTCGATCACCAGGTGGTCGCCGACGACGACGCCGGAACGGTCGATCGCCCCGACGGGAAGCTCCAGCGCGACCTTCGCACCCCGGCACGCCGACATGCGCCACGGCCGGATCGCGTGAACGAGCTTCAGGACGCGCCCGTCGCGGTCGGCGTAGACGACGTCGATCGGGAAGCGCATGAACCACATGTGGATCGAGCCGGTGGGCTGAATCCACAGGCCCTCGTCCGGATCCAGGCCGGAGCGGCCCAGAAGGCCCCTGGATCGTGTCCACGGCGTCACGGCCAGCACTCCCTGCTCACAGACGACCGGCCCACGCTCGAGGCGAATTCTGGGCACTACTCTGCTACCTGATGGAAGGATCCACGCCCGACTACCACTCCGGCGACGACTTCACGGTCGAGTTCCTCGACTACCGCTACCGCTTCGCGCGGACCGACTTCGCCCAGCGCGTCTCGGCCGCCGCGGCCCGGCTGGAGCTGGTCGACGACCGCGACCTCGAGCCCGGCGAGATGGACGATCTCGTGGTGCTCGCGGCAGACGGCCGGATCGCGCGGCCGCGCTCGCCGCTCGGCGCGTATCTGGCCGCGAACGCGGCCGAGCTCGACAGCCTGCACGCGGAGCCGCTTGCCTACTGGCTTCGCAAGCTCGTCTTTCGCGGGGCGTGGCTCGATCACCGGCTGAAGGCGGGCATGCTCGACGTCTCGTTCGACGAGAGCTCGGGTGCGTTCGCGTACCGCATGCCCACCGATCAGGCACCCGTGGTGGACGTCGCCCCGGTGCCCTCGTGGGCCGAGCTCCGGTTCACGGAGTAAGGTGATTGATCGATCACTCCCTTGCGCTTGGACGTCCGGAGGTTGATGATCGGCGCATCGTGGTGTGGCTGCGGCTGCGAACCTTCGCGTCGCGGTGTCCTCGGTCGGGTCAATATCACCTGATATTGACCCTCCCTGCGTCCTGGCGACACTCGGTTCTCGCCGCCCAAGACACACGGGAGTGATCGATCAATCACCTGCCGGCGGAACGTAGACGAGGAGGTGCGGGCCGATCTGCACCCTGTCGCCGGCCTCGAGCAGCTGCTGCTGCACGAGCTCGCCGTTCACGAAGGTGCCGTTCAGGCTGCCCTCGTCCTCGATCACCGTGCCGATGGCCTCGCGCCGGATGGTCGCGTGGCGCGCCGAGACAGTCGGGCCGGCGAGGACGATGTCGTTCTCGGTGTGGCGCCCGACACGCGTCGTGCGGTCGGCGAGATCGAAGCGCTCCTCCTCGCCGAGCTTCGGCCGCCAGACGAGCGCGGGGTGCTCGCCGGGCGCGGCAACGGGCGGCGGAGCGACGCCGTCGCCGGTCTGAATGATGCGCGTGTAGCTGGGCTGATCCTCGGCCACGGGGCCTCCCTCCGATCTCTCGGTCGAGCCTACCAGGACACACGGACGGGGGGTAGACTGGGACCGTGGAGCACGAGGGTAATCCGATCGCCGACGCCGAGGCCCAGCTCTACCGGCGCATCCAGGAGCTCCGCGACCGGGCCCGTGCCGAGCGGCAGGCGTCGGTGCCGTCGGCCCCGTCCGAGCACGGCCCGGGCACGCCCGATCTGCGGACGATCCTGAGCCGTGCCGAGAGCCACGTCGGCGAGCTCCGCGAGACCGCGGCATCGCTCCAGAAGAGCCTGCCCGAGGCCGTCGAGCGCGCAATCGAGAAGGCCATGGACGACCACTCGACGCCGCGCCGTCTCGGCGAGCTGCGAGACCTCGTCCGCGCGCTCTCGGCACAGGTCGAGCAGGTCAACCGCGACCTGCTCGCCGAGCGGCTCGGCCGGGTCGAGGACCTCGAGCTCCTGGTCGATCTGCTCTCCACCGGCATGGCAGCTCTGCGCCAGGACGTCGCCGATCTCGCCGGCAACGTGGGCCGGGTCGGCGCCGGCGTCGACCGCGCCAACGCGAAGCTCGACCAGCCCGTGCAGGTGACCGTTGAGCGCGCCCAGCAGGCCGGCGTCCGCGACCTCTTCCGGCCCACCGAGGCCGAGCCGACCCCGGCGGGGTCGCGGCCCGACGCGAGCTAGATGATTGATCGATAACTCCGTGATGTCCTGGGCGGCGAGAACCGAGCAGCGCAAGGACGCAGGGAGGGTCAATATCGGGTCATATTGACCCGACCGAGGACACCGCGATGCGAAGGTTCGCAGCCGCAGCGCCGCCACGATTCGCCGTTCCAAAGCTTCGGGCGTCCAGGCGCGCGGGAGTTATCGATCAATCATCTAGACTCGAGCCGCGAACGTCAGAAGGGGGTTCGGCGGCATGGCGATGGTGTCGATGCGGCAGCTTCTCGACGAGGCGGCGGCCGGCGGGTACGGCGTCGGCGCGTTCAACGTCAACAACATGGAGCAGATCCAGGCGATCATGGAGGCCGCCCGCGAGACCTCCTCGCCGGTGATCATCCAGGCGTCGCGCGGCGCGCGCTCCTATACCAACGACCGCTTCCTCTACCACCTGATGCTGGCGGCGGTCGAGCTCTATCCCGAGATCCCGGTCGCGCTCCACCAGGATCACGGGAACTCACCCGCGACCTGTATCTCGGCGATCGAGCACGGCTTCACCAGCGTGATGATGGACGGCTCGCTCCTGGACGACGGGAAGACGCCGTCGGACTTCGCCTACAACGTCCAGGTGACGCGCGAGGTCGTGGAGCACGCGCACGCCGTCGGCGTCACCGTCGAGGGCGAGCTGGGAACGCTCGGCGGGATCGAGGACGGCGTCGGCTCGGGCGAGATCCACCTGACCGACCCCGACCAGGCGGTCGAGTTCGTCGAGCAGACGGGGATCGACGCCCTCGCGGTCGCCATCGGCACGAGCCACGGCGCCTACAAGTTCTCGCGCAAGCCCGACGGCACGGTGCTCGCGATGAACCTGATCCAGGAGATCCACGAGAAGCTCCCGACGACCCACCTCGTCATGCACGGCTCCTCATCGGTGCCGAAGGAGCTCGTCGACATCATCAACGAGTACGGCGGGGAGATCCGCCAGACCTGGGGCGTCCCGGTCGAGGAGATCCAGCTGGGCATCCGCCACGGCGTCCGCAAGATCAACGTCGACACCGACTCGCGGCTTGCGATCACCGGCGCGATCCGGAAGGCCATGGCCGAGGACCCGGGGGAGTTCGACCCGCGCTCCTATCTGAAGCCGGCTCGAGTGGCGATGCAGAAGGTGATCGCCCAGCGGATGACGCAGTTCGGCCAGGCCGGCCACGCCGGCGACTACGAGCCGCGCTCGCTCGCCGACATGCGCGACTTCTACACTGGAGCGGCGGCGCCGTGAGCGTCACCAAGGTCATCGAGGTGATCGGCAGCTCGCCGACGTCGTCCGACGACGCGGTTCGCGAGGCCGTGGCAGCCGCCGCGAAGTCGATCCGCGGGATCTCGAACGTGGACGTGATGAGCGTGACGTGCGACGTCGAGCAGGGCGTGATCACGCGCTGGAACGCGCTCGTCAAGATCTCGTTCCCCGTCGAGCCGCGCAGTTCGTAATTCATGGAAGCCCGGATCGGGCCTCCCACCGATGCGCGCCGGGCGCCGGACAGCGCAGAATTGCGCTGAAAGGAGGGGCCATGAGCACTCCGCAGCTTGCGGTCCAGGCGCCACGCCGGGTGGTGTGGATGTACTGGAAGCCGTTCTGGGCGGCCGTTGCGATCCTCGGCATGTGGGTCGCAGTCCTCGTCGACGCGGTGTGGGGCACCGACATCGTTGCGACCACCGCCGGCGGCGACACGACATCCTTCCCGGCGGCGATCCTGATCGCCTTCTTCGCCAGCATCGCGACGGTTTTCGTCGCGCGCTACGGCTTCCGCGCGGACGAGAAGCCCGAGTAGGCCGCCGTCACCCGACCCAGGGCGGTAGTTCGAGCGCCCGCTCGAACGCCGCCCGGTCGTGGACCGGCTCGCCGTGCGAGACGATGACATGCTCGAACGGCAGATCGAGCATCGCGCGCAGGGCCGGAAGCACGCGCTCCTCGTGCCACGGCGTCCCCCAGACGCGCAGCGCTCCCCCACGCTCGGTCAGGGCGTCGGCGAAGACGAGCGCGCGCTGCTCGGGGAGCCACAGCGGCGTTTCGTTGCGACCGCGACCGTCGTGGAGCGCGACGAGGCCGCCGGGCAGCTCGGTTCCCGGCTCGATCGCCTCGAGCTCGGTCTCCGGGATGTCGTCGCGCCAGAAGAGGCTCGGGCCGAACGCGCGGGCGTCGTAGCGCTCGACGACCCGGTCGACGTCGCGGACATGGTCGGGCTTCAGCACGACCGCGATCGTGGGCGCCCGCGCGTCGAGGCGGGCCCACACCGCCTCGGCACCGGTCCTGGGGATCAGCCCGTCGAGGACGGCCACCTCCCCACCCGACTCGACGCAGGTCGAGGTCACCGCCGGATCCCAGTCGACGTGCCGCGCCCAGTCGGGGTGCTCGGTGCGCCAGATCCAGAGTCCGGCGGCGACATCGCGGATCTCGGGCGGCATCGCGGGCATCATGCCATTCAACCGGAGGCCAACCCGGTCTGCCGTGAAACATTGGCATCAGGCACCAATGTTTCATCTCCGATCAGTACGATGGCCGCCGTGAAGCTCGAGCCGCTCTACCACGTGGAGTTCGTCTACCCCGAGGGCTGGAGCATCGAGCTCGCCGGCGACCACGGCAGCGAGTGGCAGGACTTCTACCTCGCCGAGGGGGCGTGCACCGGCCGTGTCTCCGGGCGCATGCGCGGCGCGAACCATCCCCGCCGCCGCACCGACGGCACCTACTGCCCCGACTTCCAGGGAGTGATCGTCACGGCCGACGGCGCCGAGGTGATGTTCGACTGGCGCGGGTACGGCCGCGCGTATCCGGTCGGTGCGCGCCAGATCGTCCTCACGGCCACCCACCTGGCCCAGGACGAGCGCTACCGGTGGCTGAACGACGTCGTCTGCGTGGGTGTGGGCGAGGTGCGAACGCCCGACGAGGACGACGGCGCCGACCTCGTGATCGACGTGGCCGAGCTGGTGTGGGAGCCGCCGGGCGACGGCTCGTAGCCGTCGGTGGGCTCGCCGAACGATCCCTACTACCGGCGCGACCTCGCGCTGATCCACCACCTGGGCTTCGGCTTCCACGCCGACGCCTGCGCCCCAGGAATCCTGCAACTGCTCGAGCCGGTGCGCGAGCGCGGCGGGCTGGTGCTCGAGCTCGGCTGCGGAAGCGGCCTTCTGACCAGATACCTCCTCGACGCCGGCCACCGCGTCGTCGCGACGGATGCGTCACCGGCGATGCTCGACCTCGCGCGCGAGGCCGCCGCCGGTGCCGAGCTCCGCCTCCTGACGCTGCCCGACGACCCGCTGCCCGATGCCGACGCGATCGTGGGCGTCGGCCACGTCCTCAACTACCTACCGGACGCCGCGGCGATCGAGCGCGGGCTGGCCGCGATCGGGCGGGCGCTTCGCCGGGGCGGCGTGCTCGCGATCGACCTCTGCGACCTGGAGTGGGCGCGCGAGCGGGCCGGCGCGCCACCACGCGGCTGGGTCGGCGAGGACTGGGCGCTCGTCACCGAGTTCTCGGTTCCCGCGCCCGATCGGTTCGTCCGCCAGATGGCGACGTTCATCCGCGAGGACGACGGATCGTGGCGGCGCGACGACGAGCGCCACGACAACGTGCTGATCGAGACGGATCGCGTGCCCGCGCTGCTGGCGGCGGTCGGCGTCGAGGCGACGGTACGCGCGTCGTTCGGGGTCGAGGAGCTGCCTGCGGGGCTCCGTGCCGTAGTCGGGCACCGGATCGCCTGACGCGCCTCAAGCGAGCGGTACCGGTCGGCGATCCTGGCCAGCATGTGCTGGGTGACTGCTCACCAGCCGCCGAGGCTCGCGAGACGGTCGCCGAAACGTTGGTGGGACTCGCCGACCGGCAGGTCGAGGGTACCACGATCGGCGACCGCCGTCGCGAGAATTCGCCTGACCTTTACTTCGAGCCGCCCGACGCCTGCTCCAGCGCCGACTCGATCGCGCCGGAGATCGCCACCTTGCAACGCTCAGCACAAGCCGATAGGCTGACCGTTTCCCCATATGGAGGGAGGCACGATGTCGCTGACCGCAAGCCTGCGAGCCTGGCGCGAACGTCGAGCCGAGCGGCGCCGCGAACAACGCGAAGCTGAAGCCGAAGCAGTACGGCAGGGAGCGCTGACCCCCAGCGATAGCCGCCGCGCCGACTACCACAAGATCGACAAGAGTGGCCCAGGCTGATCGCCTGGGGTCTACCCCTTGTCAGACTCGGCGTCGGCGGCGGCCACGGCGACGGGATCGGGCGACAGGAACATCGAAGGCCCGCGCCCGTTCACCCACGAGGAGCATCTGCGCCGCCAGCGTAATCGCAATCATGAGCGGGATCGAAGTTGGCGATGCCGCGAACCGGGCGCCGATCAGCCCCGCAACCCCGATAAGCGCGAACCGGGTCACCAGCAGGCCGCCCCACCCGACACCGATCGTCCTCCATGACGCCTGCTCCCACAGCTCGCCGTCCCGAACGGACAGGTTGATCGTCCTCCCTCGAAATACGCCGAAGCCGACTGACGCAAGGGCACTCAGCACGAGGAGCAGGATCGAGACCGATGTGAGGTGATCGTGCCGCCACGTGCCGCGCAGGAGAGCAAGCCCGTACAGCCCGAGCGCGAGCGGCAGGATCAGCGACCGCTCCCGGTAGCGGTCGCTTCGCCGCTGCCGGACGACGAAGTACGTGATGATGGCAAGGCCGCCGACGACGTAGAGCGCCGCTCGCATGGCGCTCCCAAGGGTACCGCGCGCACCGAGCGGCGCTGCCAGGCCACGAGGACGGCTCGAAGCGTCGTCCAGCAGCAGGACCGGTCATCCCGGGCGACGGGAGCCGTTGCCGTCGCCCGAGGATTCGAGCCAGCTCGCAGGCCGCCCTATTTCGCCCCTCCTGACGCCTGCTCCAGCGCCGACTTGATCGCGCCGGTGATGATCGAGCCGATGCCGTGATCCTTGCCGAGGACCGAGCCGACGGCGAGCAGGAGCACGCCGATAGCCATGGCGAGGCCGACGTACTCGACGGTGCCCTGTCCGTCCTCTGCGCGAAGAGCGGCGGTGTGGATGCGAGCGGCGATGGTGCGGGTCATTCAAGCCTCCTCCGGGGAACTGGGTACCGCCCCAGCGTCCCCCCGGTCGCCGTCACGGAACAAGACGCGTGGAGCCCCGAACCCGCACAGCGTGTGTAACTCAACCCGTGACTAGACTGGCTCCATGCCGAGCGCCGCACAGCTCTTCGTCCGCTGCCTCGAGAACGAGGGCGTCGAGTACGTCTTCGGGATCCCGGGCGAGGAGACGCTCGACCTGAACGAGGCGCTCGACCACTCGGGCTCGATCCAGTTCCTGCCGGTGCGCCACGAGCAGGGTGCCGCGTTCATGGCCGACGCCTACGGGCGGATCACGGGTCGCGCGGGCGTGTGCCTGGGCACGCTCGGGCCGGGCGCGACCAACCTGGTCACCGGCCTCGCCGACGCCTACCTCGACCGCGCCCCCGTCGTCGCCCTCACCGGCCAGACCGGCCTCTCCGAGATGCACAAGGAGAGCCATCAGTACATCGACATCGTGCGGATGATGAAGCCCGTGACGAAGTGGAACGCGCGCATCCACGACCCGGCGATCATCCCCGAGGCGGTGCGCAAGGCCTTCGCCCTGGCCGAACGCGAGAAGCCGGGCGCCACGCACCTCGAGCTGCCCGACGACGTGATGGAGGCGGAGGTCAGGGGCGCGCCCGTGCCGCGCAGGCCGTCGCCGCTCGTCGAGCCGGTCGCGGCGGAGCTGCACCGCGCCGCCGAGCTCCTCCAGTCGTGCGAGCGCCCGGTCGTCCTCGCCGGGAACGGCGTCGTCCGCCAGGGGGCCGCGCCCGCTCTCCGCCGTTTCTGCGAGCAGACCGGCCTGAACGTGATCACCACGTTCATGGGCAAGGGCGTCACCGACGCCGACGACCCCCACACCCTGTTCACCGCCGGGCTACGCGCGCAGGACTACCCGAAGGGCTTCATGGGCAAGGCGGACCTCGTCGTGTGCGTCGGCTACGACCTCGTCGAGTGGGCGCCCGCCTACTGGAACCCACGTCGCGACCGGCGGATCATCTGCATCGACACGGTCGCGGCCGAGATCGACGAGCACTACGTGCCCGACGTGGAGCTGACGGGCGGGATCGGCACGATCCTGACCCACCTCGGAAACCTGGTCTCGGCCAAGCCGCCCGCCCGACTGGCGGCCCCGCCGTACCGCGAGCTCCTGCGCCTGGCGCTCGAGCAGGGCTCCGACGACGGCTTCCCGGTGAAGCCGCAGCGGGTGCTGCGCGACCTGCGCGAGGTGATGGGGCCGGACGACGTCCTCATCTCGGACGTCGGCGCCCACAAGCTGTGGGTCTCGCGCCTCTGGCCCGCGCACCAGCCGAACACCGTCCTGATCTCGAACGGGGCCGCCGCGATGGGCTTCGCCGTGCCCGCGGCCATCGCCGCCAAGCTCGTGCTTCCGCGCGAGCGGCACGTCGTCACGATCTCCGGCGACGGCGGCTTCCTGATGAACGTCCAGGAGCTCGAGACCGCCAAGCGGCTCGGGCTCGCGATCGTGAACCTCGTGTGGACCGACAGCGCCTTCGGGGTCATCGAGCTCCACCAGATGCGCAAGTTCGGGCGGCTCGCCGGCACCAAGTTCACGAATCCCGACCTGGTGGCGCTGGCCGAGTCGTTCGGGCTCCCGGGTCTTCGGGTCGGGTCGGCCGACGAGCTCGAGCCCACGCTTCGGCGGGCGTTCGAGCTCGACACGTCGTGTGTCATTGAGATTCCGATCGACTATCGCGAGAACGCGCGCTTCTCGGAGCGCATTGGAGACATCCGCAGGGTTGAGGAAGGGGTGGCGTAGACATGGCGACGACGACTGAGTCGGTTCGCAAGATCCTGGTGGGCGGCGAGTGGTACGAGACGGGCGAGACGCTCGACGTGACCTCGCCTTTCGACGGCAGCGTCGTCGCGCAGGTGGCCTACGGCGGCCGCGCAGACGCGGAGCGGGCGGTCGACGCCGCCGCGCGGGCGATGGAGCAGCCGGTCCCGGCGTACGAGCGGGCGGCGGTGCTCGATCGCGTCGCCGGGCTTCTGCGCGAGCGCCGCGAGGAGCTCGCCCGGACGATCTCACAGGAGGCCGGAAAGCCCCTCGCGACCGCGCAGGTCGAGGCCGACCGGGCGGTGCAGACGATCATCTTCTCGGCGCACGAGGCGCGCGGGCTCGGCGGCGAGCTGATCGGGATGGACGCGCACCCGGCCGGTGTGAACCACACCGGCATGGTCGTGCGGCGGCCGATCGGCGTCGTCGGGGCGATCTCGCCGTTCAACTTCCCGCTGAACCTGGTGGCGCACAAGATCGGGCCGGCGTTCGCAGCCGGCTGCGCGTGCGTCCTCAAGCCCGCCACCGCGACACCGCTCTCGGCGCTCCTCCTGGCGCGGGCGTTCGCCGACGCCGGGCAGCCGGCGGGGTGGCTGAACGTCATCGTCGGGAGGTCGAGCGAGATCGGCGACGTCCTGATCGACGACCCGAGGGTCAAGCTGATCACGTTCACCGGCTCGTCGGATGTGGGCTGGAAGCTCCGCGCCCGGGCGGCGCGGAAGAAGGTGAACCTCGAGCTCGGAAACTCGACGCCCCTCATCGTGATGGCCGACGCCGACATCGAGAAGGCGGCGACCGCGGTGGCGGCCAACGGGTACGCGTTTGCAGGGCAGAGCTGCATCTCGATCCAGCGCGTCTACGTCGAGGACGCGGCCTACGACCGGTTCGTCGAGGCGCTCCAGCCCAAGGTCGAGGCGCTCGTCACCGGCGACCCGCTCGACTCGGCGACCCAGGTCGGCCCCGTGATCGACGAGGAGAACCGTGACCGGATCCTGGCGTGGGTGAAGGAGGCGGTCGACGACGGGGCGACGCTCCTCGCCGGCGGCGCGACCGACGCGCACGGCCTGATCCGCCCGACGCTCATCGGCGACGTCGACCTCGACATGCAGGTCTCCTGCCGCGAGGTGTTCGGCCCGGTCGTGACGCTGGCGCGCGTGAAGGACGTCGACGAGGCGATCGAGAAGGCGAACGGCACCGACTACGGCCTCCAGGCGGGGATCTTCACCCAGGACATCACCCGCGCGATGCGCGCGGCGCAGGCGCTCGACTTCGGCGGTGTCACGGTCAACGAGGCGCCGACGTGGCGGGCCGACCACATGCCCTACGGCGGCGTCAAGGAGTCCGGCAACACCCGCGAGGGGCCGAAGTATGCGGTGCACGAGATGACCGAGCCGCGGCTGGTGGTGATCGGCTACTGACGGTCGTCGACGATGGCATGCGTGCCTACTACGACCGGCGCGCGGCGGAGTACGACGACTGGTGGCTGGGCCGCGGGCTCTACACCGATCTCCACCGGCCGGGCTGGCACGAGGAGGTCGGGCGCGTGTGCGAGGTCGTCGGCGGGCTTACGCCGGGCCGCGTGCTCGACGTGGCCTGCGGCACCGGCTTTCTGACGCAGCATCTGCGCGGCGATATCGTCGCGCTCGACCAGAGCCCGGCGATGGTCGAGGTCGCCTCGGCGCGCCTGCCGGGAGCGCGGATCGTCCAGGGTGATGCCGTCCCGCTGCCCTTCGCAAACGGCGAGTTCGACCGGGTGCTCACCGGCCACTTCTACGGGCACCTCCTCCCCGGCGAGCGGGAGCGGTTCCTCGAGGAGGCCGGGCGCGTCGCGGGCGAGCTCGTGGTCGTCGACTCCGCGCTGCGTGAGGGTGTCGACGCCGAGGAGTGGCAGGAGCGCGTGCTGAACGACGGCACCCGCCACCGCGTCTACAAGCGCTACTTCACCGGCGCTGGGCTGGCTGACGAGCTCGGAGGCGGCGACGTGCTGCACGACGGCCGCTGGTTCGTGGTCGTTGCGGCGGCGTAACCCCGTGGGGCCAGGCCCGGACGGGGCCTGGCCCCGGTGGTTCGGCTGGCGAGGGTCGCGGGTCTACTTCCTGCCTTTCAGCCTTCGATGCCCACGCGGGTGGACGCCAGCTCGGGATGGGACCGGAGCCGGCGGCTCCTGCCGGGACCCGTGCAACACCGGGGTCTGACCCCGTTGTTGCGCTAGGAGAGGGCGGTGAGCACTTCGGAGATGCTCTCGAAGAGCGCGGTCAGGTCGTAGCCGCCCTCCAGGATCAGGACCGGACCGGCGCCGATTCCGGCCACCGCGCGGGTCAGCTCCCCGAAGGCCTGCGACGACAGGCCGAGGTTGCACAGCGGGTCGTCGCGGTGCGCGTCGAAGCCCGCCGAGACGATCAGGAGACCCGGGTCGAACTCGCGCAGCGCACGCAGGGCCTCGTGCTCGAAGGCGTCCATGAACCCCCGCTCCGACGACCCGGCCGCGAGCGGGATGTTGACGGTCGCCCCCTCGCCCGCGCCTCCGCCCCTCTCGGCGCGGCTCCCCGTCCCCGGATAGAACGGGTACTGGTGGAGGGAGACGTAGAGGACGTCCGGGTCCTCCCAGAAGATCGCCTGGGTGCCGTTTCCGTGATGCGCGTCCCAGTCGAGCACCGCGACCCGCTCGACGCCGGCGACCCGGGCATGGGCCGCCGCGACGGCGGCGTGATTCACGAGGCAGAAGCCCATCGCCCGGGCCGCCTCGGCATGGTGGCCCGGGGGCCGGCCCAGGCAGAACGCCGCCCCGACGTCGCCGGCCAGCACGGCGTCGACCGCCGCCGTGGCGGCGCCCGAGGCGACGACCGCGGCGTCGTAGCTCCGCTCGCTCACGATCGTGTCCATGTCGATCGCGCCCCCGCCCCGCTCGGCGAGGTCGCGAATGCCGGCGAGGAACTCGGGCGTGTGCACGCGCTCGAGATCCTCGGCCGCAGCAGGGCCGGGCTCCTCAACGGGTGCCTGCGTCGCCCGGATGGCGTGCATCACGGCGTCCATCCGGGCCGGCCGCTCCGGATGCGGTCCCGGGTCGTGCAGCCGGAACAGGTCGGACACGTAACAGGTGAATGGTCGCGTTTGTGACACCGCCGAGTACCGACGAATCCCCGGTCTTCTCCGCCGTTCTCCGAAAAAAGCCCCGAGATTAACCTGCGCTTAACAATCCTGGTGGCTAAATGAACGTGGAATCGGGCATACTAACCAGGCCTTCCCGCCCCCCTTGTGACACTGCTCTGGAGGTCGCATGTATCGGTTCAGCCGCGCAATCTTCGTCGAGATCAAGGATCTCGTCGACCCGCACCCCGAAACCGTCTCCGCTCAGGAGGCCCGGCGCCGGGTGCTGCAGTGTTGCGAGGCGACGATCGAGCGGCTGGCGCGGGACCCGCAGTACTTCGCGAAGCCCAGCCAGAGCCTCTTCTCCGAGATCCGGCATCTGTTCTCGATCTCGGACCAGGTGCGCGTCTACCGGTCGATCGACCGGCACATCGGCGCCGCGGTGGTGCACATCCTCGACGAGCTCGAACGCGCGGGCGAGGGCCAGGCCCACCAGTGCAAGGCCACGACCCGCAAGGGCAAGCCGTGCCAGCGCACGCCGCTGCCCGATCGCGAGTACTGCCCCTCGCACCAGCACCTCGAAGAGCGCCTGCCCGTCACGGCGTAGTCGGCGGCTCGTCGTCGGTCACCGGCAGCGAGAGCTGGCGGTGCCGGTCGAGCCCGGACACCCCCACGCCCACCAGGCGGATCGGCCCCGGGCGCTGGCGTAGCGCGCGGTCGAGCAGGCTGCACGCCAGGTCGCCGATCGACTCGGCGTCGTCGATGCCGACGACAAGGCTCTGCGACCGGGTCGCGATGGCGAAGTCCGGGTAGCGCACCTTCGTCGTCACGGTCCGCGCGCTCATCCCACGGCGCTCGAGCGACGCCGCCAGGCCCTCGGACATCTGCCGCAGATGCGAGTACAGCTCGTCGCGGTCGCGCACGTCGACGTCGAAGGTCTCCTCGTTCGAGATCGAGATCGCCTCGGCGGGCTCGCCGCTCACCGGGCGCGGGTCGATCCCGCGCGCACGCAGCCGAAGGTCCAGGCCGACACGGCCGGGCAGCAGCTCCGCGAGCCGGCCGTCGTCCAGCTCCGCGAGGGCCCCGATCGTCGCGACGCCGGCCGCGACGAGCCGCACCTCGGCCTTGGGCCCGACTCCGGGGAGCGTGCGCACCGGGAGCGACGCGAGGAACGCCGCCTCGCCACCCGGCGGGACGACGGTGATCCCGCCCGGCTTGCGCGCGTCCGAGGCCACCTTGGCGACGACCTTGCACGTCGCCACGCCCAGCGAGCACGAGAGCCGCATCCGTTCGCGCACGGCCAGCTGCACCAGCTCGGCCTGCTCGCGCGGGTCGCCCTCGGGCAGCACCAGGTAGCCCTCGTCGATCCCGACCTGCTCGACCACCGGCGACATGTCGCGCACCAGCGCCCACACGCGGCCCGACCACTCCCGGTAGGCCCTGTGGTCCGGGCGCACGAAGATGACGTCCGGGCAGCGGCGGCGGGCCTCGGCGCTCGACATCGCCGAACGGATGCCGTACCGGCGCGCCTCGTAGCTCGCCGTCGCCACGACACCGCGCCCATCAGGGTTGCCTCCCACGACAACAGGCTTCCCCGAGAGGCCCGGATTGCGGTGGAGCTCCACCGCGGCGAAGAAGGCGTCGAGGTCGAGGTGCGCGATCACGAGTGCAATTTGGCACGCCCCGGGCCCCGTTCGGGACGCGGCCGGAACCCGCCGCCCGGTACACTACGGGTGGTCTTGACCCACGACGCCGACAAGCTCATCCGCCAGCTCTCGCTCGTGGCGTACCTCATGGCGGAACAGCGACCCGTCACGGCGCGCGACGTCAAGACCCACGTCGAGGGGTACTCCGACATGGGCGACGAGGCGTTCGCGCGGCGCTACTACGCCGATCGCCGCGAGCTCCAGGATCTGGGAATCCCCATCGCGTCGGGCCGCGACGAGTTCACCTCGGAGGAGCTCTACAGCCTGCGCGAGGAGCAGTACTTCCTGCCGCCGATCGAGCTCACCGACGACGAGCTGGCGGCGCTCCAGACCAGCTTCTACCTGCTCGAGGGCCAGTTCGCGTATGCCGAGCCCCTGCGGCTCGCGCTCCAGAACCTCGCGCTCGGCCGGGCCTGGCCGGGCACGGACCCCGGGCCAAAGACGGCGCCCGTCGAGCTCCTGGCTCCCCTCTACACCGACGAGATCGCCGCTCGCCTGGCGAAGCTCGAGCAGGCGATCTCGAAGCAGCGCACGGTGCGGTTCCGCTACTGGACGATCACCTCCGACAGCGAGGCCGAGCGCACGGTCAACCCGTACGGGCTTTGGGAGATGAACGGCATCTGGTACGTCGTCGGCGACGACATGGACCGCGAGCCCGGCGAGGACCGGCGGCGCACGTTCCGCGTCTCGCGGATCCGCGGCGAGATCAAGTTCGCCACCCGCCGCGAGCGTGACTTCCGCATCCCGGCCGACTTCAACGTGACCGCATACCGCGACCGGCCGCCCTGGAAGCTCTCGGCGGACGAAGCCGGGACGGCGGTCATCGAGGTGAGCGCCGACGCCACCTGGCTGGTCGAGCGCCGGTACGGCGCGTACGGCGAGTTCCAGGAGCTGGCCGACGGCTCGGCCCGCTTCGCGACGCCCTACTCCGACCTCGCCGCGCTCTCGGCGTGGATCCTCTCGCTCGGCGGGCGCGCGCACGCCGTCGAGCCCGAGGCGGTCGTCGAGGCCGTCGCGGCCGATCTCCAGACGGTGATCGACGCGCACAGCGGCGAGCCGCGCGCAGTGCCCGCAGCGCCCGCAGCGGCCGTTGGCGAGCCGCCCGACCCGCCGCCGGCGCGGATGCCGGGGCCGGTCGCGCCGGAGCGGTTCGCGCTGCTCCAGGCGCTCCTGGCCTTCCTCCTCGCACGGTGCGGCGACTCGGCCTCCGCGCGCGTCGAGGCGGACGAGCTCGAGCGCCGCTTCCGGCTCACGCCGCAGGAGCTCCAGGAGAGCCTCGACCTGCTGAACCTCGTCAACTTCGGCGGCGGCTGCTACGCCGTCTACTGCGCCACCGAGAATGGCCACATTCACGTTGACAAGGAGCTCTACGGCGACACGTTCCGCCGGCCGGCCCGGCTCTCGCCCCTCGAGGCGAAGGCGCTCCTGCGGGCGCTCGACGTCGTCGCGCCGCTGGTCGCAGCCGAGGCCCACTCGTCGCTCGCGACGGTGCGCGAGAAGGTCGAGGCCGCGTTCGGCACCTACGCCCTCGCCGACACCCCGAAGCCGCAGGAGACCGACGCCGAGGAGCATGCCGTCACGATCCTGAACGCCGGCGTCCGCGACCGCCGGCTCGTCGACATCACCTACCTCTCGCGCTCGTCCAACGAGTTCTCGACGCGATCGGTCGAGCCCTATCTCCTGCGCCGCGACGACCGCGGCTGGAGCGTCGAGACGTGGGACGAGAGCCGCGACGGGCGGCGCACCTTCAGGGTGCCCTACATCAAGGAGGCGCGGCTCTCGCGCCGGCACTACGTGCCCCGGCCCGAGATGGCCGACCTCGACCACTCGCTCGGCGGCAAGGTGGGCATCGCCCGGGTCTGGTTCACGCCCGAGCGGGCGCGCTGGGAGCTCGAGGGGCGCCCCGGGGCCCAGCCGGCCCGAGGGGGAGCCGCCGTCGCCGACGTGACGTACGGCTCGCGCGAGTGGCTCGTCTCGGAGATCCTGCGCTACCGCGGCCAGGCCGAGGTGCTCGAGCCCGAGGCGGTGCGCACGCAGGTCCGGCGGTCGGCGGAGCAGCTGTTGCGCCGGATCAGCCCTGTGGCCGTGCCCTGAGGTTGGCGAGCACGGCGCGCGCGTTTCGGGCCAGGCGGCGGCCGTCGCGGTCGGGCACGTACAGCCTGCGGTAGCGGTGCGCGAGCTCGTCCGGATCGGCGTCGATCCACTCCTCGAGCGGCGGGAACGCGTCGTCGACGGCGTCCGGCTCGAGCCCCTCCGCCCGGCGGTCGGCGCCCGTGTTCCACGGGCAGACGTCCTGGCAGATGTCGCACCCGTAGACGCGATCGCCCAGCTCCGCTGGGGACGGCAGCTCGTCCATCCGCGACTGGGTGTGGTAGCTCAGGCAGCGGCGCGCGTCGAGCACGCCGTCGGCGACGATCGCGCCGGTGGGGCAGGCGTCGATGCACGCCCGGCACGATCCGCACGCGTCCCAGGCCGGCTCCTCGGGCGCGGCGTTCGTCGGCTCGAGCTCGGCGTCGGTGACGAGCACGCCGAGCACGACCCATGACCCGTGCCGGCGGGTGATCGCCATCGTGTTCTTGCCGTAGACGGCGATCCCGGCGCGGGCGGCGGCCTCGCGATCGACGTGGTGGTTCGCGTCGACGAACACCGCCGACCGCGCACCGGGCGCCCACCCCTCGAGCCGCGCGCCGAGCTCGGCGAGCTGCTCGCGGAGCACGGCGTACTCGTCGCGGCGCGTGTAGCGCGGCATGCGCCCACGCGGGCGGTCGGTCGGCTTGGGGGGCTCGGGCCGCGCGTAGCTTCGAGCCGCGGCGACCACCGAACGGGCGCCGCGAAGCAGGGTCTCCGGATGGCACGACCGCTCGGGGTGCGCCATCGTGAAGCGCATGTCGGCGAAGAGGCCCGCCGCTCGCCGCTCGCGGATCAGCGCCTCGGCGCGGACGTACGGCTCGGCCCGGCAGACGCCGCATGCGTCGATGCCGAGCCGAGCCGCCTCGTCGACCACTGCACGGGTGAGCTCCGTCGCGTTCACCCGCGTATTGTGCGCTACGCGGCGGCCCCGGCCTCCTTGGCGTAGCGGGAGAGCACGAGGCCCCAGCCGTCGTCGGAGCCGTAGCTCTCGCGGGCCTCCTGTCCGCGATCCATGCCGAGCCGCTCCCAGCCGCGGTGCTCCACGTCGACCCGGGTGGCGTCGCCTTCGGCCGTGAACCTGACCTCGATCTCGGTCGGCGCCGGCGCCTCCGGGTTCACGTGCCACGAGATCACGAGCCGGTGAGGCGGGTCCCACACGTCGACCGTCCCCCACGGCGCCTCCTTGCCGTCGGCCTGCACCTCGAACATGCGACCGCCGGCCCGGGGCTCGATCACGGCGTTCACGGCCTTGGCGCCGCTCCCGACCGCGATCGAGTGCGTCTCGAGCGGCCACCACCGCCCGATGCCGCCGGTGTAGACCTCGAACGCCCGCTCGACCGGGCACTGCACCGTGACCGACCGGACGATCGGCTCGATCGTCGCCTGCGTGCTCATCCTCCGCTCCTCTCGCTCGTGTTCGGCCGCGGCCCGGAAGTCGGACAGGGCCACGTCCCAGAAGGTCTCCAGGTACGACCGCAGCGCGGCAAGGCCGGCCGGGTCGACCTGGTAGAGACGACGGGTGCCGTCGGCCTGGTCGCGAACCAGGCCCGCGGCCTTCAGCACCTTCAGGTGCTGCGAGACCGCCGGGCGGCTGACGGGGAGCTCGCGCGCCAGCTCCCCCACCGCCCTCGGCCCGGACTGAAGACGCTCGAAGATGGCTCTCCTGGTAGGGTCACCGAGCGCGTCCATGGCGTCTGCGTAAGTCATCTCTTACCGTAAGCTACCACTTACCGATACCCCCGTCAAGGAGGGCTCCGAATGCACGAGCGCGTGATCTCCCGCACCCACCCGGGCGCGGTGGGAATGCTCCTGACCGTCGTCGGGTCCACGGTCCTGACCGCGGTGTGCGCCCAGGTCTCGTTCGGCTATCCGGTGCCCACCACCCTCCAGACCTTCGCCGTTCTGGGCTCGGCCGCGTTCCTCGGAGCCCGGCGAGGCGCCGCCGGGCAGCTGCTCTACCTCGGCGCCGGCGCGGTCGGCCTGCCCGTCTTCGCGGACGGCCACGGCGGCGTCGACTGGCTGACGCAGGCCAACCCCCTGCACGCGAGCGGCGGCTACCTGTGGGGCTACCCGCTGGCGGCGCTCGTGGTCGGGGCGATCTGCGACCGCTACGGGCGCAGCTTCTACGTGACGGTTCCGGCGATGCTGCTCGGGAGCGTGTGCCTCTACGCCACCGGGCTCGTGTGGCTGCACCAGGCGATCCCGACGCCCTGGACGGGCGCGGGCGCGACGACCCTGCACTACGGCCTGTGGCCGTTCGTCGTCGGCGACATCGCCAAGATCTTCGCCGCGGCCGCGATCATCGATCCCGCGGCGCCGTGGGGCCGCCTGCTCGGGCGCCTGCAGTACGAGTAGCCGCAGCGGGGGAACCCAGGGTTCCCCCGCGAGCCCCCTCCTTAACGGGTAGCGCAAGGTCTGGCGCGCTCCGACGAAGAACGCGGTCTTCGCCGGAGCCACGACCGCCGCCGAATCTTTGGGTATCGAACGGCGAACGGGGGGGACAGTCCCTGGACACTCGCCGTCACAATCCAGCGATACACTCGTTACACACCGCGTGCCCGGCGGCCCCGCACCGTCACGCCGCCGCCACGGGAGCGTGACGCGAAAGGTTCAGGGACTGTCCCCCAAACGCGACCGCCTCCGGATCGGCGGGTGCCGGGCCGGAGGCGGTGGTGCGAACGCAGCTCTGCTACAGGGTTGCGATGACGTTGTTGAGCAGGCCCTGGATCGCCGTGCTCAGAAGGCCGAGGGTGACGACCACGGCGATCGTGATCACACCGAGCACCACGGCGTACTCCGCCATGGTCTGGCCAGCCTCATCGCGAAGATGACTGAGAAACTCGAGCATGTCTGCCTCCCGTAAAAACACCAAGTACAGAAGGACAGATCGGCAAAAACGCCGGGCGAGACAAGGGTGAATTTGCGGCTGCCGGCGCGGTTCAGAAGCCGAGCACGAACTTGGCGTCGTCGGACATCCGCTCGGGCGACCACGGCGGATCGAAGATGAGCTCGGTCGTCACCTCGCCGACGCCTGCCATGCTGCCGACGGCGTCGCGGATGTCCTGCTCGATCTGGGCGCCGGCCGGGCACCCCATCGACGTCAGCGAGTAGGTCACCGCGACGGCGTCGCCCGTGATCGAGACGTCGTAGACGAGCCCGAGGTCGACGACATCCATGCCGAGCTCCGGATCCTCGACCACGCGCAGCGCATCCCAGACGGCTTCGGCAGTGACCTCGGCGCTCATTCCTGGATGGTAGCCGCGCGCGCGTCCCAGAGTGCCGCGAAGGCCGCGGTGTGCGCCTCGCGCGGGGTGTCGGGCCGGAGCAGCCGCTTCGTCGCCATGACGGCGACCCGATCGGAGCGCTCGATCCGGGTCAGGAGCGCCTCGACCCGGCCGAGCAGCCGGTGCGGGGCGCCGAGATCGTCGACCAGGCCCATCGCGCGGGCCTCCTGCATCGAGACGAGCGCGCACGTCGCAAAGAGCCGCAGCGCGACCGGGGCCGGGATGAGCCGCGCGAGCCGCTCGGCCGCCCCCCACGGCGGCGAGTAGCCGAGCTCGTTGTGGATGAACCGCAGGCGCGCGCCCTCGGCGCCGACGCGCCAGTCGCACGCCAGCGCGAGGTCGATCCCTCCGCCGACGGCGTGGCCGTTCAGCACGGCCACCGTCGGCACGTCGACCGCGGCGATGCGATCGAGCGCTGCGGAGCCCCGCCCCGACACCTCAGCGCCGGGGAGCCCCGCGACGGCGTCCAGGTCGGCGCCGGCGGAGAAGATCCGGCTGCCGGCTCCCGTGATCGCGATCAGCCGCACGTCGTCGTCGGCCGCGAGCTCCTCGACGGCCGCCGCCAGCTCCTCGAGCGTCTCGAGCGCCAGCGTGTTCTCGGGCGTCCCGCCCCGCAGCGTCAGGAGCGCGAGGCCGCGCCGGACCGATCGCTCGACCGTCGTCGGTCCGCCGGCCGGCGCCTCGCCGACCACCGCGAGCAGCTCCGACTTCGACATCCGCCGGTAGCCCTCGACCCCGCGGGAGCGGGCCAGGTCGTGCAGCTCGTAGAGCAGCGGCTCCATCACAGCCTGATCGCCTCGTGCCGGTCGCGTGAGAAGAGGTGGATCGAATCGATGAACCGCACCCGGTTGCAGCGGGTGCAGAGGACGAGCGAATGCGTGCGCGCGCCCTCGGCGAAGTAGTGCACGCCGCGGAGGAGGTCGCCGCCCGAGATGCCGGTCGCGACGACCGCGTGATGGCCGTCGACCAGGTCGTCGATCCCGAAGATGCGCTCGATGTCGTCGATCCCGTGTTCGGCGGCGTCGGCGATCTCGGTGCGCGAGAGCGGCCAGAGCTGGCCCTGCACCT
This sequence comes from uncultured Actinomycetes bacterium, assembly GCA_963809325.1. Lineage (GTDB taxonomy): Bacteria > Actinomycetota > Thermoleophilia > Gaiellales > JAICJC01 > JAICJC01. The sequence goes on from CAWEIZ010000007.1 coordinate 340,990, forward strand.
CGCCTCCGAGGCATCGCAGCGCGGCGGCCGAGATGACGCCCTCCATGGCGCCGCCGATCCCGATCGCGAGGTGGTCGTTGGTGCCGCGGATCGCGGCGCTGATCGAGGCGGTGATGTCGCCGTCGTCGATCAGCTTGATGCGCGCGCCGGCGTCGCGGATCTCGGCGACCAGGTCGTCGTGCCGGGGCCGCTCGAGCACGATCGCGGTGATGTCGCCCACCTGCCGTCCGAACGCGTCGGCGATCGCGGCGAGGTTCTCGCCGACGGGCAGGCGCAGGTCGATCCGGCCCTTGGCGACCGGCCCTACGGCCATCTTCTTCATGTACATCCGCGGGAGCGGCGTGAGCCCGCCCGGGTCGGATGCCGCCAGGATCGACAGCGCGCCCTGTCGCCCTCCGGCGACCGCCGCGCCGTTTCCGATCGGGTCGCAGGCGAGGTCGAGCGCCCGCCCGCCGCCGCCCAGCTCGCGCCCCTCCGCCAGCGGGTGGCCCGGGTCGTCGCGGCCGATCACGAGCCGGCCCGAGATCGGCACCCCCGCGAGCGCGTTGACCATCGCCTCGGACGCCGCCCGGTCGGCCGCGTCCGCGTCGCCGCGGCCGAGGTACCGGCCCGCGGCGAGCACGCAGCGCTCGGTCACAGCGGTCAGCTCGGTGCAGCGGCACGGCTCGACGTTCGCCGGGTCGACCGGCACTGCGGTCACGGCGTCGGCGTGGGCATGCACGCGGTCAGGGTATCGCGGCCTGGCGGGCGGTGGCGCGCTCGAGGATCAGATCCATGACCGCGATCAGCGCCTGATCGGGGTCGCCCGCCTCGATAACGGGCCATCCCACCTTCTCGGCCCGCCCGACGAGGTAGTCCTGGATGCGGCGGATCTCGCCGAAGCTGCGCAGATAGCGGTCCATCGACCTGACTCCGCCGCTCGCCATGTCGCGGAAGAAGAAGTGGCCCTGGTGGGTTTCCTCGTCGGTGATGGCGAGCATCGCCTGGACGACGACGGCGCCCGCATGCTGATCGGCCGCGATCAGGCCGGGGACGAGGTGGACACCCTCGACCACCGTCGAGAGGCCTTCGAGAACGGCCCGCTCGACGATCGCGTTGGCCCCGACGGCGACCTGGCCGGCCTGCTGGAGGAACCCGTAGAGCGCCCGGTCCTCGGAGTCGGGGTCGGGCATCGGCACCTTGAGGCCCTGGGCCGCCTCGAACGACGAGAAGTGCAGCTCGGGCATGAGCTCGGCGGCGAAGAACGCCCGCATGACCTGGCGGACGGCGTCCGTCGACGTGATCCGGCTGATGCCGAGGCGGTAGGCGATCTCACTCGCGAGCGTGCTCTTGCCCGTGCCGGTGGCCCCGCCGAGCAGGATGATGAGCGGCCGGTCGAGCCGGAGCACCTCGTGCCACCCGTGATACCGCGACACGATCTGCGGGCCTTCCTCCTCGGCCAGCACCTCCTCGACGACGCCGTGCAGCTGCTCGATCGGGATCTCGTCCTCGGCGATGCGCGAAACCTCCCACTGGACTCTGAGCGCCAGCTGGTAGGCCCGCTCGGGCTCCGCGCCCGCCAGCACGAGCGCCTGCGCCATCCTCCCCTTCGAGAAGGGCATCGGCGCGCCCCGGCTTCGGATCCGGGGCTCGCGTGACGGGGTCGCCGCGGCCGGCGGCTCGGGCGCCGTCCCGCGCCGGAACATGCGGCGCCAGTCAGGCATGTGCCCGCACCACCTCGTCGGCCAGCCCGCGAAGCGCGGCGTCCAGATCCGGTGAGCCGTCCGTGGCCTGCGGCCGGTTGTCGCAGAACACCAGCCGGGCTCCGCGCGCCTCGGCGGCCTCGGCGACCACGTCGATCGCCGCCGCCTTGATCTCGGTCAGGTAGGTGTCCGCGCCGGCGACGTCGGGCCTGTCGAGATCGGCGCGCAGGGAGACGCGATCGGAGAGCGCCCCGGAGACGGCGACGACGTCGGCGCCGTGATCGCCCTCGAGCGACGCTCGCAGCGCTGGGTGCACGGCGGCGGGCGCGGTCGTGAAGAGGGCGACCCGCTCCCCGACCACGGGCTCCGCCGGGCGCGGCCGGAAGACGGTCGTCACGACGGGCAGGTCGGGCCGGATCTCGGCAACGGCGGCCCGCACGTCGTCGACGTCCTCCCGCGAGGCGAGCGGCGGCTCACACATGGTCACGACCAGCATGTCGGATACAAGTATCCGGTACGGTCCCATCCCTGTCACCAGGCTCTCCGCAGGACGAGCGGCTGACGTTACCAGCACCGTGCGGTCGGCCGCCACCGGCGGAAGGGCCGCGCCCGATCCTTCGAGCACGACCAGGTCCGGCTCCAGGGCGCGGGCGGCGGCCACCGCCTCTACGACATTGGACAGAAACGGCGCCCCCGCGAGGCCCGAGCCGCACCTCCGGGCGCCGACCGTGACCACCCCGGCGAGCGCCGCATCCTCGAGGTAGTCGGACGCGGCGTGGGTGCCGGCCCGCGAGCGGGCGAGCAGATCGGCGACGCCGACTCGGGCCGCGGCACCGTCGACCACCTCCGGCGCCTCCGGGCCGCCCCGGCCCATGGCGACGACGACGACGCGGCGGTCGGCCGAGAGCAGGCGGGCCGTGTGACCGCTGACGGCGGTCTTGCCGATCCGCTTTGCCGTCCCCACCACGGCGAGCGCCGGGACCCCGGCGGCGGGCCGCGGCGGCGGCCGGAACGCGAAGTCGGCGCCCGAGTACTCGAGGCCCGCCGCGAGCGCGTGGGCGATCAGCCTGAAGCGCGTCCGCTCGTCGAGCACCGGCTCGTCGCTCAGGTCGACGACCCGCTCCGCGCCGTGGCGCCGGGCGGCGCCGACCAGCGCCGCGGCCGGATCGCCGTCCACGCGCTCGAGCGGGACGCCGTAGTCGGGAACGCCGTCCAGCTTCTCGACGCCGCCCAGGAGCAGGGCGGCGACCACCGGCCCGTCCTCGCTCGCCTGCGCGATCGCGGCCCGCACGACGGACGGGTAGTGCTCGCCGTCGACGAGTGCGAGCGCCGGGCGCATCAGGTCGCCGTCGGGACCGTGTGCTTCTCGTAGGCCAGCGTCACCGGCGAGAAGCGGATGATCGTCTCGCGGCCGTGGAACGGGTACTTGCGGTAGACGGCCACCTCGTCGGCGGCGATCTCAACGACGTTGTAGCAGGGCCGCGTGTTGCCGCGCAGACGCATCGACGACACCGTTCCCGCGTTCACGACGAACAGATCCTCGAGCCGCCAGGCGTAGGGCACGTGCTTGTGACCCGACAGCACGAGGTTCACGCCGGCGCGCTGCAGCACCTCGAGCGCGTCGCCCGCGTCGTGGACGACGTTTCGCTCGCGCCCGGTGCCGGGGATCGGGAGCAGGTGATGGTGCAGGATGAAGACCCGGAAGTCGGCCGGCGGCGCGAACTGCTCCTCGATCCAGCCGTAGCGGCTCCTGCCGACCACGCCGTAGTCGAGGTCGGGCTCCGACGAGTCGACCGCGACGAAGCTGATCCCACCCTTGTGCAGCACCGTCGAGCGCGGCCCGATCAGGCTCTCGAAATGCACGTGGCCGACGTTTCGGGAGTCGTGGTTCCCGGGGATCGTGATCACGTCGGGGCAGACCAGCCGCTCGAGGTACTCACGCGCCTGGCGGTACTCCTGCTTGTAGCCGAAGGTCGTGAGATCGCCCGAGCAGACGACCACGTCGGGCGTCAGGTCGTTGATCTCCATGATCGCCCGCTGGAGCAGGTTCTCGACGAAGTACGGCGATCCGCAGTGCAGGTCGGAGAGGTGCGCGATGACGAACGGGCGGGGCTGGCTCGACACGCGCGCCATCGTACCGCCGTCCGAGGCGACCGGTACCGTTGCAAGGCGGATGCACAAAGGGCCGCGGTTCCAAAACGACGCTGAGCGAGAGTGCGCCCGCCTGTTCGACTACCACGGCGTGGCGTGGGAGTACGAGCCGCACACGTTCCCGCTCGAGGTGAGCCCGGACGGCGGTGTGCTCGAAGCGTTCACACCCGACTTCTATCTGCCGGAGCAGGACCTGTACGTCGAGGTGACCACCATGAAGCAGTCGCTTGTCACGAAGAAGAACCGCAAGGTGCGGCGCCTGCGCGAGCTCTACCCCGACGTCCGCATCCGGATCCTCTACCGCCGCGATCTCGACGCGCTCGCCGACCGGCACGGTCTGCGACTGCCGGCGTGACCGAGCCCACCGGGGCGGTGTACCTGCCGGCGGCGGCCATCGCCGAGCGCGTCGCCGAGCTCGCCGCGGCGATCGACCGTGACCACCGCGGGTCGCCGCTGACCCTGGTCGCCGTCCTCAAGGGCGCGGTCGTGCTCTGCGCCGACCTGTCGCGGGCCCTCTCCATCCCGCACCGCATCGACACCATCCAGCTCACGCCCTACCGAGGCTCGACCGGCGGCCGGATGCGGCTCACCAAGGATCTCGACCACCCCGTGCGCGACGAGCACGTGATCCTCGTCGAGGACGTGGTCGACACCGGCCTCACGCTCCTGAACGTCGTCCGCGCGCTGGGGGCCCGGGGGGCGGCGCGGGTCGACGTGTGCGCGCTCCTCGACCGGCCTCACCGGCGGCTCGTCGAGCTCGACGTGCGCTACCTCGGCTACACCGCCGCGGAGCGCCCGGTGGTCGGCTACGGCCTGGGCCATCACGACCGCCACCGCTCTCTCCCCGACATCCGCTTCGTCGCGGCGTGAACGGCTGAGAGCGGACGGTCCGGGCTACCATACGGCCATGGCCAGACGCCGCACGCTCGACCGCGATCCGGGGCTCGTCGCGCGCATGACGATGACCATGTTCCTGCTTGGTCTGATCTATGTCGTCTTCTTCGTCGTCCTGGCGCAGGCGTTCAACCTCGGGCTGATCCCGATCATCATCCTGGGCGGCGGCCTCCTGTTCGTGCAGTACTGGACGAGCGACAAGATCGCGCTTCGGTCTGCCGGAGCGAGGATCGTGAGCCAGGCCGAGGCGCCCGAGCTCCACGCCGTCGTCCAGCGGCTGTGCATGACCGCCGGCCTGCCGATGCCGCGCGTCGCGATCGTGCCGACCGACATGCCGAATGCGTTCGCCACCGGCCGCAGCCCCAAGCACGCCGCCGTTGCCGTCACCCAGGGCCTGCTCGACCGGCTCGAGCCTCACGAGCTCGAGGGCGTCATCGCCCACGAGCTGAGCCACGTCGCCCACCGCGATGTGGCCGTCATGACCCTGGCGAGCTTCTTCGCGATGGTGGCCGGGTTCATCACCCGGTGGGGCTTCTTCTTCGGCGGCGGGTTCGGGGGCGGCGACGACGACAACAACTCCGGGAACGCCTTCGTCGTGGTGCTCCTGGTGTCGATCGTGGTCTACGCGCTCTCGTTCATCCTCATCCGCACCCTCTCCCGCTACCGCGAGTTCTCAGCCGACCGCGGCGCCGCGATCCTCACCAAGTCGCCGTCGAGCCTGGCCTCCGCGCTGGTCAAGATCTCGGGCGAGATGGCGCGGATCCCGCAGCGCGACATGCGCATGGCCGAGGGCCTGAACCAGTTCTTCATCATCCCCGCCGGGCTGAAGAGCGGCCTCTCGAACCTGTTCTCGGATCACCCCCCGCTCGAGGCCCGGCTCGAGCAGCTGCGCCGCCTCGAGCGCGGCCTCGAGACCCTCTAAGAAGGTCTTCCGACCGGAAATCGGGTAGATTCCTCGGCCCCATGGGCCTTTTCGACAGTCTGCTGGGCCGGACGAAGGTCGAGGCGCCGACGCTCGAGCGCCTGTTCGCCATCTCGACGGCCCAGGTGACGCTCGAGACGTCGCTCGACCTGCGCCCGTCGCAGGCGGCGGCGATCTGCTTCAAGCCCATGTCGTCGTCGCGGTTCCGCGAGAGCGGGAAGGACATCGAGGACATGGTGAAGATGGCGTTCGCCGACTCCGGGACGAAGATGGAGCGCAGCGTCGACAAGTACGGCTACGAGTGGCTGCGGCTCACCGACGCCGACTTCGAGGACCTCGTGACGACGATCCACGTCGCGGCGCAGTCGATGACCGACGACGGCTTCGGCGAGCAGCTCCTCTGCGCGCTCTTCGGGTTCGAGCCCGGGAGCGTCCGGTTCGTCTACAACTTCAAGCGCGGCACGTTCTATCCTTTCGTGCCGCAGGGTTCGGACACTCGCGACACCGAGCGCGAGCTCCAGCTTCAGGCGAGGCTCGAAGGCGAGCTGCCGATCGAAGCTGAGCTCGAGCGGTGGTATCCGCTATGGGACGCCCCGATCTAGACGTCGAGAAACGACTGAAGGCCTACCGCGGCGACCCGCGCTGGGTCCAGCGGCAGGTGGCCCGCGACCGCGCGATCCGCCAGCGGCGCATCGCCCTGGCGTCGTTCGTCTCGCTCGCCGTCATCTTCGGCGCCGCGGGAGCGTGGACGCGCATCAGCGGCTCCTCGAAGCCGGGCACGGCCACCCCGGCGAGCGCAGCGACCAAGCCCAAGCCGCCGCCGACGCTGCCCGACGGCGGGCGGACGATCCTGCCGCGCACACGGGTCGTGGCCTTCTACGGCGCGCCCCAGGACGCCGGCCTCGGGACGCTCGGGATCGGCTCGCCCGACGCGGCGGGCCGGCGCCTCGACGCCATGGCGGCGAAGTACCGCGCCGACAAGCCCGTGCTCCCGGCGATGGAGCTGATCGCGACGGTCGTCCAGGCCTCGCCCGGCAACGACGGGCTCTACCGCGCGCGCCAGTCCTCCGACCTGATCGCCCGCTATCTGGCGGCCGCCCGACGTGCCCACGCCCTCCTCATCCTCGACATCCAGCCGGGCCGCTCGCCCTTCATGCGTGAGGTGCGCTCGTACGCCCGCTGGCTGCGGGAGCCGGATGTCGGGATCGCGCTCGACCCCGAGTGGAGCATGGCGGCGGGCCAGGTGCCCGGGTCGGTCATCGGCGCAACCGACGCCTCGATCGTGAACCACGTGCAGGCCTACATGTCCCAGATCGTGAAGGCGAACAACCTGCCGCAGAAGCTCCTCATCGTGCACCGCTTCACGACCGAGATGATCCGGAACGCCCGCACGCTCGCGACCTACCCCGGTGTCGCGCTGACGGTCAACGTCGACGGATTCGGCGACCGCGCCAACAAGGTCTCGAAGTACGACCTCTTCTCTACCCGGAAGCCCGGCCGCTACAACGGGTTCAAGCTCTTCTTCCACGAGGACACGGATCTGATGGGGCCGCGCGCGGTGCTGCGCCTCATCCCCCGCCCCGACGTGGTCGTCTACGAGTGACGGCCTCCGGGCCGGTCCGCGTCACCTCGCTGTTCGAGGCACACCTGCCGGTCTCGGACGTGGCGCGCGCCGTCCGCTTCTATCGCGACGTCGTGGGCCTCGAGGTCGCCTATGACGACGCCGTGCGGGGTGTGGCCTTCCTCTGGGCGGGTGAGCCCGGCGGCGCGATGCTGGGGCTGTGGTCGCTCGGGACGGCGCCGATGGGCATGTTCCTGCACGTCGCCTTCGCCGCCGAGCTCGACGAGGTCCTGCGCGCTCCGCAGGCCCTCGCAGCGGCAGGCGTGCAGCCGCTCTCGTTCTTCCGCGAGCCGGCCGAGGAGCCGAGCGTGATCGGCTGGATGCCCGCGGCGGCCGTCTACTTCCACGACCCCGACGGCCACATGCTGGAGTACCTCGCCATGCTCGACGCGCCGCCCCGGCCCGAGGCCGGCGTCGTCACCTGGTCGGACTGGGCGCGCGGAGCGGCCTAACCGGGGATCGCGCCGTCGCCCGCGAAGGCCTCGCGGGCTTCGTCCAGGGTCGTATCGGCCGCGGGAAGCACGTGGTCCGACGTCACGAGCTCGCCGTCGGGGACCGGCGTGCCGCTGGTTCGGACGTGCGTGATGAGCTCGCCGAACGATCGCTTGAACGCCGCGCCGTCGCCAGCGGCCACAGCCGACGCCACCGCGTTGTCGAGCTCGTTCAGCTGGCGGATCTCGGCGTCCTCGAGCCGGAACTGGCCGCTCCCGAGGATGCGAACGACGGTCATTTCGACTCCTCCGCGGGCTCGGTCGACTCCGTGCCCTGGCCGAGCTCTGGGGCCGGAGCGCCGCTCCCGACCTCGGCGCGCAGCTTCGCCATCTCGTCGTCGACCTGGGATCCGGCCGTGAGGGCCGCGATCTGGGCGTCGAGGTCCGACCCCGGCGCCGCCGTGAGGTCGTCGATGGCGCCCGTGTCGACGAGCTCGTTCACCGCCGCCGCCCGCGCCTGCATCTGCTCGGTCTTGTCCTGTGCGCGCTGCAGGGCAATCCCGACGTCCGACATCTCCTCGCCCAGGCCGGTCGTCGCCTCGCCGATCCGCACCTGCGCCTCGGCCGCGGAGTACTGAGCCTTCACGACCTCCTTCTGGGTGCGGAACGACTCGACCTTCGCCGACAGGCGCCGCTCCTGGTCGATCAGGTTCTGCTGCTGCTGCTCGAGCGCGGTGATCTGCGTGTCGAGGCCCTGGAGCTGGCCCTGGATCAGCGCCTTTCGCTCGAGCGCCGTCCGCGCAAGATCCTCGCGGTTCCCGGCGAGCGCCTGGCGGGCCTGGCCGTCGAGCTTCACGATGCTCTCCTCGAGCTTCGCGGTCTGGAGCTGGAGGCGCTTCTTGGCCGTGACGACGTCGGCCACCCCGCGCTTGACCTTCTGGAGCATCTCGAGCTGCTGCTGGTAGCTGTAGTCGAGGGTCTGCCCGGGATCCTCGGCCTTGTCGAGCATCGTGTTCGCCTTGACCTTGAACAGGGTCGTGAAACGCGACATGAGACCGGCCATGAATCCCTCCTGGAGAGCGCTCCTGAGCGGGGCTACCTTAGCTGATCCAGCTCACGCAGCACCCTGGCCGCCTCGGCCCGCAGGCGGTCGCGCTCGGCCTGGTAGTCGGCTTCTGTGACCTTGCCCGTTCGCAGGTCGTGCTCGAGGTCGCGCAACGACCCGTAGGCGGCGTCGCGGGCCTCGGCCAGCGCCAGCCGCCGCCGGTCGTCCTCGGACAGCCGCTGCTCGGGACCCTCGCGCTCCGGGGACACGAACGGCCACGCCACGATGAGCACGGCCAGCATGACCAGGGCCGCCGCCGCGGCGACCGCTGCGGCAGCGGTCATGCGCCGCTTCGGGCCAGGAGCTCGCCGTAGCGGCGGGCGAGCTGGCGGGCCTCGCGCGGATCCGGCCAGAGGGTGATCAGCGCGCCGAGCAGGAAGACGACGCCGGCCAGCCAGACGAGTCCGACCGCCGGGTTCACGAGCACCTTGACGCTGACGCCGCCCGACGAGTCGCGATCGACCCCCTGGAGGATCGAGTACAGGTCGGTGCCGGACGGCAGGCTGCTTCGGATGTCGACCTCGTTTCCGACCTGGCCGGTGTCGTAGACGCGCTGGCCGGGCTCGAGGACGCCGTGCGACGTGCCGCCGCGTGAGACCGCCAGGCGCACGTACTCGAACGTGTAGTTGGGACCCGGCCGCTGGAAGACGCCCGTGTTCTTGAGCGTGTACCCGTCGATGCGCATGGACTGCCCCGGTCCAAGGTGCGCCGACTGCACGCTCGAATAGGCGCTCGAAGCCGTCACGCCGACGACGAGGATCACGATCGCGAGGTGGACGACGTAGCCCCCGTAGCGGCGCCGGTTCCGGCTCACGAGATCGAGCAGCGCGCGCGGCACCGAGCCGCCGGCGAGCGCCCGTCTGGCCGCCGTCCCGCGCGCGAACTCGAGGCCGACGGTGACCGTCACGAAGATGCAGAGCGAGAGCGCCGTCAGCCCGGCGATGCTCGACCCGAGGCCGAGGAGCCACAGGAGCGCGGCACCCGAGAGCGCCGAGACGACCGGCCAGCGGAACGTGCGTATCAGGCTGTCGGGCGACGCCCGCCGCCAGGCGATGAGCGGCCCGATCCCGGTGAGCGCCAGCAGCGGCAGCCCGAAGATGACGAGGAAGAAGTCGTAGTAGGGCGCCGAGACGGTCGAGCGGACGCCGCGGACCGCCTCGCTCAGGATCGGGAAGATGACGCCCCAGAGCACGGCGAACGCGAGCGCGAGCAGCAGCAGGTTGTTGAAGAGGAACGTCGCCTCGCGCGAGATCACCGACTCGAGCCGGTGGTCGGCGCGCAGGAGCGGCAGCCGCCAGATGATGAGCGCGGTCGCAAGCGCGAGCACGGCGGCGACGAACGCCAGCAGGTACGGCCCGACCGGCGACTGCACGAAGGAGTGCACCGACTGGACGACGCCGCTTCGCGTGAGGAAGTCACCGAAGACCGCGAGCGAGAACGCGGCGCTCACGAGCACCATGTTCCACACCTTCAGCATCCCCTTCTTCTCCTGCACGATCACCGAGTGCAGGAACGCCGTCGCCGCGAGCCACGGCATGAGCGCGGCGTTCTCGACCGGGTCCCAGGCCCAGTAGCCGCCCCATCCGATCTCGACATATGCCCAGTGCGCGCCGAGCAGCATCCCGGTGCCGAGCGCGGCCCAGCTGACGAGCGTCCACCGGCGCACGGACACGAGCCAGCGGGCGTCTGTCCGCCCGGTGATGAGGGCGGCCATCGCGAAGGCGAACGGGATCGACATCGTCACGTAGCCCAGGTAGAGCATGGGCGGGTGGGCGACCATGTACGGGTTCTGAAGCGACGGGTCGAGCCCGGCGCCGTCGGCCGGCACCGTGCCGGCGACGTGCGCGAACGGCGACGAGACGAACGCCGCCAGGCCCGAGAAGAACGCCGCGATGCCGCCGAGGACCGCCGCGACCCACGGCATCAGCTCGCGGTTGCGATGACGGTTCTGGCGCAGGGCGAGGGCCGAGGCGCCCGTCAGGATCGCGAGCCACAGGAGGAGCGAGCCCGGCTCACTCGCCCAGAGCGAGCTCAGCGTGTAGCCCGCGGGCAGCCGCCGGCTGGTGTGCTCGGCGACGACCGCCAGCGAGAAGTCGTGCGTCACGAGCGCGTACTCGACCGCGACGACGGCCACGAGCGTGGCGCCGAGCGCGGCGGTGAACGCGTTCCGCGAGCTGCGCATGAGCCGGCGGTCGCCGCGCCGCCCGGCGAGAACACCGGCGACGGCCGCATAGACCGTGAGCGCGAAGACGAGGTAGAGCGCGACGCTCCCGAGCGTCGTCACGGCGCCGCCCGCCGCATCAGGTGCCGGAGCCGCCGGAGGAGTACTTGCTGGGGCACTTCGTGAGCAGCGTATCCGGCTCCGCGACGAACACGCCGCCGCGCAGCTGCCCGGTCACGATGATGTGGCGCGTGGCCTTGAACGCGTCGGGCACCGAGCCGTGGTACGAGACGGGCACGGTCACCGGCGCGCCGTCGTCCTTCAGCACGAACCGCATCGGGCTCGTCGTCCCGGAGGTCTGGACGACGACGCCCGTGAGCGTGACCTTCTTGTGGGCGGCGCCGTCCCGGTCGGACCGCAGCTGCGACACGCTCACGAGCAGGGTGCCCGCGCTCACAAACCCCTGGTAGACCAGGAAGACTGCGAGGAGGGAGGCCACGACCAGCGCGATCACGAGGCGAGGCCGACCGGTCATGCGGGTCAGGGTACCATCGGCCCGGTCAGCGCCGGGCCGCCCCGATTACGCGGCGCGATCGGGGACGCGGTAGCCCAGGTCGAGGCAGAGCTGGCCCCGCCGGGTCTCGCGCAGGGCATCGGTGTAGCCCTGGCCGTAGGCGGCTCGCAGGAGCCACCCGAGCAGCTCGTGGTCGATCGGCTGGTCGCCGAGGTCGAAGATCTCGGCCCACAGATCGGCGAGCCGCAGGTCGATGGCCATGGCAAGCGTGTCGCGACGTGCATCCATGGTCTCATGCTACGAAGCCGATCGGACGGACCCCCTGCAAATCCGGGTCAGGCACCAATTTTCGGTCCGGCGCGAAGGCCGGCGTCGACGCGTAGATCTCATACCGGGTCACGCCGACAGGCTTCGGCCGGTTGCGATCCGGGTCGGCCTCCCGGCGCTCGCCGATGGCGGCGAACACCGCCTGGGCCGCGTCCTCGCTCTCGAACAGCATCACCGAGAGGCGCACGCCGGCCTCGCGGTCGACGAGCCACACACCCTCCACCCCCTGCGCCGCGGCCGCCGCCGGCACGACCTCGTCGATCACGTGTGCGATGCCGTCCTCGAGATCGGACGGGCTGTCCTCGAACCTGATCACCTGGGCGTACATCGCATTCCTCCATGGTAGAGTGTTGTTGTCCGTATACGTATAGTCCGTATACGTACTATCTAACCACACTCACGATGTCCGCGCAACCCGCCGATCCCCTCCGCCACCCGCACTGGCGTGCCTGGCAGATGTTCTTCGAGGCCCACGCCTCCGTCTGCGCCGACGTCGAGGCCGAGCTGCAGCGCGCGCACGGGCTCTCACTGCGCTGGTACGACGTGCTGCTGCACCTCCATGCCGTGCCCGGGCGGCGGCTCTCGATGCGCGCGCTCGGCGACGCGGTGGTCATCTCCAAGAGCGGCCTTACCGGCGTCGTCGACCGGATGGCCCGGGCCGGCCTGGTCGAGCGGACGGCCGACCCCGACGACCGCCGCGTCACATTCGTCACGCTCACGCCGCGCGGTGCCGAGCGCTACGCCCACGCCCGCGTCGACCACCGTGCCGCCGTCGCCCAGCGGTTTCTCGACCGCCTCGACCCCGCCGACCTCGGCGTGATCGAGCGCGCCATGGCGGACGTCCTCGGCGAACCCCATGGGGCGTGAAACATTGGCATCAGGCACCGGTGTTTCAGCCGGCGGGCGCGGCCCGGCGCCGGGTCACGACCGCGACGACGAGCAGCAGCGCCGGGACCGCCAGAGCCAGCGGCACGACCCCACCGCTGTTCAGCGTCCGCCGCTCGGCGACCTGCACGTGCAGCGGAGGGCCGACGGCGATCGGCCCCGAGCCGTCGGCGGGCACCGCCGTCACGTAGATGACGATCGGGCCCGAGCTCACGGCCTTGACCGACCACCGCACCGATGCCGAGTCGCCGGCCGCGACGGCCCCGAGGTACCGGGTGCGGTGCGTCGACCAGTCCTCGGGGTCGACGTACGTCGCCGGGTCGAGCGAGACGACGTTCAGGTGGGCCACGAGCGGGCCGGTGGCGGCGGCCCCTGCCGAGAGCGTCGAGGAGAACGCGAACGTCGTGCCGAGCCGCACCACCACCGGCCCGCGATCGAGGGTGATCCGGGGCGGCGCCGTCGCCGCGAGGGCAGGAGGCGCCGCCGCCAGCACCGCCGCGACGACCACGACGGCCGCGCCCCGGCGCCTCACTCGCCGACCCCCGAGAGCCGCAGCCGGCGGGCGGCGATCGCGGTCGCGAGCCCCGCGGCGACGACGAAGACGACCGGGGCCGCGAGCCACGACAGCTCCTCGAGCGCCCCGCGGCCGTCGATCACCAGCCGCCCGAGGAAGTGCAGGCCGGCCGTGAGCGGGTTGAACCGCTGGAGCAGCTCGCCCGCCCAGCCGGTCGTCGCCCCGACCGGGAACTGCGTCGGCACGTAGAGCGCGAGCAGCACCAGCATGCACACGGCGAGGCTGACCCGGCTCGTCGCAGAGGCGGAGCTCACCGCGAGGCCGAGCCCCGCGAACGCGACCGCGAGGAGCGTGCCGACCAGGAGCCCCGCCGAGAGGGGCACGGCCACCAGGTCGATCCCGTGGCCGAGGAACCAGACATAGGGAACCGCCACCACGAACGCCGCCAGCCACAGCGAAAGGGCCGAGGCGCCCTTGCCGACGACGAGCTGCCACCGCGGGATCGGCGCCAGGAGCAGCGTCTCGAGGCTGCCGCGGTCGCGCTCGCCGCTCACGGAGTCGGCCGCCGCGAGCAGCGTGAGCAGCGCTCCCACGGCGACCGCCACCTGCAGCGTCAGGCCGACAGCCTCGCGCTGCTCGATGAAGTTGATCGCCTGGTTGGTCGCGACGAGATAGGTGGTTGCGCTCAGGAGGACGCTGTAGGCGACGATCAGGGCGAAGCCCCGCCCGCGGAGCCACAGGTCGGCGAGCTCACGGCGGGCAACGACCGTCCAGGCCGCCGTCACCCCGACACCACCTCGAGGAACGCGTCGCTCAGCCGTCCCCCCTCGAGCGCGAACTCGGCCACGGGAATGCCCGCATCCAGGAGCGCCCGCAGGGCCGCGGCGGCGGCCGCGTCGGCGTTGACCCCGGGCGCGAACGCCACGGCGACCTCGCCCGGCCGGCCGGACGGGGCGGCGCCGGCCGAGCTCACCGCCTCGAGCGCCCCGAGCACGCGGGCCGCGTCGTCGCACCGTGCGGGATCGGTGCGGAGCCTCGCGCTGCGGGGAGCGGCCGCCCGGCGGACGACGGAAGCGACCGGGCCGAGCGCCGCCGCCCGGCCGTGGTTCAGGATCAGGACGTCGCTGCACACCTGCTCCACCTCGTCCAGGAGGTGCGTCGAGATGAGCACCGTCACGCCCCGCTCGCCCGCCATCCGCCCGACCATCTCGAGGACGTCCCGCTGCCCCTGTGGATCGAGCCCCAGCGTGGGCTCGTCGAGGAACACGACCGCCGGGTCGTTGACGAGGGCGCGGGCGATCCCGAGCCGCTGCCGCATGCCGCGGCTGTAGGTGTGGATGAGCGCCGCCGCCCGGTCGGCCAGGCCAACCTCGGCCAGGAGCCGGCGGGCCGTCGCCAGCGCGCCGGCCGGCGGCCGGCCGTGCAGGCGGGCGTGGTAGGCGAGGTACTCCTCCCCCGTCTCCCGGCCCGGGTAGCCGGCGCTCTCGGGCAGGACGCCGATCAGGCGGCGGACGTCGCGCTCCCGCTCTCCGGGAACGCCGGCCACCGCGAACCTGCCCGACGAGGGCCGCAGGATCGTCGTCAGCATCCGGATCGCGGTCGTCTTGCCGGCGCCGTTCGGCCCCAGCACGCCCAGGATCCGGCCCTCTTCGACCGTGAACGAGAGCCGGTCGACGGCGACGACCGGCCCGTAGCTGCGGGTCAGCCCCTCTGCCTCGACGGTGGCCACGACGCCAAAGCTAACGCTTTGTGGATGACGCCGGGGTGAACCCGAGCCGGCCCGACACCGTCGCATCACGGTCGCGATTGTGTGACGCGAAAGGTTCAGGGACTGTCCCCCGGTCATTCAGTGCGCGACACACGCACCCGACGCTCATGGCTCCGGCGGAGACCGCGCTCTTCGCCGGAGCGCACCGAACACCGCGCCACCCCTTAAGGAGGGGGCCCGCGGGGGAACCCTGGGTTCCCCCGCGCTTAGAACGCGGTCATGCCGCGCCAGGCCGACTCGGCGAGCGGGCTGACCGGAAGGCCGGCGGTGGGCTCGGGGGCGTTGTAGCCGCCCGGTGCGCAGTCGTTCGGGGCGTCGGGATAGAACAGGCTCGCGAGCGCCTGGATCTGGGCCCGGCCGACGCCGAGCTCGAACTGGCCGCCGGCGTACATCGCGATCCCCTCGCGGCGGCAGTGGTCGAGGCACGCGCACAGCCGCTCGACGGTGCCGAACCGCGACGGCTTCACGTTCAGGTGCCTGACCGGCGGCAGAACCGCGAGATCGGCGACCGCGTGCACCGGGGCGTCGAACGAGATCCGGTCGGCGGCAGCGGCGATCGCGGGGAGCACCTGCGGCTCGGTCGAGGGGTCCTCGATGACCGCGTCGGGCAGGATCTCGGCGGCCATGGCGACCAGGCCGGCCTCGTCGCGCTCTCCCTGCGGATAGTCCGACCCGTACTGGCCCTTGATGTCGACGACGCGGACGACGCCCAACGCGGCCAGCCGCTCGAAGTCGGCACGCCCCCACGCCGCGCCCGCGTCCACCTTGAGCTCGACGCCCGGGTAGAGCTCGAGCCAGCGACCCGGGTCGGCGTTCGACGACACCACGAACCGCACCGGCGCGTACGGCCGGCCGACGGCCTGGCCGAGCGTCACGCCGGCCTGGCCGAGCGCGAGGTCGAGCAGGGCGCTCTCGTACGCCCACCGGCGGTAGTCGCGGGCCGCGTGCTGGGTCGTATCCTCGGGGAAGAGGTCACACTCGTCGAGGAGCGCGCTCCACCCGGCAAGCGTCCGCCTCCCCCGCAGCGGAAGCGGCTCGAGGCGGCGGTGCGCATGCTGGTCGTCGGGCGAGTACGACACATCCTCGCCGCGCCCCTGCACCCCGGCGCCGGCGACTGCAACGGTCGTCGAGTGACGCACGAAGCCCGGCGTCTCGAGCTCCCGCGGCTCGAGCTCGTAGGCCTCCACCTCGGCCTCGAGCGGCCCGAGCGCCTGCCAGAGGTCCCCGTGCATCGCGGGCATCATCGCCGACACGGTCGCGGTCTGCGTAGTTCCCCGAAGCGCAAATTGCGCGCCGGCGCCGATGCGGCCGGATGCCCCCAGCGGACATGCTCCGGCCATGCAACGCCGTCGCATCGTCATCCTGGGCGCGGGGACGGGCGGCACGATGATGGCCAACCGCCTGCGCCGGGCGCACCCGCGCGATCAGGTCGAGATCGTGGTCGTCGACCGCGACGACGATCACATCTATCAGCCCGGGCTCCTGTTCGTGCCGTTCGGCCTCGCCCGCGCGAGCGAGATCACGCGGCCGCGGGCGGCCCAGCTGCACGACGGCATCGAGCTGCGACGGGCGGAGATCGACCGCGTCGATCTGGCCGCGTCGACCGTGCACCTCGCCGACGGCCCGCCGGTCGAGTACGACACGCTCCTCGTCGCAACGGGCGCGGAGCTCGCACCGGACGAGACGGAGGGGCTGACGGGACCCGGCTGGGGCGAGCGGGTCTTCACGTTCTACGATCTCGCCGGCGCGCAGGGTCTGGCGGCGGCGCTGGCCCAGTTCCGCGGCGGGCGCCTCGTGGTGAACCTGGTCGACATGCCGATCAAGTGCCCGGTCGCTCCGCTCGAATTCGCGTTCCTCGCGGACTGGTACCTCCACGACCGCGGCATTCGCGAGGACGTGGAGCTGACGTTCGTGACGCCTCTCGACGCCGCGTTCACGAAGCCGATCGCGTCGGAGCGGCTGTCGCGCCTGCTGGAGGAGAAGGGCATCGAGCTCGTCACGGAGTTCGCCGCAGGCGAGGTGGACGGCCGCGGTGGTCGGCTTGTCAGCTACGACGAGCGCGAGGTCGGCTTCGACCTCCTCGTGACGGTCCCGCTGCACGGCGGCGCCGCCTACGTCGGACGATCCGAAGGGCTCGGCGATGAGCTCGGATTCGTCCGGACCGACCCGCACACGCTCCAGTCCAGGGCCGCGCCGAACGTGTTCGCGATCGGCGACGCGGCCAACCTGCCGACATCGAAGGCGGGATCGGTCACGCACTTCGAGGCCGACGTCCTGGCCGAGAACGTGGGCCGGTTCCTGCGCGGTCGCCCGCTCGAAGGCTCGTTCGACGGCCACGCCAACTGCTTCGTCGAGACGGGGTTCAAGAAGGCGCTCCTCATCGACTTCAACTACGACACAGAGCCGCTCCCAGGACGGTTCCCCGGCCCTGCGGGCCCGCTTCCGCTGCTCGCAGAGTCGCGCTTGAACCACATGGGCAAGCTCATGTTCCAGTGGTTCTACTGGCACGTGCTGCTGCCCGGGCGGGACATCCCGGGCATCTCGACGCAGATGTCCATGTCGGGCAAGTCCCGCCCGGCGGCTCCGATCCAGGAGGTGTGATCCATGAGCACCGAGACCATCGCCGGAACCGCCGTCCGGGTCGACGGCGAGGGCTTCCTCGAAGACGCGCAGCAGTGGACGGACGAGATCGCCGTCGAGGTCGCCCGCGCGAACGGCATCGACCACCTCACCGACCGCCACTGGCAGGTCGTGAGGTACATGCGGGACACCTACCTCACCACCGGCTCGGCACCCTCGATCCGCACGCTCGGGAAGGCCTCGGGCGTGCCGATCAAGGAGCTCTACCAGCTCTTCCCGAAGGGCCCCGCCAAGCTGGCCGCGAAGATCGGGGGCATCCCGAAGCCGCGCGGCTGCATCTAGATGGTTGATATGAGGAGGACACCATGAGCGACACCATCGAAAAGGTCTCCGTGATCGTCTCCCGCGGCTCGCTCGAGGGCGTCTATCCGGGGCTCATCATGGCCAACGGCGCCCGCATGGAGGGCATCGAGGCCAACGTGTTCTTCACGTTCTTCGGACTGGATGCGATCCACCGCTCCCGCCACGAGCACGTCAAGGTCTCGACGGTCGGCGAGCCCGGCCTGCACCTGGCGACGTGGCTCGGCGGCTTCCCCGGCATGTCCGCCATCGTGACGCACCAGCTCGCGAAGAAGATGGAGGAGCTCGACATCCCGCCGATCCCCGAGTTCGTGGAGATGATCTCGGACTCCGGCGCGGGCCTCTACGCCTGCAAGGCCTCGGTCGACCTGTTCGGCCTCGACCGCGAGGATTTCATCGACGAGGTGGACGACATCATCACGGTCGGCGAGTTCTACGCGCTTGCTGCCGGCGGACAGATCATCTTCACGTGACCCGACGGTCTAAGCTGTCGCCGGCATTTCGGCTACGCGAGCCAGGGAGGTGCGCCGTGCCGCAGACACCTGACAGCCCCGGCCTCACGATTCTCATCGTCGAGGCCGACGCCGACGTGCGAGAGGAAATCCGCTCCGTCGTCGACCGCCATCCGGACGTGGGCGTCGCCTGGGGCACCGAGACGGTGGGCGACGCCGTCCGAACGGCCGCGCTCGGGCACCCCGACGTCGTTCTGGTGGGAGCCCGCATCGAAGGTCGCCTCGACCTCGACTCGATCGGCGACGTGCGCGCCGCCTATCCGGCGGCCCGGGTGGTCCTCGTGTCCCCGATCGCAGACTCCGAGCGGCGGGCGCTCGCGATCAGCCACGGCGCCGACGCCTTCGTCGCGAACGACGACGGCGGCGACCGCCTGCGGGGCGAGCTTCACGCCCGCTCCGACGTCGGCGCTTAGGGCGAGCTCGCCTGGTCGATCGCGATCCGGCGGGCCGACGCGTCGCCCGAGATCGGGTCGGCCGAGATCAGATCGACCGCCGCCGGCCACCCGTCTGCGGTGAGGTGCACCTGCGCGAACCCCGCCGGCGCATGCCCCACGGCGAACACCCCGCCCGCGCCGAGCGTGCCGCCGTCGACCTCGACGACATCCCCGCTGCGATCGACATGCTGGCGGTGATCGTGGCCCGTGAGAACGATGAGCGCAGGCCCGCCCTCCGAGGCGACGTGCACACGCAGCGCCGCGGCCACCCGGAAGTCGTGCACGAGGACGATGTCGGGCCGGACGGCGAGCCCGTCGAACCACGTCTCGACCCTGGTGCGCTCGGCGGCCAGCTCTGCAGGTGTCAGATCGAGCCTGTGGCCGAAGCTCCCCGCCTGCGCCGCCAGCGGATCCTCGTAGCCGGCGACCATGAAGCCGTCGATCGAGATGACCGGCGGCCCCTCGATGCGGCCGTCGCCCGCAAGGCGCCCGGCATGGGTGAGGACGATCGCGCCGGCCTGGGCCAGCCGTCGCATCACGACCGGAGAGTCGTGGTTTCCGGAGACGGCGACCGTCGGGTGACCGAGCTCGGCCGCCCGCTGCGCGATCGTCGCCTCGATCGGCGTCCCCTCGAGGGCGAAGTCTCCGACCAGGAACACCGGCCGGTGGTCGGCGTAGCGTGCGAACGCCGGCAGGGTGAGCCAGTTGGCGTGGATGTCTGACGCAACCATGAACGACCGGTCCACGACCGGCGTGTGATCCCCGGCGGCGGCCGTGACGAGCGTGTCGAGCCCGGTCAGAGCCTGCTGGTAGCTCGACTTGTAGGAGGCGCCTGCGCTGGTCAGCCGATCCGAGAGCTCGAGCAGCCGCGGCAGGTCGCCGCCGTGGGCGTAGAACGTCGGCTGGCGAAACGCCGCGTAGTCGGGAGACCGGAGCGTGAGCGCGCACCCCGCCACCGTCCACGTCGCCGCGGTGACGCCGGCGGCGAGCCCGAGGAGCAGCATACGCCGGCGATGGACGACGGCGTGCAGCACGAGGCCGCCGATCAGGCCGCCCGCCGCCCCGCCGAGCAGCACGAGGAGCGCCGCCCGCTGAAGGGCCCCGTGGACGGCCGTCGGGGCCTGCGCCTCGACAGCGCCCAGGCGGGCGCGCGTACCGTCGGGCGTCTGCAACGTGCGCAGCGCCGCCTGCCGGTCGACCGAGACGACCGTGGCGGACATGCGGATCGGCGCCTTGTACGGCTGGGCCCGTACGCCCCAGTCGACGATCGGGACGTAGATGTCGGCCGTGCCGCGGTCCGCGAAGCTCGTCGAGATCGACATCAGCGCCGGGCCGACGTGGTACGACGCCGTCGAGAAGGCCCGTAGCGAGACGACGATCCCGGCGAAGGCGAACGCGCCGAGACAGAGGGTGATCGCGGCCAGCCTGGCGGCCGCCCGGGTGCGGGCGTCGGCCACGCCGCGGCGGATCGCCGGGCGGAGCCTCCCCATAGCGGTCGCAAAGGTCACCTATCTACCTTCTCGGCGCGCGACGGCCAGGGTTGAACGAAATCGGCCGCACGCCGACGGGCCCGGCGCCCTCAACTCTGCGGGTTTCCCGCAGGCCAGATACGCGCAAACCCGCTTCCCGCTCGCAGATGCGCTGCCGACCACCCGATGAGGAGGCTCGACGAAGCCTTCCGTGGATCCATGGCCGACACAGCCACGCACCACGCCGTCACGGCACGCCGCAAACGCCGGTTTGCCTTGGCCTGCGCGGTCTGCGCCGCCTGGGTCGTGGCCTACCTCGCCGCGACCCGGCTGGTCTCCCCGGGAGGGACGAGCGGCACCGTCCTGGGCGACCTGGTGTATCCCCAGACCGAGGCGCTCGCAACGCTCATGCTGCTCTGGGCGGGAATACGCGCTTCGGGATCAACGCGGCGATTCTGCTGGTACATGGCGGCGTCGACATGCATGGGCCTGTGCGGCGACGTGACGTGGGCGGTGCTCGTGCTCGTGGTGCACTCTCAGCCGGCACCGTCGCTCGCGGACGTGTTCTATCTGGGGAGCGTGGCGGCCATCTTCCCGGCGCTCCGGACGCAATTCGGGTCGCCGCTTCGCCGCTGGCGCCAGACGCTCGACTCCTCGATGGTGGTCCTGCTGTTCCTCTACATCGCGTCCTTGTTCGTCGTCGAGCCGCAGATCAGGGCGGGGATCAGCGCCGACGAGATCGTCACCTTCACCGAGACCGTGCTGATGCTCGCGGCGGGCGTCTGGGCCATCTTCGCGTCGCTCGCCGCCGCCGAGCGGTTGGACTTCGGTGTCCGCCTCGTCGTCGGCGGCATCGTCATCCAAGCCGCCGCCTGGCTCGGATATGCCTACACCGTCAGCCTGCGCGGTCTCGAGGACGGCAGCTGGCTCTACACCGGTTGGCAGGCCAGTTGGGCCATGACCATCGCCGGATGCACGGCGCTGCTCCTCGGGATCGAGCACCGCCGCCGGTGGCGGTCATGGTCGTCGAGCGCCTGGGTCGGCACGACGGTCGTGACCGGACTCATCGTGGCCACCGTGGCGGACTCGTCCGCGTGGCGGGAGGCGCCCGTCCGGGCGCTTGTGGCGCTCTGCGGGCTCGGGATGCTGCTGGCGCGGCTGCACCTGACGGTGCGCGACCGGGGCCGGCTCGCCACACGAATGCACGCGCTTGCGGAGACCGACACCCTGACCAGCGTGCCCAACCGGCGCGCGTTCCAGCGCCACCTCCGGCGGGCCGCGACCGACTGCACGCAGATGCAGGCGCCCGTCGGCCTGCTGGTGATCGACATCGACAAGTTCAAGGTCGTGAACGACGGCTACGGGCACCCGTTCGGCGACCGGGTCCTGATCGAGGTCACAAGGCGGCTGGCTGGATGCCTCCGCCCGTCCGACACGCTGGCCCGGCTGGGCGGCGAGGAGTTCGGTGTGCTGGCGGCCGGAGTGACAGGGGACAGCCTTCCCGACCTGGCCGAGCGGTGCCGTCGCGTCGTCGGCGGCGATCCGATCGTGGTCGACGGCGTGGCCGTGCCGGTCACGGTCTCGGTCGGCGGCGCGTGCATGCCCGAGCACGCCGCCCATGCCGACGAGCTGATCCGGGTCGCCGATCGTGCGCTGTACGAGGCCAAGGAGGCGGGCCGCAACCGCGTGCACGTCGGACCGAGGACGACGCCCCAGGTCGAGATCCCGATCCCTGACACAGGCGTGCTCAGGAGCCTCGAGGCGCTGGCCGACAGATACGCCGCCGCCGGCTCCCGCGCCGCCGGGCCGGCCATCGTGGACACCGCCCATCAGCTCTGTCGCCGGCTCGGCGTCTCGGTCGCCGAACGGCGCCGCTGCCTGGCCGCCGCGCGGCTCCGCGACATCGGGATGGTCGCCGTCCCCCCCGACGTCCTGGCGAAGCCGGGGCCGCTCACGCCCGCGGCGCTTCGCATTGTGCGCGATCACGTGCGGGTGGGCATGGAGCTACTGCGAGCCCTGCCCGAGACTCGCGAGCTGGCGCCGATCGTCGGTCAGCACCATGAGCGCTACGACGGCACGGGCTACCCGTTGGGGATCCGGGGCCGGCGCATCGCGATCGAGGCCCGGATCATCGCGGTCGCCGAGGCCTGGATCGAGACGTCCGGCGAGCGAGGCGGCCCGGCGGCGCGCGCCGAGATCCTGCGACGCGCCGAACGGCAGCTCGATCCGGATGTCGTCGCCGCGCTCCTGAGCCTTCTCGACGACGGGACGGTTCACATGCCCGGGAGCGCTCACAGCCACGCGGCGTGACGCCCGCCTGGCGTCGACCGTCCTACGTGGGATCCCCGGACAGATGGCGGCGGGCATGATCGAGGTGCTCGAGGAGCTCGGCGCGAGCGCCGCCGAGCGCGACGAAGGCCGTCGCCAGGCGCTCCTCCCCCGCCGGTGTCAGCCCGATCCGGACCACCCGGCCGTCCCGGGGGCTCGCGGCTCGGACGACGAGACCGGCAGCCTCGGCGCGGTCGACGAGCTCGGTTGTCGAGCTCTGGGCGAGCTGGAGGTCGTCGGCGATCCCGCCGACAGTCCGCGTCTCGCTCCCGTCGGGAGCCCCTTGACGGCGAGGAGCAGCAGATATCGCTGCGGCGTGAGGCCACAGCCGCGCACCGTCGCGTCGACGTGTGCGAGGAACTTCCTGAGCCGGCGCCGGAGCTCGGCCGCCGCCTGGTAGTCGGCGAGTGCGGGCCGCGCGGTCGGGGTGCCGGCAGCCCGGGTACCGCGAGCTCGGTCTGCCATCGAGCGAATCCTAGGGTGCCCGCGCCCCGAATCCGAACCCCTGCCCGGATCGATCGTTGCGGACCCCGCGCCGCTCGGGTTGGGTGCGCTCGCGCTCACGACCTTCGTTCTGAGCGCGCACAACGCGGGCTGGGCCCCTGATGTCGTCTGGATCGGCCTCGCGATCTTCTACGGCGGGCTCGCCCAACTCCTGGCCGGAATGTGCAAGCTCGGGACGGGAGGGCTCGAACCTCCTCGCCACCCTGTCACGGTGGAGATCGCTGGTTCGAGTCCGGCCGTCCGCGCCAGCGAGGTGGTGACGAGTCCAGGACTCCATCTCACCATCGGCGCTTTCTCGAACCTCAACCCGTCGGGCGTGCTCCCGTACACGCTCGGCGCACCCCTCGCGGTTCTGGCGATCATCGTCCTCATGATCCTCCTCCGGCGCCGCAGGGTCGATGCGGGCGGCCCGGAGGAGGAATCCGAAGCACCTGCCTGATCGCTACGTGGTGTCGGTGCCAGGGGACTGACGGGTGATCCTGTCGAGGTGTGAGGGCCGTCAGCGAGCCGGCCGCCGCTCGTAGGACACTCTCGCCCAGGCATACCCCGCCGCCGCGATCGCGGCGCACCAGGCGACCGCGATGACCGCGGTCTCGCCGAGCGGGCCGCCCATGAGCAGCACGCGCACCGTGTCGATCACTGACGTGAACGGCTGGTGCTCGGCGAACTCGCGCAGCCCGGCGGGCATCGACCCGGTGGGGACGAAGCCGCTGCCGAGGAACGGCAGGAACGTCAGCGGCAGCGGCAGGTTGCTGGCCGTCTCAGGCGAGTCGGCCACCACCCCGAGCGCGACCGCGAGCCACGTGAGCGCGAAGGCGAGCAGCGCCAGCAGGCCGGCCGCGGCCGCCCACCGGGCGGGGCCGGTCTCCGGGCGGAAGCCCGCGACGAGCGCGACGGCGGCGACGACGCCCATGGCGAGCACGGTCTGGATCAGGCTCCCGACGACGTGCCCGG
Organism: uncultured Actinomycetes bacterium; assembly: GCA_963809325.1. Classification (GTDB taxonomy): domain Bacteria; phylum Actinomycetota; class Thermoleophilia; order Gaiellales; family JAICJC01; genus JAICJC01. The sequence goes on from CAWEIZ010000007.1 coordinate 365,106, forward strand.
TGAGGACCGAGCCGCGGGAGATCGCCATCGTGCGGAACCGGTTCACGATGCCCTCGGTCATGTCGACGCTCACCGAGACGGCCGTCGAGACCGACCCGGCCGTGGCGGTCAACACGAGCACGCCCGGGGCGAGGAAGTCGATGTAGTGCCCGCCGTCGTGGGCGACGCCGCGAAGGCCGGCGCCGAGCGTCCCGCCGAACACGTAGTCGAACAGGAGCAGGAAGACGACCGGCAGCGCGACCGTGGAGATCGTCATCGAGGGATACCGCAGCGCGTGTCGCAGGTTGCGCCGCAGCATCGTTGCGGAGTCGGTGGCTGCGTAGGAGAGGGTGCTCACGGCAGGCTCCTTTCGTGTGTCTGGGGTCGGCCCGTGAGGGCCAGGAACACGTCGTCGAGCTCGGGCGTCTGGACGGAGAGCTCGGTGACCTCGATCGCCTCGGCGTCGAGCCGGTCGAGCAGCGCCCGCAGGCTGCGGACGCCGCCGTCGCTCGGCACCTGGAGCGCGAGGGCGTCGTCGTTTCGATCGGCGCCGTCAATGACGCTCGCGGCGCGCGCGAGCGCAGGCGCGTCGGGGAACTGCAGCCTGATCGAGCCGCCGGGGACGAGCCGCTTGAGCTCCTCCGGCGTCCCTTCGGCCACGATCCGGCCGTGGTCGAGCACGGCGATCCGATCGGCCAGCTGGTCGGCCTCCTCGAGGTACTGCGTCGTCAGGAGGACCGTCACGCCGCCGGCGACGAGGTCGCGGATGATCTGCCACAGGTCGCGACGGGCGCGCGGGTCGAGGCCGGCGGTGGGCTCGTCCAGGAAGATGACGCGCGGCTCGCCGACCAGGGTCATCGCCAGGTCGAGCCGCCGTCGCATCCCGCCGGAGTAGCTCGCCGCCGGCTTGCGGGCCGCCTCGACGAGGTCGAAGCGCTCGAGCAGCTCGGCGGCCAGCCGCCGGCCCTCGCTGCGGCCAAGGTGGCGCAGGTCGGCCATCAGGATCAGGTTCTCCTCGCCGGTGAGCAGGCCGTCAACGGCCGCGAACTGGCCGGTCACGCCGATCACACGGCGGGTCGCATCGGCGTCGTGCAGCAGGTCGAAGCCGGCGACCGAGATGTCGCCTGCGTCGGCGGGAAGCAGGGTCGAGAGGATCTGCACGGTCGTCGTCTTGCCCGCGCCGTTCGGGCCGAGCAGGGCGAAGACGGTGCCCTCGGCGATGTCCAGGTCGATCCCGTCGAGGACGACCTTGTCGCCGAACGCCTTGCGGAGCCCCACGGCCTTGACCGCGGAGCGAGTGGTTGTGAGTGTGGTGGTCACTGGGTCCTTCCTTGCCTCAAGCCGCGGGGGCGCGGCGGATGCTGATGTCGCCATAGGAGGTGCGGGCGCGCACCTCGACGGTCTCCTCGCCCGCACCGGGGCGCTCCGAGTCGACCAGGTCGTTGTTCACCCGGCCGAAGCCGGTGTTGAGGTCGAGCCAGGCCGCGACGCCCTCGCGGATCCCGACGTCGATCTTGCCGGCGGCGGTCTCGGCCACGACGGCGCCCGGGGCGACCTCGCCCAGGCGGATGTCGCCGTTTGCGGTCTTCACCGTCACGGTGGCGCCGGCCCGGTCGACCGAGATGCCGCCGTTGGCCGCCTTGACGCGCAGCTCGCCGTCCACGCGGCCGACCCACGTCTCGCGGTTCGAGTTCCTGATCACGGCCGAGCCGTCGACCGCGGCGATGCGAACGACGCCGGTACCGGTCGACGCGGTCAGGTCGCCGGCGGCGTGGCCGACGCTGACGTCGCCCGCGCCGGTGCGGATCGAAACCGACCCGGCCTCGTCGACGTCGATGTCGCCCGCCCCGGCCTTGAACCGGAAGGCGCCGAGCTCGCCCGTCGAGCGCAGGGCGGCGACCCCGGCATCGCCCTGGATCTCCGATCCGGCCGGCAGCGAGATGCGCACATCGATCGACTCCCGTCCTCCCCAGGGCGTCCACTGCCGCCATCCGCGCGGTCCGCGGATCACGAGCCGGTCGCCGGCGAGCTCGACGCGGGTCTGCTCGGCGGCGGTCACGTCGCCGGACTTGCCCGGATCGGTGGGGAGCACCTCGACGACGGTGTCGGTGCGCTCGGAGGCGTCGATGCGGATGTCGCCGACGCCGAGCTCGACGTCGACGGTGATGGGCTTCGGTGTCTGGAATGTGGGCATCATGGGTGTCCTTCTGGATGTGGTGGTGTGGGTCAACGCGCCCAGCCGGTGTGGCGGTTCGAGGCCTGCGGCGCACGGCGCCCGTGGCCGCGCTCGGTGTCGGAGCGCCCGAGGGCGGCGGCGGCCGCCCGGACGAGCCAGGCGTTCACCGACAGCCCCTCCTGCCGGGCGGCGCGCTCGATCGACGGCTTGAGCCGGTCGGGCATGCGCACGTTGATGCGCCAGAGCGCCCCGTCGTCGTCCTCGAGCGGGACAGGCGCGGCGGCGGGCTCGGAGCGCTGCTCGGCGACCGGCTCGCCGGGCGGCGGCGTGACGACGAACTCGGGCTCACGACCGCGCAGGCGCAGCTCGACCGAGCCCGGAGCGAGCTCCAGGGTGATCTCCTCGGCGGCAGCCGAGAGGGCCTGCTGGAGGTTCAGGAGCAGGGCGGCCTCGAGCGGCGCGACGAGCCGCTCGGCGACGGCGCGGGCCTCCTCACCCCCGGCCTCGGCGGCCAGGAGCAGGTGGCGGCGGACGTCCTCGACATATGGATGCAGGTTCATGGCATCATTATGGCACAAGTCTGCTGCCAATGCAAGGCCATAGATGGGCCACAACGGCACGCGCGCGTCCGGCACGTCGCCGCAGGATCGGTCGCCCAAGGTGGAACGGGTCTCGAACGCCCCTCACGAACTGCCGGCAAGCCGAGGGGCCTGCGCCGGATTCAGATGATGTTGAGCTCGGGGCGGAGTGTCTGGCGGCCGAACCGATCCGCGGAGAGGGCGCGCACGTCCACAAAGGGCGCCTCTTCGAGGTAGAGGTCGCGGATGATCTCGCCGACGCCCGGCGCTTGCAGAAATCCGTGCCCGGAGAACCCGGTCGCGTAGAGGAAGCGAGACACCGACCCGGCCTCACCGATGAGGCCGTTGTCGTCTGGGCTGACCTCGTAGTAGCCCTTCCAGCCCCCCGCGATGCCCATCTCGAGCAGCGCGGGCGCCCGCCGCTCAGCGACGGCCATCACCTTCAGCAGCCAGTCGGGGTCGGTGGCCGCGTCGAAGCCGGCAGGCTGGTCGGGATCGGCCATGCCAAACAGCAATCCCGGGCCCTCCCGGTGGAAGTACAGGCCACTCGTAAAGTCGATCGTCAGCGGGATCCGCTCCGGAAGGCCGTCGACGGGGGCGGTGAACCCCACCTCCCGCAGGTACGGCTCGACGGGGAGGTCGACTCCGACCATCCGCCCGATCGGTGGAGACCAAACCCCGGCCGCACACACCACGGTGCGCGTGGCGACGCGACCGTGCGTGGTCGCGACCGCCTTGATCTCGCCGCCATCAACCTCGATCCCGGTCGCCTCGCAACCGGTGAGGATGCGTGCCCCGAACCGGCGCGCGCCGGCGGCATATCCATGCACGACCGCTTCGGGACTGGCGTGGCCGTCGATCGCAGTGCTCCGGGATGCTTCTCGCGCCACGCCGCCGTCTGTTGCGCCACCTCGGAGATGACGCGGTCGCCGAGCGGGACGATCAGGCCACTCGCCTCGGCCGCCGGGATGAACTCGCGCGGCGGAACCAAACCCCGCTCGGGATGCCGGAATCGGCAGAGAGCCTCGAGACCCACGACGCCCCGGTCGGGGAGCGACACGATCGGCTGGTAGTGCAGCTCAAGCAGGTTGCGCTCAAGCGCGTCCTCGATCTCGGGGAGAGACAGCATCCTGAATTGATCGGCCGCCGCGGCGCGCCGGCTTAGCCATGCGCGCCGAAACGCCGGAACCCGCCCGTGCGAGCGGGTTCCGGGGCAGGCCAGTACAGGTGCCGGTCAGGACTAGGGCAGGACGCCGCCCACCGACAGCAAGCCGATCTCGCCGTGTCCGACAGCGGCGAAGCTGTGCGACACGAACGCCCCGCCGTGCAAGCGCGGGTGAACAGGGTGGCCTTGAGCGAGCTCCAGGTCGAACTCGCGGCAAGTGGGATCGAACGATCGGCGATTCGATGCTCACGACCAGTCAGTCCGTCCCCAATGAAGGAGCTGAGAGTGGTTCGAGAGCTTCTCTCAACGGTGGAACGGGTCTCGAGCTGACTGGCCAACGATCGAGCGGGTGCTCAGGTGAAGCGGGCGGCGCCGAGCACCACGCGGCTCGCATTGTCGCCAGACGAGTCCGCCGAGATGCTCGGCGTCTCTCGTAGCTTCTTCTTCCAGCACATCCTGCCGGAGCTCCGCGTCGTCCGCTTGGGGCGGCGCCGCCTAGTCAGCGTACGCGAGCTCGAGCGGTGGCTCGACGAGTCGGCCAGCGGCGTCGTCGACGTCTAGGCGGCTAGGCCGTCGGAGCCCCCTAGGACAAGCACGGGTCGAGATCGGGCCGCTTCGCGGATTACTGCCGCGCCTCGCCCCGGTCTGGGGAGGGGGACGACCTCGTGTTGGGGGCACGCCCGTCGAAGAAGTGGACGGCGAGAATAGCGACCCGACGCTACGCGGCAAATCCCCACTATCGCGTAGTTCGGTGCTCCCCAGAATGCGGTATCTGGCGGACCTCGCCGGCAGAAAAAGCCGCTCGCAGCGACATTCCCCGGCCGCGCCGCGGAGGTGCACTCCCCAATATGGAGTAGCGCGATCCCCGGAATGCGGTATCACGCCCAAGAAGCAAACGGCAGAAGAGCCGCTAACAGCGACAATTCCGTCGAACGGCGTGGAAAGCGGTGGGGGGCCCCGCTAGCCCGGCGAAACGGCCTGGCTCAACGCCGAGCACCGACGAGACTAGCGAACCCGGTTTGGCGTGTCCACGGCGGGCGGTCGCCGCCAACCACGGCTGTGCCCCGCCTGGCCACAGGGAGGGGAACGACAGTCCAGGCGCCGCTTTCCCAACCGAACGAGGCACAGCCGCAACCCAAGTACCGCAGCGACACGGCACGGCGTTACTGGCCGGCTGCCGGGGACGTTCCCTTAAAGCAGCGCGACCCACCTCGCTGGTGCATCTCTGGACAGGTTTGAATCTTCCCTCTTGCGGGTGATGTAGCGTCAGCCGCCCGATGTCAGTATGGGAGACCCAGGCACGGTGGGGTCTGTGCCTGGCGTTATAGGGGGTCTCAAATGTTCGAGCAGCATCGCGACGGTGCCGCCTCGGAGTCCGAGCCGACTCTGCCGGAGTACGTCGCTGTTCTCATCGTCCTTGGCGTGTTCGTTGTGATGGTACTGAGCCTCGTCGGGATCGTTAGCCTCTAAGCGAGCGAGCCGCGGTGAGCATTGGGCGATCGACGCGGTGAGGGAACAGCGGCGAGCTCGAGCGGCGCGCCGATTGGGGCCCGCCGGGACGCTGCTCTGGCCTCCCGATCTGCTCCGGCGGTTCGGGGTCGACGCCGCCCGGTCGGCGACCTCCGCGAGGAGAAGCCGACCGGGCAAGATGAGGTTACCCATGCCCTGTCCACCGAAACGGTGGCTCTCCGCTCTTTCACCGCGCGCCCCGCCCAGCGGGAGGCGCCGACTTGGGGAGCCGAGCCGGTGTAGGACGAGACGCGGCTTGCCCTCCGGGCCCGATCGTGAAAAGGTGATAGTGGACGATCGAGTTTGTGGTCGTGACGGTTGCGAGCCGGTATCGTCGCGGCCTAGGGATGGGGGTGACTGCCGCGGTTCCTCCCGCCCAGCAGACGCGGGGGGCTGAAGGGTGCGGAGGCCGTCTGTCGGGGCGGCCTCCGCACCCAGGGGCTGCGGTTGTTCGCCGCGTCTCGCCCTCGTCGGCAGGAGGGGGCTTCGTGTCGAGCACGACCTCGAGCGTGAAGGGACGAGACGCGGCGCCTCGGCAACCACAGAGCGGGCGGCGCTCTTCGGTCGCCATGCGAGGAATGGGTCTGCGATCCTAGCGCTCCACACGGCGCGGACAGTCCCCAGAATGCAGTATTCGGGCCTACCTCAAACCGGAGGAAAGCCCGCTCGCAGCGACGTTCCGCCGCGCGGACACCTGGCGGTAGTCGCTCGGCAGTCGTCCTACGCCCCGGCAGTTCTGTGGCAGCGCGCACCACCTCCAGCGGTCGAGCCAGCACCATTGTGCGCCACAGGCCGCGGCGGTTACGCTCGCCGCAGGGCCGAGCCGTCAGAACCGTCGGGCCTCCCAAAAAGACCGTGCCACGCCGTAGCAGCAGGCCAAGCCGTCCGGCCGCTACGGCACCAGCGAACCGACATGTCGCCGGGGCGCGGGCAAGGCTAACGAGATCACGGCTCGGCCCACCTCACTTTGGACCCGTGAACGCGGCTGAGGCTCGGTCGGTTGGCGTCCGCGCGATCGTGGACGCGGATGCGCTCCACCCGCGGCGGCAGCTCAGACACCGACCGCCCTCCCATGCGCGACGGCTAGTGGTTGGATGCGCCTGCCAACCTTGATCGCACGAAGCGGTCGGCGGGGGATGTGACGAGTTCGACCCGGTAGTGAACAACACGCGAGTCGCGGGCCTTCCGTTCCGCGAGCTCCCGCGTCGCATACGGCCCCAGCATGGCAAACACGCTCTCACCGCGAGAGGAGGTCACAAGCACATACCAGCCATGCGTGTCCATGGGCACCTGATCCTTGTCGTGCGGACTCGTGTGTGGTTCGCAGCGCCTCGCCCCGACCAATGCGCGGGCCTTTATGTGAGCGCGTTCGTGCGTCGGCAAACGCGGGACGAGGCGCAGCATCCTCGGCGACCAAGCATCCGGGGACGGCGCCGAGCCGCCACCCGAGGAGCAGACGCGAGGCTACCAACGCCACACACCAGCGACCATCCCCACTTCGCGGTATCCCCGCACTCCTTTACCGCGGATCCCGGATGCTCCCCCAGAGCCCACACCCGATGATTCAGCGATGTGGACCGCACCACCCAAGGGTGATCTCCCCGACGAACACGAGCATCGCGAGCACGACACGTCAGCCGCCGCCTGGTCCGACTATTGGGGCCGAATCCTGGAGCTCGAGATCCACGGCTACCGCCGAGATGGCCCCGAGAACGTCGAGTACGGCCGAAGCTGGAAGCACAGGCTACGCCGCGACGCTGAGCGGGTCAGCGTCACCATCGAACGAACGGCCTAGCCGCCACAAGGCGGACACCCGCGAGCAGACGCCACCGATGAGTCCGCCCCGGAACCTGGAGTCACACCACGTTTTCTCTCGCCGGACAGGCCGAGTGCATCACCCCAAAGGTGTGCATCTCTACCACCCCCCGCCAACTGAAGCGGTACCAGGCTCGTTCGGTGCAACCGTCCCGCTTGTTGTGTTCCGGGCAGCGAAAAGTGGGTGCGAGGTTGGTGCAGCCGGGATAGTTACAGATGCGTACGACGGGTGTCATGCGTTGGCCGAGTCGTGCGGCTGAATTGTAGTGTCGGCCGCGGACGGTTGACCCGGAACATCTTGAACCCTCGAGGCAGAGCTCGTGGCTCTGCAGCGACCCGGGCGGCGAGTAGGCGAGGACGCTGGTGACGTTCGAGTTGGGAGAGAGATCGCCCCTTCCGGAAGATGGACGGGGATCTCGTCGTCTTGGTCGTCAAAGCTCATTCGAACAGGATAGGCCCAGGACACCGGTGGATGGCGGGTATGTCCTGCAAGCGCGGAGCTTGGCGTTCGGACGAAAGCCGGTGTCTACGGTTGTGAGGAATCGATGGATACTAAACTGGGCACGCATCATCCCTTGATCAGCGTAACGCAGATCGCCAAGATCGGACATCGCCGCTGCGGGCGCTGCGTCGAGCGCCCGGCCGGCTATGAAGTCTCGATCGGGCTTTACGTCAGGCTGATCTGCGAACCCTGTCTGATCGACGTGCTTCTCGACGCCTTCCCGGTCATCGCCGAGGAGCAAGAAGCGGCGTGACCGGCAGGGGGCGCTTCGTCGAGTTCCGCGCCCACATTCCACTCTGACGGAGGTTGGCAAGCCTCCGCACGATATGACCCGTACATCGGAGCCCCGGGGCTGCGAGGCCGGGAGGCGCTTGCCGGTTTCGCCCGATCTGGCAGGAGGGTTTCTCCGGTCGCCTGCTCCTGCGCGGCGGTACGCACCACCTCGAGCCGTGTGGCTAGCACCATTGCGCGATTCTGGCGATCTTGGTTACGCTCGTGCCGGGCCGAGCCGTGGGGTCATCTCGGGCCTCCCAAGACCGTTATAGCGCCGTGGTATATGGCCGAAGCGCCGTCCGGCCGCTACGGCACCAGCGAGCTGACATACCGCTGGGGCGCGGGCGGGGCCACGAGATCACGGCTCGGCCCGCGTCTTCCAGCGCACGGCCGCACGGAGAGACTGGGCAGTCGGGGGTTTACCAGCGGATGACGAAGTCTGCGGTCCAGACGCAGGCGTGTGCGTAGCCTAGGAATCGTCCACAGTTACGGCCGATACCGACCCAGTGGTAGGTGGCTGACAGCAGGATGGCGCGGTGCGGCGAGCTTTTCAGCCACGCTGCGGCTGTGGCCTTGGCGCTGGCGCGGGTGCCGATGCCCCAGGCGAGCACCTCTCCGGCTTGCCATGAGTAGCCGCGGACGAATCCCGACCGCTGCACGCGGTAAGCCATTGTCGAGCCGGTGGGACTGGTGTGGGCGAAGTACTCGTGGCTGAGCATGTCCTCGGAGTGCGAAAGCGCAATCCCGCGGAGAGCTCGAGCGCCGCGGACGTGGCCGAGGCCGTATGCCGCGCGCACGTGGTTGATTGCGCGAAGCAGCTCCTTCCGCGGCGGCATCGTCCCTGCGGCGGCAGTGCCACTCGAGGCGGCTGATGACAGGATCACCGCTCCACAGATGGTGAGCGGAAGGACGAGCCGGCGGTGGATCCCTATAGCGGCTGGCTTGGCCAGCGCCACTGTCCGTGCCGAGGCCGGGTCGCCGTGTCCTTCAGCGTCGGTGGGAGCTGCGGCAGCGCACACGGGAGACCCCCTTCGTGAAATGACCGCGGCGTGCCGCCCCTACGGGTTGGAAGGCGACGGCAGGCACACGTCCAGATGCACGTTCCACACCCCGAGGAGGGAGGCGAACGCCTGCACTTCCCGGCCCGCGACGACGAGACCGGTGAAACCACATTTAACCGAACTCTGCGCCGGTGTCTATCGCCGAAATGCGGTATCCGCACAAGGCTGGCAGTACCACAAATCGGGGATGCCTAGCGTGGAGGTGGCCGGCTAGTCTCGGCGAGCGACATCCTCACCGACGGCGCTGTGTGGCTGGCCGCGAGGTAGCCCGTCTCGCTCCTCACGTCTCCCACAACAGTCGCTCCTCCCCCTCCGCGACGAGGAGCGAGACGCAAGGCTATCCACGACGCTCGTTGACGCCGCAGCCACCGTACGTCCCTGTCGGAGGTTACTGCCGCGTCTCGCCCCGGTCTGGCAGGAGTGGGACTCTCGTGGTGGGGCACGAGCTTCGAGCGTCGAGGCCGGAGCGAGACGCGACGGGATTGGCGGCCACCCTCACGTGGGACCTCTGACCGCCTGTCGAAGAAGTGGACGGCGAGAATAGCCAGCCGACCGCTGCCCGGCAGTCCCCAGCATGCGGCATCCGGACCTACCCAAACCGCACGAAACTGCTTCGCCGTGTCGACGGAGTGCCCCGCGCGCTGGCGCGCTTCCAGCCCATCCAGGCAGCGGCGAACATCCAGCGCCACACGGCCAAGGCCTCGGATGATGGGTCGGCCATTCTCGCTGGCGCGAGTGCGGACGATCGCGAGCCCCGGCGCGGGCTGCCGATGATCGGCCCCGGAGTCAGCGGTGCAGTGCCCGGCTCAGACCCGTTGGGGGCGCTGCTCGCCGCGGAGCGCCGCCGAGGCCGGTGCTAACGACGCTCGAGGCGGTGCCGCTCCAAGAGCGGATCCGCGGCGTCTTGACCGCCCTCAAAGCCGAGCCGGGGCTGAGCGGGGACGAGCGCGCCGAACTCTTGTGCGTGGCCCTATGGCCGTCGTCTGACCGGTTCCCCGTGTGCGGCGTGCCGCTCGGACTGGCCGACCGGGATGCCGCTCGGATCCGGGCGGGCGAGCTCCGCGTCGCCGGGTGGTCGTTCGCGGATGTTGCGCGCGAGGTCGGCGTGCCCGCGGCGACGCTGAAATCCTGGGCGCGCCAAGGGCGGCTTGAGCCCTCCTCGCGCGCCACTCCTGCGCCACCCAACCACTCTACAGACGCACCTTCACGGACGTTTACGGACTAGGCGGCCCGGTGAGGAGAAGGGCTGAAACCCGCTTAGCCACGCGGGTTTCGGCTTGGTTAGGAGAGAGCGGACGACGGGTCTCGAACCCGCGACCTTCGGCTTGGGAAGCCGACGCTCTACCGACTGAGCTACGTCCGCGAAGTGCCTCGCAGATTGAATCTCAATCTGCTCGATCACCTCCTGTGCGAGGCGGGATTCTACCGGTCGTGGGTGGGCCGTGTACGGTGCACTCGAGTGCCCGGCCGTTTCGATCCCCGCGGCTCGAGGTGGCCGACTGCCAATGGAGGGTGATGACCGTGTCAGCTGAGGAGTCGTATCCGCTCGAGGTCGAGGGGACGCTCGATCCGCAGCTCAGCCGCGGGCTCTGGCTCGTCAAGTGGCTGCTCGCGATCCCGCACTTCGTCGTGCTGGCGTTCCTGTGGATCGCGTTCTTCGTGCTCACGTTCGTCGCGCTGATCGCGATCGTCTTCACCGGGCCGCTATCCCCGCTCGCTGTTCGGGTTCAACGTGGGTGTGCTCCGGTGGACGTGGCGCGTCGGCTTCTACACGTACGCCGCACTCGGCACCGACCGGTATCCGCCGTTCACGCTCGGACCGGCGCCTGACTACCCGGCCAGCCTGGACGTGGTGTACCCGGCACGGCTGTCTCGCGGGCTGGCACTGGTCAAGTGGTGGCTGCTCGCCATACCCCAGTACCTGATCGTCGCCGTCCTTCTGGGAGGGGGGACGCGGTGGAGCTGGGTCGCGTCCGGCGTCGGACTGATCGACCTGCTCGTCTTCTTCGCGGGCGTCGCCCTGCTCTTCACGGGCCGCTATCCCCGGGGCATCTTCGATCTGGTGGTCGGGCTCGATCGCTGGGCGCTGCGAGTCGCCGCGTACGCCGGGCTGATGACCGACCGCTACCCGCCGTTCCGACTCGACATGGGTGGCACCGAGCCCCGGCGGCGCCCGAGGCCGCGCCTCCGGCGGCAGCCCCCGTCGCCGTCGCGCGCGGCTGGACATTCGGCAGGGTGGTGCTGGTTGTGCTGGGCAGCCTGGCGGCGCTCCTGGCTCTCGGCCTCGCCACCAGCGGCGCCGCCGCCCTCGTGATCGACCACACTCAGCGCGATCGCGACGGCTATCTGATGAGCCCGAGCAGGCACCTCTCGACCGGCAGCTACGCGCTCGAGTCCAAGGCCACGAATCTGGGCAGCGACATGACAGGGAGCGACTTCCTCGGCACCGTGCGGATCCGCACCGAGAGCGGGAGGCGAGTGTTCGTCGGCATCGCCCGGTCGGCCGCCGCGGCCGCCTACCTGGCCGGCGTGCGCCGCGCGGAGGTGAGCGAGATCGGGCCCTGGCACGTCGGCTACGACGTGCAGACGGGTGGCGCGCCGTCCACGCCGCCCGCCTCGCAGACGTTCTGGACCGCGTCCGTCACAGGGTCGGGCGAGCAGGTGCTCGACTGGAAGCCCAGGGGCGGCACCTGGAGGGTGGTCGTGATGAACGCCGACGGCTCACCCCGCGTGGCCGTCGATGCCAGCATCGGCGCCAGGCTCGACAACTGGTTCTGGGTCGGCGCCGGACTGCTCGTCGCCGGGCTCGTGTTCGCATTCGCCGCCGCCGGGCTGATCCACCTCGGGGTCAGGCACGCCGAGGAACCGGCGCAGCCGTAGCTCGCGGGGTTTCGGCGGGCGTGCCATCGGGAACCACGCCCGCGGTGACGTCGTGACCTCGCACCCCGGGCATGCCGAGGGCGTCCATCTCGAGGGCGTCTCCGAGACCACCCTCTGGACCCTGTACCAGCGGGCGGCCGAGGCCGCGCGGCCCGACCGCGTGCTGCACGATCCGATGGCGGTCGAGCTCGTGGAGACGATCGACTACCCGTTCGAGGAGCGCTTCGGCGCCTCGGCGGGGTGGGCGCAGTGGCAGGCGCTTCGCGCGCGGACGTTCGATCGCGAGATCAGACGGTTCCTGCACGACCATCCGGACGGCACCGTCGTCGCGCTCGGTGAGGGGCTCGAGACCCAGCTCTGGCGCGTGAACCAGAACCGGGTTCGGTGGGTGAGCGTCGACCTGCCTCCCGTGATCGAGCTCCGGCGGCTGCTGCTGCCGTCCTCCCCACGCCAGGAGCTCGTCGCGTCGTCGGTCGTCGACGGCGCGTGGCTCGACGAGGTCGACGGGAAGCGAGGGGCGCTCGTGACCGCACAGGGGCTCCTCATGTACCTCCGGCCTGAGCAGGTCCACGAGCTGATCGCGGCGTGCGCGAGCCGGGTCGCCGAGGGGGCCCTGCTCTTCGACGCCGTCCCCCGCTGGCTCAGCCGGCGCACTCAACGCGAGCCGCTCGGCGGGCCCGGCGGGTACCGGCCGCCCCCCTGGACGTGGGGCATCGACGCCGGCGAGATGGACCGGATCCGCGCGACGCCGCACGTCGCCGAGCTGCGAACCCTGCGCCTGCCGCGCGGACGCGGGCCTTTCTTCGGATGGGCCGTGCCGCTCCTCGGCCGCGTGCCCGGCCTCGGCGACCGGTTCTTCTCGATCATGCTCGCCCGCATCTCGGCGGGATCGCCGGCTTGACATTCACGGCCGATTGGCTACCCTCGGGCGGGGGTTGACAGCAAGTGGCAGGGGAAGGCATGAGCGGCAGGCGACGATCAACAATGCGCGCGACACTGATCGCGGCGGCGACGGTGCTGGCCGCGCTCGGCGTGACCGCCGGCGCGGGCGAGGCTGCGTCGGCGCCGAACCCGTGCTCGCTGTCCGGCGTCACGCCACCGGGCACCTACGACCACGTGGTCGTCATCTTCGAGGAGAACGCCTCCTACGGCCGCGTCATCGGGAACTCCGACGCCCCGTACTTCAACCAGCTCGCCGGGCAGTGCGCGCTCGCCACCAACTACCACGAGGTGGCGGGAGTCAGCCAGCCGAACTACATGGCCGCCACGGGCGGTCAGGCGACCGGCGTCAGCGTCAAGGTGAACGCCCCGAGCATCTTCAGCCAGGCGCCCTCGTGGCTCTCGCTCCAGGAGTCGATGGGCTCGAACTGCGGCGGCAAGTCCACGTTCTACAAGCGGGGCCACGACCCGGCGTACTGGTACACGCCCATCGCCCAGCAGTGCAAGGTGAACGACATCCCGGCCGCCACGTCACAGTCGGGCCTCGCCAGCATCCCCTCTCCGCTCCCCGCGTACACGTTCATCACGCCCAACCTGTGCCACAACAATCACTGGCTGAAGGGCTGCCCCCAGCCGAACACGGGCTCGGCCAACCTGCGCGCGATGGACACGTGGCTTCAGGGAACCGTCCAGACGATCACGAGCACCGCGAGCTACCAGACCGGGGAGACGCTGATCCTGATCTCGTTCGACGAGTCGAACACGACCTCACCGATCATCCCGATGGTCGCCGTCGCGGGCGGCATCGTGCCGGTGAAGGACGCCACGAGCTACGACCAGTACGCGCTCCTGCGGGCATCCGAGCAGGCGCTCGGCATCACCACGTTTCTCGGCAAGGCGGCCGGCGCGCGGGACATGCGTGCCGGGATGCACTTCTAAGAGTCCGTCAGCTGACCTTCTTCACGCCATGGACGGGCCGGCCGAGCGCGCGCCACTGGAAGAGCGTCATGGTCGGCAGCACGTCGTCGTAGCGGACGAGCTTCGGGTTGCGCCCGACCTGCGCCGCCCGGGCGGCATGGTCGAGGAGGTCGTCACGGTCGGGCGCCACGATCACGTGATGGCACGCGGTGACGTAGTCGAACTCTGCGCCGCAGGCGGGGCACGGCCACGGATCCGTGTGGATCGCATACCAGTCGCCGTCGCCGGGGCCGGCGTCCTCACCGGCGAGGATCTCCTCGAGCTCGGAGACCTCGTACACCGTGGGTGCGGTGGGAACGCTGCTCACGGGGGCTCAGGGTAGCACCGGCCCCAAGCGGCTTTACGCGTCACATCGTGTCGGGTGCCTCAACCCCGACGAGGTCGAGCGCCGTCGCCATCACGAGGCTCGTCGCGCGGCACAGCGCCAGCCGGCTTCGCTCGATGTCGGGGGCTTCGCCGAGCACGCGGCACTGCTTGTAGAACTGGTGGAAGGCCTTCGCCGTCTCCTGTGCGTAGGCGGCGATCCGGTGCGGCCCGCGCCACTCCGCCGCCTCGGTCACGACCTCCGGGAACTCCGCCAGGTGCTTCACGAGCTCGACCTCGGGCGGCTCCGGTGTCCACCCCGGCGCCGGCCCGTCCTCGGTCTTCGGCGCGTTGCGGAGGATGGCCGCCGTGCGGGCATGGGCGTACTGGCAGTAGTAGACCGGGTTCTCGGCGTTCTGGGCCGCCCACAGGTCGAGATCGAGCTCGATCACCTGGTCGTGGGAACGCTGCACCAGCGCGTAGCGCGCGGCGTCGACGCCGATCGCGTCGAGCAGCTCGTCGAGCATCAGCACCGTCCCGCGCCGCTTCGATGCGCTCACCGCGCGGCCGCCCTCGACGATCTTCACGAACTGGTAGAGCTGGACGTCGATCCGGTCGGGGTCATAGCCCAGCGCGATCGCACCCGCCTTGAGCCGGCCGATGTAGCCGTGATGGTCCGAGCCGAGGACGTACACGGCGACGTCGTAGCCGCGCTCGAGCTTCGACACGATGTAGCCGAGGTCGCCGGCGATGTAGGTCGGCGTGCCGTCGGAGCGGACAAGCACCCGGTCCTTGTCGTCGCCCAGATCCGAGGAGCGCAGCCACACGGCGCCGTCCTTCTCGTAGGTGTGGCCGCCGGCGTGCACCGCCTCGATGGCCCGCTCGACCGACCCGTCCTCGTACAGCGAGCGCTCGAGGAAGAAGCGGTCGAAGTTCGCCCGAAAGCGGGCGAGCGTGCGCTTGATGTCGTCGATCATGGCGGCGGCGCCGCTCGCCCGCCACTCATCCGCCGGCGCGTCCGGGTCGAGGCCGAGCGCCTTCGCGACGTCCTCCAGGTAGCCGCCCTGGTAGCCGCCTTCGGGCACATCCTCGCCGCGGGCCCGCGCGCGCAGCGACGCTCCGAAGAGGTCCATCTGCCGGCCCGCGTCGTTGAAGTAGTACTCGCGCTCCACCTCGTGGCCCGCGAACTCGAAGAGCCGCGCCAGCGAGTCGCCGTAGGCGGCGTTCCGGGCGGTCGACGCCGTCACCGGGCCGGTCGGGTTCCCGCTCACGTACTCGACCTGGATCTTCTGCGGGTGGGCGGCGCCGCCCGCGCCGTAGCGCGATCCCTGCTCGAGCACGCGCTCGACGACGTGCCGGTACCACGCCGGCGTCGCGCGCAGGTTGACGAACCCCGGCCCCGCGACCTCGGCCGACGCGATGTACGGGGAGTCGATCCGCTCGGCGATCCGCTCGGCGATCTGCCGGGGCGCGGCGCGAAGCGGCTTCGCGAGCTGGAGCGCGGCGGCCGTGGCGTAGTCGCCGTGGGCCGGATCGGCGGGCCGCTCGAGCCGCGCCGGGATGCCGTCGCCGCCGACTTCGGCGATCGCGGCCTCGACCGGCTGGGCCAGCTCCTGCACGGCGCTAGAGGACATGGGCCGGATCCTAACGATGGTAGGGTGGCCGGATGGACGCCGAGGACGAACCCCAGGAGCGTCGCCTCAACATTCACTTCTCACCGGAGGTGATGGCGGGCGTCTATGCCAACTTCGCCAACGTCAGCCACTCCGACTACGAGTTCACGATCACGTTCGCCCGGATCGACCACGAGGTCGAGGAGGAAGAGGTGCCGGGAGTCGTCGTGTCACGCGTGAACCTGTCGCCGCGCTTCATGAAGGAGCTGCTCGAGGCCATGGGCGACAACTACTCGAAGTGGCAGACCCGGGAGGGGATCAAGAACCTGCCCGAGTTCGACGGCGATCACGACGACGGATGAGATGAGTGACTCCACGCCCCCGCGCGCCTGGACATCCATCTGTTGTGGATGGACGCGTTGTGGTGGGGCTGCGGCTGCGAACCGTCGCCTCGCGGCGTCCTCGGTCGCGCCGATATTTCAACCAATATCGACGCTCCCTGCGTCCTAGCGAGACTCGGTTCTCGCCGCCCAGGACATCACGGGCACGTGGAATCACTCATCTGCCCGGGCCACCGCGATCCGGTCCATCACGGGCGGATGGTCGAAGAGCAGCGCCACGGCCCATCCGGGCGGGTCGGGGTTTGCGAGGTCGGCCAGCGCGAGCCGGTGCTGGAGTGCCGCCATCCCCGCGCCGTCTCCGGTCGACCGCAGCGCGACCCAGTCCGCCTCGGCCTCGTAGCGGCGCGAGATCCCGTTCTCCACGGGCGTGAGCAGGGCCGCGGCCACGAGCAGGCCGGCGACGACGAGCGGCGCCGCGCGTGGGTCGTGCGCACCGCCGAGCCCGCGGCGCCTGGCCGCGCGCCCGGCGACCGCCAGCACCGCCCACAGCGCCGGCAGGCCCAGCACCCCGAACCAGAGCACGCCCTTCAGCGTGTGGCGGCGATCGACGTGGCTGAGCTCGTGCGCGAGGAGCGCGCGGGTCTCGTCGGCCGGCGCGCGCCGGAGCGCCGTGTCGTAGAGCACGAGGCGCTCGGTCGGCCCGACGCCGTCGACGAACGCGTTCTCCTCGGTCGTCCGCGAGGACGCGTCCGAGACCGAGACGGAGCCGGGGCGGGCTCCCACCTGATGCTCGACGCTTCGCAGGAGCGCCTTCAGCGCGGGGTCGCGCACCGGCCGCGTCGAGGCGAAGAGCGGGTCGATGACGACCGGCTGGAGCATCACGAACGCTGCCACGGCGATCCAGGCGGCGACGCCGACCGCGAGCCAGGGTTGGCGGGCGCGCCTCCCGATGGCGAGGCAGGCGGCGTACGCCACCGCCACCCCCGCCGTCCAGGCCGCGAGGCCGAGCGCCGCGTCGCGCGCCCACGCGCCGGCCGAGCGCAGGTCGAGCCCGGCGTTCACGGAGCGGACGTGGTCGACGTAGCCGATCGGCAGGAGGACTGCCGCGGCAACCGCGGCGGCGACGGCGGCGGCGATGCCGCCGGCGATCGCCGGCGGGAGGCTGCGGGGGGCGCATGTCCGCCCCCACCGGGCCCAGGCAAGCGCGGCGGCCGGGCCGAGGACGAGCGCGACGACGGCGAGCAGGTACTGCGGACCGCGGTAGTCGGCCGCCCGGTTGATCTGGGCCTGCGTGAAGGCGGCCCGCGCGGCGAGATGCGGCACCCGGGGAGGCAGGTCGGCCTGCCAGAGCCATGCCGCCAGGCCGCCGAGCCCGGCGAGGAGCACCAGCCCCGGGACGCGCCGGATCACGCGCAGAGCTGCACGGCGGCGAGGCTCACAGGGGCACCCTATATTGCGCGGATGCAGGTGGCCGTCATCTCGGACGTGCACGGGAACGTCCAGGCCCTGGAAGCCGTGCTCGAGGCGATCGACGCCATGCCGGTGGACGAGATCTGGTGCCTCGGCGACGTCGTCGGCTACGGCGCCGATCCCGTGCGCTGCATGGAGATCGTCGACGAGCGCGCGGCCGTCTGCCTGGCCGGGAACCACGACCTGGTCGTGGCCGGCGTCATCGACATCGACATGTTCGCCCACGACGCCCGCGACGCGGCGGAGTGGTCGCGCACCGTCCTGCGCGACGAGCAGATCGCGTCGCTCGGCACCCGGATGCCCGGCGGGGAGCGCGAGGGCGTGCAGATGTTCCACGCCAGCATCCGCGACCCGGTGTGGGAGTACGTCGTCGACTCGCGCACGGCGGCGCTCTGCCTCGAGCGGCAGCGGCGGCCGCTGTGCCTCGTCGGCCACAGCCATGTGCAGCTCCTGTGGGGGTACGAGAGCGGCGAGCTGGTCGGGGGCACCGTCTCGGCCGGCGCCACGCTGGCGCACGGCGAGGGGCCGTTCATCGTGAACCCCGGATCGGTCGGCCAGCCGCGCGACGGCGACCCCAGGGCGGGCTACGTCATCCTCGACACCGACGCGGGCACGGCCACGTGGCTTCGGGCCGACTACGACATCCGCGCCGCCCAGGCCGCGATCCGTGACGCCGGCCTCCCGCTTCGGCTCGCGGCGCGGCTCGCGGAGGGGCGCTGACCGACCCGTCGGCAGAGCTCGTCGCACGGATCCGCGGCGCCGCCTCGGCGTTCATGATCGCGTGGGTCGAGGGGCTGCGCGATCTCCCCGGCAACCCCGCCGGCGTCACCGTCGAGCGGTTCGGCGGAGCGGTCGCGCTGGCGTGCTCGACGCTGCCCGACCTCGACTTCGTGAATTCGGTGCACGGGCTCGACCCCGGCGAGCCGAGGCGGATCGACGACGCGACGGAGCTCTACCGCCGACCTCGGGCTGCGCGGCTGGACCGAGGTGGCCCCCGCCCCGGGAGCCGAGGCGCTGATGGAGCGGATGACGGCGGCCGGATGGGCGCAGACCGGGTTCTGGTGCTCGTTCCACGGCGCTCCCCGGGCGCTGCCCGTGCCGGCCGGGGTCGACGTGGCGGAGGCGGCGGAGGCCGACATGCCGGAGTTTGCCCGCATCCACCTGGACGGCCACGAGGTGCCCGGCGACGACCGGATGGCGGCCGAGGCGGCCGTGCAGCGGTGGCACGGCCGGCCGGGCTGGCACATGTACCTGGCGCGGGTCGACGGGGTCGCGGCCGCCTCCGCGGCCCTCACGGTCGATGCGGGGCTCGGCTACCTGGCGAACGCGGCGACGCTGCCGGGCATGCGCCGGCGCGGCTGCCAGGCGGCGCTCCTGGCGCGGCGGATCGCCGATGCCGCGGCGGCGGGGTGCGACACGGTCGCGTCGCTGGCGGAGTTCGGCTCGGCCAGCCAGCGCAACCTCGAGCGGGCCGGGCTCCGGGTGGCGTTCACACAGGCCGTGTGGCGGATGCGCTAGCGACGCCGACGGCCGGAGCAGCGGGCGCGCGATGGCCGAAGTCGTACCCCTCGCGGAGCAGCTCGGCCACGACGGTCTCGCGGCCCTTGTAGATGCGCCACTTGACCGTGGCCAGCGTCGTGTCGAGCGCCTCGGCGATCTCGGCGTAGCTCAGCCCCACGAGGTCGCGCAGGAGGAGCGCCATCTTCAGGTCGACCGAGAGGCCTCCGATCGCCTGCCACACGGCACCCATGCCGTCGTCGGCATCAGGCGGCGCGACCGCGAGGTGAAGCTGCGGCGCCGCCTCGAGCTCGAGCGCGGGCCGGCCGCGCCGCTCGCGGGCGCGCAGCTCGTCGACCACGCGGTGCTTCGCCACCTGGAACAGCCACGTCGTGAACTGGCACCGCCCGTCGAATCCCGGCAGCGCCTGGTAGACCCGCATGAAGACTTCCTGGCAGATGTCCTCGGCGAGCGCACGGTCGCCCGAGAGCACCCGCGTCACGTAGTTGAAGACCGGCCCGTTGTACTGCCGCACGATGATCGCGAACGCGCGCTCGTCGCCTCGGCGCGCGAGTCGGAGCACATCGGGATCTGGCTGCGGAAGGGCCAATGTGTTCGTGCCAGTGCGAAAAACCCGGGTGAGTATAGACATACCCCCACACGGCCGCGGGGTGACACGCCTCTTGACAAACTTGTGCCACTCGCAACACATGTGGGGTCAGACCCCCGGCTGATGCGATTTGCAAAGTCGTGACGCGCGCGACACGACTTCACCGTCCGAGCAGGGACTCCCCGCTCATGGCCACGGCTCTTCTCCTGGGTAGGCCGCGAGCCATCGCCGTAGCTCGTCGGTGAAGACGACGTCGTACGGCAGCTCTCGCAGGTCGTCTGCGGTCACATCGAGACCGCGAGACCGCGCGAGGTCGGACAGCCACGACCAGGGGTGGGGCTCGGGGTCGTCGTCGTCATCGGGAAGCACGACGAGCAGCACGTCATCGGTCAGCTGCTCGAGGGTGAGCTTCCAGCTGACGTCCGGAGCCTGCCACCCGCCGGTCGACCGGACACCACTCGTCATGAGGCCGCGGCCGCCGTCGTGCAGGAGCACCCGGCGGCCGTCTTCCAGCGTGACGAACTCGCTCACCTTGAAGCCCTGACTGCGCGGGTCGGCGCGCAGCGGACGCAGATCGCAGACGGCGCCCAGGCCGACGACGCGGCCTGGCTCGACGGGCGGCAGCCGAAACGCCGCTTCCCCCGACGGGGCTCCCGGATACGCCTGCCAGCCACCCTCCACACCGGTCACGCTAGCCGCTCAGCGGTCGAGCAGCGACTGCCCGCTCATGACCGCCGACGGCGGGACACCGAGCAGGTCGAGCGCCGTCGGGGCGATGTCGGCCAGCCGGCCGCCCTCGCGGAGGCGGACGCCGCCGTCGGTGACGATCAGCGGCACAGGGTTCGTGGTGTGGGCCGTGTGCGGCGAGCCGTCCGGGTTCAGCATCGTCTCGGCGTTGCCGTGGTCGGCGGTCACGAGGCAGACGCCGCCGCGGGCCGAGACCGCCTCGAAGACTCGGGCCAGGCAGCTGTCGGTCGTCTCGACCGCCTCGACGGCGGCCGGGATCACGCCCGTGTGGCCGACCATGTCGGGGTTTGCGAAGTTGACGAGGCAGAACCCGTAGCGGTCGTCCGCGAGCCCGGCGACCACGTGGTCGGCGACCCCGTCGGCGCTCATGCTCGGCTTCTCGTCATACGTGGCGACGTCGCGCGGCGAGTCGACCAGCTCCCACTCCTCGCCGGAGCAGCGCGTCTCGGATCCTCCGTCGAAGAAGTAGGTGACGTGCGCGTACTTCTCGGTCTCGGCG
The DNA here is from genome assembly GCA_963809325.1 of uncultured Actinomycetes bacterium. GTDB lineage: Bacteria > Actinomycetota > Thermoleophilia > Gaiellales > JAICJC01 > JAICJC01. The sequence goes on from CAWEIZ010000007.1 coordinate 386,041, forward strand.
ACGTGCAGCTGACCGACGTCGTGGGAGGCGAGCACCTGCGCCAGCACGCCGGCGAGATCCTCGCCCGGGAAGGCGACCGGGGCGACGACGTCGTCGGCGTACTCGGTCATCTGCACGTAGTGGGGAAGCGGCGGGTCGGGGCCGCGGTCAAAGCCGTCGAACTCCCGCTTGGTGAGGGCCCACGAGAGCTCGCGGGCGCGGTCCGGCCGGAAGTTGAAGAAGACGGCGGCGTCGCCCGACCTGATCCGCCCGCGCACGGGATCGCCGATCACGACCGGCTCGATGAACTCGTCGGTCACGCCGAGGGCGTAGCTCGCCCTGACCGCCTCGACCGCGTCCTCGGCCCGCGCCCCGACTCCGTGCACGATCGCGTCGTAGGCGCGCTTGGCCCGGTCCCAGCGGCGGTCGCGGTCCATGGCGTAGTACCGGCCCGCCACCGTCGCGATCCCGGGGATGCCGTCGAGATACCTCTCCGCGCCGTGCGGCGAGGTGTCGCGCCCGTCGGTGAAGGCGTGCACGTGCACGTGCTCGACGCCCTCCCGGCGCGCGAGCTCGATCAGCGCCTCCAGGTGGCGAAGGTGGCTGTGGACGCCGCCGTCGGACACGAGGCCGAGCAGGTGAAGCGCCGACCCGCGCGCCTGCCGGCACGCCTCGACGAGCGGCCCGTTCTGGAAGAAGGCGCCCGACGAGATGTCGTCGTCGATCCGGACGAGGTCCTGGCGCACGACGCGCCCGGCTCCCAGGTTGGTGTGCCCAACCTCGGAGTTCCCCATCTGCCCATCGGGCAGGCCGACCGCCCGGCCTGACGCATCGAGCTGGGTGTGCGGATAGTCCGCCCAGAGGCGGTCGAAGGTCGGGGTGTCGGCGAGCTCGACCGCGTTCCCGGGCCCCGGCGGCGCCAGGCCCCAGCCGTCGAGCACGACGAGGCAGACGAGGGGAGCGCTCACGCCGCGGCCGCGGCGAGGATCGCCGCGAAGTCCTCCACCACCAGGCTGGCGCCTCCGATCAGCCCGCCGTCGATGTCGTCCTCCGAGAGGAGGTCGGCGGCGTTCTCGGGCTTCATCGAGCCGCCGTACTGGATTCGCACCGCCTCGGCCACGTCGTCGCCGTGCATCTCGGCAACGATGGCGCGGATCCCGGCGTGGGCCTCCTGGGCCATCGCGGGCGTCGCCGTGCGGCCGGTGCCGATCGCCCAGACCGGCTCGTACGCGATCGTCGTCTCGGCCACCCGCTCGGCGCCGATGTCGCGGAGCGCGCCCTCGACCTGGCGGCGCAGCACCCGCTCGGTCTCGCCCGCCTCGCGCTCAGCCTCGGTCTCGCCGACCGCCACGATCGCCCACAGCCCGGCATCGTGGGCGGCCGCGAGCTTGGCGTTCACGCCGTCGTCGGTCTCGCCGAAGAGCTGCCTGCGCTCGGAGTGGCCGAGGAGGACGCCGTCGGCTCCGGTGTCGAGGATCATCTCGGCCGACACCTCGCCGGTGAACGCCCCGCTCGCCGCCTGGTGCATGTTCTGGGCATAGACGGCGATCCGAAGGCCCGCTGCCGCGGCAGCCGCCTCCGCCAGCGCCGTGTACGGCGGGCACACCGCGACGTCGACGCTCGCCGGCACGTACGCCGCCAGGCGCGCGACGAAGTCGGCCGCCTCGGCCGCCGTCTTGTGCATCTTCCAGTTGCCGGCCACGAACGGACGCCTGCTCATGCTGCGTCCCCGTCGAGCGCCTCGACCCCCGGAAGCGTGCGCCCCTCGACCAGCTCGAGCGCCGCACCGCCGCCGGTCGACACATGGGTGATGCGATCGGCAACGCCGGCCTGGTTCACCGCCGCCACCGAGTCTCCGCCGCCGACGACCGAGACGGCGCCCGACTCCGCCACCGCGTGTGCGACGGCGAGCGTCCCGGCCGCGAACGGCGCCAGCTCGAAGACTCCCATCGGGCCGTTCCAGAAGATCGTGCGGGCGGCCCGGAGCCGGCGCGTGTACAGGGCGGTCGTCTCGGGCCCGATGTCGAGGCCCATCCACCCGTCGGGGATCGCGTCGGCGGCGACGACCTGCGTCGGCGCGTCGGCCTCGACCCGCTCGGCGATGACGACGTCGCTGGGCAGCACGAGCTCGCAGCCGCGCTCGCCGGCGTCGGCCATCGCCTGCCGGGCCACCTCCTGCCCGTCGGCGTCCTCGTGCTTCGACGCCCCGACGGCGATGCCGCGCGCCGCCAGGAACGTGAAGGCCATCGCGCCGCCGACCAGCACCGCGTCGGCGAGGCCCGTGAACCGGTCGATGACGCCGATCTTGTCGGCCACCTTCGCCCCGCCGATCACCACCACGAACGGGTGCTCGGGCTTCTCGAGGATGCGGTCGAACGCCTCGAGCTCGGCCGCCAGGAGCAGCCCGGCCGCGCTCGGCAGGAGGTGCGCCACACCGGCCGTCGACGCGTGGGCGCGGTGCACGGTTCCGAACGCATCGCTCACGAAGACGTCCGCCAGCGACGCCAGCTCGGCGGCCATCGCCGGGTCGTTCTTCTCCTCGCGCGGGTCGAAGCGCAGGTTCTCGAGCAGGCGCACCGGCCCCACCTCGCCGTCGAACGCGACCGGCTCGCCGAGGAGCTCGGACAGGCGCTCGGCGACGGGCCGCAGCGACAGCTCCGGTCGCGGCTCGCCCTTCGGCCGGCCCAGGTGGGAGCACACGATCACCTGCGCGCCCGTGCTCGCGCAGATAGCGAATCGTCGGGAGCGACGCCCGGATGCGCGTGTCGTCGGTGATCCGGTCGCCGTCGAGCGGGACGTTCAGGTCCGCGCGGACGAGCACCCTCCTGCCCTCGACGGGCAGGTCTCGCACGGTCTTCACAGCACCTTCTGGACCAGATCGGCGAGCCGGCACGAGTAGCCCCACTCGTTGTCGTACCACGACACGACCTTGACCAGGTTCCCGTTCACCATCGTGAGCTTGGAGTCGAAGATCGAGCTCCAGTGCTGGCCGACGATGTCGACGGAGACGAGCGGCTCCTCGCTGTAGTCGAACACGGGCGCGAGCGGCCCCGATGCCGCGGCCGCCTTGAACGCCTCGTTGACCTCGTCGCGGGTCGTCTCGCGCCCGAGCTGGGCGATGAGGTCGACGGCGGAGCCGTCGGGGACGGGGACACGCATCGAGATGCCGTCGAGCCGGCCCAGCATCTCGGGCATGACCAGGCCGATCGCCTTGGCCGCGCCGGTCGACGTCGGGATGACGTTGACCGCCGCCGCGCGTGCGCGGCGGAGGTCCTTGTGCGGCAGGTCGAGGATCTTCTGGTCGTTCGTGTAGGCGTGCGTCGTCGTCATGAACCCGCGCTCGAGCCCGAACGTGCCCGTGCAGCACCGCGACGAGCGGCGCCAGGCAGTTGGTCGTGCACGACGCGTTCGAGATCACGTGGTGCTGGGCCGGGTCGTAGGCGTCGTCGTTCACGCCCATGCAGAGCGTGATGTCCGGCTCGGTCGCGGGGGCGCTGATGATCACCTTCGTGGCTCCGGCCGCGAGGTGCTTGCCCGCCTTCTCGCCGGAGTTGAAGAGGCCGGTCGACTCGATGACCACCTCGACCCCGAGGTCCGACCACGGGAGCGCCCCGGGGTCGCGCTCGGCCAGCACGCGCACCGGCTTCCCGTCGACAACGAGGCCGTCGTCGCTGTGCTCGATCGTGCCGCGGTAGCGGCCGTGCACGGAGTCGTACTTCAGCAGGTGGGCCAGCGTGGCCGCGTCCGTGATGTCGTTCACGGCCACGATCTCGACGCCCTCCGCGCGGTCGCGCATTGCACGAAAGACGTTCCGGCCGATCCTGCCGAACCCGTTGATTCCAACCCGTACGCTCATGTAATTGCCCCCAGGCGGTCGCCGACGGGAGGCAAGTCTAGATGAGCCGTCGATGAATCACGCCCGCCGTCCGGTTGGTGCCGGCGCCGGCGCGGGGCTTCTCATCCTCTCATCCAGTCGTCAACGAGCTATCCGGGAGACGCCGGTCTCGGGAGAGAGGTTTTCGCGGGTGGCCGGCAGATTCGGGCAGCGATAGATGGGGTCTGGATCCGTCGCGCAGGGGATGCTCGGCCACCCACGAGAACACTGCTCACATTTTCGCGTGAGGCCGGAATCGCGGCCACCCCCAAAAGGGGTAAATCGTTAGCGATCTGTTAGCAGATCGGGCCGAGATGTTAACGCGGTGAGCGTGCGCATCCGGCCCGCGACGGTCGATTTCGGAAGCGGCGGGCGGGCCCGGCGGCCCAGCTCGGCCAGCGACAGGTGCGGGTGCCGGAGCCGCAGCTCGGCGACCTGGCGCAGCCGGACGTCGAGGTTCGCGAGATCGAGCGCGGCGATCGCATCCCGCTGCATGCGCGCTGCGCCGCCCAGCCTGGCCAGGTTCGCGCGGTCGAAGTTGGTCACCCGGTTGGCACGCTCGCGCGTGCCGGCGATGACCGCCGCCTCCTCGAACGCGAGCACCGCGTCGTGGGCGCCCATCAGCGCAAGCAGGTCGCGGATGGCGGCCTTCGACTTGACGTACGCGGCGGCGTGGGACGAGCGCCGGGCGACGGCCATCGCCACCCCCTCGGCCGCCGCGATCCGCACGACGACGCCGGCGGCATCCTCGTCACGGGCCCGGATCTCGAGGTGCCCGGCCGCCCTCGGGCCCGACACCGAGCCCGCGGCGACGAAGCCGCCGCGGAGGTAGCTGCCCCGGCAGCACGGGCGGGCGACGATCCGCCGCGGTGGCTCCGGCAGCGGCTCGAGCGCCGACGAGAGGACGCCGATCTCGTGCATGAGCTGGAGGCCGTGACCGCCCTCGACGCGCACGACGACGCGGTTTCGGCGCTCGAAGCGCGGCTCCCTGAACGAGGCGATCTGGGCGTCGGCGCCCAGCGAGCGGACGAGCCCGAAGACGAGCCGGGCTGCGGCGGGGTCGCCCGTCTCGGTGCGCACCGCGAGGCCGTCCGAGCTCATCTCGAGCGTGCCGGCGTGCCGGACGAGCCCCGACAGAAATGCCCGCCGGCAGCAGACCCGGCGTGGCGGCCGCTCGACGAGCTCACGCCGGACGCGCTCGGCGAACGCGGCGCTCATGCCGGGACGCGGGGACGCCGGGCCAGGCGCACGAGCACGCGGGCGAGGCGGTCGGGATCGTGCTGCCATTCCGTGGCCAGCCGGGCGCCCACGACCTCCACTCCGAGCCGCCGCAGCCCGCCGCGATCGACCACCACCGGCGTCCCGTACTGGGCCCGGTTGCGGCTCACGACGACGATGTCGACGAGGCCCTCGCCCACGTGGTCGTAGAGGCGCGCGACGTGATCCGACGCCATGTAGCCCTCGGTCTCGCCCGGCTGCTGGAGCAGGTTGCAGACGTAGACCCGCGGCACCGTCGCGGCGCGGACGGACTCGGCGATGCCGGGGATGAGGAGCGGCGGGATCGTGCTCGTGTACAGGCTCCCCGGCCCCATCACGATCAGCTCGGCGCGCTCGAGCGCCTGGAGCGCGCGCGGGTGGGCCGCCGGCGCGGGCGGGTCGAGCCGCACACGCTCGCACTGGGCGCCGTCGGCGGCGAGCGCCGTCTCGCCGCGCACCTCGTGGCCGTCGGGGAACCGTGCGACCAGCTCGACCAGCTCGACCGTGCTGGGGACGACCTGCCCCGCGACCGCAAGCACCCGGGCCGACGCCGACACGGCCTCGTCGAAGCTCCCGAGGAGGTCCGTCATCCCGGCCAGGAACAGGTTGCCGAAGCTGTGCCCCGCCAGCTCGCCGGTCGTGAAGCGGTGCTGGAAGAGCTGCCCGACGAGCGACTCGTCCTCGGCGAGCGCCGCGAGGCAGCTGCGCAGGTCGCCCGGCGCGGGCATGTCGAAGTCGCGCCGCAGCCGCCCCGAGCTCCCGCCGTCGTCGGTGGTCGTGACGACGGCGGTGACGCTCGCCACCCGCTTGAGGCCGCGGAGGATGGTCGAAAGACCCGTCCCTCCGCCGAGGCACACGACCCGCACTCCGCGGCGCGGGCGGCGCACCAGCAGGGTCTCGCTGGCGGGCGGCTCCGGGATCAGCGGCACCCTGTGAGGTTACCCCGTAGGGGGCGGAAGCGAGCGCCGGCGATGGGCCGTCAGGGCCGTCCCGACGCCGAGCGCCGCGAGCAGGAGGACGATCGCCACCGCCAGAGCGTGCCCACCGGTGGCCCTCGAGACGACGCCCGGCGAGCCGCGCCAGTCCGCGCCGAGGATGTCCTCAGCCGTCGACGGCGGGACGATCGGCCCGGCGGGCACGATCCGGCGGGCGACGATCTTGGTGCCGACCGAGCCCGGCACCTTGCAGAACTGCGCGTCGACCCGCACGAGCTGGCCTTCGCCGATGTACGGCTGTCCGTTGTGGGTCAGGCCGTCGATCCGCGTGTGGCCGTCCACATACACCTGCGCCGAGCCGCGCAGCAGGTGGTGCAGGTGCACGGTGGAGGAGTCGACGTGCACGTTGATGAAGCCGAACGCCGTCCGTGCCGGGCCTGTGATGCGCACCGGCCCGCCGAGCGTGCATCCGCGAGTCTCGTCCGTGGGCATGGTCGCGCCCGTCAGCACGTTCGTGACCCCCGGGAAGTAGCCGTTCGCCACGAGCACGGTGTCGCGGGCGATGAGCGCGACGCCGGACGGAACGCCGGAGATCCGGCGCGCGGCGATCGGGGTCGGCGGCCGGGCAGGCCCGCCCGTGTCGGCGCAGTCCGGCTCCACCGCGCCGCGCACCGGGGCCCCGGGGTGCGGCAGCGTCTCCGGCGTGTCACCCGCGAAGTACACGCGGTCTTGCCACACGATGACGAAGATGCATGATGCGTGCGCGGGCGGCGCGGCCAGACCACTGCCGGCCAGACCGGCGAGCACCGCAGCGACGAGCGCGATTCGCCTCATGCCCCTTTGACGTTCGGGCGCGGCCCGAAGTTCAATCGGTGCGGTGGAGCGCGGCGTGCACCGCCCGCCCCACCTTCGCCGGCAGCCCGGGCACCGACTCGAGGTCGTCGCGGCTCGCGCTCACGAGCGCCTCGGCCGTCCCGAAGCGCTCCATGAGGAGCTTCCGGCGCGCCGGCCCGACGCCGGGCAGGCTGTCGAAGATGGAGTCGACGGCCGCCCGCCCGCGGCGGCTTCGGTGAAACCCGAGCGCGAACCGGTGCGCCTCGTCGCGGGCCCGCTGGAGCAGCTGGAGGCCGGCCGAGCGGCGGTCGAGCACGATCGGGTCGGAGCGGCCCGGCACGAACACCTCCTCCTCGCGCTTGGCCAGCGAGATGACCGCGACCCGCGGCAGGTCGAACGCCGCCATCGCCTCCATCGCGGCGCCGAGCTGGCCCTTGCCGCCGTCGATGACGACGAGGTTCGGGCAGGTGGCGAAGCTCCTGTCGTAGCGGTCGCCGTCCATGTCGGTCATGCGCGCGAACCTGCGGCTGACGGCCTCGGCGATCATCGCGAAGTCATCGGGGCCGGGCCTGCGGATGCCGAACTTGCGGTAGTCGGACTTCTTCGCGACGGCGTCCTCGAACACGGCCATCGATGCGACGGGATTCGTCTCGCCCAGGTTCGAGACGTCGAAGCACTCGATCCGCACCGGCAGCGACTCGAGATTCAGCTGCTCGCGGAGCTCCTCGAGCGCCTCGATGCGGCGGGCACGCGTGCGCTCGCGCAGGATCGTGTCCTGCTCGAGGGCCAGCCGGGCGTTGCGAGCCGCCATGTCGGCCAGCCGGCGCTTCTCGCCCCGCTGGGCGGAGCGCACCTCGACTGCCGAGCCGCGCCGGTCGGACATGAAGAGCTCGAGCAGATCCGGGTCCTCGAATCCGCGCGGGACCACCACCTGCCCCGGGATCGCGACCTGGCCGCCGTAGTACTCGAGGGCGAAGCCCCAGAGCACGTCGGACTCGCTCCGGCCGGCGGCGTTCTCGAGGTAGAACCCGTGCCGGTCCGAGAGCCGTCCGTCGCGCAGGTGGAAGAGCTGGACGTTGGCGGTCTCCTCCCCGCAGGCGACGCCCAGGATGTCGGCCGAGCCGAGGCTGCGGCGGTCGGCGACCTGGCGCTCGGACAGGTGGCGCACGGCCATCAGCCGGTTGCGGTAGCGGGCGGCGTCCTCGAACTCGTGCGCCGCCGAGGCCTCCTTCATCGCCGTCTCGAGGCGCCGCTCCAGCGGCCGCACGCGGCCCGACAGGAACTCGATCACCGAGTCGATCACCGCGCGGTAGTCCTCGGCCGAGATGTAGCCGACGCAGGGAGCCGCGCACCGGCCGATGTGGTAGTCGAGGCACGGGACGCCCGACCGCCGGCCGGGTGTGGGCCCCTCGCACGGCCGGTACGGGAACACCCTGTTCAGGACGTCGAGCGTCTCGCGCACCTTCTTGGCGCTCGAGTACGGCCCGAAGTACTGCACGGTCTTCCGGTGCCGCTCGCGTGTGAACATGACGCGCGGGTACTCGTCGGCGACGGTCACTGCGATGTACGGGTACGACTTGTCGTCGCGCAGCCGGATGTTGAACGTCGGGCGGTGGCGCTTGATCAGGTTCTGCTCGAGGAAGAGCGCCTCCGTCTCGGACTCGGCCGAGACGAACTCGATGGCGTCGATCCGCTCGACGAGCTCGGCGGTCTTGGCGGTGGCGTACGCCTCTCGCCGGAAGTACGACCGCACGCGGGAACGGAGCGACTTCGCCTTTCCGACGTAGAGGACGTCGCCGGCGGCGCTTCGGAAGAGGTACACGCCCGGGCTCTGCGGCAGCGCCGAGAGCTGCGCTTCGAGGCGCTCCGCGCGGTCGGATGCGGGTTTCACGGCCATCTCACGTCAAGAGTAGCCACCCGGCCAATGGATCCAAAAATGCTAGTCTCGCATCCATCCCCGAACGAAGGAGAGGGCATGTCCGAGATCCAGAAGATGCTCGAGGCAAACCAGGGCTTCGCCGGCTCGTTCACCCAGGGCGACCTCCCCATGCCGCCCGCTCGCCACGTGGCGATCCTGACCTGCATGGACGCCCGCATCCACCCGGCCAAGGTGCTCGGGCTCGAGATCGGCGACGCGCACGTGATCAGGAACGCCGGCGGCCGCGCGTCCGACGACGCGATCCGCTCGCTCATCATCTCGTCGCGGCTGCTCGCGACCACCGAGTTCGCGGTCATCCACCACACCGACTGCGGGATGCTGACGTTCACGAACGACCACATGCACGCCAAGCTCCAGCAGGAGACGGGCGAGGATGCGTCGGGCATCGACTTCCTGCCGTTCCCTGACCTCGAGCAGAGCGTCCGCGACGACGTCGACCGCATCCTTCAGACGCCGTTCCTCGATCCCTCGATCCCGGTGTCGGGCTACATCTACGACGTCCACACCGGCAGGGTCGAGCAGGTGGTCGCCCCCGTGACGGCGGGCGCCACGGCCTAGTCGAACGGATTGACCGCGTCGAGCGCGGCGTGCACCGTGCTGCGCGCCGCGCTCGCCACGCCCTCGACGGCCTCGACAGGAGCCCGGACGGCCCGCCCGAGCGCGGATCGGTACCGGTAGGCGTAGGAGGCGACGATGATGGCCGAGCCGGCGGCACACAGCGCGAGCCCGAGCGGCGGGATCTCGGCCGTCGCCACGCCCGCCGTCACGAGGCTCGGGCCTGCCGTGGCGAGCCCGGCGGCGGTGAGGCCATAGCCGGTCATCTGCGCGAAGGCGACGATGCGCTCGTCCCTCGTCGCCGCCCGACGGGCGGCCAGGAAGCTTGAGCCGGCGAAGAGCAGCGTGCCCAGCAGGGTGATGCGGGCCGCCCACAGCCCGAACACCCCCATGGGCAGACCGCCGTCGGCGATCCCGCCGACCGCCGATCCCGCATCCCAGGCGCTTCCCGCAGCCGCGGCGGCATCGCGCTCCCACTGGCGCGGGAGGACGCTCGAGAGCACCATGACCCCCGCCCGCCCGATCGTCTTCAGGCCCGCGGCACCCTGGAAGCTCAGCTCGCCGCCCGTCTCCTCGAAGTGGCCGGCGACGTGCTCGGCGCCGGTGATGACCTCGAGCGCCCGGCGCCCGAGCCAGCTCCGATTGCCGCCACCGGCCGCGGGACGCGCGAGCAGCGGCTCCACGCGCATCGCCGATTGGGGAGCCGCCTGCGGCACCGGTTCGGGTGTCGGGCAGAAGCCGGACAGTCCCGCCGGCCCGCAAGCCCCGGGCCTGAGCCGCGCCGCAGAACGGCCGCCGCGAGCGATGCGTCGCCGAGGGCGTCGGCCAGCGCCGCCTGAAGGTCGCCGGGGTGGCGCCGCTGGGCAACCGCGAGGGCCGAGGCGGCTCCGTCGGGGTCGGCCGCGACGCCGAGGTCGAGCTCGGCGGCGACGACGTGCGCCGGCACCTGGCGCTCGCGCGCCGCCCGCTCGACGGCCGGGTCGAGCGGCGCGCCGCGCGGCGGCGGCCCCGCGAGGCGCCCGTAGCCGTCCCACCCGCCTGCCGCGAGGGGCTCGTACCGGACCGCGGCGCCGGTGTGCGGAGCGACGACGACGGCGCCGGCTCCGACGTACATGCCGACGTGGTGCGGATCTCCCGAGGCCGAGCCCACGAAGACGAGATCGCCGGGGACGAGCGCGCCCGGCGGCTCGGGTGCTGCAAGGTGCCACAGGTCGGCCGCGGTCGGGCGGCCCGGCAGCGGGAGGCCGGCGGCGGTGTAGGCGTAGTCGATCAGCCCAGAGCAGTCGAACCCGCCCTCGGCGCGACTCTCGCCTCCCCAGACGTAGGGCCAGCCCACCTGCGCCTCGGCAGCCGCGACGGCCGCGAGCGGGCCGCTGGCGCCGTGCAGGTCGACCGGCCGGAACGACCCGGCCGGCAGCGCCGCCGTGTACGTGACCCCCGCCCTGGCCCGCTCGAGGACGGTGTCGTGCCGCGGGCCGGCGACGGGCACCGAGCCGTCAACCTCCGAGGACGCGGTCACGTCGACGGCAGTGGCGACGGCGCCGACGCGCTCGATCTCGAGATCGACCAGCCGCGCGCCGTTGGCCCGGGCCGCGGCCGCCGCGGCCGCCCGCACCGCCGCCGGCGCCGCCGCGGGATCGCTCGCCAGCGTGCGCGCCGCGGCGAGCGCGGTCATGTCGGCGGCCGTCTGCGCCCCCGCGCCGCCGGCTGCGATCCGGCTCAGGTGCAGGAGCACGACCGTCCCGAGCAGCACCGCCGTGAGCCCACCGACGGCGGCAATCGTGATCTGGCCGCGCTGGCTCACGGGGTGCGGGCCGTCGCGGTCATCTCGACGGCATGCCCGAGGAGCTCCACCGGGACGGCGACGCGCACGGCGTGCAGGTCGACCTCGACCCGGGCGCCGTCCTTCACGCCGGCCGGAAGCGGCCGCCCCTCGGCCACGAGCACGGCGGCCTGGTCGGCGATCCGCTCGGCACGGGTCTGTGCCCGCCACAGCTCGAAGAGCGGCAGCGTTCCCACGGCCACGAGGCCGGCCAGGCATGCCGCGAACACGAGCTCGATCGACGCCTGCCCGCGCGCATTCACTGCCGGACCACGGGTGTCGACGAGGAGATCCGGGGCGCGAAGCCGGGCACGACGCTCGGCACGCGGAGGGTGACGACGATCCGGCCGCCGGACTCCGACGCCGTCGCGCCGGCGCGCATCGAGGCCGGGAGCGCCGCGAGCGCGGCGCCGCCCGCCGGCCGGCCGACCAGCGCCGCCCGCGCACCCGCCCGGGACGCCGACTCGGCCGCGGTGAGCGCCCAGCCGGCCATCGCCGCCTGCCAGGCGCACAGGAGCACGAGGGCCAGCGCGGGCACCAGCGCGACCACCTCGATGCTCGCCTGCGCGCGCTCTCCACCGTCGGCCCGTGACATGCGCCCACCGTAGGTGCGCCTCGCGTCACGGGACTAGGCGCCGACGGTTGCGGGAGCGTCACAAGTCGGCTGCTACGATCGGCGCAGGATGAGCGCCGAAGACACGCCTCCGAACAACAGCTCGGGCGAGGACCGGCAGTTCGTGCACTTCTCGTTCTACGCGCTCGACCCGGCGTTCCGGCGCCTGCCGGCGCTCGACCAGGAGGCGGCCCGGGCCGAGCTTCAGAGCGTCGTCGAGGAGTCGGGCGAGCGCTTCCCGATCCGTGCCTACACGATGCACGGGATCCGGCCCGACGCCGACTTCATGCTCTGGAAGGTGTCCGAGCGGCTGGAGGACTTCCGCGAGCTCGGGACGGCGATCATGTCGACCTCGCTCGGGGGCTACCTGCGCACACCGTATGCGTACCTCTCGATGACGAAGCGGTCGCAGTACGTGAAGGGCGAGGGCCGCTCGATGCACAAGCGCGGCCAGGTCGTCTGGAACCCCGACTCGCGCTACCTGCTCATCTACCCGATGGTGAAGACGCGGGCCTGGTACCAGCTCTCGAAGCCGGCGCGGCAGGGGATCATGAACGAGCACATCGCGACCGGGCACCAGTTCCCCACGGTCAAGATCAACACGACCTACTCGTTCGGGATCGACGACCAGGAGTTCGTGGTCGCGTTCGAGACCGACCACGTCGGCGACTTCCTCGATCTCATGATGGCGCTGCGCGAGACCGAGGCCAGCCGCTACACCGAGCGCGACACGCCGATCTTCACGTGCATCTCCTGCACCGTCGAGGAGGCGCTGCGCACGATGGGCGGCGCCGCGATCGGCGCCATGGAGCCGGCGTGAGCAAGACCGTCGTCCGCACCGACGCGGCGCCCGCACCGGTGTCCGGCGCCCCGTACTCGCAGGCGATCATCGCCGCCGGGCTCGTGTTCGTCTCGGGCCAGGTGCCGGTCGACCCGGCCACCGGTAAGCTCGTCGAGGGGGGCATCGCCGAGCACACGCACCGCTGCTTCGACAACGTCGCCGCGATCCTCGCCGAGGCCGGAAGCGGCCTCGACAAGCTCGTGAAGACGAGCGTCTTCCTGCACGACATCGGCGACTTCGCGGCGATGAACGCGGTCTACGCCGAGCGCGTGCCGGCGCCGTTCCCGGCGCGGGCCGCGGTCGAGGTCTCGGAGCTGCCCGTCCCGGGCGCGCTGGTCGAGATCGAAGTCGTGGCGCTGGCTTAGCCTGAGCTTCGGGCTCGGGCCGCCGGGCTGACGCCGACGTGCACCCGCTCGGACGGCGACGCATCCGGAAGCGCGGGCTCGGCATCGCGCAGGCAGACGCCGCACAGGAAGAGCGCGTCGTGCTCGGCCGCCTCGAGACGGGCGGCGGCGGGGACGGTCGTGCGGGAGAGCGCCGCGCCCCTGCCGAGGAACCTGCGCCCGAACGCCGGACCGCCAGGAGAGTGCATGTGCACGGCATCGGCCGCCTCGACGGTCTGGGCAGCGGCGTCGGCGACAAGCCTGGTCGCGCACTCGCCCGGCCGGGCCTGCCGGAGCTCGCGGAGCCGCTCGGCGGCAGGCGTCGCGAGGAACTCGTGCGGCGAGTCGGCCGCGCGACGGCGCGCCATCTCGGGATCGAGCTCGCACATCCGCCAGATGTACCCCGCGATCACGACCTCACGGGCAGCGCGAAAGCGATCGTCGCCCGAGGGCGACTGAGCGGTGGCCGCAGCGACGATGCCGACGGCGTTTGCGACCTCGAGCCCCATCGTGACGCCCGTGGCGAGCATCGCGGCGAACCGCTCTGCCGCGTCGTCGAAGAGCCGGTCGTTGACCTCGAGGGCGATCTCACGGATCTCGGGATGGGCGACGAGCGCCGCCTGTACCCGGTCGTGGCGAGTGCGGTCGTGCCCCGCATCTCCTGCCAATCTCTGGAAGGCCATCTCTTCGACGGTACGCCCCGTCGCGGGCGGAAGCAAGGTGTGAGGTCACGGAATTGGCGGTTCTGGCACGGTGCCGCGGGGAACCGGAGTGGCTTCCGCCGCGTCAGAAGGGTGTGCGACGCCCAGTCCTGCTCGGGGTGATTCCCGTTGCGCTCCTGCTTTCGGCGTGTCTCGGCAGCGGGCGCGAGCACGAAACCACCCAGCCCTCCTCGACCGCCGGCGAGGCCGTCCCCGCGGCGAGCAACCTGAGGATCGTCGTCAGGCTCGGCCTGGCAACCTCCTCCCCCATCATCCATCGCTACACCCTCACGTGCGACCCGGCGAGCGGGACGATGCCCGACCCGGCCGCGGCCTGCGCGGCGATCGTCGACTACCTCCATCGCGGCAAGCCCTACGGGCCGTGCGCCGGCCTTCTCGTCAACCCCGACGCGGTCGACGCAACGGCAGCAATCGCCGGCAGGTTCGAGAACCGCAGGTTCAGACTGCGGCTGGACGCGGAGTCCTGGTGCGGCGTGTCTCGCCCCGTCGCGCGCGACTTCTGGACTCTCTCGACGTTCCCGTGCACAACCGTCGTTACGCACACCGGGGCAGCGACGACGTACGCAGACTGGGCTCGGGCGTCGGGCTGCAGGGCGCAGGCATAGTCCGGTCGCAACGCGGCGAGGGTCAGTCGCGACGGGCGATCAGGAGGAAACGCCCGGGCAGCCTCCGTGCCTCCAGGAGAGCGCCACCGAAGCGGTAGTCGCTGTCGGTCGGGTACTCGTCCATCCGCTCGATTCGAAGGCCGGCAGCTGCGAGCGCAGTGATCACCTGACCGAGCGTCCATCCGAACTCGTACTGCTTCTCGACGGCGTCCTCGCCGCCCTCGAAGTGCGCCCAGCCGCCCTCGTACTCGGCCGGCCGGGCCGTGTCGAAGTAGTCCTCGACGATCGTGTAGACGACGTCGACATCCCCGCGCGCGAGGTCGGGAGGTAGAGATCCCACGTCGGCCGTCACGAACCGGGCCGCGATCCCCGCTGCGCTCGCCTTCTCGATCGCCAGGTCGATCTCGACATCGCTGATGTCGACGCCCACGGCCTCGGCGCCGGCGACCGCCCACGAGAGCGTCTCCTCCCCGGTCGCGCACATCAGGTGAAGCAGGGGCCGACCGCGAACGTCGCCGACCGCGTCGACGACGCGTGCATCGAGCGATGAGCCGCCGGCGGCGAAGAACTCCGCGGGCACGCCGCGCCGGCGTAGTTCCTGCTTCGGACGTGAGCGATCTCGTTCCACGCTCGCCGGTTCTGCGCCGTGTAGCGGTCCCACTCAGCCACCGGGCGAGCATAGATCGCGATCGTCGGCTGGAAGATGGAAACTCCGTGGTAGATGGCGGATGACGACTCCGAGCAGCGGATCGGCCACATCCGGGCGCGGCTCAGGGTGGTCGCGGCCGACGACGGCGGTCCGCCGGCCGGGGTCACGGACGGCCACCGGCCGAACTGGGGCATCGGACAGCGGCTCTCGGGCGACGGGCTGCTCGCCCGGGCGCGGATCACCGTCGAGGACGCCGAGCGAATCGCGCCGGGCGAGACCGGCTTCGTGCGCATCCACCCCTCGTCGTGGGACGCGTGGGCGGCCGTCAGGCCGGGCGAGCAGATCCCGATGCTCGAAGGGCCGCGGATCGTCGGCATCGCCGAGGTCGTCGAGGTCGTGCGAAGGGAGTAAGGGCAGCGCCTACAGGTAGTAGCGCTTCGATTCCTGGATAGCCCAGAACATCGCGAACGCCCCCGCCAGGCCGACGACCACGAGCAGCGTGAGCAGCCCGCCGAGGTCGATCAGGCCGAACTGCTGGAGGGAGTAGCAGGCGAACGCGACCGTGACCGCGCCCATCCCGAGGTACAGGACGTTCCGCTGCCGGTCGGGCATGAGCGAGATCGCCATCCGGTTCGAGCGGTACCAGTTGTAGCCGAAGTACCAGAGGATGACGATGAAGAGCAGGCTCAGCGTGCCGAGCACGATGCCGAAGATCTCCTGCGACACGTTGAAGAACACGGTCGCGACGATCGCGAGCCCGATGATGATCAGAAAGCCGCGGATCGTGTCTCGCGTCATCAGGACGGCCCCGTCATGAACGCGCGCACCCCGAGCGCCGCGACGAGCGCGGAGCCCACGGTGAAGAGGAGCAGGTTTCGACGTCCATCGTCACCCCGCAAAGCATAGGGGTACGCCACGGCCAGCAGGGGGAGCAGGCCGTAGATGAAGTGCAGCGAGTCTCCGGGCTCGTCGCCCTGGGAGAGCAGGATCAGCCCGAGCGTCGCCTGGGCGATCACGAGCGTCTGGGCCGCCGCGAGCAGCTGCCGGAAGGCCGCGCCGGGTGCGCGGTCGCGGCGGTACGCGACGAATCCCCACAGCGCCGCCGCCGCGTTCGTCGCGATCAGGAGCGAGCCCACCACCGCGTGCACGAGCGGCATGGCGCGGCACGCTATCAGGCGGTCTCGGCGGCACAGTCGGGCACACGCCGGAGCCCCGCGGCCACGGCCGCGAGGAGGGCCAGCCCGACCGCGACGATCGCCGACAGGAGGACGAACCCGCCGCGCGCGCTCGTGTGGTTGACGAGCGGCCCGACCGACAGCGTCACCGCGACCTGGAGCACCATCGACACGAGCAGGAACGACGACGACGCCCGGCCCATGACCTCGTTCGGGACGACCTTGAAGAGGTACGCCGTTGTCATCACCCGGAACGCCGACGAGCAGAACCCGGCCAGGAACAGCACGGCGTAGAAGATGGGGACGGCGGCCGGGCTGGCCGCAAGCGCCGCGTAGCAGCCGATCAGCGCCACCATGACGCCCGTCATCGCCCGCCACTCCCCCAGCCGCACCACGAGCAGCGCGGCGAAGATGCCCGACGCCATGGCTCCGACGCCGTAGGTCATGTCGGCGAGCCCGTACGCGGTCGCCCCGAGGTGGAGCACGTCGAGGACGTAGGCCACGATCACGACGTTCAGGCTGATCGTCGCCACCCACGGGATCACGCTCGCGATGCCGAAGCCGGCGACAGCCGGATGGCTGCGCAGGTACGCCATGCCGGCGCGCGCCATCGCGAGGGCCGACTCGTGCGGGCCCTCGGCGGGCGCCGGGCGGTGGTGGAGCGCGAGGAGCGCGAGCGCCGAGACGGCGTACGTCGCGGCGTCGATCGCAAACGCCGTCCCGAGCCCGAAGCGGACCAGGATCGGGCCGCCGAGCGCCGCGCCGGTCAGGCTCCCAGCCTGCCAGGTGATCTCCGCGAGGCCGCTCGCGGCGGTGAGCTGATCCGGGCGGATCACCTCCTGGAGCAGCGCGGTGATCGACGGCCAGAAGACGCTGTGGCCGAGCCCGACCAGGAACGTGAGCACGTACAGGACGGGGAGCGAGGGCGAGCCGGCGTACGCCAGCGCCGCCATTGCCGCGACCAGGACGAGGCGGTAGACGTCGGATCCGATCGCGAGCGTCCGGCGCGGGTAGCGGTCGGCGAGCGGCCCGGCGAAGGGCAGCATGACGATGCCCGACCCGAGCCCGATCGCCCAGACGAGCCCGACGGACGTCGCCGAGCCGGTGCGCTCGAGCAGGTACCAACCGAGAGCCACGATGTGGAGCCCGGAGCCGGCCGTCGAGAGCACCTGGCCGACGAAATAGAGCCGGAAGTCCCTGTCACCCAGCGGGGCAAACGGGTTCACGTGGCTACACTAGCCGCGCTCATGGTCGAGCTCGGACAGCCCGCTCCGGACTTCGCTTTGGAGTCCGACACCGGCGAGACGGTGCGCCTGAGCGACCTGCGCGGGCGGCCCGTCGTCGTCTACTTCTACCCCAAGGACGAGACCTCCGGGTGCACGACCCAGGCGTGTGATATCCGCGACAACTGGCCCGAATTCGAGCAGGCCGGTGCGACCGTTCTGGGGATCAGCCCCGACTCGGCCGAGTCCCACGCCGGCTTCCGCGCGCACCACAAGCTGCCCTTCCCGCTTCTCGTCGATTCCGACCACGCGGTCGCCGAGGCGTACGGCGCGTGGGGCGAGAAGAAGAACTACGGGCGCACGTACATGGGCATCATCCGCTCGGGGTTCGTGATCGACGCCGACGGCAACCTGGCGGCCGTGAAGCACAACGTGAAGGCCGACCGCCACTGCGAGTGGGCGCTCGCGGAGCTCGGCCGGCTGGCCGAACGGGTCTAGACCGCGCTTGAGTCGCCGACGCCGAGGTGGTCGAGCAGGAGCTCGACCGCGCCGAGCTGCGGCACGAACAGGAACACGAAGCTCGCATCGGCCGACTCGACCGTCATCACCGACCGCATGAGCACGGTCGGATCGCTTGCTGCCGCTCCCGCGAGGCTGCGCTGGACGAGGGAGCCGAGCAGGTCGACCTCGATCGTGGGTGGCTCGGGATCGAGCGTCATCCCGGTCATCTCCACGACCGCGTTCAGGTAGGAGCTGGCGAGGATGTTCCCGACCTCACGCAGCGCCGAGCGGCCCATCTCATCGTCAAGGCGTGTCCCGAAGAGCTCGCAGAGCTGCTCACCTGCATTGTCGGGGAAGAGGAGGAGCACCTTGCCGCCGTCGTTGGCGACGGGTGTGTCGACGACCGCCGACTGGCTCGCCGCGGCGCCGATCTTGTCGGCCGCCTCCGCGAGCGTGGCGAGCAGCGCCTCCGCATAGGCGATCTCGACGGGCTTCCCGAGGAGCTGGGAGAGGGCTGTCGCGGCGTTCCCCGATCCGATGTTGGCGATCTCGAGAAGCGCGCTTCGCTGCAGCTCGCTGAACCCGAAGGCACCGGTACCGGCGGGCGACCAGGCACCCGCGATCACGCCGGGCTCGAGCACCGGGACGATCTCGCCCGAGTCGAGCAGCACCATGCACGACGTGTGCGAGCTCCGGGCGACGGGCGGCACATCCTCCCGCTCGAGCACCATCTGGCCGACGAGCTCGTCGACCGCGAACACCCGGCGGCGGCCGCCGGCCCACACGACCACCCCGAAGACGAGATCATGCTCGGCTCCGAGCCCGAGCCGCTCGGCCATGTCGACCACCTCGAGTGCGTCGTTCCGAAAGAGGATGACCGGCGTCCCTGCGACGTCGTGGACGCGCCGATCGGCGAAGGCCAGGGTCTGCTCGACGCTGTCCATCGGCAGCGCCCACGGCACGCCTGCCGCGCGCACGACCAGCACGTGGATCGACTCGCTCATTGGACGCCCCCGGGTTCGCAGCTCATCTGTCCTGGTCAATCGACAGGACCGCGCCGCGATGTAGGCCGACCCCAGCCCCTATCATCGGGCGCGTGCCGCAGCCCGACCTGCCCCTCGCCGGGATCCGCGTCCTCGACCTGACCCAGATCCTGGCCGGGCCGTACTGCACCATGATGCTCGGCGACCTCGGCGCCGACGTGGTGAAGGTCGAGCGGCCCGACGGCGACGGCACGCGCAGGTGGGGCCCGCCGTTCGCCGGCGACGAGTCCGCCTACTTCCTCCAGGTGAACCGCAACAAGCGGTCGATCGCGATCGACCTGAAGGATCCGGAGGGCGCGGCGGTCGCCCAGCGGCTGGCGGCCGGCGCCGACGTCGTCATCGAGAACTTCCTGCCCGGCGCCGTCGAACGGTTCGGGCTCGACCACGAGACGGTGAAGGCCGCCAACCCGGGCGTCGTCCACTGCGCGATCCGCGGCTTCCCGGCCGGCCACCCCGACGCCGCCCGGCCGGGCTACGACTTCGTCATGCAGGGCATCGGCGGGATCATGAGCATGCAGGGCGAGCCGGCCGGCGAGCCGATGAAGGTGGCGGTCGCGATCTCGGACATCGTCGCCGGCCAGTTCGCGGCGGCCGGGATCATGGCGGCGCTCGTCCGCAGGGCGCGCACCGGCGAGGGAGGCACCGTCGACGTGTCGCTGCTCGACGCCCAGGTCGCGTGGCTCGCCAACCGGGCCGGCGACTGGCTGATCGGCGGCGTCGAGCCGGTCCGGCTCGGGAACGCCCACCCGTCGATCGTCCCGTACGAGACGTTCCACGCCTCGGACGGCCACATCAACCTCGCCGTCGGCAACGACAGCCAGTTCGTCCGCTTCTGCCGGGAGGCCGGCCGCGACGACCTCGCCGACGATCCCGACTTCGCGACGAACCCACTGCGCGTGCTGAACCGCCGGCGGCTCGTCGCGGCGCTGGGCGAGACGATCGCGACGCAGCCGGTCGCCCACTGGGTCGACGTGCTCGAGCGCGCGTCGGTCCCCGGGGGGCCGGTGCTCGCCCTGCCCGAGGTGTTCTCAGGCCCGGCCGCGCACGCCGTCGAGGAGATCGACCACCCGACGGCCGGCCGCCTCCGGCTGGTCGCGACGCCCGTGCGGATCGACGGCGAGCGGCCCGACGCGCGCATGCCTCCCCCACGCCTGGGAGAGCACGGAGCGGAGATCCTCGCCGAGGCCGGCTACTCGCCCGAGGAGGCCTCCGCGCTGCTCGCCGGCCCCTGCGCCCCGGAGTAAACTGCTCGTCCGCGCGGATGTGGCGGAATTGGTAGACGCGCACGGTTCAGGTCCGTGTGACCGCAAGGTCGTGGAGGTTCAAGTCCTCTCATCCGCATGAGCGCCCGTCGCGCCTGTGGCGCGTGAACCGGGCGTCGGCGGCCGCCGTTTCCACCGACCCATGCAACGGACGCGTGGCCGAAACCACCACCGGGGCCTGGCCCCGGATGGGGCCAGGCCCCATGGGTGTCGCGTGAAACATTGGCATCAGGCACCGCTGTTTCAGCCGGATCAGCTGTACGAGCGCGTCGAGCTGGCGGCGAAGATCAGGATCACGAACGCCAGGATGGCCGCGCCGATCAGGACCGGCACGAGGACATCCAGGACGATGCCGGCCTTCCAGCCGGGCGGCGCGGTTCGGTCGTGCCTCACACAGACAGCATACGGCGTCGAATCGAGGCCTCCGGCGGATCGTCGGCGGTCGCCACGGCCTGACACGGCGGCTACGCTCGCCGTGGTGACTGACGTGACGAGCGACTCGGAGCCGCGCCGCGGCTCGCGCATGGCCGCGGTTATGCGCGAGGACGAGCGCGTGACGGCGCTCGAGCTCTTCTTCGACCTCGTCTTCGTGCTCGCGCTCACGCAGTGCACGACCCTCATGTCCCACGACCCCACGTGGGCGGGAATGGCCAAGGGGCTGGCCGTGCTGGGCGTCCTGTGGTGGTCGTGGGGCGGCTACGCCTGGCTGACGAGCGTCGTCGACCCCGAGGAGGGGGCGGTGCGCCTGGTGATGTTCGGCGCGATGGCCGCGATGCTCGTGGCCGCGCTGGGCGTGCCCGGCGCGTTCGGCGGCACCGCCCTGCTCTTCGCCTGCGCCTACGGGGTGGTGCGCGCCGCCCACATCATGCTGTTCCTGCTCGCCAGCCGGGACGACCCGGACCTGCGCCGGTCCGTGACCGGCCTCGCCGTCAGCACGGCGGTCGGCGTGGGGCTGCTCGTCGCCGCGGCGCTCGCCGGCGGGGTGCTGCGGGGAACGCTCTGGGGCGTCGCCCTGGTCCTCGACGTGGGCGGCCCCTTCCTGTTCGGTGCCGAGGGGTGGAAGCTCGTGCCTGGGCACTTCGCCGAGCGGCACGGTGCGATCATCATCATCGCCCTGGGCGAGTCGATCGTCGCCATCGGCGTCGGCGCGAGCCAGGATGTCGACGCGGGCGTGGTCGTGGCGGCGGTGCTCGGGACCGCCGTCGCCGCGGCGCTCTGGTGGACGTACTTCGACGTCGTCGCGCTCGTCGCGGCACGCCGGCTCGGTCAGGCAGCCGAGGGCCGCGAGCGCAACGAGATGGCGCGCGACTCGTACTCCTACATCCACTACCTGATGGTCGCCGGCATCGTGCTGATCGCGCTCGGGCTCAAGAAGACGCTGGCGCACGTCGGCGACCCCCTGACCACCGAGACCGCGGTGGCGATGCTCGGCGGCGCGGCGCTCTACCTCCTGGCGCACATCGCCTTCCGCCTGCGAAACGTCGGCACCCTGAACCGGCAGCGCCTCGTCTGCGCGGTCATCCTCATCGCGCTCGTGCCACTCGCCGTCCACCTGGCGTCCCTCGCGACGCTCGCGATCCTCGCGGCCGTGCTTGCGGCGCTCATCCTCTACGAGGCCATCCGCTTCGCCGACGCCGCGAGCGGGTCCGCCGTGAGCTGGCCGGCGGGACGCGGCCGCCGTAGCCGGCGGCTTCGTCCGGAAGGGGTGAGACACTGGCCGCCCAGGTACCGGAGGATCTTGCGCAGTGCGCCCGTTCATGCGTCGGTGCGTCGAAGAGGCAAGTCGGATCGGACGGGTGCTCGCGCACTCGGCCGACCGCTACTTCGCTGACAGCTGCCCGCAGCACGCGGCGGGCATCGCCTACCGGGTGCTGTTTTCGATCGTGCCGCTGGCCATCGTGCTCGTCTCGATCTTCGGGGTCATCCTCGGGAACGAGGCCGTCCACGATGCCGTGGTCGACACGATCGTCGGCGCGCTGCCGTCGACCGCGGCCAGCCGGGCGGACGTCGCCGATGCGATCACCGGGATCGCCACCCCCTCCGGCGCCGTCGGGCTGGTGACGCTCGTCGTGTTCGCATGGGCGGCGACCGGGATGATGGCCTCGATCCGGGCGGGCCTCGAGGTCGCGATCCACGCGAAGCGGACCCGTCCGATGGTGCGCGGCAAGCTGGTCGACCTGCTGCTCGTGGTCGGCGCGGCCCTCCTCGTCCTCGCAACCGTCGCGGCGACGTTGCTTGACCGCATGGCCCAGCACGCGCTTCGCCGGGTGGACTCGGCCACGGGCCTGGCGGGCACGTTCGTCGGCGACTGGCTGCCACGCGTCGTGGCGGTCGCGGCGTCGGTCGGGGTCGTCATGCTGCTCTACCGGTTCGTCCCCAGCCGCCGCCTGCGCCGGGCCGACACGCTCGCCGGCGCCGTCACGACCTCGGTGCTCCTGCTCGCCATCTCGGTCGCCTCGAGCCGGCTCTACGACGGCGTGACGCGCCTGAGCGTGGTCTACGGCTCGCTGACGGCTGCCCTCGTCTTTCTCTACTCGGTCTACCTGTACGCGTCCGCGCTGCTCTTCGGCGGTGAGGTGGCCGCCGCGTGGTCGAAGCCCGCCGACCCCGACGGCGCCCCGGTGCGCGTCCAGATTCGCTCGGCCGTGCGCGGACTCTTCAAGACCAGCGAGGACGCCCGCAGGTGATCGCACGGGTCGCCGGGAAGCTGGTCGCGGCGGCCGCTGTCGTGCTGCTGGTCGCCCCCGGGACGGCGTCCGCCAACCCGGTCGACGAGGCCGCGCTGGCCGCTCGCTTCGCTCCGGTGGTCCGGCTCGTGGATCAGCCGGAGCAGTGCGGCCCGGGCAAGCCGTATGTGCCGACGGACGTGAACCTGCTCTTCGACAACCCCACCGTGGCGCTCCGCGGGCCGTGGGGCGGCGACGACCTGGTCAAGGTCGCTCCGGTTGCGACCGACCTGACCGCCAGGCGTTTCGAGTACCACCTCGACTTCCCGGGGGATGCGCTCAACCCGGGCTGTGACTTCCTGCGCTGGTCGCGCCTCTTGAACGCCGGGCACACGCCGACCGTGTACGCCCACGTCGTCGGCGACCCGGCGTATCCCGGCCGGCTGGCGCTCCAGTACTGGATGTTCTACGTCTACAACGACTGGAACAACCTCCATGAGGGCGACTGGGAGATGATCCAGCTCAACTTCGACGCGGCGAGCGCGGCCGAGGCGCTGCACAAGACCCCGGTCGACGTCGGCTACAGCCAGCACACGGGCGGGGAGCGCGCGGGCTGGGGCGACGACAAGCTCGAGATCGTCGGCGGCTCGCACCCCGTCGTCTATCCGGCCTCGGGCTCGCATGCCGGCTTCTTCGACCAGGCGCTGTATCTCGGGGCGTCCGAGTCGCAGGGGGTCGGGTGCGACGACACCCGAAATGCGGGTCTCGTGGTCCGCCCGGCCGTGGTGACGATCCCCAGCGACCGTGCCACCGCCGTCAGCGAGTACCCCTGGATCGCGTTCAAGGGGCGGTGGGGCGAGCTCCAGCCGGCCTTCTTCAACGGCCCCCAGGGCCCGAACCTGAAGCGGCAGTGGACGAAGCCGATCCAGTGGTCGCAGGAGTGGCGTGACCGCAGCTACGCGGTGCCCACCGGGGGTGCCCTGGGAACCCGCGCGACCGACTTCTTCTGCGGCACGATCGGGCGCGGCTCGGTGCTCCTGTGGCACCTGGTCGACAACCCGTTCCCCACCATCGCCGGGTTCCTGGCCGCGCTCGCGGTCGTGGTCGTCCTGCTCTCGCGCGCGACCTGGCGCCCGGCGGCGCCGCTGCGCCTGGCGCGCCGGCGGACGTGGGGCCAGGTGATCACGAGCGCGGGCCGGATGTACGTGACCCGTTGGCGGCTGTTCCTCGGCATCGGCGTGCTGTTCCTGCCGATCTCCCTGCTCATCACCGTTCTCCAGGCGGGCGTCCTCGGCGCGTCGAGCATCGCGGGCATCGAGGACGAGGGGCAGGCCGCGGGGGCGTTCGCGCTGATCGTCGTCGCGATCGGGACGGCCCTCACCGTGCTCGGAATCGCGCTGGTGCAGGCGGCGACCGCCCACGCCCTGCGCGAGATCGACGAGGGCCGCGAGGTCGGCCCGCTCGGGGCCTACCGGATGGCCGCCGTGCACACGATGGGGCTGCTGGGCGCGATCGTGATCGCCGTCGTCGCCGTCACGCTGCTCGGGAGCTTCATCCTCCTGCTGCCTGTCGCAATCTGGCTGGCGGTGCGCTGGGCGCTGATCGCGCCGGTGGTGGCGCTCGAGGGGCGGGGGACGGTCTCAGCCGTCGCCCGCAGCCACAGGCTGGTGCGGGGCAAATGGCTGAAGGTGGCGTCGCTCACGATCGCGAGCGGCGCGGTGGTCGTGATCGCGGGACCGCTCATCGGAACCGGGCTGATACTCGCCACGAACCTGCCGCTGTCGCTTTTGAACGTGGTCGCCGGGATCGTCTACATGGTGACGATGCCGTTCGTGGCGCTCACGACCGCCTACGCGTACTTCGACGCCCGGGTCGCCGACGAGCTGCGGCCGGCCACGGCGCCCGGCCAGCTGCCGGCCGAGATCGAGCTCTCGACCGGGTAGACACGCGCTCACAGTTGGGCCGTGATCCGGCCCGAGTCGACGGCGGCCGCCAGCGTCCGGTAGTCGCGGTCGTTCTGCTCCGCATACGCGACGCTGAACTCGAGGATCGCGCGGTCGAACGCGTCGCTGCTACCCAGGTAGGCCGAGATGGCGACGCTGTCGCCCGTGCGCGCGTGCGCCCGCGCCAGCGTCGCCGCGCACAGCCCGCCGTAGGCGCGCAGCGCCCGGGCGTCCATCGCCTCGACCACGATCGAGCCCTTCCAGTCGCGCAGCTGCCGGACGTAGTAGTCGTGCGGCGCCCCGTCCACGCCCTCGTCGACGTGCAGCCAGCCCAGGAAGATGTCGCTGACCGCCTGCATCGTCCGCTGGCCGGCGACGACGCGCTCACCGGCGTTCCCGTAGGGGCTGCGGCCGACGTACTCCTCGAACACCGCTGCCTGCGCCTCCTTGACCTGCATGACCACCGGGTCGTGGCTGTCGCGCCCGAGCAGGAGCGCGACCCACGCGTGGGTGCCGACACTGCCGACCCCGACCACCTTGCGGGCGATGTCGACGAGCCTGAACCGCTCGAGAAGGGCGCGGCGCTCGTGCAGCAGCGTCTGGGCGTATGCGATGAAGAACCGCCCCAGCCTCTGCTCGAGCTGCGCGAACTCGGCGGGCGAGAGGAACTCCCTGGCCGGCACGATGAGCGGTGGGTCGGAGATGATCCGGGTGTCGCCGTCGACGTCGTGCGTGAACTTGGCGAACGCCTGCACGTTGTCTCGTGCCCGCGCCTTCGCGACCCGCTTCCTGAGCCGCTTTCGCATCCGCGACCCGACCTGCCGCGACAGCTCTGCCACCAGAGGCTCGATCTCGAAGCGGGTGTACCACAGGTCGAGGGTCTGCATGCCCGAGAAGGCCTTCATACGATCGCGGTACTCGGCCACGGCGGCGAGCACGACCCGCTCCTGGTCCTTGACCGGGAGCCCGTTGTTCCGCGCCGCGATCAGCAGGCTGCACGCCAGCCGCTTGACGTCCCACTCCCACGGGCCGGGGAGCGTCTCGTCGAAGTCGTTGATGTCGAACAAGAGCCGCCGCTCCGGCGAGGCGAACAGCCCGAAGTTCGACAGGTGCGCGTCGCCGCAGCACTGCGCCTGGAACCCCGATCGCGGCGTCCCCGCGAGATCGGCCGCCATGATCAGGGCGGCGCCGCGATAGAACGTGAACGGCGAGGCGAGCATCCGGCCGTAGCGGATCGGCACCAGCTCCGGCACGCGCTCGCGCGCCTGCAGCTCCAGGAGGTCGACAGGATCCGCGCGCCCGGCCGCGGCCGCGAAGGCCGCGTGGCTGGACCGCGGGGCGTGCGCACGCGCCGCCTTGCCCCGCGCCGCCCGTTCGCGCGGGGTGCCGAGCCGTGCCCGCTCGGGAGTCAGCGAGATGTCGAGGGACCGTGTCGCCGCTCGTTCGCCCATCGCGGAGCGTCAGGATAGTGCCCGAGCGGTCGCCCTGCTCGCTGAGACGAGCGCGGCGATCAGCGGATGCAGGCGCCCGGTGCGGGAGCTCCCGACCTGCGGCTGGAAGAGCGTCGCGACGTAGAAGGGATGGCCGGGCAGCTCGACCGCCTCGACGCCGGCGTCCGGCGCACGGGCCGACACGACGAGCCCGGCCGCCACCAGCGCCGCCTCGTGGGCAGGCGCGAGCCCGTAGTTGCACCAGTGAAAGCCCGTGAAGGGCTCGGTCCCACACAGCTCGGCGACACGGGTGCCGGCGACGGCCGTCACCCGGCGCTCCTCGCCGACCAGGCTGCAGGAGAGCCGGGCGACCACGGGGTCGGCGGCGTCCGGCTCGGTCTCGGCGTGGGCGGCACCCGCCACCCCGGCGACGTTCCGTGCGAACTCCACGGTCATGTACTGGAAGCCGCCGCACGTGCCGAGGATCGGCATCCCGGCCGTGCGCGCCCGCCGGATCGCCTCGAGCACCGCGTCGTCGTCGCGGTACGGCGTCCCCGGGACGACCCAGAGGCCGTCGGCCGCCGCCGCCGACTCCGCGTCGGGGCTCGGCAGCCAGCGGGCGTCGACATCAACCGGGAGAAGCGCGAGCGTCGCGTCGATCTCCCGGTGGGTCAGGTACTCGACGTTACGGTCGCCGAGAACGGCGATCGAGACGGGCATGGCGGACACGATATCCGCGGCCGAACCCCCGGTGGTCGAGCGTCGTCAGCGGCGCATCCGGTTCCAGTACGTCCCGTGCCCCCAGCGGCGGAACGCGTGCAGCGCCGAGTTGGACGTCTGGACGCGGAAGTCGTAGCCCTTCGGTGAGATCGAGTCGAAATAGACGAGCGCCTTGAGGTGGCCGTGCGCGTGCACCCACTTGCGCGCTCTCGCCATCCACTTCGCCTTGCGACCGGCCGCGTGCGGGTCCTCCATGCTGCCCGTCTCGGCGATCATCATCGGCTTTCCGTGCCTCCTGGCCCAGTGGTAGAACGAGGAGAAGATCGAGCGGTAGCCGGCCCACTTGTGCTTGGCCGGATACCAGTTGTAGCCGTCGGCTGCGATCCAGTTGACGTAGCGGTCGCCCGGGTAGTAGGCCTGCGCGTGGCCGGTCTTGAAGTTGGCGGCGATCCCGCACCACACGAACCGGGCGTTCACCGCGCCGACGCTGCGGAAGATCCGGACGACGTGGCGCCACGCCGGCACGAACTCACGCGGCGTCCCGATGTAGCGGGGCGAGCCGGGCGGCTGGTCCATCTCGTAGGCCAGCCGCAGGAAGATCCTCTTGTGCAGCCCCTTGATCGCGCGGGCCGTGCGCTTGATGAGCGCGTCCTGGCTGCCGCTCGTGATCGCCGAGGCGGTGGTCGTGCCGCCCGGAGACCACGAGATCA
This sequence comes from uncultured Actinomycetes bacterium, assembly GCA_963809325.1. Classification (GTDB taxonomy): domain Bacteria; phylum Actinomycetota; class Thermoleophilia; order Gaiellales; family JAICJC01; genus JAICJC01. The sequence goes on from CAWEIZ010000007.1 coordinate 413,722, forward strand.
TCGGGATCTGCCGGTGCGACAGCGCGGCCTTGTCGATCTTGAAGGACGAGATCGACCACGGCCGGTAGTGGTGCACGATCGTGAGCTTGTAGCCGAGCCTGTGCTGGAATCCGACGACGTTCGCCCACGGATCGCCCTGGGCGTTCACGAAGGCCCCGAACAGCGCGCCGTGCCGCGGCACGAGGTTGCGATTGGTGTGGACGTGCGCCGACGCGGAGCCCGCCGCAAGCAGGAGGACGGCGGCGGCCGCGGGGAGGATGCGCCAGCGGCGGATCGGTCGCATGCTGGGATCTATCGCCAATTTGTGTAAGCGGACGCACCTTCGAACGGTGAAGGTTCGGTAAGCCTTTCACACGGGGCCGCTGGATTCAGCCACCGATATCCTGCTCTCGAAGCGCCATGAGAACCATTTCCGCCTGGGTACGGCGGGCGTCCGCCACAACGCTGACCGCCGTGGGGCTCACGGCCGCCGCTGCATTCGTGGGCGCGAACTGGCTCTGGAGCATCGACCGGTCGCCGCCGAAGCCGCCGCCGCCGACCACCCTTCAGGAGCTCACGCTGCGCGAGCTGGCCGGCCCGGGACCCGAGGGCGTGACGGCGCACTTCCGCTATGTGAACTCGCTCGTCCCCACCACGAACCTCGTCCCCGACGCCACGGCCGGCGGCAGCCCTCTGCCGCTGGTGAGCGGCGCCGACGGCCGCCTCTGGTACGCGGACGGGCGGCTGCGGATGGAGTTCCAGACGGATCAGGGCGACACCCAGCTCCTGCTCACCGGCAACCATGCCCTCGTCTACGACGCCGCCGACGGCACCGCCTACAGCGCCATCCTGCCGACGGTCGGCGTCCCCGAGCTGGCCCGGTCGAGCCTCGAGGGCGCATCCACCGTCCTCGACTCGCTCTCGGGGAACGCCGCCATCTCCCAGCCGGCACCGGGCGTGACCGGCGGCCGGCCGGCGTACACCGTGCACGTCGAGCCCACGCACGACGGCGGCCTCCTGCGCTCGGCGAGCGTCTCCGTCGACGCCGAGACCGGGACGCCGCTGCACATCGCCCTCTACGGCGTGGCCCAGGCGGCGCCGCTGCTCGAGTTCGCGCTGAGCGACGTCTCCTACGGCCCGATCGAGCCGTCGGCCTTCAAGCTCCGGCTTCCGTACGGGATGCATCCGCTCGCGATCCGCTTCGGTGCCCCGCCGTCGGTCGGCGGGACGGTGCCGTGCACCGCGCCGCCCTCGCTCGCCGGCCTCGAGCTGCGCACCTGCCGGGAGGCCTCGCGATCGACCGACGTCCCCGGCCGCGTCGCCGTGTACGGCACGAGCCTGAGCTCGGTCGTCGTGCTCGAGCAGCCCGGAGCGAGCGACCCGGGCGGCGGGCTCTGGAGCCTTCTGCCGTCGGTCTCGGTGTCGGGCGCCGCGGGCCGCGAGCTCGTCACGGGCCTCGGGACGGTGATCAGGTTCGTGCGCGGCGGCGTGACGTACACCGTGCTCGGGAGCATGCCCAAACCGGTCGTCGAGGCCGTGGCGCGGGGCCTGTGAGCGCGGCTCCGCTCGAGGCGCGCGAGCTGCGCAAGACGTACGGCGAGCTCGTGGCCGTCGACGACGTCACGCTCACGGTGAGCCCGGGGGACGTCTACGGATACCTCGGGCCGAACGGCGCCGGCAAGACCACGTCGCTTCGCATGATGCTCGGCCTCATCCGGCCGACCGGGGGCGAGGTGCGGCTCTTCGGACAGGACCCGATCGACGACCCGGTCGCGGCGCTGGCCGGGGTCGCCGGGTTCGTCGAGGAGCCGGCGTTCTACCCGTACCTGTCGGGGCGCCGCAACCTCGAGATGCTGGCGACGCTCGACGGCGGGGACGGAAGCCGCATCGACGAGCTGCTGCGGCTCGTCGACCTCCACCATCGCGCCGAGGATCGCGTCCGCGGCTACTCGCACGGCATGCGCCAGCGGCTGGGGCTCGCAGGGGCGCTCCTGCGCGGGCCGCGCCTCCTGCTCCTCGACGAGCCGACGACCGGGCTCGACCCGGCGGGGATGCGCGACATGCGCGATCTGGTCAGGCGGCTGGCAGCGGACGGGATCACCATCCTGCTCTCGACGCACCTGATGAGCGAGGTCGAGCAGCTGTGCAACCGGCTCGCGATCATCCAGCTCGGACGGATCCGCTACGAGGGGTCGCTCGCCGACCTGCTCGCCCGAAGCGACGGCCGCTACCGGCTCGACGCGACCGATCCCTCCCGCGCTGCGGATATCTGCCGCGCGATCGACGGACTCCGGGACGTCACCACGGCCGACGGGCACGTGCGGTTCGCGGGCGAGCCCGACGCCGCCGCGACGGTGTCGCTTCGCCTGGCCGAGGCGGGGATCGGCGTGCGGGCGCTCGTACCGGGTGGGCGGAGCCTCGAGGAGCTGTTCTTCGAGATCACCGAGGGCGAGGAGTGATGACCCGGCGGGCGTACGCGTGGGAGGTTCGCAAGCTGGCGGCGCAGAGGCGGACGTACCTCGGGCTGGGCGCCGCCGTTGTCGCGCCGGTCGTGCTGGTGGTGGCGGTCGAGGTCCACCCGCCGCAGCCCACCGACCCGGGGTCGCCGTTCTTCCTGCGCTACGCGGTGGAGTCGGGGCTGGCCGTACCCCTGCTGATGCTGCTCTTCGCATCCGTGTGGCTCTTCCCGCTTGTCGCGGCGCTCGTGGCCGGCGACATCGTCGCCGCCGAGGACGGCAACCGCACGCTGAAGACGATCCTTACGCGATCCGCCGGCCGGACCGCGATCTTCGCCGCAAAGGTCGGAGCCGCGTTCACCTACGTGCTGGCGGCGCTCCTCGTCATGGTCGCGACCAGCATCCTGGCCGGCGTGATCGCGAGCGGCTTCGACCCGCTGCCGACGTTCTCGACGGTCGTCTCGCCGTCGCGCGCGCTGCTCCTCATCGCGGGGAGCTTCGCCGTCTACTCGCTCCCCGCGCTCGCGATCGCCGCCATCGCGGTGCTGCTCTCGACGGTGAGCCGGAACAGCGCCGGAGCCGTCGTCGGCACGCTGCTCGCCGCACTCCTGATGCAGCTGACCCAGATCATCCCGGTGCTCGACTCCGACACCGCCCAGCGCTGGATGCTGACCGCCCAGCTCCAGGCATGGCAGGCACTCTTCCGGACGCCGCTCGACTGGGGCCCTGTTGTCCACGCCGCATACATCTCCGTCGCCTACGCGGTTCCCGCGCTCATCGTGGCCTGGGTGCACTTCCTGCGCCGGGACGTGTCCGGGTAGCCGGAACTTGGATCCAGGTGCGGAATGAAGCGGATCGTGTGGGCACCAGCACCAAATACCGCAATCCGGGGAGGCAACTCGGGGACGGCGTGGTCAGAATCCCGTCCGGTGGCAACGCAGCATCCTGACCTCCGCGGCTCCGATCGGTTCACCGTTGTGAACGGAAGATCCCCCTCCCTCTCCTCACATGACGTGCCGGCGGGGCTGCGGATGGTCAGGGCGCTTGACCGGGCGGTTCTCGACGTCGCACGCGCCCTCGACCTGCGCCCGATGGAGCTCTACGCACTGCTCCTGCTGCACGGCGCCGAGCCGATCGAGACGACGCGGCTCGCGGAGCAGCTCTCTGCCAGTCCCAGCCAGGCCAAGCAGCTCGCCCTGCGACTGTGTGCCCGCGGCATCGCCCTTCGGCGCGGAGCCTTCGGCCGCACCGAGCTGACCGACGCCGGACGCGAGCTCGCCTTCGAGGCGGAGGCGCGGCTGGAGGACGTCGTGGCGGGGCGGATGGCCGGGATGGACCCGACCCTCCGGGTGCTCGGCGGCGCGACGCTCGCCGACATGACGCTGCCCTCGCTCGCGTAGGCCCTGACCAGTAGTGTGGCGCGGATGCCACGACTGGCCGGCAAGGCGGCGCTCGTCACGGGCGGGACGTCGGGGATCGGCGCCGAGACCGTGCGCCGGTTTGTGTCCGAGGGCGCGGCGGTCGCCTTCACCGGCCGCGACCCGGAACGCGGCGCCGGCGTCGCCCGGCAATCGGGGGCGACCTTCGTCGCAGCGGACGTGCGGTCTGACGGCGACACCGCCGACGCCGTGGCCGCCGCGGTCGAGGCGCTCGGCGGCCTGGACGTGCTGGTATGCAACGCCGGGACCGGGCTCAAGAGCCCGCTCGCCGAGACGCCGCCTGACGAGCTGAACCGGATCCTCGACGTGAACGTCACGGGCTGCCTGCGCTACGCACGCGCCTGCCTCCCCCACCTCGAGCGCCGCCGCGGCTCGATGATCCACGTCGCCTCCGACGCCGGCGTGATCGGCGAGGATCCGATCGGCGCCTACTCCGTCTCGAAGGCGGCGGTGATCATGCTCGGGAAGATGCTGGCGGTCGACTGCGGGCGGCGCGGCGTGCGGTCGAACGTCATCTGCCCGGGCGACATCCTGCCCGGAATGCGCGAGATGCTGGCGCCCGGGGAGGACGACCGAGGCGACGATCTCGCCGGGTGGCCGGTGCCGCCGATCGGCCGGATCGGCGAGGCTGCCGACGTGGCTGGAGCAGCGGTGTTCCTCGCATCGGACGACGCGGCGTTCGTGAACGGCGCCGTGCTCCTCGTGGACGGCGGCATGCGCGCGGCGATGCGAGCAGGATCGCTGGCCCTAGCTTTTTTGGGGGTTTTCCGCCAAACTCCAGATGTCATCCACGCCCCGGCGGTCCGGTCGGGGCGGGCATTCTCATTGGGAGGGACGGATGTCTTCATCGGAACCCGTGGTCGAGCACACCACGGCCATGGCCCTGGAGGAGAAGGGGCATCTTCAGAAGTCGCTTCGCCGGTTCGACATGCTCTTCTTCACGATCTGTGCGCTGGTGGGTCTCGACACTCTCGGGTCAGGTGTCCGGGTTCGGTGCCGCAGACGTTCGCGTGGGTGGTCATCCTCGCGGTGGCGTTCGTGCTGCCGTACGCGCTCCTCATGGCTGAGCTCGGCACGACGTTCACCCAGGAGGGCGGGCCGTACGAGTGGATGAAGATGTGCTGGGGCCGGTTCGCGGCCGGTCTGGGCTCGGTGCTCTACTGGGTTACGAACCCGCTCTGGGTCGGCGGCTCGCTGGCATTCATCGCCACCGACGCATGGAGCGCGAACATCCACGAGGTCGGCTCGGGATTCACGATCGGGAACATCACCTTCAAGATGGTCTTCATCTGGATCTCGATCGGCGTCGCGATCGCGTCGCTGCGCCGGGGCAAGTGGATCCCCAATGTCGGCGCACTCGTACGCGTCGGCGTGCTCGGGTTTTTCTCGGTCACAGTCCTCATCTACGCGATCGAGCACGGCGTGCACGGGTTCGGTGCCGGCGACTTCGTGCCGAACGACATGCTCGTCTTCCTGGGCCTCGTGCCGCTGCTCCTCTTCAACTACGTCGGCTTCGAGCTGCAGAACGGGGCGGCCGAGGAGATGCAGGACCCGCAACGCGACGTCCCGGTGACGGTGATCCAGAGCGGCATCGTCGCAGTGCTGGCGTACTCGATCCCGATCTTCGGGATCCTGGCCGTCCTCCCGACCAGCAAGATCACGGGCATCGGCGGCTTCCTCGACGCCGTCCACACGACGTTCGGCGTCTACGGCGGTGCCCAGAACTTCATGACCGACGTCATGGCGATCGGCTTCATCTTCGCGCTGGTCACGTCGGGCAGCGTGTGGATGATGGGCTCGGACCGGATCCTTGCGGTCGCGGCCTATGACGGCGCGTTCCCGGGCTACTTCGGGCGCTTCCACCCTCGCCTGGGAACACCCGTGCGAGTGAACGTGATGTCGGGCGTCGTCTCGACGATCTTCATGCTCGCTGCGGTGTATCTGCTCTCCGGCAGTGCCAGCGCAGCGGCCACGTTCACCGTCGTCCTCTACCTTGCGACATCGACGACGCTGCTTTCGTACCTCCTGATCTTCCCGGCAGGCATCAAGCTGCGGATGAGCCACGGAGGCATTCACCGACCGTACCGGCTCGGCGCATCTGGGAACGGGCTGATGTGGGTTTGCGTGGTCGCCACGACCGCATGGATGGTCCTGGGCTCCTGGGTGGCGATCTTCCCGGGCACGCTCGAGGAGATCACCGGCCACAGCTACAGCATGATGGACAGCTACGGCGTGACCCGCCTGCGGTTCGAGGTGTTCACCCTTGGCACGCTGGCGGCCGTCCTCGTGTTCGGTGTGGTCGGCTACCTCCTGGCGGCAGACGTGCGGGCAAAGGCCGTCGACATCCCGCTCGAGGGCGGCCTGGAGGCCGCGGTCGGCGACTAGGAGACAAGCCCTACGGGGCGGCCGCGTGGCGCTCGAAGCTCTGCTTCAGCTCCGCGGCCGCCCCGGCGGCGTCTGAGGGCCGAAGCACGGGCACGTCGTAGCCGAGCACGCGCCTGAGCGTGTCGGCCGTCTCGTCGGTGAGCGTCACCGTCCCGTCGGCGTCGATCCGCTCGATCCCGTCGAAGCGCGCGCCGGCCTCGTTCACGGCGATCGCCTCCTCGAGCGGCCAGCGCAGGTCGAGCTCGACGCGCATGCCGGCCGCGAGCACCGGGTAGCCGCCCGGAAGCCCGGCCGGGGTGGGCACGTGGTCGGGCGCGGGATCGTCGCCCAGGAGCGCGGTGAAGAGCCGGGCCGCGGCCGCGGCGGTGACCCGGTTCATGTCGCGGTCGGTGTGCAGCCGCCACGGCGCACGGATGACGGCGTCGGCCTCGTCCCTGGGCATGTCGACGAGGTACGGCGGCAGCTCGCCGCCGTATGACCCATAGCTCCCGAAGGCATGCGGGCCGAGGGCGTGGTGGGCCGCGAGCCGCACGGGGCGCGGGAACTTGGCCGCGACCTCCGAGACGTTCCCGAGCCCGCACCCGACGTCGTACCCCATCCCGCGGAGCACCGGCCCGGTGACGTCGGGAAACGAGACGATGACGCTGAACGGGTCGGGGCCGAGCTGCTCCATCACCTCGATCAGCGGGGCGAGCGGAAACGGCAGCCAGGCCCCGAGGCCGAGCGCCCGCAGGGGTGCCCGCGCCGGCTCGGGAAGCTCGTTCAGCACCCACCACGACTGGAGCGTCGGCGCGAGCACCGCCAGGTCGACCCCGTCGCCGCTCCAGTCGGGCGACGCGACAACCACCTCGGGCCGGCGGCCGTGGATCGCTGCGATGAGGCGGGCCTGGCCCGCGACCGCCTCGCACCGTTCGGGCCGCCGGCCGGCGACGACGAGCCTCCCCACCGCGGGCTCGAGCGCGAGCGCCTCGACCAGCATCGCGCCCAGGTTGCCGGGGCCCACCACCATCGCCGTCACGCCGTCCATCCCGCTACTGTAACCAGCCGTGGCACCCGTGCTCGACCGCTCCAGCGCCCTCTACGATCGCGCGCAGGAGACGCTGGTCGAAGGGGTGTCGTCGCCGTCCCGGGGACGGGTGAACTACGACGTCCCGATCTTCATGGCCTCCGGGGCCGGCGGCCGCATCACCGACGCCGACGGCAACGAGTACGTCGATCTGATGATGGCCTACGGCGCGCTCCTGCACGGGCACGCCCATCCGCGGCTGGTCGCCGCCGGCGAGCGGGCGCTGCGGCAGGGCACGCTCTTCGCAACGGCGTCCGAGATCGAGGTCGCCGTGGCCGAGCGCATCTCGAGCCTCGTCCCGGGAGCGGAACGGGTGCGATTCGCGAACACCGGCACCGAGGCGACCATGGCGGCGATCCGGATCGCGCGGGCGGTCACCGACCGGCCGCTCGTCGTCAAGTTCGAGGGCCACTACCACGGCTGGCACGACGCGTTCCTCGTGAGCTCGCACCCGCGCGACCCGGCCACGCTCGGCGATCCCGCCGACCCGCCCCGGGTGCTCGACTCCGAGGGCCTCAACGAGGGCGCGGTCGCCGACACCGTGCTCTGCGCCTGGAACGACGCCGGCCTCCTGGCCGACTGCCTCGACCGCCATCGCGGGCGGGTGGCGGCCGTCATCACCGAGCCGGTCATGGCCAACATGGGCGTCATTCCGCCCCGGCCCGGCTATCTCGAGGAGATGCGACGCCTGTGCGACGAGCACGGCGCGCTCCTGATCGTCGACGAGACGGTCACCGGCTTTCGCCTTGACCCCGGCGGATGCCAGACGCTCTACGGCGTGACCGGCGACCTCGCCACGTTCGGCAAGGCGCTCGGCGCGGGGCTGCCGCTCGCCGCGATCACCGGCCGGTCCGACGTCATGGACGCCCTCGCCGGCGGCCGCGTCCTGCACTACGGCACCCAGAACGCGCCCAACCTGGCGCTGTCGGTCGCTGCCGAGAGCCTGGAGATGCTGATCGAGGACGGCGGCGCGGCGGCGGCGGCGATGACCCGGCGAGGCGAGCGGCTGGCGCACGGCCTCGCCGACGCGTTCGCGGCCGCCTCCATCCCGGCCGTCGTGCAGGGCGTCGGGCCGATGCTCCAGGTGCTGCCGCTCCGCTCCGGGCACGAGGACGCCGAGGCGATCCACGACATGCGCGACTTCTGCACGCACGCCGACCCGGCCCTCTACCGGCGCTTCGTCCACGAGCTCTTCGGGCTCGGCGTGTACGCCAGCCCCGCGCTCCTCCTGCACATGATCGTCTCGACGGCGCACACCGATGCCGACATCGACGCCGCCGTCGAGGCGGCCCACACCGCGGCGGCCCGCCTGTGAGCAGGCCGACGATCGGGATCACGAGCTACTGGACGCAGGCGGCGATGTCGCACTGGTCGTGCGACGCCGTGCTCGTCTCGCAGGGGTACGTGGAGGGCATCCGGGTCGCCGGCGGGCGGCCCGTCGTGCTGCCGGCGGACACGACCTGGATCGACGAGCCGGACGACGTGCTCGACATCGTCGACGCCCTGCTCGTGGTCGGCGGCAACGACATCGACCCGACGCACTACGGACAGGAGCCGCACGCGGCGACCGGCGCGCTCAGCCCGCGCCGCGACGCCGTCGAGCTCGCGCTCGTGCGCCGGGCGGTCGAGCGCGACGTCCCGCTTCTCGGCATCTGCCGCGGCGTCCAGGTCCTGAACGTCGCCCTGGGCGGCTCCCTCGACCAGCATCTGGCCGACACCATCGACGTCAGCCCGCATCGGCTCTCCGACTCGGAGTTCGGGATCCACGAGGTGGTCACCGTGCCCGGGTCGCTCGCGGCGCGGCTGATCGGCGAGCGGCTCACCGTGCACTCCCACCACCACCAGGGCATCGACCGCGTCGGCGACGGGCTGGTCGTCTCGGCGCGCGCCGAGGACGGCGTCATCGAGGCGATCGAGCATCCGGACCGCAGGTTCTGCGTCGGCGTCCTCTGGCACCCCGACGCCGAGCACGACGGGCATGGGGCGCCGGTCTTCGAAGGGCTGGTATCGTCGGCTCGGTGAGCACGCACCTGTGGCACCCCTTCGCCGACATGGCCGCCGTCAAGGACGACGAGGTCGTGATCGTGAAAGGCCGCGGCGCCCGGGTGTGGGATGCGGACGGGCGCGAGTACGTCGACGCCCGCGCCGGGCTCTGGTACGCCGCCGTCGGGCACGGGCGCGCCGAGATCGCCGACGCGGCCGCGGCGCAGATGCGCGAGCTGGCGGCGTTCGACACGTTCGACCGGTTCGCCAACCGGCCGGCCCTCGAGCTGGCGGATCGCGTCTCGGCGCTGGCGCCGTTCCCCGACGCCGCCGTGTTCTTCGGCTCGGGCGGCTCGGACGCCGTCGACACCGCGGCGAAGCTGGCGCGCCGGTACTGGCACGCGCTCGGGCAGCCCGACAAGCGGCTGATCGTCCACCGTCAGCACAGCTACCACGGCATGAACGCCTACGGCACGAGCCTGGCCGGGATCGCGACCAACCGTGAGGGCTTCGGCACGCTGATCGCCGACGTGGCCAGCGTGCCCTACGACGACCCCGGCGCGCTCGGTTCGCTCTTCGAGGAGCGCGCGGGCGAGATCGCCGCGTTCATCGGCGAGCCCGTGATCGGGGCGGGGGGGATCCTGCACCCGCCGGAGGGCTACTGGGCGGCCGTGCAGGAGCTGTGCCGCACGCACGATGTGCTGCTGATCGCCGACGAGGTCGTGACCGGCTTCGGCCGGCTCGGCCGGTGGTTCGGATGCCAGCGGCTCGGGATCGACCCCGACATGATCACGTGCGCCAAGGCGATCACGTCCGGCTATCTGCCGCTGGGCGCGGTCATCATCTCGTCGCGGATCCAGGAGCCGTTCTGGACGGAGCCGGGGCGGGCGATCTTCCGGCACGGGTTCACGTACTCGGGACACCCGGCCGCCTGCGCGGCGGGCCTCGCGAACCTCGACCTGATGGAGCGCGAGGAGCTGGTCGACCGGGTCGCCGAGATGGAGTCGGTGCTGGCCCGCGCCGTCGAGCCGCTGACCGAGCTTCCGCTGGTCAGCGAGGTGCGCGCCGGGCTGGGGCTCCTGGCCGCTGTCGAGATCGATCCCGCCGCACGTGCCGCCGACCCGGGGCTGGTCGAGCGGATCGTCACCGGCTGCCGCCGCGGCGGGGTGCTGACGCGCGGCCTGGCGGGGCGCGCGCTGCAGCTGTCTCCGCCGTACGTGATCTCCGAGGACGAGATCGGGACGGTCGTCGAGGCGATCGCCGCGGCCGTGGAGCAGGCCGCGCCCGCTCACGCCTGAAAGTTCGGCCCGAAGCTCAGGCGGCGAGGAGCCGCTCGACGCGCCAGAGCCGGTCCTCGGAAGGCCGCGGATCGGACAGCAGCCACTCGAGCTCGACAACCGCCCGCGCGTCGGCCGACGCACGGTCGAGCGCCGCTGCGATCCGATCGGCCACCTCGGCATGGCGGGAGAGGAGCCGGGCAGCCGGCGGCTGCGGGACCAATAGGTGTGGGCGGCCGTGCGCGTAGGCACGCACCGCGGCCGCGAGGGCACGCAGGTGCTTGGGCGCGGTCAGGGCCGCCGCGCGCCGCTCGAGCGCGGCCGACGTCTCGGCGTCACGGGCGGGTGCGGTGAACGGGGCGGCGTGGAGCATCACGTCGGCGTCGCGCCGGGCGCGCAGCTCGAGCACGAGCGCGCCTCCGGCAAGGGCGACAGTCGCCAGCCCCGCGGGGACGGCGAGCCAGGCGATGCCGGTTGCGACGGCCAGCGCCATGAGGGCGGCCATGGCCGCGGCCTGGCGGACGAGGACGCGCCTGGCAGCGCGGGCGCGCGGCAGGTCGTGTGCGGCGGCGGATGCGGGGATGTCGGTCATGTGGGCTCGATGCTCGTCTCTGTTACCGGCGTAAATACTACAGTGGTTACCGTTACCTGTCAAGTCATTTTGATGGTATCATCATCCCAGGTTGACGCACCCCACCATCAGCGAGGCACCGGGAGCGCTCCGCGTCGTGCAGGAGCTCGTGAACACGCTCGACGTCGAGGCCGGCACCGACTCGATCGACTCGCCGGCCGGACTGCGAACGTGGCTTGCGGAGCGGTCGCTGGCGCCCGCGGATCTGCGCCCGGCCGATGACGACGTCGCCCGGATGGCCGAATTCCGCGAGGCGCTCCGCGCGCTCCTCCACGCCAACAACGGCGGGGGAATCGATCCGGCGGAGCTGCGGTCCCTGAACCGCGCGGGCCGCGGCGGCCTGCGGGTGCGGTTCGCCGAGGACGGCGCTGTGGCTCTCGAGCCCCAGGCCGAGGAGGCGATCGCCGCCGCGATCGGCCGCATCGTCGCCGTCGTCTTCGTCGCGATCGCCGACGGAACGTTCGGACGGCTCAAGGCGTGCCCCGGCCGCGACTGCGGCTGGGCGTTCTACGACCGGTCGAAGAACCAGTCCGCCCGCTGGTGCAGCATGGCGGTCTGCGGCAGCCGCGAGAAGGTGCGCGCCCATCGCGCACGCCGGATCACGGCGTAGCGTCCCGGCGGCGGACCACCGGGGTCAGACCCCGCATCGGTCCAGTTGGCATTCTCGCCACACGCGCGCGACAGGTCGACGCACCCGCCGGCCGCCCTCAAGCGCTCTCTGCGACGGAACCGTCACGCCAGCGCACGGCAGCCGATGCGGGGTCTGACCCCAGGCAGGGCGACCGCCGCTCGCTACGCGTGCCGGTGCAGGTGGTGGTCGATGAAGCTGTCGATGTGCAGCCGGTGCTCGAGCGAGACCAGGCGTTCGTGAAACCACCGGCCGCCATGGAACGCCACAACGGGCAGCATGAGCGTGAGCGCCAGCGGCACGAGCGCCGACAGGGCGACGCCCGTCGTGAAGGAGTGCTGCCCCGACACGATTGCCAGCCACACCGGCCACGACATGAAGGCGACCACCGCCAGAAGCCCCACCCGGATCGCGTACCCGTCGTCTCGTTCCTGCATCGCCCTCTCCTTTCGTGTCAGTGGCTTGCCGCCGCGAGCACGCCGCGCGCGGTCTCCGCGCCACGCGGGTCGAGCCGCAGCACGGCCTCGGCTGCTGCGTAGAGATCCCGGATCGAGATGATCCCGACGACCTGACCGCCCTCGCCGACCGGGAGGTGGCGCGCGCCGAGCCGCCGCATCGTCTCGGCCGCCCACAGGAGGTCGGCGTCGGGAGGCGCGATCGTCACGTCGGTCGTCATGGCCTCCCGGACCGGCCGCCGGCGCACGTCCGTGCCGGACGAGAAGATGCGCACGAGATCGCGCTCGGTGAAGATCCCGGCCAGCTCGCCTCGATCCATGACGAGGCACGCCCCCACCCGTCGCTCCGTGAGGAGCTGGGCGACATCCACCACGGCCGCATCCGGCGCGGTCGTGACGAGGTCCGTCTGCATGATGGCGCTGACGCGCATCGTGCCTCCTGTCACAATCCCGTAGGGCCGTATGTTAGCGCAAGCCGCGGGCCCGGAGGTAGTGGAGCACACCGCCCTCCAACCCCCGCGCCACGCGCTTGACCGTCCCGCGGGTCGCGAGCGCGCGATCCTCCGAGGGGTTCGTCAGGAAGCCCACCTCGGTGAGGATGGCCGGCACGTTGGCCCAGTTGAAGCCCGTGAGGTCGCCGCGCGCGACCAGGCCGCGGTCGGGCCAGCCGAGCCGCCCCACCAGCCGGGACTGCACGATCCGCGCCGCCTGGCGGCTGCGGCGGTAGATGTCGTCGGTCCAGCCGGCATGCAGGGCCGGGTAGAGCATCGACGTGCCGCGCACCGCGTGGTCGGTCGACCCGTCCGCGTGGATGCGCAGGAAGAGGGCGGCGTGCGCGCGGTTCGCGATCCGGGCCCGCGCGCGGTTGCCCTTCGAGATGCAGCAGGTCCTGTGGCGGGTCATGATCACGTGCAGCCCGTCGGCGCGAAGCAGCGTCCGCAGCCGAAACGCGATCCGCAGGACGACCGACGCCTCGGACTGCCCGGTGACGACGCCATGCGTGCCTCCGCCGTCCATGATCTTGAGCTGCGAGGACCCGGGGCCGATCGGCTCGAGGCTCAGGTTCGGGTAGCGGTTGTGGCCCGGGTCGAGGACGATCGTGACCTGGGCGTTCGCGGCGGGCGCGGCGCCAAGCGCCGCGACGACGACCGCGGCGAGCAGCCCGCGGCGCACGCGGCTAGATCGTTGATTCCCAATTCCGTGATGTCCTGGGCGGCGAGAACCGAGTAGCGCAAGGACGCAGGGAGCGCCGATATCGGGAATATCGGCGCGACCGAGGACGCCGCGATGCGACGGTTCGCAGCCGCAGCCCCGCCACCGTCGGCCTGCATAGGCAGTATTGCGTCCAGGCGCGCGGGAATTGGGAATCAACGATCTAGGCCGCCTTGAAGGCGTCCCAGATCGCCTGGCGGCTGTTCTGGCGCTCGGGGGTCGTCTCGAGGATCTCGTAGTCGTTCAGGATCCGGTCGGGGAACACCACGAGCGGATTCTGGGCGAGGTCGCCGACGAGGGGATAGGAGGCCGGCGTGCCCACCTCGTAGGCGACGTACTCCATCTCCTTGGCGTTCACCTCCGGCTGGAGGATGAAGTTGATCCAGGCGTGCGCGGCCACCGGGTCGGGCGCGTACGCCGAGATGGCCCAGTTGTCGGTCCAGATCTCGGACTTGCCCTCGGGCGCGATCACCGCGATGTCGCCCTGCTTCTTGCGGGCCGCCTGGATGCGCAGCCCGTCGCCCGAGTACGTGATCCCCAGGTCGATCTTGCCGGCCTGGAAGTCGTTCACGTAGACCTCGTTCACCGTGTCGACGTAGGGCTTCACCTTGAGCAGGAGGTCGCGCACCTGGTTGAGCTGGCCCTCGTCGTCGGTGTTCATCGAGTACCCGAGGCTGTTCAGCGCGACACCGATCACCTCGGACGGGCTCTCGATGAAGTTGACCGTCAGGTCGCCCGCGTTCGGGAGGAAGTCGAAGAAGTCCTTCCAGGTGTGCAGCTCCGCCTTCACCGTGTCGGTGCGAAGCGTGAAGCCGGTGATGCCCGTGTCCTTCACGACCGAGTACACGTTGCCCGGGTCGTACGTGAGCTCTGTCCAGTGCGGCGCCAGGTTCTTCAGGTTCGGGATGAGGCTGTGGTCCAGCTTCATCAGGAGCCCGAGGTCCTTCTCGATCCGCACGTGGTCTGCGTCGGGCACGATGATGTCGTAGGTCTTCTGCCCCTTGGTCGTGTTCAGCTTGGTCAGGAGCTGCTCATTCGACGTGAAGTTCGACTCGTCGAACTTCACGCCGGTCGCGGCCTCGTACGCCTTCGTGTTCACGGGGTTGACGTACTGCGCCCAGTTGTAGAACTTGAGCGTGCTCTCGATCTTCTTCCCCGAGAGGGACTGCGACGACGCCGACCCCCCGCCGCCGCCTGTGGAGCCTCCGCAGGCCGCCGCGCCGAGTGCCAGCGCACCGAGCCCGATCAGCTCGCGCCGGTTCATGCGGGCGGTGGTCCGATCCATTTCGTCGTCCTCCTTCGGGGTTGGTCGCCGTGCGGCCGGGCGAGTCTACACCGGCGCGGTCCAGCGGTCGAAGGCGTTGGTGAACGCCGAGAGGAGCGCCGCACGGAGGTCGTCGGGGCCGGCGCGCCGCAGGCCCCGCGCCCAGCGCCGGCGCGACTCGGCCCGCTGCGCGAGCCGCTCGTCGCGGAGCGCGCGCGCCTCGGCAAGGCCCGCCTCCGCGCGGGCCTCGATGGCGCTTCGGACGCGGCGCGTCTCGTCGGGCCGGCGCTCGAGGGCGCGCAGGTCGGCCAGGCAGTCCGGACACGGGCGAAGGAGCGGCCGCTCGACGGCGGGCCCCGCGCAGCGGCCGCAGGCCGGGCACTGGTAGGCGGCGAGCATCACCCGCTCGGCGCGCACGGCTCCACGGTCGCGCAGGATCACCCACGTGCGCTCGCCGTCCGGCTCGGTCCCGGCCACGACCTCGACATCGCCGTCGTACGGCCACACCCGGACGAGGTCGCCGGAGCGCAGGCCCGTGCGGCGGCAGAGCGGGGCCGGCACGGGGTCGGGCGGCGGCGGGTTCCGCGAGACGTGCGGCGATCCCGCCAGGGCCGGCCAGCTCCTGTCGGAGGCGATCCACTCGGCCACGAGGTCGCGGGCCTCGTTGAGCGCGCGGCTGAGCACGTTCGCGGCCTCGGTGCGGGCCTCGGAGTCGAGGTGCAGGTCGGGATGGGCCTGGGCGATGCGGGCCCGGTACGCCGCCTGCAGCTGGGCCGGCGTGACGGGCGGCTCGACCCCGAGGAGCCACAGCGCCCGGGCGCAGTCACGAGGCGATGAGCGGCGGGCCATCGGTCAGCCGGTCTCGCGCCTGCGAGGCAGATCGAGGAACGGCAGCGCCACGACAGCCGCATCGACGCGGCCCCGCTCCCCCTCGACCGACCACTCGATCTCGAGCGGCGTTCCCGGAGCCTCGTGGCGCGGATCCACCGACGCGAGCGCCATCATCTTCTTCAGGATGGGCGACCAGCACGTGCTCGTCGCCCTGCCGACCTGGCCGCGGCGGCTGTACACGGGAACCTGCTCGCGCGACACCGTCGCCTCGACGGCGGGCGGAAGGTCGTGGCGCGCGAACGCGCGCTCGATCCCGGCCCAGTCGATCTCGAGCCCGACCAGGCGGCGCCGCGGGCCGCCCTGGCTTCGCTCCCGCAGGAGCGCCCGGCGCCCGACGAAGTGCCGTTTCTCGAAGTTGACCAGGCGCCCCAGCCCGATCTCGAACGGCGAGTACTCGTGCGCCGGCGTCGTGGCCCGCATGACGCTCGTGTAGTCGACCTCGATCAGGATGAGCCCCGCCTCGACCCGGACCACGTCGAGCGCGCGCAGGCCCGCCGGGCGGATGCCGTGCTGCTCGCCCGCTGCGAACAGGGCGTCCCACACGTCGACCGCCGCGGCGGCGGGGATCCAGAGCTCGTAGCCGAGGTCGCCGGTGTAGCCGGTGCGGCTGACGTCGACCTCGACACCGGCGATCGTGCACGAGCGGCGGCGGAAGTAGCGCAGGTCTCCCCAGCCCTCCGCCGTCACCGCCTCGAGCACGGCACGCGAGCGCGGCCCCTGAAGCGCGAGGGCGGCGACCGCGTCGGTGACGTCCTCGATCTCGACGTCGAGGCCGGCGGCGTTCATGCCGAGCCAGCGGTACTGCGGGTCGGCGGCCGTCCACCGAAACCGGGTCTCACCGAGCCGCGCGACGGTGCCGTCGTCGACCACCTTCCCGGCCTCGTCGCACCACGGCGTGTAGGCGACCTGGCCCACCTCGAGCCGAGTCGCATCGCGCGTGATGACCCGGTCGACGAGCCCGACGGCGTCAGGCCCCGAGACGATGTACTTGTAGAGCGGCGACACGTCGAACACCGCGGCGGCCTCGCGGACGGCCGTGTACTCGATGTCGTGCATGTCCGCATAGCCGGCCGGCGAGAGGTACGTGGCCCACTCCGACCATGCCTGCTTCGCGTTCAGGCCGGCGGTGCGGGGATGAAAGGGTGAGACCGCGGTCATCGCCGCGGCAGGTTATCGCGCCGCCGGCTCTGCGAGCCACGCCTCGCAGATCGCCGTGACGTGCCGGATGTCGGTACCGCAGCAACCGCCGACCACCGTCAGGTTCGGAAGCAGCTCCCGGAGGGCGAGGTACCGGGCCGCGAGGTCGGCCGGATCGCCGTCGTCCAGATCCTCGGCGGCGTCGAGCTCGGCGTGGCTCAGCACCGACGCGTTCGCGCGGAGGGCGCCGATCCGACCGCGCCAGTCGCCGCCGGCGGCGACGACGTCGGCGAAGTGCGCCGGGTGGGCGCAGTTGAGCATGAACTGCGACGCCCCGCCGTCGGTCTCGCGATCGACCTGCTCGATGGCGGCACCGAGTGCCTGGCCGCTCGGCAGCCTGCCGTCGGTCTCGAGCGTGAAGCCGATCGTGATCTCGAGCCCCACGGAGCGAGCCGCGCGGACGATCCCGATCGCCTCCTCGACGTCGGTGATCGTCATCGCCGCCACCTGGTCGACCGCCGCGTCGGCGAGCGCGCGGAGCTGGACCGCGTGGTAGGCCTCGGCCTCCTCCGCCGACATCATGGCGCCCGGCGCGTAGCTGTCGCCGCGTGGGCCGACGAGGGCCTCCACCAGGACGGCCGGGCCCCCAGCCGGGCGGGCCGCCCGCCGCACCTCGTCGACGAACGCCACCGACCGCTGGTTCACCGCTGCGAGCTCCGCGGCGTCGTAGCCGAGCTCAGCGCCCCAGTCCGGGTTCGCGCGCCACGTCGGAGCGTCGAGGACGAACGGGGCACCGTGGTCGCGCGCGAGGTCGAGGAACGGCCGGTAGTAGCGGCGCAGCGCCTCGCGCCCGTCCTCGGTCTCGACGAGCGGGAAGGCCGCGAAGCACGGCAGATCGATGCCCTCGTGGAACAGGAGCACCGTCTCCATCCCGGCGTCGGTCAGCGTCAGCGGCCTGGTCATGCATCCGGAGGATACGCGGCCGGGTCGCACGTCCGGCTAGCATCGCGCCCCAATGCCTGAGCGCTACGACGCGATCGTCATCGGCGGAGGCCACAACGGGCTCGTCTGCGGCGCGTACCTGGCTCGGGCCGGGCTGCGCGTCGTCGTCCTGGAGCGCCGGCACGTCCTCGGCGGCGCCGCCGTCACCGAGGAGATCGTCCCCGGCTTCCGGTTCAGCGTCGCCTCGTACGTCGTCTCGCTGCTTCGGCCCGAGATCGTGCGCGAGCTCGAGCTCCCCCGCCACGGCCTCGCAATCCTGCCGCTCGACGGCACCCTCACACCGCTCGACGACGACTACCTGTGGCGGGTGAACGACCACGGCCGCACCGTGCGCGAGCTGCGCCGGTGGTCGCTCTCGGACGCCGAGGCGTACGAGGAGTACGCGATCCTCATGGCCCAGATGGCCCGCTTCATCAAGCCGATCCTCTCGGCCGTGCCTGCCGACCAGGGCCGGATCCGCCCGGCCGAATGGCTCTCGCTGGCCCCGCTTGCACGCCGGTTTGCCGCCCTCCCGCGGCGCCTCCGTGACACGTTCATCCAGCTCATGACGATGAGCGCGGCCGACTTCCTCGACCAGTGGTTCGAGACAGATCCGCTCAAGGCGACGATGGCGGCGTCGGGCATCATCGGCACGTTCCAGGGCATCCGGTCTCCGGGGACCGCGTACGTCCTCCTGCACCACTACATGGGCGAGATCGACGGGGCGTTCCGGGCCTGGGGCATCCCCCGCGGCGGCACGGGCGGCGTCAGCCTGGCGATCGCATCGGCCGCCCGGGCGCAGGGCGCCGAGATCCGCACCGAGGCGGCCGTGGCGTCGATCGACGTCCGCGGCGGCCGGGCGGTGGGCGTCACGCTCCAGTCGGGCGAGACGCTCGAGGCCGATGCTGTCCTCTCGAGCGCCGACCCGCGGGTCACGTTCCTCGACCTCGTCGAGCCCGGCGCCCTCGACGGCCAGTTCGTCGACGACGTCCGCCGGTACCGGTTCCGCGGGTCGTCCGGAAAGGTGAACCTCGCCCTCGACGGGCTGCCGGAGCTCACCTGCCTTCCCGGGCGCGGGGAGCACCTGCGCGGCGCGATCAGCTTCTCGCCGTCGGTCGAGTACATGGAGCGCGCCTACGACGACGCCAAGTACGGCCGGTTCTCGCGCCGGCCGTATATCGACGCGATCATCCCGACGCTCGTCGACCCGGCGATGGCGCCGCCCGGAAAGCACGTGATGAGCTGCTTCGTCCAGTACGCGCCCTACCACCTGGCCGGCGGCGACGAGTGGGACGACGAGCACCGGCAGGCCTTCCGCGACACGGTCGTCGACACGCTGGCCGAGCGGGCCCCCAACATCCGCGACCTGATCGTCGGCGAGCAGGTGCTCTCGCCCCTCGACATCGAGCTCAGGCTCGGCCTGTCGGAGGGCAACATCTTCCAGGGCGAGCTGTCGCTCGAGCAGCTCTTCTTCAACCGGCCGGTCCCGGGCTGGGCCCGCTACCGGACGCCGGTGCACGGCCTGTGGATGTGCGGCTCGGCGGCCCATCCCGGCGGCGGGCTCATGGGGGCGCCGGGCCGCATCGCCGCGCTCGAGCTCGTGCGGTCGCGGAGGCGCGGATGAGCTACGACGCCATCGTCGCCGGCGGCGGGCACAACGGGCTCGTCTGTGCGGCGCACCTCGCGCGGGCCGGACGCCGGGTCGTCGTCGTCGAGCGCCGCGAGCGCACCGGCGGCATCCTGGACGGCGTCGTGTCGACGATCGGCCGGCTGCGGCCGGGGATCGTCTCGGAGCTCCAGCTCGAGCGCCACGGGCTCGAGCTCGTGCGCCCGGACGTCCGCATGCTGGCGCTGCGCGACGGCGGCCCGCCGCTCACGTTCTGGGCCGATCCGGCCCGCACGGCCGAGGAGCTCGCCGCCGTCTCGCCCGAGGACGCGAGCGCCTACCCCCAATTCGACGCCCACGTCCGGCTGTTCGCCCGCTTCCTGGGCGAGCTCGCCGAGGTCACGCCGCCGCGGCTCGACTCGGGCGCGACCGGCGACTGGCAGGCCGGCCTGCGGCTCGCCCGCGCCTACCGGCGCCTGAGCGCCCGCGCCGCGCGCGAGCTGACGCGAGCCGTGCCGATGGCCGCGGCCGACTTCGTCGGCGAGTGGTTCACGTCCGACGCCGTGCGCGGCCCCCTCGCGGCACGCGGGTCGCTCTTCACGGCCATGGGGCCGTGGTCGGCGGGCACCGCTCTCGTGCTCCTCGCCGACTCGGCCGGGAACGACGGCGGCGCTGCCGGGCAGACGACGTTCGCCAAGGGCGGGCCGGCGGCGCTGGCGAGGGCGCTCGAGGCCGCGGCGGCCGCGGCCGGCGCCGAGGTGCGAACCGGCGCGGAGGTCTCGACGCTGCTCGTCCGCGGCGGGCGGGTCGCCGGGGTTGCCCTCGCCTCGGGGGAGGAGATCGAGGCTCCGGTCGTGGCCTGCGGCGTCGATCCGAAGACGGTGCTCACGCGGTGGCTCCACCCCGAGGAAGCGGGCCCCCGGCTTCGATGGCGCGCCGGGAACATCCGCACGCCGGGCGCGACGGCCGCCGTCGAGCTGCGCCTCTCGGGCGCCCCGGAGCTCGCGGGCGGCGATGCCGCCGAGCGGCTGCACGGGCGGATCGTCATCGCGCCCGGCATCGACCACGTCGAGCGGGCCTTCGACTGCTGGAAGTACGGCACGCTGAGCGAGCGGCCGTACCTGGAGGCGACCCTGGCCGAGGGCTCGATGCACGTCCTCGCGCAGTGGGTCCCACACGCCGCCGACCCCGACCAGGTGGGCGACCTCGTGGTTTCGGAGCTCGAGCGCCACTTCCCCGGCCTGAGCGGCCTGGTGACGGATCGACGCGTGCTCACGCCGGCGCTCATCGAGCGCGAGCTGGGCATCTCGGGCGGCCACGTCTACCACGCGGAGCCGGGCCTCGACCAGTTCTTCGCGTGGCGCCCGGTGCTGGGCATGGCCCGCTACCGGCTCGCGGTGCGCGGCCTGTACCTGTGCGGCTCAGGGGCACACCCGGGCGGCGGCATCACCGGCGCGCCCGGCCAGAACGCGGCACGCGAGATCCTGGCCGACCTCGAGCGCTGACCGGAGGTCAGGCAGCCTTGGCGTGTGCCGAGATGCCGAGCGCCTCGATCAGGCCCGGCGCGTCGAGCAGCACGATCAGCCGCTCGTCGACCTTGGCGATCCCGTTCAGGTAGCCGTCCTGCGAACCGGCCTCGGGCTCGAGCTGATCCTCGGTCACCGTCATGACCTCGTTCACGCCGTCCACGATCAGCCCTGCGGAGCCGCTCTGAGACTCGACGATCACGATCTTGCACGCGTCGTCGGCGACCTCGGCGCAGTCCACGTTCAGCTGCAGCTTCAGGTCGCACACGGGGATGATCCGTCCGCGGAGGTTGATCACGCCGCGAATCGAGGCGTGCGGATTCGGGATGGTGCGCGGCTGCGAGAAGCGAATGATCTCCTGCACCTGGGTGATGGGCAGGCCGTACTCCTCGTCGCCGAGCGCGCAGACCACCAGCTGCATTTCGGGTACCTCCAGGGGTTGATCACGGAAAACGCGCAACGGACTGCGCTTTCCCTGTTATCGCTGGGAATCCCTGGAAGTTGAGGCGCGCCGGAGGCTGGAGGTGAGCAGCTCCCACCGTGACACGTGCCGGCAGCGGGCTGTGGCCGAGACCGTGTCGCTCACATGAGCGCGTACTCGGTGTCCATGCCGGCCGTGCGCCACGCGCCCCAGGTCATCTTGCCGTCGAGGTGGAACCACCGCGAGGCGGCGTCGGGCAGCACGTAGTGGTTGGCGCGGTAGCGGTTCCCGGCGGCCGCCGAGAAGGCGTAGCCGGTGCCCGTCGAGTCGAAGATCCCGACGGTCTGGTCCGGCCTGGTGAGGATCATCGTGTTGTCATGGACGTTCGTGTCCGACGTGGCGTACGACCCGTGGGTCGTCGTGGGAGTCGTCCGGCCGCTCCAGTTGAGCACGATCGCGCCGTTCCCGTCGTTCGTCACCGTGTTCCCGTGCACGTCCGCGTCGGGTGCGTTGCTCAGGTAGATCCCCCACCCGCCGTTGTCGGCCACGGTGTTCCCCGAGATCGCCATCTTGTGGCTCACCTCGACGCGGATGCCGTCCTTCTCGTTCCGGACGGACGTGTTGTTCTCGACGATCGAGTCGTAGGTGTCGACGTCGAGCCAGATGCCGCTGCACAGGTTGTCGTGGAAGACGCTGTTTCGCAGCACGAGCCCCACGGTCCTCACGAACTTGGATCCGCCCGCGGCGACGCACCCGCCCGTCACGCTGTCTCGGTAGTGAGCGGCGTCGGAGTGCGAGACGTCGACGCCGTCGACCGTGACGCCCGCCCCGTGGGCGCTCAGGCCGTACCTGCCGCTCCACGCGATCGAGCCGCCCTGGAGGAGGCTGCCGTCGAGGAGCTTCACACCGGTGTCGTGCACGGCGGTCACGGCGACGTCGTCGACGGTCCAGCTGTGCGCGGCGCCGCGCATCTCGACGCCGCCCGACGTGAAGAGCTGGAGCGCCACGTCCCGGATCACGACGCCGGAGGCCTGGGAGCCGAATCCGTCGCCGGCGACGCCCATCTCGACATCGTGGCCCGCCGGATCGGATCCGAGCGAGACGGTTCCGGCGTCGTAGTCGACGAAGTACGTGCCCGGGCCGACCGCCGATTCGGCGTCGCCGTACACCTTGCCGCCGACGAGTACGCCGGTCTTCTCGAGCGGCACGCCGTCGACCGTCACGTCGTTGGCGTACGGCGCCTGCGGATGCAGGTACCCGCGGAATCCGTCGCCCGCGGCATACGCAGGAGCCGTCGTCGTCCCCGACGCGGTCCAGAGGCCGCCCGAATGGACGAAGCTCGTGAGCGGGACGCCTCCGGTGATGACGACGCCGGGGCCCGTGCCGATGAACTGCTGGCCGTCGCGGGCCCGGATCTCGCTGCGCACGCGGTAGGTCCCCGGCGCGATGCAGAACACCGTGGCGGCGGGCTTCGCCGCGGCGAGCGTCTCGAGGTCGTCGCCGGGCCGGACGGCGACGCCGCTGCAGGGCGTCGGAGCGGGGCACGCCTCGGTGCTCGCGGTGATCGACGCCGGGAGCGAGACGTTCCCGGCGGCGTCGTAGGCAACGACGGTGAAGGTGGAGGACGCGCCGCACGTGAGCCCGCCCATCGAGATGCTCGTCTCGGCGGTCCGGGCGATCGGGGCGCCGTCGCGCGAGACGCGGTAGCCGGACACTCGCACGTTGTCGGTCGCCGGCAGCCACGTGAGGTCGATGGCGGTCGCCGACGGCTCCGACTGGGCCAGGCCCGACGGAGCGGACGGCGCCTCGGTGTCGGGCGGCGCACAGGCAACGGTCCGCACCCGGCGGACGGCCCGCCGCGAGAGGTGGCCCGCGGCGTCGGCTGCGCGGACCGAGAAGGCGTAGCTCGTGCCGCACCGCAGGCCCGACACCGCGAAGCGCGCCGCCGACGTGCGGCCGATCTCGCGGCGGTTTCGGTAGACGCGGTAGCGGACGACCCGCCCCGGGCCCGGCGAGCGCCTCCACGAGAGAGCGAGCCCATTCCGCGTCACCGCGCTCGCGGCCAGGTGGGTGGGCGGAGCGGGCTTGTGCGGCGCGGCGAGCGCGTTCGCGGCGGCCGCCGGGCACAGCGCCGCCGCCGCCGCAACCAGCGCCAGCGCTGCCTTGTGCGCGCGAGCCCTGCGCGCCGATCGGATCTTGCGGGACAACTCAGATCACCAGCCGAAAGAGGGTCGGAATATCACGATGAGATACCGGCGTCGCCGATGCCCGGGATGACCCCCATCCCGGTATTCCCGTTATCGACACGCCCGGCGTCCTCTTGCCTCACCCGTCCGGGTCGATAGGCTTACCACGATGTGGCGTCTCGGGCTGGCCGGCGCGGTGGTGTGCGCGGCGCTCGCGGCGTGCGGCGGCGAGCCGCATGCGAACTTGCAGCCCGCGCTGACTTCGCAGGCGGTACCGGATTCGGAGGCGCGTGCCCTCCTCGTGCGGGCCTTCCACGCCGCGCGGGCCATCGGGCGCGAGGACGGCGCATGCCGCGGCTGCTACCCGACCGACGCGAGCGAGATCACCGAGGACATGAACGCGCATACGGGCGACCAGTACGCCGCCGCCGCGACGTCGTTCGACGCGCGGCTGCCCGGCGTGGTCTACGTCGACACCGCCGGCGCCGGCCGGCTGGCCCGCGCCCGGATCACGCTCTACGCACGCACGTCGAACGGGACGATCTGGCGGCTCCGGGCGGCCCGGGGCCGCCCCCATCTGAGCCAGGCGGAGTGACGTCAGATGATTGATCGATAACTCGCGTGATGTCCTGGGCGGTTGCGAAGCGAGTAGCGCAAGGACGCAGGAAGCGTCGATATTGGTTGAAATATCGACGCGACCGAGGACGCCGCGATGCGAAGGTTCGCAGCCGCAGCGCCGTCACGATTCGCCCGTCCAGCGCGTCGGACGTCCAGGCGCGCGGGAGTTGTCGATCACTCATCTAGAGGTTGAAGGCGGCCCGCATGCAGGGAGCGGTCGCCGCGCCGCCGAGGTGTCCCGAGAGCCCCAGGATGTCCTCGATCGTGCGCAGCATCGAGTAGTGGTTGTACGCGCCCAAGGCGACCGTGCCGGGCTTGACCGACGGCGCGATCACCATCGTCGCGATGTGGTTCTTCGAGCTCTTGTCGTCGGAGTCGTACGTGACGAACACCGCGGTCGACCCGTCCTGATAGGCGGGCGAGGCCACGATGCGCGGGATCCAGCGGGCGAGCCACGCGTCGGCGCACGAGATGCAGCCGCCGTGGGCATCGTTCGTCGTGTTGGGAGCCACCAGCGAGAACGCGGCAAGCGTGCCGGCGCGCAGGTCGCTCGCCAGGGCGCCCGTGGTCGTCGTCCCGAGCGGGAGCTGGCGCTTGAGGCACGCCCCTGCGAGGTCGGTGAAGTACGGGGCGGCCGTGTGCCTGGGCACGTAGAGGCCGTCGCTGGTGTTCGCGCGGCTGCAGTTCGCGGGCATCGACTCGGCGTAGACGCGCCACGACCCGGCGGTCTGAGAGAAGATCGACTCCGACGTCGCGACGCAGCCGCCCGTCGGCTGGCAGTCACGGCCGACGACCGGCGCGGGGACCGCGCCCGAGGTCATCGCCACGTAGTTGGGGAGGCTCGGATAGCCCTCGGCGTGCATGTTCGCTGCCTGGCCGCACGCCTTCGCGACCGCCGTCTGATACGGGGCGCGGCCGATCACCTGGTTGTAGGCCTTGTTCTCCTCGACGATCACGATGACGTGCTGGTAGTGGGCCGGAGCGGTGGAGCCGGTGCAGGGTGCGGACGGCGTCGGAGCGGCGGCGCTCGCGGTCGACTGGTGGACGATGGCGGTGAGGGCGAGCGCGGCCAGGACGACGACCGCGGCGGGGATGCGGAGTGAGACTCTCATGGAGCATGGTCATCGGCTTGCGCGCCGCCGCGCGTCCTCCCCGCCCTGCGTGAGCCTCGCCCCCCCCGCCTGAGGTAGTCGTTAGCTGTGCAGGACGATGCTGTAGTTCACGCCGCCGCCCACACCGAACGCGCCCGAGATCCCGGGGATCTTCACCGGCGAACGCCGGTTGGTGGTCGTGCCGTCGCCGAGCTGGCCGGTCGAGTTCAGGCCCCAGGCCCAGGCGGACCCGTCGCTCTCGATCGCCAGGCTGTGCAGGCGGCCGTTCCCGATCTCGACGACACCCGCGACGCCGGTCACCCTCACCGGCTTCGAGCGGTTGGTCAGGGTGCCGTCGCCGAGCTGACCGTCGTTGTTGTGGCCCCACGTCCACACGGCGCCGGCCGACGTCAGCGCCATGCTGTGGTCGGCGCCGGCGCTGACCCGCGTGACCCCGGAAAGGCCGGACACCTGGACGGGCGTGAGCTTGTTGTTGCCCCTGGTGCCGTCACCGACCTGGCCGTACTGGTTCCAGCCCCACGACCAGACGGTGCCGTCGGATCGCACCGCGAGGCTGTGATCGCGGCCTCCGGCGATCGCGACGACGTTCGTCAGGTTGTGCACCTGCACCGGCGTCGAATGGTTGGCCGTGGTCCCGATGCCGAGGTTCCCGAACTCGTTGTCGCCCCAGGTCCAGACGGTGCCGTCGCTCGTGAGCGCAAGCGTGTGGTCACGTGCGCCGGCGATCACGACGACGTTGGCGAGGCCCGACACCCTGACCGGCACCGACCTGTTGGTCGTCGTGCCGTCGCCGAGCGTCCCGAACTTGTTCCAGCCCCACATCCAGACCGTGCCGTCGCTCTTCAACGCCATGCTGTAGTAGTGGCCGGTCTCGACGGCGGTCACCCCGGCCAGCCCCGACACCTGCACGGGCGACTGGCGGTTCGTCTTCGTCCCGTCGCCCACCTGGCCGTAGTTGTTGTGGCCCCAGGCCCAGACGGTCCCGTCGCTCTTGAGCGCCACCGCGTGCTCGCGCCCGCCGTCGATCTGGGTGACGCCGCTCAGGCCGGCGACCGCGACCGGCGTCGTGCTGCTGCCGCCGGCGCCGTTTCCGAGCTGGCCGAATTCGTCGGAGCCTGACGACGACACGGTGCCGGTCGCCGCCGCCGCCGCGCCCGCGGTTGCGAGCACGACGACCGTCGCGACCAGCGTGCAAACCCCCCTGATGGGACGCCGTCCCACGCGATCAGGATACGGCGCGGCGCTCGCGGTTGTCCACCCTCCGCGGGCCGGGCCACCCGATTGGGGGGCCCTCAACCATCTAGAAGCGGAAGTAGATGAAGGGGCTCGGGTTGCCGATCGTGAGGACGGCGGCCGCGAGCGCGCCGCCGAGCGCGAGGCCGTAGAGCCGCCTGGGGCGCAGCTCGACCTGCCAGGTGTTCGGAGCGACGTTCACGAAGACGAGGAGCGCCGCGATGCCGAGCGCAAGGCGGGCGCCGACGAGCGTGTGGATCGCAGCCGCGCTCTCGACGCCGTTCCGGCCGGCCATGGCCGAGAGGACGTCGCCGGCCACGTGCAGGTTGGGAGCGCGGAAGATGACGAACGCCGCGGCGACGCACGCGAACGTGATCGCCCTGTTCACCACGACCGACGGCGGCGTGAGCCCGGCGCGCTGCAGCACGTTGTGGACGATCAGGAACACGCCGTGGACCAGGCCCCACACGACGAACGTCCACGCCGCCCCGTGCCAGAGGCCGCCCAGGAACATCGTCACCGCCGAGGTTGCGGAGCGTCCGCCAACGCCCGTGCCGTGGAGCCGCCGAGCGGGATGAAGAGGTAGTCGCGCATCCAGAACGACAGCGACATGTGCCAGCGGCGCCAGAAGTCGGAGATGTTCCGGCCTTGTAGGGCGAGTCGAAGTTCTGCGGGAAGCGGAAGCCGAGCAGGAAGCGCGAGGCCGACGGCCATGTCGGAGTAGCCCGAGAAGTCGAAGTAGAGCTGGA
Source organism: uncultured Actinomycetes bacterium (assembly GCA_963809325.1). Taxonomy (GTDB): domain Bacteria; phylum Actinomycetota; class Thermoleophilia; order Gaiellales; family JAICJC01; genus JAICJC01. The sequence continues at coordinate 440,957 of CAWEIZ010000007.1, forward strand.
GCGCGTAGCCGACCGCCGCCGTCCACCCGCCCGCCAGCCCGAGGACGGCGTGAGCGCCGAACAGGCGGTCGACGTGCGGCGCCAGCGTGTCGGCGATCAGGAGCTTCTTCACGAGCCCGCAGCGCGAGGAAGAAGAGCCCCGAGGCCGCGAGCTCCCACGTGAGGCGCGGGGTGAGCCGGCGCGAGCTGGGCGTCGATCGTCGAGTAGCGGACGATCGGCCCGGCGATGAGGTGCGGGAACATCGACACGAACGCGGCGTAGTGCAGGAAGCTCCGCGCCGGCTGCGACCTGCCTGCGGAAGATGTCGATCGTGTACGACATCGAGTTGAACGTGTAGAACGAGATGCCGATCGGCAGCACGACGTGAAGCTCGGGGAAGGGGCCGCCGATGCCGAGCCGCGCTGCCGATGCCGTCCAGCGAGTCGAGGAAGAAGCCGGCGTACTTGAAGTAGCCAGAGCATCGCCAGGTTCGCGCTCAGCGCGGCGACGAGGACGGCGCGCCGGCGGCGGTCGTCGGCGTCGAAGCGGACGAGGGCGCGCCCCGCGACGTAGTCCACCGTCGTCGAGGCGATCATGAGGGGCAGGAATCGCCAGTCCCACCAGGCGTAGAAGAAGTACGACGAGGCGGTGAGGAACGCCAGCCGGGCCGCCGGGATCCGGATCCCCCACCAGCCGAGCAGTACGACCGGAAGGAACCCGAATAGGAACTCGTAGCTGTTAAAGAGCACCGGGTGCGCGGCCGAGAATCGCAGAGAGCATCCGATGGAGGTTCGCCTCGCGCATGTGCACCGGGTCGTAGAACCCGTGCCGCTCGCCGCCGAACGACCGGATTGACGAGAAGTCGAGGAACCGGAAGCGGTACGTCGAGCGCAGCCCCTCGAGGTACGACACGAGGTCCTTGTGGCGGCCCGACCAGCCGACCGGAGCCAGCTGCCGTATCAGGTTCGGATGCATCGGCGTGAGCACGATGACCGGAGCCTCGCCCCAGCTGTTCATGTCGCGGAGCGTCCGCTCGAGATACGTCTTCGGAAGCGCTTGCAGATGGGTGTAGAGGCTGCCGTCGCCGTACATCGCCTGGTACTTCTGCGTGCTCCTGGACCAGTTGTAGTCGACGCGGGTGTAGAAGCCGTCGGGGGCGAACCCCTCGGAGCGCCGGATCAGGTGACGGATGCGCCGCGGAGTCAGCGGGTGCCCGTCGAGCTCCAGCGGTGGGCTCGCGTGGTGGGTCGCGCGAAGCGACGAGAACGAGTCCTCGAGCGCCCGCCACGACAGGAGGTCGGCGATCCCGTGCAGCCGCGACGTCAGCCGGTCGGCGCGCGAGACGTACGGAGCGAGGTCAGAGCTGTCAAGGAGGGCGGGGCTGATCGTGCCGCCGCGAAACGCCTCCACGTCGAGCAGCCAGAGCCAGTGGATCCGGGCGCCGGGGAAGCGGTCGTGAATGAAGTGCACGAGCGCGTACTCCTCGACGGGCGTCGCGTCGCGGAGGCCCGCGTTGAACACCGACTCGCCGGTGAGCCGGTGAAGATACGACGGCTGCACCTTCAGCGATCGCGACGAGCCGAGCACGACGAGCTGCGGCGCCGAGCCGAGCTGCTTGATGAGCGCCGCCTTCGTCGAGGGGTCGCGCGGCAACCCGGCGGCGACCAGATTCGTGCCGACCGTGCCGTACGGGTCGACCAGGACGTTCACCAGGAACACGGTGACGATGATCCCGAGCGCGGTCGCGAGCAGCGTGACGACGAAGCGTCGTGGACTCCCGACCGCGGTCGGGTCCAGAGGCTCCGCATGTCCCGCGAGCGGATCGTGGTGCCCAGTCGATCCTGCACGCGAGCGCCGGTTCGAGGCGACCGCCTCGTCCATTGGTGGCGAGTCTAGATGACGGTCAGGCTGGATGCGGGGGCCGGTCCCGCACCCAGCGGACCCGGACGGAGCCCCTCCCGTACTCGCGGCACTCGGCGAGCCTGAACAGCCTGCGCGGGAGCCCGGCGTGATCGAACACGGCCGGGCCCGCACCGAGAACGGTGGGAGCGACCGTCAGGATCACCTCGTCGACGCGGTCGGCGGCGAGGGCCTGCCCGGCGATGTCGCCCCCGCCGCCGATCCAGGCCCGGGCGTGCCCGGCGGCGGCGACGGCGTCGAGGATCTCGGCCAGGTCGCCCTCGACCCGGGTCACCGGTGTGCCGTCGGGATCGGCCGCCGCGGCCCGGGCCGCCAGCTCGTCGTCGTGGGAGACGAGCCAGATCGGGAGGCCGCGATGCGGCAGATCGTGGCCCTGCTCGTGGAGCCAGCGCAGCGTCCCGCTCCCGATCACGATCGCATCGACGCCCGCGATGAAGTCGTCGAAGTCGCGCTCCTCGCCGTCGCCGGCGACGGTCTCGAGGAACGACATGTCGTCGCCGGGCCCGGCGATACGGCCGTCGATCGACATCGCGGTGTACCAGACGACGTGCACGAAGCTACCCGAGCCGGGCCTGCTGGATCGCTTCGCGGATGGTCTCCGCGGGGTGCGCGCCGGCCAGGCCGAGGCGCCGGTCGATGACGAAGAACGGCACGGCGGTGATGCCGAGCGCCGCCGCCTCGCGCTCGTCGCCGCGGACGTCCGCGGCGTACTCGTCGCCGGCGAGCATCGCGCCCACGGCGGCCGGGTCGAGGCCCGCGCCGCCCGCGATCCGCGCCAGCGCCGCCCGGTCGCCGATCGGCTCCCCCTCGCCGAAGTAGCCCGCGAGCAGCCGGTCCATGACCTCGACCTGGCGGCCCTCGGCCTGAGCCATGTGGAGCACCCTGTGGGCGTCGAACGTGTTTCCCCGCCGGGCGCGGGCGAAGTCGAAGTGGACGCCGATCTCGGCGCCCATGCGCTCGGTCTCCTCGTGCATGGCCCGCGCCTCGGCGAGGGTCAGGCCGCGGCGGCGGGCCAACTCCTCGTCGGCCGACCCGGCGTCGGCCGCAATGGTCGGGTCGAGCTCGAAGCTGCGCCAGCGCAGCTCGACGCTCCCCTCGGGGAAGGCCTCGAGCGCGGTCTCGAGGTGGCGCTTTCCGACATGGCACCAGGAGCACACGATGTCGGCCCAGACCTCGACCGTCGTGGGCCGGCTCGCCGGCCGCCGGATGTTCCCGCGGATCACGCTGTCCTCGCCACGAGCGCCTCGGCCAACGCGGTGCACGCGACGGCTCCCACCGACTCCCAGAAGTCGAACGCGCGACGCAGCTCCGCGTCGCCGCCCGCCCGGTCGCCCGTGTCGATACGCAGGCGCGCGGACAGGAGCCGAGCCAGCGCCTCCTCGGGCCGCGCACCGATCGCCGCGAGCGCGTCCGCGGCCTCGGCGTACCGACCCTCGGCCAACAGCCTCGCTGCGGCGAGCCAGGGCCATGGACCTTCGATCCGGATCGCGGCGAACCGCTCTCCCTGGTCGGTCAGCGCGAGCGCCAGCGCGAACTCCGACAGCCAGTGGGTGGCGCTCGCATCGCCCTCGATCGCACCGACACCCTCGTCGAACAGCTCCGAGACGTGCCGCGTCGCGTCGCGGCCACCGGTCGTCGCCGCGATCAGCGCGGCGTCGGCAAGCGTCGGGAGCAGCACCTGCGGTTCAAGCGAGCGGCGGGCGAATTCGAGTGCGCCCAAGCTGTCACGCGTCGCGCCCGCCAGGTCGCCCCGAGCGGACCGCAGCTTGGCCCGTGCGCTGTGCGCCGCGGCCTCCATGTAATGCGGCCCGACCGAGGCGATGTACGCGTCGAGGCCGCCGAACGCCGCGTCGGCCGCGGCCCAGTCGCCCGCCCAGTACGCCAGGATCCCCAGCTCCGTCTCGAACCACATGATCTGGAAGCCGGCGCCGAACCGGCGCGCGGCCTCGGCGCCGCGCCCCTCGAGGTCTGCGGCCCGCGGCAGGTCACCCACGTCCATCAACGTGCTTCCGAGGTTCTTGTACCCGCGGATGAGCGCCTCGGCCAAGTTGAGGCGCTCGGCGATCGCGATGCTCTCCTCCTGGTCGGCCATCCCGTCCATGTCGCCGTGGTTCACGCGGGCGACGCCCCTCGTGTTGAGGACGTGCGCCCGGATCTCCTCGAGCCCGAATCGCTCGGCCACGGCGGCCGCCCGCTCGCAGAGGTCGAGGGTGGCCTCGTAGCGGCCCTGGAGCATCGCGTTGATGGCGAGCCGGCTCGTCACGTACGCGACCATCGGCGACGGCTCGGCCCGCTCCACGAGATCGCCCGATCGGGCATAGGCGGCGACGGCCTGCAGCGTCCGGGCCTCGTTCCAGTGCCGGAACGCGACCAGCATCTCGGCCCTGGCGGCATTCGCATAGTCGCCGGCGGCGGTGAGCCGCTTGGTGGCCCGACCGAGGAGCTCGCTCATCCGGTCGGCGGAGAGGGTGAGGCCGCCGACGTCCGAGGTCACGACGACGAGCAGCGGCCAATCAGGATCGTCCTCCGGCCACAGGGCGAGCGCGGCGTCGTAGTGACGCTGCGCCGAGGCAAACGAGTTGAGCGCCGCGGCCCGCTCGGCCGCGTGGCGGAGCGCGAACCGGGTCAGGCGCTCCAGCTCATCGGTCGCCTGGCCCGCGTCGCGCGCGTACTCGAGCGCCTGCGAGTAGTGGTGCGCGACCATGTCCGGGGCGTTCTCGCGGTCGACCGACAGCGACTCGATCCACTCGGCTGCGCGGCGGTGCTTCTCGGCGCGCTGGGCGCGGGGAATCTGGCCGTACGCGACGTCCCGCACGAGCACGTGGCGAAAGGCGTACTCGACCTCGCCGCCGACCGACGACCGGCGCTCGCGGCGCAGCATCTCCCGGCGCTCGACCGCGTGCAGGCGCTGGTCCACCTCGAACCGGCTCGCGTCGCCCATGGCGGCGAGCGCACCGACCCAGACGACCTTGCCGAGCACGGCGGCGTCCTGGAGCAGGTGCTTCTGGTCCGTGGGGAGGTCGTCGAGGCGGGCCGCGATCAGGCCCTGGACCGACTCCGGCACCGGAAGGCCGCCGTCGGCGGTGAGCCGCCAGTGGCCGCTGTCGTCGTGGCGCAGGTGGCCGCGGTCGATCAGCATCCGGACGTACTCCTCGGCGTAGAGCGGGTTGCCCGCGGCGGTCGCGAGCAGCATGGCCTGGGTCTCGGCCGGAAGCACCGCCTGCTCGAGCAGGGACCCGATCAGGCGCGCGATGTCGGAGTCCGGGAGCGGCGAGAGGGCGATCGTGAGCGCGTTTCGCTTGCCCCCTCCCCACCCGCGCCGCCGGTCGAGCAGCTCGGGGCGGGCGGTGCAAACGACAAGCATGGGGACGCCGCTCGCCCAGTCGAGGAGGTGGTCGACGAAGTCCAGGAGCGCGTCGTCCGCCCAGTGCAGGTCCTCGAAGACGAGGACGAGCGGATGCCGCTCCGCCAGGGCCTCGAGGAAGCGGCGCCACGCCGCGTCGGCCTCGCTGTGCCGGTCGTCGCCGCTCCCGCCGCCGGTCTCGAGGCCGGCGAGCGCCCGGACGTGCTCCTCGACCCACGCCGCCTCCGCAGGGTCCTCGATCAGATCGGAGACGGTCTCCTTGAGCTTCGCGCCGGCCTCCTCGGCGGAGTCGGAGTCGAGGATCCCGGCCTGGGCGTTGATCATCTCGCCGAGCGCCCAGTAGGTCACTCCCTCGCCGTAGGGGAGCGAACGGCCCTGGCGCCAGATGATGAAGTCCGGATCCCGCTCCACGGCCTCGAAGAGCTCCCAGACGAGGCGGCTCTTGCCGATCCCCGGGACGCCCACGAGCGTGACGAGCTGGACGGCGCGCTCGGCGCGGCTGCGGCGCAGGGCGTCGTGCAGCAGGTCGATCTCGGCCCTGCGGCCCACGAGCGGGGTGGTCGGGCGCTGGACGACGTCGACGCCGAGGCGGGCCCGCGCCTCGACGGCCTCCCAGGCGGGGACCGGCTGCGCCTTGCCCTTTGCGATGACCGGGTCGGCGGGCCGGTACGTGATCGCGCGATCCGTGGCGCGATAGGTCGTCTCCCCGACCAGGATGCCGTCGACCGGCGCCGCCGCCTGGAGGCGGGCGGCGGTGTTCACGACGTCGCCGGAGGCCACCCCCTCCCCGCGGCCGGCGTCGGCGCCGAGGACGACCAGCGCCTCGCCGGTGTTGACGCCGACGCGGACGTGGAGGTCGAGGCCGGGCTCCCGCTCGTTCAGCCGGTCGATCGCCGCCCGGATCGCGAGCGCCGCCCGAACGGCCCGCTCGGGATCGTCCTCATGCGTCACGGGCGCTCCGAAGAGCGCCATCACGGCGTCGCCGATGAACTTCTCGACCGTCCCGCCGTAGTGCTCGAGGTGCTCGCGCAGGAGGGCGTGGTACGGCGCGAGCGTGCCCCGCACGTCCTCGACGTCCATGCGCTCGCTGCGGCCCGTGAAGCCCACCAGGTCGGCGAAGAGGACGGTGACGACCTTGCGCTCCTCGCTTCGCGGCGCCTCGGCCATGGCGGAGCCACAGCTGCCGCAGAACCGGAAGCCGTCCGGGTTGTCCTGACCGCAGTGCGCGCAGACCGCCATCTGGCCGATCAGTCTACGGACACGCGGACGGCGCCTACCGCCAGACATCCGATGACGGGTCTCGCCCGTACTCCGAACTGGTATAGACCAGAAGGAGCATCATCGACATGGCATCTCACACGAACGGATCCACCCGCCGCGGCTTCCTGAGCGTCGTGACCGTCGGGGTCGGCGCGGCGATCGGCGGCACGGTCGCGGCGCCGGTCGTCGCGGCGGCGATGGCCCCGGCAGCGGGCGAGGCGACCTTCCGGCCCGTCAGCCTGGGGCCGGTCGACGGGTTCACGTCGGAGTCGGGCTTCGAGCCCACCGCGGCACCCTACGTCGAGGATCCCGCACAGCCGCTCGTCTCGAGCGGCCTCGCCTACGTCCACCACACGGGCGGGCAGAACCACGACTGGCTCGCGCCCGACGCGATGTTCATCGTCTTCTCGAACAGGTGCACCCACGTCGGGTGCCCGGCCCAGGCGAGCGGGATCGGGTTCGCCTGCCCGTGCCACGGAAGCCAGTTCGACCAGCAGGGGGCGCGTATCGCGGGCCCGGCGGTGCGGCCGCTCGACCGCTTCCAGTGGGAGATCCGGCCCGACGGGAACCTCTGGATCACCCAGCGCTGGAGCGTCCTCGTGGAAGGGAACCAGGTGCGCTACTACCCGGTGAAGTCGCCCGGCCAGCCGCTCAGCGGCCAGCTCCCGTGGGCGACGGCCGACATCCTCTACCCGCCCGTCACGTACACCCACGGGGCGGTGCCCAAGGCGGGGTAGACGGTTAGACGCCGATGCAGGCGGGGCGGGCGGGAGGCAGCTCCCGACCCACCCCGTCTGCGGAGGCGTAGATCAGAACGTGCCGCCGGCGACCAGCGTGCCGCCGAGCGTGCGTACGCGGACAGTGGAGCCCGCCTTGATGGTCGGCACGGACTGACCGGCACCGGTGTTCCGGTTGACGGTGAAGTGGCCGAGGCTGTTGACCGTCGGCTTCGCGATGCTGTGGCCGTTCACGATGACGTTCACGCGCTTGCCGGCAAGAGACCTGATGTGCTGGACGTCGACCTCGAGCTCGCGCTCGCTGCCGTTGACCTTGGAGACGGCCTTGCCGGTAGCGTTGGGGAATGAGACGCTGCCCTTCAGGGTGATGGTGCGTGTGGTGCCGCCGCCCTTCGCCATGGCTGACGGTGCGATGACCGCGGCCATCGCGATGCAGGCGATCAGTGCGGAGATGAGTGTCGTGCGACGCATGTGTGTGCCCTCCCGGGTGGTTTGCAGTGGCCCCATCCTGCGCGCTCGCACGTCGAGGTCGCAACGAGACATTGGTCGTAGGACCGTGGCGGATCGCGTCACGCCCAGGCATGCTGGGCTCGTGGGACGGCTCCGGACACTCCCGTCATGAAGCGCGACCGCGGAGTGATCGCGCGCCCGGTGGCCACATTCGCCCTGTCGGGGCTCGCCGTGCTGGTGCTGGTGGCTGTGGCGGGCGCCGTGGCCCTGCGAAGCCTGAGCACCTCCGAAGCGGTTCGCGACGCGCGGCGGTTGGCCACGGTCACCGGCCGCGGGATCGTCGAGCCGGCGCTGACGACCGCGGTGGTGCGGGGCGACCCGCAGGCACTCGCCCGGCTCGACAGGGTCGTGCGCACGCGCGTGCTCGCTGCCGACGTCGCCCGCGTGAAGGTGTGGAATGCGGAGGGCAAGATCCTCTACTCGGATCTGCCCGGCGCTGATCGGCAAGCGATTCCGGCTCGGAGCAGACGATCTTCGCGCGCTCCGGAACGGGACAGCCTCGGCCGGTGAGACCGACCTGTCGCGACCGGAGAACTCCTACGAGCGCAACCTGGGCAAGCTGACGTCGGTCTATCTGGGCCTTCGCGCCCAGGACGGAACGCCCGTGCTGTACGAGGAGTATCTCCGCTCAAGTGCGATCGCCGGCAGCAGCAGTAGGCTGGCCCGGTTGTTCGCCCCGGTCGTCATCATCGCCCTGCTTGTGCTGGCGGCGCTGCAGGTGCCGCTGGCCTGGAGGATGGCGTCCCGCATCCGCAGGGCACAGCAAGACCGGGAGCGGTTCCTGCAGCAAGCGATCGACGCATCGGATCGGGAGCGCCGCGTGATCGCCGCCGGGCTTCATGACGGGGTCGTCCAGGAGCTCGCGGGGCATTCGTTCCAGATGGCGGCGGCCGTGGAGCAGGATCAGTCCGAGGCCGATCTGCGCCGTGTGCTGAGCTCGGGTGCGGCCGGGACGCGAAACGCGATCCGGCAGCTTCGATCGATGCTGCTCGAGATCTACCCGCCCGCGCTGCGCGAACAGGGCCTGGCCGCCGCTCTGCCCGATGCGGCCACGCCGCTGACGGCCCGCGGCGTCGACGTGACGGTCGATGTGGAGGACGGCCTGGAGCTGCCGGAGGAGGTCGAGCGACTGGTCTTCCGGGCCGCGCAGGAGGCGATCCGAAACGCCGGCTCCCACGCCGCCGCACGCCACGTCGGCATCCGCGTCACGCAGACGAACGGCACCGTGAGCCTGCGCGTGACCGACGACGGCCGCGGCTTCGACGACAGCGATCTGCGGACACGACGGGCCGAGGGGCACATGGGCCTCGCCATGCTGCGCGACCTGGCGGAGGCCGCGGGCGGCACGCTCTCGGTCACGTCGGCGCCGGGCGCGGGCACCACGGTCGAGCTGGACGTCGAGGTTCCATGATCCGGGTTGCGGTGATCGACGACCACGCGATCGTCCGAAACGGGCTCGTGCAGCTGCTCGGCTCCGATCCCGAGCTGGAGGTCGTCGGAGCCGTGGGTGACGGCGAGGCGGCGGTTGCGCTGTGCCTCGAGCAGCGCCCGGATGTCGCGTTGATGGACCTCTCCATGCCGGGAATGGGGGGAGCCGAGGCGACGCGCCGGATCGTCGAGGCCGCCCCCGGCGTCCAGGTGGTCGTCCTGACGTCGTTCATGGATCGCGAGCGGATCGTCGATGCGCTGAGCGCCGGCGCCGTCGGCTATCTCCTGAAGGACGCCGAGCCCGAGGAGCTCCTCCGCGGCATTCACACAGCCGCCCGCGGCGAATCGCCGCTCGATCCCCGGGCCGCTCGCACGATGCTGGGCGCGCAGCGCACTCCCGACCCGCTGGACGCGCTCACCGAGCGCGAGCGCGAGGTGCTGGCGCTCGTCGCGGACGGCCTGCCCAACAAGCAGATCGCACGCCGGCTCGAGATCAGCGAGAAGACCGTCAAGGCCCACCTGACAAGCACCTTCCGTGCGATCGGCGTGACCGACCGCATGCAGGCCGGGCTGTGGGCCCGCCGCCACGGCCTCTGACGCAGCTCAGGCGGCTCAGTCGAGGATGCGGGCCATGCAGGCCCGCGGCCAGGCGTCCAGGCCGAGTGCTCGCTCGTGGCGGCGGATGGCGCGCAACCCGGGGGTCTCCTCCTCGGGAGTGAGGTAGCGGAAGCCCAGACGCTCGTAGTAGGGGCCGTTCCAGTCGACCTCGACGTACGTCGTGAGCGTGATCGCGCGAAGCCCCTGGGTGCGCGCCCACACCGCCGCGCGCTCGAGCAGCGCGCGACCGATGCCCTGACGGGCGTGATCGGGGTGCACGCTCACCTGCTCGACGTGGGCGACCCCGTCGACGACGGCGAGCACGACGTAGCCGGTCGGACGGTCGTCGACGCCGACCGAGACGAAGGCCCGGCCGGCGCCGGCGTACGGCGCGAGCTCCTCGACCGAGCCCGGGTCGTCGTCGGCCACGAGGTCCATGCCGAGAGAACGGAACGTCTCGCCGGCGGCACGCTCGATCTCCACCATGAGCGCGAGATCGTCGGGGCGAGCGGCCCGGATGCTCATCGGCGCCGGCGGCGGCCGGCCGCGAGGCGCTTCTCGAGCCCGTCGTGGATGAGATCGAGCCCGAACAGGAACTCCTCCTCGTGACGCGTCGTCTCCTGGAGTGCGAATCCGAAGATGTAGGCGTCCTGGATGGACTGGGCCCGAATCGCCATCTCGGCCGAGAAGCCGGCCTCGCGAAGGCACGCGAGCACGGCTTCGTAAAGCCGGACGTTCGCCTCGCCGGGGTTCGGCCGGGCGTCCAGCAGCCCGACCGCCCAGCGGTGGCGGTTGAGGGCGTCTCGCGTCGAGATCGCACTCCTTCGCATCTCCTGCCTCCAGTCCGCCCCCGCCGACGGCAACTCGATCTCGCTGAAGACGAAGTCGACCATGCCGTCGAGCAGGTGGTCCTTGCTGGCAATGTGGTTGTAGAGCGACATCGCCTCGACGCCGAGCTTCTTCGCGAGCTTGCGCATGCTGAGCGCCTCGACGCCGCCCTCGTCGGCCAGCGCGACGGCGGCCGCGAGCACGCGCTCCCGGCTCAGGCCCGCGCGACGCAGTGCGCGGGTCGGGCGCTCTGGGCGGCTATCCATCGGGCTCATGGTACTTGACAGGCTTACGGTGTACGTCTACCCTACACCGTAAGCTTACACTGTATGCGCAAGGAGGCGGCGTGATCCAGCAACCATTCGATGTCCTCGTTGTGGGGGCGGGCCCTGCGGGCCTGAGCGCGGCGCTCGTGCTGGGACGGATGCGGCGGCGGGTGCTCGTCCTCGATACCGATGCGCCGGCCCACGCCGTGTCCGAGGAGGTGCACGGGTTTCTCTCGCGTGACGGCACTCCGCCGGCCGACCTGCGACGGCTCGGCCGTGAGCAGCTCGTGCCGTACACGACGGTCGAGCTCCGCCCCGTGGCGGCGCGCACCGCCCGCCGCCTTGCCGACGGTGGGTTCGAGCTGGATCTCGGGGATGGAGGCCGTGTCACCGGCTGCCGGCTGCTGCTCGCACACGGCATGCGGTACGGCCTCCCGGATGTCGAAGGCGCGGCCGAGCTGTGGGGGACGAGCGTGTTCCACTGTCCCTACTGTCACGGGTGGGAGGTGCGTGACCGTCCGCTCGCCGTCTACGGGTGTGGCGAGAGGGCCGTGCACCAGGCGCTGCTCCTGACCTCGTTGAGCGATGACGTCGTCCTGCTCTGCAGCGCAGGCCCTGCGCTCTCAGGAGCGCAGGTGCAGCTCCTCGACGCCGCGGGCGTCGATGTCCGCGGCGACGAGGTCGAGCGCGTCGAGGAGGGCGAAGGCGGCGTGCGCGTCGTCCTTACGGAAGGTCCTCCGCTGGCGCGGCATGCGCTGTTCATCCAGCCGCAGCTGTCGCTGGCGAGCGGCCTTGCAGCCTCACTCGGCGCCGACCTCACCGACGCCGGCAGCGTCAGCGTCGATCCGACCGGCCAGAGCAGCATCGCCGGCCTCTATGCCGCCGGTGATGCCGGAACGGCGGTGCAGTCGGTCGCTGTCGCAGCCGGCAGCGGCGCCCGCGCGGCCTATGCCATCAACGCCGAGCTCGCGCTCGACCGGGGTCAGGATCCAGGCGGCCGGTAGTCGACCGAGAGCTTGGCCGCGGCGTCGATGTCCTCCGGCGTCAGCAGCACGACGACATCCGAGGTCGCTCCCCCGGCGGTATTGACGGCGATCGACGCTGCCGCAGCAGTCCGGTTGTCGGGGAGGTCCAGCACCACGTAGGCATCGGTGTCGCCGAAGGCGAAGTAGAAGCTCTCGAGACTCCCCCCGAGACCCTCGGCCATCTTGGCGACGGCATCTCGCCTGCTCGTCCCGCCGGCGCTCTGAACGCCCTTCGCACCATCCGCCGTATACGACGCCCGAACCAGGAACTTCGCCACGATTGACCTCCTCGTCGGTCTTTGGAGGCCCAACCTCTCACACGGTGAGCCCGATCGCAACGCCGCCGACCGCCCACGCACGCGGGCTCAGGGTGCAGCGGCGTTCAGGCGTCCGAGACGGCGTAGGCGACCATGTGCTCGACGGCCGACACGCCGTCGCGGAACAGGGTCGCCTCGATGGAGCGCCAGAAGTCCTCGGCCAGCGCCGGCGTGGGCGCCTCGGCCGCACGCGCAGACACGAGCAGGAGCTCCGTGTCCTCCACCTGCGTGCCTCCGGATTCGACGAACGACACCGCCGTCGTCGCCGTCACATCCTCGTACCCCACCTCAGCGGATGAGAGCGCTGCCAGCGCCACCTCCCGCGCTTCGGCCGGAACCGTCAGGAACACCATCACAATGCTGCCCGCCATCAGCGGCAACTGTATCAGCGAGCCGCATCGTGCCGAGAGCAGCCAGCCCCACCCGCACCATGCGATCCCCCACCGGGGTCAGGCCAGATCCCGCGAAAGCGTCCGTCGCCGGACACCCGCCCGGGTGAGCGGCGCGATCACCGGCAAGCCGATGCAATGAGGACGGCGGCTCCGCCGTCCGCGCACACCCCCGCGTGCACCAAACGACCAGACACGATCAGCGAGGTGCACCAGATGGCAGCAGGCCGGAAGCAGCGCGGACTCCTCGGAAAGCTCGCACGTGTGCTGGTCCCCGTCGGGGTCGTGGCCTCGCTGACGACCGGCGCAGCTCAGGGCGCCCAGCCGGCGACCGAGCTCATCAGCGTGACACCCTCAGGCGCGAGCGCCGACGAGGTGGGGGCGTTCGGCCGGCCGCAGTGGAGCGCCAACGGGCAGGTCGTCTTCACCTCGACGAGCGCGAAGCTTGTCCCCGGCGACACCAACGGACGCCGCGACGTGTTCGTCCGCGATCTCGCGACGGGCACGACCACGCTCGTCAGCACCGGCCTGAACGGGCTTCCCGCAAACAACGACTCCGACGACGCGTCGATCTCGGCGGACGGGCGCTACGTGGCATTCGGCTCGCTGGCATCCAATCTCGTCGCCGGTGACAGCAACGGCTTCTCGGACGTCTTCGTCCGCGATCTCCAGACGGGCACGACAACACGACTCTCCATGCCGCCGGGCGGAGGCCAGGCGAACGGCCACTCCGCACTCGGCTCGCCCGCGATGATCAGCGCCAACGGCCGCTTCGTCGCCTTCTCGTCGACCGCGCAGAACCTCGCCCCGGGCAAGCCCGACTTCACGCGCGAGGTCTACGTGGCCGACCGGGAGGCCGGCACCGTCGTCCGGGCCGGCGTGCCGCAGGGCGGAGGATGGGCGAACGGTGCGTCGGACGCCGCCTCGGTCTCGAACGACGGCGTCGTCGTGTTCCAGTCGGCTGCCTCGAACCTCGTGGCGAACGACGGAAACGGGGCGCGGGACGTCTTCCTGCGCGACACGTCAGCCGGCACGACGCTGCTCGTGAGCCACGCGCCCACCGGTGAGGCGGCGAACGGCGCCAGCTCCGCCGGTCTGCCCGGCATCACGCCGGACGGGACGCACGTGGTCTTCGCGTCGTCCGCTTCGAACCTCGTCTCCGATGACACAAACCTGGCGGGCGACGTGTTCCTCTACGACCGGGCAGCGGACGCCTTCACGCTCGTCAGCACGGGCGACGGAGGCTCGCCGGCGAAGGGAACCAGCACCGACCCGAGCGTCTCGGACGACGGCCGCTGGGTGGCGTTCGCATCGTTCGCGGCCAACCTCATCCCCGGCGACGGCGACGGGACGACTGACATCTTCGTGCGGGACGTCAGCGCCGGCGTGACCGAGCGTGCGAGCCTGACGGAGGCGGGCGACGATCCGAACGGGATCTCGCAGGTTCCGACCATCAGCCCGGACGGAGCGGAGGTCGCCTTCGCATCGAAGGCCTCGAACCTCGTGCCCGCAGACGGCACCAATTGGGACCTCTTCGCGCATCAGGTCGAGTCCGACGGCGACCCGCCCTCGATCACCTGCCCGGCTCCCGACGGTTCCTGGCACGCCGACAACGTCACGATCGCCTGCACCGCTGCCGACGCGGCGTCCGGGCTTCAAGATCCCGCCGACGCGAGCTTCACCCTGGCGACCTCTGTCGAGGCCGGCGCGGAGACCGCGGACGCGGCGACAGACACCCGCTCCGTCTGCGACGTCGCCGGCAACTGCGCCGTCGCCGGCCCGGTCGGGCCGTTCCGGATCGACCGCCGGCCGCCGGCGATCTCGGTCTCGACGCCCGCCGACGGGGCCGTGGTGACCCGCGGCGCGGTCATCAACCCGGTGTACGCCTGCATCGACGGCGGCTCGGGAACGGCGACGTGCGCCGGTCCAGCCGGGCCGCTGGATACGACGACCGCCGGCCACCACCAGTTCACCATCACAGCGACCGACGCCGTCGGCAACCGCAGCTCGCTCACCGCGGGGTACTACGTCGGCTACGACTGGCGCGGCTTCTCCACCCTGCCGCTGTTCCATGTCCACGCCGGCCGCCCCTTCCCGGTCGCCTTCTCGCTCGGTGGCGACTTCGGAGACCATGTCGTGGTACCCGGCTATCCGCGCTCCGCACCCGTCGCCTGCGGTTCGGCCGATGTCCCGGCCGGCGGCGACCCGGTACGGATGCTGGGTGGCGGAGTCCGCTACTTCCGCTGGTGGGGCCGCTACGTGCTGGTCTGGGAGACGGACCGGGCGTGGGCCGGTACATGCCGGGCGTTCATCCTCAAGCTCGACGACGGCAGCACGCATGCATTCGTGGTGCGGTTCGACAGGTCCGGGGGAGCGTTCGGGTGTGCCCACCGACATCGCTGACGTCGAAGATCGCGTCTACGGCGCGGATCTCGACGACTTCGTGAAAGAGCGCGCTGCCCGCGGATCGGGCCTCGTGCTGGCCGTCGGCGGCGTGCTGGAACAGGGCGATCTGGCTCGCCCGACGTGCCGCGTAGCCGGCCGATCTTGCTACGAACCGGCTACGTTCGGGACGGGTCGCCATTGATGGCCCCATCCATGCACTCGCTGGGGCCACTAGAAGGATGCCGCGCCAATTCCGAAGCCCCTCCCCATGAGTCTCACGGCGTAGCGCAGGTGAATTAGCTCAGCTGCGCCGTCTTAAGCAAAGCCTCGGCGCCTTCGGCGAGGGAGCGCACGAGGTGTGACGCGGGCAGGACGGTGTTGACGAGGGCGACGGATTCGCCTGCATACATGCACATCGCCTCGATGTGCCCGCTCATCCCTCGGGTCGGCGGTATCCAGGAGCGGCGCGGCACGGGCATCTCCCCGTCGGCGCTCGGCATCGTGCCGACGACTTCGACGTCGATTGCCTCGACAGCGTCGATTGCCGAGATGAGCACGCGGGCGCGCGGCGACGACGCGCACAGCGGACAGTTGTTGAACGCGTCGGTGATGCGCGTGCTGTTCGCGCCTGCCGCGAGGATCGCGGCGACGTAGTCGGGATGCGCTCCCGATTCCTCTGTGGCGATGAACCGCGTCCCCATCCGCACGCCCGAGGCTCCCGCAGCGAGAGCAGCGGCGACGCCACGGGCGTCGGCGATGCCTCCGGCGGCGAGGACGGGCACGTCGATGGCGTCGAGCACCTCGCAGAGCAGCGGCAACAGGGGGGTGTCGCCGCGGCAGTGACCGCCGGCCTCGACACCCTGGGCGCTGACCATGTCGGCGCCAGCCCGGACGGCCGCTCGTGCCTCCGCCGCCGACCCGACCTGCCAGTTGACCAGCGCTCCACCCTTGTGGGCTAGGTTGACGAGGTCCGGCCGGGGATCGCACCAGAAGAAGTCAACGATGCGTACACGGGATGCAGCATCCGCGACGGCCTTGGTGTCGATGTCGGTGGTCAGGAAGCTCACCGCGAGCACGCCGTCGGTCTGCTCGCGCATCTCGTCGAGGCGCTGCCTGAGGGTTTCGGGCGAAACGCCGAGGGTATTGATCGAGCCGATGCCTCCCGCCTCGGCGACGGCGACCGCGAGGCGCGGCGAGGAGACCGTGCCCATCGGAGCCTGCTGGATGGGCACCATGCATCCGACGAGGTCGGTGAGTCGCGTCCGAATCATGCTGCCCGTGCCTCCCAGCCGGCAATTCTTAGTCGACGGGATCTGGTATCGCCGAGTCCCATCGTATCGCGAGACCAACCGACGCGTACCGGAGGAGTGGACTGCGTTCCGCCTCTGCAACCACGGCATCTACTTCCGTGGCCAACAGCCGGGCGAGGCGGTCGCCGTCGGGCTCGAGAACCCGTATGGTTGAGCGAAATGATGGAGGCGGCGGGAATCGAACCCGCGTCCACGATTGCACGAAGAGAGCGTCTACAAGCGTAGTTCGGGTTTGGAGTTCGCCCTGCGGCTGCCCCCGAACAGGCCACCGCGCGGACTAGCCCGTCTTTGAGAGTCCCGGTCGGCGGCGAAGGCGCTCCCCCTTCCGGCAAGCCCGCTCATGACGCCGGCGATCCCTCCCGCGGGCTGGAGGGGCCGACGCGCTACCTAATTAGGCGGCGAGTGCGAGATCAGTTTCCGCACTTACGGATTTCCAGGGATTTTACGAGGCCACCTGGAACCTCGGCTTGCAACTCTCCCCGAAAGCCAACCGTGTCGATACCAGTTCGCCCCCTGGGGAAGATGCGCTAATTCTAGCGGTTGGACGAGCGTTCGCGCTCGCGCAGCGCCCGGTCGATCTGGCGGCGGGCGTCGCGGTCGGCGAGCGAGCGGCGCTTGTCGACGCCCTCCTTGCCCTTCGCGAGGCCCAGCTCGACCTTCACCCGGCCGTTCGCGAAGTAGAGGGCGAGCGGCACGAGCGTCATCCCCCGCTCCGCGACCTTCTTCCCGAGCTGGGCGATCTCGCGCCGGTGGAGCAGGAGCTTGCGGTCGCGCAGGGGCTCGTGGTTCTGGATGTTGCCCTGCCGGTAGGGGGCGATGTTCGCGCCGACCAGGAACACCTCGCCGTCTCGCAGCTGCGCGAAGGCCTCGCGGATGTTCCCGCCGCCGTCGCGGAGCGACTTGACCTCGGTCCCCTCCAGCGCGACGCCCGCCTCCACCCGCTCGAGGATATGGAAGTCGTGCCGCGCCTTGCGGTTCTCGGCAATGAGCTTTCGTCCCTGCGCCATCCCCGAATTCTATGTGGCCGGCGCCGGCTCCAGGCCGGGCAGCCGCTGGGAGGCGATGAAGAGCACCGCGCCGGCCGCCATGAACCCCGCGCAGAGGCCGAACCCGATGCCGTAGCCGGAGTGCTGGACGACGTAGCCGACGAGCGGGAAGAGCCACAGCATCTGGATCGAGAAGCAGCCCTCGGCGATCGACATCGACGTCGCCCGGAATTCGGAGCGGGTGTTGTGCTGGAGATACGTCGAGAGCGTCACGTAGACCAGCTCCGGGGCGCCGGCGACCGAGACGAGCACGATCACCGGCAGGAGGAGGCCGGGCAGGTGGGGCCCCACGAGCAGCCCGCCGATCGCCGCCAGGGTCGAAAGGCCGACCGACGCCGTGAGCGGCGCGCGCTCGCCGATGCGGCCCCCCGCCCACGAGAACGCGGAACCGGCCAGCATCGCGCCGCCGAGGACGAGGCCCAGCACGGCATCCGACGCACCCCGGCTCTGGAAGAGCGGAGCGACGTAGAACCACCAGCTCGTGACCGCGGCCCAGTAGATGCTCCACGCGAGCGTCAGCATCGCGAGCCGCGGCGAGTGCACGAGCGCCCGCACGCCGCGCGCAGCGACGTGGACGCCGTGGCGGGCGTGGCCGCGGGCGTCGTCGGGAAGCCGGGTCGCGATCGCGCTCGCGACGAGCGCGCAACCTGCGGTCAGCCAGAAGGCCAGCGGCCGCGAGTACGTCGCGATCAGCCCACCCGCCAGGAACGAGATGGCACCGGCGAACTGGAAGACGGCCCACAGGCCTCCCAGCATGCGCGGGAACTGGGCCTGCGCGTCGTCGTGGGCCAGCGAGTCGAAGAGATACGCCTCGTCGGCGCCGGTGCGGAGCGCGAAGGCGACCCCGTGGACGGCACCAGCCACGCAGATGAGGGCGAACCCCGGCGCATAGACGTAGCCGAGCTCGGCCGCCGCCGTGAAGAACCCCGCCGCGACGAGCAGCCGCCGCCGGCCGAGCGCGTCGGCGAGGGCACCGGTCGGCACCTGCGCGATCAGCATGCCGACGTGGAGCGACGCCTCGACGAGCCCGAACTGGGTCAGGCTGAGGCCGCGCGAGAGCAGGAACACGGCCCAGATCGGGCCGCTGAAGATGATGCCGTTGAAGAACTGGTAGAAGCGAAAGACGGTGAGGGTTCGGGCGTTCATGGGACCTCAGAGACGAGGATCGACGGGACGGCACATGGCGGGGGAGGCGGCCAGAAGGCGCACCACTCCCCCGGTGGGGGCCGTCTCAGCCCTGCTCGTGCGCGATGACGTGCCGCAGCAGCCGGAGGACGGCGGTGATTGAATAGTCCTCGTGGGTGCGGGCTCGCATGGCGGCGGAAATCGTAGCAGGGCGCTTCGGGTTGCCGTGATCGCCGTGGCGGCATGGGTCGTCACCGCCGTCCAGCCGGCGTACGCCCTGACCCCCGACCGCCAGCTCGAGCTCCTCAAGACCTACCAGCCGGTGACCTGGTTCTCGGCCGCCGAGCTCTTCACGCCGACCAACGTCGGCACGTTCGAGGGCAACGTCCGCCTGCGCTGGCAGAACGCGCCGGGCACATTCACGTCGGCGGCCCCGGGGTCTGCCAACCCGACCCCGGAGGAGATCGCCGCCGCGCGGGGCTCGCAGTGCCAGGCGGGTCTGCGCGACCCGTGCTGGATACTCGACGAGTCGAACTGCGCCGCGGCCGGCGGCGTCGCGCCGGCGACGCTCGCCTGCTACCAGAACGCCTGGCAGGCGTCGGGGCCCAAGCGAGTGCTGTACGGCCGCGTGTTCCGAAGCCACGTCGGATGGGCGCTCCAGTACTGGTACTTCTACTACGACCACGAGTTCGAGCCGCTGCTCACGACGCCCGGGAGCGCCACGCTCTCGGTGCAGCACGAGGGCGACTGGGAGTCGATCACGGTCGTCCTCGCGCCGGACCAGACGCCCCGCTGGGTCGGGCTCGGCGGCCACTGCCTGGGGCTGCGGCGGGCGTGGCGCGCCGCTCCCCGGATCGGCCGGCACCCGGTGGCCAGGATCGCCCGCGGGAGCCACGCAGCCTGGTTCGCAAACGGGGTGAGGCGCATCCCGCGGAAGGCCGACTGCCTGTCGACGTCCGAGAACGCGGCGCTCGACGGCGGCAGCGTGACGGTGTCGGACACGGTCACGAGCGGGTCGGTCTCGGGCCCGCCCGGCCTTCCGGGCCTCGGCGCCTACCAGCCGACGGGCGTCGTCCTCCTGTCGTCGGGCCAGCCGTGGACGGCGTATCCCGGCTCGTGGGGCGAGCGCGAGTTCGCCGACATCACCGTGAACGGCACGACGGTGGCCTCGGGACAGCACGGGTTCTCACCGCTCGGCCCGTCGCACCTCGGCCGGATCTGGACGCACCCGATCGGTGCGACCGCCCACTGGCCGACGACCTACAGGAACCTCCGCTAGAGAAGCAGATCGACCGCGGCGGCGAGGTCGGCGGCGTCGAGGTCGACATCGCCCGGCCCCGGCGAGAAGCTCGCGCCCTTGCCCGTGCGGACGAGGACGACCCGCATGCCGAGCGCCCGCGCCGGCCGCAGGTCCGACTCGAGGTCATCGCCGACCATCGCGGCCTCGCGCGGCGGTGCGCCGGCGAGCTCGCACGCCACCTCGAAGATGCCGGGGGCGGGCTTGCCGGCGACCGCGGCCTGGATCCCTGTCGCGTACTCCAGGCCCGCGACGAAGGCGCCGGCGTCGAGCGACGGCCCGTCGACCGTCGGCCACCACCGGTTTCGCTGCATGGCCACCAGCGGCACGCCGTCGACGAGCCGCCGGAAGACCGCATTGAGCCGCGGGTAGGTCCACCCGTCGTCGGGCCCGCCGAGGAGGATCACCTCCGCCGCGGCCGGGTCATCGACGAGCTCGATTCCCTCCAGCTCCCCTGCGATCGCGGGCTCGGCGAGCGCGTGCACGCGGGCTCCGGCGTGGTGGCGACGCAGATGCTGGGCGGCCGCCGACGCCGCCGTCACGATCCGCCCGGCGGGGATGGGCATCCCCATCGCCGCGAGGCGGGCGGCGATGTCGGCCCGCGTCCGCCCGGTCGTGTTGGTGAGCACCGCGAGGCCGACCCCGGCCGCGGTCAGCCGCTCGACCGCCGCCGCCGACCCGTCGATCGCCCGCCAGTCGACGTGCAGCACCCCCTCCATGTCGAGCACGACGGCTCGCGGCGGCGTCATCCGACGAGGGCCGCCTCGAGCACCTGGCGCGCGATCGGCGCGGCGACGTCGCCCCCCACCCCGCCGTTCACGATGAGGACGGCGACCGCGATGCGAGGTGCGTCCGCGGGCGCGAAGGCGATGAACCAGGCGTCCGACGGCCGGCCGGGGCCCACCTCGGCGGTGCCGGTCTTGCCGGCCACCGTGATGCCCGAGATGGCGGCGCTCGTCCCCGTGCCGTAGCTCACGACGGCCTCCATCATCTGCGTCACCTCGCCCGCGACACGCCGGCCGATCGCCTTCACGGGCTCCTGCTTGTCGCGCAGCACGCGCGGGCTGTGGACGATGAACGGCGGGTGGCGGAGCCCGCGCGATGCGATGGTCTGCGCGACCGACGCCATCTGGAGCGGGCTTGCGATCACGCCGCCCTGGCCGATCCCCGCCACCCCCAGCGAGAGGTCGGACGGCATCTGCTCCGGCTTCCGCGTCGTGCTCATCGGCACCGGATAGGCGATCGTGGGCCGCTCGTTGAAGCCGAAGGCGTGCGCCATCGCGACCAGCCGCTTCGCCCCGACCTCATCGGCGACAGGGGCGAAGACGGAGTTGCAGCTGTCGGCGAACGCCTGCACGAACGAGCCCCCGCACAGCTCGTGGTGGAAGTTGCGGAGGTGCCACCCGTTGAGGACGACGAACTTCTCGTACGGGTAGGTGTCGGTGAGCGCTGCCGTCCCCGCCGTCAGCGCGGCCGACGCGGTGACCGTCTTGAACGATGATCCCGGGGGCTGGAGGGCGTCCATCCCGAGGCCGGCGTCGGCCCGGACAGCGCCCGACCGCGGATCGAGCACGACGATCCCGCCGTAGCGGGAGCCGAGCGCGAGCGCCGACGCGTCCTGGAGGTCGGGGTCGATCGTCGTCACGACGTCCCTGGGCTTCCGCCCCGGCTTTCGAGCCAGGATGCGGGCCGGGCTCCCGGGCGCCGACGGCGACGCCACGAGCCGGACACGAGGCAGGCCGCCCAGCGCATCGTCCAGCGACTCCTCGAGCCCGCCCTGGCCGTACTTCCTCCCCGCCGGCCAGCCGGCCTTCCGCCGGGCGACGATCGCGGCTCCCTCCGGCGAGCGGGTGAACCCGGTGACGAGCGCGAAGGCGGTTCCGGCCGGGTAGGCGCGGTTGCCGGGCGGGCCCTCGGCGAGCACCGTCCCGTCGCGGGCCAGGATCCGCCCTCGCCCCTCCGGGGCGTGCACGCGGCTCTCGAGCGTCTCGCCCGGCCGCAGCCCCGGGAAGGCGAGCGCCGGCGTCCAGGCGATCCGGTAGTTCCTGCGCAGGCGCACGAGCGGGATCTCGAGCTGCGCGGGAATCCGGCCGAACATGGTCGTCGCAACGGACACCGGCACCGTCGCCATCGCCGGCGTCGCACGCAGCTTCCCCTCCGCCCGCACGCCGGTCATGCTCGCCGTCCGGGCGACGTCGCGGTACGCGCGTGCGAACTTGTGGTACGTGACCGAGGCCTGGACGCCGGGCGTGACCAGCGCATACATCGCGGGATAGTCGCCGGCATGCCAGGCGGCGAGGAACGCCGCGGCGGGGACCGACGGATCGGGCTCCGAACGCCGCTGCGCTGCGTCCCCGCGGGTGCTGAGGACGATCGCGGCGACCCCGCCGACGACGCCGACGAGCCCAATCACAACGACCGTGCGGATGATCCACCGCCGCTCCCGCACTCTACCGCATCGTCGGATTGTGCATCACGTGCCGCCGAGTCCGCGCACCGCGATCCGACCGCGCGCCCGGTCGATGGACTCGACTGCGACCGTCACGCCGTCTCCGAGCCGGAGCCGCCGCCCGCTCCGCGCCACCATGCTCACGCCGAGCGGGTCGAGCGTCGCCCGCTCGCCCCGCCAGAGCCGCGCGGGCATGAACGCCTCGAACACCTCGCCGAAGCGGACGAATGCTCCGGCCTCGATCAGGCCGACCACCTCGCCCTCGAACGGCGCGTCCCAGCCCAGGTCGAAGAGCCGGCGCTCGAGCAGGAACGCCAGGCAGATCGCGGTGCCGCGGCGCTCGAGGCGCTCGGCGTCGCGCTCCGCCTCGGAGCAGTGCGTGGCGAGATCCCCCAGGCCCGCGCTCGGCGGCTCGCCGCCGTCGAGGCCCAGCGCACCGAGGAGCGCGCGGTGGCAGACGATGTCCGGATACCGGCGGATGGGCGACGTGAAGTGGCAGTAGTGGCGGGCGGCGAGCCCGCTGTGGCCGAGCGGCGCCGGGTCGTAGCGTGCCTTCCGGACGGCCCGCAGCATCATCCCCGGCCACGCCTCGACGCCCCTCCCCTCGCGCACGGCATAGCGCATGACGGCGCCGCTCAAGAGGCCCGCGTACCGGGCCGTCTCGGGCCCGCCGTGGAGAGCCGGTGCGGGCGGCGTCGGCACTCCCAGCTCCTCCAGCTGCTCGAGCAGGGCCGCGATCGAGCCCGCATCGGGCGGCTCGTGTACGCGGTGAAGCGCCGGCCGCCGGTGCTCCACGAGCAGCTCGGCGACCCTGCGATTGGCGAGGATCATGAGTTCCTCGATCAGCCCGTGCGCCGGCGTGTGCGCCCTGACGCGGGCGTCGATCGTGCCGGGCCCGAGCGCGATCTCGACCTCGCGCGTCTCGATCTCGAGCGCCCCGCGCGCCATCCGTCGCTCGCGGAGGCCGTTCGCGAGATCGGCAGCCCGGCGCAGTGCGGTCTCGAGACCATCGGGCGCTCCAGCCCCGTCCAGGACCGCCTGGGCCTCGGGGTAGGTGAGCGTGTGGTCGCTTCGGATCAGCGTGCGGTGCACCGAGACCTCCCGCTCCGGGCCGAGCGCAAGGCTGACGGCCAGCCGGTCCGCGCCCGCCCGAAGGCTGCAGCGGTCGGACGACAGCTCGACGGGGAGCATCGGGTCGACCCGCCCGGGGAGGTAGACGGAGGTGGCGCGGCGGGCGGCCTCGGCGTCCAGAGCGGATCCGGCGGGCACGTGCGCCGAGACGTCGGCGATGTGCACGTACACGCGGTCGCCGTCGACCGAGAGCGCGTCGTCGTGGTCCTTCGCCCCCTCCGGATCGATCGTGAGGGTCGCGAGGCGGCGCAGGTCGAGGCGGTCGCCGGCCGGCGGCGAATCGCGCGCGACGGCGGCGCCCGCCGGCCACGGATCGGCGGCGCCCGCCTCCACCGCCAGCGCATGCATGACGGCAGCCGGGTCGTCAGGCCTACCGAGGACCCGATCGAGCCGCCCGCGCCCGCGGCCGTCCGGCACCACCGAGACGAGATCCCCGGCCGCGGCGTCGACGGCTGCGCGATGACCCAGGGTGACGGCCGGGCCCGGCTCGAAGAACGGCTCGGCGACGGCGACCCGCCCCCGCGTCGAGACCTCGCCGACGATGCGGGCCCGCAGCGGCTCGGTCAAGCGCGCGTCAGCGCCCGGACGGCCCTGCGCAGGAACGCCGCTGTCCGGCGCTCGCCGTTCGGAACCGAGACGTCGGGGACGATCCCGCGGCCGTCGACCGGCACGTGCCCCGCAAGCAGGAATCGCGCCACCGTCAGCTTGAGCGCCCCACCGCCCACCAGCGGCTCGATCGCCTGCACCGTGCCCTTGCCGAAGCTTCTCGAGCCGATCACGATCGCGTTGTCGCCGATCCGCAGCGCTCCCGCCGTCACCTCGGCGGCGCTGGCGGTCGATCCGTCGATCAGGACGACGAGCGGCAGCTTGCCGACGGCGGTGCCGTTCGCGTAGAAGGACTGCTCCGGCTCGTGGAGGCCCTCCGTGGTGACGACCACACCGCGGTCGACGAAGATCCGCGAGACGGCGACCGCCTGTGACAGGAGGCCGCCGGGGTTGCCGCGTAGGTCGAGGATGAGGCCGTCAGCGTGGCGGCGGACCGCCTGCTGGGCCAGCCGGCGCACCGACTGGGCGGCGGATGCCGGGAAGCCGAAGAGCCGCAGATACTCGTAGTGGCCGCCGCCGGCGTGGATGCTCCGCGAGGCGACGACGGGCTCGGCGATCGACCGGCGTACCAGGGTGACGCGCATCGGCTTGCCGCCGTCCGACGGCCGCACCCGCAGGCTGACGGGTGTGCCCTCGTCGCCGGCCATCAGATCGAGCGCGCTGCGGTAGGAGAGGGTGGCGAGCGAGGTGCCGTCGATGGTGGTGATCAGATCGCCGGCGCGCAGGCCGGCCTGGCTCGCCGGCAGGCGCGGGATCGAGGCCGTGACGAGAAGCCCGCCGTGCGCCCGCAGGACGGTCACGCCGATCCCCGCGAAGGCGCCGGACTCCGCATCCCGGAGCAGTCGGTAGTCGCCCGGCGAGAGGTAGCGCGTATAGGGATCGTCGAGGCGGTGGAGCATCCCCGGCAGCGTGGGCGCTCCCAGGACGCGGGCCGAGATCGGCGCGTAGTAGTGCGTCTGGAGGATCGTCGCGACCTCACTGCGCAGCGTCGTGTGCAGCACGATCGGCGACTGCGGCGTCGCCGCCAGCGATCGCGACCGCAACTCGAAGCCCGTCGCAAACGATGCGGCCAGCCCCAGGGCGATCGCAACGAACAGATATGGACGGTGCCCCTTCACCGGTCGGGCGCAAGTGTACTACGGCACATCGCTTGCCGAGGTGTCTAGACGCGCAGGAAGCGGCGCAGGGTGAGGCCCGATCCGGCGGCGCCCAGGATCAGGCCGAAGCCGGCCAGAAGCCCCATCAGCTGCGGGATCCCGACGAGACGCACGGGGTCGGTCAGGCCGTCGTTGTACCCGTTCAGGGCGATGTAGACGACGCCGAGCATGAGCAGCGCCCCGAGCGCCCCGAGGAGGCCCGTCAGCATCCCCTCGAGCATGAACGGGAGCCGCACGAAGCTGTTCGTCGCGCCCACGAGCTTCATCACCTCGATCTCGCGGCGGCGGGAGAAGATCGAGAGCCGGATCGTGTTCTGGATGAGGACGATCGCGGCGATCCCCAGCAGGAGCGCCAGGCCCCCGACGAAGATCAGGATGTACTTGAGGGTGGTCAGCACCTGGTCGGTGATGCGCTTCCCGTAGGTGACGCACCGGCCGGGCGTGCCGCAGTTCTTGATGGCGTCGATCTTGAGCGCCGCCGCCTGCGGTGACCGACGCCTTCTCCGGATCGGTGAGCTTGACGTAGAACGCCGGGGGAAGCGGGTTGAATCCGAGCGCCTTGATCGCGGCGCGCGCCGACGGTGAGAGCGACTTCGCGGCCTCGTCGGGCGAGACATAGGCGAAGCTCTTCACGTAGGGCAGCTCCTTCACCTGGTTTGCGACCTCGCCGCGCTTGTCGGCCGACGCGGCGTAGTCGGGCGGCAGGTAGAGCTTGAGCGTGACCTCGTTTCGCTTCTCGACCGCGTAGTGGTAGACCCACCAGCCGGTGGTCACGAAGATGCCCATGAGGAAGGTCACGATGAGGACGGTGACCGTGGCGGCGAGCGTCGTCGCAGCGTTCCCGCGGATCGAGTTGAGCGCCTCCGAGACGAAGAAGCGCCACCTCATCCCTCGTACCCTCCGCGGCGGTCGTCGCGGACGACCTTCCCGTCCTCGAGCTGGATCACCCGGCGGCGCATCTTGTCGACCATCTCGCGGTCGTGGGTCGCCATCACGACGGTGGTCCCGGCCCGGTTGATGCGGTAGAGGAGCTGCATGATCCCGACCGACGTGTCGGGGTCGAGGTTCCCCGTCGGCTCGTCGGCGATCAGAAGCGGCGGGTGGTTCACGAACGCGCGGGCGACCGAGACCCGCTGCTGCTCGCCGCCCGAGAGCTCGTGCGGGAAGCGGTCGCTCTTGTCGGCGAGGCCGACGAGCCCGATGATGTCGGGCACCTTCTTTCGGATCTCCGTCCGCGACTTGCCCTGGACCTGGAGCGCGTAGGCGACGTTCTGGTACACGGAGCGGTTCGGGAGCAGCTTGAAGTCCTGGAAGACGCAGCCGATGTTGCGGCGCAGCGTCGGCACCTTCGACCGCTTGAGCTTCGGAAGCGACTTGCCGCCGACGATGAGGTTGCCCGCCGTCGGCTCGATCTCCTTCAGGAGCAGCTTGATGAACGTCGACTTGCCGGAGCCGGACGGGCCGACCAGGAACACGAACTCGCCCTTGTCGATCTGCACCGAGACGTCGTCGAGGCCGATGATGGACGGCTCATACGTCTTGGTGACCCCGTCGAAGAGGATCATCGCCAGCGCCGCCGGCGCGGGGTCGCCGAGGCCACGCGAGCGCGGGCCCGGCGTGGGCTCAAGAGTGGGCATGGCCACGACGGCCTGCTGGAGTTCGGTCTCGTCGCTCATGGGCGGATTGGGGCGCGCAGACAGGCGATTCCCCGGGTTCCAGGGTAACGGTCGACTCGGACAGGCGCAAACGACATCCGGCCTACGCCGTCGCCCGGCGGAGGAGCTCGGCGTGGACGAGCTCGTCCAGGTCGCCGTCGAGGACGCCCTGGGCGTTGCCGATCTTGAGGTTGGTGCGGTGGTCGTTCACCATCGTGTAGGGGTGCAGCACGTAGGAACGGATTTGCGACCCGAACGAGATGTCCTGCGCCTCACCGCGCTCGGCGGCCAGGGTCCGCTCCCGCTCCTCCCGCTCGCGCTCGAGCAGGCGCGAGGTGAGGATACGCATCGCCTGCGCCTTGTTCTGGAGCTGCGAGCGCTCGTTCTGGCACTGGACGACGATCCCCGTCGGGAGGTGCGTGATCCGGACGGCCGAGTCGGTCTTGTTCACGTGCTGGCCGCCGGCCCCCTGCGAGCGGTACGTGTCGATGCGCAGGTCGGACTCGTCGATCTCGACGCCGACGTCCTCGTCGACGAGCGGCGACACCTCGACCTGCGCGAACGAGGTGTGGCGGCGGTGCGCCGAGTCGAACGGGGAGAGCCGCACCAGCCGGTGCACCCCCTTCTCGGCCTGCATGATGCCGTAGGCGTTCTCGCCGGACAGGGTGAAGGTCGCGCTCTTGAGCCCCGCCTCCTCGCCCGGCGTCGCCTCGAGCAGCTGCGCCTTCAGACCGCGCGCTTCGGCCCATCGCAGGTACATGCGAAGCAGCATCTCGGCCCAGTCCTGGCTGTCGGTCCCCCCCGCACCGGCGTGCACGCTCACGACGGCCGGCCCGGAGTCGTACTCGCCGGTGAAGAGCGCCTCCTCCTGCAGCTTCTTCAGGTCGCGGTCGAGGCCCGCCAGGGCACGCTCGAGCTCGGCGCGCCAGTCGGCGTCCTCGGCGGCCATCTCGAGCATCGTGTCGAGCTCCGCCGCCTCGGCGTTCAGGCGCTCGTAGGTATCGAGCTTGGCCTGCGTCCGGTGGAGCTCGGCCGAGGCGCGCGCGGCCCGGCGCTGGTCGTCCCAGAAGCCCTCTGCGAGGGTCTCGCGCTCGAGCTCCGCCCGGCGCGACTCGAGGAGAGCCGGGTCAAAGGTAATCACGGACCCAGTGCAGCTGGGCCCTCAACTCCTCGACCGCCGCGCGCAGGTCGTCGAGCGACCGCGGCTCCGTCTCGTCGACCTTATGCGCCATGGCACCGCTTGAACTTCTTGCCCGAGCCGCACCAGCACGGATCGTTGCGGCCGACCGTGCGCTCCGGGTCGAGCTGGCGCTGCTCGACGACGGGGAAGCCGTTCGGCTCGGGCTCGTCGTCGATGCCGGCCGCGCCCGCGCCGGCCGCGATCGACTCGAGCGTCGCGGCGTCCGCGTGGAGGTAGTCGAAGCTCTCCTGACGCTGGTGCTGCTCGAGCTGGGGCGTCTCCTCGACCTGCACCTCCGCGTGCATGAGGAAGCGCACGACCTCCTGCTTCACGAGCATGTCCATCTCGCCGAACATCAGCTCGGCCTCGAGCTTGTACTCGACGAGCGGGTCCTTCTGGGCGTAGCCGCGCAGGCCGATGCCCTGGCGCAGGTAGTCGACGTTGTCGAGGTGCTCGCGCCAGCGGGTGTCGAGCACCTGGAGCGTGATGAAGCGCTCGACGCTCCGGGCCAGCTCCGCGCCCCACTCGTTCTCGCGCTCCTCGTAGAAGCCGGCGGCGTCGTCGAAGATGCGGTCGAGCAGATCCTCGCGTGTGATCTTCTCGCGGTCGATCTCGTCCAGGCCGATGCGCATCGGGTACAGGGAGTGCAGGGCCACCCACATCCCGTCCCAGTCCCAGTCCTCGCCGAACTCGCTCTCGGTGTGGGCGGCCACCGCAGCCTCGATCACCTGCTCGATCCAGCCGGGCTGGTCCTCCGACCCGTCGACCAGGATCTCGCGCAGGTCGCCGCCCTCGAGGATCTCGCGGCGGGTGGCGTACACCTGCTTTCGCTGCTCGTTCATGACGTCGTCGTACTTGACGACGTTCTTGCGGTTCACGAAGTGGAACTCCTCGACCTTCTTCTGGGCGCCCTCGATCTTGCTGGTCAGCATCTTGGCCTCGATGGGCTCGCCGTCGGGCGGCCCGAAGCGCGAGTCGAGGATCTTGTAGATGCGCTCGCCGGCGAAGAGGCGGATCACCTCGTCCTGGGCCGAGAGGTAGAAGCGCGACTCGCCCGGGTCGCCCTGGCGTCCCGAACGGCCGCGGAGCTGGTTGTCGATGCGGCGTGACTCGTGCCGCTCGGTGCCGAGCACGTAGAGGCCGCCCAGGCCGGGGACGCCGTCGGCCAGCTTGATGTCGACGCCGCGGCCGGCCATGTTCGTGGCGATCGTGACGGCGCCCCGCTCGCCGGCGTTCTGGATGATCAGCGCCTCGCGCTCGTGGTTCTTCGCGTTCAGCACCTCGTGGGCGATGCCGCGGCGCTCGAGCAGGTGGGAAAGGTGCTCGGACACCTCCACCGAGATCGTGCCGACCAGCACCGGCTGGCCGATCGCGTGGCGCTCGACGATGTCCTCGACCACGGCCGAGAACTTCTCCTCCTTGGTGCGGTAGATCTGATCGTTCTTGTCGTCGCGCACCATCGGGCGGTGGGTGGGGCACGGGACGACCTCGAGGCCGTAGATCTCGTGGAACTCGTTCGCCTCGGTGAGCGCGGTGCCGGTCATGCCGGCCAGCTTCTCGTACATGCGGAAGTAGTTCTGGATCGTCACGGTGGCGACGGTGACGTTCTCCTCCTGGATCCGCACGCCCTCCTTGGCCTCGACGGCCTGGTGCAGGCCCTCCGACCAGCGGCGGCCCTCCATGATCCGGCCGGTGAACTCGTCGACGATCTTGACCTCGCCGTCCATCACGACGTACTCGTCGTCGCGCTTGTAGAGCTCCTTGGCCTTGATGGCCTGGATCAGGTGGTTCACGAGCTGGCCGTTCTCGGGCGCGTAGAGGTTCTCGACGCCGATCGCATGCTCGACCTTGGTGACGCCGTCCTCGGTCGGCGCCGCGGTGTGGAACTTCTCGTCGACCTCGTAGTCGGTGCCGACCTCGAGGTTGGCGACCGCCTTGGCAAACGAGTAGTAGGTGTCGGCGGCCTGCTCGGGCTGGCCCGAGATGATGAGCGGCGTTCGCGCCTCGTCGATCAGGATCGAGTCGACCTCGTCGACGATCGCGTACCAGTGGCCGCGCTGCACCGTCTGGGTGAGCTCGACCGCCATGTTGTCGCGCAGGTAGTCGAAGCCGAACTCGGAGTTCGTGCCGTAGGTGATGTCGCAGGCGTAGGCGGCGCGGCGGTTGGTCTGCTCGAAGTCGTCGGGCATCTCCGACTGGATGACGCCCACGCTCATCCCGAGCGCCTCGTAGACCGGGCCCATCCACTCTGCGTCGCGCTTGGCCAGGTAGTCGTTCACCGTGACGAGCTGGACGTTCACGCCGGCGAGCGCGTTCAGGTAGAGCGGGAGCGTCGCGACGAGCGTCTTCCCCTCGCCCGTCTTCATCTCGGCGATCCGGCCCTCGTGCAGCACCATGCCACCGATCAGCTGGACGTCGAAGTGGCGCATGCCGACGGTGCGCTTCGCGGCCTCGCGCACGCACGCGAAGGCCTCGGGCAGAAGGTCGTCGAGATCCTCACCCTGGTCGAAGCGCTCGCGGAACTCCTCGGTCTTCGCGCGCAGAGCGTCGTCGGAGAGCGCGGCGATCTCGTCCTCGAGGGCGTTGATCTCGTGGACGCGCTCGTGCAGCCGCTTGAGGGTGCGACCCTCTCCCGCGCGCAGGATCTTCTGGAAGACGCTCATGAGGTTGGATGGTATCGAACGGGCTACGGCGGCCGGGAGAGCCAGCGCCGTTCGGCGCACCACCGCCGCATCGTGCGGATGCTCGGCGGACGGGCCGGCCCGGCGGCATGGACGCTGCGGAGATGGCGGATGACGCCGTCGGGCGCCGCGCCGGCCGAGAAGCGCTCCTCGGCCTCGGCGCGCAGGGCCGGCCAGCTGTAGCTGCCGGGCCGCGGACGCGCGGCCGCGCCGGCGCACGCGGCCAGATGCGCGCGCAGCGCCTTGTGACGGGCCGCGGTCAGGCAGCCGTGCGAGCGCCACAGCCGCTCGAGCGTCAGCACCAGGTCGCGGCCGCCTCGCTGGGTCTGGAACGCTCGCGAGGCGTGCCCCTCGCACAGCCACACCGAGACGCCGTAGCCGAGCCTGAGCTCCTGCGTCCGCCCTCGCGTCCGCTCCACGCAGATCGCACAGACTGCCTGCTTGGTGGGCACACGGCGGGCCTTGTAGAGCGTCGGGAGGAAGTGCTGGGTAGAGGGCACCAGGCGAGTGTGGCGGGCGAAGTGTGACGGGTGGGTCACGGGGTGCTGCGGGTGTGTGGAGGAATGCAATTGACACTCACCACTGCGGCCAAATGCCCACCCACCACCCGACCGCCGCACCTGCCCCAAACCTGCGCCAGAACTCAAATGACACTCACCGCGACGGCCAATTGACCCGCCCCACACCACCACCCGCCGCTCCCAAACCCTTCCAGGAAAAACCGAAATCCTCACGCGGCCCTCACACGCATCTCACGAACGGTGACCAGACTCACCACCATGGCGAAGTGGCTCAGGCCCCCCGTTGCGTTGCTCGCAGCCCTGGCCGTGGTGGCGACGATCGCGCCGCAGGCCGAGGCGGCGCGCGTGCCGCGGCTGAAGCACGTGTGGGTGTTCGTGCTCGAGAACCACAGCTACAACGAGATCATCGGCAACCCGGACGTGCCGTACCTGAACCACCTGGCGCGGCGGCACGGGGTGGCGACGCGGTACTACGCGGTCGCCCATCCGAGCCTGCCGAACTACCTGGCCATGATCTCCGGCTCGACCCACCGCTGCACGAGCAACGGCTGCGCGGGGAACTACCCGGGGCGGACGCTACCAGGGCAGTTCGCAAGCCACGGGCTGCGGTGGCGCGGCTTCATCGAGGCGCTGCCGCGGGCCGGCTACATCGGGCGCGACAGCGGCCAGTACACCCGCCACCACAATCCCCTCGTCTACTTCCGAAGCATCGTCCGAAAGCCCCGCCAGCGGGCGCGGATCACCCCGTTCAGGGGCTTCGGGCGAAGCCTGCGGCGGCCGCCGGCCCTGAGCTACATCGTGCCGACCGACGCGCACAACATGCACAGCGGGAGCGAGGGAGTCGCCGACGCGTGGCTGCACACCTGGATCCCGCGCGTCATGGCCTCACGCGGCTTCCGGCACCACGGCGCCATCTTCATCACCTGGGACGAGGCGAGCAAGGGCGACTCGTCGGGCTGCTGCATCGAGGGGGTCCACGGCGGCCACCAACCGTTCATCGCGATCGTCCACAACGGCCGCCAGCACGCGCGCCTGAGGAAGCTCCGCTCCGCCTACTCGCTCCTGCGCACGATCGAGGCCGGCTTCCGGTTCGGGCCCCTCGGCCACGCCGCCCGGGCTCGCCCGCTCGCGAAGTTCTTCTAGCGCGCGGGCGTCAGCCCTCGCCGTTCCGCGACGGCTCGATGAGGCCGTAGTTCCCGTCGCGGCGCTTGTAGATCACGTTCACGTCCTCGGACTCGGCGTTTATGAAGACGAAGAAATCGTGCCCGATGAGCTCGAGCTGGAGCATGGCCTCCTCGGGAGGCATCGGCTTCATGTTGAACTGCTTGGTCTTGACGATCACCGTGGACTCCTCGTCAGGCAGCGCCGCGGCCGCCTCCGGCGGCGGCGCGTGGTGGACGGCGACGTGCTGGGCGGACTTGCGCGTCCGTCGCTCGCGATAGCGCTTGACCTGGCGCTCGAGCTTGTCGGCAACCTGGTCGATGGAGGCGTACATGTCCGGCGAGCTCTCACGGGCCCGCAGGACCGGCCCCTTGGTCCAGACGGTCGCCTCGGCCACCTGGCGCTCGGTAATCGACGGGTTGTGTTCGACCGCGAGCTCGAGCTCACACCGGCTCTCGTCCGACAGGTGCTTCGCAAGCTTGCCGAGCTTGCGCTCGGCATGCGAGAACAGGGAGTCGGTCACGTCCACGTTCCTGCCCTTGACCTGAAGCTTCATACGCGACTCCTCCAGCGGTGGGGGATGCCCCCGAACCATAGTCGGTCACCAGCGAACCGCGCGGGCCAGCGTGAAGCCCTGGACGACGGCCGCGCCTCCGTCCCGCAGAGCCCGCGCGCAGGCATCGAGCGTGGCGCCCGTGGTGTAGACGTCGTCGACGAGGGCCACGCTGGCGGGCACCTCGACCGCGGACCTCACCCGGAACGCGCCGCGCACGTTGCGCCGCCGGGCGGCCGTGTCCAGCCCCCGTTGCGGCCTGCGAAGCCGCGCCGGCTCGAGCAGGTCGACGGCCGGCAGACCCCACCTGAGCGCGGCCTCGCGTGCGAGCAGCTCAGCCGGATGGCATCCGCGCTGGATCGTCCGCCACCAGTCGCCCGGCACCCAGCACACGACCTCGCTCGGGCCCGCGCCGAGCAGCGTCGCGATCGTCGCGCCCGCCGGGCCGGCGAGCGCGCGCCGCCGGCCGCTCTTCAGGTGCCGGACGAGATCCCGCCCGCCGCCCTCGTAGGCCATCGCGGCGGCCGCCCGCTGGAATCCCAGCCGGCGGCCGCCGCACTCGCGGCACTCGTCGACCGGCAGCGCTGTGGGACGCCCGCAGCGCGCGCACGACGGCCCGGCGAGGTACGGCAGGCCCGCCAGGCACTCCCGGCAGAGCGGCTCCTGCGGCGAGGCGCAGAGGGCGCACCGCGGTGGGAGGACGATGTCGAGCAGGGCCCGCACGATGCCAGGCTCGCACCCGCCCTGTCACCTGTGGCCGCGCATCCGAGCCGTGTGCGTCAGGAGAGGAGCACGGGGCCCGTGATCGGCATCGTGCGGTCGACGCGGCCGGCCAGGTCGGCGGCATCGAGCGCGACGAGCGGGCTGATCTCGATCGGCTGGTCGGGCACTCCATCCTCCCCGCGCGGCACCGACGCCCCCGCCGCCTCCAGCCAGCCCGCGTAGAGCGCGCTCAGCCGGGCGCGCACCGTCTCGGGCGAGGCCGGGCCCGAGGCGTTCTTCAGCGGCTCGAACTCCGTCGCGCGGTCGGTCTCGACAACGACCGCCCGGCTCGCCAGGGGCAGGGCGTCGAAGATGAACTGCTCGAACTTGACCGCGTTCGCGAGCAGCGGCTCGACCGCCCACCCGCGCTCGTCGACGTACGGCACCGGCTTGAGCGCGCGATGGAACGGCAGCCTCCCGCCCCCCTCCGCGAGCCTGGTCGCGAACGCAAGGTCGATGAGGTGCAGCGCCATCGAGCCGGCCCAGAGCTCGAGACCGCCGTCGGCGCCGCGGCGATCGGCGAGCTCGTCGGGAAGGTCGGAGTACTCGATCATCTCCTGGCGGCCGTCGCGGACGACGACCAGCCCCACCTTCTCGGCGGGATCCGTCTTGCGCACCACCTTCGACGACATCTCGGCGCCGAGGCGGCGGTGGACGCCGAGGAAGCCGGGGTCGCCGATCGCGATGAGCGGGTTGTCGACCTGGAGGTAGAAGATCGTGCGGATGCCGCGCTCGGCCATCTCGGCGAGTGCCCCGCTCCGCTCGAGCGCCCGGATCGTGCCCCCGTGCCCGTCGGGCGAGAGCGCAACCCGGCCCCGCTGGGCGAGCAGGATCCGGCCGGTCAGGCGGTCGACGGCCGGCATCTCGCCCTGGACGAACAGCCGCAGGTGCTCGACCCCGAACGACTCGTGCTCGTCGAAGAACGCCGCCGTCTCGGCGTGGTTCTGCGGGCTCGTCATCACGTACAGGGGCACCGAGACGCCGTGGCGCCTCCCGAGCGCGACCACCTTCTCGGCGTGGATCTGAAACAGCGACCGGTCGGTGACGGGCCCGATCGGGTAGCAGCCCTTCGGGCCGTCGAAGCCGAGGCGGGTGCCCTGCCCGCCGGCGACGATCACGACCGCCACCTCCCCCGCCGCCAGCGCACCGCGGCCCGTGAGCACGTCCTCGGGCCCCGGCCGCACGACCTCGGGCGCCTCGATCGTCCCGGAATCGATGGGCTCAGCCCGTTCGAGCAGCGTCGCCACCAGGCCGTCCACCAGGTCGAGGTCGATCTGGCCGATGTCCTCGGCGAGGCGCGCGCGCTCCCTCTCGTCGAGCTCGTCCCAGAAGCGCAGCAGGTGCTCCTGCCCGTGGCGCGCCAGGCGCAGGAGGAGCTCCCTCACGTCCGGCGCGCTCAGGTGAACAGGTACGGCGGCCGGTGGACGCCGCGCTCGGTGACGATCGCGCTCACGTACTCGGCCGGCGTCACGTCGAAGGCCGGGTTGTAGACGCCGACGCCCTCGGCCGCGCCCGCCGCCACCTCATCGCCGCGGCGGTGCTCAATCGGGATCTCGCGGCCGCTCTCGATGCGCGTGTCGATGGTCGACGTCGGCGCGGCGACGTAGAACGGCAGGCCGTGAGCGCGGGCGAGGACGGCCAGGCCGTAGGTGCCGATCTTGTTCGCCGTGTCGCCGTTCCGGGCGATCCGGTCGGCCCCGGTGATGACCGCATCGACCTTGCGCTCGGCCATGAGCCACGCCGCGGTGGAGTCGGTGATCAGCGTCGCCGCGATGTCCTCCTGCTGGAGCTCCCAGGCGGTGAGGCGGGCGCCCTGGAGCAGCGGACGGGTCTCGTCGACCCAGACGTGGAGGCCGGGATCGCGCCGGTGGGCAGCGCGGATGATGCCGAGCGCCGTCCCGAACCCGCCGGTTGCGAGCGCGCCCGCGTTGCAGTGCGTCAGGACCTGGGCTCCCGCGCGCAGAAGGCCGGCGCCGTGCTCGCCGATGCGAACGCAGCGGTCGACCTCGTCCGCGTGGATCGCCTCGGCTCGCGCCCGCAGCGCATCCCGCAGCGCCCCCGGGTCGCGGTGTGGGAGCGCCGACTCCTCGACCATCCGCTCGACCGCCCACGGCAGGTTCACGGCCGTCGGCCGGGCCGCCGCGAGCCCCGCAGCAGCGCGCGCCACATCCTCGCGCAGCACCTCCAAGCTCCCGGCCGTGCTCCTCGCGGCGGCGAGCGCCACGCCGTACGCGGCGGCCACGCCGATCGCGGGCGCGCCGCGGACAGCCATCTCGCGAATCGCCTCGGCGACCTGCTGCCATGTGGTCAGCCGCAGCTCGACGGCCTCCGCCGGGAGGCGGCGCTGGTCGAGCAGCACGACCGCGTCGTCCTCGAGGCGGACGATGGCGTGCGGGCTCAGGATGTCGGTGGCAACGGGCACGGCGGGTTCGAGTCCGTCAGGTGCCCTCGTCCCAGGTGTCCATGTAGCGGCGCTGCTCGTCGGTCAGCTCGTCGATCGCGAACGCCATGCTCTCGAGCTTGAGCCGCGCGATCTCGTCGTCGATCTCCTTCGGCACGGTGTAGACGCGGGCCTCGAGGCTGGCGTGGTTCTGGGCCACGTACTCGGCCGAGAGCGCCTGGTTCGCGAAGCTCATGTCCATGACCGACGCCGGGTGCCCCTCCGCGGCGGCCAGGTTCACGAGCCGCCCCTCCGCGAGCAGGTAGAGGCCGCGCCCGTCGGCCATCTCGAAGCGCTCGACGTGCTGACGAGCCCGAGTCGAGGAGACCGAGAGGTCGCGCAGCGCCGGGATGTCGACCTCGACGTCGAAGTGCCCGGTGTTGGCGAGGACGGCGCCGTCCTTCATCACCTCGAAGTGCTCGCCCCGAAGGACGTGCTTGTTGCCGGTCGCCGTCACGAAGATGTCCCCCTGCTTCGCCGCCTCGGCGATCGGCGCAACCCGGAACCCGTCCATGACCGCCTGGAGCGCTGCCAGCGGATCGACCTCGACGACGATGACGTGCGCTCCGTGCCCGCGCGCCCGGTCGGCCAGGCCACGGCCGCACCAGCCGTAGCCGCACACGACGAACGTCTTCCCGGCGAGCAGGATGTTCGTCGCCCGGATGACCCCGTCGATGGTCGACTGGCCCGTGCCGTAGCGGTTGTCGAAGAAGTGCTTGGTGTTGGCCTCGTTCACGGCGACGATCGGGAACCCGAGCGCGCCGGCGCGCTCCATCGCCCGGAGGCGGATGACGCCGGTCGTCGTCTCCTCGGTGCCGGCGAGCACGTCTCCCAGCATGTCCTGATGGTCCTTGTGAAGCGTCGAAACCACGTCGCAGCCGTCGTCCATCGTGATGTGCGGCCGGTGGTCGACCGCGGCGCCGATGTGGCTGTAGTAGACGTCGTTGGGCTCGCCGTGAACGGCGTAGACGGCGATCCCGTACTCGGCGACGAGGGCGGCCGCGACCTCGTCCTGGGTCGAGAGCGGATTCGACGCGCACAGCAACACGTCGGCGCCCCCCGCCTTGAGGGTGCGGGCGAGGTTGGCGGTCTC
Organism: uncultured Actinomycetes bacterium; assembly: GCA_963809325.1. GTDB lineage: Bacteria > Actinomycetota > Thermoleophilia > Gaiellales > JAICJC01 > JAICJC01. The sequence goes on from CAWEIZ010000007.1 coordinate 478,130, forward strand.
CGAGGTCACGTGCAGGCAGGCCGACACGCGCAGGCCGGAGAGGGGGCGCTCGGCCGCGAAGCGCTCGCGGATCGCAGCGAGGACCGGCATCTGCCGATCTGCCCACTCCACCCGCATGATGCCTTCGGGCGCGAGGCCCGGGTCGCGGATATCCGACGGGACCGTCGTGCTCACGGCGCCACTATAGCCGTGCGGGGATGCCGCCCACGATGGGGCGGATCCGAGCCACGAGTATGGCCAGGCCGACCAGCCCGGCCCCTGCGAGCATGATCGCGACGCCCCAGCTCGCGCTCCGCCCGACGACGGTCGAGATCGCGCCGATCCAGACCACGCCGTCGAGCGCGCCGATCCACATGAGCCCCGGGAGGTCGAGCGTGGCGGCGGCGACGAGCGTCCCCACGACGGCGACCGTCAGGGCGACGTGCCAGAGGCCGAACGAGCCGAAGTCGGCGCCCCCGATGCCGAACACGCACGCGAGCAGGGCGAGCAGGGCGGCGGAGCGCAGGGCGTTGGCCGCCGCCTCACGATTCCGGCCGGCGACGGCGATGCCGACGGCCAGGGCGACTGCGAACTGCGCGACCAGGAGCCACGGCGCCGTGCCGCCGTCCAGGAAGCCTCCCAGGTCAGACGCGAACGCCGTGAAGGCGACGATCGGGCTTCACCACCGCGGGCGTCCGCGGTGGGAGGTCGAGCTCGCGGGGATGGTCGGATCAAGTCACCAGCCTGAAACATTGGCATCAGGCACAGGTGTTTCAGGCATGAAACATTGGCGACAGGCACCGATGTTTCACGGCGGCTGGCGCGCTACTCGGAGAGCGCCTGCTTGAGCGCCGCGATGGCGGCAACAGGCGTGGGGTCGACCCCCCGGGCGAGCGCCGCGTGGTAGGTGACCCAGTCACCGGTCGCGACCAGGCTGAACGCGCGCGCGGTGCGCGAGCCCCCGTGCCCCTCGACGGCGGCGACGGCCGTCGCGTGCGGCCGGGCGACATCGAGCGTGACGTCGATCCGGCGCCGGATCTCGTCGGACTCGTCGGGGTCGCGCAGGGCGACGATGGCGAACCCGCGACCCTCAGCCCCCTCCCAGCCCACGATCTCGTTGTGACCGAGCTCCGGGAACGCGTGGCTGAAGGCGTGCATCTTGGCGTTCTCGTTGAACTGGGTCTTCCACCGGTACGCGACCGCCCCGAGCGGCCCGGTGCCGTAGATGAGAGGGACGCTTCCGGCCAGCAGGCGCCCGAGCTCGGCCGCGGCGTCGCGGTCGCATGCCTCGACACCCCGAGCGCACTCCTCGGCGATCCCGTCGTCGGAGAGCCCGCACGCGGCGAACGCGCCCGCCATCGCGCCGAACAGGTATCCGAGCGCCGCCCGCGGCTGCATCCCGCCGGGGACGAGCGCACAGGGGAAGCCGAGCTCGTCCGCCAGCCGCGCGAGCTCGCCGCCAGAAGCGACGGCCAGAAGGGACGCGCCCTGCGCATGCGCCTGCTGAGCGCAGGCCAGCGTCTCGGCGGTGTCACCCGAGTAGCTGGTGCAGACCACGAGCGTGCCCGGCCCGGCCCAGGCCGGCACGCCGAACCCGCGAACGCGGGTGATCGGAACCGGGCAGTCGGCGGCAACGAGCGCGCGCAGGAGCTCGCCGCCCATGGCGGAGCCGCCCATGCCGGCCATCACGACGGCAGCCGGGAGGCCCAGCTCCATGCCGGCCTCGGCCCCGGTGCGCTCACCCGCACGCAGCTGCTCGGCCATGCCGGCGATGGCGTCGGACATTCCCGACGGATCGGCCTGGAACGTCACCACACCGGTTCTCCAGATGTTCCCACCACTAGATTGTCCATCGTCATCCCCTCCGCCACAAGCGCCCCGGCGAGGACGACCGATTCGCGCACCCGCGCGCGGGCACCGATCCGGCACCGCGGGCCGATCACGGAGCGCTCGACGGAGGCCGTCGGATCGATGTCGGCCGTGGGGTCGACAAGGCCTCCGGGGGGCATCCGCTCGAGGTTCGCCGCCAGGAAGCTCTGGGGCGTTCCGATGTCGCGCCAGGCGCCCTCGTCGGCCAGCGCGTAGAGCCCCTCCCCCACGAGCCGCGGAAACACGTCGTACTCGACAGACACCGGGCGGCCGGGCGGGATCAGATCGAGCACGTCCGGCTCGGCGACGTAGGTGCCGGCGTTGATCGTCCGCACCGGCGTCGATCCCGGCGGAGGCTTCTCGATGAACGCCGAGACGGCCCCGTCGGCATCGGTGGCGACGACCCCATACCGGCTCGGGTCGTCGACCGGGTGCAGGGCGATCGTCATCCGCGCCCGGTGGTCGCGGTGAAACGCGACCAGCGCGGTCAGGTCGAGATCGGTGAGGACGTCGCCGTTGCACGCGACGAACGTCTCGGAGATACCGGCTTCGCGAGCGGCGTAGGCGATGGCCCCGCCGGTGCCGAGCGGCTCCGGCTCGACGACGTACTCCAGCTCCGAGCCGAAATGGGCCCGTATCGCGTCGGGCTTGTAGCCGCAGGCGAGCACGATCCGATCGACGCCGTGCGCGCGCAGGTGCTCGACCTGATGCTCGAGGAACGGCCGGTTGGCGATCGGCAGCATCGGCTTGGGCGTCGTGTACGTGAGGGGGCGAAGGCGCGTGCCCTCGCCGCCCACAAGGACGACCGCGATCACGAGACGGCGTCCGCCCGATCTCCCGCGAGCCGCAGCACGTCCGCCGGGTCGCCCGGACGGCCGACCGACTCGTAGGCGAACCCGGCCGCCCGCGCCTGGCGCGGGTCAAGCAGGTTGCGACCGTCGACGATGAGCGGCGTGGCCATCGCCTCGCGGACGGCGCGGGTGGCGAGATGCCGGAACTCGCCCCACTCGGTCACGATGACGGCGGCGTCGGCGCCCGTCACGGCGTCGAGCAGCGAGCCGGCGAGCTCCACGCCCTCGCCGAGGGCGGCCCGGGCGTTCCCCATCGCGACCGGGTCGTAGCCCACCACGTCGGCCCCCTCGGAGCGAAGGCGCGCGGCCAGGACGAGGCTCGACGCCTCGCGCATGTCGTCGGTGTTCGCCTTGAACGCCAACCCCAGGAGCGTGATGCGGCGACCGCGGAGCGACCCCAGGTGCCGCTCGAGCTTGCCGACGACGCGGCGCTTCTGGAGCTCGTTCACCTCGATGACGGCTGTCAGGAGCTGGAAGTGATAGCCGGAGTTCCCGGCGAGCTGCTTGAGGGCGTTCACATCTTTCGGGAAACATGACCCCCCGAAGCCAATCCCCGGCCGCAGGAAGTGCGGGCCGATGCGGTCGTCGAGCCCCATCCCTTGCGCCACGACCGAGACGTCGGCTCCGACCTCCTCGCAGACGTTCGCGATCTCGTTGATGAACGAGATCTTCGTGGCGAGGAACGCGTTCGAGCCGTACTTGATCATCTCGGCCGAGGCGACGTCGGTGCGGATGACAGGGGCCTCGAGGTCGGCGTAGAGGTCGGCCACCGCCTCCCCGTCGGCGTCCGTGGAGGCGCCGATCACGATCCGGTCCGGCTCCATGAAGTCGGCCAGCGCCCGGCCCTCGCGCAGGAACTCGGGGTTCGAGACGTACCCGATCTGGTCGAGGCCGCGCGCGTCCAGCTCGAGGCGCACCTTCTCGCCGGTGCCGACGGGGACGGTCGACTTCATGACGAGCACGTGGCGAACCCCGGTCGCCGGGATGCCGGCGACGACGGCCTCGACGCGCGACAGGTCGGCGTCGCCCGACGCCGTGGGCGGCGTGTCGACGCACACGAACACCACTCGGCAGCGCTCGAGCACGTCGGCCAGCTCGAGCGTGAAGGTGAGCCGCGCCCGGTTTCGCTGAAGCAGCGGCTCGACGCCCGGCTCGTAGATCGGCACCCGCCCGGCGCGAAGCGCCTCGATCCGGTCGGGGTTCACGTCGCAGCAGACGACGTCGTGGCCCAGGTCGGCGAAGCAGGCCGCCGTCACGAGCCCCACGTAGCCGACGCCGACGACCCCGACGGCGCCCCCGTTCCCGCGCGCGGCGGTCATCTGGTCGGCTTCATCGAGCGCGCGATGGCCACCATCTCGGGGTTCGTCAGGTCGTCGAGGAGCGTGTTGATGACCCAGTAGACGCGCTTGCGGTAGGCGAACGCGATGAGGTGGAGGTGGGGGCCGTTGAAGTAGAACCGGTACGTGCGGCCGTCGAGCTGCCGCGTCGTCGTGGGGTTCTCGAGGATCGGCGCGTCGGTGAAGCCGGTCTCCTGGATGCCCCACCATGCACCGTTGATGCCCGGCATCTGGAACATCGCGTAGAGCGAGTTGTACCCGTGGCCGGCGTTGTCGATCACGTACGTGCGGATCGGCGTCGAGGGCGTGAAGGGCACGAAGTTGGACCCGGACACGGTCACCGTCGGGTACATGCCGGGGATGTGCGCCCGGTGGGCCGCGTCGCGGAAGTCCTGGAGGTAGACCTGGTTGTCGGGCGTGATCGTCGAGGGCAGGGCCGAGCTGGGGGACTTATGGGGCGGGTGGATCGCGAGCTTGCCGCCGTAGTCGGTCCCGAGCACGACCACGACGTCGGCCGACGTGCTGCTGAACTTCGCCGGCAGCGGGCCGAGCTGGCCGGTGCCGAGGATCTGCTTGACGTCGCCTGCGGCGGCCTGCGATCCCGTTCGGTAGTAGACCCAGGTCTGGGCGTACGTCTGCGTGTCGGCGTTGGCCGACGAGGTCGGGTAACCGAACCCACCGAGGGCCGTCGCCGTCGAGGCGGCCTCACCGGCCTTCGTGGTGCCGTTCAACACCGAGAGCGCCACCGTCGACGGGTCGACGGCCGGCTTGAACTTGTCCTTAGAAGGCTTCTTCGGCTTCTTGCCAGTCGGCAGCTGCCCTGTCGGCGAGGCCAGCGTCTCGGGATGCGTGAACCGGTACACCGCCTGGTGGATCGCATCCGGCGTGGCGAAGACCACTGACGCTGTGCCCTCCATCCCGGTCGTCGCGTCGAGCCGGGACGACACGAAGTGGCCGGCGAGCGATGGCGCGAGCGTCGCGTACTTGATGAACGTGCGCACGCTGGGCGCACCACCGTGCGCGCCGATCTGGACGTTGTGCGAGATCGTGTCGAGCAGCGCCTTGATGTCGGGCAGGTCGGTGATCGAGACGCCGTGGAAGCGGCTCGCGGCCCGCTGCTCGAAGGCGCGCAGGAACGTCTGCTGGCGCGCGTTTCGGTAGAAGTCGGAGTCGGTGTGCCGGTAGCGGCTGAATGCCAGCGCATCGGGCCCGCGCAGGAGCTGGTACCCGGGCTTCACGTCGATCACGGAGTAGCGGTCGCCGATCGCCGAGGCGTCGTTCGTGGCCTTGGTGTGCAGGTAGTACTCGTCGACGGGCACATAGACGCCGTGGAGGTTGTTCACGAGGTCGCTGAATCCACGGAAGTCGACCACGGCCACGTAGTTGATCTTGAGCCCTGTGAGGTTCTTGACGGTCTCGAGCGCCAGCTTCGTCGGGCTCGAGCCCTGGAGTTGCGCGCCGTCCGAGAAGGCCGCGTTGATGCGGTCGTTCCCGAACCCGGGGATCGGCACCCACAGGTCGCGCGGGAACGAGAGCAGCGACACGAGATGCCGCTTGGGGTCGATCCGAACGAGCATGAAGGTGTCCGACCGCGACGGCAAGGAGCCGTCCGAGTAGCGATGATCCGAGCCGATCACGAGGGCGATGGCAGGAGCGTCGGCCTGCGGCAGCGGCTCGGCGAGATCCTTCGTGGCGATCTTGACGTCGTGCGAATTGCTCGTGATGCGGGTGTAGTCCCCGTAGAGCCAGTACGCGACGACCCCCGCTCCCGCCAGCATCACGAGGAAGATGCTGGCGAAGCTCCAGAGGGCGATGCGAACCCAGCGCCGCCGCTTGCGCTTCCTCGGAGGACGGCCTCCGCCGTAAACGGTCATCTTCGGCCGCGCGCGACTCGGCGGCGGCGTGGGCGGGGTCTGCGTTGCCATCGGCTCCTGGGGCGCGCCGACGCGGGCGCGAGGTCGCAAGAGTATAGACATCCACCCCGTTCGACCTGGACGGCCGAACTCATTCAGGGGCGGGCTCGATTCCCATCTGGATTCCCCGCGGACCGGGCTCGGAACCGCTTTCCTCCTGGAACCACGGGTACGCGTCGGTGAGGAGCCAGGAGTAGGCGGACACCCGCGCCTGGTAGCGATGCGGGAGCTCCATCACCTCGAACATGCCGTGCGGCAGGCGGCCCGTGACGAGGATGACCCACCACGCCGCGAAGCTCATCATCACCGAGAAGAGCGCGAGGAAGTACAGGGTCAGCCACGCCGGGATCGCGAGCACGAGCCGAAGGCACGTCGTGAGCCGGGAGAGCCGCTCGGGCTCGTCGACCCACACCTGCACCGGGTAGCCGTCGGTGCGCGCCCCGAGCCCGAACGGCGGGAACCGGTCGGTCAGGAGCATCCAGTAGCAGCCGACCCGGGTCGCATACCGGAGCGTCCCCGCGACGAACCCGAAGAACGCGCCCGGATAGCGGCCGGTGAGGAGGATTGCGAACCAGGCGAGGAGGTAAACGACGGCCGCCGCCAGCTCGAGCAGCGTCAGGACGACCAGGTGCGGGAGCACCATGAAGACGCGCAGGAGCGCCGTCAGCCGCGACTGCCGCTCGCGGTAGTCGATGCGGACGTGCACCGGGTAGGCCACGTCCAACCGGCTCAGCGCCGGGCGACCTTGGCGACCGCCTCGGCGAACGCCGCGGCCCGGCGGGCGGCGTACACGTCGCCGTCGCCGCCCTCGGCCCGCTCGAGCGCCTCGCGCGCCTCCTCGAGCCGGCGCGCCGCCTCCGGCGCCTCGATCGAGTCGGCGTCGAGCGCCTCGCCGACGAGCACGACGGCGCGGTTCGCGCGCACCTGGACGTAGCCGTCGTCAGTGGCGTACCGCCTGACGGTGCCGGCCTCGTCGGTGATTCGGGTCTCGCCGGGCTTGAGAAGCGAGATCAGCGGGGCGTGGTTCGCGAGGATGCCCAGCTCGCCGGCCGCGCCCGGCACGACGAGCACCTCGGCGTCGCCCGCGAACGCGACGCCCTCCGGCGTGATGAGCTCGACGGGGTATCCGGGATGGTCGGCCACGGCGTTATGCGGCGGTCTTCATCTTCTCGGCGGCCTCGAGGACGTCCTCGATCGCGCCGACCAGGTAGAAGGCCTGCTCCGGCAGGTCGTCGTGCTTGCCGGAGAGCACCTCCTGAAAGCTGCGGATCGTGTCCTCGAGCTTCACGTACTTGCCGGGCGAGCCGGTGAACGGCTCGGCCACGTGGAACGGCTGGCTCAGGAACCGCTCGATCTTGCGGGCCCGCTGGACGATCACCTTGTCGTCGTCGGAGAGCTCGTCCATGCCCAGGATGGCGATGATGTCCTGGAGGTCCTTGTAGCGCTGGAGCACCTCCTGCACCTGGGTGGCGGTGCGGTAGTGCTCCTCGCCGACCGTCCCCGGCTGGAGGATCCGCGAGTTCGAGTCGAGCGGGTCGACGGCCGGGTAGATGCCCTTCTCGGAGATGGCCCGCGAGAGCACCGTCGTCGCATCGAGGTGGGCGAACGACGCGGCCGGCGCCGGGTCGGTCAGGTCGTCGGCGGGCACGTAAATGGCCTGGACCGAGGTGATCGAGCCCTTCGACGTCGACGTGATGCGCTCCTGGAGCTGCCCCATCTCGGTCGCCAGCGTGGGCTGGTAGCCCACGGCGCTCGGCATGCGCCCGAGGAGCGCCGAGACCTCGGAGCCCGCCTGCACGAACCGGAAGATGTTGTCGATGAAGAGCAGCACGTCCTGGTTTCGCTCGTCACGGAAGTACTCCGCCATCGTGAGGCCCGCGAGGCCGACTCGCAGACGCGCGCCGGGCGGCTCGTTCATCTGCCCGTAGACGAGCGCCGTCTTCGAGATGACGCCCGACTCGGTCATCTCGAGCCACAGGTCGTTGCCCTCGCGGCTGCGCTCGCCCACGCCCGCGAACACGGAGAGGCCGCCGTGGACCTGGGCGATGTTGTTGATCAGTTCGAGGATCAGCACCGTCTTGCCGACGCCGGCGCCGCCGAAGAGCCCCACCTTGCCGCCCTTCACGTACGGCGCCAGGAGGTCGACGACCTTGATCCCGGTCTCGAAGATCTCGGTGGTCGGGCTGAGGCTGTCGAACGTCGGCGGCTCGCGGTGGATCGGCCAGCGCTCGCCCTCCTCGATCGGGTCGCCCTTGTCGACAGGCTCGCCGAGGACGTTGAAGATCCGCCCGAGCGTCCGCTCGCCGACCGGCACCGTGATCGGGCCGCCGGTGTCGACCACGTCGAGGCCGCGGGCCAGGCCGTCGGTCGCGTCCATCGCGATCGCCCGCACCCGGCCGTCGCCCAGGTGCTGCTGCACCTCGGCCACGAGCCGGCCGCCGTCGGGCAGCGAGATCTCGAGCGCGTGGTAGATCGCGGGCAGGCCGCTCGAGAAGACGGCGTCGATGACGACACCCTTGATCTCGACGATCCTGCCGACGTTCGAGGACTGGCCGTTCTCGGACAATGTGACTCCTTGTGCGGCGGGCGTGGGACGGGGAATCCGGCTCCGGGAGCCGGATCGTATCATTCAGGCACGAGCACCGGCTCGGACTTCGTTACACGACGCGAGCGCCACGGGAGGCGCCTCCTGGGCCGCGCGCCGCCCATCTCGTCGGCGAGGCGAGAGCGCTCGAGCGCCGCCGCCACACGGGCGGCGTGGTCGAGGTGTCAGACCCGCGACGAGACGGCGGAGATCATCGGCATACCCGTACGGTAGCGAGCCGATCGCTTACGCGAACATGCCGTGCGGATGCGGCGAGCGCTGGACGCCCGGCTCGCCGTCGACCCACAGCCTCGTCAGCCGCGCATCGCGGAGCGTGCCGCGCAGGTCGGTGCGCTCGGCGACCACCAGCCGCGGCGGCGCCTGGGGCGGCGAGGCGCCCGACGGCGACGCGACGAGCGCCCCCAGTCCCGCGAACGCCGCGACGACGGCGGCGATCCCCGCGACCTGGAACGCGGTCCGGCCCGGGCGGCGCGCCCGCCGCACGGGCACCGCGGTCACCGAGCCGGCGAGGGGCGGCGCCGTGCGCAGGCGCGCAGTCAGCTCCGCCATCGCGCCGACGGCCTCGTCGCACGCCGGGCACGCCGCGAGATGCGCGTCGAGCCGGCGCAGGTCGAGGTCGGACAGCGGGCCGTCGAGGGCCTGCGAGCCGAGAGCCCGCGCCCGCTCGCACTCCCGCGCCTGTCTGCGCTGCGCCGTCATCGTTGAAGGTGGGACGCGAGCATGCAGGAAAAGGTTAGCCTCGGTGGCCTGGGCCGGAACACCCAATTCCAATTCTTCACCCAGATTGGCGGCGCCCGTCTACCCCACGGTGTGGCGCCTGTCGACGGCGATGCCGGCGGCGAGGAGCGTGAGGCCGAGCGTCAGGAAGAGCGCGGACGTCGAGATCTGGTCGCGCCGCTCCGACGGCGTCATCCACCGCGCCGCGCCGCGAGGGATGAGCCCGCCGAAGAGCCCCGCATGCTCGCCGTCCGCCCGCACCGGGGGCCGGTTCCCGGCGAAGAAGCCCATCATGACGAAGACCGACCCGACCAGGTAGAGGCCCACGGTGACCGAGCGGCGCACCGGCTGGCCGGTGGCGGCCGCAAGGACGCCCGACACCACCGCGGTCACGACCACGGCGATCACCACGAGGACCGCGAAGCGGCGCAGCCCGGCCAGCAGCACCGCGCGGGTCATCGCCGGGGCGTCATGTGCCCGCGGCGACCTGGTCGGCGGGCCGGCGCAGGTCGGCCATCGGCCACGACTCGAGCGGGTAGTGGCACGCCGCCCGGCTCCCGGTGTCCGTGGCCTCGAGCTCCGGCTCGGTGACGTCGCAGACGCCCTGATGGAACCGCGGGCAGCGGGGATGGAACCGGCAGCCGCTGGGCGGGTTGATGGGGCTCGGGACGTCGCCCTCGAGCACGATCGGCTTCCGGGCGCGGGCGACGTCAGGATTCGGGATCGGCACGGCCGAGAGCAGGGCGCCCGTATACGGGTGCCGCGGGCGCTCGTAGAGCGCCGGGCCGGGCGCCGTCTCGACGAGCTTGCCCAGATACATGACGGCGACGTTGTCGGAGATGTGGCGGACCACGTCGAGGTCGTGGGCGATGAAGACGTAGGTCAGGTCGAAGTCCCGCTGGAGCTGCTTCAGGAGGTTCAGGATCTGCGCCTGGACCGACACGTCGAGCGCCGACACGGGCTCGTCGCAGACGATCAGCTTGGGCCGGATCGCCAAGGCGCGCGCGACCCCGATCCGCTGGCGCTGGCCGCCCGAGAACTCGTGCGGGAAGCGGTTGTAGTGCTCGGGGTTGAGCCCGACGACGTCGAGCAGCTCCTGCACGCGTGCCTTGTTCTCCTTGGCCGTGCCGATCTTGTGGACCTCGAGCGCCTCGCCGATGATCGAGCCGACGCGCTTGCGGACGTTCAGCGAGGCGTACGGATCCTGGAACACCATCATGAGCTCGCGGCGCACCTTCATCAGGTTGGAGCCCTTGAGCTTCGTGATGTCCTGTCCGTTGAAGATCACCTTGCCGCCGGTGGGGTCGAGGAGGCGCATGATGCAGCGCGCCATCGTCGACTTCCCGCAGCCGGACTCGCCGACGACGCCCAGCGTCTCGCCGCGCTCGACCGAGAACGACACACCGTCGACCGCCCGCACGCGCCCGATCTCCTTCTGGAAGATGACCCCGCGGGTGATCGGGAAGTGCTTCTCGAGATTCTCGACCCGGAGCAGCTCCTCCGCCATCAGACCGACGCCACCTTCATCCGGCCGACGATCTCCTCGGCCCCGTGCTGCTTGGCCTGCTCGTCGAGGTGGCAGGCATCCAGGTGGTTTGCGTCGTCCGGGGAAGAGACGAGCGGCGGAACATCGGTCCGGCAGCGGTCGAAGGCGTACGGGCACCGCAGGTGGAACCGGCATCCGGGCGGCGGGCGCAGAAGCGACGGTGGCGAGCCGGGGATCGGCTTCAGCTCCGCACCCAGCGCGAGCCTTGGCAGCGAGCTGAGGAGGCCCCAGGTGTACGGATGCCGGGGCCGGTAGAAGATGTTGCTGTAGTCCCCCTGCTCGATCGCCTTGGCGGCGTACATCACCAGCACGTCGTCGGCGGTCTCGGCGACCACCCCGAGGTCGTGAGTGATCAGGATGATCGCGCTTCCGAAGTCGCGCTGGAGCTCGTTCATGAGCTTCAGGATCTGGGCCTGGGTGGTCACGTCGAGCGCGGTCGTCGGCTCGTCGGCGATCAGCAGGTCGGGGTTGTTGATGAGCGACATCGCGATCATCACGCGCTGGCGCATGCCGCCCGAGAACTGGTGCGGATAGTCGTCGAGGCGGGCGTCGGGCCGCGGGATGCCCACGGCCTTCACCATCTCGAGCGCCCGCCGTCTCGCGGCCTGCTTGGGGACGTTCTCGTGCAGCTGGACGGCCTCGATCAGCTGCCGCCCGATCGAGTGGACCGGGTTCAGCGAGGTCATCGGGTCCTGGAAGATCATCGAGATCTCGGCGCCGCGCACCCTGCGCATCTGGTCCTGCGGCAGCGTCAGGAGGTCGCGATCCTTGAACATCGCCACACCCGACGTGATCGTGTTCTGGCGCGGGTTGAGCCCCATGATCGAGAGGCAGGTGACGCTCTTCCCGCAGCCCGACTCGCCGACGATCGCAAGGGTCTTCCCCTTCTCGACCGAGAACGACACCCCGTCGACCGCCTGGACGATGCCGTCGTCGGTCTTGAAGGACGTCTTCAGGTCACGGACGTCGAGCAGGGCCATACGACAGAAGTGTAACGGTCGGAAAGGGCGCTATGCGAGCCGGATCCGGGGGTCGACCCAAGCGTAGAGCAGGTCGACGATCAGGTTGAACACGATCACCAGGATCGAGGCGAACACCACCACCCCGAGCGTAATCGGGTAGTCGTACTGGAAGAGGGAGTGGAGCGCCACGTATCCCAGGCCGGGCAGGCCGAAGACCTGCTCGAGCAGCACGGCGCCTCCCAGCGCCAGCGCCACGTCCATCCCGAGCATCGTCACGACGGGCAGCATTGCGTTTCGCAGCACGTGGTGGAGGAGCACCCGCCGCTCCGGCGCACCCTTGGCGCGGGCCGTGCGGACGTAGTCCTCGTTCAGGGTGTCGAGCACCGTCGAGCGGATCATCCGCACGTAGAACGCGGCATACAGCACGGCGAAGACCGTCCAGGGCACGATGAGATGGTAGAACCAGTCGATCGGCCCGCCGCATGCTTCCCCGGGCGCTCTGCCCGTGAACGCGCAGTAGCCCTGAATCGGGAAGAGGTCGAGCTTGAAGCCGAGGAAGTACGACGCGATCAGCCCGAGCCACACCGGGTGCACCGAGATCCCGGTGAGGACGCCAAACATGGCGACCCGGTCGCCGGCCGACCGCGGCCGAAGCGCCGAGTAGACGCCGACCGGGATGGCGATCATCATCCACACGACCACGGCGCCCAGGACCAGGGAGGCCGTGATCGGCGCGGCGTTCAGCACGGTCGTCGCGACGTCCTGCCGGTTGGCGTACGAGTAGCCGAGGTCGTGGTGCAGGACGAGCCGGTCGAGGAAGTGCAGGTACTGCTCCCAGATCGGCCGGTCGAGATAGAGCCGGTGGGCGACGACCTGCACGTCGTGCGGCGACGCGGCCTTTCCGGCGGCGAGCCGGGCCGGGTCGACGGGGATGATGTAGAAGATCAGGTACGTGGCGAGGGTCACCGAGATGAACAGCACAACAGCCCAGAGCAGCCGCCGGATGATGTACCTGACCACGCCTCGTCCTCCCGCCTCTCGGGCGGTTCGGGGCTTCCCGGCCCGATGCCGGGAAGCCCCTCCCCGCTGACTTTCGGGCGTCGGCCCATTCTAGGGCCGGCGCCCGCCTGGTGCTACGAGCGGAGGCACATGGTGTTCAGGGCGAACCCGTAGGAGCCCTGGTTCACCTGGCATCCGATCTTCGGCCCGAAGAAGTCGATGTTCGTGCCGAACGATCGGGACGCCCACGGCGCCGGCCCCTTGGCGAGGTCGGTCGCAAGCTGGCCGTACGTCTGATCGCGCTCAGAGCCGGTCAGCTGGTTCGCGTCGTCCATCCGCTTGTTGAACGTTGGGTCGTTGAAGTAGCTGAAGTTGTTGCCCCCGGTGTCGGGGATGGTCTCGCCGTTCAGAAGGATGTTGATGAAGTCGTACGCGTCGTAGTAGTCCGCGATCCAGCCTTCATCGGCGATATCGAAGGGCTCGCCCTTCTGGCCTTCCTTCGTGAACTGCACGCCCCGATCGAACTCCTTGATCTGGACGTCGATTCCGATCTGCTTCAGCTCGTTCTGGATGATCGCCGCCCGGTCGGGACACGGCGGCTGGTTGCAGGTGTACAGCACCGCGGTCAGGTTGGACGCTCCGGCCTGCTGCATGAGCGCCTTCGCCTTCGTGAGATCGGCGGAGTCGAGCGGGTAGATGCTCTGCTCCTCCGAGCTCCCGGAGATCTGCGGCGGCAGGTACTTGTCCGCCGGTACGCCGGCGCCGTAGCCCGACGGCGTGAGGATCTCCTTGCGGTTGATCGCCCAGTTCACGGCCTGGCGCACCAGCTCGTCCTTGAACGTGGGGCGGGCGGTGTTGAGTGCCAGGTACGAGACGACCGCCGCAGGGGTCACGTAGAACCGCTGCACGCCGCCCGCGGTGCCGTTGGGCCCGAACTGCGCGTTCAGCTGGGCGTTCTTGGCCGGGACGACGGCGTCGTTGATGTAGTCGAGCGAGCCGTTCTCGGCCTCGAGGGTGCCCTGGTTGGGGTCGATCGTGAGCTGCGTGTAGTCGATCTCGTCGAGGTAGGCCGGCCGGTCACCCGTGTAGTTCGGGTTCTTCTTCAGCACGATCGACCGGTTCGGCGTGAAGTCCGAGATGTAGTACGGACCGGCGCCGGCGATCGTGTGCACGCCCTTCGGGTCGACGGGCGTGTCGTTCGGGATCGCGCACGCGAACGGCGTCGACAGCTTCTGGACGAACGAGCCGTCCTTCTGCGTCAGCTGGATCGTCAGCTGGTCGCCGCTCACGGTGATGCCGGCGACGTGCTCGCCCGGCTTGCCCTTGAAGTCCGAGGCGCCCTTGATGAACGGCGCCAGGAACACGGCGCCGAAGTACGACGCCTGCTTCGGGTTCAGGTCGCGCTCCAGCGCGTGCTGGAACGTCGCGGCCGTCACCGGCTCGCCAGTGTTGAACTTGAACTTGCCGGACGGCACGGTGTACGTGTAGGTGAGCCCGTCAGACGAGATGGTCGGAAGCGCCGAGGCGGCCTCCGGCTTGATGACACGGCCGGCGTCGCCCGCGAGATCCGGGTAGTTCGTGAGCTTGAGGCACGTCGAGTACTCGATCTGCCAGGTCGACTGGTAGTAGGCCAGGGCCGGGTCGAGGTAGTCGATGTTGCCCGCCAGCGCGATCTTCATCGTGCCGCCATTCTGGTGCGGCGGGATCGCGTTCGTGTTCGCCCCGCTCCCAGCGTTTCCGCCGCTGCTGTTGTTACCGCCACAGCCGGCGGCGCCGAGCAGCACGACGCCGGCGGCAAGCGCCCCCAGCGTCAGCCACAATCCTGATCGTCTCCTCATCCGGGTCCTCCCGAGTCGTTTTCGGGCAGAGACGCGGTCGCCCCGTTGCCCCTTGAGCACTCCCCGATAGGACGCCGGCGGCGAGGCGAAAGTTAGAGAGCGGTTAGAGCGTCGCCCGCGGGTCGAGCGCGTCGCGCAGGCCGTCGCCCAGCAGGTTGAAGGAGAGAGTCAAGATGAGGAGCGCAAGACCTGGCCACACGATCAGCCACGGCTGGATCGTGTACAGCTGCGTGGCCTCGTCGAGCATGTTCCCCCAGCTCGCGTTCGGCGGAGGCAGACCCACGCCGAGGAACGACAGGGTCGACTCGAGCAGGATGTTGATCGCGACAGTGAGGGTGCCGTACACGATGATCGTCCCCACGAGGTGCGGCAGGAGGTGCGAGCGCATGATCCGGAAGTTGCTCGACCCCACCATGCGGGCCGCCTCGATGAACTCCTTCTCCCGCAGCGAGAGCACCTGCGCGCGGATGATCCGGGCCGGATAGAACCACGTGAAGAGCCCGATCACCATCGTGAGGGCAAACACGCCGGGATTGAGGAGTCCCCCGAATGTGATGCCGTTGATCCGGTCGCCGAGCGTCGCCGAGATGGCGATCAGGAACAGCAGCAGCGGGAACGCCATCACGATCTCGGTCAGGCGGGACACGACGGTGTCTGCGACCCCGCCGTAGAAGCCGGCCAGAAGCCCGAGCACGACGCCGATCCCGAGCCCCACCAGCGTCGAGAGGATCCCCACCTCCAGCGACACCTGCGCGCCCGCGAGCAGGCGCAGGAACTCGTCGCGCCCGACGAGGTCGGACGCCCCGAGCATGAGGTACGTCGTGCCGCCGAGTCCGTCGCTAACGGTGGAGAACGGACCGACGGGGACGAAGTTCTCGACGCCGCCCGGGACCAAGTCGTTCGGGCCGTGCCCGAGCCACCTCTGCGCGATCGGCAGGCCGATGAACGGGACGATGATGAAGAGCACGATGGTGACGGCGCTCACGATCGCGAGCCGATCCCGGCGCAGGCGCCGGAAGGCGTTCTCCCAGTAGCCGCGGGCCTCGACGGCTCCGCTCTCGACGTCGCCCGCACTCCCGGCGAGTGCTGCGCCGCCGGGGAGGACGGTCGTGTGGTCACTCGTCGCCATGGCTAGTGCACCTCCGGGAGCGGATCCGTTCGCCCGTCGGACTTCACGGTCGAGCCGCCGGGATCGGTGGGTTCGTGCCGCGCGGGCCGAAGTAGTCGACCAGCCAGCGGTCGCCCCGCGGCACCATCTGGATGAAGAACTCACCCGACTTGACGCCGCCCTTGTCGGGCGTGATGAGCGCGAGGAGCATCACGTTCTTGGAGCGCGACCACTCCACCTTGTAGCTCGTCCCGCCGTACGCGTTCCTCGGAAACGGCGTCACGGGGATGGTGCCGGTCATCCACTGCGCATGGGTGAGGCCGGCGTGCACGTTCGCCGTGCTGATCCGCCAGCCGGCATCGAGATCCTTGCGGACGACCGCCGTGTGGATGAACGTGCGGGCAGCGGCGACGGCCTGCTTCGGCAGCTTGATCGGGTGGCCGAAGGTCGCAAGGCCGACCTTGCCGCCGCCGGCGACAACGGCGACGTGCGCCTGGTGCTGGTTCTGCACGTACAGCGTGCGGATGCCGGCGAAGAGGACGATGACAGCCACGAGCGCAAGCGGCCACCGCACAGCGGGCCGGTCCCACAGCCGTTCGAGGGCCTGCATGGGTGGGATCATACCGCTTCCCCGTTCGTTCTCAGGTGTCGCATCACTCGAGCGCATCGGCTCCGGCGACGACCTCGAGGATCTGCTGGGTGATCTCGGACTGGCGGGCGCGGTTCATCTGGAGCGTGTACGAGTCGATCAGGTCGCCGGCATTCTCGGACGCGTTTCGCATCGCCGTCATGCGCGCGCCGTGCTCCGACGCGGTCGACTCGAGCAGCGCGCGGTAGATCGTCACCTCGAGGTACGTGGGCAGGAGGTGCGACAGGATCGTGCTCGCGTCCGGCTCCTCCAGATACGAGCCCAGAATCCGCTCCGGCGCCTCGCCGCCGAGAAGGCTCTCGGGCACGGGCAGCAGGTCGACGACCTCGAGCTTCTGCGCGAGCGCCGAGACGAAGCGGTTGTAGACCAGGACGACCCGGTCGACGCGGAGCTCGGTGTAGATGTCGGCGACGCGCTCGGCGATCGCCTGTGCGTCGGAGTACGCCGGCCGGTCGGTCATCCCGGTGTAGGAGGCCTCGATCTCGTGGCCGCGGAAGCGGAGCGTCGAGGTCCCCCGCCGCCCGACGGTGAGCCAGACGACGTCGTGGCCCTCGCGGCGCTCCCGGGTTGCCACCTCGATGCTGCGGCGCACGACGTTGGCGTTGAACCCGCCGGCCAGCCCGCGGTCGGCGGTCAGGGCGATCACAGCGGCCGTCGCCACCTCACGCCGGGCAAGCAACGGCTGGTCGTGTGCCCGCGACGTGGCCGCGGCGACCTCGACCGTCAGGGAGTGCATGCGGTCGGCGTACGGGCGCAGGGCCTCGATCCGGGCCTGGGCGCGCCGCAGCCGGGAGGCGGCGACGAGCTCCATGGCCTTGGTGATCTTCTCGACGTTCCGGGCGAACCGGATCCGCCGCTTGATGTCCTGCTGGGTCGCCACGTGCTACGACGCCGCCGCGGCCAATCCGTGCTCCTCCTCGACGAAGAACCCCTCCTTGAACCCATCCGTCGCCTTCTTCAGCGCCTCCAGGGTCTCGTCGGAAAGGTCATTGGTCTCGATGATCGCCTTCAGCACGGTGCCCTCAGCCCGGAGGGATTCGCGCAGCTCCGCATGGAAGCGCGGGACCTGGGCCACCGGGATGTCGTCCAGATATCCGTTGACGGCGGCCCAGATCGCGGTCACCTGCTCCTCGACCGGCCACGGCTGGTACTGCGGCTGGTTCAGTGTCGCCACCAGGCGCTGGCCGCGGGCGAGCTGGCGCTGGGTGGTCGCGTCGAGCTCCGACGCGAACTGCGAGAACGCCTCCAGCTCGCGGAACGCTGCCAGGTCGAGCCGCAGACGGCCGGCGACCTTGTTCATCGCCCTGATGCGGGCATTGCCGCCGACTCGGGACACCGAGATGCCGGTGTCGATCGCCGGCCGGACGCCGGCGTAGAAGAGGTCGGACTTGAGGAAGATCTGCCCGTCCGTGATCGAGATGACGTTCGTCGGGATGTAGGCCGACACGTCGTCGGCCTGTGTCTCGATCACCGGCAGCGCCGTGAGCGAGCCGCCGCCGAGCTCGTCGGACAGCTTCGCCGACCGCTCCAGAAGGCGCGAGTGCAGGTAGAAGACGTCGCCGGGGTACGCCTCGCGGCCCGGAGGCCGGCGCACGAGCAGCGACATCTGCCGGTAGGCGTCGGCGTGCTTGGAGAGGTCGTCGTACATCACCAGGGCGTGGCGGCCGTTGTAGAGGAAGTGCTCGCCCATCGCGCAGCCCGCATACGGGGCCATGTACTTGATCGGCGCCGCCTCGGTCGCGGAGGCCGCGACGATGATCGTGTAGTCCATCGCGCCGTGCAGGCGCAGGATCGCCTCGACGGAGCGGACGTTCGACGCCTTCTGCCCGATCGCCACGTAGATGCAGACGACGTCCTGGCCCTTCTGGTTGATGATCGTGTCGATGCAGAGCGCGGTCTTGCCGGTGGTTCGGTCGCCGATGATGAGCTCGCGCTGGCCGCGCCCGATCGGGATCATGGAATCGATCGCCTTGATGCCTGTCTGGAGCGGCTCCTTCACGGGCTGGCGGTCGACGACGCCGGGGGCCTTGAACTCCATCGGCCTCGTCTCGGTTGCCTCGATCGCAGGCCCGCCGTCGAGCGCGTTTCCGAGCGGGTCGACGACCCGGCCGATCATCGCGTCGCCGACCGGAATCGACATGACGTCGCCGGTGCGACGGACGGTGTCGCCCTCCTTGATCTTTTCCCACTCGCCGAAGAGCACCGCCGCGACGTTGTCCTCCTCGAGGTTCAGCGCGAGGCCGGTCACACCGTGGTCGAGCTCGAGCTTCTCGAGCGCGACGCAGCGGTCGAGCCCGTAGACGCGGGCGATGCCGTCGCCGATCTGGATGACGGTGCCGACCTCCTCGACGTCGGCCTCCACCTCATAGCGCTCGATCTCGGCTTTCAGGATGTTGGCGATCTCGTCTGGTCGCAGCTTCACGCTTCACTCCCAACGGGCAAGGGTGTACGGACGAGCACTCGGCGGAGGTCCTCCAGCCGGCGCCGGACTGACGCGTCCATGAGGACGCCGCGGGCGCTCAGGACGAGGCCCCCGATGATTGCGGGATCGACGGTGGCGACGACGTTGGCGTCGTGGCCGACGGCGGCGGAGACACGCTCGCGCAGATCGTCGACCTGGGCGTCGTCGAGGGCCACGGCGGTGGTCACTGCGACCGTCAGGATGCGATCCTCGGCGGCGACCAGCTGGGCATAGGCGAGGGCGGTGTCGGCGAGGATCGGAAGGCGGCCGCGGTCGGTCAGCACGAGCGCCGCGTTTCGGACGAGCGCCTCGGAGCGCTCGAGCAGCTTCTGCATCACCCGCTTCTTGGCGTCACGCGGGATGGCGGGGTTGGCGAGCGCCATCAGGAGCGGTCGGTTCCCGCCCAGGTCCGCGAGGAGGTGCCGGAGGTCGGCGTCGACCTCGCGCGTCCGCCCCGCGTCGCGGGCCGCGGCGTAGAGCGCGCCGGCGTAGACGCGCGCAGCGGGCTCGATCCGCTCGGCCACTAGCCGTCGCCCTCCGGCGCCAGGGCGGCGAAGTCGACGTCGGCCAGGGCCTCGTCGATCAGGCGCTTCTGCTCGGCCGCGTCGAGCCGCGTCCGCACGAGCTTCTCGGTCGCCGCGATCGTCAGCTCGGCCACCTGCTGCTTGATGTCGGCGAGCGCCTGCCGCGTCTCGGCGGCGATCTCCGCCTTGGCCTGCTCCTTCAGGCGGACCGTCTCGGCCTCGAGCGCCGCCACGTCGGCGGCGCGGCGCTCCTCCCCCACCTTGCGGGCGTCCTCGACGATCCGCGACGCCTCCTTGCGGGCCTCGGCGAGCTGCTGACGGTATTCGGCGAGGGAGGCCTGGGCCTCCACACGCGCCGTCTCGGCCGCGTCCAGGTCGGCGGTGATCGCCGCGCGGCGCGCGTCGATCATCTGCTGGATGGGGCCGAAGGCGTACTTCTTGAGGACGATCAGGACGACCACGAACGTCACCAGCGTCCAGATCATCAGGCCCGTCGTGGGCGTGATCAGCGTCGAGTCATAGACCACCATGGCGGACCTCCGTCACGCGATTGCGTAGGCCACGAAGGCCATGCCCAGGGCGTAGAAGATGATCGCCTCGGTCAGGGCGAACCCCAGCCACATCAGCCCCTGCAGCTGGCCGCGCAGCTCGGGCTGGCGCCCGACCGCCTCGATCGTCTTGCCGAAGATGAAGCCGACGCCGATGCCGGGGCCGATCGCACCGAGGCCGGTGGCGAGCCCCAGCTCCAGCGCCCGGGAAGCATCATGAACGTTGCCGTCGAGGGCCATTCGAACTCCTAGTGGTCAGGGTGGATCGCTCCACCGATGTAGATGGCAGACAGGGTGGCGAAGATGAACGCCTGCAGGCCGGCGATCAGCGTGCACTCCAGCAGGTAGAGGGCAACCCCCATGGGGATACCGACCGGCAGGATGAAGTACGTGCCCAGAAGCGAGGCGAGGCCGAGGAAGACGGCGATCACCAGGTGGCCCGCCAGCATGTTGAAAAAGAGACGGAAGCTGAGCGAGACGATCCGGACGAACTGCGAGAGCACCTCGATCACCGCGATCAGCCCGAGCAGGATCAGCACCGCCGGCGTCTTCGCACCGAACGGCCTGGGTGAGGGCAGGCCCGACGGCATCCAGCTCTTGAAGTACTTGACCGGGCCGTTGTAGCGGATGCCCTCGATGTGGGTGGCGAAGAACGTGACCAGCGTGAGCGCGAGCGTGACGGACAGGTTGGCGCTGGCGGCGTAGATCTGGAACTCGGGGATGCTGAGGCCGAACACGTCGACGTGGCGCTCGCCGAACGGCAGCGGGATGAAGCCGATCAGGTTCATCGACCAGATGAACACGAACAGGGTCGCCACGTACGGGAACCAGATCCGCATCCCCTCCTCGGGCAGGCCGCCCCCCGCGATCTGAGTCTGGCACATGTCGTACACCACCTCGACGGCGGTCTGGCTGCCGTCGGGCCGGAGCTTGAGCCCGCGACGGACGATCAGGAGCGTCACGCCCATCGCCACCGCGGCCGTCAGCCACAGGTAGACGACGGCCTTGTTGATGTCCAGCCCGAGCGGCAGGTTGACATACGGGTTGTGGACGAAGTCCGTGAACTCCGAGACGGGGTTGAAGTCGACCTTGAGCAGGATCATCTAGGCCGCCCCGCCGAGCGTGCCGCGGATGTTCCGGTGGGTCAGGACGCGCGTCGCGATGTCGATCGTGACGAGCACGAGGAAGAGCAGGACGGACGAGACGACGAGCGTGCCGTCACCCTTCGTGATCAGGAAGAGCACGAGCATCCCGATCCACGGGCGAAGCAGCATGCTGGCGCCGAGGACACCCACCCCGCGCAGCGCCCCCATGCGCGCGGCGCGGCGCTCGATCGCCGACTGGGCGTAGCGGTTCACGGCCCAGAGCGCGGTCGCCCAGAACCACCCCTCGAGCGGCAGGCCGGCGAGCAGGAAGACCGGAAGGGCAACGACCGCCACGATGGCGTCGATGTTGTGGGCTGCGAGCGTCTGGGGCGAGGTCATATGTCGCGGAAGCGCCGGTACACCAGATAGAAGCTGAACGGGACCCCGAGAGCCGCGCCAATCGCGCCGCCCACGGCCGGAGCACCAGCCAGCCAGCCGACTCCGAGGCCGATCCCCACAAACAGCGCAAGCGCTGCCAGCAGATAGATCCCGGCCGTTGCTCCCGATGCTGCCGGTTTCCCTGCCGTGTGGGTCGCGTCCTCGTCGAGGGTGGTTGGCGGGCGCGCGTAGTATGCCAGAGCGCCTGAGTATGTGACAAGTTTGTGACGTCGGGCCGGGTTACGCGGCCGGGCGGTCGACCGAGGCGTGGGCCGCATCGGTCCGGCCGCCGCGAAGCGCCCTGAGGCGGTGCAGCTTGATGATCTCGAGGGTGTAGATCACGTACGCCGACGAGAGCAGCGCGACCAGTCCCAGGACGCCGAGGATGGCCACCGCCGACAGGCTCCACCCGTGCCGGTGGGGCGGGACGAACCTGATCGCGAGCGCGAAGGCGGAGAGGACGATGCACCACGCATAGAGGGTGAGCGCCGTGCGGCGCTGCGAGAAGCCGATGTTCGCGAAGCGGTGGTGGAAGTGCCAGCGGTCGGCCTGGTAGATCGGCTGGCGGTACTTCAGCCGCTTCAGGATGACGAACGAGGTGTCGAGGATCGGCAGGGCGAGCACGACGAGCGGGAAGACGAGGGAGACGGCCGCGGCGGTCTTCAGCACGCCCTCGATGGAGAGCGTGGCGAGCAGGTAGCCGAGCATGAGCGAGCCCGAGTCGCCCATGATGATCGTGGCCGGGTGGAAGTTGTACCGGAGGAAGCCGATCGCGGCGCCCGCGACGACCGCGGCGACGGCGGCGGTGTTGGCGTGGCCGAGCGAGGCCGCCAGGATCGCGAAGGTAATGGCGGCGATGGCGCAGAAGCCGGCCGCGAGGCCGTCCATCCCGTCGATGAAGTTCACGATGTTGGCGATCGCCACGATCCAGATGATCGTGACGGGGTAGGCGGCGGCGCCGAGGTCGAAGACGCCGATCAGCGGGAGGGTCACGTGGTCGATCGAGATGTTCCCGCCCGACAGGGTGACCGGCACGGCGGCGATGGCGATCTGGCCGGCGAACTTGACGCCCGGCGGGAGCGAGACGATGTCGTCGACGGCGCCGAGGGCGCACATGAGCGCGGCGCCCAGCATCACGCCGTAGAAGCCGTGCTGCGCGCCGAACGCGCCACACGGGATGGCGATGCCGGCGAAGATCGCGAGCCCGCCGAGCCGCGGGAGCGGTCGCCGGTGCATGCGCCGGTCGCCGTCTGTGCGGTCGAGGACGCCCGCCCGCGATGCTGCGAGCGAGACGACGGGCGTGAGCAGCACCACGAGCAGGAAAGCGACTGCGAACCCGACGGCAGCTGCCTGATAGTCGAGCAGTGAGTTCATCGGATCGTCGAGGCGGACAGGGTACCGGTTCGGCGCCCGCGACCGGTTCCCTGGGGGACCAGGTAACCCACCCGCAGCCGTTGCACATCGGTGACGGAATCGACGCTGTTGTGTCAACCCTCGTGCGAGCGCCACTGCCTACGTTGTGTTCGTGGCCCGCAGACGCCAACCCCGCCCTCAGGAAGCCGGCCTCTGGTACCACGTCGCCACGCGCGGCGTCCGCAAGCTGCCGATCGTCCATGACGACGATGACCGCGCCACGTTCCTGAACCATCTCGGCGAGGTCGTCGAGCTCTTCGGCTGGGAGCTCACGGCCTTCTGTCTGATGACGAACCACTACCACCTCGTGGTGCGGACGCCAGAGCCGAACATCGCGGCGGGGATGCACCGGCTCAACCTGGTCTATGCGCAGGCGTTCAACCGGAAGCACGGCTTCGCCGGCCACCTCTTCGACGCGCGCTACTGGTCGGGAGCGCTCCGGACGGAGGACTACTTCCTCGATGCCTCCCGGTACGTCGTCCTGAACCCCGTCCGGGCTGAGCTTCGCAAGAGCCCCCACGAATGGGAGTGGTCGAGCTACCGGCAGACGGTCGGCCTGTCGCCGCCGGCGCAGTACCTCAGCCTCGACTGGCTTGACACGTTCGACCTCGATCGACCACGGGCACAGGCCCTCTACCGAAGCTTCGTCTATGAGGGGATCGAGCGGCCACCTACGACGAAAGCGTGACGGCGGAGTCACGCCGCAGGGTGCGCTACCTGGTACCCCCTACCGCGTGCCGAACAGCCGGTCGCCGGCGTCGCCCAGGCCGGGCAGGATGAAGCCGTCTCCGTTGAGCTCGCGGTCGACCGCGGCCGTGTAGACGGTGACGTCCGGGTGGTCGGCGGCGATCCGCTCCAGGCCGACCGGCGCGGCGACGACCGAGAGCAGGCGGATGCTGCGCGACCCGCGCTGCTTGCAGAGCCTGAGGGCGGCCGACGCCGAGCCGCCCGTCGCCAGCATCGGGTCGAGCACGAGGACGTCGCGCTCGTCGAGGTCGCCCGGCAGCTTGCAGTAGTACTCGACGGGCTCGAGGGTCGACTCGTCCCGGTAGATGCCGACGAAGCCGACGCGGGCCACCGGGACGAGATCCAGCACGGCGTCCAGCATGCCGAGCCCCGCCCGCAGCACCGCGACGACCCCGAGCTTCTTGCCCGAGATCTGCGCGCCGCGCGCGGTCTCGAGCGGCGTCTCCACATCGATCTGCTCGAGCTCGAGGTCGCGGGTCGCCTCGTAGCAGAGGAACGCCGCGAGCTCGCCCATGAGCCAGCGGAAATCACGCGTCGTGGTCGTCCGGTCGCGTATCAGCGCAAGCTTGTGCTGCGCCAGCGGATGGTCGACGACGACGAGCTGCTCAGACGACCGGATAGCCATGCGGGAACGCCGAGTAGAGCGGCCGGCCGGCGAGCAGCTCGCGGGTGCGACCGCGCAGCGCGGGCAGGTCAGCCGCCGGGTCGAGGACGTCGAGGATGATGGCGCCCACCTCGCGCATGTCGTCCTCGGTGAAGCCGCGCATCGTCGCGGCGGGCGTGCCGATGCGCACCCCGGAGGCGATCGTCGGCGGGCGCTCGTCGAACGGGACGGTGTTGCGGTTGACCGTGATCGCGGCCTCGTGCAGCCGCTCCTCGGCATCCTTGCCCGACCACTGCGTGCGCCGAAGGTCGAGCTGGATCAGGTGGACGTCGGTGCCGCCCGTCAGCAGATCCAGGCCGCCGTCGATGAGGGTCGCCGCCAGCGCCTTGGCATTGGCGACGATCTGGCGCTGGTAGGCCCGGAACCCCTCCGTCGCGGCGAACTTGAAGCAGACCGCCTTCGCCGCCACCACGTGGCACAACGGCCCGCCCTGGAGGCCCGGGAAGACGGCCTTGTCGACCGCCGTCGCGTGCTCGGCCCTGCTCAGCACCAGCCCCGACCGCGGGCCGGCGAGCGTCTTGTGCGTCGTCGACGTGACGACGTCGGCGTGCTCGACCGGGTTGGGATGGATGCCTGCGGCCACGAGCCCGGCGAAGTGCGCCATGTCGACCATGAGCATCGCCCCGACCTCGTCGGCGATCGCCCGGAACCGATCCGCCTCGATCACCCGGGGATAGGCCGACGCGCCCGCCACGATCAGCCGCGGCCGGTACTCCTTGGCGAGCCGCTCCACCTCGTCGAAGTCGATCAGCGAGTCCTCGCGACGGACGCCGTAGGCGTGGACGTCGTAGAGCCGCCCCGAGAAGTTGACCTTGAGGCCGTGCGTCAGGTGGCCGCCGTGATCGAGCCGCAGGCCGAGGATCGGGTCGCCGGGCTCGAGGAGCGCGTAGTACGCGGCCTGGTTGGCCGGCCCGCCCGCGTGCGGCTGGACGTTGGCGTGGTCGGCGCCGAACAGCGCCTTGGCGCGGTCGATCGCGAGCTGCTCGACCTCGTCGACCCACTCGCACCCGCCGTAGTAGCGCCGCCCCGGGTAGCCCTCGGCGTACTTGTTGGTGAGCACCGAGCCCACCGCCTCGAGCACCGCCGGCCACGTGAAGTTCTCGGACGCGATCAGCTCCAGCTGGTCGCGCTGGCGCGCAAGCTCGCGGTCGATCAGGCCGGCGATATCGGCGTCTGCCTCCGCCAGGCCGATCACACGGAGCTGCTCGAACGTCTGCTCGGCGGTCGCCACCCCCCGATGCTAAACGATGCGCGCCTGCCCCGGCCGAAGCACCACCGGCTCTGGCCCCATGATGTCGACCACCGTGGAGGCGATCCCGGGGAGCGAACCGCCGTCCACGACGACCGCCGCCGCCGCCCGAAGCTCCTCGGGGACATCGGAAAGCCTGGCCGGCGCCGGATCCCCGCGGCGATTGGCGCTCGTCATCGCCAGCCCGCCGACGGCGTCGGCCAGCGCGGCGACGTCGGGAGCCAGCTCGGGGACGCGCACGCCGATCCGACCCGGCGTCGACCCGCACAGGTGGGCGAACCTGCCGCCGGGGTTCGGCACGATCAGCGTGACGGGCCCCGGCAGGAGCTCAGCGCCTCTGGCGTCGAGGCCCGCGCCGAGCGCAGCCGTGAGCGCAGCGACCGACCCGAAGACGACCGCCGTCGGCTGCTCCGCGGGCCGCTCCTTCACCTCGTAGAGGCGTGCGCAGGCCCCGGGCAGCCCGGCTGCGCACCCGATCCCGTAGACGGTGTCGGTCGGAAGGATCGCGAGCGCGCCGTCGCGGAGCAGCTGCACGCGGCCGGTCACGGCGCCCGGCCCCACACGATCCGCTCGATGCCGGCGTGGTCGCGGTCGCGCTCGACGCCGCCGAGGCCTGCCGCCTCCATGAGCGCGGACGCCGCGCCGGCCTGGCCGGCTCCGACCTCGAGCACGAGCGCGCCGCCGGGCTCGAGCGCGTCCGGGGCGGCCGAGACGAGCCGCTCGACCACCTCGAGGCCGCTCTCACCCGCGACCGTCGCGCCGCGCGGCTCCCAGTCGCGCACCTCCGGCTCGAGCGCGTCGATCTCGGCCGCCGCAACATACGGCGGGTTCGAGACGATCAGGTCGAAGCGGCGGCCGCCCAGCCCCTCCAGGAGGTCCGACCGGGCCCACTCGACGTCGATGCCGAGCCGCGCGCCGTTCCCCCGGGCAACCTCCAGCGCACCGTCCGAGATGTCGCACCCGCACACCGCTGCGCCGGGGGCCTCGGACGCGAGCGAGAGCGCGATCGCCCCCGACCCGGTGCCGACGTCGACGACCGACGGGCTCGGCACGCCGTCGAGCAGCAGCAGGCAGCGGTCGACCACGAGCTCGGTCTCGGGCCGCGGCACCAGCACGCGCCGGTCGACGTCCACGTCCAGGCCGCGGAACCCCCACCGGCCGAGGATGTACGCCACCGGCTCGCGCTTCGCCCGCCGGGCGATGAGCTCCCGGCAGGCCGCCAGCTCGGCGTCGCCGAGCGGCCGCTCGAAGCCCGTGTAGAGCTCCACCCGGCCGAGGTCGAGGGCGTGGCCGATGAGCAGCTCCGCGTCGAGCCGGGCGGTCGGGCTCCCGTGGCGCTCGAGGTGCGCGGTCGAGAGCCGCAGGACCTCGCCGAGCGTCCTCACCCCCCGGCGGCGGCCGCGAGCTTCTGCCGCTTCTCCTCGGCTGCGAGCGCCTCCGAGAACTGGTCGAGATCGCCGGCGAGCACCGCGTCGAGGTTGTGGACGGTGAGCCCCACGCGGTGGTCGGTGACCCGGTTCTGGGGGAAGTTGTACGTGCGGATCTTCTCCGACCGCTCGCCGCCGCCGATCTGCGACGAGCGAGCCTTCGCGGCCTCCGCCGCCGCCCGCTCCCGCTCCGCCTCGTAGAGCCGCGCGCGCAGGATCTTCATCGCCCGGTCCTTGTTCTGAAGCTGCGAGCGCTCGTCCTGGCACGTGACGACGGTGCCGCTCGGGATGTGGGTGATCCGCACGGCCGAATCGGTCGTGTTGACCGACTGGCCGCCGTGGCCGCCCGACCGGTAGACGTCGATCCGCAGGTCGTTCGGGTCGACCGCGACGTCGACGTCCTCCGCCTCGGGCAGCACCGCGACGGTGGCCGTCGAGGTGTGGATGCGGCCCTGGGACTCGGTGGCGGGCACCCGCTGCACGCGGTGCACGCCGCTCTCGTGCTTGAAGAGCGAGTAGGCCCCGTCGCCGCGGATCTCGAACACGAGCTCCTTGAACCCGCCGGCGTCCCCGCCCGACGACGTCAGGGTCTCGGTCTTGAACCCGTGCTGCTCGGCGAAGCGGGTGAGCATCTGGTGCAGGTCGCCGGCGAAGAGCGCGGCCTCGTCGCCCCCGGTCCCGGCCCGGAGCTCGACGATGACGTCCTTGTCGTCGGCGGGGTCGCGCTCGACCATGGCGAGCCGCAGCTCCTCCTCGATCTCGGGGAGCGCCGCACGGGCCTCCGCGATCTGCTCCTGAGCGAAGGCGCGCATCTCGGCGTCGCCGTCGGCCGCCAGCTCGGCCGCCTCGTCCTGCTGGGCCGAGAGCTCGCGCCACCGCCGGGCCAGCTCGGCCGCCCCCGAAAGCCGCTTGTGCTCGCGCGCCACCTCGGCGTAGCGGCGCTGGTCTGCGAGCACGGCCGGATCGCCCAGCTCGGCCTCGAGCTCGGCGTGGCGGCGCTCGATCTCTGCCACCAGCGGTTCCATCCGGTGAATTCTAGAGGCGGCCGAGCTGGCGCATGACGCTCACCGAGTCGGAGTAGACGTCCTTGCGCGCGAACTTCCCGTCGCGGGTCGGCAGGATGTCCATGCCGTCCCAGGTGGCGCTGCGCCCCGACTCGGCGTGCGTCCCGGTCGCCGTCCACTCCTGGACGACGAGCCCGTCGCGGACATAGAGCGCGCGGCTCGAGAACGTCATGCCGGGCCAGTTCGCGAAGATGCCGGCGATGTGATCGCGGACGGCGTCGCCCTCGACCCGCTCGCCGGCGGTGTGGTTGTGGAACACGATGTCGGGCGTGTGCATCGACACGATCGCCTCGACGTCCTGGCGGTTCCAGGCGTCGTTGTAGCGGTCGATCAGCTCGCGCAGCGCATCGGCGGAGTCGGCTCCGGGCACACCTGGGAGCTTACGCCATGACCTCGACGAGCGAGGGGGCCGCGGTGGCCGCCTCCGCGTCGAGGACGTCGCGCAGCGCCTGGATCGACACCTCGACCTGGTCGAGCGTCGGCTCCCGCGTCGTGAGCGACTGCAGCCACAGCCCGGGAGCGAGCAGGGTGCGGACGACCGGGTTGTGCGGGTGCTTTCCGCCGAACCGGATGACCTCGTACGCCAGCCCCGCGATGACGGGCAGGAGCAGGATGCGCGAGGCGATCAGGACCGGCCAGTCGGGCCGGCCGACGAGGGCGAACACGAAGATCGCGATGACCATCACCCAGAGCAGGAACGCCGTGCCGCACCGGACGTGGATCTTGGAGTACGACTGGACCCGCTCGGGCGTGAGCTCGGCGCCGTCCTCGTAGGCATTGATCGCCTTGTGCTCGGCCGCGTGGTACTGGAACACCCGGCGCAGGTCGGGCACGAGCGAGATGAGGGCGAGGTACGCGATCAGGAAGCTCACCCGGATGCCGCCCTCGACGACCACGAACAGGGCGGTCGAGTGGATCGGCAGAAAGCCCGTGATGACGGCGGGCGAGACCTTGAAGATGATGATGGCGAACCCGATGGCGATCACGAACGCGAACGCGATCTGGCCGCGGGTGAGCTCGGCCGCCTCCTCCGGGTCGGCCTCCTCCCCGGGCTGAATGGAGGCGTAGGTCGCCGAGACCGAGAGCGCGCGGAAGCCGATCACGAGCGACTCGCCGAGCGCGACGACGCCGCGGATGATCGGGAGCCGCATCCAGCGATGGCGCGACGCGGCGCTCGAGATCGGCCGGCAGACGCGGGCAAGGCCGCCGTCGGAGCGGCGCACCGTCACGGCCCACGTGCCGGGGCTGCGCATCATGACGCCCTCGAGCACGGCCTGGCCGCCGACGTTCGCGCTCATGGGACCTCCCTCATACCAGGGTAGTTCGGCATGCGGAGGTCCCTACCTGAGCGTCTACGCGGACGCGGACTTCGCCTGGCGGCGACGGAACCGCTCCACGCGACCACCCGTGTCGACGAGCTTCTGCTTGCCGGTGTAGAACGGATGGCACTCCGAGCAGATCTCGACGTGCAGCTCGGACTTCGTGGCGCGCGTGGTGAACTCGTTCCCGCATGAGCAGCGGACGTGCGCGACCACGTACTCGGGGTGGATGTCGGCTTTCATGCGTTCATCGTAGCATCGGCGTCATGGCGTCCAGGGCCGCGGTCACGGCGTCGTCCTGGGCGTCCAGATGCGTCACGAATCGAACCGTGTGCGCGTCCAGCCAGCCCGCCAGCACGCCCGCCCCCGCCAGCTCGTCGACCAGCGCCTCGGCCGACCCGTCCGGCACCGCCGCGAGCACGATGTTCGTCTCGACCGCGGCCGGATCGACCCGGATCCGGCGGGACCCGGCGAGGCCCTCCGCGAGCCGGCGCGCGTTTCGGTGGTCGTCGGCGAGCCGCTCGAAATGGTGGCGAAGCGCGTGCAGGGCACCCGCGGCGATGATCCCCGCCTGGCGCATGCCGCCGCCGAAGAGCTTGCGGTTTCGGCGCACCTGCTGGATCAGGTCGGCGTCGGCCGCCACCGCCGAGCCGACCGGCGCGCCGAGGCCCTTCGAGAAGCACACCGAGACCGAGTCGACGTCCGCCGCGACCGCCGCCGGAGGCAGTCCGAGCGCGACGGCCGCGTTCCAGAGCCGGGCGCCGTCCATGTGCACCCGCATGTCGTGCTCGCGCGCGAACGCGGCGATGTCGCGGATCCGCTCTGGCGCGACGACGAGCCCGCCCGCCTCGCCGACGGTGTTCTCGACGCAGACCAGGCTCTGACGGGAGTAGTGGACATCGCTCGCGTCGTGCCACGCGCGGCGCAGCGTCTCGACGTCGAGCATGCCCCGGTCGCCGTCGAGGAGCGCCGGCTGGACGCCCGAGAGCGCCGCCACGCCGCCCTGCTCGTGGACGACCACGTGACTCATGCGGTGGACGAGGATCTCGTCGCCGGGCCGCGTCTGGGCGCGAACCGCGGCCTGGTTTCCCATCGTCCCCGACGGGACGTACACCGCCGCCTCCTTGCCCAGCACGCGGGCCGTCTCGGCCTCGAGCGCGATCACCGTGGGGTCGTCGCCCCAGACGTCGTCGCCCACCTCGGCCTCGGCCATCGCCCGGCGCATCTCGGGCGTGGGCCGCGTGACGGTGTCGGAGCGGAGGTCGACTGGTCGCATCGCGCGGCAGAGTATCCTGCCCGCCGTGCCTCGCCGCGCCGCCGACTATCCACCCCCGGTGAGGGTGCGCGAATTCGTCACGGCGCCCGAGGCGGGCGAGGACGAGCGGATCGACGTCGGCGTGCTCTTCGTCGGCGGCGGGCCCGCGGGCATGGCGGGCGCGATCCGGCTTGGCCAGCTCCTGGCCGAGGATCCCGCGACCGCGGAGGCGCTCGGCGAGACGCCGATCGCCGTCGTCGACAAGGGCCGCGTGGCCGGCGCCCACCTGCTGTCCGGCGCCGTCGTCAACCCCTCGGCGCTGCGCGACCTCCTCCCGGAGACGCCGCTCGAGGGGCTGCCCGGCTTCGGCCCCGTCCGGCGCGAGGCCGTCTACCTGATGCGGCCCGGCTACGGCGTTCGCCTGCCCACGCCGCCGCCGTTCCACAACAAGGGCAACTGGATCTTCTCGCTGGCGCAGCTCGGCCGCTACCTCGGCGAGCAGGCGGAGGAGCTCGGGGCGATGGTGCTGCCCGAGACGGCCGCCCAGAAGCTGCTCGTCGACGGCGGTGCCGTTCGCGGCATCGTGACGGGGGACAAGGGCCTCGACCGCGAGGGGGGGCCGACCGCCGCGTACGAGCCGGGGGTCGAGATCCGGGCTCGGGCCACGGTGCTGTGCGAGGGGACGCAGGGGCACCTGGCCGGTGCGCTCGCCGAGGAGTTCAGCCTGCGCTCCGTGAATCCGCAGGTCTGGAGCCTGGGCGTCAAGGAGGTATGGAAGGTCGCCCGCCCGCTCGACCGCGTGATCCACACGCTCGGGTGGCCGCTTCGGTGGGCGGGCAAGCACGGCGAGACCGGCGGCAGCTTCATCTACCCGATGGGCGAGGACCGCCTGACGATCGGCCTGGTCGTCGGGCTCGAGCACCACGACGCATCCCTCTCGGTGCACGACCTCCTCCAGCAGTTCAAGACCCATCCGATGATCCGCGAGCTCCTCGCCGGCGGCGAGCGCGAGGCCTGGGGTGCGAAGACGATCCCGGAGGGCGGCCTGCTCTCGGTCCCCGACCGCATCTCCGTCCCCGGCGCGATCGTGACGGGCGACTCGGCCGGGTTCGTGAACGTCCCCAAGCTGAAGGGGATCCACTACGCGATGCGCTCGGGCATGCTCGCCGCCGAGGCGGTGCACGAGGCGCTGAAGGCGGGCGGCGATCCCGCCGCGCCGGGCGCGCTCGACGGCTACGACCGCAGCGTGAAGGCGAGCCACATCTGGCGCGACCTGCACCGCGTGCGGAACATGCGCCAGGCGCTGACGAAGGGCCTCGTGGTCGGCGGCGGGCTGGCGAGCGCCATGGACCTCACACGCGGCGCGTTCCCGGGCGGCACGTTCCGCACCCGCCGCGATGCCGACGCCGAGCTCAGGATCGAGACCCGCGACTACCCCGATCCGGACGGCTCGCTCACGTTCGACAAGCTGTCGAGCGTCTTCCTCTCGGGGAACCGGAGCCGCGACGACCAGCCCAACCACATCCGCCTGCGCGAGCGCGTCCCGATCGAGGTGGCAGAGGCCTGGGTCGCGATGTGCCCGGCCGCGGTCTACGAGCTGGGCGAGCCGTCGGGCGACGGCATGGTCGAGGTGAAGCTCACGCCCTCGAACTGCGTCCAGTGTGGCGCGATCACCGCGAAGGGTGGACGGCTGACCCCGCCCGAGGGCGGGAGCGGGCCGGAGTACACGATCGTGTAGACGCCTACGGCACGAGGCTCGGCGTGAGCCGGTTGACCTCGACGATCGCGTCGGCCGGGATGTTGTTGCGCTTCGCCGCCGCCAGGATCTCGTCGGGCGACGGGGCCTCGTACAAGCAGTACGACCGCTTCCGGTCGGCGCTCAGGAACGAGAAGAGCCACGTCGTGCCCTCCTCGGAGTTGACCTCCTCGATCAGGCGGACGTCGGCGCCCTTCAGATCGAGCTGGTCGGCGAAGCTGCGTTCGACAATGTAAAGCGGCACGGTGAGGATGTTAGCCCGCGCCGATGAGTCCGTTGGTGTGCGCGTACGCCGCCGCCTCGGTGCGGTTCGCGGCGCCCGTCTTCCGCAGGATGCTGCGGATGTGATTCGCGGCGGTGTGCTCGCTGATCGAGAGCGCCCGGCCCACGTCGCGATTCGAGAGCCCGCGGGCGACCAGGCGCAGGATCTCGACCTCGCGCGGGGAGAGCCCGGAAGGCGCGACGACCGGCGCGCCCGCCGGCTGCATCCGCTCGAGCAGCGCCCGCATGCCGATCCGCTTCGCGAGCTCGGCCGCCTCGGCGAGGAGCTCGGCCGCCCGGCCGGCGTCGCCGGCGGCGCCGCCGGCGTGGAGCATCCGTCCGTACTCGTGGGCGGTGTGGGCGACCCACGTGTGTGCGCCCGCCTCACGGTCGAGCGCCAGCGCGGCCTCGAAATGGCGGGCCGCAAGGGCCCTGTCACCGAACGTGGCGGCGAGCATCCCCAGGTAGCGGTCTGCGGCGCCGTAGCAGGCCACGGCGTGCCCGATCATCACGCTGCTCCCGGAGTGCGGCAGAAGCTCGGCATAGACCAGCCTCGCCATCTCGGCATCGCCCACGATCGAGCACACGTCGGCCAGATACGTGAGCGACGCGAGCCAGAGCGCCGGGCGCAGCGTGTCGAGGCCGTCTGCGCGGACCCGGTCGAGCTCGGCGCGCGCCTCCTGAAGCATCCCCAGCTCGGCCATCAGGGCGGCGAGGCCTGGCCGCCAGGCCGCGGAGAGGTCCGAGGCGGCGAGCCCCCGCACGGCCGGGGCCAGCTCGGCGAGCCGGCCCTGCTCGCGGCGGATCCCGAACATCTGGATGCCGTAGACGCTCGAAGGATCGCGGCCGGCGAGCAGGCGGCTCCACTCCCGCGACCGCTCGGCCGCCGCCTCGGCCTCGCGCAGGCGCCCGTCGCAGAGCGCGATGGCCGCGGCGTACTGCTCGGCCACGTGCATCGCGAACGGCTGGCGCATGCGACCGGCCATGTCGAGCAGCGCCGCGAGCTCGACGCGGGCGGCATTCAGGTCGCCGATCGCGAGGAGCGACGCGATCCGCCACTGGATCGCCTCGGCGCCGATCTCGATGTCGCCCAGCTGCTGGGCGATGTCGCGCCCCTCTGCCAGCATGTCCAGGATGTCCCCGAACGGTGTCGGCCCACGCAGCCAGTAGGAGCGGCTCAGCATCAGCGCCAGCCCCTGGCGGTCGCCGACCCGGCGGGCCATGGCGATCGCCTCGTCGCGCACCATCGCGCTCTCCTCGGGCCGGGCGGCGAATGCCAGCGCCCGGCCGAGCGCGCCGAGCACGCGCACGCGCAGCTTCGAGTCGCCCGGATCGAGCGCCTCCCCGCCCTCCTCGAGGAGCTGGAGCGCGCCCTCGTCGGCGATCCCCATCCGCCAGCAGGCGTCCTCGTAGCCCACCGCCGCGCGGGCGAGGCGCCTGCCGTCTCCCAGGCGCCTGGCGATGCCGGCCGCGGCGAGGTAGGCCTCCTGCGAGTCGATCGACCGCCCGGCCCGGAACGTCACCGCGCCCAGGTCGAGCAGGGCGTCCGCCCGGTCGGTTCCGCCCGGGATCCCGAGCTCGAGCGCCGTCCGCAGCGCAACCGCCGCCTCGTCGAACGCCAGAGCCACCATCGCCGCGGCGGCCGCGAGCAGGCTGTACTCGACGGCGCGATCCGTTCCGCCGATCGGCGCCGCGGCGGCGAAGTGATGGGCGACATCGCCGAGCGCGCGAGCCGAGCCGTCGGAGACACGCTCGTCGAGCACCTCGGCGATCCGCAGGTGAAGCTCCGCACGGCGGCCCGCGGCCAGCCTGTCGTAGAGCGCCCTGCGCACGAGCTCGTGGGCGAACCGGTGGGCGAGCGTTGGCCCCAGCACCTCCTCGATCATGCCGCTGGCGACGGCCTCGTCGAGCGCCACGGCCAGCGCCGCCGGGTCGAAGCGGCCGGCCTCGCGGATCACGTCGGTCTCGAACTCCGGGCCGGCAACCGAGGCCAGCTCGAGCGCAGCCCGTGTGCCGGACTGGAGCCGCGCGAGCCGCTGGTTGACCACGTCGCGCACGCCCTCGGGCGTGTCGAGCCCGTGCAGTGAGCCGGCGAGGTCGGCGCCCGGCCGGGCGGCGCCCGTCTCGACGAGCTCGCGCCACAGCTCCGTGAGCAGGAACGCGTTCCCGCCGGTCAGCTCGAAGATCGACTCGGCCAGGGCCGGCAGGCCGTCCAGGCCGCTCCCGCCGGCCTGGCGGACGAACTCCTCGACGTCGTCGGCCGAGAGGCCCGAAAGCCGCAGCCGCGAGACCTGCTCGTTCCGGCGCAGGTCGACCAGCGCGTCGCCGAGCTCCTGCGGCAGGTCGGCCTCGGTGTCGCGGAACGTCGCAAGGACGAGCAGGCGGGCGTCGGCCGCGGCCCGCCCGAGGTGGCGCAAGAGCAGCAGCGTCGGATGGTCGGCCCAGTGCCCGTCCTCGAGGACGAGCAGGACGGGCGTGTGCCGGCCGGTCGCGATCAGGAGCTCGACGACGGCCGTGTGCAGCCTGTGCCGCTCCGTGTCCTGGTCGGCCGTGACGGGATCGGGAAGGTCGCCGACACGGGCCGCGAGATCCGGCAGCAGCCGCTGGAGCTCGCCGCCACCCGGCCCGAGGTCGACGCGGAGCCGTGCCGGATCGACCGTGCGGACGAGCCGGTCGAGCGCCTCCGCGAACGGCCCGTACGGCGTCGGCACGACGGCGTCGCAGGCGCCGTAGAGCACGAGCGCGCCGGCGGCGGCCGCCTCCTGGGCGAACTCGCGCACGAGCCGGCTCTTCCCCGAGCCGGCCTCGCCGGCGACGAGCGCGATCCGCCTGCCCTCGCTCGCCGCCCATGGCATGAGCGACCGCAGCGTCGCGAGCTCCCGCGGCCGGCCGACGAACGGAAACGAAGGGGCCAGCCGGAGCGGCCCGGGAAGCGTCGAGGTGGAGGCGGTCTGGTTCACGAGATGGTTGATTCCCAATTCACGTGATGTCCTGGGCGGCGAGAACCGAGCATGGCAAGGACGCAGGGAGCGCCGATATTGGTTGAGATATCGGCGCGACCGAGGACGCAGCCAGGCGACGGTTCGCAGCCGCAGCCCCGCCACCGTTCGAACCTCCGCAACGGTTGGGCGTCCAGGCGCGCGAGAATTGGGAATCAACCATCTAGTCAGATCTGATCATTGCACGCGGCAGGAGGAGAGGCGCAAAGTGGGTCAGATCCCGTCATGCCGGCCACGGGGTCGGCACGTAGCGTGCCGCGGGGATCTATCCACGCACCAACAAGGAGACTGAATGGCAACCACTGAGACACTTTCGAGCGCCGCGCGGTCCGAGCTTCGCGGCATCACCGGCGAGCTGATCGGCCCCGCGGACTCGGGCTACGACGAGGCCCGCCGGGTGCACAACGGGATGATCGAGCGCCACCCGGGCGTCATCATCCGCGCGGCCTCGGCGGATGACGTCGCGGCCGGGATCGGCTTCGCACGCAGCCACGACGTGCCGCTCGCGATCCGCGGCGGCGGCCACAGCGGCCCCGGACTCGGCACCGTCGACGACGGCGTCGTGATCGACCTCTCCCCGCTGTCGTCCGTCACGATCGACGCCGACCGCAGGACGGTCGCCGCCGGCGGCGGAGCCACCCTGACCCAGGTCGACGCGGCCACCGCGGAGATCGGGATGGCGACTCCGCTCGGCATCCTTGGCACGACGGGGGTCGGCGGGCTGACGCTCGGCGGCGGGATCGGGCACCTGGCCCGGCGCCACGGCCTCACCATCGACAACCTGCTCGGCGCGGACGTCGTCCTCGCCGACGGCGCCAAGGTGAAGGCCAGCGCCGACGAGAACCCGGACCTCTTCTGGGCGATCCGGGGAGGGGGCGGCAACTTCGGCGTCGTCACCGAGTTCCGCTACCGGCTTCACCCGGTGAGCACGGTCATCGCCGGCCCGACCTTCTGGTCGCTCGACGACACCGTGGCGGTCATGCAGACCTACCGGGAGTTCATCCCGCAGGCGCCGCGCGAGCTGAACGGCTTCTTCGCGTTCGCGACCGTCCCGCCCGTGGCCCCGTTCCCGGAGGAGCTCCACGGCCGCAAGGTGAGCGCGGTGGTGTGGTGCTACGCCGGCGACGACAACGACGCCGCCCAGGCGGCGATGGCCCCGATGCTCGCAGCGGCCGAGCCGCTCATGCACGGCGCCGGCCCGCTGCCGTTCGCCGGTCTCCAGGGGTTCTTCGACCCGTTCTACCCGAAGGGCCTTCAGGGCTACTGGCGTGCGGACTTCGTCCGTGAGCTGCCCGACGCCCTGATCGACGCCCACGCCGAGCACGCCGAGCGCATGGCGCCCGGCGCGTCCACGATGCACTTGTACCCGATCGACGGCGCCGTCCATGACGTCGGCGAGTCGGACACCGCATGGAGCTACCGCGATGTCCAGTGGGCCGAGGTCATCTACGGCGTCGACCCCGAGCCGGCGAACGCCCACGCGGTCCGCGACTGGACGGTCGACTACTTCGACGCGACCCACCCGTACTCGGCGGGCGGGGCGTACGTGAACTTCATGATGGACGAGGGTCAGGAGCGGGTGAAGGCGACGTACCGCTCGAACTACGACCGGCTCTCGAGTGTGAAGTCGCAGTACGACCCCGAGAACACGTTCCGTGTGAATCAGAACATCCAGCCGGCCGCATGACCGTACAATCGGGGAGTGTCCGAACGCGCAGAGCTGGCGGAGGCGCTTCTCGCTGACCTGGACAGGTTCCTGGAGGCCGCCGACCGCCGCCACACGCCCGTGCCGATCGAGGTCGGCGAGGACCGGCGGTGGTCGGCGGCCGACACGGAACGACTGTTCAAGCGGATGGGCCGCACCGTCCCGACCGCACCGACCGAGCAGCGCCTCACGGACGTGCTCGCGGAGGCCGTCCGGCTCCAGAACGCGCTCCGGGCGTGGCTGGGCACGCCGGCCGAGCAGCCGAGCGGCCAACCGTCTGACGCGGGCCGCTAGGCCCGGCCGCGCAGGGCTTCGGTCAGCTTCGGCACCACGGTCAGCGTGTCGCCGATCACGCTCACGTCGGCGAACTCGTGGATCGGCGCGTTCGGGTCCTTGTTGATGGCGACGATCGTGCCGGCGTTGGCCATCCCGACCTTGTGCTGGATCGCGCCCGAGACGCCGCAGGCGATGTAGAGCTTCGGCGAGACCGTCTTGCCGGTCTGGCCGACCTGCATGGAGTAGGGCACCCAGCCCGCGTCGACCACCGCGCGCGTGGCGGCGACCTCGCCGCCGATGGCCCTGGCCAGCTCCTCGACCAGCGGCACGTTCTCGGGCCCGCCCATGCCGCGGCCCACCGCGACCAGGATGTCGGCCTCCGTGATATCGACTCCGGCGACCTCGGCCTCCTCACGGCCGGCGGGGCGCGCGGCCTGCGACCACGGCTTCACCTCGACGGCCACCCGCTCGACGGGCGCAGTCCCCGAGGGCGCCTCGTTCGGCGCGAAGGCGTTCGCCCGCGCCAGCACGATGCCGGTCCCGCGGAACCCGGACTCGACCATCACCGTGTCGCCCAGGGCGGGACGGGTCGCGACGACCCCGCCGTCGGCGCGGGCGATCTCGGTCGTCTCGCAGGCGATCCCGGCCCCGATCCGCGCCGCCAGGCCGGCGGCCACGTCGGCCGAGACGACGCCGGCGCCGAAGATGACAGCCTCGGCCTCACGGGCCGGGCCCTCGATCGCGTCCACGATGGGCTGCGGCAGGCCCCCGGCGAGCGCCGGGTCGTCGGCGACCAGCACCTTCGCGGCGCCGTGGCCGCCCAGCGATCCGGCCCAGCCGTCGTCGACCCCGGAGCCGGCCACGAATGCCGTCACGTCGCCGCCCAGAGCCGCCGCCTTGGCGAGCGCACCGAGGCTCTGCGGCGAGAACTCGCCGTCGGCATGATGCACGTAGACGAGCAGCACTAGATCAGCCCCTTCCCGGCAAGGATCTCGACGACCTTGCCGGCCGAGTCGCCGCCCGAGTCCTCGATGGTGACGCCGGCCGACTTCGCCGCCGGCGGCGCGATCGAACGCACGACGCTCTGCGCTCCGTCGGTCCCCACCCGGCCGGCGTCCACGCCCGCATCGGCGGCCGAGAGCGTCTCGAGCGGCTTCTTCTTCGCGCCCATGATGGCCTTGATGGACGGAAGCCGGGGCGTGTTGATCGCGTCGGAGACCGAGACGACCGCAGGCAGCGGCGCCTCGACGACGTCATAGCCGTGCTCCGTCTGGCGCTTGGCGCGGATGCCTGAGCCGTCGACCGTGAGGTCAGCCACCTGCGTCACCACGGGCCGCTCCAGGTGGTCGGCGACGGCGGCCGCCATGACGTAGCAGTCGGCGTCGGCGGCCTGCTGGCCGAGCAGCACGAGGTCGGCGTCCTGCTTTGCGACGACGGCGGCGAGCACGTGCGCCGTGCCCGCGATGTCGGACCCGGCGAGGGCCGGATCGCTCACGAGCACGGCCCGGTCGGCGCCCAGCGCCAGCGCCTTCTGGAGCGCGCGCTGCGCGGAGGGCGGGCCCATGCAGACGGCCACGATCTCGCCGACGTCGGCGCCGCCCTCCCGGATCCGCACCGCCTCCTCGAGCGCGTGCAGGTCGAAGGGGTTGAGCTCGGAGTCGCCCGACCGGTCGAGCCGGTTCGTCGCAGGGTCGAGCCGCTTGTGCGACGTCCCGCTCGGCACCTCCTTCACACACACTGCGATGTTCACCGCGCCTGCACCTCCATCCCGTGACCGGCCGGGAGCCTAACCAACCGGCGGGAGCCGCGGTCGCAGGGACGGCTACTTGCCCACGAAGCCGGGGTCGCGCTTCTCGACGAAGGCGGTCAGGCCCTCCCGGGCGTCGTCCGTCGAGAACATGATCGAGTAGAGATCGGCCTCGTGGACGAGGTTCCCGGCGATGTCGCCCTGGAGCGACCGGTTCGACGCCTCCTTGGCGTAGTAGAGCGCGACGGGGCTCTTCGACGCCATCAGGTGGGCCATCTCGAGCGCCCGCGGCAGGAGCTCGTTCGCCGGGTAGATGTGCTGGACGAGGCCGCGCTCGAGCGCCTCGCTCGCGTCGATCATGCGCCCGGTGAGGATCAGCTCCTTGGCGTAGCCGATGTTCGTCGCCCGGGCGAGCCGCTGCGTCGCCCCCCAGCCCGGGATGATCCCCAGGTTGATCTCGGGCTGGCCGAAGTGGGCGTTCTCCGACGCGAGCCGCACGTCACAGGCCAGGGCCATCTCGCAGCCGCCGCCGAGGGCGTAGCCGTTCACGGCGGCGATCGTCGGCTTGCGCATCGTCTCGAGCATGTGGGCGATCTCCTGCCCGAGCTCGGAGTACGCCCGTGCCTCGAGCGGCGTCTTCCCCGCCATCTCCTTGATGTCGGCACCGGCGATGAACGACCGGTCGCCCTCGCCGGTCAGGATGATGGCGGCGATCCCGGAATCCCCACTCAGATCGGTCAGTGTGGCCAGGAGCTCCTCGAGGAGGGCGGTGTTCAGCGCGTTCAGGACGTCGGGCCGGTCGATCGTCACGACCGCGACGCGGTCGTCGACCGAGATCCGAAGGCCCGCGCCGGCCATCAGGCGGCCCCTAGAGCGGACTGCAGGAACTCGACGATCTCGGCCGTCGGGGCGCCCGGGGTGTACACCTGGGCGACGCCGAGCTTCTTCAGCTCGACGATGTCCTCGGCCGGGATCGTGCCGCCGACGACGACGAGCACGTCCTCGGCGTCGTTCTGCTTCAGAAGGTCGAGGATCCGCGGCACGAGGGTCATGTGCGCGCCGGAGAGGATCGAGATGCCGACGGCATCGGCGTCCTCCTGGAGGGCCGTCTCGACGATCTGCTCCGGGGTCTGGTGAAGGCCGGTGTAGATGACCTCCATGCCGGCGTCGCGGAGCGTCCGGGCGATGATCTTGGCGCCGCGATCGTGACCGTCGAGCCCCGGCTTGGCGACGACCACGCGGATGGGCCCACTCATACGAGCGCGAGTGTAGCCACTCAGCCCTCCGCGGGAGCGAACACGACGAGCAGGCTGAGCCGCTCCTCGATCGAGTGGAAGCGGTGCTCCTCCTCCGCAGGCACGAACAGCACGTCGCCCGGCGCCACCTCGCGGTCGTCGCCACCCGAGGTGAACCGCGCGCGGCCCGAGAGGACGTAGTAGATCTCGTCCTGGGCGTGCGGCGACTGCGGATCGGACGCTCCCGCCTCGAGCACGTACAGGCCCGCGCTCATCGACTCGACACGCAGGAACTCGCGATAGAGCTCGCCCGCTCCCGAGCGCTCGGCATCGACGTCGTCGAGGTTCCAGGCGTCCATGGCGGCAGATCCTAGTGGGGTCAGACCCCGCATCGGTCCGTGTTGCACGTGTGTGACACACGCGCGACAAGTCCACACGCTCGCGGCCCCCGCCGAGCGCGGTCAGCGACGAAAGGCGCGCGGCAGCGTAACGGCCGCCGACGCGGGGTCTGACCCCACCCTCACAGGCTGGGAGCCCCGTGCCGGAGTTCCTAGCTCACGACTGTCGGTGCGCGAACCACCGGGGCCAGGCCCCGTCCGGGGCCTGGCCCCACGGGGTCTACGTGCGCCAATCCCGCGACACCGGTCACAAGCCGGCGCCGATCTACGCACGGCAGTGAGCCGGGGTCTGACCCCGGGGTACTCACGCGAACCACCGGGGCCAGACCCGCGTCCGGGGTCTGGCCCCATGGTGTTCATTCGCCAATGCTCACCGACGAGTGTCGCGAGGGCCGGCTTTGCCGGCCCGGCCTCACGCCTACCCGGGAGGGGCCCGTGGGGAGGGCCCGCCCTCCCCACGTCAAAAGACCGGCGTCTCGCGGTAGACGCCCCACACCTCACGCAGGGCATCGCAGATCTCGCCCTCCGACGCGTACGCCCGTGCGCATGAGACGAGGTGCGGCATCACGTTCTCGTCGGTGGCCGCTGCCGAGCGCAGCGCCGCCAGCGCGGCCTCGACCGCAGGCCCCTCGCGGCGCCCGCGGACGCCGCTCAGGCGCTCGCGCTGGCGGTGCTCCACATCGGGCGAGATGCGCAGGATCTCGACCTGGTCGTCCTCATCGTTCAGGAACGAGTTCACGCCCACGATGAGGCGGCGGCCCTCCTCCACCTCGCGCTGGAAGCGGTAGGAGGCCTCGGCGATCTCGCGCTGGAAGAAGTTCTCGTTGAGTGCCGGGACGACGCCGCCCAGCCGGTCGATCCGCTCGAAGTACTCGTACGCTTCGCGCTCCAGCCGGGCCGTCAGCGACTCGACGAGCCACGAGCCGCCGAGCGGGTCGGCCGAGTGGACGACGCCGGTCTCGTTCGCGATCACCTGCTGGGTGCGAAGCGCCAGCCGGGCCGCGCCCTCGGTGGGGAGGGCGAGCGCCTCGTCGTAGGAGTTCGTATGCAGCGACTGCGTGCCGCCGAGCACCGCCGCCAGCGCCTCGAGGGCGGTGCGCACGATGTTGACCTCGGGCTGCTGGGCCGTCAGCGAGACGCCGGCGGTCTGCGTGTGGAACCGCATGAGCAGCGAGCGCTCGCCTGTGGCCCCGTAGCGCTCGCGCAGCTCACGGGCCCAGATCCGGCGGGCGGCGCGGTACTTCGCGATCTCCTCGAAGAAGTCGATGTGGGCGTTGAAGAAGAACGACAGGCGCGGCGCGAAGTCGTCGACGTCCATCCCCCGCTCCCGGCACGCCTCGACGTACGCGAACCCGTCCGCGAGCGTGAACGCCAGCTCCTGGGCCGCGGTCGCCCCTGCCTCGCGGATGTGGTAGCCCGAGATCGAGATCGGATGCCAGCGCGGCATGGTCCCGGTGCACCACTCGATCATGTCGACCATGAGCCGCATCGACGGCTCCGGCGGGAAGATCCACTCCTTCTGGGCGATGTACTCCTTGAGGATGTCGGCCTGGATCGTGCCGCCGAGCGCCTCGGGCGGGATGCCCTGCTTCTCGGCGACGACCACGTACTGGGCCAGCACCACCGCGGCGGGCGCGTTCACGGTCATCGACGTCGTCACCCGGTCGAGCGGGATGCCGGCGAAGAGATCCTCCATGTCGGCCAGCGTGTCGACCGCGACGCCCTCGCGGCCGACCTCGCCGAGCGACCGCGCATGGTCCGAGTCGTAGCCCATGAGCGTCGGCATGTCGAACGCGGTCGAGAGCCCGGTCTGGCCGTGGTCGAGCAGGTAGCGGAAGCGGCGGTTCGTCTCCTCGGCCGTCCCGAAGCCGGCGAACTGGCGCATCGTCCACGGCCGGCCGCGGTACATCGTCTCGTAGATGCCGCGCGTGTACGGGAAGTGGCCGGGGTCGCCGAGGTCGGCCTCGTAGTCGACGGGGGTGTTCGCCGGCGAGTAGAGCGGCTCGTAGGCGATCCCCGAGATCGTCGAGCGCTCGGGCTCGGGCCGAGGCTCTGGCTCCGGGGCAGGCTCGGGCTGCGCCATCACCCGAACGATACCGGCGCGGGCGGCGTCCGCACCCGGCCCGAGAG
Source organism: uncultured Actinomycetes bacterium (assembly GCA_963809325.1). Taxonomy (GTDB): domain Bacteria; phylum Actinomycetota; class Thermoleophilia; order Gaiellales; family JAICJC01; genus JAICJC01. Next base: position 521,204 of record CAWEIZ010000007.1, read on the forward strand.
CCATGCACGCAGGAACGGGTCGGGCACGGTGTAGCCGGGCCGGGCGGCGCCCTCCACCAGGTCGCGCTCTGCGAGGGCCTCGACCGCCTTCTGGACGCGGGCCGGCGGCCCGAGCCTGTGGCGGTGGCGGTACTCCTCGGAGTAGATCCGGCCGGCCTCGGCCGCGACCGCCAGGAGCACGAGCCGCTGGTACGGCGAGAGCCCCTCCCAGATCGTGGCGCACCTGGCCGACTCGGCCATCACCGCGTGCGCGAAAGCCTCGTCCACCATCTCGGGCGTCGCCGGCCGGTCCGCCGAGATCGCCCACAGGAACCGCGCGAGCTCCTGGGTGTCGTAGGGCTGGCCGGCCGTGATCTCGAGGAGGTGGTCGATCCCCGCCGGCGTGGCCTCCCGCCCCGTGGCGGCGAAGCGCTCGGCGATGAAGGGCGCGAAGTCGGCGGCAGCGATCGGGCCGAGCTCCATCACCTTCGCGCTTCGGAACAGCGGCTCGTTTCGCTCGGTGAAGAGCCGGCGGAGCATGTGCCGGTGGCTTCCCAGATAGACGTGCGCCACCTCGGGCTGCTGCTGGAACACGGCCCGCATCGCCCGCGGCAGGTCGCGGTCGATCCGCGTCACCTCCTGGAACTCGTCGAGCACGAGCGCCACCCGCCGGCCGCGCTCGGCGGCGACCTCGGCGGGCAGCCGCAGGAGCCGCTCGAGCGTCACGTCGACGTCGCCGCGCCGGAGCGTCTGCGGCATGGTGAACGACAGGCTGCCGTCCTCGGGATCGACGGTGGCGACGGGGGCGACCGGCATCCGGCGCAGGAAGTCGAGCGAGCGCCGGCCCGCGCGCTCGAACGGGGAGAGCAGGCCGCGGTAGAGGGCGGTCGTGAGCTGCTCCACCAGCCGCCCCTTGTCGGGCGCGGCGAAGAGGTCGCACTCCGCGACGAGGACGCCCGCGGCGCGCAGCTCCTCGACGCAGGCGCGCATCAGCGAGCTCTTGCCCGTCCGGCGCGGGGCGATCACGACCACGTTCTGGCCGCTCTCGACGTCGGCGCGGAGGGCGGCGATCTCGGCGCGCCTGTCGGTGAACTGGGTGCCGGACACGACGTCGCCGTACCGGAAGGGGTTCTCGCCGGCCACCCAGGAACTATAGCAGCCGGTATTATCCTAAGCGCTATAACTACGCCGAGTCGGGCGCGATCGACGCCCCCGGCTGCCACAGCACGTCGCCCCGGCCGCCGTCGTTCGCGACCCGGGCGAGGATGAAGAGCAGGTCGGAGAGCCGGTTCAGGTAGGCGAGCGCCGCCGGGTTCACCTCGTCGAGCTCGCCCAGGGCGACCGCGCACCGCTCGGCCCGGCGGCAGGTGGTGCGCGCCACGTGGAGCGCGGCCGCGGCCGGCGTCCCTCCCGAGAGGACGAAGCTCGTGAGCGGCTCGAGCGCCTCGGAGTACCGGTCGCAGGCCTCCTCGAGCGCGGTGACGTGGCCCTCGCCGATGCGGAGGCGGCTCTTGCCCTTGCCGCGCGTCGTCCCCGCCGGCACCGAGAGGTCGGCGCCGACGTCGAAGAGGTCGTTCTGCACGCGCCTCAGGAGCTCGGCGATCTCGTCCGGCAGGCCGCCGGCCACGGCGGCGCCGATCGCCGCGCCGGTCTCGTCGACGGTGCCGTACGCCCAGATCCGGGCGTCGTTCTTGGACACCCGCTCACCGTCGCCGAGCGAGGTCTGCCCGGCGTCGCCGGCGCGCGTGTAGATGCGGTCGAGACGCACTCGGACAGCGTAGAGCATCGGTCCGCCGTGCCCCCCAACCGAGCGAATGCAATTCCCCCGTTAGGGTTTCATTATGAAAATGTGAAGAGACGATCACTCGGCTACCACGGACGGTGCAGCTCCAACTCCGCTCCACGCTCCAGAGAGGAACCCACCCGATGTACGGCCTGACCCACCGAATCGAAAGCGACGCGCCCAAGGGCGACGTCGTGGAGCCGAGCCCGCTGGCTCGGATCTCCTCGCTCGGGGCGCCTGCCACCGTCATGGTGATCGATCGCGACCCCCTCACCCTCGCCATGGTGCGGCGCGCAGTCGCCGACCACTACCACGTGGTCGTCGCCCGCGACGCCGAAGAGGCGCTCAGCCTCGTCAAGGACATGAAGCCTGACGTCCTCGTGTTCGACGTCGGCCTCGACGAGGCCGAGGTGGCCATCGTGACCGTCGCTCTCGCCGCCTGCGACGTCCTCGACGCCACCCCCGCAGTCATGGTTGACCCCGATGAGCCCATGAACACGATCACGCTCCGGCGCCGCATCGACGACGCCATCCGCGTGAGCCGCCGTGTCTATCTCGGCGGTGGCCTGCGACACCGGCTCGCGGCCTGACCGATTCCCGGCGGGTGGCGCCCCCAGCGTCACCCGCCTATCCGGTCTGACCGGTTCGCACGGTCGGCTACGGTGAGCCGGTGAGCCGCCAGCGCACCATCCTCGTCCTCGCGGTGGCCTCCCAGGCCGCGTTCTCGATGATCACGTTCGGCCTCCCGGCGATCGGCGTCGAGATCCGCGAGCGCTTCGACCTCGGGCCGGCCGGCTTCGGCGCCGTCTTCGCGGCCGTCGGGATCGGCTCGGCCGCGGCGCTCATCCCCGCGGGCGCGCTCGTAGACCGCTTCGGCGGGAGGCGCGTCCTCGTGGTCGGCGGGCTCGTGAACGGGGCGGGCCTGATCCTGGCGGCGTTCGCCGGCTCCGCGACCACGTACGCGGCGGCGCTGGTCCTGGCCGGGATCGGCGGAGCCGCCGTGCCGGTGGCCGGGATGACGGCGCTCCTGCGCGTGTTCGAGCCGGAGAAACGCGGCATGGCGATGGGATGGCGGCAGCTCGGCGTGCCGCTCGGCGGCACGGTCGGATCGGCCGTCCTGCCCGCCCTGGCGGCGCTGGGCGGCGTCCGGCTCGCGATGGCCGGGGCGGGAGTGGCCGCAACGGCCACCGCGCTCCTCTTCGCGACCGTCTCCGACGGCCGCCCGGCGGCCCTCGGGCGATCGCCGGGCCAGAGCGTCGCGGGCGTCCTTCGCATCCCGGGGTTCAGGCCGCTCTTGGCGGTCGGGCTCCTCTACGTCCTCGGCCTGGGCGCCATCCTCGCCCACTACGTCGGCGCGCTTCGTGACGCGGGCCTCTCCCACACCGAGGCCGCGGCGGGCTTCACGGCCCTCAACATCACGGCGGCGCTCTCACGGCTCGTCTGGGGGCGGCTGGCCGACGCCGGCGGCGGCACCCGGCGGGCCCGGACGCTGCGCGACATCGGCATCCTGACGGTCTGCGCCGCGTGCGTCATGCCCGTCGCGCTGTCGGCCGGTGCGCCGCCGGCCCTGGTCGCCGGGGTCGTCCTGGCGTTCGGCGCGTTCGGGTTCAACGGCGTCCTCTACCTGCTGGCGGGCGAGCTCGCCGGCTCGACCCGGGCGGGCCGGGCCGTCGGCATCGCGTCGACGGTCGTGTTCGGAATGGGCGCGCTCGCCGCGCCGATCGCCGGGCTCGCGATCGAGCGGACGGGCTACGACGCCGTCTGGGTCATCTCCGCCGTGGCTGCGGCCGCCGGCGCGATCACCGCGCGGCGCTGGCTCGAGCCGGCCGCCGTCGTGGCCGCCGACCCGGAGGTCGTGCAGATCGCGGCGCCCGCCCGGTAGGGCGAACCACCGGGGCCAGGCCCCATGGGTCTGGCCTAGAGGGGGATCGGGCAGTCCGTGCAGGCCACGAGCCGCACGTGCGCGCCCGGCCGCGCCCAGCGCCCGGGCGCGTAGCCGCGGGCGTCGATCGCCGAGACGAAGTAGCGCGGCCGCGCTCCTGGAAGCTCGAGCCTGAAGCGGCCGTCGGCGTCTGTCCGCACGGTCGCGACGGGAGAGGGCGGATCGGCCATCAGCGGGCCCGCGGTCGAGAACGGCCGCGTGAAGAGCCCGATCATGACGCCCCCCTGAGGCGACCGGCGGTGCGGATGCGCAGAGGTGGCGGCGTAGAGGACGCCCGAGATCCGCACGTTCGGCGGTGCGGACGGCGGCGGCGCCTGCGAGCTGCCGTCACCCCCCGCCGCCTGGCCGCAGCCGGAGGCCAGGACGGCGGTGGTGGCAACGATCACTGCGAGCGGCCGGACGTGCATATCTCTTAGTCGGCGTTTCCGGCCGAAAGGTTCACCCCGGCCGGCGGGCGAGCATCACGATGCGGCGGGAGTCCTTCTCGAGCTCCGACCCGTCGAGCCCGCCCCACAGCCGCTCCACCTCGAGCCCCGCGCCGGCCGCCATCTCCGTGAGCTCGGGCGCGGTGTAGGCCCGGTGGGAGAAGCGGTGCTGCCGGCGATCGGGGCCGCTCGTGAACGTCCAGGTCGTCTCGAACCGCCCGCGGGCGGTGTCGTAGGCGCGCTCCTCGAGCATCACCGTCCCATCCGAGAGCTCGTGCCAGCCGCGGGCCTCGAAGCGCGGGAAGACGGCGACCGGGTTGATCGTCTCGAGCAGGAACGCCCCTCCGGGCGCGAGCGCGGCGGCGACCCGCTCCAGCACCAGCCGGTTGTCGGCCTCCTCGGCGAAGTACCCGAACGCCGTGAACATGTTGATGACGGCGTCGAACTCCCTCTCGAAGCGGATGCGGCGCATGTCCGCCCGCTCGAACCGGACCTCGACCCCGGCCTCGGCCGCCCGCGCCGCCGCCAGCTCCAGCGAGGGCTCGCTCAGGTCGACGCCGATCACGAGGCAGCCGCGCCGGGCCAGCTCGACGCTGTGGCGGCCGTGGCCGCACGCCAGGTCGAGCACGCGCGTCCCCGGCTCCAGGGCGAGCGCCTCGACGAGGAACTCGACCTCGGCAGCCGTCGCCTCGGGCGGGTAACGGTCGGCCGCGAACCGCAGGTAGTCCTCGTCGAAGAAGTCCTCGAACCAGTCTGAGTCAGCCGTATTCATAGAACCCGCGTCCCGACTTGCGCCCGAGCCGGCCGGCCTCGACGTAGCTGCGAAGGAGCGGGCACGGCCGGTACTTCGAGTCGCCGAGCCCGTCGTGCAGCACCTCCATGATGGCGAGGCACGTGTCGAGGCCGATCAGGTCGGCGAGCTGGAGCGGGCCCATCGGATGGCTCATCCCGAGCCGCATCACGGTGTCGATCGACTCGCGGTCGCCGACGCCCTCCATGAGGCAGTAGACGGCCTCGTTGATCATCGGGAGCAGGATCCGGTTGGCGATGAACCCGGGGTAGTCGCGCGACTCGGCGACCGTCTTTCCCATCCGCTCGGCCGCGGCCCGCACCGCCGACGCGGCTTCGTCGGAGGTCTCGAGGCCCCGGATCAGCTCGACGAGCGGCATCAGCGGGACCGGGTTCATGAAGTGCATGCCGACGACCCGGTCGGGCCGCGACGTCGCCGCCGCGAGCCGCGTGATCGGGATCGAGCTCGTGTTCGAGGCCAGCACGGCGCCGTCGCCCGCCGCCCGGTCGAGGTCGGCGAAGATGCGGAGCTTCAGGTCGACGTCCTCGGTCGCCGCCTCGATGGCGATGTCCGCCGGCCCCGGCTCGCCGGCGGTCGCGATCCGGCCGAGCGCCGCGTCGGCGTCGCCCGCGCCCACCTTCCCCTTCTCGACCAGCTTGGCGAGCGACGCCTCGATCCCCGAGCGGGCCCGCTCGAGCTGCCTCGGCTCGACGTCGACGAGCGTCACGTCGTAGCCGGCCACCGCGGCGACCTGGGCGATTCCCGACCCCATCTGCCCGGCGCCGACCACGCAGATCGTTTCACTCAAGGCGGGAAGACCTCGAGCACGGTCGCGTCGCCCTGGGCTGCGCCTGAGCAGATCGCCGCCACGCCGATCCCGCCCCCGCGGCGGCGAAGCTCGTACACGAGCGTCCCGAGCAGGCGCGCGCCCGACGCGCCGATCGGGTGCCCGAGCGCGACCGCGCCGCCGTTCACGTTGACGCGCTCCTCGTCGATCCCGAGCAGCCGCACGGTGTTGAGCGCGACCGAGCAGAACGCCTCGTTCACCTCGAGCAGGTCGATGTCGGAGACGGCCAGGCCCGCCTTCTCGAGCGCGACCCGCGCCGCCGCCGCCGGCGTCCGCACGAGGTAGGCGTAGTCGTCGGCCACATACCCGTGGCCGCGGATCGCGGCCAGGGGCGCAAGGCCGTGCTCCGTCGCCCACGACTCCGACGCGAGCACGAGCGCGGCCGCGCCGTCGTTCACGCCGGGGGCGTTCCCGGCCGTGGTCGAGCCGTCGGCGACGAAGACGGGCTTGAGCGCCGCAAGCCGCTCGAGCGACGTGTCGCGGCGCGGGCCCTCGTCGGTCGAGACGACCGTCCCGCCCTTGCGGCCCTGGATGGTCACGGGCGCGATCTCCTCGGCGAACCGGCCGCCGTCGATCGCCGCGACGGCGCGCTCGTGCGACCGCAGCGCCCAGGCGTCCTGCTCCTCGCGCGAGATGCCGATCTCGGCGGCCACAGCCGAGTTCTGCTCGGCCATGATCAGCCCGTCGAACGTGCAGGTGAGCCCGTCGGAGGTCATCGAGTCGAGCACCGCGCCGTCGCCCATGCCGTAGCCGAACCGGCCCTTCGGGAGCAGGTAGGGCGCGTTCGACATCGACTCCATCCCCCCGGCCAGGATGACGTCGTGCTCGCCCGCCCGGATCATGACGTCGGCCAGCGTCGCGGCCCGCATGCCCGACGCGCACACCTTGTTTATGGTCTCCGATCCGACAGTCGGGCCGAGCCCGATCCCGACCGACACCTGCCGCGAGGGGATCTGGCCGGCGCCGGCCTGGAGCACCTCGCCCATGACGACGTAGTCGATGTCGCCCGCCGCGACGCCCGAGCGCTCGAGCGCAGCCGCCGCGGCGTGCGTCCCGAGCTCCGGGCCGGACAGGCTCGCGAGGCCGCCGCCGAGCCTGGCAAACGGCGTCCGGGCGGCGCTCAGAATGACGGTTCGTGCTTGACTCATGGCCAGCCATGCAGCATAGTCAAGCCCGTGCAAACGACCTTCGGACAGTGGTGGTGGCGACGCGAGCGAGGTGCGGCCCGCTAGCTCCGCCACGGCATCCGCGCTTCGCACAGGCCTCTCCGCCCCACGGGCGAGGGGCTTTTTTCATGGCATGACACCCGAACGCCACACCCGCGAGCTTCCCGCCGACCTGATCACGCCGGTGGGTGCCTACCTGCGCCTGCGCGACGCGCTGGGCGCTCCGGCGTTCCTGCTCGAGTCGGTCGAGCGGGGCGAGCAGGTCGGCCGCTACTCGTTCCTGGCCGCCGGGCTCCCGGCCGTCGGGACGCTCGAGGAGGCGGCCGCGTTCGCCGCCTCACAGCCCGGGCCTGCCGCCGGGGCGCCGCCCTTCGCCGGGGGCGCGGTCGGGTTCCTGAGCTACGACTGGGTGTCGGAGCTCGAGCCGGTGCCGCTGCCTGCCGCGAACGGCGCCGACGCCGGCCTCCCCACGATGCGCTTCCTGCTCGCCGAGACGGTGGTCGCGTTCGACCACGTCCGCCGCACGATGACGGTCACGGGCGAGCGGGGCGCAGTCGACCGCGCGATCGACGCGCTCGGCGGGCCGCTCGGCGTGCCGGTGGCCGAGCCCGTCGCGCCAGGGACGGCCGAGGCGGAGATGACCGAGGCAGGCTACGTGGCGGCGGTCGAGCGGGCCAAGGAGCACATCGCCGCGGGCGACGCCTACCAGATCGTCCCGTCCCAGCGCGTGCGCCGCACGACGGGCGCGTCGCCGGCGGCGATCTACCGGGCGCTCCGGGCCGTCAACCCGTCGCCGTACATGTTCCTGCTCGACATGGAGGGCTACCAGCTGATCGGCTCGTCCCCCGAGACGCACGTCCGGCTCGACCTCGACGGCACCTGCGAGCTGCGCCCGATCGCCGGAACGCGACCCCGCGGTGCGACGCTCGCCGAGGACGACGCCCTAGCCGCCGAGCTGCTCGAGAGCGAGAAGGACCGGGCCGAGCACACGATGCTCGTCGACCTGGCCCGGAACGACCTGGGCCGCGTGTGCCGCCCGGGGTCGGTGCGGGTCGAGCGGTTCATGGACGTCGAGCGCTACTCGCACGTCATGCACCTCGTCTCGCGCGTGTTCGGCCAGATCGGCGACGGCCGCGACGCGCCCGCGCTGCTGCGGGCCACGTTCCCCGCGGGGACGGTGTCGGGCGCGCCCAAGGTGCGGGCGATGCAGATCATCTCGGAGCTCGAGGGCCGCCGCCGGGGCGCCTACGCCGGCGCCGTCGGCTGGCTCGGGTTCGGAGGCGACATGGACACCTGCATCGCGATCCGCACCGTCGTCCTGCGCGACGGCGTCGCCTATCTCCAGTCCGGCGGCGGGATCGTCGCCGACTCGGATCCGGACGACGAGTACCGCGAGGCGATGAACAAGGTGGCCGCGCTGGGTGCCGCCATCGACCGGGCCGAGTCGGGGGTGTACGGGCGATGAGCGCGCGCGTCCTCGTCATCGACAACTACGACTCGTTCACCTACAACCTGGTCGACTACATCGCGACCGCCGGCGCCGAGGTGCGGGTCGAGCGAAACGACGCCGTGACGGCCGACGAGGCCGAGGCCTGGGGGCCCACGCACGTCGTCGTCTCGCCGGGGCCGGGGACGCCCCGCGAGGCGGGCGTGTCGGAGGAGGTCGTCCGCCGGCTCGCCGGCCGGATCCCGATCCTGGGCGTGTGCCTCGGGCACCAGGTCATCTGCGAGCTCTACGGCGGGCGCGTCGACCGGGCAGCGCGGATCGTCCACGGCAAGCCCGACGAGGTGACCCACGACGGCTCGGCCCTGTACGCGGGCCTGCCGAGCCCGTTCGAGGCCGGCCGGTACCACTCGCTCGCGGCGCTCGCCCCGATCCCGGACGACCTGGTGGTCACCGCCCACACGCCCGACGGCGAGGTGATGGGCGTCCGCCACCGGACGGATCCCACGCACGGCGTACAGTTTCACCCGGAGTCGGTGCTGACGCCGCACGGGCGGCGCCTGATCGAGAACTTCCTCGCCATGGAGGCCGGCCGGTGATCACGAGCGCCATCAAGCAGCTCGTCGAGGGGCGCGACCTCTCGGGCGAGGAGGCGCACGTCGCCATGATGCAGGTGATGTCGGGCGACGCGTCGCCGGCCCAGATCTCGGCCTTCCTCGTCGCGCTCCGCATGAAGGGCGAGACGCCCGATGAGATCGCCGGGTGCGCCCGCGCGATGCGCGCGCACGTGACGCCCGCGACCCCCTCCCACTCCAACCTGGTCGACACCTGCGGCACCGGCGGCGACGGCTCAGACACCTTCAACATCTCGACGTCGGCGGCCCTCGTCGCCGCCGCCGCCGGCGCGATCATCGCCAAGCACGGCAACCGGGCGGTGTCGTCGCGATGCGGGTCGGCCGACGTCCTGGAGGCGCTCGGCGTGCGGATCGACCTCTCGCCCGCCGACGTCGCGGCCTGCATCGACGAGGTCGGCTTCGGCTTCCTCTTCGCCCAGGCCCACCATCCGGCCATGCGCCACGCCGGCCCGATCCGGCGCGAGCTCGGCATCCGGAGCGTCTTCAACCTGCTCGGGCCGCTCACGAACCCCGCGGGCGCGCGGCGGCAGGTCGTCGGGGTCTACTCGGAGGCGCTGGTGGTGCCGATCGCGCAGGTGCTCTCGAAGCTCGGGACGGAGCACGCGCTGGTCGTCCACGGCGCCGGCGGCCTCGACGAGCTGACGCCGACCGGCGAGAACCTGATGGCCGAGGTGCGAGACGGGAGCGTCTCGACGTCGACGCTCGACCCTGCCCCGCTCTCGACCGGGCCGGTGCCGGGGACGCCCGACGACCTGCGCTGCGGCGGCGACCCGGCCCAGAACGCGGCCGTCATCCTGACCGTGTTCGACGGCGAGCGGGGGCCGCGGCGCGACGCGGTGATCCTGAACGCGGCGGCGGCGCTGCTGGTCGGCGGGGTCGTGGGCGACTGGGAGGCCGGCATCGACCTGGCCGTCGACACGATCGACTCGGGAGCGGCGCAGGCCAAGCTCGACGAGCTGGTCGCCTTCACGCGGGCGCGGGGGCCGGCGGCGTGAGCGGCTACCTGACGCGCCTCTCGGGCGACGTGCGCCGCGATGCGCCCGAGCCGGCGCGCGGCTTCGGCGACGCGCTCAGGGCCGGCGCCGACGTGGCGGTCATCGCCGAGATCAAGCGCTCGTCGCCGTCGGAGGGCGGGATCGCGCCCGGCGCGGACGTCGCCCAGACCGCGCGCCGCTACGCCGAGGGTGGGGCCGCGGCGATGTCGGTCCTCGTCGCCGAGCGCGACTTCGGCGGAAGCCTCGCGGACCTGCGCGGCGCGCGGGCCGCGGCCGGGCTGCCGGCGCTCGCCAAGGAGTTCACGGTCTTCCCGGAGCAGGTCGCCGCCCAGCGGATGGCCGGCGCAGACGCCGTCCTCGTCCTCCTCGCACTTCTCTCCGACGGGGAGGCGGCGCGGCTCCTGCAGACCGCGGAGCTGCTCGGCATGGACGCGCTCGTCGAGGCGCACACCGCCGAGGAGGTCGAGCGGGCGCTCGGGCTCGACGCCGCCATCGTGGGGGTGAACGCGCGCGACCTGGAGTCGCTCGAGGTCGATCGCGACCGCCAGCTCGAGCTGCTCGCGACGCTGCCGGCATCGGTGACGCGCGTCGCCGAGTCGGGGATCGCCGCCCGGGCCGACGTCGAGGCCGCCCGCGACGCCGGGGCGGACGCCGTCCTCGTCGGGACGTCGCTCATGCGCCGCCCGGAGCTGCTGGCCGAGCTGGTGGGGGTGGCGCGATGACGCACGTCAAGATCTGCGGCCTCATGCGCCCGGAGGACGTCGACGCCGCCGTCCAGGCCGGCGCCGACCTGGTCGGCTTCATCCTGGTCGAGGGCACGCCGCGCTACCTCGAGCCCGACCGCGCCCGCGCCCTCGCGGCCCGCGTCCCGCCCCGCGTCCGCACGGTCGCGGTGGTAGGGGTACCAGGTAACCCACGTATCGAAGGGTTCGATCTGGTGCAGACATACGACACCCCGGCACAGTTCCGTGACGGGCCGGGGTCAGACCCCATACCTGCAAGTTTGACGAACGGCGGGGGGCTGGGGCGGGGCCGTGACACGCCGACACAGGTTGGGAACGTGATCGTCGCCAGCCGGGGCGGGTCGCCGGAGAATGTGCCGGACGGCGTGCCGATTCTGCTCGACCTTCCGTTCGGCTCGCGGCCCGACGGCGAGGAGCTCCGCGCGCACTGGGCGCGCGCGGCCGAGGTGCGCCAGCCGGTCATCCTCGCCGGCAGCCTCGATCCCGGGAACGTCGCCGACGCGGTCCGCGCCGCGCGCCCCTGGGGCGTCGACACCGCGCGCGGAGTCGAGACCGCCCCGGGCGTGAAGGACCACGACCTCATCCGCGCATTCGTCCGCAACGCAAAGGAGGCGGCGTGACCGCGATGCCCGACGCCCGCGGCCGGTTCGGCGCCTTCGGCGGCCGGTTCGTCCCCGAGACCGTGATGGGCGCCCTCGACGAGCTCGCGGCGGGCTACGAGGCCGCGCGCGCCGACCCGGCCTTCGCCGCCGAGATCGACCAGCTCGGCCGCGACTACGTCGGCCGGCCGTCGCCGCTCTATCTCGCCGAGCGGCTCGGCGAGGAGTCGGGCGCGCGCATCTGGCTGAAGCGTGAGGACCTGAACCACACCGGCGCCCACAAGATCAACAACGCCGTCGGCCAGGCGCTGCTCGCCGTCCGGCTCGGCAAGCGCCGCATCGTCGCCGAGACGGGTGCCGGCCAGCACGGCGTCGCGACCGCGACGGTGTGCGCGCGGTTCGGGCTCGAGTGCCACGTGTACATGGGCGAGGAGGACATCCGCCGCCAGCACCCCAACGTCGTTCGCATGCGGATGCTGGGCGCCGAGCTCATCCCCGTGACGTCGGGCTCGGCGACGCTCAAGGACGCCATGAACGAGGCGATCCGGGACTGGATCACCAACGTCGAGACGACCCACTACCTGATCGGGTCGGCCGCCGGCCCGCACCCGTATCCGGTGCTCGTGCGCGACCTCCAGTCGGTGATCGGCCGCGAGGCCCGCGAGCAGATCCTCGAGCGCGAGGGGCGCCTGCCCGATGCCCTCTGCGCCTGCGTCGGCGGAGGGTCGAACGCCATCGGCCTCTTCCATCCCTTCCTCGAGGACGCCGACGTCGCGCTGTGGGGCGCCGAGGCGGGCGGCGACGAGCGCGGCGACGCGGCGACGCTCTCGCACGGCCGCGTCTCGGTGCTGCACGGCTCGCGCTCCTACGTCCTCGCCGACGCCGACGGGCAGGTGCTCGAGTCGCACTCGATCTCGGCGGGCCTCGACTACCCCGGCGTCGGGCCGGAGCACTCGTACCTGAAGGACGCCGGCCGGGCCCGCTACGAGCCCGTCACCGACGCCGAGGCGCTCGCCGCGTTCCACCTGACGTGCGTCAGGGAGGGCATCATCCCGGCGCTCGAGTCCGCCCACGCCGTTGCACTCGCGCTGCGCCACGCCCGCCCCGGGGAGATCTGGCTCGTCGGCCTCTCGGGCCGCGGCGACAAGGACGTCGACACGGTCGAGGCGATCGAGCGATGAAGCTCGCGACGCCGGTCGTCTCGATCTACCTGATGGCCGACGCCGACCTGGTCGGCCTCGCCGAGGCGGCGGTGCGCGGCGGCGCCGGCCTGCTCGAGATCGGGATCCCGTTCTCGGACCCGCTCGCGGACGGCCCGACGGTCCAGCGCGCAGGCCAGCGGGCGCTCGCGAACGGGATGACGACACCCCGCGCGCTCGAGCTCCTCGCGGAGGTGCGGGCCCGGGTGGCCGTGCCGCTCGTGCCGATGACCTACGCCAGCCCGGTGATGGCCTACGGCGAGCGCCGCTTCTGCGCCGACGCCGCGGCGGCGGGCGCCGACGGCCTGATCGTGCCGGACGTCCCGGCCGACGAGGCGGACGAGCTCGCAGCGGCATGCGCCGAGCACGGCCTCGACGTGGTGCCGCTGCTCGCACCGACGTCGACTGATCACCGGATCGAGCTGGCGTGTGCGCGCGCCGGCGGGTTCATCTACCTCGTCTCCGTCGCCGGGACGACCGGTGCGCGCGAAGAGGCATCGGACCGCGTCGCCGGGCTGATCGAGCGCGTCCGCCCGCGGACGTCCCTCCCGCTCCTCGTGGGCTTCGGGATCTCGACGCCCGACCACACGCGAGCGATGCTCGAGGCCGGAGCCGACGGCGTCGTCATCGGCTCTCGCGCCATCGAGGTCGCCGAGGAGGGCGGCGCCGAGGCGCTCGAGGCGTTCGTCGCCGGGATCGCGCGGGCGCTTCCCGTCCGTAACTGAGCCCCAATCCGAACTCGCTACCCTCCGCACATGCACATCCTGGTCGTGGAGGACGATGCGCCGCTGGCGCGGATCGTCAAGAAGTCCCTGGAGTCGGGCGGGCACACCGTGCAGGTCGCGGTCGACGGCCAGGAGGGCCTCGATCTCGGCCGGCAGCGGAGCCACGACGCGGTGGTGCTCGACATCCAGCTCCCCAAGGTGAACGGGATGGACGTGTGCCGCACGTTGCGCGAGGACGGAAACCGGGTGCCGATCATCATGCTGACCGCCCGCGGCGCTGTCGCCGACCGGATCAACGGCCTCGACGCCGGGGCCGACGACTACCTCCCGAAGCCCTTCTCGCTCGCTGAGCTCCAGGCTCGGCTGCGGGCGCTCAGCCGGCGCGGCCAGCCGAGCGACAACGAGGTGCTCGAGTCCGGCGCGCTGAGCCTCGACCCGGCCGCCCGCGAGCTGCGGGTGAACGGCGTCGTGGTCGAGATGACGGGGACCGAGCTTGCGCTCCTCGAGCACCTGATGCAGAACGCGGGCGTCGTCCTCTCCCGCGACCAGCTGCGCGAGCACGTGTGGGGCGACGGCCCCGAGCCGACCTCGAACGTCGTCGACATCTACGTCCACTACGTGCGCCGGAAGCTCAAGTCAGCAGGGCTCACGGAGGACCCGATCCGCACCGTTCGCGGCCTCGGCTACGCCTTCCGCCGACAGGACTAATCGCGTGTTCAGCAAGGCACGGATCCGCCTCACTGCGTGGTACGCCGGCGTGCTGGCCGCGTTCATCGTGCTGCTCGGGACGGCCGTCTACCTGGTGGAGAGGCACCAGCTGCTCTCGAACGTGAACCACGGCCTGCACGTCCAGGCGGCGCGGGTCGAAGCCGGGTTTGCAGCCCAGGGCTACAACTACGTGATCGCCCTCTCCGACGCGGCGCCATCGGCCTATCGCGTCTCGCTGACCGACGCGATAGGGCAGAGCAGGAGGGACGCGATCAACCAGGCATCGGCGCGGGCGGCGATCATCGAGGGGACCGACATGCGGACGGTGTCGGCACCCGGCGGCCACCTGCGCGTCCTGTCGGAGCGGATCGCGCCGACGATGGTCCTCCAGGTGGCCCGCTCGCTCGAGCCTGAGGAGGAGGCGCTCGACCACCTGCTCGCCGTGCTGCTCCTGGGCGGCGCCGCGGCCGTCGTGGTCGCGACGATCGGCGGCTGGTTCCTGGCCGGGAAGGCGCTCAGCCCGGTCGAGCAGGCGTTCGAGCGCCAGCACGTCTTCGTCGCCGACGCGAGCCACGAGCTGCGGACCCCCCTGGCGGTGATCCGGGCCAACGCCGAGTTCCTGCAGGAGCGCCAGCCGGCCAGCGAGGAGGCGGCAGAGATCGTGTCGGAGACCGACCGGCTGTCGTCGCTCGTCGACTCGCTGCTCGCGGTCGCTCGCGGCGACGGGACCGGCGATGCGATGCACGACGAGCTCGACCTGGGGGCCGTCGTGGAGGGGTCCGCCGCGTCCATGCGCTCACTCGCGACCGAGCGCGGCGTCGCGCTCGACGTCGCGGCCGCGCCGGAGCTTCGGATCCGCGGGAGCCGCGAGCAGCTCCGCCAGCTCGTCGTCATCCTGGTCGACAACGCCCTTCGCTACACCGCCGCGGGGGGACGGGTGGACGTCGACGTCGCCCGCAGGGACGGCTCGGCCGTGATGGCCGTGACCGACACCGGCATCGGCATCCCGCCCGAGGCGCTGGGTCACGTGTTCGAGCGCTTCTACCGCGCCGACGACGCGCGCACGCGCGACTCCGGCGGCGCCGGCCTCGGCCTCGCCATCGCGCAGAAGCTCGTCGACGACCACGGCGGGCGCATCAGCGCCGAGAGCACGCCGGGCCAGGGCTCCACCTTCACGGTGACGCTGCCGCTGGCGCACTGACGGGAGGCCGGCGCACCGACGGCGTGAGGGTCGCGGCGATCGCCACCGCGAGCATGCCCGCGGCCAGCGTCCACACCGTCGTCTCGGCGCCGAGACGGTCGAGCAGCACTCCGCCGACCAGCGATCCGAGCGGGATCGCGCCGAACGCCGCGGTCATGCCCACCGCCTGCACACGGGCCAGCATGTGCGCCGGCGTGAGGCGCAGGTCGAGGGTGCCGATGACGACGTTCCACACCGGCCCGACGAATGCCATCCCGGCGGCGGCGGCCCCGATCCCGAGCGGGTGCGGGACGAGCGCGATCACCGGGAGCAGCGCCGCCCACACCCAGTTGGCCCCGATCACGATGACCGCGGCCGGGAGGCGCGCCGCAATCCACGCCGAGACGAGCGCTCCCGCGAGGCCCCCGCCACCGAACCCGGCCAGGATGAGGCCCACCGCACCCGGCGACGCGCCGTGGGCGCGGGCAATCACGATGACCGCCAGGATGACGGCCTGGAAGAGCCCGTTCGAGCCGGCGACGAGCAGGGTCGTCGCCCGCAGGAAGGGCTGCCGCCAGAGCCAGCGCAGCCCCTCCATCATCTCGGCCAGGGGGTGGTGGCGCTCACCGCCGCCGGCGGCGACGAGCGGTCGCCGGATGAAGGCGAGCGTCGCAAGCGAGATGGCGTACGACGCGGCGTCGGCTGCGAACGGCACGCCCCGGCCGAGGCCGAACAGGATGCCGCCGAGGGGCTGGCCCGTGAGCGCCGCGCCGCGCACCCGGGCCTCGTTCTGCGCGAGCGCCGCCTCGAGCTGGGCCGACGGGACGATGAGCTGCACCGCCGACCGCTCGGCGAGGTCGAACACCACCGAGAGGCAGCCCTCCGCGAGCGCCGCGGCCGCGATCAGCACCAGCCCGGCTTGGCCCGCCCAGACGGCCACGGCGAGCCCGCCGAGAGTCGCGAAGCGGCCGGCGTCGCAGGCGAGCATCGCGCGCCGCCGGTCGACGCGGTCGACGAGGACGCCCGCCGGGAGCTGGACGAGCAGGTACGGGATCGTCGCCGCGAAGCCGACGATCCCCGCCTTCGCGGGCGACCCGGTGAGGGCGAGCACCAGGAGCGGATAGGCGACCGCCGACGCCCGCGTGCCGATCGCCGAGACCGCCTGGCCGACCCACAGGAGCTGAAAGTCGCGGTTCCGCCGGAGCGGAGCCGGATCAGGCACCTGCCGTGCTCGCCTCCTCGGCCCGGCGCAGGTCGATGTCGCCGCTCATGGAGCTCGCGCGGAGCTCGATGTCCGTGCCGCCGCCGGACGGCGCGGTGTCGGACACGGGCAGGTCCGACGACACCTCGCCCGACATCGAGCTGGCGTCGATCCAGAGCGTGGCGCCCGGGCGGACCGTCGCGACGATGTCGCCCGACATGGAGCGCATCTCGGCGGTCCCGGACGCCAGCCGCTCGATGCGCAGGTCGCCCGACATGGTGTGCACCGAGACCGACGCCGCCGCCTCGTCGACGACGATGTCGCCCGACATCGTGTTCACGTTCGCCCGCCCCGCGACCGCTCCGATCGACACGTCGCCCGAGGCGGTCTTCACGTCGACGTCGCCGCCGGCGGCCTCGACGGTGACGTCGCCCGAGGCGGTCTTCGTGGAGAACGCCCCGGCACGGCCCCGCAGCTCGAGGTCGGCCGACGCGGTCTTGGCGACGACGCCGGTGCCGTGCGGGCAGCGGATCCGCACGAGCACCTCGGGCTCGTTCCAGCCGAAGAGCCGCGGACGCCGCGGGACCTCGATCACGAGGCGGTGCCGCTCTCCGACGGGCCGCAGCTCCTGGCGAGCGCTCTCGACGGCCGCGCGGGCGGCGTCCCCGCCGTCGAGCGGCTCGATCTCGACGGTGGTCTCGGCCGTATCGGCGGTCTCGATGTCGACGCGGCCGGCCTGGACGCGGATGTCGAGGTCGAGTACGCCTGGTGTGTGATGCGTGGTGATGGGCATGGTTCGAGCTCCTTCGTCTCGGATCGGGTTACGCGCGGGAGTACCCGACGACGTTTCGGACGGCACGGCGCAGGCGCCGTGGTGCGTGAACCTCCTCGACCGGAGGCGCCACGTACGGGACGCCCCGCGGGCGGGCGGGCTCGAACTTGGCCAGCTCGGAGGCCGGCAGTCGCAGGTTGGTGTGGGTCGTCATCGCAAATCTCCCTTCGTCATCCGGAGTAGCCGCGCAGGCGGTTTCCGACCGTGCGCCGGCCGACTCCGGCCGAGACTGTTCGTACGAGCCAGGTGTTCAGCGAGACGCCCTCGCGGCCGGCGGCCGCCTCGGCCTGGCCCTTCAGGCGCTCCGAGAGCCGGAGCGTCACCCGGGCCGAGGTGTCGTCATCGCCCGCCGGCGCCGCCGGCTCGTCGCCGACGAACGTCAGCTGGACATCCCCGCCGCTCAGGCGGACGTCGATCCGCCCGTTCGGCAGCTGTGCGGTGAGCTCCATCGCCGCCTCCTGCAGGGCGTCGAGGAGGTGCACCCGCACCGAGGACTCGACGGCGCGTGCGAGCCGGTCCGCCGCCTCGACGATCGCCTGATCTCCGAGCGCAGCGGCTGCGGCAAGGTCGGCCCGCAGCCCGTCGACGAATCGTGAAGTCTCCATGACGTCATTATGACATCACTATCGCTGTCTGTCAAACGTCAACCGATGGTCACGGTAATCTGGCGGTCGTGTCCCGCATTGCGAGTCATCTCGACACCGCCTCGGATGACTACCTCCGAAACCGGGAACGGATGGGCGAGCTGGTCGACGACCTGGAGGCGGAGCTGGAACGGGCCCGGGCGGGCGGCGGCCGGGTCGCGATCGACCGGCACCGCAAGCGCGGGAAGCTGCTCGCGCGCGAGCGGATCGAGCGGCTGGTCGATCCCGGCGGGGCGTTTCTCGAGCTCGCCCCGCTCGCCGCCCACGGCCTCTACGACGGCGAGGCGCCGGGCGCGGGCATCGTGACCGGCGTCGGCCCCGTCGCGGGCCGACCGTGCGTGATCGTCGCGAACGACGCCACGGTGAAGGGCGGAAGCTACTTCCCGCTCACCGTGAAGAAGCACCTGCGCGCCCAGGAGGTGGCCGAGCAGAACCGGCTCCCCTGCATCTACCTGGCCGACTCCGGCGGCGCCTACCTGCCGCTCCAGGCCGACGTCTTCCCCGACCGCGACCACTTCGGGCGCATCTTCTACAACCAGGCCCGCATGTCGGCGCTCGGCATCCCCCAGATCGCCCTCGTGATGGGCTCGTGCACGGCCGGCGGCGCCTACGTCCCGGCGATGTCCGACGAGGCGGTGATCGTCCGCGGGACCGGCACGATCTTCCTGGGCGGCCCGCCGCTCGTGAAGGCCGCCACCGGCGAGGAGGTGACGGCCGAGGAGCTGGGCGGGGCCGACGTCCACAGCCGGCTCTCGGGCGTCACCGACCACCTGGCGGCCGACGACGAGCACGCGATCGCGATCTGCCGCGAGATCGTGCGCCACCTCGGCGACCCGCCGCCCGAGCCGTGGGTGCGGCGCGAGCCGGCCGACCCGGCGCTCGACCCGGCGGAGCTGCACGGGGTCGTCCCGGCCGACATCCGCCATCCGTTCGAGGTGCGCGAGGTGATCGGGCGGATCGTCGACGGGTCGCGCTTCCACGAGTTCAAGGCGACCTACGGCGAAACGCTCGTGTGCGGCTTCGCCCACCTGATGGGGTATCCGGTCGCCATCCTCGCCAACAACGGCATCCTCTTCTCGGAGTCCGCGCTCAAGGGCGCGCACTTCGTCGAGCTGGCGTGCAGGCGCGGCATCCCGCTCGTCTTCCTCCAGAACATCACCGGCTTCATGGTGGGGCGCGAGTACGAGGCGGGCGGCATCGCGAAGGACGGCGCCAAGCTGGTGACCGCGGTGGCCTGCGCCGAGGTGCCGAAGTTCACGGTCGTCATCGGCGGCTCGTTCGGCGCCGGGAACTACGCCATGTGCGGGCGGGCCTACGCTCCCCGCCAGCTCTGGATGTGGCCCAACGCCCGGATCTCGGTGATGGGCGGCACCCAGGCGGCGCGCGTGCTCTCCACCGTCCGCGGCGAGATGCCCGAGGAGGAGCGCGACGCGTTCGAGCTCCCCATCCTCGAGACCTACGAGCGCGAGGGCAGCCCCTACTTCTCGACGGCGCGGCTCTGGGACGACGGCATCATCGACCCGGCCGACACGCGCCGCGTGCTCGCGCTGGGCCTCGCCGCGGCGGCGTACGCACCCGTGCCGGAGACGACCTTCGGGGTGTTCCGGATGTGAGCGCCGTCGGCCTGTCACGAAACGGCGTCGTCGCCACCCTCACGCTCGACCGGCCCGAGGCCCGAAACGCGCTCGAGCCGGCGATGATGGTCGAGCTCAGGGAGCTCGTCACGGCGCTCCCCCTCGACGGCACGCGCGTGATCGTCCTGACCGGCGCGGGCGACATCTTCTGCGCCGGCGCGGACATCGACTGGATGCGGCGGAGCCGCGACCTGACCCCCGAGCAGAACGTGGCCGACGCGGCCGTCATGCGGAGCCTGCTCGACGCGATCGACGCCTGCCCGCTGCCGGTGATCGCGCGGGTGAACGGGCACGCCCTGGGCGGCGGGTCGGGGCTCGTCGCGATCGCCGACATCGCGGTCGCGGTCTCGGGAGCGCGGTTCGGCTTCACGGAGGCCCGGCTCGGCCTGATCCCGGCCACGATCTCGCCGTACGTCCTTCGCAAGATCGGCCCGGGCCACACCCAGGCGCTCTTCACGACCGCCGTCCGCTTCGACGCCGAGCGGGCGATGCGGATCGGGCTCGTGCACGACGTCGTCGAGCCCGACCGGCTCGACCACGCGGTGGCGGACGCCGTGCTCGCGTTCCTCGAGTGCGGCCCGGCGGCGATCGCCGAGACGAAGCGGCTGCTTCGCGACGCGACCGCCCACCTGCGCCTGCCCGACCTCCCCGAGCGCCTGGCCGCGGCGCGCGCCGGCCCCGAGGCGCAGGAGGGGCTGGCGGCGTTCCTCGAGAAGCGAAAGCCGCGATGGGCGCCGGACCGAAGCACGTCCTGATCGCAAACCGCGGCGAGATCGCCGTCCGGATCGCGCGCGCCTGCCGGGAGCTCGGGATCGAGGCGATCGCCGCCTACGAGCCGGCCGAGCGCGGGGCGCTCCACGTCGATGTCGCGGACCGCGCCGTCGAGGTGGCGGGATACCTCGACGCCGAGGCGCTCGTCGCCGCGGCGACAGCCGCCGGCGCCGACGCCGTGCATCCCGGATACGGCTTCCTGGCCGAGAGCCCCGAGTTCGCCGAGGCCGTCGCCAAGGCCGGGCTGGTCTTCGTCGGCCCGCCGCCGGCCGCGCTCCGGGCGGCGGGCGACAAGATCGAGGCCCGCCGCCTGGCCGAGGCGGCCGGGATCCCGGTGACGCCGGGCTACGCCGGCGTCGACCTCGCCGACGAGACGCTCGAGCAGGAGGCGCTCAGGCTCGGCTTCCCCCTGATGGTGAAGGCGGCCGCGGGCGGCGGTGGGCGCGGCATGCGGACCGTGCTCGCGGCGCCGGCGCTTCCGGACGCGATCGCAGCCGCCCGGCGGGAGGCCGCGGCCGCCTTCGGCGACGGCCGCGTCTACCTCGAGCGCCTGGTCGGCGGAGCCCGCCACGTCGAGGTGCAGGTGCTCGCCGACGCCCACGGCACGATCGTCCACCTGGGCGAGCGGGACTGCTCGCTCCAGCGCCGCCACCAGAAGATCGTCGAGGAGGCGCCGTCCCCGGCGGCCGACCCCGGGCTCCGGGCCGCGCTGGGCCGGGCGGCCGTCGCGCTCGCCCGCGCGGCCGGGTACGTGGGCGCCGGCACCGTCGAGTTCCTGCTCGACCCGGACGGCGCCTGGCACTTCCTCGAGCTGAACGCCCGCCTCCAGGTCGAGCATGCGGTCACCGAGGCCGTCACGGGCATCGACCTCGTCCGCGCCCAGCTCGCGGTGGCGGCCGGCGAGCCCCTGGAGCTCGAGCAGGAGGACGTCGACTGGAACGGCCACGCGATCGAGTGCCGCGTCTACGCCGAGGACCCGGCGAACGGCTTCCTCCCGGCGGCCGGGCGGCTGCTCGAGCTCGACCTGCCGCGCTGGCCGGGGGTGCGGATCGACACGGGCGTCCGCGCAGGCGACGAGGTGGGCACACGCTACGACCCGATGCTCGCCAAGGTCATCGCGCACGCCGAGGACCGCGACGCCTGCATCGACCGGATGGCGGCGGTGCTCGCCGAGACGGCCGTCCTGGGGGTCGCCACGAACCTCGGCTTCCTGCGCTGGGTGCTGCGCCAGCCGGCGTTTCGGGCGGGCGAGGCGGGGACCGACTTCGTCGAGCGCGAGTGGAGCCCCGACCAGGTGCCCGAGCTGCCGGAGGACGTCCGCCGCGCGGCCCTCGCCCGCCTGCACGCCGACGGGAGCCCGTGGTACGCGCTGGGCCCGCCGCAACTCGAGGTGCGCGCGGCCGGAGGATTCGTGCTGCACGAGGGCTGGCACTTCGCGGTCGGCGGCGACGACGAGACGCCCTCGGCGAGCGCGCTCGGGCCGGGCGGCTCCCTGGCCGCGCCCATGCCCGGCACCGTCCTTCGCGTCGACGTCCACGAGGGCGAGCACGTCGACGACGGCCAGACGCTCGTCCTGCTCGAGGCGATGAAGATGGAGCTGGCGGTGACGGCCCCGGGCGCGGGGGTCGTCTCGGCGGTGCTCGTCGCCGCGGGAGAGCTCGTCTCGCGCGGGCAGGCGCTCGTCGAGCTGGACGGCGACGGGTGAGCCCCGGCGAGCGCGTCACGGTCGTCGAGGTGGGGCCGCGCGACGGCCTCCAGAACGAGGCCGCGACGGTGCCAGCCGTCGAGAAGGTGCGGTTCGTCGAACTCCTCGCCGACGCGGGCCTGCCGGTCGTCGAGGTCACCTCGTTCGTCTCGCCGAGGGCCGTGCCGCAGCTGGCCGACGCGGACGACGTCCTGTCCGCCGTTCACCGCCGGGAGGGCGTTCGCTACCCCGTGCTCGTGCCCAATCTCCGCGGCCTCGAGCGGGCCGAGGCGGCGGGCGCCGATGCGATCGCCGTCTTCACCGCCGCCTCCGAGGGCTTCACGCGCGCGAACGTCAACATGACCATCGCGGAGTCGCTGGCCGCGTTCGCGCCGGTGCTCGAGCGGGCGCTCGCGGCCGGGATGTGGACGCGCGGATACGTGTCGACGGCGTTCGGCTGCCCCTACGACGGGGCCGTCGCCCCGGCGGCGGTGGCGGGCGTGGCCGCAGAGCTCGCGGCGCTGGGATGCGACGAGATCTCGATCGGCGACACGATCGGCGTCGCCCGGCCGGATCAGGTGCCGGAGGTCGTCGCGGCGGTGGGCGAGCACCTGCCGCTGGAGCGGATGGCGCTCCATCTGCACGACACCGGCGGCCGTGCGCTCGCGAACGTCGCCGCCGGGCTCGAGGCCGGCGTCCGCATCTTCGACTCCTCGGCGGCGGGCCTGGGCGGGTGCCCGTTCGCGCCCGGGGCGCCGGGGAACGTCGCGACCGAGGCGCTCGTGCGGTTCCTGGAGCGCGAGGGGCTCGAGACGGGCGTCGATCCCGACGCCGTCGAGCACGCCGGGCGCGCGGTGCGCCGCCTCCTCGCCGCATGATCCACGAGTCGGTCTACGTGCCGGGCGAGGGCGGCACGCGGATCGCGGTGGACGCCTGGGTGCCCGACGGCGACCGCCGGCCGGCCGTCCTCGTGCAGCACCGGTACTGGCGCGGAGCCGACCTGCGCTGGCCGTTCGGGCGCGGCGGGCCGCGGCCGGGCGCGGCGGCCGCGCGCATGCTGGCGGCGGGGTACGCCGTGGTCGACATCGACGTCCGCGGCGCCGGGGCGTCGTTCGGGGCCCGGCCGGACGAGTGGCCGCCCGAGGAGGCCGCCGACGCGGCCGCCGTGCTGGACTGGATCGTCTCGCGGCCCTGGTCGGACGGCCGGGTCGCCGCGGTCGGCATCTCCTACGGCGGGACGGCGGCGCTTCTGCTCGCCGCACGCGGCCATCCGGCGCTCCGCGCCGTCGCCGCCCGGTTCTGCTTCTGGGACCTCGCCGATGACCTCGTGCTGCCGGGCGGCATCCGCAACACCTGGCTGGCCGAGCGGTGGGCCGAGCGAGTCGCCGTGCTCGACCGGGGCCGGCTCCCGGTCGGAGGGCTGCGCGCCCACCTCGCGGTGCGCGGGCCGCGCGCCGTGGCGGGGAGCCGGCGCGACCTGCGCGCGGCGCTCGCCGAGCACGGCACGCACGGCTCGGCCGAGCGCGGCCGCACGGTCACCGCCGAGCAGCTCCGGGCGCGGGCGCCGAGCGCGGTCGCGGCCGCGATCCGCGCCTCGGGTGTCGCGGTGCACTCGCTGGGCGGCTGGTACGACGGCGCGGCGACCCGGGCGGCGGTCGAGATCCACCGCGCGCTCGGCGGGGAGCTCGTGCTCGGCCCGTGGGACCACGGCGGCTACCACGACGTGAGCCCGCACAACCCCTCGGGCGAGATGCGCTTCGACATCGCGGGCGAGGTGCTGGGCTTCCTCGGGCGCGCGTTCGAGATGCCAGGCGCCGAAACCGTGCCGCCGGTGCGCTACCACGTCGTCGGCGAGGAGCGGTGGCGGACGGCGCCGGCGTGGCCGCCGGCGGCGGCGGGCCTCCCGCTCCATCTCGACGCGGCCCGCGCCCTCTCCCCTGCGCCCCCGGCCGCCGGCGCCGACGACCACGTGCTCGACCCGACGGCCTCCTCGGGCGAGCGCACCAGGTGGCGGAGCCAGCTCCAGCCGGCACCGGCGACGTCGTACGCCGGGCGGGCCGCGCCCGCGTGTGCGTACACGTCGGCGCCGTTCCCGGACGGGCTCGGGATCGCGGGCGAGCCGGTCTGCCTGCTCAGGCTCGACGCCGGCGCCGAGCGCGCGAACCTCTTCTGCTACCTCGACGAGATCGCGGCGGACGGCTCGGCTACCTACGTCACCGAGGGCTGCGCTGCGGCCACGGGCCCGTGGCCCTCCGCGGCCCGGGTCGAGCTCCAACCGATCGCCTACCGGATCGACGCGGGAAGCGCGCTTCGCCTGTCGCTTGCCGCGGTCGACAGCGACGTGTTCGAGCCTCCGCCGGCCGGCGGATCCCGGGTCCGCCTGCACCGCGGCGGGCCGGAGCCGAGCCGCCTCGAGCTGCCCGTGGGCGCGCACACCTGACCGCTCAAGGTTGCTCCCGGCGTGCCGATGTTCCCCTGAGGCGCCCGGGCAGAGGTGCGCCCATTCACCGTTCTTTCTCGAGGCATCATGCGGCGACTCGGACCGGCACTCGGAATCCTCGGCGTGGCGATCGCAGCCGCGGCGTGCGGCTCAGGCAGCGGGACAGTCCCGTCTGCGCCGGCCGCGCCGCTCCAGGGCGCCGCCGCCGACCACATGCGCCTCGACATGATGCGCCTTCGCCTCGACGACCTCGGGCCGAACTGGCAGCGCCAGGCCCCGTCCCCGGAGGACAAGACCTCTTCGAAGTGCGACCCGCGTCCGCAGGACGTGAAGATCACCGCCGGCAGCTGGACGAGCCGCGGCGTCTCCTACGGGTTCGGCACGACGGCGCAGGTCCACTCCGATGCGATCGTCTTCGCCACGCCGGCCGACGCCCAGAAGACCGTCGACGCCTACATGGCGCCGAGCGTCATCCGCTGCGTGACGCGCGAGCTCCGGAAGGAGTTCCACGGCTCCCACGACGTGAAGCTGCTCGGCATCACGACGAGCGTCCTTCAGCGGCATCGCGTCGCCGACGAGCTGGCGGGCTTCCGCGTCACCCTGAACCTCGCCAAGGGCAAGCGGTTCTTCAAGTTCTTCATCGACGGGTTCATGGTGCGCCAGGACCGCGCCGTCGCGGAGTTCTCCTACATGAACGCGTTCCAGCCGGCGTCGACCGGCACCGAGTACACGCTGGCCCAGGCGATCGCCCAGCGCGGCGCGCTCGGCTAGGAGTCCGTGGGGGAACCCAGGGTTCCCCCACGAGCCCCCTCCTTAAGGGGTGGCGGATCGTTTGGGGCGCTCCGGCGAAGAGCGCGGTCTTCGCCGAGCTCCGACCGTCCGGTGCACGTACCGCCGTGCTTCCCTCCGGCTCAGTCTGAGATCGTGACGCTGTCCATCGTGACGGGCGTCTGCGGCCGGTCTTGCCCGTCGCGATCGACGCCGCTGATCGCGTCGACCACGTCCTGACCTGCCGTGACCTGCCCGAAGGCGGTGTGCTTGCCGTCGAGCCACGGCGTCGCCGCGGCCGTCACGATGAAGAACTGGCTGCCGTTCGTGTTCGGGCCGGCGTTCGCCATGGCGAGCGTGCCGCGGACGATCGCGTGGTCGTTGAACTCGTCCTCGAACTTGTAGCCGGCGTCGCCCGTGCCGTCGCCGCGCGGGCATCCGCCCTGGATCATGAAGTCGGGGATGACGCGGTGGAAGACGAGGCCGTCGTAGAACCCGTCCCCGGCGAGCTTCGAGAAGTTCTCGACCGTCTTCGGCGCGTCCTCGGCGAAGAGCTCGAGCTCGATCGCGCCCATGCTGGTGTGAATCGTGGCTGTGGACATCGCCGCACACTAATTGATCAGCGGGCGGCCCTCTCCATCGCAGGCGCCGCGCCCATCCGGGCGTAGACGGCCCTCGCCGGCTCGCCGTCGCCGCCGATCTCCAGGCAGCGGGCGTGCTCGAACTCGCACCCCAGCCGCGCGAACGCCTCGGTCGCCCGGGCCAGCGCGTCCTCGTCGCCGGCGATGCCGCGCGCCCGGTCGACCTGGGCTGAGACGCGGGGGAGCTCATCGACGCCCGGGAGCGCGGCGATGTCGTCGAGCGCGGCGTCGAAGTCGTCCCAGCGGCCGAGCACGGCGAGCGACTCGGCCCTGATCGCGCGCGCCCACGGCCGCAGGAACGGCAGGCCGGTCGAGCGCTCGAGCGCCAGCTCCGCCTCGCCCGCACCGAGCAGCGCGTGCGCCAGCACGAGGTCGAAGTGCGGGTTCGAGCCCGGCAGCCGCCGCTCCAACCGGTCGGCCGCCTCGGTCTCTCCTCGCAACGTGTGGATGGCCGCAACGACACCGAGCATCCGGCCGGGCCGTGACTGGCGGGCGCGACGACCGTCGGTGTCCGTGCCGCGCAGCACGCCGAGGAACCGCTCGTACGTCCTGATCGCCTCGTCCCACTTGTCCCACCAGAAGAGCGCGTCGACCTTGCTCCGCGCCGGCCATGCAACCCAGCGGTTGTCGCTGCCCGCGCCCAGCTCGTCGCCGAGATCGGCGGCGGCGACGGCCCCGGCGAAGTCGCCACGCGCCGTCCGGGTGCGCGCCACCGAGGAGCAGATGTCCATCTGCTCCTCGCGCGACGGCAGCGACCGCACGAGCGCCAGCCGGCGCTCGTCCATCTCGAGCGCCTCCGCGTAGCGGCCCACCGACTGGAGCAGCACCGACCGCGCGTCGAGGGCGGCCGAGACGATGGCCGGCCGGCCGAGGCCCTCGGTCAGCTCGAGCGCGCGGTCGGCGACGGCCAGGGCCGCCTCCTGGGGCGGGACGGTCGTCTCGACCCGGTAGACGAGCAGCGCCTTGGCGATCAGGAGCCGGGCCTCGGTGAGCACGGAGCCGGCCTCCCGGGCCTCGGCCAGGCCGGTCTCGATCTCGGCGGAGACGTGCTCGCGATCGGGCGCCGAAACCATTGACCCCTGCCAGCGGGTCGGGAGGTCGACCCACTTCCAGCGGAGCCGAGCCGTGTCGACCGGCCCGAGCTGGGCGGCGATCCCGAGCTCGAGCGCGTCGAGATAGGCCGCGCGGGCGTCGTCGAGGTGCTCGGCCATCCAGTGCGCATCGCCCGCCGCCTCTGCCGCCAGCGCTCGCTCGTTGTCGGAGTCCGCGAGCTGGCGCGCGAGCACGGCGTTTCGAAGCGCCAGGCCGTGCGCCTCGACGCTCCGCGCCTCCTGCGCCGCCTGGAGGAGCGCGCGCACTGCGGGCGCGCGAGCCGCCGTCTCGCCGAGCGTCGCCGCCGCCGCGTAGTGCCCGGCGACCACCTGGCAGGAGGTCTCGGGGGAGCCGTCGAGCTGCTCCGCGAGGCGCAGGTGCAGGCGCGCGCGCTCGTGGCGCGGGATCGACTCGTACGCCACGTCGCGGATGAGGGCGTGCTTGAAGCTGTGGCGGCCTCCGCCGCGATGGTGCACGAGGTCGCGGTCGACGAGGTTGCGCAGGCGGCCTGTCGGGCCGCGGCCGCCGCCGTTCAGGAGCGGCTCCAGCTGCTCGAGCGTGAAGCTCCGCCCGACGACGGCGGCGCGCTGAAGCAGCCGCTTGTCCTGGGGATCGAGCAGGTCGAGCCGAGCGGCGATCACGCCCTGCACCGTCTCGGGCACGCGGTCGCTGCCGCCACCCTCGCCGCTCATCGCCAGGATCTCCTCGAGGAAGAACGGGTTTCCCCCCGCCAGGTCGACGACGCTCGGCGGCGGGTCGACCGACGCGGCAAGCGCGTTCGCGAGCCGGTGCATCTCGCCGGCATCCAGCGCCTCGAGCGTGACCGTGGTCTCGTTTCGCATGCCCGAGCCCCAGCCCGGGTGGTTGATGTAGAGCTCGGCGCGCGCCACGCACACGACCACGAGCGGTACCCGCACGTCGCCCGCCACGACCGACGCGATCAGCTCGAGCAGCGCCGGCTCGGCCCAGTGGGCGTCCTCGATGACGAGCAGCGTGGGCTGGCGCGCGGCCATCCGCAAGAGCAGGTTGCGCCAGGCGTCGCGGCCGCGGTCGCCCGGCTCGTCGCCGTCTCCGGGCGGCTGCATCCGCTCGCCGCCCACGAACCGCAGGAGCTCGGCGATCTGCTCGTCGCTGCCCTCGGGCAGGATCGCCTGGAGCTGGCCCGTCACGCGGGCGCGTATCTCCTCGCGGCTCACGTCCATCCGCACGGCCGACGCGCGCAGGAGCAGATCGCGCAGAGGCGCGTACGGCCCACCCTCGCCGTAGGGCAGGCAGCGCCCGACCCACACGGCTGGCGGCTCCTCGGACCGGCGCAGCTCGACGACCGCCTCCTCGACCAGCCGCGACTTCCCGATCCCCGCCTCGCCGATCAGCGTGAGGAGGTGGGCGCGCGAGTGCTCGACGGCCCGCTCCACGACGGATCGGATCAGCGTCAGCTCGACCTCGCGGCCGACGAACGGGCCGTAGGGCCGCCGCCGCCGGCGGTAGGCGCCCGCGGGCGCGAACCGCTCCACGGCATAGGCGGTGACGGGGCCGGTGCGGCCGCGGACGGCCAGCGACCGCGGCGCCACCATGCGCACCAGCGGCTCGACCGCCCGGAACGTCCGCTCCCCCACAAGCACCTCGCCGGGCTCGGCGGCCTGCTGGAGCCGGGCTGCGAGGTTGACCGCCTCGCCGGTCACGAGGAAGTCGCGGCCCGGCGTCGTCCCGGTCACGACGAGCCCCGTGTTGACGCCGATCCGGAGCACGAGGGGCACGGCCCGCCGCTCGGCAACGGCTGCGAGCCGCGAGCGCATGAGGAGCGCCGCCCGCACCGCCCGCTCGGCGTCGTCCTCGTGCGCGACCGGCACGCCGAACACCGCCATCACGGCGTCGCCGATGAACTTCTCGACCGTTCCGCCGTACGCCTCGGCGCACCGGGCCAGCGTCACGTAGACGTCGCCGAGGAGGTCGCGCAACTCCTCGGCATCCATCTGCGACGCGAGCTCGGTGGAGCCGGCCAGGTCGGCGAAGACAACCGTGGCGAGCTTCCGCTCGGCCGCGTCGCCGCCGCCCAGCGGACGGCCGCAGCTGGGGCAGAAACGGGCGCCCTCAGGTGCGACCGTGCCGCAGGCGGGGCAACGTGTCGTCAGACGGAGACCCCCGCGGGCTTGGGCAGGTCCTCGATCGCCTTGAGCGCCCGCTGGATCTCGGCCTCGGGAAGCTCGAAGTCCTCGAGCCGGCCGTGCAGGTACGCGTCGTAGGCGCCCATGTCGAAGTGCCCGTGGCCGGACAGGTTGAAGATGATGACCTGCTCCGTCCCGGCCTCGTCGGCGCGGCGGGCGGCGTCGATGGCGCCCTTGATGGCGTGCGCGCTCTCCGGCGCCGGGATGATGGCCTCGCTCCGGGCGAACTGAATCGCCGCGGCGAAGACGTCGGTCTGGCCGAACGCCTCGGCCCGGACCAGGCCGTCGAGAACGAGCTGCGAGACGATCGGCGCGGCGCCGTGATAGCGCAGGCCGCCCGCGTGGATCCCGGGCGGCACGAAGTCGTGGCCGAGCGTGTGCATGGGGACGAGCGGCGTGAGCTTGCCGGTGTCGCCGAAGTCATACGCGTAGGGGCCGCGGGTCAGCGTCGGGCAGGCCGCCGGCTCGCATGCCACGATGTCGATGTCGGCCCCGGCGATCTTGTCGCGCACGAACGGCAGCGCCAGGCCGCCGAAGTTCGAGCCGCCGCCGACGCAGCCGATGACGACGTCGACGCCCTTCTCGCCCGCGAGCTCGAGCTGGCGCTGGGCCTCCTGGCCGATCACCGTCTGGTGCAGCAGCACGTGGTTCAGGACGGAGCCGAGCGAGTAGCTCGTGTCGTCGCGCCCGGCGGCGTCCTCGACCGCCTCCGAGATCGCGATCCCGAGGCTGCCCGGCGAGTCGGCGTCCTGCTCGAGGATGGCGCGGCCAGAGTTGGTATCGGGCGACGGGCTGGGGACGACCGTCGCGCCCCACGTCTCCATCATCACCCGCCGGTAGGGCTTCTGGTCGTAGCTGACGCGCACCATGTAGACCTTGCACTCGAGCCCGAAGACCTGCGACGCCAGCGCGAGCGCGCTCCCCCACTGGCCCGCCCCGGTCTCGGTGGCGAGCCGGCGCCGGCCGGCCTTGGCGGAGTAGTACGCCTGGGCGACAGCGGTGTTGGGCTTGTGCGAGCCGGCCGGCGAGCCGCCCTCGTACTTGTAGTAGATGCGCGAGCGGGTGCCGATGGCGCGCTCGAGCCGGTGCGCGCGGTGAAGCGGCGTCGGCCGCCAGAGCCGCAGGACGTCGCGCACCTCCTCGGGGATCGCGATCTCGGAGTCGGTCGAGACCTCCTGGAGGATCAGGTCCATCGGGAAGAGCGGCGCAAGATCGTCGGGCCCGACCGGCTGCCCGGTGCCCGGGTGCAGCGGCGGCTGCGGCGGCGTGGGCGCGTCGGCGAGGATGTTGTACCAGCTTCGGGGAAGGTCGCTCTCGGGGAGCGTGATCTTGGCGTCCATGTCGGCTCCTTAGAATGGGGCGTCCCATTTTCCCCCACCGGAGGCCCGCATGCGAATCACCACCTCGACCACCGCGCCCGAGCGCGCCACAGCCGACGTGCTCGCGGTCGCGGTCGGGAGACCGGCCAGCCTGACCGGCGCCGCGGCGGCCGTCGACCGGGCGCTGGGGGGCACGCTGACCCGGCTCGTCGACGCGGGCGAGATCCGCGGCACGAGAGGGCAGGTGACGGTGGTGCACGCCGATAGCGGCGTGCGGGCCAAGCGGGTCGCGGTCGTGGGGCTCGGGAAGACGCCCGGGCCGGCCGAGGTCAGGCTGGCCGCCGCGGCCGCGGTTCGGGCGGCGGGGAGCGCACGGGCGAAGTCGGTCGCGTTCGCGCTCGACGGCGTGCCGCTCGAGGCGGCCGAGGCGACGCGGTGCGTCGTCGACGGGGCCGCGCTCGCCGGCTACCGCTTCACCCGCTACCTGACGGGGCCGGCCGACGACCGGCCGGGCGAGGTGGCCTCGCTCGCCGTGCTGGGCGGCAACCGGGCCCAGGCCCGGCTCTCGGCCGTCCTCA
The DNA here is from genome assembly GCA_963809325.1 of uncultured Actinomycetes bacterium. Lineage (GTDB taxonomy): Bacteria > Actinomycetota > Thermoleophilia > Gaiellales > JAICJC01 > JAICJC01. The sequence goes on from CAWEIZ010000007.1 coordinate 552,133, forward strand.
CCGAGGCGACCAACCGGGCCCGCGACCTCCAGAACACGCCGTCGCGGGACATGGGGCCGCAGGAGCTGGCCGATCGCGCCCGCGAGCTGGCCAAGCAGCACCCCACGCTCACCGCGCGCGTCCACGACCGGGCCTGGATGGAGCGGCGCGGGATGGGGCTGTTCCTCGCCGTGGCGGAGGGGTCGTCGAAGCCGCCGCTCACGATCGTCCTTCGCCACAAGCCGCGCAGGGCGAGGGCCGGCGTCGTGCTCGGTCTGGTCGGCAAGGGGCTCACGTACGACTCGGGCGGGTACACGCTGAAGCCGGCGCGCAGCCTGGTCGGGATGAAGTTCGACATGTCGGGCGCGGCGGCGGTGCTCGAGACGACGGGTGCCATCGCCGAGCTTGGCCTTCCGATCGAGGTCGTGACGGTGATCGGCGCGACCGAGAACATGATCGGCAAGTCCGCCTTCAAGACCGATGACGTCATCCGGGCCGCGAACGGCAAGACGGTCGAGATCAACAACACCGACGCCGAGGGCCGGCTGGTGCTGGCGGACTGCCTGCACCACGCCCGCACGCTGGGCGCGACCCACGTGGTCGACGTCGCCACGCTGACCGGCGCCGTCGTGACCGCGCTCGGTGACCTGCACGCCGGCCTCTTCGTGCGCGGAGAGGAGTTCGCGGGCCAGATCGCCGCCGCGTCGGACGTCTCCGGCGACCTGGTCTGGCGGTTGCCGCTGCACGACACCTACAAGCGGTTCTACCGCTCGGAGGTGGCCGACATGGTGAACGCGTCGTTCGCCGGGCGCGGCGGCCCGTGCTACGCCGCCCGCTTCCTGCAGGAGTTCGCCGGCGACGGCGACTGGGCGCACCTCGACATCGCCGGCGTGGCCGACCTCGACCGCAGCCGCGACGACGAGTTCGGCAAGGGCGGGACCGGCTACGGCGTGCGCCTGCTCACCGAGCTCGCGAGGTCGATGGCCTCGTGACGAGCTACGACCTCTCCGACGAGCACCGCCTGTTCCGGGCGACCGTGCGCGAGTTCGCCGAGGGGGCCATCGGGCCGGTCGCCGAGGAGCTCGACCGAGAGGGTCGCTTCCCGCTCGACATCGTCAAGGGGGCCGCCGAGCTCGGCCTCCTCGGCGTCCCGGTCGCCGCCGAGTGGGGCGGCGCCGGGTCGGACACGCTGGCCTATGCGATCGCGATCGAGGAGCTGGCCCGCGTCGACCAGTCGTTCGCGATCACCGTCGCCGCGCACACCTCCCTCGGGACGATGCCGATCGCCCTCTTCGGAAGCGACGAGCAGCGACGGACGTGGCTGCCCGCGCTGGCCTCAGGCGAGCGGCTGGCGGCGTTCGGCCTCACCGAGCCCGGCGCCGGGTCGGACGCCGGCGCGACCCGGACGACCGCCCGGCTCGAGGGCGGCGACTGGGTGGTCGACGGCTCGAAGGCGTTCATCACGAACGCCGGCACCGAGATCTCGGGCCTCGTCACGATCACGGCCCGCACCGGCGAGGACGAGATCTCGAACATCGTCGTCGAGAACGGCACGCCCGGCTACGAGCTCTCGCCGCCGCTCCAGAAGATGGGCTGGCGCTCGTCGGACACGCGCGGCCTCACGTTCGCGGGCTGCCGCGTCCCCGAAGGCCACCTGCTCGGGCCGCGCGGCAACGGCTTCCGCCAGTTCCTCGAGATCCTCGACGGCGGGCGGATCAGCGTGGCGGCGCTGGGCCTCGGAGCGGCCCAGGGCGCGTTCGAGATGTCGCTTCGCTACGCGAACGAGCGCGAGCAGTTCGGCCGCCCGATCGGCACGTTCCAGGCGGTGGCGTTCAAGCTGGCCGACATGGCGACCGAGATCGAGGCCGGCCGCCAGCTCGTCTACCAGGCGGCGTGGCTCAAGGACCAGGGCCGCGACTTCGCCCAGACCGCGGCGATGGCCAAGCTCTACACCGGCGAGCTGTCGCGCCGGGTCTGCAACGAGGCGGTGCAGATCCACGGCGGCTACGGGTTCATGGACGAGTACCCGGTGAGCCGCTTCTACCGCGACCAGAAGGTGCTCGAGATCGGGGAGGGGACGAACGAGGTGCAGCGCATGGTGATCGCCCGCGGCCTCGGGCTGTGAGCCATGCCGCCGGGCTCGAGGCCGCGGCGGCGATGCTCGTGATCGCCGCGTTCCTCGGGACGGCCGTCGCCCGTGCGCTCCCCTACGGCGGCAAGCGCCGCACCACCGAGGAGGCGGCGCTGATCCTGGTCTGCGCCACGCCGGCCATCGCGCTTCTCACCCCGTACCTGCGCCACCACCTGTGGGCGCCGGCGGCGGTGATCGCGTGCGGCTACGGCAGCTTCTACCTGATCCGCTCGGTGCAGCTTCGCCGCGCGAACCGTGACACCGTGCGGCTTCTCCTCGGACTGCACCGCGACACGACCTTCGGAGCGGTCTGGGCGGAGGCCGAGCGGATCGAGCCGCGGCCGCTCACGAACCGGGGCCGGCTCGTCATCGCCCTCGCGGCGGCCGCGATCCTGGCGATCGGCCAGGCGACGGGCCGATACGACACGGCCCTGATCGGCCTGGGGCTGGGCGCTGCCGAGTCGACGCTGCGCCCGGCGTACCACCGCCGCCTCGTCGAGCGGATCCGCCAGATCGGCCACTGATCCGGGGTCAGACCCCGCATCGAAAGCGTCACGCCGGTGTCACGACGACCGATGCGGGGTCTGACCCCATCTCGCCGAAGCGGTCGACCAGGATGTGGATCCGGGCGACCTCCTCGAAGCCGAGCCGCTCGAGGATCGGCGCCGACATGCGCCCGGCCTGGGTCACGAGGACCGGCGTGCCGCGCGCGGCGGCGTCCTCCCAGCGCGCGCGGACGAGCGCCCGGTAGGCGCCCCGGCCGCGCGCCTCGGGCAGCACGGAGCCTCCGTTCAGCGTGACGGCGCCGTCCAGGTAGGTCGACGTGCCCGCCCCGACGATGCGGCCGCCCGTGACCGCGACGAACGTGCGCTGGTGGCCGGCCGCGACCTCCTCCTCGTAGCGAGTCCGCTCGCGGGCCTCGTCCGACGGCGGGAGCGAGCCGAACGCCGCGAACGCCACGGCATTGGCCTCCCGGAACTCGTCGAAGTCTCGGATCGGCCGGCCCTCGATCCCGGCGACCCGTGGCGGCTCCGCGCCCAGCACCATCCCGACGACCTCGGGGTCGTCGTCGTCCTCCATCCCGCGCCGCCTGAGCTGCTCGACGAGATCCGCGGGCGTCGCGGAGCTCCCGACCTCCCAGCTGCACTCGCTCCGGCCCCGCGCCGCCAGGATGGCGTGCACCTGCTCGATCGTCGCGTCGATCGTCTCGCCGGCCAGCCGCAGGCGCTGAGCGACGTTCCACGCCGGCTCGGAGCGGATGCCCATCCACAGCACGAAGCGCTCGTTCTCGATCCGCTCGTGGCCGGGGGCGAGCGGCTGGTGCGTGTTCGCGTTCTCGGCGATCGAGAGCAGGTGCTCGTCCACGGCTACCGCATGCGCGTGACGGGATAGCCCGAGCTCCGCACCAGCTCGACGATCTCGTGGGCGTGCGCCTCGTCGCGCGTCTCGAGGATCAGCTCGATCCCGGTCTCGGCCACGGCCACGTCGACGCTCTCGCGGTGGTGCGAAACGAGCAGGATGTTGACGTGGGCGTCGGCGATCACCTGGAGCAGGTGCATCAGCTGCCCCGGCCGGTCGGTGAGCCGCGTCCTGATGACCAGGTAGCGGCCGGCGTTCGTCAGGCCGAAGCGGATGACCTGCATGAGAAGCGGCGTGTCGATGTTGCCGCCCGAGAGCACGGCGACCGCCCGCTTGGCCTGCACGCGCCCGGCCAGGAGGGCCGCCAGCCCCACCGCGCCGGCGCCCTCGACGACGGCCTTGGTGCGCTCAAGGAGCTGCACGATCGTCATCCCGATCTCGGCGTCGGTGACCGTGACCACGTCGTCGACGTGCTCGCGCACGAGGCCGAAGGTGATCTCACCCGGGTGCTTGACGGCGATCCCGTCGGCGATGGTCTCGGTCTGCGCGGCCGGGTGGATCTCCCCGTGCTCGAGCGACGCGACGTACGGCGCGCACCCGGCGGCCTCGACGCCGATCACGCGCACGTCGGGGCGCTGGCTCTTCACCGCGAGCGCGATCCCCGAGAGCAGGCCGCCGCCGCCGAGCGGCACGACGATGGCGTCGGCGTCGGGCACGTCCTCGAGGATCTCGAGGCCCACGGTGCCCTGGCCGGCGATCACGAGCTCGTCGTCGAAGGGATGCACGAGCGTGCGCCCGTCGGACTCCGCGTCGGCGACCGCCGCCGCGACCGAGTCCTCGACCGAGTCGCCGACCAGGCGGACGGACGCGCCGTACCCCTCGGTCGCCCCCACCTTCGCCAGCGAGGCGGCCTCGGGCATGTAGACCGTCGCCGGGACGCCGGCCGAGCGCGCCGCGAACGCGACCGCCTGGGCGTGGTTTCCCGCCGACGGGGCGACGACGCCGGCCGCCCGCTCGGCCTCGGTCAGCGAGCGGATCTTGTTGTACGCCCCGCGGATCTTGAACGAGCCGGTCTTCTGGCGGTTCTCGAACTTCAGGAAGACGTCGCCCGCGCACTGGCGTGAGAACGTCTCCGACCGCTCGGTCGTGGTGCGGTGGGCGACGCCCTCGAGCGCCTCCGCCGCGGCCCGGATGTCATCGATGGTCGGCACGGGAGGCGGCGAACGCTACCCCGTTTGCATTTCCCGAGCGACTTAGGCTAGCCTAACCCCCTTGCCGGAGGTCTCGAGATGAGCGCGTGGCAGACGACCCTCCTGGGAGCGGTCGCGGGCGGCACCATCTTCCTCGGTCTGCCCCTCGGGCGGGTCGGCGGCCTCTCGGCCAGGACGCGCGCCTTCCTCTCGACGTTCTCCGCAGGCATCCTGCTCTTCATCTTCTGGGACGTCGTGGCCGGGGCCTCGGAGGTCATCGACACGTCGCTCGCACGGGCCCGCGACGGCGGAACCTTCGGCCCGCTCCTGCTCGACGTGACGATGCTCGCGCTCGGCCTCACCGCCGGCGCCCTGGGGCTCGCGTGGATCGAGCGCGCGATGCGCCGCCGCCGGCCGCTCGCCCCAATGGCGGGAGGCTCGGTCGCCGAGGCTGCGGCCGCCGGCCTCGACGTGGCCGAGCTGGCCGAGCAGGCGCGGAAGGCCGCGCTCGGACTGGGGATGCTGATCGCCGTCGCGATCGGCGTGCACAACTTCTCGGAGGGCCTCGCGATCGGCGTCGCCGCCCGCTCCGGTGAGATCGCGCTGGCGGGCACCCTGATCGCGGGGTTCGCGCTCCACAACGCGACCGAGGGCTTCGGGATCGTCGGGCCGCTCGGCGAGACGCGGCCGTCGTGGGGGTGGCTCGGCCTCGCCGGCCTGGTCGGCGGCGGGCCAACGTTCCTCGGTGCCATGCTCGGCTACCGGATCTCGAACGAGTCCCTGCAGCTCGCCTTCCTCGCGCTGGCGGCCGGCGCGATCCTGTTCGTGGTCGGCGAGCTCTGGAACGGGGCCGCGCGGCATGCGTCGCGGAACCTCGTCCTCGCGGGGATCGTCGTCGGCTTCCTGGCCGGCTTCGGCACCGATCTCGTGATCGCCTACGCCGGCGCCTGACCCCACGTGAGCGTCCGCGCGGCGGTGATCGAGGCGCCCGGCCGGTTCGCGGTCGAGTCGTTCCCCGACCCGGATCCCGGCCCCGGGGCGGTCGTCCTGCGCATGCACTACTCCGGGATCTGCGGAACCGACAAGCACACCTGGCGCGGCGAGAGCATCCAGTACGCCGGCACCGACCACGAGCGCGACGCCGCCTACCCGCTGATCTGCGGCCACGAGAACGTCGGCGTGATCGAGGCGATCGGGCCCGGCGACCCCCCGGTCGACGAGCTCGGCACCCCGCTCGCGCCCGGCGACCGGGTCGTGCCCGCACCCAACCTGACGTGCGGGAGGTGCCGCTTCTGCCTCGACGGCGTCTCGCCCTACTACCTGTGCACGAGCCTGCACGACTACGGGAACTCGCTCACCTGCGCCGACCCGCCGCACCTCTTCGGCGGCTGGTCCGAGCGGATGTATCTGCTCCCGGGGACGCGGCTCTTCCGCGTCCCCGATGAGCTTCCGTCCCAGATCGCGGCGCTGACCGAGGTGATGGCGGTCACCCATGGTCTGGACACGGCCCTCGGCTTCGGCGACACCGCGCTCGTGCTCGGCGTCGGACCGCTCGGCCTCATGCACCTGGCCAAGGCCGAGATGCTGGGCGCCGGCCGCCTGATCGCCGTCGACGTCCTGCCGGAGCGGCTCGAGCACGCGCGCGCCTTCGGCGCCGACATCGGCCTCGACGCGTCGGCGACGACCGCGGAGGAGCGCCGCGGCGAGGTGCGCGAGGCGACCGGCGGCCTCGGCGCGGACGTCGTCGTCGACTGCTCGGGCAGGGCCGAGACGTTCCCCGAGGCCCTCGGCCTCGTCCGGCCGGGCGGGACGGTCATCGAGGCGGGGGCGTTCGTCGACCTCGGCCCCGTGCCGGTGAACCCCAACCGCGACGTGTGCTCGCCGGGCGTCGCGATCCTCGGGATTGGCGGCGAGACGCTGCCGCAGTACGCGCCGGCGCTGCGGATGCTCGCCCGCCACGCCGGCCGGCTGCCGTTCGCGCGGGCGATCACGCACAGCGTCGCGCTGGAGGGCGTCGGAGAGGCGCTCGAGACCGCCCAGACGGGCGCGGCGATGAAGATGCTGGTCGCCCCGAACGGCCCCGCGTAGGTGCGCTTCGGCGCGTGATCTGGTTCGACCGACGGGAACTTTCCGAGTTCCCGCGCCGTCCTAGTTGCCATCACGCTCGCGCCGCGCCGCCCTCGAGCTCTCGTGTTCACGCTGCTGAGCGCTTCGCTCGCCCTGACGCTGGGCTCGGGGGCGACGTCGAAGGGCGAGTGTTTCGGCGCTGACAACAGCTTCTGGCGGTCGAGGCTCTGCTACAACGACATCCAGCCGCTCTACTACAGCCACGGATCGCTCACCACGTCTTCCCGTACGTGCACGCGACGCTCGCCGGTGGGAAGGGCGCACACGGGTTCAACGAGTATCCCGTTCTGACGGGGCTGTTCATGTGGGTCGTTGGGTGGCTCTCGTGGAGCGGATCCTCGTACCTGGCCGTCACGATGATCGTGCTCTCCCTGTGCGCAGCCGTAACGGCCTGGCTGCTCTGGCGGATGGTTTCCGGGCGCGCGGTCTTCTGGACGGCCTCGCCGATCCTGGCGATCTACGCGTTTCACAACTGGGATCTGCTCGCGGTCACCGCGAGCGTCGCCGGCGTCTACCTCTGGTGGTCGGGCCGCCCACGGCTGGCGGCGCTGGCGTTCGCGATCGGCGGCGCGTTCAAGCTCTACCCGGCCCTGTTCATCATCCCGCTGGTCTGCGACCAACTCGCCCTGCGACGGACGCGCAGGGCGGCCGAGGTTGGGGCGGTCGGGTGCGGGTCGCTGGCACTGATCAACCTGCCGTTCGTCCTGATCAACGCCTCCGGATGGTGGGCGACCTACCGCTTTCACGCCGACCGCCCGCCAACAAGCAGCGGGACGATCTGGGCGGTGCTCGACAGGTCGCTGTCAACCACAACCGAGAACCGGGCGAGCTTCGCCTTGCTCGCCGTCGCCCTCGTCGTGATCACCGTGCGCCTCTTCTTCGCTTCGCCAGCCGTCGCCTACCCGGTGATCGAGTGGTGTGCCGCAGCCACCGCCGCCATCATCCTGCTGAACAAGGTCAGCTCGCCCCAGTACATCCTGTGGCTCGTACCCTTCCTCGCTCTGCTCAGGATGCGGTCGATCTGGTGGTGGTTCTTGTCCGCGATCGCACTTCTCCGCTATGGAGCCCTGTTCGGAGTCGACGTGCTTGCGATCGGGACGCACACGGCCGATCGCGTTGTCCACGCCGCTGTCATCCTCCAAGCGTCGCTCCTGCTCCTCTACGCCGCCGCCATCCTCCTCCCGCGGCGAAACGCACCCGCGGACCTACTCCCGCCGGCATCGCTGAACGAAACCGCCAGCGAGCCGATCGCCGCCACGTGAGCCGCCTCAACGCTATCGGTCGCCTGCATCGTGACCTTCTTGGCCTGGCCGGCGCTCTTGTGTTCCCCAGGAGTGCGGACGCGCCGATGGGCGTCTTCGTGTCGATCCCTGCCGACTATCCCGACGGCGAGGAAGAGGTCGTCGCCGAGTACGACGCCTCGTCGCCGTACGGCCCATTCCGCGTCCGCGAGGAGAAGACGCCGAAGGGTCTCGTCGACCAGTCATTCATTGACCAGATCCCGAGCATCTGCGACACCTGCACGGAGCACCGACTGGTGGACGTCACCAGCGACATCAAGGGCGCCCTCCTCGCCGGCCCGAACGGTCCGACGAGCGTCACGTGGCTCCAGGGCGACTACAAGATGATCGTCATCGGCCCGGAGAAGAGCTTCTCAGCGGACACCTCGGTGGCGCTCGCTCGAGAAGTGGCGACGGCCTTCAACCCATAGGGCCGACCGGCCCGGTTGACAAGACCGCTCGCAGTGTCAGAAGATACGCGCCGCTCGGTTGAAACGTTTCAATCCAGGGAGCGCATCTGCAAATCGGCGTGTTCAACGACGGCCTGGCCCACCTTTCGCGCGCCGACGCCCTGCGGTGGTGCGCCGAGCGCGACATCCGCCACATCGAGATGGGCGTCGGCGGGTGGAGGCAGGCCGACCACCTCGACCTGGACGCCCTCCTCCGCGACGCCGGCGAGCGCGACCGGCTCCTGGGAGAGCTGCGCGAGCACGGCATGGAGCTCGTGTGCGTCAACGCCGCCGGGAACCCGCTCCACCCCGACCCGGCGGTCGGCGAGCGGCACGCCGCGCTCCTGCGCGGCGCCGTCGAGCTGGCGCCGCTCGTCGGCTGCGATCGCGTCGTCACCATGAGCGGCTGCCCCGGCGGGCGCGACGGCGGCCGGACGCCGGTCTTCGCGTCCTGGCCGGTGGTCCCCGACGACGAGTCGCTGTGGGAGTGGCAGTACGAGCACCGGCTGGCGCCGTTCTGGCGCGAGCTGGGGGCCTGGACGGCGCAGACCGCCCCGAGCGTGATGATCTGCCTCGAGCTCCACGCCGGGGCGTCGGCGTACAACCCCGCCTCGTTCGCGCGGATCCGCGCGGCCTCCGGCCCGAACGTCGGCGTGAACCTCGACCCGAGCCACTTCTGGTGGCAGGGGATGGACCCCGTCGCCGTGATCGAGCAGGTGGGCCCCGCGATCGGGTTCGCGCACGGGAAGGACACGCTCGTCCACCCCGACCGCGTGCGCCGGAACGGGCTTCTCGACCTGGGCTTCCCGGTGGATCCCGGGACGGCCTCCTGGCACTTCTCCGCCGTCGGCACCGGCCACGACGACGACGCCTGGGCCGCGCTCGTCGCGGCCCTCCGCGGAGCCGGTTACGACGGGGTCATCTCGATCGAGCACGAGGACCCCCGCGTCACCCCGGAGGAGGGCATCGAGACGTCGCTCCGGACGCTCCGGCGGGCCTGCGAGCGGGTCGAGGCGGCCGCGTGAGCGCGACGATGCACGACGTCGCCCGCCGCTCCGGAGTGTCGGTCGCCACCGTCTCGAACGTCCTGCACAACACCGCGCCCGTCGCCGACGACACCCGCCGCCGGGTGCTCGACGCGATCGACGAGCTCGGCTACCGCACGAACGAGGTCGCCCGCTCGCTCAAGCGCCGCGTGACCCAGACCCTCGGTGTCGTCATGCCCGACGTCCTGAACCCGTTTCACGCCGCGATCGCCCGCCAGATCGAGCGGCGCGCTCACCGCGACGGCTTCGCGGTCGTCATATCAGCCACGGAGTACGATCGCGACATCGAGGCCGACCAGGTGCGGGCGCTCGTCCGCCGCCGGGTGGACGGGGTCATCTTCCCCGCCGTGACCGAGGGGTCGGCGATCCCCGGCGAGCTGCTCGACCGCGGCATCCCGGTCGTCGTCGTCTCGTTCGCCGCGCACGACCCGCGCCTGGGCATCGTCGACATCGACGAGCCCGCCGCGATGATGGCCGTCGTCGGCCACCTGGCCGCGCTCGGCCACCGGCGCATCGCCTTCGCGCCGGCCACGATGCGCGAGGAGGCGATCGACCGCCGGCCCGAGGCCCTGCGGTCGGCGCTCGCCGCTCACGGCCTGACCGAGGCGGGCATGCTCGACGACCCGACCGCCGTGTGCTGCAACAACGACGTGACGGCGCTCGAGCTGCTCGACGCGCTCGAGCGGCGCGGGCGGCGCGTGCCCGAGTCGATGTCGGTCGTCGGCTTCGACGACATCCCCGTCGCCGGCCACGCCCGGGTCGGGCTCACCACCGTTCGCCAGGACGCCGAGGAGATGGGCGGCGTCGCCGCCGAGATGCTGCTCGAGGCGATCGCCGAGGGCCGGCACCCGTCGCGCCGCGTCCTGCTCCCGACCGAGCTCGTCGTCCGCACCTCGACCGGACCGGCGCCGGAGGGCTGAGTGGACGTCCGCTACGAGCGCATCTGCAAGACGTTCGGGTCGATGGAGGCCGTCGCCGACCTCGACCTGCACGTCCCCGACGGCGCGTTCCTGGCCCTCCTCGGCCCCTCGGGCTGCGGGAAGACGACGGCGCTTCGGATCCTCGCCGGCCTCGAGGAGCCGACCTCGGGGCGGGTCCTGATCGGCGATCGCGACGTCACCGACCTCCAGCCGAAGGACCGCGACGTGGCGATGGTGTTCCAGAGCTACGCCCTCTACCCGCACAAGAACGTGGCCGACAACATCGCCTACCCACTGCGGGTGCGCAAGGTGCCGCGCGACAAGCGCCAGGCGCGCGCGGCCGAGGTGGCGCGGATGCTCGACATCGACGGCCTCCTCGAGCGCATGCCCCGGCAGCTCTCGGGCGGGCAGCGCCAGCGGGTCGCGCTCGCGCGGGCGATCATCCGCGAGCCGCAGGCGTTCCTGATGGACGAGCCGCTCTCGAACCTGGACGCCCAGCTCCGCCTCCAGATGCGCGCCGAGATCAAGCGCCTCCAGCGCGACCTCGGCACGACGACGGTCTACGTCACCCACGACCAGGTCGAGGCGATGACGATGGCCGACCTCGTGGCCGTGATGCGGCACGGACGGCTCCAGCAGCTCGCGCCGCCGGGGGAGGTCTACGCCCACCCGGCCAACCTGTTCGTCGCGCGGTTCTGCGGCTCGCCGCCGATGAACGTGGTCGACGGCGCGGTCGAGGACGGGCGCTTCCGCCATCCGGCCGGCGAGGTTCTGCTCCAGGGCTCCGGGCACACGGGGCCTGCGAAGCTCGGGTTCCGGCCCGAGAACGCCACGATGACGGCCCCGGGCGAGGCCGGGTCGCTCGACGGCGAGGTGTACGTGGTGGAGCCGCTCGGCAACGAGACGCTGATCGCGGTCACCGTCGGCGAGGAGCAGGTCAACCTGCGTGCCCCGGCCGGGTTCGAGCCCGCCGTCGGCGAGCGGTGCGGCGTGCGCCCCGACCCGGGCCGGGTCCACCTGTTCGACTCAGAGACAGAGGCATCCATCTACACGGCCACCGGGACGGTCCCGGCGGCAGACGACCCCAACCCGAACGGAGGAACGGATGACGGAACGAGGTGACACGAACCGGCGCACGAGCGGCTACACCCGGCGTCAGGTCATGCGCGGGGCCCTGGGAGCCGGCGCCGCGCTGTCGGTCGGCGGCCTGGCCGCCGCGTGCGGCGGCAGCTCCGGTGGCGGCTCGAGCGGCGGTGGCGGCGGCTCGGGAGCGAGCGGCACGATCCGGATCGGCAGCTTCGCCGACCCGGCCATGGTGCCCTTCCGCGACGACTTCCTGCCCAAGTTCAAGGCGGACACCGGCATCGACGCCAAGTACAGCGAGACCAACTACGACGCGTGGTACCAGAACTCGAAGACCGACGGCCTCCAGAAGACCGGCGGCTACGACATCTACGTGATGGACGACAACTGGGTGCCCGAGTTCGCCGCCGGCGGGATCATCCAGAGCCTCGAGCAGCTGAACCTGAAGGTCAACCCGGACATCCTCCAGAAGGGCCTCGAGCAGGGCTACTGGCCGCCGAAGTCCGGCCCGCGCCTGAAGGCGTTCGCCGATGCGACACCCGAGCTCTTCGCGCTCGTGATCATCGACGACGTCCAGATGCTCTACTACCACAAGGACTACTTCTCGAGCCCGCCGGCGACCTGGGACGACGTCTTCAACGTCGCGAAGACCAAGTCGAACCCGCCGAAGCTCTACGGCTGGAGCCCGCGCGGCGTCGCCGGGAACCCCATCGTCCAGACCTACCTGCCGCTCCTGAACGCCTACGGCGGCAACTTCGCAAACGACGACTGGTCCCCGGGCTTCAACGGCCCGGAGGGCGTGGCTGCACTCGAGCGGCTGTTCGAGTTCATCCCCTACATGCCGTCGAGCGTGGCCGACTACGACACGACCGAGGAGACGGCGCTCCTGCTCCAGGGCCACTGCACGGCACTGACCGAGTACACCGGCACGGCGCACGCAGTCGACGACCCGAAGCAGTCGAAAGTGGTCGACAAGATCGACTTCGCGGCCACGCCGAAGCAGGAGATCAGCGGGCCGGCCATCGGCACGTTCATCTGCGGCATCGCCTCCGGGGCGCCGAACACCGCGGGCGCGGTCAAGTTCCTCGAATGGTTCACCTCTGACGCCGTGCAGAAGGACTTCGCCGGCGGCGGCAGCGCCGCCGTGACGGGGTCCGCGCTGCGCGATCCGTCGCTCGCGTCGCAGTACCGGTGGCTGCCGGCGATCGCCGACGCCGTCGACGCCTCCATCCCAAAGCCGCGCACGCCGGACGAGCCCAAGATGGAGGACCTGCTCGGGACGGCGCTGAACCAGGCGCTGGTCGAGGCCATCTCGAAGAAGTCGGGCTACACCGCGATCGCGCAGAGCCACCTGAACACGGCGGCGCAGCAGATCTCCGACTACCTCGCCCAGCAGGGAACCTACTAGGCGACACATGGCCGAGACGGCCACAGCACGGACGGCACGGGCCCGGCGGGTACGACTTCCCGCCGGGCCTTACCTGCTGCTCTCGATCGTGGGGGAACCCATGGTTCCCCCGACGGGCCCCCTCCTTCGGGGCTGGCCGCTCCCTGGGGCGCGTCGGCGAGAACGCGGTCTCGCCGACGCCACCGAACCCCGTGGGGCCAGGCCCCATCCGGGGCCTGGCCCCGGTTGTCGGCGCTCTGGAGCAGCGTGACTGACGTTGCGACGCCAACGCGGGTGAAGGCCCGGCGGGTGCGACTTCCCGCCGGGCCCTACCTGCTGCTGCTTCCGGCCGCCGTCGCGTTGGCCGGCGTCTCGATCTACCCGCTCTTCTACGGCGTCCGCGCGAGCGTGACCCGGTACCTGTACGGGCGGGACTACGGCTACACGGGCTTCACGAACTATCGAAACGCGTTCGACGACCCGTTCTTCCGGGACGCGATGGTGACGACCCTGAAGTACGTCGTCGCGACCGTCACGATCGAGACACTGCTCGGGCTCGGCCTTGCGGTGCTGGTCTCGCGCGAGCTCCGCTTCAGCGGGCCGATCCGCGTCGGCCTCATCCTGCCGATGACGATCGCGCCGGTCGTCGTCGGCGTCATGTGGCGGCTGATCTACGACTCGGGCGTCGGCGTGACCGACCCGCTCTTCGAGTTCCTGGGCCTCTCGCCCCCGGAGATGCTGGCCCACAACGGGACGGCGTTCATCGCGGTCGTCCTCGTCGACGTCTGGGAGTGGACGCCGCTCATCTTCCTCATCCTCCTGGCGGGGCTGCAGTCGCTCCCCCAGGAGCCGCTCGAGGCCGCCCTGGTCGACGGAGCGGGCCGGGTGAGGCTCTTCATCGACCACACGCTGCCGCTCCTCACGCCGGTGCTGCTCGTCGCCGTCGTCCTTCGCACAATCGACGCGATCGGGACGTTCGACCAGATCTACGTGCTGACCAAGGGCGGCCCCGGCACCGCGACGCGGGTGATCGCGATCCATGCCTACAACACGGCGTTCCTGTTCACCCAGTACGGCCAGGCCGCCGCGCAGCTGCTCGCGGTCCTGGCTGCTGTCATGGTGCTGATGGTCGTCGCCGTGCGGATGATGCGGAGGGTGGCGCGGTGAGGGCCCGGCTGACGCGCATCGGCCTCTACGCCGGCCTCGTGGCCATCCTGGTCATCGTCATCTTCCCGTTCTGGTGGATGGTCGACACGTCGCTCAAGCACCCGGTCGACATCTTCGGCGGCGTCACGCTCTACCCGCACAACCCGACGGGCGAGAACTACGCCCGCCTCTTCGACACGTACCACTTCGGGTCGTACCTGATGAACAGCGTCTTCGTGGTGACCGTGTCGGTGGCCGTCAGCCTGACGATCGGGACGCTCGCGGCATACTCCCTGGCCCGCTTCCGGCTGGCGTGGGGGCTCAACCAGTCGGCGCTCGTGGTGGCGCTGCTCGTCCGGATGATCCCGGGGATCCTGCTCGTCATCCCGCTCTACATCACGCTCGCCCGGTGGGGGCTCCTGAACACCCGGCTGGGCCTGATCCTCATCTACTCCGGCCTCAACACGAGCTTCGTGATCTGGATGATGCAGAGCTTCATCGCCGAGATCCCGCGCGACATCGAGGAGGCCGCGATGGTCGACGGCGATTCGCGGCTGACGGCGCTGTGGCGGGTGGTCATCCCGCTCGCCGCGCCGGGCCTCGCGGCGACGGCGATCTTCAGCGTGATCACGACCTACAACGACTTCCTGATCGCGCTCTCGCTCACGTCCACGCCCAAGGCCCAGACGGTGCCCGTGGGGGTCTCCACGCTGATCGGCAAGATCCAGATCGAGTTCGGGCCCATGGCCGCCGCGGGCGTGATCGGAGCGCTCCCGATCATCGTCTTCGCCCTCCTCGTGCAGCGCCACTTCGTCCGCGGCCTAACCCTGGGCGCCGTCAAGTGACCCGCCTTCGGGTGGGCGTCGTCGGGGCGGGGATGATCGCCCAGGTCGAGCACATCCCGAACCTGCTCGCGCTGCGGGAGAAGTTCGAGCTCGTCGGTGTGGCCGACCCCTCGCAGACGGTGCGGGCTGCCATCGCCGAGCGGCACGGCGTCGCCACCCACCCGACGCTCGACGCGCTCCTCGCGGAGCGCCCCGACGCCGTTGTCGTCGCCGTCCCGGACGCCCTGCATGCCGACACGGTGCTGGCCGGGCTCGACGCCGGCCTGCACGTCTTCTGCGAGAAGCCGCTCTGCTTCACCGGCCGCGAGGCCGGCGAGATCGCCCGCCGCCGGGACGCCGCCGGGCGCGTCGTCCAGGTGGGCTACATGAAGCGCTTCGACCCCAACTACCAGGCGGCGCTCGACCTCCTGCCGGCCGATGGCCGCGGCCTGCGCTACGTGTCGGTCGAGGTGAGCGACCCCGATTCGTGGCCGTTCGTCGGGCACCGGCCGCTCACCCGGGCCGACGACGTGCCGGCCGAGCTGGCCGACGACCTGCGCGCCCGCCAGCGGGCGCAGGCGGCCGAGGCGCTCGGAGCCGCGGTCGACGGCGACGACCTGCGCGGCTACGCCGATCCGCTCATGTCGGGCGTCGTCCACGCCGTGAACGCCGTCCACGGCATGCTCGACCGGATGGGGATTCCCGAAGGCGAGGTGGTCGCCGGCCAGATCTGGGCGCACGGTGAGGGCGGTGCCGGCTCGGTCTCGCTCCTCGACGGCCGGGCACTCTGGCACCTGGCCCAGGTGCTCGTGCCGGGCGTGGCGTGGTACCGCGAGCGCTACACGCTCCACTTCGATGACGTCGTCGTCGAGCTCGAGTTCCCGGCTCCCTACCTGAACCACCAGCAGACCCGGCTCGTGGTGCGCCGCTCCGACGGCGGCCGGCTCGAGACGCTGCACGTCGAGGCGGGCTACGAGGAGGCGTTCATCCGCGAGCTGGAGGGGTTCTGGGAGGCGGCGACGGGCGCCGGCCCCGCGCTCAACACGGTCGAGGAGGCCGCCCGCGACTCCCGCCTCCTCACGGCCGTCGCCGCAAAGGCCATCAGCTAGAGCGTGAGCTCAAGCTCCAGCTCGTCGCGGAGCGGGATGCCGTCGAGGCCGATCTCCGGGATCGAGGGCTTGAGCTCGCGCGAACGGGCGAGCGCGTCCCTGTGGACCGCGACGAGGTGGAAGCCGCGACGCTGGTAGAAGCGAAGCGCGCGCAGGTTGTCATTCGTCGTGATCAGCCAGACTCGCCGGCAGCCCGCCTCGCGGGCGACGGCGGCAACCGCCTCGAGCATGGCCGTCCCGGCTCCTGCGCCCTCGGGGAAGGCATCGATCGTCACCACCTCGCACTCGCCGTTGTCGATCCGGTAGGTGAGCAGACCGACCGGCTTCCCGTCCTCCTCGGCGACGAAGCCCCGAAGCCTGCTCGGTTCGTGCACGGTGCCGCGGCTGACGCACGATTCCGTCGCTCCACAGCTCCTCGAGCGTCCGGCGCACCCACTCCCGCTCCGCCTCACCGAGCGGCCGGACGTTCACCTGTCGTCCCGCTCGCGGAACACGCGGTCGGCGATCTCCCGGGTCGCGGTCAGCGGATCGAGGCGGCGCGCGTGAACCTCGTCGAGGAGCGAGCGCAGCTCCGGGTCGGCCGCAAGCGCCGCGTCCAATCGCCGGCGGGCCTGGGCGACGGCGACGGCGACGACCTCGTGCTCGATGTTCGACCGCCGCTTGGCGTCGAGCCCGCCGTCGCGCTCCAGGAAGGCGCGGTGGTCGAGGACCGCCTGCCACAGCGCCTCGATGCCCTCGCCCCTGAGCGCCTCGGTCTCGACGATGGGCACGCGCCACTCCCGGTCTCGGTCGAGCGACAGGACTGACCGGATCTCGGTGCGCATCGTGCGCGCGGCCGGGTGGTCGGACTTGTTGATGACGATCACGTCGGGGATCTCCATCACCCCCGCCTTGAGCGCCTGGATCGAGTCGCCCGACCCGGGCTGAAGCACGAGCACGACCGTATCGGCCACCGAGGCCACCTCGACCTCGCTCTGCCCCACACCGACGGTCTCGAGCAGGAGCACGTCCATGCCGGCCGCGTCAAGGATGAGCAGGGCTTGGAGCGTCGCCTCGGCGACCCCGCCGAGATGGCCGCGCGTGCTCATCGAGCGGATGAAGACGCCCTCGTCGAGGAAGTGGTCGGCGAGCCGGATGCGATCGCCCAGGAGCGCGCCCTTCGAGAAGGGGCTCGAGGGGTCGACCGAGACCACGCCGATCTTCTTGCCCTGCCCGCGCAGGTGGCCGACCAGGGCGCCGAGGAGACTCGACTTCCCGACTCCCGGCGGGCCGGTGAACCCCGCGACGGCCGCCGACCCCGTGCGCGGGTAGAGCTCGCGGACGAGGTCGTATGCGAGCGGGTCGCGGTTCTCGACGAGCGTGATCGCCCGCGCGACCGCGCGCTTGCGCCCGCTCGCGACGCCCTCGACGAGAGCGGGCAGATCGACCGGGCGGCGGCTCACCGCGGCTGGAGCGCCCGGGCGAGGACGTCGGCGAGGATCGCGTTCTCCTCGGGCGTGCCGATCGTCACCCGGATGCACTCCGGCGCGCCGAACGGGTCGAGCGGCCGCACGATGACGCCCTCCCGCAGGAGCGCGTCGGCCAGCGCGCGCCCCTCGCCGACGTCGACCGCGAGGAAGTTGGCGCAGGCCGGGAACGGCCGCATCCCGAGCCCCTCGAACGTGGCCGTCATCTCGATCCGGCCGCGCTCGTTCACATCCCGTCGCCGGCGGAGCTCGCCGGGGTCGTCCAGGCTCGCGAGCGCCGCGACGTGGGCCAGCTCCGACACGTCGAACGCGTTTCGGATCTTCATCACCTCGCGCACCACCTCGGCCGGCCCGACCATGTACCCCACCCGCAGGCCGGCGAGGCCGTAGATCTTCGAGAAGGTGCGCAGCACGGCCACGTTCGGGCGCCGGCCGACGTGCTCGGCGATCGCGTCCGGGTAGTCCGGGTCGGTGATGTAGTCGCTGTACGCCTCGTCCACGACCACGAGGACGTCCTCGGGCACGGCGTCGACGAAGGTCGCGAGCGCCTCGCGGCCGACCATCGAGCCGGTGGGGTTGTTCGGGTTGCAGACGTACGCGATCTTCGTCCGCGGGCCGATCCGTCCGGCCATGGCCGGCAGGTCGTAGGCGCCGTCGACCAGCGGCACCGTGACCGGCGACGCGCCCATCTTGATCGCGTCCAGGTAGTAGGAGACGAACGACGGCCAGCCCATGACCGCCTCGTCGCCCGGGTCGAGATACGCCGTCGACAGGCACCCGACCAGTCCGTCGGCGCCGTTTCCGATCGCGATCGCCGAGCGATCGACCCGGTGGCGCGCTGCCAGCCGCTCGGTCAGGTCGTAGCCGAGCTCGGGGTAGCGGTTGAGCTCCGGCGCCTGGCGCGCGATCGCCTCGAGGGCCGACGGGAACGGGCCGAACGGGCCCTCGTTCGACGCCAGCTTCACGATCCGCTCGAGCCCCAGCTCGCGCCGCACCGCAGCCGCCGGCTTCCCCGGCTCGTACGGCTTCAGATCGGCGATGGCGGGACGGGCGCGCAAGGCGGTTCCTAGAGTACCCAACCCAGCGGGGGGGTCGTCTCTGGCCGGCGGACGCCGGTGCGGCCGCGGCACGTATCAATCGTATGCACGCGCGGTGCGCGATCGTCCTCGTCTGCCTCGCGTGCTCGGCGTGCCTGGGGTCGTCCGGCCCGCGTCAGTCGAATGCTCCACCCGTTCGCACCGCGGCGGACCTTCCGCTCGGCCCCGGCCACACCCGAGCAGGATTCGTGACCCGATATCCGGGCGGCAGCTTCACGATCCTCGTGAGCGCGCCACGCGCCGCCAGATACCACATCGTCGTCGAAGCCGCCGGAATCCGGATGGACGGCGTCCCGCGATTCACCGCCTCGGAATGCGACCGCAGCGGCTCGAGGCTTACGTGCCGGGCGGGGCCGTTCGAGGCGATCCCGAGGGGATTCAGCCCGTGGAAGGTCACGGTCGTGAAGACCTCGCGGCCGGCCGCACGCGTCCGCGTTCGCGTGCGCTTCACGGACTCGTCTGCCTGAGGGACCGTCACTAGAGTACGAGCGCGATGTCTGACCGCGAGATCGGCCTGTTCCCGCTCGCATCGGTGCTCGTCCCGGGCGAGCTCATGCCGCTGCACATCTTCGAGGAGCGGTACAAGAGCCTTGTGGCGGACTGCCAGCAGGAGGACGGCGAGTTCGCGCTCCTCTACTCCGACTCCGACGGCGCCCGCGAGCTCGGGACGACCGCGCGGGTCGTCGAGGTGCTCGAGACGTTCGACGACGGCCGGATGAACATCGTGATCCAGGGCGGCGAGGTCGTTCGCGTCGTCGGCCTGACCCGCGGCCGCACGTACCTCACCGGGAACGTCGAGGCGGCCGAGGACGACCCCAGCGCGGGCGACGAGGCCACTTCGGCGCTCGACCTCTACCGCCGGATCGCCGAGGCGACCGGGCAGGAGGCCGACCCCGAGGTCGCCGCCACCCCGCCCGGCGCGCTGAGCTACGCCATCGCGTCGCGGGTCGACTTCCCGGCCGCCGAGAAGCAGCGCATCCTCGAGGAGCGAAGCGAGCACGGCCGCCTCATGGTGATCGTGGAGCTCCTCGCCCGCGGGCTCGAGAACCTCGCGATGGCCGCGCGCATCCACTCGCGCGCCCAGTCGAACGGCAAGGTCGCCCCGCCGAAGGAAACCTGAAACACCGGTGCCTGATGCCAATGTTTCAGCTGGTTCAGCCGTGAAACATTGGTACCTGGTAGAGGTGTTTCAGCCGTCCAGCACGATGCCGTCGCCGTCGCGGCGCGGATCGCCCGCTGCCTCCGTCCGCCCACCGTGCACCGCGACGATGTTCGTGCCGCCGAAGTAGAGGTTCAGGCTCTCGAACCGGTTCAGGCGCTCGCCCCAGCGCTCCAGCACCTCGAGCTCGGCCTCGTCGATCCCGCCCTCGCAGTCGAGCCGGTCGCCCTCGACGTGGACGCGCGGATGGTCGACCGCCTCACGCGCCGGCATGCCGTGGTCGAGCACGTTCACGGCGACCTGCATGATCGCCGACCGCAGCCGGTTCGAGCCGCTCGAGCCGATGACGAGCTCGAGGCCGGCGTCGCCCACGGCCATCGACGGAGCCTGCATGCTGGTGAGCCGCTTCCCCGGCGGCATGTGCCGGCCGGCGGCCAGATCCTCCTCGCCCATCATGTTGTTCAGGTGGAGCCCCGTACCCGGGACGATCACACCCGAGTGGCAGCCGTTCGACGCGGTGAACGCGCACGCGTTGCCCGCCCGGTCGACGACCGACACGTGGGTCGTCCCGGGGTCGGCGGGAACGGCCACCGCCGGCGACGGCTCGCCGGCGAGCGCCGAGACGACGGCCGCCCGTCCTGCGGCCACCGCCTTGTCCGAGAGCATGTGGCGCCCGAGGCCGCCGCGGTAGAGAAGCCGGGTGAACTGCGCGGTGCGCATGCGGGCGGCGGCGCGCATGGTCTCGGCGTACGCCCGCAGCGTGCGTGCCCGGCCCGGCGGCCGCGGGCCCGGGACGCCCTCGAGCACCGCGAGCATATGGCCGATCAGGACGCCGCCCGACGACGGCGGCGGGTTCGTCACGATCACGTGGCGGCCGTACGGCACCTCGAGCGGGCGCCGCCAGATCGGCCGGTATGCGGCGAGATCGGCCATCGTGAGCGGCCCGCCGGCGGCGTGCTGGTGCGCCACCATCGCCCGCGCCAGCTCGCCGGTGTAGAGATCGTCGGGACGCTCGGCGAGACGCTCGATCGTCGCGGTCAGATCGGGCTGGCGGATCGGCTCGCCCTCGGCGACGAGCGCTCCCCGCGGCCAGAACACCTCGCTCGCCTCGGGCGTATGCCGCAGGATGTCGCGGATCGCGACGAGGACGGCGTACTGCCCGCCCGAGCTCGCCACGCCCACCGTGGCCGCCTCCGCCGCGGGCCGAAGCAGGTCGGCCCAGGGCATCGACCCGAACCGGCGGTGCACGGCGTTGAGGCCGGCGAGGACGCCCGGCACAGCGCACGCCGCAGCGCCGATGTGGAACACCTGCGTGGTCTGCTCGTCGAACGGCACAAGCACCCGCACGACCTCCGTGAGCTTGCGGTCGGGCGGCGTCTCCTGGCCCGGGATCGCCGTGAACGCGTCGAGGACGTGCACCCGCCGCGTCCGTGCCGGGCGCACCATCAGGAAGCCGCCGCCGCACGGGCCCGTCAGGCTCGGCTCGGCCGCCCACGACATCGCGCCGGCGGCGACGACCGCGTCGACCGCGTTCCCGCCCTGCTCCAGCACGCGTGCCGCGGCCCGGGCGGTGACTGCGTGGCCGGCTGCGACCGCTGCTCTCATGGAGCAATTCTAGGGATGTTCAGGTGAGGAAGCTGGGAGGCTCCAGGCTGATGTCCCCGCCCGGTGCCTTGGGACGCGGAGCCGAGACGTCGCCGGGAAGCGCGAAGCCGGTCGCGACGACCGTCACCCACATCTGGCCCGCGAGCCGCTCGTCGATGCTCGCGCCGAAGATGATGGTGGTGTCGTCGTCGGCCGCGGCGCGCACGACCTCGGCCGCCTCGTTCACCTCGTGCAGGGAGAGGTCGCTGCCGCCCGAGATTGCGAGCAGGATGCCGCGCGCCGAGCGCACCTCGTGATCGATGAGCGGGCTCTTGATCGCGTGGGTCGCCGCCTCGTGCGCCCGCTGCGAGCCGGTCGCCATGCCGATCCCCATCATCGCGGAGCCGGCGTTCTGCATGATCGTGCGGACGTCGGCGAAGTCGAGGTTGATGAGCCCGGGCAGCGTGATCAGGTCGCAGATCCCCTGGACGCCCTGGCGGAGGACGTCATCGGCGACTCGGAACGACTCGACCAGGCTCGTGCCCTTCTCGAGCACGTCGAGCAGCCGGTCGTTGGGGATCACGATGACCGTGTCGGCGGAGTCCCGAAGCGCCTTCACGCCGGTCGCGCTCTGCGTGCTGCGCCGGTTGCCCTCGAACTTGAACGGAGCCGTCACGATGCCGACCGTGAGCGCGCCGACCTCGCGCGCGATCCGGGCCACGACCGGGGCGGCGCCCGAGCCGGTGCCGCCGCCCTCGCCCGCGGTGACGAACACCATGTCGGAGCCGCGAAGCGCGGTCTTGATGCGGTCGTAGGAGTCCTCGGCGGAGAGGCGCCCCACCTCAGGGTCGGCACCCGACCCGAGCCCCTGGGTGCGCTCGCGGCCGATGTTGATCTTGACCGGCGCCTCGGACATCTGCATCTGCTGCTGGTCGGTGTTGACGGCGATGAACTCGACGCCCTCGATCCCGGCCTCGATCATGCGGTTCACGGCGTTGCAGCCGCCGCCGCCGACCCCGACGACGCGGATGACCGCCAGGTACGGAGACCCCGTCTGGCGCGGGACGTGCGTGCCGCCGAACTCCTCGCCCGCCGGAAGGTCGACGACCTGCGGCCGGGTGGACGGCTCGGGCTCCAGCTCGGGCTCCGGCTCGCGGCGCACCGCCGCGGCCTCGCTGCGCTCCGTGGCCTTGAAGAGCTGGGCCAACGGGCCGTCGCGCATGCTATGGCGCTTTGCCATTGCGAAGCACCTCCTGCGCCAGGTCGCGGTACGCCCTGGCGGCGTTCCCGTTCGAGTCGTACTTCAGCACCGACGTGCCCTTCACCGGGGCCTCGGCGTAGCGGATTGTTTTGCGGATGCGCGTGTCGAAGACGAGCTTCCCGAAGTTCTCCTGGAGGATCTCGACCGCCTCGCGCGAGTGCAGCGTGCGCCCGTCGAACATCGTCGGGAGGATGCCGCGGATCCGCACGTCGGGATTCAGGTTCTCGCGGATCATGCTCATAGTGTTCTCGAGCTGGATGAGCCCGCGCAGCGAGAGGTACTCGCACTGGACGGGGACGATCACGCTGTCGGCCGCCGTGAGGGCGTTGATCGTGAGCAGGCCCAGCGACGGCGGCGTGTCGACGAGGATGTAGTCGTAGGTCGAGCGCAGCGGCAGGAGCGCTTTCTGGAGCGCCCGCTCGCGCCCGATCATCGACGACATCGCAAGCTCGGCGCCGGCCAGGTCGATCGACGCCACCGCCAGGTCGACCTCGCGCTGCACGATGATCTCCTCGATCGGGATCTTGTGCACGAGCACGTCGAACATCGACCGCTCGAGCTCGTCGGGGTCGATCCCCTGGCTCATCGTCAGGTTCGACTGCGGGTCGAGGTCGATCGCGAGCACGCGCTTGCCGCGCTCGGCGAGCGCCACGCCCAGGTTGAGCGTCGTGGTCGTCTTGGCCACACCGCCCTTCTGGTTGGCGAGCGCGATTACCTGACCCAAACCTCTAGCTCCTCGAACGGGTACGAGTGTGAGCCCTTGAGCGGGCCCATCGATGGTGAACGTGTCAAGCGCAGCACGACGCATCAGGGCGTCTGTTCGCCCTGGAACTAGTGTAGTCCTGCAACGTGTCCGGACGCGGACGCGGACGCCCGCGCCGCGGCGATGCGCTCGCGGGGCGTGGGGTGCGAGGCGGTGAGAAGGTGGCTCCACCGGGGCGGGTCGAGCTCGCCGAGGTTCGTGGCGACCAGCCGCTCGAGCGCGCGCGCGAAGGTCTCCCCCTCACCGGTGAGCGCGACGGCGTATGCGTCGGCGGCGCGCTCGCGCCGGCGCGCGTAGGCCACGACGAACGGCGAGACCACGGCCGAGCCGATCGAGAAGCCGAGCGCCGCCGCCGGAAGCGCCGTCACGTGGCCTGCGCCGTCCGGGGCCAGGCCCTCCACCGCGGCCCAGGCGCCGGCGACGCCCGCCGCGGTCGAGACGGCCGACACCGCCAGGAGGCGCCAGATATCGCGGCTTCGGTGGTGCCCGAGCTCGTGGGCGAGGACGACGCGCGAGCGCCCGAGCGCCTCGTCCGGGGCCTGCCCTTCCTCGGGCTCGGCGAGCGTGTCCGAGACGTAGATGCGAACGGTCGGCCCGAGCCCCGCGACCATGGCGTTCGCGGCCGCCGTCTTCTCGCCCATCTTGAGCAGGCGCAGCTCGCGCACCTTCACGCCCGCCGCCCGCGCGGTGGCCCACATCGCGTCGGCGAGCTCTCCCTCGGCCATCAGCTCGCTCTTCAGGAAGAGCGGCAGGAGCAGCACCGGGAAGAGCGCCGCGAGCAGGCCGCCGAGCGCGACGGCCGCCGCCCACGCCGGGAGCGGCCACAGGTCGCCGGCACCGCGCTGGATCAAGAGGAGCCCGCCGGCGACGACGATGCCGAGCACGGCGCCGACCGCGAGCCCCTTGGCCCGGTCGGCGAGCCATCCGCGCGGCGATTGGCGCGAGAGCCCGTACCGGCGCGAGAGCCGGTAGCCCGCGACGGCGAAGGGCAGATCCAGCACCGGGAGCACGATCCCGAGGGCGGCGATGCACCCGTACGTGCCCAGCGAGCCGGCCGCGGCGGTGATCGCCGCGAGAGCGGCGAGGCCCACGGCGGTGGAGGCGTATCCGATGCGCCTGCGGACGCGGTTGTACGCACGCGCCTCGTCCTGGCGGAGGTTAAGCTCGGGCTGCATGTCGCTCTTCGACCGGGGTCTCCTGATCGTGACCGGAAAGGGGGGCGTGGGCAAGTCGACCGTTGCGGCCGCCCTCGGGATGGCGTCCGCCGGGTGCGGCCGGCGCACGCTCCTCGTCGAGGTCGCATCGCAGGAGCGGATGTCCCGCCTCTTCGACCAGCGCGACCCGATCGGCTACCACGTGACGCCCGTCTACCCGGGGCTGGACGCGCTGTCGGTCGACCCCCAGAAGGCGCTCGAAGAGTACCTGCTCGGTCAGGTCAAGGTCCGGGCGGTGTACGAGCGGATGTTCGAGAACCGCGTCTTCGGCTACTTCGCCGCGGCCGCCCCGGGCCTGCGCGAGCTGGTCACGCTGGGCAAGATCCGCCAGCTGCTCGACGCCGGCCGGCACGACGTCGTGGTCGTCGACGCGCCGGCCACGGGCCACGGCCTGGGGTTTCTCCAGGTGCCGCGGACGTTCATGCGGATCGCGCGCACCGGCCCGGTCCACGGCCGGGCGCGGGCGATCGCGGACGTGCTCGAGGACCCCGACTGCACCGCCGTCCTGCTCGTGACGACGCCGGAGGAGCTGCCCGTGAGCGAGACGCTCGAGGCGATCGACGACCTGTCCGGGGACGGGTTCCCGCTGGCAGGCGTGATCGCAAACGCGGTCTACGAGGAGCTGTTCGACGAGGCTGACGCCGGTGCCCTCGCCCAGGTGGAGGCCCGCGGCGCCGCGTCGGCGGCCGCTGCGGCCGCGCGGTCGCGCCTGGCCCGAACGGCCGACCAGCGCGAGCAGCTCGAACGGGTGCGGCCGTGCCTGGCCGAGCTCCCGTTCCTGTTCGAGAGCCGGCTCGACATCCCGGCCGTGGCCTCGCTCGGCGAGCACCTGGAGGGGCTGTGATCCACGGGATGCTCGAGGGTCGCAGGGTGGTCGTGTGCGCCGGTGCCGGGGGCGTCGGCAAGACGACCGTCTCGGCTGCGCTCGGCTCGGAGCTCGCGTCGCGCGGCGGGCGCGTGCTCGTGCTGACCATCGACCCCGCCCGCCGCCTGGCAGGGGCGCTCGGCCTGCCCGATCACGGCGACGACGTCCACGCCGTCGACCTCGGCGGGGATGGGCACGAGCCGGAGGGAAGCCTCCATGCGGCCATGCTCGACGCCCAGCTCACCTTCGACCGGCTGGTGCGCGAGCAGGCCCCGTCGGAGGGGGCCGCGGAGCGGATCCTGGCGAACCCGATCTACCGGCAGGTGTCGGCCGCGGTCGCCGGCGCGCACGAGTACATGGCGATGGAGCGGCTCTACGAGCTGCACACGAGCGGCGAGTACGACGTGATCGTGCTCGACACGCCGCCGTCGCGGAACGCGCTCGACTTCCTCGAAGCGCCCGGCCGGCTGACGCGCTTCGTCGAGGGACGCGCCCTGCGGTTCCTGCTGCGACCGGGGATGCGCGCCGGGCGCCTGGGCTTCGCGGCGGTCGAGCGGATCGCCGGGGTCACCTTCCTCCGCGACCTCTCCGAGCTCGCAGCCGGGTTCGAGGGCATGTACGAGGGCTTCGCCCACCGGGCCGCCGAGGTGTCGGCGCTGCTCGCATCCGACCGGACGACGTTCCTCCTCGTGACGGTGCCGCAGGTCGAGCCGCTGGCCGAGGCGGACTTCTTCTGGCGCGCTCTGCGAGAGCGGGAGCTGCCGTTCGGCGGGATGATCGTGAACAAGGTGCACCCGAGCTACGTCGGCGGCGCGCCGGCCGCGCGCACCCGGCTTCGGGCGAAGGCCAAGCGGGCGCTGCGCGACGCGGGCGTGCCCGACCCGACGGCCGCCCGGGCGGCCGAGAACCTCGTCCACTACCAGGCGCTCGCCGACCGCGACCGAGAGAACATCGCGGGCCTCGAGCGCCGGATCGGCTCGGGGCCGATCGTCGAGGTGCCGCTGCTCGACCACGACGTCCACGACCTCGAGGGCGTGGCGGCCGTCGGCCGGCATCTGTTCGCCGCGCGCCCCGCTTCAGGCTGACGGCCGCGGCGCCTGGCGCACGAGGACGTACGGCCGGCCGGCGAGCGTGCACGGCCCGGCCCGAGTGCCGCTCCCTGCCGCGGGAGATCCGGCGGCGGCGATCACCCACAGGCCGTCCGCGACCGGCGTGCCTCCGGCCCGGAGCTCGTCGCGCCATCTGCGCCGCTCGGCCTGCGTCGGCGGCCGGTCGGGGAACGTGCGCGGGCGCACCTTGGCCCGGACGAGGGTCATGTACGCGGCGGATGCCCCCGTCCGCGCGAAGACGTCGAGCGACGCCCGGTCGGCTCCGAGCTGGGGACGGGAGACCACCGCGAAGAGGTCGCCGTAGCCAATTGGCAGTGATCGGCACTGCAAAGTGGCCGCGGCATGGGCCCGGCCGAGCTCGACCGCTGCCAGAGCCGTCGAGGCAACCGCCGCCGCGACGCCGGCAGCAAGCGCCGCCGCGGCCGCCGGGCGGGCGATCCGCCGCAGCGCCGCGAGGCCGCGCTCGGCGGCGATGCCGGCCGGGACCGCCAGCCCGAGGGCCAGGAACGGGACGTAGCGCAGCCAGCGCAGCAGGGCCGCCGTGCCGAGCAGCGTGCCGCCCTCGCCGACCGCGACGCCCACGGCGCACGCGGCCGCGGGGATCGCGACGAGCAGGCCGATCCTCCACGGGTCGACGCCGTCCGGCGCCCGCAGCACGAGCACGAGGCCGGCGAGACCGAGCGGAAGCGCGATGCCCAGCGCGACCGCGGCCTGGGCGACGGTCGGGTTCGCCGGCGCCGTGGAGGTGATGTCGACGAAGCCGCCGTAGCGGTGGTACGTGACGGCCAGCGGCACGAGCCAGACGGCGGTGACGGCGGCACCGGCAAGCGCGGTCCAGCCGGCGAGCGGCTCGCGCGCCCGCAGCGCAAGCGCCGCAGCCCACGCGGCCAGGAAGAGGCCGGCGAGCGGCGCGCACAGGAACGCCAGGCCGCCGGCCGCCCCCGCCGCGACGAGGCCGGCCCGCGACCGCGCGTCGAGCGCGCGGACGAACGCCCACAGGACGAGCGGCGCCGTGCACACTCCCAGATCGCGAGGGACGAGCGGCGGAAGGTTCCCCATCCCGGGGACGAGCGCGTTCGAGAGCACCAGGTCGCCGTGGTAGCGGCCGAGATCGCCGCCGCTCATGTTGAGCACCGCGGCGGGGGCGTGCTGCCAGATCCACCCGAAGCCGCCCCCCGCAACCGCGAGAAGCGTCCCGACGGCCGCGGCCGGCGCGCCGCCGCCGAGCGCGCGCACGAGGAGCCACATGCCGGCCGCGATCGTGACGAGGCCAAGGACGTCGACGGCGACGAGCGCCTCGTCGACGCCACCCGGCAGCGCCTGGGCGATCCAGGCCGTCAGCGAGTGGTAGAGCCACGGATACGAGTTGGGCTCGCCGGCATAGACGCCGCCCGGCGCATGGGCGCCGCCGAGGAGCTGGCGGATCCAGCCCTCGTGCCACTGCATGTCCTGGTGCGAGACCGGGTGGCTCCCGACCGGGGCGCGCCACGCCGGCACGGCCATGACCGCGACCAGCGCCGCTCCGCCCGCAAGGGCGGCGGGCCGCACGCCGGCCGGCCGGAGGGACGGCCGCCGCCAGGCGATCAGCGCGGCGAGGCCCGCGACGGACGCCGCCCGCACGACCCAGGTGTGGGCGAGGAACGAGACGTGCAACGGCCCCTGCAGCATCGCCGCGCCGGCGACCGCGTACACGGCGAGCAGGCCTGCGCCGAGCCGCTCGAGCGCCGCCTGCGACGGGACGGCGCACGAACCCAGCGCCCACGCGGCCGCGAGCACGATCGCGATGCTCGCCGCGATGGCGGGCGAGCTCACCGGGTCACCTCTCCCTCGTCGATGCGCCCAACCTACCGAACGGCCCCGACCAGGGCGGCTCCGTGGTGTGATCTAGCCGATCGTGACCGACGCGTTCCGCATCTGGCCCTTGTAGCGATCCTCGTCAGGCTGTCCGATGACGGGCTTGTACCCGAGCGCGAAGATCGAGTTCTTCTTGAGGGTGATCGAGCCGATGGCGATGTTCGTCGAGGCGACGGGTTGGTGGTCGACGATCAGCGTCACCTGGGTGTCCGTCTTCGTGCACGTGATCGTGTGCCAGTTACCGTCGTTCAGGCCGGGGCCGGCGTGCAGGCTGATTCGCGTGACCGTGCCGATGAACACGCACTGAGCCTGGGCGACGTGCTTTCGGGGGAAGAGCTCGACCTTGTACATCTTGCCGGTCGGCGACGCCCGCATGAGATCGAAGTCGTTCGTCCCCGTGCCGGGCACAGCGAGCGTTGCGATCTCGACGGTGGCGGTGACGGGGGCGGCACCGGGCGAGAGGGCCGTGCTGAACGGCACCGTGATGCGGCTGTTGACGCCGCCGAAGGTCGCCGACGAGCTGTCGAAGGTGACGTTCTCGGCGAACCCGTTGTGGCCTCCGGTCGTGTCAGTTGCATTTACAGCTGAATTCAACGGCCACGTCGCCACCGGGACTGGGGCCGCCTCGCGCGGCGCTCGGCCACGCCACCACCCCCGCGAGCGCGATGAGCGCCGTGAGCACGGACTTCTTCATGCGTCGAACAACGGTGGACGGTTCCTGCCGCATGCGTTCCTCCTTCTCCGTCTTGCCTGCCCGGCCCCCTCGCGCTCACCAACGGAAGCCCTGACTCTATCAGCCGAGCTCGCGCAGCAGCTCGCGGGCGATCACGACGCGCTGGATCTGGTTCGTGCCCTCGTAGATCTGGGTGATCTTCGCGTCGCGCATCATCCGCTCGACCGGGTACTCCTGGATGTAGCCGTACCCGCCGAGGATCTGGACGGCGTCGGTCGTGACGTCCATCGCGGCGTCGGAGCAGGCGAGCTTGCACATCGCCGAGAGCTTGGTCAGCTCGGGGCCGTCGACCCCGGCGTCGAGCATGTTCGCGACCCGGTAGAGCAGTCCGCGCGCGCCCTCGAGCTTCGTCCCCATGTCGGCGAGCATGAACTGGATCCCCTGCTGGTCGGCGATCGGCTTTCCGAACGCGATCCGCTGGGCGGCGTAGCCGAGGGCGTAGTCGAGCGCCCCCTGGCCGATCCCGAGCGCCTGCGCGGCGATCCCCGGGCGCGAGCGGTCGAGCACGCGCATGGCGATGTGGAAGCCGTCGCCCTCGGCGCCGATCAGACGCTCGCCGGGGATCCTGCAGCCGTCCATCAGGAGCTCGCCCGTCGTCGATCCCTTGATCCCCATCTTGGGCTCGATCCGGCCGATCGAGAACCCGGGGTCGGTGGCCTCGACGATGAACGCGGTGATCCCGGCCTCGGCCCGGGCGAAGACGACATAGGTGTGCGCCACGCCGGCGTTCGTGATGAAGCGCTTCGTCCCGTCGAGCACCCATCCGTCGCCGTCGCGCCGGGCGCGGGTGCCGAGCGCCTGGGCATCCGAGCCCGCCGCAGGCTCCGTCAGCGCGTACGCGGCGATCCACTCGCCGGTCGCCCAGCGCGGTACGTACGCCCGCTTCTGCTCCTCGGTCCCGGCGAGCAGCACCGGCAGCCCGCCCAGACCCTGCACCGCGAGCACGAGACCGACCGTGGCGTCGGCCCACGACAGCTCCTCGACCGCGCGCAGGTGCGTGAGGAATCCGGTGCCGGTGCCGCCGTACTCCTCCGGGAACGCCAGCGCGAAGACGTCGTTCTCGCGCAGGAGCTCGACCGCATCCCACGGGAACTCGGCGGTGCGGTCGACCTCGGCCGCCCTGGGCGCGATCCGCTCGCGCGCGAGCGTCCGGACGGCCTCGACGAGCAGCTCGCGGTCATCGGTCACGCCTCGATCAGCTCCTCCGGTGCCGTCGTCATGGTCTCAAACCCGTCGGCCGTGACGGCGTACATGTTCTCGATGCCGACGGCGCCGCGGCCGGGGAAGACGAACTTGGGCTCGACGGCGATCACATTCCCCTCCTCGAGCGGCTCGTCGAAGCCCGGTGCGAGCACGGGCAGCTCGTCGATCTCCATGCCGACGCCGTGGCCGAGGAACCGCACGCGCTGGGGGCCGGCGCCCATGAAGTGCTCCACGAGGCCGGCGTCCGCGGCCATCCCCTCGGCGAGGTCGTAGAGCGCGCTCGCCGGCGTGCCGGGCCGGAGCTCTCCCTCGACAGCGCGCAGGATGCCGACGGCGCAGTCGTGGGCGGCATGCAGGTCGGCATCGAGCCTGCCCACCGCGAACGTGCGCGTCTGGTCCGCGAGCCAGCCCTCGTGGCCGCCGACGAGGTCGGCGATCACCGGGTCTCCGGGCGCGAGCACGTGGCCGTCGGGGCCCTTGCCGAGCACGGGGTTCGGACCGGGGCCGCACAGGGGCGAGTCGCTGTAGCCGGGGACGGCACCGCTCGGGCCCGCGAGCACCTGGCCGTAGTGCATCTCCTGGTTGAACCCGCGGAAGCGGAGCTGGCCCTGGTGGCCGGCCAGCCGCAGCACTCTCTCAACCTCTAGTTGAACCTGAGACTCGAGGATCCCGGGCCGAATCAGCGCGGGCACCGCCTCCGCCCCGCGCCGCACCTGCTCCGCGGCTGCGCGCATGCGGGCCAGCTCCCAATCCGACTTGCGCGCGCGCACCCGGCGGACGGCCGGCGAGCAGTCATCGAGCTCGTGGTCGGGCAGCCGCCGCCCGTAGCCCAGGTAGAGGCGCGCCGGGAGCACGTCGAGCTCGAGGCCGATCCGGCTCCCGTTCTCGAGGCCGGCGGTCGCCATCGCAGCCGCAAGCGCCGCGAGCGACCGCAGCGGCTCGATCCGCTCGAGCGGCGACTCCGCCCGAGCCCGATCCAGGACGCGCCGCACCAGGAGCACGGGCTCGCCCGCGACCGGGACGACCAGGTGGGCCTGCTGGTTCGTGCCCGAGAAGTAGGCGAGGTCGGTGTGCTGGACGATGAGCGCACCGTCGAGGCCGTCGGCGGCGAGGGCGGATCGAAGTGCCGCGAGCCTGCGATCGATCTCGTCCCTGGGCGTCACGGTCGCGTAGGTTAGTGGAGCCGTGATCCTCCACAACGGGCCTGTCTACACGATGGATCCGCGCCTCCCGCAGGTGCGCGCGCTGTCGGTCGCCGGCGACACGATCGCGGGCGGGGTCGACGTGCGCGAAGGGGGCGCCGATGCGGTCGGCCACGAGCGCATCGATCTCGAGGGCCGGTGCGTGCTGCCGGCGTTCTGCGACTCACACGTCCACTTCCTCGCCTGGGCGCTCGCCCGGACGGAGCTCGATCTGGGCGGCGCGGCGTCGATGGCCGAGGCGCTCGAGATCGTCGGCGAGGCGGACGGGGACGGCTGGCTGCGCGGGCACGGCTGGCTCGAGGAGGCGTGGCCCGACGGGCCGCCGACGGCCGAGGCGCTCGACACGGTGACGGGCGACCGGCCCGTCGCGCTCTGGGCTCACGACCATCACACGCTCTGGGTCAACTCGGCCGCGCTCGGCTCGGCCGGCCTCGCGGGCTCCGGGATCGTCCGCGAGCGCGACGCGTGGGACTTCCCGCTGCCCGAGCGCACCCCACTCGAGCAGTCGCGCGCGGTCCGGTCGGCGATGGCTGCCGCAAATGCTCGGGGCGTCGTGGCCGTGCACGACTACCAGCGGGATCGCGGGCGCGGCCTGTGGCAGCGGCTCGACGCCGACCGGCGCCTCACGCTTCGCGTCCACATGTCGTACCCGGCCGAGCAGATCGGGGCTGCTCAGGCCACCGAGCTTCGCACCGGCTTCGGCTCCGACCTCCTGCGGGTCGGGCCGGTGAAGGCGTTCATGGACGGGACGCTCGGGTCGTCGACGGCCTGGATGCTCGACGGCTCGGGCATGGTGCTGACCTCGGCGGCCGAGATGGCGGAGATCGCGCGCGCCTCTGCGGCGTCGGGCCTCTCGGTCGCCGTCCACGCGATCGGCGACGGCGCCAACCGGGCGGCGCTCGACGCGCTCGGGGAGACGCGGGCGGCGTGGGAGGACCTCCCGGTCCCGCCCCGGATCGAGCACGTCCAGTGCATCGACGACGCCGACCTCGGACGCCTGGCGGAGCTCGGCGTGACCGCCTCGATGCAGCCCGTCCACCAGCGCTCGGACCGTGAGATCGCAGACCGCCTGTGGGGCGAGCGGGCGCGGTGCGGATACCGCTGGCGCGACCTGCTGGACTCGGGCGCCCACCTGGCGTTCGGCTCAGACGCGCCGATCGAGGACGTCGACCCGCTGGGCGGCATCGACGCCGCGGTCAACCGCGACTGGTATCCCGACCAGCGGCTCGACGTGGCCGACGCCGTGCTCGCGTTCACGGGCGGCGGCGCGGCCGCGGTCGGCGAGCACCGCCGCCGCGGCCTCCTGCTCCCCGGCTACGCGGCCGACCTGGTCGTCCTCGACACCGACATCATCTCCCACCCCGACCGCATCGCCGACACGAAGGTCATCGCGACGATGCTGGCGGGCCGCTGGGTCCACGGCCGCCCGCCGTGGTAGTGCAGGAACGGAGTCAGACCCCCGTACTGCGCCACTGAGAACCGCTGCCGTTGCGCGGGCGGGCCTGTCCGCCTATCTCCGTGACCTTACCCAGGTCTGAAGAGCAGAACATGGTCCTGGTTGATCACCTTGTCAAGGCGCGCCGAACGGTGGTACGACGCGCTGCCGTTCCGTGCCCTGCGAACGTAGTGCTTGACCAGGTCGAAATCCTGACCGACTGCCTTCTCGAGCAACCGGTCGATGACCGGCAGCTGATGGTCACCGAGGGTGCTGTTGCTCGTCACGAGGACGAACACACCATCGCGGGTGACGACACGGCGTGCCTCCGCGAACACTTCCGCCATGTCCTCGGCGTGACGGTCGAGGTTCGCGGGGTCGCCGGACTTCCACCCCTCTCGCACCTCGCGCGCCGCCACTGAGCGGGCATCGAATCCTGCCAGCGCCAGCTCGAACCTCAGCACGTCGGATGAGTAGCGGTAGAGCGCGAAATACGGCGGGTGGCAGAAGATGATGTGTCCCGATCCGGCCTCGAGTGGGAGGGCCCGCGCGTCACCCTCCTCGACTCGCGCCCGCGAGCCCAGGTACGGAGTGGCATCGACGGCCCTGGCCGTCGCCGCGAGGAAGTCCCCGAGCGGATCGGCGGCAGCAGAGTCGGGGTCGAAGAAGATGCGACCCGTGCGTTCACTCGCATTCGAGACTCGGCGTGCACGAGAGACGAGCACCGCGAAGAGCAGCCGGCGCTCGGCTGATTCCTCGAGCCGGAGGATCGCACTACGCAGTCCGAGGAGCACCTGCAAGCTCTCGCGACGGAACCAGCGCTCGTAGTTCCGTATGTGACCGAACGCCTGCCCGACCTGCTCGTCGCCGGCGACATCGACGGTATGCCGCACCTCGTCCACCATGGCCGACAGCCGGTTTCGATCGACCGGTGTCGTCTTCGCACGAGCGTAGAGAACAGCGACCGGATTGCAATCGACGCCGACAGCGTTGAGTCCTCGCGCCTCGGCTTCGAGCAGAGTCGTCCCCGAGCCACACATGACGTCGACGACCGGATCCTCCGAGTGACCCACCTCCGCGACAGCGAGCTCGAGCACCCGCGCGGTCACGTCCGGGGCGAGCTTCCCGAAGTACCGAAACAGCCCGTGCGCGCCACGTTGTTGCGCCCGGTTCGAGCCGGGCACATCGATGAACCCATCGTGTGGGACTTCTGGAAGTGCCTGGGCGCTCACGGCTTTCGAAAGACCAGGACATGCTGGCTCGACATGCGCCGCGAGAGCGTCCAGCCGGTCTGGTTGTTGAGCACGTGCAGGCCGCGATACACGCACTCGTAGCCGATGTCGTGGGCGAACTCTTCCGTGATCGTACCGATCGGAATCCGTACGCGATCGATGCGGCCGTCGCCGACGACCACCGCGACGTGCGCACCGGCACGGGACACTCTGAACGCCTCGGCGAGCATCCCTGACCACCCTACGAGGTACTTGCGGAGTCCGTTGGTCACGTAGAAGTAGCTTCCCCGAAACGCGAGCTCGCTCTTTCGCAGGGTCTCAGGATCAGCGCCCATCAGAAGCAGCTGAAGATGCATCGACTCGCTGAATGCGGTGTTTGTCAGATACGGCGGGTGGAGAAGCGTGAAATCGACGGACGCGTCGTCGAGAGGCAGCTTCTGCGCCCGGGCTCGCTTCACCAGCGACCCCGCGTCAGCCTCGGAGTTCAACTCCTCGAACGCCTGACTGAACCTGTCGATCGCGGTCTTGAACAGGACACGGACAGGGCGCGGCGTCTTCGTCGTATCCACCACCGTGTTGATCTTCTTGGTGTTTGCGAACGACGCCTTCCGCGCGATCGAGAGGACGAGCGTCTTCTGAGCGGGATCGCGCGCAATCTCCAACCCCCGCCGGAGTAGGCCGTAGGCGTCGTCGCTGTAGAAGGCACGCAGCTCGCCATCCGGGGCGAGAGGCGCGTGCTCGTCCAGCACCTGCCGGCCGAAGCTCTGAACGCGCTCGACATCCTGGGGGCGGATGAGCGCCTGAGCGACCGTCAGCGAGACCGGATTGATGTCGAAGTTGATCGCGCGCCGCCCGCTCGTCACCGCCTCGATCGCGGTCGTCCCGCCTCCGCACATCGGATCGAGAACGGTGTCGCCCGCCGCTGAGTACTCATGCAGCAGGTAGGCGACGAGCGGCGGCGGAAGCTTTCCGGCGTAGCGGAAGAGCCCGTGCGTCAGGTAGGTGGTATTGCATCCGCGCGGGACCTCCAGAAGCTCGCCCCGCTCGCCGCTGATCTCGACCCAGCCTGCTCGCTCAGCCAGAGCGGGCGGGGCGAGCAGCGTCATTGACATCCCCGAGACGGTAGCAGCGCCGCCGGTCGCCCTCCGTCCCGGCCATGTCGCAATCTCGCGTCGTCTACCTGTGGGCTCTGCCGGCCTACCCTCCGACGCCTGACCCCGTATTTGCACCGGTGCAGGAGGCAGGGGTCTCGATGCACTTCGTGAAGACGCCGGCCACCTGGGCGTAGATGCCGTGGGGGTCGTCGGCCAGGACCTGGCGGAACTGGGCTGCGGCGTCGGTCGTGTCCTTCATCCAGAAGAACACGAGGCCGACGTGGACGCGCACCTCGGCGTCGGCGTCCGGCGAGGCCTGAAGGACGCGCATGAGCCCGGCCAGCGCGTTGCCCGGGTTGTCCTTGTCGAACGGGAGCACCGTCACCGCGATCCGCGCGGAGGGGTCGCCGGGATCGAGAGCGAACGCGCGCTTGGCAGCCGCGATCGCGCCCAGCCGGTCGCGGTTCTCGAGCGCCGCGGCCAGGGCGAGCCACGCCCGCGCATCGTCGGGGCGTGTCTGCGTCCGTGCCCTGAGATCGGCGACCGAGGCGCCCGCCGGGCGAGCCGTCGTGAGCCAGGGCGGATACCCCGGCGCCTCGTTCAGGTGCAGCAGGTTGTCGGCGTTCGTGCCGTAGTAGCCGTACGGATCGAGGGCCTTCACGCGCGCGAGCGACGCCTGGGCCGCCGTCGCGTCGCCGGCCCAGAGCTGGGCCAGCCCGAGCGCCATGGACACCACCGGCTCCTCCTGCGGCAGCGCCTTGAGTGCCGCGATCGACTCCGCCCGACGGCTCTCGTCGTCGCGGCCCACGATGGCAGCGACGCGGCGGCGGGGATCGTCCGCCGGCAGCCGCCGCAGCTCCTTCGCCCCGACGTCGATGACGAGCGGCGGCGTCCCCGTGAGCGGTTTCACCTTTGCCGGAGCCGCCCCGCCCCCGTCCCCGCCGCGCGTGGCCAGCACAATTCCGCCTGTGACGAGGCCCGCAACCGCCGCCACAGCCACGACGAGCGCGATCCGCGCGTTCCGGCCGGGAATACGCGGGCCGGGTGCGACGTTCAGTGACTCACCGGTGGACGGGTTTGGATCCATTCGCTTGGTACCATGCAGAGGACGGAGGGAACCGGGGAAAGGGTAGGTCAAGTGGAGCAGTCGTACCGCGATCATCTGGCTGCCGTGAAGCGGCAGGTCCGAGAGCAGACGCCGGCCGAGACGGCCGAGCGGCTCGGGGCGACGCCTGCGCCGGCCATTCTCGACGTTCGCGAGCGCGACGAGTACGAGCAGGGCTACATCCCCGGCGCCGTCCACCTCCCGCGCGGCAACCTCGAGAGCCGGATCGAGCGCCTCGTGCCCGACCGGTCGACCCCGGTCATCATCTACTGCGCCGCGGGCAACCGCTCCGTCTACGCCGCCAAGACCCTCGCCGAGCTCGGCTACGAGGACGTCGTCTCGATGGCGGGCGGCTTCGCGGCATGGAAGCAGAACGGCCATGAGTGGCGCGTGCCGCGCGCCCTGAATCCCGAGCAGTTCGAGCGCTACAGCCGCCACGTCCTCATCCCGGAGGTCGGCGAGGAGGGCCAGCTCAGGCTGCTCGACTCGAAGGTGCTCCTGATCGGCGCAGGCGGGCTCGGCTCGCCGGCGGCCGTCTACCTGGCCGCGGCGGGCGTCGGGACGCTCGGGATCATCGACGCCGACGTCGTCGACGTCTCGAACCTCCAGCGCCAGATCCTGCACACCGTCGACCGCGTCGGCCAGCCCAAGGTCGACTCCGCCGAGATCGCCATCAAGGGCATCAACCCGGGCGTCAAGGTGAACAAGTACGCCGAGCGGCTCACATCCGAGAACGTGCTCGACATCATCACCGGCTACGACGTGATCGTCGACGGCACCGACAACTTCCCCACCCGATACCTGCTGAACGACGCCAGCCTGGTCGCCGGCATCCCGGTCGTCCACGGCTCGATCTACCAGTTCGAGGGATCGGTCACGGTCTACAAGCCGCACGACGGCCCGTGCTACCGCTGCCAGTACCCCGAGCCGCCGCCACCGGAGCTGGCGCCGAGCTGCGCCGAAGGCGGCGTCCTCGGCGTGCTGCCGGGCGTCATCGGCACGCTTCAGGCGACCGAGGCGGTCAAGCTGCTGCTGGGGATCGGCGAGCCGCTCGTCGGCCGCCAGCTCCGCTACGACGCGCTCTCCATGGAGTTCGTGGAGCTCAAGATGCACCGCGATCCGGAGTGCCCCGTGTGCAGCAAGGATCCCAGCGAGATCGAGTTCATCGACTACGAGCAGTTCTGCGCCATGCCCTCGCGGGCCGTGGCTCGACCCGAGGAGGCCGTCGCCTAGTGTCAACCGTCCGAATGCCCCCCATCCTCCGCCAGGCGGTCGGCGGAGCGCGTGAGGTCGACGCCTCGGGCGCGACCGTCCGGGAGGTGCTTGCCGACCTGGCGGAGCGGTTCCCCGGCGTCCGCTCCCACCTGCTCGACGAGTCGGGCGACCTGAACCGGTTCGTCAACGTGTACGTGAACAACGAGGACGTGCGCCTGGGCGAGGGCATGGACACCGCCGTCTCGACCGACTCGACCCTGATCGTGCTGCCGGCGATGGCCGGAGGCGCGCCGTGAGCTGCCTCGAGACCGTCCGCGGCGCGGCGCTCTCGGCGGTCGGGAACACCCCCCTCGTCGAGCTTCCGCGCATGTCGCCGAACCCCGACGTGCGGATCTTCGCCAAGCTCGAGGAGCAGAACCCGACCGGCTCGATAAAGGACCGGGTCGCCCTCCAGATGGTCGAGGCCGCCGAGGAGACGGGCGAGCTCGAGCCGGGCCGCCGCATCCTCGAGCCGACGAGCGGGAACACCGGCATCGCGCTCGCGATGATCGGAAAGGTCAAGGGCTATCCCGTGACCGCCGTCATGCCCGAGTCGGCCACCACGGAGCGCGTCGAGCTCCTGCGGATGTACGGCGCCGAGATCGTGTTCTCGCCTGGGAACCTGGGGTCGAACGGCGCGGTGGCGATGGCCCGCTCCATGGCCGAGCGCGATCCGTCGGTCTTCATGCCGTTCCAGTACGCCAACCCGGCCAACCCGGCCGCCCACTACTGCGGCACCGCCCTCGAGATCCTCGAACAGGTGCCCGGCGGCGAGGTCGACGCGTTCGTCGCCGGCCTCGGGACCGGCGGCACGCTGATGGGCTGCGGCAGGCGCCTGCGCGAGGCCAACCCCGACGTGCAGGTGATCGCCGCCGAGCCGCTCCAGGGCGACCCGGTGATGGGCCTTCGCAGCCTCGAGGACGGCTACACGCCCCCGATCCTCGACATCACCCAGCTCGACCGCAAGGTGCTCGTCTCGAATGCGGAGGCGGTGCGCACCCTGCGGGCGCTCCTGAACGAGGAGGGCGTCTTCGCGGGCGTCTCCGCAGGCGCTGCCCTGGCCGTCGCGCGCAAGGCTGCCGAGACCATGGACGGCGGGAACATCGTCGTCGTCTTCGCCGACGGCGGCTCGAAGTACCTGTCGGCGGGGATCTACACGAAGCCGGCGGACGAGCTCGACCGCGAGATGGAAGAGCGCGTCTGGTGGTGATCCCGGCGGCGGTGCGCGACGAGATCGTCGCGCACGCTCGCTCAGGCCTCCCGAACGAGGCGTGCGGCATCCTCGCCGGCACCGGCGAGCGGGTCGAGCGCTTCTACGCGGCCGAGGCCGACGAGCCGAGCCCGTTCTACTACCGGATCGAGAGCCGCGACCAGATCCGGATCATGAACGCGATCGACGACGAGGGCCTCGAGCTGGTCGGCATCTACCACTCGCACGTGTCCTCGCCGGCATACCCGTCCCGCACCGACGCCGAGCAGGCGTTCTGGCCCGAGGCGGTCTACGTGATCGTGTCGCTGGCGGGCGGCGGCGCGGACGTCCGCGGGTTTCGCATCCGCGACATGGACGTCACCGAGGAGCCGCTCGAGATCGCCTAGCGGTCAGGCCGCGCCCGACTGCGCGACGTCGTCCTCGACGACCGGAATCGGCGTCACGGGGCGCCCCTCGAACTCGGTCGTGAGCGCGATCACCGTCTTTGTGCGCTCCACGGAGTCGAGCGCCCGGATCTCCCAGAGGACGTGCTCGAGCGCCCGCGTCGACTCGGCTCGCACCTTGAGGAGCAGGCTCTCCTCGCCGGCGATGTGGTGGCACTCCTCGACCCACGGCCAGCGCTCGAATGCGTCCTCCAGGCCGCCGCGAGGCCGGGCGCTCTGCGTGACGAGCACGAACGCCGTCACGCCGGCGCCGAGCTTCTCGGGGTCGACGACCGCCTTGTAGCCGGTGATGACGCCGCGCGCCTCGAGCTTCTTGACGCGCTCGTGCACCGCCGCGGGGCTCAGGCCGACCTGCTGGGCGATTTGCGCGAACGTCGCTCGCCCCTCGGCCTGGAGCAGCGCGATGATCGCCAGGTCCGTGTCGTTCAGCCCTTTCACGGGTACCGAGCACCATAGCTAGGCTTGTGGCCAGACGACGCGGGAGGTTGACGATGGGCGTGCTCGAGAGCGCTGAGCTGGAGGCGGAGGTCGGCAGGCTCGACGGCTGGGAGGTGCGCGACGGCGCGCTCGAGAAGTCGTTCAGCTGCGGCGACTTCAGCGGGTCGATGGCGTTCCTGAACCGGATCGCGGATGCCGCGAACGCCGCCGACCACCACCCCGACGTGTCCATCTCGTGGGACACCGTCACCCTTCGCTGGGTGAGCCACAGCGCGGGCGGGATCACGCCGTCCGACGTGAAGATGGCCCGGCAGAGCGACGAGCTCTCCGGCTAGCTCTGGCCCTCGCCCTCGTTCTCACCGGCGGGCGCCCCGGTCGCCGAGAGCGTGACGTCGACCTCGATGATCCGCGGCCCGTCGGTGGAGGAGACCTCGAACCGGGCGCCGTCGAAGCCGACGGAGTCCCCCACCTTCGGCGCGCGCCCGAGCTCGCCGAAGACGAATCCGCCGACCGTGTGGTAGTCGTCGTCGGGCAGGTTGGTGCCGAAGCGCTCGTTGAACTCGTCGATCGGGAACGAGCCGCCGATCCGCACCCGCCCGCGCCCGATCCTGAGGATGCCGGCCTCGGGCGCGTCGAACTCGTCGCCGATCTCGCCCACGATCTCCTCGAGCAGGTCCTCGAGGGTGACGAGGCCCTCGACCGACCCGTACTCGTCGATCACGATCGCCATGTGGTTCGAGGTCGTCTGGAACTCGGTCAGGAGCTCGTCCAGGTGCTTCGTCTCGGGGACGACGATCGCCGTCCGCAGGATCGAGCGCAGGTCGACCCGATCCATGCCCCGGTCGTGGAGCGCCGAGAACAGATCGCGGACGTGGAGGATGCCGACGATGTCGTCGAGGTCCTCGTCGAAGACCGGATACCGGGTGAACGGGTGGTCGAGGACGACGCGGAGCATCTCCGCGACCGGAAGCTCGGCAGACACGGCGACCACGTCCGGCCGCGGCACCATGACGTCGGCGGCGTCCTTGTCGGCGAACTCGAAGACCTTGTGGAGCATCGCCTGCTCCTCGGCCTCGAGCACGCCCTTCTCGCGGCTCGCGGTGACGAGCATCTTGAGCTCCTCCTCGGAGTGCACGAGCGAGAGCCCCGTCGGCGCGGTCACGCCCACCCACCGCAGCACCGCGCCGCTCGCCTTGACCAGCACCCAGATGAAGGGCCGGAAGACGGCGTAGAACCAGTTGATCGGCCCGGCCATGAGGAGCGCGACGCGCTCGGCGTGCTGGAGCGTGAACGACTTCGGCACGATCTCGCCCATCACCACGTGGAAGAAGCTCAGGACGACGAACGCCGCGATGACGGAGATGGTCGTGGCGACGCTCGTGTGCCAGCTCTCCGGCAGGAGGTCGAGGGGCGAGCGCAGGATCTCCGACACCACCGGCTCGCCGATCGCGCCGAGCGCCAGGCTCGAGAGCGTCACGCCGAGCTGGATCGCCGAGATGAACCGCGGCGGGTTGTCGACGAGGCGCAGCACCCGGATCGCGGCACGGCTGCCCTGAGCCTCCAGCTCCTGGAGGCGTGTGCGGCGAACTGTGACGAGCGCGTACTCTGCGGCGACGAAGAAGCCGTTCGCCGCGACAACCAGCGCCACCGCCACGAGCTCGAGGGCGGTTGTCACCACGTACTCGGAACGTCGTCGCTCAAGCGGGCCTGAGTATAGACGGCGACCCTCAAGCTCCGGCGCCGAGATGCCGAAGACTCCGGCAGGGACGGACCCCCAGCGCGACGAACTTCCCGACCGAAGCCGCACGAACTCGTGCTAACGGCCGGGAGCAGATGTGCCGATACCCTTGCCGAAGCGCGAGCGACCCTGACAACTGGAGCATCTCTGTGGGCGAGCCAATCACGTGTTTGATCGTCGATGACCATGAGGTGGTACGCGAAGGCCTCCGCCTCGCGCTGTCCCGCACGGAGAACATCCGCGTGGTCGGCGAGGCCGCCGACGGCAGCGCCGCGGTAGCACTGGCCAAGCGACGGCGGCCGAACGTCGTCATCATGGACGTTCGCAT
The DNA here is from genome assembly GCA_963809325.1 of uncultured Actinomycetes bacterium. GTDB lineage: Bacteria > Actinomycetota > Thermoleophilia > Gaiellales > JAICJC01 > JAICJC01. Next base: position 593,950 of record CAWEIZ010000007.1, read on the forward strand.
GCCTGGGACCGACGGTCTGCAGGCGGCCCGCGAGATCACGACGGACGTCCCCGAGGCGGCCGTCCTCATGTTCACCGCCTACGGCGAGCGCAGCCTCTTGACGCGCGGCCTCGAGGCGGGGGCGAAGGGCTACATCCTGAAGGAGGCGCCGCACCAGACGCTGGTGCGCGCGATCCAGAAGGTGGCCGGCGGCGACGGCTACGTCGACCCCGCGCTGATGCCCGCGTTCCTCACCAAGGAACGCGAGCACATGCTCACCGCCCGCGAGCGCGAGATCCTCCAGCTCCTGGCCGACGGCATGTCCAACGCGGACGTCGCCGGCAAGCTGTTCATCAGCCAGGAGACCGTGAAGAGTCACGTGCGGCATATCCTCTCCAAGCTGGAGGCGGACACCCGCACACATGCTGTCGCAATCGCCCTCCGACAGGCAATCATCGACTAGCACCCCGGCGCGGCCGCTCGGGCGCTTCGCCCAGGCGGGTGTGCTGGCCGTGATCACGATCGCCGTCACGGCGGTCGTGTACGTGGCGACGGCGCAGGTGCTCCCCCAGGCATTGGCCGTGATGGCGGCCGGCGCGGTCGTCGTGCTGGCGCTCGGGGGCGTGACGACCTGGTCCGTCCACCGCGACGCCGTCCGCCGGCGGTCCGCCGAGGACTGGCACCGGCGGCTGCGGCGCGAGCTGATCGAGCAGGGCACGTTCCTGGACGGCCTCGTCGGCGGCCTCGGAACGATGTCGTCGACGCTCGACCCGGCGCTCGTGCTCGAGCGCGCAGCCGAGCAGGCGCACCGGCTGCTCGGCCCGGACGCCACCGTCCTGCTCGTGCCGGCCGCCGACGGCGACGGCCTGCGCCCGGCCGCGGCGCGCGGGATCGCGCTTGGCCCGATCGTCGACATCGTCGTCGAGACCAACGCCTCGGCCCGCTTCGCACCCGTCGCCGACAGGGGCGGCGACGACGCCCTCTCGAGGCGGCTGCGGCCGACCGCGCGCCTGACCGTGCCGATCGTCGCGGCCGACGAGCTGCGCGGACTCCTCGTCCTCCTCCGGCTCCGCGGATCGGAGCCCTTCAGCCCGGCCGAGCTGACCCAGGCGTCGGTGCTCGCGGACTTCGCGGCGACGGCCGTCGACGAACGCGCACCTCTTCGCGCGGGTGGAGTCGCTCCTGGCGCAGGCCCGGATGCGGGAGTCCGAGCGGGCCGACCTGTCGCGCCGGGTCGTGTCCGCCGAGCAGGACGAGCGCCGCAAGCTCTCGCTCTTCCTCCACGACGGGCCGCTCCAGACCATGTCCGGCATCGCGATGATGCTCGACGCCGTCGCCGAGGATACGGCGAGCGGCGAGATCGAGAGCGCGCTCTCGGTGCTCGAGACCGCGCGCGAGCGCCAGCGCGGCGTGGTGCGCTCGATGCGCGAGCTCTCGTTCGCCCTCGAGCCGTGGGTGCTGCGCGACCGCGGGTTCGTCGCCGCGGTCGGCGCGCTCGCCGACGAGCTCCAGCGCAGCCACCGGGTGGCGATCGACCTCGACGTCGAGCCGGCGGCCGCGCTCCCGCCCGACGACCAGGTGTTCCTCTACCAGATCGTCCGCGAGGCCGTCCAGAACGCCGTGAAGCACGCGGCGCCCACGACGGTCACGGTGTCGGTGAGCGGCGGCCCCGAGGCGGGCTACGACGTGCGCGTGCACGACGACGGCACCGGGTTTGCCGGCGGGCCCGAGGACGGCCTGCCCCACCACGGGCTGGCCTCGATGCGCGAGCGGGCCCAGATCCTCGGCGCGAAGCTCCGCGTCGAGTCGGTGCCGGGCGCCGGGACGACGGTCGAGCTCCATGTGGCGGGAGGCGAGCCGGATGCTGCGTAGACGGCCGGATCCCTTCGAGGCCGGGCTGGCCGACCTCGTCGCGGCCTGCGAGGCGGGCGTCGATCTGGCCGGGGTGCTCGTGGCCGCGCGCCGGGCGGCGTCGGCCGCCGCGGGCGGTGCCGAGGCGTCGGCCTACGCGATCGCCGACGACGGCACGAACCTGAAGCTGGCCGGCGGCCCGGGGGCCGACGAGCTCCCGATCCCGACCGACCCCGAGCCGCAGCGCGTCGACGGGACGTGGGTGGTCCCGCTGATCAGCGCGCGGCGCACCGTCGGCTGCCTCGTCGTGCGGGCGCCGGAGGGCACGCGGATCGAACGGGTACGGCTGGTCGCCGGGGTTGCCGCGCAGGCGGTCGAGGTCGCGCGCCTCTGGGAGGCCGTCGCCGGGGGCGCCAGCCACGACCCGCTGACGGGGCTTCCCGGGCACCGGTCGTTCGACCGCGTCCTCGCCCGTGAGCTGTCGCGTGCGATGCGAACGGGCGACTCGGTCGCGGTCGGCGTCGTGGCCGTCGACGGGTTGGCGCAGCGCAACGAGTCGGACGGGCACACGGCCGGCGACGAGCTCCTGCGGACGGCGGCGGAGTGCTTCGGCGCGGGCGTGCGCCCCTACGACACCGTGTGCCGCCTCGGCGGAGACGACTTCGGCCTCGTCCTGCCCGCCATGGAGGCCGAGCCCGCGCGCGCCCTGATCGAGCGGCTGGCCGCCGCCTTCGCAGGGTCGGCCGGCGGCGCAACGGTCTCGGCGGGCGTCGCGGCGTTTCCGGCGAACGGCGACACGCAGGCCGAGCTGATGCGGCTGGCAACGGGCGCCCTCTACTGGGCCCGGCGGGGCGGCGGCGGCCGCGTCGTGGCCTACGACGCCGACGTCGTCGAGGCGCTCTCCGGCGAGGAGCACGCCCGCCGGCTCGAGCGCGACACCTACGAGCGGACGCTGCGCGCCCTCGACGCCGCACGCGGGCACTCCGCGACGGCCCGTGCCGTGAGCGACTACGCCGGCCACATCGCCGCCGAGCTCGGGTTCGCGCCCGAGCGCGCCGACCGGCTGCGGATGGTCGCGTTCCTCTACGACGCGACGGCGCCCGGTGCCGAGCCGGAGGAGCGGGCACGGGTCGCCGCCCGGGTGGCGTCGAGCGCGCTCGACGCCGAGGCGGCCGGCTGGCTCGAGGCCCCCGCGGCGGGTGGCGCGGAGGGGCCGCTCGAGTCGCGGATCATCGCCCTCGCAGCGGCGTTCGTCGAGGCCGGCGGCCACACCGGGAGCGCGGGCGCAGGCCGCGCCCTGGCCGAGCTGTGGCAGCGGCGCGACGAGTTCGACCCGACCTGCGTCCGCGCGCTCGAGTCGCTGCTCGCGGCCCGCGAGGCCGAGTAGCCGGTCGCGCTGCGTGGAGAGGCTGGGGTCAGACCCCGCATCGAAACTGTCACACGGGCGCCACAGCCGCCGATGCGGGGTCTGACCCCACGGGGAGCTCGGGCGTGACGCATCCGCGGTCGAGTCGCTGCTCGCCGCCTGCGAAGCCGGTCTGCCGGTCGCGTGGCCCGGAGCGGCCGGGGTCAGACCCCGCATCGAAACTGTCACACGGGCGCCACGACCGCCGATGCGGGGTCTGACCCCACGGGGTTCGCCCGCCTCAGCTCAGCGCGGCCTCGACGGCGGACCCATCCTTCACCTCCACCACGCGGGTGGCACCCACGGAGCGGATGAACTCGCGGTCGTGACTCACCGCCACGATCGTGCCGCGGAACTGCCGCAGCGCCTCCTCGACGACGTCGATCGAGTCGAAGTCCAGGTGGTTCGTCGGCTCGTCGAGGAGCAGGAGCTCGGCGCCGCTCGAGACGAGGACGGCGATCAGGAGCCGCGACCGCTCGCCGGGGCTGAGCGTGCCGATGGGCCGGTGCATCTGCTCCTGGTCGAAGAGGAAGTGGCCCAGAAACGCCCGCGCCTCGTCCTCGTACGAGACCACGCTGGAGCGGTAGAAGTCGAGGATCCCGCGCTCGAGCGGGAGGTCGTGGTGGGTCTGCGGGAGGACGGCCGTCTCGGCGTCGACGAGCACGCGGCCGGATCGGGGTGCCAGCGTCCCGGCGAGCAGCCGCACGAGCGTGGTCTTGCCGGCGCCGTTCTCGCCGACGATCGCGACCCGCTCGCGGCCCTTGACGGTCAGGTCGACGTCCCGGAGGACCTGGCGCCCGCCGAGCTCGACCGACACGCCCTCGAGGGCGGCGATGCGGCGCCCGCGGGTCGAGACGCCGTCGAGCGAGAGCGTGAAGCTCGGCGCCTTGGACGGGTCGGCGATCCACTCCGCCTGCTGCATCTGCCGCTGGAGGCGGCGCTCGCGCACCTTGGCCTTGCGGGCCACGCGCTTTGCGATCTTGCGGACGTGCGGCGCGCCGGCACCGCGGATCACCGTCAGCTCCACCGAGAGCGCCTGCGACTTGGCGCGGGCGATGTCCGCCTCGAGCCGGCGCCGGTACGCGTCCTGCGTGCGGAAGTCCGCCAGCATGCGCTCGAACCGGCGCTGCTTCTCGGCTCGGTAGGCCGTGTAGCCGCCCTCGTAGGACGCGAGCTCGTCCGAGACCCCGTCGAGCTCGAGGATGCGCGAGACCGTGTTGTCGAGGAAGCGGCGGTCGTGGCTCACCACGAGAATGCCGCCGGGAAACGCGGCCAGGAACCGCTCGAGCCAGCGCAGCCCGCCCAGATCGAGGTGGTTCGTCGGCTCGTCGAGGAGCAGGATCGTCGGCCGCCCCAGAAGGACGCCCGCGAGCATCACCCGGGCCTGCTCGCCGCCCGACAGGTCGCCGAACCGGGCCGATGAGGGCAGATGGGCGATGCCGAGGTGCGCCCGTGCGTCGTCGATCGCAGCGTGGAACGTCCAGCCGTCGAGCCGGGCGAATGCCGCCAGGACGTCGTCGTACTCGCGCATCGCTGCGGCCCGCCCGGCCGGCTGCGCCATCTCGGCCTCGAGCTCGCGCATGCGCTCGTCGAGCGCGTACACCTCGCCGATCGCACGGTGCAGATGGCCGCTGAGCGTAGCGTCCGGATCCGGCGGCGCCTGGTGCAGGAGCCCGATGCTGTCGCCGGCGCCGACGATGACCCGGCCCGAGTCGGGGCGCTCGACGCCCGCCAGGATGCGCAGGAGCGTCGACTTCCCGGTTCCGTTGGGCCCGACGAGGCCGGTGCGCTCGCCCCTACCGAGTGTGAAGGTCGCGCCGGTGAAGAGCGGCTCGGCGTCGTGCGCCTTGCACAGCGAGTCTGCTTTCAACACGGGCGCCCATACCTCTCACCGCGCAGTATGCCACGCGCCGCGCTGCGTTCAGCTGCGGCGCCGGCGCTTCGAGCGAAGCCGGGCGGCGATCGCGGCCTCGGGGCGGGGCGTCGGCGTGTGCACGGGCCCGGCCGGGGCGGGCGTCGCGGCCGGCGCCGGCGAGGCCGGGCGCCGCCGCCGGAAGAGCATCACGAAGATGATCCCGGAGACGATCGTGACCGCGGAGGCGACCCACACGTTCAGGCGCTGGCCGAGGTAGTGGTGGGCCGGGTCGATGCGAAGCGTCTCGACCCAGATCCGCTCGAACGAGTAGAGCGTCGCGTAGAGCGCGAAGACCGTCCCGGCCGGCACGTCGCGCCAGAACCGGCGGATGAACCACATCAGGATGCCGAACACGACGAGGCTGGCGAGTGACTCGTAGAGGAACGTCGGGTGGAAGGTCTGGCCCTCGTGGTAGGGAAGCTGGGGGTGGTCGATCTTGACCGCCCACGGCAGGTCGGACGGGCGGCCGTAGAGCTCCTGGTTGAAGTAGTTGCCCCAGCGGCCGAGCGCCTGCGCCAGGATCAGCCCCGGCGCGATGCAGTCGGCCACCGCCCAGAACCCGAGCTTCACCCGGCGGCATCCGATCCACGTCCCCAGCATGCCGCCCAGGACCGCGCCGTAGATCCCGAGGCCGCCCTTCCAGATCTTGAACATGTCGATCAGGTGGTGCTGGAACACGGCCCAGTCGGTGACGACGTGATAGAGCCGGGCGCCGATCAGCCCGAGCGGAACGGTCCAGACGGCGATCGAGTAGGCCAGCTCGGGGTCGAACCCGCGCCGGCGGAACTCGCGCCGCGCGATCCAGCCGGCCAGCAGCACCCCGGCGGCGAGCAGCAGGCCGTACCAGCGCACCTGGAAGCCGCCGGCCTTGATCAGGAACGGGTCGCCCGGGCTCGGGATCGAGAACACGATCACGCGCGAGAGGTTAGCGGCTCAGTCCGGCGGTCAATGTGCCTTCCAGAAACTGGACGCGGAGGCATTTCTCCGCTACCACGAGAGTAGGTCGCCGTTCGCGGCGGCCGGGCATCCCGAACCCCTGCGGGACGCCCCGGCTCCGGCATAAAGCTTTGCACTGCCGACGCCGATGAGTCCCATTGCACGATTCCCCAAAATCGGTGGTGCCGGCCTCCCGAGGTTGCGTCATCGCCGCCCTCACCGCACGCGGAAAGGAGCAGCCGAGGTGGCAACGCCGACGTTGAGCCGGAACATCGTCATCTCGGTCGTCCTCGCGCTCGCCGCGGCGGTCGCCCTCGTGCTCTACACGCAGCACGTGCAGGACTCGGCCAGGTCGTCCGGCGACGCGGTCCGCGTCGTCGTCGTCACGCACGACATCCATGCCGGCACCTCGGTGGATGCCGCCGCAGCCGACGGCGACCTCGCCTACCGCACCGTGCGCCGCTCCGATCTCGTGCCCGGCGCGTACACCGATCTGAACGCGGCCCGCGGGCTGATCCTCACGCAGCCCGTGTTCCACGGCGACCAGCTCACCGCAAGCCGCACCGGCGTCCGTCATGAGGCGAGCATCGCCGCCCGGCTGACCGGCAACCAGCGCGCGTTCCGCCTGCCCGTCGACGCGAACTCCGGCATGAGCGGCGACGTCCACCCCGGCGACCGCGTCGACGTCATGGCGAGCTACGTGCTCGACACGAACCAGGTCGAGACGTACGTCCTCGCCGCGGGCGCGCTGGTGCTGGACGTGACGCCGGCCGCCGCTGCGCAGACGGGCGACTCGACGGCCCAGGGCTCGATGCTGCTGCGCCTGACCGAGCGCCAGGTGTCGTACCTGGCGAACGCGCTGGCGGGCGCCGACAACGCCCCCGCCGGCGGCTCGAAGACGATCTGGATCGCACTCGCCGGCACGCACGGCGCCACCTGGGAGAAGCACCCGCCCGTCGTGCTCCCCGGAGCGTTCCCCAATAACGGCGTCCCCGCGAAGTGACAGGAGCCCGGCCGATGCAACCCGACCTCATCCGTGTCGCCCTCCAGGCCGACGAGCCCTCGATCCGCGACCTCTTCGAGCGGTCGGGGATGGTCGAGATCGTCGAGTCGGCGCCCGAGGTGCTCGTGTGGCACCTCCCGTCCGACAGCGACGGACTGCCCGCGGAGCTGCGCGCTGCGCTCGCCGACCCGCACGGGCCGGGCATCGTCGCCCTGACCGACGATCACCCCAGCCGGTGGTTCGAGGAGGCCATGCACCTCGGCGTTGACGACGTCCTCTGCCTGCCGCAGTCGGCCCAGTCGCTCGGCATGGCCGCGGCGAAGGCCCGCGCCTCCCGCGCCCGCCGGGCCGCGGCGCTCTCCGCGCACACCCTGCCCAGCGCATCCCGCCTGGGCCGCGACGCCCACGTCTTCACCGTGTTCTCGACGAAGGGCGGATCCGGCAAGACCGTCATCGCGACCAACCTCGCCGTGTGCTTCGGCCGCCAGGGCCTGCGGACGCTGCTCATCGACCTCGACCTGCACTCGGGCGACGACGCGCTCGTCCTGGGGCTCTCCCCGCGCTGGACGGTGCTCGACCTCGTCCAGTCGCCCGGAGACCTCGACGCAGAGAAGCTGGCCGGGTTCGTGACGCGGCATTCGAGCGGCGTCGACCTGCTTCCGGCCCCGACCCGGCCCGACGAGGAGGAGCTCGTGGCGATCGACCGGCTCGAGCCGCTGCTCGAGGTGGCCCGCCGCAGCTACGACGCGGTGGTCATCGACACGTCGTCGATGTTCTCGCCGGCGACGCTGCTCGCGATCGACCACACCGACACCCTGGTGCTCGTCGGCGCGTCGGACGTCCCGACGATCAAGAGCCTGAAGATCGCGCTCGAGACGCTCGACCTGCTCGAGATGAACCTGCCCGACATGCGCATCCTGATGAACCGCTCGGGCGCCAAGGTGGGGCTCGACGATCGCGACGTCGAGCGGACGCTGCGGCGCGAGATCACCTACACGCTGCCGTCGGACAAGGCCATCCCGGTCTCCGTCAACCGCGGGCAGCCGGTGGTCGTCGACAACCCCAAGTCCCGCGTCGCCCGCTCGCTCCAGGAGATCGCGCAGTCGCTCCACGGGGCCGTCGGGAGCCGCCAGTGATGCCCGACCGGCGCAGGCGCACGCTCGCCGGGCGCATGCGGCGGGCCGAGCCGGCCGCCGCCGCGGCGGATGCCAGCCCGGAGCAGGACGACCCGTTCGCCGAGATCCGGCAGGCCGCCCAGGCCGAGGCCGTCCACGAGCTGGGCCAGGCGCTCACCGAGGGCGACGTCCGCGAGGAGGACCTCCACGAGAAGGTCACCAAGGCCATCGACGAGGCGCTGGCCGAGGCCGGCACGCCGCTCAGCTCGACCGACCGCGCGCGGCTCGTCCGCGAGATCACGCACAACATCCTCGGGTACGGGCCGATCGAGCCGTTCCTGGCCGACCCGGAGGTCACCGAGGTGATGGTGAACAACCACCACACGATCTACGTCGAGCGGCGCGGGCTCATCGAGGAGACCGAGGTGCGGTTCGGCTCCGAGCGCCACCTGCTCCAGGTGATCGACCGGATCGTCGCCCAGACCGGGCGGCGGATCGACGAGTCGAGCCCGATGGTCGACGCGCGCCTGCCCGACGGCTCCCGCGTGAACGCGATCATCCCGCCGCTCGCGATCACGGGACCGTCGCTCACGATCCGCAAGTTCTCGCGCGATCCGCTGACCATGGACGACCTGGTCGCCTTCGGGAGCCTCTCGCACCAGGCGGCCGCGTTCCTGGAGGCGTGCGTCGAGGGCAAGCTGAACGTCCTGATCGCAGGCGGCACCGGCACCGGCAAGACGACGCTCCTGAACGTGCTGTCGTCGTTCATCCCCGAACGGGAGCGGATCATCACGATCGAGGACGCCGCCGAGCTCAAGCTGGCCCAGAGGCACGTCATCAGCCTCGAGTCCCGCCCGCCGAACATCGAGGGCAAGGGCGCAATCACGATCCGCGACCTCGTCCGAAACGCCCTTCGCATGCGCCCCGACCGGATCGTCGTCGGCGAGTGCCGCGGCGGCGAGGCCGTCGACATGCTCCAGGCGATGAACACCGGCCACGACGGCTCGCTCACGACGATCCACGCGAACAGCCCGCGCGACGCCCTGGCCCGCACCGAGACCCTCGTCCTCACCGCCGGCTTCGACCTGCCGCTCAAGGCGATCCGCGACCAGATCGCGAGCGCGTTCGACCTGATCATCCAGGTGAACCGGCTCGTCGACGGCCGCCGCCGCATCACCCACATCACCGAGGTGGGGCGGATGGAGGGCGACGTCATCACGCTCCAGGATCTCTTCGTCGCATCGTTCGTCGACGAGGCGGGCGGCGAGCAGGTCACGTCGAAGATGCGCCACACCGGCATCCGGCCAGGGTTCGGCGACAAGCTCGAGCAGCACGGCGTGACCCTCCCGAAGTCGTTCTTCGGCGAGACCGCCGCGAAGGTGGACGTGCTCCGGCGCGGCAAGGAGCGGAGGACCGCGTGAGCGCCGGCCGCGCCGGCCGCGCGGCGGCCATCGCAGCGCTCGCCGCTCTGCTCGCGGCTCCGGCCGCCTGGGGCGCCGCTCCGGCGACCGAGGTGACGGGCGCGCACGCCGAGGGCCCGCACACGGTCCGGGTGCTCGTGAAGGCGGCCGGAGATCTCGCCACGTCCGACGTCGAGGCCGACCTGGGGGGCCGCTTCGCCTTCGTCGAGAGCGTCCGCCGCTCCGGGCCGGTGCGCCGGACCGACCTCGTCTTCGCAGTGGACACGTCAGGGTCGATGGCCGGGGCGCCGATCGCCGCGGCGACGGCGGCCGGCCGGCGCCTGCTCGACGCCGCCGGCCACACCGGCCGCGTCGGCCTCGTCACGTTCTCGGACACCGCCCGGGTCGTCCGCCCGCTGACCGCCGACACCGGCTCGGTGCGGACCGCGCTCGCGGGCCTGGCGACCGATTCGGGGACGGCGCTCTACGACGGGATCGCCCTGGCGGCCGATACCGCGCTGGCCGGCTCCGACCCGGGTGCGCGACGCATCGTCGTCGTGCTCTCGGACGGCGCCGACACGGCGTCGTCGTCGACGCTCGCCGCCCTCACGCGGCGCCTGCGCGGGACGGGAGTCGAGGTCGACGCCGTCGGCCTCGAGTCCTCGCCGTCGTTCCAGGCGGCGCCGCTCCGCGAGATCACCTCGGCGACCGGCGGCGAGCTCGCGCCCACCCGGACGCCGGCCGGCCTCGAGCCGATCGTCCTCCAGCTCTCGCAGGCCCGGCTCGCGACCACCTATGCGGTCGACGTCAGCCTGCCCCGGTCGAGCGCCCGGACGCTGCACGTCCGCGTGCGCGGAGGCCGCGCCGCAAGCGTCCGGCTGCCCGACGGCGTCTCGGGCGCCTCGCCGGGATTCTGGTCGTCGTACGGCGACGCGCTCGTCATCGTGCTCGGTGTCGGTGCGGTCGGGATGCTGGCGTTCGTGATCGCCACGGCGGCCGGCGCGCGCGTGCCCCCGCTCTCGTCGCGACTCGCGGACTACACGGCTGGAGGCACCACGCGAGCGCCGCGGGCTCGCTCCCTCTTCATGCTCGAGCTGTCCGAGGATCTCGAGGCCCGGCTGGGCGAGCGCTGGGCGTGGAAGCGCCTGGACCGCCTGTGCGGCCAGGCCGGCATCCAGCGGCCCACCGGCCACGTCGCCATGGCCGCTGCCGCAAGCGCGGTCGCCGGCGGGCTCGCGGGAACTGCGGTGCTCGGAGTGCTGGCGGGCATCGCCGGCGTGGCCGGCGGCCTGGCCGCGCCGATCGCAGCGCTCCGGTTTCGAGCGGCCCGCCGCCAGCGGCAGTTCGAGGCCGAGCTGCCGGAGCTCCTCTCCGTGTGGGCCAGCGCGCTCCGGGCCGGCCGCTCGTTCGCCCAGGCGCTCGATTCAATCGTCGACGAGGCCGGCGAGCCCGCGCACACCGAGTTCCGCCGCGCGCAGCAGCAGGTGCGGCTCGGCGTCCCGGTGGAGCAGGCGCTCGACGAGATGTCCCAGCGGCTGCGTTCCGAGAGCTTCGAGCTCGTCGTCCTCACCACCGACGTCCAGCGCCGCGTCGGCGGAAACGTGGCCGAGATCTTCGACCAGGTCGCCGACACCGTCCGGCGCCGGCACCAGTTCTCGGCCCGCGTGAAGGCCCTGACCTCGATGGGCAGGCTGTCGGCCCAGGTCCTGATCGGGATGCCGTTCGCGATGGCGGGCCTCCTCACGCTCATCAACCACGGGTACATGACGCCGCTCTACACGACCCGCGCGGGCCACATCCTGATCGCGGTGGGCCTCACGATGATGACGGCAGGCGCGCTCATCCTACGCCGCCTGGTGAAGCCGAGGGCGATCGCGTGAGCTGGCTCCTCGTCACGGTCGTCCTGCTGGGCGGTGCCGTGTTCTTCGCCCTGCGGGCGGCGACGCAGGGGCGGTTGCAGGTCGAGGCGGTCCTCGCCCGGATGTCGGGCTACGGGTATGCGCCCGCCCCGACCGGAGCGGACCCGCGGGCGTGGCTCCGCCGGATCGGGTATCTGGCCCCCGGCGGGCGCGGCGAGGCCGCCGAGGTGCTGCGGCGCAAGATCGCGGCCGCCGGCTGGTCGAAGCGGCTCGCCCCCGAGGACGTCGCCGGTCTCAAGGTCGTGCTGCCGCTCGCGGCGTACGGCGCGATGTTCGTGGCGGCGGCGTTCGACGTCGTCCCCATGCTCGTCGCCGCCGTGACGGGCGTCGCCCTCTCGGCCCTCGCGTACGTCGGGCTGCCGGCGGTGATCGACGTGCGGATGCACGGGCGGCGCGACAAGATCGTGGCGGGGCTGCCGACGGCGCTCGACCTCCTCACCCTCTCGATCGAGGCCGGCATGAGCTTCGACGCGGCCGTCGGCCGGCTCGTCCGCCGCCTCGACGGCCCGCTGATCGACGAGCTCGCGCTCATGCAGCGCGAGATGCAGCTCGGCACCGGCCGAGCAGAGGCTCTGACGGCGCTCGCCCATCGCGTCGACGCGACCGAGGTGACGAGCTTCGCCCGAGCCCTCGCCCAGGCCGAGAAGCTCGGCGTGCCGCTGGCGCACATGCTGCGCACCCAGTCCGACGAGCTTCGCATCCGGCTTCGCAACAACGCGGAGGAGCACGCGATGCGGGCCCCGGTCAAGATGCTCTTCCCCACGGTGGCGCTGATCTTCCCGGCGGTCTTCATCGTCGTCCTGGGACCGGCGGTCATCTCGCTGCTCGACAACCTCGCCCGCACGAGGTAGCCCGAGTCCGAGCCCAGGCCGGGAGGGATAACACGTCCGGTATCGAACACCGGCCCGATGCCCGCCGCCCGCCGTCGCGCTGCCCCGATTCCGGCGCTGCCTCCGCATCTCGAGGCGGCGCTCGGCGTGATCGAGGCGGTCCAGTCGCTCGGGGAGCTCGTCGACGTCGCCGAGATCCTCGCGACGCTGGCCCGCCGCCTGACCGAGCTCGTGGATGCGAGCGCATGCCTGGTGTCGCTCATCGACATCGCGGGCGGGACCGTCCGCGACCGCGCCGGACACGCGCGCCCGCCACACGAGTGGCCGCGGGCGGCCGAGGAGTACGCGCTCGCGGACTACCCGCGGACGGCGGCGGTGGTCGAGACGGGCGTCCCGTACGCGTGCTCGCTCGGGATCGGGCGGCCGGACTCGGCCGAGAGCGCGCGCCTGCGCGAACTGGGGTACCGCGCCCTCCTGATGCTCCGGCTCCGCGTCGACGGCGAGCCGTACGGGCTGATCGAGATCTACGACGAGCACCGGCGGACGTTTGCGCAGGCCGAGATCCGGCTCTGCCAGGCGCTCGCCACCGAGGCGGGGAAGGCCGTGTCGCGGGCGCGCATGGCCGAGCGCCTCGAGGAGGCGTACTTCTCCACGCTGGGAGCGCTCGCGGCGGCGCTCGAGGCGAAGGACGCCTACACATCGGATCATGCGCTCCACATCGCCGAGCTCGCCGGGGCGGTGTGCGAGCGGCTCGACATCCCCCCGGGCGAGTCGCGCCTCGTGCGGCTCGCTGCGCTGCTCCACGACATCGGCAAGATCGGCGTCCCCGAGGTGATCCTCCGGAAGCCCGGGCCGCTCACGGCGCGGGAGACGGCCAAGATGCGCCAGCACGCCGAGATCGGCGCCCGGATCCTGAAGCCCGTCCCCCACTTCGCCGAGCTCGTGCCACTCGTCCGTGCGACCCACGAGCGCTGGGACGGCACGGGCTATCCCGAGGGCCTCGAGGCTGACCGGATTCCGCTCGGCGCTCGGGTCATCTGCGTGTGCGACGCCTTTCATGCGATGACCGAGGACCGGGTCTACCGACGCGCGATGCCGCTGGCCGACGCCATGGCCGAGATCGAGCGCTGCTCGGGCACGCAGTTCGACCCGGAGTGCGCCGAGGCGCTCCTCGACGTCGTCCGGGCGCAGGGCTGGCCGCGGATCGCGCGCGACCGCGTTGTCCGACTGGCCCACGGGCCGGTCTAGACCCTCCTCATCCTCGCGGCGCCCGGCATGCCACGCCGTGGCATGCCGAGGGTCCTGTCACCCTCCATGAGGGCCGTAGGATGGAGAGCGGACTAGTCCTTCTCTCAACCTCCACCCCACCGGTCGGACGATGCGACGCGAACGCATGCTGGGCGACGGTCAACCCGCAAGCTGCCTCCGAGAAAAGGAGCGTCACAATGCGGGCCTCTCCACTCGTGCTGGTCGTCGCCGCGGTGGCGACGACCGGATTCGCGCCGGCCGCAGGGGCGCACGCCCAGCGGGCCGCAACAGCTCGGCACTGCGTCGTCTGGATCGCGCCGACGACCGGGCGGGCGCCGTCGAAGGTCTCGAAGATGCGCTGCTTCAGGCGGTTCTCGCGCGCGGTGCATGTCGCGCACGGCCGGCCGCCCAAGGGGTTCCGGACCGGGATCGTGCCACACGCGAGCACCCTGATCTCGACCGACTACGACATCGGCAACTTCGGCACGCCGACCTTGACGTGGACCGTCTCGAACACGAACGGCTGCAACGGCGGCTTCCAGTACTCGGCTGCGAGCATGCCGAGCGGGTGGAACGACCGGGCGTCGTCGTCGAAGTCGGCGCACGGGTGCGCGTCGAACATCCACTACCACAACACGAACTTCGGAGGCGCGGCGATCACCTGCACCTGCGCCACGATGGGCGCGATGAACAACGAGACCTCGAGCGAGACCTGGAGCCAGTAGCGGCCGGTGCCGGGGGGTCGCGCCGCGGCCCCCCGGCACCCGTACGTCCTTTCTGTCACACCGGCGTCCCGAGCGGCAACTCATAGGTATGGGGCGCGACCGCGATTCGATGCGCCTCGAAGACCTGTTCGAGCAACACGAACAGGAGTTGGGACGCTTCATTGCGCAACTCGTCCACAGCCGACAGCTCGCAGACGACCTCGTCCAGGAGACGTTTCTCGCCGCCTGGCGGTCGCGTGCGGATCTCGATGAGATCCGCGATCCGCGGGCATGGCTGTACGGGATCGCCCGGAATCGCGTCCTCATGTATCTCCGCGGCTGGCGGCGCGCGATCGCCGCATACGAGCGGTTCGTCGAGCGTGACGTCCCGGTGCCGCCGGATGAGGCCGATGCCTACGCCGTCCGCGACCTCATGGCGCGGACGCTCTCACCGGATGAGCGCGCGGTGATCGTGCTCTTCCACCTGCACGGCTTCCGGGCCGATGAGATCGCGGACATCTCCGGCAGGTCGCACGACGCCGTTCGGAAGCAGCTCGAACGGGCGCGGGCCAAGCTCGCGCGGGCGCACTCCGGCCCCGATGCGATCGGGAACGGGATGACGCGATGAGCGACCTCGAGCACCAGATCGACCGGATCGTCGCCCCGCTCGGCGCGATCAGCCCGGCGACGCGCGGCACGGGCCGCCCCGTTGCGCGCCGGCACACGGTCCTGGGCGTCGCGGTCGCCGTCCTCTTGGCCGCGGTCGCGTTGGGCGCCACATGGGCGGTGCTCGACGCGACCGCGACGCCGGACGAGGGGCCGGCGTCGCCGGGCCAGCCGCTCGCCTGTCACGGGATCCCCGGCGGCACGGCCGCCCACGCACAGCAGGTCGCCGAGGCGGCGGGCTACACGATCGAGTGGAGGTTCGAGGTCTGGGACTCCGACGGGAGATCCTCGGACGAGGTGCCCAACGCGACGATCGCCCCGGACGACGTGGTCGAGCTGGCGGCGCTCGGAACCGGCGGCCAGCTCGTGATCCTCGTCCACGCCGCCGACGATCCGAACGCGCCTCCCGTGGCGCCCGAATCGGGATGCCCCAGCCCGTGATCACGACCGTCGCCGTGTTCACGCGGCTCCGGCTCTTCCAGGAGCTGCTCTCGTCGTTCGTGGGCTCGCGCCAGGGCTTCGCGGTCATCGCCGTCTCGGCCAGCGAGCTCGAGGCGACCCGGGTCGTCATCGGCCAGCGCCCGGACGTGGTCCTGATCGACGCCGGGCTCCCCGGCGTCTGGAACGTCGCCGACGCCGCCGTCCAGGCGGGAGTGCGGACGGTCGTCTTCGGTCTCGCCGACAACCCGCACCCGATCGAGAGCGCCGGCCGCCACGGGTGCGGCAACGCGCTCCTGACGTCGGCGACCGCCCAGGACATCGTCGACGCGCTCGAGGATGCTCGCAGGCCGGCGCCGCATCCCGTCGAGCGCCCGGTCACGGCGCGCGACGTCTCGACGCTCACGTCCCGCGAGGTCGAGGTGCTGGCCCTGGTTGCGCGCGGGCTCAGCAACAAGGAGATCGCCGGCGAGCTCACCGTGTCGGTGCCCACCGTGAAGACCCACGTCCACAACCTCCTGCACAAGCTGGGCGCCCGCCGCCGGGCCGACGCCGCCCGCCTTCTGCACGTCGCCGCGAGCGATGCCGCGGAGGCCAGGCCGGCGCGGCATCTGGGCGTCGTCTCGGCGACGGACAGGCACGAGCGGCCGCAGCGCATGCGGGTACCGGCGGGGTGAGGATGAGGCCGCGAGGTCGATCCAATCTCAACCGAATCTCCATCCACCGAGCCTGACAACGTCGCATGCGCCGTGGGAGAGTACGGCCGGGGTGCGCGCCACGCGGTCACGGGCCTGACCGGTGGGCCACGAGGCGAGCTGGCGCCGGGTGGGCATATGGCCCGGTGCCAGTTCGGTTCAGCCAGAGATCAGGCCGAAACCGTGGCACCGTCCGGGCATGACCGGCGGCGGGCCATGAGCGCAGCTGCCAGCGTGGCGGCGACCGGCTGCGCGATCCCGGCGCCGTAGAGCAGGCGGTGGACGCCGATCGGGCCCACGATGAGGCCTGCCAGGAACGCGCCGAACGGCACTCCGGCGGCGTTGATCGAGACGGTGATCGCGAACACCCGGCCGTGCAGGTGCGGCTCGACGGCGCGCTGGCGGATCCCGAACATCGCGATGATGAACGGCGCCGAGAAGAGGCCGGCCGCGAACATCGCGACCATGAGCGCCGGCACCGACCCGGCGAGCGGAACGGCCATGAGCGGGATGCCGTAGAGCGCGGTGAACGCGACGACATGGCGGGCGTCGGTCCCGGGCGGCCGCCTCCACCCGTACGTCACGCCGCCGACGATCGAGCCGACCGAGAGCGCCGCCCACATCCATCCCGCCGCTCCCGGCGAGGCGTGCAGGCCCTCCTTGGCCCAGAGCGGAAGGCCGATCGTGAGGCATCCCAGGCCGGCGCCGGACACGACCATGAGCACGACGGTCGAGCGGAGCTCGGCGTGACCGGCCACGGTGCGGACTCCGGTCAGGATGGCGGCGAGCGGAGCTTCGTCTGTCCGCGGCCGGGACTCCGGCTCGGGCACGCGCGCTGCGGCGACGCCGGCGACGAGCGTCGCCGCGGCCTGGAGCGCGATCGCGCACGTCGCCCCGACGAGGGTCACCGCCACCCCCGCCAGCGCCGGCCCGGCGACGAATGCGGCGTCGAACGTGACGCTGTCGGCCGCGTTGGCCCGGTCCCACAGCCTGCGCGGGACGAGCACGGGGACGAGCGACCGGAACCCGACGGTCGGCACAGGGAACGTGACGCCCAGGCCGGCCAGGAGGAGGAGCTCGAGAGCGACCGGAGTCCCGGCCAGCTCGCCGAGCGCGATGACCGCGGCCAGGATCGCCGCCCGCGCGATGACCGTGAAGACGATGACCCTCCGGCGGCTCGACGCGCGGTCGAGCCACGCCCCGACGAACGGGCCGGATGCGATGCCGGGCAGAAGCTGCGCGGCCGCTCCGGCACCGGCCACCGCCGGGCTTCCGGTGCGGTCGAGCAGGTAGATCACGACCCCGACCTGGCTCATCGAGTTGGCCATCCGGCTCAGGAAGACGGCCGTGATCAGCGACGGGTAGCCGGGCACGCGCAGTAACGCCCTGTACCCGCCGGGTTCCACAGCCGCATCCTGCCAGGTCAGGCGCCCGGACCGAGCCGCTCGGCGAGGAGGTCGAGCGCCCGTGCGAGTCGCGGGGCGTTCCCCGGCAGGTGCGGCCACGGGTTCGCGCCCGACGGGTGCGGCAGCGCGACGAGCGGCCGGCCGTCGCCGAGCCGGAGCTCGACCCCCACCGCATCCTCGAGCGCGGTGCCCGGCGCGAGCTCCGCCAGCGCGAGCGTCCCCACTCCGATCACGAGCGGAGCGTCGACGAGCGCGAGCTCCCGCCGGAGCCACGGCCGGCAGGTGCGCACCATCGCCGGCGAGGGCCGCACGTCGCCGCCGCTCGGTCGCTTCCCGGGGAAGCACTTGGCGACGGCGGCGATGTAGAGCCGGCCGTAGAACGCCTCCTCGGTCCCCAGGCCGGCCGGCTCGAGCCACCGGCGCAGGCGGCGGCCTGCGGGGCCGATGAACGGCCGCCCGTCGACGGCCTCGCTCGCGCCGGGCGCCTGCCCGACGAGGACCGCGTCGGCCCGGCGCAGGCGGCTGAAGACCGGCATCGACTCGACGCGGATGCCGGCCTCGACGCACAGGCGGCACGGCTCGAGGCGGCGGTGGAGCTCGGCGATGTCGGTGATCGCTTCGCGCTGCGCCATCCCGGTAGTATCCGCGCGTCCGTGAACCGTGCCGGCCGAAACCCGTTCCCGTTCGCCGCGGAGTACGAGTACTCCCAGTCGGTCGTCGCTGACGGCGAGCTTGTCTTCACCGCCGGCCAGGGAGGGTTCGGCGAGGACGGGGCCGTCGTCGATCCGGACGACGCCGAGGCCCAGATCCGCAAGGCGTTTCGGAACCTCGGAGACGTGCTCGAGGCCGAGGGGGCGTCGCTCGCCACGGTCGTCAAGATGACGGTCTACCTCGCCCGGGCATCCGACTACGACGCGTTCAAGCGCGCCCGCCACGACGCGTTCTCGCCGCCGTATCCGGCCTCGACCGCGATCGTCGCCGGCGGGTTCCTGTTCGACGGGATGCTGGTCGAGATCGACGCGGTCGCGCGAGTCGGCGAGCGGCGGGCGTAGATGGCTGATCCTCGGGTCACGGGATGTCCTGGGCGGCGAGAACCGAGCAGCGCAAGGACGCAGGGAGGGTCAATATCGGAGCGAGATATTGACCCGACCGAGGACGCAGCGATGCGACGGTTCGCAGCCGCAGTCCCACCACAAATCGTCTCCAGTCCACAGCCGGACGTCCAGGCGCTCGTGAACCGGGGATCATCCATCTAAATGCGGATCTTCATCTCGACCGATATCGAGGGCACCGCCGGGGTCGTCGACTGGGGGCAGGTGCTCGGCCCGAGCGGGGAGTACGAGATGGGCCGGCGGCTCCTGCTCGACGAGGTGAACGCCGCGATCGACGGGGCCACCGAGGGCGGCGCGACCGACTTCCTCGTGAACGACGCCCACTGGACGATGCAGAACATGCCGCCCGGCGAGCTTCACGGCGGGGCGTCGTACCTGTCGGGCAAGCACAAGCCGCTCTACATGATGGAGGGGCTCGACGGCGGCTTCGACGCCGTCTTCATGGTCTCCTACCACGGCTCGATCGGCCACGAGCGGGCGATCCTCTCGCATACCTACAACCCGAGCGCGATCTGGGAGGTGAAGCTGAACGGGATCGTGACCGGCGAGGCGGGGCTGAACGCCCTGGTCGCCCAGCACCACGGCGTCCCCGTCGCGCTGATCACGGGCGACCAGGCGACGGCCGACGAGACCCAGGCGTTCATGCCCGGGATCGAGGCCGTCGTGGTGAAGCGGTCCGTCTCGCGCTTCGCCGCCGAGAGCCTCCATCCGGCGAGAGCCTGCGAGCTGATCCGGGCCGGCGCGCGCGCGGCGGTCGAGCGGCTCGGCGAGCTGAAGCCGCCCACCATCGAGATGCCGCCCACCATCGAGGTCACGTTCCTGACCGCCGACATGGCCGAGGCGGCGACCGCGCTCCGCGGCGTCGAGCGGACGGAGACGCGCACCGTCACGTTCATGTCGGGCGACCCGCTGCAGGCCTACCGCACGTTCGTGACCATCGTGACCCTGACCCGGGGCCTGGGCGAGTGAGCGACGCCCGCGTCGCGCTCGTCACGGGCGCGGCAGGCGCGATCGGCGGGGCGATCGTCCGCCGGCTGGCCGACGACGGCTTCACCGTCGCCGGCGTCGACGTCGCGGTCGGTGCCGACTACCGCTGCGACGTCCGCTCCGAGGAGGAGGTGCTGCGCCTGCGCGGCGACGTCCAGGGCCGGCACGGCACGCCCCGGCTGCTCGTGAACGTGGCCGGCGCCTTCTTCGAGCACCGCATCACCGAGCTCTCGGTCGACGACTGGGACCTGCTGCTCGACACCAACCTGAAGGGCACGTTCCTGACGTGCAAGACGTTCCTGCCCGCGATGATCGCCGCCGGATCGGGATGCATCGTGAACGTCGGCTCGACGGCCGGCATCAAGGGTGGCCACACCCGCGCGGCGTACTGCGCCGCCAAGGCCGGCGTCGTCAACCTGAGCCGCAGCCTGGCCCTCGATCACGGCGGGGACGGCGTGCGCGTGTGCTGCGTCTGCCCGGGCCTGATCGACACCCCGATGGCCGACTGGATCACCTCGCGGCCGGAGGCGCTCGCCGAGTTCGAGGGGTCGATTCCGGCGCGCAGGATCGGCACGGTCGACGACGTCGCCGGCGCCGTCTCGTTCCTGGCGTCAGACGCGGCCGACTACATGCACGGCGCCGTCATGGTCGTGGACGGCGGCGTCTCGGCGTGAAACACCGGTGCCTGATGCCAATGTTTCACACCTGACCGGTTCTAGAGGCCGTAGATCCGCTCGGCGTTCTCGTGCAGGATCAGGTGCGCCAGCCGGCGCGCCTCGTTGGCGGACATGTCGCCGAGGATCACCATGTCGCCGAGCGCCGCGCCGAGCGCCCGCCTGCCGCGCACCGCGCCGAGCCAGTGCTGCTCGGGAAGCCCGACGGCATCCGAGCTGTAGAGGACGCGCGAGGCGGGCGCCGCCCCGAGCGCCTCGTGCGTGACCGCGTGCAGCTCGCGCGCGGTCAGGAACGGGATGGCGTAGGAGACGTCGACATACGCGTTGGGATACGTCGCCGCGAGCACGCCGAGCTTTCGAGTGTAGGGGTAGGCGGCGTGCAGCATCACGACGGGCACCTCGGGGAAGAGGCGCATGAGCGGGGCGAGCAGCAGCGGATCGGCAAGGAGCAGGTTCGCGTCGGAGTCGCCGTAGCCGGTGTGGAACTGCACCGGCAGGCTCTGCGTGTGCGCGGCCTCCATCGTCAGCATCACCACGTGGTCGACCAGGTGCTTCTCCTGCACGCGGTGTCCCGGGACGAGCCGCGTGCGCTTGAACGCCGCCTTCGCCTGGTGCCGCTTCGGCTCGGTGATCCCGAGGCCGCTGCGGTAGGCCGCGACGCTCTTCAGCCCCACGACGCCGCGCTCCCGCGCCGAGGCGAGGTGCGCTCGGAGTGCCTCGTCGAAATGCCGGAACCGCTCGTGCTCGCCGATCAGGCGGGCGGCGACCGTCTCGACACGCTCGACCCAGCCCACGTTCGCACCAAGCCGTTGCGCCGTCTCCTCACGGGACGACACCGTCGCGGGATCCGGGTAGCCGTCGTCGATCAGGAGCCACGCGATCCCCGCCGACCGCAGGAAGAGCGCGTCCAGCTCGTCGCGCGTGCGCTCGGCGCGGGCGGCGACCACCGCCTCTTCGTCCGGCTCGCACCCGAGCACCTCGGCGACCTGCCGGAGCATCCACAGGTAGTGCGCCGTCGTGGCCGTGTGGTCGGGCGGGAACGGCTCGCCGGCGCACTCCGAGAACCGGTGCCGGAGCTCGGCGAGGTCGACCGGCCCGGTGTCCGAGAGGACACCGTGGCAGTGATTGTCGACGAGAGGGATGTCGCGCAGGTCGAGCAGCATCAGAACTTGTAGCGGTACTCCGCCGCGATCGCGTCAGGCTCCATCCCCGCATATGCGGCGGCCTCGGAGCGCTTGAGCCGCAGGTAGGTGTCGAGCATGTCGGCGCCCATGGCCCCGGCGAGCACCTCATCCGCCGACAGCGCGTCGAGCACCTCGTCCAGGCTGAGCGGCAGACGCTCGGGCGGATCGGCGAGCCGGGCGGGGTTCACCGCGACGGGTTCCCCGGGTTCGGCGCCCACCCGCATGCCGTGGAGCGTGGCGACGATGGCGCCGCCCAGTGCCAGATACGGGTTCGCGCTCGAGTCGACGGCCTTGAGCTCGATGTTCAGGCTCTGCTCCTCCCGGCCCCAGAACGGCGACGCCACCCGCACCGGCGTCTCACGGTTGTCGAACCCCCATGCACGAAAGACGCCGGCCCATGTGTCGGGCACGAGCCGCTGGTACGAGTTGACCGTGGGCGCGCCCAGCGCGAGCAGGCCCGACATGTGGTCGAGGAGGCCCGCGACGGCACAGCGCCCCTCCGCGCTCAGCGCACCCTCGGCGGCCGGGTCGTGGAGCACGTTCTGCTCCCCGCGCCACACGGAGAGATGCAGGTGGGCGCCCGAGCCGATCTGGTCGAGGAACGGCTTCGGCGCGAAGCTCGCCCGCATGCCGTGCGAGACGGCGACCCCTCGGATCGCATCGCGCACCTTCACCTGGCGGTCGGCGGCCTCCACCGCGGGCGCCCGCGGCACCGACACCTCGAACTGCCCCGCCCCGTACTCGTTCAGCACGCCCTCGACGGCGATCCCCAGCTCGCCCAGGGTCTCGACGATCGCGAGAACGACCTCGTGCTGCTCGTCGAGGCCGATCGTGCTGTAGACGGGATGGCGGGGCATCGGCTCGACGCCCCCGTCGGGAGCGCGGCCCCCGAGATAGAACTCGAGCTCGAACGAGGCGTCGACCGAGAGGCCCTCCGCCGCGGCCGCCTCCACCTGCCTGCGAAGGAACGACCGCGGGCAGGCGAACCACGGCTCGCGGTCGGCCGTGATGAGGTCGCACATGACCGATGCCGATCCCGGCGCCCACGGCAGCTCGGCGTAGGTGGACGGGTCGGGGACGAGCCGCACCTCGCCCACGGGCGGCATCTGCGGGATGTCGATCAGCTCGTCGCGGACGTTCAGCGCCATCTGGGCGCGCGTCGAGCCGACGCCCTCGGTGAGCTTGCGGCCGAGGCTGCCGCTGCCGACCGCCTTGGCGTGCACGATGCTCGAGTAGTCGCAGAAGAGGAATCGGACGATACGGGTGCCGGACAGGCGCGCGCGTTCGACCAGATCCCCCTCCATCGGCCGCAATCGTGTCACACTCCCCGCGTGCTGTCACGTACCGTGCTGACGTTCGACGGCTCGGCCCTCGCCGGAGAGGAGTGGCCGTGTTTCGAGGCGATCGGCGCCGAGGACGGCCCGCGCCTGTGCGTTCTGGCCGGCGTCCACGGCTGCGAGTACTCGGGCATCGCAGCCGTCGGACGGTTCATGCGGAGCCTCGACACCGCCGCGCTCTCGGGCACGGTCGTCGCCGTCCCGATCGTGAGTCCGGCCATGTTCGCCGGGCGGGCAGCGTTCGTGTCGCCCGCCGACGGCAAGAACCCGAACCGCTGCTTTCCGGGCGACCCGAACGGGACGTACTCCGAGCAGCTCGCCCACCACATCTTCACCGAGCTGATCGCGCCGGCGGACGCGCTCGTCGACGTGCACGGCGGCGACCTCGTCGAGGCGCTCGAGCCGTTCACCCTCCACGACGAGTCGCAGGTCGGCGAGCGGGCGCGCGCGATGGCGGTCGCCTACGGCCTGCCGTACGTCGTCTGCCCCGAGCCCGACGGCGCCGCGATCGGGGGGACGACAAGCGAGGCGGCGGCTGCGGCGGGCATCCCGGCGATCACGCCCGAGGCGGGTGGCTGCGGCCTCCTCGAGGAGGAGGCCATCGAGGCGCACGTGCGCGGGCTCGCGAACGTCCTTCGCGTGCTCGGCATGCTGCCGGGCGACGTCGACCCGCCCGCGCGCCCCCAGCGGCTCGTCCGGCGCTTCATCTGGCCGCGGGCCCGGCAGGCCGGCTGGTGGCAGCCGGACGTCCGGCCGGGCGAGTCGGTGGCAGCGGGCGCGCGGCTCGGCGCCGTCTGCGATCCCTTCGGCGAGGAGCTCGAGGTCGTGTCGGCGCCCGAGGCGGGCGTGCCGCTCTTCGTCACGTCGAGCCCGGCCGTCGCCCGGGACGGCATCCTGCTCGGGCTCGGCGCGGGCATCTCCGTGTTGTGAGGGAGCAGGTCGACGGGGTCGTGGCGCTCGTCCGGGACGTGCTCGGCGAGGACGTCGTCGGCGCCTACCTGCACGGCTCCTCCGTCCTCGGCGGCCTCGGCCCGCGCAGCGATATCGACGTGCTGGTCGTCTCACGCCGGCCGACGACGCGCGCCGAGAAGCGCCGGCTCGTCGACGGGATGCGGGCGCTCTCGATCCCGCCGGGGAGGCTCGCAGAGGGCCGCCCGCTCGAGCTCACGTCGCGGTTCACTCCGACATCCGGCCGTGGCGGTTCCCGCCCCGGCGTGACCTCCAGTACGGCGACTGGTGGCGGGCCGAGTTCGAGACCGGCGAGCTCGAGCCGTGGGAGAGCCCGGACGATCCCGATCTCGCGATCCTGATCACGATCGCGGTCATGGGCGACGCGCCGCTCCTCGGACCGCCGCCCGCCGACGTCTTCGACCCGGTCCCGGCGGCCGATCTCGAGCAGGCGATGCTGCGCTCGATCGACGAGTTCTTCGCGAAGTTCGACACCGACACCGCAAACACGCTGCTCGTGCTCGCGCGGGTCTGGACGACGCTCGGCACCGGCGAGATCCGCCGCAAGGACGCCGCGGCCGAGTGGTGTCTCGCCCGGCTGGCCGAGGAGCACCGGCCTTCGCTTGCCAGGGCGCGGGCGGTCTTCCTCGGCGAGGACGACGACGTGTGGGACGAGGCTCTCGGTCCGGCTCGATCCTGCGCCGAGGCGATGGTGGCCGAGATCGAGCTGGCTCGGGACAGTGGTAGGCTCAGTCCGTGAGCGGCTGGGTGCTCTTCACCTTCGACCTCCTGTTCACCGGGCTCGTGTGCGTCGCGTACACGCAGGCCGCCCGGCTCGTGCGGCGGCTCCTCGGGCGGGGAGGATCAGGCGGCTCGGGCGGAGAGCTGCCGTGGCGGTACTCGCCGTACCGGCCCGGCGGAAGCCCGCACGCCCACGGCTCCCGGCGACGGCCGCCGCAGCGCGGCGACCGCACGGGCCGCCCGGCACGCCGCTCGCCGCCCGTGGCCTGACCGGCGCGCGAGCAGGCCTTCGCGCAGATCCCCGGTGCGGCCACGAGGCTCGTCCTCGTGGGTGCTGCGGGCGGTGCGTGCGAACGCCACTTGGCGGTGCTTGAGAGCGCGCCACTTGGCCGTAGCCGCGAACGCCAGTTGGCCGCAGTCGCGAACGCCACTTGGCGGTGCTCGCGCACGCCACTCGGCGGTGCCTGAGAGCGCCACTTGGCCGTGCTCGCGAACGCCAATTGGCCATGCCCACGAACGCCAATTGGCCATGCCCACGAACGAACGCCACCTTGGCCGTACCCACGAACGCCAATTGGCAGTGCCAACCACCGCCAACTGGCACACACATCCCGAACCGCCGTCTACAGCTTCACGGCGAGAAGATCGAGCAGGCGCGCCCACGCATCCGTGCCCTCGGCCAGCCGGCTCAGGCGGAAGAACTCGTTGGGGCCGTGGAAGCACTCGTCGGAGCTCGAGAACGAGAAGAGCAGCGTGTCGAGCCCGAGCGCCCGGCGCAGGAGGACGGCGGCGGGAAGCGTGCCGCCGGCCCGGGCGCGAAGGACGCGACGGCCGGGATAGACCGCGCGGAGGGCCTCCTCGGCGGCGGCCAGCGCCGGATGGTCGCGCCGGATCGCGTAGGCGGGGATGCCGCCCGGCACCTCCTCCACCGAGACGGTGACGCCCGGCGGGCAGTGGTGGATGACGTGGCGGGCGATCGCCGCGGCGATGCGGGCGGGGTCCTGGTCGGGCACGAGCCGGCAGGTGAGGTAGGCCCGCGCCACCGCCGGGATCACGGTGTAGCGGCCGCCGCCCTCGATCTGGCTCACCTCGAGCGTCGGCCGCGCCGTCAGCCGCTCGAGCGGCGTGTAGCCCGGCTCGCCGTGCAGCTCCGGCACGCCGATCTCGTCGCGGTAGGCGTCCTCGTCGAACGGCATCTGGCCGATCTCGTCGCGGTCGGCGGCGGTCAGCTCGACGACGTCGTCGGAGAAGCCGTCGACCGCCACGGAGCCGTCGGGCCGGTGCAGCGTCGCGAGGATCGCCGCCAGCGCCCGCAGCGGGTTCTGAGCCGCGCCGCCGTGCCGGCCGGAGTGCAGGTCGGCGGCCGGGCCGCGCACCGCGACCTCGACCGCCAGCATGCCCCGCGCCGCGACGTTCACCGACGGCTGCTCGGCCGACCACATCGCACCGTCGGCCGAGACGGCGACGTCCGCCCGCAGCACGTCGCGGTTGGCCGCGAGCGCCGCCTCGAGGTTCGGGCTCCCGATCTCCTCCTCGCCCTCGAGCAGGATGCGCACGTTCACGGGGAGGCGGCCGCGCTCCTCGAGGAGCCGCTCGACCGCGCCCAGCGCTGCCAGCATCGGACCCTTGTCGTCGCTCGTCCCGCGGCCGTACATGCGCTCGCCGCGCACCGCCGGCTCGAACGGCGGCGTCTGCCAGGCGCGCTCCTCGCCCGGCGGCTGGACGTCGTAGTGGGCGTACACGAGGACGGTCGGCGCGCCCTCGGCTCCGAGCCACTCGCCCAGGACCAGCGGATGACCGCCGGTCGGGACGACCCGCCCCCCGAGGGGGCCGAGCCGCGCGGCGAGCCAGGCCGCGGCGCGCTCGACGTCGCCCCGGCGCGCCGGGTCCCCGCTCACGCTGGGGATCGCGACCAGCTCCTCGAGCGCCGCGACCGTCACCGCCACGCGCTCACCAGGAGCTCGCGCACCTCCTCGACACCGGCCTTCCACACGGCTTCCCAGTCCGCCTGCGGCCGCTCGTACGGCCCGCCGTACGATCCGTCGCCGAGCAGCTCGCGCACCCGCTCGGGAGATGCCGTCCGCAGCACGTCGGCGTCGGCCATCGGCTTTCGCTCCGCCGGCGACTCCACGCCGTCGAGCCGCGTCCACGGGAAGTTCTCGAGCCACGAGGCGTGGCTCGCGTCCGGGTCGATCGACTGGACGACCCCCCACGTGCGCGGGCCGTTCCACCAGTTGTGGAAGACGACCCGGGAGTCGGGGCGGTCGGCCATGAACTCCGGCGCCAGGCCCGCGGCCGGTGAGTTGCCGCCGTGGCCGTTCACGAGCAGGAACCGGCGGAAGCCCTGGCCGTGCAGCGAGTCGAGCAGGTCACGGACCACCGCGACGTACGTCCCCACGCGCAGGCTCGGGCTGCCCGGATACGCGGCGAAGTACGGCGTGAGCCCGTACGGGAGCGACGGGAGCACCGGGACGCCCAGCGGCTCGGCCGCCTCGACCGACACCCGCTCGGACAGGATCACGTCGACCCCGAGCGACAGGTAGCCGTGCTGCTCGGTCGAGCCGAGCGGCAGGACAACCCGGTCGTCGGAGCGCAGGTACTCCTCGACCTGCATCCAGTTCATGTCATGCACCCGCATGCAGCGCCTCCTCGTAAGCCGCGGCGACCGACAGGAGGAAGGCGTCCCGCCCGCGCGCGGCCGCGAGCTGGAGCCCGGCGGGCAGGCCGTCCTCGGCCTCGCCGCACGGCACGGACACCGCCGGCAGGCCGGCGAGGTTGTACGGGCCCGTGAAGCCGGCCTCGACGTCGCCGTCGGGCGTCCCGAACGGCGGATCCTCGGGAGGGGCGACGTACGCGACGGTCGGGCCGGCGAGCACGTCGACCTCGGCGAGCGCCCGGTCGAGCCCGGCGGCGACCCGGTCGCTGTCGGCGAGCGCCGAGCGGTAGTCCTCGCCGGAGATCTTCGCGCCGAGCTCGAGGAGCGCCCGCGTCCCGTCGCCGTACAGCTCGGCCTCGGCCTCGTACCGGGTGCGATGGGCCTGCCACGCCTCGTAGAGGACGATCGCGCCGAGCGCCGCGTCGGCCAGGTCGAGCTCCTCGACGTCGACCTCGCGCACCTCGAACCCGAGCCCGGCAAGGGCCTCGACGGCGCCGCGCACAGAGGACAGCACTCCGGGACGGAGCGCGGGCTCCGCGAGCTGGCGCGCCAGCACGCCGACACGGACGCCGCTCACCGGCTCCACCGGGCAGGGCTGCCCCGAGATCACCGCGAGCAGCCCGGCCGCGCCCCGGACGCTCCGGGCCAGCGGGCCGACGTGGTCGAGGGTCGGCGAGAGCTCGAAGACGCCGTCGATCGGCACCAGGCCGTAGGTCGGCTTCAGGCCGACGATCCCGCAGTAGGCGGCCGGGATCCGGATCGAGCCGCCCGTGTCCGTCCCCAGGGCGTGGTCGCACACGCCCGCTCCGACGAGCGCCGCCGAGCCCGACGACGACCCGCCCGACGTCCGCCCCGGGCTGCGCGGGTTGAACGTCATGCCGTAGGTGGGGTTCACGCTCCCCGCGGCGTACTCGAGCAGGTTGGTCTTGCAGAAGAGGTCGGCGCCCGCCGCGCGCAGCCTCCGCACCACCTCGGCGTCGTCCCGGGCCGGCGGCGGCACGGCGACGGTGGAGGCGTTCGTCGTCACCAGGCCCGCCATGTCCATGTTGTCCTTGACCGCCACCGGAACGCCGTGGAACGGCCCCTCGGCGGCGCGGTCGGGCGCGTCGACGACGTCGATCACGGCGTTCAGCGGCCGGCCCAGCCGCTCGAGCCGCTCGTAGGCGGCGAGCAGGTCGAGGTTCGCGCGCTCGCAGACCCGGCGGCCGTCCTCGATCGCGTGGATCAGCTCCCCGGTGCGGCGCAGGAGCGGCCCCTCGAGGGCGCCGAGCATCGCGTCGACCTCGGTCTTGCGGTGCCGGACGGCCAGGTCGCGGTAGATCCCGGAGTGCGTCTTGGCCGAGCCGCGGTTGAACTCGACGAGCCGGTCGATCGAGCCGTCGAGGTCGTCCGGGTCGAAGCCGTCGAACGGCTCCGGCGTCGCGGTGGCCTGGTCGAGCACCTCGCGGGCCAGGGCGAGATAGAGCGGCCGGTAGGCGGGGTCCGCAAGGGCGTCGGCGATGGAGAGATCCGAGACGGCGGTCGCGAACAGCATCGCGCCGTAGGCCTCCTTGGCCCACAGGTAGCCCGAGACGTTGGTGGTGACCTCCGCGTCGGCGATGTCGGCCGCCAGCCGGCGCACGCGTTCGGACTCGGTGCCGTCGAGCTCGCCGATCCTGAAGGTCGCGCGGTTGCCGCGCAGGATGCGCCCCGGGCCGACCACGTCGGCGCCGAAGTTGACGAACGCACCGACGACCCGATCCTTGCCCACGGCGGCCACGATCTCGGGCTCGTTCATGCCGTTCTGGAGCGAGACGACGTAGCCGTCCGGCGCCAGGCGGGGAGCGATCGTCTGCATCGCCTCGCGGGTGTGATGGGCCTTCACCGCGAGCAGGACATGGTCGAGCTCCGCGGGAAGCTCGTCGGGGGCGACCGCCGGCACCTGCACCGTGTACTCCTCCACCGGCCCCTCGATCGCGAGGCCGTCGCGGTTGATCGCGGCGACCTGCTCGGGGTCGGCGTCGCACACGAGGACGTCGTGGCCGTCGCGGACGAGCCCCGCGGCGACGGTCCCGCCGATCGCCCCGCCGCCGACGACGACGTACCTCACGTGGCCGCCGACGCGGCGTCCGGCGCCTGTCCGTTCCCCGACGTGCGGTCGAGGATGCCGTCGATCAGCCGCCCGGTCGTCAGGATGTGGTCGGCCATCAGCTCGCGGGCCGCCCGCGGGCTCCCGGCGCGGAGCGCCTCGAGCAGGGCGCGGTGCTGGCGCAGGTTCTCGGCATGGAGCCGCTGGACGTCCTCCGACAAGAGGAGCGGCGGCGTCCGGAGCGCCCGGCGCACGCTGTGGGCCATCGTCCGCAGGAGCGGCATCCCGGCCGCCTCCAACACGATGTCGTGAAACGTGTCGTTCACGCGCAGCCACTCGAACGTCACGTCCGGCCGGGTCGCGTCGTCGAGGCCGGGCGCCTGGAGGCGGTGGCTCAGCTCGACGTAGCGCTCCTCGGCCCGTTCCAGGCGCGCGAGCTGCTCCGGGCTGATCCGGGTCGCGGCCAGCTCGGCCGCGGCGCCCTCGAGCGCGGCGCGGGCGACGATCGTCTGGCGCAGCTCGTCGCGCGAGGGCGCGCGCACGAGCACGCCGCGGTTGGGCCGGAAGACGACGAGCCCGAGCGCGTCGAGCCGGCGAAGCGCCTCGCGGATCGGCGTGCGGCTCACTCCGTACTGCTCGGCGAGCTGCTCCTGGCGGAGCATCGTGCCGGGCGGGAGCTCGCCGAAGAGGATCGCCCGTTCGAGGGCCACCCCGATCTCGTCGGCCTTGGTGGTCTCGGCGTCCTCGATTGCCCGGATTTCCGCCATTTCGGATCCAGGTTATCCAAATCCCCCCGTCCTGTGGGCGACCTTGGTATGGTTGGGATCCGAAAGTCGCCCGTGGCACCGTGGAGGGAGCTCGCATGAGGATTCGCACGACCGGGACCCGAATTGGCATTGCGGCCGTGATGAAGCGACGTCTGCCGCCGGCCATCGCGATGGTGGCGGGTGTGGTGGTGCTTGCCAGCTGCGGAGGCGGTGGCAGTAGCAGCAGTGGGGGTGGAGGATCGCAGGCGGCTGGATCGCCACAGATGGGTGGTGACGTCGTAATCGCCCGCACCCAGGAGTCGCTGGGCATGCAGAACATCGACGTGTTCGACAACGAGTCGATCTGGATCTTCCAGCAGATGTTCGAGTCGCTGTACACGGTCAGCCCCGACGGCAAGAGCGTCAAGCCGTGGCTTGCCACCAGCTACGACCTCTCGGCCGACCAGAAGACCTACACTTTCCACCTGCGCCCCGGCGTCAAGTTCTCGAACGGCCAGCCAATGACCTCGGCCGACGTCAAGTTCTCGATCGACATGGCCAAGAATCCCAAGACCGGATGGGGGTTCATCGACAGCGCCATCAAGTCGGTGGAGGCGCCCGATCCCGAAACTGTGGTGATCACCACCAAGTACAAGTGGGCGCCGCTCGTGGCGGACATCGCGCTGTTCAACAACGCGGTTCTGCCCAAGGACTATGCCGGCATGACGCAAAAGCAGTTCTACGAGCATCCGATCGGCACGGGCCCATTCAAGTGGGACCACTGGACACACGGCCAGGAGATCAAGCTGGTCAAGAACCCCGACTACTGGCAGAAGGGGAAGCCGTATCTGAACAGCGTCACCTGGACGACGGTGCCGCAGGACGCCACCCGCGAGCTGCAGCTGAAGGGCGGCCAGGCCCAAATCGACGAGTTCCCGGCCTACTCCTCGATCCAGGAGCTGCAGAATACGCCCGGTGTTGTGATGCACCTGTTCCCCTCAACGCGCACCGACTACATGCCAATGAACGAGAAGGTGAAGCCGTTCGACGACGTGCACGTGCGCCGCGCGATCTCCTACGCGCTCGACCGCCAGGCCATCATCGACTCGGTGCTCTTCGGCAACGGCAAGCCGGCCAACTCGTTCATGCCGCCGCAGGTGCCCTACTACGACCCCAACTCGCCGGGCATCCAGTACGACATGGACAAGGCCAAGAAGGAGCTGGCGCAGTCGTCGGTGCCGGGCGGGTTCTCGTTCGAGCTGACGGTCGGCTCAGGGGTCGATCAGGAGGAGCAGATCGCCCAGATCCTGCAGAACTCGCTGAAGCAGCTGAACATCAACGTCACGCTGCGCAAGGTCGATCCCAGCGTCGAGTTCTCGCAGCAGCAGAAGGGCGACTACGAGATGACGGCGGCCTACTGGACGATGGACATCGCCGACCCCGACGAGCTGGTCTCGTTCGCGGTCGACCGGACGACAGCGGACTCCTTCTTCACCTACTACGACAACCCGCAGGTGATCGACTGGACGCACCAGGCACAGTCCACGTTCGACAAGGGCGAGCGGCAGACGCTGTACTCGAACATCCAGAAGCAGGCGGCCGAGGACGCCTTCATGGTATTCGAGTTTTACTCGCCGTACCGCTACGCGACCTCGGACAAGGTGCAGGGTTTCCAGGTCTACCCGACGGGCAACTACCACATGGAGGACGTCTGGCTGAAGCAGTAGCCGACGCCGGCGATCACTCCAAACGCATCCCGTGGAGCGGCTCAGCTACATCATCAGCCGTCTGCTGCAGGTGATCCCGGTCATCTTCGGCTGCACGCTGGTCTGCTTCTTCATGCTGCATCTGGTCCCCGGCGACCCGGCGCGGACGATGCTGGGCGTGCACGCGACGCCGGAGGGGGTCGCCCAACTGCACAAGCAGTGGGGTCTCGATAAGCCGCTGTGGCAGCAGTACACCGACTATCTCGGCAGGCTCATACACGGTGATCTCGGCACCTCCCTGTTCTACAGGCTGGACGTCTCCACCCTGATCCGCGACCGCCTGGGGCCGACGCTCTGGCTGCTGCTCTTCGCGGCCGTGATGTCCGTACTGATCGCGGTGCCGCTGGCAGTTCTTGCGGCCAGCCGACCGGACGGCGCCCGCGACCAAGTCGTGCGGTTCGTGCCCATGTTCGGGCTGGGCATGCCCAGCTTCTGGGTGGGCATCATCCTGCTGATCGTGTTCGCGCTGCACCTGGGACGGCACTTTCCGGTTGGGGGCTACGGGCACAGCTTCACCGAGCACATACACTCGATGATCCTGCCGGCGCTGACGGTGGCGCTGTTCATCTCACCGATACTGATACGCAGCCTGCGCGCCAGCCTGCTCGACGTGCTGCAGGCGGACTACATCACCACGGCTCGCGCGAAGGGCATCTCCGAGCGGCGCGTGATGGTGCGTCACGCTGTCCGCAACGGCATCATCTCGATGGTGACCGTGCTGGGTTTGAACATCGCTTACCTGGTGGGCGGCACGCTGGTGGTCGAGCAGGTGTTCGCGCTGCCGGGCATCGGCGCCCTCATGATTAACTCGGTCTTCCAGCGCGACTTCACGGTGGTGCAGGCGATCGCGCTGGTGTTCGCGGTGCTGGTGGTGCTGATCAACCTGCTCACCGATATCACCGTCTCGTTGCTCGACCCGCGCGTGAGGTTCGAGTAGTTGGCTAGCGCAGTCGAGTCCGTCGCCGCGCTTCCTGACCAACGGTCTCGTGGGTTCTCCCGCCGTTGGTACCGCACGCCCTCGTTCGTGGCCGGGGTGCTGATCCTCGGCACGCTGATCGCGCTGGCGCTGGCGGCGCCATGGGTGACCCGCTACTCGCCTACTGCCCAGGACCTGCACAACACCCTCAAGGGGCCTTCGTCGGAGCACTGGCTGGGCACCGACCAGCTCGGCCGCGACGTTTGGTCGCGGCTGGTGTACGCCGGTCGCGTCGATCTCAAGGTCGGGTTCCTGGCGGTGCTGCTGCCGTTCCTGATCGGCACCGTGCTGGGCAGCCTGGCCGGGTTCTACGGCGGCAAGCTCGACATGCTGGTGGGCTACTTCGTGAACGTGGTGGTGGCCTTTCCGTTCTACGTGCTAATCATCGCCATCCTGTTCGCGCTCGGGCCCGGCGAGCGTTCGATCTACATCGCCATCACGTTGGTCGGCTGGGTCTCCTACACTCGCATCATTCGAGCCGAGATCCTGGTCGCCAAACGCCGCGAGTACGTGGAGGCCGCCAGGGTGGCCGGGTTGCGCGATTCCCGCATCATCGTCCGCCACCTGTTGCCGAACGTGATCATGCAGGCCGTGATCTTCGCGATGTCGGACATCGTGCTCTCGCTAGCCGCGATCGTCACGCTCGGTTACATCGGCCTCGGCATCCAGCCTCCAACGCCGGACTGGGGCACCATGATCGCGGGCGGCCAGAACTTCATCACCACCAAGTGGCAGCTGTCGACCATCCCCGGGCTGGCCGTGGTGATGACCGGGTTGGGCCTATCGCTGCTGGCTGACGGCGTCAACGATCTGATGAGGCCGGAGTGAGCGGCGAGGGGCCGCTGTTGGACGTGCGCGACCTGCAGGTGCGGATCCCGCTCAGCCGCGGCACCGTACGTGCGGTCGATGGCGCCTCGTTCCGGGTCGAACGTGGCCAGGCGCTGGGTCTGGTGGGTGAGTCCGGCTGCGGCAAGAGCATGACGCTGCGCGCGGTCCTCGGGCTGCTGCCGCGGCCGGCGGTCATCAGCGGCGGGGAGGTGCTGTTCGAGGGCGAGGACCTGGCAGCCGCCCGACCGTCGCGGCTGCGCGAGCTCCGCGGCAAGGGCATCGCCATGATCTTCCAGGAGCCGATGACGGCCCTGAACCCGGTGATGCGGGTGGGGGCGCAGATCGCGGAGGCGCCCCTGGCCCATCTCGGCTACGGCCGCCGGCGCTCCCGCGAGCGGGCGCTGGAGCTGATGCAGCTGGTCGGCATCCCCGACCCCCGGCGCCGCGCGGACGCCTACCCCCACGAGCTGTCGGGGGGGATGCGGCAGCGCGTGATGATCGCCATCGCGCTCTCCTGCGAGCCGCGTCTGATCCTCTGTGACGAGCCGACCACTGCGCTCGACGTGACCATCCAGGATCAGATCCTGAAGCTGCTGCTGAAGCTGCGCGAGGAGCTCGGCATGAGCGTGGTGTTCGTCACCCACGACCTGGCGGTGGTCGCCCAGACCTGTCAGTCGCTGGCGGTGATGTATGCCGGCCAGGTGGTCGAAAGCGGCACCGTGCACGACGTCTTCCATCAGCCCCGGCACCCCTATACGCTGGGGCTGTTGCGGTCGGTGCCCGACGCCGACGACGTGCGCGAGTCGCTCGACTCGATTCCGGGCAGCCCACCCGACCTGGTGTCGCCGCCGCCCGGCTGCCGCTTCGCTCCGCGCTGCGGCTTTGCCGAGGACGACTGCATCGTCGGAGACAAGCCGTTGCTCGCGCTCGGCGACAGCCGCGTCAGCGCGTGCATCCACCCGGACAAATGCGCCGCCGCGGTGCGCGAGCAGCCGGTGGTTACAGGTGTCTGAGCCGCTGCTCGAGGTGCGCGGGCTGGAGATGCAGTTCGTGGTGTCCGATTCGGTCGGGCGCCGGATCCGACGCCACCCTGCCGACGTGGTGCAGGCGGTGGCAGGCGTCGACCTCGCGGTGCAGCCGGGCGAGGTGCTGGGCTTGGTGGGCGAGTCCGGCTGCGGCAAGTCGACGCTCGCCCGCTGCATTGTCGGGCTCTACCAGCCGACCGCCGGCGAAGTGCTATGGCAGGGGCAGCCCCTCTCGGCCCGCCGTGACCGCGCCCAGCGACGGCGCATGCAGATGGTGTTCCAGGATCCCTACTCGTCGCTGAATCCGCGCATGACCGTGCGCCAGACCCTGTCCGAGCTGCTGCGGGTGCACCGGCTGGTGCCAAGGTCGCAGATCGACGCCCGCTGCCGCGAGCTGATGGACCTGGTCGGACTCGGCGAGCGCTCGCTGGACGCGCACCCGCGCCAATTCTCCGGCGGCCAGCGCCAGCGCGTCTCGATCGCGCGCGCGCTGGCGCTCGAGCCGGACATGCTGATTGCCGACGAGCCCGTGTCCGCGCTCGACGTGTCGGTGCAGGCGACGGTGCTGAACCTGCTGGACGAGCTGCGCCGCCAGCTAGGGCTGACGATGCTGTTCATCGCGCACAACATGGGAGTGGTGCGGCATGTGTGCGACCGGGTTGCGGTCATGTACCTCGGCAGGATCGTGGAGACGGCGCCAACCGCCGAGCTGTTCACCAACCCGCGGCATCCCTACACCCAGGGGCTGTTGAAGGCGGTGCCGCGGCTGGTGCCGGGGCGAGCATCGCAGGCGCCGGCGATGGTGGGCGACCCGCCCAGCCCGATTGACCCGCCAACCGGCTGCCGGTTTCACCCCCGCTGCCCGATCGCCCAGCAGGTGTGCTCGGAGCACGACCCCGACCTGGCGTCCGGGAGCGACGATCCGCACCTGGCGGCCTGCCACTTCGCATGGACGACGCCACCGCGCGCGCACACCCCTGAGGTCGCCGCGGACGCCTAACGTGCCGCGGCACGCAGGCACTCCGCCAGCCGCGCGCCGCCGATCCCCTGGACGGTGTTCCCGTCGCGGCCGGTCATCGTCTCGCCGGCGACGAGCGCGTTCACGATCGCCTCCTCGGTGGCCTCGATCACCGCGTAGAAGAGGCCGTCCATCCGGTCGGACGGGAGGGCCGTCATCTGCACCGGCGGGGCGCCCTCGATGGTGTGGTCGACGAGCGGGCGAAGGCCGCGGTTGCCGGTCGCGAACGCGAGGATGATGTCGCCCGAGGCGTGCTCGCCGGCGCCCCCGACGCGCCCGATGCCGAGCGCTGCCCGCTGGGCCAGCCGGTCGCACTGCCCGGGGAGGAGCGCGGCGTCGGTGGCGACGATCACGATGATCGAGCCGCCCGGGCCCGCGCCGGCTCCGGGCGCCGGCTCCTCGCCGGGGAGCCGCCCGACCGGGACGCCGTTCACGCGCAGGCGATCGCGGCCGCCGTGGTTGGCCTGGACGAGCACGCCGACCGTCGACCCGGCGACGACCCGCGAGGCCGTGCCGATCCCGCCCTTGAAGCCGTGGCACATCATCCCGGTCCCGCTCCCGACCCCACCCTCGGCCACCGGGCCGCCGCCCGCCGCGGCCAGCGCGGCGTGGACGTGCTCCGGGCGCACATGCATTCCGTTGATGTCGTTCAGGTCGCCGTCGTAGGTCTCGCCTACGACCGGCAGGTACCACCGCTGCTCGTCCGGCGAGACGGCCGCCGCGGCTGCGGCGATCAGCGCGTCGCGGACGACGCCGACCGAGTGCGTGTTCGTGAGGCCGATGACGGTGGTCAGGAGCCCGGCCTCGCGGATCCACTCGAGACCGGTCAGCTCGCCGTTTCCGTTCAGGCGGTGGCAGCCGGCGAACGCGGGCTCGGCCCAGGCGTCGTCGGCGCCGGGGACGACGACCGTGACGCCGGTCCGCACCGGCCCGCGGCCGACGACGAGCGGTCCGTCGCCCTCGATGAGCGTGGTGTGGCCGACGCGGACGCCGGCGACGTCGGTGATGGCGTTCGCCGGCCCGGTCGGGAGGCTGCCGACGACGATTCCGAAGTCGCGTGCACGCTGTCCGGCCGACGCTATGTCCGGCCGCCCTCGTGGCGGGGAAGGCCGTCGTCGGGGATGGGCTCCCAGGCGGCGGCCGTCCCGACGTGGTAGCGAGCCTGCGGCCGGATGCCCGGGTCGGAGTCGAACGTCCCGAAGCGGATGGTCATCTGCTCCGGATCGGCCTGGCTCTGGCTGAAGAGCGCCGAGCCGCACCCGGTGCAGAAGAGCTTCGCCCACCCATCCGGCGGCCGGTACGCACGCACGAGCTCCTCGCCGTGCACGATCCGCAGGCTCCCGGGCTCGATCAGGGCCTGGGCAGAGGCGGCCGTGCCGCTGCGGCGCTGGCAGCGCGTGCAGTGGCAGTAGCTCGCCGACACGAGCGGGCGGTCGACCTCGTACCGCACCCCGCCGCACAGGCAGCCGCCGGTGATCGGAAGGCTCGGCTCGGGCACGTCAGCACTCTAGTGCGTGCGCTGAGCGCATCGGGGCCAGGCCCCGTTCGGGGCCTGGCCCAGGTGGTTCGGATGAAACATTGGCATCAGGCACCGATGTTTCACGCTGTCTCGCGGAGCTCCTCGGGCACGGCCTCGGGCTCGACCCGCGTGAGCGCGGCCGGGGCCTCGGAGCGCAGGAAGTCGACCACGCCGGCCTGGGTGCGGGCACACGGCAGGAGCGTCTTCCAGGTGTCGACGTGCTCGGGAGCGTGGAAGTCCCCGTTGGCCACGGCGGGCAGGCCGGCCGCGGCGACCCAGGCGAAGACGCGATGACGGTTGATCAGCTCGAAGCGGTGCGCAAGCGAGCGCAGCTCCGGGTCGCGCCAGAAGCGGCGCGTGGTGCGGCCGGGGATCGAGTCCGGGACGGCGCCGTGCGGATGGGCGGCGATGAGCGCGGCGCCCGCCTCCCGCGCCTCCTCCATCGCGGTGCCGATCCCGTGGTCGACCGCGACGAACCGCTCCAGCCCCACCGCCACGACGTGGGCGCTGCGCGTGCTGTCGGCCGGGTCGTCGTATGTCAGCTCGAGGCCGGGGATGACGAGCATCCCGAAGCGCGCCTCGGCCCGGACGGCCTGCTCGCGGACCGCGGCGAGGTAGGCGGGGTGGCGCTCCTCGGTGACCATGTCCCGGCCACGAACCACGTGATCGGTGATGCAGAGGACGTCGAAGCCGCGGCGGCCGTACAGGTCGACGACCTGCTCGAGCGCCAAGTGGCCGTCGCTCCATGTCGAGTGGGCATGGAGCTCGCAGAGAAGCGGCGCCTCCATGCCCGGGCGTGGCGAGCGTGTCATGCCTCCATCCTGACGCCGGTGAGCCGTTTCGGGGTGTCGGGCCGGTGCACGTTTCGAGAAGGAGTGGAGAGCGGCGCCGGCGGCCGAATGTGAACGGGGCGTTTCCGCTAGCCTCCCGCGTGGGCAATGGGTCTCCCACGTCGGCCACGAAGGGTGCACGGGCGCTCACGCCCGAGACGGTCGCGCAGATCGACGGCTGGTGGCGCGCTGCCAACTACCTGTCGGTCGGCCAGATCTACCTGATCGCGAACCCGCTCCTGCGCGAGCCCCTCGTTCGCGAGCACGTGAAGCCGCGCCTGCTCGGCCACTTCGGCACCGCGCCCGGCCTGAACCTGATCTACGCCCACATGAACCGGGCCATCCGCGAGCGAGACGTCAAGGCCATCTACATCACCGGGCCCGGGCACGGCGGCCCCGCCCTCGTGGCGAACGCGTATCTCGAGGGCCGCTACAGCGAGGTCTACCCCGACGTCAGCGAGGACGAGGAGGGCATGCGCCTCCTGTTCCGCCAGTTCTCGTTCCCCGGCGGGATCCCGAGCCACGTCGCTCCCGAGACGCCCGGGTCGATCCACGAGGGCGGCGAGCTCGGCTACTCGCTCGCGCACGCCTTCGGCGCCGTGTTCGACAACCCCGACCTCCTGGCCGTGTGCGTCGTCGGCGACGGCGAGGCCGAGACCGGCGCGCTCGCGACGAGCTGGCACTCGAACAAGTTCCTGAGCCCTCGGAGCGACGGCGCCGTCCTCCCCATCCTCCACCTGAACGGCTACAAGATCGCCAACCCGACGGTGCTCGCCCGGATCCCCAAGCGCGAGCTGGATGCGATGCTCGAGGGCCACGGCTGGCGCCCGATCAACGTGACGGGCGGCTTCGACGACGAGCCGATCGCCGCCGTCCACGAGCGGTTCGCCGCGGCGCTCGACGACGCGCTCGACGACATCGCGGCGATCCAGTCGGCGGCCCGCGGCAGCACGAACGGCAAGGGCCGGGCCGCCTGGCCGATGATCGTCCTGCGAAGCCCCAAAGGCTGGACCGGCCCGAGGGAGCTCGACGGCCTTCCGGTCGAGAACTCATGGCGCTCGCATCAGGTGCCCGTCCCGCATCCGCGCGACAAGAAGGCGCACCTGCAGGCCCTCGAGGACTGGATGCGGAGCTACCGGCCCGAGGAGCTCTTCGACGAAGGCGGCACGCTGCGCCCCGACCTGGCGGCCCTCAGCCCGACGGGCACGAGGCGCATGAGCGCGATCCCGCAGGCGAACGGCGGCGAGCTCCTGCGCGACCTGACGATCCCCGACTTCCGCCGCTACGCCGTCGACGTGCCCTCGCCGGGCACGAAGACGAGCGAGGCCATGCGGGTCCTGGGCGAGCTGATCCGCGACGTCACCGCCCGAAACTCGGACCGGTTCAGGGTGTTCGGCCCCGACGAGACCTCCTCGAACCGGCTGGGGGCGGTGTTCGAGGTCGCGAATCGGGTCTGGGAGGGTGAGATCCTCGACGACCGACGACCATCTCGCCACCGAGGGCCGGGTCATGGAGGTGCTGTCGGAGCACCTCTGCCAGGGATGGCTCGAGGGCTACCTGCTGACGGGCCGGCACGGGGTCTTCAACTGCTACGAGGCGTTCATCCACATCATCGACTCGATGATGAACCAGCACGCCAAGTGGCTCAAGGTCACCCGCGACATCCCCTGGCGCCGCCCGATCGCGTCGCTCAACTACCTGCTCTCCTCGCACGTGTGGCGCCAGGACCACAACGGCTTCTCGCACCAGGATCCGGGGTTCATCGACCACGTCGTCAACAAGAAGGCCGAGATCGTCCGCGTCTACCTGCCGCCCGATGCCAACTGCCTGCTCTCGGTCGGCGACCACTGCCTTCGCAGCCGCCACTACGTGAACGTCGTCGTCGCGGGGAAGCAGCCCAGCCTCGACTACCTCACGATCGACGAAGCCGTCGCCCACTGCACCCGTGGCCTCGGGATCTGGGAGTGGGCGTCGAACGACGAGGGCGGCGAGCCGGACGTCGTGATGGCGTGCTGCGGCGACGTCCCGACCCTCGAGACGCTGGCCGCGGCGGCGATCCTGCGCGAGCGGCTCCCCGACCTGCGGGTGCGCGTCGTGAACGTGGTCGACCTCATGCGGCTCCAGCCCGAGAGCGAGCACCCGCACGGCCTCTCCGAGGGTGAGTTCGACTCCCTCTTCACGACCCGGCACCCCGTCGTCTTCGCGTATCACGGCTACCCGTGGCTGATCCACCGGCTCACCTACCGGCGCACGAATCACGTGAACATCCACGTGCGCGGGTACAAGGAGGAGGGCACGACGACGACGCCCTTCGACATGGTGATGCTGAACGATCTCGACCGCTACCACCTGGTGATGGACGTGATCGACCGGGTCCCGGGCCTCGCCGACAGAGCCGGGGGGCTCCGCCAGGCGATGACGACGGCCCGCCACGAGGCCCGCGCGTGGACGCGCGAGCACGGCGAGGACCATCCCGTCGTCGCCGGCTGGACCTGGCCGTTCTGACTGAGTTGGGCGACGTCCTCGTCGTCAACGCCGGCTCGACGAGCCTGAAGCTCCACCTGGTCGCCGCGGACGAGACGTCGGCCACGGTCGGCGGCCTCGGCGACGTCGACGCCGCGCGGATCGACGCGGTCGCACATCGGGTCGTCCACGGCGGCGAGGCGTTCGTCCGGCCCGCCCGCATCGACGCGGCGGTGCTCCGAGCGATCGCCGACCTCGAGCCGCTCGCGCCGCTTCACAACACGCCGGCCCTCGCTGCGATCGACCAGGCCATGGAGCGGCTCCCCGACGTGCCGCACGTGGCGGTGTTCGACACGCTCTTCCACACGACGATGCCGCCCGAGGCGCGGGACTATGCGGTGCCGCGAAGGTGGCGCCGGGAATGGGGCGTGCGCCGGTACGGGTTCCACGGCCTCTCGGTGGCGTGGTCGGCGGAGCGCGCCGCGACGCTCCTCGGACGGCCTGCGGCCGATCTGCACCTCGTCGTCTGCCATCTCGGCGGCGGGTGCTCGGTCACCGCGGTCGCGGCGGGCCGGTCGCGCGACACGACCATGGGCTTCTCGCCGCTCGAGGGCGTTCCGATGGCGACCCGATCCGGGTCGGTCGACCCGGCGGTGCTCGTCTACCTGGAGCGCACGCACGGGATGGACGTCGACGCCATCGACCACGCGCTGACCGCCGAGTCGGGCCTCCTCGCGCTGGGCGGCTCCGCCGGCATGCGCGAGCTCGAGGCCGCGGCCCTCGGCGGCAGCGACGATGCCCGGTTCGCGATCGACGTCTTCAGCCACCGGGTCGCGGGCGCGGTCGGCTCGATGGCCGTCGCGGCGGGTGGGCTCGACGCGGTCGTCTTCACCGGAGGGATCGGCGAGCGGTCAGCCGGTGCCCGGATGGAGATCTCGCGCCGGCTCGCCGTGCTGGGCGTCGAGATCGACCCGGCCCTGAACGACGCGGCCGAAGGCGACGCCGACGTCGGCGCGCCGGAGTCGCGGGCCCGCGTCCTCGTGATCATGAGCCGTGAGGAGCTGATCGCGGCGCGCGCCGCCCGGGACGTCCTCCGCGGGTAGTCGCCCGTGCGGCCTTTCCGCGCCGGCGATCCGTTCCGGCCCCGATGCAAAACCGATGCGACGGGGTAAGGATGGACACATGGACTGGTCGCACATGTCCCACTGGGGATGGGTGATGATGACGGTCTGGACAGCGCTGTGGCTCATCCTGGTCGTGCTGATCGTCGTCGTCGGCCTGCGCTGGACGAGACTCCAGTAGCCTCACCGCTCCTGTGCCGGCTGACCGTGACCCGCCCGTCGTGTCGTTCGCCTCGCGTGGCGCCTGGTCGGCGTGGCTCGCCCAAAACCACGGCGAGGCCGGGGGCGTCTGGCTGCGCCTGGAGCGGAAGGGGTCCGGCCCGGTTCCGCTGACCCACGCCGAGGCGCTCGAGGTGGCGATCGCCCACGGCTGGATCGACGGGACGCGCAAGCGCCTCGACGAGCGTCACTGGCTCCAGCGTTTCACGCCCAGGCGCCCGCGCAGCAAGTGGTCGAAGGTGAATCGCGACAAGGCCGTCGAGCTGATCGAGCGCGGCGAGATGACGCCCGCCGGCCTCGAGGAGGTCGAGCGCGCGAAGGCCGACGGGCGCTGGGACGCCGCCTACGCGGGCCAGCGGACGGCGACGGTCCCCGATGATCTCCAGCGCGAGCTCGATGAGCACCCGGCCGCGCGGGAGCGGTTCGTGGCCCTCGACAGCCGCAACCGCTACGCGATCCTCTACCGGATCGACGACGCGAAGAAGCCCGAGACGCGCGCCCGCCGGATCGCCAAGTTCGTCGCCATGCTGAACGAGGGCAGGACCATCTACCCGCCTACGTCCGGTCGATCAGATGGTCCGGAAGGCCGAAGCGGCCGAACGCCTCGGGCGTGAGAAACGCCGTGATGTCGCTGATCCGCGCGCCGCGCAGGGTGAGCAGGTTGATGCTGTGGGGCGTGAAGCGATTCGTCGCGCCGTCCCAGAGGTAGTGGCCGAAGGCCGGCTGCCCGTTCGCGCCCGCGGGGAGCAGGCGCCAGCGCGGCTCGCCCGCCAGCGGCCAGCCGCGCAGGAACCCGGCGACGGCATCGCGGCCGCTGTACCACGTCGAGATCGGCGGCATGGCGATCGTCGCGTCGCCGGTCAGCATCGCGACGACCGCGTCGACGTCGGCACGCTCCCACGCGTCGACATAGCCGCGCACGATGTCCCGCAGCGCTGCGTCGCCGAGCGTGCGGAGCGTGACCTGCTGGCTCAGCTCCGGAAGCCGCTCATCGACCGCCCGGTGGGCGCGCTGGAGCGCGCTCGTAGACCGACGCGGGCGTCGTCTCGAGCACACCGGCGACCTCCGCGCCCGAGAAGCCGAGCACGTCACGGAGGATCAGCACCGCGCGCTGGCGCGGCGGCAGGAGCTGGAGCGCCGCGATGAACGCCAGCTCGACGCTCTCGCGCTGCTCGTAGCGGGCCCCCGGGGCGGCCGCGCCCGGCTCGGAGCCGAGCATCGCATCCGGGCAGGGCTCGATCCACACGGATTCCACGAGCGGCTCGCCGGGGCGATCATGCGGATCGGCGGCGGGCCCGAAGTCGACCGGGAGCACCCGCTTCGGCCGGCGCTCGATCGCCTTCAGACAGGCGTTCGTGGCGATCCGGTAGAGCCAGGACCGGAGCGAGCTTCGGCCCTCGAACCGGGGCAGCCCGCGCCAGGCGCCGAGGAGCGCCTCCTGGAGCGCGTCCTCGGCGTCGGGAACCGAGCCGAGCATCCGGTAGCAGTGGGCATGGAGCTCGCCGCGATGCAGCCCGACGATGGCGACGTACGCGTCCTCGTCGCCGCGCCGGGCGGCCTCGAGCAGCTCTCGCTCGCTCAGTGCCCGCCCTCCTCGCCGAAGAACCGGTACGAGCCGACCTCGGCGAGCTCGACGGCCACCGGCGGCTCGTCGCACCGCTCGGCGATGCCCTCCTGGAACCGGGCGAAGGCCTCGACCGCCTGGAGCGGGTTGGCCCCGTCGATCTCGACCGACGCGACATGGACGAAGCTCACGCCGTCAGCCATCCGGAACGTTGCGTACCGAAGGCCGGGAGGGCCCGTGCGGTGAAGCTCGTCGTAGACCCCGCGGACCAGCTCCTCGTTGCGCTCCACCTGGTCGGGCTTCACCCTGTAGCGCACCATGACTCGTCTCACGCCGTGACCCCTTTCCTCGCATCGCGTTGTGAAGAGAGATCCGCCGGCGGGGCCAGATCCATCGCTCGTCGAGCGACGGAGGTCGCGCGCTATCCCGGATCGGGGCCGGTCGTGCCGCGCTGGTCGTCGATGAGCTCGACCTCCGCGATGTGCCGCGGGTTCGCGAAGAAGGTTCCGCCCAGGGCGGGATTGCGGTTGGTCGCGAGCTTGAGCAGGCCGTCAGCCCGATGCTCGAGGACGATGCCGTCCCGGTGCTTGCCGTTCGAGTACGTGATCTGGACCTTCGTCCCGACCGGCAGGTCAGCCTCCCAGATGCTCGGCGCGCCGCTCATCCACGCACTGTAACTGCCGCCGGCTGCGCCGGCGGACGGCGCCGCTGCACCATCTAGGATCCGGGCATGGACCCGCGCCCGCCGGTCCCGCCCTTCACCGAGGAGACGGCCCGCCAGAAGGTGCAGGCCGCCGAGGACGCGTGGAACACGTGCGACCCCGAACGGGTGGCGCTCGCCTACACCCCGGACTCCGTGTGGCGAAACCGGGACGAGTTCTTCCAGGGGCGCGAAGCGATCGTCGACTTCCTGCGCCGAAAGTGGGCGAAGGAGCTCGACTACCGCCTGCGCAAGGAGCTGTGGTGCTTCACCGGCGACCGCATCTCGGTGCGCTTCGAGTACGAGAGCCGCGACCCGCGAGGACAGTGGTGGCGAAGCCACGGCAACGAGCACTGGGAGTTCGATGAGCTCGGCTACATGCGCCGCCGCGACGCGAGCATCAACGACTACCGGATCGA
Organism: uncultured Actinomycetes bacterium; assembly: GCA_963809325.1. Classification (GTDB taxonomy): domain Bacteria; phylum Actinomycetota; class Thermoleophilia; order Gaiellales; family JAICJC01; genus JAICJC01. Next base: position 638,361 of record CAWEIZ010000007.1, read on the forward strand.
CCACGCCGACCGGCGGATCCACGTCGACCGCGACTGAGAGCTACCGGTAGCGGTAGGTGATGCGGCCGCGCTTCAGGTCGTAGGGCGAGAGCTCCACCTTGACCCGGTCGCCGAGCAGGATCCGGATGCGGTAGCGGCGCATCTTGCCCGCGATGTAGCCGGTCGTCTCGTGCCCGTTGTCGAGCTCGATCCGGAACATGCCGTTGCGAAGTGACTCCGTCACCTCGCCGTCCAGCTCGATCTTCTCTTCCTTGGCGCTCATTCGTACGCTCCTCCGTCACACGGTCGGGGCGCGCAGCGCACCCCGGACGCGACACCGCGGCCGCGTCGCCGGGCGACGTCCCCGCACAGTGACGCGGGGCCTCCCTCCGCGCCCGACGGTAGCAGCGTATCAGGCGGCGGGCGGCCCGGCGACGCACGCCGCGTCACCCGGAGACGGGCGCTACCCGCTCCTGAACCAGTCGGCCTGGTACTCCGGGAGAGCGGGGACCCGCGCCGTGAACGGCCGGGCGAGCGCGATGGCCCGCTCTCGCACGGCCCGCAGGCGCGGTTCGCCGACGTCGGCGAGCCAGCGCCGCCGCTCGCCGGGGTCGGTCGTGACCGCGCCCTCCCAGGCCGTCCGCCCGACGATGTAGCCGGACGCGCCGGCCCGGCACGCAACCTCGACCTGGGCGGCGAACGTCTCGTGGGCTGCGCCGCCGCCGAGGAGCACCCACGGCGTCGCTCCGCACGCGGCGTCGAGGCGGCTGCACCACTCCTCCTCGGCGTCGGCATCGCCGGCGCGCGGGAACTGCACCTTCATGATGTCGGCGCCGAGCGGCACGAGGCGCTCGACGCCGGCGACGACCAGGCGGGGGAATGCGGAGGCGTGGTCCGACTCGTCCTCGCCGTCGAGCCGGTAGACGATCGGCTCGAGCACGAGCGGCAGGCCGGCGGCGTGACACCCTTCGACCGCGCGGGCGACGACGTCGAGCTGCGCGGCCGCCGAGGCGTCGTGGTCGGCCCGGAAGGGCAGGAGCAGCTTGCAGGCGTCGGCGCCGGCGGCGAGCGCCGCCTCGGGGCCCCACCCCGGCAGGAACGACGTGACCCGGCCGCTCTCGGCATCGGCATAGCCCTGGGCCTCGAGCGGCATCACGACGGCGGGCGCTCCGCCCGCGCCGCCGGCGAGCACGGCGGCTCCGTGCTCGGCGTCGATCAGCACGCCGGTCGCAGCGGGTGCCAGCGCCGTCACGATCTCGGCCTTGAGCGCAGCGATCTCGGCCCCCTCGGGCGCCGCGACGCCGCGGCCCTCGAATGCGATCCGAAGCGAGTCGCGGTGATCGCAGGCGACCAGCGCGAACACGCCGCCGGCGCTGATCCTGTGGAGGCGGCGGCGCCGACCGAGGTCGGCGGCTCGTGTCACAGCCCGCGCTCCGCCAGGTAGGCGCGGTTCTTGCGGCCGTCGGCGACGGCGTGCGAGAACGGCTCGTCGGGCCCGAGCACGCGATCCTGCTCGACGACGATCCACCCGTCGTAGCCGCGCCGCAGGAGCTCGTCGAGGCACTCGCCGACGTGGGCGTCGCCCTCACCGAGCGGGCAGAAGACGCCGCGCTCCCAGGCCGCGACCAGGTCGCCGCCCTCGGCGCGCACCTCGGCGAGCCGGCCCATGTCGACGTCCTTCATGTGGACGTGGTTCACAAGGCCGCCGTACTCCTTGAGGAAGCCGAGCGGATCGCCGCCGCCGAACGCGGTGTGGCCCGTGTCGAAGCACAGGCCGATCAGGTCGGTGTCGATCGCCGACACGACCTGCGCCACCTCGCGCGGCGTCTCGATGTAGGTGCCCGCGTGGTAGTGGAGCGAGACCGGGAATCCGCGCTCGCGGCAGCGGGCGGCGGCGCGCTCGAGGTTGGCGACGAGGAGCTCGGCGCGGTCGGGCGGGAGCCACGTCTCGGGGTGAGCCTCGATGTCGCCCGCGTGCTGGAGGCGGTCGGGCTCGAGGAAGGCGTCGGCGAGGAGCACGAACGGCCGCACGCCGCCGGTCGCCGCGGCGTCGAGCGTGTCGAGCGCCCCCTCCATCGCCGCCAGGTCGTCTTCGAAGCCGCCCGGTCGCGAGAATCGCAGCGGCAGGAAGGAGCCCATGAGCTCGAGGCCGTGCTCGGCGAGCATCTGGCCGACCTCCGGGCCCTGGCCGAAGTAGCCCGGCGGCCCGAGCTCCGTGCCGACATATCCGGCCTCGGCCATGACCCGCGCAAGCTCGGTACCGGCCGGAAGGTCGGAGCGTCCGACGGTGATCTCGAAGACGCCGTATGAGCACGGCGCGGAGGCAACGCGGATCGGCATGACGGCGTATGCTACCCGTTTGGATCGTTCCAACCCGATCCGCCTGGCAGTCGCCGGCGCGGGCCGCATGGGCCGGCGGCACATAGCGGCCGCAGCACACGCGGCGGGCGTCGAGCTGGCGGTGGTGTGCGACCCCGTCCCCGGTGCCGCCGAGGCCGCGGCGCCGCCGGGCGTCGCCACGGCGCCCGGGCTGGACGGCCTCGGGGTGGACGTCGACGCGGTCGTCATCGCCGCCCCCACGCCGCTTCACGTCCCGCTCGCCCAGGCGGCGCTCGCGAGCGGCCTCGACGTGCTGTCGGAGAAGCCGGTGGGGTTCGATCCGGCGGCGATCGAGCGGCTGGGCGATCGGGCGGCTGCCGCGGGCCGAGTCTTCGCCGTGGGGTTCTGGCGGCGGACGGCGTGGCCGTACGTCGAGGCCCGCCGGCTGGTCGCCGAGGGCGCGATCGGCACGCCCACGTTCCTGCGCTCGTCGCAATGGGACGCCGACCTGCCGCCGCTCGGATTCGCCGACCCGGCCGTGTCGGGCGGCGTCGAGGTGGATTGCGGTGTGCACGAGGCCGACCTTGCGCGGTGGTTCCTGGGCTGCGAGATCGCGCAGGTCTCCGCCACGGGGACGCCGGGCGCGCTGGCGGAGGTCGGCGACGCCGAGACGGTCGCGGCGCTGGCCGTCACCACCGCCGGGCAGGCGGTCGCGATCGACCTGGGCCGCACCTGCGGCTACGACGACGACGTCCGCACCGAGATCTTGGGGCCCGGCGGGGCCCTCCTGATCGACGCCCGTGGCCCCGGCGGCCTGCGCCACGGTGACCGCTACGGCCTGCGCGACGTGCCCGGGCCGGAGGGCGACGTCCTCGAGCTGGCGCTCGCCGCCCAGCTCGAGCGCTTTGCCGAGGCGTGCCGCGGCGGCGAGCCGCACGCGACTGCGACCGACGCGGCCCGCGCGCTCGAGGTGGGCCAGGCCATGCGCCGCTCCCGCCTGGCGGGCGGCCGGGTCGAGCTGCTCACAACGACCAATCCCGCGTCTCCCTAACGTCCTCCCCGGACGCCGCAACGACATGCGCACACGGGGTGTCAGGACGGCCCGGTGCTCGTGGTTCGCAGTCCCTGCAACAATTCCGTGCCGGCGGGAAGGGGGTTACCTGGTACCCCATCGGCCCCGGGTTGGGCGCATGCGCTGCGCTGGCGGCCGCCCACACCATGGAACCACCGCGGGTCGCGCCGGACGATGTGCCGACTTCGTCGCGATGGTGTGTCGGTGACACCGCCGGCACGTGTTACGCCGCACGCCGAGGCGACCCAACACCTGCACAAAACCGCCACGCTCGCCGATGCGGGGTCTGACCCCATACGGCCGAGCCGGCGTCGGGCTCAGGGCCGGGGGTCAGTCGGCTTGACGTAGGGCCGAACGGCGCTCCGCGCCCGCCGGTAGGCCTCGCGGATGGGCTCGAGCGTATCCGGCCCGCCGGTCTCGGCGACCGGCACGTCCCACCACGACTCGTAGCCCGGCACGCCCACCGCCGGGTCGGTGCGCACGTAGACCACCGTCGTCTCGGCCGCCGCGCGCGCCGTCGCGAGCGCCTCGTCGAGCTCGGCGATCGTCTCGGGGCGCAGGACGGCCACGCCGAAGCTGGCGGCGTTGGCCGCCAGGTCGATCCCGAGCGGCTCCCCGTCGAGGGCGATCCTGCCGTCGGCGCCGCGGCGGCGAAGCTGGGTGCCGAACCGCTCGCCGCCGACCGACTCCGAGAGGGCGCCGATCGAGGCGTACCCGGCGCTGTCGACCAGCACGACGACGACCTTCACACCCTCCTGGATCGCCGTCGCGAGCTCGCCCGACATCATGAGCCACGAGCCGTCGCCGACCATCACGAACACCTCGCGCTCCGGGTCGGCCATGCGCACTCCCATCCCGCCGGGCAGCTCGTAGCCCATGCACGAGTAGCCGTACTCCAGGTGGTACTCGGCCGGCTCGCGCGCCCGCCACAGCTTGTGCAGGTCGCCGGGCATGCTGCCGGCGGCGCACACCACGACGTCGCCCGCGGCAGCGGCCCGGTTGACCGCGCCGATCACCGCGCTCTGGGCGAAGACGGGCGCCTGCTCGCGCCCGTAGAGGCGCTCCACCTCGGCGTCCCACTCGCGGTTCAGCCGGGCGGCCGTCTCGCGGACCGCGGCAGGCGCCGCCCAGCCGGCCAGCAGCCCGGCGAGCCGCTCGATCGTGGCGCGGGCGTCGCCGACCAGGGCAAGGCCGGCGTGCTTCTGGGCGTCCATCGCGGCGACGTTCACGTTCACGAACGTCACGTCCGGATCGCGGAAGGCCGTGCGGCTGGCGGTGGTGAAGTCCGAGAAACGGGTGCCGATCCCCAGCACCAGGTCGGCGTCTGCGGCGACCCGGTTGGCCGCGAACGTCCCCGTGGCGCCCATCGCGCCGAGCGACAGCGGGTGGTCGTACGGGAGCGCGCCCTTGCCGGCCTGCGTCTCGGCGACGGGGATCCCGGCCCTGTCGGCGAACGACCGCAGCGCCTCGGAGGCCTCGGAGTAGCGAACGCCGCCGCCCGCGACGATCAGCGGCCGCTGCGCCTCCCGGATCAGGCCGGCCGCGCGCGCAAGAAGCGACTCGTCGGGGAGCGCGCGCGGGATCACCCAACGCCGCTCGGCGAAGAGCTCCTCGGGGAACTCCCACGCCTCGGCCTGCACGTCCTGCGGAAGGGCGATGCACGCCGCCCCGGTCTCGGCCGGATCGGTGAGGACGCGCATCGCGCCGAGGAGCGCCACGGGAAGCTGCTCCGGCCGCCAGACCCGATCCCAGAACCGGCACACCGGCCGGAAGGCGTCGTTCACCGACGTCTCGGGCGCACCCGGGACCTCGAGCTGCTGAAGCACCGCCCCCGGCCGGCGGGTGGCGAAGACGTCGCCCGGCAGGAGCAGCACCGGCAGCCGGTTCACCGTCGCGAGCGCCGCGCCCGTCACCATGTTGGTCGCTCCGGGCCCGATCGACGACGTGCACGCCCATGTCGCAAGGCGGTTCGACGCCTTCGCGTAGCCGGCGGCGACGTGCACCATCGCCTGCTCGTTCCGGGCGGGCACGTAGCGCACACGGGCCTCGTCCTGGAGGAGCGCCTGGCCCAGCCCGGCGACGTTCCCGTGGCCGAAGATGCCGAGCACGCCGGCGAAGAACGGTCGCTCGGCGCCGTCTCGCACCGAGCGCTGTGCGGCCAGGAAGCGCACGACCGCCTGCCCGACCGTGAGCCGCACCGTTCCGCTCACGACCTCCTCCCGGCCGCGGTCACCATCGGCACCCGCGGGTCGCCCGTCTGGCCCGCCCAGGCGCCGCGGATCCAGGCATGGGCGGGATCGTCGCTGATGGCCATCGAGCGCACGTCGCCAGGCCCGGCCAGGACGTTCAGGTACCAGAGGGCATGGTCGGGCGAGGCCATGCACGGCCCGTGGAACCCGCGCGGCACGAGGAACGCGTCGCCGTCGCCGATCGTCACGGTGACGTCCCACCCCTCGACGAGGTCGTACGTGCGGTGGGCCGCCAGCCCGTGCGGGCCCTCGACGCGGAAGTAGTAGATCTCCTCCAGCTCCGCCTCGACCCCGTTCGACGCGTCGTCGTGCTTGTGCGGCGGGTAGCTCGACCAGTTGCCCGGCGGCGTCAGCACCTCGCAGCAGAGCAGCCGGTCGGGGATGTCGATCTCGGGAGTCAGGAAGTTCGTGATCTGGCGCGTCGAGCGGCCGGCGCCGCGCACCTCGACGGCCACCTCGCGCGCGTCGATGTAGGCCACGTCGCGCCGGCGGCGCGCCGGGGCCGACGCAAGCGCGAGCTCGCACGGGTCGCCGGCGACGAGCGCGGCCTCGGTCCCCGACGGCAGATAGACGACGTCGGTCACCCGGTCGAAGACCGACGTGCGGCCCTCGAGCACGATCCGGCGTCCCTCCACCTCGACCGCGCACCCGCCGGCCAGGGGGATGACCGCGAGCTCGTCGCCGCCCGTCTCGAGCGGGCGACGCTCGCCGGCGCCGAGCCGGACGACGCGGAGGCCCGCGAACCGCCAGCCGCACGCCTCCGGCGTCAGGACGAGCGGGTCCACCCCGTCGCCGCCTGCATCCGCGCGGACGTGGAGCCGGGCCGGGTCAACGGGCACTCGCGGCCTCCAGGAGCTCGAGCACCTCGGCCTCGGTGGGCATCGCGTCGGCGCATGCGAGCCGCGCGACGACGTGGGCTCCGGCCGCATTCGCGAACCGCACCGCCGCCGCCGGGTCGTCGCCGGCCAGCAGGCGATGGCAGAGCGCGCCGCCGAAGGCGTCGCCCGCGCCGAGGCCGTTCACGACCTCCACCCGGATCGGCGGCACCACCTCGCTCCCCGCCTCCGTCGCCACCAGGACGCCCTCGCCGCCCAGCTTTACGACCGCCAGCCGCGGGCCGAGCGCGAGCAGCGCCGCCGCAGCCTCGTCCGGCTCGAGCTCCCCCACGGCGACCGCGACCTCGGAGCGGTTCCCCACGACCACCGTCGCGTGCGCGAGGGCCGCGCGGTAGCGCTCTGTCGCCCTGGCCGACTCGGGCCACAGCATCGGCCGCCAGTCGAGGTCGAGGACCGTCGTCGCGCCCGGCTCGCGCATCGCGAGCGCCTCCATCGTCGTCGTGTGGCTGGGCTCGTCGGAGAGCCCCGTGCCGGTCGCCCAGAAGATGGCCGCGGCCCGGATCGCCGCGGGGTCGAGGTCGGCGGACTCGAGCATCATGTCGGGAGCCTTGGGATACCGGTAGAACCAGATCCGCGGCTCCTCGGGCGGGTCGAGCTCGGCGAAGACCACGGGCGTCGGCAGGTCGGCGGTCCGGCCGACGAGCCGCGTGTCGACGCCGAATCCCGCGAGGGCGGTGACGGCGTAGCGCCCGAAGGGATCGTCGCCGACCTTGGTGATCACGGCCGTCCGGCGGCCGAGCCGGGCGGCGGCGACCGCCACGTTGGTCGCCGTCCCGCCGAGCGAGCGCGAGAACGCGGTGACGCCCTCCAGGGGGCCGTCGCTCTGCGGGTAGATGTCGACCCCGATCCGGCCCATGGTGATGACGTCATGCGCGGGCGGGGCCACGGCCGCGGAGCCTACACGAGCCCACGCCGTGGCCGGCGTCATGCACGCGGGTCGGCGTGCACGATCAGGACGGGAATGCGGCCGTGATGGAGGACGTGGTGGCTGACGCTTCCCAGCAACGCCGACGCGGCCGCACCCCGGCCGCGGGAGCCCATCACGATCAGGTCGTGGTTCCCCGCCTCCGCCCGCGCGAGTATGGCCTCGGCCGGCGACCCGCGGCCCACGACGGTCGTGACCGGGATCTCGTCGCCCACCCGGGCGCGGGCCGCGGCGATCGTCCGCTCTGCCGCCTCGTCAGCGTCGTCCTGCGTGGGCATCATCCCGACATACGGGCCGGCGAGGTACCGCCACGAGCCCCGCGCCGCGACGCTGATGAGCGTGAGGCGTGACCGCTGGGCGCGGGCCAGGTCGAGGGCCTCGTCCAGCGCGCGAGCCGCGTGCGCCGAGTCGTCGATCGCGACGAGGATGTTCAGGAACACCGGTGGCTCGGCATCATCTCCGCCGCGGCGCCGCGGCCCAGCGCCGCCGGTACAGGATGTACGGCCGGCCGACGTACTGGAGCGGGATGCTCCACGCGTGCACGAGCCGCGAGAACGGCCACACGAGCAGGATCAGCCACGCCGCGACGGCGTGCAGCTGGTAGAGGATCGGCGCGCCGACCATGGCGTCGGGCTCGGGGTGGAGGAAGACGACGCTGCGGAACCAGACCGCGACGGTCGAGCGGTAGTCGTAGCCGCCTCCGAACACGTTCTTCCCGATCGTCTCGGTCAGCCCCAGGCCGATGACGAGGGCCAGGAGTGCGTAGACGAGCATGTCGGTCCGCGTCGTCGTCACACGCACCCGCGGCGATGCCACTCGCCGCCACATCAGGATCACGAGACCGGCGCCGCACGCGACGCCGGCCAGCGTGCCGGCCGTGGCCGAGAGCAGGTGGTAGCCGTCCTCGCTCACACCCACGGCGCTCGTCCAGCTCTCGGGGACGAGCATGCCGAGCACGTGGCCGCCGATCGCCGCCAGCGCGCCGAAGTGAAACAGCGGGCTCCCCCACTTGAGCCACCGGCTCTCGAGAATCTGCGTCGAGCGGGACGTCCAGCCGTACTGGTCGGTGCGATACCGCCACACGTGGCCGGCGAGGAAGATCGCGATCGCCGCATAGGGGAGCGCGACCCACAGGAGCAGGTGCACGGCCCTCACTGTCGCACCTCGAGGGGCATGACCTCGGGCGGCGCGAACGGCTCGAGCCCCACCTGCTCGTCGGGCGGGCCCTCGGCGGCGAGCTTGCGGACCGCCCGCGACTGCGAGAGCCCGAGCCGCGGCAGGGCGGCCGAGACGGACTCGATCACATCGGCGTGCGGGCGCCCGCCGTGACGCAGGCCCAGCAGCAGGAGCTCGATCCCCACGCGATGCTCCTGGAGCACGTGCTCGCCGTAGCCGGCGCGGCGCCAGCGCGGCGAACTCGAGCATCACCGGCAGGTGGTCGGGAAGCTCGTCGGAGTCGAGCACGAGGCCGGCGGCGGCGTACATCCGCTTCAGCCGAAGCAGCGCGACCCCGCGCCGGCGGGTGTCCCCGTACAGGTAGTAGCTGACGTTCAGCGTGCACCTCCGGCGGGTGTCGAACGTCTCCACGTACTCACGCTCGAGGTCGAGCGGCGGCGCCTCGCTGCGGTGGGCGAGGAAGCGCTCGAACGGCGCGCGCAGCCGCGCCGGAAGGGCGGCGACGGCCTCGCCGATCTCCGCGTCGCGCTCGAGCGCGGATGCGGACGGGTAGCGCAGGAGAAGCGACGCGATCGCGAACAGCTCGGGAGGCGCGCCGCGGCGGCTCATCCGGCCGCCTCCGGGCCACCCTGCGCCCGCCCGCGCAGCATCCCGATGAGGTCGATCGTCTCGGAGGATCCGGGCGGGCCGGGCTCGGCCCTCGTCTCGGTCTCGGTGAGCATGAACCGCTCGTTCTGCGGGGCGACCGCGCCGCAGTTCCCCGGCCCGCCGTCGAAGTCGAGGCTGCACCCGGCGCCCGCGCCCTGCTCGGCGAGGCGGTCGGCCAGCTCGGCATGCGCCTGCGGGATCACATACCGGTCGTTGTAGTCGGCGATGGCGAGCAGGCGGAACATGTCCTCGAGCGAGTCAGCGTCCATGCCGACCGCCTCCGGGAGGCTCTCGTCGCGCTCGCCCAGGACCTGCTGCTTTCGCATGTAGGCGCGCATCGCGGCGAGCCGCCGCAGGACTCCGCGGATCACGTCGGTGTCGCCCGCCGACAGCAGGTTCGCGAGGTACTCGAGTGGGATGCGCAGGTTCTCGACGGCCGGGAAGAGCGCGTCGGGGTCGGCCTCGTACCCGTCCTCCTCGAGCGCGTTCACGATCGGCGAGAGCGGCGGGACGTACCAGACCATCGGCATCGTGCGGTACTCGGGGTGAAGCGGCAGCGCGACCTTGTGCCGGGCGACGAGCGCGTGCACCGGCGAGCGCTGGGCGTGCTCGACCCAGTCGGCCGGGATCCCGTCGGCCAGCGCGCGCTTTCGCACCGCGGGGTCGGCCGGATCGAGGAAGAGATCGAGCTGCGAGGCGAGCAGGTCCGTCTCCTCCGCAACCGACGCCGCGGCGCGCACGCGGTCGGCGTCGTAGAGGAGCAGGCCCAGGTAGCGGATGCGCCCGACGCACGTCTCCGAGCAGATCGTCGGCTGGCCGGCCTCGATGCGCGGATAGCAGAGCGTGCACTTCTCGGCCTTCCCGGTGCGGTGATTGAAGTACACCTTCTTGTAGGGACAGCCGCTGACGCAGAAGCGCCACCCGCGGCACTTGTCCTGGTCGACCAGGACGATCCCGTCCTCCTCGCGCTTGTACATCGCGCCCGACGGGCACGACGCCACGCACGAGGGGTTCAGGCAGTGCTCGCAGATCCGCGGGAGGTAGAACATGAACGCCTGCTCGTACTCCATCCGCACGCGCTCGTCCAGGCCGTCGCGGATGAGCGGGTCGGCCATGGCGGTCTTGGGGCCGCCGGCGAGGTTGTCGTCCCAGTTCGGGCCCCAGTCGACGTTCATGCCCGCCCCGGTCAGCTGCGAGTGCGACGTCGCCACCGGGTCGTGCTCCTGAAGCGGGGCGTTGATCAGCGTCTGGTAGTCGTACGTCCAGGGCTCGTAGTAGTCGTCGATGCTCGGGCAGATCCGGGTTCCAGAAGATCGACGCGAGCTTCTGCAGCGGGCCGCCCGACGCGCAGGCGCAGGCGCCCGCGCCGGTCGAGCTCCCACCCGCCGCGCCACTTCGCCTGATCCGACCACCGCTTCGGATACCCGAGCCCGGGCCGGGTCTCGACGTTGTTGAACCACGCGTACTCGGCGCCCGGCCGGTTCGTCCACACCTGCTTGCACGTGACGCTGCAGGTGTGGCAGCCGATGCACTTGTCGAGGTTCATCACCATCGCGACCTGGGCCTTGATCGTCACGGGAAGACGACCTCGGCCTCGCGCCGGCGCACGATCACGATCTCGTCGCGCTGCGAGCCGGTCGGGCCGTAGTAGTTGAACCCGGCCGAGAACTGCGCGTACCCGCCGATCATGTGCGTCGGCTTCATCACGATCCGCGTGACCGAGTTGTCGGTGCCGCCGCGGTTTCCGAGCAGCTCGGTCCGCGGCGTCTGGAGGTGGCGGTCCTTGGCGTGGTACATGAGGCAGACGCCCTTCGGGATCCGGTGCGAGACGGTCGCGCGGCACGCCATGACGCCGTTTCGGTTGTACGCCTCGACCCAGTCGTTGTCGGCGATCCCGAGCGTCTCGGCGTCCTCACGGGCGAGCCACAGCACGGCACCGCCCCGGAAGAGCGTGAGCATGTGCAGGTTGTCCTGGTACTCGGAGTGGATCGACCACTTCGAGTGCGGGGTCAGATAGCGCAGCGCCAGCTCCGGACGGTCCCCGCCCGCGACGTCGTACGCGGTGGGATCGCCGCGGACGAGCGGCGGGCGGTAGTTGGGAAGCCCCTCCCCCAGCTCGAGCATCCACTCGTGGTCGACGTAGAGGTGCTGGCGGCCCGACAGCGTGTGCCACGGCTTCTCGCGCTCGACGTTGATCGTGAACGGGCTGTAGCGGCGGCCGTGCTCGTCGATGCCCGACCACTCGGGCGAGGTCATGACGGTGCGCGGCTGCACCTGGGCGTCGGCGAAGGTGATCCGCTCGTCGGCGCGCGGCTCGGCGAGCGACGCGAGCGGCACGCCGGCCCGGTCCTCGAGCGCGCGGAACCCCTCGAGCGCGATCCTCCCGTTGGTCGTCCCCGAGAGCGCGAGGATCGTCTCGCAGGCGTGCTCGACGCGATCGAGCCTGGGGCGGCCGTCGGCCAGGCCGCCACGCACGAGGCCGTTCTGGCGGCCGAGCCACTCGACCTCTTCGAGCGGCTTCCACGTGATGCCCTTCGTCGTCGAGCCGAGCGTCTCGAGGAGCGGCCCAAGCGCGGCGTGGCGGGCGGCGACGTTCGGGTAGTCGCGTTCGACCACGATCAGCTTCGGCATCGTCTTTCCCGGCACCGGCTCGCATTCGCCGGCCCGCCAGTCGCGCACCCGGCCGTGGGGCTGGGCCAGCTCGTCGGGCGAGTCGTGCGCGAGCGGGGCGGCGACGATGTCCCTGCGGACGCCGAGGTGGCGCTCGGCCAGCTCCGAGAAGCGCTCGGCGATCGCCCTGAACGCGTCCCAGTCGGTGCGCGCCTCCCACGGGGGCGGGATCGCCGGGTTGAACGTGTGGACGAACGGGTGCAGGTCGGTCGACGAGAGGTCGTGCTTCTCGTACCACGTCGCCGCGGGCAGGACGACGTCGGAGAAGAGCCCGTTCGACGTCATCCGGAAGTCGATCGTCGTGAACAGGTCGAGCTTCGCCTCGGGCGCGTCCCGCCAGGTGACCTCGCGCGGCCGCAGCTCGGGCGGCGCCTCGTCGGCGCGGACGCCCGGCTCGGCCGTGCCCGAGCATGTGCTTCAGGAAGTACTCGTGGCCCTTGCCCGACGACCCGAGCAGGTTCGCCCGCCAGACGGTGAGGATGCGAGGATGGTTGCCGGGAGCGTCCGGGTCCTCGCAGGCGAAGCGCAGCGACCCGTCGCGGAGCTTCGAGACGACGTGGGCGGCGGGATCGACGCCGGCCTTCACGGCCTCGTCGACCAGATCGAGGCTCGAGCGGTCGAAGCTCGGGAACGACGGCATCCATCCGAGCCGGGCCGCGAGCGCCACCATGTCGGCACCTGGCGGTCGCCGAACGCCCCCGTCCCGAGCGGCGAGGCGATCTGCGAGGGCGGCACGTCCGCGTAGCGCCACTGGCCCGAGAGCTGCGCGAAGAACGGCGTCGAGACCATGTGCCGCGGCGGCCGCACCCAGTCGAGCGCGAACGCCAGCGTCTGAAAGCCGGTCAGCGGCCGCACCTTCTCCTGGCCCACGTAGTGCGCCCAGCCGCCGCCGTTTCGGCCCTGGCAGCCGCACATGAGGACAAGCGCGAGGAACGTGCGGTAGATCTCGTCGGAGTGGAACCAGTGGTTCGTGCCGGCGCCCATGGCGATCATGGAGCGGCCCTCGGTCAGCTCGGCGTTCCGCGCGAACTCGCGGGCGGTGCGCACGCAGTCGACGGCCGAGACCGACGTGAGCGGCTCCTGCCAGGCGGGCGTGCCGGGCGAGCCGGCGTCGTCGTATCCCTCCGGCCACTCGCCGGGGAGCCCGTCGCGGCCGACGCCGTACTGGGCCAGCATGAGGTCGAGCACGGTGGTCACGAGATGGCCGCCCACCCGCATCGCGGGGACGCCCCGCCGCACCGACGAGCCGCCGTCGGTCTCGCCCACGTCGAACCGGGGCATGTCGACGGCGACGCCCTCGGCACCGTCGCGGCCGTGCAGCGTGAGCACCGGCCGGATCTCGTCGAGGCGCAGGTTCCAGCGGCCCTTCTCCTCGCCCCAGCGGAAGCCCGCGGAGCCGTTCGGGACGGCCGGCGCACCGGTCTCCTCGTCGAGGACGACGGTCTTCCAGTCGGCGTTCTCGCCCGCGTCTGCCAGGTCGGATGCGGTCAGGAAGCGATCGGCGACGTGGCCGTCGCCGTGCTGCCGCAGGGTGACGAGGAGCGGCATGTCGGTGAACCGGCGGCCGTAGTCGCGGAAGTACGGCACGTCGCGGTCGACCCAGAACTCGCGCAGGATGACATGGCCCATCGCCATCGCCAGGGCGCCGTCCGTGCCCGGGTGGGCGGCCAGCCAGCGGTCGGCGAACTTCGTGTGCTCTGCGTAGTCGGGGCTGACGACGACCACCTTCTGGCCGCGGTAGCGGGCCTCGGTCATGAAGTGGGCATCCGGGGTGCGCGTCGTCGGGAGGTTCGTGCCCCACACGAGCAGGTAGCCGGCGTTCCACCAGTCGCCCGACTCCGGGACGTCGGTCTGGTCGCCGAACGTCTGCGGCGAGGCCGGCGGCAGGTCGCAGTACCAGTCGTAGAAGCTCAGGACGACGCCGCCGATCAGCGAGAGGAACCGCGTTCCGCCGGCGTAGCTCGCCATCGACATGGCCGGGATCGGCGTGAACCCGGCGATCCGGTCCGGCCCATGGCGCTTGATCGTGTGGACGTGCGCGGCGGCGATCAGCTCGACGGCCTCGTCCCAGCCCGCGCGCACGAACCCGCCCCGGCCGCGCTGGCTCGTGTACGTCCGCCGGCGCTCCGGGTCGTCGACGATCGCCGCCCAGGCGTCGACCGGGTCGCCGAGCCGTTCCCGCTCGGCGCGGTACATCTCGATCAGGCTGCCGCGGATGTACGGGTACCGAAGCCGGATCGGCGAGTAGACGTACCACGAGAACGACGCGCCCCGCGGGCAGCCGCGCGGCTCGTACTCCGGCATGCCGGGCCCGGTGGACGGGTAGTCGACGGCCTGCGTCTCCCACGTCACCAGGCCGTCCTTCACGTAGACGTTCCACGAGCACGAGCCGGTGCAGTTCACCCCGTGGGTCGACCGCACCACCTTGTCGTGCTGCCAGCGCTCGCGGTAGAACGACTCCCAGCCGCGGTCCTTGGCGGTGAGCTGACTCCAGCCCTCAGGGCTCGCGGGCCCGCGACGGAAGAACTCATGGGCACGAAGGAGCGCCCCTCCGGACCGCCCGACGGTCGTCTGGCGCACCACGCGCGCCACTCTACCCGCTCACATCGGGCTACGAAAGTCCGCGATCAGGCGCCGCGCAGCTCCCGGTCGCGACCGGCGCTCCGCCTGCGCGTTCGCTCATCAGCAGGGCGAGCGCGACCGCGAAGCAGACTGCGCAGAAGATGAGGAGGGCGACGAACCCGAGAGCGAAGCTCCCCGTCCACCCCTTGATCAGCCCCATCGCCACGGGCGGGAAGAACCCGCCGAGGCCGCCCACCGCGCCGACGATGCCGGTCGCGGCGCCGGGGTTCTCGGGGAACTCGTGCGGCACGAGCTTGAACACGGCGCCGTTTCCGAGGCCGAGGAAGACCGCCATCGAGAGGCACGCGATCGAGACGGTGAGCATGGTCGGATGGGTCGCGACCGCGGCCAGCGCCGCCGCGTCGACGGCGATCCCCGCGAACGCGGCGGTCAGGACCACCGTGCCGCCGTAGCGGTCGGAGAGCCAGCCGCCGACCGGGCGGGCGGCCACGGCCAGCGCGGCGAAGCCGGCGGCGCGCGCACCGGCGTCGACGTTCGAGAGCTCGAACCACTTGGTGAGCAGCTTCTGGAGGAAGGTGAACATCGCGACGAAGCCGCCGAAGGTGACGAAGTAGAGCAGCGACAGCCGGTGCAGCCGCCAGCCCGCGCTCAGGACCTCGCGATAGCGCGTCGGCTTCGGCGGGTTCGGCGCGTCGGCGCCGAGGAACCACATCATCACGGCGCCGGCCACGAGCGCTGCGGCCATACCCCAGCCGAGGTACGCCTGGCCGTAGTTCTCGAGCGTGCGCGGGACGACGAGGAGCGCGATCGCCGGGCCGATGGTGCCGATCGCGTAGACGCCGACGGCGAACCCCTGCCGCGACCGGTCATACCAGCCGACGACGAAGGGGACGCCGACCGCGAAGGCCGAGCCGGCGGCGCCCATGAAGAACCCGACCACCAGAAGCGCGCCGTAGCCGGACGTGTAGCCGAGCAGGACGGCCGGCACGATCGACGCCAGCATGATGAGGGTGAAGATCCTCCGCCCGCCGTAGCGGTCTGCGAGCCAGCCGGCCGGGATCCGCAGGAGCGAGCCGCACAGCACGGGCACCGCGGCGAGCAGGAGCACCTGCGTGTCGGACCAGCCGTTGCCCTCCTGGAGGTGCTTGGCCAGCGGGGCGACGAGCCCCCAGCTGGTGAAGCAGATCGTGAACGCGATCGTCGCAAGCGCGAGGTTGCGAGTCGGCTCGGATGTACGCGTGGCCATGACGGTCCTCCAGATCGACTTCCTGCATGATCGGCCGCGGCGCCGGCCGTGCCATCGGGGAGCGTGCGGAATCGTCGGGCGGGCAAGCCACCGGGCGGGTCCGTCAGTTTCTACGAACTCGGATCCGTGTCGCACGGCAGGATCGCGCGCACCGTCGTCCCCGCACCGGGCGGGCTTGCGATCTCGAGCCGACCGCCGATCGCCTCGACCCGGTCGGCGAGGCCGCGCAGGCCGGAGCCGCGCGAAGGGTCGGCGCCACCGCTGCCGTCGTCGGCCACCTCGACGATGACCGTGCCGTCCGCCAACGCCACCGCGACCGTCGCGCGGTCGGCACCTGCGTACCGCGTGACGTTGGCGAGCGCCTCGGAGACGACGTAGTACGCCGCCGCCTCCACCTCCGGAGGGAGACGCCCCTCGGGCATGTCGATCACGTCCACCGGCACCTGGGCGCGCAGCACGAGGCTGTCGACCGCGGCCCGCAGGCCGCGCTCCGTGAGGATCGCAGGGTGGATGCCGCGGGCCAGCTCGCGCAGCTCCTCGAGCCCCTGCGACAGCTCGTGCTGGGCGCCGCGCAGATGCTCGGCGGCACCGGCGGGGTCGCTCTCGAGCAGCGACAGGGTCAGCCGCAGCGCAAGCGAGAGCGACACGAACCGCTGCTGGGCGCCGTCGTGCAGGTTGCGCTCGAGCCGCCTGCGAGCCTGGTCGGCCGCGGTGACGATGCGCTTGCGCGACGCCGCGAGCGCCGTGCGCGCGTCGGCGTTCGCGATTGCCGTTCCGGCGAGCGACGCGAAGGCGCCCAGGCGGCGCTCGGTGTCCTCCGAGAGCGGCTCCTCGGTCACGCGCCATGCGACGAGGGCGCCCCACATCTCGCCGGTCACGGTGATCGGCGCTGCGACCGCCGACCGGATCGGGTCGTCAACGCCGATCGGGTTGGGCCGCCCGGGCTCGTCGGGGGCCTGGTCAGCGCGGGCCGGCCGGCCGGTCCTGAACGTCGCGGCCAGGGCCGGGCCGGCGTCGACCGGCACCACCATGCCCTCCGCAGCGACCCGGTCGGCGGCGACGTCGCTCCAGTTGGACAGGATCCGCACCTGCTCGCCGGGCTCGACCCGGACGAGCGTGCACCCGTCGGCGCCGACCAGCCTCCCGGCCTGCTCGGCGACGAGGCTGAAGACGGCGTCCTCCTCGAGCCCGCGGGCCACCTCGGTCGCCACCCGCTCGAGCGCGCCGTGCTCGGCGGCGAGGTCGCGCAGCTCGCGCTCGATCCGGAGCTGATCGGTCATGTCGCGGCCGATGCCGACGACGCCGTCCAGGCGCCCATGGTCGTCGTAGAGCCCGACGTTCGCCCACTCGATGTCGCGCCGCTCGCCGGAGCGCAGGAGGATGCTGCTCTTGTCGTGCGGGTCGAAGTCGCCCTGGCGCACCTGCTCCATGAAGTCGTCGCGGCCGGTCTGGAACACGTCGAGCCAGCGTCTGCCGATCAGCTCGTCGCGCGTCCACCCGCTCAGGCGGACCAGGTACTCGTTGGCGTAGGTCAGCCGCCCGTCGAGGTCGATCTGACCGGCCACGAGCTCGACCGTCTCGAGGACGTCGTGCATGCGGCGGCGGGCGGCCTCCAGCGAGCGCTGCGTGCGCATCTCGTCGGTCTTGTCGCGCCCGATTCCGAGGACGCCCTCCACGCGGCCCTGCTCGTCGCGCAGCGCGACGTTGTACCAGTCGATCTGGCGGCGGTCACCGTTCCTGACGATGATCGTGCTCTCGTCGCGCGGCGGGAACTCGCCCGCCCGCACGCGGTCGAGAAACGACTCACGGCCGCTTCGGAACGTCTCGAACCAGTTCTGGCCGACGAGCTCATCCCGCGTCCAGCCGGACATCCGCTCGGTGAACGGGTTCACGTAGGTCATCCGCGCGTCGAGGTCCATCGCGGCCACCACCAGCTCGACCGCCTCGAAGACGTCGCGCAGCCGCTGCTCGGCGCCTTCGAGCAGGCGCACCTGAGCGCTCAGGCCGGCGATCCGGTGCTCCGCCTCGATCTCGGCGGACAGCGGGTCGCAGGCGGCCTGGATCGCCTCCGGCAGGGTCTCGGCGGCGTGCTCGATCGCGGCGATCTCGATGCCGTCGAGCGTGACCGCGGTCGTGGCACGAGCCTCGGACGGCTCGCTCGGATCCTGACGGGCGCCGCGTGCGTCGACCCACGAGGGCGGGTCGCCCTCGAGCCGGTAGAGCACGCGTACCGTCGCGTCGCCGGTGGCCGCTGCCAGCTCCGCGGCGACGGGCTCGGCAGCCGCGGCCGAACGGAGCCGCACGACGTTTCCCGAGATCCGGGCCTGCGCCATAGCCGGATGGTGTCACACGCGGCGCGCTCCGAGCCACGCCGCGAGCCGGTCGAGGGCCTCGTCGGCGAGCTCGGTGTCTCCCCATGCGCCGAGCACCCGGAGCGTCCCGGCGGCGCGGTCGAACCGCGGCTCGACCCGCCCCACGAGCCGGTCCCCGGCGAGGATCGGGAGCACGTAGTAGCCGTACTCGCGCTTGGCGGGCGGGACGTACATCTCGAGGCGATAGCGGAAGCCGAAGAGCGCCTCGGTGCGGTCGCGGTCCGCGATCAGCTGGTCAAACGGCGAGAGCAGCGTGACGCGATCCGGGACCGGTCCGTCCTCGGCGTCGGGGTGGGCGTGCCACCCGTCGCGCTCCAGGCGGACGCCGCGGGCGCGGAAGCGGAGCTCGGCGAGCCGGCGGTCGGCCTCGCGCAGCGGGACTCGCTCGGTCTCCGGGTACCACCGCTCGGCGATGTCCCACAGCCGCTGCCCGCCGCGGCGGCCGACGATCGCGATCTCGCCGCGGTCGTGGAGGGCGTGCAGCATCTCGCCGACACGCCGGCTGCCGTACCAGCGGTGGTCGCGCGACGCCGTCCCCGACCGGTCCTCGAGCTCGCGGGAGAGGAGCGGGCCGCGCGCCTCGAGCTCGGCGAGGACGTACCGCCGAAAGCCGCGGTGGGATGCGAGGAAGCTCGTGTGGCGCCGCTCCCACGCCGAGTCGCCGCGCCGGCGCCGCATCCGCGCCTGGAGCAGGGGGAGCGTCTCGATCGGCCAGACGTACGCGTTCCACTCGACGAGCTTCCGCTCGACCCACAGCAGCCGGTCGAGCTCGGCCGTGTCGAAGGCCCCGAGGCGGCTCCAGAGGACAAGGTGCTGCGGCGTCGCGACCGCCGCGATCGGGTCGAGCTGGAGGAACCCGAGCCGGCGAACGGTGTCGAGGACGCCGCTCGCGGAGCCGTCGAGCAGCTGCGACCGGACGGCTATCCGGCGGGCCTCCTCGATTCCGACCTTCCGCGTCAGTATGGATCGCGGCACGGCCACCCTCCTTGCGATCGAGTGACGCTTGCACGCGATCCACCGACGGTACTGCGGCGTTGCAATCTGGGCAAATCCAGGGATTCCTCCGGCATCCGGACTATCATGACGGTCTCGTGGGCTCCTGGACGCACAGGGTCGTTCAAGGCATCGCGATCCTTGGGCTGGCGGCAGCGCCGGTGGTGGCGCTGCTTGCGCCGGTACCAGAGGCGTTGCTCGATTCGGCGTTCGGATCCGAATGGATGGCGCGAACGGTGCTCGGCCTGGCGACGTTGGCGATCGCGTCGCTCGTCAACTTCTACGTCGGCTATCTCGTGCTCGAGGGCGCGCTCCCGGCGAAGATCCAGCTTCTCGGCCAGGCGGTCGATCTCGCATCGAGCGCGGCCGGCGACCTGCGACAGGCGACGGACGCCGTCGCCCGGACGGAGCAGGGACTCACCGAGACGGCCGACCAGATGCGCACCCAGGTGAGCGACGCCTCCGAGAAGATCCACGCGCTGGAGACGCGGATCGCCGAGCTGCAGCACCCGCGCGTCCGGCGACGGAGGTGGCGTTGGAGCCTGTGACGTCGGAGATCGAGAGCAGCCTCGAGACGCTGGGCGCGGCGGTCGACTGGCTCGACGATGCCTACGAGGAGGCGCGCCAGTCGCTCATCGACGGCCTGGTCGTGAGCGCGGTGCTGCTCACGAGCCTCGCGCTCATGCCCTACGTCGACGGCGGTGGCCTCATCGTCGCGCTGGCGTTCATCGGCATCGTGCAGGCGCTCGACCTCGTCGGCCGCACACTTCGTGGCCTCGTGGACCTGATACGCCGAACCCCGTCTCAGGCGCTTCACGAGTGAGCGCTCACCCACTGCCCTCGGGCGACGCCGCGCGGCAGCTTGAGCTGGCGCACCTGTATGTGACCTCGCCGATCAAGCTCAACACCGCGCGCCGCTCCGCGCTCGGGCAGGCGCCGGCCCGCGCGGCGGTCGGCGGTGTCTCCTCCGACCGGAAGGGCTGGCTCTATGCCTGGGTGGCGTACATGGTCTCGACGGCCGACGCGCCCACCCTGAGCGTGTGGCCGACCGTGTCGCTCGGCGCACCGTTCGACATCGTGCTCCCGGCGGCCGCCGAAGTCGAGGTGCTGGCCCGCGTCGACACGCCGGAGCGCGCGGTGGGCCGCCTGGCCCACCACCTGGAGGCGATCTCGATGGTGCGGATCAACCCCGACATGGAGTACCTGCACCGCGCGGTCGCCGCCTACCGCCAGGACCTGCGCCGCGAGCGCGAGCGGGCTGCGGCTGAGCAGCCCGAGGAAATGCTCTAGCGCGTCAGAGCCCGCACAGGGCGGCGACCTGCGGCTGGCCGGAGAGGCCGCCCGTGGCCGCTATTCTCCGGGCATGACGTTGCTGCGGCCTCGCGTGGATGAGCTTCTGCCGGTTCCGGCGGTTGCCCCGCGGCCGCCGTTCGTGCACGTCCCGGCGTAGGCGCTCCCGCCGCTTCGGCCCGGAGCGCCGCAACCACCTCCGTCACCGCCGGTAGACGTCTACGAAGGAGAGCACGATGTTCGCAGCAGCCCTGCTCGCGGGAGCGTCCCGATGAGCACCACGCCTTTGCCCACCCAGTCGAGCGACTTCCCCGCCTGGTACGGCGAGGTGGTGCGCCGCGCCGGCCTCGCCGAGAACTCGCCCGTTCGCGGCGCGATGGTGATCAAGCCGTACGGCTACGCGATCTGGGAGGCGATCCAGCGCGAGCTCGACGACCGGATCAAGGCGACCGGCCACGAGAACCTCTACTTCCCTCTGCTCGTGCCCGCCTCGGTGCTGGCGCAGGAGGGAGAGCTCGTCGAAGGGTTCGCACCCGAGGTCGCCGTCGTCACCGAGGCGGGCGGGAAGAAGCTGGAGGAGCCGCTCGCGGTGCGTCCCACCTCGGAGGCGCTGATCTGGTCGACGTATGCCCGCTGGGTGCAGTCGTACCGTGATCTGCCGCTGCTCTACAACCAGTGGGCGAACGTCGTCCGCTGGGAGCTGCGGCCGCGCCTCTTCCTCCGGACGAGCGAGTTCCTCTGGCAGGAGGGGCACACGGCGCACGAGACCGAGGAGGAGGCGGTCGCGGAGACGCTGACGATCCTCCACGACGTCTACGCCGACACGATCGAGAACGTCCTCGCGATCCCGGTGCTGCGGGGCCGGAAGAGCGAGAGCGAGCGGTTCCCCGGCGCCGTCGACACCTACACGCTCGAAGCGCTGATGCGCGACGGGAAGGC
This sequence comes from uncultured Actinomycetes bacterium, assembly GCA_963809325.1. GTDB lineage: Bacteria > Actinomycetota > Thermoleophilia > Gaiellales > JAICJC01 > JAICJC01. Next base: position 659,718 of record CAWEIZ010000007.1, read on the forward strand.
GCTCCAGGCGGCAACCTCGCACTACCTCGGCCAGGGCTTCGCGCGCGCGTTCGACGTCCGCTACACCGGCCGTGACGGCAGCGAGCAGTACCCGTACGCGACCTCGTGGGGCGCGACCACGCGGCTGGTCGGCGGCGTCGTGATGGCGCACGGGGATGACCGCGGGCTGCGGCTACCGCCTCGCGTCGCGCCGCACCAGGTCGTCATCGTGCCGATCTTCCGCGAGGACGAGCGCGCCGAGGTGCTCCAGGCCGCCGCTGCCGTCGCCGACGAGCTGCGGGCAGCGGGTGTTCGCGTCCGTGTCGACGATCGGCCCGAGCACCGGCCCGGCTTCAAGTTCAACGAGTGGGAGCTGAAGGGCGTGCCGCTCCGCATCGAGATCGGCGGCCGCGACCTCGCGGCGGCGGCAGTCACCGTCGCGCGCCGCGACACCGGCGAGAAGCAGCAGATCCCGCTTCCTCGCGCGGCCGTCGCGATCGACGAGCTGCTGAGCGACGTGCAGGCGTCGCTCTTCCAGACCGCCCGCGACGAACAGGAGCGGCGGACGCTCCGCGACCCGCGCGGCTACGACGAGATGATCGAGTACCTCCGCGAACCCGCCGGATTCGTCGCGGCACCGTGGTGCGGCAGCGCCGGGTGCGAGGCGCGCGTCAAGGACGACAGCTCGGCGACGATCCGGTGCCTGCCGCTCGGAGAGCAACCGGCCCAGTCCGGCGCCTGCGTCTGCTGCGGCAGGTCGGCGGTCGCCGCAGCCGTCTGGGCGCAGGCGTACTAGCGCCTGTGGCCCTACCGAACGCCTCCAACAAGAACGACCGCCCGGAGGCGGTCGCACTGATCGAGCGAATAGCGGGGGCAGGATTCGAACCTGCGACCTTCGGGTTATGAGCCCGACGAGCTACCGGACTGCTCCACCCCGCGTCGGAAGCCGGATTCTACCATAGACTGACCCCTGTGCTGATCGTCGTCGTCATCGCCTGGCTGGTCATCGTGGGGGCCACGTCGACCGTCGTCGGCATCCGGGGAGCCCGCACCTACAAGCGCGTCCGGACGGCCCAGACGTCGATCGAGAAGCAGGTCCGGTCGCTCGAGGAGGGCGGCCTGGCGTCCCTTCGCACGAAGACCGAGCAGCTCGCCGGGAAGACCGCCGAGATGCAGGCCGCGCTCGAGCGGCTCGAGAAGTCGCTGGCGCGGCTGCGCCGGCTGCTCGACGCCTTCACGCGCGGCCGGTCATGGGTGCGCACGCTCATACGTGTGGTGCGGGGATGACCCTCCGAGCCACTCGTGCGCCCAGCGCTCGACCCCGTCGATGACCTGCTCGAGGTCGCGCCCCTTTGACGAGAGCTCGTAGGCCACCTCGACCGGCGGGCCGGTGCTCACCCGGCGGATGACGACTCCCTCGGCCTCGAGCTCGCGCAGCCGCTGCGAGAGCGCACGGTCGGAGATCTCGGGGATCGCCCGGCGGAGCTCGGTGAACCGGCGCGCGCCGGGCAGGAGCGCCCGCGCGATCGTGCCGCACCAGCGCCTGCCGATCAGCTCGACCGCCTGCTGGAACTCGAGGCAGAAGTCCGCGTCGTTCACCGGGCGTCTCCGACGGGCGCGCGGTCGACCGCGGCCCGAACCCAGCCCTCGAAGCTCCTCGAGGAACCGGGGGTCGATCGTGTGCGGGATGGGCGACTCGCGGTAGAGCACGTCGGCGCCGGCCTCCTCGAGGATCGCCCGGGCGCGGCGGCCGAACTCCACCGAGATCACCGGGTCGAGGCTGCCGTGGCCGATCGCGACGGGCGGGAGCGGCGGAGTCAGGTCGGCCTCGAAGCCCTCCACGACCGGGATGAAGCCGGACAGGGCGACGATCCCCGCGGGCCGTGGGCGACCCGTCCCGAGCCCGAGCGCGTGCGCCATCACCGCTCCCTGAGAGAAGCCGCCGAGCACCGTGCGCTCCGGCGGGATCCCGGTCTCGGAGGCCAGGTTCGTCGAGCCAGCGCGACGCCAGCGCGAACGTGGGCCCGAACGTGCCGGGGTCGGGGAAGCCGACCTGGCGCACGACGTACCAGTGGGCTCCCCCGGGGGGAAGCACGAGCGGCCCGCGCGGCGTGACCCCGACCAGCCGGCGGTCGGGGTCGAGCATGTCGAGCAGCGGGTAGAGGTCGTGCTCGCTCGTCCCGCGGCCGTGGAAGAGGACGAGCGCCCCGTCCGCCCGGCCTGCCGCCGGGCGGACGAGGTGCTCGAGCGTCGCCTCGCCGCTCACCGGACCGCCCAGTCGGCGCGCGGATCGGGCAGCGGCGTCACGACCTTCTCGACCTGCTCGCGCAGGTGCTCGTAGGCGGGCGGCAGCGCCAGACGCTCGCCGAGATGGTCGATGTCCTCGTCGGTCGTGAAGCCCGGGCCGATGGTCGCGATCTCGAAGAGCACGCCGCTCGGCTCGCGGAAGTAGATCGACTTGAAGTAGTAGCGGTCGATGATGTCGGTCGGCCGCCCGCCGCCGTCCTGGACGCGCGTGCGCCACGCCTCGTGCTCGTCGGGAGGCGACGACCAGGCCACGTGGTGGACGGTGCCGGCGCCCGGCCAGCCGGTGCCGGCGATCTCGTCGTAGGCGTAGAACGAGCCGCGCTTCTCGCCGCGCACCTCGAAGCCGGACTCGCCGTCGGCGGCGAAGCCGAGCGTGTCGGCCAGGAACGCCCGGCTGGCGTCGGCGTCGCCGGTGTAGGCGCGCACGCCGTCGAACCCCTGGATCGCCATCTCGGCGGGGATCTCGGGGTGGACGGCCACCAGCGGCTCGTCCGCCGTCTCGACGTGCCGGATCTCGAGGCCGAGCCCCTCCGGGTCGGCGAACGTCAGGCGGTCGCCGTCCCGGGCCACCTCGACGCCCTCGCCCTTCAGCCGCTCCTCCCAGAACGCCACGGCGTCGGCCGAGCCGACCCGCCAGACGACCGTGTGCACCATCCCCCGCCCCGCGCGCCCGCGGCGGGCACCCGGATACTCGAAGAAGGTGATGTCGGAGCCGGGGCTCGCGGCCTCGTCGGCGTAGAACAGGTGGTAGACGGTGGGGTCGTCCTGGTTCACGGACTTCTTCACCAGGCGCAGCCCGAGGACGCGCGTGTAGAAGTCGACGTTCCCGGGCGCGTCGCCGGTGATCGCCGTCACGTGGTGGATGCCTTCCAGCTTCATGGTGCTGCTCCTCCAGATCGCGTAGCTACTACGCTTTCGTTAGTGGTCGGCCGGAATCCTAGACTGCGCCGGTGATGCGTGTCGGCGCGGTGGATCTGGGGACGAACTCGACCCGCCTCCTGGTCGCCGACGTCCGCGGCAACGAGCTGGAGGAGGCCGAGCGGCTGCTCGAGATCACCCGCCTCGGCGACCGGGTCGACACCGACGGGCGCCTCTCGGACGCCGCCGTGGCCCGCGTCCACGGCGTGCTCGACCGGTATGCGGCACGAGCCGCGGAGCTGGGCACGGAGCGCGTGCTCGCGACCGCGACGAGCGCCGTTCGCGACGCGGCGAACGGCCGCGAGTTCCTGGCCGAGGTCGGCCGCCGGCACGGCTTCGAGACACGGCTCCTGTCGGGCCGAGAGGAGGCCGAGCTGACCTACCGCGGCGTCACGTCGCGGCTCTCTGCGGGGCATGGCACGCTCGTGTGCGACATCGGCGGCGGGTCGACCGAGCTCGTGCTCGGAGGCCCGGACGGCGTCGTCGACGCGACCAGCCTCGACATCGGGTGCGTGCGGATGTCGGAGCGCTGCCTGCACGGGGACCCGCCGTCCGCCGCCGAGCTCGCCGCCCTCCGAAGCGCCGTCGCCGGCATCCTGCCGGAGGCGCTCACGTCGGCGGTCAGGACGCTGGTCGGCGTCGCCGGCACCGTCACGACGCTCGCGGCGATCGACCTCGACCTGGAGCGCGAGGTGCCCGAGCTGGTCGACGGCCACCCGCTCGCGAGGTCGACGGTGGAGGCGCTCCTCGAGCGGCTGGCGGCGCTTCCGCTGGCCGAGCGGCGCTCCGTCCGCGGGCTGATGCCGGAGCGGGCGCCGACGATCGTGGCGGGCACGGCGATCGCCGCGGAGGTGATGCGGGCGACGGGCGCCGACACGATGGTCGTCTCGGAGCGGGACATCCTCCACGGCGCCGCACTGGCGGCCGCGGACCCGCGCTGAGCGCGGATAATGCCGGCTGGCCCGGGTGGTGGAGCTGGTAGACACGGGGGACTTAAAATCCCCTTCCCCTCACGGGGAGCGCGAGTTCGAGTCTCGCCCCGGGCATCGCTTGTGCGACTCAACTCCGCTCGCCGCGCGGATCATCCGATCTGGACGACGCGGGCGGTCGCGGCGACCGCCTATGCTTGCGCGGATGGGTATACGTCAGTGGTTCACGAAGGTGCGCAAGAGCGAGGACGACGCCGCCGTCAGACGAGCCGAGGAGGAGATGCGGAGCGGGTCGCCCGAGGAGCGCGAGGGAGCCTTGGGCGACATCGAGCCTCTGGGCGCGGACGACCTCGCAGAGCGGGCACCCGGCGAGTCATCCGTCCGGGACTCCGGCCGCCTGCGCGGCCTCTAAACCGGGCGCCTGCGAGCGATCCGATCGGCTCGTGCCCGCGGCGCGCGCGGAGTGGGCGGCCGACAGCGTTGCCGGCCGCCCACCCAGTACCCCCTACGGCTCTCGTCCGATCGTGAGGCCGTAGATGACGAGGCCGTTGACGATCAGCGCGATCAACGCGCCCAGAGGAGCTGCGAACAGGAAGAAGAACCAAATGAAGAGCGCGAACGATGCGGCGCAGATACCCAGCATGGTCCCTGTGGGGTTGTCGGAGAAGACCATGAACCCGGCAAGGAGCTGGACGATCCCGAAGATCAAGAGGATCCATCCCCAGGTGTCCTGATTCGAGAACAGGAACTCGTTCGCGAGGTAGTTGCCTCTGTGGATCGCGGTGATCCCTTCGACGACGTTGAACGATCCCGCGATGACCAGCCAGATCGCCGCGAACGCCGTCCATCCGGTGAGACCGCTGTTGCGTGAGTCGATCGACGACACGTGCATCCTCCTTTCGCCCACGGATGTGTGAGCAGCAGGTTCGGCACACTCCGCCGGCTTCCTTGTTTGACTTCGCTCGCTGACGCGGGGGAGCACCGCCGATCACCCTGGCGTGATGAACCGCCCCGAGGGTTGAGGCGAATCAGGCGGTCGGGCGTCGTCTACCGCCGTTCGCGGCGCTCGACCTGACCCCACGGCGGGGCCAGCGTCGCGAGACACCGGCCCCGCCTCGCCCTGCTAGCCGGACGTGCATCCGAGCCCGTCACCGTTGCCGTCGAGGTTGTACGGGTCAGAGCCCGTGACGTGGATCGGCTTCTTCGAGTCGGGGATATCTGCGCAGTCCAGGTCGCCGAGGATCGGAAGGCACGGCGAGTAGCCCGCTTCGCAGCCCCCGGACGACGCTCCTCCGCCTGACGGCGGACCCGCCCGGATCGCATCCACGGCCGCGTCGGGGCGAAGCTGCGTCGCCCGGCACGCACCCCACAGGCCGCGGTGCGCGCTCTTCGCCGCAACGGCAAGCGAGTAGAGCCGGGCGGCGTAGCGGCCCTCGTCGCCGTTGTAGAAGTACGGGGCTGCGGCGCCGCGCCGGACCATCGCGAGGTTCACGTTCCGTCCGCCCCTGAAGACGTAGCGGAGCAGGCGCCCGTAGCGGTCGACCTTGTCGAGCGCCGGGTCGGCCCGGAGCTGCAGCCCCGATCCGGCGGGCAGAAGCCGTTCGAGCGCCGTCCGCGCCGTGGTCGAGTAGCACTCGTTCGAGGAGAGCTCGGGCGTGTCGATCTGCAGGAGACGGACGTACGCGCCCGTGCTGATGACGATCGTGTCGCCGTCGACGATCCGCTCGAGCACGACGCGCGCGCGCCTGTGATGCCGCCGGCGGTGATGCTTCTTCGGCGGCGGTTGCTCGACCTTCGTCGATGCGGTGCTCGAGACGCTCGAAGGGGCGCTCGGGCTCGCCGTATCGCCACAACCCGTCGACCCGAGAGCCGTGAGGAGCGCGGCGCCGAGCGCGGCTGCACGCAGCCCCGACCGGGCGCTCACCGTGGGTCGTCGCGGTCGATGTTCCAGTGGCGGGCCGCGGCGGCGATCCAGCCGCCGTCGGACGATGGCATGAGCGAGAACCGGCTGATGACGCGCTGGCCGCCCTCGTGGTCTCCGTAGAGCAGGTCGACGACAATCCGCTCGCGCCTTTCGACGGCCGCCGACACCTCATGGAACTCCGCGCGCTCGGGGTCGCGCATCACCCCCTGCCAGAACCCGACGTCGCCGGCCGGGACGTAAAGGTCGCGGGTCAGCCGCTCGAACTCCTCGAGCGGCGGCGCGGGCTCGGTCCCCCTCTGGGGATTCCGCGCGAACCGCCACCCGTGCAGCACGGCGATCCCCGAGCCAGCGTTCCGCACCGACATGGCCAGGTAGACCGCGCCGTCCGCGACCTCGGCGGCACCATCGCCGCCGGCCACCCTGAGCCAGCGGTCGTCGGCGAACCCGACCTTCTGCGGCGGATCGTCGGGCCGCGACGGCATGAGCAGCGGACGCAGCCCTGCCATCAGCGAGCGCTCGGCGACACGGGCCGACCGGTTCGACGACCGGACGGCCGAGAACGTCGCCCCGGCCAGCACGAGCGTCCCCCCGGCGGTCGCCAGCGAGGAGATGGTCACCCAGTCCGCCAAGCGACCGAGTTTATCCCCCGGCCGGGGGCCCTCCGAGCTCGGCGAGGCGGCGGTACGCAAGCGCCACCGCCATGGCCCCCTCGCCGACGGCACCGGCGACGCGCTTCGTCGACCCGTGGCGCACGTCACCGGCGGCGAACAGACCGGCCCGGCTCGTCTCGAGCGGGAACGGATCACGCTTGAGCGGCCAGCCGTCCGGGCGGCTTCCCCCCTCGAGCAGATCCGTGCCGGTGACGATGTAGCCGGCGGCGTCGGTGCGCACCCCCTCCGCCGGGCACCAGCCGGTGTGCGGCAACCCCCCCAGGCAGAGGAAGAGCGCTCGCGCCGGCCGATGCTCTTCGACGCCGTCGCTGTTCGTGAGCGTGACCTCGGCCAGCCGGCCGGAGGTGGCGCCGAGCCCGGTGACCTGGGTTCCGAGCCGCACGTCGATCCGTGCCTCGCGCCGGATGCGCTCAACGAGGTACGCCGACATCTTGGCCTCGAGCCGCGACCCGCGCACGGCCATCGTGACCCGCGCTCCTGCGTTCGCCAGGTTGACGACGGCCTGGCCCGCCGAGTTGCCCGCGCCGACGACGACGACCTCGTCTCCCCGGCAGTGCCGCGCCTCGCTGCGACCGGCGCCGTAGTACACGCCACGGCCCAGCAGCTCATCGACGCCCTCGAGCTCGAGCCGCCGCCAGTCCATCCCGGTCGCCGCCAGGACGACCGTCGCGGTGAGCTCTCCGCCGGCGTCGAGAAGCAGGGTCGTGCGGTCGCCCTCGCCGTCGCCGCGGCTGCCGCTGATGCCGCCCAGCAGCAGGAGCTCGGCGCCGAACTGCTCCGCCTGGCGGCCGGCCATCCGCGCCAGCTCGGCGCCTCCGATGCCGTCCGGGAACCCGAAGAAGTTCTCGATGAGCGACGTGTGCGATGCCTGCCCGCCGGGGACGTCGCGGTCGCACACGATCGTCGAGAGGCCGTCCGATGCCGCGTACACGGCCGCGGCGAGGCCGGCCGGGCCGGCGCCGATAATCGCCAGGTCGTAGTGCGAACGGCTCGGCTTGCCCCGCTGGCCCCACGCCTCGGCGAGCCGCTCGACCGTGACGGCGATGTGGACCTCGTCGCCGTCCACGACGACGGGCAGCTCTGGATCCCGCAGGTCGAGGCGGGCGAGCAGGTCAACCGCCTCGGGCGAGCCGGCCTCGAGCCAGTCGTGGGGCTGCGCGGTGCGCGTCAGGAAGTCGCGCAGGCGGTGGTGCTCGGGATCGAGCCGCCGCCCGACCACCTGGACCGTGGGGCGTATCGGGCTCACGGGCCGAGTCTGCCACGAATCACCGCTTTGCTGTATGCAGCACCATGGGCGCAGGGCGATCTCTCGGGGCGTGTCGGCGCTCCCGAAATCAGCGAAAGCCGTGGTCCGTGGCTGGGCGGGTCGCGGCCCCTCGCACCACGCCGCCGACGGCGGCCTGGGCTTCGCGCTGCGCCTGCTCTTCGGCTTCATCGTGACGCTCGCGCTGGTCGAGTTCGTCGGCTTCACGGTCATCGACCGGAACGCTCGAAGCTTCCAGATCGCCCAGTACGCGGCGATGCAGCGGAGCGACGTCACGATCTTCGAGTCGATCGCGCGGCGGAGCCCGACGACGGGCGCGGCGCTCGTCAAGATCGGCTCGGTGCTGGATGTCCTGGGGAGACGCCCGGGGACGCTGAAGGCAGAGATCTTCGACGGCGACGGCGTGGTCGTCGCATCCGGTGATCCACGTCCGATCGGAACGCGGGACCCCGATCCGCGGATCCCGGCCGTCGTTCGCAGCGGCGTCGCGTACGCCGGGTACGAGGGCAATCCCAAGCGGGATCAACGCGAATTCGAGTTCATCACACCCGCCAGGCTCACCGACGGCAGGTACGCGTACCAGGTCACGTACGACCACGCCTCGTTCGACGCCCAGCTTGCGACCGTTCGCCGGGCGCTGCTTCTGGTCGGAGCAGGCGGCCTCCTCGCGGGAGTCGCGCTCTTCTACGTCCTCGGCGGGCGAGACGTCATCCGGCGGCATCGCAAAGCGCTGGCGCGGGCGACACGCGACGGGATGACCGACCTGCCGAACCAGCGCGCCTTCCACGACGAGCTCCCGCAGGCCATCGCGTCCGCATCGCGCTTCGACGAGCCGCTGGCGCTCGTGGTGTTCGACATCGACGACTTCAAGTTCCTGAACGACCGCTACGGCCATCCTCACGGCGACGCCGTGATCAAGCGCGTCGCGCAGATCCTGAGCGATCGCCGGCCGAGCGACCGCACCTACCGGGTGGGAGGCGACGAGTTCGCCGCGATCCTGCCGCACACCGACCGCGACGGCGTGCAGGCGCTGACGCGTCGTCTGGCTCGCCGGTTCGGGGACGAGGGCGTCAAGGTGAGCATCGGCCTCGCGTCGCTGCGGCCCGGTCACTCCACCGCCGACAGCATGCGCGCCGAGGCGGACGCCGCCCTGTACGAGGCGAAGCGCCGCGGCGGAGACCAGGTCGTGCACTACGAGGAGATCCGCGGGACGGTTGCCGTGACGACAGCGGACAAGAAGGCGACCGTGCGCCGCATGCTCGACGAGCGCGGCCTGGACGTGCACTTCCAGCCGATCTGGAACCTGACCACGTGCCGCCTGCTCGGCGTCGAGGCGCTCGCCCGGCCGCGCGAGCGCTACGGGCTGGCCGGGCCGCAGGAGGCGTTCGACATCGCCGAGCAGGTCGGAAAGACGCACGAGCTGGACGAGCTCTGCGCCTCCACCGCCTTCGCTCAGGCAGACCGGCTGCCGCAAGGGGTCGCACTCTTCGTGAACGTGTGCCCTCAGACCCTCGACCTGGACGCCGATGCGAACGACTGGTTCCTGGCCGGCGTCCAGCGGGCCGGGCTCACGCCTGACCAGGTCGTGGTCGAGGTGACCGAGCGATTCGGCGGGCGGGCGGCGTCGGTCGTCAAGTGCCTGCGGCGGATGAAGGCGCAGGGGTTCAGGATCGCGCTCGACGACGTGGGCACGGGGAACTCCGGGCTCGCGATGCTGCGCGACGTCGGCGCCGACTACGTGAAGGTCGATCGCGCGATCGTCGCGGCCTCGGCGACCGAGCCGGCAGCCCGCGCGGTGCTGCTCGCAATGGCGACGTTCGCTGACAGGACCGGGGCGATCGTGATCGCCGAGGGCATCGAGGACGAGGAGACCCTCGAGTACCTGCGCACCCTCGACCGCACCGACCTCTCCGACACGTCGCTCATCCAGGCAGGGCAGGGCTACCAGCTCGGCAGGCCGTCGCCGCTCATGCCACCGCTCCAGCTCGACGCATCGATCCAGCGGACCGCCTGAGCGCGAAGCGCCGCGCCCATGAAGATGCATAGGCTCGGCGGATGGGCCTGCCGGCCTCTCTCGGGCCGCTCGAGAGCCGTGACTTCCGGCGGTACTTCGCCGCGAGCGTCACGAACGCGATCGGCGGCTGGGCCTCGACCGTCGCCCTCAGCTTCGGCGTGCTCGGACGCGGATCGGCGACCGACCTCGGTCTCGTCTTCCTGGCGCGCGAGATCCCGCTCGTCGTCTTCGTGCTCGCCGGCGGGGTGTGGGCGGATCGCTGGTCGCGACGGTCGATCCTCGTCTGGACGAACGCTCTCGCGTGCGGCGCGCAGGGCGTGACGGCGGCCGCGCTCCTGGCCGGATGGCCGCTCGGCGTGCTCGCAGCCGCGCAGGTCGTCGCGGGCGGGGCACAGGCGTTCTCACGTCCGGCGGCCACCGGCTTCATCCAGGAGCTCGTCCCCGTCGAGCAGCTCCACCAGGCCAACGGGCTGAACAGCCTGTCGTGGAGCTCGGTGTCGATCATCGGCGCCGCGGTCGGGGCCGTGCTCGTCGAGGGCGTCGGCGCGGGCTGGACGCCTCGCCGTCGATGCGGCAACCTGCGGCGGGGCGGCGCTCCTCATCGCGACCGTCCGTGCCGGTGCCCGCACCCGCCCGACCGCAGAGACGACGCCGCTCGCGGACCTCCGCGACGGCTGGCGGGCGTTTCGCTCGTACAGCTGGGTCGTGGCGATGGTGGTGGGCTTCGGCATCTACCAGCTCACCCTGTTTCCGGCCCTCGAGGTCCTGGGGCCGCTCGTGGCAAAGACGCATCTCGGCGGAGCCGGCGCCTGGGCGGCGATTCTGGTCGCCGGATCGGCCGGGTCGATCGTGGGCGGAGTCCTGAGCCTGCACATCACGCCGCGCCGGCCGCTCGTCGCAACCCTCATCGGCAGCAGCATCATCGCCGTGCAGCTCGCGTTCACCACGCTCCAGGCCCGGATCCCCGAGGAGCAGCTCGGGCGGATCTCGTCCTTCGACTGGCGCCGCGATCCTCGCCGTGCCGTCCGTGCGCGAGCTCCGCGGGCGGACCGCGTAGCGAGGTGGTGGCTACGGGGTCGCGTCGATGACGGCCAGCGGGAGCGGCGTCGCGGCCAGGCAGTTCTGGCGCGCGGTGGTCGTCTGGCCCTGGTAGATCGAGGCGTTGTCGAACACGGCGCACGTGCCGCCGGCGATCTCGATCAGCGAGCGCGCCGTGGACGAGTGGTCGTAGACCGCGTACGCGTCGGTGCAGCCCGAGGACGGCATGGGATCGCAGCCGGACGCGGCGAGCGTGCCGGGCGTGCCCTGGGCGTTCAGACCGGGCACGATCGCGGTGAAGACGGGAGCCACGATGCCGGAGCTATCGGAGGTGTGGTTCTCGTCGAAGGTGACGATGACGACGCCGTTTTGGCCCACATCGTGGCGCAGGCCGTCGAGATTCAGCTCCAGCCAGCGGTCGATCCCCTGGGTGCCGCCGCGCGGATCGGTGTCCGTCCCGAGGCAGTTCGGGTTGGAGTCGTGGCCGGTATGGCACATCCCGGGAACGACGAAGGTGATCCGCCCGAAATTCTCGTTCCCGGAGAAGTTCCGGACGATCTGGGTCGTCGCGTTCGGGACGTTGTTCGGGAAGTCGCGCACGTGCGCGCGGCAGGCCGCGTCGCTCGGTGCGGCCGGCGGTGTGAGGTCCTCGGCGCCGCCCGGCCCGTCGTTCACGACGAGGGCGTCGGGCGACTGGCTCCAGGTGAGCAGGAGCGGGCTGTGCTTGCGGGCGTAGAACATCGACTGATCCTGCGACCCCGTCGGCAGGTCGGAGAACTGCCGGGTCGAGCAACGAGTCGCGTCGCCCAGATAGTCCTCCTGGTAGACGTTGAAGCTGACCGAGTTGGCCTCCATGTAGCCGAACACGTCGTACACCGGCCCCGACGGGTCGTTGTGGCCGGGTGCGTACCCGACGACCCCGCCCTCCGCCTCGCCGTGGTTCAGGGCGTCGGGGAAGTTCCGGTCGCGGACGTTCGCATCGGTGGCCTCCACCATCCACGCGTACTCGGGCGCCGACGCGCCCGTACGGAAGCCGCGCATGTTGCGGTAGGACTGGAACATCCCGGAGTTGCACGCGTGCGTTGCGGTGCCGGCGGGATCGCCCGCGGGGTGGTCGCACCCGTTCGGCGTCGGCACCAGCGAGAGCGACTCGGGGATCACCACGCCGTTGATGTACGGCGCCGCGGCGTTGCCGACGATGTAGCTGCCGCCCCGCGAGTCGAGGCTCGCGTCGTAGTCCTTGTTCTCGAAGACGACGATGGCGACGCGCTGCGGCGCGATCGACGTGCCTCCGGCGGTCGCCGCGGGCCCGAGCAAGGCGACCGTGCCCAGCGCCACGAGAAGTGCTGCGCGCAGCCCCCAAGGCGCTCGTCGACCGGCGTGCCCATTCACCATAGCGATCTACACGATACACAACGGACCCGTCAAAACGCGAACCGGAGCCACGGCTATCATCGCGCCGATCCCCATGCCCCTCTTCAAGCGCCCCGACCACCCGACGATCAAACCCCGCCGAGCGCGGCCCGATGTCGGCGTCGGCGACCGGGTGAAGGTCGTGGCCGGGACTCAGCCCGCAGGTCGGCCAGTCGGGCACCGTGGTGCGGGTCGCCGGCCGGAGCGTCATCGTCGAGCTCGACCGGGCGTTTCCCGTGTCGGGAACGAGCCAGCGGCTCTACTACAGCTACGCGGGCGAGCTCGAGCCCGTCGCCCGGGTCGGCCGCATGGGCGCCGAGGACCTCTTCGCCGACGACGAGGAGTAGCCGGCTACTCGCCGGGGGCGAACTTGTACGACTTGGCGGGCTTGAACCCGCTGGGCGCGGCTCCCTCGAGCAGCGTGATCGCCATGTGCGACTGGAGCACGAGCTTCCCGTAGGCGGTCGACGGCTTGCCGTTCACCCACATCTTGACGCCGCCGCAGTAGCCGCCGACGCACTTCGGGCTCAGGTAGACGCCCCACACGTCGAACACATCGGCCAGGTCCGCCCGGAAGGCGGTGTCGCCGGACTCGATGTGGACGACGCCCCTGTCATCGTGGGTGTGCACCTCCGAGAAGACGCCGGTCGACGAATCGAGCCCGATCTGGGCCGGGACCGGCACATCGTGGCCGTCGACCACGAGCTGGATATGCACGTGGTAGTGGTTGACCGATGCCGCCTCCTGGGTAGGCGTGAGGCCGAGCGCCGACATGGCGCCCGCAAGGTCGGCGTAGTTCACCGGCCACGTGCCCGCCGAGATGAAGTCGATCTTGTCGTGGCTGAGCCGCGAGGTGACGACGGCCGCGGACGGGTTTCCGCCGCTGCTCGAACCGCCTCCCCCACCGCGGGCCACGAGCGCCACGCCGATGATGGCCGCGGCGACGATCACCGACCCGGCGACGAGCCAGGCCCAGCCCGGGACACCACCGCCGCCGCCCTTCGGCGTCTTCGTGGCGATGCCCTCGCCGGTGCCGAGCCGGCGTGCGCGGCGCTCGTTCGTGAGCTGCTTCTTGGCCTTCCCCATCGGCGGCGCATGATACCGACCGCCGGCGCGTGGCCGGCCGCGTATATTGGCGCCCGATGGGCACCTGGGCGCTCGTGCGGTTCCTCCACGTGACGGCAGCGGCGACGTGGCTCGGCATGCAGGTCGCGCTCTTCCTCCTGGTCCCAGCGCTGCGGCGGATGCTTCCCCCCGAGCGCGTGCGCGAGGTGGTGCGGGCCGCCGGGATGAGGCTGGCCATCGTCGCCGCCGTCGCGCTGCCGACGATCGCGGCGACGGGCATCGCGCTCGGCCGCCACGAGCCGGCCGCGGCCGAGCACCCGGGCGTCGTCACGCTGAAGCAGGCGCTCCTGGTCGTGATGGTCGTGCTCCTGGCCGGTCACGGCCTCGTGCCGGGGCGAGCGGCTCGGATCGCGGCCTCCGTCCTGATGCTCGTGCTCACCCTCGCCGCCGTCTACGCCGGCGCGTGGCTGGCGGCGGCATGAGCGAGCGCGGCGCCCCCGAGCCGGCCGTCCGGTTCTGCCCGTATTGTGGGAACCCGCTGGGCTCGTTCTTCGGCCACCGCATGGCCGACGGCGCCTGCTGGTGCGAGCGGTGCCAGGAATCTTTCCGCGTCTCCAGCGTTAAGGAAGATGAAGCACCCGAAGAGTGAGTGAGGAGCACATGCCAGACGTCAGAGAGCTGATCGTGATCGGGGGCGGGCCGGCCGGCTACACGGCCGCGCTCTACGCCGCCCGCGCCAACCTGAACCCGCTCGTGATCGAGGGGTTCGCGTTCGGCGGCCAGCTCATGATCACGTCGGATGTCGAGAACTACCCCGGATTCCGCGACGGCATCATGGGGCCCGAGCTGATGGCGACGATGCGCGCCCAGGCAGAGCGGTTCGGCGCCGAGATGCTGTCCGACGACGTGACCCGCGTCGACTTCTCGTCGCGGCCGTTCCGCGTGTACGTCGGCGACGACGAGTACCAGGCCAAGGCCGTCATCGTGGCGACCGGGGCGACCGCCCGCCAGCTCGGCCTCGAGAGCGAGGTGGCGCTGCAGGGCCGCGGCGTGAGCTACTGCGCCGTCTGCGACGCCGCGTTCTTCAAGGGCCAGGACGTCGTGGTGGTCGGCGGCGGTGACTCGGCGATGGAGGAGGCGACGTTCCTCGCGAAGTTCGCGAACCACGTGACGCTCGTCCACCGCCGCGAGGAGTTCCGGGCGTCGCCGATCATGATCGACTACGCGCACGCCAAGGAGAACCTCGAGTTCGTGACAAACGCCGTCGTGACCGAGGTGCTGGGCGAGGACGGCCGGATGACCGCTGTCCGCCTGCGCGACACCGTCACGGGCGAGGAGCGCGAGCTCGCGGCCGGCGGCCTCTTCGTCGCCATCGGCCACGACCCGACGACGGGGCTCTTCAAGGACGTGCTCGAGATGGATTCGGAGGGCTACCTCCTGACCCGGGGCGGATCGACCGAGACGAACATCGAGGGCGTCTTCGCAGCCGGCGATGTCGTCGACCACGTCTACCGGCAGGCCGTGACGGCCGCCGGGATGGGCTGCATGGCCGCGCTCGACGCCGAGCGGTGGCTGTCGCACGCGCAGGGCGCGGCAACCGCCGAAGCCGCCGCGTAGACGCTAGGTCTCGAGCGTGAACCAGGCGAGCCGGCGGTGTCCGCCGCGGCGGCGCAGGAGCGCCTGGCCGAGGTAGACGCCCGGCTCGACCTCGACCAGCTCGTCGAGGATCCGCCGGAACGGGGGAGCGTTCCCCGGCAGGTCGTAGTCGATGCGCAGCACCTCGATCCCCGGGTCGAGGGCGCCGGGTCCGACCGTCGTGGAGAAGGCCAGCGCGCGATACGAGCGGGAGTCCTCGGCCCAGAACGCCTGATACGCCGCGGGCGTGAGCAGGCGCCCGATCCGGAAGATGCGCTGGTCGAAGACGTTCTCACCGGCGTCGCGGTCTGCGTCGAATCGCTTGCCCAGCCAGATCGCCGCGGCGGGAGCCAGCAGGCCGCCGGCCGGGCCGAGCGTGAGGTGGAGGAGCGCTCCGCGCAACCGGCCTTTCGGGGGCGGGTCGGGCACGGCGCCGCGGGCGAAGAGCCCCTCGAGCTCTCCCGGGGAGCGTCCTGCGAGCGTCCGAGGCCGGTCGGCGATGCGAGCCATACCCACATGTTCGCACCGCCGTCATCGCTACGCTGAGGCCGTGCGCTACTTCATCTGCCCGAACTGCACAACCCGAGCGCTGGACGACGACGGCAAGGCGGGTCTCACCCACCAGCCGGTCGGCTGCGCGAAGTGCGGATTCGGGTACCTGTTCGAGCTCCTGGAGGACTTCTTCCCGCCCGCCGGTGCCGGCATGGTCACGTGCGATCAGGAGGGACGGGTGCTGTCGTGCGGGAAGGGCGTGTTCGAGGTCTCGGGCTACGCCGAGGGCGACATCATGGGAAAGCCGCTCGTCGAGGCGTTCGGCCTCTCGGGCTTCGCCGACGACAAGGATCCGGTGCCCGTCGTCCTCGAATGGGGAGTCCGAAAGCTCGACCAGCACGTGACGATGCGGCACCGCTCCGGGCGGCCCAAGCCCGTCAGGCTCGACCTCTTCCCCGCCTACGACGAGGACGGCGGGATGCTGGCGTCGCTTGCGCCCGAGATGAACGGGCAGCAGCCCGCCGAGAGCTAGCCGGCCTCCGACCCGAGCTCGCGCTCGACGAGCGCCTGGAGCCGCTCGACGCACTCGAGCTGGCGGATGCGGCGCTCCAGCAGGCGCCGCTCGGCCGCCGCATCGGCCTGGACGAGGGCGCCGATGGCCTCGAGGACGGCGACGTCGCGGGTGCCGAGCTCGGCCCGCGCGACCGCCTCGATCCCGGCCCAGGCGATGCGCAGCCGGGCGCCGTCGATGTCGTCGCGGAGCCGCTCGGCGTGACGGGAGAGGCGGTCGGCGTAGAGCTCGAGCTCGAGGCGGGCCATTCGCCCAGCATGCCCGGACGACCGCCACGCCACAACCGCACACCAGCCCCGATTCCGTCACAACCCCGTCACGGCCCGGGGTGCGATACCTGGTCCCCCTCATAGCCGGCGCGACGGGCAGAGGTCGACGACGGCGCAGTCGTGGCAGCGCGGCGTGCGCGAGTGGCAGACGCGGCGGCCGTGGAAGATCAGGACGTCGGTGACCTCGAGCCAGCGCTCGCGGGGGTAGAGATCCATGAGGACGCGCTCGACGCGGACCGGATCGGTCTGGCGGGTGAGGCGCAGGCGACGCGCGAGCCGGCCGACGTGTGTGTCGACGGCGATCCCCTCTCGCGCGCCGAATGCGTTCGACGCCACGACGGCGGCGGTCTTCCGCCCCACGCCGGGCAGCGCGACCAGCTCGGCGGTCGTCCGCGGGACATCGCCGCCGTGGCGCTCGAGGATCGCGGCGCAGCATCCCCGGATCGCGGCGGTCTTCTGGCGGAAGAACCCGGTGGGCCGGATCGCCTCCTCCAGCTCCTCGGCGGGGACGGCGAGGTAGTCCTCGGGCCGCCGGAACCGACGGAACAGATCGGCCGTCACCTGGTTCACGCGCACGTCCGTGCACTGGGCCGACAGGATCGTGGCGACGAGCAGCTCGAGCGGCGTCGACCAGTTGAGCTCGATCGAGGCGTCGGGATGCTGGGCGTGCAGGCGGTCGAGGATCAGGACGGCGCGGGCGCGCCGCGCCTTCAGTCCTGCCACGATCGCTGGTCGGTCGGCACGCGCGGAGCCTACCCGGGAGGCTCAGGCGCGCGGCTCGTAGAGCACGTAGGCGACGGCGATTGCGGCGACGGATGCGCTGACCGGCGCGAGCGCCTGAGCTGGGACGGCCGCGGCGGCGGCGCTGTAGGCGGCGAGCGCGAACGCTGCTCGGTTGGCCCTCCGCTCGTCGTAGCGCCACTGGATGCGGCCTGGGCTGGTGACGACGCCGGTGGCTGTGCCTGAGCTGTGGCCGATCAGGTGGGCGCTGGCGAGGATCGGTGTCGGCGCGGCGGCTGCTGCTGTGGCGACGGGCGGGCGGATGATGATGTCCTGGCTGCGGCTCACGGGTGAGGCTCCTTGTGCGTTCGGTCTCGTAGTCCGAGCCTACTTCTCAGCGCGGCTGTCGACCGCCGTGCCGTCAGTCCTGCCACGTAGCTGGTCGGTGGGCACCCTGGAGCCGGCTGGGCTGCACACTACGCTGCTGGCGGCGCTCCGCCCGTCAACCACGTGAAGCCGGGGCCGTCGCGGCAGCAGAGATACGCGAATGCCCCGTCAGCGCCGCATCCACGCGCGTCATAGGGGGCTTACGTCCCGTCAGGCGCGTCCTGTGGCGCTGTGAGCGTTCTGGAGGCCGTGCCGGTGTCCCGTGGCTATGGCAAAACGCACACGGGCCGTTTGAGCGCTTTGGTCTGGTCGAAGCAGCCGGGAGACTCAGACATTCGGTGTCCACCCAGCAGTCGACGCCAGACTCGACGGCGCGGTGCGGATTTCGCGGCCGGATCAGGAGGCCAGCCTGCCTCCTCGCCCTAAATGTCGTCCGGCCCGTCGATGTTCACGACGAGCGGCCCCGATCCAACGAACGAGATCACGATGTCCTGAGCCTCGCTCTCCGGATTGACGTCGCGGTGGACGAGACCGGCGGGCACGTGGAAGTAGCCGCCTTCCTCGACATCGGTTGTCTCGCTCCCACCGACCCCGAACTCGAAGCGCACCCGTCCCTGGAGGACGTGTCCGAACACCTCCCGGTCGCCGTGGTGATGCCAGCCCGACGCCGTGTTCCCCTCGCACCGGACGCGGATCAGCATCGCTCGCTCCGTCGTGAAGGCCACCTCTCGGACGAGCCCAGGCGTGCTGCCGGCCTCAGCGAGATCGCCTGGGCCGACTGCGGAGACGTGGTCGGTTCGCCTAAGCAACGTCAGACCTCCTAACAACAGTGTCACGCTCAGGCTACCAAGGCTCCCATCCCGGCCTGGCGCGACTGCGGAATCCTCGGGAGCGTCACATCACAGGATACCGGAGTTTCGACCTCTAAACCGAGCCGCGCCCCTGTGCTCCACCGTCTGATCTGCGGCGGCCACGAGGACATTCCGCTCGTTCCGGACGGCTGGTGACTCGATCCGGAGGGCAACCCTGTCCGCGACCGCGCGTCGCGCCGTGGTGGCCTGGGTGTGTCTTATAGTATTTGCTATAATATCCTTATGGCATTGAACACCGCAGAATCCACCGTCACCACTCCGGCAAGGCTGTTGCGACCGCACGAGGTTGCTGATCGTCTGGCTCTCAGCGTGAGCCGCGTCTACGCCCTGGTCGGCTCGGGCTCCCTTCCGGCGATCAACGTGTCGTCCAGCCCTGGCCGGACGACGCTGCGGATCCGGGAGGACGCTTTCGATGCCTGGCTGCGGGAGCGGGCGACGTGAGCGCGGCGGCCGGGCAGACCGGGACGCGCCTCAAGTACGAGGAGAAGTGCTCCATCTGCCGGAGTGCGGCGCGGGCAGAGATCGAGCGGTGCCTGTGGCTGATGAAGAAGTCGCTGCCGATGGTCGACGGCATCATCCCCACCAAGGCCTGGCTCGCGCAGAACGCGAAGGCGCTCTGGGGCCTGAACCTCCCGTCCACGACCATTGCGGGTCACCTCGGTCCCGCAAGGGGGCCGACCGTCGCCGCAACGAGCCTCACTGGACGGCCCTGGCTCCCTGCGAAGCGCCGCTGGCACGGCGCGACGTGCAGACTGCGCTCTCAGGCGTCGAGATTCCGACGATGGCGGTGACGGGGTCCCTGGAGCGGATCGTGTCGATAGCCGCGGCGAAGGCAGCGGCTGATCCCGCTCGGGTGTCGGTGCGCGACGGCCTCCAGGCGGCAGCGGAGCTGCGACAGCGCGGGGCCGATGAGCGGGTAGCGACCTTGATGGGGATGCTCGGGCAAGCGACGGCACGGCCCTTGAGCAAGAGCGTCGCCCCGATGGGTGAGGTTGTGGAGGCTGAGGCTGAGGTCGTGCAGGAGATTCCATCCGGGGAGGCAGCGTGAGCGCGTACGAGATGTCGATACCGTTCCAGGAGCTGCCGCAGGACGAGCCCGATCCCGGCGAGGGCTGGACGCCTGCCTGGAAAGACGGGCCCGAAGTCGTGGCGCTCACGAGGCGGCTCGTCTGCCAGCCAGAGGCGAACGCGATGGACTGCATCGGGGCCTACGGCGGTTACGTGCGCCTCGGCCTGGCTGACTTGATCTCGTGGATGGACGGGAAGGAGCCGAGCGATGCGTGACGACGCAGACCGGCCTGAGGCGGCCAAGGCCGTCGCCGCGAACGTGGTCGGGATGTCGGACTGGGATCTCGTTGATGCCGCACGTCCTGCACTGGGCCGACAGGATCGTGGCGACGAGCAGCTCGAGCGGCGTCGACCAGTTGAGCTCGATCGAGGCGTCGGGATGCTGGGCGTGCAGGCGGTCGAGGATCAGGACGGCGCGGGCGCGCCGCTCCCTCAGCCCTGCCACTCGAGCCTCGGGCCGGCGCAGAGGAGGTCAAGCGCGGGGCACTCGCGGCACTGGAACCCCGGCCGCGCCGGGAACCGGCCGGCGCGGATGGCGTCGATCGCCTCCTGGAGCTCGGCCTCGAGCGCCGCTGCGGCGTCGGCCTCGAAGCGCCGCGTCGCGACCGCATCGGCCCGCTCGAGGAAGGCGTAGGCGACCTCGACCGCCGGCGCCCCGGTCCGCAGAGCGGCCAGCGCGTACGTCGTGACCTGGACCGCGTACGTCCTGTCCATCACCTCCTGCGCGACCCGCTCGTCGAGCCGGTTCGTCTTGAAGTCGACGACGAGGGCCGACCCGTCGGCCTCCCGGCCGAAGACGTCGAACCGGCCGCGGAAGAGGACGCCGCCGACCTCGAACGCGAACGGCACCTCGGGCCGGGCGTGCACGAGGCCGTCGACGCGCTCCCGAAGCTCGCAGTCCGACCACGCGGCGACGAACGCGGCGATCCGCTCCCCGTCGGCCTCGGTGGCATTCGGATAGAGGTCGCGCCAGCGCCCGTCGGGCCGTTCGAGCTCGAGGTGCACCGCGTCTCCCACCTCGAGCGGCCCGAGCCCCTCGTCCGGCACCGGAGGGATGACCGGCTCGGGCAGCCCCAGCACCCGCTGGGCGAAGTACCGGTAGCCACACCGGCCGTAGAGCGCGAGGGCGCTGTAGGAGAGGCGCCGCACCGGCACCGGCGCCGCCGGCGGGATCTCGGCCAGCGGCGGGAGCGGCGCCGCCACGCGGCCGCCGTCCGTGAAGAGCGCGAGCTGGGCCCCCACCTCGGGGCCACGGTCGACCGGAGCCGCCGCGACCCTGGGAGCGCCGTTCCCGGCGGCGACGTGCGCCACGGGGCGCGTCACCCGCACGGTCAGGCGAGCCTCCCCGCGGTCGACGTCGCCGTCGTCGTCGAGCCCGATCTCGAGCAGCCGGCACACCTCGGCGATCGACGTCTGCTCGCCGGGAAGCAGCGCCCCGCTCACGATCAGATGCTGGCGGGCGCGGGTCATCGCGACGTACTGCAGCCGCCGGCCCTCCTCGCGCTCGCCCTCCCGCTCCGCCTTCGCAGCGGCGGTGTAGCCGATCGCGGGCCGGAGCACCCCGTTGGCGTCGGGCGCCCGCAGCGCGACGCGGCCGTCCGACGAGACGAGGACGTCGGGGAGGCTGCGGGCCGCGCGCTCGCGACCCTGGTCGGCCAGGACGACGACGTCGAACTCGAGCCCCTTGGCGGCGTGCACGGTCATGAGGACGATCGCGTCACGGCCCTCCTCCGCGATCGCCGCCTCGCCCTCACGCGCGGCGAGCGTGGCCTGCTCGTCGCAGAAGCGGATGAACCCCTCGAGGTCGGGCCCGCGCACCGCCTCGAACTCGGCCGCGAGCCGGGCGAGCTTGCGCAGGTTGGCGTAGCGGCGGTCACCGTCGGCCATCGCCAGGCATGCCAGGTCGTAGTCGTGCTCGGCCACGATCAGCTCGCACAGGCGCTCGAGCGAGACCTCGCCCGAGCGCTTGACGAGGCGCGCGAACCGCTGCGCGAAGGCCAGCGAGAGCCGCCGATCCTCCGGCGACAGCCCCGGCGCCGGCTCGTCGCGCTCGAACGCCGTGAAGATCGGCCGCTTCACCGCGGCCCGCCGGACGCGCAGGAGACCGTCGTTCGACATGCCGACGAGCGGGGATGCGAGCACGGTGAGGAGCGCGACGTCGTCGTAGCGGTTGCGCAGGAGGCGCAGGTAGGCGAGCAGGTCGGACACCTGCTGCGTCGCGTAGTAGCCGCGGCCTGTCGTCCGGACGGTCCGCAGGTGGTGATCGCGAAGCGCCGCCTCGTACTGCGCCGCGTCCGTGCCGGCCTCGAAGAGCAGGACGATCTGGCCGGGCCGCGCCTCGCCGTCGTCGACCAGCTCGGCGATCCGCGCGGCCAGGGCGCGCGCCTCGGCCGCCCGCCAGCTCTCCCCGGCCTCGCGGAAGCCGGCCTTGTCGGTCAGAAGCAGCTCGACCCGGCCGCCGGCCGGCGGGTCGCCCTCGTGCCGCGCCTCGGCGACGAGCGGGGTGTAGCGGTCGCCGAAATCGCGCGAGAACACCTCGTTCACCACGTCGATCACATGCGGCCGCGAGCGGTGGTTCCGGCGAAGCGCGATCAGCCCCTGGCCCGCCTCCGCCCGCTGCGCGCGGTACACCGAGACGTCGGCGTGGCGGAACCGGTAGATGCTCTGGAACTCGTCGCCGACGAAGAACAGCTCGCCGCCGGCCACGAGGTCGATCAGCTCGCACTGGAGCCGGTTCGTGTCCTGGAACTCGTCGACGAGCACGTCGGCGAACCGATCCCGGTAGGCCTCGGCCAGATCCGGCCGCGCCCGCAGGAGGTCGCGGGCCCGCAGCTCGAGGTCGGCGAAGTCGACCAGGCTGCGGGCGTCCTTCAGGTCGCGGTAGGCAGCGTCGAGGAGCGAGAGCAGCCGCTCGAGCTCCTCGAGATCGGCCGAGGCCACCTCGTCGCGGGCCGCCTGCTCGAGCTCCCCCAGCGCGTCGTTGTAGTCCTCGTTGGCGGCGGCCTTGCGCAGGCGGTGCACCGAGAGGTCGGTCAGCTCCGCGGCGGCGGGGCCGGCGTCGAGCAGGGCGGTGAGCGCGTCGGGCTTCTCGGCTCCCGCCAGCGCCGCCGCGGCGGCGCGGGCCGCGATCTGCGCCGGAGCCAGGTCGCGGCGGTCCGCCGGGCGCAGGTCGAGCGGCCGGCCGGCGCTGCGCAGGCGCGCATGGGCGTCGAGCATCATCGGCCGCAGCCGGCGGCGCCCGTAGGTGGCGAGCAGGTCGACCCGCCGGTCGGGCCCCTCGGCCACGAACCGCTCGAGGGCCAGGTCGAACGCCTCGTGGAGGAGCATGCCGGCGCGCACGTCGTCGGCGATCGAGAAGCGCGGGTCGAGGCCGGCCTCGAATGCGTGGGCGCGAAGGATGCGCAGGCAGAAGCGGTGGATCGTCGAGATCCAGGCCGTGTCGACGGCCCGGGCCTGCTCCATCTCGCCGGCCAGCTCGAGCCCCTCGCGGACGCGACGGCGGAGCTCGGCGGCCGCCCGGTCGGTGAACGTGATCGCAAGCAGGCGATCGATCGGCGTGCCGTCGCGGAACCGGCGCAGCACGCGCTCGACCAGGACCGCCGTCTTCCCGGTGCCCGCGCCCGCCGAGACGAACACGCGGCCGCGCCGGTCGATGGCGTCGCGCTGCTCGACGTTGAACCGGTCGTTCACGGACGTGCCACCCGGCAGATGGCGTGCTGCGTGCACCACGACGGGCACTCGCCCCAGCGGGGATCGTGCCGAACGCGGCCGGCACGCATCCCGGCGACCGCCGCCTCGGCCCGCTCCTGGGCCCGTGCGATCTGCGCCCAGAACGCGTCTGCGTCGACGACGTCGGCCGCCGCCAGCCCCGCCGAGTCGACCTCGCCGGCGAGCACGAGCCCGCGCGCCGCCCGCTTCCCCGCGAGCGCCCGGTACATCCCGCCCACCGGCTCCATCCCGAGCAGGTCGCGAAGGGCAAGGATGTAGAGCGGGATCTGAAGCCGCCCCTCCCGGTCCATCTCGACGGCCGAGTGGGCCCCCGATCCCGACTTGTAATCCCACACGAGCCCGCGCGGCGACATCGCCGGGTCGACGTCGATGCGGTCGATCTGGCCCGAGACGTGGAAGTCCCCGATCGCCAGGCCCTCCTTCAGGCCGGGCGCCGACATCGGGCTCCCGAACCGGACCTCGTACCGGCGCGGGACGAGCGGCAGCGCGAGGTCTGCCTCCTCCCGCAGGAAGGCGTCGAGGTCGCGCTCGAGCGCGCGCGCGAGCTCCTTGCCCGCTACCGAGTCGGGCACCTTCTGGCCCGCGAGCGCGTCGCCGAGGCAGCGCCTCATGAGCGCGTACGCCGCGGGGAGGTCGTCGTGGCCGAGCCGCTCGACACCCACCTCCGCCGGGAGCTGGGCGTAGAAGCGCGCCAGCGTGGCGTGGGCGATCGAGCCGCGCGTGCGGGCGTCGAGCTCGAAGTCGATCTGGCGGGGATCGAGCACCCGCTCGACGAACCACATCGACGAGCAGTCGACGTACTTCTCGAGCTCGGTCACCGAGAAGCGGTCGGTCGCCGCGAGGCTCGCGCGCAGCTCCGCATCCTGGACGTCCGAGTCGCGCCTCGTCGCCGAGGCGGCCCGCACGAGCTGCCGCTCCCAGCCCGTCGCCGCGGCGACGGCGGTCGCCCACTCGGCGTCGTCGCGGAGGCTCCGCGCGAGGGCGCGCAGCCGCTCGCGATCCGACGGCGCCTCGTCAAGCGCGTAGGAGACGTCGGCCAGCCCGCGGCGGCGCACGAGTCCGGGAGCGTGGTCGCCGAGCACGCGCACGACCTCGGCCCAGAACGGCGAGGGCTCGAGCGGCTTTCCGTCCTCGGTCGCCGCCTGGCGGGCGAGCGCCAGCCGCGCCCATGGCCGGGTGCAGGCGATCGTGAAGAGGTGCCGCTCGACCTCGACCGCGTCCGGGCGGCTGACGCCGAGCGCCTCGGCCGCATCGGCGTCGAGCACCTGCCGCTCGGCGGAGGCGCCCGGGAGGCTGCCCTCCTCGAGGCCGAGCACGAACGCCGCCCGGAAGCGCCGGGTGCGCGCCCGGCGCAGATCGAGCACGGCGACACGACCCGGCTCCGATGCGGCGCCGAACCGGACGGAGAGCCGCGCGACCGCCTCCATCGCCGCATCGCGATCGACCGGGCCGAGCGCGCGCAGATCCTGCACGGCCTCGAGCACCGATCGCGCCGCCGAGACGTCCACCCGCGCCGACGCCGGGACGAACCGCGCCTCGAGCGAGCGCGACGCCCGCGTCATCGCCCGCGCGATCTCGGCGAGGCCGTCGAGCGCGTCCTCGCACGCCGCAAGCCGGTCGAGCGCGGGATAGCCCTCCGAGCCCGCGAACTCGACGACCGCCGCCCGCGTCTCGTCATGGCCGGCGACGCCGCGGCCGCGCATCCGGCCCTCGGCGTAGTCGACCCGCCGCCGGGCGATGCCCGAGAACGGGCTTCGCAGATAGGCGAAGAGATCCTGACGCTCGCCCCCGGCCCACGCATACCGCAGCGCTCCCAGGAGCGCGACGCCGAACGCCGTCTGCGTGAGCGAGACGCGGGTGTCGATCGAGATCGGGACGCCGACGGCCGCGAACGCCGCCTCGAGCGAGGCGCGGTGGGCCGATGTCGACGGGACGATCACGCCGATCTCCTCCGCAGGCGTGCCGCCGCGGATCAGCTCGGCCGCCTCGGCGGCGACCATGTCCGCGACCCCACGCCGGCCGCACGCCTCGAGCAGGCTGACCGCGCCGGTCGGGTCGGGCGCCGGCGGGGCGGGCGCGTCGGCGAAGAGCGTGCGCTCGAGATGCGAGAGCGCCGGATGGTCGAAATGCTCGGCGGGCGGAAGCTCATGGATCGTCGCACCCTGCGACAGCTCCTCCTGGAGGGGACGCACCGCGGCATAGGCGGGCCGGCCCGGCTCGTACGGGAGTGAGACCGTGACCGGTGAACGGGCCGCGAGCGCGCGCAGGGCGCGGATCTGCGCGACCGTCATGTCCTCGAAGCCGTGGGCGAGGACCGGCCTCCCGCTCCACGCGTCGAGCCGGGACTCGAGCAGCTCGGCCGCCCGCGCGCGCACCCCGGGGCGGTCGGTGAGCCCGAGCGCGTCGAGCGCGGCGCGGTGGCGCGCGACGAGGTCGAGGATCTCGGCGAGGCGGTCGTCGCCGGCCGGAGGCGCCGGCTGCCGCGCGACGGCGAGCTCGCCGGCGAGGCCGAGGAGCGCGTCCACGAACCCGGGAAACCGGGCCGACGGAGCGAGCGCCGAGAGCGGCGCCTCGCGGACGACCCGCGCCATGAGGAGCCGCCGCTGCACGTCGCTGGCAACCGGTCGAAGCTCGCGGCAGCGACCCAGCACCTCCTCGAACAGATCGTCGAACGTGACGACCGACCCGCCGAGAAGGACGCCCCTGCCGCGCAGGAGCTCGCGCTCGAGCGCCTCGACATCGCTGCGGTTGGGGACGACGAGCAGGGGGTCGGCACCGGCGTCGACCGCCTCGAGGAACCGTGCGCAGAGGAGTGCGATCTTGCCGCAGTTCGCGGGTCCACAGACGAGCTCGAGCGGCATCGATGGATTCTACGTCCGGCCCGGAGGCGCCGCCCTTACGCCCGGACGAGCTGAATGGTTCAGTATCTACCGACCGTCGACCGCGCGTTCGCGGCCCTCGGAGACCCGACCTGGGGAGCACGATGAGCACCACCGCCGTCACCACCCCGAACGAGCTCGCAGCGTGAGCCCGGCGCCGCGGTCGCCCGCGCAGCGCAAGGCGGACACCCAGCCGGCCCCGCTGCGCGGTGCCGACAGCCACGAGTCGATCCGCGTGCACGGCGCGCGCGTCAACAACCTGAAGGACGTCAGCATCGAGATCCCGAAGCGGCGGCTGACGGTGTTCACCGGCGTCTCCGGCTCGGGCAAGAGCTCGCTGGTGTTCGACACGATCGCCGCGGAGTCGCAGCGGCTGATCAACGAGACGTACAGCGCCTTCGTGCAGGGGTTCATGCCGACGCTGGCGCGGCCCGAGGTCGACGTGCTCGAGGGGCTGACGACCGCCATCATCGTCGACCAGGAGCGGATGGGCGCCGACGCCCGCTCCACGGTCGGCACCGCCACCGACGCCAACGCGATGCTGCGCATCCTCTTCAGCCGGCTCGGGAAGCCGCACATCGGCTCGCCCGGCGCGTTCGCCTTCAATGTCCCCTCGGTCCGGGCGAGCGGTGCGATCACGGTCGAGCGCGGGGCCGGCAAGACCCAGACCAAGAGGGCGACCTTCACCCGCCCGGGCGGCATGTGCCCGCGCTGCGAGGGCCGCGGCTCGGTTACCGACTTCGACCTGTCGCAGCTGTACGACGACGGCAGGTCGCTGAACGAGGGCGCGCTCACGATCCCGGGCTACAGCATGGACGGCTGGTACGGCCGCATCTTCAGGGGCTGCGGCTTCTTCGATCCGGACAAGCCGATCCGCAGGTTCACCAAGCGCGAGCTGCACGACCTGCTCTACAAGGAACCGACCAAGATCAAGGTCGACGGCATCAACCTGACCTACGAGGGGCTGATCCCCAGGATCCAGAAGTCGATGCTGTCCAAGGACGTCGACGCGCTGCAGCCGCACGTGCGCGCCTTCGTGGAGCGGGTGGTGACGTTCAGCGCCTGCCCCGAGTGCGGCGGCACCCGCCTCAGCGCCGAGGCCAGGTCGTCGAGGATCAAGAAGATCAACATCGCCGAGGCGTGCGCGATGCAGATCACCGACCTCGCAGAGTGGGTGCGGGGTCTCGACGAACCGTCCGTCGCGCCGCTCCTGGAGACGCTGCAGCACACCCTCAGCTCGTTCGTGGAGATCGGGCTGGGCTACCTCTCACTCGACCGGCCGGCGGGAACGCTCTCGGGCGGCGAGGCGCAGCGCGTCAAGATGATCCGGCATCTCGGCTCCTCGCTCACCGACGTCACCTACGTCTTCGACGAACCGGCGATCGGGCTGCACCCGCACGACATCCAGCGGATGAACGACCTCCTGCTGCAGCTGCGGGACAAGGGGAACACCGTGCTGGTCGTCGAGCACAAGCCGTGGTCGGCGATTGCGATCGCCGACCACGTCGTCGACCTCGGCCCCGGCGCCGGTGCGGCGGGCGGCACGGTCTGCTTCGAGGGCACCGTCGACGGGCTGCGGGC
This sequence comes from uncultured Actinomycetes bacterium, assembly GCA_963809325.1. GTDB lineage: Bacteria > Actinomycetota > Thermoleophilia > Gaiellales > JAICJC01 > JAICJC01. Next base: position 687,443 of record CAWEIZ010000007.1, read on the forward strand.
GAGCGGCACCATCACCGGCCGCCATCTCGACGACCGCGCCGCCCTCAAGGAGACGGTGCGGGCGCCCACCGGCTCGCTCGAGATCCGCGGCGCGACGACGCACAACCTGCGCGACGTCGACGTCGACATCCCGCTCGGGGTGCTTGTCGTCGTCACCGGCGTCGCCGGCTCCGGCAAGAGCTCGCTCGTGCACGGGTCGATACCCGCCGGCGCGGGTGTGGTGTCGATCGACCAGGTCGCGATCCGCGGCTCGCGACGGAGCAACCCGGCGACGTACACCGGACTGCTCGACCCGATCCGCAAGGCGTTCGCGAAGGCCAACGGCGTGAAGCCGGCGCTGTTCAGCGCCAACTCCGAGGGCGCCTGCCCGAACTGCAACGGCGCCGGCGTCATCTACACCGACCTGGCGATGATGGCCGGCGTCGCCTCCACCTGCGAGGAGTGCGAGGGGAAGCGGTTCCAGGCCGGGGTGCTCGAGTACACGTTCGGCGGCAAGGACATCAGCGAGGTGCTCGCGATGCCGGTGGCGGAGGCAACCGAGTTCTTCGGATCCGGCGAGGGCGGGAACGCTCCCGCACACACGATCCTGACCCGGCTCGCCGACGTCGGGCTCGGCTACCTCAGCCTCGGCCAGCCGCTGACGACGCTGTCCGGCGGCGAGCGGCAGCGGCTCAAGCTGGCCACCCACCTGGGCGAGAAGGGCGGCGTCTACGTCCTCGACGAGCCGACGACCGGCCTCCACCTCGCCGACGTCGAGCAGCTGCTCGGCCTGCTCGACCGGCTGGTCGACTCCGGCAAGTCGGTCATCGTCGTCGAGCACCACCAGGCGGTCATGGCGCACGCCGACTGGATCATCGACCTCGGCCCCGGCGCCGGCCACGACGGCGGCCGGATCGTGTTCGAGGGCACACCCGCCGATCTCGTTGCCGCCCGCTCCACCCTCACCGGCGAGCACCTCGCGGCCTACGTCGGCACCTGACCGAGGCGCTCGCGTACGGAGACACGTCCTAGGCGAGCACCCGCCCGTCGAGGCTGGACGGATCGAGCCCGAGCGCCGCGACCGCCGTCGCGGCGACGTCCTGCACGTCGGCCTCGCCGTCCGGATGCGCCCCGCGGACGAGGACGAACGCGTCGTCCTGGGTGTGCATCCCCGTGAGCTTGCCGGCGCCCTCGAGCTCGGTCGTCCGCACCGCGCCCTTGAGATCCCACCCGTTCTTCGACACCAGCACGAGGTCGGGGCCGAGCTCGGCCCTGGGCCCGGCGAACGCCTCCTCGCGCGTCGCGACCCGGGCCACGAACGGGAGCGCCGACGCCCACTCCGCGAGCTCCGCGCGCACGGCGTCGTACTCCGCCTGCGGGACGATCCCGCCCGGCTCGCGCGCCTCGAGGTTCAGGTAGAGCCGGCCCGGGTCCATGCAGTACGCGCGCGTGCGCTCCGGGATCACCGAGGCGATCGAGGTGGCCGGCTCCTCGAGCGCGACCCAGCCGTCGCGCTCGAGCCAGCGGTTCACGTACACCTCGCGGTCGAGCCGGCAGAACCCGTGGTCAGAGAGCAGGATGACGGCGCACTCGTCGGGCAGGCGGCGCACGAGCTCGCCGACCGATGCGTCGACCCGGTCGTAGTAGTCGTGGAAGCGGCCCGCCCACGGCTCCTCGCCGCGCTCCATCTGGCCCCACAGGAAGTGGTGCAGGCGGTCGGTGCCCGTGAACGCGCAGAAGAGGAGATCGGGCGGGTCGCGATCGAGCAGGCCCGTGAAGACGCGCGTGCGGGCATCGTGGTGGGCCACGAGCTGGCCCCAGAACGCCTCGAGGTCGCGGTGGCCGAGGCCGAGGTCGACGTCGATCAGGTACGCCTGCTCCTGGAGGAAGCCGAGCAGCTCCGGCGGCTGCACCGAGCGCTCGAGCGTCGGCGAGACGAACCCCGACACGAGGGAGCCGCCGTTCGGCTGCGGCTGGGCGGGATACGTCCCGGGGATGTTGAGGACGACCGACCGCATGCCCGCCGCGCCGGCGAGCGCCCAGACGGGCGGCTCGGCGATCGTGTGGACGTTCGTGAACGTGATGTCCCACGAGCCCGGCTTTCGCTCGACGAACCCGAAGACCCCGTGGCGGCCGGGGTTCGTGCCCGTCGATGCGCTGGCCCACGACACCGACGAGATCGGCGGCAGCGGAGCGCGCGCCGACATGAGCGTCCCCTCGCGGGCCAGCCCGGCGAGGTTGGGGAGCCCGCCCGCCTCGATCCGGGAGCGGAGATAGCTCGCCGGTGTCCCGTCGAGCCCGATGACGCACACGCGCGGCCGGTTCATGGGCGGGAAACGCTAGCGACTTCGGTCGACAAGACGCCCCGCCGCGCGTAGGGCCCAGGCCGGCATTCAGCTCTCCAAGATCCTTCCCAATCCCGTAGTCGCCCCCGTTCGGGCAGAGCCTGGCCGACGCCGAGTTCGTCGTCGTCAAGAACACGGCGGCGAAGGCGAAGAACCTGCGCGGGTGGTTCATCCGCGAGAAGCACTCCAAGCGCACCTTCACGTTCCCGGGCTTCACCCTGTGCGGCGGGTGCAGCGTGAAGATCCACTCCGGCACCGGCACGAACACCGCCAATGACCTCTACTGGGGTCGCGCGAAGGGCGCGTGGGCGAACAACAGCGACAAGGCGATCCTGCACCGCGCGGGAGGCCTCATCCAGGACACGTGCGTCTACCCGAAGCCCACGAACGGCGTCCCGCCTCCGACGCTCGGCAAGACCTTCAGCTGCTGACCCGGGTCAGGCCGCCGGCTCGGGCGGCTTGACCTGGTCGACGAGCTGGTCGATCGTGGCCCCGTCGGGGTAGGCGTAGTTGATCTCGACGAACGCGCTCCACTTGTCGGGCAGCGCGTCCTCGGGGTAGATCGCCTCGACGGGGCACTCCGGCTCGCAGGCGCCGCAGTCGATGCACTCCTCGGGATCGATGACGAGCATCCGCCCGAACTCGTGGATGCAGTCGACCGGACAGACGTCGATGCACGACTTGTCCTTCAGGTCGATGCACGGCTCGGCGATGATGTAGGTCACGCAGTCCTCCTACGCATTCCGGGAGAGGCGGCAGTGTATCGAGGCTACCCGCTCACCCCGGCCACCCATGCGTTGATGACGTACATCTTGTCGAAGAAGACGAGCAGCCCGGCCGCGACCAGGATCGCCCCCGAAGCGACCCGAACCGCCGGGTAGCGGTCGCGCACGAACCGGCCCGCGCTCATGGCCTGGCCGAGCCCGAGCGCGACGGCCAGGAACGGCACCGCCAGGCCGGCCGCGTAGGCCGCCAGCAGGCCCGCGCCGCGCGCCGCGGTGGCCTCGGTCGCGGCCAGGGCGAGGATCGACCCGAGCACCGGCCCGACGCACGGCGTCCAGCAGAGGCCGAACGCGCCGCCCAGGAGCAGCGACGAGCCCGAGGCGTGCGCCGGGGCGACGCCGGGTGCCAGCGAGCGCTCGAGGAACGGGATGCGGATCAGCCCCATCATCACGAACCCCATGGCGACGATCACGATGCCGCCGAGGTGGACGAGCTGGATCCGGTGGTCGGTGACGAGCGAGCCGGCAAGCCCCACCGCCACCCCCAGGGTGACGAACACCGCCGAGAACCCGATGACGAACGGGGCCGCCGCCCGAAGCGCGCGACCCGGGTCGGTCGCCCCGGCGCCGATCGCCGACATGTAGGCCGGGACGAGCGGGAGAACGCACGGCGTCGCGAACGACACGAGGCCTGCGGCGAACGCTGCGGCGGCCTGGTTCACTCGAGGCCTGCCATGTCGGCGTCGATCCGCGCGGCGAGCGCGGCGTCGAGATCCCCTCCGGGCGGCGACCGGGGAGGCCCCGGCCGCGAGCGCGACCAGCGCACCGCCAGGGCGGCCGCGATCCCGACGCCGGCGAGCAGCACCGCTCCGGGGACGAGCCACGCCAGGAGGGTGAACCCGTGCTTGGGGGGCGCGGCCAGGATCTCCTCGCCGAACTGGCGCACGAGCGTGTCCTTCACCTGCGACCCGGTCCACCCCGCGACGCACTTCTGGTGCAGGAACGACCGCACGTGCTGCGCGAAGCGGGACTCCGACTGGTCGATCGGAACGCGGCAGGTGACGCACATGAGCTGCGTCTGCATGTCCTGCTCCGACCAGCCGTTGCAGGCCAGGGCGGCGGAGGGCGCGGCGAGCCCCACGGCGAGCGCCGCGCCAAGGCAGGCGAGGAGCCTCCTCACGCGGGCTCCTTGCCGAGGATCGGGAGGATGGCCTGGTCGAGCTCCTGGGCGGTGATCTCCTGGTTCTGGAACCAGCGGACGGTGCCGTCGCGGGCGATGACGAAGGTCGCCGGGAAGCCGGACACCCCCCAGCGCGTCGTCACGTCGTTCGACCCGTCGTGGACGAGCGGGTAGCGGATGTGGAACGTCGCGGCGAAGTCGCGGGCGTCCGAGGCGAAGTCCTGCGAGTCGACGCCCACGATGCGAAGCCCCTGCGCGGCATGCCGATGCAGCTCCTCCGCGAAGATCGGCGCCTCGTCGCGGCACGGCTGGCACCAGGACGCCCAGAAGTTGAGGACGACGACGTGCCCGCGCAGGCGGCCGAGATCGACCGGGCTGCCGTCCGTCAGGCTCGGCAGCGTGAAGCTCGGTGCGGCCGGGGTCTTCCCATCCTTCAGCTCCGCCGCGACCGTCGTGGAGCTCGTGCGGAGCCCGTGGGCGAAGATGCCCACGAGCGCGACGAGGACGGCCACGGCGGCCGCCTGCAGGGCCAGTCTCGCTCCCCTGGGCACGGCCCGAGTGTAGCCGTGCCCAGGACCAGTCTGTGGTCAGTCCGCCTCGCCCGACACCTGCGCGTACGACCGGGTGTAGGGGCGCCACGGCGCCCGCTCCCAGTCGCTGCCCTGGCACATCGGGCATGTCGGCAGCGACCGGTAGACGGTCACGCCGTAGCCGCAGTCACGGCAGCGGAACTCACCCTTTGCCCTTGCGCCAGCCGTCCAGCCCTGATCGGTGTCAGGGTCCCGGCGCTCCACGATCGACCCCATGTGATGCTCCTCGCTCGGGAGCCGAACTCTAGCCGCTCCCAGGGCCTGGCTCAACACAAAATCAACGTGGTATCCACCTTTGCTCAATGCCCCGCTCGGGCGTGGGGTGGCAGAGCCATCGGTAGACTGCGCGGCGCATGACGCAGAAGGCGACGCTCAAGCCGTACCTCGAGGAGATCCGCCAGTGGGTGGAGCAGGGCAGGACCGACGTGTGGATCGCCCATACGCTGAACTCGACGCCCGCGTCGATCTCGGCCTTCCGCTCCTCGCACGGCATCCTGCGCCGCGACATCGCCTCCGAGGCGCGGACGGCGTCCCCGCCGGTCATCCCGCCCGACGCGCCTCCCGAGGAATCCCCGACGAAGCGCCGCCGCAGGACGAAGAAGACGGTCGGTGCGCCGCCGCTCTCGGCGCCGTCGGCCGACCAGGCACCTGCCGTCGTTGCGGCGGCCTCGGCCTCCGCCGACGAGGAGGCTCCGGCCCGCAAGCGCCGCCGCAGGGGCGGGCGCGGCCGCAAGCGCCCGGCCGGCTACGAGGCCGTGCTCGACCACGGCGAGGAGGGCTACGGCTTCTGGCTCGACGGCGCCGTCCGCGACGATCCGGTGTTCGCCGAGCACTGGGCCGGCGTGCGCGCCCTCAGCGTGCGGGTCGAGGCGGATCAGATCGTGATCCGCGCCGACGACCGCGGCTGAGCTTCAACCCCGTGGGGCCAGGCCCCGTCCGGGGCCTGGCCCCGGTGGTTGGTGCGAAGACCGTGAAACATTGGCATCAGGCACCGGTGTTTCAGGCCGAGGTGAAACATTGGTACCAGGTACAGGTGTTTCAGCCGATCGTTGGGCGGAAGTCGATCGCGTCGCGGGCGATCCGGGCGAACGCCGCGTCCTGGACGATCGAGAGGTCGTGCGCCCACGGCTGCGGCGTCGTTCGCTGCGCGACGTCGAGGCACCACGCTGCGGCGCCGGAGTACTCGTCGCTGAGGGCGGCCAGATCGAACGCGTGCCCCATCCGGCGCCGCAGCTCGTCGGCGATCTCGGTCACGACGCCGTTCACGATCGCGCGGCGGGCGGCGGTCGTCTCGAGCTCCGCGAGCCGGCGCTCGCCCGCCTCCCACTCCTGCATGGCAACCTCGACGGCGGCGTTCATTCGCTGCAGCACCGATCCTCGGGAAACACCGGCTCGGCTTCGGCGAGGATGCGCATCCCCAGCGCGTACCCCGGCTCGGCCAGCGCGAACGCGGCGTGGGCGTGGAGGCACTTGATCGCCCCGTCGCGCGACACGCCGGCGATCCCCAACCGGAGGCTGGCCCCGCCGTCGGCCATCTCGGCCGCCGGCCGGCGCAGCGCTCGCTGGCGCTGCGAGGCCGCCACGTACGAGGCGCGCAGGGATGCGTCGTCGTCAACCAGCCGTTCGTAGCGATCCACGCCGCCCTCGGCCTCGAGCCGGTCGATCTGCGACACGGCGTGCGGGCAGGTCAGGTAGTACGTCGTCGGGAACGGCTCGCCGCCGGCGAGATAGGCGTCCTGCTCGACGACCGCGGGCCGGCCGTGCGGGCAGCGCACCACGACCCGCGCCGCGCCCCGGGGCGGGCGCCCGAGCTGCGCCTCGATCGTCGCCGCATCCTCCACGGCGTCAGGTTACCCGCAGTCGCTGCCGCCGATGCCCTGGACGACGATCGCCGTCTCGCCCGGGAACACCCAGCCGCACCGGCGGGCGTACCAGACGATCGTCGCGCGCGTGTGCAGCGACCGCTCGAGGCGCACGAGCCGCCCGTGCTCGCGCTCGAGCGCGGCGACCTGGGCGCGCTGAGCGCCGAGGTCACGGCGCACCTGGAGGTACTTCTGGATGGGCCCGACGTAGAGCGCCGCGATCACGGCCAGCACGCCGACCGCCACCAACCGGCCGACGGGGATTTTGCGCGCGACCGTTTTGCGGCTTCGGACCGACCCCACGCCGCCCCGGTTCGACGCCGCCCGGCCGAGTCCTACTCGACGACCCGCACGAGGACGTGGTCGGACGTGCCCGGCTGGTTGAGCAACGTGCCGCCCGTCAGCACCACCCGCTCGCCCGGACCGGCGAGGCCGCTGTGGCGGATGACCTCGATCGTCCGCGCCCACAGCTCCTCGATCGAGCCGGCTCCCTCGATCGCCACGGGCACGACGGCCCAGTCGAGCGCGAGCTGCTGGAGGACCGCCTGGTCGGGGCTCGCCGCGACGATGGGTCGCGGCGGCCGGAACTTCGAGACGTGGCGCGGCGTCGAGCCCGACTGCGTGGGGCAGCCGATCACCTTGGCGCCGAGCTCCTCGGCGATGTCGCACGCCGCATGGGCCAGGATCGCGCTCGTCTCGCCCTCGACGCGCCGGCGCCGGTCCTGGTAGGCGAGCGACGGCTCGACGGCTCGCACGATCCGGTGCATCGTCGTCACGGCCTCGAGCGGATAGGCGCCCGCGGCGGTCTCGCCCGACAGCATCACCGCCGAGGTGCCGTCGAGCACCGCGTTTGCCACATCCGATGCTTCCGCCCTGGTCGGCTCGGGCTGATGGATCATCGACTCCAGCATCTGCGTGGCGGTGATCACCGTGCGGCCCGCATCACGGGCCGTCCGGATGATGAGCTTCTGCACGAGCGGCACCTCCGCCGCGCCGATCTCGACGCCGAGGTCGCCGCGGGCGACCATGACGCCGTCGGCAGCCTCCACGATCTCGTCGAGGTGCTCGAGCGCCTCGCCCTTCTCGATCTTGGCGATGACCCGGGCCCGCGACCCCGCCGCGTCGATGCGAGCGCGCAGGCCCGCGACATCCTCGGCGGTGCGGACGAACGACAGCGCGACGTAGTCGACGCCGTGCTCGAGGGCGAATGCCAGATCGGCGGCGTCCTTCTCGGTCAACGACGGGATCGGGAGCTGGATGCCCGGAAGGTTCATCCCCTTCCCCGCAGAGACCAGGCCGCCGACCTCGACCCGGGTCTCGACCCGGGTGCCGCGGATGTCCGTCACCCGCATCCGCACCGCTCCGTCGGCGACGAGGATCTCCTGCCCCGGCGCGGCGACGTTCGCGAGGCCGTCGAACGTCACCCCCACCTCGCCCGGTACCGCGCTGTCGTCCGATGCGAACACCAGCGTGTCGCCCGCGATGACGCTGCGCGACTCGACATTCGCAGCGATGCGGAGCTTCGGCCCCTGGAGGTCGGCCATCACCGCGAGCGGCCTGCCGATCAGCTCCTGGGCGCGTCGCACGGCCTGGATCGAGGCGAGGTGCGACCCGTGGTCCCCGTGCGAGAAGTTGAGGCGGGCCGCGTCCATGCCCGACCACGCGAGCTGCTCCACCATGTCGGGGCCGGCGGTCGCCGGGCCGATCGTGCAGACGATCTTGGTGCGCCGCGGCGCCGGCTCGCTCACCGCGCTCCCCGGGCTCCGGGGGTCGCAAACGCGTCCCGGCCCGGGAAGCGGGCGGCATCTCCCAGCTCCTCCTCGATGCGCAGGAGCTGGTTGTACTTGGCGACTCGATCGGTGCGCGACGGCGCGCCCGTCTTGATCTGCCCGCAGTTGGTCGCAACGGCGAGGTCGGCGATCGTGGTGTCCTCGGTCTCGCCGGAGCGGTGCGAGATGACGGCCGCGTAGCCGCTCTCGTGGGCCAAGCGCATCGTGTCGAGCGTCTCGGACAGGCTCCCGATCTGGTTCACCTTGATCAGGATCGCGTTGGCGACGCCGCCGTCGATGCCGCGCTGGAGGCGGTCGGCGTTCGTCACGAAGAGGTCGTCGCCGACGAGCTGCACCTTGTCGCCGATGCGCTCGGTCAGGAGATGCCAGCCGTCCCAGTCGTCCTCGGCCAGGCCGTCCTCGATCGAGACGATCGGGTAGCGCTCCGCCAGGTCGGCCAGGTAGTCGACCATCTCGGCCGACGACAGCGTGCGCCCCTCGCCCTCGAGGTGGTATGCGCCGTCGCGGTAGTACTCCGTCGACGCCGGGTCGAGCGCGATCGCCACGTCGTCGCGATGGCCGGCGGCACCGGCCGCTTCGAGGATCGCCTCGATCGCCTCGCCGGCCGAGCCGAGGTCGGGTGCGAAGCCGCCCTCGTCGCCGACCGCGGTCGCAAGCCCGCGCCCGTGGAGGAGCGCCTTCAGGGCATGGAACGTCTCGGCGCCCATCCGGAGCGCCTCGGCGAACGTCTCGGCGCCCACCGGCACCACCATGAACTCCTGGAGGTCGATCGAGTTCTGGGCGTGGACGCCGCCGTTGATGACGTTCATCATCGGCACCGGCAGGACGTGGGCATCCGCGCCGCCCACATAGCGGTAGAGCGGGAGCCCCGCCTCGACAGCCGCCGCGCGCGCCACCGCGAGCGACGCGCCCAGGATCGCGTTCGCGCCCAGGTTGCCCTTGTTCTCGGAGCCGTCGAGCTCGACGAGCGTCGCGTCGATACCGCGCTGGTCGGCCGCGTCCATGCCGGCGAGCGCGCCGGCAATGGTGGTGTTCACATGCCCGACGGCCGACAGCACACCCTTGCCCCCGTAGCGGGCCTTGTCGCCGTCGCGCAGCTCGACGGCCTCGTGCGCGCCGGTGGATGCCCCCGAGGGCACCGCCGCCCGGCCGTGCGCACCCGACGCGAGGACAACCTCGACCTCCACCGTGGGGTTTCCGCGGGAGTCGAGGATCTCGTGGCCATGGAGCGAGTCGATCGCGCTCACGGGACCGGATGATATCCGCGATCTCGGCGACGTCGGCGTGCCGAAAACGACGACCGCTAGTCGTCGGGCGTGCAGGCCTCCGCGTCGGGCTCGCTGCCGTCCAGCCGGGTCAGAAGCTCGGCCAAGGTCACGAGCTCGTCGTCGCTGTAGCGCTCGGCGAACTTCGCCCGGATGCCCGCAATGTGGACGTCGGCGGCGGAGCGCAGCTTGTCGCGGCCGGCCTCGGTCAGGACGGCATAGGTGACGCGGGCGTCGCTCGAGCACGCTGCCTTGTCGACATACCCCGAGGCCTGGAGCCCGTCCAGAAGCCGCGTGATGCCCGACGCCGTCAGGAGCACCTGTTCGGCGAGGTCGACCCGGCGCAACTTCCGCTCGGGCGCCCGCGACAGGTGCAGAAGCACCTCGTAGTCGTTGAGGGTCAGGCCGTGGTCGGCCACGAGGTCGGCGTTGAGCGCGCGTGTGAGCGCGGCGTGGCCGCGCAGCAGCCCCACCCACGCCGACAATGCTTGATCGCTCAATACTTGACTACTCAATCTTCACCTGCTAGGATAGTTGATAGCTCAAGTATATCGCATCGGGAGGAAGACCACAATGAGCACACTCGAGACACAGCACGTCGCGATCCCCACGGGAACCTGGAAGATCGACCCCAGCCATTCGCGGGTCGAGTTCTCGATCCGGCACCTGGGCATCGCGTCCATCCACGGCAGCTTCGCGGACTTCGACGGCGTCATCGACGGCGGCGACGAGCCGCGCGTCTCCGGCGCAATCCGCGTCGCGAGCGTCGATACGCGCGACGAGGCCCGTGACGGGCACCTCCAGTCGCCCGACTTCTTCGACGCCGAGCGCCACCCCGAGATCACGTTCACGTCGACCCGGTTCGAGCCGGGCAAGGTGGTCGGCGATCTCACCATCCGCGGCATCACCCGCGAGGTCGAGCTGGTCGCGCAGGTCACCGGCGCGGGCACCGATCCGTGGGGGAACGAGCGCCTCGGGCTCGAGCTCGAGGGCGAGATCGACCGCCACGAGTTCGGCGTCAGCTGGAACACCCCGCTTCCGACGGGCGGCCTCCTGCTCGGAGACACCGTTCGCCTGACGGCCGGCTTCTCGGCCGTGAAGGAGGCCTGACATGCGCATCCTGGCCCTGTCGGGCAGCCTCCGGCGCGACTCCCTCAACACCCGGCTCCTGCGCGCGGCGCAGGAGCTGGGCGGGCCGGGCGTCGAGTTCGTCCGGTACGAGAGCCTGGCGACGGTCCCGCCGTTCAACCAGGAGCTGGAGCATCGCCAGCCCGCCGAGGTGCACGAGCTGCGCCGGCGGATCGAGGCGGCCGACGCGGTGCTGATCGCGACTCCCGAGTACAACGGCTCGATCCCGGGCCAGCTCAAGAACGCCCTGGACTGGGTCTCGCGGCCGCTGGCTGACAGCCCGTTCCGGGGCAAGCCGACCGTGGTCATCGGAGCCAGCACGTCGACGTACGGCGCGATGTGGGCGCAGGCCGAGTTGCGCAAGGTGCTCGGGCTGATGGGCGCGCGCGTGCTCGAGTCCGGCCTCGCCGTCCCGCACGCGGAGGAGCACGTGGACGAGGAGGGACGCCTGCTCGATCCCGACATGCGGGAGCGCCTGGCCGACGTCGTCGCGGAGCTCGCCGGCGCGGCAGTCGCAGCGCCCGTGGCCGCCTAACTCGGAGGCCGGCCCGGTCGGGGCAGGCTCGGACGCTCGTCCTCGTCCGCCTCGCCGGCCGGCTCGTCCTCCCAGTCTGTCCACTCGACGCCGGTGGCGGCGACGTACGCCCGGACCGCCGTTCCGAGGGTCGGGAAGAACCGGTCCGAGCCGAACCGTTCGAGCACACCGTAGTCCCTCAGACGGTCGCGGACGTGTCCCTTGAGCTCGGCGAAGACGAGCCTGACGCCCGCGTCCGCCATCTCCTGGTCCAGGGTCACGAGCATGTCGGCCGCGGTGGTGTCGACGTCGGTGATGGGCTCGGCCGTGACCACCACCCACCGCACCGGCGGATCGGCGTCCCCGACCATGCGGCGGACGTGGTCGCGGAAGTGATCGGCGTTGGCGAAGAAGAGCGGCGAGTCGAAGCGGTACAGGAGCAGCCCCGGGACCTGCCGTGCCTCGGGATGGCGCGCTGTGTCGTGGTAGCCCTTCATGCCGGAGACCCGCCCGAGCACGGCGTCGTGCGGGCGCCACTGCCGGCGCACGAAGTCGAGCAGCGACAGCGCGACGGCGACGAAGATCCCCGTCAGCACGCCCACGAGCGCGACGCCGGCGAAGCACGCCACGCACAGCGCGAACTCGACGCGGCGGATCCGGGCCAGCCGGAGCATCCCGCGAAGGTCGAAGAGCGCGAGTGCCGCGGAGACGACGACCGCAGCAAGCGCGGCCTGCGGAAGGTTCCGCGTGATCCCCCCGGCGGCCACGAGGACGACGGCCATCGCCCCCGCTGCGACCAGGCCCGCCGCCTGGGTGTGCGCCCCGGCCGTCTCGGCGACCATCGTGCGCGAGGCGCTGGAGCTGATCGGGAATCCCTGGAACAGCCCGGCCGCGACGTTGACAGCGCCGAGCGCCGCCAGCTCCTGGCTCTGGTCGACGTCCTGCCCGATCCGGCCGGCGTAGCTTCGCGAGAGCACGCTCGTGTCTGTGAACGCGACGAACGCGATGCCGACCGCGGCGGCCGCGAGCTCGGACAGGCTGAGCGCTCCCGAGTGCGGCAGGCCCGGTGTGGGCAGCCCGCCCGGCAGGCGTCCCACGACCGGCACGGAGAGCCCCATGACCGCAGCCGCGACGGTCGACAGGACGACGGCTGCGAGCACGCCCGGGAACTGCGGCCTCAGGCGGCGAAGCACCAGGATCAGCGCAAGGGCGGACGCTCCCAGCGCGAGCGCCGCCGCGTCGGTGTCGTCGATCCGGTGCTCCAGTGACCGCACCGCACCGATGAGCGTGTGCGACTCCGTCGAGAACCCGAGCAGCTTCGGCAGCTGCACGAAGAGGATCGTCAGCGCCAGGCCGTTCAGATAGCCGATCCGCACCGGCTTCGAGAAGAGCTCGGCGACGAATCCACCCTTGAGGAGGCCGGCCAGGATGCAGAGCGCCCCGGCGAGCACGGCCAGCAGCCCGCCGAGCGCCACCGCCTGCGGCGAGCCGGCCGCGGCCACCGGCAGCACCGCGGCCGCGATCAGCGGGGAGACGGCGCTGTCGGGGCCCACGACGAGGATGCGCGACGGCCCCACCAGGGCATAGACCGCCACCGGCACCATCGTGGCGTAGATCCCGGTGACTGCGGGCATGCCCGCGAGCTCCGCATAGGCCATCCCCTGGGGCACGAGCAGCGCAGCGAGCACCATCCCGGCGACCACGTCGTGGCGGAGCCACTCGCGCCGGTACCCGAGCAGGGTTGCGATGCCCGGAAGCCATCGCGCCATCCCCGCGATGGTAACCGGCCCCAGCGGCGCGGCTCGAATGCGGAAGCCTCCGAGCGGGCTGCCTACGTCCGGTGCAGCGCCTCCTTCGCCCGCCGGTACCAGGCGTCCTGCGCGTCGAGGTCGAGCGCGGCCCACTCCTCGCCGGCCTCCGCCGCCAGGCGCTCGGCCTCCTCGACACGCGCGCGGAAGCGACCGGCCGCCGCCCGCAGCGCCAGCTCGGGATCCACGTTGGCGAGGCGGGCGACGTTGACGGCGGCGAAGAGCAGGTCGCCGGTCTCGTCGACGACGTGCGCGTCAGGCTCGTGCTCGGCGCGCGGCGCGGGTGCGTCATCGAGCGCGGAGCGAAGCTCGCCGAGCTCGGACTCGAGCTGCGGCCACGCCCCCTCCCACGCCTGCCAGTCGAACCCGACGGCGGACGCCCGCCGCTGCACCTTGCGGGCGTGGAGCAGCGCGGGCAGGACGCCGGGGACGTCGTGGAAGATCCCGGACCGGCCCTCGTCGTCGCGCTTGATCTGCTCCCAGTTGCGGCGCACCGCCCCGGCGGTCTCCGCCTCGCGCTCGCCGAAGACGTGGGGATGGCGGCGTACGAGCTTCTCGGTGATCCCCGCCGCCACCTCGGCCAGGTCGCCCGTGCCCTCCTCGCGGCAGAGGAGCGCGAGGAAGAACGCCTGGAAGAGCAGGTCGCCCAGCTCGTCGACGAGCTTGGCCGCGTCGCCCTCGCCGACAGCCTCGGCGACCTCGTAGGCCTCCTCGATCGTATGCGGGACGATCGTCGCCGCCGTCTGCTCGCGATCCCAGGGGCAGTCGACGCGCAGCCGCTCGGTCAGCCGCTGGAGCCCGACCATCGCGTCGGCCAGGAGCAGGTCGCGCAGGGCGTCGCCGCCCGGGACGACCTCGTCCCAGTCGCGCTCGGCGAGCAGGCGGCGGAAGCGCTCGCCCGACGCGGCCGCTACCGGCGCGTCGGGGTCGATGGCGATGCCGTGCTGCCCCAGCCAGCCCGCGAGCGGCTCGCCGTCGGGCACCGCGACGGGGCCCGCCGCCTCCAGCGCGCGCCACGCCGCGAGCGGCACGAGATCGGGATCGCCGGGGCCGAGGGCGACCAGGGTGGCCATGTCGCGAACCCTACGTGGTGGGAGGAGCCGCGGTCGTCGCCGGCGGAGGCGCGTAGCCGGTGGCGTACGTGGTCGCCTTCTTCTGGGCCGCCTCGAGCTTCCGCAGGATGCTCGTCACGTGCGCCTGCTTCTGCGTCGAGAGAAGCTGGGTGCGGATCTGGGCCTTCACCGAGTCGAACGACTGCTGGGTGCCGGCCTTGACCACGTCGGCCGTCGGCCGGATCAGGAAGTAGCAGTCGGGCTGGCACTTGCCGCTCAGGCTCGACGCCGCGTACGCCTTGTCGACCTTGACGAGCTGCGAGAGCTCGTTCGTCGGCAGCGTGAACGCCGACTGCTCGAACGCTTTGTCGATCTGGCCCTTCTGGGCCGTGAACGGCTCGTGGTTGGCGCTGGTGTCGATCGTTCCCGCCGACACGTCCGAGAACCCTGCCCCGCCGGCCAGCTTCGTGAGCGCCGCCTGGGCCGACGCTTTGTCGGGGAAGAGGGCGTAGTCGACGACCCGCGAGTCGGACGTGGTCTTGTACGACGCCTTGTTCTGGTCGTAGTAGGTCTGGACGTCCTGGTCGGTGACCTTCACCTGGTCGGTCAGCTTGTTGGTGATCTTGGTCTCGAGCACCGATGTCTGAAACTCATAGTTGAGGTCGGCTTCGGTCAGGCCGTAGCGGTCGACGTCGGCCTGGAACTTCGACTGGCTGCCGCCGTAGTACTGCGTGACCGAGGCCGTGATCGCCTTCTGGACGTCGGCCGGAGTGGCTGTCACGTGGAGCGCCGTCGCGATGTTTCGCACCTCGGCGCCCTGCACCAGGTGCTGAAGGGTCGGCTGGACGACGTTGGTCGTGTAGTCGGTCGTCCCGACCTTGGGCGGTGTCTGCTTCGACAACGTCATGGCCTTCACCCGAAGCGTGATCGCGTGGTCGAGCTGCGACTTCGTGATGTGCGTCGTCCCGACGACGGCCACGTCGCCGCTGGCGAGTTTGGCCGACGAGGTCGAGCTGGCGCCCCCGCCTCCACAGGCGGCGGAAACGACCGCCAGAGCGGCCAGGAGGAGGATGCGGAGGGCTCGGCCCATCGACAATTAAGCCGCAACTACGCGGCGGATTTCGAGTATAGCATCGAGGGTTTCGAGCACCTGTGACGCGCCCAATACGGGTCTCATAACCTCTCGGCGCGCGACGGTGTAGAGGGCGTTCGGCGCCGCCCGCTTGAGCTCGGCGACCTGTGCGGACGTGAGCGTGAGCGGCGCCACCGTCATCCGGCCGCCACGCATCGTCAGGGTCGCCGCGCCGAGCTCGCCCGCCGCCAGTCGCGCCTCCTGAAGCACGAGCAGGTTCCCGACCGGCTCCGGGACGGGGCCGAAGCGGTCGGTCAGCTCGGCGTCGAGCTCGCGCAGCTCGACCCGCTCGCCGGCGAGGGCGATCCGGCGGTGCAGGTCGATCTTCACCGCCTCGAGCGGCACGTAGTCGGCGGGCACGTAGGCGTCGACCGCGGCGTCGAGCCGCACCGGCCGGGCCGCCTCGGACGGCCGGCCCTGGAGCTCGGCGACGGCCTCGGCGAGCAGCTCGCAGTAGAGCTCAAACCCGACCGCCGCGACGTGGCCCGACTGCTCGTCGCCCAGCAGGTTCCCCGCGCCGCGCAGCTCGAGGTCGCGCATCGCGATCCGGTAGCCCGACCCGAGCTCCGTGTAGTCGGCGAGCGTCGACAGGCGGTGGCGGGCCTCCTCGGAGAGCTCGCGCCGGTCGGGATAGAACAGGTAGGCGTGGGCGTGCTCGTCGGACCGGCCCACCCGGCCCCTGATCTGGTAGAGCTGGGCGAGCCCGAGCGTGTCGGCCCGCTCGACGACAAGCGTGTTCGCCTGCGGGATGTCGAGGCCCGACTCGATGATCGTGGTCGACACGAGCACGTCGAAGTCGCCGTGCAGGAACTTCATCATGACGTCCTCGAGGCGGCGCTCGGGCATCTGGCCGTGGGCCACGCCGACGCGCAGCTCCGGCACCCACTGACGGACGCGCTCGGCGGCCTCGTCGATCGTCTCGACCCGGTTGTGGAGGTAGAACGACTGGCCCTCGCGGCCGGCCTCGCGCCTGAGCGCCGCCGCGATCAGCTCCTCGTCGAACTCGCCGACGTGCGTCTTGATCGGGTGGCGGCCGCGCGGCGGCGTCGTGATGACCGTGATGTCGCGCAGGCCCGAGAGCGACATGTGGAGCGTCCGCGGGATCGGCGTCGCCGACATCGCGAGCACGTCCACCTCGAGCCGGAGCTGGCGCAGAAGCTCCTTCTGCGCCACGCCGAAGCGCTGCTCCTCGTCGACGATCACGAGGCCCAGGTTCTGGGGGACGACGTCGCGTGAGAGGACGCGGTGGGTGCCGATCAGCACCTCGACCTTGCCGTCCTTGTACTCCTGGAGCACGCGCTTCACCTCGGCCGGCGGCCGGAAGCGCGAGACCATCTCGACGCGGATCGGGAAGTCGCGGAACCGGTCCTTGAACGTCGCGGCGTGCTGCTGGGCGAGGATCGTGGTCGGGACGAGCATCAGCACCTGGCGGCCGGCCGACGCCGCCTTGAACGCGGCGCGCACGGCGACCTCCGTCTTGCCGAACCCGACGTCGCCGCACACCAGCCGGTCCATCGGCCGGTCGGACTCCATGTCCTCCTTGACGACGTCGATGGCCGTCTCCTGGTCGTCGGTCTCCTCGTACGGGAACGACGCCTCGAGGCGGCCCATCCACTCGTCGTCGGAGCCGTGCGGAGGCTTCGTCGCCGACTGCCGGCGGGCGTAGAGCGCGATCAGCTCGCCGGCCAGCTCGCGCACCGCGATGCGAGCCCGCGACTTGAGCGTCTGCCAGGCCTTCCCGCCGAGCTTGGCGAGGGCCGGCGCCCGGCCGTCGGCGCCCACGTAGCGGCTCACCTTGGCGAGCTGGTCGTGGGGCACGTACAGGCGGTCGTCCCCCCGGAACTCGAGGTAGAGGTAGTCGCGCACGACGCCGCCGACCTCCTTGGTGTCGAAGCGGACGAACCGCCCGACGCCGTGATCCTCGTGGACGACGTAGTCGCCGGTGCGGAGGTCGGCGACCGTCGCCAGCGCGCGGCCGATCCGCGCCGGCCCGCGCGCGCCGCGGCGGCGGAAGAGCTGGGCCGAGGGCAGCACGGCCAGGCGCAGGCCCGGCGCGACGAACCCCCGCCGGAGCTGCGCGACGCAGAACGCCACCCCGGGCTCGTCGGGGCCGCCCGCCCCCGGATCGGGGAGGGCCGCCTCGACTCGGCGCAGCTGGAGGTGGGTGCGGCGCGCCTCGCCGAGATGCGGGAAGCAGACCAGCACGCGGTAGCCCGCCCGCGTGAGGCTGCGCAGCTCGTTCTCGGCCTCGGCGACGCCGAACGACGCCAGCGCCGGCGGCTGGGCGTCGAACGAGGCGGGCTGGCCGAGCGGCATCTCCTCGAGCGCCGAGGCCTCGTCGATCAGCGCGCGTGCCTCCTGCACACGGACGTATCCCCGCGCGAGCATCGCGGGATCGCGCAGGAGATCCGCCGCCTCCGCAAAGGCCTCGTCGACCTCCGCACCCAGCGCCTCGGGGTTCCAGGCGACGATCGCGGCGGAGCCGGCGAGCTCGGGAAGCGGCGAGACGAGCCCCTCGGGCACCGCCGCCTCGTCCTCCTCGACGCCCCACGCGCCAGTCTGGTCTGGCCCCGTTTCAGCAATCTCGGCCGCCGGATGGACGACCACGTGGTCGAGGTCGCGCAGCGAGCGCTGCGTGAACGCCGAGAAGGCCGACAGGCGCTCGAGGCTGTCGCCGAAGAACTCGGCGCGGACCGGCTCGCGGCCGGTCGACGGGAAGATGTCGACGAGGCCGCCGCGGACCGAGAACTGGCCGCGCTCCTCGACGGTGTCGGCGCGCTCGTAGCCGGCCTCGGCCAGCGCACGGGTGAGCTCGTCGAACGGCCGCTCCTCCCCCAGGCGAAGCTCGACCGGCCGCGGCCTCGACGCCGGCGGAGGGAGCCGCTCGACGAGCGCGTCCGCCGACACGGCCACGAGGCCCCCGGCGGCGAGCGTGTGGAGCGCCCGCGACCGCTCGCCGACCAGGTGCGGGGCCGGCTCGAGGCCGGAGCCGTGCGCGGCGCCGCGCGACGGCATGAAGGCCACGGGCTCGCCCGGCAGGAACGCTGCGGCGGAGTCGGCCAGGGTGCGGGCGTCGTCGTCGTCATCGACGAGCACCGCGAGGGCGCGCGGCTCGAGCCCGGCGCGCGCCGTCCACAGGGCCGCGACGAGCGCGCCCAGGATCGGCTCGGAGGCCCGCGCGCGGGCGGCTCCCGACGCCGCTCGGCGGGCGAACGCCGCGAAGTCCGCGTCGTCCAGCAGATACGGCAGCGCAAGCTCCGCCCCGGCCAGGGGCGCGTCGGGCCGTTGCCTGATGCCTTCCGCCACCGCCGTCGTGAATGGTAGGCTCCGGCCGGTCGTACCGACGGAGGTTCATCCCGTGCGCCGTCTGATCGCAAGCCTCTACGCCGTAGCTCTCACGCTCGCCCTGCCCGTCGCGGCGTTCGCCGCCTCGAGCGCCGACACCGGCAAGCCCACCGGGCATGACTGGACGCTCGACTCGATCTTCGTGGTCGCCCTCTCGATCCCCGTGATCCTCGGCTTCCTCACGCTGATCGACATCGCCCGTGGCAAGCACACCGAGCGCCACGACCACTGACGCCGCGCTCGCCGAGCTCGGCGAGCTCCTCCGGATCGAGTCGGTCTCGAGCGACGGCGCGCACCCGGCCGAGCTGCGGCAGGCCGCCGAGTGGATCGCCGAGCTGATCGGCGGCGGCGAGATCACCGAGGCGCACGGCAACCCCGTCGTGGACGGCACCATCGAGGCGTCCAGGCCCGGCGCGCCGACGATCATCGCCTACGGCCACTACGACGTCCAGGCGCCGGGGCCGCTCGACCTCTGGACCAGCCCGCCGTTCGAGCCCGAGGTGCGCGACGGCCACCTGTACGGCCGCGGGACGTGCGATGACAAGGGGAACTTCTACGCGCTCCTCCGGGCGGCCCTCGACCTCGCGGCGGCCGGCGAGCTCGGGGTGAACGTGCGGGTGCTCGCCGACGGCGAGGAGGAGGTCGGCGGCCACTCGGTCATGCACCACCTCGCCGACATGGAGGGCGACTTCACGGCCGCCGTCATCTTCGACGGCAGCATGGTCGACGCCAACCGGCCGGCGATCACGACCGGCCTGCGCGGCCTCGCCGGGGTCCAGCTGCGCCTGACGACGGGAACGCGCGAGCTCCACTCGGGGCTCTACGGGGGCGTCGCCGCGAACCCGATCCACGACCTGCACCGCGTGCTCGCCGCCGTCGTCGACCTGCCGGCGGGCTTCTCTGAGGGCGTCGCGCCGGTCGCCCGGGCGGAGCGGGACGGGTGGTCGACGCTCGCGCCGGGCGCGCAGGAGCTCGAGAGCGGCGGGGTCACGCCGTCCGACGACGCCGCCGCCGACGAGTTCTACGAGCGCACGTGGGCCCGGCCCTCGATCACCGTCCACTCGGTGGCGTCGGGCGATCCGACGCTCCACAAGACGTCGATCCAGACCGAGGCGCGGGCGTCGCTCTCGGTCCGGCTCGCCCCCGGCCAGGACGCTGCGGCGATGTCGGTGCTCCTCGAGCAGACGCTGCGCGACGCCTGTCCGGCGCACGCCGAGCTCGAGCTCGAGATGTGGCCGCCGGGCGAGCCCGCCTGGATGGACCCGTCCCACCCCGCCCTCCGGGTCGGCTTCGACGCCATCGAGCGGGCCACCGGCGTGCGCCCGCTCGCGATTCGCAGCGGCGGCTCGATCCCGGTGGCGGCGGCGTTCACCGCCCGCGGCATCCCCACCGTCCTCTCCGGCTTCGGGATCGACGCCGACAACATCCACAGCCCCAACGAGCGGCTCGAGGTCCGGCGGTTCGAGTGGGCGCTCCGCTCGGCCCGGGAGATCTACGAGGGACTGGCCGCTCTGTGACGAAATTGGACAGTTGGGGGTTTACTCCGTCCCGCGATCCGGTTAGGCTAGGCGCCGTGCCAACCCTCCACCGGGGAATGAGCGAGTATCAGGTGCGGGCGCACCTCTACGACCCGCCCGAGGCCGTCCGCCGGCTCGATTCGAAGCTGGCGTGCCTGCGCATGCAGACCGGCGCCCACATGTCGGGCGAGGCGATGCGCGCGCGCGTTCGAGGCCCGGCTCGACAAGCGCGTCCCCGACGTCGTCCCCGCGCCGGCCCAGAACGGCAAGGGCCCGCGCATCCGCCTGATCGCCTAGATCGGCTAGGCCGGCGGCTCCACCGGCGGGCCGCGGCGCCCTCGCGACGCCGCCACGCACAGCACCGGCAGGAACGCCCCCAGGAGCACCACGGGCGTTGTCACGACCCGCCGTGCCGAGTGGTGAAGGTAGTAGTGCAGGCTCGGCCGTCCGACCCAGTAGGCCCAGACGACGCTCACGAGCACGAGGCAGGCGACCGCTGCGACGAACACGGCCGTCCCCCGCTCGCCACCCCGGGCGGCGAGCACGACCGCGACCGCGGCCGCCGGCACGATCACGAGCCACGCCCCCGGCTGGAGCGCGTGCCACACGAGCGACGCCGCCCCCGTCGGGATCCGCCCCAGCCGGCCCGCCAGATAACCGGGGTCGACCACCTTGGAGTACGGGATCTCGCCGTTCGACGTGTCGACCCCGTTCGCGTGCAGCCACAGCTGCCACGGGACGGCGGTCGCCAGGGCGGCCGCGCCGGCACCGGCGGCCGCAAGCCGGCGCCCGCGGCCGGCAGCGACGATCATGACCAGGATCAGGGCCGCCACGAACGGCGTCCCCTCGCGCTTGGTTGCGAGCACCGCGGCGGCGAAGAGCGCCGAGAGCACGAGCATCTCGCGCCGGCCGTCGGCGATCCAGCGCCATCCGCAGACGGCCGCCATGGCGAAGAAGACGGCCAGCGGCGCATCGGCGAGTCCGGCGCTCGCCTGGTCGACGAGCGACGGCGCGACGGCGATGAGGAGCGCCGACGCCCACGCGATGACCACCGGCACCCGGTCGGCGAGCAGGCGCGGCAGCGACAGCAGGAGCGCGGCCGTGAGCAGCGCCGCCTGCAGGTGGATGACCTGGGTGTCGATCGATCCCATGAAACGGAAGCCGATCGCCTCGACGGCGGGGAGCAGGAGCGGGTAGTCGAGGTGGAGGTGGTGGTAGGGCACACCCGCGAACACGCCCGGGTCGAGCCCGCCGAGGAGCGTGATCGCCCTGGCCTTCATCGTCCACATCGCCCAGGCGTCCCACTCCGAGAGCGGCCGGTAGGCGGCGTCGACGAGAAGGAGGACGACGATGAGCCCCACCGCGGCCTGGAGCACGACGACCACGCGGGCCGGCGGGCGCGGAGGCGGCGGAGGAAGGGTCAGGCCCGCCCGCCGCACGGGCAGGAGCCCGACCGCCGCCAGCGCCGCGCAGCCGGCGACGACCTGCCAGCGCGCCAGCTCGAGCCCCGCGATGAGCGCCCACGTCGCGGCGATGCCCGAGACGGCCACACCCACGAGGTACACCGGAGCGAGGGCGCCCGGCAGGTCGCGCGGGGCCCGCCAGAGTCCGAGGGCCCGGCCGACCCCGGCCCCGGCGGCGAGAAAGCAGAGGTTGGCGACCGCGAGGCCCAGAAGGTGGGAGGTCATGACGGCCGGTGCACCACCCACACGCCCGGGGCGAGCTCGGTCGCGCCCGCGGGGGCGGCGCCGCCCGGGTGACTGTGCCACACGATCCGCCAGTCGGCGCCGGCGCCCGGCCCGACCGCCACCCTCGGGAGGAGCGACGTGTAGGCCCAGAACGACACCCGGCTCGCGTAGGCGTTGAGCTGGTACGTGTCGCCCGCGGGGATCGTCGCGCGCAGCCGGTTGATCGCGCCCACGAGCCCCTTGGAGTGGATCGCCCCCGCGTTCTCGACCGCGGTCGGCGTCAGGCGGGCGTCGTGCCGCGTGCGTGCGGCCAGATCGATCGCCGCGACCGGCAGCCACGCGAGCGCCACGAAGGCGATGGCCGTCCCGAGCGCCTGCACCACCCGGCCCGTGCGCTCGCGCTCAAGCTGCTTCCAGACGCCGTAGGAGACTGCGATGCCGATCGGCTGCCAGGCAACCACGGCGAGCAGTCGGAGCGTCACCCGGCGATGATACTCGACCCCGTAAGGGCGTCAGTGAGTGTGGTTGCAGGAGTCGCCGGGCGGCGCCAGCGCCTTCTCCTGCTGGTTCGCGACGGCGTCCGCGGCCGGGTCGTACGGACCGGGCTGGGGCACCGTCACCCGCACGATCGGCGTGACGCCCGGGCCCATGATCGTGCCGCGGTACTCCTTGCCCATGCCGGGTGTGGTGTGGCTGAACTTGTACGTGCCGACGCAGAAGTTGCCGGCGGGCCGGTGCATCAGGAAGGCCATGAGCCGCCACCAACCGCTACCCCAGCTCGAGTCGAGCGTGTCCACGTACAGGTTGCGCCCGAACGAGTCGGTCGGATTGCCGATGCGGGTCGCGCCGAACCCGTGGACCGGAATCCCGAGGTAGGTGAACTGTCCCCACAGGTGGTCGTACTGCCCGTTGTAGATCCAGTCCGTGTGCAGCTTCAGGACAGGCAGCGCCGTATCCCAATGCGACAGGTGGAGCTCCGTGAAGGCGTGTCGATAGTCCCTCTTGTGGAGGCCGCCGTGCGGGACGATGCGCTTCCAGGCCTGGAGCGCCCAGAACGACCCGTTGGGGAGCTCGCAACCCGCGACGTACAGCGGGAGCGGATCCTCGCCCGCCGCGTCGGCCAGCCCCTGGGCGGACGGGAAGTGGACACAGGCGTTCTTCAGGGTCTTCCAGTACGCCCGCCCGAACGCGCCGTACCCGCCGGAGTAGTCGATCTTGAAGTGGCGCTGCTTCCGGCCGCGGGTCGGGGCGATCGCGTTCTTGGCGCCCCAGGCGAGCACGTGGTGGCGGCGGCCGTTCGCGGAGGTGTACTCCACGAGCGCCACGCCGCTCGCGTCGACCCGCAGGCGTACGTGGCTCGCGTTGTGCGTGATCGCCTTCGAGGCGAGCGCGGGCGCCGGGAGCACGGTGAACGCGGCGACTCCCACGAGGACCGCTGTGACGAGAACCGAAACCCGACGACGCATGGAGACCTTATCGGCCGGCCGGGCCGCGGGGTTTACCCCTTCCGGGCTCGTCCGGGCGCCACCCTGATCCGCGACAGCGTCCAGAGCGCCATCACCCCGTCGCGCCACGTCAGCTTCTTGCCCTCGACCCGTCCGCGGGCGGCGTAGGAGATCGGCACCTCGTAGATCCGGTGGCCCGACTTCAGGAGCTTCGCGGTGATCTCCGGCTCGATGTCGAACCGGTCGGACCGGAGGTCGAGCGACCGCCATACCGAGAGCGGCATGAGCTTGTAGCAGGTCTCCATGTCCGACAGATAGCTGTTGAAGAGGACGTTGGTCCACAGAGTCACCAACTTGTTTCCGATGACGAACCAGAACGAGTACGCCGAGTGCGCAGCGAAGCTGCGACTGCCGTACACGACCTCGGCTCGTCCCCGCTCGATCGGTGCCAGAAGGAGCGGGAATTCCGCGGGATCGTACTCCAGATCGGCATCCTGTACCAGTGCGACGTCGCCCGTGGCCGCCGCGATCGCCGTCCTGAGGGCCGCTCCCTTGCCGCGGTTTCGCTCGTGGCGGATCACCTGCGCCGGCACCTTGAAGTCGCGGTTTTCGAGGATCTCGGCCGTGCCGTCGGTCGATCCGTCGTCGACGATCACGAGCTCCGACACCTCGGGGCGCTCCTCGACGGCGTCCAGCAGCCGCTCGAGCGTCCGCGCCTCGTTGTAGACGGGGATCAGCACCGAGAGGTCAGCCACGCCGGCGCTCCATGCTGAAGCGCACGGCCAGCGGCACGCCCACCGCGGTCGTCGGGACGAACCACGCCGCCTGGAGGACGAGCGAGAACGCGAACGCCTGGCTCGCCCCCACGCCGAAGAGGCCGAGGCCGCTGACGCAGAGCCACTGGTAGGTGCCGACGAAGCCCGGCGAGGACGGCACGGCCGTGCCGAGGTTGACGAGGCCGGTCATGAACGCGGCCTGCCACAGGGCGAGGTGGATCGCCAGCGCGTCGGCCACGAGCCACAGCGCCGCGGCCCACAGGAGCCAGGCCGCCGCCGACAGCGCGAGCGCGACGGCGAGATCGCCCCGTCCGACGACCGCCGCCGTCCCCCGGATCAGCCCGGAGAGCTGCCGCCCCGGCCACGAGAGCCGGACCGACAGCGGGAGCGTGCGGCCGTCGCGATCCCGGTGGGCCACGTACAGCCTGGTCGCGACCAGGCCCGCCGCGATGATCGCGGTCACGACCAGCGAGGCGATGAAGACCCGGTCGATCCAGGTGCGCCGGGGCGTGAACGGGTAGGTGACGATCAGGAACGCGAGGAGCACGAAGACGTCGCAGGCCCGGTCGACCACGACCGTCGCGAGCGTGCGCGCCCGCGGCGTGCCGGTCCGCAGGCTGAGCCAGTGGGCCCGAAGCAGGTCGCCGACCCGGGCGGGAAGCACGTTGTTCGCGCCGACGCCGGCGACGACGAGGCTCACGAACGTCTTCCGCGACGCACGCGCCTGGCGCCGCGCGATCCACCGCCAGCGCAGGCCCTGGATGACATAGACGCTCGACAACGCGACGACGGCGACCGCCAGCGGCCCGATCCGCGCCTCCCGAAGCGCCGTGCGGACGTCCTCCCAGGCCACCCCGCGGGTGGCGACGTAGAGGAGGACGAGGCTGATGGGAACGCCGACCGCGAGGCCGAGCGCCATGCTCCGGGCGGAGACCCCGGCCCGGTCCTCGGCGGCCACGCCGGGCGCCGTCCCGGGGTCGGTCTCTGTCAGCATCCGGCGGATGTTAACCGGATGATTGATTCCAGGCCCCCGCGATGTCCCGGGCGGCGAGAACCGAGCCTCGCAAGGACGCAGGGAGCGTCGATATTGACTGAAATATCGGCGCGACCGAGGACGCAGCGAGGCGACGGTTCGCAGCCGCAGCCCCACCGCAATCCGCCGACCCACCACAGATGCACGTCCAGGCGCGCGGAGGCCTGGAGTCAATCATCTAAGCGCCTGCGGGCGGCGCAGCGGGGCCGGCGCCGTTGAACTGGCGCATCGCGGCGTCGATGCCGTCGCGTGCGACGGCGAGCGCGCACGCCGCTCCGCGCTCGACGAGCGAATCGACGTCGGTGCCGGGATCGAACGGCTGGAGCAGCCAGTCGGCGACCGGCCGGCGCTCGCCGCGACCGGGCCTCCCGACGCCGATCCGCACGCGGGGGAACTCCTCGGTGCCGAGCGCCCCGCGCACCGAGCGCAGGCCGTTGTGACCGGCGAGCCCGCCGCCCATCTTGGCCCTGACGTCGCCCAGCTCGAGGTCGATCTCGTCGTGCACGACGAGGACGTCGGCAGGCTCGAGGCCGTAGAAGCGGGCTGCCGCGGCAACCGCCGGCCCGGACAGGTTCATGAACGTCTGCGGCTCGAACAGGGCGAGCCGCACGTCATCGGCACGAGCCGTCGCGATCCGGCCCGAGAACTTCGAGCGCCACGAGCCGTCGAGCGACTCGGCCAGGCGGTCGGCCACCATGAATCCGAGGTTGTGCCGGGTGCGCGCGTACTCGGGGCCGGGGTTGCCCAGCCCGACGACGAGGAGATCGAGTGTCGGTGCCGGCCCGCGGCGCCGAAGGAGTCCCATCGGGGCCTACTCGGACGAATCGCCGGACGGCTCCTCGCCGCCGGCTTCCCCGCCACCCTCTGCAGGCGCGGCCCCTTCGCCCTCCTCGCCCACCTCGGCAGCCGCCTCGGCCTCGGCCACCGCTTCGGCCTCGGCTTCGAGCTCGGCCTCGCTCTTGAGATCCT
Source organism: uncultured Actinomycetes bacterium (assembly GCA_963809325.1). Taxonomy (GTDB): domain Bacteria; phylum Actinomycetota; class Thermoleophilia; order Gaiellales; family JAICJC01; genus JAICJC01. The sequence goes on from CAWEIZ010000007.1 coordinate 713,583, forward strand.
CCTCGGACACCGGCGCCGCGATGCTGGCGAGCACGGTGCTCTCGGGATCGTCGGTGAACGTGACGCCGGGCGGTGCCTCGATGTCCGAGAGCCGCACCGACTGCCCGATCTCGAGCCCGCTCACGTCGACGCTGATGAAGTCGATGAGGTCGGCCGGGAGCGCCTCGACGCGCACCTCGTGCACGGGCTGGTTGAGCGCGCCGCCCATGTTGACGCCCTCGGCGTGGCCTTCGAGCTGAACCGGGATCACGGTCTGGATCTTCTGGTCGAGCCGGATCTCGTGGAGGTCGATGTGAACGACCCGGCCGCGCACCGGGTCGAGCTGGAGATCCTTGATCAGCACGGGCCGGCCCTTGCCGTCGCCGTCGAGCGTGACGTCGAGGATGGTGTGCAGGCCGCCCGACACCGCCTGGCGCAGGGCGCGCGCGTTCACGGTGATGGCCTGCGTGTCGGTGGTGGCCGAGTAGATGACGCCCGGGATCTCGCCGGCGGCACGGAGCGCCTTGGCGTCCTTCGACCCCCGCCCCTCGCGCACGCTGACCTGGAGTTTGACTCTGTCCACTAGAACAGTTGGTTTCCGCCGTGGAAGAGGCCCGAGACGGAATCGTCGTTGAAGACGTTCGAGATCGTATCAGCCAGGATGGGGGCCACCGACAGCACCTGGACGTTCGCGGGCCGGGTGGTGGGGTCGATCGGGATCGTGTCGGTCACGACCACCTTCTCGAACACGCTCGCCTCGAGCCGCTCGAGCGCCCGCCCCGAGAACACCGGATGGGTCGCGCAGGCGAAGACGCGCGTCGCACCGTGGTCGAGCAGCGCCTGGCCGCCGGCGCAGAGCGTCCCGGCGGTGTCGATCATGTCGTCGAGCAGGATGCAGATCTTGCCGCGGACGCGGCCGATGACGTTGGTCGCCTCGGCCTCCTGGTGCTCGGGGCGCTCCTTGGTGATGAGGGCGAGGTCGGCGCCGAGCATCTCGGCGAACTTCTTGGCCAGCTTGACCCGGCCGGCGTCGGCGGAGACGACGACGACCTCGTCATGCTCGAGGTCGAGCAGCATGTTGAAGTGCTCGGCCAGGATCGGCACGGCGGTCATGTGGTCGACGGGCTTGTGGAAGAAGCCCTGCACCTGGCCGGCGTGGAGGTCCATCGTCAGCACCCGGTCGACGCCCGCGGCGGCCAGCATGTCGGCCACCAGCCGGGCGGTGATCGGCTCGCGCGGCATGCCCTTCTTGTCCTGGCGGCTGTAGGGGTACCAGGGCATCACGGCGGTGATCCGCTTGGCGGACGCCAGCGCGGCCGCCTGCACCATCACGAGCAGCTCGACGAGCGCGTCGTTGGTCGGCGAGACGCACGACTGGACGATGAACACGTCGGAGCCGCGGATCGACTCCTCGTAGCGGACGTAGACCTCGCCGTTCGTGAAGGTCTTCAGCGTCACGTCGCCGAGCTGGATCCCCAGCCGCTCTGCGATCGCCTGCCCGAGGGCGATGTTGGACCGGCCGGCGAAGAGCATGAGCCGCTTGTGCGGCGCGCGCTCCATCCACGTTGCGTGCTCGCCCTTGGTCACGGAAGACGCCGCCAGGCCGGTGGCGGCGAAGAGCGGGATCGGCGTCTCGAGGCTAACTGCGGCTTCGCTTTCGTGTTCCATATCCCTCGATGTTCGTTTGTCGGGCACGGGCGACGCCGAGTGCGTCCGGGGGGATGTCGTCGGTGATTACGGAGCCAGCTGCGGTCCACGCCCCATCTCCGATCGTCACGGGCGCGACGAACACAGTGTCGCTGGACGAGCGGACATCACGGCCGATCGTGGTTCGCTGCTTCTGCTCCCCATCGTAGTTGGCGGTGATGTTGCCCGCTCCGATGTTCGTGTCGGCGCCGACCTCCGCGTCGCCGATGTACGACAGGTGCGACACCTTGGCGCGCTCGCCGATCGACGCGTTCTTGATCTCGACGAACGTCCCGGCCCTCGCGTCCGCGCCGATGTCGGCCCCAGGGCGCAGATAGCAGAAGGGGCCCACGTCGGCACCGGGCCCGACGCGGGCATCGACGGCGACGACGTGAGGGCCGACATCCGCCCCGGCCTCGATGCGGGTCTCGCCGCGGAGCACGGTGAAGGGCTGAATGACCGCGTCGGGCTCGATCGCGACGGCGGCATCGATCCAGGTCGTGGCCGGGTCGACGATGGTGACGCCGGCGAGCATGTGCGCGCGGTTCGTGCGGTCGCGCAGGAGCGCGGCGGCCTCGGCCATGTCCGCCCGGGTGTTGATGCCAAGCGCCGCGGTGGCATCGGGGTGGCGGTGGCCGACCACCGGGCGACCGGCGGCGACGAGCGCGCCGACGGCGTCGGTCAGGTAGAGCTCGCCCTGGTCGTTCTTGGCCTCGAGCCCCGCGAGCGCCGGCCACAGGTCGCCGGAGCGGAACACGTAGATGCCCGAGTTGACCTCGGTGAGCGACCGCTCGTCGCCGGAGGCGTCGCGCACCTCGACGATCCGCTCGATGCCGCCGTCGGCGCCCCGGACGATGCGGCCGAAGTCTGCCCCGATGGCATCCGTCCGCTCGAACGTCAGCACGGTGGCGGCCGCCTCGGCGTCGGCATGCGTCGCCCGCAGCGCCTGGAGACTGGCCGGGTCGGTCAGGGGATGGTCGGCGTAGAGCACGAGCACGTCGCCGTCGAAGCCCTCGAGCGCGGCCCGAGCGGCGCGAACGGCGTCACCGGTCCCGAGCGGCCGCTCCTGCGTGACCGGCTCGACCCCGCCCGGCAGGCGTGCGCGGATCGCATCGGCGTCCGGCGGCACGACCACGAGCATCCGGTCCGGGCCCGACTCGAGGCAGGCGGCGACCGCCCAGTCGATCAGGGTGCGCCCGAGGATCTCGTGCAGCACCTTCGGCGTCGAGGAGCGCATGCGCGTGCCCTGACCGGCAGCGAGGAGAACACAGGCGAGCGGAGAGCCGTGAGTCATACGGGAGAGCGGGGAGTGGGCGGTCGGTGTTGGGAGCTGGGGCGCCTGGATTCGAACCAGGGATCACGGGACCAAAACCCGTTGCCTTACCACTTGGCCACGCCCCATCGAGCGCGGTCGCGAGGGGCTCGGCGAGTATACGTCAGGCGGGCCGCCATTCGATGCTGTAGCGCAGGTCGTACCCGCGGCCGCAGTTCGGGCAGTGGACGACGCCCGCGCGCTCGGCCGTGAACGACCCCGCTTGCTGCTCTGAGATCTCGAGGTGCGCGAGCGTGGCGCCGCACGCCGGGCACGGCAGGTCGAGGTGGGAGGGGGGCTTGGACGCCTCGGCGACGGCCTCGTACTGGTCGTGCAGGAGCCGCAGCACGGTCGCGCGGACCCGATCGGGATCGACCCCTGACTCACCGAGGATGCGAGCGGCGACGCCCTCGCGCACGCGGACGAGGCCGAGCAGCAGGTGCTCGGTGCCGACGGACACGTGGTTGAGCGCGGTCGCCTCCTCCCGCGCCAGCGCGAGCACCTTCCGGGCCCGCGGCGTGAACGGCACCTCGCCGAAGACCGGCTCGTCGCCGAGCCCCGCGATCCGCGTCACCTGCTCGCGGACAGCGTGGATCTCGAAGCCGAGCTCCTCGAGCGCCCGGGCCGCACCACCCTGCTCCTCGGCGAGCAGCCCGAGCAGGATGTGCTCCGTGCCAACGTAGTTGTGGTTGAGCGAGCGCGCCTCGTCCTGGGCCAGCTCGATCGCGGCCTGGCGCGCGAATTCCGTGTAGCGCTCGAACCCGAGGATGTCGGGCGCCATCTCGACGATGGACCGGGCCGGCAGCGCGGCCTCGACTCTGGCCACGAGCTTGCCGACGTCCGCCCCGGCCCCCGTAAGCACGGCGGCGAGCTGCGGCTCGGGCTCACGGATCAGCCCCAGCAGGATGTGCTCGGTGCCGATGAAGTTGTGGCCGACCGAGAGCGACTCCCGAAGGCCTGCCTCGAGCGCCGCCTTCGCCCCCGGCGAGAAGGGGATCTGCCCGCCGAAGGCGCCGTCCCCCTCCCCCACGACGCCCCGCACCTGCTCGCGCACGACGGCGACCTCGAGCCCGGCCTTGTGGAGCACCCGCGCCGCGACGCCGGCCTCCTCGCGCATGAGGCCCAGGAGCAGGTGCGCGGTGCCGATGTGGTCGTGGTTGAGCATGCGCGCCTCGTCCTGCGCCAGCACGACCACCTGGCGGGAGCGCTCGGTGAACCGCTCGAACACCCCCCGAGCATAGACTCCGCGACCCATGCGAACGCGACAACTCGGTGCCGGCGGCCCGGACATCTCGGCGATCGGCTACGGCGCCTGGCAGGCGGGCGGGGCCGATTGGGGCGGGCGCGCACCAGACGGCGACGTGATCGCGGCGATCCGGGCCGCGATCGACTCGGGCCAGACCTGGATCGACACCGCCGAGGTGTACGGCCAGGGCCGCTCGGAGGAGCTCGTCGGGCGAGCGATCGCGGGGCGCAGGGACGAGGTCCTGCTCTTCACCAAGGTGGCGCCCGACGACGAGGGCTCCGGCATCCGGCCCTACGAGATCCGCTCGGCGATCCAGGGTTCGCTGCGCCGCCTCGGGACGGACCGCGTCGACCTCTATCAGGTGCACTGGCCCGACGACCGGATCCCCGTGGAGGAGACGTGGGGCGTGATGGCCGAGCTCGTGGGCGAAGGGCTCGCCCGCCGGGTCGGCGTCTCGAACTTCGATCGCGCCCTCGTCGAGCGCTGCCTGCCGATCCATCCGGTGGCGTCGGTGCAGAACGAGCTCTCCCTTCTGTGCCGGGACGACACCTCGGAGCTGCTGCCCTGGCTCGCCGGTCAGGGCATCGGCTACCTGGCGTTCTCGCCGCTCGCGTCCGGCCTCCTCACCGGCAGGATCGCGGCCGACGAGACGTTCGCCGACGGGGACTGGCGCCGCGACGAGTTCACGCCCGACCGGCTCGCCGAGGCGGTGCCGCGCGTCGAGCGGCTGGCGGCGCTCGCCGCGCGGATCGACCTGACGGCGGCCGAGCTCGCTCTCGCCTGGGTGCTCAACCAGCCCGGCGTGACCGGCGCCATCTGCGGGACGCTCTCGGCCGCGAACGCGCGCCGCAACTCGGCCGCCGGGGACATCCAGCTCGACCCCGCGGTGCTCGCGGAGGCCGGCGAGCTCTTTACGAGCGGCGCAGGTCGCCCAGCATGACGAGCAGCAGGATCACCAGCATGATCCCGCCCACCACGATGGCGATGCCGATGCCGATGGTGATCGCGGGGACGAGGATCCCGGCGACCGCCTGAGCGGTCACGAACACCCAGACCGGCCGCCGAACCGAGAGCGGGATCCGGTGGCGCAGGTTCAGGTAGGCGAGCACCGAGAGCACGCCGATCAGCATCATCTCGAGGGAGAAGCCCCTGGTCCAGGCAACGATGGCCTCGACGATGCCGAGCACGACCGCGATGCGCAGGCTGTTCTGCCGCAGCCACCGCGACGGCGATCGCCGCGGTTCCTGCTCGATGGTCAGTGCGTCGCTGGAAACGTTCCAGGGTGCCATGGCCGAATCATACCGGTGAGGCGGCGAGCGCCCCGGTGATCCCGGAGGCCGCTTCCTCGGCCGCGGCGCGGTGCTCGAAGAGGCCGAACGCCGTCGGTCCCGACCCGGTCACCCGCGCTGCCAGCGCCCCCGCATCCCGGAGCGCATCGAGCGTCCGGGCGACCTCCGGCCGGAGCCGGAGCGCGGCCGGCTCGAGGTCGTTTGCCATGAGGCCGGCCACGTCCGCGGCGCGCCGGACGGTGTGCATGCGCCGGATCAGCTCGCCCTCGACGGCCCGGAACGCGGGGTTCGGAGTCGAGGCCGCGTAGACGTCGGCGGTCGAGAGGCCCTCGGCGGCCGGGACGATCACGAACGCGTGCCCGCGCGGGAAGCCGGGCAGCGCCTGCACCCGGTCCCCCCGCCCCGTGCAGAAGCCGGTCTCGGCGCCGGTCAGGAAGAACGGGACGTCGGTGCCCAGGCCGCGCGCGATCTCGTGCAGCTCGTTCGCCGTCCGCTCGCCGCGCAGGGCGCGAAGCACCGCGGCTGCGTCGGAGGAGCCGCCGCCGAGGCCCGACGCCACCGGGATCCGCTTCTCGAGCCGCACGCGGCGGGCCTCGCCCAGCGCGGCGAGGGCGGCGGCCACCAGCGTGTCCTCCGGAAACCCTTCGACGGCCGTCTCCTCGGCCGGGCTCGAGCTCGAGGTCGTCGTAGACGTCGATCGCCTGGACGAGCGTCGTCACGCGGTGGTAGCCGTCGGGCCTGAGCGGCCCGAGCCGCAGGCACAGGTTCACCTTGGCGGGAGCGCGCACGTTCATCTGAGCTCGCGGGCCAGGAGCGCGAACCGCTCGGGCGGAAGCTGCTCGGCACGCAGGCCCGCGACCTCGGCGGGCGGCGCCGGCAGCTCGGCGAGGGCGAGGGCGTTCGCGAGCGTCTTTCGACGGTGGCCGAACGCTCCGTGCACCACCCGCGACGTCCACTCCCAGTCGTCGCCCAGCTCGACCCCGGGCCGGCGGCGGAAGGCCACGAGCGCCGAGTCGACGTTGGGCTCGGGCACGAAGACCTTGCGCGACACGGGTCGGCGGCCGAGCCGCTCGCAGGCGAGCTGCACGAGCACCGACACGGCGCCGTACGCCTTCGTCCCCGGGCTCGCGAAGAGCCGGTCGGCGATCTCGCGCTGAACCATCACGCAGAAGCGCTCGACCGTCGGGAGGGCCCGGATGATCACGGGAGTGGCGACGTTGTAGGGCAGGTTCGCAACGAGCACGCCGGGCCGCGGGTCGAGCTCGGCCGGGTCGAGGCGGGCGGCGTCGGCCCAGATGACGTGGACGTTCCCGACGCCCGCGAGCGTGGCGGTGAGCGCCGGCTCGAGGCGCCGGTCGACCTCGACGGCGTGGACGAGGGCGACCCGGCGGGCGAGCCACGCCGTCAGCACGCCGAGCCCGGCACCGACCTCGAGCACGACGTCGCCGGCGTCCAAGGGGAGGAGCCGCCCGGCGACCTCGAGCACGTTGTCGTCGACCAGGAAATGCTGGCCGAGGTCGCGATCGGGCCGGATCCCGAACTCGCGCATCCGCGCCAGCGTCACCTGCGCGCCGCTCACAGGCCGAAGACGCGGGTCGCGTTCGCGTCGATCTGCGCCTCGAGCACCGCTGGGTCGACACCGCGCTCGCCGGCCAGCACCTCCAGCGTGCGCATGACATAGGCCGGCTGGTTGGGGCGGCCGCGGTGCGGCGGCGGGGCCAGGTACGGCGCGTCGGTCTCGGCCAGGATGCGGTCGTCGGGCACGCGCCGGGCGGCCTCGCGCAGGTCATCGGCCTTCGGATAGGCGACGTTCCCCGCGAACGACACGAGATACCCGCGCTCGAGCGCGTCGTCGAGCCGGCCGACCGACCCGAAGCAGTGCAGGACGACCGGCACCTCGGCAGACTCGAGCATGGAGAACGTCTCGTCGTCGGCGGCGCGCGTGTGGATGACGAGCGGCAGGCCGGCCTCGTTCGCCACCTCGATCTGGGCTGCGAAGGCCCGCCGCTGGGCGTCGCGCGGCGCGTAGTCGCGGTAGAAGTCGAGGCCGCACTCGCCGATGGCGACCGCCCGCGGGTGCCCGATCAGCTCCCGCACGGCCGCGGCCGGGTCGGCGACCTCGGCCGCCTCGTGGGGATGGACGCCCACGATCGCCCAGACTCCCGGGATCCGCTCCGCGAGATCGACGGCCTGCTCGCGGCCGATCGTGAGGATGCGGCTGACGCCCGCCTCGGCTGCGGCGGCGGCGACCTCCTCCGGCTCCCCGTCGCACATCTCGAGGTGCGCGTGGGTGTCGATCACGCGCCGGTGGGAGCGAGGCGCGGGAAGAGCGGCGGAGGCTGCTCCACCGCCGTGCCCGCGGCCGTGAGGCCGAGCCCGGCCCGATCCCAGGCCACCGCGCCCGGCTCGCCGACCGCGGCGAGGATCCGCTCCGAGGCGGCCGGGATGTACGGGTGAAGCAGCACGCCGAGCGCCCGCACCGCGTCGGCCAGCGTGTAGAGCGCCGCGTCGAGCCTCTCGACGTCGGCCGGGTCGTCGCTTCGGGCGAGCGCCCACGGCGCCTGCTCCTCGACGTAGCGGTTGGCCGCGCGGACGAGCGTCCAGATCTCCTCCAGCGCGCCGGTCAGGTCGAGCGCGTCGAAGCGCTCGGCCACGCGCTCGTGCACGGACGCGAGCGCCGTCGTGCCCGCAGGGACGCGGCCGTCGCGGTAGCGGGCGATCATCGCCGTCGTCCGCGAGACCAGGTTCCCGAGGTCGTTCGCGAGCTCGCCGTCATAGCGCCGGTCGAGGCCTTCGCGGGTGACGCTCCCGTCCTGGCCCCACTGCACCTCGCGCAGGACGTAGAACCGCAGCGCGTCGGCGCCGAGATCGGCGATCACCTGGAGCGGGTCGATCACGTTGCCGAGCGACTTCGACATCTTCTGGTCGCCGCTCGTCAGGTAGCCGTGGACGAAGAGCTTCGCCGGCGGCTCGTAGCCGGCGGCGATGAGGAGCGCGGGCCAGAGGACGCAGTGCAGCCGCAGGATGTCCTTCCCCAGCAGGTGGGTCGAGGGCCAGAACTTGGCCGCGACGTCGTCGCCCGTGCCGTACTCGAGGGCAGTGTGGTAGTTGAGAAGCGCATCGACCCACACGTAGATCGTCTGCTCGGGCTTCCACGGCAGCGGCACGCCCCAGCTCACCGACGCGCGGCTCACCGAGAGGTCGTTCAGCCCGGCCTCGATCTGCGACCGGGCCTCGTTGTAGCGCGTGCGGGGCACGACGTACTCGGGATCGCGGTCGTACAGCTCGAGCAGGCGGTCGGTGAACGCCGAGAGGCGGAAGAACGTGTTCTCCTCCTCCAGCCAGTCGACCGGGCGCTTGTGCAGCGGGCAGACGTTCCCCGGCTGCTCGAGGTCGCTCTCGGCATAGAACTGCTCGCAGCCGGTGCAGTAGAGGCCGGCGTAGCTGTCCTCGTAGAGGTGGCCGGCGTCGCGCAGCCGCACGAGGAAGTCCTGCACGCGCCGCTCGTGCTCGGGGTCGGTGGTGCGGATGAAGTAGTCGTTGGTCGCGTTCAGCTGGGCGACGAGATCGCGGAACCGGGCCGACACCCGATCGCAGAACTCCTTCGGCGTGAGCCCGGCCTCCTCGGCCGCCCGGGCGACCTTGGCGCCGTGCTCATCGGTACCCGTCAGGAAGAAGACATCCTCTCCGCGCTGGCGGTGATGGCGGGCGAGCACGTCGGCGCCCACGGTCGTGTACGCGTGGCCCAGGTGAGGGTCCGAATTGACGTAGTAGATGGGCGTAGTGACAGAGAACGGCATGTTTTTTGTAAGGAGATGTCAGGTCGAGCAATTTCGGAGTTATGCTGGGTTCCGGGCTCCATCCTAGAAGATGGCGAGGGTCAGAATGAATGCAGTGAAGCAGCCGACGCGGATACGCGGCGGGCAAACCGGAGGGGTCGTCCGCCGGGTCGACGACCTCGGCCGGATCGTCATCCCGGTCGAGATCCGGCGGAGGTTCGGGATCGAGATCCGCGATCCGCTGGAGATCAGCGTGCGCGGGGACACCATCGTGCTCTCCAAGCCGCACGATGCGTGTGTGTTCTGCGGTGGGCGGCGTGCGCTCCAGCCGTTCCACGACCGGATGGTCTGCGCCTCGTGCCGGACCGAGATGACCGACGACGTGGTCAGCGCCTCGCGCGCGTGATCGCGGCGTAGAGCCGGTTCCGAGAGTGGCCGGTGAGTCGCGACGCCAGGGCGGCGGCGCGGCGGCTCCCGACCACCTCGGCAAGCTCCCGGAGCGCGTCGTCGGCGGGATCGGCCCGAACGCCTGCATCGGCCGGGGCGAGCACCAGCGTCACCTCGCCCTTCGGCGCGGAGTCGTAGTGCGCCGAGAGCTCGGCGACCGTCCCGCGGCGGACGTCCTCGTGCAGCTTGGTCAGCTCGCGGCACACGGCGGCCCGGCGGCCGGCGTCGCGGCCGGCGAGCGCCCGGAGCGTGGCGGGTAGCCGGCGCGGCGACTCGAAGGCCACGACGGCGAGCCCGGCCGCGTCGACGCGATCCAGGAGGCCGGCGAGCCCGGCCGGCGTGCGCGGGAGGAACCCGCAGAAGACGAAGCCCCCACCCGCGAGCCCCGACGCGGCCGCCGCCGTCACCACCGCCGACGCGCCCGGGAGCACCTCCACGTGGAGCCCGTCGGCGACCGCCGCGGCGACCAGGCGCCCCCCGGGATCCGACACGGTCGGCGTGCCGGCGTCGGAGACGAGCGCGACCCGCTCGCCGGCCCGCACCCGGGCCAGGAGCGCCGGCGTCCGGGCCGCCTCGTTGTGCTCGGTGAGCGAGAGCTGCGGCGTGTCGATCCCGAAATGGGTGAGCAGCGTCAGCGTCCGGCGGGTGTCCTCGCACGCGATCACGTCGGCCGACCGCAGCTCGTCGAGGACCCGGAGCGTGACGTCGTCGAGGTTGCCGATGGGGGTCGGGCAGACGACGAGGGCGCCGCTCACAGGACGAGCGCGGCCGCGCCCAGGACGCCGGCGTCGTTGCCGAGCTCCGCGGCCACGACCTCGACCTCGCCCCACGGCGGCCGCAGCGCCCGCCGGCCGGCCTCGTCCCGGGCGACACCCAGGAGGATCTCGCCCGCCGCCATGATCCCGCCGCCCACCACGACGACGTCCGGGTTGAAGATGTTCACGTAGTTCGCGATCCCGACGCCGAGATGACGGCCCACGATCGCGAGCGCGTCGATGCAATCCTGTTCGCCGTCGAGGGCCCCGTCGATCACGACCCGGGTCTCGACGGATGTCCGTGCCGCGCCTGCCTTCGCGAGCATCCCACCCGGCCGCTCGGCAGCGATCTGCGCCGCCGCGGCCCGCACGCCGGCCGCCGAGGCGAGGCTCTCGAGGCAGCCGTGGTTCGGGCAGTGGCCCTGGCAGGGCGGGCCGTTCTCGTCGATCACCATGTGCCCGAGCTCGCCGCCGTAGCCCGTCGCGCCGTGGTAGAGGCGCCCGTCGAAGACGATCCCGCCGCCCACTCCGGTCCCGAGCGTGAGCATGATGACGTTGTCTCGCCCCTTGCCGGCCCCGATCCTGGCCTCTGCCAGGCAGGCCAGGTTGGCGTCGTTGTCGACCTTCACGGGCAGATTCAGGCGCGCGGTCATCTCGGCGACAAACGGGACGTTCGTGATCGGCACGTTGATCGAGTCGGCGACGACACCCCGGCGCTGGTCGATCTGGGACGGCAGCCCGAAGCCGACCGCGGCCACGGGCGATTCGCCCGCGATGCGCCGCACGAGCTGCTCGATCTCGCCGAGCAGCCGATCCCCGTCGGAGACGTCGGTCGGCGACGCGTCGCGGGCGAGGAGCTCGAGGTCGGCCGACACCAGCGCAGCCTTCACGGACGTCCCTCCGAGATCCACGCCGATGACCGGTCCGGGGGAGGAATTCACCATCGTGGGTACCATAAAGCCGCTAGATGCCGCCCGAGTCGAAGCCCTCCAAGCCGTATCGCACGTACCGCGGGGGCCGGGCCGGAGGGAGCGACGACGCCGACGCCGCGCGCTTCGACTTCACCGGACGGTCCGCGGGCGCGTCCGCGCCTCCGCGGGCGCCGACGCCCGAGGGCCTGCCCGCACCCGACATGCGGCCCAGGCCGGAGCCGCTTCCCGGGCGGCGGGTCGCGACCCCACCGCCTCCGGGCGCTCCGGGCACCGGGCCGGGGTTCTTCCGGCGGCGGTGGCGCAGGATCCTGGCGATCGCGATCCCGGTGGTCCTCCTGCTCTTCGCGTTCTGGCTCTACCTGGGCTACCGGGCCTTCTCCGACGAGGTCGCCAAGGCGAACAAGCGCATCGACAAGCGGACGAAGGCCGCGCTCGCGCCGGCCGGGAACATCCTCCGCGACCCCCAGATCAGCCTCGTGATGGGCTCGGACAGCCGCGGGAAGAGCGCGATCTCGGGCGCGCGGGCCGACTCGATCCTGCTCGTCCGCACCGACCCGGGCAAGCACCTCATCTCGATGCTGTCGATCCCGCGCGACCTGTACGTCCCGATCCCGGGCCACGGCACGAACAAGATCAACGCCGCGTTCGCATTCGGCGGGCCGCCGCTTCTGATCCGCACGGTCAACCGGCTCACCGACCTCAAGGTGAACCACGTCGTCATCGTCGACTTCACCGGGTTCAGGGATTTGATCGACAAGCTCGGCGGGATCACCATCGTGAACCCGACCAAGATCGTGTCGTCGCAGTCGTTCGACGGACACGGCTGGCAGTTCGGGAAGGGGCCGATCCACCTGAGCGGCCGCCGGGCGCTGGCCTACGCGCGCATCCGCCACACGACGAACAGCGCCGACAGCGACATCTCGCGCACCCAGCGCCAGCAGCGCGTGCTCCAGGCGCTGATGCACCAGCTCGTCACGCCCTCGAGCCTCTTCCATCTCCCGTCCGTGGGCCGCTCCATCGCAAAGCCGCTCGCGACCGACCTCTCGGCCAACGAGCTGCTCGGGATGGGCTGGATCAAGTTCCGTTCCGGGCGCACGCTCGAATGCCACCTGGGCGGCACGCCGCTCGTGCTGGGAGGGCAGGACGTGCTCCAGTCGAGCGAGCAAAACGCCGCCATCGTGCAGATGTTCCTCGGCGCCTCAGCGCCGCAGCCGGCGCCGAAGGGCCAGCTGTACGCGCCGGGCTGCACCGTGCATTAACGCGGGGGAACCCAGGGTTCCCCCGCGGGGCCCCCTTAAGGGCTGGCGTGGCCTTTGGGGCGCGACGGCGAAGAGCGCGGTTCGCCGTCGCCGCGAACGCTAGGTGCATGAGACCACGGGCTAGACTTCGGGTCGTGATGACCACGAGCGCCAGATCGTTTACCCCGCCCCGGCCGCAGGCTGGGGCAGCGGCGCTCGCCCGGCGCTCGTAGCCGCGCGCATCGCGCTCCTCCAGCCGTCACGGCGGCCGGGGCTCTCGTGCCCTTGCCATCCCGCCGTCCCCGGAGGATCTCGATGCGTTCCGTCATCACCCAAGACCAACTCGACCGCGCGCTCGCGCTGCGCGACCTGTCCGACCCGGCCAGTGGGCCGCACGCCATGCAGATCGTCGCCGGCGCGATCAGCGACGCCCTCGAGCGCGCGTGGGGCGCTCCGGTGCTCGTCCACCGGTCCAGCCCGGTCGTCACCGTCTACGACAACTACGAGGTGCTCGGCTATCCGCCCGCCGCCCCGGCCCGCGAGGCCCGCTACACCCGGTACGTCGCCGGCGGCCGCCTGCTGCGGACGCACATGACGGCCGCCGTGCCGGGTGCGCTGCGCGCCCTGGCCGGCGACGGCCAACCCGATCTCGTCGTCGCCTGCCCCGGACTCGTCTACCGCCGCGACGTGGTCGACCGGCTGCACGTCGGCGAGCCGCACCAGCTCGACCTGTGGCGCGTCCGGCGCGGCGAGCCGCTCACCACGGGCGATCTGGACGAGATGGTCGGCCTCGTCGTCTCGGCGACCCTGCCCGGGGCGCCGCACCGGGCGCTTCCGGCCTCGCACCCGTACACGACCGAGGGCCGCGAGGTGGAGGTCGAGACCGGCGAGGGATGGGTGGAGCTCCTCGAGTGCGGCCTCGCCGGAACGCACGTCCTCGAGGCCGGCGGGCTCGATCCCGGGGAGTGGTCGGGGCTGGCCCTGGGCCTCGGCCTCGACCGCGCGCTCATGCTGCGGAAGGGCGTCACCGACATCCGCCTGCTCCGCTCGACCGATCCCCGGGTCGCCGGGCAGATGCTCGACCTCGAGCCCTACCGGCCCGTGAGCGCGATGCCGCCGACCCGGCGCGACCTCTCGATCGCCGTCGCGGAGGACCTGACCGCCGAGGAGTTGGGCGACCGGATTCGCGAGCGGGTCGAGTCCGGCGTGCTCGACGCGGTCGAGGAGGTGTCGGTCATCGCCGAGACCCCGGCGGCGCGAGCTCCCGCCTCAGGCGATCGCGCGGATCGGGCTTCAGCCCGGGCAGAAGAACGTGCTCGTGCGGCTCGTGCTTCGACACCCCACGTGCACCCTCACGGCGGAGGATGCGAACCGCACGCGAGACGACGTCTACGCCGCGATCCACGAGGGGGACGTCTACGAGTGGGCGAATCGGAAGGCGTCGCCGTGATCGGCCAGGAATTCCAGTAACGAGCGGGGCGTTCGACCGAGCAGGAACTCCAAAGCCGGGGACACATCGTTGTCCGCGCCGGAATAGGCCGCCACGATGTGAGCGAGGTCGAACGCGCGCCAGGCGGGGAGGCCGGCTGCCAGGAGCCGCTCCTCGTGCACGGCGGCCCCGACGGCCTCGTACTCCACGCGGCGGCCTGCGACGGCCGCGATCGCCGCGGCCACATCGTCGTAGCTCAACGCCCGGGGACCCGTGAGGAGGTACGTCGCACCGGCGTGCGCGGCCGGGCCGGCGAGCACGGCGGCCGCCGCGGCGCCGACGTCGCGGGTGTCGACGAGGGGGTAGCGGCCCTCACCCATAGGCGCGGAGAGGGTGCCGTCGCGGCGTACTGCGTCGGCCGCCCGCAGCAGGTTCTGCATGTAGAGGTGCGGCATCAGGAGCGTCCAGCGCGCACCGCTCGTACGCACCAGCACGTCGACCTCGTCGTGATCGCGCATGAGGGCGATCGGCGAGGCGGCGGACGCACCGATCGCGGACAGCCTCACGATGTGCGACACGCCGGCCCGGCGCACGTGATCGAGCACCCGGCGATGCTGCGAGACCGCGTCGGGGCCGTCCCGGCCGGCGAGCAGCATCGTCTCGACTCCGTCCAGCGCACGTGCGAGCGACCGGTCGTCCTCGAAGCTCCCCGGCACGATCTCGGCGCCCGGAAGGCGTGCGCGCGACGCATCTCGCACCAGCGCCCGCACCCGCAGCCCCGCACCGACCAGATCCCGGGCCGCCTGCCCTCCGACCTGGCCCGTCGCCCCGGTGACGAGGACCGCCGCTACGCCTCAGCGGCCTTCTTGGGCTCGCCGCTCCCGCCCTCGGAGCTCTTCTTCTCGGACTTCTCGGACGACTTCCCGTCGCTCGACCCCTCGGACTTGCCCTCCGAGCCGGACCGCTTCCGCCGGCCGTAGTCGGTCGAGTAGAAGCCCGAGCCCTTGAAGTGGATCGCGACCGGGTGCATCACCCGTGTCGCGGGTGCGCCGCAGACCTCACACTCGGTGATGGGCTCGTCCGCGAACTTCTGGAGCACCTCGAACCGGTGGTCGTTCGGGCATCGGTACTCGTAGATCGGCATCCAAGTCCAGTATACCGACGGCACCCTGGCGCACTCGGCCCGAGAGTGCCAGATCGGGCCCTGGGTTACGATCACACGCCGTGCGAATCGCCATCGTCACCGACTTCTACTACCCGTCCCTCGGCGGGATCACCGAGCACGTCGACGGCCAGGCCCGCGGCCTCCAGGCCCGCGGCCACGAGGTCACGGTCGTCACCGGGCGCATCCTGCGCACGCCGCCGGTGCAGGACGACGCAATGCCCGTCCCCGAGCCGACGTTCGAGATCGTCCGCCTGGGAGCGGCGGTGCCGCTGTATGTGCCCAGGTGGGGAAACAACGCCCAGACGCTGCACACGATGTGGCCCTGGATCGGCCGCCAGCTGCGCGACTTCTTCCGTTGCCGCGGCTTCGACGTCATCCACGTCCACGCGCCCTACAACCCGCCGTTCCCCGCCTGGGCGATCGCCAACGCGCCCGACGATGCCGTGGTCGTCGCGACGTTCCACAGCGTGTTCCCGCAGACCCTCGGGATGGACATCCTGGCCGAGTGGACGCGGCCGTGGATCGAGCGGCTCGACGGCCGCATCTGCGTGTCCGAGGCGTGCATCGGCTCGCTCGTCCCGTACTACCCCTACGCCTACGACGTCATTCCGAACGGCATCGACGCCGACCACTTCTCGCCCGATGCCGAGCCCGAGCCCGGCCTGAGAGGCGAGCAGGGCACGATCGTCTTCGTCGGCCGCTTCGACCCCCGAAACGGCCTCGGGACGATGATCGAAGCCCACCGCATCCTGCAGAGCGAGCGGGGAGACGTGCGGCTGGTCGTCGTCGGCGACGGCCCGCTCAGGGCGAAGTACGAGCACCAGATCCAGGACGAGCAGCGCCCGCACGTCCACTTCGCCGGGCGCCTCAACCGCAGCCGGCCGAACCATCTCGTCGCCGGCGACGTCTTCTGCACGCCCTGCAACCGGGCGTCGTTCGGGATGGTGCTGCTCGAGGCGATGAGCTGCGGGCAGCCCGTCGTTGCGAGCCGCATCTCGGGATTCCAGCTCGTGATGCAGGACGGCGTCCAGGGGCTCCTCGTGCACCCGGCGGACGATGCCGTGCGATTCGCCGACGCCCTCGGGGGGCTCCTCGACAACCCCGACGAGCGCCGCCGGATGGGCGAGGCCGGGCGGCGGACGGCGCTCGAGCACTACGCCTGGCCGCGCGTCGCTGCGAAGCTCGAGACCTACTACGACGACCTGCTCGCCGGTGTGAGGCCTGTATGGGCAAGCGCGACGTCATCGTTCGCTTCGTGATCGCAGCCGCCGTCTGGCTCACGGCGGCGGCGGTGATCGGGGAGGAGATCGGCGGCCGGCCGGGCGAGGTCCTGGTCGCCGTCGCCGTCCTCATCCTGATCGCGGTCGCCTGGGCCACGTTCACGCCCAATGCCCGCCTCTTCGGGCGCGTGGTCGGCCTCGGCGCGACCACGGAGCCGATGGTGGCGATCACGTTCGACGACGGGCCGAGCCCGGAGTGGACGCCCGGGGTGCTCGACGCGCTCCGCGACGCGGGGGCGCGGGCCACGTTCTTCGCGCTCGGGCGGCAGGTGCGCGCGCACCCCGAAATCGCCCGCCGGATCGTCGACGAGGGGCACGAGCTCGCGAGCCATGGCGACGATCACTCGCTGCTCGTGTTCGCGGGGCCGCGGGCGATCGTGCACCAGTTCCGCGCGGCCGAGGGCGCCCTCGCCGACGCGGTCGACGGCAAGGCGTCCAAGCTCTTCCGGGCGCCGCACGGCTTCCGAAACCCGTTCGTCTCGGCCGTGGCGGGGCAGCAGGGCTACCGGATGGTGGGCTGGACCGGGGCGATCTTCGACACGGCCCGCCCCGGGGTCGATGCGATCGTGGCGCGCTGCCGGAACGTGCTCCGGCCCGGGGCGATCCTGCTCCTGCACGACGGCGACGGCTCCGGCCACGGCGGCGACCGGTCGCAGACGGTCGAGGCCGTGCCGCACATCCTCGAGTCGGCACGCGAGCGCGGGCTCGAGCTCGTGACGGTCTCGCAGCTCGCGCAGGAGCTGCGGCCGCAGCGGCGGACGGCGCTCAAGGCGGCCGCCTTCGCCATCGTGATCGCGGCGCTGGTGCTGATCGTCTCGCAGCGCTTCTCGCTCCAGGTCATCGCGAACGTCTTCACCGACGCCGACCCGGTCTTCGTGCTCGCCGCGCTCATCGCGAACCTCGGGTCGGTGGCCGCCAAGGCGCTCACGTGGAAGGCGGCGATCGACGCCGTCCCCGCCGACGAGGACGGTCGCCCGCTGGACGTGCCCATCCGCGACGTCGTGCCGCCGATCTTCATCGGCTTCCTCCTGAACACCGTGCTCATCGCCCGCCTGGGCGAGGTGGCCAGGGTGACGGTCCTCCGCCGCAAGCTCACCGCACGCGGCCAGTCGGTGCCCGTCACGACGCTCGTGGGGACGCTGGTCACCGAGCAGATCCTGAGCGGGATCATGCTGGTCGGAGTGCTCGTCGGCGTGGTCGTCTTCACGCCCGTGCCACAGCAGGCGGTACGGCTCCTGGCCGTCCTCTCCGGAGTCGTCCTCCTCGTCGCGCTCGTCGCGGCGGGCATCGAGGTCGCCGGCCGCATCCAGCGGCGGCGCATGGTGCCGACGGCGCCCTACGTCGAGCGCTGGTGGCACCTGCTCGGCATCAGCCTGACCTCGACGATGCGCGGCCTGCGGGAGGGGCAGGCGATCTTCCGCCGCCCGCGCCTGCTCGCCTGGGGCCTCGGGATGGCGACGATCA
This sequence comes from uncultured Actinomycetes bacterium, assembly GCA_963809325.1. Classification (GTDB taxonomy): domain Bacteria; phylum Actinomycetota; class Thermoleophilia; order Gaiellales; family JAICJC01; genus JAICJC01. Next base: position 731,584 of record CAWEIZ010000007.1, read on the forward strand.
GCTGGGTCATGCAGCTCGCGGGCATCTACTGGGCCCTCAGGGCGTACGGGATCGACGAGGGCCTCGGGGCGGCCGGCGTCGTCTTCCTCGCCTCGAACCTCGTGCAGCTCTTCCCGATCACGCCGGGCAACCTCGGCGTCTTCCAGGGCGCCACGGCCGGCGGCCTGAGCGTCCTCTACCCCGTGGCGAGCGACCTGGCGCTGACGTTCTCGATCGGCCTCCAGCTGATCGAGGCGGCTCTGGGGGTTGGACTGGGGTTCATCTTCCTCTCGCTCGAGGGGCTCTCGGTGGCCGAGCTGCGGCGCCAGGTCGAGGACGAGGCCGAGGCCGAGACGTGAGGCGCGTCGCGGGACTCGCCCTCGCGGCCCTCGTCGCCGCCGGGTGCTCCGGCGGCGGGTCGGCGGCGTCGGGCGGCACGAACACCGCCCCGCCCTCGTCGACGCTGCCCGTCTCCGGCACCGTCACGTACACCGACGGCAAGGTCTACACCGTGGCGCCGCTCGGGTCGAAGCTCGTGCTCGACGACGTCTCGGTCAAGGTCGACGGCATCGAGTGGACACGCGATCTCAAGGCTCCCCTTCCTCTCGGCGCGACCGTGTTCGGGGTCGTCCGGGTGACGCTCACGAACACCTCAGGTGTGGATCAGACCGTCGCTCCCACCCAGATCTGGCTGCTCGACTCGAAGAACCACGCGTTCCTTGCGTCGGCGGCCGCCGCGGCCGAGGTCGGCCACCCGCTGGTCGGCATGTCGATCGGACCCGGCCAGTCGGCGACCGGCACGCTCGTCTATCCGGCGCCGGGCCGCGAGAGGGGGAACCTCCTCGTGTACCGCTTCGGCGACGCGACCGCCATCGCCCGCGCGACACACGTCGGCCTCGTCCGCTACGGCTGAGGCCAGGACGCCTCGGCCGAGGCGCGCTTGTCCGCCTTCCGGGCGACCGGCGGCTTGTACGGGCGCCGGCTCCGCTTCGCATGCGGCCTGACCGGCGCCGCCGTCTCGGCCGGGGTCGAGTCGCCGCCGTAGACATGGCTGTCCCACAGCCACGCCGGGGTTGCCGCGGCATGGCGGCTCTCGTCGCGCCCGACGATGCGGGCGAGCGACGGCGTGACCACGCCGAGCGCGGCCGAGACCACGGCGAGCAGAGCGACCACCGCGAGTGAGCGTGAAAGCGCACGGCTCATTCACCCTTCATATCGGCCGCGCGGGGCCCGAACTTCAGCCGATTTGCGTGACCAGGAGGTCGGCCACCGTCTCGCGACGGACGACCGTGCGGGCCGTGCCGTCTCGGACGACGACCGCCGCCGGCCGCGGAAGGCCGTTGTAGTTCGACGCCATGCTGGCGGCGTACGCGCCGGTGGCGGCGACGACCAGCACGTCGCCCGGCCGCGGCGCGGGCAGTCGTGCCTCCTCGATCAGGACGTCCCCGGACTCGCAGTGCTTCCCGGCGACCGCGTACGCCCCGTCGGGCTCCTCGCCGGGGCGGTCGGCGATCCAGGCCTGGTAGCGCGCGCCGTAGAGGACAGGGCGCGGGTTGTCGGACATCCCGCCGTCGACCGCGACGTAGGTCACCCCGCCGGCCGTCTTCACGGCCCCCACCGTGTAGAGGGTGACGCCGCACGTCCCCACCACCGAGCGCCCGGGCTCGAGCACGAGCTCGGGCCGCGGGTCGAACCGGTCGGCGACCGCCGCGACGGTGGCGGCGGCGGCGGCGCGCAGATCCGGCGCCTCGTCGGCGTCGGTGTACGGGATCGCGAGGCCGCCGCCGAGGTCGAGCACCGGGAAGCCGGCCGCCCCCGGGAACTCCGCCAGCCACGCCACCGCCTGGAGGTAGGTGTCGAGGTCGTGGATCTGCGAGCCGAGGTGCACGTGCAGGCCGTCGAGGCGGAGGTGCGGGCATGCGGCGGCGCGCTCGGCCGCGCGCGCGACGTCGCCGGGAGCGATCCCGAACTTCGACGACGCGTGGGCGGTGCGGATCTTGGCGTGCGTGGCGGCCTCGATGCCGGGCGTGACACGGAGCAGGATCGGCTGCTCTCGCCCGGCCGCGGCTGCGATGCGCTCGACCTGGTCGAGCTCCTCGACATGGTCGACGACGAGCAGGCCCGCCTCGGCGGCCACGGCGGCCCGGATGTCGGCATCCGACTTGTTGTTGCCGTGGACGACGAGCCGCTCGCCCGGCGTGCCCGCGGCGAGGGCGTGGGCAAGCTCGCCCTCCGATGCGACGTCCATCCCCATCCCCTCGTCGAGCAGGATGCGCAGGAGGCCGACGGTCGCGTTCGCCTTGCAGGCGTACACCGCCCGGGCCGAGCCCGGATACCCGGCCAGCGCCTCCCCGTATGCACGCGCGCGGTTCCGGAGCGTGGTCTCGTCGTAGACGTGAAGCGGCGTCCCGTGCGCCAGGGCGAGCTCCGAGAGCGCGACGCCGCCGACACACAGCCGCCCCGCCTCGACGGCGGCCGTGTCGGGGAGCACTGACATCGGGCGAAAGGCTAGTCGCAGCCGCCCGGGGTCAGACCCCGCATCGGCGGCCGTGACACCCGCGTCGCAAGGCCGTGACGCCCGCCGCGCCTCATCCCGGTGCACCGCCGGCCGGACGCAACGGTTCTGCAACGAACTCGTGCCGAGGTCCGATGCGGGGTCTGACCCCAGCCCTCGCGAGTATCCTCAGCGCCCGTGGCCAACCGGATACTCGTGGTGGGATGGGACGGCGCGGACTGGGACATCCTCGACCCGCTCCTCGAGGCGGGCGAGCTGCCGCACCTCGCGCGGCTCATCGAGCGCGGACGGCGCGGCGTCTCGCGATCGTGCACGCCGTCGCACTCCTGGGCGGCATGGCCGACCTTCCTGACCGGGCGCGACCCGGCCGGGCACGGCGTCTTCGACATCCTCGAGCACCAGCCCGGCGCGAGCCGGCGGATGCCCGTCTCGTCGCGGTCGATCCTGGCCCCCACCTGGCCCGAGCGGCTGTCGGCGGCGGGCCGCCGCGTCGTCATCGCGAACATCCCGCTCACGTACCCCCCACCCGCGGTGAACGGCGTTGCGATCGCCGGCGGCGTGATCCCCGGCGGCGCCACCTTCAGCCACCCGCCGGAGATCGGGCCGAGCCTGGGATGGCCGATCAACGGCGGCTCGTGGACGACCTTCCGCGGCAGGCCGCTCGATCTGGTCGATGACGTCGAGCGCACGAGCGCCGCACGCGCCGAGGCGATGCGCCGGCTGCTCGACTCCGAGGACTGGGACGCCGCCTGCCTCGTCTTCGTCTCGCCGGACCGGATCCAGCACTGCCTGCTCGAGTACGTCCATCCCGGCCACCCCCGCCATGCGGAGGCGGCGGCCTCACCGGTCGCCGACCGGGTGCGCGGCGTCTACCGCATGCTCGACCGCGAGCTCGGGACACTCGTCGAGCGCGCGGACGACGACGACACCGTGGTGCTCATGTCCGACCACGGCCACCAGCCGTGCACCCGCGCGCTCAACATGAACCGCGTCCTCGAGCATCTCGGTCACCTCCGCCTCGGCCGCGGCTCGGGCCTCGTCGGCCTGCTCGCGTGGGGCCGGCTGCGCTCGATTGCGCGGGTCGCCTACGACAAGCTCGGCCTGCACGGTCGCGTCGCCGTCCCGACGCAGCCCGTCGACTGGGCGGGCACGGTCGCCTACACGAGCGTCGTCTCGACGGGAGAGGGCGTCTCGATCGCCCTGCGCGGGCGCGAGCCCGACGGCCGCGTCGCACCGGAGGACTACGAGCGCGTCCGCGACGAGGTGGCCGCGTCGCTCATCGAGTTCACCGACCCCGAGACCGGGATGCACCCGATCCGCGCCGTGCGGCGGAAGGAGGAGGTGCTCGACGGGCCGTACCTCGACCGCGCACCCGACCTGCTGCTCGAGGCGGCCCCGCTCTACTCCCTCACCCACGCCCGCCGGATGGTCGAGGAGGCGGACTGGCTGAGCGGCGACCATCGCCCCGAGGGCGTCTACGTCGCGGCCGGGCCGGGGGCTCGAGCCGCCGACGGCTCGGAGATCTCGCTCGCCGACTTCGCGGGGATGATCGAGGCCGCGGTGAGCCTCGAGAGCGCAGCGCACGACGCGCCGGCCGAGGCCGCCGCCGGCGTCTTCACCGCCGACGAGGAGCGCGAGGTCGAGGAACGCCTGCGCGGCCTCGGCTATCTCGAGTGACGCCCGCCGAGCGGCTCGCGACACTATGCACGTGAGCGACGAGCGCGTCCTCCTGCACGGCACGGTTGCCAACGTCGCCGGCCTGCTCGCCGGGGTCGCCGCGGCCTTCGGCGTCCAAGTGCTCCTCGGGCGCACGCTCCCCGCCGGCGGGCTGGCGCTCGTCACGATCGCCGTCCAGGTCGCCTTCGTCGCCTCCGCCGGCGCCCGGTTCGGCATGGACGTGGCGGCGGTGCGGCTCGTGGCGATCGCGCAGGGAAAGCGCGACCCGGGCACGCTGCGGAGCCTCGTCGATCGCTGCGCGGGCGTCGCGGCGGCCGCCTCGATCGTCGTGGCGGCCGTCATCATGGCCGCCTCGCCGCTCACCGGGGATCGAGCGGCGGCCATCGCCATCGGCGCCGCCGGGATCCCGTTCATCGCCGTCGCGAACGTGTATCTCGGTGCGACCCGCGGCCTCAAGCGGATGGGCCCGACACTCGCCGTCTTCTGGATCGGGCAGCCCGTCCTGTGGATCGCCCTCGCCGCCGGTGCGATCGCCGCCGGCGGCGAGACCGACGCCGCCGTGGCCGCCTACGGCGCCTCGTGGATCGCCGCCGCGATCGCCGCCCGCGTCCTCTGGCGGTCGGTCGCAGCGGGGATGGGCGACCGCCCCGCCCCCCGGGAGGACGTGCGGGCGGCGATCGCCTACGGCCTGCCGCGGGCCCCGTCCGCACTCCTGGCCCAGGCGCTCTTCTGGGCCGACCTCTTCGTGCTCGCCCACTACGAGCACGGCGCGCCGCTCGACGCGTACGCCGCCGCCGGGCGGATCTCGCAGCTCGTGCTGCTCTTCCTCACGTCGGCCAACCTGATCTTCGCGCCGTTCGCCGCCGACCTGCACGCCCGCGGCGAGCTGGCCCGGCTGGATGCGCTCTTCAAGCGGGCGACGAGATGGGCGCTCGCCGGCACCCTGCCCGCGGCGATCGTGCTGGCCGTGGCCGCGCCCGACGTGCTGCGGGCCTTCGGGCCGGACTACGTCCAGGGCTCAACGCCGCTTCGCATCATGCTCGCCGGCCAGACCGTGAACGTCGCGACGGGCGGAGTCGCGTTCGTGCTCATCATGGTCGGCCTGACCGGCCTCGACCTCGTCGACAACCTGCTCGCGGCGGTCGTGCTCGTGGCGCTGGCCATTCCGCTCGCATCGGCGGAGGGGCCGACCGGCGCGGCCATCGCGTCGGCGACCGCGCTGGCGGCGGTGAACGCGCTCCGCCTGTGGCAGGTGTGGCGGAAGGTCGGCGTGCAGCCGTTCGACGGCGCCTACCTCCGGCTTGCCATCCCGTCGCTCGGCTGCGCCGCCGCCGCCGTTGCCGCCCGGGCCGCCGCGGACGGCCGGCAGTGGTGGCTCGTCCTCGGCGTGACGGTCGCCGCCGGCCTGGCCGCCTACCTCGCGCTCCTGCCCGCCGGCCTCACGGTGCCCGAGCGGGCCCAGATCGGCCGCCTGCTCCGGCGGGCGTGACCCTCACCTCCGGACGCGCAGGATGACGAACCGGCCGAGGTGCGACGACACGTCCGGAGGATCGCGGTACACCGGGTCGAGCGCGGGGTCGTGCAGGATCGAGGAGACCGTGTCGGGCGGCTGGTCGCGCAGGTCGACGACGACGTAGTCGACGCTGAGCGCCCGCAGCACCTCGAGCCGGCGGGCATCGGTCGACTCCGGCGAGAAGAACGCCTGCCCCAGATGGTTTCGCTCGCTCTCGTCGAGCCGCGGGAGCGCGCGCGTGCGCGCCTCCGGCAGCGTGGCCGTCCGCACGCCGGCCAGGCCGAACAGCTCGAATGCGCGGTCGGGCGCCGCGAGGACGACCGGCGGAGGGCCGCCGAGGCCGCGGAAGAACGCGATCGCCCCGGGCGTCGTCTCGACCGTCTGGAACGCCGGCGGGCCGCGGTACGGCCCGGCCCGCGCCTCGCGCCACACGGTCGGCGCCCAGTTGGCGACGAACGCCGCCAGCGCGCCGGCGACGAGGACGACCGCGGCGGGCGACGCGCCGCCCGGCAGGCGGTCGCGCAACGGGAGCCGCATCCGCACGAGCGTGGCGACCAGCGCCAGGACGACGGCGACGCTCACCGGCCAGTGCCAGAACCAGTCGGAGCCGCGCACCTCGTGGAAGCCCACCGCGGCGACCACGGCCGCGGCCCACGACCACCTTCCCAGGACGATGCCCGCGGCACACGCCCCCGCCGCCGCCATCACGGGCCAGGGCAGCGGCTGCCAGAACCGGTGGAACTGCCCCATGCCGACGGCATCGATCAGGAGCGTGTTGAGCCCCGGCAGGAGCAGGACGATGAGCAGGGCCGCCGTGCCGCCGACGGCCGGCAGCATCGAGCGGTAGCGGACGAGCCACGCCATGGCCAGGATCGCGAGCAGCACGTACCCCCGCCCGAACACCGGCGCCCAGGGGTGCATGACGACGGCCTTCCCGGAGCGGATCACGAACTCGTCGGCGTGCGACAGCACGGGGTGGCGGTGGCCGCCGCGGATCGCCACCCACCAGATCCACGTCGCGACACCGCCCACGGCCCCGGTCATCGCGACCAGCGTGCCGAGCGGTGCCCGCAGGTCGGGCAGCCCGGCCCGCCAGGCGCCGGCGAGCATCCCGGCCGCGATCGCGAGGCAGGGGATCGCGTAGGTCGGGTGGACGAACGCGATGACCGCCACGCACGAGACGGTCGCGAGCGCCGCCCGGCGCGAGTGGCGGATCTCGAGCCAGAAGAGGAGCAGGGTCGCGGGAGTCAGCACCCACAGCGAGAACGGCGGCGGCTGGTTGATCTGGAGGACGAGGCCGTTGATGAGCGAGCACAGGTCCCACGCGGTCATCGCCGCCGCGAGGTAGCCCGCGGCACGCCACCCGGTCAGCGCGCGGGCGAGCGCATAGGCCGCAGCGATCGCAAGGCCGGCACACGGTGGCAGGAGGTACCGGAACGCCACGACCGGGTCGGCGCCGGCGAGCTTGGCGACGCCCTCGAACGCGGCGTGCAGGACCGGCAGCGCGTATCCGGCGTTGGCGGGGCCGTGGAGAAAGGGCGAGACGTTGGCGAACGAGAGCGACGGCGCCTCGCCCAGGCGGCGCATGAGCCCGACGTGGAAGAGCGCGTCGCCGACGATGGGGGTCGAGATCCGCCAGGCGAGATAGGCAAACGCCGCAACGGCGAGCGCCCCGCCCGCGACCTCGAGCGCGCCCGCACTCGGGAGGGCGGTCGGCTCGCGGACCGTGAAGAGGAGGAGGGCGGTCAGAAGCAGCACCGCCGCGATGACCGCGGTCAGCGTGAGCCCGATGAGGTAGGCGGCCGCCAGGGGCGGGGCCCAGACGGCGAGCGAGAGGGCCACCGCCACCGGCGCCGCGCCCGCCCGTCCCAGGTCGCGCTCGAGGCCGGCCGTCCGGAGCGCGCACCATCCCGGCGCGACCAGGACGAGCCCGGCCGCCGCCCAGACCGCGAGCGCGTCCCACGCCAGCGCGCGGCCCGCCCCAAGGCACACGGCCAGGGCGATCAGCGCGATCAGTTCCCCGCGTCGGGCGGCCATCGCGGCGGCATGCTACCGACCGTTGTCGCACCCGGTCGATAGCATTCCAGCTATTCTCAGGCGGTCCACGACGACGGGGTGCGCATGCGAGTCTTGATCCTGGGCGGCGACGGCTATCTCGGCTGGCCGACCGCAATGCGATTCTCGGGCAAGGGCCACGAGGTGGCCGTCGCCGACAACTTTGCCCGCCGGCGGTGGGTGGCGGAGGCCGGCGGTGACTCGCTGACCCCGATCGCCTCACTGGCCGAGCGGATCGACGCGTGGCACGGCGCATCCGGCAAGCGGATCGAGAGCTACGTCGGCGACCTCGCGGAGGGCACGTTCGCAGCCGACCTGGTGCGCGACTTCGAGCCCGAGGCGATCATCCACTACGGCGAGCAGCCCAGCGCGCCCTGGTCGATGCAGAGCGTCGACAACGCCGTCGAGACCCAGCACAACAACGTCATCGGCTCGCTGAAGCTGCTGTGGGGCATGCGCGACCACGCGCCCGACGCCCACCTGATCAAGCTCGGGACGATGGGCGAGTACGGCACGCCCAACATCGACATCGAAGAGGGCTTCATCGAGATCACGCACAACGGCCGCCGCGACGTGCTGCCGTTCCCGAAGCTGCCCGGATCGCTGTACCACCTCTCGAAGGTGCACGACAGCCACAACATCCACTTCGCATGCCGGGTCTGGGGCCTGCGCTGCACCGACCTGAACCAGGGCGTGGTGTACGGCATCGAGACGCCCGAGATGCGGATGGACGAGCGCCTGCTCACCCGCTTCGACTACGACCAGGCCTTCGGCACGGCGCTCAACCGCTTCTGCGTCCAGGCCGTCATCGGCCAGCCGCTCACGGTCTACGGCAAGGGCGGTCAGACGCGCGGCTTCCTGAACATCCTCGACACGCTCCAGTGTGTCGAGCTCACCGCCGCGAACGCGCCGGCCGCGGGCGAGTACCGCGTGTTCAACCAGTTCACCGAGGTGTTCAGCGTCGCCGACCTGGCCGAGAAGGTGCGCCACGCGGGCGAGCACCATGGGATGAACGTGCAGGTCGACAACGTCCAGAACCCACGCGTCGAGGCGGAGGAGCACTACTACAACCCGGTGCACACCAAGCTGCCGGCCCTCGGCCTCCAGCCCACGCTGCTCTCGGAAAACCTGATCGAGTCGACGCTCGTCGTGATCGAGCGGTTCAAGGACCGCGTGATCCCCGACGTGATCGCCCCGTCCACGGCCTGGCGACCCACAGCCTCCGTGGGCCAGCCGGCCCGGTAGGCCGCCCGTGGAGCTGACGCCGCTACGCGCTGCCGGCCTCGTCGCCGCGGTCGTGTTCGCGGCGCTCACCCTCCGGGCCTACCGGCAGGGCAAGTTCGGAAACGGCGACCTCATGCTGCGGCTGGTCGTCTTCGTCCTGCCGCTCGTCATCCTCGGAGCCGACCCGGCGATCCTGCAGTGGGTCTTCGACGAGCTGTCGTTCCGTCAGGGCGGCGGGCATCGCATCCTCGGCGCCACGGTGCTGGCGGTCGGCATCCTCTACCTCTTCGCCTTCACGCTCGCCGGCCGCGCCGAGCGGTCACGGCGCGACCTCACCCGGCTCATCGAGAACCTCGCGCTCGAGCAGTTCCGCGCGACGGGGCGGCCGGAGCAGTTCGCCGGCGGCGTCGCCGTGGTCATCCCGGCGTACAACGAGGGCGAGAACATCGTCCACGTGCTCGGCGCCCTCCCGGCGACGGTGTGCGGGTACGAGCTGCACGCGATCGTCGTCGACGACGGCTCGGCCGACGACACGACCGAGCGCGCGCGCGCCGCAGGCGCCGCCGCGGTCCGGCTCCCGCTCAACCGCGGCCAGGGAGCCGCGCTCCGGACGGGCTACCGGCTCGCGCTGGCGACCGGCGCCGAGATCGTCGTCACGATGGACGCCGACGGCCAGCACCAGCCCTCGGAGCTGTCCCGGCTCGTCGGGCCGATCGCAGAGGGCGACGTCGACGTCGTCGGCGGCTCGCGGGTGCTCGGCGACGCCGACCCCTCGCACGCCGCGCGCGAGCTCGGCATCAAGCTCTTCGCCCGCCTGCTCTCGCTCCTCACCTGGAGCAAGGTGACCGACCCGGCGTGCGGCTACCGGGCCGTGCGCACCTCGAGCCTGCGCGGGCTCGAGTTCCGCCAGGACCAGTTCCACAACTCGGAGTTCATCGTCGAGGCGTCGAAGAAGCACCTGCGCACGATGGAGGCGCCGGTCACCGTCACGAACCGGCTCTCGGGGCAGTCCAAGAAGCCGCCCCACTTCCGCTACGGCATGGGCTTCGCCAACGCGCTCATGCGCGCCTGGCTTCGCTAGCCGGCGTGAAACATTGGCATCAGGCAGCGGTGTTTCAAGCGTGAAACATTGGCATCAGGCAGCGGTGTTTCAGCCCGACTCGGCGAACCAGGCCCACGTCCGGGCCAGGCCCTCGGCCAGCGTGACTGACGGCGCGTAGCCCAGGCGCTCGCGCGCCTTGTCGATCGCCGAGTAGTTGCGCAGGATCTCGCCGGCGCGAGGCGGCTCGCGGCGGATGCGCGGCTCGGTGCCCGCCGCCTCGGCGATCAGCTCGATCAGCCGGTTCAGGGTGGTCTCGACCCCGCTCGCGAGCTGGAAGATCTCCCCGCCGGCGCCGTCCGCCTCGGCCGCCCGCACGAGGCCGTCGGCGAGGTCCTCGCAGAAGACGAAGTCGCGGGTCTGCTCCCCGTCGCCGTAGACGATGAGCTCCTCCCCCGCCCGCAGGCGGCGGATGAACAGCGGGATCACGTTGCCCTTGTGCGCCGACCTGGGGCCGTAGGCGTTCGAGAACCGAACCGTGACGGCGTGCATGCCGTAGGCGCCGTGGAACGCCGAGCAGTACGCCTCCCCGACCGCCTTGCTGGCGCCGTACGGCGAGAGCGGCGCCACCGGCTTGTCCTCCCGGGCCGGGTAGGCGCCGTCGCCGAGCGGGGCGTTCGACGACGAGAAGACGAACCGGCCGACGTCGGCCCGGCGAGCCGCCTCGAGCGCGACGAGCGTCCCGCGCGCGTTCTGATCGAAGTTGACGAGCGGCTCCTCGATCGACTGGACGACGCCGGCTCCGGCCGCCAGGTGAAACGCCGTGTCGCACCCGCGCGCGGCCGCGATCAGCGCGTCGAGGTCGCGGACGTCCCCGCGCACGATCTCGGCGCCGGTCCCGTCGATGTTGGCGGGATCGCCGACGGAGAGGTCGTCGTACACGCGCACGTCGTAGCCGCGCGCCACCAGGGCGCGCACCAGCGCCGAGCCGATGAAGCCGGCGCCGCCGGTCACAAGCGCCCGGGGCACGGCGGCGGAGTCTATCCCGACGCCAGCGACTCGAAGTGCCGGGCCACCTCGTCGGCCGTCGGCGGCTCGCGCAGCGTCACGACGAGCTCCTCGGCATCCGGGAAGCCGGTTGCGCGGATCGCTGCCGCGGCGGCATCGAGGTCGTAGGCGGTCGACCGCAGCTCGACATCCGGGCCCAGCATCGCCCAGTAGGCCCCGGGCCGGCCCTCGTAGGGCATGCCGACACTCCCGGCGTTCACGACCCTGACACCGTGAGCGGCGCGGTCGAACTGGTGGTGGGTGTGCCCGCAGACGACGACCCGCTCGCCGACCCCGTCCAGGATCCGCCCGAGCCGCGCGTCAGGCGTGACGGCCGTGATGATGTCCTCGTCGCCTCGCGGCGAGCCATGGCAGAAGAGGACGCTGCCCAGCCCCTCGACGTCGATCGTCACCGTCTCGGGCAGCCCGGCCAGGAAGTCGAGCCGCCCGTCGCCGAGCAGCTCCATCTCCCAGGCGCCCTCCCCGGCCGCCGGCCTGTCGGCGTTGCCGCGGATGAAGCGGGCACGCTCGCCGAGGCTGCGCAGCCGGTCCACGGTCTCGACCGGCATGGGCCCTCGCGAGAAGTCGCCGCCGACCACGATCGTGTCGCGTTCGCCCACCTCGGCCAGGACGGCCTCGAGCGCCGGCAGGTTCCCGTGGATGTCATACAGCGCGGCGACGCGCGTCATCGACCGTCGCCGTCGCGGGCCTGCGAGCGGTCGTCGTGCCAGCACGGCGCGCCCTCGAAGGCCTCGAGGCCGGCGACCGGCCCCCCGGAGTCGGGTCGGCGCGCGCGTCGCAGCCGCGGCGCGGCGACGACCGCGGCCGCGGCGCCGATGACGCTCCCCACGACGAACGTTCGCATCCCCCCGCCGCGGCGCTTGCGCCCGTCCTCGCTCACGACACCTCCCGGTAGGCGAAGAACCCTGCGACGAGGAGCCCGATCACCTGGACGTACGCGCGTGCGTCGCCCCCGACCGACGAGGCGATGACGATCCCGGAGCACACGTACGCCCAGCCGGCTCCGGCTGCGGCGATCCAGGCCGTCGCCGCGGCCCGGTGGTACCCGGCGGCACGCAGCGTCGCGCGGCCCGTGAGCAGCCCGACGAAGTACGCGATGATGAGCGTGAAGAACCCGAGGCCCGCGCCGCCGGCGAAGGCGAGGAGCACGCCGAACACCGATCCGACCCCGAACGCCGCGCCGACCGCCCTGGCCGCCTTCTGCGGCCGCAGCGTGACCCGTGCCGAGCGGGGCATGCGCGCGCAGTCTCTGCACTTGATCCCGACCGGCGCCGGCACCATGCAGTCGGGACAGATCGGCTTGCCGCAATTCGAGCAGCGGACGCCCGTCTCGACCTTGGGATGGTTGGCGCACGTGACCGGCGTGGACAGTCCGGTATCGGCGCTCGACACGGCCGCGAGTGTACCATCGCGCCCCGGTATGCAGAGATCCGGCCGGCCGGCACCACCATGACCCGTCACCCCTCCGGCCTGCTTCGCATCTCACCCGAGATCGAGGCGGCCCTCGTCCGCTCGCAGGCGGTCGTGGCCCTCGAGTCGTCGCTCGTGGCCCACGGGCTCCCGCCCGACATCGGGCCTGACGTCGGCCGCGCCGCCGAGGCGCGCATCCGCGAGCACGGCGCCATCCCGGCGACCGTCGCCGTGGTCGACGGCACCGTCCGGGTGGGCGTCGACGACGAGGTGCTCGCCCGGCTCGCGGTCGAGCCCGACGTCCGCAAGGTCGGTCCGCGCGACCTCGCGACCTGCGCCGTGTCCGGAGCCTGGGGGGCGACGACCGTCGCCGGCACCCTGGCCGTGTGCTCCGTCGCCGGCATCCACTTCATGGCGACCGGCGGGATCGGCGGCGTCCACCGGGGCTGGGCCGAGACGCGCGACGTCTCGGCCGATCTCGTCGAGGTCGCGCGGACGTCCGTGTGCGTCGTGTGCTCCGGGGCGAAGTCGCTCCTTGACATCCCGGCCACGCTCGAGACGCTCGAGACGCTCGGCGTGCCGCTCATCGGGTACCGCACCGATGTGTTCCCGCTCTTCTACGTCCGCGAGAGCAGCTACCCGGTGCCCGACAGAGCGGACGACGCCGGCGCCATCGCCGCAGCAGCGGCCACCCACTGGGGGTTCGCGCGCTCGACCGGCATCGTGGTGGCGCAGCCGGTCGCCGAGGACGTCGCGCTCGACGCGGCCGATCTGGAGCGCACGATCGAAGGCGCGGTGGCCGAGGCGGCGGCGAGCGGCGTCCGCGGGCCGGCCGTGACGCCGCACGTGCTCGCCGCCGTGCACGCGGCAACCGGCGGGCGCTCGCTCGAGGCGAACCGGCGGCTCGTCGTCGACAACGCCCAGCTGGCCGCCGAGATCGCCGCCGCCTACTACGCCTGAGAGGTCATTCCAGCACGTCGGTGCCCTTGGCCAGGTGCACCGGCGAGGTGTCCGGGCAGGCGCTCGGCTTCGCGTACCAGCGGGGCATCGCCCGGCGGAACTGGAACGCCGAGCGCAGCGACGCGAGCGTGTCCACCCGGTCGTTCAGGCGGGGCAGCCCGAAGTCCTCGCCGATGAACCGCAGCACGGACGTGAAGTCGTAGGTCGTGTGATCGACGCCCGCCCGGGCCCACGGGGAGATGACGACCAGCGGCACCCGCGGCCCGAGGCCGAGGAAGTCGGCGTGCGGCGGCGGCACATGGTCGTAGAAGCCGCCGAAGTCGTCCCACGAGAGCACGATCGCGGTCGAGCTCCAGAGTGGCGAGCGCATGATCGAGTTGACGATGCCGACGGTCCAGTTCTGGCCCTCGCACAGCGACGGCCCGCCCGGGTGATCCGACAGGTTGAACGGCGGCGCGATCCACGTCACCGGGGCCAGATACCCCTGCGAGACGTCGTGCGTGAACCACTCGATCGGGAACACGTGCTTCTGCCACGAGTCCGTATCGCGGATGTAATTGATCTGGTCGACGGCGACCCAGCCGTAGCCCAGCTCTCCCCCGCGGGCGCCGTAGTAGGCCCAGTCCAGGCCCTTGTTCTGGAGCAGGCCGGCGGTGGTCGGGATGTTGAAGCACGGCCGCACGCGCACGAGCTTCCCGTGCCGGATCGCGGGCGCGGTGATCCCGGCCGGGTCGTCGCACCCCCATCTGGTGGTGCGGAAGTTCGGCCCGTCGATCACGCCGGCCGACGAGGCGGCGATCGAGTAGAGCCGGTTCGGCATGCTCGACGACGCGGCCGACGAGAACATGCGGTCCATGAGCTCGTAGTGGCGCGCCCAGCCCCAGTACGCCGGGAGCTGGCCGGGCTGCGCGGTTGTGAACGCCAGGTTGGTGACGTTCCCGGACTTGTCCGTGAGGGTCGAGAAGCCGTTCATGGCGCCGCCGTTGATGTCGTGGTGCGCGGCGAAGTAGCTGTGCTGGAGGTCGGTCTGCTTGTCGGGGAGCGGCCTGAGCGGGATGGTCGAGCCGTCGGCCTGAACGCCGACGTGGGCACCGTCGCCGCCGGGGAAGAGGCCGTAGAGGTTGTCGTACGTGCGGTTCTCCTTGACCAGGAAGACGATGTGCTTGATCGGCGTCCGGCTGGCCGCCACGGGAAGCGGCCTGCGGTCGGGCGCGGGCGTGAGCGCGACGACGACGTGCGGCCCCCACGACGGCTCGCCGTCGTCGTGGAACGCGAGGAGCACGATCACGATCACCGCGAAGACGACCTTCGCCGCCGTCATGATCCGTCCGCCACACGCCCTCGCGTACACGTGAAGCCGGCCTGCTCCGCCGGGTCGGGGAAGCCGTGCGCCCGCGTCGCTCCGCGGACGCGATAGACGTCGGCGTCGGGGCTCGTGTAGACCTGATGCAGGAAGCCGACGCCCTCGAGCGCGGCCGGGTCGACACCCGCATCGAGCGTGCCGACCATGCTGCCGATCCGGACGTCCTTGACGACGATGACGTAGTCGACGCCCTCGCGACGCAGGAAGCCGCGCCCCCCGGCCGGATCCTGGAAGAACCGGTGCGCGCGCAGGACGTCGGCCAGCACCGGATGCAGCATCTCCGGTCGCAGGTACGGCCCCATGCCCTCGACGACGCTGACGCGGCCCGTGGCGGCGACGAACGTCCCGAGCGTCACCCGGTCGGGGAGGATGCGGGCGTCGCACGGGACGTGCGCGGCCACCCAGTCCAGGATCGAGAGCGCCCTGACGCCGTTCGCGTGGTAGCTCGTCCGCGCCGGGCCGACGGTCGCCCCGACCGCGACGGCCGGAAGCGCGACGGCCACGGCCACGATCGCCGCCGGGGCCCACGCCCGCAGCCGGCCCAGCCACGCGACGGCCGGTTCGAGCGCGGCGAGCACGAGGATGACGAGGGCCAGCGGGAGGTAGTCGAACTCGCGGTCGATCCCGAACCGGCCCGGGATCTGGGTGCGGTAGCGGTACGAGAACAGGAACGCGATCGCGACGAGGCTCGCCGCGAGCCCGACGGCCATGATGGCCGCCGAGCCGAGATCGGCAGGCAGGCGGCGTGCGATGAGGACGGCCGCCGCCAGCGCCACGACCGGGATGACCCACAGGAGCAGGCGGGGAGGGTCGTCCACGGTCGTCACGGTGCGAAGCGCGTACGTGAGGATGCCGTTCGGGCGCACGAACCAGTGGCCGTTCGCCGTCGGCGAGTGCTGGACGGTGCCCGCGAGCAGCGATGCCGTCGGGTCGACGTCGGCACCGAACGAGCGGTAGCGATCGGCGCCGGACGCTCCCTGGAAGCCGATCGTCCCGCCGGCCGAGAGCAGGAGGGCGACGGTCACGGCCGGCGCCGCGACGGCGATCGCCGCCATCCGCTCCACGACGGCCACGCGGTCGCGCTCGAGCACGAGCCGGGCGATGCCGTACCACCCGAGGGCGAGCATGAGCGCGACGACCGGCACGCCGTGGGTGGCGAACCCCGCGCCGAAGAGCACCGCCGCGACCGCCGGCTCGAGCCATCCGCTCCGGTCACGAAGGGCGCGGATCCCGACCACGAGGCCGCACACGGCCACCATCCGCCCCACGTTCTCGGCGGTGTACACGTCGAGGTTCCGGCGCAGCTCGTCGTTCAGCAGTGTCAGCGTGAGCAGGGGGAGAAGCGGCGACAGCAGGCGCAGGCCGAGCTCCCGGCCGAGCGCCCACAGGCCGGCGGCGAGGCCGGTCGAGGCGACCCAGAGGAGCGCACCCATGGCCGGGAGCGGCGACGCACCGAGCAGGTACGACGATCCGGCGTGGAAGCTGTTCAGGACGAGCTTCGAGATCGCGGGCGTGTAGAGGGCGCCCCACTGAAGCGACTGGGCGGGCACCTGCCCGGCGTCGGCCAGCTCGAGACCGTCGGCCCAGTAGCGCCACGGGCCGAACATCTGGAAGTCGAGCAGCGGCGAGCTGCGCAGCCGGACGACGGCGATCGCGAGCAGGACGACGAGGCCGGCGGCGATCGCGAGCCCGTCCCCGGCGAGCTCCTCGCGCACCGCCGTCAGGTGCTCGCCGGGACGGCCTCTCCGCAGGGCGGCGGCCCACAGCGCGAGGGTGACCGCGGTGAGGGCGACGAGGAACGACGAGCTGGAGAGCACGTGGGCGATGACCAGCGCCGTCGCCGTGAGGCCCACGGCGGCGTAGCCCAGCGCGAACGCGAGCGCGATCCGGGTGGCCAGCCCGGCGCGGCCGGGCGGGTAGACGGCCAGCATCGCCCCGGTCCCCGGGACCAGCACGAGCCCGGCGGCCGTGCCGAGGGTCGCCGGATTCACTCGAACACCACGCAGAGCAACCCGGCGATCAGCCACAGCGTCGGGTCCTCGAAGAACGAGTCGTAGAAGAGCGAGCTCGCGAAGATGGCGACGAGCGCGGCCAGGAGCGTGCGCGAGATCGCGGGGGCGCGGCGGCCGGCCGCTCCCGCCCAGACGAGGACTCCGAGGAGCCACCCGTATGCGGCCGCTCCCACCGGGCCGAGCTCCCCCGCCACCGTCACCGGGGTCGTGTGGGATGCGGCGCCCTTCAGCCGGTATGGGTGGTCCGTGCCCGCCACGGCGGCCTTGGCGAGCCCGCCCAGTCCCGCTCCCAGCAGGGGGTGATGCCGGATGACGCGCCAGCCGAGGTCGACGAGGTGCGAGCGCCCACCCGATGCGCGGTCGGCGCTCGATCCCGCCACCTCGACCGCGAGGATGCCCGCGAACGCCACAACCCCGGCGGCGAGCACGGCCGCGGTGACGCGCCAGGGCCAGACGCCCGCGCCGAGCGCGAACGCACCGGCCGCGAGGGCGAGGTAGCTCGATTGGGAGTATGTGAAGTAGAGGCCCGCGAAGACGGCCGCCATCGCGACCGCGACGGCGGGCGTGAGACCGCGGTAGATCGCCACCCCCGCGAGGAGGACGAGCGTGACGGCCAGGAACCGTCCGTAGACGCTCGCATCCCAGAACAGCGAGTTGACGCGGAAGAACGACCGGTAGGCGTTCGACGTCTCGACGCTTGGGTTCCAGAACACGCGGTGCACGGCCTCCTGCCACAGCCCGACGGCTGCGAAGAGGAGGGCGAGCGCCACCTGGGCCACAAGGGCCGCGCGCAGCCCCGACGCGCTCCAGCCGAGCTGGGCAACCCTGACGGTCATGAACCCGAACGGCAGGTAGAAGAAGAGCATGTCGACCGCGCCCTGGTGCGGGTCGACCGCCCACAGGAGCGAGATCGCCGAGAGCGCCAGGATCGCCGCCAGCGCCCGCGGCACGGGTCCGACCCGGGAAGGCGCCTCGGAGCCGCGCAGCACGTCGTACAGCGTCGCGAGGGCGCCCGCGGCCAGGACGCCGTAGAGCGGAAGCAGGAGGCGCGCGTCGTCCGAGCCGACGTGGATCGGGATCCGGACCGGCGCTGCGACGACGCACGCCACCGCGAACACCCAGGGCGCGCGGTGGACGAGGACGGCCGCACCGGCGAGCGCGGCCACGCCGACCGCGAGGGCGCCCGCACCGATCGCCGGGTGCTGCTCGAGCAGCGTCCCGAGCCGACGCACCGACGAGTCGAGCAGGCCGGCAGCGAGCCACACACCGCCGACGGCCCACGCCAGGACGCCGATCCGGCGGACATCCGGGCGGCCGGTCGCAAGGAGCGCGCACAGACCCGCCGCGGCGAGGATGGCCGCGGCTGTCTGGCTAGTCACGGGCACGCACCGGCACGATTCTACGGCGAGGCGTAGACTCGCCCGGCGCATGACGCTCACCAGCGAGGTCGGGGCAGGACGCTCGCGGACTGTCCGGGGCATGGGACTGGCCGCCGTCGCCCTCGCGCTCGCGGGCGTGCCCGTCGGAGCCGCCTACGTGGTGGGACACGCGCGGACGGAGCTCACGGCACCCCACGAGCATCGCATCCGCGGGCTCCTCGAGCCCGCCGCGGGCGTCATCCCTCCTGACGGCCGCTGGGTGATCACGTCGGCGGCACGGACGCCCAACGCGCTGTACTTCATCCAGCACCCTCCCGTGGAGGGCTTCGGCCTCAAGGGGCCGGCGGCTGCCGTGCACGCACGGCTGGTGCAGCACGGCGTCGAGTACGTGATCGTGCTCTACCGGAACCACCTCAAAGCGTTCCGCGCCCGCCACGACGAGTGGTACCGGGTCATTCTCACGCGTCGCGCGGGAGAAGTGCTCCAGGTCGTGCGGTGAGGGACTGGCTCCTCACGGGAGGCATGTGCGCGGCCACCGTCGCGGCCGGCTGGCCGTGGGTGCCCTACCTCACAGGCGTTCGCACGTCGCCGCTCGGTCGGGCCGCTCTGGGCTGGCTGATCGGCGCCGCCCTCGTCAGCCTGGCGATGCTGCTCGTCGTCTATCCGGGGCTTCCGCTCAACCGCGCGACGCTGGCCGTGGCATTCGCCGGAACGTTCGCCGCCGGATTCCTCCTCGGCCGGCGGTCGCCTCCACGTGACGAACCGCGCCCTGCCCCCGGCCGCCTGCGCCCGGCCGCCGTGCCGCTGGTCGTCGCCGGAGCCGCGCTCGCGTACGGCGTGCTCCTGGCATTCCGCCTGGGGGCGATCGACTCCACCGACTTCGTGAAGGCGTGGGGCCTCAAGGCATCGTTCGCGTTCCAGCAGCACGACCTCACGTTCTCGGGTCATGCCGGGCCGCACCTCTTCTACCCCCTGCTCGTGTCGAACATGAACGCGGCGGTGTACCTGACGCTGGGGCATGTGAACGACACCGTCGTCCGGCTTCCGGGGGCGCTCTTCGGCGTCGCCACCGCAGGCGCGACGTGGTGGCTCCTGCGACTTCGAGTCGCACCGATCTGGGCCGCGCTCGCGGTGTGCCTCGCCGTCACGACTCCGGAGTTCACGACGACGATGACGAGCGGCCTCGCCGACCTGACGACGGCCGCCTACCTGACGCCGGCCGTGATCGCGGCCTACCTCTGGGTCCGCGGCAGCGGGCCGGAGTGGGCGGCGCTCGCCGGGTTCATGGCCGGTGCCGCAGCGTGGACGAAGCTCGAGGGCGCGCCGTCCGGACTCGTCCTCCTGGCCACCGTGCTCCTGATACGCCGGCAGCTCCGAACGCCGGGCGCCGTGCGGTGGCTCGCGTGGTTCGCTGCGTTCGTGATCCCGTGGCAGGTCTACATGCGGATCCACGACATCCCGCTCAACCGAAGCCACTTCGCGAAGGTCTACCTCAACCTGTTCTGGATCGCGACGCACGTCGTTCGGGCCCTCGCCGACACCACACTGTGGGGCATCTTCTGGCCGCTCTGCTTCGCGATCGTCGTGCTCGCGATCCCGTTCTGGTGGCGCAGCGAGTGGAGGTACCTGGCGGCGCTGGTGATCCCAAACCTGATACTCACGGGCGGGGCGTACGTCACGCACTACCGGGCCGGCGTCGCGGGCAGCGTCGAGACGACGGCGCCACGCCTCTACCTCCACCTGGCGCCGGCGACGGCCGCCCTCGCGGCCGTGGCGGCGATGACGGCGTACGACCGCCTACTGGCGTCGCGGCTCGAGCGCGTAGAGGTGGAGGGTGCCCGCCACGATCAACCGGCCGGCCGCCGCGATCACGGTTGAGAACCTGCCGTCGGGGAACCGCCACACCGGATGCCCGTCTCCCACGCGGTAGGCGAACAGGTCGCCGTGGGTGGACGAGATCGAGGCTCCGCGGTCGGCGACGTACACGTTCGGACCGATGACGGTGGGCGAGCTGATCGTGTTGCCCGGGAGCCGATGCCGCCAGAGCGGCGTTCCGGTGCGCGCGCTCATGGCGGCGACCGTGCCGTCCCACGATGTGGCGAAGACGCGTCCGGCGCTCACGGCCGGCGAGCCGTAGGCCCAGTCGGGCAGCGTCTGCGTCCAGGCGATCGCCCCGCTCGAGGCGACGAACGAGTACACCTTGTCGTCGGTGTTTCCGATGTAGACGCGGCCGTAGGCCACCGCCGGCGTCGAGTAGAACTGGCCCGACCTGAACCCCGACGAGAGGCCGTGCGTCTGCGTCTTCCAGATCAGCTTGCCGTCCGAGGCGCGCACGCAGTACATGGCGCCTGAGTAGTCGCCGAAGTACAGTCGGCCGCCGGAGAGCGCCGGGCCGTGCTTCACCGCTCCCGACGCCGTGAACGTCCACAGGATCCGGCCCGTGTCGAGGTCGAGCGCGCGGACGTGGCCCCCCAGGTCGCTCATGTACAGGCGGGTGTCGTCGAACGCGGGCGACGACTCCATCGCGTACGGCAGGTGCCTGCGCCAGACAGCGTGGCCGGTGCGCGCTCCGAGCGCGTAGATAATCTTGTTGCGCGCTCCGAAGTAGACGCGGTTTCCCACCACCGCCGGCTCCCCCGTCACGCGCGCTCCGATCCGCAGGTCCCACAGCGGCTTCCCCGTCAGCACGCTGCGCGCCGACGCGAACCCGTTGTTCGTCGTGAGGTAGAGCACGCCGTCGCGGTACGACGGCGGGTACTCGAGGAAGCCGGGCGTCACGTTCCACTCGACGCGGTACGGTGGCGCGATCGAGCTGAGATCGGCCGCCGCCCGGGTGCGGCTCATCGTGCGGCCGTACACCGGCCACGCGGGCCCCGGGTCGAAGCCGTGATGCCGGCGGTGCTTGCCGTCCTTGTCGGACGAGACAGGGGTATCCGACGTCAGCGTGAACGGCTCTTCGCCGCCGTGATGGATGTCTCCCGTCCTCTGGTGCACGGCCCACCACGCCGCCGCCGCACCACCCGCGACGAGCACGGTGGCCGCGAGCGAGCTCAGGGCCCACGTCTTGCGCCGCATCACCAGCACGCTAGCAACCATCTCCGCCGCGCACGGTGTGTTACGGTCGTCACATGCGGCCTCCGCTCCGCACAGCGCCGCGCCTGGGCGTGCCGGCGGCGGGCCAACGGCGATGACCGTTGCGGCGTACGCCGTCGTCTTCGCGGTGGTGCTCCTCCCCGGGATCGGCCTCGCCCGGGCCTGCGCGCCGCCGGGCCAGATGCTGCTCGAGACGCGCGTCGCGCTCGCGCTCGGCCTGGGCTATGCCGGAGCGGCCCTGGTGGCGACCGTGCTCACGGCAGCGCACGCGATGCGGCCGGCGTCGTTCGCCGCCGGCGTCGGGCTCCTCACCGCGGCGGCGTGGGCACCCGGGCGGCCGCGCTTCGCTCGACGCTCCCCGTCCCCATCGAGCGAGCGGCTGCCGCCGGCCGATCCGCTCCTCACGGGCGCCGCGCTCGCGATCGTCGCGGCCTTCACGGTGGCCCACCTGACCGTCTCGCCGGCCGAGAACTTCGGCTCGGTCTCGTCCTTCCGGTACTGGGCGGACGGGCTCGAGATCGCGGATGCCGGCCGGATCCCTGCGCACACCGTCCAGTGGGGCGTCGAGCAGGTGCCGACCGTCAGCAAGGTGGCGCTGAACGCGTTCGACGCCGGGGTGAGCCTCCTGACCGGTGGCGGGCCGCTGGCCCCGATGCGCGCGCTCACGGTCCTCTCGGCGGTCGGCGTGGCGACCGCGCTCCTCGCGTTCGGACGCGAGCTGGGGATGCGGGCCGGCGCGGTCGTTCTGACCGGCGTCGCGGTGATGGCGCCTCCATCGCTGCCCGCTCCGCGTGAGCTGTCCAACGACCTCGACGTCTTCAGGGCCGAGAGCTTCGGCCGGCTCGCGGCGTGCTGCGGGCTCCTGCTCGCCCTCCGCTCAGTCCGCGGCCGCGCCGGCCGTCCCGTGATGGTCGCGGCGGCGGCGACGTTCGCCGTCGCGGCGCTGACCCACCTCGTGCCGGCCCTGATCGCGCTCGCGGCGCTCGCGGCCCTCGCGCTGCTCGACCGCAGCCCGACGCCGAGCCGGTCCCGGAAGGTGGGGCGGGCCGCGGCGATCGCGGCGGCTGCGGCTGCGATCTGGGCGGGCACGCTCATCGCCGCCGGCGGCTCGCTGGGGCTCCAGCGCGTGACGGGCGGCGCCGGTTATCCGGCCAGCCTCGCGCGGATCGACCCCACGGCCTCGTTCGCCCTCCAGCGCCGGGTCGCGCTCCGGCCGGCGCGGACCTTCACGATCGCCCCCTCGACGCTGGCGGATCGGTATCTCGCGTCGCTCGCCGGCCGCCAGGGGACATCCGCGCCGCGATACGCGCTCGTTCTGGTGGGGATCGTCGTGATCGCGAGCGCCGTGGCGCTGCTCGCCGGGACGTGGGAGCAGCGCGTTCCCGTGATCCTCGCGTGGTGCCTCGCCGCCGGGTCGCTGGCGGCGGCGTTCGCCTTCTCGAGCCGGTACCGGACGGTCGTCCCGGCCGACTTCGGCCCGCGCCGGCTGTTCGACTACGCCGCCCTCTCGTGTGCGCTCGTGGCCGGCGCGACCACCGACGTTCTGATCGACCGCATGCGCGAGCCGCGGCTCCGCCGCGCGGCGGTCGCGGTCGTCTTCGCGCTGGTGCTGGCCGCCGCGCTCGACCGCGGACAGTGGCGCTCGGGCGGGCCGGCGGACGCCGCCGACCAGGCGCTCCCGGCGCTCGGGCGCAGCCTCCCGTGCGACGCCCGCGTGCTCACCGACGTGCGCAGCGCCGGCATCTTCGAGGCGTACACGGGGAGGGTCAGCGTCGTCGAGGGAGGAGCCCCGTACCTGCGTCCCGCGGATATGCCCGCCGCCCTGGACGCGCTCATCGGCGCGAAGCGGTTCTTCGCCGACCCGGCGGCCGGAGAGCCGTTCCTGCGCGCGCACCGAATCGGCTTCGTCGTCCTCTTCCGGCCCGGCCTCGTGGAGGGCGGCCGGCTGCGGTCGCCTGGCTCGCCGATCGCCGCCGCGGGCCTGGGCCCGGTGTCGTCGCCGGACCCCGCGGTCCGCGTCATCACGCTCGGCTCGCCGACAGCCGAAGGCCCGTATCCGACCCGCTGCAGGTCCTGAGATTAGGCTTCGCGGCCTTGGCTCCGCCCCTCTTCGTGCTCGGGGTCCGGCGATCCGGGACAACCCTGCTTCGGGTCATGCTCGACCGGCATCCGGCCCTCGCCGTGCCGGACGAGTCCTATTTCATCCCGACGCTCGCCGCCCGGCACCGCGAACGGATCGACCCGTCCAGGTTCTGCGCGGACGTGGCCCGCATCTCGACCCTGCGCGACTGGGGTGTGCGCCCGGCGGGAGTGGCAGCGCGGCTCCGGCCGGGCGCGACGGTGGCCGGCGGGATCGCCGCGATCTACGAGGAGTACGCCGCCGCCCGGGGGAAGGAGCGCTGGGGCGACAAGACGCCGATGTACATGTCGCGCCTCGGCCTCCTCGACCGGCTCTTCCCGGCGGCCCTCTACGTCCATGTCGTCCGTGACGGGCGCGACGCGGCGCGGTCGTTCCTCGAGATGCCGGCCGGCCTCGTCACCGAGTCGTGGGCCCACCCCCGCGACGTGGCCGGCTTCGCGTGCCAGTGGCGCACCGAGGTGGGCGCCGCCGTCGCCCTCGGCGGGCGGCTCGGGCCGGCCCGCTACCACGAGCTGCGATACGAGCGGCTGGCGGCCGATCCGGAGGGCGCGCTCCGGGCGCTGGCGGCGTTCGCCGGGCTCGAGTTCGACCCCGTCATGCTCGCCTATCCGGGGACGCTCGACCTCGCCGCCAAGCCGCATCAGACCCGGCTCGCCCAGCCGCCCACGGCCGGGGTGCGCGACTGGCGGACCGAGATGCCGGCCGCCGACGTCGCCGCGTTCGAGGCGATCGCCGGCGACACGCTGGCCGCATGCGGCTACGAGGTCGCCGATCCCGGCCCGCCGCGGGCGCCGGCCCGCGCCCGCCTCGCCGCATACCAGGCGCACCTGGCCGCCTGGCACGCGGCCGGCACGGCGGTCGCCCGGTCGCCGCTCTGGGCGTGGCGCCACCCGCGGCTCCAGTGACCCCGGCGCAACAACGGGGTCAGACCCCAGTGTTGCGTGAACCGGCTGGAACCTCCGAGCGAAGACCGCATAAGTCGTCCACCTGAAGGAGGAGCACATGCCGGTCGTCATGAACATGCGCTGGGACGGGGTCACCCCCGAGCAGTACGAGGCCGCGCGCGAGCAGGTCGGATGGGAGCAGCACGCGCCCGAGGGCGGGCTCATCCACATCGCCTCGTTCGCCGGACGGCGCGCTCCGGGTCACCGACGTGTGGGAGAGCGCGGAGGACTTCACCAGGTTCGCGGAGAGGCGCCTCATGCCCGTCGTGCAGGAGCTCGGCATCGAGGGCGAGCCCGACGTCACGTTCACCCCGGTGCACGCCATCTGGAATCCCGGCGTGGAGCGGACGGCCGCCACGGCGGTGTAGATGGTCTACATGGTGCGGTCTTGGGGCGCGACCACAGCGCGGCCCGTGAGATCGGCGTAGAGCGCACGGAAGAAGAGCGCGGAGAAGGGCCACGCGATCGGAGCGGCCAGCGCGCCACCGATGAGGATCGACGTCGAGTTCGACGCGAACGCGCTCGCGACCAGGAACATCGCGACCCCGATGGGCGCCGAGAAGAGGATGGTGATCAGCCACACGAGCCAGGTACGGCTGAAGTTGCGAATGGCGAGCGCCGCCGAGTGCGCGACTGCCCCGCCCGGCTCGACGTCGCCCGCGGCGATCGCCGGCACGGCGAACATCAGGAGCGGAAGCGGAACGATGGCAAGGAGGCCGATGAACTGGAGCACCAGCGACGCCAGGATCCCGGTCATCCCGGCCGTGGCGTACGTCCACACCACCCGCCTGCGCGGTGCCGGCTCCGGCAGGCCGCGCAGCATCACGAAGCCGACGACCGAGAAGTAGGCGATCCCGTACGCGAACCGCCCGATCAGGGCGGTCTGGGTCACCCCTGCGCCTCCCTGGTGGACGGCGACGACCGGGACGGTCGCGATCGCGAGCGCGACGACCGAGGCGACGATCAGATCCGCCCAGACCGCACCGAAGCGGTGCACGGCCGACGCGAACAGGTCCTGGATCGGCGCTCGCGGCCGGATCGCGCCGGCCGGCATGTCGTCGGTCTCGTCCGTCACGAGGCCACCGGCGCGCGCTGCGCGGCCTCGAGCACGAGCTCGCCGTCGACGGCGTCGGCGCGGACCACTGCGCCGTCGCCCAGCTCACCCGAGAGCACCTTGATCGCAAGCGGGTTCTCGAGCTCGCGCTGGATCGTGCGCTTGAGCGGGCGCGCGCCGTAGGCCGGGTCGTATCCGTGCTCGATCAGGAGCTCGGTCGCCGCATCGCTCAGCTCCAGCGCGATCCCCCGCTCGGCCAGCCGATGCCGCAGGCCCTCGACCTGGAGACGGACGATCTCGCCGAGCTGGTCGCGGTCGAGCCGCTCGAAATGGACGATCTCGTCGATCCGGTTCAGGAACTCGGGCCGGAACGTGGCCTCGAGGTCGGTCGCGTTCGACGTCATGATGACGATCGTGTTGCGGAAGTCGACCGTCCGCCCCTGCCCGTCGGTCAGGCGGCCGTCGTCGAGCAGCTGGAGGAGCACGTTGAACACGTCGGTGTGCGCCTTCTCGATCTCGTCCAGGAGCAGCACGGAGTACGGCCTGCGCCGGACGGCCTCGGTGAGCTGGCCGCCCTCGTCGTAGCCGACGTACCCGGGCGGAGCGCCGATCAGCCGCGAGACGGTGTGCTTCTCCATGTACTCCGACATGTCGATGCGCACCATCGCCTTCTCGGTGTCGAACAGGAACTCGGCGAGCGCCTTCGCGAGCTCGGTCTTCCCCACGCCCGTCGGCCCGAGGAAGATGAACGAGCCGATCGGCCGGTCGGGATCGCCGAGGCCGGCGCGCGACCGGCGGATCGCGTTCGACACGGCCCGCACGGCCTCGTCCTGGCCGATCACGCGCTCGTGGAGGCGCGACTCCATCTGGACGAGCTTCTCCATCTCGCCCTCGAGCAGGCGCGAGACGGGGATGCCGGTCCAGCTCGCCACCACCTCGGCGACGTCCTCCGACCCGACCTCCTCCTTGAGCATCGGCGAGCCGGCCTGGAGCTCGGCGAGCCGCTCCATCGCGGTGTCGAGCTCGGCCTGGAGCTTCGGCAGCTCGCCGTAGGTGAGCTCGGCCGCGCGCTGGAGGTCCTGGTCGCGCTGGGCGCGCTCGGCCTCCGCGCGGGTCTCCTCGAGCGTCGCCTTGAGGGTCTGGACGCGCTGGATCGCCTCCTTCTCGGCGTCCCACTCGGCCTTCATCCCGGCGAGCTGCTCCTGGAGGTTGGCGAGCTCCTCGGCGATGGCCTCGCGGCGGTCGACCGCGGTCTGCGCCGTCTCCTTCTCGAGGGCCGCCTGCTCGATCTCGAGCTGGATGATGCGGCGCTGCACCTGGTCGATCTCGACAGGCATCGAGTCGATCTCGATCTTGAGGCGCGACGCGGCCTCGTCGATCAGGTCGATCGCCTTGTCGGGCAGGAAGCGGTCGGCGATGTACCGGTCGGAGAGCATCGCCGCCGCCACGATCGCGTCGTCGGATATGCGCACGCCGTGGTGCACCTCGTAGCGCTCCTTGAGGCCGCGGAGGATCGCGATCGTGTCGGGCACGCTCGGCTCGCCCACCATCACGGGCTGGAACCGCCGCTCGAGCGCCGCGTCCTTCTCGATGTAGGTGCGGTACTCGTCGAGCGTCGTGGCGCCGACCGCCCGCAGCTCGCCCCGGGCGAGCATCGGCTTCAGCAGGTTGGCGGCGTCGACCGCGCCCTCGGCCTTGCCCGCGCCGACGATCGTGTGCAGCTCGTCGATGAAGACGATGATCTGGCCGTCGGAGGCCCGGATCTCGGCGAGGACCGCCTTCAGCCGCTCCTCGAACTCGCCCCGGTACTTCGTGCCGGCGACCAGCGAGCCGACGTCGAGCGCCCAGACGCGCTTGCCCGTGAGGCCGGCGGGGACATCGCCGGAGGTGATCCGCTGGGCGAGGCCCTCGACGATCGCGGTCTTCCCGACGCCCGGCTCGCCGATCAGCACCGGGTTGTTCTTCGTACGCCTCGAGAGCACCTGGATGATCCGGCGCACCTCCTGGTCGCGGCCGATGACCGGGTCGAGCTTGCCGCGCTCGGCGGCGTCGGTCAGATCGCGCCCGAACTTGGCGAGCGCCTCGTAGGTGCCCTCGGCGTCGGGCGAGGTCACGCGCTGCCCGCCGCGCACCTCGGCGACCGCCTTCAGGATCGCCGCGCGGTCGAGGTCGGCGCCTGCGGCGAGGGCGAGCAGCAGGTGCTCGACGGCGACGTACTCGTCCTTCAGCGCCTCGGCCTCGGTGAACGCCTCCTCGAGCGCCTGGCGCGTCGCGCGGCTCGCCGCGGGCTGGACGTTGGCACCCTCCATCCGGGGCAGGCCGGCCAGCCTGGCCTCGACGCCGTCGCGAATCGCGGCCGGGTGCAGGCCCGCCTTCTCGAGGATGCGCGCGGCCACGCTCGCCTCCTGCGTGAGCAGCGCGAGCAGGAGATGGTCGGGTGTGAGCTCGGGGTTGCCGCGGCTGACCGCGTCGCCCTGAGCAGAGGCGAAGGCCTCCTGGGCTTTTACTGTGAGTTTCGTGAAGTCCATACCGATGGGGGTTTGGGGGGTTGATACCGGACGAGCTCGCGGCGGTAGGTGCGGTGCACCCGGGCCACCTCGGCCCGCATGTGGCGGGCGGCCGCGGCGAGCTGCCTTTGGAGGTCGGCCACCTGGGCGTCCCGGCGGGCGACCATGTCCTCCAGCTCGAGCACCCGGGTCGCTCCGGCGAGGTTCATGCCGAGCTCGCCGGTGAGGGCGCTGATCTTGCGAAGCCGGGCGAGGTCCGCCTCGGAGTAGCGGCGCGTCCCGCCCGGAGTCCTGCGCGGCAGCACGAGCCCACGCGCCTCGTAGACGCGCAGCGTCTGCTGGTGCAGGCCCGTCAGCTCGGCCGCGACCGAGATCGAGTACCGCGGGCGGGAGTCGGGGGCGAGGCTGCTCATCCGGCGCGCTCCTCGAAGAGCTTCTCACGCGGATCGCCGTGGTCGGAGCGCTCGATCTCGCCCAGCTTCTCGAGCGCCTCGCGCTCCTGCTTCGAGATCTTCGCCGGGACGGCGATGCGCACGCGGGCGAGCAGATCGCCCGTGCCGCCGCCGTTCAGCTTGGGCGCGCCGCGGCCCTTCACCCTGAGCGTCTTCCCGTCGGTCGAGCCCGCGGGCACCTTGACGCGCACGGTGCCGCCGTCGGGCGTCGGAAGCTCGACCTGACCGCCGAGCGCGGCCTCCGAGAAGGTCACGGGCACCTCGAGCAGGAGGTCGTCGCCGCGCCGGGTGAAGAGCGGGCTCGGCGCCACGCGGGTGACGACGTAGAGGTCGCCGGGCTCACCGCCGCGCGGCCCGGCCTCGCCCTTGCCGCGCACCTTGATGCGGGTGCCGTCGCGGACGCCCGCCGGGATGCGCACCTGGTAGGTCTTGGTCGACCGCAGGCGGCCGGAGCCGTGGCACGTCGGACACGGGCTCTCGATGACCGTCCCCGCCCCGCCGCAGCGCTCGCACGGCTGGCTGAGCGCGAAGAACCCCTGGCTCTCGGACGTGATCCCGCGCCCCTTGCAGACGGGGCAGATCGTCGGGGAGGTGCCCGGGGCCGCGCCGGAGCCACGGCACGTCGTGCAGGCGTTCGCCTTCTCGACGGGGACCTTCACCGTCGCGCCGCGGAGCGAGTCGGGGAACGAGATCTGCACCTGCACCTCGACGTCGGCGCCGCGCTGGGCCTCGCGCCCGGCCGTCCGGCCGCCGCCGCCCCGGTTGAAGAGGCCGCCGAAGAGGTCGCCCAGGTCGAAGCCCGCCGTCCCCGGGCCGGCGCCCGAGAAGTCGAACCCCTGAAAGCCGCCGCCCGCCGGCCCCTGGCCGGGGCGGAAGGTCTGGCCGAACGTGTCGTACTGCTTTCGCTTCTCGGGGTCCGAGAGCACCTCGTACGCCTCGCCGATCTGCTTGAAGCGCTCCTCCGCAGCGTTGTCGCCGGGGTTCCGGTCGGGGTGGTACCGGCGCGCGAGCTTGCGATAGGCCTTCTTGATCTCGTCGGCGCTCGCGCCCTTCGGCACGCCCAGGGTCTCGTAGTGCGTGGCCATTAGTCGTCCTCGGTCGCGGGCGGGCCGCTCGAGACGACGACGCGGGCCGCCCGCACGACACGGTCGCCCAGGCGGTATCCGCGCTGCCAGACCGCGGCCACGGTGCCTTCCGGCTGGTCGGACGGCTGATGGGAGAGGGCCTCGTGGACGTGCGGGTCGAACTGGTCACCCGGAGCGCAGGGGATCTCCTCGAGCCCTCGGCGGGCGAGCAGCCCCGCGAGCTGCTGCTTCACGTGCTGCACGCCCTCGGCGACCTTCGCCTCCTCGTGGTGCTCGGACGCGTCGAGCGCCCGCTCGAGGTTGTCGAGCACGGGCAGGAGCTCGCCGACCAGCGACTCGGTCGCCCGCGAGGCCTGCATCTCGGACTCGCGCGTCACCCGCTTTCGGAAGTTGTCGAAGTCGGCAGCGAGGCGGCGGAGGTCGTTCAGGTACTCCTCGGCCTTGCGGCGGGCATCGGCCAGCTCCGCCTCCAGCTCGCCGGCTTCGAAGTCGGTGGATTCGCCGGAGTCGCCGGGCGGGGTTTGGGGCTGTGCGCCACCTCTGGGGTCAGACCCCGGCTGGTGGTCGCCTTCGGTTGCACCGTCCGGTGCAACCGAAGGGTCGCGCCACGAATCGCGGTTTTGGGTCACGAGCGGTCTGTGGTCTCGTCGACGACCTCGGCGTCCACGATCTCCTCATCGCCCGCCTCGGCCGCGGCACCGTCGGCGCCGTTGCCGGACGTTGCGGCCTGCTGGGCCTGCTGGTAGACCAGCTCGCCGAGCTTGAACGAGGCCTCGCGCAGCGCCTCGAGGCGCGAGCGGATCTCGCTGACGTCGTCGCTGTCCATCGCCTGCTTCACCGCGTCGATCTTGGACCGGATGTCGGCCTTGGTCTCGTCGTCGAGCTTGGCGTCGTGCTCGGCGAGGGACTTCTCGGTCGAGTACGCCACCTGCTCGGCGGCGTTTCGCGCCTCGGCCAGCTCCCGCGCCTTGCGGTCGTCCTCGGCATGCGACTCGGCGTCGCGCACCATCTGGTCGACCTCGGAGTCCGAGAGCCCCGACCCGCCCTGGATCTGGATCTTCTGCTCGTTGCCGGTGCCCATGTCCTTCGCGGACACGTGCATGATCCCGTTCGCATCGATGTCGAACGTGACCTCGATCTGCGGGACGCCGCGCGGCGACGGCGCGATGCCGACGAGCTGGAACTTGCCCAGGGTCTTGTTGTAGGCGGCCATCTCGCGCTCGCCCTGGAGGACATGGATCTCGACGGACGGCTGGCCGTCCTCGGCGGTCGAGAAGATCTCGGACTTCCGCGTCGGGATCGTCGTGTTGCGCTCGATCAGCTTCGTGAAGACGCCGCCCTTGGTCTCGATCCCGAGCGACAGCGGAGTCACGTCGAGGAGGAGGACGTCCTTCACCTCGCCCTTGAGCACGCCCGCCTGGATCGCGGCGCCGATGGCGACGACCTCGTCGGGGTTGACGCCGCGGTGCGGGTCACGCCCGATCAGGCTCTTCACCTTCTCCTGCACCGCCGGCATGCGCGTCATGCCGCCGACCAGGATCACCTGGTCGATCCTGCCGGGCTCGAGGCCCGCGTCGGCCAGCGCCTGCTTGGTCGGTGCGACCGTCCGCTCGATCAGGTCGTGGGTGAGCTCGGTGAGCTTCGCCCGCGAGAGGGTGGTGTCGAGGTGCTTGGGCCCCTCGGCGTCGGCCGTGATGAACGGCAGGTTGATGTTGGTGGACTGCGTCGTCGAGAGCTCGATCTTGGCCTTCTCCGCGGCCTCGTACAGCCGCTGGAGCGCCATCGGGTCGTTCCCGAGGTCGATGCCCTGGTCGCGCTTGAACTCGGCGATCAGCCAGTCGACGACGGCCTTGTCGAAGTTGTCGCCCCCGAGGTGGTTGTCGCCGGAGGTGGCCTTGACCTCGAACACGCCCTCGCCCAGCTCGAGCACCGACACGTCGAACGTGCCGCCGCCGAGGTCGAAGACGAGGATGGTCTGGTCGCCCTCCTTGTCGAGGCCGTAGGCCAGCGACGCGGCGGTCGGCTCGTTGATGATCCGCAGCACGTCGAGGCCGGCGATCTTGCCGGCGTCCTTGGTGGCGTTGCGCTGGGCGTCGTTGAAGTACGCCGGGACCGTGATGACGGCCTCGGTGACCGTCTCGCCCAGGTACGCCTCGGCGTCGGTCTTGAGCTTCTGGAGGATCATCGCCGAGATCTCCGGCGGCGGGAACATCTTGTCGCCGGCCTTGACGCGGGCGTCGCCGTTCGGGCCGTCGACGACCTCGTACGGGACGATCTTCTGCTCCTCGGACACCTCGGCGGCCTTGCGGCCCATGAAGCGCTTGATCGAGAAGACGGTGTTCTTGGGGTTCGTCACTGCCTGCCGCTTGGCGGGCGTGCCGACCAGCCGCTGGCCGTCCTTCGTGAAGGCCACGACGGACGGCGTCGTGCGCCCGCCCTCGGCGTTGGGGATGACGGTGGGCTCGCCGCCCTCCATCACCGCCATGCACGAGTTGGTCGTCCCCAGGTCGATGCCGATCACTTTTGCCATGTGCGAGCCGCTCCTTGCGTGGTTACAACATAGATAATCTAAGTCGAGTTATAGCAACTTTTCGAACCCGGGGCAAGGGACGGCGTGGCGTAGATCGTGACCGTGCGGGTGCGCACGAGCGGGCGCAGCCAGGGGACGGTGTCGAGGACGCCGCGCCGGCCGCGCTTCAGCATCGGCCGTCCGCCGACCCGGGCGCCCGCGACCGCGACGACGACGTCGACGTGCTGGTTCTCGATGAACGCCCGGTTGGCCGCGGGGTCGCGGAAGAACCGGTGCGCGCCGAGGACGAGCGGGAGCACGCGCCGCAGGACCGGCGGGCGCAGGTAGGGCGCCATCCCCTCGTCGATGCTCGTCCTCCCCGCCAGCACCTCGAAGCTGCCCGCGGTGCGCACGTTCACGAGGACGCGGGCGTCGCACGGGACGACGCGTGCGACGGTCGCCATCACATCGAGGCCGGCCCGCTCGTCGGGCGTGACGCCGGGCGGGGCCGCCGCGACGGCGAGCACCACGGCCGCGGCACCGGCGCAGAGCGCAACCGCGTGGCGAAGGCGGCGACGACGGTCGCGCGCAGCCCATCCGACCGCGCTCCGGAGCACGGTGCTGAGCGCGGCGACGCCCGCGATCACCGCGAAGAGGATCCCGTACTCGAAGAGCCGTCTCGGCCCGAAGGTCGCGGGGACGAAGGTGCGGTAGCGGTGGCTGAAGTAGAGGCCGGCGGCGGTCAGCGTCAGCGCCGTCGCCCAGGCCGCGAAGGTCACCGGCCCGAGGGTCCGCCGCCGCCGCCAGAAGACCAGCCCGGACGCGAGCGCGAGCAGTACGAGACCCGCGTAGTCGCGCCTGGGCGTCGTCACCTGGATGTCCTCGAAGACGCTCGCCAGCGCCACCTCGCCCACCCGGGCGGGCGGGATCGCCCATCCCGTGCGCCGTCCCCTGGGGTGCGTGCGCTTGATGACCTCGAACGACTTGGTGGGGTCGAGGGTCACAGGGAAGCCGGGATAGCCGCCGGAGCCGCGCGCGCGATCGAAGCCCAGGTCGCCTCCGGACGCCGCGAGCGCCGCCAGCCAGATGGCGACGGCGACGACCCCCGTCACGCCCGCGGCACGGACGATCCGGCCGAGCCGGTGCCGCCTGCGGGGGTTCACGGCGAGGCTGGCCGCGATGTACGAGATGAGGAAGATCGAGAAGACGACGACGGGGATGAGGTGGGTACCGGCCGCGGCGCCGAGGAGCACTCCCGCGACGGCCGCCTCCCTCAGGCCCGCCCGCCCGCGCACGACGCCGATCGCGATCACGACTGCGCAGATCGCCGCCATCCGGCCCAGGGTCTCGACCCGGTAGACGTCCGCGTCCTGGGTGAACTCCGAGTTGATCGGCGCCGCGGCCGGCACCGCCAGGACGAGGGCGGGCACGCCGACGGCGAGCGCCCGCAGGCCGACGGCGCGGCCGAGCGCGAGGAGCGCCGCGAAGAGACCGACGCCGCCCAGCCACACGAGTGCGGCCACCGTGAGCAGGGCGCCGTGCGGAGCGACCGAGATCACGCCCGCCTCGAACGAGTTCAGGACGACCTTGCTGACCGTCGTCGGGATGTGGATACCCCACTGGAGGGTGCTCGCGGGCACCCCACCGGCGCGGAGGATCTCGAGCCCGTCTCCCCAGTAGCGCCACGCCGCCTCGCTGCTCATGAACGACACGGGCTCGATCCGCAGCTTGGCGATCGCGAATGCCGCGAGCCCGGCGAGCCCGGGCGCCAGGATCCACCGGCTGCAGCGCGCGTCGGTCGCAAGGGCGCGCAGCTGGGCCCGCGGCGAGCGCCAGCGGATGGCGGCCGCCCACAGGGCGACCGTGACCAGCGTGAGCGCGACGGCGAAGGACGACCGGCCGATCGTGCCAGTCACGGCGAGGGCGGTGGCCGTGAGCGCCGCGACCGCGTAGCCGAGCCCGAAGGTGAGGGCGATCGCGGCCTCGACGCCGAACAGCCCCGGACGGAACGCGGCGAAGGTCGCGCCCGCACCGGGGACGAGGACGACCGCCATGACGACCAGGACGCTCGCGAGGCTCACGCCGCCGCCACCCGCCCGCGCGGGCGCTTGGGGACCACCGACATCGGGCCGTTCTACCACCGCGACCCGGACGGCGGGGCGATGACGAGCCGAGACCAGTAGAGTCACGGCGTCCGCACGCCCGGCCGGGTGCCTCGGGGGAGGGGGAACATTGGGCAGCGCTCGTCGCGTGAATCCGTTCGCAAGGTCCGTCGCCGCCGCCGTCGCGCTCGGCTTCCTCCTGTTCGGCTCGGCGACGACCGATGTCGGCGCACAGAAGCGGGCGCCCGGCGCCTCCCAGCGCCCGAGCATCGTGATCATCCTCACCGACGACCAGCCGGCTCAGACGCTCTGGGCCATGCCGCGCACCGAGCGCCTCCTGGCCGCCCACGGCGTCAAGTTCACGTCGTTCTACGACTCCGTCGCGCTCTGCTGCCCCGCGCGCGCCGCACTCCTCACAGGCCGCTACGCCCACTCGACCTCCGTGTACGGGAACGCTCCTCCGCACGGGGGCGCATTCACGTTCCACCGGCGGCACGACGACCTCGAGACGCTGGCGGTGTGGCTCCACCGCGCCGGTTACAGGACCGGCCTCTTCGGCAAGTACCTGAACGGCTACAAGGGCGGCTTCGTCCCGCCCGGGTGGGACATCTTCACGACCTCGGCGCGCTACTGGGGCGGGCCCGGATACGTGCAGGGCGTCAAGAAGTTCTATCCGCCCACGACGTACATGCCCACCTTCATGGGCAGCCGGGCGGCCCACTTCATCCGGTCGGTTCCGCGGAACCGGCCGGTCTTCGCCTACTACGCCCCGTACGCCCCGCATGCCCATCCGAGTCCCGAGCCCCGCTATGCGCACATGCACGTGTGCTGGCACTGTCACGGCTGGCCGACGCCCGACTTCAACGAGAGGAACGTGTCCGACAAGCCCGCGATCGAGCGGCGGCCCCTGCTCAGCCGGCCGGAGCGGACCGCGGTGCGGCACTTCCGCACCCTTCAGGTGCGCACGCTCCAGTCGGTCGACGTGAAGGTCGGGAGGATCGTCGCCGCACTCAGCGACACCGGCCGCCTCGACAACACGATCATCGTCTTCATGTCGGACAACGGCGTGATGTGGGGGTCGCACCGCTTCTCGGCGGACTCGAAGCAGAACGCCTACCGGAAGGCGAGCCGGGTGCCGCTGATCATCCGGTACGACCGGCTGGGTGCCACGCCGCGGGTCGAGTCGCGGCTCGTCGGGAACGTCGATCTCGCGCCGACGCTCGCCGATCTCGCCGGCGTCCGCGCGGCGGCGTCGGTCGAGGGGACGAGCTTCGCACCGATCCTGCGAAACCCGGCGCAGAGGTGGGCGCGCACGCTCCTGGTCGAGAACTCCTCACGCCGGACGGAGAAGGGGCGCGTCCCCGGCTACTGCGGCGTGCGCACGG
Organism: uncultured Actinomycetes bacterium; assembly: GCA_963809325.1. Taxonomy (GTDB): domain Bacteria; phylum Actinomycetota; class Thermoleophilia; order Gaiellales; family JAICJC01; genus JAICJC01. The sequence goes on from CAWEIZ010000007.1 coordinate 767,049, forward strand.
ACCGCTACCTGTTCGTGCACTACGGCGAAGGGGTCGAGGAGCTCTACAACGAGCGCCGCGACCCGTACGAGCTCCACAACATCGCAGCGTTGCCCTCGGAGGTGCCGCTCCTCGGCCGGCTGAGGCAGACCACGCGGCGCCTCTGCACTCCGGTCCCGCCGGGCTTCAGGTTCTGAGCCGGCGCGGCGAGCGGCTCACGCCACGGCCGCCCGCCCGTAGTCGCACAGGTCGAGGAGCACGCACTCCGTGCACCGCGGCCGCCTGGCCGTGCAGGTCGTCCGGCCGTGCGTGATCAGGAGCAGGTGCGCCTCGAGCATGCGCGCCGGCGGGGTCATCTCGGTCAGGATCGCGTGCGCGGCGCCGGCGCCGGTGCCGGCCGGGATCAGCCCGACCCTGCCCGCGATGCGGTGGATGTGGGTGTCGACCGGCATCACCGGCACGCCGAGGCTGAAGAGCAGGACGCAGCTCGCCGTCTTGGGCCCGACGCCGGGGAGCGCGACGAGCCAGTCCATCGCCTCGGCGGGCGGCACGGTGGCGAGCCACTCCAGGTCGAGCCCGTCGAGGCCCCGGAGCACCGCCTGGATGCGGGGCGCCTTCTGGACGGCAAGCCCGCCCGGCCGCAGGGCGTCGACGAGGTCGGCCTCGGGCGCGTCGCGCACGTCCTGCCACCTCGGGAACCGCTCCCGCATGCGGGCGTAGGCCCGCTCGCAGTTCACGTCGCTTGTGTTCTGGCTCAGGATCGTGAGCACGAGCTCGTCGAGCGCCGGACGGCGGGTGCGCGGTGCGGGCGGCCCGTACGCGGCGCGGAGCCGGTCGAGGATCTCGGCAATCGGCATCCGGCGGTTCTACCACCGGAGAGGGATGCTAGGTACGCTGCAACACGTGGATCCGGTCATCGACACGCGCGCCCGGCCGCTTCGCGACCTGCGCATCTCGGTCACCGACCGGTGCGACTTCCGCTGCGTCTACTGCATGCCGAAGGAGGTGTTCGGGCGGGACTTCCAGTTCCTGCGCCGCTCCGAGCTCCTGACGTTCGAGGAGGTCGCCCGGATCGCCGGGATCGCATCGGGGCTCGGCGTGCAGAAGCTCCGGCTGACCGGCGGCGAGCCGCTCTTGCGGCGCGACATCGAGCGGCTCGTGGCGATGCTTGCCGCGATCGACGGCATCGACGACGTCGCGATGACGACCAACGGCTCGCTCCTCGCGCGGAAGGCGCGGGCCCTCGCCGACGCCGGCCTGCGCCGGGTGACCGTCAGCCTCGACTCGCTGGACGGCGCGGTGTTCGGCGCCGTGAACGACGTCGACTTCCCGGTGGAGCGCGTGCTCGCGGGGATCGACGCCGCGGCCGCGGCCGGACTCCCGGTCAAGGTGAACATGGTCGTGAAGCGCGGCCTGAACGACGGCTCCGTGCTCGACATGGCCGGCCACTTCCGCGGGACGGGTCACGTGCTGCGGCTGATCGAGTACATGGACGTGGGGACGACGAACGGATGGCAGATGGACGACGTCGTGCCGGCGGCCGAGCTCATCGAGACGATCGACGCCGAGTGGCCGATCGAGCCGGTCGAGCCCGCGTACCCTGGCGAGGTCGCCCGCCGCTACCGCTACCGCGACGGGGCCGGCGAGATCGGCGTGATCGCGTCGGTCACCCAGCCCTTCTGCCACGACTGCTCGCGGGCCCGGCTCTCGGCCGAGGGCCGCCTCTACACGTGCCTCTTCGCGGCAACCGGCCACGATCTGCGCGGGCGCCTTCGCAGCGGCGCCGCAGACGAGGAGCTGGAGGCGTTCCTGCGCCGGCTGTGGGGTCGGCGGGCCGACCGCTACTCGGAGCTCCGCACAGCCGAGACATCGCAGCGGCCCAAGGTCGAGATGTCGCACATCGGCGGCTGAGAGCCCCGGAAGAGCCTGATCGCGACCGGCGGTTTCGCTACGATACGTCTTTCATGGACGCTGCGCCGGCCACCCGCCGCTCCCTCTTGAGAGCGCCTCGATGGCTACCCAAGGGGTGGCCCGACTTCTTCCTGCAGCTGGCGCTGTTCGCGATCGTCGACGTGCTCTACGAGCTGACCCGGGGCCTGTCCGAGGGGAGCGTCGCGACCGCGTTCGCGCACGCGCGGTCGGTGGTCTCTTGGGAGCGGTCGCTCGGGATCTTCAACGAGCTCGAGGTCCAGCAGTGGGCCATCCAGCGCCACTGGGCGCTCGACATCGCCGACTTCACCTACTTCCACGCCCACTTCGTGGTGACGACGGTGTTCATGTTCTGGCTCTACCTGCGCCGGAACCGGCACTACTACTTCATCCGAAACGCGGTGTTCGTGGCCGACGCGATCGCGCTCGCGGGGTTCACACTGTTCCCCACCGCGCCGCCGCGGATGCTGACCGACCTCGGCTTCACCGACACGCTCGACCGCTACGCGTCGGTCTCGAATTACTCCGGCCCGATCGCCGAACTCGCAAACCCGTTCGCGGCGGTGCCGTCGATCCACACCTGCTACTCGCTCATCATCGGGCTGTCGTGCTTCTTCCTCGTGCGCCGTCGCCCGCTGCGCTTCACATGGCTCTTCTACCCCTGCCTGATCGTGTTCTCGATCATCGCGACGGGCAACCACTTCTGGCTCGACGCGATCCTCGGCGGCCTGCTCGCAGCGGTCGCGCTGTCGGTTGCATGGCTGATCGAGCGCTACCGCCCGACCCTGCCGCGCTCGGCGCGCATCCGCATGCGGCTCGAGCCCGCGCCGCGCCTGGCCGACGTGAGATAGCGCCCGTGGTATAGTGAGCGGGATGAGCACCCCGCTTGCCCGGCTCAAGACCGGGTACACGCAGGGCGGCCGCGATCTCGGCATGGCCTTCATGGGCCGCCTCGGCTCGCTGCCGTTCACACCGAACCAGATCACCGTCGCCGGCCTCGCGATGAACTGCGCAGCGGCCGTGCTCGTCGTGGAACGCCACTTCGTGTGGGCCACGGTGGTCTTCATCACGGGCTCGATCCTCGACATCCTCGACGGCGCGCTGGCCCGCACGCACGGCAAGCTGACCCCGTTCGGCGGGTTCCTCGACTCGACCACCGACCGCCTGTCGGAGGGGCTGATCCTGGGCGCGATCGCGATCGTGCTCTCGGATCAGGGCCACCAGGTCGCGCTGGGGTGCGTCTTCGTGGCGCTCGTCGGCTCGTTCCTCGTGAGCTATACGCGCGCCAAGGCGGAGTCGCTCGGGGTGCGGGGCGAGGCAGGCCTCATGGCGCGGGCCGAGCGGGTCGTGCTCGTCGCGGTGGTGCTCCCGTTCGCGGGGCACGGGTCGCTGCCGTACGGAATGTACGTCCTGGCGGTGCTCACGGCATTCACCGTCATCCAGCGCATCGTGTACGTCAGACGACAACTTCTCTCGGAGGGATAGGCATGGCCGATCAGGCCTCGACCAACGGACACAAGAAGCCAAGTGGGAAGGTGCGCGTCGCCATCGTCGGCGCCGGCAACTGCGCCTCCGCCCTCGTCCAGGGCGTCCACTACTACCACGCAGCCAAGGCCGGCGAGTTCGTGCCCGGCCTCATGCACGTCGACCTCGGCGGCTACCACATCTCGGACATCGAGTTCACGGCCGCGTTCGACGTCGACGCCGACAAGGTCGGCCGCGACCTCGGCGAGGCGATCTTCCGGGGCCAGAACAACACCGTGAAGTTCGCGGAGGTTCCCAAGCTCAACGTGCCCGTCCATCGCGGCATGACCCACGACGGCATCGGCAAGTACCTGAGCAAGGTGATCAAGAAGGCGCCGGGCGAGACGGCCGACGTCGTCCGCATCCTCCAGGAGACCGGCACCGACGTCGTGGTCAACTACCTCCCGGTGGGCTCGGAGGAGGCGACGAAGTGGTACGTCGAGCAGGTGCTCTCGGCGGGCTGCGCGTTCGTCAACTGCATCCCGGTGTTCATCGCCCGCGAGCCGTACTGGCAGCGGCGCTTCGAGGAGAAGGGCCTCCCTATCGTCGGCGACGACATCAAGTCGCAGGTCGGCGCGACCATCGTCCACCGCCAGCTCACGCGCCTCTTCCGCGAGCGCGGCGTGAGGCTCGAGCGCACCCACCAGCTGAACGTCGGCGGCAACACCGACTTCATGAACATGCTCGAGCGCGAGCGGCTGGAGTCCAAGAAGATCTCCAAGACCAACGCCGTCACCTCGCAGCTCGACTACGACATCGGCGCGCGCAACGTCCACATCGGCCCGTCCGATTACGTCGAGTGGCTCGACGACCGCAAGTGGGCCTACATCCGCATGGAGGGCCGCTCGTTCGGCGACGTGCCGCTCAACATCGAGCTCAAGCTCGAGGTCATCGACTCGCCCAACTCCGCGGGGATCGTGATCGACGCGGTGCGGTGCGCGAAGCTCGCGCTCGACGACGGCCTCGCCGGCGCGCTCGAGTGGCCGTCGGCGTACTTCATGAAGTCGCCGCCGGTGCAGCACCCCGACGACCAGTGCCGCGACGAGGTCGAGCGGTTCATCGCCGACCACACACGGACCGCGGCCGGCACCAAGGAGAGGGCCAAGGCGAAGGCGTGAGCCCACTGCGGCTCTGCCTGGTCTCGCCGTTCGCACTCGACGGCGCGCACCCGGTGGCCGAGCACGTCCGCGGCGCCGCCACGGCGCTCGCGAGGTCGGGCCACCGGGTGACCGTGCTTGCGCCGAGCTCGTCGACGCGCGCGCTTCGCAGCGGCAGGCGCCGGCTTCGAGCCCTGGCGAGCGGCGACGAAGAGGCGCTGCTCGCCCTCGAGGGTGAGCCCCTTCAGGTGGCGATTGCACCCGCGGTGCCGCTGCGCCAGCGCGGGCGGCGGCGCGGTGCCGGCCTTCCGGTCGCGGCCAGCGCCAACGTCGCGCTCGCCGTGGCGGCCGGCGGCTTCGACGTCGTTCACGTCCACGAGCCGCTCCTCCCCGGGCTCGCGACGGCCGCCATCCGCCACGCGCCGGGCCTCGTCGTCGCCACGTTCCACTCGACCGATCCCCGGGCCGTCACATACCCGGTGCGCGATCGGACGCGTGACCGCTACCGGGCCCGGATCGACGCACTCGTCGCGACGTCCCTCCAGGCGGCTGCCGCGGCGGCTCAGATCTATCCCGGCGAGTACACGATCGTCCCGGGCGGCATCTCCGAGCAGTTCCAGCCCGGCGCCAAGACGGGCACCCAGATCGCCGCGGAATGGTCGAGCGAGGGCAGGCCGGCCCTGCGCGCCCTCGTGAAGCTCGTCGCGGCGACCCCCGATCTCGAGCTCGTGCTGGTCTGGAGCCGGCACACCCGCCGGCCGATGCGGCCGTACGTGCCCGCGGCGGCCCGCGGGCGGGTGCACGTGCGCAGCCCCAAGGACACCGCCGAGCGCTCGGCGGCGCTCCGCGATGCGGACGTGTTCGTCGCAGCCCCCGGCGGCGATGACGCGCTCGCGTGGGAGGCGCGGGCGTGCGGCTGCGCGGTCGTCTCGGCACTGCCCTCCGGGTCGCTCGAGCCCCCGAGCCCGGGGCTCGGGTACGCCGCCGATCAGCCCGCCCTCGCCGCCGCTGCCGCCGCCCGCCTGCTCGAGGACGGCGCGCTTTGCGACGACGTCGCGGGCCGGAGCCTCGCGGCCGCCGAGGAGCGCGGATTCGCCGCCGTCGCCCGCGCGCTCGAGGAGGTCTACGCCGGCCTCGGCCAGCGCCGCCGGGTGCACCAGCGGGCGCCGCTCGAGGACCGCGCGCCGATCCTCGCGGATCTGCACATGCACACCAACCACTCGCACGACTGCGCGACCGACCCGGAGGCGCTCCTTGACCACTGCATCGCGCAGGGCCTCGGCGCGGTGGCGATCACCGACCACAACGAGGTGTCCGGCGCGCTCGAGGCGGCCGCCCTCGGGAAGCCGATCACGGTGATCGTCGGCGAGGAGGTGAAGACCTCCCAGGGCGAGGTGATCGGGCTCTTCCTGCGGGAGCGGATCGAGCGCGGGATGACGATGGACGAGACGATCGCGGCGATCCAGGACCAGGGCGGCCTCGTCTACATGCCGCACCCGTTCGACCGCATGCACACGATCCCCGACCCGGCCACCCTCCTGCGTGTCCTCGACAGCATCGACATCTTCGAGGTCTACAACTCGCGGCTCCTGTTCGACGCCTTCAACGACGACGCTATGCGGTTCGCCGCCAAGTACAACCTGATCCAGGCGGCCGGCTCCGACGCGCACGTCCTTCAGGGGATCGGAACGGCGCTGAACCAGATCCCCGCGTTCGACGGGCCCGAGGAGTTCCTGCTCGCCATGCGCCAGAACCAGATCGTCCGCCGGCCGAAGAGCCTCCTGTATCTTCAGGGGCTGAAGTGGGTTCAGAGCGTGAGTCGGTAGAGGCATCGGGCCGCGACCGCCGAATACGGCGGTGGGTGAACGTGGCCGAGGATCAGATCTACGAGCGCTACCAGGCGAAGGCGATCGCCGAGATCAACGCCCTCGGGCATGACATCGCCGAGTGGCTGCGCGGTGCCCATCCCGGCGCAGCCCCGGTGCTGGGCACCGGCCATCCGCTGGCCGACATCCTGCTTCTGAAGTACGCCCCGCTGGCCGCGGAGGCGCAGGAGGGGGTCGCCTTCTTCGGCCGCGCCGGCCAGGCGATCCTGAAGAGCCTCCAGCGCATGCGCATCGACCCGCTCATGCTGTACGGGACGGACTGCGTCAAGGCGGCGGTGGAGCCCGCCGACACCGATCTCGAGCAGTGCCGCACCTGGCTCACGCGCGAGATCCACATCACCCAGCCGCGCATGGTGGTCGCGATGGGCGACGAGGCCCGCGCGTTCCTCGACTCGATCCGGTTCCCGCTCTCGGTGCCGGGCGCGGCGCCGGCCGGCGAGATCCAGCAGTGGACGCCGACGATCGAGCTCCTCCACACGCCCGACATCGACGAGTGCCTCGACAGCTCGGCCTCGAAGCAGCAGTTCTGGGCGGCGTTCAAGGTGCTCGGCGACTGGTACGAGAACCTCCCGCCGTACTGAGGCTGCAAGAAACGCGGTCAGACCCCGATTCTGCACCGACGTGAAACAGCGGTGCCTGATGCCAATGTTTCAGCCTAACCGTGAAACAGCGGTGCCTGATGCCAATGTTTCAGCCTAACCGGGGCCCGACCCCGCAATTGCGTGCCTGACCCCGGAATTGCGCATACTGCGCCGGTGGCTGTGCGGAACATCGTGGCCCTGGGCGGCGGGGGGTTCGGCGGCGCGGGTGACGACACGGCGCTCGACGACTTCGTGCTCGGGCTGACCGGCGTCGAGCGCCCGGCGGTCTGCTTCATCCCCACCGCGTCGGGCGACGCGGACTCCTACGTCGTGCGCTTTCACGCCGCGTTCCCGCCCGAGCGGGCGCGAGCCTCGCACCTGCCGCTCTTCGCGAGGGACGGGCGCGACGTGCGGGCTCACCTCCTGGCGCAGGACGTGATCTACGTCGGCGGCGGGAACACGGTCAACATGCTCGCGATCTGGCGCGCGCACGGCATCGACAGGATCCTGCGCGAGGCCTGGGAGGCGGGCGTGGTGATGGCCGGTATGTCCGCCGGCGCCCTGTGCTGGTTCGAGGGCGGGATCACCGACTCGTACGGCAGCGTCGACGGGCTTGCCGACGGGCTCGGTCTGCTGCCGGGGAGCATGTGCCCGCACTTCGACAGCGAGCCGGGCCGGCGGCCGGTCTACCACCGGCTCGTTGCGGAAGCCGCCCTTCCACCCGGCATCGCCGCCGACGACGACTGCGGGCTCCACTTCCAGGGCACATCGCTCGTCGAGGCGGTCACGTCGCGCGACGGGGCCGGCGCCTACCGGGTCGACGCGGCCGGCGAGTCGGCGCTCGCCGCACGCCGGCTCCCAGGATGAGACGCGCGGCGGGCCCGGCCGCGGCCGTCGCCTGCCTGGCCGTGGCGAACCTCCTCGCCCCGCACCTGCCGGAGCCCCGCACGTGGGGGCAGATCGCGGGCCTGGCCCTGGTCTCGTTCCCGCTCGCCGCGCTCGTCGTGGCGGCGCTCCTGCCGTTCGCCTCCACTCCCCCCAGGACGCTGGCCGTCGCGGCCGTCGCGGGCGTTGCCGTGGCCGGGCTCCTGATCGCCGCCGGCCTCCCCGGCACTCCCGCGACGCTCGCCAAGCTCGTGGCGGCCGCGTTTGCGGGCTTCGCGCTCGCCGTCCTCCTGCGCACGCCGGTCGAGCTGGCCGCGATCGCGGTCCTCGTCGCTGCGGTCGACGCCCTGAGCGTCGCGGCCGGGCCGACGCACGTCATCGTCGAGCACCACACGGACGTCCTCGACACGTTCACGCTGGCCTTCCACCCCCTGGGGACGTTCGGCGCGGCCCAGATCGGCGTGAGCGACTTCGTGTTCTTCGCCCTGTTCGTGGCCGCCGCCGGTCGGCTGGGGCTGCGGCGCTGGGCGACCTGGGCGGCGATGACCGCCTCGTTCGGCGTCACGGTGGCCATCTCGTATGCCACCGACGCCACGCTGCCGGCGCTGCCGCTGCTCTCGCTGAGCCTCCTGCTCGCCAACGCCGACCTCCTCTGGGCCCGCTACCGGGGGACACGTGCGTCACCCGATCGGGAGAGCGGAACTCCGTCGTTCTGACCGATTTGAAGGGAGATGAGCCGCTGGCTGAGGTCGACCCTGCCCGTGTTCGCGCTGTGCGCGGCGCTCAGCCTGCTCACGGCGCCGGCCGCCAACGCGGGGAAGGTGACCGTTGCCGACACCCAGCCCGTCTGGGCCAGCCCGTCGAACCTGGCCGGCGCCGATCCGAACGCGGATCAGGTCGTCTTCTCGGTCTGGCTCGGATGGAGCCGGAACGGCGAGCTCGACCGCACCCTGGCCGATCTCTATGACCCGGCGTCGCCGACGTATCACCAGTGGCTGACGTCTGACCAGTTTCATGCCCGCTTCTCGCCGCGGGCGAGCGATGTGGCGGCCGTGCGGAGCTGGCTCTCGTCCGAGGGCTTCTCGATCGTCGACGTGCCGGCGAACCGCCTCTTCGTCGCGGCCGAGGGCTCGGTCGCCCAGGTCGAGCAGGCGTTCGGGGTGAACGAGAACATGTACCGCGTCGACGGCTCCGTCCTGCGCGCGCCGAACCACGACCCGGTCGTGCCTGCGGCCGTCGCGCCGCTCGTCAGCGCGATCACCGGCCTCGACGGCGCGATGACGCTCGCGCACCCGAACGTCGACACGCCCCCGCCTCCGCCCGCCGGCACGTCCGTCGGGCCGTGCTCGAGCTACTGGGGCCAGCGCACCTCGTCGGACTTCACGAACCCGTACGGGGCGGGCCCGCTGCCCTGGCTGATCTGCGGCTACCAGCCGGCCCAGATCGACTCGGCCTACGGGATCGACCGGCTGCACGCCGCCGGGCTCGACGGCCGCGGGCAGACCATCGCGATCACGGGCGCGTTCTTCTCGCCGACGATCCGCCAGGACGTCGAGCACTTCTCGCGCCGCTTCCATCTCGACCACGGTCACGGCTTCCTCTTCCACCACCACGGCTCAGCCGGCTTCGACTATCGCGAGATCGTCGCGCCGGGAACCCAGCGGTTCCCGAAGAACCCGGCCGAGACGCAGAGCTGGTACATCGAGCAGGCGCTCGACGTCGAGTGGGCCCACGCAGTCGCACCGCGGGCGAAGATCGTCTACGTCGGCGCTGCCAACGACGCCCGCGGGCTCGACCTGGCCCTGAACTACGCCGTCGACAACCACGTCGCCGATGTCATCTCGAACTCGTGGGGCCTGCCGGAGGCCTTCGTCTCGCGCGGCGAGATCCAGGCCCTGAACTCGGTGTTCCAGCAGGCCGCCGTGCAGGGCACCGGCGTCTACTTCGCCTCGGGCGACGACGGCGACAACCGCGCGGTGGTCGGCGCCCGCTCGGCGGGCTTCCCCGACTCCAGCCCGTGGGTCACCTCGGTCGGCGGCACGAGCCTGGGCATCGGATCGCAGGGGCAGTACCTGTGGGAGGCCGGATGGGGCACGACGTCGACCGACTGGAACCACGACCACTGGCAGCCGGCGGCGCCGGGCCCGTTCCTGTACGGGTCGGGCGGCGGCGCGAGCCACGTGTTCGCGATGCCCGCCTACCAGGCCGCCGAGGTGCCGCCGTCGGCCGCGATGTGGAACGGCAAGATGCGCCGCGTCGAGCCCGACCTGTCGCTGGTCGCCGACCCGCAGACGGGCGTCACGTTCTCGCAGACCTACGTGCTTCCGTCCGGCCAGCGCCGGATCATCGACTCGTGGATCGGCGGCACGAGCCTCTCGGCGCCGCTCCTCTCCGGCATCATGGCGCTCGCCGACCAGGACGCCGGCGCGCCGCACGGCTTCATCAACCCCACGCTCTACCTGATGCGCGGGACGGGCGGGCTGCGCGACGTCACGGGCGGCCACACCTCGCTGGCCGTCCTGCGAAACGCGCTCGTGGGCGGTCACATCGTGACCCGCCTGCGGTCGGTCGAGCGCGACAGCTCGCTCGACACCGGGGTCGGATGGGACCCGGTGACGGGCCTGGGCTCGCCGTACGCGCCGCTCTTCGTGGCAGCGCTAAGCTAGCCGCCTGACCCCGCGCGTCTGCTCTCTCCTCCCCAGCGCCACCGAGATCGTGGGCGCCCTCGGCCGGACCGGATGGCTCGTCGGCCGGTCGGCCGAGTGCGACCACCCGGCCGACGTCGCCGATCTGCCCGTCGTCACCGCCTCGCGGGTCGACACGTCCGTTCTCTCGAGCAGCGACATCGATGCCGCTGTCCGCGACGCGGTGCTGTCGGGCCAGGCGCTCTACGCCGTCGACGAGGAGCTGATCCGCGAGCTCTCGCCCGACGTCGTCATCACCCAGGACCTGTGCCACGTCTGCGCCGTCTCGGGCGACGACGTCGGCAAGATCCGGAGCCTCGACGCCGAGGTGATCTCGCTCGACCCGCGGACGATCGCCGACGTCGAGGCGACGGTGGTCGAGCTGGGCGACCGGCTCGACGCAGCCGCCGCGGCCGCCTCGGTCGTCGAGCGGATGCGCCGCACGATCGCGGCGGCGGTCGCCGCCGTCGCCGGCCGGCCGCCCGTGCCCGTCTTTCTGGCCGAGTGGCTCGATCCGCCGTTCGCGGCCGGCCACTGGGTGCCCGAGATGGTCGCGCTCGCCGGCGGCCGCGAGGTGCTGGGACGAACCGGCGGCCCGTCGTTCCCGGTGACGTGGGACGACGTCGCGGCCGCCGGGCCCGACGTGATCGTCGTGGCCCCGTGCGGCTTCGGCGCCGAGCGGGCGGCGGCCGAGGCGGCCGGCATCCGCTTCCCGTGCCGCGCGGTCGCCGTCGAGGCCGACTCCTACTACTCGCGACCCGCTCCGCGCCTGGCCGACGGCGTCGCCCAGCTCGCGCACATCCTCCACCCGGACGCCGCCCCCGACCCGGGCCTTCCCGCCGTCGCGCTCGAGGCGGCGTGGGCATGAGCGAGACGGCCGACCTGCTGGCCCGCCTGATCGGGATCGACTCGATCAACCCCGCGCTCGTGCCGGGCGGCGCCGGCGAGGCCGAGATCGCCGCGTTCTGCGCGGGCTGGCTCTCGGACCGCGGCCTCGAGGCGCGCGTCGACGAGGTCGCACCCGGGCGGGCCAACGCCGTCGCCGTGGCCCGCGGCACCGGCGGTGGGCGATCGCTGCTCCTCTGCGCCCACATGGACACGGTCGGCGTCGACGGGATGCAGGCGCCGTTCGATCCGCGTGTCGAGGACGGGCGCATGCACGGCCGCGGCTCGTTCGACATGAAGGGGGGCGTGGCGGCGGTCATGGCCGGGGCGGCTGCCGTCGCCGGGGCCGGCCTGCGGGGCGACGTCACCGTCGCGCTGGTGTGCGACGAGGAGCACGAGTCGATCGGCGCCGAGCGCCTGGCGGCCGAGATCCGGGCGGATGCGGCGATCGTCACCGAGCCCACCGAGCTCGAGGTGTGCGTCGCCCACAAGGGGTTCGTCTGGCTCGACGTCGAGACCGCCGGCGTGGCCGCTCACGGATCGCGCCCCGACCTCGGCGTCGACGCGATCGCGGCGATGGGCGAGGTGCTCGTCGGCCTCTCGCAGCTCGGCTCCCGGCTGGCCGGATCGCGCCCGCACCCGCTGCTCGGGACGGGCTCGGTGCACGCGTCGCTGATCGAGGGCGGCCAGGAGCTCTCGAGCTACCCCGAGCGGTGCCTCCTTCGGATCGAGCGGCGGACGGTGCCGGGCGAGACGCTCGCCGACGTCGAGGCCCAGATCACAGAGATCGCGGCCGGCGCCGACGTGCGCTCCACGTTCGAGCGGGCTCCCTTCGAGGTCGCCTCCGATGCGCCGATCGTGGACGCCGTCCGGCGGCACGCCGTGACGGTGCTGGGACGCGAGCCGGCCACGATCGGCTACGCCGCCTGGATGGACGCGGCCGTCCTCTCGGCCGCCGGCATCCCGACCGTCGTGTTCGGCCCGGCCGGCGCCGGGGCCCACGCCGTCGAGGAGTGGGTCGACCTCGACTCCGTCGAGCGCTGCGCTCAGGTGCTCGAGGCGGTCGCCCGCGAGTGGTGCGCGTGATCGCCTGCGACATTGGGGTCTGACCCCGTCGTTGCGCGGCGGAGCAGGGCGACGCACTCGATGTGGGGCGTGTGGGGGAACATGTCGACCGGGCGGGCGCGCTCCAGCGTGTAGCCGGCGTCGAGGAGCGCGCGCGCGTTCGGGGCGAGCGTCGTAGGGTTGCACGACACGTACACGATCCGCTCGGGCGCGAGCTCGACCAGCCGCCTCACGGCCTTCGGCGTGAGTCCCGCCCGGGGCGGGTCGACGAAGACAACGTCCGGCCGCGGGGCCCGCTCGAGGAGCGGGGCGACGCTCTTGGCGACGTCGCCCGTCACGAACTCGATGTTCGAGATGCCGTTTCGCTCGGCGTTCTCGCGCGCCCGGGCGACCGACTCCTCGGCGATCTCGATGCCGAAGACGCGGCCGGCGCCCGCGGCGGCGAGAAGGCCGATCGCCCCCGCGCCGCAGTAGAGATCCCACGCCACGTCCGACGGGCGCAGGTCGGCGTACTCGATCGCGAGCTCGTACAGCCGCTCGCTCATGACCGTGTTGGTCTGCATGAACGCCCCGGCGGTGACGGCGAGCCGGAGCCCGCCGACGAGCTCCTCGTAGCGATCCGCGCCGAACAGCGACACCGCCTCGAGCCCCGCCGTGGCCTCGGCGACCCCGGGGTTCACGGCGTGCGCGACGCCGACCACGCCCTCCGGCGTGATCGCCTTGAGCCGATCCACCTCGGGCACTGGGCCGGGCGCGGTGACGAGCGTGGCGAGGAGCTGCCCCGTGTGCGCGCCCTCGCGCACCACGAGGTGGCGCAGGTAGCCCTCGCCGGTCGCCCCGTCGTAGACCCGGAGCTCCGCATCGCGCGCCCACCGCTCGAACGCGCGCCGGACGTCGTTCCCGGCCGCCGAGGCGATGTGGCACGTCTCGACCGGCACCAGCTCGTCCCAGCGCCCGGCGCGGTGGAACCCCAGCGACGGCCCGTCGGGGCCCTGAGACCACGAGTACTCGAGCTTGTTTCGGTAGCCGTACTGCTCCGCCGCCGGCACGATCGGCTCGAGCTCGATCTCGATCCGGCCGAGGCGCCGGAGCGCGTCGTCGACCTGGGCCGCCTTGTGCCGCACCTGCTCGGCGTAGTCCAGGTCCTGCCACGAGCAGCCGCCGCAGACGCCGAAGTGCGCGCAGCGCGGCGTCACGCGGCCCGGGCCGGGCTCGAGCACCTCGATGGTGCGAGCCTCGGCGTGGCGGCGCTTGAGCTTCGTGACCCGGGCCCGCACGCGGTCGCCGGGGAGCGCCCGCGACACGAACACGACCAGCTCGCCGTGGCGGGCGACGCCGCGCCCGCCGAAGGCGAGGCTGTCGACCGTGAGGTCGATCTCCTGGCCACGGTGGAGCTTCACCACGGACGGGACCTCGTCGGCGCGAGCAGGGACGATGATGTGAGGCTCGGTCATTCTTCGGCGGATCCCTTAGCGCGGTTGCGGAGGCGAGACCGCGCTCTCGCCGACGCTCCAAGACAGTCCGGAACACCGGAAGGAGGGGGCTCGTGGGGGAACCATGGGTTCCCCCACGGTACAGTCTAGGGCCGTGCCGATCGCCGTCCCCGAGTACCGCGACCGCCTCGAGGAGATGACGGCGGAGGCCCTCGAGGAGTACTACGCCCACAGCGCCGGCCACAAGCGGACGTACGAGATCGCGGAGGTGTACGAGCGCCACGCCGACCTGAGCACGCTCGAGCAGGCGCAGGCGCTCGCCGACGACGGCGCCCCGGTCGAGCTGCGCCGGTTCGCCGCCGAGGCATACGTCGGAAACGGGGTCAAGCACCTGAGCGAGGACATCGCCAACACCGAGGCGTCGCTCACGGTCGCGTTCGACGGCGAGGACGTGCCCTACCGCGAGGTGCGGCCCCGGATCATGAACGAGCCCGACGCCGGCCGGCGTCGCGATCTCCACGCGCGCCGGTGCGCGGTCACCGAGGAGCACCTGAACCCGATGTACGAGGAGGCCGTCGAGCTCGAGCGGGAGCTGACCGCCGACCTGGGCGAGGCCACGGTGCTCGAGCTCTACGAGCGCTTCGACTACGACCCGCGCGGCGTCGACCGCGACACCTCGGCGTACACGTCCGAGACCGACGCGCTCTACCGGGAGCGCATCGACTCGGCCCTGCGGAGCCGCCTCGGCGTGGCGCTCGAGGACGCGTCGCTCTCGGACTTCACCCGCCTCTGGCGCGCTCCCGAGTTCGACGCCGGGTTCACGACCGAGCGCGCCGTCCCGGCGCTCCGCGCGACGCTGGCCGGCCTCGGGATCGACCTCGACGCCCAGCGGAACGTCGAGCTCGACATCGAGCCCCGCCCGGGCAAGCGCCCGCGGGCGTTCTGCGCCCCGATCCGCGTCCCCGGCCGGGTCGTGCTCGTCATCCTGCCGCAGGGCGGGCAGGACGACTACCAGGCGCTCTTCCACGAGGCGGGCCACACCGAGCACTTCGCGAACGCCGACCCGGCGCTGCCGGCCGAGCAGCGGCTCCTGGGCGACAACGCCGTCACGGAGGGCTTCGCGTTCCTCTTCGAGCACCTCCTGTCGGATCCGGCGTGGCTCCGCTCGCAGCTCGACTTCGGGCCCGTCGACGACTACGTCCGCTTCACCGCGCTCCAGAAGCTGTTCTTCGTGCGCCGCTACGCGGGCAAGCTGGCGTACGAGATCGAGCTCCACTCCGGGACGGCGCTCGAGTCCCTGCCCGACCGCTACGCCGAGCACCTCTCGGCGGCCGTCGGAGTCCCCTATCCGCGCGGCGACTACCTGGAGGACGTCGACGGCGGCTTCTACTGCACCTGCTACCTGCGGGCCTGGGCGTTCGAGGCCCAGCTGCGCGACCACCTGAAGAGCCGGTTCGGGTCGGACTGGTTCCGGCGCCGCGCGGCCGGCGACCTGCTTCGCGAGCTCTGGAGCCTCGGACAGTCGCTCCGCGCCGACGACCTCCTGCGCGAGCTGACCGGCGAGCCGATCCGGTTCGACGTCCTGGCTGACGAGGCCCGGGCCGCGCTGGGCTAGTTGATGATTGATTCCACGTCGCCGTGATGTCCCAGCCGCAAGCCTTGGCTTGCGGCGATCGTGAGCGACCTGCTACCCAAGCAGGTCGCGCACGGGCGAGAACCGAGCGTCGCAGACCGAGGACGCCGCGAGGCGACGGTTCGCAGCCGCAGCCCCACCACAACCCGGCAACACACCACACATGTGCGTCCAGGCGCGCGGCGACGTGGAGTCAATCATCTAACCCTGCGGGCAGAGCTGGGCGGAGTCGAGGTGCGCGGCGAAGCGATAGAGGCGCGCCATCCGGCGGAAGTCGCGGACGCCTGGATCGCCGACGACGACCTGGCGCCAGAGGCGGGTACCCAGGTACAGGACGCTTCGCTCCTTGGTGTAACGCGGCGTGGACACCGCGACCACGACGTCGCCGTAGATCGACGTCGTCGCTCCTGCGTCGGTGAGCGCCGCTGCGACGTCGAGCGGGTGCTTGGTCGAGGCGATGAGCCAGGCCCGCTGCGGATACGCCCGCTGCCCGAGCCGGCGGATCAGGCCGCAGCGGCTGGCGGCGTCGACCGTCTTCCAGGCCGCGAGCGGCGTCTGGTCGGGCGCGTCGAGCACGGCGTAGGCGCCGAGCAGCCGCGGGTCCTCGAGCGGCCCGTGCACGCCGGCGGTCGTGAGCAGCACGTCGCGCGGGCCGAAGTCCGCCGCGAGCCCGAGGCTCGCGTCGCGCAGGTCGGCGTTGAAGTTCGAGAGGTCGTTGCGGCCCGACACGAGGATGGGCGTGAGGAGCGCCGCCAGGACGACGGCGCCGACGACGCGACGCCGGCCGGGGAGGCGGCCGAGCTCCAGCGCGAACCCGGCGAGCGCGATGGCGTAGCCGGGAAGGAGGAACGACAGATGGCGCTCGGGGGCGAAGTCCTCCGACGACGCGGTGAGGACCCGAAGCAGGAGGAGCGGTAGGAGCAGCCACACCGCGGCCACGATCGCCGCGCGCCGGTCGCGGAACGCAAGCGACACGATGCCGAGCACCACGGCCAGACCGACGAGGATCCAGAACGCCGCCACCGACGATCCGGTCACGTGCAGGCCGAGGTCGCTCCAGAACGACTGCGACGTCAGGTCGACGACCGCGCCGCCCTTCCCCACCCCGTACTTGGACTGGAGCGGCGAGTAGAGGTGGCGGAGCCAGAGCAGGGCTCCGGCGCCGAGCGCGAGGCCGGCGGCGACGGCCACGAGTGCCCCGCGGTCGCCGCGCCGCCGGGTCGCCAGGGCGTAGCCGCCCAGGCCGGCGAGCAGCACGAGCTCCGACGCGAGCGCGAAGAGGCCGAACGGGTGGGACGCGACGAGCAGCAGCGCCGCCAGCGCGTACGGCACGGCCCACAGGGCCCGGCCCGTGCGGACGAGCACGAGCATGAGCCACAGGCTCCCGTAGGCGCACGCGATCATCGCGGTGTAGCCGCGCGCGAACTGGGCGAGGTGAATCGTGATCGGCGTGATCGCCGTGACGAGCGCGACCGTCGCCCCGCCGGCGCGTCCCATCAGCTCGCGGCCGCAGCCGTACGCCAGGCCGACCGCGAGGATCCCGAAGAGGGCTGACGGCAGGCGCAGGCCGAGGATGTCGTGACGCCAGTCGAGCGACGCATGGACGACGAGGTAGTGGAGCGGCGGCCCGTGCCTGTCCTGGACCGCGACGTGCAGGACGTCGCGCGCGCTGGGCTGGCCGGCGACGTGCAGCGTCACGACCTCGTCGTGGTGCAGCGGCCGGAAATCGAGGCCGAACCCGACGACGAGGATGGCATAGCCCGCCACGGCGACACCGCCCAAGAGCACGGGCCACCGCTCGGCCACAAGAGCCCGCACCCGGGCACGCGTGAACATCGGCGCGGGATTATCGGCCAACGCGGCCGTCCCGGGCCACCGGTACCCTTGCCCGATGGCCGCCCCCGACGTGAGCGTGGTCGTCCCCGTGCTCGACGAGGAGGCCACCGTGGACCCGCTCTTTCGCGGCATCGTCGCGTCGCTCGACCAGGCCGGCATCCCCGGCGAGGTGATCTTCGTCGACGACGGGTCGACCGACGCGACCTTCGACCGGCTCTCGCGCCTGCACGAATCGGATCCCCGCCTGCGGGTCGTGTCGTTCGACCGCAACTACGGCCAGCACCCGGCCATGCACGCCGGCATCTCGCGCGCACGGGGCCGGATCGTCGTCACGATGGACGGCGACCTCCAGAACGCCCCATCCGACATCCCGAAGCTCGTCGCCGCCGTCGAGGCTGGGGCCGATGTCGCCTCCGGCCGCCGGCTGGGGCGCGACGACCCGCTGCTCCGCCGGATGCCCTCGGCGGCGATCAACCGCATGCTGGCACGGCTGACCGGGGTCGACCTCTCGGACTTCGGCTGCGCGTTCAACGCCTACCGGCGCGAGGCGCTCGACCCGGTGATGCACCGGATCGGCCGGCAGAAGTTCACCAAGGCCATCGTCTGCTCGACGGGCGTGCGGGTCGTCGAGGTCGACCTCCAGCATCGGGCACGCGAGGGCCGGAGCCGCTACCGGCCGCTGGCCCTCGTCAAGATCGGCCTCCAGGTCGTGGCCGGGTTCTGGCCGGGGCTGTCGCAGCGGGTGGGGATCTCCGTGGCGGTTGTCGGTATCCTTTCGGGCGTCGGCGTGGGGGTGTGGGGTCTGGTCGACTGGATCCGGCACGGGAACCCGCCCGGCCTCGTCCTCCTCGGGGCGCTGGTGCTGCTTCTGCTGGGCCTTCACGGCGCCTTGATGGCGATCGTGGGGGAGCAACTCGGCCGGATCGAGCGTCTCGCCCAGCGGGGGCCCGGGTACACCATCGAACGAGAGCTCTAGAGCAACCAGTGAAGCGAATCCTTGTCACCGGCGGCGCCGGGTTCATCTCCTCGAACATGGTCCGCTACCTCCTCGAGGAGACGGCGCACGAGGTCGTCACCATGGACGCCCTCACCTACGCCGGGAACCTGGCCAACCTGGCCGACGTGCTCGAGCACGAGCGGCTGCGGTTCATCCACGGCGACATCCGCGACCTGGCCGACGTCACGACCGCCCTCGAGGGCGTCGACGTGATCGTGAACGCCGCGGCCGAGTCGCACGTCTCGAAGTCGATCGAGCAGGGCGGCGGCGAGTTCGTCACCACCAACGTCGTCGGCACCCAGGTGCTGCTCGACGCGATGCGCGAGCGCCCGATCGAGCGGTTCATCCTCATCTCCTCGTCCGAGGTGTACGGCACCGCGGAGTCCGATCCCATGACCGAGGACCATCCGCTCAACCCGCGCTCGCCGTACGCGGGCACCAAGGCGGGAGGCGACCGGCTGGCGTACTCGTACTGGTGCACGTACGGCCTGCCGATCACGATCATCCGCCCGTTCAACAACTACGGGCCCTTCCAGCACCCCGAGAAGGTCATCCCGCGGTTCATCATCCAGGCGCTCACCGATCAGCCCCTGACGATCCACGGGAACGGCATCGCCAGCCGCGACTGGCTCCACGTGTTCGACACCGCCGAGGCGATCACGGCCGCGTGCGAGGCGCCGCTCGACGCGATCGTCGGCGAGACGATCAACGTCGCCACGGGCATCGACGAGTCGGTCGAGGAGATCGCCGATGCGATCCTCGACATCCTCGGGAAGCCCTCGTCGCTCAAGCACCACATCACCGACCGCCCGGGCCAGGTCGACCGGCACATCGGCTCGACCGGCAAGGCGCTCGAGCTCCTCGGCTGGCGCTCGAGCATCCCGTTCTCCGACGGCCTCGAGCGCACCGTCCGCTGGTACCGGGACAATCCGGACTGGTGG
The DNA here is from genome assembly GCA_963809325.1 of uncultured Actinomycetes bacterium. Taxonomy (GTDB): domain Bacteria; phylum Actinomycetota; class Thermoleophilia; order Gaiellales; family JAICJC01; genus JAICJC01. The sequence goes on from CAWEIZ010000007.1 coordinate 786,404, forward strand.
CGGTCGGTCATGGCCACGGAGGAGCCGGCTCAGACCGTCGTGTGACCGAGGCTCCAACGCTCGTCGTGCTGGGTGGCGGGCCGGCGCAGCGCCACGCGATCGACGCCGCCCACGCCCTCGGTGTGCGGACGATCGTCTGCGACTCCGACCCGGGCGCCGGCGACATCCCCGTGTCGAGCGAGGATGTGGACGGCGTGCGCGCCGCGGCCGAGGGCGCCTCGGGCGTGATCGCGCCGGGCACCGACTGGCCCGTCCGTGTGGCCGCCGCCGTCGCCCGCGACCTCGGCCTGCCCCACCCGATCAGCCCCGACACGGCCGCGGTGGCGACCGACAAGATCGCCCAGCGGCTGGCGCTCGACGCGGCCGGGGTGCCGCAGCCCGCATGGTCGACCGGCGAGCCGCCCGCGTACCCGTGCGTCGTCAAGGCGCCCGACCGGCAGGGGCAGCGGGCCATGTCGATCCTCGCCGAGCCGTCCGGCCTCGCGGCGGCGGCGCGCCGTGCGGCGTCCGAGTCGCGCAGCGGACGTGTCCTCTTCGAGGCATTCGTCCCCGGTCCCGAGGTGACGGTGAACGGCTTCACCGCCGGCGGCCGGGCGGTCGTCGCCGCGGTCACCGACCGCGTGCACTTCCCGGACGCACCGGGGGTCGCCCAGCGGCACGTCTATCCGCCCGAGCGCGATCCGGCCGGGGCGGCTGCGACCGCCGTCCGGGCGGTCGAGGCGCTCGGGATCGGCTCGGGCCCGTGGTACGTCCAGGTGCTCCTCGGCCCCGACGGGCCGCGCATCGTCGAGGTCGCGGCTCGGCTCGGCGGCGGCCACGACTCCGAGCTCGTGAAGCTCACGGCGGGCGTCGATCTCGCCCGGGCGGCCGTTCTCGCGGCGCTCGGCCGCCCCGTCGCGGCCGCCGATGTGACGCCCGCCCCGGCGGGCGCCGGCGTGATCGAATTCTTCGAGGCGCCGCCCGGGACGCTTCGGCGGGCGGCGGGGCCGCCCGAGGTGTGCTTCTACGATGCACCGGGACACGTGTACGGCCCGATCCGCATCGCCACCGACCGCGCCGGGTACGTGCTCACCGGCGGCGCCACCCGCGAGGAGGCGCTCGCCCGCGCGGCCGCCGTCGCGGCCGCCGTCCACTTCGACGTGACATGAGCCGCGCCCGCACATCTCAGCCGCTTGCCATCGACGGCGGCACGCCCGTCCGCGAGACGCTGCTCGAGTTCTCGCCGCCGATCATCGGCCGCCCGGAGATCGACGCGGTCGTCGCGACGCTCGAGTCGGGCTGGCTGACGTCCGGGACCGCGCGTCGCCGAGCTCGAGGAGCGCTTCGCGGACTACGCCGGCGCTGCGCACGCGATCGCGACGTCCTCGTGCACCGACGCGCTGCACCTGGCACTCCGGGTCGCGGGCGTCGGAGCCGGCCATGAGGTGGTCACGAGCTCGTTCACCTGGCCGGCGACGGTGAACGCGATCCTGCACACCGGAGCCACGCCGCGGTTCGCCGACATCGACGCCGAGACGCTGAACGTCGACCCGGCCTACGTCGAGGCGGCGATCACGCCGCGCACACGCGCGGTGGTGCCGGTGCACTTCGCCGGCGGCCCGTGCGACATGGATGCCATCCAGGCCGCGGTCAAGGGCCACGAGATCGCGATCGTCGAGGATGCCGCCCACGCCGTCGAGGCGACCGTGCGCGGGCGCAAGGTCGGAGCGATCGGAGACCTGACCTGCTTCTCGCTCTATGCGACGAAGAGCCTGGCGGGCGGCGAGGGCGGCATCGTCACCACCGACTCCGCGGCGATGGCCAAGCGGCTCCGCCTGCTGCGCGCCCACGGGATCACCCGCGACCCCTGGCGGCGCGCGCAGACCCGCACGCTCGGCCACTACGACGTCGTCGAGCCGGGCTGGAAGGCCAACCTGGCCGACCTCCAGGCGGCGGCCGCGCTCCCCAAGATCGCGAGGATCGACGAGCTCCGCGCCCACCGGGCCGACCTCGTCGAGCGCTACGACGCCGGGCTCGCGCCGCTTCGGGGCATCACGCCGATCGGCAGGCCCGGGTACGGCGTCCACGCCCACCACCTGTACGTCGTCCGGATCGATCCGGCGGTTGCGGGCGCCGACCGCGACGCGTACGCAGCCGCGCTCATGGCCGAGAACATCGCCACGGGGCTCCACTTCCTGCCGGTGCACCTGCTCACGTGGTACCGCGAGAACCTCGATCCCGTGCCGCTCCCCGAGACCGAGCGCGCAGGCGCGGAGGTGCTGTCGCTGCCGCTGGCCGCGGCGCACTCCGAGGCCGACGTCGAGGACGCGCTCGCCGCCGTGCGCAAGGTGCACGCGGCCTACGCGGACGAGGGGCGATGAGCAGGCGGACACGCGTCGCGCTCGAGGCGCTCGTCTCGGGCGTGCTGCTCGCCGCGATCCTGCACTGGGCCGGCATCCACCGCGTGCTGCACGAGCTCAGCCGGACCCAGCTTCGCTGGTTCCTGCCTGCGGTCGCGGTGAGCATCGCGACGGTGCCGCTGATGGCGCTGCGGTGGCGGCTCCTGCTCTCGGCGAAGGGCATCGACGCGCCGCTCGCCTGGCTGACGCGAACGTACTTCGTCGCCCTCTTCGCCGGCCAGTTCCTGCCCGCCGCGATCGGCGGCGACGCCGTGCGCGCCGTGGAGCTCGGCCGCCGCACACACGACGCTCCCGAGGCGGTCGCCTCGGTGCTGATCGACCGCCTGGTGGGGCTCGTCTCCCTTGTCGTCCTGGCCGTCGCCGCTGTCGCCGTCGGCGGCGGATCGGCGCGCCGCCCCGGCGTGATCGCAGCCGAGGCCGCGTTCGGCGTCGCCGCGGCGGGCACGCTCGCACTCCTCTTCTCGAGCCGGCTGCGCGGGTTCGTCGCGCGCGTGCTCGAGCCCAAGTCGGACGGCCACAGGCTGGCGGCCGGCGGCCGGTTCTACGACGCGCTCCACACCTACCGCGGGCACAAGCGGACGCTGGCGCTCGTGGGCGCGCTCGCGCTCGTCGTGCAGCTCGCTCGGGTCGGCGTGATCTGGCTCCTGGTGCGAGCGCTCAGCCTCGACGTCCCCGACTCGGTCATCCTCCTCACGGGGCCGGTGGTCTTCGCCTCGCTCGCCCTGCCCGTCTCGCTGAACGGCATCGGGGTGCGCGAGGGCGTCTTCGTCTACTTCCTGCACGGCTACGCCGCCCGGCCGCAGGCGGTCGCGCTGGGCCTGGCGTTCTACGCGGTGGGCACGATCACGGCCCTCGGAGGCGCGGCGGTGCTCCTGGTCAGGTTCGTCCGGCACGGCATGGGGGCCGTGAGGCCCCGCACACGGATCGAGGGATCGGAGCCCGAGCCCGATCTCACCGGCGGTACGCCGCGGATCCCCCAACCAGGGGATGGCGCGGGGGCACCTGCCGAGCGATCTACTCGGGCATGACCCTCCCTCGCACCAACGTCCGCACCGCAGCCCGGGACGATTCGCTGACGATCGTGAACCGGCTCCTCGCGCTCGCCGCACTGCTCTGCCTCGCCGCCGCACTCGCCGGCGCGCTCGTCCACTAGCTTCGAAGAAGAAGTTACGTGTGGCAGGCCGTGTTGGCCGCGCCCGCGACCAGCGGGTTCCAGGCCGACGTGTTGCCGACCCGGTCGACCGCCCGGAACTGCACGATGTAGGTGCCGGCGCTCCGGAACTGGACGCTCGATCCGGTGACGGTCGAGCCCCAGGTCGTGCCGCCGTTCGTCGAGTAGTGGTACTGGTAGGGCGAGAAGCCCAAGCCCGACATCGCGTCGGTCGAGCCCGACGCGCGGATCGTGATGCGGTTGCTGGTGCAGGTGAGCGACCCGCCGCTCACGGTGGGCAGGCTGGGCGCGGTCCGGTCGAGCTTCACGGTGTTGGTCGACCCGGCGGTCGTCGGGAGCCACGACGACACGTTGCCGGCGTTGTCGACCGAGCGGAACTGGACGATCGTGGTGCCCTCGGCGGCGATGACCGCCGACGCGCCGGCCGTCGTCGCGCCCCACGTCGAGCCGTTGTTCGTGGACGTGCGGTACTCGTACCGTGCGAGGCCCGACAGGGCGTCGGTCGCGTTGCTGGCCGAGATCGTCCGCGACGCGGCCGCCGACCAGTTCGTGGAGCCGCCCGAGACGGTTGGGTTCGTCGGGAGGGTGCGATCGAGCTTGACGGTGCCCTGCACCCAGGCGGACGTGTTGCCCGCCGCGTCGAGCGCCCGGAACTGCACGACGGTGGTGCCCTGCGCGCTCACGGTCACCGAGCTCCCCGAGGTCGATGACGAGAAGGCGCCGCCGTTGAACGACGTCTGGTACTGGTAGCCCGAGACCGAGCTGCCTCCGTCGGTCGAGCCAGAGGCGGTCACGACGACCGAGGCGGCGTTGCTCCAGGCGCCGGTCGCACCCGACACCGTCGGGTTGGTGGGGGCGCCGCGGTCGAGCTTGACCGTGTTGGTCGCGCCCGCCACGGCGGGAACCCACGCCGAGACGTTGCCGGCGCCGTCGACCGCGCGGAACTGCACCAGCGTCGAGCCCTCGGCCGAGACCACCGCGGCCGGGCCGGAGGTGCCCGCCGACCACGTCGTCCCGCCGTCGGTCGACGTGCGGTACTCGTAGTGGTTCACGCCGTCGGCCGCCGGCGTGTCGGTCGAGCCGGATCCGCTGACCGTGACCGAGGCGACGTTCTGCCAGCTCAGCGAGCCGCCGCTGACGTTCGGGCTTGTCGGGGCCGTGCGATCGATGCGCACGGTCGCCTGCACCCAGCCCGAGGCGCGGCCGACGTTGTCGACGGCCCGGAAGCGGACGAGCGTCTCACCCTCGCCGCTCACCGTCAGGGCGGCGCCCGACGTCGGAAGCGGCGACCACGTCGCGCCGCCGTTCGTCGACTGCTCGTACTCGTAGCCGGCCACGCCGCTTGCGGTGTCCGTCGACCCGGCGGCGGAGACGGTCACCGACGCAACGCTCTGCCAGAGCGCCGAGCCGCCCGACACGGTGGGATTGGTGGGCGACGTGAGGTCGAGCTTCACGGTGCTGCCCGCGGTCGGGGCGACGGGCGTCCACGCCGAGGTGTTGCCCGCGCCGTCGACGCTTCGGAACTGCACCTGGGTCGTCCCCTCGGCCGCGATGTTCACCGACGCTCCGGAGGTCGGGCCCGACCAGGCGCCGCCGTTCAGGCTGGTGCGGTAGTCGTACTGCGCGAGGCCCGATCCGCCCGTGTCGGTCGAGCCGGATGCCGAGACGGCAACCGGCGCCGAGGCCTGCCAGGACGACGAGCCGCCTGCGACGCTCGGTGCCGACGGATCCGTGCGGTCGATCCGGACGGTGGCCCCGACCCACGCCGAGGTGTTCCCGGCGCCGTCGACAGCCCGCAGCTGGACGAGGGTCTCGCCCTGCGCCGAGACCGTCGCGACCGCACCGGCGCCGGCAGCCGACCAGGTCGCTCCGCCGTCCGTCGAGGTGCGGTGCTCGTAGGTTGCGGGCCCGGAGCCGCCGGAGTCGGTCGACCCCGACGCCGTGACGGCGACCGAGGCGACGCTCTGCCACGCAAGCGAGCCTCCGGTGACGCCGGGGTCGGTCGGATCCGTGCGATCGAGTCGCACCGTGCTCGCGCCCGTCGGCGCGGCCGGCGTCCAGGCCGACACGTTGCCCACACCGTCGACGCTCCGGAACTGCACGAGCGTCTCGCCCTCGGCCGAGACGACGTCGGAGAGGCCGGCCGCCGCGCTGCTCCATGTGGACCCGCCGTCGGTCGACTCGCGATACTCATACCCGGCGAGCCCGGAGAGGGCGTCGGTCGATCCCGAGGCCGTGACGGTCGTCTGCGCGAGGCTCTTCCACGCGTTCGAGCCGCCGGTCACCGAAGGCGCCGTCGGATCCGCGCGGTCGACGCGCGCCATCGCCGCCGCCGTGCCCGCGGCCGGCGCCCACGCCGAGCGCAGCGCGGAGACGTCGACCGCGCGGAACTGGACGAGCGTCTCGCCGTTTGCCGTCACGTCGACCGACGCGCCCGCCGTCGCGCCCGACCAGGACGCGCCGCCGTCGGTCGACGTGCGGTACTGATAGCTCGCGACCCCGGACCCGGGGATGTCGGTCGAGCCGCCGCCCGTGATCGTGATCTGGCTCACGGCCTGCCAGGTCGCCGAGCCCCCCGCGGCGGACGGCGCGGTCGGCGCGGTGCGGTCGATGCGCACCGTGGCCTGCTTCCACCCAGACTGGAAGCCGGCGGTGTCGACGGCGCGGAAGCGAACCAGCGTCTCGCCCTCGGCGGCGACCCCGAGCGAGGCGCCGGCGGCCGGAGCCGACCAGTTCGCGCCGCCGTCGGTCGACGTCTCGTACTCGTACCCGGCGATCCCCGAGCCGGGCGTGTCGGTCGACCCCGCCGCCGAGACCGTCACCGACGCAACGTTCTTCCACGCGCTCGACCCGCCGCTCACAGCCGGGTCGGTCGGCGGCGCCGTGTCGATGCGGACGGTGTCCTGCACCCACGCCGATGCGTTGCCCGCGGCATCGACGGCGTCGAACCGGACGAGCGTCTCACCCTGAGCCGCGACGTCGGCCTGCACTCCGGTCGCCGCTGCCGTCCAGGTGGATCCGCCGTCCGTCGACGTCTCGAAGCGGTAGTGGTCGAGGCCCGAGCCACCGGTGTCGATCGACCCGGCCGCCGTCACGCTCACGAGGGCCACGTTCTGCCACACGAGCGACCCACCTGTGAGCACCGGGCCGGACGGCGCCGTGTGGTCGAGCCGCACGATCGCCTGCGTCCAGGAGGACTCGAGGCCGACGCCGTCGACGGCGGCGAACCGGACGAGCGTCTCGCCCTCGGCGCTCACGCCGAGCGAGCTCCCGGCCGCCGGGGCCGACCAGGTCGAGCCACCGTCGGTGGAGGTCTGGTACTCGTAGCCGGCCACGCCCGACCCGCCGGTGTCGGCCGAGCCGGAGGCAGCCGTCAGCACCGACGCGACGTTGCGCCACGCGGCGGAGCCGCCCGAGACCGCGGGAGCGGTCGGCGCGACGTTGTCGAGCCGGACCGTGGCCTGCGCCCAGGCCGAGTGGTTGCCGACCGCGTCGACCGCCCGGAACTGGAGGTCGGTGCGGCCCTCCGCCGACACGGCGAGCAGGGCGCCGCTCTGCACGGCCGACCACGTCGAGCCGGCGTCGATCGAGGTGCGGTACTGGTACCCGGCGACGCCCGAGCCGGCGTCGATCGAGCCGGCCGCGGTCACGGTCTCGGACGCGGTGTGCTGCCAGCCGGCCAGGGCGCCGGCGAGGGAGGGCGCGGTCGGGCCGGTCGAGTCGATCATGGCGGTGTTCGCGGCGCCCGTCACGGCCGGTGCCCATACCGACACGTTGCCGGCGGTGTCGACCGCCCGCATCTGGACGAACGTCTGCCCGGGAGCCGTCACGTCGAGCGATCCGCCCACCGCGGCGGCGCTCCACGCCGACCCGTCCGGCGAGGTGCGGTGCTCGTAGCGGGCGATCCCGCCGCCGGGATCAGTCGAGCCGGCGCCGACGATCGTCACCGGGCCGACCGTCCAGGCAGCGGACCCGCCGGAGACGACGGGCGCCGAGGGCGGCGTGTCGTCGATCGTCCAGCGTGCCTTCTTGGTGGCCGACCGCATGCGACCGCCGACGCGGCCGCTGACCTTGACCCGGAACGCGTGCGCGCCGGGCAGGAGGTTCTTGTAGGTGATCTTCGACCCGCAGGTGCGCCACGGCGTGGCGTCCAGGCGGCAGGTCGTCTTGGTGACGTGGCCGATGCGCTTCCACGCGAACCTGGCGGTGGTCAGGTTCGTCGGGCTCGCCGGATGCTTCGAGATCAGCACGCCGACGGTCAAGAGGGACGGGCTTCCGCTCGGATGGGCCGACGCGGCCGGCGGAAGGACGAATGCAGCAGCCGCCACCAGCAGGGCGGCCGGCAGAACGGGCATGCGGAAGAGAGAGCCAGGCAAGAGGAAGAGCACCACCGGGGGAAGTGAGAACTCCTCTTCTCGTATCGGCTTTTAGAGCAAAATCCTTGATATGCAAGTCAACTGCGGCCCAGTGGCGACACCCACACCTCCCGGGAGCGGGGCCCGTCGAACTCGCAGAAGAAGACCCGCTGCCAGCGCCCGAGCGCGGGCTTGCCGTCCTCCACGGGGATCACCTGCGAGCACCCGACCAGGATCGCCTTGATGTGGGAGTCGCTGTTGCCCTCGGCGTGGGCGTATCCGGCGTCGCGCGGCACCCGGCGCGAGAGGTCGCGCACCACGTCGGCGGCGACGTCCGGGTCGTAGCCCTCGTTCACCGTGACGGCGGCCGTCGTGTGCGGGACGTGGACGAGCACCGCGCCGCCGGCCACCCCGAGCTCCGCCACGGCCGCGGCGAGCTCCGCCGTGATGTCGACCATCTCCTCGCGCCGCTCGGTGCGAAGCGTGAGCCGGTGCACGAGACCGATCGTATACCGTCGGGCGCCGTGGCCCAGCGACCGCTCCTCGTGCTCGACGGCGACTCGCTCGCTCACCGGGCCTACCACGGGTCGCGCCCGCTGTCGGGTGCGGGCGGGCGACCGATCAACGCCCTGCACGGGTTCGCGGTGATGGCGATGGGGTTGTGGCGGGCCGAGCAGCCGCGGGCCGTGCTCGCGTGCTGGGACACGCTCACGGTGCCGACCTACCGGCACGAGGAGTGGCCCGAGTACCAGGCGGGGAGGGAGTTCGACCCGGAGATCGTCGAGCAGCTCGACCGCATGCCGGAGCTGTGCGAGGCGCTCGGCTTCGCCTGGGCCAAGGCGCCCGGCTACGAGGCCGACGACCTCCTCGCGACCGCGGCCCGGCTCGAGACCGAGGCGGGCGGGACGGCGCTCGTCGTCACGTCGGATCGCGACGCCTACCAGCTCGTGTCCGACACGGTCACGGTGCTGTCGCCGCGCACCGGCGGCTACGCGCCCGACCGCATCGACCGGGCGGAGGTCGTCTCGCGGTACGGGGTGCGGCCCGAGCAGGTGCCCGACTTCATCGCGCTTCGCGGCGACCCGTCCGACAAGATCCCGGGCGCGAAGGGGATCGGCGCGAAGGGGGCGGCGGAGTTGGTCGGGCGGTACGGGACGCTCGAGGGCATCGTGGCTGCGGCCGACGAGCTGACGCCGCGGCAGGCGGAGGCGGTGCGCGACAAGCGGTTGGCGTTGTTCCGGCGAGTGGCGACGATGGATCGCAAGGCGCCGGTCAAGCGGCCGGGCGACAACACGCTCGATGTGGAGCGGGCGGCCGCGTATGCGAGCGAGATCGGCGACGAGCGGCTGGCGGAGCGGATCGCGGGGCGCTAAGGCGGTCGTCTGCTGAGCCAGCGGCGTTGCGCGGCCCACCGTTCGAGGGTGCGCCGGCTGGGTGGATGGGCTGGACAGGTGGCGTAGGTGGTGTGGATGGAGTCGGCCAGGTCTCTGGGGCGCTGGCCCTCGGCGTAGGCGGATTCAACTTGGTGGCGCAGCTCGGGCCAGGCGTAGCTCCCCGGTTGGGGCCTCTTCGGCTGGGCCTGCAGGCTGGCGAGGTGGGCGTGCAGGGCGCGACTCCTGGCTGAGGTCAGGCACCCGTTGGCCTGCCAGATCCCGGACAGCGTCCGCACGAAGTCCCGCCCGCTTCGCCGCGTCTGGAAGTCGGTGCCGGCGTGGCCCGGGCAGAGCCACACCGCCACCCCATAGCCGAGCGTCACCTTCTGCGTCCGCCCTTTTGTCCGCTCCACGCAGATCGCGCACACCGGCTGCTTCGTCGCGAGGCCGCGCGCCTTGTACAGAGTGGGGAGATAGCCGGACACCGTGCGGCCAGTCTGCCCGGCCGGGCGTCATGCGTGGGTCACGGTTGTTCACAAGTCGGTGCCGGGGAACACCGATTGTCGTCACATCCCACCGACGAGTGACGGCCACTCGGAGCAGGACAGACCGCGGGTGGCATGGGCGAGCGAGCGCCCTACGGGCGCTCCGACGGCGACCGGCCTGCGCTACGTGGGGCGCGCCGGCCGCCGTCGGGCATGCAGCTCGAGTCTTCGTCGGTGCGGTTCGTCGCAGCGGATCGGCGATACGTGGCAGCGATGCCCCGGGGTGCCACCGAGTGTCGTTACACGCAGCCGCCGAGTGGTGCACCCACCGGTGGCTCATGGGGCCGCGCGCCGCGGCCCGGGCGGCCGCAGCCCAACCGTCCGCGACAGCCCCGACTAGGTGCGGCTCAGCGCGTCCCCCACGCGTAGGTCATCTTGACCATGTCGAGGTACATGAAGGTCTCGGTCGACTTCACGCCCTCGATCTCGCGCATGCGCTGGACGAGCTCGAGCAGATGGCGGTTGTGCTCGCAGACGACCTCGACGAGCAGGTCGTAGCTGCCGGAGGTGAGGACGACGTAGCTCGTCTCGCGCCACTGCGAGACCTCCTGGGCGACGCTGTCGAGATCCGCCTGGGCCTGAACGCCGACGAGCGCCATCACGTCGAACCCGAGCTTCAGCGGATTTGTGACCGCCACCACATCGAGCACGCCGGCGTCCGTCAGCCGGTGGACGCGGGCCCGAACGGCCGTCTCCGAGATCCCCAGCTCGCGCCCGATCGCCGTGTAGGAGCAGCGGCCGTCGCGCTGGAGGATCTCGATGATGCGGCGGTTGGGCTCGTCGAGCGGCGGGGCAGGGGTTCGAAGTCCTGCGTTGCGGCGGCCTTCAGATTCGATATCCGAAGTTGACATGCCCGCCGCATACGATATACGCTGGTAACCGTCTCGTGAAGGCTTTTCCGCCATGAGCTCCGCCACGACGACACCGCAGCCCGGCGCCGCAGCCGCGGAAGCCGGCGAAGCCGATGTCGAATTCCGCGCGGTCACGAAGCGGTTCGGCTCGCTCGTCGCGGTGAACGCCGTCAGCCTGCGCGTCCACAAGGGCGAGTTCCTGTCGCTCCTCGGGCCGAGCGGCTGCGGCAAGACGACGTCGCTTCGGATGATCGCCGGGTTCGAGCAGCCCGACGAGGGCGAGATCCTGATCGGCGGCCGCGACGTCGCCGGCACGCCGCCCTACAAGCGCGACGTGAACACCGTCTTCCAGCAGTACGCGCTGTTCCCGCACATGTCGATCCTCGACAACGTCTGCTACGGCCTGAAGCAGCGCAAGGTCGGAAAGCGCGAGCGCCAGCAGCGCGCGGGCGAGGCGCTCGAGCTCGTCCAGCTCACCGGCCGAGACAAGCACCGCCCGGCGATGCTCTCGGGCGGCCAGCAGCAGCGCGTCGCCCTGGCGCGCGCGCTCGTCATGAACCCGCGCGTGCTCCTCCTCGACGAGCCGCTCGGCGCACTCGACCTGAAGCTCCGCAAGGAGATGCAGATCGAGCTCAAGCGCATCCAGCTTCAGGTCGGCATCACGTTCATCTACGTGACCCACGACCAGGAGGAAGCGCTCTCCATGTCGGACCGGGTGGCGGTCATGTCGAACGGGCTGATCGAGCAGCTCGACGAGCCGCGGGCGATCTACGACCGGCCGCTGACCCCCTTCGTGGCCGACTTCATCGGCGACATGAACTTCATCGACGGCGACGTCGTCGAGGCTGCCGACGGGGGCTTCGCCGTTGACGCGGGCTCGGGCATCGTCATCCGCGGGCGCGGCACCGCAGAGCGCGGCAGGCGCGCGCGAGTCGGCATCCGCCCGGAGCGCATGGCGGCCCATCCCGGCCAGCCGGACGGCACCGCCAACAAGGCCGCCGGGCAGGTCGTGACCAAGATGTATCTCGGCGACCAGGTGCAGGTGGTCGCAACACTCGCCAACGGAGCGAGCGTGATCGTGCGCGAGCAGCGCGCGAGCGCCGACCCGGCCCTTGACACCATCCATCCTGGAGACCAGATCGCCGTGAGCTGGGACGAGGCAGCCCCGCACATGCTTGGCGACGCAGACAGCTCGGAGGAGACGCCGTGACCGACCATCCCAAAGACCATCTGAACATCCTCGCCCCGCGGTCGATGCGGCCGAAGTTCGACTACCTCCACCGCGAGGTGCAGGACCTGGCCGGCATGCGCGTGAACCGCCGCGCGGCGCTCGGCATCGGCGGTCTCGCCCTGCTGGCCGCAGCGTGCGGCGGGAGCACCAACGCCGGCGGCGGCGGCGGGGGTGCCGCCAGCCAGCCGACCGACGCACTGAAGGGCAAGCCGGTCGAGGACCAGCTCGTCATCTACAACTGGTCGGAGTACGACGACCCGTCGACCTACAAGAAGTTCGAGGCGCTCCCCGCGGAGAGCGCCGCAGGCCTGAAGACGCACGAGACCTACTACTCGTCGAACGACGAGCTGCTCGCAAAGCTGCACGCGGGCGGCACCGGCTACGACATCGTCGTCCCGAGCCAGAACGCCGTCGGCGAGCTGATCCAGGAGGGCGGGCTGATGAAACTCGACTTCAACCTGATCCCCAACATCCAGAACCTCGACCCGAAGTTCCGAAAGTCGAGCTTCGACCCGACCGGCGAGTTCCATGTCATCAAGGACTTCGGCATCACGATGTTCTTCTATCAGAACACCGTGGTGAAGCCCTCGAGCGAGCCCAAGAACATGAAGGACTTCTACGATCTGCTCGTCCCGAACGTCTCCAAGGGCCGCACGAACGTGCTCGACGGGGCCGAGGAGGTCGTTCCCCTCGCCGCGATGGCGCTCGGATACAGCGCGAACACGGACGTCCAGGCTGAGCTGGACGACACGCAGAAGTTCCTGCTCTCGATCCGCAAGGGCGTCACCACCGTCAGCTCGTTCGGCTACATCAACGACGCCTCGGCCGGCAAGATCATCCTGAGCCAGGCTTGGAACGGCGACGTGCGCCGGATCCTGAAGGCGCGCAAGAAGGAAGGCGACATCACGGCGATCATCCCCACCGAGAAGTCCGAGGTGTGGGCCGACAGCTGGTGCGTCCCGGCGACGGCGCCGCACCCCGTCGCGGCCCATGCGTGGATCAACTTCCTGCTCGAGCCCACGACGGCGGTCACGGAGATGGAGTACCACAGCTACCCGATCCCGATCCCCGCGGCGCTCGACCAGATGCCGGCCGACATCAAGAACGACCCGATCTTCAACGTGCCGTCCACCTACACGGACAACTACGAGTACATCCTGAACCCGAACCCGCAGCTCGTGAACGCGCGCACCAAGATCTACCAGCAGTTCAAGGCTGCCTAGCTGAGCGCGTCCGGGCCGGATCCGGGCACGGCGGCCGTCGCGGCGGCCGTCAAGCCGGCGAAGACGGGGGCGCTCGTTCGCGCCCCGCTACCCGGCCTGGCTGACGCTTCCGTCGCTGCTCTACTACGGGGTGTTCTTCCTCGGGCCGATGGCGATCCTGGCCGTCTTCTCGGTCTCGATCCAGAGCGGGTTCGGAAGCGTCGAGTACACGTTCGAGCACCGGCCAGTTCGCCCAGGTCAACGACTCGCTCTACATCACGGTGTTCGAGCGCACGCTGCTCATGGCGGCCACCGGGTCGCTGCTCACCATCATCGTCGGCTACCCGCTCGCGTACTGGATGGCGCGATACCTCACGACGTACAAGATGCTCGCGCTGCTCGTGATCATCGTGCCGTTCTGGACGTCGTTCCTGATCCGCACGTACGCGCTCAAGATCATCCTCGACTCCCAGGGCTATCTCGCGCAGGATCTCGGGATCGACATCCTCTACACGAAGTACGCCGTGGGCGTCGGCCTGATCTACAACTACTTACCGCTCTTCATCCTGCCCGTGTTCGCCTCGCTCGAACGCATGGACTGGACGCTGATCGAGGCGGCCACCGACCTGGGAGCGCGGCCGTTCACGGCCTTCCGGAACATCACGCTGCGGCTCACGCTGCCCGGCGTGGTGACCGGCGGCCTGCTCGTGTTCATCCCGATGTGCGGCGAGTACATCATCCCGAACATCCTCGGCGGCGGGAAGTTCGAGTTCGTCGGAAACATCATCGGCGACACGTTCGGCGACGCTCAGAACTGGCCGTTCGGCTCTGCGCTCTCGATCTCGCTCATGGCGGCGCTCTCGGTGTTCGTCGTGCTCTACATCGTGTTCGCAACGCGCGAGGAGCAGTTCGGTGCGTAGGCGGCGCATCCTCACCGCGAAGCGCGGCTTCACGATCTGGGCGATGCTCGTCTACGCGTTCCTCTACCTGCCGATCCTGGTCGTCGTCGTCTTCGCGTTCGACAAGCCGTCGGCGACGTCGATCGCGACGTTCAAGGGCTCGAACATCTGCAACATCCAGCCGGCCGACATCGGCAACATCTCGGTGTGGAACGGGTTCACGTCGTGCTGGTTCGCGAAGGGCCTCAACACCGGTCTCTACACGTCGGCGATCAAGACGAGCTTCTTCATCGCGCTCGAGGCGTCGGTCATCGCGACCGTGCTCGGACTCGGCGCGGCGCTCGCGCTGGCGCGGATGCGGCGGCGCTGGCGGGCCCCGTTCGACGTACTCGTCTATCTGACCCTGGTCGTGCCCGAGATCGTGATCGCGGTGGCGTCGCTGATCTTCTTCGTCCAGGTGCGCAGCAACTTCGGCGCCTTCCCGCCGCTCGGCCGGGATACCATCCTGCTCGGCCAGATCGTGTTCAACGCGTCGCTCGCGATGCTCATCATCCGGGCCCGGTTCGTCGGCATGGGCGACAAGCTCGAGGAGGCCGCGTACGACCTGGGCTCGGGCCCCGTGTCCACGTTCCGGCAGGTGACGCTTCCGCGCCTCATGCCGGCGGTGATCGCGGCCCTCCTTCTGTCGTTCACCTTCTCGTTCGACGACTACGTGCTGCCGGCGTTCACAAACGGCACGACGTCGACGTGGCCCATCGTGCTCTACTCGGCGGTCCGCTTCGGCATCACGCCGGCCGTGAACGCGCTCGCGACCATGATGCTGCTCGTCACGCTCATCCTGATCGTCGCGGTCGCGATCCTTCTGCGGCGCAGCCGCGTGGAGGGCCCGGGCCAGGAGGAGCACGGCCTTGGCGCGGCGTTCGGGCTCGGCTAGCTCAGCCCGCAGGCAGCCGCTGCGGTCGGCCACGGCGTGTAGCCGCGCACCTGGTATCCCCGGACGCCGACCATCAGCTGGTCGTGGCGCGGCCACCTGTTGGCGTGGCCGCTGCGATGGGCCAGCACGTCCGAGCCGTAGGCCTCCTCGAAGCTCGCGTCCATCTGGAGGCCGCCGTAGTACGTCGGCACGGTGTTCGACACCGCATCCCAGGCGCCCTCGTACGTGTGGATGCACTTGAGCCCGTCGATGATCGGCCGGCGGTGCGCGTACGCCCTGCGGTAGTGCCCGAGGCGCCGCTCCCATCGGCGCAGGATGTGGACGAGGTCGGCCCGCGTGACGGCGTGACGCTCGGCATGGCCGTGGCGGGGCAGCGGGAGCGCGGCGCGGCGCGCGTTTCGAAGCGCATGCCTGCGCGTCCACCGGATCTCGCTCAGGAGGGAGCCGACCGGCCGCAGCGTTGTCGTCGCGGGCGCGGGGTCGGCGTCTCCCGCGTCGGCCACCGCGGATGCGGGCGACCGCTGGTCGGGCTGCGAGGCTGCTGCAGCCGGATCGGCGGCTGCGGCGGCAAGCACGCATGCGGCGGCGGTGATGAGGGCGGGTCGCACGACGGCGGGGTTTGTACCCGATCTGGGCGCCCGCAAACCACAATCTGTCTGTCGATCTGCGGAAATTGCGGCTTAAACCCGTAGTCTGAGTCCGAATGAGGACGGTTTCCGCAACGCGTCGGCAGTTTCTCGTGGCAGCGGGAGCGGGGCTGCTCGCGCCCGCCTGCCTGGGCGGCGGGGGCGGCCCGGAGACCGCCCCCCGGGCGCAGCCGTCCGCACCGCCCCGGCTCGTCGGCCCGATCCGCGTGGCCGTGCCCGCCGGGAGCGTCGACACGGCCGACGTGGCCGACTTCACGTCCACGCGCGGCGCCCGGGTCGGCCTGACCACGCACCCCGGCGGCCCCGACCTGGCCCGGCTCGTCGCCGGCGGCAGCGTCGACGCGGTGCTGGCGCGCCAGGACGACATCGCCGCCCTGGCGGTCGAGGGCCTCCTGGCGCCGCTCGACCACAGCCTCGTCCCGAACCTCGCCGACGTGTCGGCGGGACTGCTCGACCTGCCGTACGACCCGGGAAACCGTTTCTCGGCCCCGGCCCGCCACGGCGCCTTCGGCTTCGCGTACCGCCCCGACACGGTGACCGGCGAGCCCGCCTCATGGGAGGACTTCTTCGCCCTCCTGCCGAGCTACTCGCGGCGCGGCATCGTCCTCCTGCCCGGCCGGATCGAGCCGATCGCGGCGGCGCTTGCGGCGGGCGGGGCCGACATCAACTCCGACGACCCCGACGATCTCGCCGCCGCCCGCGCGGTCCTCGTCAAGGCGCGCCCGCACGTGAACGCGTTCTCGACGAACCCGGCCGCGGCGTTCGTGCCCGAGGCGCTCGTGCTCGCGATGGGGGCCGCGTCGGCGTTCGCGCGGCAGGCGCCGACGGCCACGTTCGTCCTTCCCGACGGCGGCGCCGAGTCGTGGATCGATGCGTGGGCGGTCACGACCGCGACAGCGCGCCCGGAGACGGCGTACGCGTTCGTGAACCACCAGCTCTCGCCGGCGGCCCAGGCGCGCGACTGGACGTTCTCGAAGACACCGGCCGCCGTCCCCGCCGCCGCCCGCCTGGTGCCCGCGGGCCTGCGCACGAACCCGCTCACGCGCCTCGGCGCGGGCGTCGGCAACGGCTTCACCCCCAGCCTCCTCTCCCCCGTCGGGCTCGCCCAGCGCACGCAGATCTGGGCGGAGATCGGGCCGCGCGGGTAGACTCGCCGCTCGTTGCGGCTCTTCACCGAGCACGAGCAGGTCGTGATCTGCCACGAGCCCGAGGCGGGGCTCCGCGCTCTGATCGCGGTGCACGACACGACGCTCGGCCCCGCACTCGGTGGCATCCGGATGTGGACGTACGACTCCGACGAGGCGGCGCTGACCGACGTCCTGCGCCTGTCGCGGGGGATGACCTACAAGAACTCGGCGGCCGGGCTCCCGCTCGGCGGCGGCAAGACGGTGGTCATCGGCGATCCGCGCACGCAGAAGAGCGAGCTCCTGTTCCGGGCGCTGGGGCGGTTCATCGAGTCGCTTGGCGGCCGCTACCTGGCGGCTGAGGACGTCGGCACGTCGACCGCCGACGCCGAGATCGTCGCGCGCGAGACGCGCCACATCACCGGCCTCCCGGTCGAGAAGGGTGGCTCCGGGGATCCCTCGCCGATGACGGCGTGGGGCATCGTCTGCGGCATGCGGGCCGCGATCGAGGAGGCCGGAGTCGGCGACAGCTTCGAGGGCGTCCGGGTCGCCGTGCAGGGCGCGGGACACGTCGGCGGAGGCGTCGTCCGCCACCTGCTCGAGGCGGGCGCGCGCGTCACCGTGGCCGACCTCTACCCGGACCGGATCGAGCCGCTCGTCGCGCTGGGCGCCGAGGCGGGCGACCCCCGGACGGTGCACTCGCAGGAGTGCGACGTCTACTCGCCGTGCGCGCTCGGCGCCGTGATCCGGCCCGAGACGGTGGCCGAGCTGCGCTGCCGCGTCGTCGCCGGCGCCGCCAACAACCAGCTCCTGGACGGCTCGATGGGCGATGCGCTCCACAGCCGCGGGATCCTGTACGCGCCCGATTTCGTGATCAACGCCGGCGGCGTGATCAACATCGGCGAGGAGCTCGGGCAGCCGTACGACGCGGACCGCGCGCGGACGAGCGTCGAGCGGATCGCCGACACCCTCCGCAACGTGTTCGCGCGTGCGAAGGCCGACGGCGTGCCGACCCACGTCGCGGC
Organism: uncultured Actinomycetes bacterium; assembly: GCA_963809325.1. Classification (GTDB taxonomy): domain Bacteria; phylum Actinomycetota; class Thermoleophilia; order Gaiellales; family JAICJC01; genus JAICJC01. The sequence continues at coordinate 804,160 of CAWEIZ010000007.1, forward strand.
CGACCGGCTGGCCGAGGAGCGGATCGCCGCCGCCCGGGCGGCCGACCCCGATCCGCTGTCGGGCCTTCGCCCGGCGGGATGATCCCGCTCCACGACAGCGTCCCCACCCGCCGGCGGCCGGTCCTCACGATCGCCCTGATCGTCGCCAACCTGGCGGTCTTCGTCTGGTCGCAGAACGCCTCGACCCAGATTCTCCTCTCCAACCACGGGCTGGTGCGCGTCGACGGCTTCACGGCCGTGACGGCGGAGTACGGATTCGTGCCGTGCGAGCTCACCATGCGGTGCCCGAACGGCGATGACCGCGTCGACATCGGGACGTTCACCAACGGTGACCCGGCCGTCGTCCGCGTGCACCACGTGCCGGTGGTCGCGACGCTCGTCACCTCGATCTTCATGCACGGCGGCTGGGCGCACGTGCTGGGCAACATGCTCTTCCTGTGGATCTTCGGGAACAACATCGAGGACCGGGTCGGGCGGCGCCGGTTCCTGCTCTTCTACCTGCTGGGCGGGCTCGCCGCCGCGGGGCTGCAGCTCGCCGTCGGCCCGTCGTCGGACGTGCCGAACATCGGCGCCTCGGGGGCCATCGCCGCGGTTCTCGGCGGCTACCTGCTGCTGTACCCGACCGCGGCGGTCATCACCTACATCCCGCCGTTCTTCGTGCTTCCGCTGCCCGCGATCTTCTTCCTCGCCGGCTGGTTCGCGCTCCAGATCCTCGCCGCGAGCGCGGTGCAGGTCGGAAGCACCGGCGGCGGCGTGGCCTACTTCGCGCACATCGGCGGCTTCGCGTTCGGCGTGCTCACGATCCGGTGGTGGGTGCGAAGGAACGAGCCGCGACCACCCGCGTATGCTTAACGCGGGGGAACCCAGGGTTCCCCCGCGAGCCCCCTCCTTAAGGGTGGCGGAGCGTTCGCCGCGCTCCGGCGAAGAGCGCGGTCTTCGCCGGAGCCACGACCGTTGGGTGGGAGGCGGGGCTAGGCGGAGCGGGCGGAGCCGACCCCGTAGGCCTGCATCGCGAGCACGATGCGGTCGGCGCGAAGCACGCCGTTCGGCTGGAGCCGGGCCGGATGGAGCTCGTTCGGGTCGTCGCCGCGCTCGGACTCCTCGACGGTGATCGTGCGCTCGAGCAGGTCGAGGCGAACGATGTACTCGTACCAGGAGATGTCCCAGGCGATCGTGATCGCGACGGGCCGCGGCAGCTCGAGGCTGTCGAGACGGACGTTCACGATCGGGTCGCCGAGGCTGCGCGAGATCGCGACCACGCGCTCCATGTGCTCCGAGCGGTTGAACGCCTCGAGGGCCAGGCGGCGGACGTGGCGGGCGTCGGCCTCCTTGCGGCGGGCCTCGGCCAGCTCGGCGTAGCGGGCGCGCTCGACCTCGAGCTGCTGCTCGAGCTCGGTCATCCGCGCGCCGATCCGGCCGGCGTCGGCCGCACGCTCGTCGAGCTGGGCGGCAACGGCGTGGTGGCGCGCGATCTCGGCGCGGTGGGCGCCCTCGGCCTCGGCGGCCCGCTCGTCGGCGCGCCGCTTCTCGTCGCTCAGGCTCTTGATCTCGCGCTCGCGCCGCTTGAGCTCGCCCTGGAGCTCCTTCAGCTCGCGCTTCGTGCCGCGCAGCTCGGCCGCCTGCTGTTCGGCCTTGGCGAGCGCGTTTCGCACCTGGTCGAGGTCGAACTCGACCGACTGGAGCTGGCCGCGCAGCCGGTCGATGAGTGACTCGCGCTCGCGCAGCGCCTGGTCGGCCGGCGGGTTGGCGTGCACGGCGACGATCGGGCGGCCGTCGGCCCGCCAGCCGCGGCGCTCGGCCCGCTCGTAGCAGAGCGGGCAGACCTTCGCGAACCGCTTCGACGAGGGGTCCTGGTACAGGCGCGCAGGCTCGCCGACCAGCAGGTGTCGGCGGCAGAGCGCACAGCTCGCGGTGAATTCCGTTGTGCTCGCCATTCCGTCCTCGGAGGAAGCGGACCGTGGAGTCTATCGCGTTCGGAGAGTCAGCAGCCGGAGCCGCCGCCGCCGACGGTCTCGGCGACCTGCTCGAGCGCCGGGCGGATCGTCAGGAGGACGTATCCGCCCGTCGGCGTCGTGACGGTCGTCATCCCGCCGGCCGAGGAGCCGACGCACGTGAGCGAGGGCGACGCGACCCAGTACGGGCTCGACCGCACGCGCACGAGGTACCGCCCGGGCGCCGACGTCCACAGCGTGACGCGGCCCTGGGCGAGCCGGACGAGGCGGGCCTTCGCGCCGGGCGGCGCGGTCACGATGGCGGTCGGGTGCCGGAGCGCGAACATCGTCCAGTGCTCGGTGTGCGCGACCGGGACGAGGCCGGCCTGGCCGGAGCGCAGGAGCGCCGCCTCGGTGGTGGCGCTGTAGTCGAGCTCGGCGTCCGAGAGCAGGACGTAGCGGACGCCGAGCGAGCGCAGCCAGCGGCGGTACGTGCGGCCCGTCAGGTTGTCGGAGTAGAGCGGCCCGTTCTGCGGGAAGTCGTCCTGGCGGTACCAGCCCCGTGCCAGCGGGATGCCGTGCTTGGCGAGGTAGTACGCCTCCCAGTGGCCGCGGGTGGCGACGACCTCGACGCGGTGCTCCGGGTCGGCATGGGTCGCGAGCAGACGCTCGGCGGGCTTCCAGTAGGCGGCCTCGCTCGCCGGGTCGCCCCACGACGAGTAGGCGTCGCGAACGAACGGCCCGACCTGGAGCGCGAGCGCCGCCGCGAGCACGGGCAGCACGACGAGCCGCGAGCGCTCCCGGCTGACGTTCGCCGCGAGCCACAGGAGCGGCGCGCCGGCGATCACGAAGAGCCGGCTGGAGTTCGACCCGATCGGCCCCTTGAGCAGGAAGGCGACCAGGTTCAGGGCCAGGTAGCAGGCGAAGAGCATCCGCAGCGACCGTGCGCGCGGGCTCGTCCCGGTGATGTAGAGGCCGGCGAGCGAGAAGCCGAACACGATGGCCGCGTCGGTCAGGTCGTACGGGTACCAGGCGCCGGACGGGAACGCGCGCTCCATCAGCACGGCGACGACGAAGACGGCGACGACCGCGGCGAACGCCGCCCGGTGGCGGCGGAGCGCGGCGCCCGGCCGCGGCTGGCCGAGGAGCGCGGCGGCGAGCACCGCCATGAGGAGCGCGAAGGCGAGCGGCGAGAAGCCGAGCGACGCGAGCACGGCCAGGCCGAACCCGACCCGCCAGCGGCGGTGGATGCAGACGAGCGCCGCGCCGCCGGCGGCCGCGCCGGCGAGAAACGGGTAGAGGCCGCCGATCATGAGGATGATCGGGGCCGTCGCGGCGAACGACAGGCTGGGCCCGGTCGCGGCGCTCCCCCACTCCCTCCGCGAGACGCTCGCGAACGAGCCGGCGAGGACGGCAGCCGCGATGGTCGTGGCGAGGGCCTGCCCGATGGCCGAGGCGACCGGGTAGTAGAGCACGGAGTAGGTGACGAACTCGTACCGGCCCGCGTACCAGTAGTTGTTCCAGAGGTTGAACCCGGCGTGCGAGTAGAGCCAGGTCTGGAAGAGGTGCGAGGGCAGATCGACACCCGGCGGCCCGCCGTGGTAGACGAGCTGGGCGAGGCCACCCGCGAGCGCCGCGCAGACAAGCGCGAAGCGGGCATGTCCCATGCGCTCCCGGACCCTCCTCAGCACGGCGAGCCAGTATAGCGTCCGGGCGATGCGCGCCGTCCGAGGCGGCGGTACAATGCCGCCCGCGGGGCGTTAGCTCAGCTGGGAGAGCACCAGCTTTGCAAGCTGGGGGTCACCGGTTCGATCCCGGTACGCTCCACTCGCGGAAACCGGCTCGGGTAGCGGGATTCCGCCGTCGGCACCGATTCGCACCACCCCGAGGCGAACGGAAATGCTCGCAAAATGCTCGCAACGGGACCGAAGACCGACCTGACTAGCGTCCCCGCGTCGAGGGGTTCGTCGGCGTAGTCGACGCCCCGGCGCCCCCGCGAATCCTTCCCCGTGGAATGGGGGACACCGTCCGGGTAGCGTCCCAGGGTTCACCCCGAGGAGGACGCCCCGATGCGATACCTCTCCCGCCGTAACGACAAATGGCAACCGCCACCCGGCCAGGTGCTCGTCCATAACTGGGTCCGACCCGCCCACGGACGGCACCGCAACCGGCTCGGCGAGGACGGGTTCCGAGCATGGACGCAACGCCTCGACGAACCGCCGCAGGTGACGCCGTGCGACTTCGGGTCGCGCCGCAGGTGTCCGTCCACTACCAGGTAGACCGCGCAGGTAGACCGCGCCAAGTCACGGACCGGCGGGACGCCATGAAGCGGCTCGTGATGTACCGGGACGTGATCACCTGCGAGGACGGGCCGCTGGACGTGGGCGAACGGGTGCAGCTAGTCCGCGGCGACGGACCCCGCGAGGGCGAAACGATGGCCTACGCCACCGTCATCCTCAACCCGGACCCGGAACCGGGCGAGGAGGGGACGCTTGCGCTGGACATGGGCGGCACGCCTCGCCGGATATGGCCGCTGGGTCCCACCAATAACCGGCGCGACCTCAACGAGCACGAGGATGCGCGCAAGCGTCTCGACTGGAATGAGATCGAAGACGTGCACCGGCCGGGCGTCTCTCATCGACGCGCCGGTCACCGTGCCACATCTTCTCCTTTCATGCGGTGACCTCCCGCAAGAATGGGCGGACAGCCTCCGCAAGCTCGTACGGGTGGTCGTGATACGCCGCGTGCGTGCCCGGCGTGGTGGCGACCTCCACGCCCAAGCGCTTGCCGAGCCGGCCCGTGATCTCGGGGGAGAATGGGAGGCCGTCCTCGCTCACGAGCAGGCTCACTGGTGCTGAGAGCGCGGCCAACGTTTCCTCGTCGGGCAGGTACAGCTCGTAGCTCCCGAGCTCGACCTCGAACAACGTGCTGGCGGTGGCGCGCAGCCGCTTGCGAAGCGCGGGCGTCAGCCGGTTCCAGCCGTCGTCTCCCGCCACGTAGCACCAGAAGCGCTCAACCGCGGCAGGCGGCCCGCCTCTCTCCATTGCCTCCTGGACAAGCGCCCGCAGCGGGGCTCGCACCGCAGCGAAATCGACCAGCGCGTACAGCCCCGGCTCGTGCAGGATCGCGCCGCGCACCCATGCCGGGTGACGGACCAGCAGACACAGCGCGAAGGTCGCCGCCGCTGCTCGTCCCGAACACAGCTGCGGGACCCGTTTCGAGCGCCTCAAGTAGCGCTGCCGCGTCGTCGGCCTGCTCCTCCGGCGACGTCGTCTGCCAGCTGGCCGGAACGGGACTGCGACCGTTCCCGCGCCGGTCATAGCTGACGACCGTGAACTCGTCGGCGAGTAGGTCGGCGAATGCGTCGAAGTGGCCGCCGTCGCCTGTTGCTCCCATGATCAGCAGGACCGGTGGCCCCATGCCCCGGACCTCGAAATAGAACTCGGCCCCGTTGACAGTCACTCTCGACATCTGCGCAGTCCCGGTCGCCTGCCAGCGAATCTTCTCTCCCGCTCCACACCAGCGCAAATTCCGAGGACGGTCGTTCATGGCGGCGGCTCCGTCGTGTGCGCAACGCCCGGCAAACGTGCCGCCCAGCGGCGATCCCGGATTCGCAACGGAGCTACCCTCGAGCGGAAGGCACACCATCCACATCTCTGTCTTCTCCCCGGACGATCCCGACGTGTAGGCTCGCCGCCAGAAGAACCGCGCCCCCGGCGAACACAACCTCCCCGCGACGGCCACGCCAGCGGCCACCACATCACCGCGTGGTTTGTGACGAGGCCGAGCCACCAGCTGAGGTTGCCCTTGCTCTTCGGCCGGTCCTTGTCCGCGAGTTCGCTCCCGGTGCGCTCTATCGACCGTCGCTGCTAGCAGTGCGAGCGCGGTCGCGCCAGGGTCGCCACGAGCCGGGCGAGCACACCCGGATCGGACGGCAGCGAGAAGTGGTCGACGCCGGGGTTGTCGGTGAGGCTGAAGCGGAAGCAGGCCATTGCCCGCCACACCCGCACGGCGCCGTTCGTGATGTCCTCCTGGTTCACGTCGCCGTCGCGAGTGAAGAACTGCGCCGTGGCGGGGTTGAGCACCTGGCCCACGTGGAGGTTCGGCAGCACCGCTCCCACCACCGTCGCGATGCCCGATCCCTTCTCGGCGTGGACGTCGACGCGCGGGAAGTGGCTCGGGTCGGCGAACTTCACGAACCCGATGTAGTGGTTGGCGATCGGGTTCACCCAGGCCAGCCCGGCGTCCCGGAACAGGCGCCGGTAGTCCTTGGGCGTGTACGAGCGTCCGGTGGACGCGTCTCGGACGACGGTCTCGTGTCCGCGGAAGATCCGCGGGTCCGCGGCGCTCATGTAGCTCGAGGGCGCGGTGAGGTACATGCGGGCGCTGCTGCTCGCGTTGGCCACAGTTGCCGGGAATGAGAAGTCCTGGATATTGAGCCCGGTGAAGAGCAGTGGGTAGAGGGCTCCCTGGCCCGGGAGGTTGCCCGCGATCGGCGTGAACCCGTGGATGTAGCGGCGCTTCCACGCCCGCGACGTGTGCGTGAGCAGATACTGCGCATAGAGCGGGCCGTTCGAGTGGCCGACGAGGTGCACCGGCGTGTGGCCGTTCTGCCGGTACGTGTTCTCGATCAGGCGCTTGGTGCGCTGGACGAAGCCGTCCATGTCCGGTGTGAGCCGCGCGTCATATCCGGCGACCCGGATGTCCTTGTTTCGCACGTAGCCGGCCGCCTCGAGCGCCTCGTACATGGGCTCGTAGAAGGGCGCGCTCTGGGTCTTGCCGTAGTCGAGAACCCGCACCGACACGCCACGCTGATTCGAGAACCTGCGCGACATCGGCTCGTGGCCGTCACGGTCGTACCGCAGCGTGAGGAGCTTGTCCTCGCACACCTGGCTGAACCGCGAGCTGGGATGATCGTTCAGGAACCAGTCCTGGAACGTGCCCGACCGCGGGCACCCGGGCGCGACGGCCTGGTCGCGAACCGTGACCAGGAGCTTCGTGAAGTGAAACGCCGGGAAGAGCACGACCGGCGTGCGGTGGGTGTGCGCCGCGCTGGAATCGCTCGCCGCAGCCGAGGCCGGGAACAGGATGGCGACGGTGAGGCAGGCCGTCGCGAACGCCGAGCAGGCGAGACACGCGCACCTGCCCACCCTACACCCCCGGCGCCGTTCCGGCGATACGGCCTACCAACTGCTCCCGAGAGCGACGGTGACCGCCTCGCCGTTGATCCCGGAGGCGTTGTCGCTGCACAGAAAGACGATCACCTCGGCCACCTCGCGCGGCGTCAGAACGCGGCCCGGCGGGTACGACGCGGCCCGCTCCGTCCACACCTGATCGGCCGTGATTCCGCGCCGCTCCGCCTCCGCGCGCGCCGACCGCTCGGCCATCTCGGTGCGCACCCAGCCTGGGAGAACGGCGTTCGAGCGGACGCCGAACGGGCCAGCGTCCTGGGCCACCGCACGCATCAGCCCGAGCAGCCCGTGCTTGGAGGCGGTGTATGCGCTGCCCGCATGCTCGGCCACCTGGCCGGCGGTCGAGCTCGTGTAGACCACGCTGCCTGCGCCGCGCTCGACCATCCCTCCGACGACCAGCCGCGAGAGCTCGAACGGCGCGTCGAGGTTGACCCGCATCGTCTCGCGCCACACCTCGGGATCCTGCTCCCAGATCACCCGCTCATGAGCCGATCCGATGCCGTGGTTCACGACCAGCACGTCGATCGGGCCCAGCCGCCGCTCCGTCTCGGCCACGGCCGTTTCGCAACCGCCGGGGGCGCCCAGGTCGGCCACGACGTGGTCGAGCCCGACCGCGGCCAGCTCCCGCTCGCTGCGAGCCGTGATCATCACGCGCACACCCGCATCGGCCAGGAGCAGCGCCGCCTCGCGGCCGATCCCCCGACCCCCTCCGGTGACGAGCGCCACCCGACCTTCCACCGTTCACCTCCGACGGTCGCCTACCGCGAGATCATCGCAGCCAGGCCTACGAGCGCGCGCCGCGAGCGGCAGGCTCGCCCGACCGCCTACACTCCCGACGATGGCATGGCTCGATCGGATCATGGATAGCCTCACCAGGCGCGGAACGAAGGTCGTCGCCACCGGTCATCCGCCGGGGGATACGACCCCGCCCACAGGCTCGCGCGAGCTGTCCGAGGAGCTCGAGGCGGACTACGGGCCGGACTCGCCCGCCGCCGAACCACCCGAGGCGGAGGACGACCCCGCCCCGGACCGGCCAGAAGCCCCGTAGCCGTGACCGGGGCGGCCTGCACCCACCTCGATCAGATCCAGGTGACGGCGCTGCCGCAACCGCTTGCCGGGTGCGAGGAGTGCCTGAAGACGGGCGGCCGGTGGGTGCACCTGCGGATGTGCCTGACCTGCGGGAGGATCGGATGCTGCGACTCGTCGCCCGGCAGGCACGCGACTGCGCACGCCCACGAGAGCGGGCACCCGATCATCCGCTCGGCGGAGGCCGGCGAGGAGTGGAGCTGGTGCTACGTCGACGAGGTCGCGTTCGACACCCCGCACGTGGAGCCCGGCGCCGGCGCATGAGCGCCGACCGCGGTTCGCGCCGCGGCGTGGTGGGTATCCCGTCGCGGTGAGCAGCCTCCACCGTTGGCAGACGACCGAGCGCGTGCGCGACGACGGCGCGTTCGAGTCGTGCCAGAGCGTGGTGCTCTCGGAGGCCAGGGTCGAGGCCTCCGAGGCGGGCGCCCGATGGCTGGGCGTCACCTACTGGAGGGCAGTCGAACGTGTGACTCGCGGCGGCGTCCGGGCAAGCTGGACCGGCGAGGGCGGACGCCTCAGGCTCCTGGGCGGCGCCGTGCTCTTTCGCTTCGGCCGCCCGGAGCTCGGCGTCGGCGACGGGGACGTCTCGTGCCGCTACGCCATCGAGGGCGGCTTGCTGGCGCTGCGGGCGGGCGGCTGGGTCACGCTGCGGCAACGGTCGAGCGCCGGCGAGCACGAGCTCAGCGTCACCGTCGAGGGCTATCTGCCGAGACTCGCGCCGCGCGGCGGGTCTCCGCCCTGGGCCGGCATCCTCTACGCGAAGGGGCAGAAGCCGTTCCATGCCGCCGTGAGCCGGCGGTACTTCGAGCTGCTCGAGCGCGAGCCGCCGCGGTGAGGGTCGCCGTCTTCGGTGCAACCGGCGTCGTCGGGCAGGCGCTCCTGCCGCTGCTGGCCGACGCGCACGAGGTTGTGGCCGTCTCACGCAACCAGCGTGAGTCCTCCAACGGCACGCGATGGGTCACCGCCGATGCCGCCGCCGGGACGGGCGTCGCCGCCGCCGTGGAAGGAGCCGAGGTCGTCTACTACCTCGTCCACTCGCTCGGCACTCGCGACTTCGAGCAGCAGGACCGGCAGGCCGCGGCCAACGTCTCCGGATGCGCCGCTCGGGCGGGCGTGAAGCAGATCGTGTACCTCGGCGGCCTCGGTGGAGACGACCCCTCCACCTCCGCGCACCTCCGCAGCCGGCGCGAGACGGGTGAGCGTCTGGCGGCGGACGGCGTGCCCGTGACGACCGTGCGCGCGGCGATCGTGATCGGGGAGGGCAGCGCCGCCTTCGAGACGATCCTCGGACTGGTGAAGCGGCTTCCGGTGATGATCACTCCGAGCTGGGTCTCCACCCCGACCCAGCCGATCGCGCTCGACGACGTCGCGCGCTACCTGGCGGGCGTCGCGGGGAACGACGCAGCGATCGGTCAGACGTTCGATGCCGGCGGGCCCGAGGTGATGACCTACCGGCAGATGATCGAGCGGATCGCCGCGCTCCTCGGCAGACGACCCCGCATCGTCGAGGTGCCGGTCCTCACTCCCGGCCTCTCGGCGCTCTGGCTCGAGCTTGTCACCCCGGTCAACTCGGCCGTGGCCCGCCCGCTGGTGGAGGGGCTCCGCAGCCCGACCATCGCCCGCGAGCAGCGGCTGCGGGAGCTGATCCCGTTCGATCTCACGTCGTTCGACGACGCGGCGCGACGCGCGCTCGGACGCTGACGGAAAAACCCCGATCCACAGTCAGTGGATACACGGATGCGCCGGCCGAGGTTGCGTGGTAGACGTAGAGGCTTCATTTGGCGCCCCTGCCATCTGACGGAGGTGTGGCTCCCATGACTCGGAAGACGGAATCGGCAAGATCCGGCGGATTGGGCGTGACGGGACGGCTGGCGCGGTGGTGTGCGCTGCACCCGTGGCGGACGGTCGGCGTGTGGGTGGCGGCGGCGGTCGTGAGCGCCGTCCTCGCCTCGGCGCTGCTTGCGGACGCCCTGACGACCGAGAGCAACTTCACGGGCACGCCGGAATCGCAGCGCGCGCTCGACCTGATCGAGCAGCGCCTCGGGCGCAAGGAGCCGGTCCGCGACGTCGTGATCGTGCGTTCGGCCACGCAGACGGTCGATCAGGCGGGATTCCGGCTGCGGGTGGAGGCGCTCCGCGCCGAGCTGGCACGCCTGGGCGCCGTTCGGGTGGGGCCGTCGTACTACCAGACGCACGCCCCTTCGCAGGTGTCCGACGACCGGCACAGCACGCTGATCCCGCTGAGCATGCCGGGCAGCCAGGTGAACGAGGCCGACACGAAGATCGCCCCGGTGGTCGCGGTGGTCGACCGTGTCGATGGGCAAGGCGGCTTTCGCGTCCTCGTCACGGGCCAGGCCACGCTCAGCCGCGACTTCACGAAGCTGTCGGAGAGCGACCTCCAGATCGGCGAGGCCATCGGCATCCCGATCGCCCTCGTGATCCTGCTCGCGGTGTTCGGCACGGTCGTGGCCGCGCTCGTGCCGCTGGTGCTGGCGATCTTCGCGATCGTGGTCGCGCTGGCGCTGGCTGCGCTGATCGGCCAGATCTCTCCGCTGAGCTTCTTCGTCGTCAACATGCTCACGTTCATGGGCCTGGCGGTGGGGATCGACTACTCCCTGTTCATCGTGTCGCGCTACCGCGAGGAGCGGCGCCGGGGGTACGAGCAGCTGGAGGCCATCTCCGTGGCCGGCACGACGGCGAGCCGTGCGGTGCTGTTCAGCGGCATGACGGTGGTGCTCGCGCTCGTGGGGATGCTGATCGTGCCGACCAAGATCTTCGTCAGCCTGGCCACCGGCGCCATCCTCGCGGTGCTCGTGGCAGTCGCGGCGGCATTGACCGTCCTTCCGGCCATCCTCGGTCTGCTGGGAGACCGGATCGAATCGCTGCGCGTGCCGCTCTTCGGCCGCCTGGCGCAGGCGGACACCGCCCGTCACGGCGGGGTGTGGGGGCGGATCGTCGACCAGGTCATGCGCCGGCCGGTGATCGCCCTGGCGAGCGCGGTGACCATCCTGCTCGTGGCGGCGATCCCGTACCTCAGCATCCACACGGGCTCCGCCGGGCTCGCCAGCCTGCCCGACAGCACCCGGGCAAAGCAGGGGTTCGTCGCGCTCAACCGCGATTTCACGGTCGGCGATGTCACGCCGGCCACGATCGTCGTCGACGGAGCGACGGGCACACCGGCCGCGCGACAGGCCTACGTGCGGCTTCAGGCCGAGCTCGCCCGCGACAAGCGCTTCGGGCCGCTCCAGCCGGTCGTGAGCGCACCGCAGCACCTGGCCGTGCTCACGGTGCCGGTGGCTGGAGATCCGAACTCCGACAGCGCCCTGAACGCGGTCCGCGACCTGCGCAACACGTATCTCCCCAGCGCGCTTGGCGACAGCGGACTGCACGCCTATGTCGGTGGGGCGAGCGCCCAGAACCTCGACTACTTCGCCATCACGGATCAGTACCTGCCGATCGTGTTCGTGCTCGTGCTCGGCCTCAGCTTCATCCTGCTCATGCTGGCGTTCCGCTCAGTCGTCGTCCCGGCCTCGAGCATCGTCATGAACCTGCTGTCGGTGGGAGCCGCCTACGGGCTGCTCGTGCTGGTGACGCAGGAGGGCCACGGAGCCGATCTCTTCGGCTTCCAGAGCGTTCCCACCGTGGAGGCGTGGATCCCGCTCTTCCTGTTCTCGGTGCTGTTCGGCCTGTCGATGGACTACCAGGTGTTCCTGCTGTCGCGCATCCGCGAGCGCTACGACCAGCGTGGAGACGCCCGCGAGGCGGTCGCGTACGGCATCACGTCCACGGCGCGCCTGATCACCGGCGCGGCGCTCATCATGGTCGCCGTGTTCGCCGGCTTCGCCGCCGGCCAGCTGGTGATGTTCCAGCAGATGGGGTTCGGACTCGGCGTCGCCATCCTGGTCGACGCGACCCTCGTCCGCACCGTGCTCATGCCCGCCTGGATGGAGCTCCTCGGAGACCGAAGCTGGTACATGCCGCACTTCCTGAGCTGGCTCCCCGACCTCCGCGTCGAGAGCACGACGGCCGCCGCGGCGCCCGCCGCGGCGGAGGCACGCCGTACGCCGGTCCCCTCCACCGGCCACGATCGCTAGCAGCGCACAAGCCCGTATCTACCCGGCCGGGCGAGTAGCGGAGCGCCGGCTACCCGACAAACGCCGAAACGACGTCCCGAAGCTCGCTCGGCCGCTCGTGCCAGATGAAGTGCCCCGCTCCGCCGACGATCTCGACCTGGGCGTGCGGGATGAGCTTGGCCGTCTCCGTCGACGCCCGCACAGGCATCGGGCTCGCGGCGCCGTGCATGAGGAGCACGGGGATCTCGGCCGGCACGGCGGGCAGCCCGCGGACGAGCGTGTCCGCCTCGGTGTGCTCCTTGACAGACGCCATCGTCGCCGCGAACGCCGGCACCGACAGCTCGATATCCGGCATCGGCGGAGCCGTCGGCGGATCGGAGAAGTACGACGGCCAGACCAGGCGGAGCGACTCCAGCGACTCCTCGGCCGTCGCCGTGCCCGCCTCCTCCCTCGCTTCGATCTCCCCCACCCGCGCCCGCTGCTCCTCGGTCAGGGGTGCCTCGAGCCGCTGGCCGAACTCCTCCATCACCTCGAGGTGCGCTCCGAGCGGGTCGATGATGATCGCGCCGGCGATCCGCTCCGGGCAGGAGACGAGCAGGTGGAGCGCCAGGTGCCCGCCCCACGAGTGCCCGACGATCCAGGCCCGCCCGCCGGCGGCCTCGTCGATCACGGCCGCGGCGTCGGCGACGTTCGCCTCGACCGTGAACGGCTCGCCCATGGTGGTCGGCAGGAGCCCTCGCTGCTGGTAGAGGATCGGGGAGAAGACGCCGGCCAGGAGCGGCACGAGCGGGTCGAGGTAGCTCGCCGACATGCCCGGGCCGCCGTGGAGCAGCACCGCCGGCGGGCCCTCGCCGTCGAACCGCCGGCCGTGGATCGCCCCGTCGGGCGTGGTGACGACGAGCGGCTCCACCTACGCCCGCCCCCGCGCCAGGTCGATCAGCCGCCCGAGGATGCGGTCGCCCTCGGCGCGCAGGCCGTCGTGCTGGTACTCGTTCGTGACCCACGGCCTGAGGCCGCGGACCCGGGCGGCCGTCTCCTCGGAGAAGGCCCGCTCGACGTACATGTCCTCGGCGTACACGGCCGCCGCGGCCGGAACCTCGTTCTGCCGCAGCTGGTCCGCGTCGTAGAGCCGCGGCCACTCCACGTTCGCCAGGATCTCGGCCGCCTCGCGGAGCGGCGCGAGCGCCGAGTAGTCCTCGAACATCCACGGGTAGACGTGCTCCCCTGTGAACAGGTCGGGGTCGTCGTACGCATCCGGCAGGAGCCGATGGGCCGACCACCGCGTCGCGCAGCCGTCCGCGTAGCAGGCCTCGTGGATGGCGGCGTACAGCGGGTTTCGGGGGAACTGGCCGGCGGTGTCGACGTCGTGCAGGAAGGCGGGCGAGTCGGGCGGCAGCTCCAGGATGTAGTGCAGGTGCTCCGCGCCGGATCCCATCCCCAGCATGTGGCCGATCTGGCGGAAGCGGCGACCGGTAAGGCGATCGCCGCCCGGCAGGCGCACGTCCTCGGCATCGAGCAGGCGGCGGATCTCGCCCACCCGCGCGCGGTCGCCGGGGTAGCGGTCGTAGTAGCGCCGGTTTCGGTCGAGCACGCGCTCGTAAGTGGCGCGGTAGACGTCGTCGACGTGGCAGCCGATCGGCGGCAGCCCGCCGGTGAAGAACGCCTCGCGCAGGCCCTCAGGAGCACGCGAGAGATAGGTGAGGACGCAGAACCCGCCGAAGCTCTGCCCCAGGACGCTCCAGCGATCGACGCCGAGCTCGCGGCGGATCCACTCGGCGTCGCGCACGATCGCATCGGCGCGGAAGTGCGTCAGATACTCGGCCTGCTCCGCGGGCGTCCGGCCGGGCAGCGCGCCGACCGGCGTCGAGCGCCCGGTGCCGCGCTGGTCGAGCATGAGGACGCGGAACTCGCTGAGTGCCCGGTCGAGCCAGAACGGCGCGGTCGGGTGGCGCGCAGGGCGCGGCGCCTCGAAGCCGGGGCCGCCCTGGAGGAACACGAGGAACGGCCGGTCGCGGCCGTCCGGGTCGGCCACCTCGCGGGCGAACACCGTGATGCGCTCGCCGTCCGGCCGGTCGTGATCGAGCGGCACCGAGAACTCATGCTCGGTCAGGACGAGGCCGGCCGTGCGAATGGCGTCGGGCATCGCCCGCGATTATGCCCGAGCGCCGGCGGGGAGCGTGGGTGGGGCGCCCGGATCGGGCGCCCCACACGGCGATGCGCTCAGGCCGGGCAGTGGACGCGGGGGTTCCAGTCGTCGAACATCCCGCGCGGGTTGTGCTTCCAGATCCAGGCGTGCAGCTCGTAGAAGGGCGGCAGGCCGTAGCGGTTGTCCGCCCCCAGGAGCTCGAACTTCCGCCCGAAGAGCTCGGGCTTGCGGTTGGGGTGAACCGCCGTCCACGCATCCTGGAAGACGACGTACTCGACGGCCACCAGCCGCAGATGGTGGTGGATCGGCTGGTAGACGAGCGCCTCGGGCTTCCGCGGGTTGACCTTGGCGTCGCCCACCAGCGTGCCGTTCACGTAGTGGACGCCCATCCCGCCGACGGGCGGGTTGTCGATGCAGGCGATGCCGGCGGCGTCCTTGAGCAGCCCGTACCCGTCGTGCTTGGCGACGGCGAGGTGCCGGAACTTCGCCGTCGAGTTCCGGACGTCCTGCAGGCTGGCGCGGGCGCTGGCGCTCGCGGCGGTGGCCAGAAGGACAAGCGCCGCGACGGCCAGGATCGGTGTGACTCGCTTCAGCATGGGTGTGACCTCCTTGTGGAGCCGGCCTCAGACCGCGGCGGGGGCCGGGTCGGGCCGGACGATGACGGTGTCCGCGACGGCGACGATCTCGTCGACGGGCAGATCGGCGGCCGCGGCGTGTGCGCGGATCGCCTCCGGGCTTGACGCCTGGTAGATGCAGACGGTGCCGAGGCTGCCGTCACGCTCGTCGAGGACGTA
Source organism: uncultured Actinomycetes bacterium (assembly GCA_963809325.1). GTDB lineage: Bacteria > Actinomycetota > Thermoleophilia > Gaiellales > JAICJC01 > JAICJC01. The sequence goes on from CAWEIZ010000007.1 coordinate 819,382, forward strand.
GCTGCGGATCCAGCGGATGTCGTTCGGAGTGCGGTCGCCCTCGGCCGTCGAGCGGGCCGCGGCCTCCTCGAGGTCGCCGGGGGTGCGCCAGCCGTTCCGGCGCAGGATCACGTAGGTGTTCACGATGCCCTCCTCCGTCGTGGATGTGCATCGACGGTAGGGCGGCGGAGCGGTCCGCACATCGGTGGAACCACCGGGTTTACGGCGACGCGCTACCGGGGTTCGACGACGCCCAGACGGCGGGCGGCGGCGACGGCCTCCCCACGCGTGCGCGCGTCGAGCTTCCGAAGGAGCGCCGAGACGTGGTAGTCGACGGTGCGCGGCGAGACGAAGAGCCGCTCGGCGATCTCGGCGTTGGAGAGGCCCTCCGCGACCAGGTCGAGCACCGTGAGCTCGCGGGGCGTCAGCAGCGCCGGGTTGCTCCGCGTCGCGCGTCGCGGGCCGCGGGCGATGCCGCGGACGCCGCGCTCGCGGAGGCGCCGCGCCGCGATCTTCGCCGCCGCTGCGGCACCCATCGCCTGCAGCCGCCCGTGCGCCTCGGTGATCGCGCTCTCGTCGTCGGCGAGGCACAGCGCCACCGCCGCCTCGTAGGGGCAGCCAAGCCGCTCCCAGGCCGCGGCCGCCTCGGCCTGGCGGCCGTCCAGCTCGAGCGCGATCGGCTCGGGAGGCGCCGGCACGCGCGGCACGTCGAGGCCGGCGCGGTGGCGCCAGAGCGCCAGCTCCGCCACGGGCCACGGCGACTCCCCCTCGAGGCGAGCGCAAACGCCTCGTCGGTCAACGCCTCGATGTCGCCCGTGCGGCCGTCGAGCCAGGCGACCTCGGCCTCGGCGCTCGCGACCTGTGCGGCCCACGTCGGGTCGCCCTGGTACATCGTCGCGGCATCCGCAAGCGCGCCCGGCGGCGCCGGATCGCCGCGCCGGGCGCGGACGGTCGCAAGGACGGCGAGCGCCTCGGAGCGGGGCCCGGGCGAGGCGCGCTCGTCGGCGAGGATCGACGTCGCGACCTCGAGCGCCTCCGTCCAGCGGGCCTGGTCGAGCAGCGAACGCACCCGCAGGCCGAGGATCGAGAGCCGCCACAGGTCGAGGTCGTGGCCGTCGGTGTAGGCGAGACCCTCGTCGATGAAGCGCTCGGCGGACTCGTGGTCGCGCCAGAACACGGAGCCGGTCGCGAGGTTGTTGAGGACGTGCGGAAGATTGGCCTCGAGCTCCGGCTCGCGAGCGCGCTCGAGCACGTCCTCGAGCGGGCCGGATGCGGCCGGGCCGTCCCGCATGAGGGTCGCCGTCCCGACGACGATGGCCGCCTCGAGGCCGGCGACGGGGTTGCCGACCCGCTCGGCGGCGTCAGCAGCGTCACGGCCGTGCTCGATCGCTTCGGTGAGCCGGTCGAGCACGAGGTCGACGTGGGCGAGGGCCGCAAGGGCGCCCGCGGCCTCGGGCCGACCCGATGAACCGACCAGGTCGACAGCCCGCTCGGCGGCCGCGCGCGCCTCGTCGGAGAACCCGCAACAGGTCAGCCGGGGCACGAGGAGAGCGGTGGCCTCGGCCTCCCGGTAGGTGTCGCTGAGCTCGCGGTGAATCGCGATCGCCGCGTGCAGGTCGGCGATCGACCCCGCCTGGTCGTCGGCCGCGTAGAGCGCGGCCGCTCGGCGCTCGAGCAGGTCGGCACGGCTCGCCGGCGGCGCGTCGTCCGAGAAGCGCAGCGCCCGGCTGTACTGACGCCGCGGCCTGGCGATGGGCACCGACGGCGGCCGCGCGCACGGCAGCCTCGGCGGCGTACCGGACGGCGGCGCCCACGTCCCCGGCCATCTCGGCGTGGTGGGCGAGCCGCGCGGAGTCGACCGTCACCGGCGCGGACTCGAGCGCGTCGAGGATCAGCCGGTGCAGCTCCGCGCGCCGATCGGCCGGGATCACGTCCGCGACCGCCTCCCGCGCGATCTCGTGCCGGAAGCCGAACCCCGCGCCGGCCTCGACGAGGATCCCGGCTGCGACGCCCGCGGCGGCCGGGGCGACGCGGTCGTCACAGACGGCGTCGAGCACCCAGTCCTCGGTCGCCTGCGGCGAGCAGGCGATCACGTCGAGCACCTCGCGCGCGTCGGCGTCGAGCCTTGCGAGCCGGGCCATCACGGCGTCGCGGACGGTCGGCGGCACGCCGTCGTCGCCGGCCTCGAGCACCTCTGTCACGTAGAACGGATTGCCGCCCGTGCGGCGCACGAGCTCCTCCGAGTCGACCCCGCGGCCGGCGGCAAGCGTGCGCACCGCGTCGGGCGAGAGCGGCTCGACGGAGATCCGGACGACGCTGCTCACGCTCGCCAGGTCGCCCAGCGCCACGCGCAGCGGATCGACCGGCGCGGACGGCTCGTCGCGGTGCGTGACCACGACGAGCAACGGCGTCGTCGTGATCCGGCGGCCGAGGATCCGAAGGACGTCGAGCGTCGCCTCGTCCGCCCAGTGCGCGTCCTCGATCACCAGCACCGCCGGCGTGTCGCCCAGCTCCGCCCGGAGCGCGGCGAACACCTCGTAGGCGGTGCACGGCCTGCCGAGGACGGGCCCCAGGCCCGCGACCGAGCCGGCAGCAAGGTCGAGGAACGGCGCCAGCGGCACCGGCGTGGAGAGCGGATCGCACGCCCCCCAGTGCACGGGCCGCCGGCGGCAGGAGGCATCGACGAACGCCCGCACGGCCGCCGTCTTCCCGACCCCGCTCTCACCTGCGACGAGCACGAGCCGGCCGCTGCCGGCGAGCGCGTCCGAGAGCGCGCCGCCCAGCGCGTCCAGAACCTCCTCGCGTTCCAAGAGCTCGTGGCCGGCGACGACCGCCATCGCACAATGATCGCGCCTGCACCCGGGCGGTGCAAGACGGGTACGCTCCATGCGACGAGCCTGCTGCAATGGCTGACTTCCTGGCGAACTGAGGAGTTGTGGCCGCGTGGGTGCCCGAAGGCGGCTGGCTGCCGGTGCTTCTCGCTGTGGTGGGGTGCGCCGCGGTGATCGGCGCGATCGCCGTGGCACTGGCCGGTCGGGCCGGCGGCCGGCTCGCGGCGGGCGCCATGCTGGCCTATCTGGTCGTCATGGGTGCCGCGGCGGCGGCGCGCATCAACCTGGCGGTCGACCGCGGGCGCGACGACCTCGATGTCGCCGCGATCGTCTTCGCCTTCAGCCTCGCCGCGGTGGCCGTCCTTGCGGTCGCCCCCGGCGTCAGACGTGCGTCGGCATCGACGACGAGGCGTGCGACGGCCGGCGCCGTCCTCACCGTGGCTGCGGCAGGCATGCTCGTGGTCGCCGTCTTCGCCAACCTCGAACCTCCCACATGACCCCGACTCAGCCCGCCGAGGGGGCCAGGTCGACGCCGACCGGGCCCTCGCAGGCCGCGTTCACGTAGCCAGACCGGAACGGCCGGGCCTCACCGGTGTCCTCGTCGTAGGTGTGCCGCAGGACGCAGCCGGTGTCGTTCGCGAGCAGATGGATCGAGACCGACGTCACCGTCGAGGTCGTCCGCACCCGGTGGATGTCGTTTCGCGGCGGCAGGAGCGCGTAGAAGTCGCCGGGCTCGAGCGGCCGGCGGCGGGTGCAGACGAGCTCCTCGCCCGTCGGCTCGTAGAACTCCTCGTCCTGCGTCCCCCGGTGGAGGCCGACGAGCCCCCAGGCCAGGTGATCGTGCACGGGTGTCATGGCGCCCGGCGGCACGACGAGGCTGAAGAGCGAGAGCGACCGATCCGCGGCCCGGAAGAGCAGCCACTGGCCGATGCCGCCGCCCATGCCGCTCTCGGGCGCCGGCTCCTGGTAGCGGCTCGGGAGCCAGGCCGGGTCGCGCAGCAGCTCGACGAACAGCGGCTCGATCGCCGCGCACGCCTCAACCGGCTCCGGCGCCTCGGCGATCCGCGCCCTCACGCCCGCGACGAAGTCGCGCACGACGCCCGTGTCGAGGACGTAGGCGTCCTCGTCGAGCGGCGGAAGCGCATGCCCGAAGTCACACACGAGCCCGGCGCCGCCTACTGCTCGTAGTGCTCGACGACGTCGGCGCTCCGCGGCTGCGCGTCGTCCGGGTCGAGGCCGGACTCGCGGAGGGCTCGGCGCTGCCGCAAGAGGTCCCAGCAGCGGTCGAGCGAGACCGCGATCTCCTGGAGCCTGGCGTGGTCGCCGGGCTTCAGGTCGCCGTGGCCCTCGCGCTCGTACAGCTGCTGCTCCTCTGCGACAAGCTCGTCGATTCGGCCCAGGACTTCGGTGTCATTCATGGTCGTCCCTCCTCGTCGAGATCCCGAGGTGGATACTAGGTGGTTGATTCCACGCCCCCGTGATGTCCTGGGCGGCGAGAACCGAGCGTCGCAAGGACGCAGGGAGCGTCGATATTGACTGAGATATCGGCGCGACCGAGGACGCCGCGAGGCGACGGTTCGCAGCCGCAGCCCCACCACAACACGACAACGAGCCACCGACGGACGTCCAGGCGCGCGGGGGCGTGGAATCAACCACCTAGGGGCGCTCCGGCCGTGGCTCGCGGCCCGACCTGCGAAGCGCGATGCCCGAGAGCGTCTCGAGCACGATCCGCTGGGCGGCCATCGCCGTGATGCCGGCCGGGTCGTACGGCGGCGAGACCTCGACGACGTCCATCGCGCACAGGTCGAGCTCGGACGCGACCGCCCGCACCGCCCACAGGAGCTCGCGGGTCATGAGGCCGCCCGGCTCGGCGGTGCCGGTGCCGGGGGCGAACGCGGGATCGAGGACGTCGACGTCAACCGTGAGGTACGTCCGCGGGGCGCGGGCTCGGGCGTGCCCGATCGCGTCGCGCACGACCGGCCCGATCCCCCGCTCGACGATCTCGCCAGCGGTGTGCCAGCGGAAGCCGGCCTCCCGCATCCATTGGAAGTCCTCCGGGAACGGCCACGCGCCGCGCAGGCCCACCTGCACGATGTTCCTCCCGTCCAGGTGGCCGTCGACAACCGCCTTGTGGAACGGGATCCCGTGCGGGGCCTCGCGCTCGTCGCTGCCGGTGTCGGCGTGCGTGTCGAAGTGCACGACCGAGAAGCCGTCCCTGCCGTGGTGGGTGGCCAGCGCCTCCAGCACGGGCGTCGACAGCGAGTGGTCGCCGCCGAGGACGATCGGGACGGCGCCCGCCTGCAGGACGTCGGTCACCCCGGCGCGCAGGGCCGCGTGCGACCACGCGAGATCCGACGGGCGCACATCGACGTCGCCGTAGTCGACGACGTCGAGCTCGGCGTACGGGTCGATGCCCAGCTCCATATGAGGCCGCGCGATCGGAAATGCGACGTCCTCGGCGCTTCGGATCGCGCGCGGGCCGAACCGAGTGCCGGGGCGGTAGCTCACGCCCTCGTCGAACGGGGCTCCGACGATGGCCACGTCGGCACCCTGGAGGCCCGCGGCGTCGAGGACGAGCGGCACCCGCCCGAACGTGAGCCCGACGCCCGAGTACCCGGTCTCGTCAGCGCGGTTGGGCTGGATGCGGGACGGGTCGCTCATGCCGCGGGCGATCATATGCCGGTGAGGGCGGCCGGAGCCGCCCTCACCCACGGGTGCTCACGCCGGAGCGTGCGGCGACTCGATCGCCCGGATCCCCACGTCGGGCTCCGTCGGCCCCATGTCGAGCCGGAACGGCGGATAGACGTCCGTCATCAGGCTCGTGTATGCGGCGACGCGCAGCGCCCAGCGGTTCATGCCCAGCACGAGATCGAAGATCCCGGGCGGGTAGCGGCCGGTGAAGAGCAGCGCCACGGCCGCGATCAAGACGAGGATGCCGATCGCGCCTCCCCAATGCATGCCGTACCAGAGCCCGCCGGCAAACAGCCCGACGATCAGGTACTGCGGGATGGCGAGCAGCCACCACTTCACGAGCACCAGGCCGCGGGACAGCGTGCTCGGGTACTCGACGGAGAGCGTTGCGGGATAGTCGACCTCTCGCAGCGTGAACGGCGGATAGCGATCGGTGCCGTTCGCGTTGAACGCGTAGAAGCTGACCCGCCACGTCCACCGCAGCACCCCGACGTTGAAGTCGAAGAGCGCGCGCGGATAGCGACCCGTGAACAGGATCGCGAAGAACGCGATGACGCTCACGGCGAAGAACGCAATCCAGAGGAACGCGAGCACGACGACGTGCGGGATCACGAGCAGCCACTTGGCCAACCACAGGCCACGCGACAGCTCAGGATCGAGCCGCCCCTCCACGCGCACGGGATAGGTAGGTGTGTGAGTCGACACTCAATCACCTCCTTTCACGTGTCGCCTCTAGCGTGCCCGAGCGCGGCGCCGGCCGCCTCCGTATGTCCCCCTATCCTGTGTTCGCGGAACTACGAGACCGGCCCACTCGCCCGCTCGCGCCTGCGGCGATGTGGTTCACTGCGCCGGTGCAGGTGGCGCGGGCTCGCCCGCTCGTTCGCGCGCTCCTACGCCCGGGCGGTGGGTTGGCTGTTCTTCCCCGTCTGGGTGATCGATTCGCTCTGGCCGCTCTGGGAACGCAACGGCCGGGCCTGCACGATCTCGTTGCGGACACGCTCCTGATCGCACGGCCGCGCGACGGCGTGTAGGACGTGGACGGGTCAAGCGCTTGCAACGAGCCGTACGATCTCGTATTGTCGGCGCTGTCATAGGCAACCCGGCCGCAGGGAACGGGCACCACAGACCGGAGTCGCCGCACGAAGCGCCTCGTCATTCGCTCCAGGGGGTACGGAGATGGAAGCGACCGCGACGAAGACAACGCCGCTCACGGTCACCGCCTACAGGGGAGACGCAAAGACGCTGCTCGCCTTCAACCTGCCCGAGGCGCAGACGACACGCCTGGCGGGGTTCACGATCCAGTGTGAACCGAAAGGCCAGCCGTCGTATTACCTGCAGAACGCGCTCCGGTTCGAGCATCCCGAGATCCACGCACAGGATGCCGAAGAGCCGCCGACGTCGAGCATCAACGCGCCGATCCATAAGTTCCGGTGGCTCCATGTGCCCGGCTCGATTCACCAGGGCTTGAAGCCGTTCTATGGGCCGTACACCTATGTCGTAACTCCGCGGTACTTCGACCTCAACGACACGTTGCTGCCGATCGACTCGGCGCTGAGCACTCCGGTCGAGGTCGACGTCGAGCCCTTCACGAAGGACGCGTTGGCGCTGCGGTTCACGCGCGGGTTCGTCCAGTCGCAGGGGTTCATCAACCACTTCGGGTCGAAGGCTGTTATCACTCCAGACAACGCAGATCTGCTCTTCGATACGTCTCAGCCCGCGGGCACGAACGCGGCAGGTCACACGAGCACGTACGCGGAGGAGTACGAGTGGCTGGGGTTCACCGCCCGCCAGACGGTGTTCGACCTCCTGAGCGAGGTCGAAGGCGACCAGACGCTGCGCCTCGAGATGTTCGCCTACGACCTCGACGAGCCTGACATCCTCAAGAGCCTGCTGGCCCTCGCAGGCCAGGGGAGAGTCCGGATCATTCTCGACTCCGCCACCCTTCACCACTCCACCGCCAAGCCCAACCCCAAGCCCGAGGATCAGTTCGAGGAGCTGTTCCGGAAGGCCGCCAAGCTCGGGGCTGACATCAAGCGCGGACACTTCCAGGGGTACGCGCACGACAAGGTGATGATCGTGTCCGACGGCCAGGGGCCCCGAACGGTGCTCACGGGCTCGACCAACTTCTCGGTCACGGGCTTCTACGTGAACTCGAACCACGTCCTCCGTTTCGACGATCGCGACCTGGCGGCGACCTACCTCGAGCTGTTCGAAACCGTTTGGCAGGCGGACGTGCATCTGGCGGCATACCTGCGTACGACCTTCTCCACGGAGACGCTCTCAGTCGATCGCGCCGACCTGCCCCAGATGGAGATCACGTTTGCGCCCCACTCCGAGACGTTCGCGACCGACATCCTCCAGGCGATCGCCGATCGCATTGCGCAAGAGGCTCAGACGGGCCCGCCGGCCGGAAGCGTGCTCTTCGCAATGATGCAAACGTCGGGCGGGAGCAGCCCTGTGTGGGACGCGCTCAACGCGCTCCACAAGAACACGACGGGCTTCAGCTACGGCATCTCTGACCAGCCGGACGGCATCGCCCTCTACACCCCTGGATCAACCACCGGCGTGATCGTGACGGGCAAGCCGGCCCGCACGCGCCTGCCGCCGCCGTTCAGCGAGGTGCCGAGCATCGGGCCGGGGCACCAGATCCACCACAAGTTCGTGGTGTGCGGGCTCCAGAGCGACGACCCGGTGGTGTTCTGCGGGTCGTCGAACCTGGCTCTCGGCGGCGAGCAGCACAACGGCGACAATCTCCTCGAGATCCACGATCGCGAGACCGTGATGGCGTTCGCGATCGAAGCCCTGGCCCTGGTCGACCACTTCCAGTTCCTGAATCGGGCGGCCGGCGACGCCACGAAGCAGCCCAGGCGTACGCCGGCGTTGAAGACCGAGGCAGCCGTCGCCGCCGGCTGGTTCCTCGGCACCACCGACCGGTGGGCGAAGTCCTACTACGACCGGAACGACCTGCACTGCGTCGATCGAGAGCTCTTCGGGTAGCGACAGGCGCGCCGCGTATCTGAGGGCGGGCGCTCAGGCGCCGGCGGCCGCGCTCACGGCGAGCCGCTCCAGCAGTACCGCTCCGACGGTCTTGCCGTCGTCGGCCTGGATCGTCGCCGCGTTTCGCCGCATCGTGGCCGTGAGGTCGTCGTCCGCGAGCAGGCGATCGACCGCGCTCGTCAGCTCCTGCGGTGTCCAGTCGTAGGTCGGGAGGCGCTCACCGAACCCTGTCTCGCGCAGGCGCTGGGCGTTGTCGTACTGATCCCAGAAGAGCGGAAGGCCGATCATCGGCAGGCCGAAATGGAACCCCTCACACGTCGTGTTGTTCCCCGCGTGCGTGATCAGAAGGTCGCACTGCGGCAGGATCGACGGCTGGGGCAGGAACTGCTCGCCGTACATGTTGGGCCCGAGCGTCATCTCGTCCTTCAGCGGGCCCTGCGAGACGATGACCCGGTGCGCGGTGTCCGCGAGCGCGTCGATCAGGCGCTGCATGAGACCGACGTCCATGCAGCCGAGCGAGCCGAGCGAGAGGTAGACCAGCTTGCCCTCACCGGGCAGATGCTCATCGACGTCGAACGCCGCGTCGGTCGTGCGGACGGTGGACTGAAGCCGGTGCCACGTGGCGTCGAGAGGGCGTGAGCGGGAGTAGTCGGCCGCCTCCGGAAAGAGGTACAGATTGAGCGACGGCGAGTGGGTGTTGAACTCGTCGGGCGGGCACGCCCGAGCCCCGACGGATCGGCGGAACTCGTTGTGCTCCGCGAGCAGCTCCGCGTGCACCCGCCGGTACTCGGAACGGAACGTCTCCCACTCGGAGCGATCGCCGACGGGCAGGCCGGACAACGGCGGCGGGAGCGACGGGTCGCGCATCTCGAGCGGGTTGGCGGACACGAACCTCGCCCACGGGCAGCCGGCGAGCTCGACCGCCGGGAAGCCGGTGACGTTGTCGGTGCAGATCAGGTCCGGGCGAACGTCGTCCCAGATCTCCATCAGCCGGTCGTGCGAGTAGCGCGCGCCTGCGACGAGCGCCTCCCAGATCGGCTTCGTGACCGTCTCCTGCTGCTCGATCGTCGGCTTGCGGAACTCCGGCGCGGTGACCCGGATGAACTCGGCCCACGGGTCCGCGGTCGGGTCGGACGCCTCCTCGGCCGGCGCCATCCGCATCTCGCGCTCCTCGAAGCCCCGCGCTGTGAGCACGCCGCTGAACGACTCGTCCACCACGAAGACGACGCGGTGGCCGCGCTCCCGCAGCACGTCCCCCAGGGCGACGCAGTTGTTGGTCGGCCCCCACGCCCCGGGCTCGGGGAAGAACACGATCGTCTTTCCGCCGGCGGACGTCATCGTCGACGAGCGAATGTATCAGCCCCCGAGCAGCCCGTCGGCGAGGCCCGACTTTGGATCCATTCAGGAGCTAGACTTTCTGAAGCGCCGCGGAGGCCGAGGGCGCGCACACGTACGAGAGGGGACAGAGGATGAGTTTGACGATCGGCGACACCGCACCGGACTTCGAGGCGCAGACGACCGAGGGAACGATCAACTTCCACGACTGGATCGGCGACTCGTGGGCGGTGCTCTTCTCGCACCCGAAGGACTTCACGCCGGTGTGCACGACGGAGCTCGGATACATGGCGAAGATCAAGCCCGAGTTCGACCGCCGCAACGTGAAGATCATCGGCCTGTCGGTCGACCCGATGGACAGGCACAGCACGTGGTTGCAGGACATCGAGGAGACCCAGGGCTATGCGCCCAACTTCCCGATCATCAGCGACGCCGACTTCAACGTCTCGAAGCTGTACGGGATGCTGCCTGCGAGCACGTCGGGCGACCCGACGGTGCGCACGCCGGCCGACAACCAGACCGTCCGCAACGTCTTCGTGATCGGCCCGGACAAGAAGATCAAGCTGGTGCTCGTCTACCCGATGACGACCGGCCGCAACTTCGACGAGGTCATCCGGGTGATCGACTCGATCCAGCTGACCGCGACGCACAAGGTCGCGACGCCGGTCAACTGGAAAAGCGGCGAGGACGTCATCATCGCCGGCTCCGTCTCCGATGAGGAGGCCCGAGAGACCTACCCGGACGGGTGGCAGTCGCCGCGGCCGTACATCCGCATCGTGCCGGCGCCCGATACGACCGTCGTCACCAGCTCCTAGAGCGATTCGTGCAGAGGGCCCGGGTCTCGTCTGAGCCCGGGCCCTCCGCATTTGGGTGAACGCTCGTGTCAGGCAGCGACCGTGCGGCGGCGCACGAGGCTGAAGCCGCCGGCGCACATGGCGATGATGAGCGCGCTGCCCGCGGCGCCTGCGAAGACCGCGTTCCAGTCCGTCCCCGCCGTGCCGCTCTGACGATCCGACTTGGCGACGCCGGTCGTCGTGCTCTGGCCCGTGGTCGGGATGGTGACCGGATTCGCGAGCGGCGTGTCATGGGCGTGGCGGTCGACTGCGGTCAGCCCGCCGCCGCTGGCTGCGCCGGACACGGCCGGCCTGGCCTGTGCCGAGGGCGCGAGCAGGGCGGCCGTCGCAAGCGCGACGGCGACTGCGGGCGCGAGGCGGTGAATTCGGAACATGTGGCTCTCCTCCAGTACGGTGTGGGTATGTCCACACGACGGCTCGACGCTGGGAATCTTTCCCTCGAAGTGCGAAGGGCCCGGTCTGTGTGACCGGGCCCACATCGCACGGTGCCTGAGTGCCTAGCTGGCGAGAGTCGCGCGCCGGCTGAAGCCGATGCCCGCGGCGCACATGGCGATGACGAGCGCGCTTGCGGTGGCGCCCATGAAGACGTCGATCCACTTGGTGCCGTCGCTCGAGGCGATGCGGATCGGCTGGGTGCGGTCGAGGGTGACGCCGGCGCCGTGGTTCAGGCCGGTGGCCGGGGCGCTCACGGGATTCGCGAGCGGCGTGTCGTGGACGACGCGCTCGACGGCGGACGTGTTGCCGCCGCCGCTGGCGGCGCCGGAGACGGTCGGGCGGGCCTGCGCGACCGGCGCCAGAAGCGCCGCGGTCGCCAGGGCGGCTGCGACGCTGGGGACGATACGGTGAAGACGAGACATGTGATGCTCCTCCATACGCGACATCGGGATGCACCACAAGACGTGCCGGCGCCGCCTGGTCTTCCCGGCCGGCGCCGCCGCGGGTCGTTCGCAGATGCTCATGTCCGGTGTGCGGATAGCCCGCCGGCGAGATGCCGCTCCACGCCCCTTCGGGACACATCGTGAGGGTGTGGCCTCTCGTTCGGGCTAGCCGGCGACGACGTTCAGCCAGCCGTCACCCGTGGTGGTGTCCCACTGGACGAACCCTGCCCGGGTCAGGGCCTGTTCGAGGACTCGGCGGGTGAAGGGGCGAAAGCGGATCGTGTGGACTCGGAGGGAGAGCTGCCCCGCCGCATCCTCGAGGATGACGACGATCTCTGTCCGGTACTCGTCTTCGAGGCTGGCCGGCACGTCCCAGGTACGGACGACGATCCCCCGTTGCTCTCCGCGCACCTCCGCGCGAGGAGCCACCCTGACGTGCCGACCCGGCGTCCATTGCCCACACTCCCAGTCTCGGCTGTCAAACGCGAGCCGCCCGCCTGGGGTCAGGATCGCGCGCATCCCGCGAAGCGCCTGTGTCAACCCCTCGTCGGCGTTCGCGTGAACAAGCGAGTTCCCGACACAGAACACCAGGTCGAACCGCTCCATCCAGACCGTGGGTAACGCGTCCCAGCGCCCGACTCGGATGTCCAACTGGACTCCGGCGCGTAGCGCATTCTGTCGGGCCTGAGCGACCATGGCGCCGCTGCCGTCGCTTGCCGAGACACGGTAGCCGCGCCGGGCAAGGTCGATCGCGTTCCACCCGATCCCGCACGCGCAGTCGAGCACGTCGACCGCTCCCGGCCCAGCCTTCAGCAGGTCGCCGAACGTGTCGAGCAGCAGCGAGTTGTCTCGAAGCTCATCCGAGACCAGCCAGTCGTAATCCTCCGCGAGGTCGGCGTACTGGTCATCCACGTGAAGACGATACTGGTGGGCGCACACCGTGGGCCGATTCGTTGCCACGCCGGCGGGGTCCTGATCTGCGACAGCCTTTCGTGGTTGGGCGCTCAGCCGCCGTTCGGGTTCAGGAGCTTCTTCTTCCCCTCGAACGCGAAGAGCAGCAGATCCACCATCCGGAACGTCTTCGCGTTCGGGCCGAGGTCCGGCTTGAACGTCGGATCGCGCACGATCGACGTGGCGCTCCCCTCCATGGCGCGGTGGAACGTCTCCGCGACGATCCGGGCGCCGACGCCCGCAAGCTGGCCGCCGTTCAGCTCCGCCTCCCGGAGGATGTAGAACCAGAGCGGCGTCCTGTCGACGATGGCATCGCGCTCGGTCTGCGCCAGGTCCGCGAGCGAGACGCCGTCGCCGGAGCCCTGTCGGATCTGCGCGGCAGTGAGCGCCTTCACGTTCACGCCCTTGCTCCTCAGGAACGTCACCATCTGCTGACCGGTGGCGAGGTTCACCATCTTCGCGCGGGTCAGGTTCCGAAAGGCGAGGTCGTGCCGCGGGTCCTTCATCGGCACCTTCGGCGGCCCGATCGTCTCCTGCGGCAGCTTCGCGAGCGGATGCACCAGGCTCGCGTCGATCCGCATCGCGCGGTTGAACTTGGCCGCGGGCACGACGAGGTCCTTCCGCCCGGCCTGGCCGAAGTTGTAGAGCCGGCGGAAGTCGGCGATCCAGATGGACGGGAGCGGGAAGTCGCCGCCGAGGTCGCCGCTCGTGCCTGAGAAGGCGAACAGCAGGGGGAGCGTGCCCTCGCCGTTGTCGAAGTTGACGTTCCAGTTGTACGCCGCCCGGACCATGCTGTGCCCGAGCCGGTAGGCGGCGACCGAGAACTCCATCGGCATCGTCGGGACGGCCGTCGGCGCGGCGCCCACCTCGAAGGCCTTGCGGCCGTTCGTGAACACGTCGTTCACGACGTCGGGATCGCAGATGCGGGGAAGGAAGTCGGTCTTGATCATCCACTGGTAGTGCCGGGTCACGATCTTCCGCGCTCGCATGAACTTGACCGCCGCCGGCGTGCCGGCCGGGAGGGTGTCGACCACGCGGTTGTGGAAGCGGATGAACGCGAGGTGCGTCTGCGCGACGGCCAGGTTCTCGTCGTTGCGCGGGTCGGGGATCACGGCCGAGGACGGTGTGGCGCCGGCGCGCGGCAGGTCGAAGCCGTCGTGCGGGTCGGCGTCGGATCCACCGGCCTTCAGGTGGAGCAGATCGGCCTGGTAGAAGACCTCGGAGTTCGGGTCGTTCGGCCCCTTGCCGTAGAGCGAGTCGAGGTCGAGGGCCGGCGAGCGCCCCTGGATCATCTGCACCGGCGACTCGTTCTCCCCGAGCGGCTTGCCGGTCTTGTCCATCGTCAGGTCGTGGTCGATGAACTGCCCCAGATACGTGAACCCCGCCGGGATCCTCGAGAACTTCTTGTCGCCGACGGTCATGACCTCCGCCAGGTGCTCGCGGGTCGGCCCGCCGAGCTGGACGCCCGCCGCTCCCGGCGGCCCCATCCGCGAGAACCGGAACGTTGCGTCGGGCGCGCCTCCGGCCGCATCGGCAGCCTTCGCAGCAACCAGCTTCTTGCCGTCCACCGCGCCCGACCGCGCCTCGCCGAAGACGCCCTCGCCGACCACATAGAACCGCCTCAACCCGTGCCGTTTCACGTGTCCTCCTCCCCGCCCCGAGGGAGCGGCCCGGCGCGACGGTGCGCCCGGCCCATCGGGTCAGCTCGATCGCTCCGGAACCATCGCACCGGTCGCCATCCCTGTCAACCAGGCCGCCCAGCCGCGCTCACGCTACACGTCGAGCGTCGCGGCGACCACGATCTCGACGTTGCCCCGCAACGCGTTCGAGACAGGGCATCCCTGCTCGCCCTCGCGAGCGAGCCGCTCGAACGCGTCCTGGTCGAGCCCGGGCACCGACCCGTGCACGTCCAGATCCATGCGGGTCACGCCAAACCCACCGCCCTCGAGCGGCGTGAAGTGGCAGACGGCGTCCACCGCCAACCGCTCGGCCGGGCTTCCCGCCTCGGCCAGCGCATGCGAGAACGCCATCGCGTAGCAGGCCGCGTGCGCGGCCGCGATCAGCTCCTCGGGGCTCGTCCTGGGATCGGGCCTGGACGTCCGCGCCGCCCACGTGACCGGTGCGTCGGTGAAGAGGCCGCTAGCCGCACTCACCCGCCCGCTCCCCTCGACCAGGTTGCCCTCCCACACCGCACTCGCTCGCGACTCAGCCATGGCCCTCTCCTCCGTCGGAAGGCCAGCAGGATAGCTCCGCGGTACCCTGGGGAGATGCGTGTGACGGTCCGCCTCTCGGGGACGCTGGCCGAGCGGCTGGGCAGCCGCCGGACGATCGACCTCGCGCCGGGCGCCACCGTCGACGACGTCGTCGCGGAGGTCGGCCGGCTTGCGCACTTCGAGCCGCCGGCGCTGGGCGGGCTGGCTGTCGTCTCGGACGGGAGCTTCGTGCGCCGCGACCGGGCGGTGGCCGACGGCGAGGAGCTGGACGTGCTCGTGCCGGTCGCCGGCGGATAGCCGGCGACCGGCACGAGGCGTCAGCGGTTCAGGCGCCCATCCCGTAGTGGGTGCGGACGAGCTGCTCGAGCCCGCGGGCGGCGAGCTTCTCGGCCGGCGCGAGAAACGTCACCTGGACGACGCCGGGAGCGCGGCCGATCTCGATCGCGCCGGTGATCGTCGCCCGGTTCTTGATCTCGGGGACGGTGACATCGAGGAGCGTCGCAGCCCGCTCGAGGCCGTTCGTGACGGCGCTGTTCAGGTCGGGCCCCGTCCCGACCACCGAGATCGGAAGCGAGTCCTCGAGCGCCTCGACGCCGTTTCGGCGGGCGATCTCCTCGGCCCGCGTGCGCTCGGCCCCGGTCAGCGGCCGGGCCAGGAAGGGCAGGTCCTCCGCGACCGGGAGGATGATCGGGCCGTCGATCGTGAGCCCCTTCAGCACCTCCACCTGGAGCGTGACCGTGCCCGAGACGTCGCACGTATGCCCGGCGATCTCGCCGTCGCCCTGCATCGCGTGCATGTCGCCCATGTAGATCCCGGCGCCCGGGATCTTGACCGGGGCGATCACCACCGCCCCGGCCCGCGCGGCGTCGATGTCCATGTGCCCGTCGGTGCGGGACTCGAGCTCTTCCGGACCGACGGCGTGCGAGTGCGGCGCGCCGAGCAGGAACGCCCCGAAGTCGCCGGCGTTGTGCGAGTCGGGCAGGTCGACGGCGGGCGTCGTCCCGAGCTGGCCCATGAACGGCCGCAGCCGCGTCGCCACGCCGGCGAGGTCGTGCGGGGCGAAGAGCAGGATCGGGTTCTGGATGGAGTTCTCGGGGAGCGCGGCGTTCGTGTCGGCGTCGCCGGCGATCTCCTCGGCCCGGCTCTTCCCGACCGTCACGCCGACCCGCCACTCGTCGTCGAACGCGATCGTGTAGCCGTTCGTGAACGCGAACGGCGCGGCCGGCGCGCCGCAGTTCGCGCAGCGCACGCTGTCGGGGCCGATGCCCTCGACAACCGTCGCCTCGTCCTCCTGGCCGCACGACGCGCACACCTTCGCGCAGTACGGGTCGCCGTTGAAGCGGCCCTCGATCATGCGGTCGTTGCCCGACGCCGTGGCCAGGGACGTCACCGAGATGTCGCGGATGTGGATCGCGACCGCGTCGCCCACCTCCGCGCCCTCGACCTCGACCGGGAGCGTCACCTCGTGGCCGCCCCTGATCGCAGGGGTGATCATCGGCCCCCAGCAGCCGGGCGCCGTGTTGGCCACGATGTGCCCTCCGTCGCGCACCGGTCCGAGCATCTCGGTGCTCGGCCCGATGATCCCGTCGCAGAACCGGTTGACGAAGACGGTCTTTGTTCCCTGGCCGGTCCTCGATCGCGTCTCGACAGCCATCTCCAACCTCCTTGGCAGGGGTCTACGAGCCCGCTACGGCAAAGGTATCACCACGCCGCGGGCCGGCCCGGTGCGCGCCTGCGCGCGACCGCCGCGTCGGTCGGCCGGCGCACGTCCCACGCCAGCCCGGCGCGCTCGAGGCCGCGGATCACGAGCCCCGTGACATCGGGCTGGCGGCCCATGCCGTGGAAGGCCGCCGACGGGAAGGCGTGGTGGTTGTTGTGCCAGCCCTCGCCGAAGGCGAGCGCCGCCACGATCCGGTTGTTCCGGCTCTCGTCGCCGGTTGCGAACGGCTGGGAGCCGAACGCGTGGCAGACCGAGTTCACCGCGAACATGGCCTGGTTGTGAAGCGCGATCCGGACGATGCCGCCCCACAGGAGGCCGCGCCATCCGTCGACCAGGGCGGGCACGGCCAACCCGAGCGCGAGCCACACGAGCGCCGTCCGGTCGATCAGCATGACGATCGGATCGTCGAGGAGGCGGCGGCAGTAGCGCTCGCGCTTGGCGGGGCTGACCGCGAGCATCCATCCGAAGTGGGCGTGCAGGAACCCGTCGGCCGGGCTGTGCGGATCGCCCTCGCGGTCGGCGTGCGCATGGTGCTCGAGGTGGCGCGCCGCCCAGTCGACCGGCCGGCTCGGCACCGCCATCGCGCCGGCCGCGAGGAAGGCCGCCTTGAGCCACGGCGTCGTCCGGAAGCTGCGATGCGTCAGCAGGCGGTGGTACCCCAGCGACGTCCCGAGGCCGGTGATGACCGAGAGCACCACGAGGAGCACGAGATCGACCGGCGCGAGTGACTGCCGCCAGAGCGCCCACATCGCGTAGGCCAGCCCGGCCAGCGGGCCGAACACGAAGACCAGGATGCCGGCTCGAACCACGAGGCGCGGGAGGCGGCCCTCGAGCGCCTTCACGCCGGCCAGCCCCGCGAGGACGGCGCCGACGGCAACCGCCGCCGTCACGCGAGTGCCCGTTCGCCGCGGAGCGCCACGAGCCCGACGGCCAGCGTGATCGGGCCCACGAGGAGGTGGAAGACGTTCTCGCCCCGGTCGAGCTTCAGGCCGAGCGGATGGTGCACGGCCACGCCGAGGACCGCCAGGCCCGTGTAGAAGACGCCGAAGACGAGCGCCAGGCGGACGCAGCCGGCGTGGTCGAGGCCGCGGGCGAGGAGCACGAGGATGACGCCGCCCCAGACGACGTGGATCAGGGCATGGCGGGGATCGGCGTTCGCAAACCGGTACGGCATCCGGTCGCTCGCGTTCCCGCTCGCGTCGAGCGCCCATGACGCGAGCCCCTGCGCGAGCAGCGCCGCGCCGAGCACGGCGAGGAACCCGCGCAGCGAGGAGGTCACGCCGGCTCCCGGACGGGACGAGGCGACGACGGCCGCTCCCAGCCCCGCGAGGCCGGCGGCCAGCCCCACGGCCCAGACGTAGGTCGACGGGCCGCCGTCGAACTTCGCGTGATGGACGAGCGAGACGACCGCCGTCGACCCGACGAGCACGAGCGAGCTCCATGCGAACGGCCGCACCGCCTGCGGCCGCCGCTCACGAGCCGCAAGCGCGGCGCCGAGCGCGAAGGCGAGGAAGATCGCGGCATACGTCCGGGCCAGGACCGGCGTGAGCGCCCACGGCCACAGCCGGACGGCCGTGCCGGGCGCCACGGCGAGGACGACGCCGAGCACGGCGAAGATCGCCGCCTCGGCCTCGTACACCGGGCTCAGCCGGTGCCGGCCAGGGAGGGCTGCCCGCCTCAGGTCGAGCGTGCGGAGCGCGATGACGCCGACGACCGGCTCGATCACATACGAGCCCACCCAGGGATACGGGACGCCGCCGGCGGTGAACGTCGACCAGTACCAGATCGTCGCGACCAGGAGGAGGGCGGTCACGGCGGTGAAGCCGGCCAGGTAGATGCGGGTGTCGACGGCCCGCCGGGCGGCGGCCGACGCCAGGAGGCCCGTGGCGCCGGCGAGGTAGAAGGAGGCCACGAACCGGACGTTGAGCGGCGTGGTCGGGAGCGGAAACCCCACCACATGCGCCGGGCGCGCCAGCCCCGAGATCGCGATCGCAAGCCCCTGCGCCGCACCGACGAGGAGGTAGACGCGAACCCACGCGGGGACTCCCCGTTGTGACGGTTGCACCATGGCGGAAGGCTCGCGAGAATATCGCACTCTGAACGCCACGAAACACCTTCCGCCCGGCCCCGGCCCGACGGGCTCGCTGCGGGTCCTCGCCGGTCTTCACCGCGATCCGACAGCGGTCATGACCGGCCTGCGC
This sequence comes from uncultured Actinomycetes bacterium, assembly GCA_963809325.1. Classification (GTDB taxonomy): domain Bacteria; phylum Actinomycetota; class Thermoleophilia; order Gaiellales; family JAICJC01; genus JAICJC01. The sequence continues at coordinate 838,032 of CAWEIZ010000007.1, forward strand.
GCGCGCTACGGCGACCTCGTGCACTTCCGGATCGGGCCGCAGCACGTCTTCGTCGTCATGCGGGCCGACCTCGCCCGCGAGGTGCTCGTCACGCACCAGCGCTCGTTCAAGAAGGGGCCGGGATTCGAGCGCGCGCGGATCGTGCTCGGGAACGGGCTCCTGACGAGCGAGGGCGACTTCCACCTGCGGCAGCGGCGGATGATGCAGCCGGCGTTCCACCGCCGGCGGGTCGCCGCCTACGCCGGCATCATGGCCGAGGAGGCCGTTCGGGTCGGAGACGCGTGGCGGGAGGGCGAGGCCCGCGATGTGGCCGCCGACATGACCCAGCTCGCGCTCCGCGTCGTCACCCGGGCCCTCTTCGGCGCCGAGCTCGACGCCGACGCCGAGAGGATCGGGCGCGCCGTGGCCGAGGTCGGCGAGTTCTTCGACTACCTCACGATCGCGCTCCTGCCGGTGCTGCTGCGGACGCCACTGCCCCGGGTGCGGCGCTTCAAGCAGGGCATCCATGAGCTCGAGGGCGCGACCTCGCGCGTCATCGCCGAGCGCCGCTCCGCCGGAGGCGAGGAGGACGGCGACCTGCTCTCGATCCTGCTCGCCGCCCGCGACGTCGAGGGCGACGGAACCGGCATGACCGACACGCAGGTGCGTGACGAGGCGCTGACGCTGATCACCGCCGGCCACGAGACCACCGCCAACGGGCTCAACTGGACGTGGTACCTGCTCGCGCAGCACCCGGAGGTCGAGGCCCGCTTCCACGCCGAGCTCGACGACGTTCTCGGCGAGGGGCCCGTCGGCGCCGACGAGGCCGGACGGCTGCCCTACACCGAAGCGGTGCTGCTCGAGGCGATGCGGCTCTACCCGCCGGCCTGGGGCATCGAGCGGCGGGCCGTCGCCGACCAGGCGATCGGCGGCCATGTGATCCCGGCGGGCGCCGCCGTCCTCATGCCGACGTTCGTCATGCACCGCGACCCGCGCTTCTTCCCCGACCCGCTGCGCTTCGATCCGGGCCGCTTCCTCCCCGACGGCAGCGCGGACCGGCCCGACTGGGCCTATCCGCTGTTCGGCGGCGGCACGCGCAAGTGCATCGGCGTCGGCTTCGCGATGCTCGAGGCCACGCTCGTCCTGGCCGAGCTCGGGAGGCGATGGCACCTGCGGCTCGATCCGTCGCGGCCGGTCGTGCCCCAGGCCCGGGTGTCGCTGCGGCCGCGCGACGGGCTGTGGATGGTCCCGGAGCGGAGGGCCGCGTGAACGCCGACCCCGACGCCGCCGGGCCGGGCCTGAACGAGGCGCTCGCGGTCTGGGCCGCCCTCGGCGTCGTCGCGGCGATGGTGTGGATCACCTATGCGCGCCTGCCGGCCGACGTCTTCTACAACGTCACCGGGACCGGGATCCGCGCCGGCGCGTCGCGCGTCCTCGTGCTGCTCGGCTGGCCCATCTCGATCGCGGCCGTCGCGCTGCTCGCCGTGGCCGCCGACCGCTACCTGGCGTCGTCGCCCCCGCCGGCTGCGCGCCGCGCGGCGGTCGCGGCGTCGGTCGCCTCCGCACTCCTGTGCGCGACGATGGCGTGGCCCGGCGTGATCGACGAGGCCGACCTGGACGCCAAGCCGTCGAACGCGCTCGCGGCCGTCGGCGTGGGCATCGCGCTCGTGCTGACGCTCGCCGCCGTCCGCCGCGCGGGCGCCGGCGCGTTCGTGCGCCACAGGCCCGGCGACGGCGTCGGGATCGCGCTCATCGTCCTGCTTCTGATCGCCGGGATCCCCTGGATCCTGTCGAACGCGGGGTTCTACGCCGGCGACGTGCCCGGCCTGCGGAGCATCTTCATGTCGAAGCAGATCCTCCCCGAGCCGGGCCACCCCACCCTGCACGCCGTCCACCTGGGAAATCACGAGGGCATCGACGGCATCCTCCTCGCCGCGACCGCGCTCGCTCTGCGCCGCGTGCTCCCCCAGATGCGGCCGACCCGGCTTCGCACGGCGCTCAGCGCCTACCTCGCGCTGGTGCTGCCGTACGGGCTGCTCGTGGCCGTGAACGACGGCTGGAACGAGCAGATCGTGAAGCGCGGGTGGACCGGCGTCGGGACGCCGAACGTGCTGAATCCCGGCCCCACGCCGAGCACCGCGCTCCTGATCGCGCTCGCCGTCGTGCTCTACCTGACCGTCTTTCGGATCAGGCCCGCGCCGGTTGAGTAGGGTGGAGGGCGTGCGCGCCGCGGTCTGCCACACGTTCGGCGAGCCGCTGGTCGTCGAGGACGTCCACCTGGAGGCTCCGCGGGACGGCGAGGTGCGCGTGCGTCTCGAGGCGTGCGCGATCTGCCACAGCGACGTGGCCTATGCCGACGGCGCCTGGGGCGGCAGCCTCCCGACCGTGCTCGGGCACGAGGCGTGCGGGCTGGTTGCCGAGACCGGTGCGGGCGTCTCGGCGTTGCGGGCGGGTCAGCGTGTCGTGGTGAGCCTCGTCCGGCACTGCGGGGCGTGCGACCGCTGCCTCGGGGGCGAGCCTGCCCTGTGCGGTGCCACGTTCGCGCTCGACCAGCGCTCGCCGATCACGCGCCCTGACGGCAGCGGCGTCGACCAGGGGCTGCGGTGCGGGGCGTTCGCAGAGGAGGTGGTCGTGCACGCGTCGCAGGCCGTCCCGGTGCCGCCTCACCTCCCGGCCGCCAGCCTGTGCATCCTGGGCTGCGCGGTCCTGACCGGCGTCGGCGCCGCCGAGCGGGCCGGGAACGTCGGCCCGGGCCAGACGGTGGCCGTGATCGGAGCGGGCGGCGTCGGGCTGAACGCGATCCAGGGGGCGGTGATCGCCGGAGCCGATCCCGTGATCGCGATCGACGTCGCCGAGGAGAAGCTCGCCGTCGCGCGCGCGTTCGGCGCCACGGCGGGCGTGGACGCCCGATCGGCGGATCCCGTCGCCGCCGTCCGCGCAATTGCCGGGGGCGCCGACGTGGTGATCGCCACCGCGGGCTCCGCTCGGGCCGTCGAGCAGGGCCTCGCGCTCCTGCGGCGCGGCGGGACGCTCGTCGTCGTGGGCATGCCCGCAAGCGGCGAGGAGGCCCGGTTCGATCCCACCCAGCTGGCCCACGACGGGATGCGGATCGTCGGCACGAAGATGGGCTCCGCACGGCCCGCGGACGACATCCCCCGGCTGGTCGCCCTCTACGAGGACGGCCGGCTGAAGCTCGACGAGCTCGTCACGGCCACGTACCCGCTCGACCGGATCAACGAGGCGGCCGACGCGATGCGGCGGGGCGAGGCGGTGCGCAACGTGATCGTGTTCTGAGCTAGCCGCCTCCCGGCCAATGCGCCTGGAGCCACTTCTTGGCCTCCTCGAGGCGCTCGCCCACGTCGTCGGCGAGCTCGCCCACCTCGTCGGCGATGCTCCTCGGAAGGCTGACCACACGCCACGCGTGTGCTCCAGCCGCCGCCAACGTGTGGACGATCGAGGGGAGCGTGTCGTCCTTGCGCACGGCGCGCAGCGCTGACAGGACCGCATCCCTGCGCCCCTCCACGCCCTGGTGCTCGTCGAGGACGTCCTTCGCGGTCGCCGTGCCCAGCGTGTATGCGGCGAATGCCGCCGTGAGCGCCTGTGGGGACGGCGCGGACTCCTGGCCGAGCGCCTCCATCCAGCCGGCCGCCGCCTCCCTCGTGCCGCTGTCCGCGTTTGCCACCTCGGCCCGCAGGATCGGGAGCTCGTCGGCCAGGACGTCGATCTGCGCGCGGCGTGTGAGGAGCGTGCGCAGCTCGTCGACGTGTGCGCTCACGTCGCCGCCCTCGCCGGCCTCCGCGATGGCGTTCACGGCGCCCCGCACCTTCTCATCCTCGCCGAGTGCCTCGGCCAAGCCGTCCGCCAGCCCGGCTGGCTCGCTTGCGGCAAGCGTGCGAAGCCGCGTCTCGTCGAGCAGCACCTGTGCGACGTGGGCGCAGCCGTCGAGCCTGCCCCACATCCAGTCGTTCAGGCGCCACGACGGCCGCAGGAACGCCCCGAAGTGGTTCAGGGCGAGGCCGTAGAGCACGCGCCCGTTGGGATTCGGGAGGCCCGGCATCTGCCGGAGCCCCACCCGGCGGAACGTGAAGCGAGGCACCGGCGGATCGAGCGTCGGCGCCGTGAACGTGCCCTGCACGACGGCGACGACGAGCTGGCGGCCGATTGCCTCCGCCTCACCGCCGGCGAGTGCAAGGCTCGTCTGCACGTCGGCCCCGAGCATCGCCCTCGCGTCGATGATCGCCTTCGCGGCGTCCCAGACCTCCGCCGTGAGGCGCTCGCCGTGCTCGCCGCACACACGGGCGAAGCGGTCGGCGCCGGCCTTGCCGATCGTCGCGCTGTCCGCGTCAGGGTCGGTCTTGGAGTCGCGGATCGCGGCCTCGAATGCCTCGCCCATCGCCACGATCCTGCGGTGGCTCGCGCTGATCGCAGCCGCCGTCCCGTAGAGCTCACGCCGCGAGAGCAGGACGTCCCGGACCGCGTCGAGCCAGTTGTGCACGATCGCCTCGGCGACCGACAGCCCGAAGCGCCAGGCGTCGGAGCGCCCGGCCGGCGGATCGAGGCTCTCCGGGACCCAGGGCGCCTCGAGGTCCTTCGTCGCCGGAGGCGCCGTCCAGGCCGGCGCAGGGCGAAGCGAGATCGTCGCGGCCGACGCGTTGGCCAGCGTCTCCCGGAGTTGCCAGATCCCGCCGAGATAGCGCCGCTCGCGGTAGAGCGGCAGCAGCTCGGCGGCCATCGCGGCGACCTGGCCGCCCTTTCCGGCGCCCCGCAACAAGCGCTCGGTGGTGCCGCGGTCCACCGAGACGCGGGCGAGCATGGTGCGGACGGCGTCGAGCTGCTCCACGATGTTCGTCTCCCGCGGGAGCGACGTCGCCAGCCACAGCGGCTTGAGGAACCCGGGCTTCGTCGCCTCGGTGCGCGCCGTCGGGTCGTCGGGCTCGTCCCCGGCCGACGGCACGAGATATGCCAGAACGCGCCGTGTCCCGCGCTCCACGGGCCGTTTGCGGATCTCCTCCAGGACCGGGGCGAACGGCTCGTTGTCGAGCACGCCCCCGTCCATCAGCCAGTCCGGCTCGCGAAGCGAGCACAGCCCGGGGGCATCGGCCGGGGGCGCGGGCGGATGGATCGGCGCGAACGCACCGGGGAAGGAGGCCGTTGCCCGCGCCGCCTTCGGGAGGAGCGCGGCTCCCTTCGCAAAGGTGTCGGTGAGCTTGTCGGGGCCCGCAGCCTCCAGATCGGGCTCGAACGCGCGCCGGAACCGGTACAGCGTGCGGTACTCGCGCTGCTCGAACGGGACGCGCGCCTGATCGGCGTAGGTGTTCACGTCGCCGTGCAGCGCCGTTGCGGTCAGCGTCAGCGCGACGGTGCTCGGCGCGAGGCTCTCGTCCTCGTCCCTCTCGTCCTTGTCCGGAACCCCCTTCTCCGCCATCTTGGTGAAGACGTCGGCGATCGACTCCGCGAAGAAGTCGCCGTCGAGCACCGACAGCTCCGTGTTGTCGTCCTTGCGGATCAGCAACCGATCGAAGTCGCCGAGCCGCTTCCACGTGTCTCGCAGGTTCGGCATCGGCGCGCGCCGCGCGATGGCGGCCGCGAGCACCGCGCCGTTCAGGCCGCCGGCGCTCGTCCCCGCCACCACGTCGATCGTGACACGCGTCCCGAGCGCCTCGCACACCTGCTCCCACACGCCGACGCCCTCGCCGCGGGGCAGCGCCGCGAAGCCCGCCCGGCGCGCCCGGTCGAGCTCGCACGTCACCCCGCCCATCCAGATCGCGAGGCTCACGCCACCGTTCAGGACGAGCGCGAGCCGCACCTCCTCCTCGTACCGGCCGGCGTCCGACACGTCGCCACCTCCTCTCGAGCGCGGCCTGCCTCGGACCGCGGGGCGACCACTCTACGCCACCGCGAGCCGGTTGATCAGGGGACGTACCGAGATTGTGCGGTTGCATACGAACTGGCCGACCTGTAGGATCGCCGCTCCCCATCAGGATGCGAGGTGCCCATGGCGGCACGGTTCATCCTCATCGGTGCAGCGATGGTCGGGACGGGCGCGCTCCTTCCGCAGACGGCCGTGGCCGCGCCCACGACGATCCGCGTCAGCGTCTCGTCAGCCGCGGTGGAGGCGAACGGCGGCAGCGGTGTCGGCACGGTTGCCGTGTCGGCGAACGGCCGCTTCGTCGCCTTCGCCTCGGTTGCGTCGAACCTCGTTCCCGGCGACGGCAACGGCGTGCTCGACGTGTTCGTACGGGACACGGTGTCAAATACGACCGAGCGCGTGAGCGTGTCGTCGGCCGAGGTGGAGGGAGACGACCGGAGCTCCTCGCACGCGCTCGCGATCTCGCCGGACGGGCGATACGTCACGTTCACGTCGTTCGCGACGAACCTCACGCCGGGAAACGACGACTCGACATGCGCGCCCGACCCGTGTCCCGACGTGTTCATCCGCGACCGCACGGCCGGCACGACCCGGATGCTGGTGCCGTTCAGTGCGTTCGCGGTGAACGACCTCGCGCTCTCCGCCGGCGCGCGCTGGTACGCGTACGACGACGAGTTTCTGCAAGGAGTAGCCCGGTGCAAGCGCGCGACCGGACACTGCACGAACGCCGGCGTGCTCCCTCCCCCGATCAAGCTCGACACTGCCGACGCGAACGCGATCCTGGGAGGGATCTCGCGGAACGGCAGGTACGTTCTCTTCAAGGCGATCGGGTTTCCGCTGCCGCCGAACACGATCGCAGGGGGCGTCTTCGTGCGCGACATCACCGCCGGCCGCACCCGGATCGTGACGACGCATGCGGCCGACGAAGCCGACGCGATCTCGGCGAACGGCGACGTCAGCCTGTTCACGAGCAGCTCGCGGAAGCTGATCAGACACGACACGAACGGCAAGCGCGACGTCTTCGTCAAGAACCGCGTCACCGGCGCCGTCCACCGCGTGAGCGTGTCGTCGAGCGAGCACCAGGCCAACCGCAGCAGCTTCGGCATCGCAATCTCCGCGGACGGGCGCTACTGCCTCTTCTCGTCGAAGGCCGCCAACCTGGTCGCCGGTGACACGAACGGCCGGGCCGACATCTTCCTGCGCGACCGCGTGCTCGGAACGACCGTCCGCGTCGATGTCTCGGTCACCGGGGCGCAGGCCAACGGGAACGTCGGCCCGGCGGCGCTCTCGTCGGACGGCCACTCGGCGGCCTTCCAGTCGTCTGCGTCAAATCTCGTCGCGGGCGATACGAACGGCTTGCGCGACGTCTTCGAGCGCGCCCACCTGCACTAGATCAGCTCGCCTTGAGATGCGCCGCCGGGGGCTCCGCGACCGGCTGCCGGAATGCGACCGCCAGCCGGTTGAAGCCGTTGATCGAGACGATCAGGTAGGTGAGGGCGACGAGCTCCTCCTCGGAGAACGTTCCCGCCACCTCGGCGTAGGCGGCGTCGGAGGCATGCGTGTCGCCGATCAGCGTCACCTCCTCGCACCACCTGAGAGCGGCCCGCTCGCGCTCGGAGTAGCACGGCGCGTCGCGCCAGACGGAAAGCAGGTGAAGGCGCTGATCGGTCTCGCCGCGGGCCTGCGCGGCCCGGACGTGGGTGTCCACGCAGTATGCGCAGCCGTTCAGCTGCGAGGCCCGGATCTTGACCAGCTCGACGAGCGCCTGCTCGAGCGGGCTCCGGCGCACCTCGCGCACGAGCGCGACCATCGCCTTCATCGCACCGGGCATGATGTCCGCATAGCGCGAGCGCATGGGTGAACTATCGGCCCGGCAGGCCGGGCGAACATCGGGAGCGGCCCCGATCCCCCCATCGGGAAATTACGCCCCGGCGCGGCGTCCGTTGTCAGACGCGGCGACTTGACAATGCCCGAACCAGGGTGTTTCATCGCGGCGAGGACGGTGAGCGCGGGCACGCACGGCCGCGCGATACGAGGAAAGGGCACAAGGTGACGGGGAAGCTGTCCGGGCTTGTCTCCGACTTCGCCGAGAAGGTGGACCGGTCGTTCGGCTGGGCGCGGCTGCCGACGGTGGCCGCCATCCCGATCCTGATCGGCCTTCGCGACCGGCTGCGCGCGAAGAACCTCTACGACACCGGGCGCGGGCCGCTCGACAAGCCCGCGTACGAGGACCCCGACGTCGCCCGGCACCTCGGTGCGCGGATGATGAACGGCACCTACAACGACCTCGACGATCCCCTGATGGGCTCGCTGGGGAGCCGGTTCGGGCGGAACGTGCCGCTCGAGCACACCTATCCCGAGGAGCCCGAGCGGCTGCTCGACCCGAACCCGCGCCTCATCAGCCGGCGGCTCCTCACGCGCGAGAGCTTCCAGCCGGCGACGACGCTCAACCTGCTGGCCGGCGCCTGGATCCAGTTCGAGGTGCACGACTGGCTGAGCCACAACCCCGAGCAGGCCGACCCCTGGGAGATCCCGCTCGAGAAGGACGATCCGTGGCCCGACCACCCGATGAAGATCCTGCGCACGATGCCCGACCCGAGCCCCGACGCGACCGGGCCGCCGACCTACGTCACCGGCGACACCCACTGGTGGGACGGATCGCAGGTGTACGGAGGCAAGCCGGACTTCGCCGACGGCCTGCGATCGCACGAGAAGGGACGGCTCCGCATCGACGACCTGGGCCTCCCGCCGGAGGACCTGCAGAAGTTCGCCGACCTGTCGGGCGTCGCCGGCAACTTCTGGGTCGGCCTCGCCATCCTCCACTCGCTCTTCATGCGCGAGCACAACGCGATCTGCGAGCGGCTCGCGGCGGAGTACCCGGAGATGTCCGACCAGGAGCTCTACGACAAGGCACGGCTGGTGAACGCCGCGCTCATGGCCAAGGTCCACACCGTCGACTGGACGCCGGCGATCATCGCCCACCCGACCACCGTCCTGGCGCTGCGGACGAACTGGTACGGGCTCCTCGGCCAGCACCTCCACGACCTCGTCGGGAAGGTCACCGACGACGAGGTGCTCCACGGCATCCCCGGCTCGCAGACGAACCACCACGGCGTGCCCTACTCGCTGACCGAGGAGTTCGTGGCCGTCTACCGGATGCACCCGCTGATCCCCGACGAGTTCACGTTCCGCTCGGTCGACGACGACCGCGTCCTCGCCGAGCACGACCTGCCCGACGTCGGCGTGCTGCACGTCCGCGAGCGGCTGTCCGAGGTGTCGATGGCCGACCTCTTCTACTCGTTCGGGCGCTCGCACCCCGGCGCGATCACGCTGCACAACTACCCCAGGTACCTCCAGCACTTCGACCGCGCGGACGGCTCGCTGATCGACCTGGCGGCGATCGACGTCCTGCGCGTGCGCGAGCGCGGCGTCCCGCGCTACAACGAGTTCCGGCGCCTCTTCCACATGAACCCGGTCAGGAGCTTCGAGGAGCTGACCGACAACCCGGTCTGGGCCGAGGAGCTGCGCCGGATCTACGGCGACGTCGAGCGGGTCGACCTGATGATCGGGATGTACGCCGAGCCGAAGCCGAAGGGGTTCGGCTTCAGCGACACCGCGTTTCGGGTCTTCATCCTGATGGCGTCGCGGCGGCTCGAGAGCGACCGCTTCTTCACCCGCGACTTCCGGCCCGAGGTCTACACCCAGGCCGGCTTCGACTGGGTGAACGAGAACACGATGCGGACGGTCCTCCTGCGCCACTTCCCGGAGCTCGAGCCTGCGCTCGAGGGCGTCGAGAACCCGTTCGCGCCCTGGACGGCGGTCGGTGGCTAGCGCCCGGACGACCAGCGACTACGCCCGGATCGCGCTCGCCACGATCCGGATCGTGAACGGCGCGAGCGCGCTCGTCGCGCCCCGCCTCCTGACGCGGCGGCTGGGCGCCGACGACACGGCGGTCTATCCGTTCCGGCTGTTCGGGATCCGCACGATCGTGATCGGCGGCGATCTCCTGCTGCGCGACCGGGAGGTGCGCGACCATGCTCTGCGGCTGGCGCTCCTCGTGCATGCGTCCGACGTCGCGTCCGCGGTCATCGCCGGAGCCCGCCGCCAGGTCCCGCTGCGGTCGGCAGCGACTGCAGCGGCGATCTCGTCCGTCAACACGGCGCTCGCGCTCGTCGCGCGGACGCCGCAGACCTGACGGGCGGCCGATGTCGCGGACGCCGAGTTCGACTACGTGGTGGTCGGCTCCGGCGCCGGCGGCGGCCCGATCGCCGTCAACCTCGCCCGCGCGGGCATGCGCGTGCTGCTCCTCGAAGCCGGCGGCGCCGACGAGAACTTCCACTACTCGGTGCCGGCGTTCCACGGCGAGGCGACCGAGGACGAGGCGCTGCGCTGGGACTACTTCGTGCGCCACTACACCGACGACGACCGGTCGCGGCTCGATCCGAAGTTCTGCGAGGACGAGGGCGGCGTGTGGTATCCGCGCGCCGGAACGCTGGGCGGCTGCACGGCGCACAACGCGATGATCACGATCTCCGGCCCCAGGACGGACTGGGACGCGATCGCCGACGAGCTCGACGACCCGACGTGGAGCAGCGAGGCGATGCGGGGCTACTTCGAGAAGCTCGAGCGGTGCACGTACGTGCACTGGTTCCAGCGGCTCTTCGGCAACAGGCGCCGCCACGGATACCGCGGCTGGCTCACCACCAGCCTCCCGGACGCCACGGTCGCGCTGCACGATCCGGCGCTGCTCGGCGAGATCCTGGCGGGCGCGCGAGCAGAGCTCCGAAGCGCGGTCGCCGGGCTGAGCTCGATCGAGGACTACCACCGCTACCTGCGGACGTGGCTTGACCCGAACGATTGGCGCGTCGCCGGCGGCGACCTGAGAGGGCTCTGGCTCGTTCCGCTCACGACCGCCCACGGGCGCCGGAACGGCACGCGCGAGCACATCCAGGCGAGGGCGGCCAAGCGGCGCGGGAACCTGGTCGTCCGGACGCACGCGCTCGTCACGAACGTCGTGTTCGACGACGAGACGACCGCCGTCGGGGTCGACTACCTGGAGCTCCCGCACGCCTACGCTGCCGACCCGCGCTCGCGGGATCGCGGGTCGCTGCCGGCCGCGACGCGTGCGCTCGTCCGCCGGGAGGTGATCCTGGCCGGCGGCACGTTCTCGACACCGCAGCTTCTGAAGCTGTCGGGAATCGGCCCGCGCGCGGAGCTCGAGGCGCACGGGATCCGCGTCCGGGTCGACCTGCCCGGCGTCGGCGAGAACCTTCAGGACCGCTACGAGGTGGGCGTCGTGAGCAGGCTTCGCGAGGACCGGTTCACGCTCCTCGACGGGTGCAGCTACGCGCCTCCCGTTGGCGACAGCCCCGACGACAGGTGCTTCGCAGCGTGGCGCCGCGGGAAGGGCGCGTACACGAGCAACGGCGCCGTCATCGCGGTCGTGCCCCGAGCCGACCTCTTCATCTTCGGGCTGCCGGCGAGGTTCGAGGGCTACCGCCCGGGGTACTCGGCCCAGCTCGAGCGCCAGAGCACGACCTTCACATGGGCGATCCTGAAGGCGCACACCCGAAACACCGCCGGCACGGTCACGCTGCGATCCACCGACCCGACCGATGTCCCCGACATCAACTTCCGCTACTTCGACGAGGGCAGCGGGGACTGGAGCGAGGATCTCGACGCCATCGTGTGGGGCGTCGAGTTCGTGCGGCGCATGGCGCACAGGTCGGGCATCGAGGCCACCGAGCTCGTGCCCGGCGACTCGGTCCGTACGCACGACGACCTGCGCGAGTTCGTCCGAACGCATGCGTGGGGCCACCACGCGTCCTGCACGTGCAAGATCGGACCGGACGACGATCCGATGGCGGTCCTCGACGGCAGCTTCCGCGTACGCGGGGCCCGCAACCTGCGCGTGGTCGACGCGTCGGTGTTCCCGCGGATCCCGGGCTACTTCATCGTGACACCCACCTACATGATCAGCGAGAAGGCGAGCGACGCCGTGCTGGCCGACGCCGGCGTCGCCGTCTCCACCGCCGACGCTGAGGAGGCACCGATGGCCGACCACAACGACCCGAACGCCGTCAACTCGATCTTCTCCGACATCGACGTCAGCGCGGCCGACGTGTACGACCTCTTCGGGTACCCGAGCGACGACCGAAGCGACGGCGAGCGCGTGGTCATCGCGCTCACGTTCGCGTCGGTGCCGACGGCGGGCGTCTTCGACACCGACATGCTCTACCGCCTCCTGGTCACGACGGCGCCGCGGGTCGCCTGGCCCGAGCACGACCGCGACCTCGGTGCGCTCCTCGGCTACGTCGACGCCGTGAAGGACAAGTACCTGGGCGACCTGCGCCCGGCGGAGGTGCGCGTGACCGCCGATGCCGAGCGGCGCGCGAAGGTCGACTTCCTGAACTTCCCCGGAGGGAGCTTCTCGGTCACCGTCGACCTCGACACGGCGGTCACCGAGAAGGCGCCCGACGGGAGCGCGATCCGGCTCTTCCTGGGCGGCCGCGACGACGCCTTCTTCAACGACCTGCCCGGGTTCTTCCGGTCGATCAACTACGCGCCCCAGTTCTACCACGTGCCCCATACGCGGCCCGACCTGCGCGAGCTTCCGATCCCGAAGACGCTGCTCGAGCTCGAGGGCAACCACCTCTTCAACTTCGACCCCGAGAACCCGCTCCTCGGCCACGGGGTGAAGCTCGACCTGCCGCCCGGGCCGCTCACCTGGGAGGGCGACCGCTTCGCGAAGGACGCCGACGGCAACTTCCGGTTCGTCTACAGCGGCGCCGACGCGCAGGCGGGCAAGAACGTGAACGCGATCATCCTCGAGCTGCCGCTGCGCTATCTGACCCACTCCCCCGAGCACGACCGCATCGTGAACGTGTGGGGCGAGAGCTGGGTGCTGAAGGCCGCGAACAAGGTCGAGACGATCCCCGACCACCCGCTCTGGATCGAGCATCCGTGGGCGCTCATCGACGCCGTCAAGCTCGACGACGAGCTGAAGCGCTACAAGCTCGTCGACACCGTCGGCCAGCCGTTCGCCGACGCGGGCCTGAGCGAGCGAGAGGACAACCGCCAGCTCGGCGCCAACAACTTCTGGCTCGCCCCGCACTTCGTGAAGCGGCTCGCGCACCTCGGCTGGGGGTTCGGGCCGTCGATCAGCGCCCTGGGCCTCGCCACGTCGTTCGACCACGACGACTCGCCGGTCTCGGTGCACCGGACGTACACCCTCGCCGCCACCGCCTTCCCGCGCGTGCGGCGGGTCATCTTCCAGGAGCTGAACATGCCGGACGACTCGTGGAACCCGAGCGGCGCCGACATCCCGCTTCGGCGGTCGTTCGAGATCTTCGTCCCGAACGTGTGCGCGATCGACATGGACACGACCGGCACGTGGCCGTTCGGGCGGCGGCTCGAGGATCAGGTGGCGACCCGGTTCCTCTCGCTCTTCCTCGACATGGAGGCGGAGCTCGGCGGCCGCTTCTACCACCTCGACATGCTGAACGACCAGGCCCTCTGGGACGCCGCGCCGATCGTCCCGAAGACGCCTCCGAACCCGCTTCGGAACGATCGCGAGTTCCTGCCCGAGTTCCCCTACCTCGCCGCGCCGCATGCCGGGTACTAGCGCCCCCGCTCTCACGACCGATCACGCGCGCGACCTCGACCGGCTCTCGGCCGAGATCGCCGACCTGGCGCGCCCGCCGGGTCCGGCGCACGCCGAGCAGGCGACCCGGCTCGCATCGTGCCGCGTGAACCGGGCGTCGCTCTCGGGCGACGTCTCCGAGATGCGGCGCGCAGCGGAGTCGGTGGACGCGGCGCTCGCCCGGTTCGGCCCCTGGTCCGACCTGTGCTATCTGCGCGCGGGGGTCCACCTGAAGCAGCACCGGCTCGCCGACGCCGTCGCCAGCCTGGAGCGGGCGGACGGCCTGGCCGACTCGCCCGACGGCCGGGCGATCCGGGCCGACGCCGATCTTCAGCTCGGGCGGTATGCGGAGGCCCGCCGCGCGTACGAGCGGCTGGTCGCCGAGACGCGCTCATGGGACAGCCTCGCGCGACTGGCGCACTTCGAGCAGGTGCTGGGAGACCCCGAGCGGGCGGACGCGCTCTACGCCGAGGCCGCCGACGAGATCACCGCCAAGGAGCTTCGCTCCTATGCGTGGGTCGAGACCCACTGGGGCCGCCTGCACCTCCGCCACGACAGGCTCGACGAGGCGGAGCAGCACTACAAGCGGGCCGAGGCGGCGTACTCCGGCTACTGGCTCGTCGACAGGCACATCGCCGAGCTCCGCGCCGCGCAGGGCCGGCTCGACGAGGCGATCACGCTCTGCGAGGACGTCGCCACCCGCACCGCGCGGCCCGAGCTGGCGCAGGCCGCCGGCGACCTCCACCGGCGCGCAGGGCAACCGGACGAGGCGCGGGCCTGGCACGAGCGGGCCCTGGCCGGGTACCTCGAGTCGGCGAGCCTCGGCGAGGTGCAGTACCACCACCACCTTGCGGAGTACTACGCCGACGTCGAGGGCGACGGCGACGCCGCCGTGCTCTGGGCCGAGCGGGATCAGGCGCTCCGGCCGCACTACGCCACGGACGCGGCGCTGGCATGGGCGCTCCACCGCGCCGGCCGGCCCGAGGAGGCGCTGGAGGCGGCACGCCGAGCCGTCGCGTCGGGTGTCCGCGACCCGCATGTGCTCCGCCGGGCCGGCGCGATCTGAAGGGAGTCCGATGGCTTCGAACGCAACCGCAACGCTCGAGGCGAGACTGGGAGCTCGTCGAGCGACAGGGAACGGAGGTCGCGAATGCGCCGGATCGGTCTGATCGCACTCCTCGCCGCGGCGCTCGCCGCGGGCGCCGCAGCGCCGGCAGCGAATGCCGGGCCGGCCTGTACTGCGACGGTCGACCCGGCGTGGGTCGTGGACGATGCGGTGGTCGGCTGGATGGTCGGGACGAACGCGGTGCAGGCGACCTGCGACCCGACCTGGCGGGTCGCGCTCTCGCCGCAGTACCAGACCGAGGACGGCCTGTGGCACGGCGGCAGGCGGGTGTTCAACCACATCTACTACCCGGCCATCAACAGGTACTTCGCCGCCGGCAGCGCGCAGACCGTCGACCTCGCCTGCTGCATCCTCTACTGGGACAACGGCGACGGGACGGAGGCGTTCGCGCCGCTCTGCCAGTACGCGTGGCGGGTCCACGCCGGCTTCTGGACCGAGACCCCGGTCGGTCCGGCGAAGTTCGACGACGCCTACTCCGACCCTGCGCCGGCCACCTGCCCTTCCGGATCACCCTGACGAGACGGGCTGTCTACGACATTCCGGGGATGCCGTCCGCCTTCAGACGGTGACCCAAAATGGCCGCTCTGGCGATGCCGGGCCGGTGAGCGAGCGCCGAGTGACAGGGCATGCTCACTCGACTCATCATCCTCGCAGCCGCGCTCCTCGCCGTCGCGGCCACCCAGCCGGGGATCGCCGCCGCATCGTCGACGCCGCCCCGGAAGCTTCTCCTGAAGCGGATCAACCACTCTCGTGTCCGGCACGGGCTCGCTCCCGTGCGCTCCAGCCGCGCGCTTCACGCCGCCGCCATCCGCCACTCGGGCGACATGATGGGCCGCGACTACTTCGCCCATACGAGCCCCACCGGATCGACGATGACCGACCGTATCCTGAAGACCGGGTACGTCTCGGGCTACAGCTGGGTCGCCGGCGAGACGCTCGCCTGGGGCTGGGGAACGCGGGCCGGCGCACGGGCCACCGTCCGCGCCTGGCTGCACAGCCCCGAGCACCGGGCCATCCTGCTCTCGCCCAAGTACCGCACGATCGGCGTCGCCCGTTCCTGCGGGCGCTTCCTCGGCTACTCCGGCGCGTGCGTGTGGACGGCCGACTGGGTCACACGCTGGTAGCGACCAGTCTCCGGGCGAGCTCGACGAGCGCCCGGGCCGAGGATCGCTCGGCGTCGTCCATGTCGACGTCGTAGCACATGAGGTTCAGGCCGGCACAGGCCGGATCCTGCGCCAGCGGACGCGCGAGCGCCACCAGCTCGTCGAGCTCGAGACCTCCGGGCTGCTTGACGGGCGTCGAGGGGAACGCTGCGTCCGACATCACGTCGACGTCGATCGAGAGCCAGAACCTGCCCGTGGAGCCGGACAGGGTCGCAGCCGCCTGCGCCCCGACCGCGGCCGGTCCGGCCGCCTGCACGTCGGCGCAGTCACGCGACACCGCGATCCCGAGATCGGCGGGCATCACGCTCCCGTAGGACCGGGCCTCGTCGCTGTCGCGGTGGGCGAGGAGCGCGATGTGGCGCGGCTCGATCATCGGCACGTCCGGCCCGAGGGCGACGAGCGCCGGGTCGCCGTGACCGGCGACGATCGCGAGCGGCAGGTCGGCCGCCTCGCCCGTCGGGCTCGTGCGGCCGTCATACAGGTCGAGATGGCCGTCGACGTAGGCCATGCCGGCCGGTCGCGGGTCGACCGTCCGCAGCGCCGCCGCCACGCCGGGGACGAGCGTGCAGCAGCCTCCGAGGACGACCGGGAAGGCTCCGTCGCGAAGAAGCGGGGCGAGGCCGTCGCGGACCCCTTCGCACGTCGCGACGACCGTGGGGTAGCCGACGATCCCGCTCTCGGGGTCGCGCTCCGTCCCGACGATCCTGACGTCGAGGTCGCCGGCGTCGCGCGCACCGAGCGCCTCCACGATCCCCGCCTCGCGGAGCGCGGCCGGCGCGAGCTCGGTGCCGCCGGGCTTTCCCAGCGAGTCGATCGGGACGCCGACCACGACAGGGTCGCGCTCTGTCACGCCGGCCCGAGGACGGAGCCCACGAACCCGAGCGCCGGGAGCGTCACGCTGTCCCAGTAGACCCGGGTGTGCGCGCCGGGCGCGTAGGCGACCACCCGGGGGCGCTCGGGCAGCGCGGCCACGAGCTTGCGCACGTCGGGGTAGAGCGGGTCGTCGCGCCCGCACCACACCCCGAGCGGGGTCCCCGCGAGGCGTCCGATGGACGAGAACACGTCGTCGCCAGGGGCGACTGCAGGGCTGAATACGGCGGCTCCGCGCACGAAGCCGGGCCGGGTCTCGGCGACGTGCAGCATGCCGAATCCACCCATCGACCATCCCCACCCCGCGAGCCGGCCCGAGTCGAAGCCGCGCTCCTCGGCCCAGCGCGGCAGCTCGTCGAGCACCATCCGCCCCGGATCGTCATCGCTCTCGGGATCGCGCTCCCAGTAGAGAAGCCCGCCGTCGGCGCCCATCAGCACGAACGGCGGCGCGCCGCGGCGCACGGCGGCCGTCAGGAACCGTGGGAGCCCGAACGGCTGGAAATCCGACGGCCGCGCTGTGGCACCGTGGAGGACAAGGCAGACGGGGAGTCCCGCCCCGGCTCCGTAGCCTTGCGGCACCGCCGTGAACAGGTCGACGTCGCGCCCGCGGGCGGCGGAGTGCACCGTCTCGAGCTTGACGACCCCTTCCGGCGCGGAAGGGATGAAGGCATCGGGGCGGCGGAGGATCCAGTCGCGGAAGCGGCGGGCATCGTCGTGCAGGGCAGCCGGCCCGGCCGCCGCGGCGCTGAGCAGCCCGGCACCGGCGATGCCGGCGCCGGCCGCGAGGAGCCGCCGCCTGGTGAGGGTCGTCATCAGTCGCGACGGCCGACGAGCGCCAGGCGGACGCCGAGGCCGATCATGACGACGCCGCCGATCCCGCCGAGCGCCTCGAGCCGCTGCGGCGACCTGCCGAGCCAGGCGCGCGCATAGCCCGCGGCGAGCCCCCAGATGCTGTCCGAGATCAGGGCGATGGCAACGAAGACGAGGCCGAGCACGAGGAGCTGGAGCGGCACGTGACCCCTGGCCGGGTCGGTGAACTGGGGCAGGACCGCGGCCATGAAGACCGCCGCCTTGGGGTTCGTGACGCCGACGACGAACCCCTCCCAGAGGATCCGGCGCGTGCCGCGCGGGGCCGTGGCCGCGTCGAGCACGCTCGCGAGCTTCCGCCGGTGCCGGATCGCCTGCACGCCCAGGAAGACCACGTACGCGGCGCCGACGAGCTTGACCGCGGTGAAGAGCGTCGCCGAGCGCTCGATGAGCGCTCCGAGCCCGAGGGCGACGACGACCACCTGCGAGTAGGCGCCGGCGGCGTTCCCGACCACGGTCGCGACGGCCGCCCGGCCTCCCAGCGCGACGCCCCGGCTGATGACGAAGAGCACGCTGGGACCGGGGACGACGATCAGGACGAACGCCGTCGCCGCGAAGGCGAGCAGGGAGCCGGTCGGAACCACAGCCGGGGAGGATACCGGGGTCGTGTAGCCTGACCCGCGTGGAACCGGCACCCGCATACGGCGTCCTGCACCTCGACGCGATCGATGCGATCCCGGTCGCCGGGGTGCGCTGGAAGCCCGTGCGGAGAACACTCGGGATCCAGGCGTTCGGCATCAACGCCTACACCGCCGACTTCGGCGAGCACGTCGTCGAGGATCACGACGAGACGGGCGGCGGGGCGGGCGGCCACGAGGAGGTCTACGCCGTCATCGCCGGCCGCGCCAAGTTCACGGTGGCAGGCGACGAGATCGATGCCGGCCCCGGCACGCTCGTCTTCGTGCGCGACCCCGGCGCCCGCCGCTCGGCCGTCGCCGCGGCCGACGGCACGACCGTCCTCGCGCTGGGAGGCACGCCGGGCGAGGCCTTCCGGCCGTCGCCGTGGGAGTGGTCGTTCGCCGCCGAGCCGCTCGTCCGCGCGGGCGACCACGAGGCGGCGATCGCGATCATGCTCGAGGCGGTCGAGCTGCACCCCGACAACGCCTCCACGCTCTACAACCTCGCCTGCTTCGAGGCGCTCGCCGGCCGGGCGGACGAGGCGATCGGGCATCTCACGCGGGCCGCCGAGCTCGATCCGAAGGCCTCGGCGTGGGCCGACGGCGACACCGATCTGGATTCACTCCGGGAGCGGCCGGACTTCCCGTTCGCGTAGCGGTCAGGGGGCGCAACCGGGCGTGAACATCGACCTGGTCACCGCTCCAACCGCAATTTGGCGGCCAGGCCGGCGGCGCCGTCGCCGGGGACGATTTGGATACGGCGGAGCGTGAAGGGCTCGGTGACGCGGGCGTAGCCGGGGATGGTTGTGGACGCCAGCTGGTAGCCGGCCCGGCGGACGGCGCTGATTACGGCGGTGTCGAAGCGGCCGGCTGGGTAGCAGAAGAAGTTCACGGGGATACGGAATGCGTTCTGCAAGAATCGGCGCGATCCGGCGACCTCTGCCGGGAGAGAGTCGGCGCTGAGCCCGGTCAGGTCTGCGTGGGTCAGGGTGTGCGAGTCGACCTCCCAGTCTCGAGCGATCATGGTGCGGACGCGGTGTCGCCCGAGCTCGCCGGAGCGGACGTGATGGACGACGAGGTTGAGGACGCCGGCCCAGCCATGGTGGGTGAGGATCGGCATGGCGTTGCGGTACTGGGTTCGGTAGCCGTCGTCGAAGCTGACGATGATGGGGCGGCTGGGCAGCGGATCGCCGTGCCAGTAGTCGTACGCATCCTGCAGGCTGATGACGTGGTAGCCGTGTGTGGCCAGGTAGCGCATCTGCGCTGCGAATTCCCGTCGTGGCACCCAGAGCTGCGGGAAGGCGGCGCCGGGTGGCGCTACCGCGACGGCGTGGTACAGCAGCATCGGAACCGGGGCGGTGTGGGACGCCACCAGTGGGTGCGCGCAGCCCACACGGTGATCCTCGGCGTCCGCGATGCAGAGGTCGATGCCGGAGCCGCCGTCCAAACGGTCAAACGGTCGGCCGTCGCGGGCCTTCAGCGTATCCCGGCCGGTGCCGCCACTGAGGCTGTCTTGCTGACCAGGGCCTGCGACGAGCACGTCGCCGCCCTGGTTGCCGCGAAGAACGTCGTTGCCGGCGCCGCCGCGCAAGACGTCACGACCTCCACCCCCGAATACGGTGTCCGGCCCACCTCCGGCGCAAATCACATCACGCCCCGGCGTTCCAATCAGCGTGTCCTGCCCGGGCGTTCCGAAGATCGTGCACGCGGATCGCGCCGCGGCGGCATCGGACGCCCCGAACCACGCACACGGCCACCCGGAAATGGTCGCCAAACCCACGCCGGTCCATGGTGCTCCCAGACTGAGACATGTCGTTCGCGCGGCGACAGCATCAGACGCCCCGAACCAGGCGCACGGACACCCGGTCAGCCCAATCGCCAGGCCAACAGCGATCCCCACTAGCCAGCGGCGGCACCCACACATCCCCCACTCACCCGACCCGTAGACCGAACCCTCCAGCGGGCTGCCTGAACGAGATGATCTCACATTGAGACGAATGTTGCAAGGAAGCTCCGCCCCACGACATCCTGCTTCGGCGAAAGCCAATTGACACTCGACGACGAGAGAGTGGCCGCCGGGTGCGGCCGAGGCCCCGCCCCCTCCGCCCTCGCCTACACCGGGTCGATCAGAAAGAGCGTCGTCGCCCCCTGCGCCACGTTGTGCCCTTGGTGCGCCGGCCCACCGCCGACGAGCCACAGCGCATCGCCCGCCCCGACCCGCAGCGGCGGCGACCCGTCGTCGAACCAGTACTCGATCTCGCCCTCGAGCACCATGCCGTAGTGCCCGTCGAGGCACCAGTCGTCGCGCGCCGCGCCGGGGCCGTACTCGACGATCGCGAACCGGCGGCCGTCGACCCCGTCGATCGCGCGGGCCCGGATCCCGGGCGCGTCGTCGGCCCACTCCGCGCCGGTGAGAGGCACGAGGCGGCCGCCGGCGCTCATCGGCCGCTCCCCGTACCGGCCGCCTCGCGCTCTTGCTCGACGAGCACGCGGCGGAGGATCTTCCCTGACGGGCTTCGCGGGATCGCCGCGACGGCCTCGATCCGGCGGATGCGCTTGTGCCGCGCGACCCGGTCTGCGACGTACGCCCGCAGATCGTCGAGCTCGACCTCGTCGCGCAGGACGACGAACGCCTTCGGCACCTCGCCGCCGTGCCGGTCGGGTGACGGCACGACCGCCGCGTCGGCCACGGCGGGGTGCGCCTGGAGTACGGCCTCGAGCTCGGCCGGGGCGACCTGGAGCCCGCGCACCTTGATCAGCTCCTTCAGGCGGTCGACGATGAAGAGCCACCCGTCGCCGTCGACGTGCCCGATGTCGCCGGTGTGGAACCAGCCGTCCGCATCGATGGCCGCGGCCGTCGACGCGGGGTCGCGCAGATATCCGCGCATCACCTGCGGGCCGCGGATCACGATCTCGCCGTCCTCGCCGGGAGGCAGCGGCTCACCCGACTCGATGTCGACGGCGCGGCACTCCGTCCCCGGAAGCGGCGGACCCACCGAGGCCGGCTTGGCGTCCATGCCCGGCCCCTCCGGAGGGAGGTGCGTGACCGGGCTGGTCTCGGTCAGCCCGTAGCCCTGGACGACCCGGCAGCCGATGCGCTCGGCGACGGCCCGCGCGATCCGCTCGTCGAGCGGGGCCGCACCGGAGACGATCAGGTCGAGCGAGCTCAGGTCGTGGCGGTCGACCAGCGGATGCTTTGCGAGCGCAAGCAGGATCGGCGGCACGAGGAAGGCGCGGGTCACGCGGTGGCGCTCGATCGTCTCGAGAAACCCCGCCAGGTCGAACCGGGCCATCGTGACGACGGTGGCGCCGCGGGCGAGCGCGAAGTTCATGTTCACCGTGAGGCCGTAGATGTGGAAGTAGGGCAGCACGGCCAGGAGCACGTCGCCCTCGTCACAGCGGAAGGCGCCCTCCACCTGGACGATGTTCGCAGCCAGGTTGCGATGGGTGAGCATCACGCCCTTCGGAAAGCCGGTCGTGCCGCTGGAGTACGGAAGAGCGGCCAGATCGTCGGCGCCCGCCGGCTCCGGCGCGACGCTCTCGCCGCGAAGCTCCTCCGTCCCGACGAGCAGGACACGGGCGTCACCCGCGGCCGCCGCGACGGCCGGGGCCAGCTCAGGCGAGGTGACGACGAACCGTGCCCGGGCGTCCCGGAGCTGCGTTCCGATCTCGGCCGGCGTCAGCGCGGGGTTCACCGGCGTGACGACGCCGCCACGCTCGAGGACCGCGTGGAACACGACCGCGAACTCGGGCACGTTCGGCAGCACCACACCGACGACGTCACCGGGAGCGTGGCCCGCCCGCGCCAGGCCGCCGGCCAGAGCGGCGATCTCGGCGGGAAGGTCGCCGTAGGCGATCGCCCGGCCGGAGGCGGAATCGACGAGCGCCGCCTTCGCCCCGAGCCTCGAGGCGTGGCGGAGCACGAGCGGCGTGAGTGAGGTGTCCGGCAGGTCGATCATCCGGGCCTCCGACAGTACACTTCTGCCGCGATGGGAACCAGTCACGTCAGCCTGGACGAGGCCGCGATCCTCACGGTCGGCGAGGTCATGATCTCACGCCCGAAGACGCTCCCGGCCACGGCGACCGTCGCCGACGCGCGCCGGCTCTTCGAGAACCCGAGCGTCCGGACGGCGCTCGTCGTCGAGGACGGCCGCTACGCCGGGGAGCTGACGCGCGAGGACGTCGCCGGCGAGGACGACGGCGCCGCGGTCGCCGCGCTGGCCTCGACCTCCACGGGGACGGCGGCGCACGACGACACCGTCGCGTCCGCGCTGGAGCGGATGGACGCCGCCGGCACCGACCGCCTCGCAGTCGTCGACCCGGACGGAACGCTCCGCGGGCTCGTGTGCCTCAGCCGGTCGCACGGTCAGCTCTGCACCGACCCGCGATGAGGCTCATCGCGCTGCGTGACGCCGTCAAGTCGTACGGCAGCCGCACCGTGCTCCGCGGTCTCGACCTCGAGGTCGGTGAGCGCGCCCGGATCGGCGTGATCGGCCAGAACGGCTCGGGGAAGAGCACCCTGCTTCGGATCCTCGCCGGGCTCGACGAGCCGGACTCCGCGCCTGCGGTGCGAAGGCGCGGGATGGTCGCCTCCTACCTCCCCCAGCTCGTCGGCCCCGACCCGCGCACGCCGATCGAGATCTGCCACGCCGCCCGGCCGGACATCGCCCGGGTCGAGCGCGAGCTCGAGGAGTGCGCGATCCGCCTCGGGAGCCCCGAGGCGGTCGCCGACATGGCGGTGATGCAGCGGGCGATCAACCGGCAGGAGCGCCTGATCCAGGAGTACGACCAGCTCGGCGGCCACGCCTTCGACGGGACGGTGCGCGGGCACCTCCAGACCCTCGGCCTGACCGA
Organism: uncultured Actinomycetes bacterium; assembly: GCA_963809325.1. Classification (GTDB taxonomy): domain Bacteria; phylum Actinomycetota; class Thermoleophilia; order Gaiellales; family JAICJC01; genus JAICJC01. The sequence continues at coordinate 861,019 of CAWEIZ010000007.1, forward strand.
CGCCGAGGTCGAGCGCCCGCACTCCGAGCTCTCGGGCGGAAAGCGCAAGCTCGTGGCGCTGGCGGCGTGCCTCGCCCAGGAGCCCGACCTGCTGCTCCTCGACGAGCCCGAGACGCACCTCGACGCCGTGCGCCGGAGCGGGCTCGAGGAGCTCGTGGGCGAGTTCCCCGGAGCGGTGATCATGGTGTCGCACGACCGCTACCTGCTCGACGAGTCGGTGACGGCGATCGCCGAGCTCGACCGGGGCGTCATCCGCATGTGGCCCGGCAACTACTCCGCCTACCAGGCGGCCCGCGAGCTCGAGCTCCAGCAGCAGGCGGCGGCGTTCGCCGCGCAGCAGAAGGAGATCGCACGCCTCGAGGAGGCGATCCGGCGCTACAAGCAGTGGGCGAGCATGGTCGACGACCGCCGCCACACGATCCGAGCCCGAAACACGCAGCGCCGGATCGAGCGGATGGACAAGGTCGACCGGCCCGTCATGGAGCGCCGCCGGATCGGGCTGGCGCTGCGAAGCGGAGAGCGCGGCGGAAAGCGTGTCGCCGAGCTGCGCGACGTCACGGTCGCGTTCGACGACGATCCGGTGCTCGTCGACGTCGACCTCACGATCTTCCGCGGCGAGCGGATCGGCGTCATCGGCCGAAACGGCAGCGGGAAGAGCGTCCTCGTGAAGGCACTGACCGGCATGCTGCCCGTCGCCGAGGGGGAGGCCTGGCGCGGGCCGTCGATCCGCATCGGGTATCTGGCCCAGGAGCACTCGCCCGCCCCACCGGGGCGCACGCCGGTCGACATCCTGCGGGCGCAGAAGCCCTGCACCGAGGAGGAGGCCGTCCAGGCGCTGCTTCGGTTCCTCTTCAGCTACGAGCAGTGCCGCCAGCCGGTCGCGTCGTTCTCGGGCGGCGAGCGCACGCGCCTCGAGCTGCTCCTGCTCATGCGCGGCGGCGCGAACTTCCTCGTCCTCGACGAGCCGACGAACCACCTCGACATCGACTCGGTCGAGACGCTCGAGGCCGCGATCGAGAGCTACGACGGGACGGTCGTGGCAGTGTCACACGACCGCTACTTCCTCGACCGGATCGCCGACCGCATCGTCGAGGTGGCCGGCGGCGAGGCGCACGCGTACGAGGGCGGCTACTCCACGTGGTACGCCCGCCACCGCGCCCCCGCCGCGTAGCCGCATACAAAACGGGGTCAGACCCCAATGTTGCACCGAGATGCCTAGCCGGGTGTGACAGGCGTCCCGGTGGGACCGGGCCCGCGGTTCAACCACCAGCGATCGAGGATCGAATCGGCAGTCACGTAGAACCCGACGGCGATCCCGATCGTCCCGCCGCCGAATCCTGCGCCGGCGAGCAGAAGCCCCTCGTATGCGACCGCCATGACGCCGAAGCCGACCCCGAACGAGAGCCACAGGGGCGTCGAGCCGCAGGCGGGCAACCGGCGCCGACCGAAGAGGCGCCGCGAGGCCAGCGACGCCACCACGGCACAGCCGAGCAGGAGCACAAACCCGGCCAGGCCGTCGCTGGGCCCGAACAGCGCCAGCGGCACCATGAACGCCTGCCAGATGGCGAGGAACCCGAGATCCGCCCGGGTGATGAGCCTGCCCATGGGGCGAGTGTACCGCCCCGCCCCGAACGAATGGGGTCTGACCCGGTTCTTCCACCCGCGGCCTCAGCAGACGCACACCACACCGTCCACGCCGGGCACGCGATCCGACGCCACGAGGGCGATCACGCAGCCGCCGAACCCGCCGCCCGTGAGGCGGGCGCCGTACGCGCCGAGGCCGAGAAGCCGGTCGACCAGGGCGTCGAGCTCCGGCGTCGAGACCGCGAAGTCGTCGCGCAGGCTGCGGTGGCCCTCGGTGAGGATCGCGCCCGCATCCTCGAGGTCGCCCGCGCGGAGGGCGCGCACCATGCGATGCACCCGCTCGTTCTCGGAGACGACGTGCCTCGCGACCGGGTCGTCGGCGACCTGCTCGGGCGTCGCATAGCGAAGCGACGGCACGCCGACGCGCTCGGCCGCGGCGTCACAGGCTGCGCGCCGCTCGGCGTAGCGACCGTCCGACAGCGACCGGCGAACCCCGGAGTCGACGACGACGATCGCCGCGTCGTCGGGAAGCGCGACCCGCTCGACGACAGCGTCGCGGCAGTCCACGAGAAGCGGCTCACGCGGGCGCCCGAGCGCCGCGACCATCTGATCCATGAACCCGCACGGCACACCGGTCGCCCGCTCCTCGGCCCGCCGGCAGGCCTCCGCGAGCACCGCCGGCTCGAGGGCGAGGCCGGCGACGCGGCAGAGGGCGATGCCGAGCGCGATCGAGAGCGCGCCGCTCGATGCCAGGCCGGCGCCCATCGGGACGCTCGTGGCAACGGCGGCGTCCACACCCACGGCCTCGCGCCCCTCCTCCGCCAGGGCCTCGAGCAGCGCGTCGGTCCACGGCTCGATGTCGTCAGGCGCGTCGAGCGAGACGACGTTGACCGCGCCGTCAGCGCGCGGCCGGTACCCCACCAGGCAGTCGAGCTCGAGCGCCATCGGCAGCACCCAGCCGCCGTTGTAGTCGGTGTGCTCGCCGATCAGGTTGACGCGCCCGGGCGCGCGCACGAACGCCACGTCGTCGCCCGTTCCCAGGGCGGCGGCAACGGCGTCGGCGCGGCGTTCCACCGCGCGAGCCTACTTGGCTGATCTAGATGATTGATCGATAACTTCCGCGCGCCTGGACGCCCGACGCGCTGGAACGGCCGAATCGCGGCGGCGCTGCGGCTGCGAACCTTCGCATCGCGGCGTCCTCGGTCGGGCCAATATTCCCGATATTGGCCCTCCCTGCGTCCTTGCGCTACTCGGTTCTCGCCCGTTCGCGGCCTGCTGGATAGCAGGCCGCTCACGATCGCCACAAGCCAAGGCTTGCGGCTGGGACATCACGGAGCTATCGATCAATCATCTAACGCTTGGCGAGGTGCGCGCCGACCCGCACGCGCAGCTCCTGCGGCGAGAACGGCTTCGTCAGGTAGTCGTCGGCGCCGAGCGAGAAGCCGGCATCGACGTCGCGGTCCTGCGCGCGGGCGGTCAGCATGATGACCTTCATGTCACGATGCGACTCGTCCTCGCGCAGCGCCTTCAGCACCTCGAAGCCCGAGCGCTTGGGCATCATCACGTCGAGCACGCACAGATCCGGATGCTCGGTGCGGGCGAGCTCGAGGGCCGCCTCACCGTCGGTCGCGGTGATCACGTTGTACCCCTCGCGCTCCAGCCGGAACTTCACGAGGCGGAGCAGATGCGGCTCGTCGTCGGCGACGAGCACCGTGGCGGACTCGGTCTCGGTCATGGTCGACTCCTCTCGGGTTTGCACCTCATCGCCGCCTTATCGGCCAGACTAGCCTCCGAATGAAGCGCGGGCCAACCGCCGCCCGCCCGACGACGGAGCACGTGTGCAGCAGGACCCGGAGGAAGTTCCTTCGCGTAACGGCCGATTTCGAGGTGGAGGTGGAGCCGCGAAGCGGTGGCACGCCGTTCACCGCCCACACCGTGAACGTCTCCGCCGGCGGCGCGAAGCTGGTCGCCGAGAAGCCGGTGGCGCTCAACGACCGGCTCCGGCTCGAGATCCGCTTCGAGGGCCCGACGTTCCTGGTCTTCGTCGACGCCACGGTCGTTCGCATCGAGAAGTCGCGCTCGCCGTGGGTGTTCGCCGTCCAGTTCCACGACCTCGACCGCTACATCGAGCAGCGAATCGTGCGCTGGGTCTTCGCGGAGGATCGCCGGGTCGCCGAGCGCCGGGCCGCGGTGCGCGTCCCGGTGAACGTCCTCGCCTGGTGCCGGCCCGCCGACGGCGGCATCCGGTTCCGCGCCGGGACGATCGACCTCGCCGCCGACGGGGCACGCATCATCACGTTCCAGGCGTGCAACGTGGGCGACCACCTCGAGATCGAGTTCGACGTCGACGAGCCCGCCTACCACGTCACAGCGGTCGCCGAGATCGTGTGGATGGAGCGGGTGTTCGACGGCCGCTGGACGTACGGCATGCGCTTCGAGCAGCTCGACCGGGCGATCCAGCGCCAGATCGTCGAGCATGCGCTCCGCGCAACGGGCGGTCGGCCTCCCCCGTCCGGGGGACAGCGCGATACGCCGAAATGATGATGCCGCCACTCCGGCTCCGGGGTCGATGAACCCGCAGCATGGCGGCCCCCCTCCTCGTATCGCTCGCGCTCGTCGCGATCGGGTTCATGTTTGCGCTGCTCCTCTGCGCCCGCCGTGTCCACGCGAACCGGTTGGAGCGCGAGGATCTCGCCGCCCGCCGTCACGCTGAGCCGATCCTGCACGCCCTGCTCGACGGCGACGAGGCCGATCGACGCATGAGCGCCGACGACGCCACGCTGGCGACCATGCTGGCCGAGCTCTCCCCGTCGCTCACCGGCGACACGCGTGCGTCGATCGCCGAGCACTTCGAGTCGACCGGCGCGATCGGACGGGCGACCCGCGGGCTGGGCCATCCGCTCGCGCACCGCCGTGCCGAGAGCGCGGCGCTCCTCGGCGACATGTGCAGCAACCAGGCCGAGCCGGTGCTCCTCCTGGCGCTGAACGATCGCGACCCCGACGTGCGCCTGGCCGCGACGCGCAGCCTCGGCCGCCTGCGCGCCCGCTCGGCCGTCATCCCGATCCTGCACTCGCTGGCCTGCCGTCACGTGCCGCGCGCCGTGGCGGCGAACGCCGTCCTCACGATCGGCGCCGCCGCGCTCCCGGGGATCCGGACGCTGATCCACACCGAGCATCCCGCCACCCGGGCAGCTGCCGTCGAGCTCCTCGGCCGGCTCGGGAACCCGCGCGACGGCGTGTCGCTGCGCGGTCGCCTCACCGACGACGCGCCCCTCGTGCGCGAGCGGGCATGCGAGGCGCTCGCGTATCTCGGCGCCGACGACGTCGACGGGGCGCTCGAGGATCTCCTCGCCGACGACGTGCGGAACGTGCGCGTCGCCGCAGCCGCGGCGCTGGCCCGGGTCGGCGGCCCGCACAACGCAGCGCGCCTGCTCGAGATCGTGCACCACGACTGCGCCGAGGTCGCCGAGGTCGCGGCCGCCACGCTCGCAACCATCGCGCCGGCGATCGTCTCGCGAGCCGCCGCCGAGGAGGACGCCCACCCGCGCGTGCGGCACGCGGCCAGCATGCTCGAGGCCGGCCTCGCATGAGAACCGCGGTCGAGGTCGTCGGCATCCTGTCGGTGGCCTACGCCGCGGCGATCAACGTCTGCTATCTGCTGCTGTGGCCGCTCGCCCGGCGTGGGATGCAGAAGACCATCCGCCGCCGCGGCTGGGCCTGGCACCAGGAGGCGCTGTCCTCACCGCTCACGCCCGGCGTGTCGATCGTCGTGCCGGCGTTCAACGAGGAGGAGGTGATCCTCGACTCGGTCGCCTCGCTCCTTGGCCAGCGCTACCCGGTCTTCGAGATCGTGATCGTGGATGACGGGTCGACCGACGCGACGGCCGCCAGGATGATCGAGGAGCATGGCCTGCGCCGCGTCGAGCCCGCACCGCGGAACCTGCTCCAGTACGAGCCGGTGCGCGAGCTCTACCGCGGCGGGTCCCCGATCGACGTCACCCTCGTCCGGAAGGACAACGGCGGCCGGGCCGACGCCCTGAACGCCGGGCTCGACCTGGCCAGGCACCCATACGTGTGCGTCACCGACGCCGACTCGATCCTCGACCCCGACGCGCTGACGGTCATGATGCGGCCGGTGCAGGAGGACCCCGACCGGGTGATCGCCGTCGGCGGGACCGTGCGGGTCGCGAACTCCTCGCGGGTCGAGGCCGGCCGCGTCGTGGAGCCGCGCATGCCGGCCGGGCACCTGGCCCGCTTCCAGGTCGTCGAATACCTGCGTGCGTTCCTGTACGGCCGCGTTGCGTGGGATGCGATCGGCGCGCTCTTCATCGTGTCCGGCGCGTTCGGCCTCTTCCGCCGCGACGTGGTCGAGGAGGTCGGCGGCTACTGGGTCGACACGGTCGGCGAGGACCTCGAGTTGACGGTGCGGCTGCACCGGCACATGCGCGACCAGGGGCGGCCCTACCGGATCACGTTCGCGGCCGACCCGGTGTGCTGGACGGAGGCGCCCGCCGACTTGGCCATCCTCGGAAGCCAGCGGCGCCGCTGGCACCGCGGCCTGTGGGAGAGCCTGTGGCGGCACCGCTCGATGATGCTGCGCCGCCGCTACGGCGCGGTCGGGATGCTGGCGCTGCCCTACTGCCTCGTGTTCGAGTTCGGAAGCCCGCTCATGGAGGCTGCCGCCTGGATCGCCTTCCCGATCGGCATAAGCCTCGGCGTGATCGACGTCGCGATCGTGTTCGCGTACATCGTCTTGGCGTGGATCTTCGGGACGGTGATCACGCTGATCGCCTGCGGGCTCGAGGAGCGCGGCTACCGCCACTACCGGCGCACGCGCGACCTGGGCCGCATGTTCGTGGCAGCCGTCTTCGAGAACATCGGGTTCCGGCAGCTCGTCGACGTCTACCGACTCCGGGGCGTTTGGGACCTCGCCCGCCGCCGGGAAGGCTGGGGCACGATGAAGCGCCGCGGCTTCGAAACCACGTAGGGGCCGGCGAACCCCAGGGCCAGGCCCCATCCGGGCCTGGCCCCGGTGGTCCGCCCGACCGCCACCCCGGCCCGCAGCTACGGGGCGCCGGCGGCGTCGGTCAGGATCGTGGTGCGGTCGGCCGGCAGGAGGCTCGCGGGATAGCGCCGATCGGGCCCGCGGAGCACCGCCGCGATCGCTTCGGCCTTGGACGCGCCCGGCGCCAGGATGAGGATCGACACGGCGCGCTCGAAGACCGGCAGGGTGAGCGTGATCCGGCGCGGCGGCGGCTTCGACGCCGTCACGGCGACCGCCGCCCGGTCGCGCACGTCCAGGGCCGGGCTCTCGGGGAAGAGCGACGCGGTGTGCCCGTCCGGGCCGAGCCCGAGCAGCGCCAGGTCGAGCGCGACCCCATGGATCGCGGTCGCATACGCGGCGGCGGCCGCCTCCGGGTCGTCCTCCCCGCGGATGCGGTGGACGTTTCGCTCGGGGATGTCGATGCGCGAGATGAGGGTCTCGGCGGCGGTGCGGTAGTTCGAGTCGGGGTCGTCAGGTGGGACGCAGCGCTCGTCACCGAACCACAGCTCGACCCGCGACCAGTCGATCCCCGGCTCAGCCGCGAGGAGCTCGTACGTCCGCCGCGGCGTGTTGCTGCCCGCGAGAGAGATCGCGCCGCCCGTGCGCGCGACGGCCGCCATCGCCGCAGCGGCTCGGAGCGCCGCTTCCTCGGGATCGGCAGCGACGGTCAGCTGCACCGCGTCACCGCTAGACGGAGCGCGGCGTCCGCCGGCTGCGGGGCCGCGCCCGCAGGCGCGCACGCCGCATGAGGACCGCGTGGCTCCCGCGCTTGGTCCCGCGCCGCTCGGGGCGAAGGCGCGTCCACGACCCGTCGGCCTCGAGCACCCAGGCCTGGGTGCGATCGCCGAGCAGCGTGTCGAAGATCGTCGAGATCTCGTGCTGGAGGCGTGCGTCCTCGACCGGTGTCAGGACCTCGATCCGGTGGTCGAGGTTGCGCGGCATGATGTCGGCGCTCCCGAGCAGGTAGGTCGCCTGGTCGCCGGCCTCGAACGCGAAGAGGCGGCTGTGCTCGAGGAAGCGGCCGGCGATCGAGCGCACGTGGATCCGTTCCGACAGGCCGGGGACGCCCGGCCGGAGCGAGCAGATCGAACGCGCCACGATGTCGATGCGGGCGCCGGCCTGCGATGCGCGGTAGAGCTCCTCGATGACGGCGGGATCGGTGAGCGAGTTGACCTTCATTCTGACCGTCGCCGGCTGGCCGGAGGCGGCGGCGTCGGCAACCGAGCGGATGTGGTCGATCAGGCGCGTGCGCAGGTTGAACGGCGCCACGAGGAGCTTCCGGAACTGCTGCGGCCGGCCGAACCCGGTCATGTGGTTGAAGAGGTCGGCGACGTCCGCGGTGATCGCCTCGTCGTCGGTGAACAGGCCGAGATCCTCGTAGAGGCGCGCGGTCGCGCCGTTGTAGTTGCCGGTTCCGATGTGCGCGTAGCGGCGCAGCACGCCGCCCTCGCGCCTGATCACGAGCGTCGTCTTGGCGTGGATCTTGAGGTCGCGGAACCCGTGGACGACGTGCACGCCCGCCTGCTCCATCGCCCGCGTCCACTCGATGTTCCGGCGCTCGTCGAAGCGGGCCCTCAGCTCGACCAGGCACACCGCCTGCTTGGCCCGCTCGGCCGCCTCGATCAGCGCCGGGAGGAGCGCGGTGTCGTCGGACGTTCGGTAGACCGTGGTCTTGACCCCCACGACGCCCGCGTCCTTGGCCGCCGCGCGCACGAAGGCCTCGACGGACGTGACGAACGACTCGTACGGCAGGTGCACGAGCAGGTCGTCGGCCCGGATCCGCGCGAAGAGGTCTCCGGAGGCCTCGGGATCCGCCAGACGGGCACGGGTCACCGGAATCCACGGATCGTGCTTGAGGTCCGGCCGGTCGAGGTCGGCGATCTCGCGCAGGTCGGCCATATCCATCAGCCCCGGCGTGTCGTACACCTGCGCGTCGGTCACGCCCAGGCCGTTGCACAGCCGCTCGCGCATCGCGGCCGACATCCCGTCCGAGACCTCGAGCCGCACGGCGTCGCCGAACCGGCGCCGGCGCAGCTCCGACTCGACGGCCTCCAGCAGGTCGTCGGCCTCGTCCGAGAGCTCGAAGTCGGCATCGCGGGTGACGCGGAAGAGGCTCTGCTCGAGGATCTCGATCCCCGGAAAGAGGCGGCTCGAGAAGTGCGCGATCACCTCCTCGAGCGGCGCGAGCCGCCAGCCCGGCCCCTCACCGACCGGGACGAACCGCGCCAGCCCCTCGGGCACCTTGACCCGAGCGAAGCGCTCCTCGCCCGACACCGGGTCGCGCGCGATGAACCCGAGGCTGAGCGAGAGGCCGGAGATGTACGGAAACGGCTGCCCGGGGCCGACGGCGAGCGGCGTCAGCACCGGATACACGTTCCGCTCGAACCACTCGCCCACCGCCGCCTGCTCGGTCGCCGTGCAGCTCTCGAACGTGCAGATCTCAATGCCCTCGGCGCGCAGGGCGGGCACGAGGACCTCCTGCCAGAGCTCGACCTGGCGCGCCCGCAGGGCGATGACGCGCTCGCGGATCTCGGCCAGGGCAACGGCCGGCGTCCGCCCGTCGGCGGACCGAACGGCGAGACCCGCCGCGATCTGGCCCTCGAGGCCGGCGACCCGGATCATGAAGAACTCGTCGAGCGTCGCGGCCACGATGGAGCACATCCGCACGCGCTCGAGGAGCGGCCACGCGTCGTCCTCGGCGAGCTCGAGGCACCGCCGGTCCCAATCGAGCCAGGAGAGCTCCCGATTCAGGTAGCGGTCGCCGGGAGCCTCGGGCGGGCGAATGACGGCGGCCAGCTCATCCATTCGTGTGCGTGTCCCTCGTGCCCCGGGTGCTGCGACAGCTGCGGCCTACTCCCAGGAGAATTCGCTGGCGTGGGTGGTCTCCATCCACCCTCGGGGCTGGCTGTCGGCAGCGTCGACCGCCGGCATGGACTCGGTGTCCGCGCCCATGTCTGGGACCGCGGGATGCTCGCCGGTCTCCTCCTCCTCACGACGCGCGTCCGCCTCGGTCTTGAACAGCGGGTGGTTGTCGAACGGGTCGTCGTCCCGGAACTCCTCCAGCGGAAGATCGTCGTCAAGATGCTGATTTCGGCGCTTCAGCTCGAGGTGATGCTCGATCGCGGAAGCAAACAGAGAACCGCTCGTAGTCATCCACCGTCCTCCCGATCAGTGGTCACTGGGTACGAAAACGCGATGCCAAGTGTACCAAGCGAGCGGGCGATCCGTCCGGTAGGGGACGTCCGCGTTGTCCGATTCACCACGCCTCGGCGACGGTCACGTGGTTCTTGCCGTCGCGCTTGGCCTGGTAGAGCGCGGCGTCCGCGGAGGCGATGAGGTCGATCTGGGTCATCGAGTCCTCGGGGCCCGCCGCGACGCCGAAGCTGGCAGTGATGCCCTCGATCTCGTCGGCGCCGAACCGGATCGGCCGTGTTGCGATCTCGCGGCGGAGGCGTTCGGCGAGCTGAGCCGCGCCGTCCTGCGCCGTCTGCGGCAGGAGGATCGCGAACTCCTCGCCGCCGTACCGCGCGGCCAGGTCGATCTCGCGGATCAGCTCAGCGAGCGTGGTGGCCACGCCGTGCAGCACCGCGTCGCCCGCCAGGTGGCCGCGAGTGTCGTTGATCTGCTTGAAATCGTCGATGTCGAGGAGGATCAGCGAGAGCGGCGTCCCGAACCGCTGAGAGCGCTCGTACTCCCGCCCCAGCACCTCGTAGAACTGGCGCCGGTTGGCGAGGCCGGTCAGCGCGTCGGTGACCGCCTGGCGCTCGACGACGCGGTGCAGCCGCGCGTTCTCGATCGCGACGCCGGCCTGTACGGCGAGCGCCGAGAGCGACTCGATGTCGTCGTCGCCGAAGCCGCCGTCCTCGGGATCGACGGTGGTGACGAGGCCGAGCAGCTGGTGCTCGCGCAGGATCGGGACTGCGAGCATCGCGCGGGGAGCCTGGACGACGCGCGGCTCGTGCGCCGAGAGCGCCTCCCCCTCGAGGCCGATCCCGGCGGCAACGACCATGGGCAGGTCGGTGCGCGATCCGCGGGCTGTGCCGATGCGGGCCTGCTCGATCGCCTCTCCACGCTCGGGGTCGTACAGCAGGAGGCGGCCGCCGCGGGCCCGGGTCGCCTGCACCGCCGTGTCGAGGACGGCACCGACGAGCGCATTCAGGTCGTGCGTCGCCGCCAGCGTCTCGCCGTAGCGCTGGAGGGTCTCCTTGAACCGGCCGCGCTCGGCCTCGAGCTCGCCGACCCGCGAGGAGAGCTCGCCCGAGATCTGGTCGATGGCGGCGCCGAGCTGGTCGAGCTCGTCGCCACGGGTGCCGCCCCGGGCCAGCACCATGGCGCGCTCGGCCAGGTCGTTCAGCGCCCTCGACATCCAGTCGGCGGCGGCGAACGCCAGGACGCCGACGATGAGCGCGACCAGGATCAGCGGCACCAGGATGCGCAGCCGCTGGGAGTCGATCGCGTTATCGAGGGCGGAGCGCGGATACATCGCGACGAGCGAGCAGGACTTCATCGCTGCAGGGGATGCTCACGGCCAGGGCGCGCATCGAGACGCCCGGGATCGTCGCGTCGCTCGCCTCGCCGACGCCGATGCCCCTGGACCGGCCCGACCACCGAACCGGTCGATGCGACCAGACGCCCGTCGGCGACGAGGCCGATGTCTCGGAAGCTGACCGGGTCAGACCGTCTGTCGAGCCGCTGGCCCAGCAGGTCGGCGCTGAAGGGAACGGCCGACGACCACCCGGCACCCGCTGCAATTGTCGATCTGCCACATTGCCTTCGAGGTACGGCACCGCTGGGGGGCCGCCCACCTTGGCCTTGCCGCCTTTCTCGATGATCACCCGCGTGCCTTGGGAGGCGTCCGAGCAGGAAGCTCTGAAGGGTGGCGGCGTCGAGCGCCGGGTGCGCAGAGCGGGCGGCGGTCTGCACCTCGAGGCGGGCGGCGATGGTCGCCGCAGCGGTCTGAGCCTGAGCCACCTGCAAGCGGTACGCCTGACCGCCCGCCGTCACGGCAGTCACCAGACCGCTGTCGACATTGGAGACCTTGTCGTGCTCGAGCAGCCGCAGCACGAGGTATCCGGCGGCTACCAGCGGAACCAGCGCCAGGCCGATCAGCACGATGGAAAGCTTGTGACGAAACCGCACCTATGGCGCTCCCCGGGAAGCCCGTCCGTGGGCGTGTTCGATTCTATCCCGCGATGTGAAAACTGCCTCCCCCAGACGGGGGATGCCCTGCCAAGCGGAGTTCCACCGCGCCCGCGGCGTTCCTGCCGGCGGGCTGGAGCCTAGATCGTTGATTCCCAATTCCCGCGCGCCTGGACGCAATACTGCCTATGCAGGCCGACGGTGGCGGGGCTGCGGCTGCGAACCGTCGCATCGCGGCGTCCTCGGTCGCGCCGATATTCCCAATATCGGCGCTCCCTGCGTCCTTGCGCTACTCGGTTCTCGCCCATGAGCGACCTGCTGGATAGCAGGTCGCTCATGACCGCGGCAAGCCGTCGGCTTGCCGCTGGAACATCACGGAATCGGGAATCAACGATCTAGTAGGCGGCGAGCTCGCGCGCCGCCCGGAGGATGTCGTCCTCGGTCGGCAGGTACTCGTGCTCGAGCACGGGCGTGAACGGGACCGGCGTGTCGATCGCCGCGACGCGCGTCACGGGCGCGTCGAGGTGCTCGAAGGCCTCCTGCGCGACGATCGCCGCGACCTCCGCGCCGAACCCGCCGGTGAGGTTGTCCTCGTGCACGATCATCGCCTTGCCCGTCTTCCGGACCGACGCCAGCACCGACTCGCGGTCGAGCGGCACGAGCGTGCGCAGGTCGATGACCTCGACCGAGGTGCCCTCGGCTGCGAGGGTGTCCGCGACGGCCAGCGACAGCTGCACCGTCGAGGCGTACGTGATGATCGAGATGTCGGTGCCGGCCCGAGCGACCCGCGCCGAGCCGATCGGCACGATCCGGCCCTCGGCTCCGGTGGGGACGTCGTCCTTCTCCCGCCGGTAGAGGAACTTGTGCTCGCAGAAGACGACCGGGTTGGGATCCTGGATCGACGCGCGCAGGAGCCCGTATGCGTCGGTCGCGGTGGCCGGGCACACGATCTTCAGGCCGGCGTGGTGGTGGAACCAGGCCTCGACGTTCTCGGAGTGGTACGGGCCGCCGCCGACCCCCCCGCCGTTGGGGCAGCGCACGACCAGCGGGACCGCCCAGCCGATGCGGTAGTGCATCTTGGCGGCGCAGGTCACGATCTGGTCGAAGGCGATCGAGACGAAGTCGCCGAACTGCATCTCGGCGACGGGCCGCTGGCCCGCCATCGCCGCGCCGATCGCGACGCCCGCGATGCCCGCCTCGGCGACCGGCGTGTCGATCGAGCGGAGCTCGCCGTAGGTCTGCTGCAGCCCCTTGGTGGCGCCGAACGCCCCGCCCTGGCGGCCGACGTCCTCGCCCATGCAGAACACGCGCGGGTCGGCCTCCATCTCGTCGTGGAGGGCGGCGTTGATCGCCTCGAGGTAGGTGAGCTCAGGCATCCCAACCGTCCTCGGCGAAGACGCCGGTATGGGCTTCTGCTGCGTCGGGGTACCCGTCCTCCTCGGCCCGCTCGACCGCCGCGCGCACCTCGTCGCGAACCCGCTCGCGGATGCGCTCGAGCCGCTCCTCCGAGATCTCGCGCTCCTCGAGCAGGGCGGCCTCCGCGCGCTTGATCGGATCCTTGTCCGACCACTCGGCGAGCACCTCCATCGGCATGTAGCTCTCGTACTTGTCGTGGGCTGCATGCCCGCCCATGCGGTAGGTCTTGCACTCGATGAACTGCGGGCCGCCGCCGGCCCGCGCGGCATCGACCGAGGCCTTCATCGCGGCATAGACCGCGAACACGTCGTTGCCGTCGACCGAGACCGCCGGGATGCCGTACGCCGCGGCCTTCTTGTGCAGGTCGGTCACCTTCGTCTGCTTCGAGATCGGCGTCGAGTAGCCCCAGCCGTTGTTCTCGGCGACGAACACCGCGGGCACCTCGAGCACGGCCGCCATGTTCAGGCCCTCGTGGAAGTCGCCGCGCGACGTGGCGGCGTCGCCGAAGCTCGTGAGCGCGACCCGCTTCTCGTCACGCTGCTTGTAGGCCAGGGCGGCGCCGACGGTGAGCGGGATCATGTCGGCCATGTGCGACACCTGGCACGGGATGTTCCACTCGCGGCCGCCGATGTGCAGGTTGCCGTCCTTGCCGCGCGTCGTCGAGCCCGCCTTGCCCATGAACTGGGCGAAGATCCGCCACACGGGCACGCCGTGCACCAGGTAGGAGCCCAGGTCGCGGATCCAGGGCGAGAGCCAGTCGCCGCTCTCGCCGCGCTCGAGCGGCAGCGCGATCCCGACGGCGATGGCCTCCTGGCCGCGGCCGGTGTAGTAGCTGCCGGGGAGCTTGCCCTGGCGGTACAGGTTGAGCGCCCGCTCCTCGACCCCGCGCGTCAGCGTCATCCAGTAGTAGAGCTCGAGGGCGAGGTCATCGGAGACCTCGACCGGCGGCAGATCGGGAACAGCGGAGATCTTGCGGGCGGGGGACGTCACAGGCGCGTTATCGGCAGATCTGCCGGTGGGGCAAGAGGCAGTGTAGTGGGGGCCTCCACGGATGTCGGAGGACCCGGCACAAAGGGGTCTACGACTAAAGCCGCCGGTCGGATCGCCGAATACGCAGCCGATGGCGCTTCGCACGTCCTCCCTCCCGTCGTCCACCGCCGCTCCCGCCCCCGCGCTCGACTGGCGCGTCCGCGTGCAGCAGGCCGTGGCCGGTGCCGCCGCCGCGATCGCGGCCGGCGATCACGACCGCCTGGCGACCGCGTTCGCCGAGCTCGCCGAGTGGGAAGACCGCCACCGCGCCTACCAGGCCCGCTGCGGGATCGTCGAAGCCGTCCTCGCCTACCAGCCCACCTCCTCGGACGGCTGGGTGGGCCCGTTCGTCACCGCCGCGCGCGGCGCTGCTCGACGCGCTCGAGGTCGAGCCGCGCGAGCCGGTCCTCCTGAACCATGCAGGCGTCTTCCTGTACGAGCTGCTCGAGGCGGGCGCGGCCGAAGATCTCTTCAAGGCGGCGCTGCGGCTCGACCCGAGCCAGCCGTACGCGGCCGAGAACCTCCAGCAGGCGAGGATCAGGAAGCGCAGCCCCAGCCGCCTCAAGGGCGCGTTCGGCGCGCGCATGCGCGGCCTGGCGGCACGCGGCCGGAAGGTCGCCGCCCAGGCGCGGCCGGTGCCCGGCCTGCGCCTCTCGCTGTGCATGATCGTGAAGGACGAGGAGGAGATGCTCCCCGGGTGCCTCGAGCCGCTTTGCGGCGTCGTCGACGAGATGATCGTCGTCGACACGGGCTCGACCGACAGAACGGTCGAGATCGCGGAGTCGTTCGGCGCCAGGGTCGTGCACTTCCCGTGGAACGGCTCGTTCGCCGACGCCCGCAACGTCTCGCTCGAGAACGCCACGGGCGACTGGATCATGTACCTCGACGCCGACGAGCACCTCGAGGCCGAGGACGCCCCCCGGCTGCGCGATCTGCTCGGCCGCACGTGGCGTGAGGGCTTCAACCTCGTCGAGACGAACTACACGGGCGGCGAGGACACCGGCTCCGCCACCACCCACCTGGCGCTCCGCCTGTGGCGGCGCCGGCCGGAGTACCGGTTCGAGGGCCGCATCCACGAGCAGAAGACGCACACGATGCCGATGTACCTGCCGGAGCGGTTCGAGACGACCACCATCCGCGTCCGCCACTACGGCTACCTGAACCAGCGGATCGCGTCCAAGGAGAAGTCGCAGCGCAACATCGAGCTGCTCGAGCAGGAGGCGCGCGAGAACCCGAGCCCGTTCAACGACTACAACCTGGGCTCCGAGTACCTGGCCCTCGGCGACGCTGCCAAGGCCCGCACGCACTTCGACCGGGCATGGGAGTCGCTGCGGTCGGTCCCGGGCATGAGCTCCGCCGGCTACGTGCCGCTGCTCGTCTCCCGCGCCGCCCGCGCCCGCCGCGAGGCCGGCGACCACGCCGCTGCCGGGCTGGCCGTCGACGAGGGTCTCGCCGCGTATCCCGACCACACCGACCTCGTCATGGAGGCCGCGCTCTCGGCACGCGAGCAGGGCAACCTGGCCCGGGCCCGCGAGCTCGCCGAGCGGTGCCTCGAGATGGGCGACGCGCCCAACATGTACGCCGCCACGGTCGGCACCGGCACGTTCCTCGCGATGACCGTGCTGGCCGAGATCCACGCCGCCCAGGGCGACCACGCGGGTGCCGAGGGGCTCTACCGCCGCTCGCTGCGCGAGCACCCCGAGTACGCCGGCCCGGTGCTGCCGCTGGCCGGGATCCTCGCCCGCCGCGACGCGCCGATCGCCGAGATCGAGCAGGTCGTCCCCGACCGCCCGTCGGCCCGGCTCCTGGCGGCGACGGCGCTCTACGAGGCCGGCCGCGCCGCGGACGCCGAATCGTGGTTCCGGCACGTGCTCGAGGCCCAGCCCGCCAACTCCGCCGCCCGGATCGGCCTTGCCGAGGCGCTGCTCTCGCAGCGGCGCTACGCCGAGGCCGCCGCCGAGGCCGCGGCAGAGCCCGCAGACTCTCCGCTCGCCGGCGCCGCCGTCGAGGTGCAGGTCTTCGCCGCAGCGGTGGCCCGTGATCACGCCGCGATCGACCGCATCGTCTCGGCCGCAGAAGCGGCGCTCCCCGCCCACAAGATCCAGCTCTTCGGCGCCTGGGCGACCGCGATCCGCGGCGACGCCCCGCCGACGTGGCTGCCCGCCGCCGCCGGCCCTCTCTGCGGCACGTACCTCGAGGCCCTTCTGCGGGTCGAAGAGGTCGACGCGTTCGCCGTCCTCCTCGGCGTCTTCGGCACGATCGCCGCCGACCCACGCGAGCGGCACGAGTACCTGGCCAGCATGTACCTGCGGCGAGGCTTCCTCGGAGCCGCGGCCGACGAGTGGATCGAGGTCGTCCAGACGGCGCCCGACGCACGGGCCATGATCGGCCTGGCGCTGGTCGCCGTGGCCAAGGGCCTTCCCGAGGACGCTCGCGGGTTCGCCGCCGAAGCCGTCGCACTCGAGCCGGGGAACACGACCGCGGCAGCCCTCAACGAATCTATTAAACAGCGATTTCCACAAGCTGCCTAAATTCCGCTGACTTTGCGCCGATCACCTCGGTGAACTCGTGGTCCACGGAGGGACCGAGGAGGATCAACGTAATGGAATACGGCCCTGTACCTATATCGGGCGTCGGTAAGCCCACACAGCGAACGGCACCACCGCCGCGTTCAGCGCTGCGCGCCGAGCACGACACGCCGCCTCCTGCCGTTCAGCAGGAGTTCGACGTCGCGGCCCGGGTCATCGAGGAGCTGTCCTCGCGCCAGGTGAACCTGCACTTCGAGGTCGACCACCAGGCCGGCAAGGTCCGCGTGCAGGTGCTGAGCGGCGACGGCTCGGTCGTCCGCGAGATCCCCGCCCGCAGCCTGCTCGACACGCTCTCGGGCGGCGGGCTCATCGTCGACCAGCTCGGATAGCCCGTGGCAGACCTCCCCTCCTCCGTCACCGCATCGACATCGGCGGCGCCGCTCTTCAACATCGGCGGCATCGCCTCGGGGCTCGACACGAACACGATCATCGGCCAGCTGCTCGCGATCGAGCGCCAGCCGGAGGTACGGGCGCTCCAGCAGCAGCACATCGAGGAGGCGCGGCAGAACGCGCTCCGGGACGTCAACACCAGGCTCACCAACCTGCAGACGGCGATCGCCGGCCTGCGGGACGTCTCGACGTGGGGCGACGTCCAGTCGGTCACGTCGTCCGACGCGGCCAACGTCGGCGTCGTCCGAACCGGCGGCGCGGCTCCGGGCGGCTACCAGGTGCAGGTGACCCAGCTCGCCCGCGCCCATCAGGTCACGTCGGTGGCGATGGCGTCCGCCGCGAACGACGATGAGCTGCACATCGCGGTCGGATCGGGCACGGCCGTCGACGTCGCCGTGAAGGACGGCGACAGTCTGGACACCATCGCAGCGAAGATCAACTCGGCGTCGGGCATCCAGGTCTATGCCTCGGTCGTGAGCTCGAAGCTCGTGCTCTCGGGCAAGGTGACCGGCGCGGCCAACACCATCTCGGTGACGGCCGATGCGGGGCTCGACACGGACCTCGGGTTCACGCAGTCGCTCTCGGCCCGCGACGCGAAGTACACCGTCGACGGCGGCGCCGTGCAGTCGTCGGCGTCCAACGTCGTCACGGCCGCCATCCCGGGCGTGACGCTGACGTTCAAGGGCGTCATGGCGAGCGCCGCCTCGGTCGTGGTCGGAAGCCCGGCCCCGAATACCGACGTCGTCCAATCCAAGATCCAGGCCTTCGTCGACCAGTACAACTCGACCGTCGACTTCATCTACTCCAAGCTGAAGGAGCAGAAGGTCGTGAACCCCACGACCGACGACGACCGGGCGAAGGGCGTCCTGAACGCCGACCCGGGGCTCGAGAGCATCCTCACGCAGCTGCGCGGGGCCATCGGCAACTCGTTCGTCGGCGCCCAGCCCGACCTGAACCAGCTCGGCCTCGTGGGTCTCTCGACCGGCAAGACCGTCGGCGGCGGCACCATCAACCAGGACTCGATCGAGGGCCTGCTCACGCTCGACTCGGACAAGCTCTCGGACATGCTGACGAACCGGTTCAGCGACGTGAAGAAGCTCTTCACGAACGTCACCGGCACGTACGACAGCGAGGGCCTGGCCCAGCGGCTCGACGACCTGATCAGGCCGCAGGTGCAGACGGGCGGAGTGCTCGCAAGCCGCATCGACAGCCAGCAGTCGGCGATCAACGACCTGAAGCAGCGCCAGAAGGACATCGAGACCCGGGTGGCGCTGCGCGAGACCCAGCTTCGGGCGCAGTTCACGGCGATGGAGACGGCCCTCTCGCAGTCGCAGTCCCTGATGTCGCAGCTCTCGGGCCAGTTCGCCGCGCTGTCGCAGTAGCGGCTCAAGACCGGCTTCCCAGCGCCGACTACAAGGCGCGATGGACTACGCGGGCGCGCACCGGGCTTACACGGAATCGAGCATCCTGACGGCGCCGCCGGAGCGGCTCGTCGTCATGCTCTACGACGGCGCCATCCGCTTCCTCAAGCAGGCCGCCGCCGCGGAGCGGGGCGGCCAGCACCAGATGTTCCTCGACCGCCTGCGCCGCGGCGAGGCGATCATCGACGAGCTGAACGTCACGCTCGACATGTCGCAGGGCGAGGTGGCGGCACAGCTCCGCTCGATCTACCTCTTCTGCAAGCGGCACCTCGTCCAGGCCCACCTCAAGCGCGACGCCGGCCACATCGACGAGGTCGTGCGCCTCCTGACCGACCTGCGCGAGAGCTGGCAGCAGCTGGCCGTGCAGGGCGCGAGCGAGGGACGCCCCGCCACCGCTACGGGCTGAGGCACGTGGACGCTCTCGCCGCCTACGCGAGGCTCGTCGAGATGTGCGAGCAGGAGCGCGAGCTGATCGCCGCCGCGGACTGGGATGCGGTCGTACAGCTGGGTGGCGAGCGGGCCGTGCTCGTGGCCGGGCTTCCGGCCCATCCTCCCGCCGGTGCGCGATCCCATCTTCAGCGGGCCGAGGAGCTGGGGCGGTCGAACGCCGCGGCCCTCGCGGCTGCGCGTGCGGCGACGGTGGCCGAGCTCGGCCAGCTGCGCACGGTTCGCCAGACGATCCGCGCCTACGTCGGCGACGCGCCGGCCGTGTTCGTCGACACGCGCCGCTAGACCACGGGGGAACCCAGGGGCCAGGCCCCCATCCGGGGCCTGGCCCGGTGGTTCATGCTGTTGCACGCCAATGACATAGCATGTATGCTATGAGAAAGAGCGATGCGCCCGGCCCTCCTTCTCGCTGTCGCCGCCGCCGCCGCCGTCGCGGCAGGGGCGGGCTGCGGCTGGATCGGCGACAACCAGCCGACAGGGCCGAGGCAGCGCAGCATCGACGAGCTGGCTGGGAGCTACAAGGGAGTCGCGTTGGGCGATCCGAAGAGCGCCGCCATCCGGGCCTTCGGGAAGCCCGCCGAGACCACCGGCCCGTCGACGCCGCTCGGCTCGGACTTCTCCGACGGCGGCCCGCTCATCCAGAAGAATCCGCCGGGGTACGACAGGAAGCCCGACCTGCTCCGCTACGAGAACGTGGCGTTCCTCTCGACACCGACCCCGTCGGGGATCCACAGCATCGTGATCGACGACCCGCGGGCCGCCACGCAGAAGGGCGTCGGGATCGGCGATCCGCTCGCCGCCGCGAGGCGCGCGTATCCGACCGTCCGGTGCCAGAAGGGCCACGACATCGGCGAGTCGCACATGCCGGCCCACTGCTCGGGCAAGCTCGCCGACGACCGCTACATCTGGTTCGGGAACGACCCGATCCGGATCATCGCCCTCTCGCCGACGCCGATGGGGTAGCGGCCGGCAGGGCCACCCCGCCCTAGCATGAGAAGCCGGCGCCAACTGAACGGGCCCACGCTGCTCAACCCCGCCGCCCCCCGGCCGATTACCGGCCTACCGCACGGATCGCGGGTCAGCACGACACCCATGGACGGGTCTTTCGTCTTTCGACGGGAGGGACCCCTACGTTGGAACTGTTCGACACCACAATCGTCGGGCTCGAGCGCGCCATGTCCGGCTCTGCGTTGCGGCAACAGGTGATCGCGAACAACATCGCGAACGCCAACACGCCGAATTTCAAGGCGTCAGACGTCGACTTCCACGCCGCGCTGGCACAGGCGTTCGCCGGCCAGCCCACCGTGGATCAGATCGGCGCCACCGACTTCTCGGTCCAGACCGACTCCGCCAGCACCGGCCGGCTCGACGGCAACAACGTCGACATCGACCAGCAGATGGCGAGCCTCAGCGAGAACACGCTCGACTACCAGTCGCTGGAGTCGGTCATGGCCTCGCGCATCTCGATCCTGAAGACCGCGATCGGGCAGGTGCAGTGATGGGCATGTTCGACGCGTTCGCCATCTCCGGCTCGGGCATGACCGCCGAGCGCCTGCGGATGGACGTCATCGCCGGCAACCTCGCCAACGCCGACTCCACCCAGGGCGCCAACGGCCAGCCGTACCGGCGCCGGCTTGTCGTCCTCCAGACGGCGTCGCCGAGCTTCGGCCAGGTGCTGGCCGGGGTCAAGGTGGCCGGCATCGTCGAGGACCAGAGCCCGCTTCGCCGCGTCTACGACCCGTCGCACCCCGACGCCGACGCGCAGGGCTACGTCACGTTGCCGAACGTGAACCCGGTCACCGAGATGGTCGACCTGATCACGTCCAGCCGCGGCTACGAGGCCAACGTGACCGCGATGAACGCCGCCAAGCAGATGTTCTCGAAGACCTTCGACATCCTCCGCTGATGCAGATCCCAAGCTTCCAGCCCATCCAGCCGATCGACCCTTTCGGGACTGGATCGGAGTTCCAGGTCGGCTCGGTCGACGCCTCCGCGACCGGCGCCTCGGCGCCTGCGGGCGCATTCGGCGGAATGCTGACCCAGCAGCTCTCCAACCTGAACGACCTTCAGAACACCGCCGCCTCGCAGTCCCAGGCCCTTGCCACCGGCCAGGCGCAGGACGTCACCCAGGTCGTGGCCGACGTCGAGAAGGCCGCGCTGGCGATGCAGCTCGCCGTCCAGGTGCGAAACAAGGCGGTCGACGCCTACAACGAGCTCTTCCGCATCCAGATCTAACCCTCCCCTAGACCCCCCACACCATGCCGAACATCAACTCAGTGCGCGATACATGGCGCAACGTCGAACCGCGCGGCCAGCTCACGCTCGTGATCTCGTTCCTCCTGATCGCGGTCACCGGCTACTTCCTGTGGAGCTACGCGACGAAGCCGAGCTACACGGCCGTCCAGACCAACCTGAACCCCGCCGACACGAACCGCGTGACGCAGGCGCTCGCCTCGGCCGGCGTCACGTACAAGGTCGTGAACGGCGGCACCGAGGTGGACGTCCTCTCGAGCCAGCAGTCGAAGGCGCAGGTCGCGCTCGCGTCCAAGGGCGTCGGGCCGGGCAACCACGCGAGCCTCGCCGACATGTCGAGCCTGGGCCTCGGCGCGACCGATTTCCAGCAGCGGGTCGCGTTCCAGCGCGGCCTCGAGGGCGACATCGCGTCGCAGATCGAGGGCATCGACGGCGTCACCGCCGCGCAGGTGCAGCTCGTGCTCCCGCAGGACACGCTCTTCCAGGATCAGGCCTCGGCGGCACGTGCGTCGGTGCTCCTGACGGACAACGGCACGCTCGCGGGCTCCACGGTGGCGGGCATCGCGCACATGGTGTCCTCGAGCGTCCAGGGACTCGATCCGAACGACGTCACGGTCACCGACAACCTCGGCCAGCTCCTGTGGCCGGCGAACGGCGCGGGCGGGGTGGGCGGCACGTTCGGCGCCACCGCGAAGCTCGCCCAGCAGCAGGCGTACGACGCCCAGGTGGCCGCCGACATCAACGCGATGCTCGCGCGAACGCTCGGCCCCGACAAGGCCGAGGCGCGGGTGAACGCCCAGCTCGATCTGAACCAGGTCACCAGCGACTCCGTGACGTACGACGGCAAGGTTGTGCCGCTGGTCGTGCAGAAGGACGACGAGAGCCTGTCCGGAAGCGGCGCAGGGGCAGGCGGCGCCGCGGGCACCGCGGGCAACATCCCGCCGGTCTATCAGGGCGGCGCGGGCGGCGCAGGTGGCTCCGGATCGACGTACACCCACCAGTCCGGCACCACGACCAACGGCGCCAACAAGGTGATCTCGCACGAGACGGTCGCGCCCGGCGCCGTCGAGAAGCAGAGCGTCGCGCTCATCTTCGACTCGTCGATCAAGCCTCCGGCGATCACGGCGATCAAGAACACCGTCTCCGGGATGGTCGGGCTCGATCCCAGCCGCGGCGACGTGATCACGACCGCGTCCGTGCCCTTCACGAAGGTGCCTGCGGCGGGCGCAGCCTCCGCGGGCCTCATGGGCCTGCCGCTCTCGATCATGGACATCGTGAAGTACGTCGTCGGCGGCATCGGCAGCGTGATCTTCCTCTTCCTCGTCCGCAAGAACCTGAAGCGGCGCGAGGGCGAGGCGCGCCACCCGGAGCCCACCTGGCTCCGCGAGATCTCCGGCCACACGCCGATCGCCGCGCTCGAGCCGAGCATCGCCGACCGCGTGCCGCCCGAGCTCATCCAGCAGCGCCAGCAGGTTCAGCGTCAGGCTGAGGAGATCGTCACGAAGCAGCCCGAGCACGTCGCGATGCAGGTGCAGCAATGGATGAACGAGTAGCGCCGACCAGCATGCCCGGCCGCCGGAAGGCGGCGATCCTGCTCGTCTCGCTCGGCTCGAAGGGGGCGGCCGAGGTCTTCCGCCACCTCCCGAACGAGATGATCGAGCAGCTGACGGTCGAGATGGCCAAGATGCAGTCCGTCGAGCCCGAGTTCGCGTCGAAGGTCATGCAGGAGATGGTCGACACCGCCTACGCGCGCGGGTATATCGCCGAGGGCGGCCTGCGCTTCGCCCGCGACGTGCTCGAGCAGTCGGTCGGGTCGCAGCGGGCCGGCGAGATCCTGAACCGCCTCTCGGTGATCATCGAGCAGACGCCGTTCGAGTTCCTGCGCAACACCCCGCCCGACCAGATCGCGGCGTTCCTGCGAAACGAGCACCCGCAGACGGTGGCCATGGTCGTCGCGCAGCTCCCGACGACGACGCTCGCAGCGAAGGTGATGGAGCTGCTCGAGGCGGAGCTCCAGGCGGACGTCGCGATGCGGATCGCGATGATGGGCCAGACCTCGCCGGACGTCGTGAAGGAGGTCGCGCAGGTGATGGAGCGCAAGCTCGAGACGGTGCTCCAGCGCGAGTGGGCGGCCGCCGGCGGTGTCCGCTCGCTGGCCGCGATCCTGAACGCCGCGAACCGCTCGACCGAGCGGAACATCCTCGAGCACCTCGCCACGGAGGACGACGAGGTCGCCAACGAGGTGCGCTCACTCCTCTTCGTCTTCGAGGACATCCTGAAGTTGGACGACCGCTCGATCCAGATGGTGCTGCGCGAGGTCGACTCGAAGGACCTCGGGCTCGCGATGCGCGGCGCCTCGCCCGACGTGCAGTCCAAGATCCTCGACAACATGTCCCAGCGCGGAGCCGAGATGCTGCGCGAGGAGATGGAGTACATGCCGCCGCAGCGACGCCGGGTCGTCGAGGAGGCGCAGACCAAGATCGTGGGCGTCGTGCGCAAGCTCGAGGACTCGGGCGAGCTCGTGATCTCCCGCGGCGGCGACTTCGAGGACGAGCTCATTGCCTGAGACCTTCGAGTTCGGTGCCCTCGAGGCGCCGCCGCACCTGGTCATCGAGCCCGGCACGGCCGAGGAGCGCCTGCGGGCGATCGCAGCCGAGACGCGCCGGCGTGCGCACGAGGAGGGGCTCGCAGAGGGCCTGGCGGAGGCGCGCGCGCTGGTCGCGCCCGCGTTCGAGGCCGTCGCCGAGGCGGAGCGGCTGATCCGGGCGCGCGAGGAGGACTTCCTCCGCGCCGCCGAGCGCTCGGCCGTCGAGCTGGCGCTCGCGATCGCCGAGAAGATCGTCGGCGCGGCGGTGTCGGCCCGCCCGGAGACCGTGCTCGAGGTGGTCGGAGGCGCGCTCCTTCGCACCGCGACCCGCCACCGGCTCGTGATCGAGGTCAACCCGGAGGATCTCGAGCTCGTGTCCGAGAGCGCCGAGGGGCTGGCCGCCCGCCTGGGCGGCGTCCAGCGGCTCGACGTCGTCGCGGAGCGGCGGGTCGAGCGGGGCGGGTGCATCGTCCGTACCGAGGAGGGCGAGATCGATGCGCGCATCGGCTCGCAGCTCGAGCGCCTCGCCGAGCTCCTGACCGAGGCCGGCCGCCGGAGCGACGCTCCCGCCCGCCTCGAGGCGGCATAGACACCCGGTGGCGCCGGACCCGACGCTCACGCGGTACCGCGCGGCCGTGGTCGAGGCCGACTCCCACAGCAGGCACGGCCGCGTCACCAACCTCATCGGGCTCGTGATCGAGGTCACGGGCCTGCGCGCCGAGGTCGGCGAGCTCGTCACGATCTCGGCCGGGCGCAACCGCCCGCCGGTCCCTGCCGAGGTGGTCGGCTTTCGCGAGGGTCGAACGCTTCTCATGCCGCTCGGCGAGATGCACGGCATCGGCCCCGGCAGGCGCGTCGAGGCCACCGGGAACTCGTTCCGCGTGCGCGTCGGCGACTGCCTCCTGGGCCGCGTCCTCGACGGCCTCGGGCGGCCGATCGACGGCGGCCCCGAGCTGAGCGCCGATCAGCTTCGCACCGTCGCGGGGAGCCCGCCGTCGCCGATGCACCGCACGCGCATCGTCGAGCGTCTCGACCTCGGAGTGCGGGCGCTGGACGCGCTCGTCCCGTGCGGCCGCGGCCAGCGGCTCGGGATCTTCTCGGGCTCGGGCGTCGGGAAGTCGACGCTCCTCGGCTCGATCGCCCGGTCGACGACCGCGTCGGTGAACGTCATCTGCCTCGTCGGCGAGCGCGGCCGCGAGCTGCTCGAGTTCATCGAGCGTGATCTGGGAAGCGCGCTCGAGCGCTCGGTCGTGGTCGTCGCGACCTCCGACCAGCCGGCGCTCGTCAGGATCAAGGCCGCGATGGTCGCCACGACCGTCGCCGAGCACTTCCGCGACGAGGGCCACGACGTGCTGCTCATGATGGACTCGGTCACGCGTCTCGCCATGGCCCAGCGCGAGGTCGGGCTCGCGATCGGCGAGCCGCCCGCGACGCGCGGCTACACACCGAGCGTCTTCGCCATGCTGCCCCGTCTCCTCGAGCGCGCCGGGACGGCCGAGCGCGGCTCGATCACGGGCCTCTACACCGTGCTCGTCGAGGGTGACGACATGTCCGAGCCCGTCGCCGACGCCGTCCGGTCGATCCTGGACGGGCACTGCGTCCTCTCGCGTGAGCTCGCCCACAAGAGCCACTACCCGGCGATCGACGTCCTCGAGTCGATCTCGCGCCTGGCCACCGAGATCACGACGCCCGAGGTGCTGGTCGCGGCCGCCGGGCTGCGCGAGACGCTCGCCGCGTACCGCGCCAAGGAGGACCTGATCACGATCGGCGCATACACCGCCGGCGGCGACCCGGCCGTCGACTACGCCATCGCGAAGCTCCCTCACATCAACGCGTTCCTGCGCCAGCGGGCCGACGAGGCGTCGGCGGCTCGGGACACCGACGCCGCCCTGATCGAGCTCATGGCTGACCGCGGGGAGCCGGGTTCATTCCTCCCGGTGCGCGCCGATTACCCGGACGTCATCACGATGCCGGAGGCCTGATGTCCACCGCCGAGACCACTCGCCAGCTTGTCATCTTCTCGCTCGGAAGCGAGGAGTACGCCCTTCCGATCACGCGCGTCCAGGAGATCATCCGCTACACGGAACCACGGATGGTCGCCTCGCGGACAGCGTGGATCCGCGGTGTCATCAACCTCCGAGGCAAGATCGTGCCCGTGTGCGACCTCGCCGAGCGGCTCGGCCTCTTTCTCGAGCGCTCCGACGTCGCCAAGATCGTCATCGTCGAGACCGAGACCGGCACCGCCGGGGTCATCGTGGACGACGTCGAGGAGGTCCTGACCGTCGACGACGCCCAGCTCGAGGACGTCCCGACCGCCGACACGGCATACGTGGACGCGATCGCCAAGCTCGACGACAGGCTCGCCATCCTGCTCAATCCGGACGGGCTCCTCGCCGGTCTGGATATCGCAGCCTAGATGGTTGACCGATAACTCCCGCGCGCCTGGACGTCCGGCGCGCTGGAACGGCGAACAGTGGAGGGCTGCGGCTGCGAACCGTCGCATCGCGGCGTCCTCGGTCGCGTCGATATTTCAACCAATATCGACGCTCCCTGCGTCCTAGCGCTACTCGGTTCGCAACCGCCCCGGACATCACGGCAGTCATCGATCAACCATCTGCCGCTCAGTACCGGTAAATCCGGCCCGCCGCGAACCGATTACCAGACTGCCCGGAAGGCCCGGGCACCCGAACGCCATGCAGACCCGCCAGACCCCCTCACCGTCCCGTGTCCGTGTCGTCGTCGCCGACGACTCGGCCTTCATGCGACATGTGATCGCAGACGGCCTCGCGGAGCGGGGAGCGGAGGTCGTGGGGGTCGCCTCCAACGGCGACGAGGCGCTCGCCGAGTGCGCGAAGCAGCGGCCTGACGTGCTGTCGCTTGACCTGGCGATGCCCGGCCTGGACGGCATCGGCGTGCTCAAGGAGCTCCGCGCCCGTAACTCGGACGTCGCGGTGGTCGTCGTCTCGGCCTTCTCGCCGGCGCACGGCGCGCGCGCCGTCGACGCCCTCGCCGAGGGCGCGGTCGAGCTCGTCGCCAAGCCGGCGGCCGGAGTCCTCCCCGACGCGTTCTTCGCCGAGCTCTACGACAAGACTCACATGGCCGCTGCGTCGCGTCGCAGGGCCGTCGCACCGCGGCGCCAGCCGGCCGCCCCGCCGGCCCCGGCGCCCCACCGCGCGCCCGGCAGCGTCGCCGGCATGCGGGCGCTGGTCATCGCGTGCTCGACCGGCGGGCCCAAGGCGCTGGCCGCACTCGTCCCGACGCTGCCGGCCGACCTCGGCTGCGGGATCGTGATCGTCCAGCACATGCCGGCAGGTTTCACCGGATCCCTCGCCGAGCGGCTCGACCGGGCCTCCAGGCTCACGGTGCGCGAGGCCCGCTCGGGCGACAAGATCACACCCGGGGTTGCGCTCCTCGCCCCCGGCGGCCACCACCTGCGCGTCTCCGGCGACGGGACGGTGCGCCTCACCGAGGAGCCCGAGATCGGCGGCCTCCGGCCGCGCGCAGACGTGACGATCCGCGACGCCGCCGCCGTCTACCGGAACCGGCTGCTCCTGACCGTGCTCACCGGGATGGGGAAGGACGGCCTCGAGGGCGCGCGCGACGTGAAGCGCCTCGGCGGCCGCATCCTGGTCGAGGACGAGTCGACCTGCACCGTCTACGGCATGCCGCGCTCCATCTCGGAGGCGCACCTGGCCGACGTCGAGCTCCCGCTCGAAGCCCTGACCGCCGCGATCATCGAGGAGGCGGCATGAGCGCCCAGCCCCACGCCATCCACGACGACTTCGTCCAGTTCTGCACCGGCTTCCGCCGCCTGACCGGGATCGACCTGACGCAGTACAAGCGCCGGCAGATGGAACGGCGCGTGCGCACGTTCGCCGACCGCCGGGCGCCGGATCTGGCCGGCTACCTGCAGATGCTGTCGGGCAGCCGGGACGAGCTGAACGAGTTCCTGGATCGCGTCACGATCAACGTC
This sequence comes from uncultured Actinomycetes bacterium, assembly GCA_963809325.1. Lineage (GTDB taxonomy): Bacteria > Actinomycetota > Thermoleophilia > Gaiellales > JAICJC01 > JAICJC01. The sequence goes on from CAWEIZ010000007.1 coordinate 888,890, forward strand.
TCCCAGCTCTGGCGCAACCCCGAGCAGTGGGAAGCGCTGGCAAGGATCGTCACCGGCCTCGCCGAGACGGGGACGGTGCGAGCGTGGAGCGCCGGCTGCTCGTACGGCGCCGAGGCCTACACGCTGGCCGCCATCGGCCGGGAGGTCGCGCCGAACGCACGCCTCGAGATCCTCGGGACCGACATCGACAAGCGCATGGTGGCGCGCGCCCGCGAAGGCCTGTTCACGATCGACGACGCCCGCAGCGCGCCGCCCGCGCAGCTCAAGAAGTGGTTCGACCGCCAGCCGGACGGCTGGCGCGCCAAGCCGGAGCTGCGCCTCCTGACCCGGTTCGACACCGGCGATCTCCTGAACGACCGCATCCAGGCTGCGCGCTTCGACCTGGTGCTCTGCCGGAACGTCGTCATCTACTTCACGGAGCCCGTCCGCGACGCGCTGCACCAGCGGCTCGTCGAGTCGTTGCGGCCCGGCGGCTACCTCATGGTCGGCTCGAGCGAGCGGGTCGCCGACCCCCGCGCAATGGGGCTCGCGTCCCCCGCACCCTTCATCTACCGGAAGGCCGCCTGATGGACATCTCCGAGTACCTGGGCATGTTCCTCGCCGAGAGCCGGGAGCACCTGCAGAACCTGAACCTGGCCGTCATCCGCATCGAGGAATCGCCGGACGACCGCGACACCATCGACGAGATCTTCCGCATCGCGCACTCCCTCAAGGGGATGAGCGGCACGATGGGCTTCGCCCAGATGGCGGCGCTCACACACAAGATGGAGGACGTCTTCGAGACGTTGCGCGGCCGGTCCGAGGCCCTCGAGCACTCGGTCGTCGACGTGCTCCTGGGCTGCCTCGACACGCTCGAGGGCGCGCTCGACAGCATCGAGACGTCCGGCGATGAGGGCCTCGACGCGACGGCGCTCGTGGCCCGCCTCGGCGAGCTCGTCGGCGAGCAGGCACACGCCGCCCCGGCAGCTCCCGCGGAGAGCGGCATCCCGACAGAGATGCCCGAGATCGTGCGCGGCTACGAGGGCGACGCGCCGCTTCTCCGGATCGAGATCGAGCTTGTCGCCGACGTGATGATGCCCGCCGTGCGGAGCTACATGACGCTCGCCGCGATCGCGGACCACGGTGAGACCATCCACTCGACGCCGAGCTCCGACGAGGTCGACACCTTCGAGGGCCGCCGGCTCGAGGCGTGGGTGGTGACCGAGCACGAGCACGCGACGATCGACGCCGCCGTGCGCGCCGTCCCCGACGTCGGAGCCGTGACCATCTCGGTGGTCGACCCGGCGACGGCCGGCGAGGCGACTGCACCGGAGCCGGCGGGTGACGCGCCGGCCGCGGCGGAGGCGAAGCCGGCGGCGCCCGCGCCGCCCTCCGGCGGCGCGGCGCCCGCCCAGGGGCGGTCTGCCACGACCGTCCGCGTCGATGCCGAGCGGCTCGACCAGCTGATGCACTACATGGGAGAGCTCGTCGTCCACCGCACGCGGGTCGAGTCCCTCGCCGCAGGGAGCGGCGTCGAAGGCCTCACGGAGGCGATCGGCGAGCTCACGCGCAGCTCGCAGTCGCTCCAGGCGATGGTGATGCAGGTGCGCATGATCGAGGTCGAGGCCGTCTTCATGCGGTTCCCGCGCCTTGTCCGTGACCTCTCGACCAAGTTCGGAAAGCAGGTCGAGCTCGTCATGACGGGCCGCGACACCGAGCTCGACCGCACGGTCGTGGATGCCCTCGGCGACCCGCTCGTCCACCTCGTCCGAAACTCGCTCGACCACGCGCTCGAGTCGCCGGAGGAGCGCCTGGCGGCGGGCAAGCCCGCCACGGGCACGCTCGAGCTCGCCGCCCGCCACGCCGGCTCGAACGTCGTCATCACCGTGCGCGACGACGGCCGGGGGATCAACCCCGAGCTGGTCGCAACCCGAGCCGCCGAGCGCGGCCTCATCCCCCGGGACGCGGTCGGCACGATCGACATGGCCCGGGCGATCGAGCTGCTCTTCACGCCGGGATTCTCGACCTCCGAGACCACGAGCGATATCTCGGGCCGCGGTGTCGGCATGGACGCCGTCCGAAACGCGATCCGCGGCCTCGGCGGCGCCGTCGTCATGACCTCGGAGCCGGGTGTGGGATCGATCGTGCAGGTGCGCCTGCCGCTGACGCTGGCGATCGTCCCGGCGCTCCTCGTCGAGTCGCACGAGACGCCCTTTGCGATCCCGCTCGAGCGGGTCGAGCGCACCGTGAACCTCGCCGAGCAGACCGTGCGGTCGGTGATCGGCCGGCGGACGCTCGTCCTGAGCGACGGGGTGCTGCCGCTGATCGACCTCGCCGAGGCGCTCGGCTACGCGCCCGCGCCGGATGCCGGCTACGTCGTCATCACCCGCGGCGCGGACCGGCGCCTGGCCCTCGTGGTCGAACGGCTCGTCGGCCAGCGCGAGCTGGTCACGCGGCCGCTGCCGGCCGAGGTCGGCGACGCAAGCTCCCTCTCGGGCGGCGCCGTCCTCTCGAACGGCGAGATCGCCCTCATCGTCGATTGCGACGCCCTCGCGGATGCCTGCAGCGGCGCAGCCAACCCCTCCACCGATCTGCCCACTGCGGCCTAGGAGCGTGACACACCCATGAACCTGAACGACCTCCAGCTCGACGCTCTTCGTGAGATGTCGAACATCGGCTCCGGCAACGCCGCGACGGCGCTCGCGAGCATGCTGGGCCAGTCCGTCGACCTGCACGTCCCGACGGCGCTCGCGCTCGAGCTCGCGGATGCCGTCGAGGCCGTGGGGAACCCGGAGGACACCGTCAACGCCGTCATCATCGGCGTGTTCGGCGACCTCGACGCCACGGTCCTCCTGCTGTTCGACCCCGAGAGCGCGAGCACGCTCTGCTCGCTGCTCGGCGTCGAGGGCGACCCGGAGATGGCCCTCTCGGCGCTCGGCGAGATCGGGAACATCCTCGGCAGCTCGTACGTCCAGGCGATGGGCACCATGACGAACCTGCAGATGGAGCCGCACCCGCCCGTCGCGATGGCCGACATGCTCGGCGCGATCGTCGCCAGCGTCCTCGCCGTCACCGCCGCCGACACCGATCTGGCGCTGCTCCTCGACTCGAAGATGACCGTCGACGGCACGGCCTGCAAGTTCGGCTTCCTGTACGTCCCAAGCGGCGCCGGCGTGGCGCTGCTCCTCGACCGTCTCGGACTGGGCGAGGCGGCGTAGGTGGCCGAGGTGGTCGTCCGCATGGGTGAAATCGCCGCCACACAGCACGCAGGCGACGTCCTGGTCGGCCTCGGCCTCGGATCCTGCATCGGGCTCGTCCTCATCGAGGACAGAGGCCCCATCGCCGCCATGGCGCACGTGGTGCTGCCCGAGTCGAACGGCAAGGCCGCATCGGCCGGCAAGTTCGCAGATACGGCCGTTCCCCGGCTGATCCACGAGGTCACCTCGATCGGCGCCGCCCGCTCGAGGCTGTCGGCCGTGCTCGTCGGCGGTGCACAGATGTTCGCCACGGCCGGCCGGCTCGACATCGGAAACCGCAACGAGCAGGCGGTGCGAGAGGCGCTGCAGGCCCACGGGATCCCGGTGCGCGCCGCAGCGACGGGTGGGAGCACCGGCCGCACGATGCGCGTCTACCTCGAGAGCTGCTCGATCACCTGCAAGGAGGCCGGGCGCGACGAGATCGAGATCGCAGCATGGGGCGGGTTTGCACAGATGGCGAGGGCGGCATGAACGACGTCCTCTCGAACGATCAGATCGCCGCCCTCGTCGAGGCCGCCAAGGCGGGCGAGACCGGGGGGTCGGAGACGCCGGCGCCCAGGCGCCGCGCCCGGCGCGTGCGCGACATCGACTTCTCGCGGCCGAGCAAGTTCGCCCAGGACCAGCAGCGGCGGCTCGAGCGCGCGCACGAGAGCTTCTGCCGGACCGCCGGCCAGCGCCTGTCGACCGAGCTCCTGTCGCCGATCGAGCTGGAGGTCCTGGGCCTCGACCAGCTGACATGGTCGACCGCGATCGGCCAGATCCCGCAGCCCTCGATCTGCGCAACCATCGAGTGCCGGCCGCTGGGGACCCATGTCCTCATGACCGCGGAGCTGGCGCTGATGCTCCGGCTCGCCGAGCGGCTCATGGGCGGGACGTCCGCGACCTTGGTCAAGCCGCGGGAGCTGACCGAGATCGAGGTCGCGCTGGTTCGGCGGGTGTTCGACACCCTGCTCGAGCAGCTGAGCGTGACGTGGGCGGAGCTGGCCGGCCTGACGACCCACCTCCTGGGGGTCGAGTCACAGATCGCCAACGTCAACCTGGCCCCGCCGAGCGAGCCGACGCTCATGCTCACCATCGAGGCCAAGATCGACGGCTCGTCCTCGACGATGTCGCTCGTCCTCCCGCACCGGGCCGTCGAGCCGGCGCTCGAGCACCTCTCGGGCAGCCAGTTCGGCGAGGTCGAGGTCGACCCCACGGCGCAGGCGGCCGTGCGCAAGGGCGTCGCGGCCGTCGACGTCGAGATCCGCGCCGAGGTCGCGTCGAGGCACATGCCGGTCGACGAGATGCTCGCACTCAAGCCCGGCGACGTCCTTCGCTTCCGGGTCCCGGCGGCGAACGGCGTCACGCTCTGCGCCGGTCACGTGCCGGCCCACCGCGCCCAGCCGGGCCGCAACGGCAACTGGCGCGCGGTGCAGGTCACCGGACGGGCGGAGGTGCGGTCATGACCACCGAAGAGGCCCTCATCCAGCTCGCCGACTCCACCAGCGAGGCAGTGGCCCAGGTGCTCGAGGTGGTCTCGCAGTCGACGGTCGAGCGCAGCAAGGTCGCGGTCGTCCACTCCGACGACTCGCCGCTGCGATCGATCGCGATGCCCGCCGTCGTCGCGAACGTGTCGTACATCGACGGGGTCACGGGCGGGAACATCTTCGTCATGACCCGGCTCGGCGTGCAGCGCCTTGCCGCGGCCATGATGGGCATGGACGCCGCCTCCGTCGAGGAGGCCGAGGAGCTGTCCGAGCTCGACCTGTCGGCCGCCGGCGAGGCCATGAACCAGATGATGGCGGCCGCTGCGGGCGCGACAGCGAACGTCCTCCAGGAGGAGATCGAGATCAGCCCTCCGGAGACGCGGTTCTTCGCGACCCACGCCGAGGCGGTCGCAGCGTACGAGCTCACGCCGCACATGACGAGCGTCGGCCTGACGCTCCTCGGCGAGCCGTGCCGCCTGCTGCAGCTCGTGCCGAACGCCTTCGTCGTCCGCATGACGCGCGCGCTCGACGAGCTCGCCGCCGAGGAGGCGGGCGGGCACCTCGACCGCGAGGGCCGCGACGGCATCTCCGGCGACGCCATCCGGTCGATCCCGGTGCGTGTGTGGGCCGAGCTCGGCCGCACCCACATGGCGGTCGGCCGGGCCGTGAACCTTGCGAACGGAGCAGTGGTCGACCTCGACCGCGCGCCGGACGATCCCGTTGATCTGTTTGTCAACGGCCGCCGCTTCGCCACCGGGAGGCTGCTCCTGGTCGACGACGAGTGGGCCGTGCGAATCGAATCCGTGCTCCCAGCCGGGAGCCATGCAGACACCGAATCTCGAGGAGGAAACGACTGATGGCACGCGTTCTCGTTGTTGACGACGCCGCCTTCATGCGCAAGATGCTGTCCGACGTGCTGGCCAAAGGCGGGCACGAGGTGATCGGAGAGGGTGCGAACGGCGTCGAGGCCGTCAGCCAGTATCAGGCGCTGAGGCCCGACATCATGACCCTTGACATCACCATGCCCGAGAAGGACGGCCTGGCGGCGCTCAAGGAGATCCTGAACCAGGAGCCGACCGCCCGCGTGGTGATGTGCTCGGCACTCGGCCAGGAGGCGAAGGTGCTCGAGGCGATCAAGGCCGGTGCAAAGGACTTTGTCGTGAAGCCGTTCCAGCCCGACCGGGTGCTGGATGCGATCGGTAAGGCCCTTTCCTAACAAAATGCTCAAAAACCAAGCACGTCAGACGATTACCCGGCCTGACCGCTTCGGACCCCTGTGGAACACACCCCATTCACCTTCAGACTCGAGCCGATTCGTGCCCTGCGAGAGCAGGCCGAACGGCAGGCTCAGGAAGCTCTCGCCCGCGAGCTGCGTCGTCAGCGCGCCCGCGAGACGGAGCTGGACGCGGCCAGCCGCCGCGTCGACAACGCCCGCGGTACGGGCGACCTTGAGCCGGGGACGGAGGTCACCGGCCACGACCTGCGCGCGTTCCAGGCATACATGGAGCGCGTCGAGCGCGAACGGGACGCCGCGGCTCACGGCGTCGCGGCGCAGGCCCTCGAGGTAGACGCCGGCCGATCGCGGCTGGCGCGCGCAGCGCTCGAGCACGAGACCCTCGTCCGCCTGAAGGCGCGACGGCGCTCGGAGCACAACCGGGCGGTCGCACGGGCCGAGACCGCGGCCCTCGACGAGGTGGCGATCGCACGCCACGTCCGCCTGGCCCGCGAGGAGGCCGCATGAGCCTCGACGCCGCGATGAGCCGGATCGGCGAGATCCGGGCGCTCGAGGCGACGCTCGTCCAGGCGCCGGCATCGGCGACGCCGGCCCCGGCCGCGCAGCCGTTCTCGCAGGTGCTTGCGCAGACGCAGACCGGGACATCCGCCTCGGGCCTCCCGGCCCAGGCGCAGCAGTTTCTGCCTCAGATCCAGCAGGCCGCCGGCAAGTACGGGGTCGATCCGGCGCTGATCGAGGCCGTGATCCAGCAGGAGTCCGGCTTCAACCCGCAGGCGACCAGCTCGTCGGGCGCCGCGGGCCTCATGCAGCTCATGCCGGCCACCGCGCAGGGGCTGGGAGTCACCGACCCGTACGACCCCGCCCAGTCGATCGACGCCGGCGCGCGCTACCTGCGCGGACAGCTCGACCGCTATCACGGCGACGTCCGCCTGGCCCTCGCCGCGTACAACGCCGGCCCGGGCGCGGTCGCGCAGTACGGCGGCGTGCCGCCGTATCCCGAGACCCAGCGATATGTCGCAGCCGTGCTGCAGAACATGCAGCTCTTCGGCGCCACGACCACCGTCCAACCCAACGGGAGCACCTCATGAACGACAGCGTCCCCGTCGTGGCCAAGCCACCGGCCCGCGACCATGCGCCGCCAGACCGCGGCCAGGAGCCGGCCCCCTCGGATGCGTTCGCCGCAGCCCTGGGAGCGGCTCAACCGGCCGAGGCCCCGCCCCCGGCCGAACCCGCCGCCCGGACCGCACCTGCGGAGGGCACGAAGGCCGAAGGCGACTCCTCCGGCCCCCACACCCGAAAGAGTGCCCGCGCGCCTCAAGAGGGCGCGATTCCGGCCACCTCGGCGGCGCCGGTGCTCGCACCGTCCGCCCCGGCACCCGCCGCAGCTTCGGCCGCAGCGGCCCTGCCTGTGGCCGCCCCGGTCGCCGCGCCCGTCCGGCGCCCCGGTCGCCGTGCCGGTCGCGCCCGCCCAGGCCGCCGCTCAGGCGACCGCTGGATCGCCGGCAAGCGTCCCGGCGGCCGCCCCGGCCGCCGAGCTCACTCCCGTGACGCGCGAGGAGGCGGCAGGCGCCGCCCCGGCCAAGAATGCGCAGCCGGCATCGCCGGAGGCGCCGCCACGGGACACCGCCGCAAGCCCCGCCCCGAAGACCCAGCAGCCGGCCGCCCCGGCGACCGAGCTCGCCGTCGAGCAGGCGGAGGCCCCGGCCGCCGCGGCAGGCAGCGAGGCCCCGGCAGCCGAGGCCGTACCGTCCGATCCCGCCGGCCGCGCCGTCCGCCCGCCGCAGCGCCCGACCGCCGGCCGCACCGCTCGTCCCGAGCGCTCGCGGGGCCGCGTCGAGCGCGACGCGGCAGCCGAGCCTGCGACGCCGTCCGCCCGTCCGCTCCGCGCGCCCGCCACGCCCGTGGCGCACCGCGAGCCGGCATCGACCCAGGCGCCGGATGTCCGCTCGCCCGACGCCCCGGCGCCGGCACGTGCGGCCGTGGATGTCCAGGCACCGCCGGCCGGCCGCACCGCCGAGCCGGCCCGGATCGCCGAGCGCCCCGCGCCCGACCAGCCCCAGCCCGACGTCCGGCCGCGTGTGCGGCTGCGCGACGTCCCCGACGTCGCCCGCGCCACCCTGCGGGTCGCCGTCAAGGCGGGCGGCGCGGCCACGGCGCGCATCAGCCTCCACCCGGCCGACCTCGGCGGGGTGCGGATCACGATGCGCGTGCATGACGGCACCGTCGCGGCGACGCTCGCCGCCGAGTCGCCCGCCGCAGCGCAGGCGCTCGCCCAGACCGCCTCCGACCTGCGCCGCTCGCTCGAGGGCCAGGGCCTCCAGATCGCCTCGCTCGACGTCCACGTCGCCGGGGACGGCCCCGCCTCGAGCGGTGACCGCCGGCGCGCGCCGGACCTCGAGCAGGCGATGCAGAACACCGACGGGACGGCGTCTGACGACGTCGTCGACATCACGACCGAGCTGCACCTCGTCCCGCTCGGGACGCAGGTCGACGTGCTCGCCTGAGGAGGATCCATGAGCTCCGTCACACCGACCACGTCCGGCACGCTCGGTGCCGCCGCGGCCGGAACGAACCCGAACGCCATCCTCGGGAAGGACGACTTCCTGAAGCTCCTGGTGACCCAGCTCCAGCACCAGGATCCGATGAACCCCATGGACGACAAGGACTTCATGGGCCAGATGGCGCAGTTCTCGTCGCTGGAGCAGATCACCAATCTGGTCGCCGCAACGCAGGCACAGTCGTTCTCGACCCAGATGTCCCAGGCTGTGGGCCTGATCGGCCACAGCGTCTCGTGGGTCGCCGCCGACGGAACCAACGGAACGGGCACCGCATCGAAGGTGTCGATCTCCGACGGCGCCATCCAGATCACGGTCGGCGACTCCCAGATCACCCCGGACGAGATCGTGCAGGTCTCCTAGCCCGATGTCCGCCGAGCCCGTCCGCCTGAACCCCGCCCTGGCGCCTCCCGGCGTCGGCGCGACTCCCCGGCCCACGCCGGCGGCACCCGCCGCCGACCGTGCCGCGGCGAGCTTCGAAGGGGTGCTGCGGGCGAAGCTCGACGGGGCCGCCGAGATCCGCTTCTCGGGCCACGCGCTCGAGCGGCTGAAGCGGCGGGGCATCGACGTGGGCGAGGCGACCATGGCCAGGCTCCAGGACGGAGTCAGCCGCGCCTCGGCCAAGGGGGCCCGCGAGGCCCTGGTGCTGATCGACGGCACCGCCTTCGTCGTCTCGGTGCGGAACCGCACCGTCATCACCGCGGTGGGCGCGGATCAGATGCGCGATCGCGTCTTCACCAACATCGACAGCGCAGTCATCAACTAACCACGAACCGACAGATGCCGCACGGGCTGGACCTCGCTGAGGAAGCCGGCGGCCAGAAGGGAAGCGATCCCCATGATGCGAGGTATGTTCGCCGCGATCAGCGGCCTCAAGGTCCACCAGATGATGCTGGACGTGACGGCCAACGACATCGCGAACGTCAACACCATCGGCTTCAAGGCCGAGCGCACGAGCTTCAAGGACGCGCTCAGCCAGCTCCAGCGCGGCGCGAGCGCGCCGTCCGCAACGCTCGGCGGCACGAACTCGGCCCAGGTCGGGCTCGGTGTCCAGCTGAACGGCATCGACAACCTGATGGGCTCCGGCGCCGTGCAGTCGACCGGGAACGCGCTCGACTGCGCGATCCAGGGCGACGGGTTCTTCCGGATCACGGACGATGCGGCGACCTTCGGCAACATCCTCTACACGCGCGCGGGGAACTTCTCCCGTGACGCCAACGGCGACGTCGTGACGCCCGAGGGCTACTACGTCGTCGGCTACACCATCGACCCGCTCACGGGCGCTCCGACGGCCACCGAGACCACGATCAACGTGCCGGCGAACACGAAGTCCGTGACGATCGGCCAGGACGGCATCGTCACGACGATCGACCCCGCGGGCGTTGTCACCCAGGTCGCCGCCATCTCGATGGCGAAGTTCCCGAACAACGAGGGCCTCGAGCGCGTCTCGGGCAACAAGTTCGCAGCGTCGAACAACTCGGGCGCCGAGTCGGTCGGCACCGCCGGCACGAACGGCCTCGGCACGCTCTCGCCGGGTGCCGTCGAGATGTCGAACGTCGACCTCGCCCAGGAGTTCACCAACATGATCACCGCCCAGCGCGGGTTCCAGGCGAACAGCCGCATCATCTCCACCGCCGACGAGATGCTCCAGGAGCTCGTCAACCTGAAGCACTAGGCCGGGCCGGGCCCCGCGGCATCCGCCGCGGGGCCCTCCCCACCCCCACACCCCCATGATCCCCGTACACCGCATCACGCAGCGCGACCACGAGCTCTACGTCAACCCCGAGCTCATCCAGACCGTCGAGGCGAACCCCGACACCGTCATCGCGCTCACGAACGGCTCGAAGTTCGTCGTGTCCGAGACGCCCGCCGAGGTTGCGCAGCTCATCCGCGATTGGCGCGCCGGCATCGTGGTCGCGAGCGGCGGGCACACGACCTGCGCGAACGTGCTCCCGCTTCGCCCTAGAGCGTGATGAAGAACAGGCAACTGTGGCCGATTACCTGAACAAACGTCGTTCCCCGCAGCCACGGACGGCCGCGGTACTCACCCGAAGGATCGGAACCCAGTGAAAGCCATCACCGCCATCGGCATCGTGTGCGCCTTCGGTGCGCTGCTCGTTGGCAGCATCATGGAGGGCACGAGCCCGATGGCGCTTCATGAACATCCCGGCGCTGATCCTGATCGTGGGGGGAACGTCGGGCGCCGTCATGGCGTCGACGAACTTCCAGACGTTCATGGGGATGCCCAAGGGGATGATCATGAGCTTCAAGGGCTCGAGCATCGAGTCCGGCGGAGTCATCCACGACATGGTGGGCCTCGCCGAGAAGGCCCGGCGCAACGGCCTTCTCGCGCTCGAGGAGGACGTCGCCCGGATCGACGACGCCTACACGAAGAAGGGCCTTCAGCTGGTCGTCGACGGCACGGACTCGGATCTCGTCCGAACCATCCTCGAGTCCGAGGTCGACGGCATGGCGCAGCGGCACAGCCAGATCGCCGGCATGTTCACGACCGCGGGCGGCTTCGCTCCGACGCTCGGAATCATCGGGACGGTCATGGGCCTCATCCACGTCCTCGAGAACCTGTCGGCACCGTCGACGCTTGGCCCGGCGATCTCGGGAGCGTTCATCGCCACGCTGTACGGCGTGTCGAGCGCCAACCTGCTCTTCCTGCCGGTCGGCAACAAGCTCAAGGAGATGTCGGCCACCGAGGTCAATCACCGCTACATGGTGCTCGAGGCGATCCTCTCGATCCAGGCCGGTGACAACCCGCGCGTCCTGGCCGAGAAGCTCGAGGCCTACCTGCCGCCGGCGAAGCGCGGCGCCCCCGAGAAGGGCGCGCCCGCGGTCGCTGCGGTCCCTGACGAGGAGCGGCAGGCGGCGTGAGCGGGCACTCCTCACGCAGAGGGCGGCGCGGCCATGGAGGCGGCGGCGGGCACCAGGGCGGCGACGAGCGCTGGCTCCTCACGTACGCCGACATGATCACGCTCCTGATGGCGCTCTTCATGGTGCTGTTCTCGATCTCGTCGGTGAACATCTCCAAGTACCAGGTGCTCCAGCGCGCCCTCCAGAAGGCGTTCATGGGCGGCGTGCTCGACGGCGGCAAGAGCTTCCAGCAGGGCGAGCCCACCCGCATCCAGGGCGTCCAGTCCGCCACCGCGAGCCAGCAGATGGACTCGACCTTCCAGATCATGTCGCACAACCTGATCGGCAAAGTCGCCCCGAAGTCGCCGGCCCAGAAGGCGGCCGAGAAGCAGCAGGCCGCCGAGGAGCAGTCGAACCTGGAGGAGATCAAGGCGCAGGTGGACTCGTACGCGAAGCTGCACGGGTTCTCGGGGCTGATCCAGACGTCGATCGACCAGCGCGGGCTCGTGATCCGGCTCCTCACCGACAAGGTGCTCTTCGACTCGGGCCATGCCGAGCTCAAGGCCACGGGCACGCCGATCCTGACCGAGGTCTCGCACCTGCTCGTCACGACGAGGTTCTCGAACGCGATCGCCGTCGAGGGCAACACCGACAACGTGCCGATCTCGGGCGGCGAGTTCCCGTCGAACTGGGAGCTCTCGAGCGCCCGCGCGAACGCCGTCCTCGAATTCTTCATCCATCACGGCGTGGCCCAGAGCCGGCTCACGGTCGTCGGCTTCGCCGACCAGAGGCCCGTCGCACCCAACGACACGGCCGACGGGCGCGCGCTCAACCGCCGCGTCGACGTGGTCGTGCTCCGTAACGCAACCCAGTCCCAAGGAGCGACATCCCAATGAAGGGCAAGCTCAAGTTCATCCTGCCCGTGCTGCTGCTGGTGCTCGTCGGCGGCGGCGGGGCCTACAAGTTCCTGCTCTCGGGCGGCGGCTCGGCGAAGAAGGCCCCGCCTCCGAAGGTGGCCGGCGAGCTCCTGGCCCTGGCCCCCGACTTCACCATCAACCTCGACGGCGGCCACTACGGCAAGGTGAGCGTCGCACTCGAGCTGGAGGGCGGCCTCCCTGCGGCAGCGGAGGGCGCAGCCCCGGTGCTGAAGGAGAACGCCGTCGTGCGGTCGATCGTGACGAACGACCTCACCGGCCTCACGACCGACGACCTGGTCCAGCGGCCCTCGCGCGAGAAGCTGCTCACAGACATCCTCAAAGATGTGCAGTCGCAGACCGATGAAAAGGTGACGCACGTCTTCTTCACCGACGTGGTAGTCCAGTAGGACATGAGATGAGCGACGAGACCCCCAACGTTCCCGCAGAGATGGCCCTCGAGCCGCTGACCGACTCCGCCCCTGCGGCGGTGCCGACGACCCTGCCCGAGGCAGGCGGCCTTGACATCGTGCTCGACGTGCCCGTCGAGCTCGCCGTCGAGATCGGCCGGACGACCATGACGATCCGCGAGACGCTCGACCTCGGGCCCGGCTCGATCGTCGTCCTCGAGCGGATGACCGGCGAGCCGGTCGACCTCCTCGTGAACGGCCGCTGCATCGCCCACGGCGAGGTGGTCGCGATCGACGAGCAGTTCGGCCTTCGCATCACGACCGTGGTGCCGGCCGACAAGCGCCTCGACGCAGCGGCCTAGCCGCCGAGCGCCGAGTCGACCTGGGCGGCCGTGAGGCCGTCGATCTCGACGACCTTGTCACGCGAGCCGGCGCCGGCGACGAGCCGGACGCCGGCCCGCGAGACGCCCAGGACCTCGGCAAGGTGATCCACGAGCGCCTCGTTCGCGCGGCCCCGCTCCGGCGGGGCCGCCACCCGAACCCGCCAGCCGTCGCCGTGGCGGCCGACGAGCTCGGTGCGGCGCGCGCCGGGGGAGACGCGGACGGAGATGCGGATGGGCACCCCGCGAGCGTAGAGCGCTCAGGCAGCCTCGGGGTACGTCACGGCGCCGGCGATGGGAGGGAGATCGGCGAAGGCGACGTCGACGGGCTCCATCGGCGCGCCGTCCGGCCCATGCGTCAAGCGGACGGTCGGCTCGTCGGGAGCGTCGGACGGGAGGGCGGCGACGATGCCGCGGCCGCCGTCGCCGAGCTCCACCTCGGTGCCCACCGGGTAGGGGGCGACGAGCTTGCGGAACGCGGTGACCACCTCGGGGTCGAACGTGATGCCCGCGCCCTCGACGATGACCTGGTAGCCGACGTGGGCAGGCGCGGCGGCCCGGTACGGGCGGGCGCTCGTCACGGCGTCGTAGACGTCGGCAACGCTGGCGATCCGGGCGAGCTGAGCGATGCGGGTGCCGCTCCGCTGCTCGGGATAGCCGCTGCCGTCCCAGCGCTCGTGGTGGGAGCGCACGACGCTCTTCGCGAGGTGGTTGATGGTGTGCCCGGGGAGCAGCTCGAGGCCGGCCAGCGGGTGCTGGCGCATGAGCTCCCACTCGTCGGCGTCGAGCGGGCCCGGCTTCTGGAGGACGGACGACGGCACCACGAGCTTCCCCACGTCGTGCAGGAGCAGGCCGACGCCGAGGCTCGTGAGCCGCTCGTCGATGTTCGTGAACGTGCGCTCCCCGCGGTAGTTCGGGTAGCCGAACAGGTTGAGGACGCGCCGGCCGAGCACGAGCCCGAGCACGGTCACGTCGATGGAGTGCTGGAGCGTGTAGGCGTCGGCCCCGGCGAGGTCGGTCAGGGCGAGGACGGCATCACCGGAGGCGGCAATGTCGCGGGCGATCAGATGCGCGATCCGCTTCAGATCGCCGATCGCCTTGTCGGACACCGTCTCCCCGCTCCCGAGGGCGGTGGGGATCTCGTCATACGCCCGCTGGAGGGCCGTCTCGGCCTCGTTCCGCGTGCGCTCGCTCAGCACCTCCGGCACCTCGATGCCTGCGCTCAGCTCGTCGTCGACGTACACGGCGTTGATGCCCTGGCGGATCAGGGCGTCGCGGTACTCCGGCGTGATCGCGGTCCCCGCGCGCAGGAGCGGCGCGTGCTCGGCCGCGCCCGTGCGGACGTCGCGCCCGAGGCGCACGCCGTCCACCAACCGAGATGTCGCTACCAGCCGCACCGAGCCCGCCTTGCTTTCCTAGGAGACAACACCTGCCCGGGTAATCGGCGGCGGGCGGGGGCGGTTGAGCCCTGGAGCGGCCTCGCGGTCAGTGCCGGTCGCGAGCGCGGCGAACACCGGGCCGCCGAAAACGAGCACGCAGCACGCCGCGACCACCAGGAGATCGCGGGCGTCCCCGAGGCTTGGCCGGGCGCCAGGGTGTGGTCCGCCACTTGGCCGTGCGAGCAAGCGCCACTTGGCGCTCCACCCGAACGACACTTGGCGTTGCACGCGAACGACACTTCGCTCGCCGGTGACCACCCCCAGAACGCAGATCGCCCCCCGGACCCGAGGGGCCCGAGGGGCGAGGAGGCGAAGCGGCGCTAGGCGGCGCGGCGGAGCGTGCCCATCGAGTCGTAGCTCTCGATGTGCTCCTTGAGCGTGCGCCGGATGGAGCTCAGGATCTGCGAGACGCGCGACTCGGACACGCCCAGGAGGCGGCCGATCTCGGCACCCTGCAGGTGCTTCACGTAGAGCAGGACGAGGATCGTCTGCTCGCGCTCGGAGAGCGAGGCGATGGCGTCACGGAGGACCTGCGCGCGCTCGTTGGCGAGCGCCGCGGCCTCGGGATCGAACTCGCCCGGAGGCGCCTCGATCGTGTCACCGACCTCGACCGGCATGGACTCCTCGGCGCCGCGCGCCGGGGTGTTCAGCGAGAGAAGGTCGGCACGCGCGAGGCCCTCGAGCTGGCCGCGCAGGTCGCCGACACCGATCTCGAGCTCGGTGGCGAGCTCACCGTCGGAGGGCAGCCGGCCGGTCTTGGCCTGCCACTCGTCGCGGGCGCGCTCGATCGCGCGTCCGGAGCGGCGCAGCGAGCGCGGCGCCCAGTCCTGGCGCCGGAGCTCGTCCATGATCGCGCCGGAGACGCGAGTCCACGCGTACTGCTCGAACGTCGCCCCCTTGGCCGGATCGAACCGGTCGACGGCGGCGATCAGGGCGAGCAGGCCGCACGACACGAGGTCGTCGAGCTCGCAGTGGGCGGGAAGCTCGCGCACCTTGCGGCACGCGAGGTACTTGACCATCGGGGCGTACGACAGCACGAGGCGGTCGCGGGCGGCGACGTCACCGTTCTGAATCCAGGCGCGCCAAAGCGCTTCTGCGGTCGACGCAGTGGGGCGCTGGGCCGAAGTGGCGGTTTCCACGGATCTCAACCTCCGCATTACAGGGACGACGGGAGCTTGCAACTTGGGGTCATATCATTCGAAAACTCTGCAAACACTTTTCGAACAAAGGACGTATCGGCAGCACAAGTTGTCACTGCCTCCTCGTTTTGTGGTAATTCCGCGGTGGTCGTCGGGGACCGCCGGATGCCCCTTTGCCGGCCGCTCAAGCCGCCGGGAGCCGAGCCGATTACGGGTGCGCCTTGCGTTCCCCCCTCCGTCACCGTCTCCGCGCGGGTCTTTCGCGGACGGCCGTCGCACTGGCCGCGATCCTGCTCCTGCAGGCTGCCCCCGCGTGGGCGGCCTCGACCACGCAGACGGACACGTCCAAGCAGGCGGACACGTCCAAGCAGGCACCGGCGTTCCACAAGGACACGACCCCGCTTCCGGCCGATGTGACCCACTCCTCGAGCGGGGGGTCGGCCACGACCGGGATCTCGTCCTCGTCGGGAGCGATCGCGCGAACCATCGTCGGGCTGGCGATCGTGCTCGCCGTCGTCTACGGGCTGTACTGGCTCCTGAAGTCGGCCGCGAAATCGCGCGCGGGCCAGAGCGACGGCAGGATCGAGGTGGTCGCGACGACCACGCTCGCGCCCAACCGGGCGCTGCACCTGATCCGATCCGGTGACGAGCTGATCCTCGTGGGCGCGACCGAGCAGTCGGTGACGCCGATCAGGGTGTACTCCGCCGAGGAGGCGCGGGCGATGGACCTCGAGCTCGCCGCCGCCGCGCAGCTTCCGAACACACCGGGCCGGCCGCCGACGCCGACGGGCGTGATCGAGGCGCTCAGGCGGAGAACCGCCCGGTGAACGCGCTCCCGCTCCTCGCCGACCACGCGACGACCATCAACCTGGTCGGCGGCAGCAAGGCGATCTCGGCGCCCGTCCAGATCTTCCTGCTGCTGACGCTGCTGGCGGTGCTCCCCGGTGCGCTCCTCATGCTCACCGGCTTCACCCGCATCCTGATCGTGCTCGGCTTCGTGCGGAGCGCGCTCGGGACGCCCACCACCCCGCCCACCCAGGTGCTGGTCGGGATGTCGATCTTCCTCTCGCTCTTCGTGATGGCGCCGACGCTGAAGCAGGTGAACGAGACCGCCGTCCAGCCGTACACGCACCACGAGATCGGCCTTCAGGCGGCGATCGACCGCGGCCAGGAGCCGCTGCGGACATTCATGTTCAAGCAGACCCGCGACTCCGACCTCGCGCTCTTCGTGTCGATGGCCGACCTGCCGCGCCCGAAGACGCGGGCCGACATCCCGACATACGTCCTCATCCCCAGCTTCATGATCTCGGAGCTGAAGACGGCCTTCCAGATCGGCTTCCTGATCTACCTGCCGTTCCTGATCATCGACATGGTGGTCTCGTCCACGCTCATGTCGATGGGCATGATGATGCTCCCGCCCGTCCTGATCTCCCTGCCGTTCAAGATCATGCTCTTCGTGCTCGTGGACGGCTGGCACCTGGTGGTCCAGAGCCTGGTGCAGTCCTTCCATACCTGACGAGGATCCCATGAACGCCGATACCGTCACCAGTCTCGCGATGCAGGCCCTCACGATCACCCTCGAGGTGTCGATGCCGTTCCTGCTGACGGGCCTCGCGGTCGGCCTTGTCGTCTCGGTGCTCCAGGCGGTGACGTCGATCCAGGAGCCGACGCTCACGTTCATCCCGAAGATCCTCGCGACCGGCGCGGTCCTGGCGATCGGCGGCCCGTGGATGCTCGACCAGATGCTCGTCTACGTGCACAACCTGTACGTGTCGATCCCGTCCATGGTCGGACCGTGACCGTCGACCTCCCGGCGTTCGTCTCGGGCCAGCTCCTGGGGTTCACGCTGGTGCTCGCCCGCCTGGGGGGCCTCTTCGTCCTGGCGCCCGTCTTCTCGGCGCACATGATCCCGATCCGCGTCCGCGCGCTGATCGCGACCGCGATCGCTCTCGCGATGATGCCCGTCGCGCTGCACGGCCAGCACGTGCCGACGAACACCGGCGAGTACACCATCCTCCTGCTCAAGGAGATCGGCGTCGGGCTCGCGTTCGCGTTCCCGATGGCGATCCTCTCGGCCGCCATCACCGCCGGCGCCGGGCTGCTCGACACGGTGATCGGCTTCTCGTTCGCGCACCTGGTCGACCCGGTGAACAACTCGCAGAACGCGATCCTGGGGCAGTTCTACTCGCTGTTCGCCGTGATGGTGTTCCTGCTCGCCGGCGGTGACCACCTCATGCTCCAGGGGCTCGCCTCCAGCTACCAGGCGCTCCCGATCACCGCGTTCCCGGACACGGCCAGCGTGTCGGCCCACGCGGCCGCGGCGTTCGGGCAGCTGTGGCTGATCGGCCTCGAGATCGTCGCCCCGGCGCTGGTCGCCCTGCTCATCACGGACGCGGCGCTGGGCCTCGTCTCGCGGGCCGTGCCGCAGATGAACGTCTTCGTCGTCGGCCTGCCGGCGAAGCTCCTCGTGGGCTTCACCGTGATCGCGGCCTCACTGCCGTTTCTGAGCACGCGGCTCGGCGACGCCATGCAGCAGTCGGTCGCGCAGGCCGTCCGCACGCTCGGAGGGTGAGGGGGTGAGGGGCTGAGTGGCTGAGAACCGCACCGAGAAGCCCACCCCCAAGCGACGGGAGGAGGCGCGCAAGAAGGGCCAGATGGCCCGGTCGATGGACCTGAACTCGGCGACCGTGCTGCTCGTGGGCGTCGGGACCCTCGCCATCGTCGCGCCCAGCATGCTCCACAAGATGACCGACGTCCTGCGCCAGGGGATCGCGAACGGGGCCCACCCGGGGATGGCGAGCCTCGACGGAGGCGGGTCGCTGGCGGGCTGGGCGATGCGCGCGACGTTCGCCATCATCGCCCCGATCCTGCTGGCCGCCGCCGCGGCGGGAGTGACCGCGAGCGTGCTCCAGAACCGGCCGCGGATCACGGGGACCGCGATCAAGCCGCAGTGGTCGCGGGTGAACCCGAAGACGGGCCTGAAGCGGCTCGCCGGGCCCCAGCTGCTCTTCGAGTCCGGCAAGGCGATCTCGAAGGCGGGAGTGGTCTCGGTCGCGGCGTTCCTCGCCATCTGGCCGCGGCTGCCGCGCCTCGCGGCACTCACGGGGGTCCCTCCGGGGGCCATGCTCATCGAGCTGGCCCGCACCGTGCTCACGCTGTCGATGTACGTCGGAGGGGCCTTCATGCTGCTCGCCGCGGTCGACTACGCCTGGCAGCGCCGCCGTCACGAGAAGTCGATGAAGATGACCAAGGAGGAGGTCAAGCAGGAGACGCGCCAGAGCGACCTGGCCCCCGAGGTCCGGGGCGCCATCCGGCGCCGGCAGTTCGCGCAGGCCCGGAAGCGCATGATCGCCGACGTCGCGACCGCCGACGTGGTCGTCACGAACCCGACCCACTTCGCCGTCGCCCTGCGCTATGACGGCACGAAGCCGGCTCCGGAGCTCGTGGCCAAGGGTGCCGACCTGGTCGCCAAGGCCATCCGCGAGGCCGCCGAGGCCGCCTCGGTGCCGGTGCTCACCAATCCTCCGCTCGCGCGCGCCCTCCACAAGGAGGTCGAGATCGGCCAGCAGATCCCCGAGGACTTCTTCCAGGCTGTCGCCGAGGTGCTGGCGTTCGTCTACCGGGCCGCCGGGCGCCGCCGGGCTGCGGCTTAGATGATTGATCGATAACTCCGTGATGTCCTGGGCGGTTGCGAGGCAAGCAGCGCAAGGACGCAGGGAGGGTCAATATCGGGAATATTGACCCGACCGAGGACGCCGCGATGCGAAGGCGCAACCGCAGCGCCGCCACGGTCGCCGCTCCAGCCCGTCGGGCGTCCAGGCGCGCGGGAGTTATCGATCAATCATCTAGGAGGCGAACCACCGGGGCCAGGCCCCGTACGGGGCCTGGCCCCACGGGGTCTAACTATCGTGCGGCCGTGGGGCGAGCCCTGGTAGTGATCAGCCGCGCCGCCGCGAGGCGGCCGTGGGTGTTCGTGCTCGCCTGGGTGGTGCTCCTGGTCCTCGCGCTGCCCTTCGCCGGCCGGGCTCAGTCCCGGCTCTCCAACGGCGGCTTCGAGGTGCCGGGCGCGGAGTCGGAGCGGAACCTGGCCTACTTCGAGCACCTGCCGCGGTACGGCGCCCAGCCGTTCACGCTCCTCGTCTCTGCCCCCACCGCCGAGGCGGCGGCCGCGCGGCTCGCCGACGTCCACCGCGAGGCGATCGGGGTCGACAGCCGCATCCGGTTCACGACCGCGCCGACGGCGTCCGCGGATGGGCGCACGCGGGCGATCACCGGCTACGCGTCCGTGTCGCAGAACAAGGCCCTCGCCATCAGCCGGCGTCTCGCCGACCGCGTCCAGGTGACGGACGGCCCGACGCGGGTGTACGTCCTCGGCGCACCCGCCCTGTACGCCTCGTTCCAGCGCATCATCGAGACGGACCTGACGCGCGCCGAGACCCTGACGGCCCCCTTCATCGCGATCGTCCTCATCGCCCTCTTCGGCGCGCTCGTCGCCGCGACGCTGCCGCTCATGCTCGCGGTCGCATCCGTCGTCATCACGTTCGGGGCGGTCTTCTTCGTGGCGTCGGCCACCGAGATGTCGGTGTTCGTGACGACGATGGTGTCGATGATTGGGATCGGCGTCGCCGTCGACTACTCGATGTTCGTCCTCGCCAGGTTCCGGGAGGAGCTCGAGGCGGGGGCCTCCCCCGACGCCGCCGTCGACACCGCGATGCGCACGTCGGGCACCGCCGTCGTCTTCTCGGGCCTGACGGTCGTGCTGGCCCTGCTGGCGCTGTGGCTCGTGCCGGTGCGGGCCGTGCAGTCGATGGCGGCGGGGGCGATGATGGTGGTCACCGTCGCCGTGCTGGCGTCGTCCACCCTGCTCCCCGCGCTCCTGCACCTGCTCGGGCGGCGCGTCGACCGCGGCCGGATCCGCCGCCGGGCACGGCCGGAGCGCGACCGGCCAGGCGAGTTCTGGGCCCGCTGGGTCGGGCGGATCATGCGCCGGCCGCTCGTCTGGTTCTGCGCGTCGGCGGGACTGCTCATCGTGCTCACGCTGCCCGCGATCGCGCTCGAGACCGACAACCGCACGCTCGAGCAGATGCCCCGGTCGTCGCCGATCGTCGCCGGGAACCACATCCTGTCGTCGCAGATCACCGGGCCGGGGCAGGGCGAGGCCGGGGCGATCTCGATCCTCATCCGCCCGCTCTCGGGAGACGTCTCCGCACTGGCCCCCGACGCGCGCCGGGTCGCCGCGGAGGTCGCGCGCGACCCTCTCGTCCGGGCCACCACAATCCGGCGGCTCGGAAACGCGCTCAACATCCAGGCGGCGATCCGCGTCGACCCGGAGTCGGAGCCGGCCGAGAACGCGATCGTCCCGCGCCTGCGACAGGTGATCCACGCCGACCCGATCGAGCGGGAGGCAACCGTCGACGTCGGCGGCGTGTCGGCGTTCAACTACGACCTGAACCAGGAGGTCGGCTCCGACCTGTGGATGGTCATCGCCGCGGTCGTCGTGCTCGCGTACGCGGTGCTCCTGGTGCTGCTGCGCTCGGTGCTCCTGCCGCTCAAGGCGGTCGTGATGAACCTGCTCTCGGTCGGCGCGGCCTACGGGGTGATCGTCGCGGTCTTCCAGTGGGGCTGGCTCGACTTCACGGGCTTCCACCATCTCGGCCACCTGAACACGATCAACCCGTCGCTCATCCTCGCGATCACGTTCGGGCTCTCGATGGACTACGAGGTGTTCCTCCTCACGCGCATCCGCGAGCGGTACGACCTGCACGGCTCGAACGAGCGGGCCGTCGCGGAGGGCATCGCGTCCTCGGCCCGCATCATCACATCGGCCGCGGCGATCATGGTCGTCGTGTTCGGGTCGTTCGCGCTCACGGGCGTACCCACCATCAAGGAGGTCGGCGTCGGCCTGGCATCGGCGATCGCGATCGACGCGACAATCACGCGGCTCGTCCTCGTGCCCGCAACGATGCGCCTCCTGGGGGATTGGAACTGGTGGCTTCCCGGCTGGCTCGACCGGCGCCTTCCCCAGCTCGCCCATGAGGTGCCCGCGGCGGGCGACTAGCCTCCCGTGTAGCCCTTAAGCGGGGGGGCCGGGCGCCGATTACGTGGCCGTGCCCCGCGGCGTCGTCCCCCGTGTCCGCGCCCTGGCCCCATCAATGCTCGGGCCGGCCGCGCCATGAACGAAGGCGGTCTGAAGGCACTCCTCAAGCACTCGGACCTCCTCGCGGCGGTCGCGGTCGTCGTGGTCGTCGCGATGATGCTCGTCCCGCTGCCGTCGATCCTGATCGACATGTTCATCACGATCAACATCTGCGGCGCGCTGATGATCCTGATCACGACGATGTACGTCCCGCAGGCGCTCGACTTCGCGGTCTTCCCCTCGCTGCTTCTGATCACGACGCTCTTCCGCCTCGGCATCAACATCTCCGTCACGCGGCTCGTCCTCCTGCACGCTGACGCGGGCGGGGTCATCCACGCGTTCGGCTCGTTCGTCGTCGGCGGGAACGTCCTCGTCGGCCTCGTCGTGTTCCTGATCCTCGTCGTCATCCAGTTCGTGGTGATCACGAACGGCGCCGGCCGCGTGGCCGAGGTCGCCGCCCGGTTCACCCTCGACGCGATGCCGGGCAAGCAGATGGCGATCGACGCCGACCTGAATGCCGGGCAGATCACCGACCAGGAGGCGCGCCGCCGCCGCGAGCAGATCTCGCGCGAGGCCGACTTCTACGGCGCGATGGACGGCGCATCGAAGTTCGTGAAGGGCGATGCGATGGCGGGCATCCTGATCGTGGCCATCAACCTGCTCGGAGGCATCGGCGTCGGGTTGCTCCAGCGCGGGATGGGCTTCGGGGAGGCCGTGCACACGTTCCCGCTGCTCACGATCGGCGACGGTCTCGCCGCCCAGACACCGGCGCTCCTCATCTCGACGGCGATGGGCATCATCGTCACCCGCTCGTCGAGCGAGGCCGACCTCGGGTCCGACATCTCGGGCCAGATCCTGCGCCAGCCGCGCGCGCCGATGATCGCCGGCGGCATCATCGCCGTCATGGGGCTCGTCCCCGGCATGCCCAAGCTCCCGTTCTTCGTGATCGGCGGCATCTTCTTCCTGCTCGGTCGGGCGATGAAGGCGCAGTTCGAGCGCGACGCGCACGCCGCCGCGACGGCGGTCGAGACGGCCCCGGCGCCGCAGCCGGGCGACGTCGCGATCGGGGCGCTCTCGATCGACCCGCTCGAGCTCACGATCGGGTTCGGGCTCGTCCCGCTCGTCGACCAGAAGGCCGGCGGGAGCCTGCTCGCGCGCGTGGGCGTCGTCCGCCGCCAGATCGCGACCGAGCTCGGCATGGTGATCGCGCCGGTGCGCATCCACGACGACGTCACGCTCGACTCGCACGAGTACGCCATCAAGGTGCGCGGCGGCGAGGTGGCCCGCACGCGGATCATCCCCGGCCACCGCCTGGCGATGAACCCGGGCGACGCCGTACCGGGGATCGCGGGCATCGCCACGGTCGAGCCGGCGTTCGGCCTGCCCGCCGTCTGGATCGAGGACGGGGCGCGCGCCGAGGCGGAGGCGCTGGGCTACACGGTCGTCGACCCGGAGTCGGTGATCGTCACCCACCTCACCGAGACGATCCGGCGCCACGCCGACGAGCTGCTCACGCGCCAGGAGACGAAGAAGCTGCTCGATACGCTCAAGGAGCAGAACGCTGCTGCCGTTGAGGAAGTCGTGCCAGACAAGCTCGGGGTCGGCGAGGTACAGCGGGTGCTGCAGCACCTCCTTCGGGAGGGCGTGTCCATCCGCGACCTCGGCACGGTCCTCGAGTCGATCGGCGACCGGGCCGCGATCACGCGCGATCCGGCCCTCCTGGGCGAGTACGCGCGCCAGTCGCTGGCCCGCAACATCACGGCCGGATACGTGGACGACACGAAGACGCTTCGGGCCATCTCGCTCGACCCGTCGCTCGAGCAGGAGATCGCAGAGTCGGTCACACAGACGCACGAGGGGGAGTACCTGGCGATGGAGCCGGTCCGCGCCCAGGCGGTCGTGGGGTCGCTCTCGGGCCAGGTCGAGCAGGCCACCGGCATGGGCGTCCGGCCCGTGCTGGTCTGCTCGAGCCGCATCCGCCGGCACCTGCGCCGGCTGGTCGAACAGGCGCTGCCGCAGCTGCCGGTGGTGTCGTACAACGAGATCGTGCCCGGGATCCGGGTTGAGACGACAGGGGTGGTGAGGACATGACGGAGACCAAGACCTATCGCGGCAAGACCCTCGACGAGGTGCTTCCCCAGATCCGCGCCGAGCTCGGCGACGACGCGATCATCCTGCGCCGGCGCGAAGGGATCGTCGGCGGCATCGGCGGGTTCTTCGGCCGCCGCTGCGTCGAGGTCGACGCCATCGCCCCGCCCACCGCCGCGGCACCGACCGTCGCGCTCCCCGCCAGCAGGGTGTTCGACGCCTACGACGCCGGGAGCGACGCCGGCGACGACGTCGACAACCCGGTGATCCGCACCATGATGGATCAGGCCCACCCGTTCGCCCAGGCGCTCCAGGCGGCCGAGCTCCGCGTGGAGAACGTCGCCACGGATGAGGAGCCCGGCGACGACGAGCCCGGCGACGACACGGCCCCTCAAGAGTTCCAGACGATCGGGTTTCCGCCGATCGCCGGGGACGGCGACTGGGAGGCCGCCGCGTCACAAGCCGTCGCGGCCGGCCTTCCGTCAGCCGTCGTCGAGAGCCTGGCACGCGACGCCCGCCGCGCCATGCAGCCGTTCGCCCAGGACACCACCCCGCTGGGCCTCCTGGAGCGCGCGCTCGCACGTCAGATCAAGGTCGAGCACGGCTGGCGGACGAAGCGCCGCACGATCGCGCTCGTCGGCGCGGCCGGCGCCGGTAAGACGCTCACCGCCGCCAAGCTGTGCCACGCCTACGCCACCGGCTCGACGCTCGCCGTGCGGACGCTCAGCCTCGAGCCGCCCGCCGACGCCTACCGGCTGGGCGCGCTGACCGAGCACCTCGACATCGGCCTGCGGGTTGCGCAGACGCCGGAGACCGCCGCCCGCGCGGCCGCCCGCATGTCCGGCGAGAGCCTGATCGTGGTCGACACGCCGCCCGTCTCGGCGACCGACCCCGACGGCATCGCCGAGCTGGCGTCGCTGCTCGAGGCCGTGCGCCCCGACGAGACGCACCTGGTCATCCCGGCATGGGCCGACGCGCGCGCGACCGCCGAGCTGTACGAGGCGATCACGGCGCATTTCCCGATCACGCGGCTCACCATCACGCGGCTCGACGAGGTCAGCTCGGTCGCGCAGGCGGTCGGGCTCTCGTTCACGCTCAAGCGACCGCTCGCGTACATCACCGACGGCCGGCGGCAGATCGGGGGCCTGCGCCCGGCCGATGCGGCTGAGCTCGCCACCCTCGCGCTGCCCGTCACTGAGCTCGAGGCCGCCGCCTGATGGCCGACCTGAACCCGTCGCTGGTGAGCCTGTCCGACCACCCGCGGGCCGGACGCGGCATCCGGACGGCGAAGGCCGCCGGAGGCCTCGTGGGCTTCGGGGTCGTGGCGATCGGGAGCTGGATGCACCACACGCCGCTCCCTGACACGCTGCTGCGGGCAATCGTCGGCGGGGTGGCCGGCAACATGCTCGCCTGGTTCGGTGCGATCGTCGCCTGGCAGCACATCCTCGAGGGCGAGGCTGTCACCGCGGTGCGCCGCGCCGCCGCGGAACGCCGGGCGCGCGCAGAGCGCGCCGCTGCCGGCAACTGATCCGCCGGGCACGCACGATCTCACTTGTAGTCTTTACGGTTTGCTAAAAACTGGAAGGACTGCGCCGATGACTTGGTGTGCGGCGCCACGGATGGTGCTGCACCGCTCGCAGGATGCGGGCGGGGGATACACAGACCGTCTTCAAGGAGGAAGATCGTGTCCCTTCGGATCCAGAACAACATCGAGGCGTTCAACGCGCATCGGCAGCTCGTGCAGACCGGCTCGGCGCTGTCGAAGTCGATGGAGAAGCTCTCCAGCGGCTATCGCATCAACCGCGCGGCTGACGACTCGGCCGGCCTGGCGATCAGCGAGAAGCTGCGCGCCGAGATCGGTGGCCTTGATCAGGCCCAGCGCAACTCGCAGGACGCCGTCTCGCTGGTGCAGACCGCAGAAGGCGCCATGAGCGAGGTGCACGCCATGCTCCAGCGCGTTCGTGAGCTGGCTGTCCAGTACAACAACGGCACGCTGTCGGCGTCGGACAAGGCGTCGATCACGGCCGAGGTCTCGCAGCTCTGCGCCGAGATCAGCCGGATCGGCAACGACACCAAGTTCAACAACATCGCCGTGCTCACCGGCTCCAGCGCCATCACGTTCCAGGTCGGCGCCGACGACGGACAGACCATCTCGGTCAGCGCCGTCGCGCTGTTCGGCTCCGGCTCGACGTTCAAGGTCGATTCCACGATCTTCAGCTTCGGCACCACGGTCACGCTGGCCAGCATCGACGCCGCCATCCAGGGCGTCAGCGATGCCCGCTCGACCTTCGGCTCGGTGCAGAACCGCCTCGAGCACAGCCTCAACAACCTGGCCACCTTCCAGGAGAACCTGACCGCGTCCGAGAGCCGCATCCGCGACGTGGACATGGCCTCCGAGATGGTCACCTTCACCAAGCTGCAGATCCTGCAGCAGGCCGGCACCAGCATGCTGGCCCAGGCCAACCAGGCCCCGCAGGGCGTCCTCAGCCTCCTGCGGTAAAGACCCCGTACACACGGGACGACGAGCGACGGGCCGCCCCCAAGGCGGCCCGTCGTGCTTAACCCACCACACCCCCCAGGGTCAGACCCCGATCGTGCCGAACCCCATGGGGCCAGGCCCCATCCGGGGCCTGGCCCCGGTGGTTCCGACCGGATGAACAGCACGTACCGCGTTACAGCCGCACGAAGCCGGTGGCCTCGCTCGGCGAGTGCTGCTCGACCGAGACCGCGTTCGAGGCGTTGCCCTCGACCGTCGTGAGCGACCCGTCGGGGTTCACCGACTGGACGATGCCGACATGGCTCGTGCCGAAGAGGATGAGGTCGCCCGGCTGGGGCTGTGACACGAGCCGGCCGGTGCGGCCGGCCCAGTCGGTGATCGCCGCGACGGAGCCGAGGCCCTGGCCGCGGTCGCCGATCGGTGTTCCGGCCTGAGCGGCGCACCAGCTCACGAAGTAGGCGCACCACGGTGCGCCGGCATAGGAGCCCTCCACGGCCGAGCGGTACATCGCGATCGCCGGCCCGTCGTTCGAGCCCGGAGGCTGCTCGGCCTGGCCGATCTGGGTCTGCGCGGCTGCGAGCGCGCGCGAGCCCGCCGTCGTCCCGAACGGCGACGTGAGCCCGGGGACGGAGCCCGTCGCGCCGGCCGCATCGAGCATCGACGCGAACGAGGTCGCCGGCGCAGCCGCCGTGGCGGTCGGGAGTGCAGTGGGGGCGGGGGCGCCGACCTGCTGGATCATCGACTGGAGGTCGGCGATCCGGCCGAGGACGTCGAGATAGCTCATCCACACCTGGTAATCGCCGCATCGCTCCTGCAATTCATCGCGAACGCTCAAATCCGATAGCGAGGTGACGATGACTTGGTGTGCGGCGCCACGGATGGTGCTGCACCGCTCGCAGGATGCGGGCGGGGGATACACAGACCGTCTTCAAGGAGGAAGATCGTGTCCCTTCGGATCCAGAACAACATCGAGGCGTTCAACGCGCATCGCCAGCTCGTGCAGACCGGCTCGGCGCTGTCGAAGTCGATGGAGAAGCTCTCCAGCGGCTATCGCATCAACCGCGCGGCTGACGACTCGGCCGGCCTGGCGATCAGCGAGAAGCTGCGCGCCGAGATCGGTGGCCTTGATCAGGCCCAGCGCAACTCGCAGGACGCCGTCTCGCTGGTGCAGACCGCAGAAGGCGCCATGAGCGAGGTGCACGCCATGCTCCAGCGCGTTCGTGAGCTGGCTGTCCAGTACAACAACGGCACGCTGTCGGCGTCGGACAAGGCGTCGATCACGGCCGAGGTCTCGCAGCTCTGCGCCGAGATCAGCCGGATCGGCAACGACACCAAGTTCAACAACATCGCCGTGCTCACCGGCTCCAGCGCCATCACGTTCCAGGTCGGCGCCGACGACGGACAGACCATCTCGGTCAGCGCCGTCGCGCTGTTCGGCTCCGGCTCGACGTTCAAGGTCGATTCCACGATCTTCAGCTTCGGCACCACGGTCACGCTGGCCAGCATCGACGCCGCCATCCAGGGCGTCAGCGATGCCCGCTCGACCTTCGGCTCGGTGCAGAACCGCCTCGAGCACAGCCTCAACAACCTGGCCACCTTCCAGGAGAACCTGACCGCGTCCGAGAGCCGCATCCGCGACGTGGACATGGCCTCCGAGATGGTCACCTTCACCAAGCTGCAGATCCTGCAGCAGGCCGGCACCTCGATGCTGGCCCAGGCCAACCAGGCCCCGCAGGGCGTCCTCAGCCTCCTGCGGTAAAGACCCCGTACACACGGGACGACGAGCGACGGGCCGCCCCCAAGGCGGCCCGTCGTGCTTAAGCCGGCACAACGCCCCGGGGTCAGACCCCGCATCGGCCGCCGGCACACCATCGTGACGGCTCCGCCGAGAACCAGCCCGGAGGCGGCCCGCAGCCACGTCGACCCGTCACGCACCTGCAGCGAACCAGCAACGCGAACCGATGCGGGGTCTGACCCCATGCCTCGCTCGAACCCCATGGGGTCTGGCCCCAGTCGCGGTGGCGCAGTACCGCGAGCGGCGTCCGTAGGGTTCCCGCCGGCTCACTCGGCGTGCACGGCCGAGCGCAGGCGGTCGAGGCGCGCGGCGGTGAGATCGATCCAGCGCAGGTCGGCCTCGAGGTGGAAGAGCGCGTGGTCGCTGAGAAGCTGGTCGACGGTGTCGCCGGTCCGCTTCAGCTCGGTGAGCTCGCGCATGCGGGCCATGTGGCGCGCCTTCTGGGCGTCGAGCGTCGCCTCGGGATCGCGGTCGAGGAGGAGGGCGAGCACGATCTTGGCGAAGAGCGTCGAGTGCAGGTACGGCTCCGGCGCCTCGGTCTCGCGGAGCCAGCGCTCGAGCTCCGTCGCGCCGTCCTCGGTGATCACGTAGCGCTTGCGGTCCGGCCCCTGGCCGGGCTCCTCGGCGTCGAGGATCACGAGCCCGTCGCGCTGGAGACGCGCCAGCGTGGCGTAGATCTGGCCGTACCGCAGCGGCCGGGCGTGGGCGAACTGGGCGTCGTAGGCGCGCTTCAGGTCGTACCCGTGGCGCGGGCCCGTGCGGAGCAGCCCGAGGACGGTGTGCGGGACGCTCACGCCTACTCCGTCCGCAGGTTGTCGGCCCGGATCGCACGACCGAGCACCGGGAGGCCCAGGGCGAGCACACCCGCCGCCACGACGGCGGTCACCGCGAGCAGCTGCCCGAGGTCGAGCCAGGGCACGACGAGGCCGATCCCGCGAACGCGAAGGAGCGTCGCGGTGACGAGGACGCCGATGACGCAGCTCATGATCGACGCGACCGCGAGCGGGATGAGCACCTCGAGCGCCACCGCCGACCGCAGCGCGCGCGGGTGGGTGCCGGCAGCTGCGAGCATCGCGAGCTCCCGGCGGCGCTCGACCACGCCCTCGATCATCATCACCGCGAGGCTGCACCCGGCGACCGACAGCATCAGCGCGACGACCAGCTCCGCCTGGCGGCGCAGCGGGTTCTCGACCGTCGACGGCACGGTGTCGGGGGCGGCGGTCTCGACGTTTCCGAGGAGTCCGCTCGCCGTCTGCGCCGCCCTGATCCGCTGGGCTGTGGCGAGGCTGCCGTTCGTCTCGAGGATCCACGACGACGGATGCGGCGGCGCCTTCACGGTGCCGGGCGGCGCAACCACGCCGACCGCCAGGCCGACCGGGAGGAACCCGCCGACCGTCGTTCGGACTCCGCGGATCGTGATCGTGTCGCCGACGCTGACGGGCGGCCCCACGTGGACGGTGCGATCGAGCAGCACTCCGCGAGCCGGGCAGGTCAGCCGGTGGTGGAGCACACGGCTCGCCTCGGCGCAGGTCGCGAAGAGGACGCGGCCCGCAGACGTGTCCGCCGCCGGAGACGTGCGCCCGCACCCCGGGGATCGCAGCGAGCTGCGCGGGCGAGGGCATCCACCCGCGTCCACGGAGCGCCGTTCCGGTACACCTGGACGGCGGCGTCGACCGGCCTCGGCGCGACGTACGTGTCGAGGCCGTCCGCGGCGTTCGCCCAGCGCTCCTGGGATGGGAGGAAGACGAGCACGGCCGTCGCCGCGAACACGCCGAGGACGGCTCCGCCGACCGCCCGGAAGGCGGTGGACGGTGATGCCTGGAGGCGGCGTCCTGCGATCAGAGCCCCCGGGCCGCGCGCGCTCGAGGCGACGACCGACGCCAGGGCCCCGACCAACCACGGCCCGGCGACGACGATGCCGAGGACGACCCCGGTGAAGCCGATGCCCAGGGCGACGAGCTTGCCGTCCTCGGTGAGCGCGTCCCCCGCGTGGACGGCCCAGGCCAGCTCCGCCCACGAAAGGGCGAGCGGCACCAGGCGGCGGGCCGACGGCCGGCCCGGCACCTGCCGGCGGCGGACGCCGAGCGGGGTGACGGCGACGCGCCGCATCGACCCGAGCGACGTCACGGCGGCGAGCAGGGGCGCCGCGATCAGGATCGCCGCGACCTGCCACAGGGGCGGCGCCAGGTCGGACGGAAACGCGGCGTACCCGGCGATGCCGATGTGCTCGGCCCGCGTGCGAAGGACGAGCGCGAGCGAGAGGCCGACGAGCCCACCGATCAGACCGGCCGCTGCGGCCTCGAGCGCCGCCGCCAGCGCGACCTGCTGCGGCGTCGCCCCGACGAGGCGCATGGCGGCGAACCGCCGCTCTCGCGTGGTCGCGCCGATGCGGGTGCTGGCCGCGACGAACACGCCGATCGGGATCAGCACGCCGAGGGCCGCGAGGAGGTAGACGAGCCTCCGGTTGAAGGTGTTCCCCGACGAGTCACCGAGGCTCGGCGCCAGCCTGCTCCAGCCGGTGATCCGCGTCGCGCCGTTCAGGAGGTCGGCCGGCATGCCCACCATCGCCACCAGCTCGTTCGGATCGTGCAGCACGGGCCGCCCCAGAGTCCCCGCGACGTGGCCGGGGAAGCGCAGCCGGTAGACCCGGCCCGACCGCGAATCGAGCAGCCGACCGAGGGCCGGTGAGACAAGCACCTCGCCCGGCGCGGGGATCCGCGTCGCGCCCAGCGGAAGCGGTGCGCCCGGGCCCGTCGCAGCGACCTCGATGACGTGCAGCTGGCGGTCGCCGATCGAGCTCCAGGCGGTGCGGCTGGCGTCCCAGAGGAGCGCCGGCCGGCGGTCGGTGACGGCAGCGCCCAGCGGGTAGTCGCGGGCCGCCTGGCGCGCGTCCTGAGCGTCACGCGCCGGGCCGATGGCGAGGGCGCCGAGAAGGAACACGAACCCGACGGCGACGCCCGCCACGATCAGCACGAGGCGCATCGCGCCGCGACGGCCGCCGCCGGCGAGGAGCGACAGGCTGAGCGCGATCACGCGGCGACCGGCGGCGTGACGATCCTGCCGTCGCGCACCGTGACGTCGCGCTGCGCGTAGGCCGCGACGCGCGGGTCGTGCGTGACGATGACGACGCCGGCGCCCTCGTCTCCCGCCAGGCGCACGAGGAGATCCATCACCAGCTCGCCGGACAGGGAGTCGAGCGACCCGGTCGGCTCGTCGGCGAACACCACGCGGGGCCGGTGGACGAGCGCGCGCGCCACCGCGACGCGCTGGCCCTCGCCACCGGAGAGCTCGCCCGGCCGCTTCTGGGCCGCCTCACGGAGATCGAGCAACGCAAGCCACCGGCGCGCCTCGCCGATCGCGCGGCGCCGGCTCACTCCGCCCAGCATGACTGGCAGCGCGATGTTCTCGGCGGCGGTGAGCTCGGGCACGAGCTGACCGAACTGGAACACGAAGCCGAACGACGTGCGGCGGAGCCGGCTCCGATCCGCCTCGCCCATCGCGTCGACGCGGCGGCCCTCGAAGACGACCTGGCCGCTGTCCGGGGTGAGGATCCCCGCGGCGCAGTGAAGGAGCGTCGACTTCCCCGACCCGCTGGGACCGACGACGGCGACCACCTCGCCGGGGTCGACCTCGAGATCCGCGCCGTCCAGGGCAACCGTGCGCCCGAACGTCTTTCTGATGTCGGCGGCCCTCAACACCGAGCCGACTATACACTAAGGGTATAGTCGTGGCAAGAGGCCCCAGATGCGACGAGCCCCCGCCTCCCGCTATGGGAGACGAGGGCCCGTGGACGTGCGATTCGGCCGGGACTAGCCACGCAGCAGCGTGAGGACGCTCTGCGGGAGCTGGTTGGCCTGAGCCAGCATCGAGGTGCCGGCCTGCTGCAGGATCTGCAGCTTGGTGAAGTTGACCATCTCGGAGGCCATGTCCACGTCGCGGATGCGGCTCTCGGACGCGGTCAGGTTCTCCTGGAACGTGGCCAGGCTGGCCAGGGTGTGCTCGAGCCGGTTCTGGATCGAGCCGAACTGGCCGCGGGCATCGGCGACGCCCTGGACGGCCTGGTCGATCGACGCCAGCGTCACGGTGTTGCCCCACGTGAACATGTTGGAGTCGATCTTGAAGCCGGCGCCGTCACCGAACAGCTGCACGGCCGAGACGCTGATGGTCTCGCCGTCGTCGGCACCGACCTGGAAGGTGATCAGGGCCGAGCCGGTCAGGACGGCGATCGAGTTGAACGTGGTGTCGGACGCGATCCGGCCGATCTCGGCACAGAGCTGCGCGACCTCCTGGGTGATCGACGCCTTGTCGGTCGCCGAGAGCGTGCCGTTGTTGTACTCGACGGCCAGCTCGCGGACGCGCTGGAGCATCGAGTGGACCTCAGCCATGGCGCCTTCAGCCGTCTGCACCATCGAGACGGCGTCCTGGGTGTTGCGCTGGGCCTGGTCGAGGCCGCCGATCTCGGCGCGCAGCTTCTCGCTGATCGCGAGTCCGGCCGCGTCGTCAGACGCACGATTGATCCGGTAGCCGGAGCTGAGGCGCTCCATCGACTTCGACAGCTGCAGCGAGGTGTTCTCGAGCTGCCGGTGGGCGTTGAACGCCTCGATGTTGTTCTGAATTCGCAGGGACATTGGTGAATGACCTCCTTGTCTTCGTGCTTACTTCGAGATGGGGGATGGAAGGCTGGTGACCTCGGTGTTGGCCGCGGCCTGGTTCTCGGCCTTGACCGCGAGCCAGATCTCGTGCCGGTAGACCGGCACCTCGGTCGGGGCGTCGATGCCCAGGCGAACCGTCGAGCCTGAGATCTCGAGCACCGTGATGGTGATGTCGTCGCCGAGGACGACCTGTTCACCGGAACGACGAGTGATGACGAGCATTCGCTACACCCCCGATGCGGCGATGGGAGTGGTCGAGCTGGCAGGCGCGGCCTGGCTCAGCTCGACGTGGGCGAAGAGCGGCTGGCGGACGTCGTAGTCGCCGGCCTCGTTGATGATCTGTCGGCCGAGCCGGCGAGAGGCATGGACCACGATGGGCCCGCGCAGGTTGACGGTGAAGTCCTCGAGCTCCTGGGCGGCGCGGACGACGCAGAAGACGTCGGCCTGCTCGGGGGCGTCGAGTCCCAGCTTCGCGGAGTCCTCGTCGGATACCGCGACGTCATAGGACGGGAAGAACAGCCAGGGCTGTGTGACCGGCAGCGCGACCGACGGATCGTCGACCGAGTGCAGCCAGTAGAAGGACGAGCCCTCCTGCTGGGCGACGAGCGCGTAGCGCGTGCCCGGAAGGCCGATGATGCCGTCGGCGAACTCGATCACCGCGTCGTCCGCGATGTCGATCGCACCGAAGCGTGTGCTCTGAATCTGCATGGTTGTCCAGAACCTCCTGTTCCGGGGGACGGTGCTAGCCGCTGAGGAAGTCCATCAGCGAGGGTTGGATGATGTTGGCGCCCGCGCGGAGCGCCGACTGATAGACGGCCTGCTGGGTCGAGAAGTCGACCAGCGTCTTCGCCATGTCGGCGTCCTCGGTCTCGGAGAGCTGCTTCGCCGAGGCATCCTGCAGCTGCTGGAGCCGGCTCATGGCGCTGTCGAGGCGGTTCGAGAGCGCCCCGACGACCGACCGCGCGTTCACGACCGCGTCGTGGGCGACGTCGATCGCCTGGAGGTCGGCATTTCCGAGCGCCGCGGTGTTGCCGGTGTTGAGATCGGTGACGATGTCGCGGAGCGTCTTCAGGAGGCCCGACGTGTCGTCGCCGAAGGTCGTCTGGCCGACGGTGTTCAGATCGACCTGCACGCCCGGGCCGATCTCGCGCTTCACGACCTCGGCGTTCCCCCCGTAGGCGTCGTTGGCGCCGAGCTGGTAGGGCTGGGTCAGCGTGGCCGAGCCCGAGAAGACGTAGCGGCCGGCGTACTGCGCGTTGGCAGCCGACTTCACGGAGTCGATCAGCTGCGTCACCTCGTTGGCGATCGCCTGGCGTCCCTGTGGGCCGAGCGTGTCGTTCGCGCCCTGGACGACCAGGTCGCGGACGCGCAGCACCGCGTCGGTGACGTTCGAGAGCGACGTGTCGGTGACCGACTGCCACGACTGGGCCTCGGCGGTGTTTCGCTGGTACTGCTGGTCGAGCGCGACGTTCTGCCGGAGCATCAGGGCCTGGCTGGCCGCGAACGGGTCGTCCGACGGCGCGGTGAGCTCCTTGCCCGACGAGATCTTGCGCTGTGTGCGCGACAGCTTGTCGGTGACGTTGTGAAGGTCGAGCAGAAGCGACCTCGAGAGCATGTTCTGGGTGATGCGGGCGCTCACAGCCCCACCTTCCCGGTCCGGTTGATGAGCTGGTCGATCATCTCGTCCATCGCGGAGAGCGCTCGCGACGAGGCCTGGTAGCCGCGCTGGAACTTCACGAGGTTCGTCATCTCCTCGTCGAGCGAGACGCCCGACACGGACTGGCGCTTGTCGTCGAGCGAGCCCGCGAGGATGGTCGCGTTGTCGGTCGTCTGCGTGGCGTCGCGGACATCGGAGCCGATCTGCGTCACGAGCTGCGAGTAGGCGGTGTCGATCGTCGCGCCGCCGAGGCCGGCCTGCGCCGCCGCTGCATGTCGGCCATCGCGAGCGCGTTGCCGGCGTTCCCCGGCTGGCCGTTGGCCGACGCCGCGATCAGCGCGGGCGTCGTGAGAAGCGCCGGGTTCACCGCGATCGTCGCGGCGTCGGCGCCGTTGAAGAAGGCGCCGCCGTCGTTTCCGGCCAGGTCGAACCCGCCCGTGTGCACGGCGTTCGTCTGCGTGATGAGCGTCGACGCGAGGGTGTCGAGCGACGTCTGGTAGCCGGGGATCGTCGTGTCGCGAAGGCCGATGAGGCCGTTCAGCTTGCCCGACGTGAGGCTCGTCATGTCGGATTCGGCGATCGCGGCCTGCGGCGCGCCGCCGGCGACGAGCGTCGCTCCGCCGATCGTGATGTCGATCGTGTCGAGCGCCCCGACCGTGACGGTGATGTTGCCGAGCTGCGAGAGCTGGTCGATCAGGACGTCGCGCTGGTCGAGCAGGTCGTTCGGCTTGTCGCCCGTGACCTCGTCGGCGGTGATCGCCGCGGTCAGCTGCGTGATCTGCGAGCCGATCGCGTTCACCTGCGAGATGGTGTCGGTGACGTTCTGGCCGACCTGCGTCTGCACGGTCTGAAGCTGCGTCGCAAGGCTCTGGAAGCCGTTGGCGAGGCTCGCCGCGTTCTGCGCCAGCGCCTGGCGCGTGGCCAGGTTCTCGGGCGCGTTCGAGACGTCGTGCCACGAGGCCCAGTAGCTCTGGAGCAGCGAGTTCAGGCCGGTGTCCGAGGGCTCGTTGAAGGCGACCTCGATCTGGCGCAGGCCGTCCTGCGCGGCCTGGGCCGAGCCCTGCCGCATGCTCTGCGCGCGGTACTGGATGTCGAGGAACTCGTCGCGCATCCGCTGGTAGCTCTGGACGTTGACGCCGGTGCCCAGCTGCCCGGCCTGCGGCGGGCGGGTCACGCCGGGGACGGTGTAGGCGTCGGTCGGCGCCATCACGGCAGTCTGGCGGCTGTAGCCGATCGTGTTCGCGTTGGCGATGTTGTGGCCCGTCACGTCGAGCGCCAGCTGCTGGGCGAGGATGCCCCGCAGGGTGGTCTCGAGGCCGAGGAATGTGGAGAGCGGCATCGGCTACACCCTCGTGTCGATCAGGTTGAGGATCTGAGGCGTGGACGACGAGCCTCCGGCGGCCGAGTACGCACCCTCGGGCGTGCCCGAGAGGACGCGCATGAGGTGGTCGAGGAACGCGAGCTCCTGCCGGATCAGGACGCGGTTCTGCCCGTGGATGCGGGCGGTCTCGGAGAGCGTTCCACGCAGCTCTGCGGAGAGGGTGCGCGCCCGCACCGCGTCGCCCGCGGGGACGAGCACGAGGAGCATCTCCAGCGTGAGGTCGCTCGCCGGGCGGCGAAGCGCCGTCGAAGCCTGGTCGAGGAGGACGTCGCGCTCGCGCTCGAGCTGCATGCGCCGTCCCATCTCCTGCTGCACCTCGGCGAGCCGGGCGAGCACGCCCTCGACGTCCTGCGCGCGGATGGCGTCGCGCTGGGCGATCACCGTCTGGAGCAGCCGCTGCGCGGAGGCGAGCTGGCGCTCGAGGTGGTCGATGAGGCCGGTCACGACTCACCCGCCCGGAGCCGGAGCTGGTCGTAGAGCACCCTGGCGAGGCCGAGGCCGCCGGCGGCGGTCACGCCCTGCGACATGGCGTCGGGCAGCATCTGCTTGTACATCGACGTCGTCGCGTCACCGGAGTCCTCGTCGTCCGACCCGCCGGCAGCCTGCGCGGAGTCGGCGAGCGACTGCGCGAGCTGCTGGGTGAGCTGCTGCTCGAAGGCGAGCGCGCCGGCGTACAGCTGCTGGGCGGCGGGCCCGGCCTTCTGGACGTCGGGCGGGAGCAGGCTGGTGTCGATCGGGTCGATCATGAGTGCTAGCGCCTGATCTCGTTTGCGATCTGCATGAGCTGGTCCTGCGTCTGGATCGCCTTGGAGTCCATCTGGAAGCTGCGCTGGGCGTCGATGACGTTCACCATCGCGCTCGCCAGGTCGACGTTCGACGCCTCGAGGAACCCCTGGCGGATGCCCTGGGTCGGCATCGGCCGCGCTCCACCGCTCGCGGTGGTGGGCAGGAAGAGCGAGCCGCCGACCGGCAGGAGGTTGGAGGGTGACGGGACGCTCATGACCTGGATCGTCCCGACGACGGTCTGCTTCACGGTCACGACGCCGGCGGACGAGATGGCGACGTCGTCGACGTTCGTCCCGGCGGGAAGCGTGACCGGCGGCCACACCCGATCGCCCTCGGACGTCA
Source organism: uncultured Actinomycetes bacterium (assembly GCA_963809325.1). Lineage (GTDB taxonomy): Bacteria > Actinomycetota > Thermoleophilia > Gaiellales > JAICJC01 > JAICJC01. The sequence continues at coordinate 925,859 of CAWEIZ010000007.1, forward strand.
CGAGCTGGCCGTTCGCGTCGGCGTGGAAGTCGCCGGAGCGGGTGAGCGCGAGGCTCCCGTCACCGCGCTTCACCTGGAAGAACCCGGGCCCGTCCAGCGCGACGGAGAGCGGATCGCCGTTCTGCTGAAGGCCGCCCTGGCCGAAGAACCGGCCGGCGTCGACGACAGCTGCGCCGGCACCGATCCGCATGCCGGCCTCGATGTTGTAGACCAGATCGCGGAACCCGGTGCGAACCTGCTTGTAGCCCGTCGTGTTGACGTTGGCGATGTCGTTCGACAGCGCATCGATACGCGTCTGCTGCGCGATCATCCCCGCCGCGGCGGAGTACAGCCCGTTCAGCATGTCGTTCCCTGTCCTTCCCTGGAGGGGAGTCCGGGTGCGATAGCGACTTCTGCGCCTCTCGCGGGCTTCTGCGCAATGCAGTCCAGCCTGGGGGTCCCGGAGTTTCGTCCTCCGTAATCGTCGAGTCTGCGGTGTTCTTTAGTCATCCGCCGCCGGTTAGCCCGTGGCCGATCCCACTGAGGTCGTGGCACGTCCCAGGGTGTCGTCGATCGCGTGCAGGACACGCTGGCTCGACTCGTAGGCCCGTAGCGAGACGATCATGTCGACCATCGCGCGGGCCGGCTCGACGCCGGAGCCCTCGAGGTAGCCCTGGTCGACCGTGGTCCCGGCCGGCCGGGCGCCCGCAGCGCCGGTGAAGAGCGTGTCGCCCTCCTTCGTGGCACCGGTCAGCGAGACCACGGCCAGGGTTCCGACGGTCCGCCCGCGGACGCTCACGACCCCACCTTGGGAGATCGAGAGATCGTCGGGCGTTCGGATGCCGGTGGCGGTGATCGGCTGCCCGTTCGTGCCGAGGACGAGGTAGCCGGTGACGGTGGTGAGGCGGCCCTGGCTGTCGAGCGAGAGCTGCCCGTTTCGCGTGTACCGGGTGCCGGCCGCGGTCGACACGGCCAGGAAGCCGTCACCCTGAAGGGCGACGTCGAGCGGGTCGCCGGTCTGCTGGAGCGGGCCCTGCTGGAGGCTCGTCACGATGCGCGCGACGTGAGCGCCCATGCTCATGGACCCGACAACCTCGCCGGTCTGGGAGTTCTGGAGCAGCATGTCTTCGAAGCTCGCCTGCGCCGCGCGGTCGGCCTTGTAGCCGGGTGTGGAGGCGTTGGCGAGGTCGTTGGCGATCTGATCCTGCCGCACCTGCTGGGCGAGCATGCCCGAGGCGGCGATGTAGAGACCGCGTTCCATTTCGGAAGTTCCTCTTCTCGTGGTCGATAACAGGACCAGGGGCGGCCTGGCCAGACCCGGTAGTCGTCGCCTCCGACCACAAGTTGAGATGCAGACCCACACGATCACCCTTCGAGCAATCGCACCCGCGGGCACCGCGCCCCGCGTCGGGCCGCGCCTGGAGCCGGGCTCCGAGCTGGTCGCGCGGCTCGTGTCGTCGCCGGTGAACGGCGGCCGCGGCCTGATCTCTCTGGCCGGGATGATGCTCGAGGCGCAGCTCCCCTCCGGGCTCCTCCCCGGCCAGAAGCTCCACCTGAAGGTGGTCGAGGCCCGCCCCGAGCAGCTGCGTGTGCGGATCGTCACCCCGGGCGGCGAGGCCGACGAGACCACGGACACCGTGACGAAGCTGGCGGGCGAGCTGGCCGCGCGCGGCGACGGCGCGCTCCTCCGGGCCGCCCTCCACCTCGCCGACGGGTCGCCGTTGTGGCTGCCGGGCGGCGTGGCGGCCCAGATCCACGTCGATCCGGAGGCCGAGGAAGACGCGTCCGGCGGGCCCGCACGCGGACCGGCCGGCGAGGCCGGGTTCGTCCTTCACTCGCCCGAGCTGGGCGCGATCGAGGTGCGGCTGCGCATGGCGGACGGCGCCGTGCAGGCGACGGTTGTGACCGCGCCGGGCGAGGCCGCCAGGCTCGCCGCCGAGGGCCTTCCCGACCTCGTCGCGGCGCTCGAGCGCGCCACCGGCCGCCCGGCCGCCGCCATGGCCGCCCCGCGCGGCGCAGCCGTCCCCGCCCCGCCACCGCCCGAGGGGGCGTTCGATGGCTACGCCTGAGCAGCCCGCCCGCGCCGCAGCGCTCCGCTACCGCAAGGGCGAGACGGCGCCGTCGCTGATCGCCTCCGGGCGCGGCTACGTCGCCGACGCCATCCTCCAGGCGGCCGAGGAGGCGGGCATCCCGGTCCGCGAGGACGCGGTGCTCGTCGAGGCGCTCGCCCACCTCGAGCTGGGCGACCGGGTGCCCCCCGAGCTCTTCCAGGCGGTCGCCGAGGCGCTTGTGTGGGCCTACCGGCTGACCGGCCGCAAGCCCTGACGCAACCACGGGGTCAGACCCCGTTGTCGCGCGGCGCATAGGATCGCGCCGTGCGGGAGTACGACGTCGTCATCGTCGGAGGCGGGGTCGTGGGGTGTGCGATCGCCCGCCGGCTCTCCTTCACGACCGCCCGCGTCGCGCTCGTCGAAGCTGCCGAGGACGTCGGCGAGGGCGCCTCGAAGGGCAACACCGGAATCGCCACCTGCGGCGCGGACTGCCCGCCCGGCTCGCTCGAGGCCGAGCTGGTCACGCGGTCGAGCCCGGGCTGGGAGGCGCTGTGCGCGACGCTCGACACCCCCTTCCGGCGGATCGGCGGCCTGGCGGTCGCGCAGACGGCGGAGGAGGAGCGCGGGCTCGAGCGGTTGCGGGAGCATGCGCACGCCAACGGCTGCGACGCCGGGATCGTGACCGGCGAGCGGGCCCGCGCGATCGAGCCGATGCTCGCGCCGTCGGCCCGGGCGGCGCTCCACGTGCCGGCCGACGGGATCGTCGACCCGCTGCGCCTCACGATCGGGTACGCCGAGCTGGCCGCCCGAAACGGCGTCGACGTGCTCCTCTCCACGCCGGTCACCGGCCTCCGGACGAGCGGCGAGCGCTTGACGCACGTCGAGACGCCGCGAGGGGCTCTCGGCGCCGGATTCGTCGTGAACGCCGCCGGCATCGAGGCCGACACGATCTCGCACCTCGCCGGCGGACAGCCGTTCTCGACCTGGCCGCGGCAGGGACAGTACTGGCTGCTCGACCGCGAGATCGGGTCGCGATTCCGCGCCATCGTGGGCGGCGTCCCGACCGCCGAGAGCCGCGGCGTCTACTGCGTGCCGACGACGCACGGATCGCTGCTCCTCGGGCCGACCGCGCGCGACGGCGACGACCGCGGCGACCGGGCCGTCGATGCGGCGTCGCTCGACGCGGTCTTCGCCGCGGCCCGGCGGCTCGTCCCGGAGCTCGACCGGCGGTGGGCGATCAAGACGTTCGCGGCCAACCGGCCGGCGTCTGAGCCCGGGTATCGCATCGGCGTCGACCGCGACCGCCCGAACCTGGTGCACGCCGCGGGCATCCGCTCGACCGGCGTGTCGTCGTCGCCCGCGCTCGCCGAGCTCGTGCACGACATCCTCGGCCGGGCCGGAGCGCCGGTGCAGGACGAGCGGCCGGGCGCGGAGACCGCCCTCGAGCCGGTGCCCCGCCTCCTCGGCCACCCCGACCCGGCCGCCCTCTTCGCCCGCGACGCCGCCTACGGCCGGGTCGTCTGCCCGTGCGAGCAGGTGACCGCCGCGGAGATCGAGGCGGCGTTCCGGATGCACCTGCCGCCGTCCTCCGTCGACGGTCTGCGCAAGCGCACACATGCCGCCGCCGGCCGCTGCCAGGGTGCGACGTGCCTCGCCGATCTCACCCGGAGGCTCGAGGCCCGTGCCTGACACGATCGCGATCGTCGGCGCCGGCGCGAGCGGGAGGGCGTGCGCGGACGCGCTCGCCGGCCGTGCGCGCACAGTCGTCGTCGACCGACGGCCCGAGCCCGACGCGGACCTGCACGCGACGGCGATCCGCTGGGACGGCCGGGCCCTGCTCGCCATGGACCCGTCCGGGCCTGTCGAGATCGCGGCTGCAGCACTCGTCGTCGCCACCGGGGCCCGCCCGCTCGGACGGGCCGAACTCGGCCTCGCCGGCACCCGGCCGGCGGGCGTGCTGCCGGCGCCGGCCGCCTGCGAGCTGGCCGCGCACGGGCTCTTCCGGCCGTCCAGTCCGGTGGTGATCGGCGGCGGCCGCTGGGCGGCGCGCGCCGCCGCGGCGCTCGTCGAGGCGGGCGCTGCGGTCACGGTCGTCGCGCCGGACGGGCTGCTCGTCCCGATCCATGCGCCGGTCGCCGTTCACGAGCGACTCACACCCCTCGCCGTGAGGGGCGACCCGCAGGTCGAGCGGCTCGAGTGCGACGGCGCCGCGTTCGAGTGCGACGGCGTGGTGCTCGCTCACGGCCTCGTGCCCATCCGGAACGTGGACGGTGCCGTCGACGGCGGCGAGCGCACGGTCTACGCGCAACCGACCGCCGATCCGCCGTCCGAGGCGGCCGCGCGGAAGGCCGGCGAGCACGCGGCCCGGGCAGCACTCGCGATCACCGGCGGCGCGGCTACAATTGGGGCATGGTGGAGCTGACCGAATTCGCCGCCGAGCGCGTGAAGGCGCTCGCGGCGGCCGATCCCGAGGCCAGGGTCCTGCGCCTCGCCGTGGAAGGCGGCGGCTGCTCGGGCTTCCAGTACGCGATCGGGTTCGACACCGGATCCGAGGACGGCGACGTCGAGGTCGACACGCACGGCGTGCGCGTCGTCATCGACCCGATCAGCCTCCCATATCTCCAGGGATCGCTGATCGACTTCAAGGACGGGCTGATGGGCGCCGGGTTCAGCTTCGAGAACCCGAACGTCCAGTCGACCTGCGGCTGCAACTCGTCGTTCCAGGCGAAGCCCGAGGTCGAGGGCCCGTACTCGCCCAAGCCCGACGGCTGCGGCTGACGGCCACCCAGCGCCCGGTGCCGGTCTCGGACGAGCAGGTCGAGGCGTTTCGGCGCGACGGCGCGGTGTGCATCCGGGGCGCCTTCACCCCCGAGGAGGTCGCGCTTGTCGAGCGAGGGATCGAGCGGAACCTGGCCGAGCCGAGCCCGCGCGCGCTGGTCGCGAGCAGGCCGGACGACACCGGCCGTTTCGTCGAGGACTTCTGCAACTGGGACCGGATCGGTGAGTACGAGCGGGTGATCCGGGAGTCGGCCGCGGCGGGCATCGCCGGCCGGCTGATGGGCGCATCGACCGTGCGCCTCTTCCACGACCACATGCTCGTGAAGGAGCCGGGTACGCGCCAGCCGACGCCGTGGCACCAGGACCAGCCGTACTACAACGTCGACGGCTCCCAGACGTGCAGCGTGTGGATGCCGGTCGACCCGGTCTCGCGCGCGGCCACCCTCGAGTTCGTGGCCGGGTCGCACCTCGGCCCGTGGCTCATGCCGCGCACGTTCATGGACGGCCAGGCCAAGTGGTTCCCGGAGGGCAGCCTGGCCGATCTCCCCGACGTGGAGGCCGACCGGTCGGCGTTCCCGATCGTCGGCTGGGCCCTTGAGCCGGGCGACGCCGTCTTCTTCCACATGCTCGCTCTTCACGCAGCCGGCGGGGCCGACCGCCGCCGGCGGGCCTTCTCGATCCGGTTCCTCGGCGACGACGTCGTGCACGCGCCGAGGGCCTGGAAGACCTCGCCCGAGTTCCCCGGCCTGGCCGAGACGCTCCCCGCCGGCGCGCCGATGGACGACCCGCGCTTCCCGGTCGTCTGGCAGGGCTGAAACACCGGTGCCTGATGCCAATGTTTCACGAGCCACCGGGGCCTGAAACACGGTGCCTGATGCCAATGTTTCAGCCCCTCCACGTCATCCCGAGGTACCCAGGCGACACACCGTGGGGCATGCCGCCGTGGGAGCCACCGACCGGCGGCGATGAGGAGAAGCGGCGTCGTGGAGACGATCGGGCGCGGGATCGCAGCTCGCAGAGCGTGAAACACCGGTGCCTGATGCCAATGTTTCAGCAGAACCACCGGGGCCACGCCCCGGACGGGGCCTCGCCCCATGGGTTTCGGCAATCCGGGAACTCGGGGCGGCCGTACGACGTCCTAGAGGCATGCGACTCGTCCCGGCACTCGTCGCAACACTGGTCATCGCCGCCGGCTGCGGCAGCGGGATGGCCGGCGGACAGCAGCCACAGGGATGGATGGCCGGCGTCATCTGGGGTGGGAAGCCCATCTGCCCATCGCCGACCGGCAAGGAAACCTTCACCTGCCACCCGACGCCGCTCGCGCACGGCGCCTTCGTCGTGTCCGGCGGGGGTACGACCCGGCACGTGCGCGCCGACGCCAAGGGCCGGTTCCGCGTGGCGCTTCCTCCCGGGCGCTACGCGATCCGGCCCGGCTGGTCGCGGCCGAAGAGCATCCGCGTCGTGGCCGGCCACGTCGTCCGCGTCCGCGTGGGGATCCTGCGCGCGACGACCGGCGGGGAAGGCTGAGCCCGGGGCGGCGCGAACGCCGCCCCGGGACAGGCTGTCAGCGGACTACGTCACGCACGGATTGCCGTGCAGGTCGCGGTGGAAGACCTCCGCCAGCGTGATCGGCTTGAAGCCGACGTCGGCGTAGGTGTTGAACCCGACCTTGGTGCCGTACTCCTTGGCGGAGTTGCCGCCGAAGGTGTTGACGGTGCCCGGGATGTGGGCGCCGCCCTGCTGGAACCAGCAGCGGCCGTTCGCCTTCGTGAGCGTGTAGATCGGGTAGAACTTCGCTCCCGGTGGCGGGTTGACGCAGTGCGCCCCGGTCGTGGCGTCGCACCCGGGAAGCGGGTTCCCCGGCTCGTCGCCGCGCTCGATGCGGGGCAGGTCGGCCTCGAACGACACGTTCTCGAGCAGCTTGCCGTTCGAGCTGGGCGGCGTGAACATGAACGCCGTCCCGTGCAGACGCCGGTCGACCTTCGGCTTCAGGAACGTGCCCGGCCAGGTCTTCTGGTAGGACACGCCGTCGAAGTCGCCGTCATCGAGCAAACAGCCGATGATCGGCTGCGCCCCCGGGTAGTTCGAGCCGTCGAGGCAGAACTGATCGTCCTCGTCGAGCGTGGAATCGCCCGCGCCCGGGTCCGTGCAGGCACCCGTGTTGGGGTCGATCGCGTCGCAGTACTCGAAGTGACCGATCTCGTCGGAGGCGCCAACGTTGGTGTTGTGGGCGCCCCACAGCGACCCGCGCGGCACTGCCGAGTTGTACATCGGATGGAACGCGTACGGAGCGACGTGGCAGTGCTTGGCGTTGGGCTGGAACAGGACGTGCCCGAAGCCGTTGGCGATGCTTGCCGTCATCGAGCCGCTCTGGCCCGTCGTCATGTCGGTGATGTCGACCCGGTAGCCGGCCGGCGTGTCGTGCATGTGCATGCGCAGCACGTCACCGGGGTTGAAGAGCAGCACCTTCGTCGGATCGACGCTGAGCCCCGTCCCGTCGCCGTCGGACAGCGACAGCGGGTTGGCGGGCGCGAGCGACTTGCCGCTCTTTGTGATGTACGCCCAGTTGATCGGCTCCTCACCCACGAGGAAGTGGTTGTTCAGGCAGTCGGCGTTCTGCTGGATGCCGGTGTTGTCCTGATCGGAGAGGCTGTCGATCGTCATGTTGGCACACCACTTGGTGGCGGTGCATCCGAAGCCGTCGAACTGCGGGACCCAGCCGGGGCCGTAGAACTGGAGCTCCATGAATGCGCTGCCAGGTGCCTTGCCGAGGTAGTGCGGCGAGTGCGGGTCGGCGCTCCGGAACCGTGCGTTCCGGTCGCTGTTCGGCGTGCACTTCTTCGTGAAGTTCGGGGACGACTCCGTGTCGCACATCGTGATGCTGAACCAGAACGTCGCCCGCCGCTGGAAGTCCCACGTGCCGCCGGTGCCGTCCTGCTTCGGCTTCGCCGGTGCGTTGATCGGCAGTTTCACGTAGTAGAGGAGGTCCTTACCTCCAGTGCCCGGCCGGTGCGAGGAGAACTGCACGGTGGGCTCGTCGTGCCCGGTGTAGGCGCCGTTGTCCCCGATCGAGTGGTACGGATCGAGGCACATGAACGGCCGCTCCTGGCACAGGGTCTCGCCGTAGCTGTCAGCCTTAGCGACCGCCGGCCCGGCAAGGGCCGCCAGCACCGCAATGGCCAGCGCGACGATGCGTTTCATCCTTCCCTCCAAGGACAAGAACATGCTTCCGTGTATGACCGACGACCGGCCGCACACGGCACGACGCTGCTTACCTGCTCCGGACGCTCAGAGGCCCACCCCCCTCACGTAGACCGTCGGCCACTCTATCCCATGGTTTACCCGCCGGGCAAGCAAACCAGTCACGTCCGCGTGTGGGACACTCCGCGGCGTGGGGACGCGGCTCTGCGCGGTGGCGGCGGCGCTGACGGTTGCCGCGGCGCTCGCGCCGGCGGCGCAGGCCGGCTCGGTCCGCGTGCCGCTCGACCGCGACCACCCGGCGCTCGGCCACGTCACCGTGCGATACGCCGTCCTTCGCCACACCGATCGCTCCCGGCCCGCGCTCGAGCCGATCGTGGCCTTCGAGGGCGGCCCGGGATACGGGTCGATCGGCTCGGCGAGCACCTACCTCTTCATGCTCGGGAAGCTGCATCGCCGGCACGACCTGATCCTGATGGACCAGCGCGGCACGGGCTCGTCAGAGGCGATCGACTGCCCGGCGCTCCAGGCCGGGATCCCGCCGTACTCGGCCGCCGCCGCGGCGTGCGCGCGGCGGCTGGGCCGGACGGCGAGCGCCTACGGCACGGGGGCGGCCGCCGACGACATGGCGGCAATCCTCCGCAAGCTCCACGTCCCGAAGGTCGACGTCTACGGCGACTCGTACGGCACCTACGCCGCTCAGGTGTTCGCCGTCCGCCACCCCGGACGCACCCGGGCCGTCGTCGTCGACGCCGCCTTCGACAACTCGTTCGACCCCTTCGAGCGCGAGTCGTCGACCGCGCTGCGGGCTGCGTGGCGGGCGGTGTGCCACCGGGCCGGCCGGTGCCCGGGGATCCTCGGGTCGATCCGCGGGCTGGCGGAGCGGCTCGCGAGGCACCCGCTCGTCGGAACCGGGACGGACGCCGACGGCGTGCGCCGGCACGTGCGGTTGGGGCCGGTCGAGCTCGGCGAGCTGGTCTACGACGCGACCTACACGTACACCGTCTTTCGCGACCTCCCCGGCGCGCTGGCCGCCCTCCACCGCGGGGATCGCGTGCCGATGCTCCGGCTGGCGGCCGAGGACGCGGCGTTCAACCTCCCCGGAGGCAGCCCGAGCTCGTATTCGGGCGGCGACTACCTGGCCGTGGCGTGCCACGACTACCCCACGATCTGGGCGAAAAGCGACCCGCCCGCCGCGCGCCGGAGGGCCCTCGCGACCGCCATCCGGCACCTGTCTCCGAACGTCTTCGCGCCGTTCTCGAAGCGCGTCTGGCTCCGGACCGTCGTCGAGCGCGAGCTCGTGCGGGGCTGCCTCGACTGGCCGCGCCCCAAGCTCGGCCCGCCGCCGTTCCCCGGAGGCGGGGCGCGGCCGGCGATGCCCGTGCTCGTCCTGAACGGGGAGCTCGACCAGTCGACGCCGGTGGCCGACGCCCAGCACGTGGCGACCGCGTTCCCGAACGCGACGCTCGTCGAGGTGCCGAACACCGGCCATGTCTCGGCCCTCTACGACTTCCAGCACTGCGCGTCGCACATCGTCCGCAGGTTCCTGCGGACGCTGGCGACCGGGTCGACGGCCTGCGCCGCGGCCATGCCGCCGGTGAACCTGGCCGCGTTCCCGCGCACCCTGGCGACCGCGCCGGAGGCCGACGGCGGGCGGGTCGGGCTCCAGGCGCGGAGGGCCGGGTGGGTCGCCACCCAGACCATCGGCGATGCTCTCGCCCGCTGGTACAACCTCATGTTCACGACCCGCGGGCACGGCCTCCGCGGCGGGGGCTACACGATCACGGGCGGCTACCTCAGCCACTCGCCGCTCTCGATCCGGTTCGACGGGACGCGGCTCGCCTCTGACCTGGCGGTCTCGGGCCGGGCCGTGTGGGACCGGCGCGCCTGGCGCGTTCACGCCCGCCTGCGGCTGACCGGCGCGGCCAGAGGCGTCCTCGTCATCTCCTTCCCGACGGACGTGGCCGGCGCGATCGCGACGATCTCGGGCCGCATCGGGGGCCGCAGCGTGCACCTGCAGACCGCCGCGCCGTGGGCACCCCAGGGCTAGATGGCTCGCGTTAGAACATCCCCGCGGCGACCCGGGCGAAGGCGAGCGGGCTCGTCGCGGTGAGGTCGATCGCGGGCTCGACCGTCGAGTATGACTCGACGTTGTCGCGGTAGACGGCGCTCGAGTTGAAACGGGCGAAGGCGTCGCCGCCGGCTGCCGGGCAGGCCCGCATGTGCGGAAGCCGGCCGCTCGTCGCCTCGGAGTTCGGCCCCTCGACCGAGGCGCCGGCCAGCACGGGCGGCGTCCCGTCGAGCGAGCCGGCGATGTTGGCGACCTGGTGCTGGGTGCAGTGCGGGTACACCCGCCCGTCGCCGACGATGAACGACGACCCCCAGGCGTTCGCGCCGAGCACGTTCCCGAGCCAGCGCATCCCGAGCGCGGCGTAGCGGTGCGAGTGCGTGAGCTGGTCGTAGAGGCTCGCCGTGACGGCCAGGCCTGTGCCGTGCGTCGTCGTGTCGTACTGCGCCCAGCCGTAGCCGAACCCGAACGGGTCGGTCTTCCCCTGGGCGATCCCCCGGGCCAGCTGCCGGCGCAGGTCGGCGAGCAGCCCCGCGCGGGTGACGTCGAGCCCGCGGTCGCGCCCGCGCATGGCGCGGATCAGCTCGCCGTGGCCGAGCGCGCTCACGTCGTAGAGGTTCAGGGTGTCGGCGGCATCGTTCGGCCCGTGGATGTAGGCGTGGGCCCAGTGGGCGGCGAGGTCGACGTAGTGGCGGGGGTCGCGGTGCGGCAGTCCGCGGGGCGCTCCCGGCTGTTCGAGCGCGAGCGCCAGCTCGGCGGCGCCCAGCTCGAGGTCGTCGCGCCACTCCGACTCGGGATAGAAGTCGAACGGGATCGCGGTCGTCAGATGCCCCTTCGGGGCCGTGTCGGCCAGGTCGAACAGATGCTCGGCCGAGACCAGGCAGTTGCGCGCGAGCCGGCGGTCGGTCGTGCGGTAGACCTGGTAGCAGAGGGCGAGCGCGGCGGCGTCGCGGCCGGCCAGGTTGGGGCTCACCGGCGAGCCTGCCGGCCCTGCGCGGAACACCGGCCGGTGGCGGATGTACCGGAACGCCGGATCGTGGCCGCCGTAGGTGTCGTCGTCCTGCGGCAGCCGCCAGATGTCGTGATCGCTCACGATCGCGTCGTTGCCGTTTCCGATGCCGACCTGGTAGTACAGCGTGCGCGTTCGGTCGTCCCACATGCGCAGGAGCCAGCGGGCGCCGAACTGGGCCTCGGCGCCGAAGTCCGCCGGGCCGGCACCGGCCCCCATCTGGGCCGGGAAGTCGCGAACGCCCATGAGCAGCACGGCGTCGGTGTAGGCCGTCGCGTGCACGAACTTGAGGTAGTCGCCCGCGTCCCACCACCCGCCGGACGCGTCCATCCGCACGCCGAGCGGAGAGAGGTCGCCCTTGAACGCGCCGTCGCCGTCCACCTTCGGCGTGCGGTACGTCATCGCGTCGGCATCGTTCAGGTGCGAGGGCGCGGTGCGGAGCGCCGAGCGGACGATCGCGGCGCCGTCTCGCTGGACGCGGTAGAACGCGAGCGCGTTGCGAATGGGGCCGGCGTAGAGGGCGGCGCCGGCGCCGATCTCGACCACGGCCAGCGCGGGGGCCGGGCCACCAACGCTCACGGCGTACGTCCCGGCGCGGCGGACGCGGGTGAAGTCGATGGGGTAGACGTGCGGGTACCGCCGGCTCCAGCGGCCCAGGTCCGGCCCGACCACGCCGGCGGCCACCACGCGGCCGCCGTCGTCGGTCACCGTGAACTGCGCCCGGCCCGCCGGGACGCTCGTCATCAGGTAGGCGCGCTTGTCGGCCGACAGCGGATAGCCGACCTGGTTCACGCGGACGTAGCCCGCGCCGGCCGCGCTCCCGGCTGCCGGCGAGCGGCCTCCGAGAAGGGCTCCGTACGCCCCGACTCCGACCGCCGCCGCCACGATCGCGGCGGCTATCCCCCTCCAGTGCGACACAGCTCACCGTACGCCGCCGGCCGACCGGCGTCAAGAGTGCGGAGAGGCCGTAGCGGCGCTCCCCGAAACGCCGTATGCCGCATCTGGCCGAGTGGTGAGGCGGTGTGTCCCCCCAGGTGAGGCGGGGCCGCCCCGGGCGGCCGATCACATGGGTATGCCGCTCACCTGGGACGACATCGCGCTCCACACGATCCTCGAGTTCGAAGCCCAGGTCCGGTACGGGCGGGACGAGACGTGGCGGACGGTCGGGGTCATGCGCGAGTGGGCGGCCGCCGATGCAATCGCAATGACCGCCGCCCGGGACTTCGAGGGGCATGCGCCCACCGCCCGGCGCGTCGTGGTCGTGGATCGCGTCCCGCGCGCTACACTTAGTTAACTATGTTAACGATCTCTGCACCCGAAGCGGTCGCCGAGCGACTGCGGCCGCTCCTGCTTCACCTGAATCGCGACCTCCGCCGCGAGGCGCTGCCGATGGGCGTGACGGTCGGTCAGGTGGCGCTGCTCGCGGCGATCCGCGAGGAGCCCGGGATCGGCCTGCGCAGGCTCGCCACGCGCGAGCGGATGTCGGCTCCGGCGATGAGCGGCTACGTCGACCGGCTCGAAGCGGCAGGGCTCGTCGTGCGCGGTCCGGTCGAGGGCGACCGGCGCCGTGTCGGGCTGCACCTGACCGACTCGGGCCGGAGGCTCCTGCGCTCGACTCGCAGGTTGCGGACGGCCTGGCTTGCCGACCGGATGCGCCGCCTCTCCGACGAGCAGCTCGCCGCCCTGGACGCCGCGCTCGAGCCGCTCGCGATGCTGATCCGCGACGAGAGGCCCGCGTGACGGCCGCATTCCGGCGCGCCAACCGCCGCACCTTCGCCAGCCTCCGACACCACCGCAACTACCGGCTCTTCTTCGCCGGCCAGATCGTGTCGGTGAGCGGCACGTGGATGCAGAACATCGCCGCCGCGTGGCTCGTGCTCCAGCTGACGCACTCACCCGTCGCCGTCGGCGTGCTGGCCCTGTGCCAGTTCCTGCCGTTCACCGTCTTCGGGCTCTTCGCCGGCGTCCTCGTCGACCGCCTCGACGCCCGCCGGACGGTCATCGCCACGCAGGCCGCAGCGCTCATCCTGGCCGCCGCGCTGGCCGCCCTGACGCTCGCCGGCCACGTGACCGCGCTCGACGTCGAGATCCTGACGGCGCTTCGCGGCGTCGTCCTCGTCCTCGATGCGCCCGCCCGGCAGGCGCTCACGTTCGAGATGGTCGGCGCCGACGAGCTGCCGAACGCGGTCGCCCTGAACTCCAGCCTCTTCAACGCGGCGCGCGTCGTGGGCCCGGCTGTCGGCGGCGCGCTCGTGGCCACGGTCGGCGTCGGAGCGTGCTTCGGCGTGAACGCCGTCAGCTATCTCGCCGTCCTGGCGGGCCTGCTCGCGATGCGCCGTGAGGAGCTCCACCCGGTCGAGCGCCCCGAGACGCCGCCGTCGATGCTGGGCGGCACCGCCGAGGGGCTCCGGCACGTCCGCCGCACGCCGGCGACGCTGCTCGCGCTCACGATCGTCTTCGTCCTGAGCACGCTCTCGTTCAATTTCAACGTCCTGCTTCCCGTGCTCGCCGCCCAGACGCTCGCCGCCGACGCCGGCGTGTTCGGCCTCGTCACCGCGATGTTCGGCGCCGGCGCGCTGGTCGGCGCGCTCCTCGCAGCCTCGCTGGGCCGGGCGAGCTGGACGGTGCTCCTCGGCGCCGCCTCCGGGTTCGGAGTTGCGCAGCTCGCGCTCGCCCCCGAGCACAACGCCACCGCCGCCGCCGTGCTCCTCTTCGTCGCCGGGGCGTGCTTCACGCTGTGGACGTCCGCGGCCAACGCGACCATCCAGCTCTCGACGCCGGATCCGCTCCGCGGCCGGGTCATCGGGCTCTACTTCTTCGCCTTCAACGGCGCCGGCCCGGCGGGGGGCGTGCTGGCCGGATGGCTCGCGGCACGCGGCGGAACCGAGCTGGCGTTCGCCGTGTCGGGTGCGAGCGCCCTCGCGATGGCCGTGGCGGCAACGGCGCTCCGAAACCGCGACACCCGCGAATACGCGACCCGTTCCGGCTCGGCTCCGGCCTAGATGACCCACGGCACGTCGTAGGGGCTCAGCACCTCGTTCCCGTCGTCTGTCACGAGGAACATCCACTCCAGCCTGACGCCGCCGGTCCGGTCGTCGTATGCGCCGGGCTCGACCATGAGCACCATGCCAGGGCGCAGCTCCTCGGGCGCGCCGGGAACGAGCCGCGGGTGCTCGAAGTTCGTGACGCCGATGCCGTGCCCGATGTGGATCCGGTCGCTGAGGCCGGCATCCTCGATCACCGCGAGCACGCCCTCCGCGAACGCCCCGGCGGTGACGCCGGGCCGCAGCGTGCGGGCGGCGTGGTCGAGCGCCCGCCGCGCGACGGCATACAGGCGCGCGTAGCCCGCGCTCGCCGGCCCCAGCGTCCAGCTGAGGCACGAATCGCCCCAGTAGCCGGCCAGGCCGGGGACGAGGTCGCAGACGACCGGATCGCCCGCGGGCGACCTCGCCGGGAGTTCGGGCTCGCGCCGGTGCCCGGCGGGGCCGGGATCCTCGGCGTCTGGTACTGGGCGATCCCGGCGGCGGCGACCCAGGTCGACGAGGCGTGGGCGTTCATCCGCTGGATCGCGTCGAGGGCGGCCAACGCCGAGCGCGTCGGCCGTGGCGGCTCACCGGTGCGGACGAGCACGATGACCGACCCGCGGGTGTGGGAGCGCGGGTACGGCCGCGACTACTACGAGGCGGTGAACGCCATCCACCGGAAGGCCCGGCCGCTCGTCAGCGGCCCGAACGCCGAGGAGGCGATCCGCTCGCTCGGCGAGGCCGTGCACGGCACGATCACGGGCGAGATGGGCGTCGACGACGCGATCGCACGGGCGGCGCGGCAGGTGGCGGAGCTGCTCGGCGCGCAGGGGCTAGCGGGTCGGCTCGTCACCGAGCATCGCGAGGAACTCGGTGGGTGTGCGAATCGGGAACGTCCCGGCGAGCCCGAGGATGTGCCGGTCGCCGGACACCAGGATCGCGCGCTCCGCCTCGGCCAGTGCGATGAGATAGTCGTCGCCGGCGTCAGGCGAGCGACGTGGTGTGGCAACCGGATCGTCTGCGAGGTGGCCGCCCGCCCGCAGCAGCTCGACGAGCTCGGCGGCCTCTGCCGGAGAGACACGGCCGCGAAGCTTCGGGTAGCCGAGCGCGCGTTCGAGCTCGACGACCACCAGATCGGACACGACGAGCTCGAACGCGCCCGTACACCACCGCGAGACGACCTGCGCCGGCACGCCCCGGGGCGACAGGACGGCGGAGATCAGGACGTTCGGGTCGAGGACGGCGCGCACTCAGCGCTGAGGCGGGCGTGTCTCGTGTTGCGCTTCGACGGCCAGCTTGTCCGCCTCGTCCGGCGGGAGATCGTTGCGGGCCCAGAGGCGGTCCAGAAGGTCGAAGCCGAGCTCGCGCCTGAGTGCGTCCTCGATGACCTGGCTGTCGCCCTTCCCACTGCGCGCGGCGCGGATCTTGACGGCGCGAAGGACGCCTTCGTCGATGGTGAGCGTCGTTCGCACCTTTGCCATAATCACATCATAGCATCATGATGTCCTCGATGCCTCGGGACGGGCGTTCACCGACGCCCTCGGAATCGGCTTCGCGATCGCAGCGGCGGCCACCATCGTCGTCGCGGGGATCGTCGCCCGCCGCCTTCCCTCGCACCATCTCGCTCCCGAGGCCGAGGCGAGGATCGCCGAGCCGGCGGCAGCCACCGCCTAGCTGGTCCGTACCGGGGCGGAGCGGGCGCGAGTGCCCGCTCCACCCCGGCGGTCGCACAGGGTGAGCCCGCGAGCAGCTCAGGCGACGATGAGCACGATCACGACGGCGATCGTCGCGACCGCGGCGAGGAGCGCCACCCAGACGGCATCCTGGTGCGTGTAGGCGAACCGGCGCACGCGCGCCCGGAATCCCAGCGCCCCGACCGGCAGCACGAGCGCTCCGGAGTCGCGGTGGGGCGGGCGGATGCGCGGCGGGGAGATCCGCGGAACGGCGGATCGGCCCCACTCCACAAGCGAGCCGCCCGCCCGCACGGCACGCGCCGTCAGCGCCTCGGAGCGGCGCATCCCGGCGCCGGCCGCGCCGGCGATCCGCGCGCCGGCGCGCGCCGGGGTCCCCCCGGGGGCCGGGCCGGCCGGAGCCGGGGCGCGCACCCGCATCCGCACGAAGAGCGCCGCCATCGCGATCGCCATGAGGACGGCCGCCGCGGCGACGAAGACAAAGACGGACGTCCCGTAGTGCTGCACGATCACCACGACGGCCCTCGGCGGCAGGTAGGGAGTGGCCGCGATGGCCGCTGCGTTGCATCCGGCCGCCCGCGCAGACGCGTCCGGCGCGAGGAAGCCGGCGACGGTCCCGGGCCCGGTACCGGACTCCGCCGGCGTGTTCTCGGGCAGCGTGCACTGCACGACGTGCCGGCTCTGGAGCCGGTCCCACACGAGGCCGAGCACGTCCGCGTCGGTCAGGTCGGTGACGGCCGAGTGGGCGACGGCGGTGCCGGTCGCCTGGAGATCGCTGACGCTCGTCGGCTCGAGCGCGTGCCCCACGATCGCGCGCAGCACACGGCGCTCGGCCCGGTCGCGCTGCTCGCTGTCCGGAGCCCCCTGGCGCAGGTAGACGGCGGTGTGCGGGCCGTCCAGCCGGAGCGTGCCCGCCGGGAACCGCCATGTGCGCGAGGGAGAGACGGGGAGCTCGACCTCGGCCGGGTTGCGCAGCCGGATCCCGCCGATCCCGTCAACGAGGCGAGAGACGTTCCCGAGGTTGATGACCGCCACGTGCGAGACCTGGATCCCGAGCGCGGCCCGGAGGACGTGCATGAGCTTCGGAATCGACTGCCGGCTCACCCGCTGGCCGTCCAGGACGGCGCTCGGCGGCACGGAGAGGAACGCGGTCGTGCCCTTGCCGGGCACCGTCCGGAAGAGCACGAGCCCGCCCGACGCCAGGCCGCCGGACCCGCGCACGAGCGTCACCTGGGGCGAGTCGAGGGTGCCCTTCGACGGCGGGAGCGACGCGCGGATCGTCGCGGGCAGGGGCGCCTCCGACCGCTGGATGTCGGCCGAGAAGCGGTGGTACTGCACCGCGAGCACGACAAAGCCGGTCGCGCCGGCCGCGCAGATCGCCATCACGAGCAGTACGAGCGCCTGCCCGAGCCTCCGCATTGCCTTCCCCCTCCGGGGCCGTTCGTCCGGCGGCCCCTTTCAGGGTGGTGAATTACAGCATCAGCAAGCTCAAGTCAACCGATTATCGAACCCCCGGCCGCGGTCATGGCCGGATCACCGTCAGCGCAGCGGCGCCGACCAGCACGGCGGCGAGGGCGCCGTTGATCCAGCGGGCGCGCCGCGGATCGCGGAGCAGCGGCGCCAGCGACGCACCGGCCGCCAGCCACGTGCTGTTGATGACGACGATCATCACCGTCAGGACGGCGGTCTTGGCGGCCGCGTCGACCGCGGCCCCGCCCGCGAGCCGCGCGCTCGCGAAGACGGCGGCGATGGCGACCCAGGCCTTGGGGTTGGCGACGCCGAGCAGCGCGCCGCCGGCGAGGCCCGGTGCGGCCGCGCCCTCACCCCGCGCGGCGAGCGGCGGGGCGGTGGCGATGTGGTACGCGAGCCAGACGATGTAGCCCGCCCCCGCGGCGATCAGGACCGGGCGTACGGCGGGGACGGCAAGGAGCGCGGCGGTGATGCCGGTCGCCACTGCAAGAAGCACGACGGTCGTCCCGGCGACGATCCCCGCGAGGTAGGTGAGCGACCGCCGCACGCCGTACGCCGAGCCCGCGGCGGTCAGGCTGATCGTCGCCGGGCCGGGAGTGCCCATGATCGCGAGGGCGGTCACGATGAGCGTCCCGAGCGCGTCCCAGCGGTACGTTCCCGTCATGACGGAGACGCTACGCGGAGCCGACCGGGATCGTCTTGAACGATCGTGCAGCGCACGGGAGGACTCGATCCGGCTCGGCGCCGGCGCTCCGGGGCTCGAGCGCGCCGAGGTGCGGTTCGCGACCTGCCGGTTCTCGCCGCACCGGCACGACACCTACGCGATCGGGATCACGACGGCGGGCGTGCAGACGTTCCGCTACCGGGGCCGGCGCCACATCTGCCTGCCCGGCCAGCTGCACTTCCTGTACCCGGACGAGACGCACGACGGCGGGCCTGCGACCGATGCCGGCTTCGCCTACCGCATCCTCTACGTCGAGCCGGAGCTCGCTGCGCGAGGCGCTCGGCGACCGACCCCTCCCGTTCGTCGCCGATCCCGTTCAGGAGGGGAGCGCGGCGACGCGCGAGCTGGAGCGGCTCCTCGGCCGGATCGACGACCCGGTCAGCGATCTCGGCAGGCCCGAGGCGGCCGCCGCGATCGCCGCCGCGCTGGTCGCTCTGGGCGGTGGCGCGGAGGCCGAGGGGCCGATCGACCTCGCGGCCGTCGGCCGCGTCCGCGACTACCTCCGAGCCCACGCGAGCGAGCAGACGCCGGCGGCGACGCTCGAGCAGATCGCCGGGATCGACCGGTACGCGATCGCGCGCCAGTTCCGCCGGGCGTACGGCACGAGCCCCGACCGGTACCGGGCCATGCGGCGGCTCGCACTCGCACGGGCGGCGATCCAGAGCGGCGTGCCGCTCGCTCGCGCGGCCGCAGATGCGGGCTTCGCCGACCAGAGCCACATGACGCGGCAGTTCGTCCGGGCCTACGGGCTCACGCCGGGGCGGTGGGCCAGAACCTTCGCCGGTCCGGTCCCTCCCTCGGAGGAGTGATCTTCACGCCGAGACCGCCGGATTCCGGCGCCTGGCGGGTTCTCTCGTCAGATGGGGCTACCACGATCTTCTCGCCGCCGAACTGCGTCCAACCTCGGCCAGGCCCTGCCCTTGCTGTGCTTCTTCATGGTGTCGCTCCTGGGCGTGAGCGGGCTCGTCCTCGACCTGGGGAACGGCTACGTCCAGCGGCGGGCCGTCCAGAACGAAGCCGACGCAGCTGCGATCGCCGGCGCTGATGCGGTCGTGAACGGCGGGTACACCGCCGCCGCGCAGCAGATGGCCGCGAAGAACAGCCGTCCTGGGGATCAGGTGTCGGTCACCTTCAACGGCACCGACACCGTGACGGTGACCGTTTCGCGGGTCGCCCCGACGTTCATGCTCAAGGTGTTCGGGAAGAGCTCGATCCCGGTCTCGGCAACGGCGGTTGCGCGGATCGAGGCGCTCGCAGCGGTGCATGGGCACGTCTCTCCGTATGCGGTCACCGAGGACTCCTACGCGAACGGGACGGGGACGACGCTGTTCAAGGAGAACCAGCCCGGCGCGTACGGCACGATCGACCTGCCGACCACCGACAACACGACCGGCGGAAGCTGCTCCGGAAACACCAACAAGGGCACTCCCTCGAACATCGCGCCGGAGCTGGCCGACCAGCTTCCCGCGGGCCAGCTCATGATCGGCGGCTGCCTGTCGGTGAAGTCGGGCGCGTCCCAGCCGTCGGGGAACATCGTGAACCAGATCCCGCCCGGCAACAGCAACATGAGCCAGGATCTCCTGCCGCTCGGAAACGGCCAGTATCAGGTGATCCCGCAGCCATGGACCGACTCCAACGGGCTGCCGCCGCGGCTCGTGTACATCCCCATCGTGAAGACGCTCCCGAGCGGAAACGGCTCCACGACCATCACGGGCTTCGCCTGGTTCTACATGACCAGCGCCACGGGCGGCGGGAGCGGCCTCACGATCAACGGCCAGTGGGTCAGCCTTCAGCTCGCTCCCACAGGGCAGACCACACAGTACGTCCCGGGAGCGATCGGCCAGGTCCTGACGTCGGAGCTCATCGGCTGATGATGCCCGATTGGGTATCGAGCCTGTGCCCCAACATGCCGATGACCCAGTGGCGCAGGGATTCCCTGCGGGGTGGCGTCTCTGGGGGAGTGACGCAGTGTCGTTGGCAGAACCGTCGGTCCACACGAGCTCAGGCCGTGTGCTCACGCTGCTCTACAAGGAGCACGCGGCCGACGCGTTCCGCTACGCCCTGCACCTCACCGGGCGGCGTGCCGACGCCGAGGACATCGTCCAGCACGTGTTCCTCCAGGCCCACCGGCACCTCGAGTCCGGACGCGAGCTGGTGAGCCCGCGGGGGTGGCTCCTGACGGCGGTGAAGCACCGAGCCTTCAACCTGACGCGCGATCGCCGCGAGGTGCCGGTCGACCGGCCCGTCATGCCGGTGGAATCACGCGAATCGCCCGGCGACGAGGTGGCACAGCTCGCCGAGGTGCGGGCGATGCTCTGGACGCTCCCCGAAGCCCAGCATCATGCGTTCGTGCTCCGCCACTGGAGCGGCCTGGCGCAGAGCGAGATCGCCGACGTGCTGGAAACGACGCCAACTGCGGTCGAGTCGCTGCTCGGCCGTGCGCGGTCGGCGCTCCTGCGCGCGCATGACACGGCATCGGATGCGTGCAGCCACGTTCGCCACCGACTGCTCGAGTCGACGGAGCTCGGGGCCGCCGACCTGGCCCACCTCGGCGCCTGCCGCACCTGCCGGCATGCACGCGACCGCCTGGCGCGTGCGGCGAACCTCGCCGGGACGCTCGCGCTCGTCCCGGGCACACATGTCGCACACGCGATCGCTGGCCTCGTCCCGGGATTCTCGGCCCACGCCGCGACGTCCACCGCCGCCGCGATCGGCTCCGCCGGCGGAGCCGGCGCGGGCGCCGGCTCCGCCGGCGCGTCCTTGGGCACGACGACCGCGGTGACGACGGCCGGCAAGGCTGCGGTCATCGCGAAGGCGGCCATCGCCGTCGCAGCCGCGACGGCGGCCGTTGGGGCGGTGCCCGCCGCACACCACTCACTGGCCGCACTGATCGCGTCCGATTCGCCGAGAGCGGGATCGACCGCTGTCCACCATGCCAACCGTGTCGTGGAGGAGCGCGGCCCGGCACCGGTGGCCGCCGGCTCCCCCACGCCGACGACGGCGCCACCCGAAACCGGGCCGGGCGGCGGGAAGGCCCACAGGCCGGCCGAGAACCCCGGGCGCCACGGCGGCACCGGCAGGGGGCTCGGAACGCCGGCGGCACCCGGCGCCGGCAAGCCCGCAGGGGTGGGCGTCGGATCGGGGAACGGGAACGGGGCCGGCGGCAACGGGAAGGCCGTGGGGAAGCCCGACGGCGTCGGCGCAGGCAACAGCAACGCCGGCGGCGAGCCGGCGGGAACCGGCAACGGAAACGGGTCCACGGGCGGGAACGGGAACGCAGGCGGGAACGGGAACGGCAAGCCACCTGATCCAGGCCACGGCAAGCCCACCTAGCTTCCATCAGGCCAATCACCGAGGGCTCGAGCGTCAGCTCATCGCGAACGTCAGAAATTCGTCGAAGACCACGAGGTAGCGGTCGACGTCGGCCTCGGTGTGCGCCACCGAGACTGTCGGCCCGAGCCACCAGCCCGACTCCCAGACGCCCCGGTTCGCCATGAAGACGCGGATGAGCGCGCGCAGGTCGGGATCGTCTGCGGCCCTGGCGGTGGCGTTGTCGTGCGGCGGGTCGGGCGCGAACGTGTAGTACGCGTGCGATCCCTCGTGCGTCACGCTCCACGGCAGGCCGTGCGCCGCGATCGCGGCGCGCACGCCGTCGGCCAGGCGAGCGCCGAGCACCCCGGCCCGCTCGAACGCCTCGGGCGTGAGAACCTCGGTGAGGGCCGCCCGGCCGGCGGCCAGCGAGAGCGCGTTCGCGAAGAGCGTCCCGCCCGTCGCGAGCTCGCCGGTGACCGCTCCCGAGACGACGTACGACTCCTCGGGCGCCGCCAGATGCTGCGCGACCGCGTCGGTCATTCCGTACGTCGCAAGCGGCACCCCGGCGGCGATCGACTTCCCCAGGGTGAGGAAGTCCGGCTCGAGCCCCCACAGGCGTGCGAGCCCGGCGTATGCCGTCACAAGCGTATGGGTCTCGTCGACGGCGAGCAGGGTGCCCGCCTCGACCGTCAGGCGGCGCATCGCATCGTGGAAGCCGGCCTCCGGCAGCAGGAACCCGGAGTTGGTGATCGCCGGCTCGGTGAGGACGAGCGCCACGTCGCCCGGCGCGAGCGCCCGCTGGAGGGCGCCGGCGTCGTTCCACGGGACGACCCGAGTCTGGGCCTCGACTCCCCGGGGAAGGCCGTCGTACTCCGGGACGATCGCGCCGCCGTCGAGCACCACCATCGTCGCGTCGACGTGACCGTGGTACTTGCCCTCGAAGACGACCACGATCTCACGCCCGGTCGCATGCCGGGCGATGCGGATCACCTCCGTATTCGCCTGCGTCGCCGAGAGCGTGAACTGCCACTTCGGCATGCCGTAGCGCTCGGCGAGGTGCTCGGCGAGCGGGATGGCATCCTCGCCCGGCTGGAGGAACTGGTTTCCGAGGCGCATGCGCTCGGCGACCGCCGCGACGACGGGCGCCGGCCCGTGGCCGCAGAACGCGCTCATGTCGGCGATGTAGAGGTCCAGGTACTCGTGGCCGTCGACGTCCCAGAAGCGGGCGCCCTCGCCGTGCGTGATCCAGGCCGGCGGGTGCTCGTAGAGATCGTCCATCCACGACATGGGGACGCCGCGCGGCATCGTCCTCCGCGCCCGCTCGAGGCGGGCTGTCGAGACCGGCCGCTCGGCGACGAACCGCTCGTTCTCGGCCGCGCTCAGCCGCTCCGCGCGGGCTGCGTCGACGCCGCTCGAATTGGCCATCGGACGTTCATATCACGCGGCCGCCCGCGTCCGCCGACCAGCGCCCAGCTCAGCCGATCGGCTCCCGACCCTCGCCGCGCGGGCCGTCCGCAAGCACCCGCGTGTGGAGCGGCTGGAGCGAGTCAGCGTCCTCCCCCGCCTCGGAGCGAAGGATGGTCACCTCGGCCCGGCGGCCGTTGAGCTCGACGATGCCGATCGAGTTGTGGAAGGTGGGCCCGGCCCGGTACTGCCACCGGACGGTCGGCGGCCCGATCCCGGCCAGCCGGGCAAGCCCGCGCAGAGCGCCGGCGGCGCCCGCCGTGCTCGTGAGGCCCACCAACCGCCGCTGCGCCGGAGCGAGCGGGTTTCGGAACGGCGAGCAGACGAGCTGGTGCACGCGGCTGCGTGAGCTGTCGCGCCGGCCGAGCGACACCTCGGCGACGTAGGCGTTGTGGATGTCACCACCGACGAGCGTGATCGACGCCGGCGGCGGTGTGCCACGGGCACCCGTCGCGACGTCCCGGAGCAGGTCGACCATCTGCGCGAACGAGGCCTGGAACGCCGGCCAGTGCTCCAAGTCGAGTGCGCGCCGGATCCGCTCGCCGATCCATGCCGCCGGGCGCCCCCAAGCGCCTGCGCACACCGCTTCGTTCCACGCCTCGAGGTAGTGCACGCCCGGAGACATGAACACCGGCAGGGTGCTCACGATCACCAGATGGTCGAGGGCCTCGTGGCTGCGCTCGACGATCCACGCCCACTCCCCCTCGTCCACCATGTCGCGGTGCTCGTCGTCGAGCACGCGCGCGGCCCGGGAGTCGACCACCAGCACCCGGGAGCGCCCGAAGTCCCGGCAGCACGCCCACCGGGAGGCCGCCGACTCGCGGTCCGCGCGCTCGGCGAAGGCCTCCAGCTCGGGGCCCACGTCCCGGCCGGCGGCGATCGCCGTGCGGTACATCGCCTCCTGCTCCAGCTCGGGCGGCGACAGGTTCCCGAGATGCTGGTAGATCCAGTACGCCATGAACGCACCGGTGATCCGCGCGTGCCACCACGGCTTGGCGCGGGCGTCCTTGAGCCACTGCCACGAGATGTTCCAGTCGTCGATGACGTCGTGGTCGTCGAAGATCATGAGGCTGGGGACGGTCGAGAGCAGCCAGCGGATGTCGGGATCGCTCCAGGCCTCGCGGTAGAGGCGCGTGTACTCCTCGAAGTCGGCGACCTCCTCGCCGGGCGGCTCGGACGTGTCCCGCCGGCCGCGGATGAACTCGGCCGTCTCGGGCGACACCTCGTCGGCGTAGACCTGGTCGCCGCAGAGGAGCAGCGCGTCCGGCCGGGGCTCGATGCCGGCCTGAAGGCGGCGGGAGTACGCCCACAGGGCGTCGACGCCGTAGCCGTGCTCGTGCTCGCCGGGCGGCAGCGTGTACGGCTCCCGCTCCGGGGCGCCGACGCGGCACGACCCGAACACGAGCCGCGCCGCGTCCTCACCTTCACGGGTGTGGATCGTGCTGGCCGGACGCGCTCCATCGGCCGGGGGCCAGACCCGCTCGCCGTCGAGGCGCACGTCGTACTCGATCACGTCCCCCCGGGGCAGGTCGCTCATCGCCACGAGGGCGTAGTGGTGGCCGCGCACCTCGAAGGTGCGGGCGGCACGGCCGAGGGCCTCGACGTCGCAAGCCCGGTCCGTCTCGACCCACAGCGTCGCCTCGGTACGGCCGACGTACCGCAGGAGGGGGCCGAGGATGAGCGAGGCCGCCGGCTCAGTCACAGCCGACATGCGCGAGGACGAGGTCGAGGGGCCGCGGCACGCGGGCCAGGTCGAGCGCCTCCACGAGCACCCGGCCGTAGTGGATCTTGCGCCCGCTGTGGGTGCCCAGGAAGCGCCTGAGCTGGCGCTCGATCGGGACGCCGCGCTGAGCCGGCTGCCTCTGGAGGATGCGAAACGATCGCAGCTCGCCCTGGGCCGCGACGACCTCCTCGACGGCCGGGACGCCGAGCGAGCGGATGAGCTCGTCTTCGATGTCCTCGACGCAGGCGTAGAAGCCGAGGCGCTCCATGGCCGCCCGGGTGAGATCGGCGCCGAGGCCGGCCCGTTCCAGGCACCGCTTGACGGCCCGCTCCTCGCCCGCGTCGTAGAGGCCCGCCAGCCTGACGTCGAGCCCCCGCGGCCCGAACCGCTCGAGGAACCGGCCGACGGCCTGGGCGCCGCCGATGGGCTCGACGGCGATGCCCTCGGCGGCGAGATCGCGGCCGCGCCGGGCCGCGAGCGCCTCGAGCGCGTTCCGATCGCTCTCCCCTTCGACGAGGACTACGGCCCTCACGCCCGATCCCGGATTCTCCCCCATCCCGGTAGCTTCGCACCTCGAGGCGATCCTGCTTGAATGTCGCGCGTGGCGACGTTCGACGATCCCGAGTTCTTCGGCGAGCACTGGGCCGAGATCTACGACGAGGGCCGCGACCTCGACCCCACGCCGGCCGTGGCGTTTCTGGCCGGGCTGGCGCAGGGCGGGCGCGTGCTCGAGCTCGCCACCGGCACCGGCCGCGTCGCCCTGCCGCTCGCAGCCCGCGGGATCGCCGTCGAAGGCATCGAGGCGTCGGAGGCGATGGCCGCGCGGATGCGCGCGAAGCCGGGCGGCGACGGGATCCCGGTGGCCATCGGAGACATGGCCGACGTCGCCGTCGAGGGGCCGTTCTGGCTCGTCTACCTCGTCTACAACACCCTCTACAACCTGCCGAGCGCCGAGCGGCAGGCCGAGTGCTTCCGAAACGTGGCTCGGGTGCTCGATCCCGGCGGCGCGTTCGTCCTCGAGTGCTTCGTGCTCGACCCTGCCCGGTACGACCGCGGCCAGCGCGTCGAGGCGCTGAGCGTGACCGAGAGCTCGGTCGTGCTCGAGGTGTCGCGCCACGACGCCGCGGCGCAGCGGCTGTTCAAGCAGCATCTCGTCTTCGACGCCGGCGGATTCCGGGGGCTACCCGGTCGCCCTCCGGTACTGCTGGCCGAGCGAGCTCGACCTGATGGCGCGCCAGGCCGGCCTCGAGCTCGCCGAGCGGTACGCCGGCTGGGACAGAAGCCCGTTCGGCTCGGAGAGCGAGAGCCACATCTCGGTGTACCGGCCGAGCCCGAACCGACCCACCGGGTCTGAGACATGAGCTTCGGGGCCGAGCAGGACCTCCAACTTCTTGGGATTCTCATCGCGCTCGGCGGCCTGCTCGCGCTCGCGCCGACGCTGCGGCTGCCGATGCCGATCCTGCTGGTGGCGGGCGGCATGGTTCTGGGGTTCGTCCCCGGCCTGCCGCACGTCGTCCTCGCGCCTGACGTGGTGCTCGTGGCGCTCCTGCCGCCGCTCCTCTACTCCGGGGCGTTCTTCACGTCGCTCCGCGATCTGCGAACGAACCGGCGGCCGATCGCGTTCCTCGCGTTCGGGCTCGTCGCAGCGACGATGGCCGACGTGGCCGTGGTCGCCCACGACGTGGATCGGCCTCCCGTGGGCCGTCGCGTTCACGCTCGGGGCGGTCGTCTCGCCGACGGACGCGCTCGCGGCGACCGAGATCGCCGGACGGCTCGGCGCCCCGCGCCGGGTCGTGTCGCTGATCGAGGGCGAGAGCCTCGTGAACGACGGGACGGCGCTCGTCCTCTACCGCGCAGCGGTCGGAGCCGCGATCGGCGGGACATTCTCGCTCCTCGAGACGTCGGGGCAGATCGTCGTCGACGTGATCGGCGGGATCGCCGTCGGGCTGGCGGTGGGCTGGGTCGTCCGGCAGGTGCGACGGCGGCTCGACGACCCGCCGATCGAGGTCGCCATCGCCGTCCTGAGCGGCTACTTCGCCTACCTGCCGGCGGTCGCGATCGGCGTCTCCGGCGTCCTCGCGGCCGTGACGATCGGCGTCTACATGGGCTGGCATACGCCCGAGCTCACCAACGAGCGGACGCGGCTGACCGGCGACGCCTTCTGGGAGATCCTCGTGTTCCTCGTGAACGCCCTCCTCTTCGGTCTGGTCGGGCTCCAGCTTCGGAGCATCGTCGACGCGCTCTCCGGCACTCCGACGTCGACGCTCGTCGGCTACTCGTTGCTCGTCTCGGCGACGGTCATCGTGACCAGGATCGTGCTCGTGCCCGATCTTCACGTACCTACCCCGGTGGGCGTTCAGGTCGATCCGCGAGCACGACCCGTACCCGCCGTGGCAGTACCCGGCGGTGATCTCGTGGGCGGGCATCCGCGGTGCCGTCTCGCTGGTGGCCGCGCTCGCCCTTCCCAACGACTTTCCCCATCGCGACCTGATCGTCTTCCTCACGTTCGACGTGATCGTCGCGACGCTCGTGCTCCAGGGCCTCACGCTGCCCGGCCTGATCCGCTTCCTCGACGTGAGCGACGACGGGGGCGCCGAGCGCGAGGAGGCGAAGGCGCGGATCAGGACGGCGGAGGCGGCGCTCGCCCGCCTGGAGGAGCTGCTCGAGGAGGGGACCGTGCACCCGAAGACCGCCGAGCGCCTACGCGGCTCGCTGGGGTTCCGGCGCGATCGATTCCTGGCCCGGTTCGACGACGGCGACGACGGGGCGATCGAGGAGCGCTCGGCGGCCTACCAGCGCGTGACGCGCGAGCTCCTCGCCGCCGAGCACGCCGCGCTCCTCACGCTCCGGAACGAGGGCGTGATCGACGACAACGTCATGCAGCGCGTGCAGCGCGACCTCGACCTCGAAGCCGCGCGGCTCGACCAGTAGCTCAGGGGGCGATGTTGTGGTTGTGGTGGAAGACGTTCTGGGGGTCGTACCTGCGCTTGAGCTCGACGAGCCGGTCGTAGTTCGGCCCGTACGCATCCCGGACGGCGTTCGTGTCCTGGTCGTCGCCGAGATAGTTCAGCCACCGCCGGGCCGTGAGGTGCTCCGCCAGCGCCGCATGGGTGTCACGCGTCCAGGCGGTGCAGCGCTCCGTGTCCGCCGGATCGGTCCAGACGGTGGGAAGCAGAAGGTTCCAGCCCTTCTCGCGGTGCGGCACGGCCGTGTCGGTGACGCCCACCCGGCAGACGGCCCCGTGGAAGTGCTCGAACAGGATCGCGCTCATCGGTGACGGCACGGTCGCGAACCGCTCCACGACCGTGTCAACGAGGCCGTCCGGGATCCCGCTCGTAAAGCTCGAGAGCCAGTAGTTGAGCGATCCCGCCGGGTAGCCGGCGTCGAGGATGGTGTTCATGGCCTCGTAGGGCATCGGCCCCACCTGGATCAGAAGGGGCGAGCCCCATTCCCTGAACGCGGCCAGCTCCCGCTCCGCCTCCTCGGGTGCGCCCGTGTGGAAGACGACCATCGCGGCGAGCTTGGCGCCCGACCCGTCGGGTGCGTGCACGAGCGCCGCGAAGACAGTCAGATCGTCGGAGGCCGCTGCGGATGCCTCGCGGTAGAACCGCAGCATGTCCCCGGCGGCGTCGATCGGGTGGGCGATGAGCCCGCCGGTGACCATCGTGACCGGGTGCAGCCGGAACTCGAACGAGGCGGCGACGCCGAAGTTCCCTCCCCCGCCCCGAAGCGCCCAGAACAGGTCGGCGTCGGACTCGGCGGTGACGTCGAGAACGTCGCCGTCGGCGTTCACGAGCTCGACGGCCAGGAGGTTGTCGGCGGCGAGGCCGTAGTTCGACATGAGCCACCCGAGGCCGCCGCCCAGGGTGAGCCCGGCGACACCCGTCGTCGAGATGGCGCCGCCCGTGACGGCCAGGCCGTGCACCGCCGTCTCGCGGTTCAGCTCGCGCCAGATCGCTCCGCCCTGCACGCGCGCCGTTCGCGCCGTCGGATCGACGTGGATGCCCTTCATCGACGAGAGGTCGATCATGAGAGCGCCGTCGACGACCGCGCGGCCGGCGACGTTGTGCCCACCCCCGCGAACGCAGATGTCGAGTCCCGCCCCGCGCGCGTACTTGACGGCGTCGGCGACATCGGCCGTGTTCTGGCAGCGGGCGATCAGCGCCGGGCGGCGGTCGACGAGGCCGTTGTGCACCGCGCGGGCCGCGTCATAGCCGTCGTCGCCGGCCTGGAGAAGGTGTCCTGAGAAGGCGCCTCGCAGCTGCTCGAGCTGGTCGGTGCCGGTGTCCGTCGTTGCCATCGGTCCTCCTCGTGCGGGTCGGACGCGAGTGTATGGCAAGGGACACGGTAATGTCTCGACGCCATGGAGCTCGAGCGCGATGTTCTCCATCTCGGCGCGGTCGATCAAGCGGCGCTGGTACGCGCCGGCGAGGTGTCCGCCCGCGAGCTCGTGCAGGCCTCGCTCGATGCAATCGAGCGCCTCAATCCGAGGCTGAACGCGTTCGTCGCCCTCTGCGCCGAGCGGGCGCTGGCAGAGGCCGACGGCGTGGGTGCAGGCGATCCGCGGCCCCTGTGCGGCGTGCCGGTCGGCATCAAGGACCTGCTGTCGGCCACGGAGGGCCTCCCGACGACGGAGGGCAGCGCCGCGTTCGGCGACTGGGTCGCAGACCACGACAGCGCGCATGTGCGCAGGCTTCGCGAGGCCGGAGCGATCGTCGTCGGCAAGACGAACACGCCGGAGGTCGGCATGCGGCCGGTGACCGAGAACAGCCGGTACGGCGCCACCCGCAATCCGTGGGATCCGGAGCTCTCGGCCGGCGGGTCGTCGGGCGGCAGCGCCTCCGCCGTCGCGTCGGGAATGGTGGCGCTCGCCGACGCCAGCGACCTCGGCGGCTCGATCCGGATCCCGGCCGCCTGCTGCGGCCTGGTCGGCCTGAAGCCCAGCCTGGGGCGCGTCTCGATCGGCCCAGACTTCGGCGACGTCGCCTCGGGGATGCCCGCCGACTGCGTGCTCACGCGGACGGTCATGGACACGGCCGTGGCGCTCGACGCCATCGCCGGCGCCGAGCCCGGCGACCGTCACCACGCTCCGGCCCCGCCCACGTCGTTCGCCGACGGTGCGCGTTCGAGCCCGGGCAGGCTGAGGGTTCGCGTCTGCCTCGAGGCGCCGTTCGGGATTCCGGTCGACGCGGAGCCCGCCGCCGCCGCGACCGCCGCCGCCGCGGCGCTCGGCGCGCTCGGGCACGACGTCGGGGAGTGGAAGCCGCCCCGGGACGACGAGTCGTTCCCGTCGAGCTGGGCGACGTTCATGACCGGCACCGGGCAGCACCTGGTTCGGGTCATCGAGCGTCTGCACGGACAGCCGGTCGACCCGGCGAAGCTCGAGCCGGCGACGCGCGCGTGGCTCGTCGATTCGCCGCCCGTCCCGCTGGTCGACTACCTGGAGGCCGCCGAGCGCCTGTGGGCGTTCGCCCGGCGGATGCAGAGCGGGTGGGCCGGCGACGAGATCCTCCTGACCCCGACGCTGACCCGGCTCCCGGCGCCGATCGGCGGGATCCGCTCGCAGGCAGGTGTCACCGACGACGCCGGCCGGTTCAGCGCGCTCGTGCGGATCTGGAACGTCACGGGCCAGCCGGCGATCAGCCTCCCGCTGGCGCAGACCGGCGCCGGCGTCCCGGTCGGCGTCCAGCTGATCGGAGCGCACGGCCGCGACCATCTGCTCCTGAGCGTCGCCGCTCAGCTCGAGGACGCCGTCGGCTGGAAGCCCGTCGGCCGTCCCGCGGTGTAGCGAGGGGCCGGCGCTACGTCTTCGGCGGCAGCGAGCGCGCGAACGCGGTGCCGCGCTCGACCCACGCGGCGAGCTCCTTCTCGGAGCTCACGTCCTCCGGCGCGACCCGCAGCCACCCGCGCATGGACCGGCCGCGCATCTCCATGAGCTCCGCCGGCGTCGTCGCCGCCAGGGCCTCGGAGTCGTCGGGGTCGACACGGACGAGGACGCCGCCCTGCCCGCTCGCGGCGACGGCCATGTTGCCGCCGATCAGGAAGGCGAGCCCGCCGAACATCTTCTGCTCGGCCAGGTCGGGCTCGTCTCCGACCAGGTCACGGATGCGCCCGGCCAGCGCGTCGTCGTAGGCCATGGCGGGAGGGTACCGGCCCGAGGCTGTGACACGATGCACGGCCCGTGGCAGGTGTCTTCAAGGATCCCCGCAAGGCCGAGTATCTGAACGCGGAGGGGGCGGATCGGCCGCTCCGGAGCCCGATCCCACCCGAGACGCTCCGGGCGGCGCGGGCGTACCGCAAGCGGCGCATGGTCGAGCAGGTGGTCGCCCACGACTGCGCGGCGATCCTGCTCTTCGACCCGATCAACATCCGCTACGCGCTCGACGTCTCGAACATGCAGGTGTGGGCCGGGCACAGCCCGGTCCACAGCGCGCTGGTCTTCGCCGACGGCCACGCGATCGACTTCGAGTACGCGGCGACCGCCCACCTCGCCGAGAGCCTCGAGACGGTGGACGAGGTGCGCCCGGCGCTGGCCTGGTTCTACATGTACTCGGCCGAGAACCTGGCCGAGTGGGTGGAGCGATGGGCGGTCGACCTCGTTGCGACGCTGCGCGAGCGCGCCGGCGGCGGCGAGCTGCGGCTGGCGGTCGACAAGCTCGACCCGCCGGGCACCGACGCGCTTCGCCGGCACGGCGTCACGCTGGTCGAGGGCCAGGAGCTCACCGAGCAGGCGCGGTTGATCAAGAGCCAGGACGAGATCGCCCTCATGCGCTGGACGATCCGCGTCTGCGAGGCGGGCATGGCGCGGATGTACGAGCACTCGGTCGCGGGCAGGACGGAGCAGGAGATCTGGGCCGAGCTCCACCACGAGAACATCCGCTCCGGCGGCGAGTGGATCGAGACCCGGCTCTGCACCGTCGGCGAGCGCACCAACCCGTGGTACCAGGAGTGCTCCGACCACGTTGCCGAGTCAGGCGACATGCTGGCGTTCGACACCGACATGATCGGGCCGTACGGGTACTGCGCCGACCTCTCGCGGTCGTGGACGATCGACCACGTCGCGATGACAGGCGACCAGCGCGCCATCTACGGCCCCGCGCTCGAGCAGATCGAGCACAACGTCGCCCTGATCGAGCCGGGCATGGACTTCGGCGAGTACATGGAGCGGAGCTGGCCGATCCCCGACCGCTACCTGGCCGGCCGCTACTCGTGCCTGCTCCACGGCGTCGGCCTGGCCGACGAGTACCCCGGCGTCTACGCGCCGATCGACGTCGCCGACTTGCAGGCGGGGCAGTTCGAGCCCGGCATGGTGCTGTGCGCCGAGAGCCTGATCTGCGAGGAGGGCGGCCGCGAGGCGGTGAAGCTCGAGACGCAGGTGCTCGTGACCGAGACCGGCGCCGAGCGGCTCGACTCGTTCCCGTGGGAGGATTACTGAAGCTTGCGCGGCGTGACCGACTGCCACGTCCGCGTGCGCAGGAGCTCGCCGTTCTCGTACACGTCGAGGCGCAGGTCGAACACGTAGGTCTCGGCGTCGCTTCGAAGCTCGACGTTCGCGACGCTGCGCGCGGTGACCTCGGGCCAGACGACCTCCACGTCGGTCATCGACTCGACCCACGCGCGGCCGGGTGCCTCGGGCGCGACGCCGGCGGTGACGCGGTCCGCCCGCTGCACGCCCGACCCGTCGCCGAGGTCGGCCGACGACTCCTGCTCCACCACGACACGAGTCTCGCGCCCGTAGACATCGTGCTCGATCCGCCACGTCGAGCCCTCCGTTCCGCCCTCGACCGGGCCGGCGACGTGCACGAGGTCGGGAACCTCGGCGATCGGCGCGGGGCCTGCGACCTCGGGGAGCACGAGCCGCGTGCCCGCCAGATCGACCGTGAGCTCCGACGCGGCCGGGGGCGGCCAGGCGTCGGGCCAGCCGGCACCGGCGAGCGCGAGGCGGATGCGGTTCCCCGCCGCGAAGACCCACGACGTGGCGTCGAGCTCGATCCGCACCGTGTAGGCGGCGCCCGGCTCGAGCGGCTCGGGGTCGGTGTGCGAGTCGCGATGGGTCAGGTTCAGGATGCCGCGGCTCACGAGCACCGAGGTGCCGTCGGGGAGCACCTCGGTGAGGCGCGCGGCGGCGAAGGCGACGGGCTCGCTCGAGCGGAAGGTCAGCTCGACGACCGGCGTTCCCAGGATCTCGAGCTCGTCCGCCACCGGCCAGTCGTGGACGAGCGAGTGGATCTCGTCGTGCCGCTGGTCGAGCGCGAGCCCGTAGGGCGGGTAGTAGGTGCCGCGGATGTGCCCCATGACGCCGACGTCGCCGCGCACGGCGAGCGTCTGCTCGCGCGGGCCGCCGTCCCTGCCGAGCTCGAGGACGGCGCGGCGGCCCCGTGCGATCGGCCACTCGGGCTCGTACCGCCACTCGCCGCGGAACGCGTCGAGGTCGGGGGCGGGCGGCGTCGACCGGCGGACGAAGAGTGCGATGGGCGGCTCGCGGTCGATCCCGTTCTGCGCCCCGCGGAGCCAGCGGTCGAACCATCGGATCAGCTCGCGGACGTGGTCGATGCGAGGGCCCGGGATCGAGTCGATCGGGTTCATGTGGCTCCACGGCCCCATGAGCAGGCGCTTCGGAACGTCCAGGTGCTCGATCAGCCGCAGCGCCGCATTCCGGTAGAGGTCGCTCCAGCCTCCGATCACCATCGTCGGGACGCGGATCAGGTGATAGTCGGGCCGGAGCGATCCGTGCCGCCAGAACGGCCCGTCGTTCTGCTCCTCGATCGACCGGTACCACGGCACGAGCTCGTCGATCCGCCGCAGCCACCGCTCACGCCACTGGTCGCCGGCGAGGGCGGGCACCGGCGGCAGCGCGTTCAGGGCAACCATCGAGAGCGGGTAGTTGAACTCGATCGTCTTGCGGATGCCCCCGCCGTAGTGGATGTCGTCGGTGTAGCGGTCGTCGGTCGCATACAGCGGGACGATCGCCCGGAGCGCCGGCGGCCCGCGCATCGCAGCGTGCAGGGCCGCGAACCCGGCGTACGAGCTCCCGAACATGCCGACCGCGCCGGTGCACCACGGCTGATCGGCCAGCCACGCGATGACGGCGCACATGTCCCCGGCCTCCGACGCCGGGTACTCGTCCAGCGCCACACCGTCCGACGAGCCGGTGCCGCGCGTGTCGACCCGGCAGACGGCGTAGTCGCCCTCGTCACGCAGCCGGCGGTAGTCGTCGGGCCAGATCGAGACGTCATCCTTGCGGTACGGATAGGCCTCGAGGAGCGCCGGCCACGGCCCCGCGGTCTCGGGCAGGTACAGGGTCGCGGCGAGCCGCACGCCGTCGCCCATCGGGATGAAGACGTTCGACTCCGGCAACCCGCCGGATTCTGTCACCACCGACCCGAGGGGATTCCCTGACGCGGCGCCGCATGCGGGCGCCGATGCTGGGTGTCCAACGACATGGAGGTGTCGATCATGGATCTCAGCGTCCTCTCGAAGAGTCGGTCTCCCGCTCTGGCACTCACGGCAGTCGTTGCCATGGCCGGGTGTGGCGGTGGGAGCTCGGCGAGCACGGCGCCGTCGCGCGACTCGTCCCACGCGACGTCCGAGCCGGCACCGGCGTGGGCCGACCGTGCCAACGCGATCTGCCGTGCCGCAC
This sequence comes from uncultured Actinomycetes bacterium, assembly GCA_963809325.1. GTDB lineage: Bacteria > Actinomycetota > Thermoleophilia > Gaiellales > JAICJC01 > JAICJC01. The sequence continues at coordinate 959,989 of CAWEIZ010000007.1, forward strand.
TGCCCGACAGCTCGCACGAGCTCGTCAACCACCTCGACGCGGCGCACATCAGGCAGCACGGGATGTCGATCGTGGTCGCGGGCTCCCGCCTGGATGCGCTCGGGGCGCCGTCCGCCGCGGCCGCCAAGCCCTATGCCGGCATGATCGAGCTCTACCGGCGCAGCGCGATCGACCATGCCCTGGCCGTCCGCGAGATCCGGAAGGGCAACGACGGGAACGCCGCGGCCTACTACGGCATGGGGCTTGCGCTGGCGGACAAGGCCGATGCGATCGCAGCCCGGTTCGGGGCCGCGGACTGCAGCCGGTTCGGCATGAGCGCGTGATCGGCGTCGGGCGCCGCGTCGGATCCCGGTAGCCTGGCTGCGTGCACGGGTCACGCCGCATCACGCTCGCCGTCGGAGTCCTGATGTTCGTCGACGCCGCGCTCTACCTGGCGGTCATCCCGCTCCTGCCGCACTATGTCGAGCGGTTCGGGCTGAGCACGCTCGGGGCGGGTGTCGTCGTGGCCGCCTACCCGGTGTCGGTGCCGCTCGTGTCCCTCGGCTGCATCGTCCTCGTGCCCCGCATCGGGGCCAAGCGGATCACGGTCTTCTCGGCGGCGCTGATGTCGGTTGCCACCGTCATCTTCGCCTGGGCGCCGAGCGCGACCGTTCTGGTGGCAGCGCGGCTCGTCCAGGGGTTCGCCAGCGGCTCGATCTGGACGGGGTCGATGGCCTGGGTGACCGACAACGCCCCGGCGGGCCGGCGCGGCCGCGAGTCGGGGATCGTGATGGGGATGCTGTCGGCGGGATCCATCGCCGGGCCCGCCGTCGGGGCGCTCGCCGCCTGGGCGGGACAGGGGCTCGCGTTCGGCCTCGTGGCCGCGGTCAGCCTGCTGGGCGTCGCCCTCTCGGCGCTGGCTCCCAGCGGGCGCCACGCCGGCGCGCCGACCCGGCTCGGACAGGCGCTCGCCCGGGCGATCCGCCAATCGGCGACGCGGGCTGCGCTGGCGCTCACGCTGATCGACCTTCTGACCTTCGGGGCCGTCGACGTGCTGGTGCCGCTGCATCTGGGCGCCGGCGGCACCTCGGTCGGGGTGATCGCCGCCGCCCTCGGCACCGGGGCCGCACTTGGAGCCGTCACCGGCCCGATCGCAGGCCGGATGGTCGATCGCGTCGGCGCGCAGTCGGTGGGCCTGATCACGGCCGCCTGCATCGTCGTGATCCCGGTCGTGCTCGCGCTGGAGCCCGCCACCTCGGTGCAGCTTGCGATCCTCGTGATCGGCGGGCCGCTGTTCGCGCTGGTCGGGAGCGCGATCTTCCCGCTCTCATCCGCGGGGGCCGACGCCGCCGGTGTCGCGCATGTCGCAGCAACCGGTCTGATGGGCGTCGTCTGGGCCGGCGGCTTCACCGTCGTCCCGGTGCTCGCCGGAGCCATCGCTCAGAGCGCGTCGACCACGATCGCCTACCTCGTCGTCTCGGGCCTGTCGGTGCCGGTGCTTGTGTTCCTGAAGCGTGCCGCCGCGAGCCCGGTCCCGTCGGACGCCCACGCGTAGCCCGGCTAGCTCTCCGTGGGGTCGGGCGGCGTCGGCTCGTCGTCCGTGCGACCCCGCCTGACCGTCGGATCCGGGAACCCCGCAGCCGAGAGCACCGCCTTCAGCTTGCGCAGATCCGCGATGTCGCGACGCCCGTACGCGTACGCCGCCGATTCGCGGAGCGCCCGCTCGAACGTCGTGTTGCGCTCGAGCGCCTGGCGCAGCTTCACGCGCAGATCGTGCTCGGTGCGCACGCCGCTCGCGGCCGCCCGGCTCGGCGGCTCCGGCCGTGGCACGCGATCGTCGTCGAGGGTCGAGCCCATGGGCTCCTTTCACGCGGTAAGGCCGTTCAGAGCCGGCTGGCCCAACCGGCGCCTGCGGCGGAGCTCTCCCCAGGACTCTAGCCGCTCGAGCCGCCCGGCAGGTTCACGCAGGCCGCGAGGTGTACCATCCAGAGGCTTCTGACTTCGCGTCGAGTCGATGTTCTCCGCTTTGCGCCGAGCCGGTCGTTTCTTACGAACGCCCGTATGCGCACAGGAGAACGGATGGGTGGCTGACGCCATGGGGTCACCGGAGACAGACGTCGCCGACGTGCGGCTGAATCGGCTCCTGAACCTGATCCTCGAGACGGCGGTCGAGGCCCTCGGCTTCAGCGCCGCCACGATCAGCGTCCGGCATCGAACCGGGATGTCGACGGTCGGGGCCACCGATCAGCGGCTGATCGACCTCGACCAGGCCCAGTACGAGGCGGACGGCCCGTGCGTGCAGACGCTGGACGATCCTGCTCCCGTGCTCCTCCGCGACGTCGCTGACAGCGGCGACACGTGGCGGCACTACGCCGACACGGCGGCCCACCTGGGCGTCCGCAGCTCACTGTCGCTGCACATCCCGACCGACTCGCCCGAGGTCGCGGCCAGCCTCAACCTGTACTCGCGGGAGGTGCTTGACCTCGCGGAGCGCCAGATCCGCTCGGCCGAGACCTACGCAGCCCAGCTCGCAGCAACGCTGCAGAGCGTCGATGCGTACCGCGCGACCGCGAACCTGGCACGCAACATGGCCGAGGCCATGCGCACCCGGGCCGTGATCGAGCAGGCCAAGGGGATGCTCATGGCCGACGAGCGGATCAGCGACGAGGAGGCCTTCGACCGGCTGGTCGCGCTGTCTCAGCACGCCAACGTGAAGGTCCGCGACGTGGCCCGCCGCGTGGTCGACGAGCGCAGCCGGCCGAGCTAGCCCTCCGAACGACGCGCACCGGCGGAAGACGGCGCGCCCGCGCAGCGTCCTGTGGCCACCGGGCGCGCCGCTGGGGCCTCGCGGCGCGCCGACATTCCGTTCAAGGAGGGTGGGGATGAAACGGACATCCATCGTCGTGGCGCTCGTCGCGATGGCGACGGGGCTTGCCGGAGGCGGGCAGATCGCGGTCGCCAGCGGCGGGACGCATGCGACGCCGCATGTCGCGGTGTTCGCAACCGGGTTCAACAACCCGCGCGGGCTGACGTTCGGCCCGGACGGGAACCTCTACGTCGCCGAGGGCGGCCTCGGCGGCCACCGTTCGACGGTCGGCCGGTGCCGGCAGGCGTCCGGCGCCGCGGCGCCGTACACCGGCAGCACCGGCAACCCGGTGCTCGGCGGGCGCATCTCGAAGGTGACGCCGAGCGGCCACGTCCAGACCGTGGTTCGAGGGCTTCCGTCGAGCATGACAAGCCCCGCGCTCGGGAGCCTCGTGAGCGGCGTCTCGAGCGTGGCCTTCATCGGCCACGACCTCTACGCGCTGCTCGCCGGAGCGGGCTGCTCGCATGGGGTGCCGCATGTGCCAAACGGCGTGATCCATGTCATGCCGAACGGCACATGGAAGACGATCGCGAACCTGAGCGCGTTCCAGAAGGCGCACCCGGTCGCCAATCCGGACGATGAGGACTTCGAGCCGGATGGCACCTGGTACAGCATGATCGCGCTCAACGGCGCGCTCTACCCGATGGACTCGAACCACGGTGAGCTCGACCGCGTGACGCCGCATGGAGCCATCTCGCGGGTGGCCGACATCTCTGCGAAGGTCGGTCACGTCGTTCCCACGGCGCTCATCCATCGCCGCGGTGGCGGCCGCCATGCGCCGCCGCAGTTCCTGATCGGGAACCTCGGCGTGTTCGGGCCGCCCGACGGGACGGTCAAGAACGAGCACGTGTACCGGCTGAACGCGAGCCGGCAGCTCAACGTGCGCGCGTCCCACCTCGAGCAGGTGGTCGGCCTCGCCGTCCGGCGCGGCCAGCTCTACGCGCTCGAGCTGAGCGCAACGCCCGGGGGCCCGACCCCCGGTACGGGCGCGATCGTGCGGGTGGTGGGCCACGGCACGCCGCCCCAGACGGTCGTCTCCGGGCTGACGTTCCCGACGGGCATGACGGTCGGCCCCGACGGCGCGTTCTACGTGTCCGAGAACGGCTTCGGATTCCCTGCCGGCCAGGGCCAGGTCGTCCGGATCACGCTCTGAGGCACCGCCTCGCTCCCGGGCCGGCCCGCAGCCGGCCCGGGAGCGGCGCGTTTGCACCCGGTCGGGCCCGGGAACGGGGTGACGGCGCTGCCAGGTCCTGGTTGGGCCTGACATAGTGGGCGCATCGTCATCGAGAGGGAGGGGATCGAATGAAGGTTGCGAGAGTGTTCGGAGTGGTGCTGTGTCTCGCGGTGGTGGGCACGGTTTCGAGCGGACCAGCCGGCGCCGCCGTCGCGCGCCACCACGGCAACGTCACCTGCCGGGGCGGCACGATTCACGCCGGGACGTACACGTCGCTTCGGATCACGGCGCTCTGCACGCTTCCTGCAACGGGCAAGGTGACCGTCCGCCACGACGTCGTCGTCACGCGGACGGGCGTCTTCAACGCCGCGACCCCGGCCGTGCTCGAGGTCTGGGGCGACGTCAACGTGCAGCATCGCGGGATCGCCGCGATCGGCTGCTCGCCGGACGTCGGCTGTGCCGACCTCGGCGCCGACGTGGTTCATGGGAGCGTCCACGCCTTTCGCGCGTGGGCCGTCATCATCCACGCGACGACGATCGGCGGAAGCGCCACGATCCACGGTGGCGGGCGCACGCTGGACTGCACGAAGGTCGCGCCCTACGGCGGGCCGTTCTACAGCGTCGTGGAGGACAGCACTGTCCACGGCAACGTCGTGATCCGGCGCCTGCACACCTGTTGGCTCGGGGTCATCCGCAACCACGTCGGCGGGTCCGTCCAGCTGATCGGGAACCGCCTCGGCGACCCCGACGCGATGGAGGTCGTGACGAACCACATCGGCGGGAACCTCGCCTGCTTCAACAACAACCCGGCTGCTCAGGTCGGCGACTCGATGGGCCTGCCCAACGTCGTCGGCGGCCAGAAGCGCGGCGAGTGCGCGACCGCCTAGGGCCGCGGTAGACACGACGCGCAGGGCGGCGGGCTGCGATCGAGCGGCCCGCCGCCGCGGCCCAATCAGATCGCAGGCTCGAGGATCTCGGCGTGCTCTGACTCCGGCGGCGTGCCGTAGGCGTAGAGCACGAGATCCTCGTCACCGTGGTTCACGGTCTGGAGCGGCGTGCCCGGCTCGATGTGGATCAGTCCCCCGACCGGGACGTCATGGCGCTCCGGCGGGTCGCCGACGTACATCGACAGCGTCCCGGCGAGCACCACGAACGTCTCCTCCTGGAAGGGGTGCCGGTGGCGCCGTCCCTTCGCGCCGGGCTCGTAGCGCCACACGTTCGCGCGCGTATGTGCAAACCCGGCGGCCTCGCTGAGCTCGGCCACGTGGCGGGCCGGCTCTCCGGGTTCGTGGGGGCGAGTCAGCCACTCGAACTCGGCCGGCTTGACGACGCGGAAGCCCACGGACGGAGCCTACAAACCGCCGCAGAGCGCCGAGCTCTACCCGAGATGGAAGGTCTCGGTGTGGCCGTCGACGGCGATCGCCTGGCCGCTGACCATCCGAGCCGCGTCCGACGCGAGGAAGAGGCACATGTCGGCGATCTCGCCGGCCTGCACGAACCGGGCGATCGACTGTCCTTCCACGTACTCGCGCTCGATGTCCTCGAGATGACGCTCCGCGCGCGGCCGCCTCCCGCTGGATGACGCCGCGCATGCGGTCACCGTCGACCGATCCCGGGCAGATCGCGTTGGCACGCACGCCGTAGGGGCCGAGCTCGATGGCGAGCGACTTCGTGAGGCCGATGACCGCCCACTTCGCCGCCGTGTAGGGGGAGCGCATGCCCATGCCGTACTGCCCCGCGGTCGAGGAGATGTTGATGATCGACCCCTCGCGGGCAGCCTTCATCGCCGGGATCACGCGCGCGCAGGTCCGGTAGTGGCTCGTGAGGCCGACGGCGAGGCATCGCTCCCACTCCTCGGCGCCGACGTCCTCGACGAGCGCCGTCGGCCCTGCGATGCCGGCGTTGTTGACGAGGACGTCCAGGCCGCCGAGGCTCTCGAGCGCCCTGTCGATCCAGCGGTCGAGCGCGGCGATGTCCGCGACGTCGACCTCGGTCGCGGCGAGCCCCTCGGCGCCGGCGGCCCGCACGGCCGCCACGTCGACGTCGCAGACCTGCACATGCGCGCCCTGCGCCGCGAACGCCCGCGCAATCGCAAGGCCGATCCCGCTCGCCGCTGCCGTTATCGCGACCCGTGCCGCCATCGCGGGGAGTATCTCCGGAGCGAGACGTGCATGTTGCTCCCTTACGCCCGGTTGGAAGCCGTCAGCATGAACTGATGGGAGTCGCTCAGCACGAGCGCCAGCGCGCCCAGCACCTCCGCGCGCTCCCCCAGCTGCGCGGGCACGAGGTCGACCGCGTCGGTCGCAGCCTGGATGGCCGAGCGCCGGACGGCGCTTCGCAGCGGGTCGAACAGGAGGTGCTCGGCCTGGGTGAGCTCCCCGCCGACCACGATCCGGGACGGGTTCAGGATGTTGCACAGGTTCGCGAGGGCGACGCCGATCGCCGCGGCGGCGTCTTCGACGATGCGACGCGCCCCGCGGTCGCCGTCCATCGCCATGTCGATGGCCTGCGGCAGACCGACCTCCGGCTGGCCCCGCCGGCGGAGCAGACCGGTGATCGCCTCGGCCGAGGCAACCGTCTCGAGGCAGCCGCGGTTGCCGCACTTGCACAGCCGGCCGTCCTCGACCACCGTGGTGTGGCCGATCTCGCCCGCGGTCCCGCAGGCGCCACGGTGGAGTCGCCCCGCGATCATCAACCCGCAGCCGATGCCGGCCCCGGCCTTCACGTAGACCAGGTCGTCGCACCCGCGTCCGGCACCCCAGAACGATTCGGCCAGGGTGCACATGTTGGCGTCGTTGTCGACCCGCACCGGCAGCCCCAGCCGCCGGCTGATCTCGGAGGCCACCTGGACATCGGCCCAGCCGGGCATGAGGTACGGGGCACCGATGGTGCCGGTGTCGGCGTCGATCGGCGCCGGCAGCGACATGGCCACGCCGACCACGCGATCGTCCGGCACCTTCGCCTCGTTCAGGCAGCTCCGCGCAAGGCGGGCCGCGAACTCCAGCGTGTCTTCCGGCCCGAGGCCCGAGAGCGGCTCGGCCCGCTCCGCGACGATCGTATGGCCCAGATCACAGACCGCCACGCGCAGCATCCGGTGGCCGACATCGATTCCGAGGGCGAATCCGGCCCGCTCGCTCAGCGCGACCGGGACGCCCGGACGGCCGCCACGCGGCTTGCCGTTGGTGCGGTCGGCCGTCCCGACCTCGACCACGATGCTGGTCGCCGCCAGGTCGCGAACCACGCTGGACACGGTCGAGCGCGAAAGGTGAGTCTTCCGCGAGATCTCGGCTCGGCTGATGGCCCCGTGCTCGCGCAGAGCGTTGATGACTCGCGATCGATTCGACTCCCGGAGCGACTCGAGCGTGCCGCGGCCGGACTCCGTGGGGGTGTTCGCGGGCGGGTGATCAGGGCGCAAGGAAGGCCCATTTTACCCGATTGACGCCCCGATCGAACTGACTCCGGACAAACACGCGGCGCATGACCCTCCCGTTTGTGCAAGCTCTTGACAAACCTGGCGGCCGCCGATATCGTCGGCAACGCCATTATCCGATCGGTCACTGCACATCGCGTGTGGCGGGCGGTTGACCATGTGAGGGAGGACCAATCATGACGGCTTTGTCCAGGCGGCTTGTGATTCCCGGACTCGCGATCGTCGCCCTCGCGGCGGCCGCGGGGTGTGGTGGTTCGTCGGGGTCGTCGTCGAGTGGGGGTGGGGGTTCGGCGGCTGTTTCGGTGCCGGCTCCTGATGCTGCGGCGTTTACTGCGGATTTTTCGTTGATGAAGACGTTGGCGCCGTTGGCGGCTGAGGGTAAGGGCTTGGTGGGTGTGTTGTTGCCGGATACGACGACGTCGGCGCGGTATGTGGAGTTTGATGCGCCGTATTTGAAGCAGGCGTTTGAGGCGGCGGGGTTGAAGTCTGATCAGTACAAGATCGATAATGCGCAGGGCAGCGCCTCGACGATGCAGCAGCAGGCGGAGGCGGATATCACGGCTGGTGCGACGGTGTTGTTGGTTGATCCGTTGGATCCGGGGTCGGGTGCGGCGATCGAGTCGAATGCCGAGTCCAAGGGCGTGAAGGTGATCGACTATGACCGGTTGGTGACGGGTGGTCCGGCTGATCGGTACTACGTCAGCTTCAACAACGTCACGGTCGGCCAGTTGATCGGCAAGGGTGAGGAGAGTTGCATCGCGGCGTGGAACGTCGCCAAGCCGAACATCCTGGTGATGGACGGTGATCCCACCGACAACAACGCCAAGCTGTTTGCGCAGGGCTACAACGGCGTGTTGGCGCCGCACTTCTCCGACAAGTCGTATGTCAAGGTGGGCGAGCCGGCCGGGACGTGGGATCCCCCCACCGCCCAGACCACGTTTGAGCAGCAGTTCACCGCGCATCCCAACATCAACGCGGTGATCACGCCCAACGATGACAACGCCAACGCCGTCATCTCGGTCTTGCAGAAGAACAAGGTGCCGCCCAAGACGTTCCCGACCACCGGCCAGGACGCGTCCCCCTCCGGCTTGCAGAACATCCTCAAGGGCTACCAGTGCGGAACCGTGTACAAGCCCATCTACCTGGAAGCCCAGGCAGCCGCCGCGCTCGCCATGTACCTGCGCGCCGGCCAGACACCACCCAGCAGCCTGGTCAACGCCACCACCAAAGACACCACCCTCAACAAGGACATCCAGAGCGTCTACACCACCCCCATCTGGGTCACCACCGACAACATGAACGACACCGTCGTCAAAGACGGCGCCGTCAAAGTCTCCGACCTCTGCACCGGAGCACTCCAAAGCGCATGCACAGCAGCAGGAATCAGCTAACGAGGTAGCCCCACCCCCGGAGCCGGGCGGCCCACACACGCTCCCGTGTGAGCCGCCCGGCTGACGGGCGCGCGCCCTTCGTCGTGCGTCACACTCCGAGCTCAGCGAGCTGGCTCTCGATGACCTCGCGGTCGTCGGGATCGGTTGTCGTCTCGAGCTCCTGACGCGCGAGCCCGGCGTACCGCGCGGCTTCGGAGGTGTTCCCGGCGACGAGGTTGGCGCGCGCCGCGATCTCGAGCGCCGACGCGATGTCCCAGTCCTCGAGCCCCTCCCCGCCGGCGCGGACGAGGTCGAGGCAGCGGTTCGCGTGGTGAAGGGCGGGCTCGGCTCTGCCAAGCGCCGCATAGACGCGGGCGCACTGATTCTCGCCGCGGGCGAGCTGCGCCGCCGCCCCCACCTCTCCCCAGTGGTGGCGGGACGCGTGCACGCAGTGGATCAGCTCGTCGTCCTGTGCCGGCGTACGCTGCTCCAACTCGAGCAGCCGCCAGCTGCGGTTGAACAGCTCGACCGCAAGCCGGCGGTGCGTCGCGGCGTCCACCGCGCCGACGTCTCCGTCCTTCATCACAGGCTCTCCTTCCCTTCGATCAATCGCTGCAGTCGCGTACTCCCCGGCGGTCAGCCCGTGGACGGCCCGGTTCTCCGGTGACGTCTGTGCTACCCTTTCAGCGCGTGGCCCGATCCCTGCCCCGCCTCGCCTGACCCTAACAGCTCGGTCATCCTGTTTTGTGTCTTGGCTTGGAGGCCGGCAATGCTTACAGTCATCGTGATCGTCGCCATCATCATCGTTGCGCTTTACGTCATGCGCGACCGACTCCCGCAGCTTCGGCGGTGAACCGCGCCGCGAATCGGCTTACCGTGGCGGCGCCGGTGCTCGCTGTGCTGGTGCTTCTTGGCGCAGGCTCAGGATCTGCACTCGCGGCGAGCACGAATCCGGCGTCCGACCAGTACGGTGGCGGCGCAGACGTTCTCGGTGAAACCGCCGGCGGCTCGCTGCCGTTCACCGGTATCAACCTGATCGTTCTTCTTGGTCTGGGCCTCTGCATGATCGCCGCCGGCCTGGCCGTGAGGCGTGTTTCTGGTCGCAACGCTTCCAACTCGTATCGTTAACCGCAACCGGCTATGCGTGTCGTACCGACGTCGGGCTTCGAAGACTCTGGCGGCGATGGCCAGAGCAGGCGCGAGCATGAGCTCGAGGCGAGAATCAGTGAACTCGAGATCGTGCTTGCGCAGTCTCAGGGCGCCTCGAGACGCCTTGAGCGCGAGGCGGATGCCGATCCGCTGACCGGCCTCGCAAACCATCGCGCGTTTCATGTAAGGCTGACAACCGAGGTTGAGCGTGCGCAGCGATACGGCCGTCCGCTGTCGCTCGCCTGCCTGGATGTCGACGGGTTCAAGGACGTGAACGATCAGTTCGGTCACCAGGCCGGCGATAGGGTACTGAGGGAGGTCGCCGCTCGGCTGACGACTGTCGCGCGCGCCGCCGATCTGGTGGCGCGGATCGGAGGCGACGAGTTCGCCGTCCTGCTCCCCGAGACCACCGCCGAGGCGGCGGAGGCCGTGGCGCGGCGTGCCCATGAGCTGATCCGGGTTGATCTCGCCGGGCCCGGCCCGAGCGTCACCGTCTCGATCGGGATCTGCGATCTCGAGCATGCGTCGAACGCGGACTCCTTGGTGGCCTTCGCAGACGGCGCCTTGTACTGGGCGAAGGACCACGGCCGCGACGCGGTGTGGCGTTACCGGCCGGAAGCCGTGGAGGATGCATCGCAGTACGATCGCGCGGCGCGGCGCGCTCGCAACCAGACGTTGGGTGGGATCCGGGCGCTTGCCCGGGCGGTCGACGCCAAGGATCACTCCACGCAACTGCACTCCGAGCGAGTCGCGAACCTGTCCAAGCGCCTCGCGGCGGCGCTCGGCTGGCCCGCTCGCCGCGCGGTGGCGCTCCACGAGACCGCGCTGATTCACGACGTCGGAAAGCTCGCCCTCCCCAACGGCCTCCTCTTCAGGCCCCGCCGACTCACCGCAGCCGAATACGAGACGGTGAAGACCCATGCGTCGCTTGGAGCGCAGATCGCCGGCGAGGTGCTGAGCAGGGAGCAGCTCGGGTGGCTTCGCGGCCACCACGAGCGCGTCGACGGTGACGGCTATCCGGACGGCCTGGCGGGCGACGCCATCCCGGACGGCGCGCGCCTCCTGGCGCTTGCCGACAGCTGGGATGTGATGACCAGCGAGCGTCCCTACTCACGAGCCATGCGGCCCCGCGAGGCGCTCGAGGAGTGCCGGCGGTGTACCGGCAGCCAGTTCTTCGTCGAGCCGGTCGAGATCCTGGTCGCTCCGGCATTCGAGCGGACACTGCGGATCTTCGCCAACGAGCAGGCTGCCCGCAGCGGAGACGAGAGCGGGCTCGCCTACGACGCAGGCCGGGTCTTCGCCCTACGCTGCGAGTGCGGCACGCACGGCTGCACAGCGTCGGTGGATGTCGCGGCGGGCGAGTACCGTGCGATCCGCGCCCACGACCGCCGCCACTTCGTGCGCCACGGGCACGAGCTTCCCGACACCGAACGCGTGCTGATCACAAGCGCGGGCTACAGCGTCGTCGAACAGCGCTAGCGACGCGCTCGAATCGCGGAGGGCGGCCGTTGGAGCGCGGCCGCCCTCCACGTGGACCTACCTAGTGAGAGACCAGCTCTCCGGCCGTCTCATGCGGCTTGGTCATGAACGGAAGGTTCTCGCGAACCCACTTCTGCGCCACGTCGCTCGACTCCTGCGCGTGGGTACGGCTGTCGAAGACGCTGATCGACGCGACCTTGCCGTCCGTGCCCTCCTGCTTCATCAGCTCGTAGGAGACGAAACCGGGCGACTCCTGCAAGATCGTGCGCAGGCCCTCGTTCGCTTTGCGGGTTGCCTCGTCGCGATTCTCAACGCTGAGACCTTCGTACGTGCGGATCAGGGCAAACATATCCTGCTCCCTTCCTCGTGTCACAGGGCGTTTGGCCACGTCAGAGCTCTCCTCAGAGGCTTACCCTGTACGCCTCGAGGAATGTGCGGCCTTGAATGCTTCAAGCTCCGCCAACATGTAACTGTCGGCTGTACCGCTTGATGCTTGCCCCTAGAGCTGAACCAGCGGCCGTACTAGCACTTGCACTTACCGGCCTGCCACAGGAAGGGCACTGGGACTACCTTATCACGTCCGGCCGCGACGCTCGGCATGCGTCAACCGGTGGGCTCGGCGGCGTCGGGGTTGCGGGGGAGGAGACGGTGCCCATCCACGACCGCGTCGGCGATGGCCGTAAGCTTGCGGTTGGTGCTGCGCGCATGGGTACGCAGCATCTCGAAGGCGCGTTCCTCATCGATCGCGTGACGCTCCATCAGAATCCCCTTCGCACGCTCGATCAACGCCCGCCGTCCGAATGCACCTTCGAGGTTCTGGAACTCGGCAAAGCGGCGGAGGACGATCGCGAGCGAATCCTGCAACTGGTCCGCCTCGGCACTCGTGATATACGCGAAGACACCGCGCTTGGCCGCCTCTGTGACGAACGCATGATCGTCGGTCTCAAGCAGCGCGATCACCGGGCATGCCGCCTGGCGGACGATCTCGCCGATCAGCTCGAGAGCGTGGTCGGAGCTGTCGCCGAGACCGACCAGCGCCACATCCGGTCGCTCCCTTGACGTTACGGCCGCGACCTCGGTCACCTCGATCGAGCGGGCGATCACCTCGTGTCCGAGCGAAACCACGATCGTTGTCACGTGATCGAGGCGCGCCGGACGCTGATTGGCGACCAGGACGCGGAGATGCTCGGGCTCGGGGGCGGGACTCACGGGTGACCAGCTCGTTCGGGCTCAGTGTACGTCGTGGCGCTATCGCACGCCGGCACCGAGAGGCGAACCTCCCTCGTTCTCCCACCGTTCGAGGTCGGCGGCCGACTGCTCGGTCGGCGCGAGCCGACGCGATTCGATCACGTTCTCGTGCCGCCCGCACTCCGAGCACGTCCACTCCCCGACGCCGCCGCTCGGCCGCATGTCGTGCGCCTCGACCATCGCCTCGATCGTCGTCCGCAGCCCCCAGTGGACGGCGGTGTGCCCGCACGTCGGGCAGTAACGGACTTGGCGGGGGGCATCCTCGGGAATCGTGTGCGTTCCCATATCCAGCTCCTTCACGCGAGCCTCGATCGGTCCGGGTGGTTCAACGAGCGAGAACCCCCGACGGACGCCCGCCGAGGGTTCTCAAGGCTCCATGACGGACGTGTCGCGTCCGGTCAGGGTCTTTCAAAAGCCGTAGCAGGCGGGGCGAGCGGCCCCGTCGGGGGCGACTTCTTCGCTACCAGGTATTGTATCACTCCTCACGAACGTCGGGGCCTGCGCGACCGCGGCCCTCCCGGCTCACAAGGTGGCGGGTTGCCGCCCAGCCGATGGTCGACCAGAGCAGCACGAAGCCCAGCACCACGTCCCACGCTGTCAGGATCAGTTGCTGGCCGAGGGAGTACGCCGTGACGATGTGCGCGGGGGCGTAGTTCCGCAGCGCGACCGATGCCAGCGCTTGCTGGGTGCCGACGCCCCCGGGGGTTGCTGCAAACGTCGTCGAGATCGAGTTGACGGCGGTGACAAGGAGGACGGCGCGGGCCGACACGGGCACGTCGTAGGCGTACATGAACGTGGTCGTGACGGCCATCCGCACCACGTAGGAGGCGACCTCCACCGCAAGCACCTGACTCGCATAACGGCGCGGGGTGGCGAGGATTGCGGCGCCTTCCTGGGCGGCGGTCAGCGCGTTCCGGAATCGGCGCCCAAGCACCCAGGCGACGATCACGACCACGACCACCGCTCCGGCGCCAAGCAGGAGATGGTTGGTGAGCCAGGCGGCCTTGAGGTCGAACGCCGCCGGCCGGCTGACGACGAGGACGATGCCCACGAGGGCGCCGACGAGCAGGAAGAAGGCGTTCTGCACAAATCCGGCACCGACCACGCCGAGCACCGTCGAGCCGTGGATCTCCGCCCGAAAGAGGCCTAGCATCGCGACCGTACCCGCCTGCGCGGGCAGGATCGCGTTCAGTGCGATGCCACCCCCGTACGCGCCGAGGATCGGCCTGAACCCCGCACCGCCACGCGGATACGCCGCGACGAGGATGTTCCGCCAGGCAAATGCGTTCAGGAACGTCTCGCAGGTGTGGAGCCCGAGGGCGAGGAGCAGGAGTGGGAGCGAGATCGACCTGATCTGATCGAAGACATCCCGGACCCAGCCGGCGATGCTCCCGGCGATGTCCACCAGCTACTCGCCTCCTCGCACGTCACGCATCGGATCGCGCCTAGAGCTGTCGTGACGACCAGAGCAGGGCGGCCAGGATGACCGACGTCAATCCGACGGCGAGCCCGACGATCCACCCCGCAACGTCCTGGCTCACGAGGACGGCGCCCAGGAGGGTGGCGATCCCGATGATCCCGCCGGTGGCGATGACGCGCACGAAGCCGCGCTCGATCACGCTGCGGCGTCGCTCACGGCCCGGCAACATGCCCTGCGGCCGCTCCGGGCCGTCTGGCTCGGGCGGCGCGGCGGGGGGCAGATCGTCCTGCGCAGCGGGCGCCGGCCGTTCGCCGGGTGCGCCGCCTTCATCCGTAGGCTCTGGCATACGAGGACGATACCCAACCGATGTGCCGCGCCGGACGACGCTACCGATCGGCGAGGCGCTCGGCGCGTTCCTGCTCCGTGGCCGTCAACGTGCCCGGCGAATCCCGCACGAGCGTCCACGACGTGCGGCCACCGGGGCCGTCGAGCTCGCCGGCTGCGAGGGCCTCGCCGATGCGGCCCCTGACCAGCTCCTCCTCGCCTGGGTCGCTCGCAAACACCGTCCGCACGACCAGCTCGTCGCCAACCCGGCTCGCGGCGGTGTGGTGCGGCCAACTGCACGGCCCGTCGTGCTCCCAGTGGCCGCAGAGCGCCACCGTGATCGCGGCCCCGGGCGCACGCTCATCGCCGTCGCTCGCCAGGGTGAGCGCCGCTTCGTGAACGTAGGCGCCGCTCGGCATCGTTTCACCGTAGCGCCCACACAAGCGCGGTGTGTTACCCGACGCGGATGGTGATGAACTCGGCGGGGACGACGGGGGCGAAGCCGATGAGGACGACGAGACGTCCGTTGTTGATGTCGTCTTGCGTCATGGTCGTCCGATCGCAGCGGACGAAGTACGCGTCCTCGGGCCGTGTCCCCTGGAAGGCACCTTGGTAAAAGAGTCGGAGCATGAAATCCTCGACGGCGAGCCGCACCCGGGCCCAGAGCGGTTCGCCGTTGGGCTCGAACACCGCCCACTGAATGCCCTCGGCGATGCTGCTCTCGAGGAAGAGCGCAAGGCGCCGCACGCTGACGTACTTCCATTCGGGCTCATCGACGGAGAGTGTGCGGGCTCCCCAAACCGCGACGCCGGTCTCCACGCGGCGAATCGCGTTGACGCGAGCGCCGGCGGCGCGCTCAACGGCCTCGTCTGAGAGATGGCGGACGACGTCTGCGACTCCCTGCAGCCTTCCGCGCAAGCCCGCCGGGGCGACCCAGACGCCCCGCTCGATGTCCGTACGTGCAACGACGCCGGCGACAGCGCCCGAGGCGGCCGTCTCCGTCCCGTCCGGGAGGCGAAGGCGCGGCATGTAGACGGCGGCGTTCGGTTGCGATCCCAGGTGCCGCGCCCACGTCTCGATCGCGGCCGGCGAGAGCGAGCCGGGCGGATCGACGAGGAGAAACCAGCGGTGCCGCGCGCAGACATCGGCTGCGGCGGCCACAACCCTTGCCGCCTCGCTCGCGTTGAGACCGCCCGTATCCGGGAGCGCGAGGAGACCTACGGGCAGGCCTTCGAGCGCCGCAAGCGCGGCGTCGATCTTGGCCGCGGTGCGGACGACGTACGCATCCGTCCCCCCGTTGGCGAAGAACAGGCTGACGGCCCGTGAAAGCTCACCGGCAACCCTTCCGAACGCACGCTCGTAGTCCACGACGCTGGTGACGAGAACGGCCTCGCCTGCGGGTCCGCCCGCAGCCGCGCCGACGAACGCCGCGATCGACGTGGGGACTCCCTGGATCGCGGGGCCTGGAGACTGCGGAGCGTTGTCCATGGAGAACGGGACGCGTGCTCTCGACCACGAGTCCCGACTGAAGGGTAGTGTCGTGCCGATGCTCACGATCGACCTGGCCGAAGCGGCACTCGCGGATCGTGACTGGACGCGGGTGCGGGAACTGCTGCGCAGCCTTCCCGACAACGCCGAGTCCGACCGCAGCCTCGAGATGCTTGCCACGGCGGCGTGGTGGCTTGACGACGTCGCCACTTCGATCACAGCCCGCGAACGGTTGTTCAGCCTGCGGCGCGAGCGCGGCGAGACGAGCGGCTGCGGCGACGGTGGCCATCCAGCTCGCCTGGGACCATACGATCGGTCGCCGCGACGCGGCAATCGCGAGCGGCTGGGCTGAGCGAGCGCGGTCGCTGCTTGACGGGCTGCCACCTTCGGCCGACCACGCCTGGCTCTTGATGCGGGAAGCAACGCTGACCGGCGAAGGGTCGGAAGTGTTCGCGGAGGCGCGACGGCTGGCGGCGTCGGTGGGGGCGTTCGACGCGGAGATGACCGCCGTCGCGCTCGAGGGGAACGCGCTGGTCGCGGAGGGGCGGGTGGCGGAGGGGCTGGCGATGATGGACGGCGCCGCCGCAGCGGCGTGCGCAGGCGAGCTGGAGGATCCGCTTGCGATCACGTTCGCGTGCTGCCAGGTGCTGGGTGCCTGCAGCCGGGTGCAGGACTTCGAGCGGGCGGGCCAGTGGTGTGACCGGATCGCAGCGATGTGCGACAAGCAGAACATCTGGACGGTGCTCGCGGTGAGCCGCTGCATGTATGCGCCCGTGCTCGTCGCGAGGGGCCACTACGCCGGAGGCCGAGCGGATCCTCGAGACGTCGATCCGCCACTATCGCGATCTGCTCCCCCATCACGCCGCCGAGGCGGCGGTGTGGCTGGCTGACCTGCGCATCCGGCAGGGCCGAAGCGGAGAGGCGGTTGAGTTGCTCGACCGGGCCGAGCCGGATCCGGGTTGTCGGCTGGTCCGGGCGACGCTCGCGTTCGATCACGGCGCGGACGCTGCCGCAGCCGAGCACGCGCAGACCTTCTTGCGCCAATCGAGTGCTGACCGGTTCGTCGAGCGACTGGCGGCGCTGGATCTGCTCGTCCGAGCAGAGGCACGACGCGGCCATGTCGAAGACGCCGCGAGCGCGCTTTCCGACGTCGGGCAGATCGCGGCCGTGCTGGGGTCGCCGCCCGCCGCGGCGACGCTGCTTCGGGGGCGTGCGGCCCTCCAGGAGGCGAAGGGCGAGTTGGAGGACGCGCGGGCGTCGCTCGAGGACGCGGCCGATGTGTTCGAGCGCGGCGCGGGCTCCGTATGAGAGCGCCTGCGCACGCGTCGACCTGGCGCGGCTGCTGGACCGACCTCGGCCGACCTGCCGACGCGGTGCGGGAGCGGGCGCGCGGCGAGCAGGCGCTGCGCGACCTGCGGGCAGCACGCGCCGAGGCGGGCCTGCTCACGACCCGCGAGCGAGAGGTGCTGGCTCTGGTCGCGCAGGGCCTGTCCAACCCGGAGATCGCACAGCGCCTGGTGCTGAGCACGCACACGGTGCACCGTCACGTCGCGAACCTCATGCGGAAGCTTGGCGTGACCTCGCGCATCGCCGCCGTGTCGCGCGGATCGCAGCTCGGGCTGATCTGAACGTGGCCCGATCGGGCCATCAGCTGGCGTCAACAAGATGACCGGGTCGGGCGAAGTCGCTTGCGGACATCAGTGCGACACTTGGGGTCACGATCCCAACCAGGAGATGTGGCCATGATCGACACTGCGCGTGCATGAACTTCGCGAGCTGATCCAGGTGCGGCCTTCGAGCCCGGCGATGCCGGGTACGCGGACACGTGCACGCTCTTCAACGCCGCCATCGAGCGACGGCCGGCCGTGGTCGTCCGTCCCGATCACGGTCGCCGATGTGGCCGAGGCGATCCGCTTCGCGCGCGCAAACGGCCTGCCGCTGGCGGTGCGAAGCGGCGGCCACTCTGCGGCCGGCTGGTCGCTGTGCGACGGCGGCGTGGTGCTCGACATGCGCTCGATCGACACGATCGACGTCGACCCGGAAGCCCGCACGGCCAAGGTCGGTGGGGGATGCACGACCGGTGCGGTCGACCGCGCCTGCCAGGCTCACGGTCTGGCGACCGTCACCGGCCGCGTGTCCACGACGGGCATCGCCGGCTTCACGCTCGGCGGCGGCTCGGGCATGCTTGAGCGCCGCTTCGGATTCGCAGTCGACAACCTGCTCGCGGTGGAGCTGGTCACCGCCGACGGCGAGCTGATCACCGCCGACCACGAGACGCACTCGGACCTGTTCTGGGCACTTCGAGGAGGCGGCGGGAACTTCGGCGTTGTCACGTCCCTCACCTTCCGGCTGCACCCGATCGAGCCGGTCGTGACCGGCGGGCTGATCCTCCACCACGCGGATCGCGGCGTCGAGCTCCTGCGCCACCTGCGGACGGTGATGGAGACCGCGCCCGAGCATCTCGGCGTGTTCATGTTCTACCTCTACGCACCCGACGACCCGGCGATCCCCGAGGATCTCCGTAACAGGCTCGCCGCAGGCGTGATGATCAGCCACTCCGGGCCTCCCGGGAGTGCGGAGAAGGATCTCGCCTCGCTCCGAGCGTTCGGGCCGCCGGCGGCCGACTTCGTCGAGGAGACCACCTGGGCCGATCTCCAGTGCTCGATCGACGACCCGCCCGGCTACCGCAATTACATGACCTCCGACCACCTCGCCGATCTCACCGACGATGCCATCGACGTCGTCGACCGCTACGCCCACAAGCTCCCACGAGGGCCGGGCTGGGTGGTCTTGTTCTGTTGGGGCGGCGCGGTCAACCGCCCACCCTCACCGACGCCGCTCAACCGCGACGCACGGTGGGTGGTGCACCCCGGCGCTTTCTGGGAAGACCCCGCCGAGGACGAGAATGTCCGCGATTGGGTGCGCGACTTCCGCGGCGAGCTCCGGCCACACACCACCGGCGCCGTGTGGTTGAACTGGGTCGGCGACGAGGGAGACGCCCGCGTTCGCTCCGCATTCAGTGACGACGCATATCGCCGGCTGCAGGCCGTCAAGCAGGCCTACGACCCCGACAATGTGTTCCGCTCGAACCACAACATCGCCCCCTCGGCGTGATGCCGGATCGATGCAGGCGCGGGCCTTCGGCGTGCCACTGGACGACGTCTTCCACTACCGTGAGAAGGAGGACGGAAGGAGCACGTGACGATGAAGGCGTGGGTCTACGAGAGGTACGGGTCGCCCGACGTGCTCGGGCTCCAGGAGGTCGAGACGCCGACGCCGGCCGGCGACGAGGTGGCCGTGCGCGTCCACGCCGGCGGGCTCAACGCGGCCGACTGGCACGTGATGCGGGCCGACCCGTTCCTGGTCCGGCTCCGGTTCGGGCTCCGGCGGCCTCGCCGCGCGATGATCGCCGGCTGCGACGCCGCGGGCGTGGTCGAGTCGGTCGGCGAGCGCGTCACGCGGTTCTCCCCGGGCGACCGCGTGTACGGGGAGGTGGGGTTCACCGGAGGCCTCGCCGAGCTCGCCACGGTTCGCGAGGACCTCATCGCGCGGATGCCGGCCAACTGCTCGTTCGAGCAGGCGGCTGCGGTACCGGTGGCGGGCGTCACGGCGCTCCGGGCGATCCGCGACGCCGGCCGGGTCGGGCCCGGAACGACCGTGCTCCTGATCGGGGCGTCCGGCGGCGTCGGCACCTTCGCCCTCCAGATCGCCCGAGCCCTCGGCGGAGTGGTCACCGCCGTCTGCGGTCCGGCAGCCGTCGAGCTCGTCCGCTCGCTCGGCGCCGTCGAGGTGATCGACTACACCGCCGAGAAGGTCGTCGGCACCGGCCGGACATACGACGTCGTCGTGAACAACGGGGGCACCCACTCGCTGCGCTCGCTCCGCCGCATGCTCACACCCCGGGGCACCCTCGCGGCCGTGGGGGGCTCCCAGCACGGCGGCCTGTTCGGCCCCGGCGCGATCGCGATGCGCGGCAAGCTCGTCGGGCCGTTCGTGTCGCAGCGGCTCGTGGCCGTCACGGGTGAGAGCAACGAGTCCGACCTCGCCACCCTCGCGGCGATGATCGAGGCGGGCGACGTGACCCCGGTGATCGACCGTGTCTACCCGTTCGAGGAGGCGCCCGACGCGCTCCGATACGTCGAGGACGGCCACCCGAAGGGCAAGGTGGTCGTGACGGTCGGCGACGGCGAGGCGGGACGCCGGCCGTAGCCCGCCGCGTAGCCTCTCCGTGGGACGAGCTCTCAGTCTCGTGGCCATCGCCGTCACGCTCGCGGGAGCAGCCTGGGTCGAGACCCGCTCCGGGACGACGCCGGCGGCGCCCGTGCCCCGGTCCGTCCCGCGAGCGGTGGTGGTTGAGAGTGGCCGGCATCGGGCGGGAAGGCCGTCCCCTTCGGCGCGCCGGCTCGCCGTCCGCCGGCGGCTCGAGGCGGCCATCGTCTGGCACCGGTCGCGCGCGATCGGGCTGCCGTACGCCGGGAGCCTCGTCGGTGGCGTGCAGCTCCCGCGGGAGGGCGTTCACTTCTTCACGTGGGATCCCGTGCTGCGGCGCTCCCCGGACCGGCCGTGGCGGCGGTTCGGCACCGACCGACTCGTGCGCACGCTTCTCGCCGTGATCGACGCCTACGCCGCCGCCCACCCGCACGCGGCGCGGGTCGGGATCGGCGACCTGTCACGCCCGCACGGCGGCGACTTCGGGCCGCAGTTCGGCGGCCCCGGCCACGCCTCGCACCAGAACGGGCTCGACGCCGATGTCTACTACCCGCGCCGCGACCGGCGCGAACGGGCGCCGCGAGCGGTCGACCAGATCGACCACCGGCTCGCCCGGGACCTCGTCGACCGGTTCGTGCGGGCGGGTGCCCAGTTCATCTTCGTCGGTCCCAGCACCGGCCTTCACGGTCCCGCCGGCATCGTCCAGGTGCTCGTCCATCACGACGACCACCTCCACATACGCCTTCCGGCCGGGTAGGGACTACCTACCCCGGCCACCCCTGGTGGTGGGCCCGCAGGCTCTCGACCTCGCGCTCGTTGCGCGGCCCGTAGGTCTCATGCCGGAACGGCAGCGTCGCCCGCAGGTGCTCGAGCTCGCGGCGGGTGAATCGGTAGCGCCGCTTCCTGGGCTCGACGCCGTACACACGGGCGCCGTTCAGGCCCAGCACCTTCGCCTTGCGCAGAGGCGTCAGCGCCGGGTAGCCGTAGCGCTCCTGGAACTCGGCGGTGATCCGAAAGGCACGGAACGCCTGGATCTGATCCTGCGGCGAGCCGTAGAAGATGCAGTCGGTACCCCAGAGGACGTTGTCCTCCCCGACGTAGCGCAGCAGCTTCCCGAGCACGTGCGCGGCCTGCTCCGGGTCGCGCATGACCGTCCACCACGTCGATCCCAGCTCGGCGTAGAGGTTCTCGTTCGGGCCGACACCCTGCTCACGCATCGCCGTGAGCAGGCGGTTGATTCCGACGTGCGCCGTGGCCGGCGTGAACGGCCCCTCGCGCCCGGTCATCTCGAAGCCCGAGTGGTAGACGACGAAGCTCACGTCCGGGAACTCCCTCGCCGCACGCGGTACATCCTCCGGCGACGCGTAACGGCTGCCGGCACCGAACCCCTTGTGGGCGCAGATCGTCTTCACCCCCAGCCTGCGGGCCTGCTCGATGAACGCGTGCCCGACCTGCGGCAGGCGCGTGTCGGCGTCGTCCAGCCGCCACGCGTTCCCGGGGTCCCCGAATGCGTCCGGGAAGTGCGTGAACACCTTCCAGGCCGCGATCGGATAGCGCTGGGCGTTGTGCTCCATCTCGTCGAGGTTGGCCTGGAGCGGGCCGTAGTTCGGCAGCACCTGCGCGTGCAGGAGCACCGACTCCCAGTCGCAGACGAGTTCGGCGGTGTGGCGGGTCTCATCCATGATCGCGGCGGAGAGCGGACTCCCCTTCGGGGTAATCGGCAGCGCCGAGAGCGTCACCATGCTCGTGTCGCTGCGGAGGAAGAAATCCTCGAGGAACACCTCGCGGGAGAAGCACGCGCGGGGGTCGTCCGCGCCGCAGCTCACCTGGGGGAAGACCGAGCCGAAGAACGGCTTGCCGGCCGCTCTGCGCATGAGGTCGTACTCGAGATGGTGGCCCTGCACGTCGAACACGAACTCCTCGCCGGCCAGGACGGCCCGGGCGGCCTCCCTGTCGAGCGCCGCTTCGAGCGGCACGTCCCAGCCGCCGCCCAGCGCACGCCGGGCGGCGTCGCCCGCGCACCCCTGGAGCGCGAGCAGCGTCGTCGCGGCGCCGCACACCGAGCGGAGGAACGCCGCCCGCGAGACACCCACCCGGCGCGCGTTCTCCTCGGCATCGCGGTGTGCCCGCCGGATCGCCTCCCGCTCGACCGCCGTCAGCCGCCGGGGAACGTACTCGCCGTTCGAGCACGGGCCGAACTTGATCGGCAGCCCCGGGTCGCTATCGGCGCGCACACCCGTCTACGGCGCAGCGGCCGTGGCCCGTCCCGCTGATGGGGGCGGCCGAGACGATCCCTGCAAGCGGCCGGGACCGCTGACGTCCTGGGACCGCCAATCTGAAGTCTGCTTCGGATCCCAGTCGAGCTACTTCGCGATCTCACGTCTTCGCAGGATGCTCGTCTAATGCCAGGGATAGCCGTTGACCGCGCACTACGCAGGTGAGACTATGCCTCGGTAAGCGAAGCGACCCTCGCGCCGACCGACGCCGGTCTGCCGCTCCGACTGTCGGACGCCCGGCGTGATCCGCTCCTGCGGGTGGGATGAGGAGGACGGAGTTGGACGCATCGATGACGGCAGGGCTCGACGAGGACGGCTCTCGACGCTCGAGCGCCGCCTGACCTTCGACGTATCCCGCCTCGAGCCCGGGACGTTCCGCGACACGACCGACTTGGTGGACGGCCCTGACGAGGTCGAGGTACCGATGCGCGAGGAGCTGCGACGAGGCCGCCACCGACCTGTTCATGCGCGCGACGGAATCTCGATCGCTGCGCAGGTTCGTCACGGCCGCTCGTCCAGCTCTTCGAGGCGGCAGGCGCCGAGCTGCCAGCCGCCGTCGTGGCCGACCAGGCTCTGGGGTACGAGTATTACGTCGTCGAGGTCGGGACGACGGTGCTGCTCCCGGAAGACCAGCGCCCGCTCTCGGCAAAGTTCGCCATCAAGCTCGGCGACGACGTCGCCGACGATGCGCGGCGGCTTCGGCCATACCGGCTTTTCCACCACGAGGATATCCAGCTCTTCAGCGTCGACATCGAGGGCGCAGTCGGGCTCGATGCAGATCTCAACGTCTCGGTGCCTGCGGCGGTCAGCGGCGTGCTGCCGTCGGGTCAGTCGGTGCCGAAGCGAAGGTCAGGCAGGCATCGTCGTCGGCCCGTGGCGGTTCCGTTCCGGAAGGCGAAGATCGAGGTGGCCGGTGAGTCCGATCAGCATCGTGTCGCTCTGCGACATGCAGTCGGCTCTCTGGGGCACCAACATGCTCAAGTCGATCCTCGTCTTGAAAGTCGCCCGCGAGGCGACGACCGCCGAGATGGGCATCGCGGTGTCACTCGTTCCCTTCAAGCGGATCGGGGCGTCTTCAGGGATCGCCTCCCGGAACTGCAGGCGACGGCCGGAAAGTCCATCGAACTCCTCCCGAAGCGCCGAGGAGGCTGACGCGAACGTGTCGGACAACGAGACGACAGCGCTGAAAGAGTTCATCCACAGGCTTCTCGACGACGGAAGTCTCGAGGCGTTCATGGACAAGCATGCCGACGAGCTCACGCCCGAGCTCGCGGAACAGCTTCACGTGCTGGCGAAGGACGCGCTGAAGGCGGGCGCCTTCGATATGCGACGGTCGCAGGCGACGTCGGAGGAAGTCAGTGAACCTGCGAATCGGCGATCGCGTCGAGGGCCTTGGAGGTGCCGGTTGCTCGCACTCCAAGGCGATTTCCAGCGCGCGACGACGGTTGAGGAGTACGAGGCGGTGCGGACCGAGTTGCTCACGATGAAGAGCGTGCAGCGAGCACACCGGGCGCCGAACGAACGTTCTTCGAAGCACGGGGCTTCGCCGCCCAGTGCGGCTACTTCGCATGCGAGGCGGCAACATCGCCGGAGCCGGCGGAGTCGCTCATCCAGCGATCGCTCGAGGACGTGCTCGTGCTACTCCAACGCATGCCTGCACCGGTGCCGCCGGAACGGCTCCACCTGTTCATGGACTTCGTTTCCGACGCTCGACCTGGCGACCGCCCGTCTGTGGCTCGACGTTGACGGGGGTATCGCAGCGGCGCTCAGTGAAATCGCGTCCACGCTCGACGAAGCTGTTCCTGTCGATGCGCCGCTCGCATCGGATCCGTCGCGGGACGCCGCAATGACCGATGTGCTTGCACGCGTGGCCGCTCACGATGACGGCTGATGCAGCGGAACGACGCCTCGAAGCGGCCGCCACGCGCGCAGAGCGCGCTGGTGACATCGAGTCATTCATCGGCCTCGTCCACCGTCGCTACCTTCGGGCCCAGGAGACAGGCCGGCCGGGAGATACGGCCGTGCTCGTCGCGGAAGCCCGCGAGTGTGCGGATCGCCTCCGCAAGCGCTTCCGGTCGCGCGGCGGCCGCCTCTGGGCCGCGCAGCAGCTCGACGAGACGCTCGCGGACTTCCTCGCCGACGAGCTAGCCGACGGGCCACTCGATCGGGCGACGTTCGCACACGTCGAGAGCCTGAAAGCGCGCACTCTGCTCGACGCGTTGCACGAGCCGGCCCAGGGCGGGAACGGCATGCCGCGGCTCGGCACGGAGCTGCAGGAGCTCGAGGCGGCTCTGATGCGGTTCGCGACACCGGGCGCTTACGAGAATGATGTCAGGTGGTCGGAGCTACGGCTCGCGAGCCTGCTTCCGATCGGTGGCCCCGGGGATGCCGGCGAGCGTCGAGTGGTGCTGGCACGACTGGAGGATGCGTACGCGGCGCTGTGTATCGCGCCGCCTGCGGTCGCTCCCATCGCGCCACTCGGCCGTGTCCAACGGGCGCTGGTGCCGGACGAGGCTATCGTCGAGTACGTCGTTGCAAGGCGGGTCGGGTATCCGCTGCCGGACGTATGGGCGCTTGTCATAACGCGAAGCGCCGCCCGCGTGACTCGCGTGATGGCCGCCGAAGCGCTCGGCATGCCCGGCTTCGCGGGCAGCATCAGCACGGACAGCCGCGCGCCGATTGACTTCACGCCCCTCGGAGAGTTCGGTCGTCGATGCGCGCGTCGCCGCTCGGCATGGGGACGACGAGCACGCGGCCGAGCACCTCGCGGACATCGCCCGCGTCCTCGTGCACCCACTCCTGAGCAGGGCCTCATCTCGCCGAAGCACCGCCGCCTCGTGGTCGCGCCGCACCGCATGCTGCACTACGTCCCCTACGCGGCACTTCCCGATCTGGACGGCCGGCCGCTCATCGGAACATTCGCGATCACACTCGTCCCCAGTGCGACAGTATGGGAACATCTGCAAGCCCGCGAGCGTCCGCCCGTTTCGCGGCTCGTCGGCATCGCAAACGCCAGAGCTGTCGTACACGAGACTCGACCCGCTCGAGGAGAGCGAGCGCGAGCTGGAGGAAGTCTGCCGGCGGTCGCCCATTCCGTCTGGAGACGCGCGTTGGTGCTGACGCCACCGAGCGCTTCCTTCGAGAGAACGTTACGGGCGCGAGCCTCGTCCACGTGGCGACTCACGGGGATTTTCCGGAGGACGACGCGATCGACATGCAACGCTTGCTGCTCGCCGCAGACGAAGTCCACGACGGACCACTCCACGCCGATGAAATGCGCCTACTCGACTTGCACAGCGCACGTGCGGTGGTCCTCAGCGTCTGTAACGGTGGCCTGTACCGGTTCGGCCAGGGGACGAGCCGTACGGTCTCGTGCCCGCCGTCCTCACCGCAGGCGCCGAGAACGTCGTCGGCACCCTGTGGCCGATCGAGGACGACGTCGGCCGCCTGTTCGTGACGGACCTCTATCGCGGTCTCCTCGCAGAGGGACCGGCCGAGGCGCTCCGGCAGACAGCATGGCAATTTCGTGAGGACGGCGCACTGATCCGACAATGGGCCGCCTTCGCTGTCGTCGGTCCGGGTCGTCCATTTGGCTGACCATGGCGCTCGCGTCTGCCCCAACAAATAAGGTCTTGAGACCCGTTCGGGTCTACACGACCCCATGGAGCTAAGCGGATTCGAACCTCCGACCTCCCACCTTGCGCGACCGGTCGACCAGGCCGCCCAATGCCCCCTGGAGGTGGGGGCTGCTAGATGAGCAGGCCCCTTGATCCAGGCGCCTATGGCCGCAATCGCACCCAGGAGGTCAACCGCTCAGGTCACACGGCGGAATGCGCCGTGCGGAGACCCATTCGGGTCTCCGCACGGCCATGGAGCTAAGCGGATTCGAACCGCTGACCTCCTGGACTCGGCCGTCAAGGTCGCTCCGCTCCCTTGACCGCCTCGTGACGGGGCCTGCTACATAGCAGGCCCCTTGATCCAGGCGCCTATGGCCTGGATCGCACCCAGGAGGTCAACCGCTCGGGTCACACAGCGGAATGGCCGTGCGGAGACCCATTCAGGGTCTCCGCACGGCCATGGAGCTAAGCGGATTCGAACCGCTGACCTCCTGGGTGCGATCCAGGCGCTCTCCCAACTGAGCTATAGCCCCGCGAGGGCCGCAGTATATCCGCGGCCTCGCCCCGCCCAGGCCCGCTCCGGGCTAGGTCGAGCGCAGGACGACGCGGTCGCTGTCGGGGCCGCCGACCTTCTCCAGCGTGACCCAGCAGGCGCCCCAGTGCATGTTCGCGGAGATGGCTGCGCGGACCGTCGCGCGGCCACTCGAGCCGGTGTTGAACGTGACCGCCGAGACCTTGTCGCCGGGCACCTGGAACCACATCTCGTAGTAGGAGCCGGCCGGCGCCGGGCGCAGGTGGTCGATCTTCACGAGCATCGGGCGCGTGCCCTGGTCGGCGCGTCCGAAGTCGACGGTGGCGGAGGCGCCGGCAGGGCCGGCGAGCGCGATCGTCGTCTGGACGTCGAACGGCGAGCCCCGGCCGCCGACCCCGATCACGAGCGCGGCTGCGGCGGCAGCGGCCATCACGGCGACGCCGGCCGACAGGCGGGCCAGGCGGAACCGCGGCATGCGCGGCACCCGCGGCCGGACGGCCGCGACGACCGTCCGCCGCTCGCCGCCGCCGAGGGCCGCCTCGCGCGCGACGTCGATCAGCCCCGAGGGCACCGGGGTCGGAGCCGGCGCCGAGCGCAGGAGCTGCTCGACGCGATCGATGTCGTCGTGGGCGCTCATCGCATCACCCCCCGCTCTCCCAGCACGCCCGCAAGCCGCCCGAGGGCGGTGCGGGTGCGCGTCTTCACGGTTCCCAGGGGCAGGCTCAGCCGGTCGGCGATCTCCGTCTGGGACAGGCCCGAGTAGTAGGCCAGCTCGATGACCTCGCGCTCGCGGTCGGGCAGCGAGTCGACGGCGACGTGCACCTCGAACGCCTCCATCTCGGCGATGGCCATCGCCTCGGGGAGCGGCCCGTGGTCGGGCACGTCCGGCGCCTCGCCGACAACGAGCGGGACGCGGGCCCGGGCGGCGTCGACCGCCGCATTCCGGGCGATCGCGAAGAGCCACGCCGAGGCGGTGCCGCGCTCGCGCCGGTAGCCGCGGGCCGCCCGCCACACCGCCGCGAACGCCTCCTGCGAGGCGTCGTCTGCCGCCGAGTGGTCGCGGAGCACCCGCTGGACGAGCGAGTAGACCGCCCGGCTGTAGCGGTTGTAGAGGGTCGCGAAGGCCTCGGCGTCGCGGCTCAGGGCAACCTGTTCGAGGAGTTCCTCGTCGGACAGGCCCCCCGGATCCATGAGGCGGAGGGTACTTGATCGCGCCCGGAACGGTCCCGGGATGGCATAGGCGGCAGTCGTCATCTCAGGAGTGATACGCCGCGCGGCCAGGATCGGTTTGTGACGGGGCCGACCCGAGGCAGCGCCGCCGGCGGCGGGCCTTCGCCGGTGTACCGGGGCCACTGAACGACGCCGTCCCATAACGCCGAAGAGCAGTCGTCCGGCCCGGCGGCACCGCCTCGAATCAGCCGACACTCCCCACGCACCGCCGCGTAGTCGTGCCACGCGTCAGCCGGGGAGGAGGGTCGATCTCACGATGGCCCCTGACGGCGCCCGGCGCGTCCCCCGAAACGGTATTCGGCGCAAGCCGCGATTTAGGGGAAATCGGTGCCCATGTGGGCCTCGGCGGAGGCGATGCGGAGCCCCGCCGACATGAGGTCGCGGATGCTCACGATCCCCACGAGCTCGCCGCCCTCCATCACCGGGATGTGGCGGAACCGGCGCTCGTTCATGATCTGGGCCGCCTCGCTCGGGGAGTGATGCGGGGGAAGCGTCACCGGGTCGGGGGTCATGTACGAGTGCACCTGGCCCACGTCGGGATGGCGGCTGTCGGCGATGGCGCGGAGCAGGTCGCGCTCGGTGAAGATGCCGACGACCTCGCCTCCCTCCACGACGACGGCCGCGCCGACGTCGCGCTTGCGAAGCGCCCGGGCGGCCTCGCCAAGCGTGGCGGACGGCTCGATCGTGAGCACATCGCCGCTGGTCATGAAGTCACGCAGGGTGACTGCCATTGCCCGAGATCCTACTCGCTCGGAGACGGCCGCAAGCGCATCTCGAGGAAGAGCTCGGCGTCGAGGGCGTCGGCGATCCTCATCAGCGTGTCGAGCTTCGGCGGCCGCCCTCCCCGCTCGAGGCGGGCGATCGCGGACTGCGTCGTGCCGCACAGGATCGCGAGCTCCTGCTGCGACATGCCCCTCCGGAGACGGTTCTCGGCGACCATCCGGCCGACCTCCACGAACCGCTGCTCGTGGTCGCGGCCGAGCGCCTCCGCGCGCTTGCGCAGGCCCTCGCGCATGCGCTCCAGCGACTGGGTCGTGAGCCGCCTGCGATCGGCGTGGGAATGACTCGCCATGCGCGCATGGTATCGCGCCCACGCTATCGCCGCCAGAGCGGCCGGCGCCCGGCGGACGCAACCCCGCCCGGAGATGCCCCGTCAGTTGCCTCGATGCGGCGCGTGGCCATCACAGGGCTGGGGGCGGTGACCCCGGTCGGAAACGACCTGCAGTCGACCTGGGACGCGCTCGTCGCCGGGCGGAGCGGCGTGGATGTGATCCGGTCGTTCGACGCCAGCGACTTCCCGGTCAACATCGCCGCCGAGGTCAAGGATTTCGACCCGTCGAACGCCATGCCGGCGAAGGAGGTGCGCCGGACGTGGAACGACGTGCACTTCGCGGTCGCGGCTGCGCTCGAGGCGGCCGCCGACGCCGAGCTCGTGATCGACATCCCCTCGCGGACCGGCGTCATCATCGGGAGCGTGATGGGCGGCCTCCCCTACACGCTTCAGCAGCAGCGCATCCTCGAGGAGCGCGGCTGGGACCGGGTCTCGCCCCACTGGCTCCCGAACACGCTGGTCGACACCTCCACGAGCCACGTCGCGACCCTTCTGGGAGCCCGGGGGATCAACTACTCGACCGAGTCCGCGTGCGCCACCGGCACGCACGCCGTCGGCGAGGCCGCGGCGGCGATCGCCCGCGGGCAGGCCGACGTGGTGCTGGCCGGCGCGACCGAGTCGTCGATGGTTCCGATCATCCTCGCGGGCTTCTGCGCGATGCGTGCGCTCGTCGACGGCCGCGACGACCCGGCGGGTGCCTCGCGGCCCTTCGACGCGACCCGAGCGGGCTTCGTGATGGCGGAGGGCGCCGCCGTCCTCGTCCTCGAGGAGCTCGAGCGGGCCCGGGCGCGCGGGGCGAGGATCTACGCCGAGATCGTCGGCTACGGGGCGTCGAACGACGCGTACCACATCGCGACGCCGCACCCCGAGTCGATCGGCGTCATCGAGATGATGCGCGACGCGCTGGAGCGGGCCGGAATGCGCCCCGACGAGGTCGACTACATCAACGCCCACGGCACCTCGACGCCCTACAACGACGCCGCCGAGACCCAGGCGGTGAAGCAGGTGTTCGGCGACCACGCCTACACGATGGCGATCTCGTCCAACAAGTCGATGATCGGCCACCTGTTCGGCGCCGCAGGGGCGGTCGAGGCGCTGGCGACGGCGCTCACCATCCACCACGGCGTCATCCCGCCGACCATCAACCTGCACCACCCCGATCCGGAGTGCGACCTCGACTACGTCCCGAACGTGGCCCGCACGGCCGACGTCCGCACCGGCCTCTCGAACTCCATGGGCCTGGGAGGCCACAACGCGTGCCTGATCATGCGCCGCGTGGAGTGACCGACGAGCGGATCCGGGTCGTCGAGCGGGGATACGACGCCCTGGCCGATCGGTTCCTGGAGTGGTCGCAGGCGGTGCAGGACGATCCGCGGCCACGCCTCGTGGAGCGGTTCATGGAGGGGGTGCCCGACGGCGCAGAGGTCATCGACCTGGGATGCGGCGCGGGCGTGCCGACCACCGCCCGCCTGGCGGAGCGCTTCGCCGTCACGGGAGTCGACATCTCGGCCGAGCAGCTCCGGCGGGCGCGGCGACTCGTGCCGGAGGCCCGATTCGTCCACGCCGACATGACGGCCTTCGATCCCGGCGAGGGGAGCGTCGACGGCGTTACGGCCTGCTACTCGCTGACGCACCTGCCGGCCGACCGTCAGCCGGAGATGCTCCGCAGGATCGCGTCGTGGCTTCGGCCCGGCGGCGTCGTTCTCGCCAGCCTGGGGACGGGAGGCGGCGACTGGAGCGGCGAGTGGCTCGGCGTCCCGATGTTCTTCTCGAGCATCGACCCCGACGCCGCCCGCGGCGTCCTCACGGCGGCCGGGCTTGCGATCGAGATCGACGAGACGGTGACGATCCGCGAGCCGGAGGGCGACGCCACGTTCCTGTGGCTGATGGCGCGCAGGTGAAGGGTCAGGCACGCGATTGCGTGCCTGACCCCGGAATTGCGCTAGGCGGCCTCGGCCCCGACCTCGAGCGCGGCCAGGCCGAACAGGCCGGTGAGGTTGAGGATGATGACCATGCGGTCGTCGATCTTGGCGATCGCCGTGACGGCGTCGGGATCGGCGCTCGGCGTCGCCTCGAGCTGGTCGGACGAGATCGTCCGCACCTCGTCCACGTCGTCGACGATCACCCCGACGGTGCCCGCCGGCGTCTCT
This sequence comes from uncultured Actinomycetes bacterium, assembly GCA_963809325.1. Lineage (GTDB taxonomy): Bacteria > Actinomycetota > Thermoleophilia > Gaiellales > JAICJC01 > JAICJC01. Next base: position 991,041 of record CAWEIZ010000007.1, read on the forward strand.
GCCACGACGGTCTTGGGGTTCTCGCCTTCGTGCGCCGGAAGGCCGAGCCGGCCGGCCAGGTCGCAGACGGGGATGATCTTGCCGCGCAGGTTGATCACGCCCTTGATCCACGGGGTGCTCGACGCAAGCGAGCGCGGCTCGGTGTGCCGGATGATCTCCTGCACGGTCGTGATCGGAAGGGCGTACTGCTCGCCGTGAAGCGAGAAGATGACGAGCTGTTGTGTGTCGCTCATGAGGTCTCCGGGACGTTGGTGGACAAATCAGTGCTCAGCTTGAAGCCCGCGACGATCTGCTCGAGCTCGTCGGCGGTGCGGGCGAGATCGGCGGCGGCGGTGGCGACCTCATGCGTGGTCGCGCTCGTCTCCTGCGTGGCCGCAGACACCTGCTCCGCCGAGGTCGAGGACGACTCCGCAACGCCGGCCACCTGAGTGGAGGCCTCGACGATGTACCCGATCCGGGTCGCCATCTCCTCGACGCGCTCGGTGATCGCGCGGAACGCCTCCTTGGCCTGCTCGACGACGACCACGCCGTCGTCGGTCTGCCGTCCGCTGTCGGCGACTGCGTCGACCGCGGTCGCGGTGCCCTGCTGGATGCGCGAGATGAGGCCGGCGATCTGCTTGGCTGCGTCCTGGCTCTCCTCCGCCAGCTTGCGGACCTCCTCGGCGACGACCGCGAACCCGCGGCCCTGGTCGCCGGCCCGAGCGGCCTCGATCGCCGCGTTCAGGGCCAGCAGATTGGTCTGGCTGGCAATGCTCGTGATCGTCTGGACGATCGTCCCGATCTCGCCCGACATCGACGAGAGGTCCGACATGACGCCGCTCACGGCCTTCGAGGAGGCGCTCACCGAGTCCATGGCGTCGCCTGCCTGATTGGCGGCGGTGACGCCCGCCTCGGAAACCTTCTGCGCCTCGACGGCGACCTTGGCCGTCTGCTCGGCGGTGATGCGGGCATCGTTGATCATCTTCACCTGGCGCTCCGCGCCGATCGCGACGTCGGCCACCGTCTCGGCGATCTCGTTGACGGCCCGGCCGGCCTCCTCGGAGGCGGTCGCCATCTGAGCGGAGGTGCCCTTGAGCGTCGCGAGCGCGTTCGTGATGCCCAGGAGCGGCCCGCGGACGAGCTCCTTCAGCTTCCCGCTGCGATCCGAGAGATCCTCGCTCCTGCTCTCGACCTCGACGGCCTCGAGGTCGACGCCCATCGCGGCGAACGTGTCGAAGTAGAAGGCCTCGACGATCGCCTGCATGTCGGCGTTCATGACGACGACGATCGCCCGCTCCGCGCGAGCGCGCAGATCCGGATCGTCGGCGAACGACTCGAGGAGATGCTTGCGGGTGAGATCGAAGTAGAGCGGGTAGCTCCCGATGTACCACTTGAACGGGAGATCGATGACGTTGTGCAGGCGGCCGACCTGCAGGCGCCGCTCGAAGTACTGGACGCCGTAGGTGCCGCCGTTCGCGGCCTCCTCGAAGATCTCGCGGTAGTAGCCGGCCTGCGCGCGCTCGAGTGCCCGGCGGACGTCGTCGATCGGGCGGTGCGTCCGGTCGGCGTGCGCGCGGAAGAACTGCAGCGTCGGCTCGAAGCCGAACTGATGGTCGTAGAACTCGCGGGCGATCTCGTCGGCGACCTGGCCGGCCCACGGAGCGAGCTCCTTCAGCACCGCGAGGTCGGCGTCGCCGAGACCCATGAACTCTCGCCGCAGGGCAAGGTTCGTCTCGTTGACTCGGTAGATCGCCGATAGCTCGGTCATCCTCGGGGGCTCCTTGGCGCACCGCGGTGGCGGGTATGGCCGTTGTGATCGGCCGCGGGCCCGCCCGGTGCCTCACCGCTTTCCGGTAACCGGGTGTACGGGAATTCACTGATGCAACCGAGGGGTCGGGCACGCAATTGCGTGCCCGACCGGAGATGCGCTAACCGAGGCCGGTGCGGCGCGAGGGGCGCGGGGCACGGATGCTGAACACGGCGTCGATCAGCCCGTAGCTCTGCGCCTCCTCCGGCGTCATGAAGTTGTCGCGCTGCGTGTCGGCGTGGACCTGGTCGACCGTTCGACCGGTGTCGCGCGCCATCAGCTCCTCCATCCGGCGCTGGAGCGCGAGGATCTCGCGGGCCCGGATCTCGACGTCGGTGGCCTGGCCCTCGAAGCCGCTCGTGTGCCCCTGGTGGATCATGATCTTGGCGTTGGGGAGCGCCATCCGCTTCCCCTTCGCGCCTCCGGCCAGGAGCGTCGCGCCCATCGACATCGCCATCCCGAAGCAGATCGTGGCCACGTCGCAGCGGACGTACTGCATCGCGTCGTAGATCGCGAGGCCGGCGTAGACGTCGCCGCCGGGCGAGTTGATGTAGAGCGAGATGTCCTTGTCGGGCTCGTCGGACTCGAGGTGGATCATCTGGGCCACGATCAGGTTTGCGATCTCGGCGGTGACCGGCGTCCCCAGAAAGACGATCCGGTCGTTCAGGAGCCGGGAGTAGATGTCGAACGAGCGCTCGCCGCGCGCCGTCTGCTCGACGACCATCGGGATGAGGGGTGACACGATGCCTCCTTGGTATAGTGCAACCGATGAGTTGCGAGATACTAGCGCAACCTATCGGTTGCCTATCCAGGAGGCCCCCGTGTCCGACTCCGTAACCCGCGAGACCGTGCTCGACCTCGACCGCGACGACGCCTGGCGCGCCGTGACCGACGCCGACGAGCTCGAGCACTGGCTGGCCGACGAGGTCGAGATCGACCTGGTCGAGGGCGGCGACCTGCACGTCCGGTTCGACGACGGGCGCGAGCGGCACGGGACGGTCGAGGAGGTGACCGCCCCCGAGCGCGTCGTCTTCCGCTGGCACCCGGTCCCCGACGCCGACCTCGAGACGGTCGTCCGCATCGAGCTCGAGCCGGCCGAGCAGGGCACCCGCGTGATCGTGGTCGAGACCGGGTTCGACGCCCTGCCCGTGGCAAGCGCGCAGGCCTGCGCTGCGGTCAACGCGTGGGCGTGGGAGGCCCGCCTCCAGGCTGCGGCGGGGCCGGTGCTGATCGCGGGATGACCGCCGACGCCGTCGGCGCCACCTTCGCCGCGCTGGCCGATCCCACCCGCCGGCACGTGATCGACCTCCTGGCCGACCGCGAGGCCGTCACCGCGAGCGAGCTCGCCCGCGACCTCCCGATCACCCGCCAGGCGGTGTCGAAGCACCTCGCCACCCTGGCCGACGCCGGCCTCGTCACCTCGCAGCGCGCCGGCCGCGAGACCCGCTACCGGCTCACCCCGGCTCCGCTGACGGACGCCCGCGAGTGGATCGACAACGTCGGCGCCGAGTGGGACGCCCGCCTCTCGCGCCTCGCTCGGCACGCGAAGCGCGTCCCGTAGCCGTCGTCACGAGTATCCTGGCGGCATGTCGACCGTGCGCCGGGCGAGCCCGCTCATGAGCCAGGCCGAGGCGCGCGAGCTGGGCCTCGACCGGGAGCACCTCGTCAAGATGTACCGCGACATGCTCGCGACGCGGCTCGTCGAGGAGCGCGGGAACCTCCTCTTCAAGGCGGGCAAGCTGCCCGGGAGCTACTACACCGGGCGTGGCAACGAGGCGGCCTCGGTCGGCGTCGCGACGGCGATGGGCGAGGACGACGTCGCCTCGCCGCTTCACCGCAACCTCGGCGTCCACCTGGTTCGCGGAATCCCGCCGGCGGCGGTCTTCTGCCAGTTCATGGGCCGCGACGGCGGCGCCTCCCGAGGGCGCGACTCGAACCTGCGCTCCAACGACTTCGGCCCCGGGAAGGGGCTGCTGGCGGGCGTCAGCCACCTCCCGGCCATGATCCCGGTGATCACCGGGATCGCGCTCGCGTTCCAGCTGCGCCGCGAGGCGCGCGTCGCCGTCGGCTGGTGCGGCGACGGAGCGGCCGCCCGCGGCGACATGCACGAGGCGATGAACCTGGCCGGCGTCCGCCACCTCCCGATCGTCTACGTCATCGACAACAACCAGTACGCCTACTCGACGCCGAACCGGCTGTCGTTCGCGTGCGAGCACCTCGCCGACCGCGGGCCGGCCTACGGCTTCGAGGGCATCGTCGTCGACGGGACCGACGTCGTCACGGTCTTCCGCGAGGCGCAGCGGGCGATCGAGAAGGCACGCGAGGGCGGCGGCCCGACCATCATCGAGCTGATCACGCTGCGGATGGAGGGTCACGCCGTCCACGACGACGCCGGCTACGTGCCGCGCGAGCTTCTCGCCGAGTTCGGGTCGAAGGACCCGCTCGAGCGCTTCCGCGCCTGGCTCCAGGAGGTCGAGGACTGCTCGGACGACGAGTTCACCGCGATCGAGGACGACGTGCGGGCGTGGATCGACGCCGGGGTGCTCGAGGCGGAGTCCAGCCCGCCGCCCGACGCCTCCGCGATCCTCGACGGCGTCTACGCCGCGCCAGGACGCGTTAAGCTGATGGCATCGTGAGCGAGTTCCCATTCGGCATGTTCGGTGATCCCGAGGAGCTGCAGAAGCAGATGGCAGCCTGGATGGAGCAGGCCCAGCAGGGGCAGAAGGTCGCGTTCGCCGACCAGGCCATCAACCTGGCGGTGGGCATGACCGTCGCCGCCATCGGCCGGCTCGACCTGACCGGCAACGCCGATCAGCAGGCGAATCAGGTCCGCGACGCCATCCGGCTGATCTTCCCCGAGGCCGTCACGCTGGTGCGCGAGGCGCGCCAGGGCCTCGCCTGACGGATCGGTCGCGGCCGACCCCATGGGGCCAGGCCGCAGTGGCCTGCCCGCGAACTGGCACGCTCGATGGACCCCATGGGGCCAGGCCCCGCACGGGGCCTGGCCCCGGTGGTTCGCCAACTCCTCGCGCCGGCCTGGGGACAGTCCCTGAACTCCCGGCGCGCGTGATTCGGCGCTGATCTGTGACCGGGCTACTCCTCGACGAAGAGCGCGAGCGTCGCTGTGAAGCCGTGCAGGAACGTCCGCCCGCCCACCGGCCCGATCTCCCCGGCGCAGAACATGCCGGCGACGGGCGCGCCGCCGAGCGCCGCGGCGGTCGCGGCGGCGTCGTGATCAGGACGACCGAACAGCCCGGTCCCGCGGCCGTTGCAGGCGAAGAGCAGGCCGCCGCTCACGCGCCCGGGCAGGGCGACGCCGTCCTCGAGCGCCGCGCGGAGCCCCGCGTCGGCGGTCGACGCGTCGCGAACGTGGAACCTGAACGTCTGCCCCACGCGCGGCACGTCGCCGACCGCGATCGCGCCCGACTCGGGGTCGCCGCCCAGGATGCCGCGGACGAGGTAGTCGTCGGGCCCGTAGTCGACCCGGTTCTCGTCGATGACGAGCCCGGCGAGGACGCCGCGCCGCGCAAGCTCCGCCTGCTGCGGGTCGAGCGTGCTCACGATCTCGACAAGCTTGCCGTACGCGGGCCGTCCCGCCAGCTCGTGGATCACGTTCGACTCGGCCTGCGTCACCACCATCTCGGGCCCGATCGGCGCACACCCCTGCGACACGAGCGCCCGCAGCTCCACCGGCCCGGACAGATCGACGATCACGGCTCCCTCGCGATGGACCTCCTCGCCGCAAAGGAGCGCGTGCTCGCCGGCGCCCCGCCCACCCGACGCCAGCCCGCCGACGGCGACGGCCGCCCCGGCGTCGTTCAGGTCGTCGAGGAGCCGCTCGATCGGGAAGGTGTACGGGTCGGCGACGATCACCGCCGGGCCGGCGAGCTCGAGCAGGCCGGCGTCGCCCGCGGCGATGTGGCGGGCGCGCGCCGTCCCGGAGCCGAGCGACGCCGCGAGCACGCTCACCGCCGGACGGCCCTCGAACTCATGGCCGGCGCCGATGACGGCCTCGGTGCTGGCACCGACGAGCACCCCGGGACTGAGCTCCCGGACGACCTGGGCCGCCACCTGCTCGGCCTCCGCAGCGTGCTCGGCCGACACGAAGACGAACGCGACGTCGGCCGCGGCGCCGCCGAGCCCGGCCCGGACGGCGGCCGCCGCCTCCGCGGCGCAGGCCGCCGCGTCGCCCGCGCCCGTCGCGACGTCCACCGCACATCGCACCGCCGTCATTCGATGATCCTCCAGTCGGTCGAGACCTCGGCGGTCGTGGAGGCCGAGATGAAGCAGTCCCGCTCAGCCTTCGGCGTCAGCTCTCGGGCGGCCCCGGCATGGCCGCCCGACATGCGCACGTAGACCACCATCGAGACGGTCTGGAAGGCGTAGCGGCGATCGGCCCTCCGCGAGAGCGACCCGTCGGCGGTCGAGCGGTAGCTCACGATCTCGAGTCCGCGGTGGGCGCAGTGGGCGACGAACGAGAGCATCGTGCACGACTGGATCGACGCCAGGAACAGGTGCTCGGGGCTCCAGCTCGTCTCATCGCCGGCGGGGAAGTCGGGCGGCGGCTGGACGTCGAGCGCCGGGCGACCGCCCGCCGTGACCGATGCCCGGCGTCCGCCGCGCCATTCCAGCTCCGCCTCATACGTGAAGATCCGCGACTCGAGCGCCATCCAGCTCCTTCGAGAGTGTGATGGAAGACTCCCACAAGCGGGGGTCATCCAGTCATACCCCTCCGTCCGATGCTGATATCGAAAGGGGGTTTCCCATGAACGAGTTCGGGGCCTTGGCCGGCCCTGAGAGCGGCCAGACCATGGCCGAATACGCGATCACGCTCGGCGTGGTCACCCTGGCTGTCGTGGCCACGCTCGGTCTTCTGACCGCGGGCGTCACCGCCACGATGAGCTCCGTCATCGCCCTGATCTAGGGCGGCGCTTCTTCTCCCAGCACGGCGCTCACCTCCTCGGAGGTGACGTCGTGCCACGGTCCCGCATGCCACGCGCGGTCGCCGTAGCGCTCGCGCCGCAGGCCGGCGGCCAGCTCGAGCTCCCGCGGCGACGGCGGCTCCTCGGCCGCGCCCTCCCCCGCGAACGCCTCGACGACGGCGGCATGGGCGGCGTCCATACCCACGCCGACGTTGGCCACATGGTCGGGCCGGCTGTGCGCCGGCCGGGGCCGCCCGTCGAGGCTGCCCCCGCGGGGGCCGGCGAGGCAGGCGACGAGACCGTCGAGGTCGGCATCCACGAGCAGCGTGCCGTGCACGAGCGTCCCGCGCCGGCCGCGGTGGGCGGCGACGCCGGTCACCTTGCGGCCCGCGACGCGCACCGTCCGCTCGTCACGGGCCGCATCGACGCCGAGCGCACGGCAGGCGGCGGCGATCCCGTCGAGGAGCGGGGCGTAGAGATCGGGGACGCCGAGCGCGGCGTCCGGGTGGCCCGCCGGGGCGACCACCCCGACACAGAGCGTCCCCGGATCCAGGTGAACGGCACCGCCTCCGGTGAACCGGCGCCACACGCACACGCCCCGCGCCGCGCACGCCGCGGCGTCGATCTCCCAGTCGGCGCGCTGGAAGCGGCCGATCACGACGGCCGGGCGCGTCCGCCACAGGATGAGCACCGGCGACTGCGGCTCGGCGCGGACGACGGCCTCGTCGAGGGCGAGCGCCTCGGCCGGCTCGCAGAGCCCGGCCGCGACGACCCGCATGCGGCCCGTCAACGCACCCGCACCCCGGCGCGCGCCAGCCTCACCGCCGCGGAGGCCGGGCTGGAGGGATCGAGCGTCACCTCGTCGGGCAGCCGCTCGCGGGCAGCCTCGAGTGCGCGGCGGAGGTCGGCCGGGTCGCCCAGCCGGTCGAGCTCGGCCCGCGCCTCGGCCGCGCGCTCGGCGGCCGCCGACCCCGCCTCGGCGATGTCGCGCGCCGCGTCCATCGCCAAACCGGCGAGCGCCAGCGCCTCGCGCCGGGCGGCCTCCGGCCGGCCGTCGTCGCCGCCCGGCGGGACCTCCGCGTCGAACGGCGACGCCGCGACGGTGGCGATCATCGATCGGCGGACGCGGTCGAGCAGCTCGCGCTGGCGGCGCGTGGCGAGGCGGGCCGACTCGACCCGGAGCCGGGCTGCCTCGACGTCATCCGCACTCGGGCCCGGGTCGGCGCCGGCCGCCTCGGCGACCTGCTCGAGCTCCACCGCAAGCTGCCAGGCCGTCACGAGCGGCCCCTGGTCGACCCACTCCCGCTCGAGCTCCCGCGTGATCGGCTCCAGCTCGGCGGCGGCGCGCTCCGTCGCCGCAACCACGCCCGGGGCCGCCGCGACCACCTCCCGATCGCGGGCCAGCTCCGCGGCGAGCGTCTCGGCACGGATCAGACGGCGCTCGAGATCCTCGATCTCGTCCGCCAGCGCGATCAGGCGCTCGAGCTCAGCCGGCTTCATCGGGGAGTGGCCGCAGGCGCGGCCACGTCACCGGCCGGCGCTCGAAGAGCGCCCCGAGGCGCGGCCCCAACGCGACCCCCGCGGCGTCGAGGAAGCAGTAGCCGCCCGGGATGCCGCTGGGCGGGTTGCCGATGCTGAGGATCCCGGTCGGGTCGTGGCGGGCCCACGCCCACGCTCCAACGCCGGTTCCGATCAGCTCCAGATAGCTCGTGACGAGGAACGCGCCGGCGTAGACCAGAGGCCGGCTGCCGCGGAGCGTGAACCGAAGCAGGAAGAGGTACATGATCGCGCCGAAGGCGTCGGGGCGCGGAGAGAGCAGGACGCCCCAGAGGGCCCAGGCGCCGCACACCACGAGCGTGAACACGATGAAGGGGCGGCGCAGCAGGATCGCCATCTGCGAGCGGCCGATCGAGAGCGCCGCCAGATAGACGAGCCCGTGGCCCGGCGGCACGTAGCTCGGCACGTTGTGCAGGCGGTAGGTGTAGTAGCCGAGGAACGGCGAGGCGGTGTACTCCACACAGGTCGCCACGATGATGACGCCGACGACCTGGATGCGCACCGACCGGTTCTCGCCCCGGAGGAGCGCGACGAGCAGCGCCCATGTGACGACGCCGACCAGCCGCTGACGCCAGATGCCCGCGCCCGAGTCCGTGCCGGCGCCGAGCGCGATCCAGGCGAAGACGATCGCAGCGACGGTCAGCTCGCGCCGCGAGCCGCGGGCCGCGTCGGCGATCTGGGCGCGGGTCGGCACGGCCGCACTCTATCCGGCGGGCCGGGGTTTGAGCCCTGGGGTTAGGCTGGCGGCGTGACCTGGCTTCCGTATCCCGATCCTGCGCTGGCCGACCAGATGGTGTCGTTGCGTCCGTGGGCCGGGACAGATGTTGCATGCGTCGTCGAAGGGAAGGGCGTCGATGAGGACGGCGCGCGCGAGTGGATCGGAGCCTCGCTGCAGCGCCAGAGGGACGGCGCAGGGCTGAGCATGGCGATTGCTGATGTCGGAACCGGCGAGGCGCTTGGCGTGGTGGGGCTGCTCTTTCGGCCGATGCCCGGCGCGGCGCCCTTCGCCGCGAGCGCCGGGCCGGATCACTCGGGGCTCGTGCTTCAGCCCGACCCTGGGACCGTGGGGCTCGGCTACTGGGTGCTCGAGCGAGCTCGGGGACGGGGGCTTGCCTCGAGCGCCGTCTCGTTGCTGGTCGAGTGGGCGCTGGGTGCGGCAACGGTGAGGCGCGTGGAGGCGCTCGTGGAGCCGGACAACATCGCGTCCCAGCGTGTGCTCGAGCGCGCAGGGCTCGAGCAGGAAGGTCGCCTTCGCGCCTACCTCCCCGGGGCCGACGAGCGCACGGATGCCCTCATCTACGCACGCCTTCGGGATCCATCGTGAACCGCCCGGGCCCTCGCCTCGGCCGCGGCTGCCAATTGGCGCCGGCACGCACCGCCAACTGACCGCCTCACCTGCTCGCCAGCCCGCCCGCCGTCTCCCCGCCGTCCACCGTGATCGCCGCGCCGGTGATGTACGCCGCGTCGTCGGACGCCAGGAAGGCGTACACCGCGGCGATCTCCTCGGGGCGTGCGTGCCTCCGGAGCGGGATCTTGGCGTCGACCTGGGCCAGCATCTCGGGGGTGTACTCAGCCTCCTGCATCGGCGTCAGGACGTAGCCCGGGCAGACCGCGTTCACCCGCACCGTCGGCGCCCACTCGAGGGCGAGCGTCCGCGTGAGCTCGATCACGCCGGCCTTCGAGGCGTTGTAGTCGGCGTAGAACGGGTGGCCGACGTAGCCGTTCGTCGACGCGGTGTTCAGGATCACACCGCCGCCGGCTTCGAGCATCGCCCGGCCGGCCGCCTGCGCGACGTTGAAGACGCCGAGCAGGTTCGTGTCGAGGACGCGCCGCCAGCGACGCTCGTCGATGTCGAGCGCCGGGCCACGCTCGCTCACCCCCGCGTTCGAGACGACGACGTCGACCGGCCCGAGATCGGCGAACGCGGCCCGCACGGCATCGCCGTCGGAGACGTCCACGCGCACGCCTCCCTCCCCGGGATCGAGGTCGAAGGCCGTGACGGCGGCACCCTCGGCGCGGAACCGCTCGACCGTCGCGGCCCCGATCCCCCGGGTACCGCCGGTCACGACGACACGTTTTTCCGCCAGCCCGCGCATGGCGGCGAACGCTACCGGAGGGAGTGCTTGTCTAGAGTGCCTGCGATGTCCGACGTGCAGATCGACGTGACCGCGCTCGAGGTGCGGCGCGCGCTGGCCCGCTCGTTCCGGGGCGAGGCCGATCCGGGGCCGCACGCGTGGCGCGGAACCGTCGGAGTCGGCGACGCCGTGGTCGCCGTGGACGTCGAGCCGCGGGCCGGCGGCGGCTCGATCGTGCACGCCCGGGCCCGGTCGATCCAGTGCGAGGCGACGCCTGCGCGGCTCGCCCGGATCCTGGCGGCCGAGAACGCCGAGCTCGTGCTCGGCCGGTTCGCGGTCGTCGGCGGCGCGGTCGACGTCGAGCACGCGATCCTCGCCGGGACGACGATGGACGCCGTCGAGGTGCAGGCGTCGGTCTGGGCGGTCGGGTGGGCGGCGGCGTCGTTCGCCCCACGCCTCCGCGCGCTCGTCGTCGAGGCGGTCCCCGTCCCTCCGCCGCCGCAGACCCCGGCCGCGCGCCTGCGCGACGCCGAGGACCACGTCGCGCTGACGACGCGCCGCGTGCACCAGCACCTCGACGCGCGCTACGGCGGTTTCGAGCACCACCCCGACTGGGGCTTCCACGGAGCGTTCGGAAGCGCGCGCGTGTTCGTCGAGATCCTCCCCGTGCTCGACGACTCCACCGCAGTCCGGGTCTCCTCGCCGGTGCTGTCGCAGGTGGCGATGTCGGACGAGCTGGCGCTGCGGCTCCTGTCCCTCGCCGCCGAGCAGCCGTTCGGCGCGTTCGCGCACCTGGCCGCGCGCGACGAGGTGTGGCTCCAGCACGCGATCCTGGGCGATGACCTCGACCGGGTCGAGCTCGAGACCGCGATCGATGCCGTCGCCGCGACGGCCGACGGCTGCGACGACGCGCTCGCCCGCGAGTTCGGCGGTTTGCGCTACGCCGACCTCGGGTAGCGGCGAGGGCATGGCCCGATCTGGGATGCTCTCCCCAGCGATGCCGTCCGCCTCCCGGCGCAACTGGACCTTCCTGACGAACCACGCGGCCGTGCTCGTGTGCATCGACCGCAACCCGGGGACGCGGATCGACGACGTGGCGGCCGAGATCGGCATCTCGCGCCGCGCGGCCCAGATGATCGTGAGCGACCTCGCCGAGGCCGGCTACATCGAGCGAACCCGGGTCGGACGCCGCAACCACTACCGCGTCCGCGAGGACATGCCCCTGCGCCGCAAACCGTTCACAGATCGCGACGTCCGCGGCCTCCTCACCCTTCTGAGGGAGCCATAGATCTCACCCTAAAGTCGTAGCGGATCGCCGCCGATACTTGCACCACTGTCCTCTGCCGGTGCACTCCGGCAGGTGTGGTCATCAAGGAGGCGATTCGGTGATCGAGTTCTTCAACCGGCTTCGTGACGAGAGCGGTCAGACCATGGCTGAGTACGCGGTGGTCCTGGGCGTTATCACCATTGCGGTGGTCGTCACTCTGGGTCTGCTCTCGACGGCGATCCAGAACACGCTCAACAACGTCATCGCGTCTCTCTAAAGACGCGGTCGCAGCGGCCGGCGCGAGGGAAACCTCGTGCCGGCCGCGGCGTTTAACCGGGCCGTTCAGCCCGTGAGCGGAAAGCCGCCGGGGAACGTCCCGAGCGCCTGCACCGTGAGGCCGACGCCGAGGACCGTGATCACCGCGGCGCTGAACGTGGGCGCAGCCTGGACGATCCTCCCGCTCGACGGCACACGGTCGACGAACCGCCTTGCGTAGACCACGAGCACCCCGACGCCGGTGAGGGTCGCGGCCAGCCCGAGGCTGAACGCGACGACCAGGACGAGCCCGAACGCGACGCGGTGGACGGCGATCGCCCCGAGCATCACGACCAGCGCGGACGGGCAGGGAAGGATGCCGCCCGAGATCCCGAGCGCCAGCATGGTGCGCACGGTGATCGCCGAGCCGTCGGCGCCCGGGGGCGCATGGGTGTGGCCGCCCGGCCCGTCGTGATGGTGATGATGGGCGTGGTCGTGACCGTGGTCGTGGTCGTGCGAGTGGTCGTGGGCATGATGGTGATGCGACGACGCCCGCAGCCGGCGGGCGCGGCGCGCGAGGATCGAGCCGCCCATGGCCACCACGACCAGACCGGAGATCACCGAGAGCCATGGATACAGCGTCTCGGGCAGGATGTAGTTCGAGAGGTAGAGCGTCACGATGCCCAGCACGAAGATCGACGCGGTGTGGGTGATCGTCACGGTCAGGCCGAGGAACGCCGCATGCCGGGCGGTGCCCCGGGACCCCACGAGATACGCCGCGACGATCGACTTCCCGTGGCCGGGAGAGAGCGCGTGCACGGCGCCCCAGAACATCGCGATGCCGATCGCGACCAGGATGAACCCGATCCCGAGGTCGCGATGGGTCACGAGGTCGGTGAACGCTCCGCCCGAGACCGCCACGCTCTCGCCGCCGCTTCCGCTCGGCGCGCCGACTGACACGCTCGTCCTGGTGCCGTACCGGTAGCCGAACGTCGCCGTCCTCACGTCGAGCGGCGTCGAGAGCATCCCCGAGGGGTAGTGCCGCAGCATGTCGGACACGTCGTGCGTCGCGGCGGACGACTGGGTGAGGACCGCCCCGGGCGCGGCCCGCATGACGACCTCCTTCCAGCCCACCCTGTTTCCAAACGTGTCGTCCGAGAACGTGGCGGTGAACGGCCCGTTCCCCGGGATCGGCGCGATGAGCGGGATCGTCACGCGCATGCAGTGCAGGCCGCCCTGCCCCATGCGCAACGTTGCCGTGACCGCGCTCGTGTCGGGCACGAGCGGCACCGAGCTGCCGTTTACGGTCAGGTGGAGCTTCCCCGCGAACGCTGGGACGTGCGCCAGCGCCCAGGCGCGCGCGCGTTCGGCGGTGGGCTGGCCGCCGAGGTCCTGGAACGTCGGGATCTCGGCCTCGTCGAGCACGAAGGTGACGTGTACGGAGCCGGGCTCGAGCTGGACGAGGCTGTAGCGGTTGACGGTGAAGTTCCCGAGCGGATGGGCCTGGGCGACGGCGGGCAGCGCCGCGAAGGCGGCGACGCCGGCGATCGCGGCGACGAGGCGGCGGATCATCGGCCGAGGCCCCCGAGGAGGCGGCGAGCATCCGCTGCGTAGAGGAGCGAGAAGCCCGGGTTCAGGTCGAGGGCGGCGCTGAGGTCGCGGATCGCCGGGCGGGTCATCCCGAGCGATGCCTCGATCGCTCCACGGTGGTAGAGGAAGCTCGAGTCGCGGGTGCCCAGGCGGAGCGCCCGGTTCGACGCGTCCAGCGCCGCGCGCGCTTGGCCAGACTTGAAGAGCGTCCACGCGAGGGCGTCCTCCACGGTGACGCTCGGCTGGATGCGCGCGACGGCGCGGATCCGGTCGAGCGCCGCGGCCACGTTCCCGCCGTGGTCGTCGTCGAAGAGCGCAAGCTCGACGTCCACGTTCACGCCGTTGGCCGCGTAGAGCTGCTCCTCGGCGCGCACGAGCGCGTACTGTCGCCGGGCCGCGGCGGGCCGGCCGGCCGCCCGTTCGACGTCGCCGAGCGCGATCACGTACGCCGGGAGCGGGTAGCGCTTGACGACCGCGGTGTAGCCGGCGATCGCCCTGCCGTACTGCCCGCGGGCCGCCGCCAGCTTCGCCTGGGCGGCTCGCGCGTGCACGAACCCGGGATACGTATGAAGCGCGATCCGGTAGTTGGTCTCGGCCGCGGCGTAGCGCCCGTGGTTGAACTCCAGGTTGCCCAGATACAGGTACGCCCAGGCGGTGTTCTCGCCCGACGGCGCGCCGGCCTGGGTGGCCTGCACGAGCGCCCGGCGGGCGGCCGCGGTGCGGCCGTGCAGCTCGAGGTAGTACGACGCGCGAGAGTACGACGCGAGGTCCGGGCGCTGGCGCAGGAGCCGCTCGATGGCGCCCCGCGCAGCGGGGTAGCGGCCCAGCTCGACGTCGGCGTCGACGACGACGCCCATCGCGAAGGGGTTCGACGCGTCGATCGCGAGCGCGCGGCGGCCGAGCGCGAGCGCGCCGGCGAAGTCGTGGCGCGAGAGCGCGAGGGAGCCGCGCCCGGCGAGAGCCGTGAAGTCGCGGGACGAGAGGGTCAGGGCGCGCCCGAACAGCGCGTCGGCGCGGGTGTACCAGGTCGGGTCGCCGTCCTCGCGGGCCATCTGCAGCTCGGCGAGCGCCAGGTTGTCGACCGCCTGCGCCGAGCGGGGCTTGGCAGCCGCCTCGGCCCGGTATCGGGCGACGAGCTGCGGAGTCGAGAGCGTCCGCGGCGCGGCGTCGGCGAACGGGATCGCGGGGGCCGCGGCATGCGGGCGCGGGGCGCTCGTGTCGCCCCCGCGAAGCGCCACGGCCGCGGCGATCGCGGCGAGAACCGGGAGGGCGAGGAAGAACGGAGAGATCTTGCGGTGTGCGATGAGCATGTGTGTGAAGGCCGTGAACTCCCGGGGCCCGGCGCGGCCGGGCCCCAGGAGTGGTTGGCGTTTACGGCGTCGGCACCTGGTGGATGCCGACCGTCCCGGACTGGGCCTCGGCCAGGTACGGGAACACCGAGTCGAACGACTCGTCGTTTCGCTGTACGCCGTCGGACGCCGAGTTCGCGATGGCGGGGGTGTCTGTGGCACCCGCCAGGGCGCGAAGCTCGATGTCGGTGACGTCGTCCAGCGGCCGGCGGCCGTTGGGGAACCCGGCAGTGTCGCCACCGAGGACGCCCAGCGGGCTCTCGTGCCCCACGGCCGTCGGGTCGATGCTGGTGTTCAGGCGCAGCATGTCGGCGTGGACGTTGCCGGTCTTGTTGAGGCCGGGCAGGCCGGTCTCGAGGATGGCCAGGATGTCGTTGCGCGGGGTGTGCGTGTCACCCAGAGCAGCGGCAAGCTGGGGGGCCTTGAAGAACTTGTCGAACTGGCCGTCCCGGTTCGGGTCGACGTGGTTCCAGTGGTCCTTCTGCCCCAGCGGGATCAGCACCTCGTTCACGAGCGGATTGCCGAGGCGCTCGATCTGCACCCAGCCACCGCGGCCTGCGCCCGTGAGCTCGTTCGTGAAGGACTGCCGCTCGGTCTCGGCGTACATGCCGATCGTCGGGTGGCCCTTCTTCACGATGCGCGACTTCGGCACCTGAAGCGCGAGAGCCTGGACGTTCATGCCGCCCAGGGTGTCCTTGGCGACGCCCTTGGGCTTCACGTGGAGGCTGTCGCCGATGTCGCCGAGCCCGAGGAAGAACGGGTCATCGGACTGGCCGGCCCACACCTTCCCGCCCTTTCCGGCGAGCGGCTTCACACCCTGCTTGACGAGCTGGGGGTAGTTGGGCATCGACACGGGGCCGACGTTGTTCGGCACCGTCTTCAGGTTCTTGGCCAGGTGCACCGTGCCGACCAGCTTGCCGTGCTTGCCGTAGTTCAGCCGGTCGACGGAGTAGGTCTGATACACGTTCAGACCGGGGTCGCTGAGCGACGTGACCGGGTTCCCCGGGATGTTGTAGAGGAACGTGCCCTTGTTGCGCACGTGCGTCTTGAACACCACGCGGTAGGAGATGTCGGTGCGGGCGTCGCCGTTGTTGTCGATGTTGAACTGGTAGCGGACGTGCTGTCCGAACCCGTAGTAGTTGGGGGCGTCGCCGGGATTCTCGAGCGGGTTGGCGGTCATCACCAGGTTGATCTTGCTCGGATCCTTCTGATCCACCCACATGAACGTGTCCGCGAGGTCGGCGACCGGATCGTTGGAGATCAGCGGCGCCTCGCGGTGGCTCGACGCGGCGGCTGGCGAGGCGGTCATTGCCGCTGCCGCCAGGCCGGTGAGCCCGAGGGTGACTACGCGCTTCAGCATCAGAGACGGATGTCCTTTCGTTCGAAGGGGACGGAGAGGCCTCGTCAATGCGGGCTATTCGGCGCGTCCCCGAAAACGGTTCGGACACCCGTCCGGGCTGCTATCGTCACCGCCGCATGAGTGCGGGCCGAGCGGCAATGTGGATCATCGCGTCGGGCATCGCCCTCGCGGGGGCGGTCGTGTTTGCCGTGAACGGCCTCGATGGCATCCCCGGCGAGTGGGTCGGTGTCGCCGTGGGCGCGCTCCTCTGCGCCACGGCCTTCGGGCTCGGCTACGCCGAGTAGACGGCCTCCGCGACCAGCTCCGCCGGATGGACGATGCGCAGGTCGCCTCGGCCAAGGCGGCGGAGCGCCGCCTGGAGCTGGACGGCGCAACCGGGGTTGGCGGTGGCGACGATGTCCGGCTCGGCCGCGAGGATCGCCCGGGCCTTGCGCTCGCCGAGCTCGCGGGCGGCGCGCGGCTGTACGAGGTTGTAGATCCCGGCCGAGCCGCAGCACATCCCGGCGTCCTCGATCTCGACCAGCTCCACCCCGGGAATGGCGCTCAGGATCGCGCGCGGCTGGGCCGCGACGCCCTGGGCGTGGTTCAGATGGCAGGCGTCCTGGTAGACGACCCGCGCCGGCTGCATCGCTCGGCGCTCGGCGGCCGGGCCGAGCTCGGCGAGCACCTCGGTCACGTCGCGTACCGTCGCTGCGAAGCGACGCGCCTCGTCGGTCCCCAGGAGGTCTCCGTAGCCCTTCATCGCCGAGCCGCATCCGGCGGCGGTGACGACCACCCGCTCGTGGCCCGCGAAGGCAGCGACGGTCTCCGTCGCCCGCCGGCGCGCCTCCTCCTCGCGGCCGGCGTGGAGCGCGAGCGCGCCGCAGCATCCCTGGCCGGCCGGGACGACCACCTCGCAGCCGTCCGCCGCGAGCGCGCGAGCCGCGGCGCGGTTGACGCGGCCGAAGAGCGCGCGCTGGACGCAGCCCTCGAGCAGCGCCGCGGTCATGCGGCGCTCGCCGGCGGCCGGCGTCGTCGGGTCTGGTCGGGCGCGCAGGTCGGCGGGCCGCAGGCGTGGAGCGAGCGCGAAGGGGCGGATGCCGAGCGCGAGCGGCCAGGAGATCGCCCGCAGGAGCCGCGGCCGGGGGACGGTCGCGAAGATGGCGGCGTCGAGGACGCGCCCCCGGACTCCGCGCGGGGCGCGGGCCCGCCGCTCGGCGCGGGTGCGCTCGATCAGGAGGTCGTAGCGAACACCGCTGGGGCAGGCCGGGACGCAGGCCATGCAGCCCAGACAGCGGTCGAAGTGGCGCGCAGCCGACGGGCTCCATTCCAGCTCACCGCTGTCGAGGAGGCTCATCAGGTGGATGCGTCCCCGCGGCGAGTCGGACTCGTCGCCCCAGAGCGAATACGTCGGGCACGCGGGCAGGCAGAACCCGCAGTGGACGCAGGTGTCGACGAGCTCGCGGGTCGAGGCCTCAGCCACCGAACGCCTCCACCACCCGCCGCTCGAGCTGCGACATCGGGGTCTGACCCCGTCCTTGCACGTCGGCGTGGAGGATGCCGCGCGCCAGCCGGCCGACGATGCGCGTCGCCCCTGAAGTGCGCAGCTCGTCGATCGCGGCCGTGGCGGCGGCGGGGAGCACGCGATGGACAACGAGGCCGGCAGCCGCCTCGCGATGATCGGCCCACAGCCCCTCGTCGTCCTCGACGATCTCGCCCCCTACGAGCGTGCGCGCCTGCCCGGCCAGCTCCAGAGCGGCCGGGCTCTCGAAGCGGACGAGCATATGGCCCGGCGGCCAGGCGTACTCGACGCACGCCGGCGCCAGCGGCTCGAGCACCAGCGGGTCGGCCGGCTCGGCGACGACGGTGCAGGTGGCAGCCGGCAGCGGGTGCAGCCGGACGCAGGCGCGCACGATCTCGCCCAGACGGCCGCCGGCGCCGGCGACGAGCCGCGGGAGGTCGTAGCCCGCCACGTTCTTGACGACCCGCCCGCCGCCGTGGACGACGGAGCCGTCGGTCAGGCGGAGCGCAACACCGAGGAGGAGATCGCGCGGCATGCCGTAGCCGTGCGCGCGCGGCCCCGCGACGGCTGACGCAAACGCCTCCGCGACGGTGAGCCGCTCGGCGCTCGGCGGGTCAAGGGCCAGCATCTGGCCCCGCTCACCGAGCGTCCGCCCCAGCTCGCCCAGCGTCACGGCCCCGTCGACGACCGCGGTCAGGTCGCCGGGCTCGTGCTCGATCAGAACCGTTCCGCCACCCCCTCCCGCTCGAGCGGATGGCGCCGGTACGGGCCGGGCACCTCGCCGCACAGCCGCGGCGTCGGCAGGAGCTTCCCCGGGTTGCAGAGCCCGTCCGGATCGAACGCCCGCCGCAGGCGGTCCATCGCCGCCAGGTCGGCCTCCGAGAACATCCACGGCATCGAGCACACCTTGTCGACGCCGATCCCGTGCTCGCCGGTGAGCGACCCGCCCGCCTCGACGCACGCGTCGAGGATCTCGGCCGCGAGCTGCTCCGCCCGCTCCGCCTCGCCCTCGACCGCGGCGTCGTAGAGCACGAGCGGGTGCAGGTTCCCGTCGCCGGCGTGGAACACGTTCCCGACGCGGAGGCCGTACTGCGCCGAGAGCTGCTTGATCCGCCGCAGGGTCTGCGGAAGCCGCGTCCGCGGGACGACGCCGTCCTGGACGTAGTAGTCCGGGCTGACCCGCCCCATGGCGGCGAACGCAGCCTTGCGGCCGTGCCATAGGGCGGCCCGCTCGGCGTCGTCGGCGGCGACCCGCACCTCGGCGGCGCCGCCTGCCGCGCACAGCTCCTGGACGCGCCGGCAGGTCAGCTCGACCTCCACGCTCGGCCCGTCGAGCTCGACGAGCAGGACGGCGCCGGCGTCGCGCGGGAGGCCCGCATGGACGGCGTCCTCGGCCGCCTGGATCGTGAGCTGATCCATCATCTCGACGGCCGCCGGGACGATCCCCGCCCCGATGATGGCCGAGACGACCTCGCCGGCGGCGTCGGTCGACGGGAACGCCGCGAGCAGCGTCTCGACCCGCTGCGGCCGCGGGACAACCCGCACGACGACCTCGGTGGCGATCCCGAGCGTCCCCTCCGAGCCGACGAAGGCACCGGCCAGGTCGAGGGCGCCGTCCCGGTCGAGCCGGACAGACTCGCCGTCTGCCAGGACGACCAGGAGCTCGAGGACGTGGGTCGAGGTGAAGCCGTACTTCAGGCAGTGGGCGCCGCCCGAGTTCTCGGCCACGTTCCCGCCGATCGTGCACACCTGCTGGCTCGACGGATCGGGGGCGTAGAACAGCCCGTGGCCGGCGACCGCGCGCGTGACGTCGAGGTTCGTCACTCCGGGCTGGACGCGCACGCGCCGGTTGGGGACGTCGACGTCGAGGATCCGGTTCATGCGCGCCAGGCCGATGACGATGCCCTCGGCCACCGGCACGGCGCCGCCCGAGAGCCCCGTCCCCGCGCCGCGCGCGACGAACGGCGCGCCGTGGTCGCGGCACGTGCGCACCGCCGCCTGGACGTCCTCCGTCGTGCGCGGCAGGACGACGGCCAGCGGCACCGCCCGGTGACCGGTGAGCCCGTCGCACTCGTACGTCCTGAGCTCCGCGGGCTCCGAGATGACGGCGCCGGGGCCGAGCGCGCGCTCCAGGTCGGCGACAAGGCTCACGGGATCAGACTAGAGGATCGATCGATGCCCCCAGTGGGTGGTGGTGCAGGGTGAACAACCGGGGCCAGGCCCCGGATGGGGCCTGGCCCCATCGGGTTCGGGTCAGTCGGTTGAAAGCTGGAAGTGCCAGACGATCGCTGCCGGGTTCCCGCGCCACGCGGCGTTCGCGGCGGCGATCGCGAAGGCATGGAGCGCCCAGATGTCCGGAGCGTCACCGGGAACGTGCTCCGGCGCGGGCGAGCCGTCGTACGGGTCCGTGCGGTCGTCCGCGATGATCGGCGACGGCCGTCTCGGCTCCTCGCAACGGCGCACAGCAAGCCCGAGCGGGAGCGCGGCCGTGAGGTAGTCGCTCGCAAGCCTGCTCCAGACCGGCATGTAGGCGAAGCTGCCGTCGCCGCTCCTCCGCACCAGGGGAAGCCCCATGTCGCCGATCAGGCCACGCGCGTCGGAGATCACGAGATGTCCCTCCGGCCGCAGGACGCGCACGAACTCGGCCAGCACCGGGTGGAGGTCCGGCACGTGGCTCAGCGCGACCGCACAGAGAACGAGCTCGGCCGAGTCGTCGGGCAGCGGCAGCTCGTGGATGTCCGCCTCGCGGAACGAGCCGTCGGGCACCCTCGCCCGCGCCACCTCGAGCATCTCGGGCGACGAGTCGACGCCGACGACGGTGTGTCCCAGCGACGCGAGATACGCGGCATGGCGGCCCGTCCCGCAGGCTGCGTCGACGGCGACGCCGCACGGCAGGCCGGCGAGGATCTCGCGGACAATCGGCTCCTCGATGTCGAGCAGCTGGTTGCCCGGCTCGTCGTACGTGGCCGCCCAGGCCCGCGTACCCCTCGGCCGTAGCCATCGGCTCGGCCTCCACGCCGTCGCCCAACTCGCCGGCCGAGTCGAGCAGCTGCCGCACCTCGTGCAAGCCGGGCGAGCGTGAACTCGCGGTCGTACTCACCCGAGAAGGCGCGCAGGAGCGCCAGGCCCTCCAGCCCGAGCAGGTAGGCCAGCGGGTTCTGGTACACCGGCTCGCGCATGCTAAAGCAACGTGTCGCCGACGTACCCGCCGGCCCGGCACCCCGGCGGGACGGCGAAGAGCGCGCTCCCGGTGTGGATCAGGTACTCGCCGAGCAGGTCGTGCGCCGCGAGCCGATACTGGATCGGCACGAACTGTCGCCGCGGGTCGCGCTGGAAGGCGGCGAAGAAGAGGCCCGCGTCGAGGCGGCCGTCCGGCACGAGGCCGTCGTCGAACGAGTAGCCGCGGCGCAGGATCCGCTCGGCCTCGCTACCCGCCGTGCGCGGATTGGCGAGGATGATGTGGCTGTGCCTGGGCTCCAGCTCGGGGACGACCGGCGCGAATTCCGAGCGCGCGCCGAACGGCGCCCCGGACACCTTGCGCCGGCCGACGTCGGTCTCCTGCTCGTCGAGGTCGCTCGCGTCCCAGCGCTCGATCCGGATCCGGATGCGCCGCGTCACGAGGTACGTCCCGCCGCGCATCCAGGCGGGGGCGTCGCCGTCTCCGACCCACACGTTCCGGTGCATCGCCGCCGGGTCGGAGGCGTCCAGGTTGTTGGTGCCGTCCTTGAACCCCATCAGGTTCCGGCCGGTGCGCCCGTCCGGGGCCGAGTCGAACCCGGCCTGGGACCAGCGCGCCGTCACGATCCCGCGCCCGATCCGGGCCAGCGTGCGGACGGCGTGGAACGCGACCTGGGGGTCGTCGGCGCACGCCTGGACGCCGATGTCGCCTCCGCTTCGGACGGCCTCGAGGTGGTCGCCGTGAAACGCGGGCAGGTCGGCGAGCGCCGCCGGCCGCTGCGCCCGCAACCCGAACCGGCCGTCGAAGAGCGACGGGCCTAAGCCGATCGTCACCGTGAGCCGGGATGCCGGCAGGCCGTACGCGTCGCCGGTGTCAACCGGCGCCGAGGCGGGGTCGCCGCCGACCGGCCCGACGGGCTCGCCGTCGCACATCCGGGCGGCCGCGTCGGACCAGCGCGCGCAGGAGCGCGGCGAGATCGGCCCGCGATCCGGCGACGTCGAAGCTCTTGAAGCGGAGATGACCCTGGGGCGGCGTCGTGATCCCGCCCTGGTGGCGGCCGTGGAACGGGAGTCGCCCGCCCCGTGCCGCCGCCGACGCCGGCAGCGAGCCCGAAACGACGCCGCCTGCGGCCAGGCCGGCGCTCGCGAGCAGGCGTCGTCGGGTCGTACCCACCCGACGACTTTACGCCATCAGCTGGTGCATGACCATCTGCAGCAGCCCGCCGTCCCGGTACACCTTCACGTCGGCGGGCGCGTCGAGCCGCGCGAGGCAGGTGAACGAGCGCGCGCCGCCGTCGACCTCGACCACGACCTGCGAGCCGACCTCGAGGTCGGCCAGGCCGCGGATGGTGAGCGTCTCCCTCCCGGTGAGCCCCAGGCTCTCGGCCGACTCGCCGTCGGCGAACTGGAGCGGGATCACCCCCAGCGCGACGAGGTTCGAGCGGTGGATGCGCTCGTAGCTCTCGGCGATGACGGCGCGCACGCCGAGGAGCGCGGAGCCCTTGGCGGCCCAGTCGCGCGAGCTGCCGGAGCCGTACTCGCGGCCTGCGATGACGACGAGCGGCACGCCCTCAGCCAGGTAGCGCTCCGCGGCGTCGTAGATCGACAGCTCCTCGCCCGACGGCATGTGCCGCGTGTAGCCGCCCTCGCGCTCGACGAGCTTGTTGCGAAGACGGATGTTGGCGAACGTCCCCCGCACCATCACCTCGTGGTTCCCACGCCGGGCGCCGTAGGAGTTGAAGTCGCGCGGCTCGACGCCGTGCTCGGTGAGCCATCTGCCCGCCGGCGTTCCCGGCGCGAAGGCCCCCGCCGGCGAGATGTGGTCCGTGGTGACCGAGTCGCCGAGCAGCGCCAGGATGCGCGCGTCGACGATGTCGGACAGGTCGGCGTCGTGGGCGAAGAACGCGGCCTCGCGCACGTAGGTGGACGCCGGGTCCCAGGCGTAGAGCTCGCCCTCGGGCACGGGCAGGCCGCGCCAGCGCTCGTCGCCCTCGAAGATGCGGCCGTACTCATCGGTGAACAGGTCGGGCGAGAACGATGCGGCCAGCGCCTCGCTCACCTCCTCGGCTGTCGGCCAGACGTCGCGCAGATAGACGGGCCCGTCGCTCCCCTCGCCCAGCGGCTCCGCGGTGAGGTCGGCACTCACCGTGCCCGCGAGCGCGTAGGCGACGACGAGCGGCGGCGACGCCAGGTAGTTCGCGCGCACGGCCGGGTGGATGCGGGCCTCGAAGTTCCTGTTCCCCGAGAGGACGGCCGCGACCTTCAGGTCGTCGCGCTCGATGGCGGTTGCGACCTCTTCGGGCAGCGGGCCGGAGTTCCCGATGCACGTGGTGCAGCCGAAGCCGACGAGGTTGAACCCGAGCTGCTCGAGCGGCTCCATGAGCGCCGCCCGGCGCAGGTAGCCGACGACCACCCGCGAGCCCGGGGCGAGGCTCGTCTTCACCCACGGCTTCGTCGTGAGCCCACGCTCGACCGCCTTGCGAGCCACCAGGCCCGCGGCCACCATCAGCGCAGGATTCGAGGTGTTCGTGCACGAGGTGATGGCCGAGATGACCACCGACCCGTCGCCCAGGCCGCTGCCGTTTCGCCCCGCTCCGAACGCCTCGGCGAAGCTGTCTCCGACCCGCGGGAGCGAGACGCGATCCTGCGGCCGGCGCGGCCCCGCCAGGCTCGGCACGACGGCGGCGAGATCGAAGTCGAGCGTCTCGGTGTAGGCCGGCTCGGGCTCCGACCCGTCGCGGAAGAGCCCCTGCTCACGCGTGTAGCGCTCGACCAGCTCGATGTGATCGGCGGAGCGGCCGGTGTCGCGCAGGTACCGCAGGGTCTCGCCGTCGACGGGGAACGTCGACGCCGTCGCGCCGAACTCGGGCGACATGTTCGAGATCGTCGCGCGATCGGCGACGGTGAGCGCGCCCAGGCCGGGGCCGAAGAACTCGATGAACTTGCCGACGACGCCGTGCCGGCGCAGCCGCTCGGTCATCGTGAGCACGAGGTCGGTGGCCGTGACGCCGCTCGCAAGGCCGCCCGTGAGGCGCACGCCGACGACCTGCGGAGCGGTCATGGAGATCGGCTGGCCCAGCATGACCGCCTCGGCCTCGATGCCGCCGACGCCCCAGCCGAGCACCCCGAGCGCGTTGATCATCGTGGTGTGCGAGTCGGTGCCGACCAGCGTGTCCGGCATCGCGACGCCGTCGCGGACCGTCACGACCGTGCCGAGGTACTCGAGGTTCACCTGATGGACGATCCCCATCCCGGGCGGGACGACCCGGAAGTTCCGGAACGCTCCCTGCGCCCATCGCAGGAGCGCGTAGCGCTCGCCGTTTCGGGCGTACTCGCGCTCGATATTTCGCTCGTAGGCGCCGGCCGAGCCGAACGCATCGACCTGCACCGAGTGGTCGATCACGAGATCGACCGGCACCTGCGGGTCGACGCGCGACGGGTCGCCGCCGCGGCGCGCCACCGCCGACCGGAGCGCTGCCAGGTCGACGACGGCGGGGACGCCGGTCAGGTCCTGCATGATCACCCGCGCGGGCATGAACGCGAGCTGCGCACCCTCCGCAGGCGCCGGCCAGTTGACGAGCGCGCGCACGTCGGCGTCGGTCACATGCTCGGTCCCCGCCCGGCGAACGAGGTTCTCGAGGAGGACGCAGACCGTGTATGGAAGGCGCGACGGGTCCGCGACCGAATCGATGCGATGGATCACCTCGCCGGGCATGCACACAGCCTAGCGGCGGGTACCGTGCGTCCATGCCCCACCGCCTGATCTGGAACGGCGACTGCGACTTCTGCCGCCGCGCGGCCGGGCTGGTCGCGCGCCACGACCGCGCGGGCGCGTTCGACCTGCGAACGTCGCAGGAGCTCGGCCTGGGCAGGCTGCCGGCCGTCCGGGTCGAGGCCGCGTCCGGGGAGACGTTCGACGGCGGGCGCGCGTGCCTGTTCGTCGCCGGCGCGCTGTGGCCGCGGACGAGGCCGGTGGTGCGCCTGCTGGCGCTTCCCGCGCTGCGCGCCCCGGTCGAGGCGGCCTACCGCGCAGGTGCGAGCCTGCGCCGCATCTGGCGGGAATAGGCTTCCCGATCGTGAACGGGTCCCGCGTGCCGCTCCCCCCCGAGGTGGAGCCGCCCTTCGAGGTCTACGTGAACGGCCTGCCGCAGGTCGAGGGCATGGACTTCGTGCTCGACGGCCGCGAGCTGGTGTTCGCGAGGGAGCTGACCGCACCGGCGCGCGACACGGCCCGAAGCCTCGTGCGCGGGTTCTTCTTCGGGCGCTACCGGCCCGAGCACGTGGTCGACGTCGCCTACCAGGCCGGCGGGCGCGGGCACGTCGTGAGCGGCCTTCCGATCCAGCCGCCGGGCTCAACGAGCTAGATGATGTGCGTGCCCTGCCAGAGCCACGTCTCGAGGATCGCAAAGAGCGTGATCAGGCAGACGGCGATGATGTGCCCGCCGCGCGAGCGCGGCGCCATGAAGTAGCCGATCACCGCGACGAGGAGCGCGATGATGCCCATGAAGATCGGGCGCGTCCACGTCCCGGCGACCGCGATCACGATCGCTCCGGCGTTGATGACGGCGACGGCGTCGTCGCGGAACGACTCCTGCTCGGGCGTGTACTCTCGCATCGGCGGGGATATTAGATGATTGACTCGACGTCACCGCGATGTCCTGGGCGGCGAGAATCGAGCCTCGCAAGGACGCAGGGAGGGCCAATATCGGCACGAGATATTGGCCCGACCGAGGACGCCGCGAGGCGACGATTCGCAGGCGCAGCCCACAACGTGGCAGCCAACCCACCACATTCGGACGTCCAGGCGCGCGGGGGCGTCGAGTCACTCATCTAAGACCCATGGCGGAGACGAGAGGGACCACGGAGCTGCGCCGCGCCGGCGTCGCCCACACGCTCATGCGCTACGAGTACCGCCACGGCGGCGGTGCCGAGCAGGCCGCCGACGATCTCGGCGTCGAGCGCGCGCGGATGTTCAAGAGCCTGGTGGCGCGCGCGGGAGGCGATCTGGTCTTCGCGCTCGTCCCGGCGACGGCCGAGCTGTCGCTGAAGAAGCTCGCCGCCGCGGCGGGCGTGAAGCACGCCGAGATGGCCGACCCGCGCGACGCGGAGCGCGTGACCGGCTACCAGGTCGGCGGGATCAGCCCCCTGGGCTCGCGCCGCCGGCTGCCCGTCTACCTCGACACGAGCGGCGGCGGGTTCGACCGCATCTGCCTGAACGCCGGCGGCCGCGGCCAGATCGTCGAGCTGGACGCCTCGGAGCTCGTGCGGCTCGTCGGCGCCCAGCTCGTGGATCTCGCGGCGACATCGTGCCCCCTCTCGTGACGCTGGGCCGGAAATGGCGAGCGAAAACCGAGCGATGCTAGGACGCAGGGAGCGTCAATACTGAAGAAGTATTGGCGCGACCGAGGACAACGCAGCGCGACGGTTTGCAGCCGCCAGGACGGCCTGAGCGTTGCGAGAGTGGGCACTAGATCGTGATCGGGATCGACGCCGAGGTGAACTCGGTCGCCGTCGTTGCGGTGATCAGCGCCGTGTAGGTGCCGTGCGGCGCCGGCGTGCCTCCGTCGAGGATCTCGCCCCAGCGCTTGAGCACGAGGCCGGCGGGGTGGTCGGCGTTGTCGAGCTTCTTCACGATCGCCCCCGAGGCGTTTCGGATGACGATCTTGATCGCGGCCGCCTTGTTCAGGTCGAAGCTGACCGTGACGCAGGGCGCAATGGGCGACACCTGCGCCGCCAGGTTGGCGATCGTGAGGACGTTCGGGGTGACGGGCGCGGTCACGGCGGTTCGAACGGCCGTCCGCCCGGCCGAGCTCCGCGCGCGCACGGCGACCCGGAGCGTCGAGCCAAGGTCGCTCGGCATCACCACGTAGGTCGCGGCGGTGGAGCCGGGGATGAGCTTGCACGCCATGCCGATCGCGTTGCAGCGCTGCCACTGGTCGGTGACGACCGGCGCCGGTACGCCGGCCCATGTGCCGTTGGCAGCCGTGAGCACCTGCCCCACCTGGGCGAAGCCGGTCACCGTCGGCGCGACGTCGGCGGCCGGAGCGATCCCCATCGTCGGCGCCGGCGTCGCGAGCGCGACGGCGAGGTCGGCCCCCACGGCGTTGAACGACTTCGTGCGCGTGAGGAGCGTGAACGGATCGGCGCCCTGGCCCAGGTTCCACCGCGCCCACGAGAGCCCGTAGCGGCCCATGACCGAGATCAGGTGGTGCTGGAAGTCGAGCACGCCCGAGTCGGCCGTCTGTGCGCCCCACTCACCGATGACGAGCGGGATGCCGAGCTCGCGCGTCCTGTTCACCGCCAGGGCGAGGTTCTGGACGAGCGCGTCCTCGGTGCCGTGGTAGTCGAGGAAGTTCTGATTGTGGGTGGCGTCCCACGACGGCACCCAGCCCTCCTGGTCAGGGGTGTACCCGGAGCCGTAGAGGCCGTTGTAGTAGTCGTGCAGGTCGAGGACCAGGTTGGCCATCGGGCCGAACTTCGTGAAGTCGGCGTTGACCAGGCCGTTGTCGCCGCCGCCCCGGAGCATGAAGAACACGGCGCGCTCAGGATCCTTGAGCCGGATCATGTTCACGATGGGCGCCTCCCACGAGATCACGGCCTGCGTCGACGCGTGGTTCTCGCCGAGGTTCCCGACCATCGGCTCGTTGAACACCTCGTAGCCGACCACGTTGGCGTGCGAGCCGTAGCGCGCGACCATCATCCGGGCGAACGCGAGGTAGTCCTGGCGGCCGACGGCGTCGGTCCACCAGTCGCTCATCGCCTCCTTCATCCCGTCGTCGGTCTTGGGATAGAGGCCCGGACGGACGTCGTTGTAGAACCAGCCCGGCACACCGGTCTCGCCCGAGCCGAAGTAGGGTGACCACTTGTACTGGTGGAAGTCGATGACGACGTTCACGCCGTGGTCCTCGTACCAGGACACCTGGTCGTCGAGCCGCTGGAGGTACTCCTCGTTCCAGGTGTGGAGGCCGCCGACCGGAGCGGTGTCCTCGACCGTGCTCCACGGCGCGAGGATGCGGACGAAGTTCGAGCCCAGGCTGAGCGCCATGCCGTTTGACTGCACGCCGGCGCCGCCCTGCTGGTTCACGCCGCGGAGAACGACCGGCAGGCCGTTCTGGTCGGTGAAGCCGACCCCCTGGACGTGCACCCACGGCGGGACGATCGCCGCGGAGGCTGTGGACGGGACGAGAAGAGACGCGAGTGCGAGAGCGCCCGCGAAGAGAAGCGACCGAAAGGAGAACATCCGACCCCCCGTGGAATTGCGGTTCGGGCGGGGTATCGGGCGCCGCGCCTACGCCGGCGCTACTCCTTTTACGGTAATCGGCCTCCCGCTATCCGTACCGCTCGCCTGCCACAGCTGACAGCTTCTCCATCGAGTGCGTGGCCTGGAGCGTGCGGACGGTGCCGGACTTCGAGCGCATGACGAGCGAGGAGGTGAGGGCGCCGCCGGCGCGGTAGCGGACGCCGCGGAGCAGGTCGCCGTCGGTCACTCCGGTGGCGGCGAAGAAGACGTTCTCGCCGCGGATCAGGTCGTCGGTCGTGAGCACACGGTCGAGGTCGTAGCCGGCGTCGCGCGCCTCCTGGGCCTCGTCCTCGTTGCGCGGCCAGAGCCGGCCCATGAACTGGCCTCCGAGGCACTTGAACGCGGCCGCGGCCAGCACGCCCTCGGGCGTGCCGCCGATGCCCCACAGGAGGTCGATCCCCGTCTCGGGGCTGGCGGCCATCATCGCGCCGGCGACGTCGCCGTGCGGGATGAAGCGGATGCGCGCTCCGGCGGCCCTGATGCGCTTCACCATCTCGTCGTGGCGGGGCCGGTCGAGGATCACGACCATCAGGTCGCGCACCCGCCCGCGCCGGGCCCGGGCCACCAGCTCGAGGGTCTCCTCGATCGGCGCGTGCATGTCGAGCTCCTCGTCGACGTCGGCCCCGCACGCCAGCTTCTCCATGTAGAAGACCGGCCCCGGGTCGAACATCGTGCCCGACTCGGCCGCGGCCACCACGGCGAGCGCGTTCGGCTGCCCGCGCGCGACCAGCTCCGTGCCCTCGAGCGGGTCGACGGCGACGTCGACGCTCACGCCCGAGCCGGTGCCGATGCGCTCCCCGTTGAAGAGCATCGGCGCCTCGTCCTTCTCGCCCTCGCCGATGACGACGACGCCGTCCATCTCGACGGTCGCCAGCATGTGCCGCATGGCATCGACGGCCGCCTGGTCGGCGGCCTCCTTGTCGCCGAACCCCACCCAGCGCGCCGAGGCGAGCGCCGCCGCCTCGGTGACGCGCACGAGCTCGAGCGCAAGGTTCCGATCGGGAGCTTCCGACATCGCGCGAGAGGATACCCGTGGACGGTCAGGCGTGGACCGGGGCGACCTCCTCGATCAGCTCGTAGGCCGCGTCCAGGCCGACCGAGGCGACGTACGGCGCGATCGCGTCGAGCATGTTCTGCCGGCCCGGCATGACCGAGTCGCGGAACGCCTGGATGTCGGCCACGCGGACGATCCCGAGCTGGATGACGTGATCGCGATTCTCCGTGTCCTGGAGCAGCATGAACTCGAGGCCCGCGGGCATGCCGCCCATGTCCTCGTTCGTCTGCCGGCCGGCGTCCATGTAGGCGTCGAACGCCCCCGGCTTCAGGGTTCGCTCGGTGAGAAGCACGGCCGAGTGGTTGCCCGTCGCGCCGCCCGTCTCGTGGACGACGATGTCGAAGAGCCCGGACACGAGCGTGTCGGCGACATGGGGCGCCATCCGCTCGTGCCGGTCGCGCTCGGACGGCTCGAGGTCGGTCTGCATGCGCGCCGCGTCGTCGTCGGACACGTCGAAGAGCCCCATGACGGTGATCTGGTCGGGATCGGCCGTGTCGCGCATCAGATACGCGCCCTTGAACCCCATCGGCCACTGATCGGGCTCCCAGGCCTTGCGGAAGTCGTCGTAGTGCCCCGCGTTCAGCCGGCGGGCGGTGAAGACAGCCTTCATCGGTAACCCCCAATCGTGCCGTTTGCGACGTTCCGAGCAGACTCTAGGAACGCGTGAGGCGGTTCGCAAGGCCGCTCACGACCTCTTTACGCATCAGCGGCTCGATCCAGCGCTCGGGGATCGCACCGGCGCCGAACCGGGCGCCGGCCAGGGCGCCCGTGACGGCGCCGTTCGTGTCCGCGTCGCCGCCCAGGTTGACCGCGAAGACGACCGCCGGCTCGAAGGCGTCGTGCCGGAATGCCGCGGCGAAGGCGATGCGGAGCGTCGTCATCACGAACCCCCGCTGCTCCTGGGCGGCTGCGGCGAGGCGGGCTTCGTCCTCGACGATCGCCGCCTCGGCTGCACGGGCCACCTCGGAGACCGACTGCGGCAGCCGCCGGCCCTGGATCAGCGCCGCAACGGTCAGGTTGAGCCACGCACAGGCATCGCCCGCGAGCGGGTCGTGGTGGGTGAGCCCCGAGTCGATGCGGGAGATGCGCTCGATCGCACCCGGGTCGCTGCGGTAGCGGATCGCGATCGGGACGGTGCGCATGAGCGAGCCGTTGCCGGCACTTCGACCCTCGGCCTCGTGGAAGGCCTCGGCGGCCGCGCGGGCCTCGTCGGCCGAGCGGGCCCGGCGAAGCGCCGCCGCGACCGTCGCGCCGATGTCCTTGGGGCGCGACCGCGCCCACATCGCGTAGCGCCCGAACACGTCGGCCTCGTCGTAGCCGCCCTGATCGGCGAGGCTCTCGGCGAGCGCGATGGCCATGGCCGTGTCGTCGGTCCACTCGCCCAGCCCCCACGGCGCAGAGGCGACCATGTCGCGCAGCGGCCCGCCGTAGCGGTTTCGGATCTGGTCGGGGTGCAGCCACTCGACGGCGGCGCCGAGCGCATCCCCGACCGCGAGCCCGAGCATGGCGCCGCGCGCGCGGTCGTGCACCCCCTCGGGGTCGCGCCGCCGGATCACGCCGACTGGCACCCCGGGCAGTGGTATGTACGGCGGGGGTGATCGCCCTGGGCGGTGCTTCGGATCGGCGTCCTGCAGCGCGGGCACGGGCGGCCGGTGCGGCGATAGACGTTCGCCGGGAGCCGGCCGGTCACGCCCCGGCGCAGCTGGCGGCGGGCGGTCGCGGCGAGCTCGAGGAGACGCCGGTCGGAGATGGCGGACGCGAGCTGGAACGGGCTCTGGCGGCGCTCCCAGAGCGTCTCGGACTTCACGATGTTCCCGATCCCGGCGAGCACGCGCTGGTCGAGCAGGAGCTCACCGACCGGCCGGTCGGCGGCGCGCGCGCGGCGCAGGTACTCCGCGGCGTCGAAGCGGCCGTGCAGGAGGTCGGGGCCGAGCGCGAGCTGCGGCGGGCGGGCGGCGACGCCGACCCGGCCGGCGATCACGAGGTCGCCGGCCGCGGTGCGAAGCACGTACCGCCCCCGCCCCTCGCCGGGCGGCCGCAGGCGCACGCCCCCGTGCAGGCCCAGGTGGGCGTGCAGGCAGCGGCCGTCGGCGGTGTGGACGAGCAGGTGCTTCCCGCGCGCCTCGACCCCCGAGACGACGGCGCCCGCGAGCGGCCCGCCGTCGACCCGGGCGCCGACGAGCGGCCGCAGGCGGCGCGCGGCGCGTTCCAGCGAGTGTCCCTCGGGCATCCGGCGACGGTAGCAGCGGCGTCAGGGCCGCGTGATACTTCCGGCGTGCCGGGATATCCGACGCCCGAGGAGGCGGCCCGCAGCACCGCGCCCGACAGCTGGCCCGCGGGCATCCCGACCGTCCAGGAGTGGGCATTCGTCGTCGGGTCGTCGATCGCACCGGACGGGCATCGGGCCCTGGTCATCCTCGGCGAGGACCGTGACGTCGGGCGCTAAGACGGCCGCGACCACGGCGTGGCGGTCACGGACGAGGGGTGGGACTCGCGCCTGAAGCCCGCGCCACGGTCGTCGGCTTCGAGTAGCCCGCGCCCTCACGCCCTCAGCACGAGCTTGCGGTGCCCCTGGAGGAAGCCGTGGTCGAGCAGGAGCCGCTCGGCCTCCGTGCCGACGATGGGCTCGCCGTCGACCCGCTCCGGCGCCAGCCGCCGGGCGCGCCCCGACTCCACCAGACCGGCGAGCGCCGCGATCGCCGGCTCGAGGAGCTCGGGCTCGATCGTGACGAGGCCGCGCCCGCCCTTCTCGACGTAGAGCGCCGGCTTTCCGCCGGCCAGGACGACCCAGGCGCCGGCGATGCGCGCCAGCTTGCGGCTCGCCTCCGGCCAGGGGAGCGCCGCGCCGTACGGGTTGGCCGGATCGACGGCCGCGAGCACGACGGGCGGCGCCACCGGGTCGGCCTCGCGAACGTCGCGCAGCCGCTCGACTGCGGTCGTGACCGCGAACTGCGCCCCGCCCAGCCCCTCGACGAAGTAGCCGCGCTGCGCCAGGCCGGCCTCCTCCATCAGCCGCAGCTCGCCGTAGACGGCCGAGAAGCCGCCCGGGATGCCCTCGCCGAGGACGGCCGCCCGCGTCACGACGCCATGGCGGTCGAGCAGCGTCTCGGCGAGCGCCCGCGCCCGCTCGCGCGGGGCCGGCGCCGGCTGGAGCAGGCCCTCGACGAGCGACCAGCGGCCGCGTGCCGCGGGAAGCGACGCGGTCGGCCTGGCCCGCCGCCCGGTCCTTCCCGGGCGCAGCGGCTCGACGGCCCGAAGCGCCGCGCCGCTTCGCAGCGGCTGCCATGCGTCGTTCGTCACCGCACCGCCCCAGACGAGGCTCCAGAGCTCGGCCAGCGTCTCGCGCTCGCTCGCGCCGGCGGCCGCGGCCAGATCCGAGAAGAACATCGCTCCCCGGGTGCGCAGGGCGTCGAGGATCGGATGTGACACCTCCGTTCCACCATCGGCCGATCGCAACGGTTCCGATGCGGGGTCTGACCCCACCAGCCGGGCGTCGCCGCGGGGGTGGATGGCGACGCGGCCGCGGCCGGCGCCGATCCACACGACCTCGCCTCCGGCGGTCAGCTCGTCGAGCATCGCCGGCGTGTAGCCCGGCACCCGGATCGGCAGGACGTCCGTCTCCCACGCCTCGACCGGGAGCGCGATGCCCTGGAGCTGGGCGACCGTGTCGCGCAGTCGGTCGATCCCGCGGCCCTGGTCGCGGCCGATGCCCTGCCAGGCCGGCAGGAAGCGGGCCAGCGCCTCGGGCTCGACAGGCTCGACCGCGCGGCGCACGGCCGCGAGCGTCCGCCGCCGGACGCGGCGCAGGACGTCGGGCGCGACCCACTCCGTCCCCGAGCCGCCCGGGCGGAACTCGCCCTCGAGGAGCGATCCCTCGGCGGCCAGGTCGCGCAGGACGCCGCTGACGTCGGCCCCCCAGCGTGCCGAGAGCTCCTCCGCCGTGAACGGCCCGTGCGAGCGGGCGTAGCGGCCCACGAGCCGCCGGAGCGCCCCGTCGACCGGCTCGAGGAACGCGATGGGAAGGCCGACGGGCGGGACGGCCCCGAGCGCGTCGCGGTAGAGGCCGGCGTCCTCAGCCGCGATCAGCCGCTCGCCGCCTGCGATCCGGATCCACGCCGCGCGGCGGGCGGCGACGAGGCCGTCGACGTCGGCCGCTCCGCGGGCCGCCAGCTCGTCCCGCGACAGGTCGCCGAGCCGGCGCAGGAGGTCGTGCGTGCGGTCCGCGTCGAGCGTGCGGCCCTCACCCTGGAGCTCCGACTGGACGTCGCGGATCGCGTCGCCGTCGAGCAGCTCGCGCAGGTCGTCGGTCCGCAGGAGCTCGGCGAGCAGCGCCCGGTCGAGCTGGAGCGCCTGGGCGCGCCGCTCGGCCGCGGGCGCGTCGCCCTCGTACATGTAGGTCGCGATGTAGTCGAAGAGGAGCGACGAGGCGAACGGCGACGGCACGGCCGACTCGACCTCGACCAGCCGCACCTCGCCGCCGGCGATCGCGCGCAGCAGGCCCTTCAGCGCCGGCACCT
This sequence comes from uncultured Actinomycetes bacterium, assembly GCA_963809325.1. Lineage (GTDB taxonomy): Bacteria > Actinomycetota > Thermoleophilia > Gaiellales > JAICJC01 > JAICJC01. The sequence continues at coordinate 1,024,751 of CAWEIZ010000007.1, forward strand.
CGAACACGTCCGAGAGCACCTCGCGGTAGGTCTCGAGCAGCACCGGGAACGACCCGTACTTCTGCGCGACCTGCTGGAGGTCGTGCGCCTTCAGGCGCTGCTGCCAGAGCGGCGTCCGCTGCCCCGGTCGCCGGCGCGGGATCAGGAGCGCGCGGGCGGCGTTCTCGCGGAACCGGGCCGCGAAGAGCGGGCTCTCCGAGACACGGTCGATCAGGAGATCGTCCAGGTCGTCCGGCGGGATCGCGATCAGGTCGACGGGCGGCGGCGTGTCGGAGTCGGGCAGGCGGATGGCGATGCCGTCGTCGGCCCAGAGGGACTCGACCTCGATCCCGAGCGCCTCGCCCATCCGTCGCTCGACGGCGAGCGCCCACGGCGCGTGGACGCGGCCGCCGAACGGCGAGAGCACGCACACGCGCCAGTCGCCGATCTCGTCGCGGAAGCGCTCGACCACGATCGTGCGGTCGGACGGGACGACGCCGGTCGCGGCCTCCTGGTCGTCGAGGTACGTCGAGAGGTTGCTCGCGGCGAGCTCGTCAAGGTCGCCGAACTTGCGCGTGCGGGCCGCCTCGCCGACGGCCCGGCCGAGCTCGTACGGCCGGCCGACGCCGTCGCCCTTCCAGAACGGCATCCGCCCGGGCACGCCCGGGGCCGGCGACACGAGCACCCGGTCGCGGGTGATCTGCTCGATCCGCCACGACGTCGCGCCGAGCTGGAAGACCTCGCCCGAGCGGGCCTCGTAGACCATCTCCTCGTCGAGCTCGCCGACCCGCGCCCCCGAGTCGACCAGGAAGACGCCGTAGAGCCCGCGGTCGGGGATCGTGCCGCCGGACGTGACCGCGAGCCGGCGGGCGTCGTCGCGGCCGCGCACGATGCCGGCCGCCCGATCCCAGACCACGCGCGGGCGAAGCTCGGCGAACTCATCCGAGGGATAGCGGCCGGCCAGCATGTCGAGCACGCCCTCGAGCTGCGTGCGGCTCAGGTCGCTGTACGGGGCGGCGCGCGTCACCATGGCGTGCAGGTCGTCGACGGCCCACTCGTCCATCACCGTCGTCGCGACGAGCTGCTGGGCGAGGACGTCGAGCGGCTGGCGCGGCACCCGGGTGTGCTCGATCGCGCCCTCGCGCATCCGCCCCACGACGACGGCCGTCTCGAGCAGGTCGCCGCGGTACTTGGGGAAGAAGCGACCCGAGCTGGCGGCGTCCACGTGGTGGCCGGCGCGGCCGACACGCTGGAGGCCGGCCGCGACGGACTTCGGCGACTCGACCTGGACGACGAGGTCGATCGCGCCCATGTCGATCCCGAGCTCGAGCGAGGACGTGGCGACGAGCGCGGGCAGCCGGCCGGTCTTCAGCATCTCCTCGATCTCGAGCCGCTGCTCGCGCGCGATCGAGCCGTGGTGGGCGCGCGCGATCTCCTCCTCGGCCAGGTCGTTCAGGCGGTGGGCGACGCGCTCGGCGGCGCGGCGGCTGTTCACGAAGACGAGCGTCGAGCGGTGGGCCCGCACCAGGTCGAGCAGGCGCGGGTAGATCGCCGGCCAGATCGACTGGCGCGGCTCGCCGTCGGGAGCCGGGGCGCCGCCGAGCTCGCGCATGTCGGGCACCGGGACGACGACCTCGAGGTCGAGCGGCTTCCGGTGGCCGGCGTCGACGATCTCGACCGGGCGGTCGCCGCCGAGGAAGCGGGCGATCTCCTCGAGTGGCCGCTGGGTCGCCGAGAGCCCGATCCGCTGCGGATCGCCGCCGGTCAGGTGCGCGAGCCGCTCGAGCGAGAGCGCGAGATGGGTGCCGCGCTTCCCCGCCGCCAGGGCGTGGATCTCGTCGACGATGACCGTCTGGACGCCGGCCAGCATCTCGCGCGCGGCCGAGGTGAGGATCAGATAGAGCGATTCGGGGGTGGTGATCAGGATGTCGGGCGGGCGGCGGCGCATCGCGGCCCGCTCGCGCTGGGGCGTGTCGCCGCTTCGCACCGCGACCTCCACCTCGCGCGGGGTCGCGATGCCGTGAAGCGGCGCGCGCAGGTTTCGCTCGACGTCGTGGTTCAGGGCCTTCAGCGGGCTCACGTAGAGCACGCGCGTGCCGCGCTCCGACGGGTCGCGGACCAGGCCGTCGATGGCGGTCAGGAAGGCGGCGAGCGTCTTTCCCGAGCCGGTCGGCGCCAGCACGAGCGTGTGCTTCCCGGCGGCGATCGGCGGCCAGCCCTTGGACTGGGCCGGCGTGGGCTTCTCGAAGCTCCTCCGGAACCAGTCGGCGACGGGGGGCGAGAAGGCTCGGAGCGGGTCGGCAGCCACGCCCGAAGCCTACCGATGCAGAATCTGACCCCGTCCTTGCACGTCAGCCGCCCGCGACGTCGCGCCGCACGAACACGACGTAGGCGCCGACCCCGGCCGGCACCGCGTAGATCGCGCACACCCACACGGCGCGCACGATCGGGTCCCAGTCGGTGGGCGTCCGGAAGAACCCCTGCCACGCCTGGAACTGCGTGGTCAGGAGGTACGGGTCGGTGCCCGAGAGCCCCGGCAGGATGCCGATCAGCTGCATGAGGAGCGCGAACATGAGCGTCCCGACGACGGCCGCCGCGCTGTTTCGGGTGAGTGCCGAGAGCAGCAGGCCGACGCAGACCACGGCCGCCACCGGGATCATGTAGACGGCGAAGCTCGCCGCGACGAGGCCGAGCGCGTGTCCGGCCGCGACGTGCGTCCCGGACAGGCTGATCAGGCCGTTGAACCCCGACTTGAGGCTCCCGGCGACGACCGCCACCGAGCCCATCAGCACCAGGGCGAGCGCCGCGTACGTCGCCGCCGCGAGCATCTTGCCCGCGAAGATCTGGCCGCGGTCGAGCGAGCGCGTGAGGATCGTCTTCAGGGTGCCGTTGTGGTCCTCCGCGGCGATGATGTCGCCGGCGACGAGCGCCGTCACGAGCGGGAAGAGCCACACCGACGAGAAGAGAAGCAGGACGAGCGGGATCGCGAGGCCCGACTCGCGCACGTAGCGGCCGAACGCCACATCGTTGGGCGACCCGCTCTGGAGCGCGAGTGCCGTTACGAAGATGAGGGGCACCGCCGTGACCGCCCCGAGGCCGAGATAGGTTCGCTTCTGCGACACGAGCTTTCGGAGCTCCCAGCGGTAGGCCGTGAGGAACGTCGGCATCACGCCACCTCCTCGACGACCGGGTCGGCCGGTGCCACGGCCGCCGAGGCCCCGTCCTGCTCCGTCAGCTGGAAGAACAGCTGCTCGAGCGTCGCCTGCTGCGGGATCAGCGCGCGGACGCCGATCCGGCGCTTGCCGAGCGTGATCATGAACCGCTCGAGCAGCTCCTCGTCGGCGCTGAACCGCAGCTCGCCGTCCTCGCGCGTGACGTCCGACAGCTCGAACTCGGCCGCCGTGTGCTGGGCGGCGTCGAGATCCGACGCGCGCAGGCGATACCAGGTGCCCATGGACCGGGTCAGGCCGGAGACGTCACCCTCGTACAGGATCCGCCCGCGGTTGATGATCGCCACGCGGTTGCACAGCTGCTCGACGTCGGCCATCTGGTGGCTCGAGAGGAGCACCGTGATGCGCCGCGCCGAGAGACCGCGGATGAGCGTCTTCATGTCGCGCATCCCCGCCGGGTCGAGGCCGGTCTGCGGCTCGTCGAGGATCAGCAGGCGCGGGCTGCGAAGCAGCGACGCCGCGATGCCGAGCCGCTGGCGCATCCCGTGGGAGTAGCCGCCGACCCGGTCGCCCGCACGATCGGCCAGGTCGACGGTGTCGAGCACCTCGCCGATCCGCAGGCGGGCGTCGCGCCCGTCGTACGCCGCGAGCAGCTCCAGGTTCTTGCGTCCGGTCAGGTACGGGTAGAACTGCGGGGCCTCGACGAACCCGGCGACCCCTTCGAGCGCCCGCCGGCCCATGCGGATCGGGTCACGACCGAACAGCCGGGCATCACCCGCCGTCGGCCGGATCAGGCCGAGGAGCATCCGAAGCGACGTCGTCTTGCCGGCGCCGTTCGGACCCAGGTAGCCGTAGACGTCGCCGGCGTCGACCGTGAGATCGACGCCGTCAACCGCGGCGAGGTCGCCGTACCGCTTGACGAGCCCGCGCGCCTCGACCGGCCGTTCAGGGGGGGATCCCGACGGCATCAGCCGAGTGCGCGCGCGGCCGCCTCCGCCGCCGTCGCCGGCAGCGATCCGACAAGCGTGTACCGCACCCCGCCGCGATCGAACTGGATCGCCGTCCCGAGCGCCGTGGCCAGCTCGTGGCCGGCGGCGCCGTTCACGGACACGCGCGGCAGCGAGCCGAGCGGCCCGGCGTGGTGCACGTCGGCCGGCTGCTCGAGGACCACGATCGCGCCGAGGCCGTGGCCGTAGACGACCATGGCGCCCGGCTTGCCGGAACCGTCGATCAGGCGGACGCCCTGCCGCGGAAGGCCGACGAGCGACGGCGGCGCTGCCAGGGTGAACGGGACAGCACGGGCAACCGCCGCAGTTCCGACCACATCCGGCGTGTGGGCCGCCGATGCCTCGTGGGCCGGCGCCTGCGGCGGATGCACGTGAACGATCTTGGTGCCCGGCGCGAGATGGACGGCCAGGTCGGCGGGGGCGACGCTTCCGAAGCTGATGTCGGTCACCGAGAGCGCGACGACGGGGGTCGAGTCGCCCTGGCTCAGAACAGCGACCCGGAGCGGCACGGCATGGTTTGCGTCGAAGGCGAGCTCGACCGCGCCGAGGAGGCCGCCGTCGTGCTTCGGCGAGACGCGCACCGTGTAGGCCGGCTGGCCGGCGATGCTCCCGGCAATCGCACCCGAGAGCGTCACGCGGCCCGCGAGCCGGTCCAGCCCGCGCTGGATGTCTGCGATCGACGGTACGCCGTGGTGGCTCTTCGAGCTCTGATGGGTGTCATGGTGCCGCGGCACCTGCATCTCGTACGCCGTGCTCGTCGCGACGTCGTAGACGACCAGGGTGCTTCCGTCGAATCCGATCTCGGTGTCGCCGTTGTCGGCCTGGAGCTCGAGGCGTGCCTTCCCGCCCGTCGCCCACAGCCGGCCGGTCGCGCCTGCAAGAAGCGGCTGGCCCGAGTTCGGGAGCGCGCCCGACGGGAGCAGGTGGTTCGAGAAGCGGATCCGCGCAGTCACGCCGGCCACGCGCGGGCCGGCGAGCGCGTGATGGATCGCCGCCGCCAGGGAGCGCTTGGGAGGCGCGGGGCTCGACCGGCTGGCGAGCGCCATGCTCGCCGCAACGGCGGCGACCACGACCAGGGTTGCGGCGATGGCGAGGCGGGTGGTGGATGCTCGGCGCAGGATGTTCACGGCTGTCTCCTTCTGTCTGCGTCCGAAGTGTCACCCCGACCGTCTGAGAGCGGCTTGAGACCGGGGAGCTGCATCACAAATCGCGACCCGTCGATGACGAGAACGCCGCCGTGCCGTTCCGCCGTCGCCCGGACGAGGGAAAGCCCCAACCCCGAGCCTCCCCCGGCCTCGGCATCCTGGCCCCGCCAGAACCGGCCGGTCGCCGCCTCCGCGAGCTGCGGCGGGATCCCCTCGCCCGAATCGGTGACCGCGAGCACGACGGTCGCAGGGGTCGACTCGACGGTGACGCGCACAGCGCCGCCGGGAGGGCCGTGGCGATGGGCGTTGTCGACGAGGTTTCGAAGCGCGCGCTCGAGCGCGCGCCGGTCGCCGCGCACGAGGGCGGGGCCGTCGGCCTCTACAACGACGGCGGCGTCTCCCGCCGCCGCCTCGCGTGCGAGCTCCGAGACGTCGACGGGCTCGTCCGGCACGCCCCCGGCGTCCTCACGGGCGAGCGCGAGGAGGTCGTCGAGGAGCCGGCTCAACCGCTCGGCGTCGGCGTGGACGTCGGCAAGCGTCTCGGGGTCGGCGCCGTGGGCCAGGAGGTACGCGGCGTTCCCGCGCAGCGCGGTGATCGGGTTTCGCAGCTCGTGCGACGCGTCCGCGACGAAGCGACGCTCGGCCTCACGGGCCCGCTCGAGCGCGGCCAGCATCCGGTTCAACGTCTCGGTGAGGCGGTCGACCTCGTCGGCGCCGGCCTGCCCGCCGGCGGGCAGGCGAAGCGATGCGTCACCGGTGCGCTCGATCACGGCCGCGCCGGCCGAGAGCCGCTCGAGCGGGCGCAGCGCGCGGCGCGCGAGGAGCAGTGAGACCGGGAAGGCGAGCGCGGCCGCGAGGAGCGCGCCCCCGACGATCAGGCGGCGCGACTGCTCAAGCGTGTCGTTGACGTCGTCGGTCGAGGCCGCGACGATCACCGCTCCGCCGCCTGCGGGCCCGCCCAGGTCGGAGAGCGGCGCGACGTAGACGCGAACCTCGTCCCCCCGTAGGTGTGCATCGCCGTAGCCGCCGCGGCCGCTTGAGATCGCCGCGGTGACCAGCGCTCCGACCGGGACCGTCCCGCCCTGCAGCCCGAGCGACCGCGCGACGATCCGGCGGTGGCGGTCGACGACCTCGACGTCGATCAGTCGAGGCCCGGCCGGCACGTCGAGCACCCCCGCCGACGTCAGGAGGGCCGGTGCCGTGGCGTTGAGCTGGGCGATCTGGGCTGCGCGCTCGCGCAGCGTCGAGTCGAGCTCGGCGTGGAGGTGATTCGAGAGCAGGATCTGCACGCCTGCGCCGAGCACCGACACCGCGATGACGATCGCTCCGGCCGCCGCGAGCGCCACACGCACCCGCAGCGACCCGCGGCGGCGCGGACGCTCCGGGGCCGTCACCGCCGCAGGACGTAGCCGGCGCCGCGCACGGTGTGGATCAGCGGCGGATCGCCGAGCTTTCGCCGCAGGTAGGCGATGTACCGGTCGACCACATTGTCGCTCACGGCGCGGCCGTCGCCCCAGACCTCGGTCAGGGCGGCGCGGCGGGTGACGACGTGCCCGGGCCGGCGCATGAGCATCTCGAGCAGGTCCGCCTCCCGAGCCGTGAGCTCGACCGAGCGGCCTCCGCGCTCCACGATGCGGGTACCGGGATCGAAGACGAGGTCGGCGTACGCGCGGACATCGGCCGGACGGGTGCGGCGCAGGAGCGCCCGCATGCGGGCCGCAAGCTCGGGAACCGCGAACGGCTTCACCAGGTAGTCGTCGGCGCCCGCGTCGAGCCCGGCAACCAGATCGCCGACGTCGTCGCGCGCGGTGAGCATCAGGATCGGGATCGAGACACCCTTCGATCGCAGCCGGCGGGCGACCGCGAGGCCGTCCATCCCGGGCATGGCGACGTCGAGCACGATCGCATCAGGCGGCGTCGTCTCGGCCCGGGCCAGCGCCGAGCCGCCGTCGGCGACCGCGACGACGGCGTAGCCCTCGGCTGAAAGCGTCCGCTCGAGCATCCGCCGGACCGGGGCGTCGTCGTCGACGACGAGCACGCTCGCGGGGGCGACGTCTGCCATGGTGCGACTATGCGCGGAGACGGTGAGAGTCACGTGAGAGAGCGGCGTGCGACGGGGGTTGTGTTACGGCGCGCGCCGCCGTCGGCACGATACTTCCTGTCCGTGGTCGGGCTGGACGCGACCGGAGCGGCAGCGAGGGAGGTTCCCAGATGCACGCGGTGATCGGACGGGTCAAGATCAAGCCCGGGCAGGAGGATGAGACGCTCGCGATGATCGGCGAGCGGGGCGTCGCGATGCTTCAGGGCATGGCGGGCTCTGCCGGCGGGTACTGGGCGCGGTGCCTGGACGGGGGCGACCTCGTTCAGCACTCCTTCTGGCTGTTTGACACGGAGGCGAATGCCCAAGCCGCGGAGGCGACGTTCAACACGCTCCGCGACATGCCCGAGGCTCCCGCAACGTTCATCAGCGTCGACGTCTGCGAGGTGATAGGGCAGGCGTAAGCACCGGGGGTTGTGTTACGGCACGCGCCGCGGACGGCGCGATACTTCCGGTATGGCTGAACGTCACATGGGGCGGGCCGCGTTCCTGTCCGTGGTCGGACTGGGTGCGGTCGGCCTGCTCGCAGGGAACCGGATCTCGAGCACGCTCTCGCGCCCGCTCGGCGCGGCTGGCTCGGTCGTCCCGCAGGGACTGAAGGACATCCTTCCCATCGGCGGCTGGCGGATCTACGCGATCAACCCGCCCTGGCCGGAGTTCCACCCGGCGGGGTACACGCTCGAGGTGACCGGCCACGTGCGAAAGCCGCTCAGGCTGAGCTGGGACGATCTGATGGGCCTGCCGTCGGTCCGGCAGACCACCGACTTCCACTGCGTGACCGGCTGGACGGTGGGCGGCGTCCACTGGCAGGGCGTGCGCCTGCAGACGATCTGGGACATGGTCGATCCGCTGCCCGAGGCGCGGTACGCCAACTTCGTCTCGCTCGAGACGCCGTACGTCGACACGCTGTCGCTCCGGCAGACGACACTGCCGAACGTCATGCTCGCCCACCACATGGACGGCTCGCCGCTCACCCGGGCGCACGGTGCGCCGGTACGGCTCGTGATCCCCGAGATGTACGGCTACAAGAACGTCAAGTGGCTCTCGAAGATCGAGCTCGTCCCGGAGCTCGCGCCGGGGTACTGGGAGCAGAACGGCTACGACGTCGACGCCTGGGTTGGGCGCTCCAACGGCTACTGAGTACATCCACCGGTTCAGCCGCGCGGAGCGGACGGCCCACTGGGTGGCGGCGTCGACGTTCCTCGTCATGACGGCCACGGGCCTGGTCCTGTACCTGCCCGTCTTCGCCTCGCTCGCCGCCGACCGGATGCTGTGGAAGACGCTCCACATCGGCGCCGCCGTCGGCTTCTGGGCCGGCCTCGTCGCGGTCGTCGCCACGAGCCCGCGCAGCCTCGGGCGCACCGCCTCGCAGCTCGACCGCTTCGACGACGACGACCGCGCATGGCTCGCGTGGGCGGTGCGGCGGCGCGGCTCCGAGCCGCCCGCCGGCCGCTTCAACGCCGGGCAGAAGCTCAACTCGGCCCTGATCGCCGGCCTGGCCGTGGTCTTCACGGCATCGGGCGTCCTGATCCTCCTCCAGGAGACCGACAAGACCTTCCGCGGCGCGACGAGCGCGATCCTCGTGCACGACTGGGCGACCTGGATCGCTGTCCCGCTGGTCGCGGGCCACATCTACCTTGCGACGCTGAACGGGAGCACGCGCCACTCGCTTCGCGGCATCACCCTCGGCACCGTGCGGCGGGAGTGGGCGCGAAAGCACCACCCCAAGTGGGAGGCCGAGTGCGACTGACGGTGCTGGGCTCCTCGGGGGCCTGGCCGATCCCGCGACTCGGGTGCGACTGCCCGCAGTGCACGTCGCCCGACCCACGCGACCGCCGCCTGCGCGCATCGCTTCTGCTTGACGGGCGGGTGCTGGTCGACGCCGGCCCCGACGCCTACCAGCAGCTTCTGACCGCCGGCGCCGTGCCCGACCAGGTGCTGCTCACGCACCACCACCACGACCACGTCCTCGGCCTGCACGCCCTGGCCAAGCTCGGCCGGATCCCGCTTCACTGCACGAAGGAGTGCGAGCAGGGCGTGCGGGTGATCTTCCCGCGACTCGACTTCCGGGTGATGCAGGTCACGCCGGGCGTGCCGATCGAGCTCGGACACGGCCTGCGGGCCCAGGCCTTCGACGTCGACCACAGCGGGCGCACCCGCACCGTCGCCTACCGCTTCACCGGGCCGGACGGCGAATCGCTCGTGTACGCCCCCGACCTGGCCGCCCCGCCGGGGTCGAAGCTCGCCCGCAGCCCCGATCTCCTCATGCTGGGCGCCGCGACCCGCGACCGGACGGTCAAGGACCACATGCCGATGACCGAGGGCATCGAGTGCGCCCGAAAGCTCAAGCCCGGCCGCACGCTCTTCACCCATGTCGGGCACCGCATCGGCACCCACGCCGAGCTCGAGGCGTGGGTGCCGGAGGGCTTCGGTATCGCCTACGACGGGCTCGAGATCGAGCTTCAGCCCGGCCGGGCGTGAAACATTGGCATCAGGCACCGGTGTTTCACGCGGATCAACAACCGGGGCCAGGCCCCGACGGGGTGCGGCCTAGAACAGTCGCTCGCCGCGCTCGAGGTCGAGCAGCCAGCGCTTCACGTCGAGCCCGCCGCCGTAGCCGCCCAGGCCGCCGCCGGTGCGGAGCACCCGGTGGCACGGGACGACGATCGGCACGGGGTTTCGCGCCATCGCCTGCCCGGCCGCGCGGACGGCGCGAGGGCTCCCCGCCGCGGCCGCCAGCTCGGCGTAGGTCAGGACGCCGCCGAACGGGATCGCGTAGCACGCCTCGCGGGCCTTCAGGTGGAACCCGTGCGAGAGCCGCCAGTCGACCGGCGTGGAGAACTCGTGCCTGTGACCCTCGAAGTACTCGTCCAGCTCGCGACGGACGCTGTCGAGCCGGGCCGGCGCCTCGAGGACGCGCGGCGACACCCGGTCGGCCAGCTCCTGGAGGACGTCGTCGAGCTCCTCGCCCTCGAACGCCAGCCTGACGATCCCGGCGTCCGTGACGGCCGCGGTCAGGTGGCCGAACGGCGAGTCCACGCCGGCGTACGCCACATCGATCAGCCCCTCGGCCTGCGCCCTGCGGGCAAACTCGGCCGTGTTCATCGCACCCACTCCCTTCGCACCGAGGCCAGGCCGGCGCGCACGTTCTGGCGCGCCGCGTCCTCGGAGCACTCGATCACTCTCCCGATGGCGGCGTAGTCCAGGTCGGCGGCAAACCGCAGCGTCACCGCGGCCCGCTGCTTGCCCGGAAGCCGCCTGACTGCCCGCCAGAGCGCCGGGTCGGGACGCTCTGCGGGCGGCGCGGGCCGCTCGGGAACCTCCTCGACCGGGATCGGGCGGCGGCCCGCCGCGCGGTGCGCGTCGAGCGCCTTCCGCTCGGCGATCCGAAGCAGCCAGCCGCGCAGGTTGGTCTGGTGCCGGAGCCCGGGATAGGCCCGAAGCGCCGACAGCATCGTCTCCTGCCAGCAGTCCTCGGCGTCGATCGGGCCCACGCGGGCCGCCAGATAGCGGTGAACGTCGGACCCGTGCTCGTCGAGGAGCGTCTGGAACGGTGGCAGCCTCATGTCAGGGAAACGGCCCGGCCCGCCCCGGCGTGAGATCGGGATGGCTGATTCCCGATCCCCGGGATGTGCTGGGCGGCGAGAACCGAGCGTCGCAAGGACGCAGGGAGCGTCGATATTGGTTGAAATATCGACGCGACCGAGGACGCCGCGAGGCGACGGTTCGCAGCCGCAGCGCCGCCACGAGGGGCAGGATCACGCCTCGGTGTGCGTCCAGACGCCCGGGGGTCGGGGATCATCCATCCTTAGGCGGGCTGCAGTTCAGGCGCGTGCCGGCGCTCCCACTCCTCCGCGTCCGGGCTGAAGTAGACCAGGCGCGTCTTCTTCCACTCCTTCGTCGAGTAGAGGACGATCCGCTCCTCGAGGCCCGTCTCCTCGGCGATCGCGTCGAGCACCGCCTCGCACTCCGCCCGGTCGCGCCCGTGCGTCATCGAGAACAGGTTGTACGGCCAGTCGGGGTACGTCGGCCGCTGGTAGCAGTGCGAGACGCCGCGGTAGGCGGCCATCAGCTGCCCCATCTCGTCGACCCGCTCCTCGGGCACCTTCCAGACGCCCATCCCGTTGGCCGTGAAGCCGGCCGAGCGGTGGTAGAGCACAGCCGCGAAGCGCCGCATCTGGCCGGTCTCCTGAAGCTCGGCGGCCTTCTCGAGGAGCTCGGGAACCGTGAACCCGTGCCGCTCCGCCGGCCCCGCGAACGGCTCGGGCAGCGGCCGCAGGTCGGACTGGAGCGCGCGCACCGCAGCGATGTCGCGTTCGCTCAGGGCGTCGGGCGCCGGTGCCTCGCGCACCGGCTCGGCGCGGACGCGCTTGGCGGCCGGGTCGCGGCCGCCGACCATGTCGAGATCGACGCCGATCTTGAAGAAGCGAATGGCCGGCAGCGGCCGGATCGCCTCGACGTCGGCCATCTCGCCGAGCAGCTCGACCGTCCGGTCGAGGCCCAGCCGCGACGTCGGCGGAACGCCGAGCGTGAACCAGATGTTGTACTCGTGCTTGCGCTCGTAGTTGTGCGTCACGCCGGGGTGCGTCGAGATGACCTCGGCCGCCTCGTCGGCCCGATCGGCCGGGGCGCGGGCGGCGACGAGCATCGAGCGATAACCGAGCTTGCGCGTGTCGAAGATCGCCGAGACCTGGCGGATGATCCGCTCGCCGCGCAGACGCTGCACGCGATCGATGACCTCGTCCTCGCCCATCTCGAGCCGCTCGCCGATGGCCGCATACGGCCGTTCGACGACCGGGAATTCGTTCTGGATGAGGTCGCACAGGCGTTTGTCGGCGGCGTCCATCGCGATCGAAGGATACGCTCGGGAGATGCGCGCCGCCCCCGTTTCCATCCTGGCCGCGTCGCTCGCCCTGGCTCCGGCCTGTGGCGGCGGCGGATCGGGAGGATCTGGTCCGGCGTATCTCTGGGAGCAGAACTGCGCCGCGTGTCACTCGCTTTCGGCGGGCAAGCCCTCACCCAACACCGACGCCGCGAACCTCGCAGACGTCCAACCGACCGTCGAGGAGGTGCGCCGGGCGATCATCGACGGCCGCCCCGGCATGCCGAAGGGCCTGGTCGGGGGCGACGACGTCGACGCGGTGGCCGCCTACGTCGTCAAGAAGACGGGATGAGCACACTGCCGCCGGGCCTCGACCCGGCCTCGGTGCGGGCCGTCGCGATGGATCTCGACCGCACCATCCTGGCCGACAACCTGGAGTTCTCGCCGGCGACGGTGCGCGCGGTGGCGCGCGTCATCGAGGCCGGGATCGCGGCGATCGTCGCGACCGGGCGCATGTTCGCCTCAGCCCGCCCGTACGCCCTGGAGCTCGGGGTCACCGCACCCGTCATCTGCTACCAGGGCGCGCTTGTGGCCGACCCCCGTTCGGGCGAGTGGCTGCTTCACCGGCCGATGGACGTGCCGCTCGCGCACGAGGTCATAAAGGCGGTCGACGCCGCCGGCTTCCACATGAACGTCTACGTCGATGACCAGCTCTACGTCGAGACGTTGAACGACGAGGCGACCACCTACGCGACGCACGCGCGGCTCGAGGCGCACGCCGTCGGCGACCTCCTCGCGTGGCTCGACCAGCCGACGACCAAGATCGTCGTGGTCGGCGAGCCCGAGCCGCTCGACCACCTCCAGGTCGAGCTGCGGGCCCGGTTCGACGGCCGGGCCTTCATCGCCAAGTCGCTTCCGATCTTCCTCGAGCTCGCCCTGCCCGGCGTGAGCAAGGGCTCGGCGCTCGAGTTCGTGTGCAAGCGGCTCGGCATCGATCCGGGAGCGGTGGTCGCGTTCGGCGACGGCGCGAACGACGTCGAGCTCCTGGAGGCCGCGGGCCTGGGCGTGGCGGTCGCCGACGCCGATCGCCGCCTCGAAGCCGATCGCCGGCTGGACGGTGCCGAGCGTCGAGGACGACGGGGTCGCGGGCTTCCTGGATGCGTTAGTAGACTCACGGCCCTGATGCTGGACGTCCGGCAGATCCGCGCCGACCCGGAGGGCACGAAGGCGGCGCTCGCCCGCCGGGGCGACGAGGCGGTGCGGGACGTCGACGAGTTCCTCGAGGTCGACGCTCGCCGGCTCGGACTGCTGGCCCGCGTCGAGGCCGCGCGCGCCGAGCGAAACGCCGCCGCGAAGGCGATCGCCGAGGCGAAGCAGCGCGGCGAGGACGCGGCGGCCGAGATCGCGCACCAGGCGGAGCTCAAGGAGCGGCAGGCGGCCGACGAGACGGCCCTGGCCGAGGCCGACTCGGCCGTGGGAGAGGTGATGCTCCGCATCCCCAACATCCCCCACCCTTCGGCGCCCGCCGGCGCCGCCGAGGAGGACGCCGAGATCGTGCGGATGTACGGGAAGCCGCCGGAGTTCGGGTTCGAGCCGCGCGACCACCTCGACCTGGCCGGGCCGGAGGGCCTGCGCCTGATCGACCCGGAGTCGGCCGCGCGCGTCTCGGGGAGCCGCTTCCACTACCTGAAGGGCGACCTCGTCCGGCTCGAGTTCGCGCTCATCCAGTGGGGCCTCGAGAAGCTGGCCGCCAAGGGGTTCGTGCCGGTGATCCCGCCGGTGCTCGTGAAGCGCGAGGCGATGGTCGGCACGGGCTTCTTCCCCGAGGCCGAGGCGCAGGTGTACGCGCTCGGCTCCGACGAGCTCTTCCTGGTCGGGACGGCGGAGGTGCCGCTCGCCTCGATGCACGGCGGCGAGACGCTCGCCGAGGCCGACCTGCCGCTGCACTACGTCGGCTTCTCGACGTGCTTCCGGCGCGAGGCGGGCGCGGCGGGCAAGGACACGCGCGGCATCTTCCGCGTCCACCAGTTCGACAAGCTCGAGCTCTTCAGCTACTGCCACCCCGACACGTCGTGGGACGAGCACGAGCGCCTGCTCGCGATCGAGGAGGAGATCGCCCAGGAGCTGGGCTTCCACTACCAGGTGGTCGACATCCCGGCCGGCGACCTCGGCGCCTCGGCGGCGCGGAAGTACGACATCGAGGTGTGGCTCCCCGGGCAGGAGCGCTACCGCGAGCTCACCTCCTGCTCGAACTGCACCGACTACCAGGCCCGCCGCCTGAGCACGCGCTTCCGCCCGGACGGCGGGAAGCCGCAGTTCGTCCACATGCTGAACGGCACCGCGATCACCTCATCGCGCACGCTGCTCGCGCTCATCGAGTACGGCCAGCAGGCGGACGGGTCGGTGGTGCTGCCCGAGGTGCTGCGGCCGTTCGGCGCGCCCGAGGTGCTGCAGGCTCCCGCGGCGTAAGGACGTATTCGCTCAGCGTGATCCCTCGCTCGGCGAGGGCACTCACAAACCGCGCCGCCGATCGTGACCGCAGAGCGTGCTGCGGATCGCCGGCGGCACCGGCCGCTACGCGGACGCCGCCGAACGGGCCGTCTTCAAGTACCTGAGCGAGACCACCGGCCAGGTCACCTTCACCTCGCGTCCTAGCCCCTCCACGTGGTCGGGGCCGGTCATGGCCGGCCCCGGCCGCGCGGCATAGGTTTCCGTGCGTGTCGTTCACGCCCTATGCCGACCTCTACTGGCTCCCACTTGGAGCGGGTGGCCGTTCGGTGCGCCTGAACGGCCGCGTCTTCGAGGCGGTGACGGCGCGCCTCGAGCATCGGGCGGCGTGCGATCTCTACCACTCCGCACTCGAGGGTCATCTGCCGGGCATCGGACGGTTCGTCATCGAGATGACGCCCGTCCCAGACGGCCATCGCAGCCGGCGGGGCGTGGTCGCCGAAGGGCCTGTGGGAGCACGCTGGGCGGGCCGCGTGCGGGTCTTCCGCTACGAGGTGCGGCGCTGGCGAGACGGGAGCATCCCGGACGTCGGGGAGGCCGTCGACAGCCCGCAGCGCCTCAGCGAAGATCCTGGCCTGGTGCAACGACTCTGGGATGCGGTTCCAACGCTGCCGAGGCTCGTGTGGGGCCGCGACGAGCTGGGTGCCGGGGAGATGTGGAACTCGAACTCGGTGATCTCCTGGCTGGTCGCGCGAACCGGCCTCGATGCCGAATCGATCCGGCCGCCGGCCGGTGGGCGCGCGCCCGGCTGGACCTCCGGCATCGCAGCCGCTCGCCGGGGCGCGATGATGTCCCGGGCATGGTGACGCAGCCGCGACTGGCTCGGTTGCTCTGGCTCTCGATCGCCGCAGCGGCGGTGACGATCGCGCTGAAGACCTCCGCCTGGCTCCTCACGGGCTCGGTCGGTCTGCTCTCGGATGCCGCAGAATCCGTGGTGAACCTCGTCACTGCCATCGTGGCGCTCGCGGCCTTGCGTTGGGCGAGCCAGCCACCCGACGACCAGCATCTCTACGGCCACGAGAAGGCCGAGTACTTCTCCGCCGGCGCCGAGGGCAGCATGATCCTGCTCGCGGCGCTCACGATCGCGTGGCTGGCGCTCGACCGGCTGCTCCACCCGGCCTCCCTGCAAGACGTCGGAGTCGGTCTGATCGTGTCCGCCGCGGCCTCTGCGATCAACCTCGGCGTCGGCCTGCTGCTCCTAAGAGCCGGGCGGCGACATCGATCGATCGCGCTCGAAGCGGACGGCCACCACCTCATGACCGATGTCTGGACGTCCGTCGGCGTCATCGCCGGCGTCGGGCTCGTCGCCGTGACGGGCGTCGAGCGGCTCGACCCGGTCGTCGCCCTCGCCGTCGCGGCGAACATCGTCGTGACCGGGGCGCGCCTCCTGCGCCGCTCGGTGGACGGGCTGATGGATCGGGCACTCCCGCCCGAGACGCAGGCGGCGATCCAGACGGTGCTCGGGCGCTACGCGAGCGACCGTGTCGCCTTCCATGCGCTGCGAACGCGCCAGTCGGGACGCCGGTCGTTCGTCTCGCTGCACGTGCTCGTGCCCGGGATCCTGGAGCGTGCACGAGGGCCACGTCCTGCTCGAACTCCTGGAGCGCGACCTGCGGGCGGCCGTGCCGGAGGCGACCGTCTTCACCCATCTCGAGCCGATCGAGGACGCGGCGTCGTTCGCCGACACGCGGCTCGAGCGCAGCCAGTCACCGGAGTAGGCGGCCGCGCGGAAGCGTTGCAATGGGGACACCGAACCCACCTGCTATCTTCGAGCCGCCGGCGGGGTGGCGGAGCGGCCGAACGCACCGGTCTTGAAAACCGGAGACGGGGTGCAACCTCGTCCGTGGGTTCGAATCCCACCCCCGCCGCTTACCGCCCCGCAAACCCTATGGTTGAGCCGACTGAGCGCGGTGGCCACGCGCCGACGGAGCGACGATAACGGCTCTGATAGACCGCAGTTCGCCCCAACCAGGCCGCACACGGACCATCGCCCGACTGTCGCCCGACCGGACCTGGGCCCGGGTCGCGGGCAGTGGTCGGCATCTGGCGGAGGCCCAGCGATCACGAGTTCCGCCGAAGTCTTGCCGGCGCCATCCGCGGAGTTTGGAGGTGAGGGGTGGATAGGGGTTGTCGCGGAGCACGTGGCCAACACCGTCGTTTCGCACCGCAGGCTTGGCCGTGGAGTCGCGAGCGGAGGATGGACCCTGCGGGGCGGGGCGATCGTCCTGCTCGTGCTCAGCGCCGCGTTCGTGGCCGGGTCGTGACCGTCTTAGCATCGCCGAATCACCGAGCGGGGGATTGTGACATTGCTGAGGGTTTCGTAACGCTCGGTGTAGTGCGGCGAATGGGGTTTCTCGCAAGCGCCTTCTTGGCGTTGGCAGTGTCCACCGCGAACGGGAGCGGGTCCCGCTGTGGTCCGCAACCCCACCGTCTCGGCTGTTCATCGTCAGTTTTCGCGCGCATGAACCTGCATCGGCTCGAGCTGATGCACTCCGCGGCGCCCATGCCAGCGTCCTCCGCGATTTCGGGCCGATTCACGCTGAGCTCGTAGCGATGCCGGCTGCGGGATCCGCGACCTTTCGGCGGGCCCTTCGCGCCGATCCTGCCGTCCGGTACGTGGAGCCGAATGCGATTCTTCACGCCGACGACGTCGTACCCAACGACCCGGGCTTCTCCAAGCAATGGGCGCTGCGCAACACCGGGCAGATCGTCGGATTCTCGCCCGGGACTCCCGGCGCAGACATCCACGCCGCCGCGGCCTGGGACGTGACGACCGGGTCGACGCCGGTCACGGTGGGCGTGATCGATACCGGGATGGACCTCACGCACGCCGACCTGGCGGGCAACGTCTGGGCCAACCCCGGCGAGAACTGTCCGGGCTGCCGGACGGACGGAATCGACAACGACGGCAACGGCTATATCGACGATTGGCGGGGATGGAATTTCGTCACGAACACCAACGACCCCTCCGACGACAACGGGCACGGGACGCACGTCGCCGGCATCATCGGCGCGGTCGGAAACAACGGCAAAGGGGCGTCGAGCGTGGACGGGGCGCGCGGATCACGCCGTCCAACTTCCTCGACGCGAGCGGCCAGGGATTACCGCAACGCGATTCGGCGCTCCTGTACGCCACCAACGGTGGGCGCGCGGTCACCAACAACTCATACGGTGGCGACACGTACTCACAGGCGATGGCGGACGCCATCTCGTACGCCGATGCGCACGGCGCGCTCTTCGTAACGGCGGCGGGGAACAGCGGCACCGATCTCGATACCGCGCCCAGCTATCCGGCCTCATACCGGCTTCCAAACGTGCTGACTGTCGCCGCGACCGACAACCAGGACAGGCTGGCGTCCTTCTCGAACGACGGCGTGCAGAGCGTCGACCTCGCGGCGCCTGGCGTCAATATCTACTCCACGTGGCCCGGGGGCGGGTACCAGTACGAGAGCGGCACGTCGATGGCCGCGCCCTTCGTCGCCGGCGCCGCAGCGCTGGTCGCGAGCGCGGACACCGGCGTGTCCGGGGTCGGCCTGCGGGCACTCCTTGACGGATCGGCGGACAGTGATCCGGCCCTGACGGGCGCAATCGCGACGGGAGGCCGCCTGAACGTGGCCGCCGCGGTCGGCTGCGCCGACACGCCGGAGGTGCAGATCCAGGCGCCTGCCAGTGGCTTCACCGCGGCTGTGGGAGCCGCGGTACCGGTGCAGGTGATCGCGTCTGCCTGCGGTCACGCGGCCGGTGTTACGGTTTCGGCCACCGCCGGTTCGGCATCGATCCAGCTCACGCCACGTGGGGACGGCCTCTACACGGAAGCTACGCTCCCGCGGACAGCGGCCCTGTCACGATCACGGCGACGGCGAACACGGCCTCGGGAGCCGCGGTGGCGTCGGCGTCCGGCGACGTCCCGGCCACGATCGTGTCCGGTGGCGCTCCGATCACGGTCGCGACGACCGCTCCCGGCCAGACCGCGCAGCTCGTGTTTTCAGGGCGTGCGGGGGAGCGCATCAGCCTGGCGATGACGGGTGTCAGCATCGGTACCTCCACGTGCTGCGGAGCGCTCGTCTCGATCGCCGGCCCTGATGGTGCCGCGGTGGGGTCGGCGACGTTCGTCGGCACGACTGGCGGCTTCGTCGATACCCGGTTGCTCTCCGAGAACGGGCTTTACACGATCCTGATCGACCCTCAGGGGCAGGCGACGGGGTCGATGACCTTCACCTTGTACGACGTACCCGACGATGCGGCCACGGCCGTCACGCCCGGCTCGGCGCGCCGGTGACGGTCACCATGACCGTACCCGGGCAGAATGGTGCGGTGACGTTCTCCGATGCTGCAGGTGCCCGCGTCAGCCTGCGCCTGACTGGATCCACGCTCGGATCCTCCGCGTGCTGCGCAGCCCTCGTCACCGTCCGCGATCCGACCGGCCGGGCGCTCGCTCCGTCGGCGTACGTCGGGACAAGCGGCGGCTTCCTCGACGCCGCAACCCTGCCGTCGACGGGCACCTACGCGATCACTGTCGACCCGCAGGGCCCAGCCACAGGCTCGCTTACCCTCACGTTGTATGACGTCCCCGCCGACGGTCGACCGCGACCACGACGCCCGGAGGATCAGGCGTCATGGTCGCCAACTCGGTGCCCGGTCAGAACATGCAGGTCACCTTCCCGGCCACCGCCGGCCAACGAATCAGCCTACGGTCGACCGCATCGAGCCTGTCATACGTCCTCATGTCGATCCAGAAGCCGGGCGGGGGCACACTCGGCTCACAGATCGTCTTCGGATCGGGCGGCACATTCGTCGATGCCCAGACGCTCCCAGTCGCCGGCACGTACACCGTCGTGCTCGACCCACAAAAAGCGATTACCGGCACCCTCACGATCACCATCTACGACGTGCCCGCCGACGCTACGGCGCCGATCACGCCCAACGGGCCGGCGGCATCACTCCAGATGCCCATCCCGGGACAGAACGGCTCCGCCACGTTCACAGGGCAGACCGGCGAGCGCATCAGCCTCCGGATCTGGCCGTCAAGCGTATCGTTCGCTCAGGTGAAGATCATCCGACCCGACGGCGGCGCGATCGGCAGCCCCGCCTACGTCGGAACATCTGGAGGCTTCATCGACACGCTCACACTTCCCACCACTGGCGTGTACACGATCGCGGTCGACCCCCAGCAGGCCAACACCGGCAGCGTGACACTGACCCTGTACGACGTCCCGCCGAACCCGACCGCCACCGCGATTCTGGGTGGCCCGGCCATCATCCTGGCGATCACCGTGCCCGGCCAGAACGGCACCGTCACCTTCACGGGATCCGCCGGCCAAGCAGTGACCATCAAGGTCGGCCCAACCACCGTCTTGCAGACGCAGGTGTCGGTGCTTCAACCCGACGGAACGACACTGGTCACACCCCAGTACGTCTTCTCGACCGGCAAGACCATCACCGCCACCCTCCCCGTATCCGGCACCTACACGATCATGCTCGACCCACAGCAGGCATACACGGGCAGCACAACGGTGACGCTGACCTGACAGCTTCGGGTGAGCAGCCCGGGTGATCTACACCACATGGACACGAAGCGGTACGCGCGGTTTCTGCGTCCCGGCCACGCCGTCACCGGGGTGCGCAACCAAACCGCCGCGGAAAAAGGTGCAACCTCGTCCGTGGGTTCGAATCCCACCCCCGCCGCTTGCCGCCCCGCAAACCCTATGGTTGAGCCGACTGAGCGCGATGACCAGACGCCGACCGAGCGACGATACGGCTCTGATAGACAGCAGTTCGTGCCCAACCAGGCCGCGAACCGACCATCGCCCGACTGTCGCCCGACCCCGGCCCGGGTTCGCGAGCATGAGTCGGCATCAGGCGGGGGCCAAGCGAACAGGAGTTCCGCGAAAGTGTCACCGGCGCCATCGGCGGAGTTTTTAGAAAAAGGAGGTAGATGAGTTGGTGGTTGGGGCGGCCGAATGCGGACACAGTTGACGGCTCAAACTCTTCGGTCAGCGCTGCGATCGGCTCGGGCCGATCAGGGTGTGCGCGCATCTCGCTCCGGCGCCGCCGCGGAGGCCGCTCGCGTGCGAGTCGGTGATGAATGGAAACCGTCTTGATGGCGGCCGGAATCATGGTGGGTCGAGCGCGCGTTGCCGTTCAGGAGGTCAACCCAGGCATGCCAGCCTCGCCGGAAGAGTTCCCGACTGTCGTGGAGGCGTGGCGAATGGGCGAAGAGTTCGCGGCACCGGCCGTGCGCCCAGGTGCGATCGTTGGCGACCGCGGCGGTACCTGACCGACAGCACTTTGAAGCGCCCCGGGTTTCGCGCCGGCGTGGTTAGGTGGTTTTCTCTGTGTCGGTGCTGTGGTTTCGATGGTACTGGTCGGTGACCTCTTGAGGTGTCTGTCCGCCGAGGGCAGCGGTGGATGCGACGTTCGTTGTAGAAGCCGATCCAGCCGAGCAGCGCGAGTTCGAGATCGAGCCGTGTCGGCCACGGCCGTCGCGTGACCAGCTCGGTCTTGATCGTCGCGATCACGCTTTCTGCCATCGCGTTGTCCAGCGCCGTGCGGGTGCGTCCGCGGCTCGGGGCGATGCCGGCAGTCTGCAGGCGCTGGGTGTACTCCCACGACGTGTATTGCGAGCCGTTGTCGGTATGCGCAACGAGCGGCTCTGCGGGACGCTTTCGGCTGGCGATCGCCATTGTCAGGGCGTCGTCGACGAGGCGGTCTCGCATGTGCGGTGCCAGCTGCCAGCCGACGATCCGCCGCGAGTAGACGTCGAGCACGATCGCGAGGTACGCCCAGCCCTCCCAGGTGCGCACGTAGGTGAAGTCACAGACCCACAGCTCATCGGGCCGGGAGGCGCGTGAAGCGACGGCGCACGAGATCGCTCCCGCGACCGTCTGTCGGGGTGGGATCGTCGTGCGCCGTCGTGCAGGCCGCGACGGACGCCGACCAGGCCGGCTCCGCGCATCAGCCGCTCGACCGTGCAGCGCGCGACACAGAAGCCGTCCTTTTCGCAGCTGCCGCCAGCAGCGCCCGCGCCCATACGACTCGTCCGTCTCGGAGTGGATCCTGCGGATCTCTCCGAGCAGCACCGCGTCGCTCTGCGCTCGCGCGCTCGGCGGCGCCACTCGGCGCTGGCGGTAGGCACGCGCCGATACCTCGAGCTCCCGACAGATCGGCTCGACCCCGAAGCGCGCGCGATGCTCGTCGACGAACACGCTCACCTCGGACGGGGCTGGTCGAGCTCGCGCGCGAAAAACACGCTCGCCGCTTTCAGGATCTCATTCGAGCGACGCAGATCACGATTCTCCCGCCGCAGCTGCCGCGAGCTCGGCACGCTCGCGCGACGACAGCAGATCCTGCCGCGACCCATCATCCGCCTCGGCCTGGCGCACCCACTTGCGCAGCGTCTCCGGATTGATCCCCAGATCCCGCGCCACCGGCGTGATCCCACGCTCCGACTCACGCGCCAACCGCACCGCCCGCTCCCGCACCTCGACCGGATACTTGCTTGGACGACCCATCTCGCTCAGCTCCCTTCTCTCGGATCACCATGATCCAAGAAATCGAGCCGGGGTCAAACCCGGGACGCTTCACACCGCAAACATGCTCACCCCAACACAACCCGGAAAAGCCGGCGGCCAACTCACCCCCCACGCCATCCAAACCCTCGCCGCCGCCAACTTCCAAGTCCCCTGGCAACCCCCCCAAGCGGTGTAACACTCGCCCCTCGCGCGCGTAAACGACTCCCAAAACTCCGGACAACGGCGATGATTGGCGCGAAAGGAGGAAGCGATGGCAGACGTGACGGATTTCCTCGAGGAGGCTGGGGTCGACTTCGAGGTGCGCGAGCACGCGCGCACGGAGCGGGCGGCGGACGAGGCCACCGCCCTGGGCATCGGGGCCGAGGACGTGGCAAAAACCCTCGTCCTGGTCGCCCCCAGCGGCAACGTGCGGGCCGTGCTCCCAGCCTCGGAGCGGATCGACCTGCACAAGGTCGCCGCCGTGGTCGGCCTCAGCGGCAAGAAGGTGCATCTGGCGAGTGAGGACGACCTTACGAGCGACTATCCTGACTTCGAGTTCGGCGCCGTGCCTCCATTCGGCGGCCGCGAGGATCAGGTGATCGTCGACGAGCGGCTCGCCGCGCGCGACTCGGTCGTGCTCGAGGCCGGCTCGCACGATAGATCGGTGCGCCTGAAGGCAGCCGACCTCGTGCGCCTGACAAAGGCACAGGTGGCGGACATCTGCAGGAAAGAGCCGACCGCGGGCTAGCGCTTGGCCTTCGCCCGCGGGCGCTTCTTCTGCTCGATGCGTGCGGCGCCGGCGGAGGGCGCGAGGATGCTCGTGTGCCCGTCCTCCCAACGGACTTGGTAGCGCGGCGGCTGCTCCTGGATGACCTGCTCGATCACACCCTTGCGGACCGTCGCGTCGGCTTTTTCCGACTCGATGACGATGGTGTCCCCGACGTTCCCGATCATGCAGACAAGCCTAGCGCGTGCGGCCCGAGGGCGGTAGAAAGCTCGGGGCGGCCGAGGTCGAGCTGACGCGGTCGGCCGCGCAGCAACCAACGCCTTCACGCCATTCTCCACGGCTTCCGAGCGGCCGATGAACCTCTCGGCGATCTCACCTCCGAGATCGAACGGAACCGTCCCCTCACGCGCAGCGTCCGAGTCCAAACCCACCAACCGATCCTACACCGCCACAAACCGCGGGCATCAAGCAGCCGGAGTAATGCGGATGACGGCCTCTGATGGTCGAGCTGGGCCCGCAACGGACCGCCACTGCTTAGCAGTGCGAGCGCGTGGCAGGGGTACTCTGGCATACCCCCAAGAAGAGAGCCAGCATGCCCCTGGTTCCTGCGTGGGGCTCGCAGGCAGATCCCAGGCAGTCTGTTCTCCCCTTGATGGGTGAGAGGACGTCGCTTCGCGAGAGCCAGCGCCTGGCCGCCGGCGTCAGAGCGGAGGACCTGCCCGGCCCCCCGACGAACGCTCGTTCAGCCCCTCGGGCCCCTAGTCGGTCAGCCACACGGAGATCTCTGCCCCCTCTGCACGGGATAGAGGGGTATAGACGACGATGCGAGAAGGCATCATCCGGTCGGCCCCCTTGGGGAGTCCCAGAGGCGGGCTGGGAAGAGGTAACACCTGATGGTCGAGCGTACTTGACGTGCTCTACCTGGCTCAGTTGTGGTCGGGGAACGTGGCGACACCGGCGGCTCCCGGCCCACTGGACGCGCCCGTCCCGCCATTGACGCCGTTGGCGCCAGGAAGGCCGTCGGCGCCGTTGGGCTGTTGGTTCTGACCGCTGCCGTCGGCCCCGCCGATGCCGCCGTGGCCGGGCCCCCCGCCGAGCCGGCCCAGTCCGCCGACGCCGCCCGGGCGTGCGGCGCCGCCCGCACCGGCCTCCGCGGTGTTGGCTCCGTAGGTGTTCCCGGTGTCGACGACGAGGATCGTCGAGCTGAAGAAGCCGCCCCCCTGGGCGTTGCCGCCCTTGCCTCCCTTGCCCGACTTACCGCCGGTTCCGCCGTCGCCGCCGTCGCCCCCGTTGCCGCCGTTCCCCCCAACCGAGCCCTGGCCCGGGAAGGGCCCGCCGCCGCCGACGCCTCCGGTCCCGCCGGCGCCTCCGGCCGACCCTGCGCCGCCGTTCCCGCCGCCGCCGCCCATCGAGCCGGCGCCGCCGCCGCCCGCGGTGACCGCGTTCCGCGTAAAGGTGGCCGCGGTCAGTTTGAACGTCCCCAGGTTCTGCACCGCGCCGCCCTGCGCGAGGCCGCCACGGCCGCCGGTGCCTCCGGCCGCGCCGACGCTGCCGTCGGCGGCCGGGGTGCTCGCGAGTCCGGCGGTCGCCGCGCCGGCGTTGCCGCCGTGGCCCGTCACGCAGCAGGCCGCGCCGCCGTGCCCGCCGGTGCCGCCTCTGCCGCCCTGGCCGCTAGCGCCGGCGAGACCGCCGAAACCGCCCGTGCCGCCACTGCCGCCCGGGCCGCTGCGGGTCGTGTTCTGGTCGAACGTGGCCGCGTTGATCTCCAGCACACCGGTCGCGGTGTTGTAGACCGCAGCGCCGCCGGCGGCCCCACCCGCGCCGCCCGCGCCGCCGGTGCCGCCTGCGCCGGGCGGCGTGGGGAATCCGGCCACGCCGGGCGCGCCGGCCATCCCGCCGTCGCCGGCGATCCCGCCGACGGCGTCTTGGACGCCCGAGGCTCCCTGTCCGCCGGCGCCGCCCGCTCCCCCCGCGCCGCCGTTGCCGCCGATGCCGCCTGTCCCGCCGTTGCCACCCCGGCCGCCCTGCGCCACGTTTCCGCGGAACGTCACGTCGTTCAGCGTCAGCGTCCCGGCGTTGTAGAGGGCGCCTCCGCGGGCGGCCGCGCCCGCTCCTCCCGCGCCGCCGTTGGCGCCAGGCGCCGCCGCCCCGCCCGAACCGCCAGAGCCGCCGGGAAGTCCATCCGCCCCCGGCGAGCCGCCTATGCCGCCGGTGCCGCCGGCGCCGCCGGTGCCGCCGTTCCCGCCCTTACCGCCGACGCCGCCGATCCCGCCCATGCCGCCCTTCACCGAGTTGGACGAGAAGGTCACGTGCTCGAAGAGCGCGCTGCCGGCGGAGATCAGCACCGCGCCGCCCCTGGCGGCCTTGCCCGCGGCGCCTCTGGCACCGGCCGTGCCCGCGAGCCCTGCGCCGCCGGCGCCGCCGCTGCCGCCGGCGACTCCGGACGAGCCGCCCGCCCCATTCGTTCCCGGGGCGCCGGCGCCGCCGGCCGTGCCGTTCACGCCGTTGGCGCCGTTGGCGCCGATGACCGAGCCGCTGCTGATCCTTACCCCGCGCACGGTCAGCGTTCCACCGTTCACCTGGAACAGCCGCCGTGCGCCGCCGCCGCTGAGGCCGACGTTATGGCCGTTTCCCTCGATGTCCAGACCCTTGCCCGTGCCGACGACTACGGTCTTCGATAGCGTGATCGACGGGCAGTCGACGGCGAACGTCACCGTCCCGCCCCCGGCCGCCGCCGCGTCGAAGGCCGCGGATGTGCACGACGTCAGCACCGTGTCCGCACGAGCGGGCGATGCGGCGACGAGTGCCACCACCGCAGCGCACAGCGTCACGGCTCTCCTGGGGGCACGATCCGACAGTAGGCGCGACGCGGAGATAGCCAAGCGATGCTCTCACGATCGCCAGCGCGCGGCAAGCGAACGCGGCGAATCACGCCGCCGACCGAACTACCGTGTCAGCGGTTCGAATCCGGTCAGCTCCACTTTGCCGCCCAACCAAGCCGTTTCCGGGACGCTCAACCGGATTCGAACATACATCGTCTTAGCCGTGTTCGCAACGCGGTGCTGACCGCGAGCGGCGTAGCGGAGTACCACTTCGTCTTCACCGTCCGCCAGTAAGCTGTCAAGAACTCAGGCGCGCAACCGCTGCCAGGTTCCCCTTGGCTCGAAGCTTCGCGATGGCTTGGCTTCGCGCCACAGCGTCGTCGCGTTGATCGCGCGCGTCGGGGACCTCGGCGAGCATGAGCAGCGCGTTCGCGTGTTTGGGCACGGCGTCGCTGGGCTCCGCGAGCGCGAGCGCGCGCCTCGCGGCGGCTTCCGCCTCCGGTGCTGACCCTCGAAGCAGGTGGGCTCTCGCGAGCAACAGTTGGCGTCCGACCAGGGTGGCCCGGTCGGCCATCTGGACGGAGGCCGAGAACGCGTCGACGAGCCGGAGGAACTCGCGCGGCCGATCCTGCGCTCCGACCGCATCGCAGAGGCATCCGTCGACCAGGTCGACCCACCAGACGTTGCCGAGCGAACCGAGGAACTCCCTCGCCACGCGGAGCCTTCGCTCGGCGTTCTCTGCCTTGCCCACCGAGATCTCGACGTAGGCGATCCCCAAGCTATGCACCGCTGCGAGCCATGCCAGCCCGTGGCGGTGGAGAACGCCCCGCCATCGTCCCTCGTGCTCCTGGACCCCCAGATCGTCGCCGGTAGCGAGTGCGGCTGCGGCCATCAGGGCGTGGCCGCAGCTGCCGGATATCGGCTCTCCGAGCGAAAGGAGCTCTTGGGCAGTGACGGCTAGCCGATCGAAGGGAAGCGGGCCGTCGATCCCGATCTCGACCACATCGCCGGCGGCCTGGGTCGCCTCCCGGGGGCGTCCGGCGGCGAGCGCGTGGCGCATTGCTTTCAAAGCCCACACGTGGGCCTGGGCGTCCTGTCCGCGGAAGGACTCGAGGTAACTGACGGCGAGCGCGGCCTCGGCCAGACCGACGTCGTCGTCCATCGCTTCGCTGAGACTTACGGCCCGCCCATGCGGCGGGTCTTGGAGCAGCGCACGCGGTGTGGTCTGGAAACCGACCAGCTTTTGTCATGTCGAAATCGAGGAGGTCGTCGTCGCTCAGAGTCACAAGTATCTCCAGCCGGTCAAGCCTACCCGCCCCCCGCGTCTCCCCCGAGCACGGCTCCCATGCGCCCGCGCGAGCATTTCCCAGCAATAGGCTGTCCGGACCGGGTATCGTCGACCCTGACTGAAACCGCTAAGACGAGGGAGGGGCTGTGGCTTTCATGGTGCTGCACCTTGAGACTGCCGACTACGACGCTTGGAAGAAGATGTTCGATTCGGATCCCGCTGGCCGCCGGGAGACCGCTAAGGGCCACATCGTTTCCCGCTCCGCGGACAATCCGAACGAGGTCTTCATCCGAGTCGAGTTCGCTTCGGTGGGCGACGCCCGATCGTTCCGAGAGCGCCTGCTCGCGTCGGGTGCGCTCGACAACCCGACCGTGACGGTGAAGACGGGGCCGACGGTCATCGAGCCCGCCGAGAACGTCACCTATTAGTCTCATACGGCTGCGGCGAGTACCCGTTCCTCTCTACCCGGTGGGTGTTGGGTCAGGGGCGGCACCCTGGGTGGACGTGACCGGCGATCTGGCTGCGGGAGAGGTTCCTGCGACTGGCGGAGTAGGGGCCGACGGTCGCAACCGCAGCGAACGGGCCCGTCCGGTCGCACCGCCAGATGTCAGGATACGAGAACGTCTTCTCACGACCCGGTGAGTAGTAGCCCACGAACCACGCCGAATCCAGCCACGCCCCGACTGTCTTCCCCGCTCGATCCGTGATCGTGAAGCGCATCCCCCACACCCCGAGACAGCGCGGCGCGCCGACGTTTCGCACGACGATGGTGGCAACTGGGAGTCGCCCGGCCGCCTCAGGGGTACCCGACTCCTGCAAACCGGACGGGCGGCGAATTTCGATTCCGACGGCGACGTCGCCCCGGGCGCAGCGATGGTAGCCCGCCCTCTTTCCGGTTGTCGTCGACTCGGTCGTCGGTGATGGCGTCGTCTTGTGATCCCAGGAGCGGACAGCATCGACTGCGGCGATCACGACCAGGTGATGCCTGCGCCAGCGAGAGCTCTGTGTGGCCACATGTGGATGCCTTTTCGGTGTGCAGCCGGCTGTCAGAAGAGCTTGCTCCTCCCGCCGCCGCTCCGCAAGCCCGATCCGCCAGCTGCCGGGCCGCCACCGGCGCATCACTCGCCGAGTCGCGACGAGGCCCCCCCACCGTGCCTGGCGTGGGGGGCCTCGCGCAATGAAGCACCCAAAGCCAGGATATGTCATTTCGGTTCGCACGTCTACCCACCACAGCCTGGTAGAGTCAGCCGGGCCTGCAGGGCCTCCGACGGGAGGCGACCCAGGCTTGGCGAGGTCACGAGGGCCGTCCTCACACCGTCCGGGGCGGCCCTCCTCGTTCACCGCGTCTCGCCCCGGAGGGAGGGTGCGGCTGGGAACCGCGAGCCCAGGCGTGGGACGAGACGCGGCTCGCCCAGCGCGGTGCGGGCAACGTCGGCGCCGGGCACCACCGAGACTAGCGAGGCCCGTTGCTCATGTCCACCGGCGAGGTGATGGCTGCCGGCCATCCCCAGGCTGTGAAAAGGTGGAGACCGGGCATGGTGTTTCGCCGTCGCGTCGATATCGTCGTTGCCTACGGCTCCAGGGGTGACTGCCGCGGTTCCTCCCGCTCAGGCAGGCAGGGGGTCGAAGGGTGCGGAGGCCGTCTGTGCCAGGGCGGCCTTCGCGCCCAGGGCTGGCCTAGGCTCCTCCGAGGCGTTGCAGCGTCGCAGGTGCCGGCATATACCCGGTCCTTCCGAGTACGACACAGGCCGGCGGGTCATACAACTCCGCTGCCCGTTCGGCCTCGCTTCGACCCTGGGTCGCGATGGCATCTCGAGTCTCGACCGGAAGCATCCCCGGATCATCCAGCCGCAACGCCTGGCGGCTCACGATCACCACGACCGACCGGCGCTCCTCACCACGCCTAAGCGCGTAACCCCAGGCGACGCCATCCACGACCTGCTGGGTGGAGATCCACGGCCCTTCCCCGATCTGCCAGCGTCCACGGGCCACCAAGCCGGAGACACTACCGCGCCCCTGGCCTGGGCGGAAGTTGTCGCCGCGTCTCGCCCCTCGTCGGCAGGAGGGGACCTCGTGCGGGGCACGAGCTTCGAGCGTGAAAAGGGCGAGACGCGGCGCCTCGGCGAGGGAGAGCGGGCGGCGCTCTTTGGTCGCCATGCGTCCCACTCGAGAGAGCAGCGTCCGTGTCCGATCATCGTCATCGGTCTCGCCGAGACCGATCTGCGCCTTGACGATCTCCGACAACGGCCGAAAAGCCGACTCCATCGCCATCGGCCGGCACCTACCACGCCGGCACACGATCGGCTCTGGCCGCTGCTCGAGCCAATGCTCAAACTCCACCACGAGACGCGACTTGCCGATCCCCCGGCTCACCAACCACCGTTATCAACTGCACCCCTGACTCGGCCACCACCCGCTCAAACACATCCTGAAGCAGCCGAAGCTCACGGCTTCGACCGACAAACGGCGTCGCCCGGTCGCGGTGCGACCTCGCCTGACCGGACACGGACCCCCGCCACACAGCGACCGGCGCCGGCTTCCCCTTCAGCGCCACCGGGTCGAGCGGCTCGTACTCCAGGGCCCGCTCGGTCGCACGCATCGTCGCTGTACCCAACAACGCCACCCACCGGCGCCACCGCCTGCAGGCGCGATGCGGTGTTGATCACGTCCCCGGCGACGACCGCCTCGCCTAGCTCTGGCCGCGCCCGCAGCTTGACCAGCGCCTCGCCGGTATTGATCGCAACCCGCACCTCCGCGTCCACGCCATCCACAATCGCAAGCCCCGCACGGACAGCCCGCTCAGCGTGGTCCTCAAACGCGATCGGCGCACCCCACACACCGACCACCGCATCCCCAATGAACTTCTCGACGCGGCCACCGAAGCGCTCGATCTCGCTTCGAACAGCGCCGTGATACCCGTCGAGCATCCGTCTCACATCCTCCGGATCCGCCGCCTGCGCCGACGCCGTGAACCCGACCAGATCACAGAACAGCACCGACACGACCTTCCGCTCCTCCCCACCCTCAAGCGCAGAGGTCGTCAGAGGGCAAGCGCAGGACATGCAGAACCGCGCAGTCTCCGGGTTCTCCTGCCCACACTGGGTGCAGATCGTCACGAAGCCAGTCTACGAAGAATCCCCCAGCGCGCGCACCGCCGCGGCAACAGGCGTCTCAATCCGGACGCCAGTCAGGCAACGGCCGGATACGGCTGGGGCCGGGCCCCGAGTTTCGGCCTGACCCGCCGTACTCGGGAAGTCCCGGCCCCGAAGAAGCACGGGCATGTTCCGGGCCGATCCGGGCGCTGCAGGTGCACGGTTCAGCCAGGGACGGCGGACAGGTGGCCTGCGGGAAGCCGTGTACATGTGAGCTACATCACCAGTAGGATACTAATCCACCCTAGACGAACAGGCCTAGGACCCACACCGGGGGGCGAAGAACCCTACGGTCTCGCGCGCGTACGCGACTCCCAAAAACTCCCCAAAACCCAGTCGCCCGATGATCACCAACCGGCGCCCCGATAGCCACAAACGCCGCACACAACCCAAATCCCCGCACCCCGGCCATCGTCTTGAAAACCGGAGACGGGGTGCAACCTCGTCCGTGGGTTCGAATCCCACCCCGCCGCTCGCAGAGCCGCGATCCCGCTCCCAGGACGGCGTTGCGGCCTGCGGCGCAGCCGAGCTCGGCCGCCCTGGCCGGTCTCTGGGGTCTCCTGGGATCGGGGCGCGTCGTCCATATCTTTCGGGCTGACGCCGCGCTGGGGGCGGTGGATGGCACCACCCCCAACGCTACACGGCCCCAACCGGGGGATCTTTCTTACGTGGCGAGCTGTCCGCGACGCCGGTTGATCAGCTGATCACCGGCGACCATCAGTATGACCACGACCGCGATCGCTCCCATGACCGGGAACGCCCAGTCGATGCCGCCGGACGTGTCGACGATCCGGCCGGTCACGGCCTTCGACTTGACGGGGTTGGCGAGCGGCGTGTCGTGGACGACGTCGCGCGACACAGCCCCGAACGCGAGGTCGTGGTGCGTGCGCTGCACGGCCTTCGCGATGGCGACGCTGTTCGCCGCGGGCGCGAAGCGGGGGAACCCGTGGTCGGCCCTGGCCTGCGCGGCCGGAGCGAGCACTCCGGCTGTTGCGATCAGGACGGCCGCGGTCGGGATGAGGTGCTTGATGCGAAACATCGAGATCTCCTCCTCACGAGAGTGGATGCCTCACAAGACCGTCCAGCCGGGCCGGGTCTTCCACCTTCAGCCGACCGCGCTCTGGTTGAAGATCCGGATTTTCGCGAGGGGGCCTACCGCACCCCCTTTCGTCGATGCAGACCGGCGACGATCGCGGGCCAGCACGCGC
Organism: uncultured Actinomycetes bacterium; assembly: GCA_963809325.1. Lineage (GTDB taxonomy): Bacteria > Actinomycetota > Thermoleophilia > Gaiellales > JAICJC01 > JAICJC01. The sequence goes on from CAWEIZ010000007.1 coordinate 1,056,188, forward strand.
ACCAACGGGGCGGGCGTGATCGGTGATCGGCACACCTACAAACCCGGACTCCGCAGAACCCAGCCCGCCTCAAATCAGGAGTCGCAGAACGATCTGAGCGAGGCGAAGTGTTTGGGTATCTCGCGGCGGATCACTGGCCCCACGAGCGCGAACAGAAGCTTCTGAGCTCCCGTCGGCCGGAAGTCGAAGTCGCTGTCCAGATTTCAGTGCCGCCACCTGCCGGCGTCAACGTATACGCGATTGTGAGATCGGGCTTTCCCGCGCGCTTCGAGCACGAGCCGTGACGGCCGATCGTGCGTCGTGATCGTCACGTCGTACGGACTTCCGCCATTCACCATCGCAAACCGCGATCGGGGCTTCGCAACTCGGCGCTGCTCACCCGGCTGTTCCACCGCGCGTCATTTCGCACATCAGCCAGCGTGTCGAAGACCTGCTCGGGCGGAGACTCGATCCGCGTCGACGCGGTAAGTCGCATCGCACGATGATAACCGTCCCCGATCGCTCGACCGAAATGGTGCTGAACCACCTACGGCCCGGCTCAGGCGCGGGTGAGCGCGTCCTTGCCTCCGAGCGCGACCTTGGCCCGACCGGTGACGAGGTGGTAGAGCACGAGCAGCTGCACGATCGCGAGCGAGTCGCAGCGGTGCAGGTCGGTGCCGGTGGTGAACTCGCCGAGCCGCTCCGAACGCAGGTGGCTGGCGAAGTGCATGTGCTCCCAGATCCGCTCCTCGATCTCGAGCGCCGTCGCCGGGTCGAGGCGCCCGGGAACAGCAGGTCCTGCTCGCCGTCCGCGCCGACCAGCGACAGTCCCTGATCGCGGTCTCGCCGACACGTCGGACAGGTCGGGGTGGGGCAGCCCGGGCCGCAGCAGCAGGTGCGCGTCGAGGTGCGTGGATCGCGTCGGGGTCGTCCCGTCGGGCGGTGCGAAGCGCACGACCATGTCCGCGTGGTGCCGCTGCGGGCCGGATGTACTGCTCGGAGTCGGGCTCGCGGCGGTCGAGCTCGTCCAGCACCTCGCTCGGTCGTGTACCCGCGGCGCGAGCAGTCGCGCACCACCTTCCAGCGGCGGCGCAGGCTCTCGGGTGGATCGAGGAAGACGCGGATGTCGAAGCAGTCGCGCAGCGCCTCGGTGTGGTAGCCGAGCAGCCCCTCGACGATCACGAACCGGCCCGGCGCCAGGTAGACGGGCGGCCCGAACGTGCCGTCCGCGTGGCGGTAGACCGGCTTCAGGATCGCCTCGCCGTCGCGCAGGAGCCGCATGTGCTGGGCCATGACGTCCATGTAGTTGCAGCTTGGATCGAGCGGCGTGATCCCCATCCCGGCCCGCTGGGCGCGGTCGTAGCGGTGGTAGTCGTCGAGCGCAGACGTGCGACACCTGCTCGGTGCCGAGCAGCCGGACCAGGCCACGCGTGAGCGTGGTCTTGCCGCTCGCGGAGTCGCCTACGACGCCGAGGATGATCGGCCTAGGCACCGGCACCACCCTCCTGGGGTCGCCGAACGATGAACGACACCACCTGCCCCTGGCGGACGGCGTCGTAGCCGACGAGCTTAACGTGGGCGGCCTGATGCTCGGCCGCGCAGGCGTCGATCTCGGCGAGCACCTCGGCCGGATCGGACGGCCGGTGAACGAACGGGAGCTTCCACATCCGCCAGTAGCTGTCCCGCGCCGCCGGCCGGGCCGAGTACTCGATCGCCGGGATCAGCCCGCGCCGGATCAGGTCGGCGACCTGGGCGCGGAGCTCGTCCTCGCCGAGCGGCGGCAGATAGCTGAACGTCTCGAGGGGCATGTCAGGCTCCCACCGCCACCGGGTCGAGCGTATCGACCGTGTCGAACTCGAAGGTCACCGCCCGCCACGTCTCGAGGGCGACGGCCAGCTCCGGACAGGCACGTGCAGCAGAGCGCAGGACGTCGGCACCCTCCTCGCGAAGCGATCGGCCCTCGTTTCGCGCCTTGACGCAAGCCTCGAGCGCCACGCGGTTCGCGGTCGCCGCCCGCTGCGTTTCCCCAGGGGTGGCCGAGGGTGCCCCCGCCGAACTGCAGCACCGAGTCATCGCCGAAGATGTCGACGAGGTCGGGCATGTGATGGACGTGGATCCCACCCGAGGCGACCGGCATGACCGCCGGCAGCGACACCCAGTCCTGGTCGAAGAGGATGCCCCGCGCCGGGTCGGCGGCGACGCGGTCCTCGCGCAGGAGGTCGATCACGCCCAGCGTTGTCGCCCGATCGCCCTCGAGCTTGCCCACCACGGTTCCCACATGGAGGTGGTCACCCCCGGCCATTCGCAGCCACTTGGCCAGGACGCGGAAATGGATTCCATGCGCCTTCTGCCTGTCCATGACCGCATGCATGGCACGGTGGACATGCAGGAGCATGCCGTTTCGCCGACACCAATGTGAAAGAGACTGATGCATCGCGAAGCCCGCGGTGAGGTAGTCGTGCATGATGATGGGCGAGCCCAGCTCGCGCGCCCGCTCCGCCCGCTCGAACGTCTGCTCGACCGTGGGCGCCGACACGTTCAGGTAGTGCCCCTTGCGCTCGCCGGTCTCGTCCTCGGCCTTGCGAACCGCCTCCATCACGAAGTCGAACCGGTCGCGCCAGCGCATGAAGGGCTGGGAGTTGATGTTCTCGTCGTCCTTCGTGAAGTCGAGGCCGCCGCGGAGCGCCTCGTAGACAGCCCGGCCGTAGTTCCTGGCCGAGAGCCCGAGCTTCGGCTTGATGGTGCAGCCGAGCAGGGGGCGGCCGTACTTGTTCAGGCGGTCGCGCTCGACCTGGATGCCGTTCGGCGGCCCCTGGAACGTCTTCATGTACGCGGCCGGGATGCGCATGTCCTCGAGCCGCAGCGCGCGCAGCGCCTTGAACCCGAACACGTTGCCGACGATCGAGCTCATGACGTTCGCGATCGACCCCTCCTCGAACAGGTCGAGCGGATAGGCGATGTAGGCGAGCGCCTGGTCGGTGCCCGCGACCGGGTCGATCCGGTAGCACCTGGCCTGATACCGGCCGATGTCGACCAGATGGTCTGTCCAGACCTGCGTCCACGTGCCGGTCGACGACTCGGCCGCAACCGCGGCACAGGCCTCCTCGATCGGCACGCCCGGCTGCGGCGTCACCCGGAACGCGGTCAGGACGTCGGTGTCGGACGGGACGTAGGCGGGCCGCCAGTACGTCGCGCGGTACTCCTTCACGCCGGCATCGAAGAGCGATTCATTCATGTCGGCCACGGTAGGACACTCGGGCTTCACTATCAATGGAAACTTTCGCGCGAACCGATAAGCTCTTGGTTCAATGACGTTCGCACAGCTGCGCACGTTCCTCGCGGTCGCGCGCACCGGGTCGGTGCGGGCGGCGGCCGCGGACCTCGTGGTCACCGAGCCGGCGGTATCCGCAGCGGTGGCCGCGCTCGGGCGCGAGCTGGGATGCGAGCTGCTCGCCAGGGACGGCCGCGGCATCCGCCTCACCGAAGCCGGCAGGACGATGGCGGCCTACGCCGCCGAGCTGGTCGGGCTCGCCGAGCAGGCCCGGCGCGAGGTGGCCGGAGGCTCACGACTGCGACTCGCCGGCGTGACGACGGCCGGCGAGTTCGTGCTGCCCGGCCTGATCAAGGCCTTCCGGGAGCGCCATCCCGAGGTCGACGTGTCGCTCGAGGTCGGAAATCGGGAGGAGGTGCTGACCGCGCTGCGTCGCCGCGACGTCGATCTGGCCGTGGGCGGCCGGCCGCCGGAGACCCGAGACATCAGCGGGACGGCCTTCCGCGACTACTGGCTGGTCGTCGTCGGCAGCCCCGGCCCGCGGCTGCGTGACCTCGCCCACGAGACGTGGCTCCTCCGCGAGCGCGGATCCGGAACGCGCGAGGCTGCGGAGCGGTACCTCGCTGAGGCGCACATCGCGCCCAGGGCGACCATGACGATCGGCTCGAATGGCGCCGTCAAGCAGGCGGCGGCTGCCGGGCTGGGCGTCACCCTGCTCGCCGACGCCGCGGTCGGCGCCGAGCTCGCTGCCGGCGCGCTCGTCGAGCTGCGCGCGCCGCGCGCTCCGCTCACACGGTCCTGGTACGTGCTCACGCCGGCCCGCGGCCCCGATCCCGCAGCCGCCGAGCTCTTTCGCCGCCTCTGCCTTGCGGCGCCCCAGCCTGGACGCTGACGACCCGCTCGGCCCGGCGAGTAGTCGCCGGCGAGAGGCGACAGGTCAGGAGCGCCGAAACGCGCGCCGAAGCAGCGACGGTTGTCGCGGCTGCGTCTTCCGCCACTCGTCCAGCAACGGCAGGCGCCCGGCCTGACGCGCGGCCTGGACGCACTCCGTGTGTGCGTGGCGCCGCCGGCGCGCGTCACCCTCCGGCGCGATCAGCATGTGGCTGGTCATGGCGTGCAGCAGGTAGCCGCACAGCGGGCAGCGGTATGTCGCCGGCTTACGGTTCTGCGCCGGGCGAATCGCCCACCATCGTGCCGCGTCCAGCTTCCCCACCCTCGGAATCATGTCGCCGACACGACCTCCACGGATCAGAGGCGTAGTCGTACGCAGCCTTGGCAGGCGATCCGCCACTCGCAGATAGCATGGCCGCGTGTCGCTGCTCTCCGAGACGCTTGACGACGTCGTACTCAGTCCCCGGCTGGCGCTGATCGCGCTTCCCGGCCCGGTCATCGAGGACGTGATCCGGGACGGTCGGCAGGCGTTCCGCGAGCACGTCGGGGTCGACTACCCGCCGGAATGGCCGTCGGAAAGCAGCCATGTGCTCGGGCTCCGCAGGGACCAGATCCGCGAGGGCACCGACCACCGATGGCTGATCCGCGCCGCGGTCACGCGCAGCCACCCCGTGATGGTTGGCCGGGTCGGCTTCCATGCGCCGCCCGACGCGGACGGAGTCATCGAGATCGGCTATGAGATCCACGCCGGCCACCGGCGGCAGGGGTACGGGCTCGAGTGCGCGACACAGCTGATCCACTCCGCCGAGCAGCTCGCCTGCGTCTCGGCTGTCCGAGCGTCGATCGCCCCCGACAACGAGCCGTCGCTCCGTATGGCGGAGCGGCTGGGATTCCGGCGCGTCGGCGAGCAGATCGACGAGATCGACGGTCTCGAGTACGTGTTCGAGCGGAAGGCGCCACCAGGCCGAGGCGGCTGACGCGGATGCGCCGGGTGCCGGCGGGCCTCAGTCGCCGAGCACGTCCGCCGAGATCAGGACCCGCGCGGCCAGGGCGGCGGACACGAGCAGGGCCGAGGCTCCGACGGCGTGCGCACCCGGCGTCCGCCAGCACCAGGAGCCCGAGGCCTTCCCGCCCACGAGCCGGAACCCGGCCGGGTGGTTCATCCACCCGTTGACCGAGATCACCATCAGCGAGCCGAGGAGCCCCGCGACCACGATCGGGAGGCCGCTTGCGAAGTGCATCCGGGGCGACAGCCGGTCCAGCCGTAGGCGTAGATGCCGATGAAGATCGCCTCGAGGAAGAACGAGAAGCCCTCGATCGCGAAGCCGAGCCCGAAGACGCTCCCGAAGACGCGCGTGAACTCGGGCCACAGGAGGCCCATCTCGAACGACAGCACCGTGCCGGTGACCACGCCGGCCGCAAAGAGGGCGAGCATGACCCGCGTCCAGCGCTGCGCGAGCGTCCGGTACACCGGATCCCCGGTGCGCATGGAAGAGCCACTCGGCGATCAGGACCATCGCGGGGAACGCGATACCGAAGCACACCAGAGGGATGTGGGCGGCGAACGACAACGCCTGCATCTGCCGCGCCTCCGCGAGGTACCGCTGCGGATCTGTCGCGAGCTCGATCACGCACGCCGAGGGTAGCCGTTACCGGACGCCGGGTCGTTCTTCGACGAGATGGCCGCGAGGCTCGCCGGCTAGGACGAGCGCTCGCCGTCCATCGCCTCGACGGCACCCGATCCGAGGTACGCGAACGTCAGCTCGTAGTCATCGCTCTCCTCGATCTGGACGTCCGCCATCGACGTCATGCGCCCGAGGAACTCCATGCGCGTCGGGAGGTGCCGATCCGACTGCTCGCGGCTTTCCCAGAACGTGATCCCGAGGGTCGTCCCTTCCCGCGAGAGGGTCAGGAGCCCTCGGAATCCCTCCATGTCGCGGAGCCAGCCGAGCATCTCCTCGGCGACGATGGTGGCCCGATCGATGGGCTGATCCGCGGTGCTGATGCGAGTGAACCGGACGTGCACGACTCTCCTTGGTCCGGGATGGTCTCCGGGGATGTTGGCACGTCCTCCCGCGAGACGTCGCTAGTCGTGTCGCGGCCGCCTGCGGCCAGAAGCGCATCGTGCTCAGACGGACGGCGAGAACGCCGAGGCCGACCCACGCCGCCAGAACGGCGAGCTCCATCTCGTCGAACAGGTGCCCGCGCTCCGCAGTCAGGATGCGGACGAAGATCCCGACGCAGACCAGCAGCACCACGATCATCCGCACGCGCGCGTCGAGCACCGTCCGCCTGACGGGTGTGAGATCGGCGATCCGCGCCAGTGCGGGGTCGGTGAACCGGCTGACGAGCCTGATGAGCGGGACGAGCACGCGGTCCATGGCGACGCGGGCGGCCACGAAGCCGGCGGCGAGCGCCACGACGAGGCTCGCGAGCACGTCCGTCGGGTAGTGCATCCCCGCGAGGACGCGCGAGGCGGACACGAGCACGGCGAACGCGAGGAAGAACCACCCCGCGCGGCGCGAGACGAAGAAGACGCCGAACGCGATCGCGAGGGCCGCGGTGGCGTGGTCGCTCGGGAACGACGGGTCGACCGAGCGCGGAAGCAGCGGGACGATGCCGGCGTGGGCCTCATAGGGCCGCGCCCGGTCCCAGACATGCGAGATCACCTGGTTGGCGAGGAGCCCGAGCGCCGCGGCGGAGAGCCCGGCGGCGCAGGCCCGCTTCCACCGGGTGTCGCCCGGCGGGGAGAGGAGCCACAATCCGACGGCCAGGACGCCGAACAGGGTCACGCCCCAGTTCGAGAACTCGACAACGACGCTCGCCACCAGCGGGTGAGCCTGGACGACATGATTGACCCACTGCTCGAACGAATACTCCACCGACGCCTCCCCGTTGGTTCACCGATCCTTCACCAAGGGTACGGGCGAACTATGAGAATGTCTCTCGGTGGGGTGGGTGCGCGAACAGCTCGGCCGCGTGCGGCACCGGGATACGAGCGGAAGCCCTAGGACGGCTTCGTCGTCATCGCCCAGATGGCGATGACGTAGAGCGCGATCACAAGCGTCGCGAGCACGGTGCCGGTCTTCGCCAGCCCGGCGCCGCCGCCGCCGCGGAGCCTCCGCATGCCGACGCCCGTCAGTATCGTCGCGAGCAGGATCAGGATGCCGCCCAGGTCTGCCGTGCCGTAGCCGATGCCAAGCCACCCCGGGCTCGTTCTTGCTCGGGATGCTTCTCGCGGCTGCGAATCCACTCAGCCGCGAGCCGCATGAGGAAGTACGACGGGATCCCGGCGATGAGCAGCGTCCGGAACCCGAAGCGGGTGATCGCAGCACGCTCCTCGCCCGTCGCCCGCCACGCCAGGAGGAGCGCCGCGACCGCGACGACAACCGATGCCGTGACCAGCATCGCCCCGGCGACGTGCAGGAAGAGCGGGAGGTTCCAGCTGTCGGGCCTGATCAGGAGAAACGTCATGCGCCCGGCTTCCAGACCATGTCGATGAGCAGCAGGAGCACGGCGGCCGTCGCCACGACGTGCGCCAGGAGCGCGGGGCGCTCAGTCGTCCCATTCGTCATCGCCTTGTAGCCCTGCGCGAGCTGGCTGCCGAAGGCGCCCGAGACGGCCCAGAGCGCGAGCGCGGCGAGGATCCAGCCGTCCCACAGCTGGTAGCCCGAGACGTCGAACGCGAGCCAGACGCCGAAGACGAGCACCGCGATGCTGGCGGCGCCCCAGACCGGGAAGACGATGGCGCCGAGCCGAACCAGCGACCCGCCGCCGGCGTAGATCGCCCAGCAGAGGCCGATCGCCGCCACCAGGAGAAACGCGCTCAGAACGTGCAGAAAGAGGAGGGTCTCGTACATGCGGTGGTGATCATACGGCCGTGTTCCGACGTGGATGCCGAAGGAGGCGTATCCTTCGTCCGGAGGTTTCCCCGCAGGAGATGCGGGTAATCAACGCGATATGCGAAACAGACGCTCACGAACAGGACTCTGGCTCGTCCGGCGCCATCCGGGCCTGGCCGCCCGGTTGGGATGGCAGGCCGTGAAGCATCCGCGCAGGACGGCGATGATCGTCGCCGCAGCCCGGCAGGCACCGATCGTCGCCCGGCGCGCGCGGGCCGCGGCACAGGACCCCGAGGTGCAGCGGCACCTCAAGGTTGGAAGTGAGGCCCTGGGCAAGGCCGCGAAGCGGCTCCGGGACTCCGAGCCGAGCGACGCCGTGACCGACGAGAAGCTGCGCAAAGAGCTGCGTCGCGCCGCCGCTGCGATGGCGAGCGGCTACACGGCCGCGGCGCACCCGAAGAAGCGCCGCCGCCGGCTCGGCCGGACGGTGCTCGCCGTCGGCATGATCGGCGCGGGCGCCTACGCGGGCTATCGCGTCGTCCGCGAGCGGCAGAACGGCTCTGAGCCTGCCGCGACGGACGACGACCACAAGCGCGACGACACCCTCGCCGCGTCGTTCCCGGCGTCTGACCCGCCGCCGGGCCCGGCTGCCTAGCCTCCCCGAACTTCCCGACGCCTGCGTTCGGCTAGGGCGTACCGGCCCGAAGCCCGGCGTGCCTCATCAGGAGCGCGAACTTCAGGAAGTCGACCTGGAAGTCGTGGAGGGGCATCTCGTGCCCCGCGCCGTCGCCGGCAGGTGACGGTCCGCCCCTTGCTGCGCGGCGACCCGCGCGGGCCTCCATCTGCCGGCCGGCGAGGACCTCGTGCAGGAACCCGTGGCTGGGGATGTCGTGCCGCACCGACGCCCGCAGGCAGACCTCGAGGTTCGCGGCTCGCTCCGTGCGCCGGCCCATGGCGGCCAGCGCCTTGCCGGGTTGCTTTGCGAAGCGCCGCAGGATCGTCGAGATCAGGCTCGTGTGATCGAACTGCGTGTGGCACACGTGCTTTCGCACCCGCGGGCCGATGACGAGCGCCGGGACACGCACGCCGAGGGTCGGGTATTGGGAGCCGTCGTCGTCCGGCACCGTCGGCGGGACCACGTGGTCGTAGAAGCCTCCGTGCTCGTCGTAGGTGATCACGAGCAGCGTCTCGTTCCAGTCGGGGCTCTTGGTGAGAGCGTCGTACAGCGTCAGCACGAGCTGCTGGCCGGCATGGATGTGCGAGGGCGGGTGGTCGTCGTTCGACGCAGTGTCGAAGATGCGCAGGTTCACAAAGTTCGGGTCGATCCACGACACCTTGCGCAGCTTGCCGGTGGCGGCATCGTCGAGGAAGCTGTCGTCGAGGACGATCGGCAGCTCGCCGATCCGCATGCCGAGGCTGATCTCCTTCTTGTCGAACCATGCGAAGTTGTCCCGGTCGAGATTCGTGAAGTCGCGGTACCGCCCGTCGACGGCGCGAAGGGTCGCCGGGTCGTGCGAGTACCAGCGCCAGTCGTCGTCCCGAAGCTGTCGGGTGAACGCCTCGACGTCGAAGACCGGGGCCTTCGCGAACTCGGCCTTCAGGCTGTCGGGCAGCCACCGCAGGAGGTTGCCAAGCCCAGCGCCGATCGGCTCTGCCTCACGCCCGGCGATCGAGTACAGGCGGTTCGGCATGGTGTCGCCGGGAATCGAGCTGTGCCATGCGTCGCAGACGCAGAAGTTCCTGGCGAGGAAGTCGTAGACCGGGAGGTGCCGGCCCGTGTAGTAGCCCATCACGTACGCCGGGTCGACCTCCGGGCTCGCAACCCACGACTCGAAGTTCCGAACGAAACCGCCGTTCTCACCCTTGAGCTGCTTCGCAACGCATTCAGGTGCGTGACACGGGTCGAAGCTGTCGGGAAACGGCTCGGGTGGATACTCGTACACTCTGTGCTCGACGTTGCTCGAGTCCACGTTCGACTCGTTCCCGGCAAGGCCACGCACCTCCGGCATCCCGTCGTTCGTGAGATACCCGAGCATGTGGTCGAACGACCGGTTCTCCATCATCAGGACGACGATGTGCTTGATCGCATCCAGCGGCCCGGCGTTTGAGTTGGCTGCCACGCTCACTCCCTGTGAGACTTGTGGAGCGGACGGCGCCTGGCGCTGCCCGCCTGGCGGTTCTCGCTGACGACCCTACGCTCCCGGCCGCGGGGCGCGTCAACACGGCTCTTGCCCGCCCGGGCCGACGGGCAGCAGCCGCGAAGCACCGGGGAGTTGTGGACGTTCGCGACATCGTTTGAGAGCGCGCGCAGCGGGTCGACTGCGGGCCGCCGCCGGCGGATGCAGAAGCACAGGCGACCGTCAGCGAGGAGCAGCGGGTGCCCGCGGCGGTCGCGGGGGTCGAGCACGAGCACGTCCACCCCGGCGGGCCCGCCGAGCTGTGCCGGCTCAGACAGCGGGACGGGCGTGCTTCCGCCCGAACCGCAGGTAGAGCGTCGGGACGAGGAACAGGTTGAGCAGCGTCGAGGTGACGAGGCCGCCCAGGATGACGATCGCCATCGGGTACTCGATCTCGGCGCCGGGGATCTCGCCCGAGATGACGAGCGGCACCAGCGCGAGCCCGGTCGCAAGCGCGGTCATGAGGATGGGCGCCAGGCGCTCGCGGGAGCCGCGCAGCACGAGCTCGATGCCGAAGGGGTGACCCTCGATGTCCTCGAGGTGCTGGTAGTGGTTCACCAGCAGAATGCCGTTCCGGGCGGCGATCCCGAACACGGTGAGGAAGCCGACCAGCGATCCCAGCGAGATCACGCCGCCGGCCGCGAACGTCGCCAGCACCCCGCCGACGAGCGCCAGAGGCAGCGTGAGGAACGAGAAGGTGGCGACGCGCCAGCTCCCGATGCACGTCTGGAGGAGCAGGAGAATCCCGAGCGCCGCAGCCAGGCCGAAGGCGAGGAGGCGGCCCTGCGCGGCCTGGCGCTCGGCGAACTCGCCCAGGACCTCGTAGTGGTACTCGTGCTGGAACTTCACGTCCTTGAGACGGTCCTTCACGTCGGCGGCGACCGAGCCGAGGTCGCGACCGCGGACGTTCATGCCGACGTCGATGCGTCGTGAGTTGTCCTCGCGGGAGATCCGGTTCGGGGTCGGCTGGACGCTCACGTCGGCCACCTGCGACATCTTCACGTGGCCGCCGCCGGGCGTGTCGAGCGGCAGATCTCGGATGCTCTGCACGTCGCTGCGCGCCCCGGGCACGCTCCAGGCGATGACGTCGTACACCTTGTTGTTCACGTGGAGGTCGCTCACCTCGTCGCCGGCCACGATCGTCGCGGCCGCCCGGCGGATGTCACCGGGCTTCAGGCCGTACTTCGCGGCCTTCTCGAGGTCGGGCTTGACGCGGATGTACGGGACGTCCACCTGGAGCTCCGTCCGCAGGTCGACGAGGCCCTTGATGCCCTTGAGCGCGGAGTGCACCTGATGGGCCTCGTCGCGGAGCGTCTCGAGGTTGGGCCCGAAGATGCGGACCGTGATCGCCTCGCTCGAGCCGGCGAGCACCTCGTCGATGCGCTCGTTCAGGTACGTCGTCTGCTCGCGGAAGAGGCCCGGATACGCGGCGACCGTGTCCTGGATCTGCTTCAGGGTCTTGTCGTAGTCGGCGTTCGGGCTCAGGCTGAGCCAGTTCTCGGCGAAGTTGATGCCGTTGACCTCCTCGCCCTGCACGGCCCGGCCGATGTGTGCGCCGAACCCGCGCACGCCCGGGATGGAACGCAGGTCGCGGCTCGCGCGCTCGACCATCCGCACGACCTCCTGATGGCCGGTGCCCGGCCGCGTTACCCAGAGCGCCAGGAAATCCCGCTCCTTGAACGTCGGGAAGAGCGACTCCCCCAGGAGCGGCGTCACGGCGACTCCCGCGACCAGCGTCGCGGCCGTGGCGCCGACAACCAGGATCGGCGTGCGCACGACCCGGCCGAGGGCCGCGGTGTAGGCCCGCTGGAGCAGACGCACGAGCGGCGGCGGCTTCTCGTCGAGCGGTGCTCGCCCGAGCAGGAGCAGCGCGAGCGCCGGCGTGACCGTGAGCGCCACGGCCATCGACGCGAGCACCGCGAGGCCGTACGACGTGACCAGGGGCCGGAAGAACGCGCCCGACACGCTCGTGATGAAGAACACCGGCATGACGGCGAGCACGATGATCAGGGTGGCGTACACGATCGCCCGGCGCACCTCGAGCGACGCCTCGAGTACGACCGACATGACGGGCCTGGGCGATTCCGACGCACGGTTCAGGCGCAGCCGGCGCACGATGTTCTCGATGTCGATGATCGCGTCGTCCACGACGACCCCGACCGAGATCACGAACCCGGCCAGCACCATCGTGTTGATCGTCGCGCCCGTGGCGTAGAGGACGAGCGCGGCGGCCATCAGCGACAGCGGGATCGCGGCCAGGCTGATGACGGCCGCGCGCCACTCGAAGAGGAACGCGACGAGGACGACCACCACGAGCAGCGTCCCGAGCAGCAGGGCGTCGGTCAGGTTCGAGATCGAGATCTCGATGAACTCGGCGGGGCGGAAGATGTGGTTGTCGATGTGGATCCCCCGCAGGCCCGGCCGCATCTCGTCGAGCGCCTTGTCGACCCCGCGGGTGACGTCGAGCGTGTTCGCCCACGGGAACTTCTCGACCACCATCAGGACGCCCTGGTGGTCGTTGATGACCGCGTCGCCGAAGAGCGGCTGGTGACCCCACGTCATCGTCCCGAGGTCGCTGAGCTGGAGCGGCGATCCGTCGGTGTCCTGCCGCCCCGACACCGTCACGTTGGCGAGCTCCTGTGGGGTGAACACCGGCAGCACGTGATGGATGCCCAGGCGCTGATTCGGGGTGTCGATGTAGCCGCCCACGCGATTCTTGGCCGCATCGGTGTACTTGAGGAGGCCGTAGTCGAGAGAGTCCGACGCAACCGACATCGCGTGGTCGATCGTGATGTTGTGGGCCTGCAGCTTCGCCGGGTCCATCTGGAACTGGAGCTGCTTCCAGCGGTCGCCCCAGATGACCACGTTCGCCACCCCGGGGACAGCCATCAGGCGCCACCGCATCGTCCAGTAGGCGGTCATCGAGAGGTCGGTCAGGTTGCAGTGGTCGCACGACAGCCCGATCTTCATCGCCCGGCTCGTCGCCGAGAGCGGCTGCAGCGTCCACGGGATGCCCGCCGACGAGGGCAGGCTCGGGATCGCCGTTGCGACACGCTCGTTGACGAGCTGCCGGGCCTCGAGCGGATCGGTGCCGCGGTGGAAGATGAGCGTGATCGCCGAGAGGCCGGGGACCGTCGTGGAGCGCATCGTGTCGAGTCCCGGCGTCGAGTTGAGCGCCTGCTCCATCGGGATCGTGATGAGGGTCTCGACCTCCTCGGTCGACATCCCCAGACCCTCGGTCTGCACCTCGACGAACGGAGGCGCGAACTCCGGGAAGACGTCGACCGGCATGTTGCTCACCCGCGTCGCGCCGAATCCGACCATCCCCACCGCCAGCGCGACGACGATGAAGCGGAACTGGAGGCTCGAGCGGACGATCCACCGCATCATGGGCGGAGGACCTCCCGCGAAGACATCGGCAGGAGGACGATCACTCGCCCTCGATCGCGAATTCCGTGCCGAGGAGCTCCTCGCCGCCGACCGTGACGACCTCGGTGCCCGGGGGCGGCCCCTCGCTGAGAACCGCTGTGTCGCCCTGAACCGACGCCACGGTGATGGGCGCGCGAACGAACGTGAGCGGCCCGACGCTGGTGTATGCCCAGACGCCGCCCTCGACGCCGTAGATGACCGCGGAGTACGGGATCGTCTTCTGCTCGCCGGCGCGCGGAGAGGGGCACCTTGACCCGCACGCGCTGCCCGGCGTGCACCACCTGGCCCGCGCCGTCGAGGCGGTACGTCAGCGCGCCCGCGGACGCCGCACCGCCCACCAGCGGAGCGACCACGCCGTCGCTCCCGAACACGGCGAGCACGCGGGCCGCCTTTGACACATCCACCTTTGCAAGCTCCGCCGCCGGCATCGACACGCGGACGAGCAGGGAGCCGGACGCAGCCGGGTCCGCCGCGACCCGGCCGCGCACGACCACGTCGCTCTCGACGTTCGACGCCGCGACAGGGGCGGTCTCGAGGCCGATGCGCTTGGCGGCGTCCTCGGTGAGGACGACCTTGCTCAGGTCGGAGTCCTCAACGGGCTCGACCTTCGCCGGCTCGTCTCCCTCACCCTCGGCGGGAGCGGAGTACCCGCAGGCCGTCGCCTGCAGCCCGACGGCGACCAGCAGGAGCAGGAGTGCGGTGAGGTTACGGCGCGGCATCGTGCGTCCTCCAGTGGATCGTGGACAGGTAGACGGCGGGGACGAGGAACGCGACGACCAGCGTCGAGGTGACGAGGCCGCCGAGGACGATCACGGCGATCGGGTGGGCGATCTCCTGGCCGGCGATCGTCCCGGTCACGATCAGCGGCAGGAGCGCCACGGCCGTGACGATCGCCGGGACAACCGTCGCAGCGAGCCGCTCGCTCGATCCACGGACGATGAGAGCGACGCCGGGGGTAACGCCCTCCCGCTCGAGCGCCTGGTAGTGCTCGACGAGGGAGATGATCCGCCGGGCGGCGATCGCCAGCACCGCCAGAAGCGCGGCGAATGCACCGAGCGACATCCCGTCTTGCGCCAGGAACGCCGCCAGCACGCCGCCCGAGAGCGCCACTGGAAGCATGAGGAACACGAGTCCTGCGAGGCGCCAGCTCTGGAACGCCGCCTGGAGCAGGAGCACGATGCCGATGGCAGCCGCGAGGCCCGCGCCGAACATCCGCTGGTGCAGGGTGTCGGCGCTCTTGTAGTCCCCCACCACCTCTGCGTGGTACTCGAGCGGGAAGTGGGTGGCGGCGAGGCGGCGGTTGATCTCTGCCACGACCGAGCCCGGATCGCGCCCGCTGACGTCGAGGCCGATCTCGATCCGGCGTGACACCGCATCGCGCTGGATCACCGTCGGCGTGGGGGCAATCCGGACGTCGGCGACGTCCTCGAGGCGGACGTGTCCGCCGCTCGGGGTGTCGATCACGACGTTCTTGATGCTGGTCAGGCTCGCCCGGCTGTCCGGGGTGCTCCACACCGTGACCTGGAACACCTTCTGCTGCTCGAAGAGGCTCCCGACCTCGAGTCCTGCGAGCAGGGTCGCCGCCGCGCGGCGCACGTCACCGGGCTTCAGGCCGTACCGCTTGGCCTTGGCGAGGTCGACCTCGACCTCGACGTTGGGCTGGTCGAGCTGCCGGTCCATCCGGGCCGCGGTCACGCCGTCGATTCCCGACACCATCTTCTGGACGCTCACCGCCGTCTGCTCCAGCGTCGCGAACGCCGGGCCGAAGACCCGGACCGTGATGTCATTCGGCGACCCGGTGTCGAAATGGCGGACCCGGTCGTCGAGATAGGTGCTGACGCTCTGGGCGATGCCGGGATACGCCGCGACCGCATCCTTCACCTTCGACACCGTCGAGCTGTAGTCCGCCGACGGATCGATGCTGACCCACAGCTCGGCGGAGTTCACGTCGACGACCTGGTCGCCGAGGACGGCGCGGCCGACGTGCGCCCCGACGTTGGCCACGCCCGGGATCGAGCGGAGGTCGTTCGTCACGCGCGTCGTGAGGCGGGTCATCTCCGGCTCGGACGTGCCGGCGGCGGCGTTCCACCGCACGACGAGGTCCGGGTCGCGGAACGACGGCAGGAGCGACTGGTCGAACGACGGCCCGACGACGAGCGCGAGCACGAGGACCGCGGCCGATGCGCCGATCACGGCGGAGGGACGCCCGAGCACGCGCTCGAGCACGGGCCTGTAGGCATCGGAGATGCGGCGGACGAGCGGCGACTCGCGGCCGGCGCCTCCGTGCGAGTAGAGCAGGTACGCCAGGGCGGGCGTGACGGTCAGGGCGACGACCGCCGACGCGAGCACCGCGAGGATGTAGGAGAAGACGAGCGGCTGGGAGACCGCCTGCGCGACGCCCTCCGCGAACAGGTACGGCAGAAGCGGCAGGAGGGCGATCAGCGTCGCGTAGACGACGCCGCTCCGCGAGGCGACCGTCGCCTCGATGATCGCCGCCGAGAGCGATGTCGTCCGGCCGGCCGCACGGTCGTCGCGCAGGCGGGTCGCGATCGCGCCGGTCGAGCTCACGGCGTCGTCCACGAGGACGGCGAGGGCGATCGCGAAGCCGGCGATCAGCATCAGGTTGATCGACTGCCCGCGGAGGTCGAGCACCAGCACGCCCGCCATGAGCGAGATCGGGATCGCGAAGGCCGCAATCAGCGCCGCACGCCACTGGAAGAGGAGCGCGCCGAGGGCGGCGACCAGCAGGATCGCCCCGATCACAGCCGCCAACGTCAGGTTGTCGATCGACTCGTCGATGTACGTCGCCGGCCGCGCGATCGACGTGTCGATCTGAATCCCGGCGAGGCCCGGCCGCAGCTTGGCGAGCGCCGCCTCGACGCCGCGCGTGACCTCGAGCGTGTTGGCGTTCGGGAACTTCTCGATCACGATCAGGCTGTCCTCGCCGCCCGTGAGGACCGCGTCGCCGATCAGGGGCTGGTGGTCCTCGACCACGTTTGCGACATCGCTAAGGCGCAGCGGAGCCGCGCCGTCGACCGTCACCTTCGACAGGTCGCCTGCCGACACGATCGGGAAGATGTGACGCACCTCGAGCCGCTGCTGGGGCGTGTCGATCCAGCCGCCCGACCCGGGAGTCGACGCCTGGAGGAAGGTCAGCGGCGACACCCACATGGCGTTGCCGGTCGTCTCGATGATCTGATCCACGCTCACGTGGTTGGCCAGCAGCCGCTCGGGGTCGACCTGCACCTGGAGCTGGCGCTCGCGCTGGCCCCAGATCGAGACGTTCGCGACGCCCGGCACGGCGAGGAGCGCCGGCCGGATCGTCCACCGCGCCAGAATCCCCATCTCGATCGGCGAGATGGCCTTCGACGAGAGGCCGACCATCATCACGCGGTTGGTCGTCGAGAGGGGCTGGATGATGACGGGCGGCTTGGCGACGTTCGGGATGGCAAACGACAGCGCCAGGCGCTCCTGGACGAGCTGGCGCGCACGCAGAACATCGGTTCCCGGCTCGAAGGTGAGGAGGATCGACGACAGGCCCGGCACGGTGGTGGAGTGGATGTCCGTCAGCCACGGCGTGCCGTTCAGGAGCTCCTCGAGGTTGAGCGTCACCAGCTCCTCGACCTCGGGGGCCGACAGGCCGAGCGCCTCGGTCTGGACCTCGATCATGGGCGGCGCGAACTCGGGCAGAGCATCCACCGACATCTGCCGCGCCTGCACCGCGCCCGCCGCGAGCACAGCGGCGCCGAGCGCAACGGCGAGGAGCCTGAACCGGAGGCTCGATCCGACGATCCATCCCAACATGACGGGGGCTCCCCCTCCCTCGGTCGACGGCCGACCGCAGGGGAGATACCGGCCCGCCGTCACGCGGCCGTCACCGCAGCGTCACCGTTCCGCGATGCGACAGGCCGCGTTCAGGCAGCGGCAATCGGGTCGGCGCTGACCTCGGCGCCGTCCCGGAGCAGCCCGTGGACGAGCTCGAGCATCTGCGCCGACGGCTCGATCCCGAGCCTGCTTCGCACCAGGTCGCGGTACAGCCGGAACTGGCGGATCGCGTCGAACGGGTTCCCGTCGGCCAGGTAGATCCGCACGAGCAGGCGGTGCGCGCTCTCGCGGAGCGGCTCGCGAGCGAACGCGGCCAGCCCGACCCCGAGGGCCTGGCGCAGGCGGCCCTGCGCGGTCAGATGCTCGCAGAGGGACTCGAGGGCCTGGAGGGACAGGTTGCGGAAGTACTCCCGCTCGACGAGCGCCCAATCGTCGTCCCAGTCGGGGAGCACCTCGCCGGCGAGGGGCAGCCAATCCACATCGGCACCAGCACCCATCGGCACGCTCCCGATCAGGCGGTGGGCGAGCGCCGTCGCGTCGTGCAGGTCGACACGGACGCCCGCCGCCAGCCGGAGCGTGTTGCCGCTCGAGTCCACCACCTCGAGCCCCGACCTGTGGATGCGCCAGAGCGCCGAGCGCAGATTGGCGAAGCCCCGCTCCTCCGGCGAGTCGAGCCACAGCGACCCCGCCACGTGCAGGCGAAGCATCGGGTGCGAACGGATGGCGAGGAAGGCGATAACGCGCTGCGCGCTCATCGGGAGGCGCACGGCCTCGCCGCCGTGGTGGGCCTCGAAACTGCCAAGCACCCGGATGTGCGTACCTGCCCGGCCGGTCGACCCTTCCGGCAGCCGTGAGCGCGTGTTCATCACTCGTTCATCTTTCTCGAACAAACGTACTAGTTCCGGTCGTCACGTGTCAAGAGCGGCGGATTACACCGTGCCCGGAACCGTGAGCCACACGTCGGCCCCGCCGCCGTCGCGCGTCACCGCGTGCACGCTCCCGCCGTGGGCCTCGGCGATCGCCTGGACGATGGCGAGCCCGAGGCCCGCTCCTCCCCGCGTGCGCGCCTGGTCGTGACGGGAGAAGCGCTCGAACGCCCGCGCCACGAACTCGGGCGGGATCCCCGGGCCCTCGTCGGTGACGTGCAGCTCGACCATCGCGCTCGCCGGCCGGGCCGA
Organism: uncultured Actinomycetes bacterium; assembly: GCA_963809325.1. Lineage (GTDB taxonomy): Bacteria > Actinomycetota > Thermoleophilia > Gaiellales > JAICJC01 > JAICJC01. The sequence continues at coordinate 1,074,780 of CAWEIZ010000007.1, forward strand.
CACGCAGACGGCGCCCTCGCCGTACCGGAGCGCGTTGTCGACGAGATTGCCGAGCGCCTGCTCCAGCCTGAGCGGATCTCCCTGGATGCGAAGGCCGTCCGGCTGCTCCGTCGTGAGCGGCCTGCCCGCGGCCTGCGCCCGCCACTCGAAGCGGCTCGCGACCGACGTGACCAGGTCCGCCACATCGAGCGACTCGACGCGCAGCGGCAGGCTGTCGCCGTGTGTCCGCGCGAGCAGGAGGAGGTCCTCAGCGAGCTGGGCGAGCCGATCGACCTCCTGGGACGAGCGGCGCACCGCCTCGTGCAGCTCCTCGGCCGAGTCGGCATGGCGGAGGGCGAGTTCGAGCTCCGTCCGCAGGAGCGCCAGCGGCGTTCGCAGCTCGTGGCCCGCGTCGGCCACGAAGTCACGCTCGCGGGCGAGCGCCGCCTCGAGCCTGTCGAGCATCGCGTTCAGCGTCTCGCCGAGGCGCTCGACCTCATCTCTCGTGTGCGGCACCGGCAGCCGCTCGCCGGGCGTCGCGGCCGAGATGGACGCCGCCCGCCGTCGCATCGAGTCGACCGGGCGGAGCGACAGGCCCGCCAGGAGGTAGCCCGCGCCGGTGGCGACGAGCAGCGCGACGGGGCCGGCGATCAGCAGCACGTCCCGGAGCGTGGCGAGCGTCTCCGCGCGATTCTCGAGCGTGGCGCCGACGACGAGGACGTAGCGCCGGCCGTCGTGCGTCACCGGCACGGCGAGGAATCGAGACGGCTCGTCCAGGCCGGGGACGCTCGCCTGGGTGCCCATTATCGAGCCTCGGAATGCCCGGCGGAGGTCCGCGCCGCTCAGGATCGGCGTCCGCCCCAGCGGAGGCGTGGACTCGAAGACGGCCCCGTTGGCGGCCACGAGCTCGGCGTAGCTCTCGCCCCGCTCGACGAACGGAACGTTCGTGGCCGACGCCAGGCTCGCGTCGGCGTCACCGACAACGGCGGTCAGGTCGTCCGCCCGCACACGCAGCTCGCGGTCGAGCGCGTGCGACAGGTGATTGCCGAGGCTCGTGTAGAGGTACCACCCGCTCGCGCCGAGGACGACCGCCATCGCGACCGCGAACGCCGCCGCGACCCGCAGCCGGATGGGGATTCGGCTCACACCGCGCCGCCCTGGCGCAGGCGGTAGCCCGAGCCGCGGACGGTCTCGATCGTCTGACGCCCGAACGGCTCGTCGATCTTTCGCCGCAGCCGGCGGACGTAGACGTCGATGATGTTCGAGCTGTCGGAGTACGAGCTGTCCCAGGCGTGAGCCACGAGGTGCGCCCGGGTCAGGGCCTCGTCGGGCCGGCGCATGAACGTCTCGAGGATCGCGAACTCCTTGGCCGAGAGCGAGATCTCCTCGGAGCCGCGCCAGACCCGGCGGCTGGCGGGGTCGAGGCGCAGGTCGTCCACCTCGAGGACGCTCGGACGCTCCGGCTCGCGCCGGCGGGCGACGGCGCGCAGGCGGGCGAGCAGCTCCGCGAACGCGAACGGCTTCACCAGATAGTCGTCGGCGCCCGTGTCGAGGCCGAGAACTCGATCCTGGACCGAGTCCAGCGCGGTCAGCATGATCACGGGAGACCAGACCTCGCCCGATCGCAGCCTGCGGCACGTCTCGAAGCCGTCGATCCCTGGCAGGAGCACATCGAGGACGATGGAGTCGTAGTCCGCCGCGCCGGCCATCTCGATCGCCTGCTCGCCGGTCGAGGCGATGTCGACCGCCATCCCCTCCTTCGCGAGGCCTCTCCCGATCAGCTCGGCCATATGCGGCTCGTCCTCGACGATCAGCACGCGCACGGCGCCATTGTCCCAGACCAGAGGGTGCAGGATCGGCGGCGCCCGCGACGAACGTCGACAGGATGCTCGCGTGGGTGCTCGCAATCCTGGGACTCGGGGCGCTCCTCGCCGGTGCTGTGGCCCTGGTGGTGGGCGGCCTGCTGCTCGGCCCGCTCCTGGTCTGGCTCGCCTGGAACGTGCTCGACCTGGCGCACGCCGTCGGCGCGCCCGAGCTCGGATTCTGGGGCCTCGTCCTCGCCGCCGTCTTCCTCGCGATCGGCCTGGCGGGCCGGGTCATCATCGTCGCCGCCGTGTTCCTGTTCGACCCCGACTGGTTCCACGGCTCGGCGCGCCTGCACTGGCCGGAGCCGACGTTCCGGAACTTCATCGCGATCTGCCTGATCCTGATCGTCGCGAGCGCGTCGTCGCACCCGCACGGCCGCGACAAGGGGCCGCGCTCGCGCGAGCCGGCCTACGACGGCTCGGCCGCGTAGGCGGCGCGTCCTACGGCGCGGTCGGGCCGCTCGCCGCCGGAGGCAGGTTCATCGATGCGCGCACGTCCGTGAGGGGAGCGGTCGGGACGGAGATCAGCCCCCGAGTGGGACGGTCGAGATCGAAGGTCACGAGGAGCAGCATCGTGACGAGGCCGGCGGCGAGCAGCACGGTGAGCAACCCGCGGCCGAGCACTGCGAGGTAGAACGCGAGCAGTGCGACCCCCATCGCGGCGCCCACCACCTCGAGCGCGAGCACGGGGCCGGGTACGCGGTTGTTGAGCCCTGCGACGCGGACCTCCTGCGAGTCGATCATCTCGTTCAGGCTCTCGACGTACAGGCGCGGGGCGCTGTCCACCGGTGATGCGTTCAACGCCGTCCCCGCCAGTGCCCAGAGCTGGCGCTGGATCGCCGACTCGACTGCGAGGACGCGACGGGCGTCCGCGCTCCCCGGGATCGCCTTGCCCAGCCGGATGCTGGCGTCGGCGTACCGCACCAGCAACGCAAGCGATCGACCCCGCGCAGGCTCACTCAGGGTCTGAGCGCGCAGGTAGGTCGTGCCGATGGCGTTCGCTTCATCGACCACCGCTGCCCGCCGATCCTGGTATCGACCCACGGCCAGCGACAGGCCGAACGCGAGGATCAGCCCGACGACCCCCAGCAGCGCTCCCTGGAGCACCGCGAACGGCTCTCGCATCTCCGACTTGTCTCGGTGGCGCCTGCCCAACACCACCGCGACCGCAGTGGCGCCGAAGACGACGGCGAACAGGATCAGGCCGAGCTCGAGGCTCGTCAGTCGAAAGAACACGGCGCCGACGCTAGCCGATGGTGGCGGTGCGGTGCCGTGCCGTCCCGGCAACCGTGCTCGTGAACATCGGGTACCGGCGCTCCGGCGCTCGCCGCACCGGCTGAAACACCGGTACCTGGTACAGGTGTTTCACGGCGTGCGAGGATGCGGCCGTGAAGGCGATGGTCCTCACGGCGCCGAACGACCTCGCGCTCCGCGACGTCGACGATCCCGTCGCCGGCCCCGGCGAGGTGATCGTCGAGGTGTCGGCCTGTGGCGTGTGCCGGACAGACCTTCAGATCGTGTCGGGCGACATCGAGATGCGGAAGCGACCCGTGATCCCCGGGCATCAGGTCGTCGGGCGGGTCGCGGGAACCGGCGAGCGGGTCGGGCTCGCGTGGCTGGCCGGCGCATGCGGGCGGTGCCGAGAGTGCCGAGCCGGCCGCGAGAACCTGTGCGAGCTGGCCGACTTCCGTGGGTGGACCGTCGACGGCGGCTACTGCGAGCGGGTCGCAGCCCGGCGCGACTTCACGTTCGCCCTCCCCGGAGGGATGAGCGACACCGAGGCGGCGCCGCTCCTCTGCGCCGGCATCATCGGCTTCCGGTCGCTGCGCCTGAGCGGCATCGAGCCCGGCGGCCGCCTCGGGCTCTTCGGCTTCGGATCATCGGCCCACCTCGCGATCCAGGTCGCCCGCCACTGGGGCTGCGAGGTGTGCGTCTTCTCGCGCTCGCCGGCCGAGCACGACCTCGCTCGCGAGCTCGGCGCCGCCTGGGTGGGCGGCTACGACGACCCTCCGCCCGAGCCGCTCGACGCCGCCGTCACGTTCGCGCCGGCCGGATCGGTGGTCGTCTCGGCGCTTCGGACGCTCGCGCCCGGCGCGACCGTCGCGATCAACGCCATCCACCTGGACGGCATCCCGGCGTTCGACTACGACCTGCTGTGGCGCGAACGCGTGCTGCGCTCGGTGGCGAACTTCACGCGGGCCGACGCGACGGAGTTCCTCGCGCTGGCCGCCGAGATCCCGATCCGGGCCCAGACGCAGACGTTCCCGCTCGCCGAGGCGCCCCAAGCCCTCGCCCGCCTTGCGGCGGGCGAGGTTCAGGGCTCGGCGGTGCTCGTGGTCAGCTAGCGCCGACCGTCAGTTCGCGAACTCGGCAAACCCCTGCTGGGCGTGGTTGCCGGTGTGCCGGAAGTCGCCTCCCGAGAACAGGTTGCCCGTATTCGGGTCGCCGGTGAGGGCGAACACACCGAGCGCGCTGTCGGCTCCCGGCGCCCACGAGAGGAGGTTGCCGTTGCTCGCATCCACGGCCAGCAGCTTGTCGCGCGCGATCGGAGTCGTGCAGGTGTGCTGGCCATGCTGCGGCCCGCAGTAGAACTGCATGTGACCGCCGACGTAGACGATTCCGCCGACCACCCCGATCGCCTGGACGTTGCCGTTCGTGCCACCCTGCCACATCGACGCCCCCGTGGGCGAGAGGCCGGCGAAGTTGCCGCCGCCGCCTGCGCCCGCCACGTACACGCCGTGCGTGTCGGCGGCGAGGTCGATGACCGGGTAGTTGAGATGCGTCGCCCAGCTCGCGAGCGACCCGCCGGCGCCGGGATTGATCGCGGCGATGTGGCTCTGCGAGCTGCCGTTCACCTGGCTGAAGAGACCGCCGACGACGACCCGCGAGCCGTCCGCCGTCACCACGAGCGCCTTCACCTGGTCATCGGTCGAGGGTGTCCACCCGGTCAGCGCCCCCGTGGTGGTCGAGAACGCGGCCAGGTGCGCCCGCGCGCTCCCGCCGGCAGTCGTGAATCCACCGCCCACGTAGAGCACGTTGTTGCTCCACCCGAAGGCGAGCACCTCGGCGTTCGCACCGGGCTTCCATGGCTTCACAGCGCCGGTGGCGTTGTTGACGGATGCGAGCCGCGCCCGGCCGACGCCGCCGACCTGCGTGAAGGAGCCGCCCAGGTAGACGGTCTTCCCCACGACCTGGATCGCGCGGACCGTGCCGTTCACGTTCGGGTTCCACTGCGCAACCTTGCCGGTCGTGAGGTTGAACGCGGCGACATGGTTGCGGGTGACTTCGCCCGAACCCGCCGGCGCACCCGCAGGCCGCACCGATGTGAATTGCCCGCCGAGATACGCGCGGTTCCCGTGGATCACGATCACGTTGACGCGCCCGTTCGTCTGCCACGTTGGCGTCGGCACGGTCGCCACGACCGCGAACGCCGGCGAGCCGATCGCAAGCCCGCACACTCCCACTCCAGCGGCCATTGCAGCCGCCCGCAATACCCGAGCCCTCATCAGCCCCCCCGATTGATCGAATCAGATTCCCCCGTCCAGGGTACCCCTGGAACGGGTCAAGTCAAGCCGCACCGGATCCCCCGGCCGATGGATGGCGCGTGGGGGCCGGGCCTCCACACTGAGACGATGGAGCCAGCCGTCTTCGAGTATCCGCCCTGCCCGCTTCGCGACGCCAGCCAGGCGGTCGCGGCGGCCTTCCCTCCTCTCCGCGTGGTCGCGGCGCTGGCCTGGCCGGCAGCCCGGCGGGCGGAACGTGTCGAGGTGTCGGCGGACGGGATCGCGGCCCGGAGCCTCGCCGGGCACCATTCGATCGCATGGGGCGACGTCGCCGCCGTCCGTCGAGCCCGGACGACATGGGGCCGGATGACGGTGCACATCATCGCGCGAACCGGCTCCCAGATCGAGATCGCAGAGACGATCCCGGGCTTCGACGAGCTCGCCGCGATGCTCCGTCGCCCCTGCTCCGACTGGCAGCCTGACCCCCCTTCACCGGCCCGCGCGACATCGGTATAGTCGCGCCGGGCGGCTTCTCACGGGATCCGCCCACCGTGCTTCATGGGGCCAGGTTTACCGGTTCTCATGATTCACTGGCGAGGAGCGGTATTCTTGGTAGGTACCGGTGACGACCGGTCGCGAGGAAGTGGGGTCCGAAGCGAGCACACGAGTACGTAGAGCCGCCGCTGCGGCGCTGGCCGGCGCTGCCTTTCTGGTGGGCGCAGCCGTGGCAATGGCCGATCCCGGACCGTCGGGGAACGGGTCGACGACCACCGCCCCGCCGCCGCCGCCGCCGACCAGCGGGTCGACCTCGCCGTCCACGACTCCGAGCACATCGACCCCGCCGTCCGACAACACGCCGCCGCCGCGGGCCAAAGGCCTCAAAGTCAGTGCCCCGAAGCCCGGGCAGATCGTGCTGACGTGGAAGCTTGTCAACCCATCCGATATCGCCGCCGTGTTCGTGCTCCGAAAGCCGGCGGGGCACTGCCCGACCGCGCCAATCAAGACGAAGCCCAGCCAGCACATCGGCACGCGCATCGGCTTGTTCGATCGTCGGACGCGACAGGTGGACACAACCGAGCACGACAGGACGACGCTACTGCTACGCGGTCTTCACTCTGGACGCAGCCGGGAACTGGGCCAGCCCGGTGACCCAGGTCGCCAGAAACAAGGGCGACGTTCACCGCGCCGGCGGCCGTGACGGGGCTCACCAGGAAGGTCGGTCAGGGCGGCGCCGTCAGGCTGGCGTGGACGAACCCGCCCGACGCAGCGCACGATCTGGTCGTGCGCGGGCCGGGCACGACGTGCCCGCAGTTCCCGACCGACGGCACGCCGATCGGAACGCGCCGTCCGCGCGAGGTGCAGGTCGACTCCGCGCCGCCATCGGCAGGCACCGTACTGCTACGGCGTCTTCGCCTTCGACGCAGCAGGAAACCGGTCGCTTGTCGTGACCGCTCCGGTAACGCCGCCGCCGGCGACGTCAACCGCCGCACCGGGCCCGAGCCAGCCGGGATCGTCCGGCTCGTCGCTGCCCGATCTCGTCGGGATCATCGGCGGCGGGGCGATCGTGCTCGCCGGCCTAGGCTACGTGTCGCTTCGCGTCGCGCGGCGTGAGTGGGAGTGGCATGCCCGGACCGGCTACGGCATCCGCGACCTGATGTCCATCGACGTGCGCGACTACGACCGCACCGCGCTCGTGATACCTGCAATCATCGGCGTCTGCATCGCAGGCGCGCTCGTCGTCCTGCTGATGTCGCTGTAGACCATGCGGAAGCTCACTCCCGCTGATCGTCGTTCTCTTCGCCGTCGCCGGCGGTCGAGCGCGCTCGGGCGCCGGCGGGGTCAGCGTGGCATCCCGGCGATCTCGAGCTTCAGCACCGTGGCGACGAATGACTCGCCGACAAAGCCCGAGACGATCACGAACTCGAGCGGCGGTGCCCTGACGATCGACACCGTCACGTCGGAGCAATCGGCGTCGTGTCTCCATCGTCAACGACAACTGCTCGGGGACCCTCACCGACACGCCAGACGTGCGGCTGTCGACGTGCGCTACACCCGACCTCTTCGGGCAGCGATTCGGCACGCTGACCGTCGACGAGGGCGCCGGCACCGATACCTTCTCGCTCAGCGGAAGCGCAGTGGCGAACCGCTTCCAACTCGTCGACCCGAGCCGCGTCTCCCGGATTCGGCACGGTCGCCGTCGGCGACACGAGCGAGTGCGAAGCAGGTGAAGGTCCAGAACCACACCGACTTCTCGGCCGACCCGAACCCCCACATGGTCGGGCCCGACTCCGGCGACTTCCACGTGTCCGGCTGCGGGTCCAACGTTGACGGCGGGAACGACTGCACGGCGAGCGTGACGTTCAGCCCGTCGAGCCAGGGCCCCGAGTCGGCAACGCTCCAGTTCGACGGCGCCTCGTTCGACTTCACCGGCACCGGCGCCCAGCCGGTCGACGTCCAGCCGCTCTCACTCGACTTCGGCGATCAGCACGTGGGCACGAACAGCGCGTCCCAGCCGGTCACGGTCACCAACAACCGCAGCCAGGCGATCGGCGTGAGCATCACCAACGGAAACTCGGCGGACTACAACGTCAAGCGGGCTGCGGCGGCCAGCTCGCCGCGCATGACAGCTGCACGATCCTGGTCGTCTTCTCGCCGAACGCGGTCGGGCAGCAGAACGGCACACTGACCGTCGAGGGGCAGGACGTCCAGCTCACCGGCCGCGGCATCGCAGCGGTCGCCGACGTGTCGCCGGGGTCGATCTCGTTCGGGAACCAGCCGGTCTTCACGTTGTCCGCGGCCCAGACGGTGACGGTCAAGAACACGGGGAACGACTTCATGCACATCGCGGCGCCCACGCTGGGCGGGACGAACCCTGCGCAGTTCTCGATCAGCGACACGTGCCAGGCGGCCACGCCGCTCCCGCCGAACGGCCAGTGCACGATCACGGTGACGTTCGCCCCCACGGTGCCGGCGCCGCGGACGCCGTGCTACAGCATCAACTCCGACGCGAGACAGCGGACAGCAGACGGTGCAGCTCCACGGCACCGGCACACCATCGGCGGTCGCCTTCAAGCCGGCCCCTGTGCTGTTCGAGCGACCCCATCACGCGGGGACATTCTCGACGCCGAAGACGATCACGCTCACCAACCGCACGAGCGGCCCGCTCACGATCTCGAAGGTGCGCCTCACCGGCTCGAACCCGAACAGCTTCCGGATCACCGGCGGAAACTGCGCCGGAGCGGACGCATCGCGGCGGATGCGAGCTGCACCGAGACGGTCCGGTTCGCCCCGAACGAGGTCGGGGTGAAGGGCAGCCTTCCTGACCGTGAACGACGACGGCCCCAACTCGCCGCACTCGGTCGCGCTGAACGGCACGGCGACCTATCCCAAGGACGACGCCGCGGTGCGCGGCGCGGCCGGCTGCGACGCGACCAAGATCACGTGGAAGACGGGCCGGATCGTCGAGCCGCTTCGATCGCACCGTCATCCTCCGAAGTCGCACCCACGTTCCGACAGGGCCCGGTGACGGGACGCGGCTTCCGCACGGTGCCGGCGTCCTGCACGATCGCGGGCTCAATCACTTCACGGCGTACGAGTACCGGGTGTTCGCCCTCTATCGGTCGCACACCCGGCCGGGGACGCTCAACCACTCCCGCGGGGTGGTCCTGCACCTGCGGACCGGTGAGATCTGCACGCCGATGGACGGGGGCGTGATCAGCGACACGACGCCGACGGTGTCCTGGCTCAGGCACGCGACGATCTTCGGGTACTCGTTCCGGCTCTTCCACGGGAACGAGGAGGTCCAGCAGCCGCGGTTCGTCCACGCCACCTCGTTCACGTTCAGCGGCCGGCGGCGCCTGCGCCACGGCTTCACCTACACGCTCTTCCTCTACGCCTATCCGCGCGCCCACCCGGAGGGCACGTCAATCGGGCGCACCACCTTCCGCGTCCGTTAGGGAGGCCGGTAGCCGAGCGCTGCCGCGGCGAAGAGGATGATCTGCGCCGTGGGCGCGTAGACGACATACGCCCGGTGGACGCGCTCGCTGCGAAGACCGAGGTCGGCCATCGCGAACGCGAGCGGGAAGGCGACCAGGCCGAAGCGGCCCGACGACTGAAGGACGCCCGAGAGCAGCGGCATCGCGAAGATCCCGCCGACGTAGAGCGTGTCCTCCCATCGCGTGGGCGCGAAGATGTCCCGCCGCAGGATCGGGATCAGCAGGGCGAGATACGCGATGACCGTCATGCCGACGATGAGGAAGAAGACGTCGTGCGTGCGGGCGAAGTCGAGGAACTGGTCGGCGAGGCTCACGGGCGGGATCGACGGGTGCCCGCCCCACCGGCGCTGGGCGTGCACCATCGCCAGCGGGTCACCCACGGCGTGGTCGAGCCACGCCGCGTGCGCCGCGAAGGCCACCAGCGGGGCCGCGGCGAGCGCGACCGACCCGAAGGTGCGGCGCCGCCACGCCCGCAGCGCGAGCGGTGCGACGAGGGCGAGGCCGGTGACGCGCGTGAGGCCGGCGGCGAACGCGAGCGGCACCGCCGCCATGTCGCGGCGCCGGTCGGAGAGGACGAAGAGCCACGCCGCAAGCGCGAGGAAGAGGCCCTCGGAGTAGGCCATGGCGAGCGCGAACGCGTACGGCGACAGGACGAGGTAGAGGATCCCGCGGCGGGCGTGGTCCTCGCTCAGACGGTCGCGGGCGAGGACGTACATGCCGAGCAGCCCGACGAGGAGGGCCAGGTTCGAGATCGCGACGGCGGCGACAGCGTCGCCGACGCGCGCGACCTCGCGGGTACCCCAGATCGTGGCCGGGTAGAGCGGGAAGAACGCCACGTCCTTGCCCGGGTGGTAGCCGGTGTGGGAGAGCTTCAGGTAGTAGACCGAGTCCCAGCCGGTGATCGACCGGAAGAACTTGGTCTGCCACGGCTCGAGCGCGCGGTGCCAGCCGAGCTGCGTGGTCAGAAGCAACCCAAGGCTCAAGACCGCGAGGCGGCTTGCCGACCACACGACGAGCACGCGCCGCCACATGAGGCGGTATCGTACTGAGCGGGGTTCGGCGCGTTTGGCCGTGCTGATCCTGTACCCCGGAGAGGTGGCCGAGCGGCTTAAGGCGCCCGCCTGCTAAGTGGGTATGGGGGGTAAACCTCCATCGAGGGTTCGAATCCCTCCCTCTCCGCTCTTCCGACCCGCGCCTGGGGTTTCACCGACGCAGTGCCGGGTACGTCCTCACCGCGCTTCCGAGATCTCCCCATGGGTTGGGGGGAGAGCGGGCGGCCCGGAAGGGCCGCCCGCCGCTCAACCCATCAGCCGGTCGAGATCCTCGAGCGCCGTCCGGAGGAGCCGGGAGACGTGCATCTGCGAGATGCCAAGCCGCTCGCCGATCTCGGCCTGGCTCATCTCGAGCCCGAAGCGCATCACCAGGATCGCCTGAGACCGGCGGTCGAGCGCGCGCAGGAGATCGCCCACATGGAGCCGGTCCTCGAGTGCCGCGATGGCGTCCTCGGCGCCCGCGGCGTCCTCGACGACGTCGTCGGACACCGGCGGGGCCAGCGCGCGGCGGGCGGCAAGGCCCGTGACGACGTCCTCCTCGTCGAGGTCGGCGGCCGTGGCGATCTCGCCCAGCGACGGCGACCGGCCCTGCGCCGCCGCGACGGCGTCGGCGGCAGCCTCGACGCTCACGGCGAGATCGCGCCCGCCACGCGACACGTGCACCGGGGCCGACCCGCGAAGCACCGCCAGCATCTCGCCGACGACGAACGGGGTCGCGTAGGTCGGGAAGCCGGTGCCGCGGCCGGGGTCGTAGCCCGGAACCGCGGAGAGCAGGCCGACGACACCCGCCTGCTCGAGGTCCTCTCGCGCCGCCCGGCCCTCGAACCGCCGGGCCAGGCTCCCGACCAGCGGCAGCAGGCGCTCGACGAGTGCATCCCGGGCCGCCGCGTCGCCGCTCGCCGCCCGGGCGGCGAGCGCGTCGGCTGACTCAGGCATCGAGGCTGAGCGCGATGGCGTCTCCGTCCGCGACGACCGACGCGGCGAGACCCTCGAGCAGCGTGCGCCGGCCGAGGAGGCGATCGTGCGCCACAGGAGACACCGTGACGCTCACCCGCCCGCCGGCCCGGTGCATGTCCGTCGTCACCGGACCGGGCACGGCGGCGGCGATGGCGATGCCCAGCGCGAGTGCGAGCTCGTCGAGCCTGCTGACGTCGAGCCCCGCTCGGGCACCGAGCGCCAGGAGCACCGGCTCGGAGACGGCCCGGGCCACGTTCGGGCCGGACGAGCGCAGACGGACGTCCTCCAGGGCAGTCGCCATGGCCGCAGCGTACCCAGCCGGCTCGTCGTTGACACGGTCCCCGCCGGGGACTAGCGTGGACTGCCAAGAAAACCGCGCGGGGGGCCATGCACGTCATCGAGGAGATCGTGGCGGCGGATGTGATCGGCCAGGCTCCGGCGGCCGTCGTGGTCACCGACACGGACCTCCGGGTTGCGGTCTGGAATTCCGCCGCCGAGCAGCTGTTCGGCATCGCGACCGACGCCGCGACCGGCCGCTCGATCCTGGACCTGGTGATCCCCGAAGCGCAGGTCGGCCTGGCGCGCCAGATCGGCGAGCGCGCCGCCGCCGGACGAGCATGGCAGGGCGAGTTCGACATCCGGCGCGGCGACGGCTCGCCGATCCGCGTGCACGCCGCCGTCGGCCCCCTGGTCGATGCCGGCGGGGACGCGGTCGGAGTCGTGGCGGTCGCGCTCGACGCGGAGCGCGCGGAGGCCGATCGCGAACGGCGGCTGGAGCTGCTCGTCCAGACCAGCGAGATCCTGGCGGCGTCCGTGGAGCCTCACGCCGGGCTCCAAAGCGTCGCCCGGATGGCGGCGGCGTGGCTGGCAGACCTCGTCGTCATCGACGTCACCGGTGCCGACGGCCGGCTCGAGCGGGCCGCCATCGCCCACACCCGCCCCGACCAGGGAGCGCTCGCCGAGAGGCTCCGTGCCTATCCGCCGGATCCCGAGGCGCCGTTCATCCGGCGCGTGCTCGTCGACGGCCTGGCCGAGGTCGTGGCGGATCTCACCGAGCAGGTGCTGCGCGAGCGGCTCCGCGGCCCCGAGCACGTCGAGATCGTGAGGCAGCTCGACATGCGCTCGGCGATGTACGTGCCGCTCGCCGCGCGGGGCCGGGTGCTTGGGGTGATGCTGCTCGCCGGCAACCGCGAGCGGCCGCCCTTCGGCCCTCGGGAGCTCGCCGTCGCCGAGGATATCGCCCGCCGGGTGGCACTCGCGCTCGACGCGGCGGGGCTGCTCCGTGATGCGCGCGAGTCTGCACAGGTCGCGCGGAGCCTCCAGCGCATCACCGACGCCGCCCTCGCCCACCTGGAGCTCGACGACCTGTTGCCCGAGGTGCTCGACCGGCTGCACACGGAGCTCGGGACCGATTCCGCCGCCGTGCTCCTCGCCGACGTGACGGGCACGGCGCTCGAGATGCGGGCCGCGCTCGGCTACGAGCAGCCCGGCGGCGAGCTGCGCGTGGAGTTCGGCGCCGGGGTCGCCGGCCGGATCGCCGAGTCGGTGGAGCCGATGGTGTTCGACGACCTGGGGCCGTCGGACTTCGTGAACGCCTCGCTCCGGGAGGCCGGGGTCCGCAGCATGCTCGGCGCGCCGCTTCGGATCGGCAGCCGCATCCTCGGTGTGGTTCAGGTGGGCTCGGTCAAGCCGCGGAGGTTCCGGCGGGACGAGGTGGAGCTCATCAGGCTCGCGGCGGGACGGATCGCGCTGGCCGTCGACCACGGCCATCTGTACGAGGCGGAGACGCTCGCCCGCGGCCGGCTCACCCTGCTCGCCGAGTCGAGCGAGGTGCTGGGCGAGTCGCTCGACTACCACTCGGCCCTCGCGAGCCTGGCCAAGCTGCTCGTGCCATGGCTCGCCGACTGGTGCCTGATCGAGGTCACCGGCGAGCGCGGAGCCGGTCTGGCGGCGCACGCCGACCCGGCGATGGTCCGGCACGTCGAGGTGCTCGCGGGCGGCGCGGGCGGAGACCCCGGCGCGGCGGCGGCCCGCGTGGCGCAGTCGGGCGTTCCGGAGCTGGCACGCGACGCCTCGGCGGAGTCCCTCGTGAGCTCCTCCGACACCGACCGCCGGAGTGCGCTCGACGAGCTCGGGCTGCGGTCGGCCATGATCGTGCCGCTCCGAAGCCGCGGGCGCACGCACGGGGTGATCACCCTCGCGACGGCCGCCTCCGACCGCCGCTTCGACACCTCCGACCTCGCGTTCGCCGGCGAGCTGGCCCGCCGCGCCGCAACCGCCGTCGACACGGCCCGCCTCTATCAGGATCGCGACCAGGTCGCGCGGACGCTGCAGCGAACGCTCCTCCCGCCGACGCTGCCCGACATCCCCTACGCCGAGATCGCGGCGGTCTACCACCCGGCGGGCGAGGGCTCGGAGATCGGGGGCGACTTCTACGACGCCTTCGAGACGGGCGACGGCGCATGGACGATCGCGATCGGGGACGTGTGCGGCAAGGGCGCCGCGGCTGCGGCGATCACCGGGCTCGCACGCCACACGCTGCGGGCCGCCGCGTTCCGGGAGTCGTCCCCCTGTGCCGTCCTCGAGCGCCTGAACCGGGCGCTTCTGCGCGAGGTCCGCGAGGAGAGCTTCTGCACGGTTGCCGCCGCACGCCTGTCACAGCACCCCCGCGGTGCACTCCTCACCGCCTGCGCGGGCGGCCACCCGGCGCCGCTCGTCCTGCGAAACGACGGGACCGTCGACGACGCGACCGCCCCGGGGACGCTCCTCGGGATCTACAGCGAGATCGACGTCTCGGACCGAGAATCGATCCTCGCCCCGGGCGAGTCTGTGGTCTTCTACACCGACGGCGTGACCGAGGAACGGCGAGAGGGCGAGCAGTTCGGCGAGGATCGCCTGCGGGAGCTCGTCGCCGGCAGCACCGGGCTCTCAGCGGCGGGGATCGCCGAGCGCATCGAGCGGGCGGTGCTCGAGTTCCAGCCCGTCGCCCCGGCCGACGACCTGGCCGTCGTCGTGCTGCGGATCACCAAGCCGGACTGATGGTTCCCTCGCGACGCTCCCGGGTATCTTCCCTGGATGGAGACGGTCTCGGAACGCGTTGAGATCGAGATCGCAGCGGCTGCCGCGGGCGTCCCGCTCGTCCGCCACGCGATCCGGGGCCTCCTCTCGGGCCTCGACGTCCCAGACGACGTGATCGCCGACATCGCGCTGGCGGTCACCGAGGCGTGCACCAACGCGGTCGTCCACGCCTATCCCAGCGGGGGCGGCACGATCAACGTCACGGCCAGCCACGCCGACGGCCACCTCGAGGTGGCGGTCCGCGACCACGGCGGCGGCATCGCGCCGCGCGTCGACACGCCCGGTCTCGGCGTCGGGCTTCCGGTGATCGCCGCGATCGCACGGTCGGTCGAGATCGGGTCCCCGCACGACGGCGGCACCGAGGTGCGGATGCATTTCGCGCTGGGCGGTGCTGCGGGGTGAGCGCGCGGGTTGGCTAACCTGCCGTCGATGACGAACGCGATCGATGTCGAGCACGTGGACGGGATCGACGTGGTGACCCTGCGGGGCGAGCACGACCTGTCGACCGCCACCGACGTGAGCCGGCGGATCGACCTGGCGCTCGAGTCGGCATCGGGGCTTGCGATCGATCTCTCCGAGACGACGTTCATCGACTCGGCCGTGCTGCGGGTCCTCATCACGGCGCAGGAGCGCGCCAACGAGCAGGGCGCAGGCTTCGCGATCGCGGTGGCCGACTCGTCGGGGCACGGTGTGCACCGCCTCCTCACGCTCACCGGGCTCGACTCGAGGCTCTCGACGCAGCCGTCGCGGGCAGACGCCATCGCGGCGGCGTCCGCCCCGTAAGACCGCGTCATCCGCCGGAGCCGGCGCGGCCTCAGGCGACGGGCTCGAGCGCCCGCAGCTCGTCGCGGAGCTGGTCGAGCGACGCGCGCAGCAGGCGCGAGACGTGCATCTGGCTGATCTCCATCCGCGTTGCGATCTCGGACTGCGTGAGATCGTCGAGGAACCGGAGAGCCACGATCGCGCGCTCCCGCGGCGGCAGCTGCCGGATCGCCCGCTCGAGCGTATCGCGGCGAAGCACGCCCTCGAATCCCGGCTCGTCGACGCTCAGCTCGCGTCCGGCCGCGCCGGTGCGCTCGCCCTCCTCGGAGACGGGGCCCTCGGTCAGCGGCTCGACGGTGTAGGCGCGCTGCGCCCACAGGGCCTCGGAGACGCGCTCGACGTCCTCGCCCGACGCCTCGGCCAGCTCCTCAGCGGTCGGCGGACGCCCCAGGCGGTGGCTCATCCGCTCGGAGAGCGCGGCCATCCGGCGGCTCATCTCCTGGAGCGACCGGGGCACGCGAAGCGCCCATCCGCGATCGCGGAAGAGGTGCATGATCTCGCCCTCGATGGTGCGCGCGGCGTACGCGCGCAGCGGGACGCCGCGGCTCGGGTCGAAGCGGTCGACGGCCTGGATCAGGCCGATGTAGCCGCTCTGGACGATGTCGTCGTACACGAGCCCCCGACCCGTGTAGCGGCGGGCGATCGAGCGCACCAGCTTGGCGTGGCGCATGATCAGCGCCTCACGGTCGCCGCCGTTTGGCCGGAGGGCGGTCTCGGGAGATGTGCTGTGCCGTTGAGTCCGTTGAGTCATGGGTCGGGATGCTCCTTGGTGGGGCGTTTCCACCAGTGATGTGTGCGGCAGGGTGCCCGGTTCAAACATCCGGTGCGCGATGGAGCGCCGGGCGCTCCAGGCGGATGTCGATTCCGTCCGGCGTCCGAACGGCGCCGTGCGGCTCGAGAATGGGGAACGCGCGGTCCGCCCATCCGTCCTCGGGCGCCGCCGAGAACGCGAGCGCGAGCTTCCCGCGCTGCGCCTCGGCGTGGATCGTCAACCCACCCGTCGCCGCCACGGCTGCGGCCTCGGCGGATCGGCGCAGCCGCTCGGCCGCCAGCGGCCCCGTGCCGCACGCGATCGCAAGGGCGAGCACGACCTGACCGGCCACAGGTGCCTGGCCGGCGGCGTTTACCAACTCGAGCCTGACGGTACGGTTCACACGTGACTCCCGATTCGCACGTGCGCCTGACCGTCCCCGCTGAGGCGTCGTACCTGAGCGTCTGCCGGGCGGCGCTGAGCGGCATGCTGGTCGACGCGGCCGACGACGAGGTCGAGGAGTCGAAGCTCGTGCTCTCCGAGGTCTGCGCGGCGGCGGTCGCTCAACGGAGTGCGGGCGCGCTCGAGGTCGAGTTTCGCGCAGTCCCGGGCGCGATCGAGATCGCGGTCACCGGCCCGGGCATCGACGCGTTCCTGACCGACCCCGTCGCGCACGAGGTCGTCGATCGCCTGACGAGCGGCTGGCGCGTCGAGCACGATCCGACCGGCGAGGGCGCGTCGGTCACGTTCTCCCGCCGCCTCCGCTGAGCCGTTTTCGGCGGGCGGCCGCGGGGAACCAACGACTGCGTGACCGACCGGGAGACCACCGACGAGCGGCGCGACCGCGAGCTGATCGAGCTTCTGAACGAGCTGCGCGTCGCGCTGCCCGGTGTGCAGATGCTCTTCGGATTCCTGCTCGCGCTTCCATTCTCGGTCGGGTTCGAGCATACGTCGGGCACCGACCGCCGGGTGTACTTCGTCTCGTTCCTCGCGGCCGCCGCGGCCTCGGTGCTCCTGATCGCGCCCTCCGCGTACCACCGGCTGATGTGGCGCCAGCGCGACAGGGAGCACCTGCTCCGCACCGCGAACGTCCTCGCCATCGGCGGCTTGACGTGCCTCGCGGTGGCCGTGAGCGCCGCCGTCTACGTGGTGACGAGCGCGCTCTACAGCTCGAGCGCGGCGGCTGCGACGGCCGGCGCTGTGGCGGCAGCGACCGTCGTCTGCTGGTTCGGCCTCCCGCTCGCGCGACGCGCGGAGCGGTAGCGGGTTCCTCGATCGCGCGGAGCGGGTAACGTCACCTGCATGGAGCGAAACCCGGCCAGCCCGACATTCACCCAGACGGTGGTCGACGAGTCCGCCACCGTCGTCCATGTCGAGGGCGAGCTCGACATCGACTCTGCCGATGCGCTGCGCAGCGCGCTCGAGGGCGCCGAGGCGTCGGTCAGCACGATTCTGCGTCTCGACGCGAGCGGCGTCACCTTCCTCGACTCGACGGCGCTCGGCGTGATCCTGGCGTCGGCGCACCGCATGCAGGAACGCGGAGCGCGGTTTGAGCTCGTCTGCACGTCGCCGTCGATCCGCCGCATCCTCGACATGACGCTGATCAGCCGCACCGTGCACGTGCTGCCGTAGATCACTCATCTGGGCCCATCCGCCTCTTCTGCCCGCGCGAGCGGCGCGCGAAACGCTGATACCGTTTGCACGGTGGAGGCGGTCAATGTCCACGGTGACGACTGGGACGGCGCCAACGATCGCGACGGGTGGCGGTCGCGGCACCTGAGCGTCGGCAAGCGCCTCGGCGCCCAGAAGCTGGGTGCGACCATGTACGAGATCCAGCCCGGCCAGCGGACCTTCCCCTATCACTGGCACAACGCGCTCGAGGAGATGGGGATCGTCCTCGCGGGCGAGCCGACGCTGCGCGACCCGTCGGGGGAGCGCCGGCTCTCGCCCGGCGATGTGGTGCTTTTCCGGTGCGGCCAGGACGGCGCACACCAGCTTCGAAACGACACCGACCAGCCCGTCCGCGTGCTGATGGTGTCGACGCAGGCGGACATCGAGGTGGCCGTCTATCCCGACAGCGACAAGATCGGCGTCATGGCCCGCGGGATCGGCGACGGCGATCCGGTGCGGATGATCGTGCAGGGGGCGTCGAGCGTCGGCTACTACGACGGCGAGGAGTAGCTCGCCGGGGTTCGCGCTTCGAACAGCGCCACCCAATCCCACACGTCGAGCTGGCGCGGGCGCGCGTCGTAGGGGAGGCCACGGTCACGGGCGAGCCGCTTCCAGGCCGCCGCTCCGGGCGCGGCGGTGTGGCGGACCGGCTGGTCGGCGCGGTCGAAGGCGCGCCGCAGGAGCGCGCGGTACGCGCCCGCGCTGTCGACGGGAAGCAGCGCCGGCTCTCGCCGGCGGGCGGCAAGGAGGGCGGCGTCGACCGACGGCCGCGGCTCGAAGCAGCCGGCCGGCAGGAGCCGCTCGATCGAGAGGCGCCACCATGGCAGCCACGCGAGCGAGAGCATCGTGCACGGGCGCATCGCGCAGCGCTTGCGGGCCAGGCCGTCCTGCACGATCAGATCGGCGGCCAGGCACGGGGATCCGGGATCGCCGAGGACGCTCCGCAGGAGCGCGGTCGTGATGTGGAAGGGCACGTTCCCGACGACCCGGTGCGGCTCGTCCGGGGACGGCACGACGAGCGCGTCTCCCTCGACCACGGTCACGCGTGCGTAACCGGCGAACCGCCGCCGAAGCCCTTCCGCGAGCCGGGGATCGAGCTCGATCGCGACGACCCGCCCGGCCGCGTCTGCGAGCGGCGCGGTCAGCCGGCCGGTGCCCGCGCCGACCTCGACCACCAGATCGGACCGCGCGACTCCCGCCGCGGCGACCACCTCGGCGGCGAGGCGGGGGCTTCGGAGAAGGTGCTGCCCGTCAGCGAGCCGGGCGCGATGGCCGCGATCTCGCGCGGCCACGGAACGTCACTGTGCAGGAACCCATTCGGCCTTCGAGTCTACTACCAGACGCCGGGTACGAGCCGGGCCGTGGTCGCGACGTATTCGCGGTAGGGCTCGCCGAGACGGTCGATCAGGAGCGCGTCCTCGACGGCGATTCGGGGCAGGTGACCGAGAACGGGGATGACCACCAGCGCCGCCAGGCTCGCCCAGTTGGCGAGGACGATCCCGAACCCGGCCAGCATCAGCAGGTTCCCGGCGTAGGACGGGTGGCGGACGGCGACGTACGGGCCGGAGCGGACCACGACCTGGTCCTCGGCCACCTGGATGTCGCGGCGGAAGAAGGGTCCGAGCGTCGCGATCGCCCACGCCCGCAGGCCGATGCCGGCCCACATGACGGCGACGCCGATCACGGTCGGTGTCCAGCCGGTGTCGGAGAACGCCAGCCCCGGCACGCCGCGTTGCGCCAGCACACCCAGGACGAGACCGGCCGCCACGCTGCCGACCAGGGCCCACTTCGTGTTGCGGTCCTCCTCGCGGCGCTCGCCTGTCCGGAAGAGCGTGACCTCGCGCAGCGTGCGCGCGGCGACGGCCGCTCGCCTGCCCGGACGCCCTTCACCGGCGGCGCGCTCGCGCAGCGTCACCCCCCACTCGACCACCACGGCAGCGGCGAGCGTGACGCCGACGAGGACGCCGGCCGCGGTGTCTTGCTGGAAGAAGGGCTTCACGGCGGGCGAGCCTACCGGCCGTCGGGTGGCCGACGGGCGATGGCCAATTGGCCGCGCGGTGAGTGCCAATTGACTTTCGTACGACTTCCGTCACGAGTCGCGAGGTGAACTTTCCACGTTCCGCGGCGTCCTAGTGTGAGCCGTGTCGATCTCCGACGGCAGATGGGCCGCATACGCCCGCGGCCGGCCCCCGGCCGGCGGGCGGCGGCTGTCAGCGGCCATCTTCGTACTCATCGGTGTCGGGCTGGGCGGCTGGGGCCTCACACATCCAAACGGCGGGTGCTCGTGCGGCCCAGCCATCTCGTTCGGGCGTGACCAGCCGGGCTTTCGCCGCATCCACGGCCCGCTCGCCGGGGCGATGTCACGTCTGCCGGTCCGCGTGCTTCTCGCCCCCGCGATCGGCGAGCCGGTCGGTGTCTACCGCGACCGTCACACCGCTCTTGTCGTCTACGGCCCGCGATCGCGATATGGGATCTTCCGATTCACCGCGGCGCGACGACCCTCGGGCTTCGCCCCTGCGACCGTTCGCGTCCTGGCCTCCGAGTGCGGTGTCTGTGCCGAGAACCGGCTCGTCCTCCTCACGCCCGGCGTGCGGGGCGCGCTGCTCGCGGGTGGGAACGGCCCCAACAGCGTCACCTGGCTCCAGGGCGGACTCGAGATGGTCGTCCTCGGCCCGGCCGCGAGCTTCGACGGCGCACGGGCGGTCGCCGCGGCGCGCGACGTGGCTCGGGCGAACGCGTAGGCCCGGCGCTGCTGGCCACTTGGCCGCGCGGTGAGTGCCAATTGCCTTTCGTGACACCCCCGCGACAGCCCGCCCTCCCGCGGCGAAGCTGGGTACATTGCCGCCGTGTCCTCCCAAGCGGCCATCGACGTGCGGGCGCTGCGGGTCGTCCGTGGGGGCGTGGAGGTGCTCCACGAGATCGACGTCGGCGTGCCGCACGGCGAGATCACCGGCCTGCTCGGCCCCTCCGGGTGCGGGAAGTCGACGCTGATGCGGGCGATCGTGGGCGTCCAGATCGTCCAGGGC
Source organism: uncultured Actinomycetes bacterium (assembly GCA_963809325.1). Classification (GTDB taxonomy): domain Bacteria; phylum Actinomycetota; class Thermoleophilia; order Gaiellales; family JAICJC01; genus JAICJC01. The sequence continues at coordinate 1,095,479 of CAWEIZ010000007.1, forward strand.
GGGACGGTGACCGTACTGGGGGCTCCCGCCGGTTCGCCTCCGCTCCGCTCGCAGGTCGGCTACGTCACCCAGGCGCCGTCGGTGTACCTCGACCTGTCCGTCGAGGAGAACCTGCACTACTTCGCGACCGTCGTCCGCGCCGGGCCGGGACGCGTCGCCGAGGTCATGGCGGCGGTCGACATCGAGGAGCTCGCCGGCCGCACAGCCGGCAGCCTCTCCGGCGGCCAGGTGGCGCGCGTCAGCCTGGCGACGGCGCTCCTCAACGAGCCGCCGATCCTTGTCCTCGATGAGCCGACGGTGGGCCTCGACCCGGTGCTCCGGCGCGACCTCTGGAACACGTTCCGGACGCTCGCCGAGGCGGGCACCACGCTCCTCGTCTCGAGCCATGTGATGGACGAGGCCGACCGCTGTGACCGGCTCCTGCTCATGCGCGACGGCCACATCCTCGCGACCGGGACACCCGCGCAGCTCCGTGAGGACACCGGAGCGGACGACCTGGACGGGGCGTTCCTGACGCTCGTCGACCGGGCCGAGGCGAAGGGATGACCGCCACCGCCACGCTGGCGACCGCGGGCCGTGTGCTGCGCCAGCTCCGCCGCGACCCGCGCACGGTCGCCCTTCTGCTCATCGTCCCGTGCGTCCTCGAGATCCTCCTGAAGTACGTGCTCGACGGGCAGCCCGAGACGTTCGACCGGATCGGCGGCCCGCTCCTCGGCCTGTTCCCCTTCATCACGATGTTCCTGGTGACGTCGATCACGATGCTCCGCGAGCGGACGACCGGCACGCTCGAGCGGCTGATGGCGATGCCGATCGCAAAGCTCGACCTCCTGCTCGGCTACGGGATCGCATTCGGAATCGTCGCGGCCGTCCAGGCGGCGCTGACCACGACCGTCGCGTTCGGCCTGCTCGACCTCTCGTCGACCGGCTCGGAGGTCGACGTCGTCGTCTTCGCCATCGCGAACGCCGTGCTCGGGATGTCGCTCGGCCTCTTCGTGAGCGCCTTTGCCAACACCGAGTTCCAGGCCGTGCAGTTCCTGCCCGCGACCGTGTTTCCGCAGCTCCTCCTGTGCGGCCTGCTCGTCCCCCGCGACCAGATGGCCCCCGTGCTCGAGGCGGTCTCGAGCATCCTGCCGCTCACCTACGCGTTCGAGGGCCTCCAGCGCGTGACATCGGGCCCCGGCTTCGACCGCACGGCCGCGCGCGACCTTGCCATCGTGATCGGCGTCACCGTCGTCGCACTCGGCCTCGGCGCCACGACGCTCCGCCGCCGAACCGGCTGACCTCCGGGCGCGGTAGATTGTCGGCGTGCGGATGATCATCGAGCTCTCGCGCGGCTTCATCCTGATCGCGGTGGTGTGCTATCTCGCCGCGGTCGTGATGGCCCTCCCGCTGGGCGTCCCCGGCATCGTGCCCGAGGAGTGGTGCCTCGTCCCGCTCGGCGCCGGCGGCATCGCGCTGGGCCTCGGGATGATCGGCGAAGTCGCGAACCGCTGACGCGACGACCGGGCGCCCCGTAGTGCTTTGTTAGGTGATACCAGCCCAGCCACGAGCGACCTTCGGAGTGGTCCAGGCCGGGTCGCCCTTGAGTTGCTTGTGACCAGTTCGAGTCCCGAACTACTTGACATGGCCTAGTACAGGGCATAGCCTAGGGCTGTGTCCGACCATCCTCACGACCCCCAACTGCTCAAGGGCGTCTTGTCCTTGCTGTTGCTCGAACTACTCGCCCAGCGCCAGTCATACGGCTACGAGGTTGTGCAGCGGCTGCACACCATCGGCCTGAACGGCGTGCTGGAGGGCACCGTCTACCCCGCGCTGTCACGCTTGGAGCGCGAGGGCCGCCTGACCGCGCGGCTCGTCGCCTCCACATCCGGACCCGCGCGGAAGTACTACCGCCCAACGAAGGCCGGCTACGCGGCGCTGGCGGACGGCACGGCGTCCTGGATGACGCTGGCTGAGATCGTCACCGCGCAGCTCTCCCAGCCCATCCCGAACGAACCGATCGAAGGAGCTTGACGATGGCCCACAAACTGACCTGGAGCGATCGCCTGCGCATCGAGCGCGTCGTGTGGATGCTCGACCAGCGCCTCTACGACATTCCGCGTGAATCACGCATCGCCCACCGGCGCGAGGTCCGCCTGAACCTGCTCAGCGCCGCACATGACATCGGCACGAGGGCCGCGCTTCGGAACATTGGCACGAGCGCACAGCTCGCCGACGGCTACCTCGCCGCCGAGTTTGGGGACCGACCGCGCCACTCCTGGATCGCGGCCGGGCTGTGGGCGGCGACGTCGCTGCTCGTCGTGACCGCGGTCCTGACCGACGCCGCCAACGGCTTCGCGGCAGGGATCATCGCCGCCAACCCCCACGCGACCGGGACTTATCACTGGGGCGGACTGTCGCTGCTGCAGGGCAATGTGACCACCACGGCGGTGGGCGGCCAGACGACGGTCAGCGGTGGCGGGCTCACCCCCGCCGGCTGGGTGCTGTGGGTCGTCATCGCAGTGATGGTCGGCCGACTGTGGCGGGCCCCTCGAACCTGGCGTGCCCGGCGCGGCCGATGATCCCCCGAACTACGCCACCTCGTCTTCGGGAGGCGACACGAGGTTGGGCCGCACGTACGCCTCCCGGAAGCCGAAGCGCAGGATGTTGCTGTACGAGGCGCTCGGGCGGTCGATCACCCGCTCGCCCGTCTCGGTGCCGATGGTCGTGCACCCGAGCGCGACGGCCTCGCGGATGCGCGCGGCCATGATCGCGCCCTGGCCGCCGCGGCGCCGAAGCTCGGGAACGGTGCCCGCGAGCCCCAGCCATGCGGCCGGCGGACGGACGTAGACGCATCCGGCCGCGGCCGGCTCGGAGCCGTGCATCGCCAGGTAGCAGCTCCACCCCGGCCTCCCGACCAGGGCCGCCACCCAGGGCTCCATCCACCCGGGCATCTCGTAGCCGGCGATCAGCGCCCGGGCGAACACGCCCGCATCGTCAGGCCCGGCCAGCCGGACGTCGAGCGCGGTCTGGGCGTCCAGAGGCGGCTCGGGGCCGCGCTCGAACTTCATCCAGGCGTAGCCGGCCTCGAACCCGCGGCCGCGAAGCCAGGCCGTCAGCTCGGCGGGGTGGCACTGGGGAGCGACCGGGATCATGTAGCGCGTGTCGCCGAAGGCCTCGCCTGCGAGGTCGAGCATGGCGGGCGTCGCAGGCGTCCCGACGCCGAGCCCGATGACCCGGTTCAGCATCAGCGACGGCACGTCGCGGGCGACGATGCACGCGGCTCCGGCGCCGAGGTCGAGCACCGCGATCCCGTGTTCCTCCGCGAGCGGGTGCGGGACGGCGCGGAAGATGTCCGCCCACGCCTCGGCCTCGATGAGCTCGAGCAGTCGTGCGTCCGCCATGGGCCGCCGATGGTACCGCCCGCGCGCCTCCGTGTCCGCGCCGCCTCTGCATGAAACATTGGCATCAGGCACGGGTGTTTCACGCGCCGCCTCGGGGGTGCTACTGCGTGAGCGCCCCCATGTACCCCTCCTGCTCGAGCCAGTGGCCGCCGTCGATGGTGAGGTTGGCGCCCGTGATGTAGGCGGCCTTCGGCGCGCAGAGCGCGGTCGTCCACCACGCGATCTCCTCGACGCGGGCCAGGCGCCCGATCGGCACCGACGACGCGACACGGCCCTCCTCCTCCGGCGTGGGCCACAGCGCGGCGCCCGCGCCCTCGGTGGCCGTCGGGCCGGGGCAGATCGTGTTCACGCGGATCCCGTGCGGCGCCCACTCGACGGCGAGCGTCCGGGTCATCGCCAGCACACCGGCCTTGGCGGCTGCCGAGTGCACGGTGCCGGGCCCGCCCGTCCAGGCGTAGCTCGCGATCACGCTCACGATCGCGCCGCCCTCGCCGCTCTCGATCATCCGCTTGCCGGCGGCCTGGGCGCACAGGAAGCTGCCGTCGAGCACGATCGACGTGACCGCCCTCCAGCCGTTGGGTGAGAGATCCTCGGCCTTCACGACGAAGTTGCCGGCGGCGTTGTTCACGAGGCAGTCGATCCGCCCGAACGTGTCGACGGCGGCGTGCATCAGCGCGTCGACCTGCTCCGGGTCGCGCACGTCGGTCGGCTCGGCGAGCGCCGTACCGCCGGTGCCCTCGATCAGCGCGGCGGTCTCGGCCAGCGGCTCGGCCCGCCGGCCCGCCACGACCACCGCGGCGCCGAGCCGCGAGAACTCGAGCGCCATGGCCCGGCCCATGCCGCTCCCGCCTCCGGTCACCACGGCCACCTGCCCGTCGAATGTGCCGTCAACCAGCATTGGTCCCGTCAATCTCTATCACGCGCGCGTCCAGCGCGACGGCCCCGTCCGGTGTCACGAGCAGCGGATTGATCTCGATCTCGGCGATGCCCGGATGCGAAGCGGCGACGCGAGAGAGCGCTACCGCGGCCTCGGCCGCTGCGCGAACGTCGCACGGCGGCCGCCCGCGGGCACCGGCCATGAGCGGCGCCCCCCGGAGCGAGTAGAGCATGCGCTCGGCCTCCGCGACGTCGAGCGGCGCCAGGCCCACCGCCACGTCGCCGAAGATCTCGGTGTAGATCCCGCCCAGCCCGACCGCGGCCACAGGCCCGAACCGCGGATCGCGGCCCGCGCCGACGATCAGCTCGACGCCCTCGTGGACGGGCGCCACGCGCTCGACCGAGAAGCCGGGCGGGTCGAGGCGGCGGCGCAGGTCGGCGACCGCCGCCCGCAGCTCGTCCGGGCCCGCGATCCCGACGACGACGCCGCCGACATCCGACTTGTGGAGCGTCCCGAGGGCCTTCACGACCACCGGGTAGCCGAGCTCGCCGGCGGCCGCCTCGACGTCGCCGCCGGCCGGGACGCTCCGGGCGGCGACGAACTCGATCCCCGCGGCCTCGAGCAGCGCCCGGGCTCCGAAGTAGCCGTCGAGCTCGGGCAGGGGCCGCTGCTCGGGCAGCTCGGGCGAGCCGGGAGCCGGCGGCCGTGGCAGCAGCGCGGCGAGCACGGCGACGGCGGACTGGATGCCGGAGTACACGGGAACGCTCCCCGCGCGCAAAACGGCAGCGGTCGGAGAGTCGGCGTACATCGTCTGGGCCACGAGCGGCCTCCCGCTCTCCTCCGCCGCCCGGGCCACCTCTCGGGCGACGTCCGCCTCCTGCCCGGCGAACTCGTCGGAGTACTGGCTGTAGCCGCCGAAGTACCCCGTCAGGAGCACCGCGTCGATCTCGCCCGACTCGAGCACCGCGCGGGCGACGCGGGCGTACGAGAAGAAGTCCTGCTCGCCGCCCCCCGCGAGGTCGACCGGGTTCCGGGTCGCGGCGGTGTGCGGGAGCGACGCCGCCAGACGGCCGGCGAGCTCGTTCGACAGGAGCGGCAGGTCGAGCCCCGCCGTCGCCGCCACGTCGCACGCGATGGCTCCGTGACCGCCGCCGTCGCCGATCACGGCCACCCGCGGCCCTGCGAGCGGCCGGGCGCGAAGGAGCGCCTGGGCGAGGTCGATCATCTCGCCGGGCGTCGACACGAGGTGCGCGCCGGCCGACCGGCACGCCGCCTCGACGACCGAGACGTCGCTCACCAGGGCGCCGGTGTGCGAGACCGCCGCGCGGATGCTGGCGTCGCTGCGCCCGACCGTGAGCAGGATGACCGGAGTCGACGCGGCGGCTGCCGCGTCGACGAACGCCCGGCCGTCGCTGAAGTCCTCGGCGTAGACGGCGATCAGCTCGGTGCCCTCGTGGGCAGCGAACGACGCGACGAGCTCGGCCAGGTCGAGGTCGGCCTGGTTCCCGACCGATGCGAACCGTGAGAAGCCCATGTCGGCGGCCCGCGCGAGGATGCCCAGCTCGAGAGCCAGGTTGCCGCTCTGGGAGATGAGCCCGATCGAGCCGGGCGGGAACTCGTTCGACGCCAGGCCGAGGTCGGAGGTGGCGTCGAAGACGCCGAGGCAGTTCGGGCCGAGCAGCATCGCCCCGGCCGCGCGGACGCGCTCGACGAGGGCCCGCTCGCGGGCCTGCGCCTCGGGACCGAGCTCCCCCAGGCCGGCCGTGATGCCGACGAGCGCCCGCGCGCCGACCGCGAGGGCGTCGTCGACGGCCTGCTCGAAGGCCGCCGCCGGCACCGCGATCACCACCAGCTCGGGCGCATCCGGCAGGTCGTGGAGCGACGCGTACGCGGGCCGGTCGAGGATGGTGCCGCCGTTTCGGTTCACCATGTAGACCGGGCGGCGGTGCTCGCCCCGGAGCGCCCCCCGGCCCAGCCAGTTGCCCCACTTGGCAGGGTCGTCGGACGCGCCGACGATCGCGACCGAGCGCGGGGCGAAGAGGGGCTCGAGGTCGCGCGCCATGCGTCCCTATGCTGTCACGCCGGCCGGGCGGGACGTGCCGGATGACCCGTCCGTCACCGCTCGAGAATCGCCCGCGCAGCCGCCCGACCGGTCCGCACGGCGCCCTCCATGTAGCCCGCAACCCAGTGGTCGGAGCCCGCCACGTAGAACGGCGGCTCGTGGGTGCCGTGCAGGGGGCCGACCGCCATCACGTCGCCCGGCGCCCACTGCGCGACGTAGCCCTGCGTGAACGGGTCGAGCCCCCAGTCGCGCGTCATGACCGTGACGGGGTCGGACGCTTCCGGGCCGTAGATGCGCTCGAGCGCGATGAGCAGCTCCTCGCGACGGACGGCGGGGGATGCCGAGACGTGGTGCAGCAGCCGCTCGGGCGGGACGAGGATCGAGAGTACCCCCTCGCCCTGCGGCCAGGTCGAGCCGAACAGGTTCTCGCTCTCGGCGAGGCCGTTCTGGCCGCGCTCGCGCCAGAACGACGACCCGTAGGCGACCGCCGCCTTGCCCGCCCGGGCGTGGCGCTGGCGATCGAGCGACGCCAGGCGAGCCGGCGAGAGCCCCTCGATCGCGATATCGCGAAGCGGCCCGGCAGGCACGGCGCAGACGACCGCGTCCGCCTCGAACCGCTCGCCCGTGTCGAGCGTCACAGCCACGCCCCTCCCAAGCGCGATCCGGCGCACGACCGCTTCGAGTCGCAGCCGTTCGCCGAGCTCGGCGGCCATCCGCAGGGCGACCGTGGCGCTGCCCTCGGCGACGGTCATCGACTCCCACGCCTCGAGGTCGTACACGCCGAGCGCGCCCGCCGCCGCGTCCATGCGGAGCGCCGAGAGAAGCGACGTGCGCTCGCCGGATCCGCCGGCCATGCTCAGGTGGGTCGCCTCGCGCGCCCGCACCACCGCCGGGAGCGCGCCCTGCTCGCGGAGCCAGCCGTTGACCGAGACCCAATCGAGCCGGGCCGCGTCGGGGTGCCCCCAGGGATCGTCTGGATCGACCGTGCGCGCCAACTCGGCGGCCAGACCGGCCAGCCGCTCGGCATCGGCTCGCTCGGCGTCGGTCATCCACGGGAGGTCATCGCCCACATGGACGCCGTCGACGAGGTCGGTCGTCATCTCGCCGGGCTCGGCGACGTAGCTCGGACGCAGCGTCAAGCGAAGCTCGGCGACCAGCTCGAGGTACGACGTGTGGAACTCGCCGATCAACTCGCCCCCGAGCTGCACGAGGCGGCCGTCGGGAAGCGTCGCCTGCTCGACCCGCCCGCCCGGCCGGTCGCGCGCCTCGAGCACGAGCACATCCACCCCGGCGCGGTGCAGATCCCGGGCAGCCGCCAGACCGGCGAGGCCCGCGCCGACGACGAGGACGTCGGTCACCGGCGCCTCAGCTCGCCGAGCTTGCGCACGATCGCACCGACGCGGGAGCGTTCGGTCTCGGCCTCCGACTCCTGGCCCGGCACCGTGAGCGCGAGCAGCCAGTGGTTCATGAGGACGTCGGCGACGTGGCGCGAGAGGACGTCCTCGCCCTGGCGGTCGACGTAACGCTCGAGCAGCTTCCTGCGTTCCCTCAGGTACGCGAGCCATTCCGGATACCCGCCGTCGACGACGATCCGCTCGAGCGACGATCGCTCGTCCTCCTCGGCCCGCCCGGGCTCGCCGAGCGCGGCCGCCAGGGCCGCCACGGCCGACGGCAGCTCGGCCTCGGCCTCGGGGGTCAGGAAGAGCCAGCGGTCACGGACGGGCGTCTCGGTCATGGTGTATCCTGACTGATCCGTCAGTCAGGATAGGCAATGATGACCGAGCCGGTCCCCGATCGCAAGCACACCATCCTCGACGCCGCCTGCAGGGTGATCGCCCAGTCCGGAGCGGCGCGCCTGCGCGTGGCCGACGTCGCCCGCGAGGCCGGCGTCTCGACGGCGCTCGTCCACTACTACTTCCCGAGCCGCGCCGATGTGATCGAGCAGGCCTTCGCGCACGCCGACGAGCTGGCCGATGCCGTCGCCGACGCCAAGCTGGAGGCCATCCGCACCGGCCGTGGCAGGGTCGAGAAGCTGTTCGCCACCTGGGCCGGCGACGACCCCGCGATCCGCGCCAACTGGGCGGTCTGGAACGAGATGTGGCAGTACTCGGCCCACAACGACGGCGCCCGCGCGCTCGTCGAGACCTCGCACCGGCGCTGGCTCGAGCAGATCCACGACCTCATCGCCGAGGGCATCGAGGACGGCTCCATCCCGGCGAGCGTCGACCCGTGGCCGGCGGCGCGCCGGCTGGCCGCCTGCGTCAACGAGTGGGGCCGCGAGGTCCTGCTCGGCCTGCGAACGGCGCGCGACCTGCACCGCGACCTCGCCGCGACGGCCGCGCGCGAGCTGGGGCCGGCCAAGGTCGCAAAGGGGAGGGCGGCATGAGCGCCGAGCCGATCCGCACGCTCCCGGCATGGGTCTACCGCACGCCCGAGTTCTACCGGGCCGAGCGGCGCGCGATCTGGAGCCGTGAGTGGCTGCTCGTCGGGCACATCTCGCAGCTGACGGAACCCGGCGACTACGTGAGCATGCGCATCGCCGGGGAGCCGATCGCGGTCGTCAAGGGCGCCGACGGCGAGCTGCGCGGCTTCTCGAACGTCTGCCGGCACCGGGCGTCCCGGATCCTCGACGGCGCCGGCAACTGCGGCAAGGCGATCCGCTGCCCGTACCACGGCTGGACGTACGGCCTGGACGGACGGCTGCTCGCGGTGCCCGAGAAGACCGGCTTCCCAGGCTTCGACCGCGACGAGAACGGCCTCTGGCCGGTGCACGTCGGCGTGGCGTCCGGGTTCGTGTTCGCGAACCTCTCGCCGGAGCCCGAGCCGCTCGCGACCGCGCTCGGCCCGTTCTCGGCGTGGCTTGCGCCCTATCGCCCCGAACGGCTCGTCCGCTACCAATCGGGGTCGAGCGTGCTTCCCATCAACTGGAAGAACTCCATCGACAACTACCTCGAGGGCTACCACGTGCCGGTCGGCCACCCCGGCCTGCTGCGCCTGCTGGACTACAAGAACTACCTGGTCGAGACCTCCGACGCGAACGTCTCGATCGCCCGCAGCCCGATGCGCGACAAGCCCTCGCGCGACCGCCGCGAGCGGCTCTACCAGCGCCTCGTACGGCCGATGCCCGGCCTGCGCGCACCCGAGTCCGAGCAGTGGAACTTCGTGTTCGCCTTCCCGGGCACGACGGTCAACCTCTACCCCGACCAGATCGACTTCTGGCTCAACTACCCGCTCGATGAGCGGCACACGCTCACGATCTGGAACGCGTTCCGGCCGCCCGAGACGTCGGGCCGCCGCGACCGGCTGGTGCGGAGGCTCAACTCCCGCATCAACCACCTCGTGCAGGAGGAGGACAACGAGCTCACCGAGCGCGTCCAGCAGGGGCTCGAGTCGAGCCGCTACCGGGCCGGCGTGATCGGCGCGCGCGAGAACGGCATCAAGCACTTCCACGACCTCGTGCGCGCGGCGATCCCCGCAGCCGCCGCCGACGACGAGGCCGACGGCATCTCCGCCTTGCGCGAGACGGCGCTGGCATGATTGGATCGACGCGAGGGAGGGACCGATGACCTGGCACCCCAAGGAACGCGGCAGCACACGGCGCGACTTCCTGATGCGATCGGGAGGGGCGGCGCTCGGGCTCTCGGGCGCCGGCTCGCTGCTCGCGGCGTGCTCCAGCACGACCACGCCCGCCGTCTCGACGGGCAAGAGCGGCGAGAAGCTGGGCCCCGGCGGCCTCCCGCTCGCGCGGCCCGACCGGCGCGTCACGCTGCCGCTCTGGGAGAAGCCGATCGAGTCGGGGCTCGAGCCCGAGACCGGCGGCACCTTCACGGTCTACAACTATCCGGCGTACTTCTGGAAGAAGCTCCTGAACGACTTCGGCAAGAAGTACGGCGTCACCGTCGCGTACACCCCGTTCGACAACATCGCCTCGGGGGTCCAGCGGCTGGCCTCGGGGTCGGTCGAGCCCGACGTCATGGAGATGACGCCCGACCTGCTCGACCAGGTCGTCACCGGCAAGCTCATCAAGCCGCTCAACCTCGACTACATCCCGAACCTGAAGAAGAACGTGTGGCCCGAGCTCGTGAGCCCGTTCTACGACTCGGGCTCGCACTACACCGTCCCCTACACCACGTACGCCACCGGCATCTTCTGGCGCAACGACAAGGTGAAGGAGGACATCGCCTCGATGCAGCAGCCGTGGGACATCTTCTGGGAGTCCCAGGCCTACCGCGGGAAGACCGTCCTGCTCTCCGAGGCGCGTGAGACGATCGCCATGGCGCTCCTGCGGCGCGGGATCACCGACATCAACACCGAGGACCCGAAGCTGGTGAACCGGGCGGTCGACGATCTGAAGGAGCTCTACGGGATCTGCAACATCAAGGTCGGCGACTCCCAGTACCAGGCGATTCCGGAGGGCACGGCCTGGCTCAACCAGGCCTGGTCGGGCGACCCGATCGCCGGCTACGTCTACTACCTGCCGGGCACGGGCACGCCCGCGTCGGCGCTCAGCTACTGGAAGGCGCCCAAGGGTCACGTGCCCGTCCAGAACGACTGCTTCTCGATCTGCGCGACCACGAAGAAGCCCGTGCTCGCCCACCTCTTCCTGAACTGGATGCTCGAGAACGGCGTCGCCTACTCGAACTTCGTGAACTTCAACGGCTACCAGCCGCCGCTCAACGAGGTGCACCCTGATGCCCTCGTGAAGGACAAGATCATCCCCCCGAACCTGACGACGTCCGTCCTCACGAACGAGGACTTCGGCCCGGACTCGCTCCAGGAGATGACGCTCACGCCATCCGGCAACGCGCTCTGGCAGAACGGCTACTCGGAGTTCCAGGCGGGGGCGTAGGAGGGCATGTACCCACGCTGGCTCTGGACCGGGTTCGCCCTTCCGGGCGTGATCTGGCTCATCCTGCTCTTCGTCGTCCCGTTCTACGCCGTCATCGGCGTCGCGTTCGGCACGGTCGACCCGAACCTGCTCACGGCGATCCCGTTCTGGAACCCGCTCGAGTGGAACATCGGCTGGGTGAGCGAGACCCTCCATCGGCTCCAGCCGGGGAACGACCTCTGGACGGTCTTCGTGCGCACGTGCGAGTACGTCGCCGTCTCGCTCGGCCTGTCCCTCCTCGTCGGCTACCCGGTCGCCTACTACATCGCCCGGCACGCGACGCGGACGAAGAGCCTGCTCCTCATCCTCCTCATCCTGCCGTTCTGGATCAGCTACCTGATGCGCATGCTGGCATGGGTGAACCTGCTCGCGCCCGACGGTTTCGTGAACCGCTTCCTCCAGTTCGCGCACATCATCAGCGAGCCGTACGGATTCCTCGACGGGCAGAGCTCGACGGTCGTCATGGCGCTGATGTACGGCTACATCCCCTACTTCATCTTGCCTCTGTACGCCTCACTTGACCGGCTCGACAAGAGCCAGCTCGAGGCGGCCCGAGACCTGGGGGCGAGCCCGTTTCGGACGTTCCTCCACGTGACGCTGCCGCTCTCGAAGACGGGCATCCTCGGGGGGGCCGTCCTGATCGCGCTGCCGATGTTCGGCGACTACTACACGCCCAACCTCGTATCCGGCGCGCCGACGACGTCGATGCTGGGAAACCAGATCGACCTCTACTTCCACGCGACGTCCCAGCCCACGATCGGGGCGGCGCTGACGCTCATCCTGTCGCTCTTCCTGGTGGTGCTGATGGCCTACTACATGATCACCATCGCCCGGGCGACGAAGGAGCTCCAGTCGGTATGAGCGACGCCGCCCTCCCGGCGCCGGTGCCGACGGCCTCGCTCTGGGAGCGGACACGCGGCTGGATCGCGAACCCGTGGGGGCGGCCACGGTTCCTCGTGCTCATCACCTGGGGCTACATCGTCTGGTCGATCGTCCCCGTGCTGATCGCGATCCAGTTCTCGTTCAACGCGAGCCGCTCACGCACGATCTGGGACGGCTTCTCGCTGCGCTGGTACTACACCGACCCCTCCGACTCCGTGTGGCACGACCCGAGCCTGCGCCATGCGCTCGTCCAGAGCTTCAAGCTGGCCGGCGCCGACGTCCTCATAGCCGTGCCGCTCGGCGTGCTGCTCGCGCTCGGCCTCGCCCGCTGGCGCGGGCGCGGCGCCGGCACGTCGAACTTCATCATGCTCTTCCCGCTCGTCACGCCCGAGATCGTGATGGGCGTCTCGCTGCTGCTCGTGTTCACGCACATCTTCACGATGATCCACACGGGGACCCTGGCTCAGATCCTCGGCCACGTCACGTTCTCGATCTCCTACGTGGTCGTGATCGTGCGCGGCCGCCTCTTCTCCATCGGGCGGTCGTACGAGGAGGCCGCCTCCGACCTCGGCGCCTCCCCCGGGGTGGCGCTCTACCGGGTGCTCCTGCCGCTGCTCACCCCGGCGATCGTTGCCAGCGCCGCGATCGTGTTCGCGCTCTCGATCGACGACTTCGTGATCAGCTTCTGGCTCTCGAGCGGCGCCAGCACCGACACCGTGCCGATCCAGATCTACGCGGCTACGCGCCAGGCGCCTCTGCCCTCGACCAACGCGATCGCGACCATCATGGTGGCCGTGACGCTGGTCACGGTCATGGCCGGGTTCCTCGCCTGGCGCTTCTTCACCCGCCACGAGCGCGCCGACGGCGGCGCCGGCGGCGGCGTGGTCGGCGACATGGCGGCGTTCGACATCTAGTAGATTTGACGGATGGCCGGCGAAGTCACACTCGTTGATCTGGTGAAGCGCTTCGGCGACGTGGCCGCCGTGGACGGCCTCAACCTCGCGATGCCGAGCGGCGAGTTCTTCTCGATGCTCGGCCCGTCGGGGTGCGGCAAGACGACGACGCTGCGGATGATCGCCGGCTTCGAGCAGCCCACCGAGGGGCGGATCCTGCTCGACGGCAACGACATGGCCTACACGCCGCCGCACAAGCGCAACGTCAACACGGTGTTCCAGAGCTACGCCCTCTTCCCGCACCTGAACGTGTTCGACAACGTCGGCTTCGGCCTGCGCCGCCAGAAAGTGGGGAAGCACGAGATTCGCGAGCGGGTCGCCGAGACGCTCGAGCTGGTGCAGCTCACCGGCTTCGAGAGGCGGAAGCCCGCCCAGATGTCGGGCGGCCAGCAGCAGCGCGTGGCGCTGGCGCGGGCGCTCGTCCTGAAGCCGGCGGTGCTGCTCCTGGATGAGCCGCTGGGCGCCCTCGACGCCAAGCTGCGAAAGGCGCTCCAGCTCGAGCTGAAGACCCTCCAGCAGCAGGTCGGGATCACGTTCATCTACGTGACCCACGACCAGGAGGAGGCGCTCACCATGAGCGACCGGATCGCCGTCATGGCCGACGGCAGGGTCGAGCAGGTGGCGCCGCCGCGAGAGGTCTACGAGGAGCCGTCGACGGTCTTCGTCGCCGACTTCCTCGGCGTCTCGAACCTGATGGATGCCGAGGCCGTCGGAGGGGCGAACATCTGCCGCCTCCAGCTGGGCGAGTTCGAGCTCGACGCGACCCAGGGCAAGACGGACGCGCGCGGGTCGGTCAGGGTCACGATCCGGCCGGAGCGCGTGCACCTCGAGACGCAGGACTCGACCGGCCCGAACCGGGTCCCCGGGATGGTCGAGCGGCTCGTCTATCTCGGCAACTCCGTCCAGGTGATCGTCCACCTGGCCTTCGGCGCGACGATCCAGGCGCTCGTCCAGAACGTCGGCACCGAGATCCCGTGGAAGCAGGGCACGGCGGTGCAGGCCCACCTGCCGCCGGACGCCCTGCGCGTGCTCGAGGACACGGGTGTCTCCCTGGTGCCGCTCGACCACGGCGCCGTCCCCGCCTGACGCGCAACAACGGGGGTCACACCGAAACCCCGGGGGCCAGGCCCCGCATGGGGCCTGGCCCCATGGGTGCGTTCAAAAACCGCGCCCTCAGTTGCGGCCCGCCGGCCGCGCACCCCGAGGTGGGCCGCGGGCGACCGGGCGACATCGACGAGCGGGGACCTATCGCATGGGATCGAGTCTAGCTTGAGCCGTCGAGCAGCCGGCGGGAGATGATGAGGCGCTGGATGTCCGACGTGCCCTCCTCGATCTCCTCGAGCTTCGCGTCGCGCATCCACTTCTCGACCGGGTACTCGCGCGAGTAGCCCCAGCCGCCGAGGTTCTGGACGGCGGCCCACGTGCACCACATCGCCGTCTCGGATGCGAAGAGCTTCGCCATCGCCGCCTCGGCCGGCACGTGGCGGCCGGCGTCCATCATGCGCGCCGCCCGGTGGGTGAGGAGGCGCGCCGCGTCGATCCGGGTCGCCATGTCGGCCAGCCGGAACCCCACCGCCTGGTGGCGCCCGATCGGCTTGCCGAACGCGTTTCGGCTGCCCGCGTACTCGACGCTGTAGTCGAGCGCCGCCCGCGCGATCCCGACCGCTCCGGCGGCGAGGTGGATGCGCGACTCGTCGAACGTGTGCATCAGGCTGTAGAAGCCCTTGCCCTCCTCGCCGAGCAGCCGGTCGGCGGGCAGGTCGACGTCGTGCAGGAACACCTCGGTCGAGAGGATCGCACGCTGGCCGAGCTTCTTCATCGGCTCGCCGAACGACACGCCGCCGTCACCGCGCTCGACGACGAATGCCGTCACGCCCTTCGACCCCGTCCCGGGAGCGACCGTCGCGAAGACGACGTAGTACTCGGCGATGCCGCCGTTCGAGATCCACGACTTCTGCCCGTTCATGCGGTAGCCGGCGTCGGTGCGCGCCGCGGCGGTCGTCATCGCGGCGGCGTCGGAGCCGACGCCCGGCTCCGTCGAGGCGAGCGCCGTCAACGGCGGCGTCGGCGAGCAGAGCGGCGCCAGCCATCGCTCCTGCTGCGCGGGCGTCCCGACCTCCACCACCGGCCGGGCGAAGAACCCGCCCGACGTGACGAGGTTCCCGATCCCGGCGCAGCCCCAGTTCAGCTCCTCCTGAACGATGCAGCCGGTCAGGACGTCGGTCACCCCGCCGCCGCCGACGTCCTCGGGCAGCATGAACGACGTGAGCCCCACCTCCGCGGCCCGGTGCACGATCTCGACCGGGCAGTGCGTGTCGCGCTCGTCGACGTCGGCCGCGACCGGCCGGATCTCGGCGCGCGCGAACTCGGCGGCGAGCGCCTGGA
The DNA here is from genome assembly GCA_963809325.1 of uncultured Actinomycetes bacterium. Classification (GTDB taxonomy): domain Bacteria; phylum Actinomycetota; class Thermoleophilia; order Gaiellales; family JAICJC01; genus JAICJC01. The sequence goes on from CAWEIZ010000007.1 coordinate 1,110,909, forward strand.
TCTCGCGCTGCTCGTCGCTGAGGTCAGCCGTCGGGGGCGCCGCGTGGGCCACGCCGGCAAGCGTAACGGAGCGGGCCGCGATTCGACGAGTCGTCGATAACTTGTAAAGACGCACGCCGCCGCGTACCTTGCTGTGACACGACGAAGGAGGGGACATGTCGACCGGACGCTTCGCGGCGTTGCTTGGAGTGGTTCTTGTGATCGGGGTCGCGGGCGTGGCACAAGCCGCACCCGGAAACCCGCTCATCATCGGGGCGGCGAACAGCTCGGAGGGCCCAAGCGGGCTCCAACCCACAACGCTCTTGGGCGACTTCGACCCGACCGCCATCCGGGGCGTGAACCAGATCGAGACTCGAGACCTCGGCGTCACACATCTGGACGCATACGGCGCGTACGTCTCCGGCGTGCTCGAGCTGCGGGCGAGTGGGTTCGTCAACATCGGGGCCGGGAAGGCCTCCAAGTCCTTCACCCTCGACACGCCGGGTCTCAACTCGACGGCAGTCTTCTGCACCGTGCAGACGCCGAATTCGGGCGCCGTGCTCGATAGCGCCAGGATCAGCGGCACGGACTCGACGCAGGTAGTCGTGACGATGAGCGCGCCCGTCACGAAGTTGACCAAGGTGGCCTGCATGCGGGTACTCGTGCCGTAGGGCGCGGCGCCTCCCTTCCCGCCTGCGCTTCCCGGCGCGAGGCGCCCGCCGACGCGCTTCGGAGCCCGCCCAGACGGACAACGGAATCCAGGCGATTTGGCCTCTGGACTAGTATTCGCGCGCACCCGGAGGGGTGGCAGAGTGGTTGAATGCGGCGGTCTCGAAAACCGTTATGGGCGGTTTACGTCCATCGAGGGTTCGAATCCCTCCCCCTCCGCTTTCAGCGCCGATCCCGCATGGTGAGACAGAACCGATGAGCTGGGACGAGTCCTTCTCCGACCGCTACGACGAGTGGGCGGCCCACATGACGGCCGACGTCGCCTTCTTCGTCGCGCTGGCCCGCGACGCCGACGGGCCGCTCGTCGAGCTCGCCGTCGGGAACGGCCGCGTCGCCATCCCGGTCGCGCGGGCGACGGGCCGGAAGGTGATCGGTATCGACACCTCGCCGGCGATGCTCGAGCAGGCCCGCGACCGTGCGGTCGAGGCGGGGGTCGGGCTCGACCTGCTCGAGGGCGACATGCGGGAGCTGGCCCTCGACGAGCCGGCCGCTGATCTACTGCCCGTTCCGCGCGCTCCTGCACCTCCCGACCTGGGCCGACCGCCGGCGCACGTTCGAACGGGTGGCGGCGTCGCTGCGACCCGACGGGCGGTTCGCATGGAACGCCTTCGCCTTCGACCACCGGATCGCGGCGGCCGCGGACGGCGAGCACCAGGAGCAGCCGGTCCCGCACATGATCCGCTACTCGGTCGGCGAGAACCGGATCGACATCACGCTCGACGACGGTGGGACAAGCTCGCTGTGGTGGGCGACGAAGAACGAGTGGCTCGGGTTGATCGACGTCGCCGGCATGGAGATCGAGGCGCTGTACGGCGGCTTCGCCGGCGAACCGTTCACGGACGACAGCCAGGAGTACGTGTTCGTCGCCCGCCCCGCCAGAGCTTGACACATTCTCGCAGGCCGGTACCATCATCTGGCAGTTCTGCGAATCGTGTTCCGGACAGGGGGAGTCGGGATGAGACGTGCTATGCCCGTGCTGACGGCGGTGGCGATGGCCGCCGCATTGGCGGCGCCGGCGGCCGCTTCGGCCACAACCGTCGCGCACTGGACCTTCGACGAGACGAGCGGCAACACGGTGACCGACTCGTCGGGATTCGGGAACAACGGCACGTCGCAGAACGTGACGCTCAATCTCGACGGGTTCACGGGAGCGCTCGGCGATCGGGCGTACGGCTTCGACGGCACGTCCTCGCGCATCACCGTGCCCGCCTCGGACACCCTCGCCCCAGGTGCCCAGAACATCACGATCTCGCTCTACTTCCGGTCGAGCTTCCACGCCGGCAACGGCGACTTCGACTGGGACATGGTGAAGAAGGGCGGCTACAAGATCGAGATCTACAGCCAGAAGAAGAAGGAACAGGCCCGCTGCGCCTTCCAGGGGTCGAAGAAGATCGCCTTCCAGGACGGCCCGACGCTCACCGACGGCCTGTGGCACCACGTGGTGTGCGCGAAGACGTCGGCCGGCGTGACGCTCACCGTCGACGGCGTCACCTACCCGATGCGGCCAGGCAACGTCGGCACCGTGAAGAAGGGCGGCGAGCTCACCATCGGCTGGGATCAGACCGACTTCTTCCACGGCACGCTCGACAACCTCCAGATCGACATCGGCTAGCCGAGCGAATCCGGCGATACGCCCCTCGGAACTTGCCGGTCGCCGAGTGGGCTACACTCGCCGGAACCTGTAACGCTCATCGGGAGGGGTGCACATGCGGTATGGCAGGTCGATGAGGGCTGGAGTCGCCGGCATGGTGTGCCTGGCGGCCGTGACGGTGTCGGGGTCGACCGGCCTTGCGCGGAGCACCGCTCCGGCGACCGCTCGCCTCGCACACAGCGCGCCGTCATGGGCGGCCGGCGCCCGCGCGCTACGCGCCGCGCCGGCGTCGCAGCGGCTCGCGGTCCGCGTCTACCTCGCCCCGCGTGGCGGCACCGCGGCGCTCAACGCGGCCATCCGGGCCGTCTCGACTCCGGGCAGCCCGAGCTACCGCCACTTCCTCACCCCGGCCCAGTACCGGGCCCGGTTCGCCCCGACCGCCTCGACGATCGCCTCGGTCGAGTCGTGGCTCCGCGGCGCCGGGATGCGCGTGACCGGCCTCGGCCCGAGCAGCCGGTACGTCACGGCGACGGGCACAGCGGCCGCCGCGCAGCGGGCGTTCCGCGTGAAGCTCGCGATGTTCCAGCACGGCGCCCACGTCGTGCGCGCGCCCGTCGGTGACGCCCGCGTGCCGAAGGGCTTGAAGCCGGCCGTCCTCGGCGTGACCGGGCTCGACACGGCGTCGCACATCCGGCGCCCGGCGCTGCCCCCGCCCGACGGCTTCGTGAACGGGCGGCCGTGCTCCCTCTTCTACGGCCAGGTGCTGGCCAACCATCAGGCCGACTTCACGACGCCGCTTCCGAAGTTCCGCGGCTCGTTCCGGCCCTACGCGCACTGCGGCTACACGCCGCCCGAGTTCCGGACCGCCTACGGCGTGGCCGACACCGGCCTCACCGGCAAGGGCGCGACGGTCGCGATCACCGACGCCTTCGCGGCGCCGACCATGCGCTTCGACGCCAACAAGTACGCGACCCGGCACGGCGATCCCGCGTTCACCCAGGCCGGCTACACGGAGTCGCTGCCGGCGAAGCCGTTCCGCAACGTCGGACTGTGCGGCGGCAACGGCTGGTACGGCGAGGAGACGCTCGACGTCGAGGCGGTGCACGCGATCGCACCGGCCGCGCACGTCATCTTCTATGCGGCCCGCTCGTGCACCGACACCGACTTCCTCGAGTCGCTGTCGCGGATCGTCGACCAGAACAAGGCCTCGATCGTCACCAACTCCTGGGGCGGGCTCGACCAGGACACGACGAGCGGCCTCGCGGTGGCGTACGAGCAGATCTTCAAGCAGGGCGCGTTGCAGGGCATCGGGTTCATGTTCTCGTCCGGCGACGACGGCGACGAGGGCCTCTCGAGCGGCCGCGTCCAGACCGACTACCCGGCCAGCGACCCGTGGGTGACCGCGGTCGGCGGCACGAGCACCGCCATCGGCGCCGGCGGCGAGCTGCTCTGGCAGACCGGCTGGGGCACCAACAAGTACAACCTGTCGGCCAACGGCAAGGGCTGGGTGCCGGCATTCACGCCGCCGTTCCTGTACGGCTCCGGCGGTGGGTTCTCGACCCTGTTCAACCGGCCCGCGTACCAGAACGGCGTCGTCCACGAGGCGGCCGCCGGGCGGGCCGTCCCGGACGTCGCGCTCGACGGCGACCCGACGACCGGCATGCTGGTCGGCGAGACGCAGACGTTCCCGAACGGCGTTCGCTACGGCGAGTACCGGATCGGCGGGACGAGCCTGTCCTCGCCGCTCTTCGCCGGCGTGCAGGCGCTGGCGGCCCAGGCGGCCGGGAGCCGGCTCGGGTTCGCCAACCCGACCATCTACGCGCTGGCGCGTGACGTGCCGGGGGCGTTCCGGGACGTCCTCCACCACGCCGGCGCGAACATCCGCTCCGACTACGTGAACGGCGTGAACCCCGACGACGGGATCCTCTACAGCGCCCGCTCGTTCGACCAGGACACGAGCCTTCGGACGAAGAAGGGCTGGGACGACGTCACCGGCGTCGGCACGCCGACGGCCATCTACCCGCAGGTGTTCGCCGACTCGTAGCGGCCAGAGCTTGGGGGCGCCGTGAGTGGACGGCGCCCCCAACCGGGGTCAGACCCCGCATCGAGAGCGTCACGCCGGCGTCACAACCGCCGATGCGGGGTCTGACCCCCGTGATATAGGTGACGCATGCCTCGCACCGGCGACACGCGGGCCGCCGCCCGCGAGCCGGCCCGTGAGGCCGAATTCCGGCGGTTCGTCCTCGCCACCGCAGTCAGCGTCCTCGGCACCTATGCGGCCGCGATCGCGCTCGCTGTCCGGACGTACCAGGACACCGGCCAGCCCGCCTGGGTCTCGGCGGTCTTCGCCGCGGAGTTCCTGCCGCCGGTCGCCATCGGCGTCCTCCTCGCCGACCGCCTGAACCGGCTCCAGCCGCGGCGGGCGCTCGTCGTCTCGGACCTCGTGAGCGCGGCCGTGTTCGCCGTCGTGGCCGGCGTCCACACCCCGGCCGTGGTCGTCGCGCTGGCGACGGTGGCCGGCACGGCGGCGGGGATCTTCCGGCCGATCTCGTTCGCCGTCGTCCCGGCGGTGGCCGGCGAGGATCGGATCGATGCGGCCAACGGCACGCTGGCTGCGGTCGACACGGCGATGACGGCCATCGGCCAGGCCGGAGCGGGCGCGGTCGTTGCGATCGCCGGGGCGGGGGTCGTGCTGGGTGCGAACTCCGCCTCGTTCGTCATGTCGGCGGCGCTCCTGGCGTCGTGCGGCTCGCTCGCAGCCCGGGTGCCCGCGACCGGCGCCCGCAGTCTCCCCTCCGCCGCCTTCGCCGGAGCGCGCGCACGATCCGGCGCAACCTCCCCCTGCGGCAGGTCGCCGTGGCCTGGATGCCCGTGCTCGCGGCCATGGGGATCGTGAACTCGATCGAGGTGCCGCTGCTGCTCGGCCCGCTCGCGGCGGGCGCCGCCCTCACCGGCCTCACGATCGCCGCGGCATCGGCGGGCCAGACGTTCGGCAGCCTCCTCGCCGGACGGCTCGGCGACTGGCTGGGCCGCCACTACGCGCTGGTGCTGACCGTCGTCGGCGTCACCGTGCTCGCGTCCGGCGCCAGCCCCACGGTGGCGCTCGTGATCCTGCTCTTCATCGTCGGCGGAGTCGCAAACGGCCTCGCCGTGGTCTACAACCGCTCGACCGTCCAGCGCTCGACCGACCCCGAGGACCGGGCCGGGATCCTGGCGCTGCTCATGTCGGTCGGAGGCGTGATGACGGCTCTGGGCGCGGCCGTCGGCGGGGCGGTTGCCAGTGCGGCGTCGTCGCGGGCGGCATTCGCCGTCGCGGGCGCCATCGTGCTCGTGTCGGCGCTCGCCGCCCGGCTGACGTCGACGGAGGAGGCCGCGGCGCCCGTCGGTACACTCTCGCCCCGTGCCGGACGCATTCGCCGCTGAGGGGCTCGAGAAGCGGTACGGGAGGGTCCGCGCGCTCGACGGCGTCAGCCTTCAGGTGGGCGAGGGTGAGCTGGTGGGGCTGCTCGGCCCGAACGGCGCCGGCAAGTCGACGCTCGTCAAGATCGGCTGCGGCCTCGTCCGCCCGAGCGGCGGGCGGGCGGCGGTGTTCGGCGCGCCGGCCGGCTCGCGCGAAGCCCGGACGGCGCTCGGCTACCTGGCCGAGCTCTTCCGCTTCCCCGGGTGGCTGCGGGCCGACGAGGTGATGCGCCTGCACCAGGGCCTGGTCGGATCCGGCGGCGGCACCGCGGAGCGCGGCCGGCTGCTCGAGCTCGTCGGCCTGGCCGACGTCGGCGAGCGCAAGGTCGACGAGATGTCGAAGGGCATGCAGCAGCGCCTCGGGATCGCCCAGGCGATGATCGGCGCGCCGCGGTTCCTCGTCCTCGACGAGCCGACCAGCGCGCTCGATCCCGCCGGCCGGCGCACGGTGCGCGCGCTCCTCGAGGAGCTCCGCGGCCGCGGCGTCTCGGTGCTTCTCAACTCGCACCTCCTCAGCGAGGTCGAGCTCGTCTGTGACCGGGTGGTGATCATCACGCGCGGCAGGGTCGTGGCTCAGGGCCGGCCCGACGAGCTGACCCACGCGAGCGGCGTCTCGGTCGAGACCGACGCCGGCGAGCGGCGCTACGACATCGGCCGCGACGAGGTGCCCGACCTGGTCGCCCGGCTGGTGGCCGACGGCGAGCGCGTCTACGGCGTTCGGATCATCCGCTCGACGCTCGAGGAGGCCTACCTCGAGGCCGTCGAGGGCGGGTCCGAGTGACCGGCTTCGGCGTCATCGCCGTCGCGACCCTGCGCGAGTGCACCCGCCGGAGGGTGTTCGGCGTGATCGTCGTCCTGACCGCGCTCTTCCTCGCCCTCTACACGCTCGGCACCGTCACGGCCTTCGACCATCTGGGGCCGCCCTCGCCGGGCGACCGCAACGTCGACGTCACCGTCCTCGCGGGCGCCACGCTGCTCGGCCTCGCGATGTTCGCGACGCTGTTCCTCAGCACGGTTGTCGCCGTCTTCCTCACCTTCAACGTCCTGCGCGGCGACGCCGAGCAGGGCCTGCTCCAGCCGATGGTCGTGCGGCCGCCGGGACGCATCGCGTTCCTCGGCGCCCGTTTCGCCGCGGCCGCGGGGGTGTCGGCGGCCTACGCGGCCGGGGTCTACGGGGCGTCGACGGTGATCACGGGGCTGGCCGGAGGCTGGTGGCCCGACGAGGTCGTGCTGCCGGCGATCGAGCTCGCGGCCGCCGCGGTGATCGTGACGGCCATCTCGCTCGCCGGGTCGGTGTACCTGTCGACGATCGCCAACGGCATCGCCGTCCTCATGCTGTTCGGCGCCGGGCTCGTCGGCGGCCTGCTGGGCCAGATCGGCGACGCGATCCACTCCGACACGCTGAGCTCGATCGGGACGATCACCGAGCTGGGCGCTCCCCTTCGAGGCGCTCTACCAGGCTGCGCTCCATGCACTGACCGGCGAGACGAGCGGCATCACCGGCGTGATCGTCCACCTCGGCCCGCTGGGCGGCGCCCAGCCGGCTGGCCCGCTACTCGCCCCCTGGGTCCTGGGCTACACCGCGCTCGTCGTCTGCCTCGCCGGCGCGGCGTTCATGCGCCGAGACCTGTAGGCCGCGAAGCGCGAGCAGCGAGCCCGCGATGCAGAGCCCGACGGCGACCGCCATCCCGGCCCGAAACGCCGTCACCGTTGCCTCGACGTCGTCCGGCGAGAGGCCGTGCGTCGCGAACGGGTTGAGATCCGAGTGCTGGGCGTCGGCGGCGAACACGAGCGTGATGACGACGCCGAGGATCGGCGTGGCGATCAGGCCGCCGATGCGCGAGACGGTCGTGTTCACGCCTGCGGCGAGCCCCGCGAAGCGGTCGGGAGCGGCCTTGAGGGCAGTCGCCGTGATCGGCGCCACGAGCATCGCCAGGCCGAGCGCGAGCACGAGCACCCCCGGAAGCGGCGCGAGCGGGTTCGTGCTCTGGACGAGCGTGAGAAGCACGAAGCCCGCCGCCATCACGAGCGGCGCGATCGTCAGGTAGAGGCGCGGGCCGTCACGGTCGGCCAGCCGGCCGAAGCGGGCGGCGAGGAAGAACATCACCATGCTGATCGGCAGGAAGATGAGCGACGCGCGCGCTGGCGTGTAGCCGACTGCCTGGGACTGGAGGTAGAGGGCCAGGAAGAAGGTCGAGGCGCCGAGTGCCGCGTAGACGAGGAACGTGTAGAGGTTGGCGACGACGAAGATCCGCGCGCGGAGGAGCTCCCGCGGCAGGAGCGGATCGGCCGCGCGCCGCTCACTCACGATCAGCGCCACGAGGCCCACGAGCGACAAGGCGAACCACTGCCACACCGAGCCGAAGCCGGCCCGGGCGCCGTCGATCAGGCCGTAGGTGAGGCCGCCGAAGGTCACGGCGATCGCGACCGCCCCGGGGATCTGGAGCGGCCGCGGCTCGGCCGACCTGTCCTCCACGGACCGCCCAGCGAACGCCATCGCGAGCGCCAGCGCCGCGAACGGGAGGTTCAGGAAGAAGATCCACCGCCACGACGCAACCTGCACGAGCAGGCCGCCGAGCGGCGGTCCGATCATGGAGCCGATCCCGCTCCACGCTGTCCACTGCCCGACCGCACGGCCGCTGTCCTCGCCGTAGGTCGCACGCAGGAGCGCCAAGCTGTTCGTGGTGAGGAGCGCGCCGGCGACGCCCTGGAGGACACGCCCCGCGATGAGCAGCTCGACGTTGGGCGCGACGCCCGCCACCGCCGACGCCGCGGCGAACCCGGCGACGCCGATCACGAAGAGCAACCAGCGCCCGTAGCGGTCGCCGAGCGCGCCCGACACGATGTAGAGCGATGCGACCGCGAGCGAGTACGAGAGCGTGACCCACTGCTGGGCCGAGAGGCCGGCATCCAGCTCGCGCCCGATCGTGGGGAGCGCGATGTTGACGACGGTGCCGTCGACGAACGTGATCGACGACCCGATGATCGTCGCGACGAGGATCAGGCCTCGCCGCGGCGGTTGCGCCTGGTCGCCCGTGCGTGCGACCATACGGCGTATGGGTGTCACGTACGACCTGATCGATGCACCCTATCCGTACCTCTGCGCCGTCTACCGCTGCAGGTGTGGCGCCTCCGTGACCCGGCACGGCGACGAGGCCGGAGCGCCCCCGCCGGGCTGGCATGTCCATGCCGCGGAGGCCGGGGAGATCGACGACGTCGTCTGCCCCGGCTGCGCGGAACGGGCCGAGGCCGCGGGCTCGGAGCCTGCCGACGGCGGCCCGAGCGAGACCCGGTAGACTCTCCAGTCCCGCGCCCGTAGCTCAGGGGATAGAGCGCTGCCCTGCGGAGGCAGAGGCCGCACGTTCGAATCGTGCCGGGCGCATGGATCGATCACGCCAATTTCGCCAACCTCCCCAGAGCCGGGCTTACGGATGAGCCGCCCAGCTCCAGTTGAGGATGGCAGCCCAGGCAACCATCGAGGCCACGATAACGGCCAGGGCGATGGCGCCGATGGCGGCGGCGCGCATCCGCGCGATCCAGTCAACGGACGCATCTGCTGAATGCTGTGTGGTGGTGTCCATGTGCCCAACCTATGGGCGGCTGGGAACGATGGCGTCGGGGAGATCCCTCGGATCGAGGCTACGCGCCGGCCAACCGGTCGGCGTAGAGCTGATCGATCTCCACAGCGAAGCGCTCGGCGCAACTGCGCCGCCGCAGCTTGAGGGTGGCCGTGATCTTCGCCCGCATCTTGTGAGAACTCGCGATCGAGCACGCGGTGCCGCGCAATCCGCTCCGCCTTGCCAACCTCGCCGTTGAGCGCTTGACCGACTCGGCGATCCGCAGTTCCAGCTGCTTGCGGTCGAGGTCGACCCGTCACCTCGTCGGCCGACGCGGTCGGATAGATCGGCACGAGCACCGCCCGAATGGACGACACGGCCATGTCGACCAGCGTCCATTCCAGCCGTGTTCGCGCCAGCAGCGCCACCCGGTCACCGCGGTCGATGCCGGTCGCAGCCAAGCCCGCCGCGAGCGATGACTCCACCAAGCTGTCAGCTGGCTTCAGCTAAGCATCGTGCGTGTCGAATCGCGAGATCGCCTGCTTGATCAGATTGGCCGCGTCTCGAGGGACGCCCGTCACGCCGCTTCTTCCTCCTCGGCGAGGATTGGAAAGGCGTCGAGTAGCGTCTCGATCAGACAGGGTTCGCAGATCAGCCTGACGTACAGCCCGATCGAGACCTCATAGCCGGCTGAGCGCTGTACGCAACGCCCGCACCGGCGATGTCCGACCTCGGCGATCTGCTTGACGGTAATCAAAGGTTGCATGTCTTGCTTAGTAGCCATCGATTCCTCGCCACCGTGCTTTGACGACCAAGACGACGAGGTCCTCGTCCATCTTCCAGGCGTCCTCGGCTTCTTCGATCTCCTCGCGCACCCTCGCCGCGACCGATGTGGAAGCCTCGCGTGCCGACGCCCTACGCGGCTCGTGATCGGTTCACCGCAGTGCGCGAGGCGTCGCCCTCGCCGGCCGGCGAAGCCCCGGCACACCAGCAGAGGCCGCATGTTCGAATCGTGCCGGGCACATCACGGACGACACCGGAGGCTCGCGGCTAGCTGATCACACGACGCTTGAAGTTTCGCGTCCCCACCCACAGGAACAGCGCGCTGAACGCCATCAGAGCCGGGTAGACGGCCCACAGCGACATATGGTTGGACGAGGTCAGCGCAGCGCGCGATCCCTCGTTGATGTAGACCAAGGGGTTGATCAGCACCAGGTACTGCAGCCACGGCAGGCCATCGGCCTTGACCGGCTCGAGCGTCGTCCAGGCGTAGTAGGTGCCGCCCAGGAACGTCAGAGGCAGGATCACGATCCCGAACATGAGCGGCACGTTGCGCGGGTCGAAGATCGTGCCGAACGTGAGCCCGAGGGCCGAGCAGGTGATGCAGGCGAGCGGGATCAGCGTGACCAGGGTGAGCCAGTGCACTTGCAGGTTGATGTGGATCGACCCTGCGTGCACGACCGCGGCGATTGGGAACACGATGACCGCGGCCAGCAGCCCCTGCAGCGCTCCGAACACCACCTTTTCGAGCGCCACCAGCACGACCGGCAGCGGGGCCAGCACTCGATCCTCGATCTCCTTCGTGTAGCCGAACTCCTGCACCATCGGCAGCGCCACCGCCTGGATGCCCTGGAACATGATCGACAGTCCGACCACTCCGGCAACGAGGATGGTGGCGAAGTCGGACTCAGTGACGCTGCCACGGCTCCCGCCGACGCCGGTGCCGATGGTCGGGAAGACGTACAGAAACACGAAGCACAGGAGCAGCGGCTGGATGACGGTGCGCGGGATGAACGCGCGCAGGTTCTTGCGCAGCACCACCAGGTCGCGTAGCAAGAGCGCACCGAAGGCGACGCGGCTCGCGCGTGCGGCCGAGTGAGTCCGGTAGAGGTCGTCGCCGGTGGCGGTGGCAGCCATCAGTCGCGGAGATCCTTGCCGGTCAGGCCGATGAAGACGGTCTCCAGCGACGGCGGCGCGATCTGCACGTCACGGACGACGTAGCCCGCGTCCTCGGCGGCAGCGATCACGCGCACCAGCACCCGGTCGGTGCCGCGCACGGCGACCTGCACGGAGCCGTCGTGCACCGTCGCGCTGTCGACGCCTTCGACGTGGCCGCACAGGCTGAGCGCCAATCGCTCGAGGTCCCCCTCGCTGGACACGGTGACGATCGTGTCCGCGCCGACCGATTGCTTCAGCTCGGCCGGCGTGCCCAGGGCGAGGATGTGGCCGCGATCCATGATGCCGATGCGGTCGCAGAGCTGGTCGGCCTCCTCCATGTTGTGGGTGGTGAGGATGACGGTCTGCCCGGTCTCGTGGAGCGCGCTCAGGATCTCCCAGAGGCCGATCCGGCTCTGCGGGTCGAGGCCGGAGGTGGGCTCGTCCAGGAACAGGATGGCCGGGTTGTGGAGCAGGGCGCGGGCGACCATCAGCCGCTGCGCGAGGCCGCCGGACAGCGCCGTCACCAGCGCCTTCGCTCGCTCGGTCAGCCTGAACTTGACCAGCAGCTCGTCGGCCGCCGCCCGCGATGCCTTCGCCCCCATGCCGAAGAAGCGGCCGTGGAAGTACAGGTTCTCCCAGACGGTCAGCGATCGGTCGAGCGTGTTTGTCTGGGGGACGACGCCGATCAGCTGCTTGGCGACGGCCGGATGGCGGACGACGTCGATGCCGGCCACGAGCGCCCGGCCGGAGGTCGGGATGACGCGGGTGGTGAGCATGCTGGCCGTCGTCGTCTTGCCGGCGCCGTTCGGCCCAAGCAGGCCGAAGATCTCGCCCAGGGCGACGGTCAGGTTCATGCCGTCGACGGCAGTGACGCCGCCCGGGTAGACCTTGGTCAGGTCGATCGTCTCGATCACGGCGGACGCTGCCACGAACCGTCACGATAGCGCGAGACAGGCGCTTCCTTCGAGGCTGCGAGACGGCTAGCAATTGGCGACGCCCCGCCCCATCCGAGTTTCGTGATGGCTGACGGAGTCCAGGTATCGTCCCGGCACTTCCGGGGACCAGTACAGCCATGCCGCCACCCCGATGCACCCTCGGGCGGGGCAGCCAGTTCGAGGTGCCGTCCTCCGGGCGTGTGTAAGAGCCCAAGAATGCCCGATAGCCCTCCGGCCCGTTCAGAGATCCCGCCTGCGCAGTACGTCAGGAGGCCGAGATCGGTGCTCGGGTTGGGCGTGGCGCTCATCGTCTTGGTCGCTCTCGTTGGGGCGGTCATCCCGGCGCGGCCGCTCGCCGTCGACTTGCGCTGGTCGGACGCGATGCGCGATGTCCAGACGCGTGCGCTTCAGGACGTGGCGCTGGTCTTCAACTACCTCGGTCGTGGACTCGGCCGCGCGCTTTCACTCGGGGTGATCGGTGTCGTGCTCGCCGTGGCAAGACGATGGTGGGCACTACTTGCCTTCGCTGTCGCCGAGAGCGTCACGCCGATTGCAAACACCCTCACGAAGCACCTGGTCGACCGCCCCCGTCCTCCAGGCGGCTTACTGCAGGCCACTGGCAGTTCGTTCCCTTCAGGGCACGTCGCCTACGGTGGTGCGACCGCCGTTGCGCTCGTACTCCTCTTCACCCGGCAGGTGCTCACCGTCGCGTTTGGTGGACACTGGCCCCGCTGGCAATAGCCGGTATTGCATGGAGCCGAACGTACCTCCAGGTGCACTGGCTTACGGACGTCGTTGCGGGCGCTACTCGGCGTCGGTATCACACTCGGCAGCTTCGCGACCACCCAGCTGGGCCTTCGCGACGGCGCCAAGCTGCGCGTTCGGTCCGATGGTAGGCAGAGGCCGGAAGAAGCCGGCCAAGGAGAGTCATGACGAGGGCGCGGCGGTCGCCCACCAGCTCGGGCCGACATCCATCCACTTGCCCACCCGCGTGTGCTATCTCTGCTGCCTGGTTGCCCACTCACGCTCGGCTTCGCGTTCCATCCGCTCCAGCCGCTCGTAGTAGTCCGGGAACTCCTTCATGTGCGCCAATGCGATCTTGCCCGTCACGATCGGATCGTCGCCGGTGACATCGGTCTGAGGATCGCGAGAACCGTGCTCGAACTCGACGTCCATCCCAGATCGGAACTGCTCCAGGTCGAAGCGGCTCCAGTCGACGCCGATCTGGTCGCCGACGCGTCGCGCGTCCTCGATCGTGGTCCGCCGTTTCTCCGTCATGCTCGCTCCTTTGTTTCGGGTCCAGCACTGCGCGCGCTCGTCGGGGTAGGCCAACTCACCGCGAAGTGCGTCAAGACCTGTGGCTGCGTGGGATGGCCTTCGATGCCGATCGCTCGTGGGTGACTACTCAGCGTAATCGAAGCAGCAGCCCCAGAATCTGGTCCGCCGAAAATTGGGAAGCCTCGCCTATCCCGGCATCACCCCGGAAATGAGGGTGCGCACACGGCCGAGCCTGCTGCCCGTGCCGCGCGCGGGGACTCCGCGTACGGCGGCCGCGAGATCCGCGGCCCCAAGCGAGAAGTAGGCGCACGCGTACGGCTGGCCGTACGCTCGACGGGAGTCGGTCGCGAGCCACCAGCGGCGCGACGGAGCGAAGGCAAGGCATGCAGAGGCGGCACGTCCGAATCGTGCCGGGCGCATGGTCGACCAAGCGGCTCGCGGCCACGGCTCCGGCCGGCTCCGTGACAGTATTCCGCCTCGTTGGAACAGTCGCCGCCCCTGCACGCTCCGTGGAACGCCTACTTCGCGCTGGGGCGCATGACGATCGGCCCGGCTGGGTCGGCCCGGCGCGGCGACGGCTGGTTCGCGTTGGTGTCCGGCGAGCAGTCCGCCGAGTTGAACATGTGCGCGCTGACGCCGGGGGCGGGCGTCGCGGCGGCGGATGAGCTGGTCGGTGTGCTGGGGCCCGACCTGCCTGCGGTGATCTTCCGTTCCCAGCTGGCCGACCCGGGCACGACCACGCGGCTCGAGCAGCTGGGGTTCTCGACGGCGCAGGAGCGCGAGCCGCTGATGGTCTGCGTGCGGCCGCCGGCGCCGGCGGCCGGCCCGTTTCGCATCCGCCGCGCGGCCGAGGACGAGATCGACCGCGGCATCGCCATCTCGTCGGACGCGCACGAGGTCGACGGCGACATGCTCGAGCGCACGCTCGCCCGCACGCCCCGAGACGTGATCGAGCTCTGGCTGGCCTGGGACGGCGCCGAGCCGATCAGCGCGGTGTGGCTGCTCCGGGGCGACGGCGTCATGGGTGTCTGGTCGATGATGACGCCGCGCCGGCACCAGCGCCGGGGCGCCGGCCGCGCACTGCTGACGGCCGCCCTCGCGGAAGCCTGGTCGCCCGACACGCGGTTCGCGGTGCTGATCGCGACGCCGGCTGGTCGCCGGCTGTACGAGTCGGTCGGCTTCACCGCCGCCGACGAGGTGACGACGAGCTTCCGAGGCGTCGACGGGGCGCTGCTCGAGGCGATCGGACAGGCCGCCCCGCCGGACTGAGCCGATCTGGCCGCAGAGGCCGCACGTTCGAGCCGTGGCCGCGCTACGCCAGCGCTGCGCGCACGCGCTCGGCCGAGGGACCCGCGCTCATTCGCTCGTAGGTTGCGAGCGCGTTCTCCAGGAGCGCCGCAGCGACCTCGTCGGCAGACGCGGCGGCGAGACGCTCCCTCGTCCGGGCCGCCTCGTACGGGACGCCGACTCGCTCGAAGCCCTCGAGCGCCCGTGTCCAGAGGCGGCGGGCGGCGGCGGTGTCGCCTCCGGCCGCCGCGACGTCCCCCTCCGCCCGGTCGCAGGTCGGAGGAAGCACGGCCAGACCGCCGTCCAGCCCGCGGCCGACCGGGAGGAAGGCGGCAAGCCCGTCGTGATCGCCGGCGGCGGACAGGGCGTCGATGACGATGACGGCCGCGTGGAGGCGTGGCCACGCCGGCGCGAAGGCGAGCACGGCCCGCGCCTGCTCCAACCCCCCGCGCGCGTCACCGGCCGCGACCCGAAGCCGGGCCCGCCAGCCGTCGGCGTAGCCGGCCCACAGCGGGTCGGTGGAGGCGAAGGGAGGCGCCATGGCGGCGAGCTCGCGGGCCCTCTCGAGATCACCGCCCTGCGCGTACCGGGTTGCCCCGGCGAGGATCCCGCCGTGGAGCAGCTCGCACGTGGCGTCGGCCTCGTCGGCGAACGCCGCGACATGCTCGTCGAGGACCGGGTCGAGCTCGAGCCATCGTCCGAGCTGATAGAGCGCCGGGATGACGAACCCGGTCGCGTGCATCAGGTCGTGCGGGCTCAGCTCGCGCGCAATGTCGAACGCGCGCATCCCGAGCGCGAGCGCCCGCTCCGCCTCGCCGGCGACGTCTCTCGCCCAGATCGCCGTCTCGACGAGGCCCAGCGAGCATCCCGCCGGCGACGCCATCCTGTCGAAGACGCCCGTGCTGCGACTGAGCTCGGCCACCTCGCCGTAGGCGCCGCGCGCCATGTGGATTTCGCAGAGGTACTCCTGGGCGAACGCTTCGAGCTCCGGGAGCGACGCGCCCCGTGCGGCGAGAAGCGACGCCGAGAGCGACTCGACCCGCTCGTCGAGCGACGCGAGCTCGGCTCCCGCGTTGACCCACCAGATGGCGGTCGCGCCCCAGAGCGCACGCAGCCACGCGCGAATGTCCCGGTCGGATGCGCACGCGAGCCCCTCGTTCACGAGCTCGTCGAGGAACGCCGGCTCTTTGGCGGCGCTGAACGCGCCGCTCTTCTCGAGGATCATCCGCGCCGCCTTCATGCAGATCCGGCCCCGGTCGTCCTCGGCCGCCGGTTCGCCCCGGAGCACCGAGATCGCCTCGCGGTAGGCGGAGAGCGCGGCATCGCCGTGGAGGACCGCGTCGTGGTCGTCGCCCAGCGCCTCGAGTGCCGCGGCCCGGGCCGCACGGTTGGGGGCGAGCGCGATCGCCTGCTCGTGCAGCTCCACCGCACGCTGCACCGCGTACCTGCGCCGAGCGACCGTCCCGGCGAAGCGGAGCGCGTCGAACGCCCTGTCGGCGATCGCGTCTCGCCGATCGGGCTCGTCGAGCCACGCCAGGTCGGCGTCGCCGGTGACGGCGGCCGAGTAGTGATGGGCGACGAGCTCCGCCACCTCCTCGGCACGCCCTCCCGCGACGCTCGTCATCCATGCCGCCACCTCCGCGTGCGCACGCGCGCGACGCGCTCTGGAGAGGCTCTCGTACGCCACGTCCCGGATCAGCGCGTGCCTGAACTGGTACTCGGCCTGCCCGGCGAAGCTCGACGCCGGCTGCGCCCTGAGAAACCCCTTCCGCTCGAGCTCGGCCAGGCAGTCGCCCACGCCGACCTGCGGCAGCGCCCGCGCGACGGGCTCCGCCCAGAATGACCGCCCCACCACCGACGCCTCCTGGATCGCCCGCTTCTCGTCCGGCGGCAGCCAGTCGAGGCGGGCCGACAGGACCGCGTGAACGGTGTCCGGCAGCACGGCGAGCCCGGCGCCGGGCACCGCCACCCACCGATCGGCCTCGCGCACGAGCGCTCCCTCGTCGATCAGGCGCCCGACGAGCTCCTCGAGGAAGAGGGGATTGCCCTCGGCCCGCCCCAGGATCTGGCCGCGCAGCCCGGACGGCAGCTCCGCCCCGGAGAGCAGCCCGGTGATGAGCTCCCCGCTCTCCGCCTCCGACAGCGCATCGAGCCGGATCGTCACCGCGCCCGCAATCCGATCGGAAAGCGCGAGGACATCCGGCCCGTCCGGCCGCGCCGTCGCGACGAGCAGCACCGGGCCGTGCGTGCGGGCCGCCAGCGTGTGCAGCATCTCCATGAGCCGGTCGTCCGCCCAGTGGAGGTCCTCGAACACGAGCACCAGCGGCCCGCGCGCCGCGAGCGCGGTGACAAGCCGTGGCCAGGCCCGGGCGATGTGCTCGCCCACCTCCTGCGGCTCCATCTTCTCGAGCGGGCTCTCCGGCAGCGAGAGGCTGGCCGTTGCCGCAAGGGCGTACGTCATCAGCCGCATCTCGTCATCCGTCGCGCCGACGTGCGTCAGGGCTTCGCGCACCCCGGCGCGCAGCTTGTCGCCTGCCGCCTCCGAGGGATCGTCGAGCGCGATGCCGAACGCCGATCGCAGGATCTCGCCGAGCGCCCAGTAGGTGATCCCCCGGCCCGCCGCGAGGCAGCGCCCGCGGTAGACGGCCGGGCCAGGCTCGAGACCGCCGGCGCGGTCGACGAGCTCCTGCACCAGCCGGCTCTTCCCGATGCCGGCGGGGCCGCGCACGAAGACCGTCCGCACCTGTTTCGCCGCCGCCGCCTCACCGAGGCTCGTCATCAGCGCGTCGATCTCCCGCCCCCGGCCGACCATCCCCGTCGTGAGCCCGACCGGCGCTCGCATGCCCTCCATCCCCGCCTCCCGCCCGAGCACCCGGTACCCGTCGACGGTCCCCTCCTTCCCCTTGAGCGTGAGCGCGATCGGGCCCTCGAAGCGGAACGCGCGCCTCGTCGCCGCGTACGTTCGCCGGCCGACGAGGACGGTCCCCGGCCGGGCAGCCTGCTCCAGGCGCGCGGCAACATTCACGGCGTCGCCGGCGACGATCGCCTGGCTCACGTCGTCACTCGCCGGCGCGATCACCTCCCCCGTGTTCACCCCGACGCGAACCCGCAGCGTCACGCCGTAGTGCCGCTCGAAGCCGGGATTCAGCTCCTCCAGCCGTTGCGGGATCTCGAGGGCAGCTCGCACGGCTCGCTCCGCATCGTCCTCGCGCGCCGCCGGGACGCCGAACACCGCCAGAACCGCGTCGCCGATGTACTTCTCGACGGTGCCGCCCCACGAGTCGATGCATGCGGCGACGGCGGCGAAGTACCGCTGGAGCAAGGACCGCAGGCGTTCGGGGTCGAGCCGGCTTCCGAGCTCGGTCGAGCCGGCGAGGTCGGCGAACAGCATCGTGGCCAGCTTGCGCTCCTCGCCCCGCTCCATGCCCCCGAGCGGCGCGGCGCACGCGTTGCAGAACCGCGCACCCTCCGGGTTCTCCTGCCCGCACCGCGTGCAGATTGTCACGCGCTGAGGGTATCTCGTGGTTGCGCATCCGGGCGAACGGGCTGCGTACTAGCGCGGTGGCCCGCTTGCCAGCGTGAGGTTCGTGGCCTGCGTTGCACCTTCCTGATCGAGGTAGATCGCAGAGATGGACGCGCCGGGCTTCTGGGTCATCACGATCGCGCTCAGCTCCGCCGGGGATGAGATCGTGCGGCCGCCGACCGAGGTGATCAGGTCGCCCGCAATGAGGCCCGCAGCCTCTGCGGGGCTCCCCGGCACGACCGTCGTGATGGCCGCACCGGTACCTCCGTAGCTGTTCGTGGTGGCCTCGACGCCGAGGAAGGCGGTGCCCCCGACGTGGATCGTCGCCGAGTCGTTGCCACTGTCGATCTGCTCGGCGATTGCCACTGCCTTGTTGATCGGAATCGCGTACCCGTCGCTCGTTGCCGTCTGATCGATCTCGTTCCCGACGGACGCGGCCGTGTCCATCCCGATCACCTGGCCGTCCCCGTTCAGCAGCGGCCCCCCGGAGTCGCCGGGCTTCACGGCTGCGTCCGTCTCGATCAGCCCGCTCAGGTTCTCGCTTCCCCCCTGGTCGTCGTTCACGGTGATCGAGCGGTCAACGCTGGTCACCGTGCCGGCGGCGGTGCTGAGCCGGCCGGCGCCGCCGGCGTTTCCGACAGCCTGCACGGATTGGCCGACATTGACGGCCGCGGAATCGCCAAGGGAGGCGGTCTTCAGATTCGAGGCGCCGCTCGCCTGGATGACGGCGACGTCATCCGAGACGGAGTAGCCGACGACCTCGGCCGGATAGCTGCGGCCCGTGCTCGGCACTTCGACCTTGATCTCCGTCGCGCCGCGGATGACGTGGTTGTTGGTCAGGACCTCACCCGACGACGTCAGCACCATCCCCGTGCCCGCGGCCTGCCCGCCCTCCAATCCGAGGTTCGTTTCGATCACGACGACGCCGGTACCGACGGGCGTCGACCGCGTATGCCCGAGAGCGAGGCCGGCAACAGCGATGACCGCTGCGACGGCAGCGATGAGCGCTGCCAGGACGATGCGCGTATGGAAGCGGCGGGGTGGCCCCAACCCTGGCTGCCGCTCTGTGTGTTCGAGCTCCACTGGTTCTCCTCTACAGCGTTGGCACGTATCCGCAGCGTTGCGGCATGACCTCTGGATAAGGCCAGAAGCTCCTTCGAGAGAGCTGAGAACGTTGGACCCAGATGAGTTGGCGGATCGCGCCGAGGCCGTCGATCAGTGTCGCGCACCGCCGGGGAAGACACGGCGTACACTGGTCCATGTGACGATCTGTACACAGTGCGGCCAGGAGCACCCCGATAGTGCCACGCCTGACCTACACCGGCGCGAGCGCGCGTGTCTTCGCCGCGTGCCAGCCGAGCCCCATGGCCTCGAAGCGCTCGACCGCCCGTTCGGTCAAGGTGCGGTCGCTGCGCACGAGACCGAGCGTGCGTAGCGCGAACGGCTCGAGATACGTCCCCGGCTGAAGAAGGGAGGTCGCGGCTTCCTCGGCCTCGCTCGTCCGGCCGAGCGCGATCAGCGCGTCGAGCTTCGTCGCCAGCGCGTAGAGGCTGCCGTCCAGCGACCAGATGCCACGTCGCGCCGGACGACTCCAGTAGGGCGTCGACCCGCTCGAGGTCGCCTCGCAGCAGTGCGAGATGCGTCGGCGGTGGGTCGAGCCAGAAGCCCATGCCGCCGTCTTGAAAGCCCTGCTCGACCGCAGCCTCCTCGAGTCGCTGCGCCTCGGCATCGAGACCGAGCTCGCCGCACGCGACGGCACACGAGAAGAGCGTCCTCGGATTGAGCACGCACGGCGTGCCCTGGTTGTCCGCGACGGCCCGCTCGACTCGGTGCTGGAGCCGGCGCACCTCGTCCCAGTGTCCGAGCGCCTCCTCGACGAAGAGGAGGACGCCGAGCGCGTGCACCTCGTGGTGCGGGCTCAGCCGTGAGGCGACGATGTCGTGCTTGCGCACGAGCGTCTCGGCCTCGTCCGGACGGCCGGCGGCGAGCGCGGCCGTTGCTCCGTAGAAGTGGATGTGGGCGATCTTGTCCGGATCGGTGAGGCGATCGAGGAGCTCGAAGCGACGTTGCGCCCAGCGGTCGGCCTCGTGGAAGTCGAGGGCCGACGAACGCCGCTCCCGACCTGGCCCAGTAGGCGTAGGACAGGAGCACCGGATCGTCGAGTCGCTCGGCAAGGGCGACCGCCTGCTCCGCCGCCTCGGCGTCGTCTTCCCACATCGACTTGGCGACGAGTGCCTTGGCATGCGCGGCACCGCCGGCGTCCGCGAGCTCGAGCGCGCGGGCGAGCCAGCTCTCGACGAGGCCGTGGTCGAGCGGACGCTTCCACATCCCGCCGCGCATGGTCGATTCGAACGAGAGCTCCGCGTACAGCTCGGCCAGCGCCTCCGTGCGCTCGGTCAGCTCGATCGCCTTCTCCATTGCCGGCCACATCGCCTCGCCGTCGAACTTCAGAGCGTTCACCCTGCCGATCGCATGCCACACCCTCGGCGTCGCCCGGCGCGAGCTCGGCGGCGCGGTGAAGCTGCGCGAGCGCGTCGTCGAGATCGAAGCGCGCCAGCGAGAGCTCGGCGGCGCGCCGCAGCCACCGCAGCGCCGCCGCTGAGAGCTGCTCACGCTCGTCCTCGCGGTCCCGCCAGGCGAGCTCCGCGATGCCGGGAGCGACCGCCTCGGAGTAGTGGTGCGCCAGCACGCCGGCGCGGCCGTCCGTCGCGTCGTCCATCTCGAGCCAGCGCGCGAAGGCGGCGTGCAGGCGCGCGCGGCTCGCCTTCGGCAGGCTGCCGTACGCGACGTCGCGGGTGAGCGCGTGCTTGAAGACGAGCTCCGGTTCGCGTCGGGCGGACGAAGCCGCGCTCCACGAGGGTGCGCACCTCGCCGCTCGAGCCGGTCAGCGCGGCCAGGCCTCCCGGAGTGAACGAGCGGCCGATCACCGACGCCGCCTGAAGCGCCGCCTTCGCCTCGGCCGGGAGCAGGTCGATGCGGGCGGCGAGGACGCCCTGAACGGAGTCCGGGATGCCGAGATCGACCGCGCCGTCGCGCAGCGACCAGCCGCCGGTTCCCCGCTCGAGCAGCCCTCTGTCGAGGAGGTCTGCGAGCACTTCCTCGACGAAGAACGGGTTTCCCTCCGCATGGCCGGCGACCAGCTCCAGTGCGCGCGGCTCGAGCGGGGGCCTGCGAGCGCAGCCTCGATGAGCTCGGCCACCTCCCCGTCGGCGAGGCGCTCCAGGCTCAGCGTGTCCGCCGCCGGGAATACCGCCCGCTCGGGCCGCATGGTTGCGAGCACGAGCACCGGGCCCTCCGCGTCCGAGAGCACGCGCTCGAGCACCTCGACCAGCGGCTCGGCGGCCCAGTGCAGATCCTCGATGACCAGCACCGCAGGTCCCCTCGCGCCGAGCTGCGAGATCAGCTGCACCCACTCGTCCTGCAGCCGCAGAAGCGCCGCCCGCGGGTCGAGATCGCCGGCGACGTCGAGACCGAGCGTCAGGCCGAGGATCTCGCGGCCGGCGAGCCGCTCCAACGTGTCTTCGGCCGAGTCCTCCTGCCGCAGGCCGAGTTCCTGTCGCAGCACGTCGGCGAGCGCGCTGTAGGTCACGCCGCGGCCGTAGGAGAGGCAGCGACCGAGCCGAAACGCGGTCCCGGCCGGCAGACGCTCCCGGAGCTGGCGGACGAGGCTCGTCTTGCCCATGCCCGCCTCGCCCACGACCATGGCGAGCCGCGGGCGCCCTTCCGCCTGCGCGCGCGCGACCATGTCCTCGAGCCACTCGAGCTCGCGCTTGCGACCCACGAACCTCGCTTCCAGGCCGTGCCCGCCGCGTGGCCGCCGCGGCGCGCGCATCCGCCGGAGCTCCCTGCAGACGACGCCGCCCTCCTTCCCCTTCGCCTCGACCGTCCGCGGCTCGCCGAGCTCGAACGCGCTGCCGACGAGGGACGCGGTGCGCTCCCCCACGAGCGCGCGGCCGGGCTCCGCCGCCTGTTCGAGGCGCGCGGCCACATTCACCGCGTCGCCGGTCGCGAACGAGCTGCCCTCGCGAGGGCGGCCGACCACGACCTCGCCGGAGTTCACGCCGATCCGCAGAGAGAGCCGGCCGCCGAAGAGCTCCTGCAGCCGCTCCTGCATCCAGAGAGCGACCTGCAGCGCCCGCTCGGCGTGGTCCTCCTGGGCTGCGGGCGCGCCGAACACGGCGACGACCGCGTCGCCGATGAACTTCTCGACCGTTCCGCCGCCGAGCGCGATCTCCGCTTCCATCGCGTCATAGAAGCGGTCGAGCAGGTCGCGCGCGTGCTCCGGGTCGAGCGACGCGCTCAACTCGGTCGAGCCGACGAGGTCGGCGAACAGGATGGTTGCGCGCTTGCGCTCCACTGGGCGAGTATAAGTCGCACTTCGCACAAGTCGTTGGGCGCACACCGGAGAATTTCGCGGCCGGCAGGAGGCGGCCTCCCGGTCGGGAAGCGACTCATCGCGCTGGTCACACCGCCGGCCACCACTTCCGAATACCCTCCGAGCAGGTCTGCGGGAGGTCGATGAATGGCGCAGTCACGCGCCCGTCGCGCGGGCGGCCGGGAGTTGACGCTGGCACTGGACGCCGCGGCGGGTTCAGCCGGCGAAGCGATCAGCGGCGAGGTCTCGGGGCCGGCGGGCGCCGTCACCGTCTCGCTGCTACGGGTCGAGCAGTCTCCGAGCGGCAGGTTCGAGTTCGTCGTCAACTCGTGCCGGGTCGACCTCAGCGGCGTGCCGGCCCGGTTCGAGGTGGAGGTTCCGGGTGCTCTGCCGCCGGCGGTGGTGGGCAGGCGATGCCGGCTGGACTACGTGGTACGGGCCGACTGCCGGCCATCGCGTTGGACGCGCCTGCGGGCGGTGTCGCCAGTCGCCCTCGCCGCCGGCGAGCGCCCCGTGCACGAGGACCCGGGGCGACTCGACCGTGTCATCCCCTCGAATGCGGCACGCCGGTTCCATCTGGACCTGGTGGACGCGCTGCTCGAGGGTGGTGGCCACGTCAGCGGGCGTGTGCACTGGGGATCCGAGGCTCCTGAAGGCGGGTTCTCGGTGACGGTGGCGTGTGAGGAGGCATGGTGCACGAACTTCCGGTTGCGTGCGCGCCGGTCTCCGCTGCTGTGGGACGCCGAGCAGTTGTGGGCGGACACGTGCACGGCCACGGTGGAGGCCGATCGTCGCTGGAGCCCGTTTCGGGTCGAGATCCCCACCACCGCGCCCCAGGCCGTGGAGGGAAGGGTGATCGCGTGGCGCTATACGGTCGAGGCCGCTCCCGCCGTGCACCGAGCCTTCGCCGGCCGTGCGGTCGTCACACCGCTGCGCTTCGAGGTGTGACGCGCTGGGAGGGTGAAGGGCCTACGGATGCCCGGGGATCCCCACCCGCGGCTGCACCGGCTCCACCGACAGGAACCGCGGCCCGTTCGCCGAGCAGGCCCGGAACCGGAACGGGATCTGGGCGGCGTTGACTGCGCCGGGCGGGTAGACGGTGAGGCCGCCGGCCGTGACCGGCTTGCAGCTCGACGCCGGGAACGCCGAGACATCCGCGATCTGGAGCACGGTGTGGGCGGTCGCTCCGGCGCGCAGCGTCACCGTGTGCTCGGGCGCGGAGTGGTCGCGCCCCGCGGCGCTTCCCACCTGGTGGCCCGCGACCTCTGCCGAGACGCCCGGGAAGCCGAAGAGGTGGCAGGCGTGGCCGGAGACGTTCGTGAGCTCCATCGGGTAGGCGATGCTGCCGGCCTGGCCGCCGCCGCCGCCCACGCCGAGCCAGACCTCGAGCTCGGCCGTGGTGCAGCGGGGCGTCGTCGCCGTCGCGGTCTGCGCACCGGCGGTTGTCGAAGCCGTCAGGAGCACGGCTGCCACGGCCGCAAGCGGGATCATCTTCCTCATCTCCTCACCCCTTCTCCGGGCACACGCCCATCGCGAGATCACAGGGACACTGGTCCGATGCTACGAGCCGGGCGTATCGGCCGGGTGGCGGCCGTGTAACGGTTCGATATCTACGACGGATACACCGGGTGCCACGAGCGGCCGCCGTCGGTCGTGGCGAGGATCGCCGAGCGCCGCCCCTCCACGCCCCCGACCAGCGTCGTCATCCAGCCGTGATCCCGGTCGGCGAAGGCCAGGCCGGTCGGGAAGAAGCCGTTCACGACGCGGCGTTCGAATCGCGCTCCACCGTTCCGCGTGCGCAGCACCGTCACGTGCTGGGGGTTACAGGCGGGGCACTGGCCGAGGAAGATCGCCTCGGACGCGGAGACGGCGGTGAACGGGCCGGGATACGCGTCGAGCGGCGTGACGTTCGCGAACGCCGGGTCGGATCCGACCAGCATGGGGGCGACCACCACCGGCTGCCAGCCGACGCCCGCATCGGCGCTGGTGTAGGCGGCGTATCCCTCGCTGCCGGCGGCCGCACCGCCCTGGAACAGCACCCAGATCGACTGGAGGTCGGGGCACTCGACCGTCGCCGAGAACCACTGCGTGATGGGGCCGCTCGCCGCGTCCAGCAGGGTGCTCCAGGTCGCCCCGCCGTCGGTCGAGTCGAGCACCCTGGATCCCGCGCCGGCGACGAGCTCGCCTCCCGACGCGCAGACCGAGTCGGCGACATGCGGCTTGACGACCGACCAGCCGGCGCCGCCGTCGGTGGTGCGTACCAGCGCTCCGAGGACCGGTGCTCCGACGTCATGGGCCCGAAGCGCGATGCCCCACCCATCCTCGGCGCTCGTGAAGTCGACGCTCGTGAGCACGAGTCCCTCCGGCTCGCCGGCGGGAGACCAGGTGGCGCCGCCGTCGGCGGTGCGAAGCAGCGAGTCGGAGGCAACCGCCCACCCGTGCAGGTCGTCGGCGAACACGAGCGAGCGGATGTCGGCCCGACCCTTGTACTGCTGCGTCCAGCTGGCGCCGCCGTCGGTCGTCGCGATGATCGCGCCCTTTCCCGCCGCCCAGCCGCGGCTTCTGCTCGGGAACGCCACCGCGTCGAGGCCGTCGACGCGCGGCTGCGGGCCGGCGGGCTTCACGATCGGCGTCGTCGTGCCGCCGTTCTCGACCTGCAATCCCGAGGACGTCCCGCAGCCCGCCGCAAGGAGTCCGCAGGCGACGGCGATCAAGGCGACCCGCGCGCTCACGCCTGCGGCAACACGATCGTCACGACCGCGCCTCCCGAGGGATCGTTGGACAGGTCGAGGTCGGCGCCCAGCACGTGGCACTGGCCGGCCGCGATGGCGAGGCCGAGCCCGATCCCGTCACCGCGGGCCGGATCGCCGGTGGTGAACCGCTCGGCGGCGTGCGTCAGCATCGCCTCGCTGAACCCCGGGCCGTGGTCGCGCATCACGATCCGGCCGGGCGAGACCGAGACCTCGAACGGAGGCGCCCCATGGCGGGCGGCGTTTTCGAGCACGTTCTGGATGACGCGCTCGAGCCGGCGGGGATCGATCAGGCTCTGCGACGCACCGTTGGTCTGGATGGTCGTGCCGGGCGCCTCGCCGATCACGCTCGCAACGAAGCCTCCCAGGTCGACCCAGCGCAGGTCGGCCGTGGCGGTGCCGCTGTCGATCCGGGAGATCTCGAGCAGATCCTCGACCAGCCGCAGCAGCCGGTCGACCCGCTCGCGGATGGCGTCGCCGACCTGGTCGCGGTCGAGCAGGCTCGCGGCCGTCTTGAGCCCGGTCAGCGGGGTGCGCAGGTCGTGAGCGACGTCCGCCACGAACCGCCGCTCGCGCTCGATCCGCTCCCGCATCGCCTCGGCCATCCGGTCGATCGCCTCGCCGAGCTTCGCGACCTCGTCACGGCCGCCGGCGTGGATCCGCGCGTCCAGCTCGCCGGCGGTCACGCGCTCGGCGATCGCTGCCGCCCGCCGCAGCCGCAGCGAGAGCCGTCCGGCAAGCAGCAGGCCGACCAGGGCCCCTCCCGCCGCAGCCGCGGCGGCCACCTCGATCACGGTCTGGCGCAGGTCGCTCAGCTCCTGCCGCTGGGCCGTGTACGAGTCGCGCACGTAGAGCTCGTCGCGCCCGTCCGGCGTGCGCCGGCCCGCCCATACGGCCGGCCTGCCGTTCCAGGTGCCGCTGTAGGACGCCAGCCGGCCCCTGCGCACCGCTGCGCGCAGTGGCGCCGGCACCGACGGGTCGCCTGCCGGCAGGGCTGAGCGGGGAAGCGAGGGCTTGGTCAACGGGTAGATCAGCGCCGCCGACTGCACCTGAGCCACAGCGGCGGCGCGGGCGCGGGACAGGAGGTCCTGGGAGGTCACCTCGTACACCACGACGCCGACCGCCGCCGCCACCGTTGCGGCCAGGAGCGCGAACGCGAGCGCCAGCCGCCACCGCAGCGAGCTCATCCCTTGACCATCTTGTAGCCCGCCCCGCGGACGGTCTCGATCGTGTCCGGGCCGATCTTCACGCGCAGGCGGCGCACGTGCATGTCCACCAGCCGGGTGTCGCCGGCCCAGACATAGCCCCACACCTCCTCGAGCAGGCGCTCGCGGCTTCTGACCACCCCCCGGTGCTCGGCCAGCTCGAGCAGCAGCCGGTACTCGGTCGGGGTGAGGCTCACCGCCTGACCCGAGACGCGCACCTCCATGCCGTCGCGGTCGATCTCGAGCTCCCCGACGCGCAGGACCGGCGATGCGTCATGGCGGGCGACCCTGCGCAGCACCGCCCGCAGCCGCGCCGCCAGGATCGACGGCTCGAACGGCTTGGTGACGTAGTCGTCCGCCCCCGCCTCGAGGCCCAGCACGACGTCGATGGGATCCGTCCGTGCGGTCAGCATCACGATCGGCACGACACTGTGCTCGCGGATCGTGCGGCACACGCTCACCCCGTCCACCCCCGGCAGCATCACGTCGAGGAGGACCAGATCAGGCGGCTGTGAGCGAAACGCGTGAAGGCCGCTTGCACCGTCGGGCGCAGTTGCGACCGCAAAGCCGTCGCGCTCGAGCGCCAGCTGCGTCATCTGGCGGATCGTCGCGTCGTCCTCGACGAGCAGGATGCGCGGCCGTGCGCTGCTCTCGCCGGACACCTGGCCGGACCCGGCCGGGCTCCGGTCAGCGCGAGCACGCTCCACAACCACAGCGTACAGGGCAAACCGCCTGCACACAGCCGAAAAGACGAGGTCGTTACACGACCGATAGGTGACCGAGCCGGCTTCTCATGCCGATGGCATGAAGGAGGCGCGTCCGGCACGCCCTAGCATCGACCTGCCGATCAGCGCCGTGCTCGAGCCGGCGTTGGCCACATCGTCGAAAGAGGGGTTACCGTGACCAGCAGCAGCAGCACCATCGAGCTCTTCATCGCGTCGTTCACCGGTGAGAACGGCGCCGGCGCCTCGTTGAAGGACTTCCAGGCGGCCCACCGTGCCGGCGCGATCGACCTGATCGACGCCGCCGTGATCGTGCACACCGCCGACGGCAAGGTCAAGTTCGAGGAGACCGCCGATCCGAGCGGGAAGAAGTGGGCGAAGCGCGGAGCGATCGCGGGTGGGGTCGTCGGGCTGATCTTCCCGCCCAGCATCATCGTCTCGGCAGCGGTCGGCGGCGGTGCCGGCGGCATCTGGGGGAAGATCCGCGACAAGGGCTTCAAGGACGAGGATCTCAGGGAGATCGGCGAGAGCCTTCCGCCAGGCTCATCGGCCATCATCGTCATTGCCGAGGACCGCATGATCGAGCAGCTGGAGCGCGGTCTCGCCGGCTACCAGCGGATCGCGCGACACGCCGTCTCGGCCGACGCGGCCGCGGCGATCGTTGCCGAAGTCGAGGACGACCAGGCTTAGCCAGGCTTAGATCTAGGTGGCCGGCGCCGTCACGGTCGTCGTGTCGGTCGTCGTCTCGGTGGTCGTGTCGGTCACGGTCGACGTGACCGACTCGGTCACCGTGGAGGCCTCGCTCCCGGAGCTCGAGACGATCGTCGTGGTCGAGCCCTCGCTGTTGGAGTTGCCGGCCAGATAGCCGAGAAGGAGGCCCACGAGGAGCGCGAGCACCATCGCCGAGATGAGGAGCGCGATCCGCGCACTCGTCCACCCGTCTCCGCTGCGGTCAGCGCCCGGTGGAGGGCCCGACGCCGGCATCCGCACTGTCTCGCCCACGCACGGGAGTGTATCGGCGGGCCTCCGACGCCGGCCGCTCGACTCAGCGGCCGCGGTGCAGCATCCGCCGCAGCACGTTCTCGGTCAGCCGCTGGAGCGACGGCCGGACGTTGTTGTGCGCGCCGTCGCTGCTCCCTCCCGGGGCGAGCGCCCACGACCAGTCCATCGTGCCCGTGGCCCAGACCAGGGCGCCCGAGTGGGCCCGGTAGATCGACATGTTGTGGACGTAGCCGCCGTTGCCCGCGAAGTTGACGAACGGCGAGGCGGCCAGCAGCTCTCGCCAGGCGGCGTCCGGCGCCGGATAGCGCGGGTCGAACGAGTCGATCTCGTACCCGACCAGCTCACCGGGCACCGCCACCCCGCTTCTCAGACCCGTGCCGCGGAACGGCCAGCTGCGCGCGTGGATGGGAACGAACGGCAGGCCGCCCCAGTCGAGGAACCCGTCGGTCGGCAGCTGGACGCCGGAGAGCTGCTGCTCCGGCCGGCCGAGATCCCGCCACAGGATCGTGCGCAGCGCGGGGTTCGCAACGGGGTCGTGCTGGAAGTCCTTGTAGCCGACCAGTGTCCGCCGCGGCCGTCCGTCGGCGCTCGGCTCGTAGCGCACCTGCCAGTAGATCTCGTTCGAGGTGATGAACGCGAGGCTGACGCCGTGGTCGCGGGCCGCGTAGGCGCCGTCGTACATGCGCCTCGACCAGTACTCCGAGTGGCCGGCGACGATCACCGCGCGGTGCTTGAGCAGCGTCGACGGACTCGCGTCGGCATCCACATCGGTGATGTAGGTGACGTCGTACCCGCGCTTCTCGAGAAACGCGATCAGGAACGGCTCGAAGTCGGTGAGGCCGCCGTTGCCCGGGTTCCCGTACTGCGAGGAGTACGGCCGGTCGAAGCTCACCTTGACGGCCGGCCGGCCGTCCGGATACCGGTGCGTGACCGGGCTGTTGAAGTCATACAGGCTGCGACCGGTGAGCGGATGCGCACCCTCGTCCCAGCCGACGCCGGCGGGCGGGTCGTACGGGAAGTTGTTGTACGCCTGGTACGTGTTCACCGACGACATGTAGACGATCCCGGCCGGACGGCGGTCGCGGACGGTGAACATGATCTCGGACTGATGGTGGGATCTCGGCGTCGTCAGGACGGCGAAGTAGACGCCGGACGTCCAGGAGTACGGGACGTGAAGCCGCACCGACGTGTGCCACGGACACGTGACCATGCCCGTGACCCGGACGGTGTAGCAGGCCGGCTGCGGCGAGCCCGGGAACGGGCCGAGGTGCTCGACCAGCCTGCCGCCCTTGCCGTGGTAGTAGCCCAGGCGGAAGACGTCGATCGTGTACGGCTCACGCCGCGCGGTCGTGATGCGAAGCCCGATCACGCCGCCCTTCAGCACGCTGGCGGCGGACGCGTAGCCCTTGATGTCGAGCCGGCGGTCGTCGGTGATCTGATACCCGGCCCAGGGGATGTCCCAGCGATCCGTGCCGGCATGGCGGTTCTCGGCGACGATCGGATTGGCGTGCCCGGACGCAAGTGCGGGAGCGGCGGCGATCGCCGCCCAGAGGACGCCGATCGCAACCCCGACTCTCAGTCTCCCCCCGAGCACAGCGGGGACCGTACGCCGCCCGACCCCGCGAATCAAGCGGGCGGCCTAGACGAACCTCTGCTCGATCTCGGCCAGGAACGCCTCGGACAGCCGCTCGAACTGCTCCCGTGTGAGGCCGATCCGGTCGCCGATCTCGAGCCCCAGGACGGACTCTCCGGGCACGTACTTGATGACGTTGTTCCCGCACAGGACGCCGCCGCTGGTCATCACCGAGTCGACGATCAGCTCGACCTCGTTCAACGGATTGCCGTCCTTGCCGCTCACGGCGCGCACCCGGTGGACGAACCAGCGGTCGAGGGCGAGCACCATGGAGTTGAAGAACGGCGCTTCGAAACCCGCCAGGGCATCGTTGCCGACGGCGGCCTCGACCCTCCTGTACGCCTCGAGCTCCGCACCGATTGCGGCCCTGCAGCTCGAAAGCTCTTCCTGCGAGTAGCTCTTGCGACCGAGCATGTGATCACCCCTCCGGGTTCGGGTTCGACGATGTGCTCCACCGATAGACAATCGGAGGCGTCGGAATTCGACACGGCACCCGGCAGCGAGAGGGCCCCTGTCGGGGCCCTCTCGGCGTTCTGGCGGTCGATTGTGCGCCTCTGGTACTAGCAGACGTTCTCGGTTGGGCAGCTGACCGCCTTCGTCGCGCTGCTGGTGTACATCTTGCCGGCTCCGAGGGAGATGCGATCGAAGAGGTACCTGCTCACCCCTTCGGCGGGCGCGGCGCCGGAGTCCACCAGCAGGTGGCGGAT
Organism: uncultured Actinomycetes bacterium; assembly: GCA_963809325.1. Taxonomy (GTDB): domain Bacteria; phylum Actinomycetota; class Thermoleophilia; order Gaiellales; family JAICJC01; genus JAICJC01. Next base: position 1,141,579 of record CAWEIZ010000007.1, read on the forward strand.
CGTCACGACCTGGTCGGGATACAGCTGCCGCGTAGACCGTCCACGCGGACTCCGCGCCGTCCGCGAGGTACGTCCCGCCGGTGTCGCCGACCACGTCGATCTCGCAATTGGTCTTGAACCCCGTGAAGTCGGATCGCAGCCACGTGCCCCCGCTCGAGGCGATGGCATGGGTGCAGAGGACCGAGTTCAGGAACGCCACGTCGCCGTTCGCGAAGAACACGTTCATCCGCTCGGAGGCGGTGACCGGATTCGCCGCGGCGAAGTCCCACGAGAGGTTCATCTGGTCTCCGACCGGCGTGCGCCTGCTGTTGCTCGCGCGGGAGAACGCCCGCCCGAACGAGCATGCCGCCAGATTCTGGTCCGAGCAGTTCGGCGCGTTCGGATGAAGCACCAGCTTCAGCGCACGCTGATTCGCGTCGGTCGGCGAGTCGTTGGCCGTCGTGACCCAGCGGAGCGTCGCCCCGTTGCTGGTCTCGAACCGCATCCGCTGGAACTTCCCGACCACCGCAGCTCCCGCCGTCGCCACGAACATCAGCATCGCGAGCCCCACTGCTACAACGATCCATGAGCGTCTCATGGTCTCCCCCTCTCCTGTCACATTGGCAACAAAGTGTTCTGACGACGCTAGGCGCTCGTCGAGCGCTCGGCATCGGGGCCTGCACCTACCGTCCGGTCGTACAAAGCCGCGGATCCGTCGCAGGCAGCAGATCGAATCCGCGAGCGCCGCGTTGGCGTGGTAGGTTCACCGGGCCGGCAAGCGTCGATCGAGAGGGCCGAGGTGGCGAACCGCGGGAGCAGGGACTTTCCATGGAACGAGGTCCTGATCGTCGGCGTGATCGCGCTCGGCGTGGTCGGGTTCATCGGCGGCGGCATCGGCTGGATCCTCGCCGGCGGGAGTGACAACGCCTCGCCCACGCCGGCCACGTCGCCGCCGGTATCGTCACAGCCGCCGGCGCCGGTCGATCCGCAGGTCGCATTCGGCGCGCACGCCTTCGTCCAGTTCGCCTGCGCGCAGTGCCACGGCGACCGCGGTGAGGGCGGGGTCTCGCCCAACGTGCCGGCGCTCCAGAACCTCGCGCCGAGTCTCACCGTCGACCAGCTGACGTCGATCATCGAGCACGGCGCCGGCGTCTCGAGCAACCCGACGAAGCCGTTCATGCCGATCTGGCACGGCGTCATCTCCACACAGCAGATCGCCGCGCTGGTCGCCTACATGAAGGCCGGCTTCCCGCAGGTGCAGTATGCCGAGCCGGCACCGATCCCCGCCGACCAGGGCGATGCCGCCGCCGGCGCCGCGCTGTACGAGCGCTACGGCTGCATCAACTGCCATGGGCCAAACGGCCTCGGAGGCGTTCCCAACCCCCAGTCGCCCGACACCGTCGTCCCGCCACTGGTCGGCAAGGACTTCCACGCCGAGTTCAGCGACAAGGACATCGCCGAGATCATCCGCTCGGGCAGCGTGCTCGGGAAGGCGCCGATCGTCAGCATGCCGCACTGGGGGACGATCCTGAGCGACCAGCAGATCGCCCAGCTGATCGCCTACATCAACACGTTGTCGTAGCCGGCGCACACGCGCCCGGTACGGCCAGCCGCACCACCGTTGGCGCGTTTTTCTGCCGCCGGACACCTGGCAGCGCCACTGTCGCGGCTCCGCCATGCCGCGAGTCTTGGACGCATCCAGCCGGGCAGTGCCCGGCCCACTGCTTCCCAAGGAGTGCGCTCTTCATGCATTCGATCGATACGTCTAGAGGACTTGCGGCTCGGCTCGGAGGTTGGAGCGCGCGCCACAAGAAGTCCGTTCTGCTTGGTTGGTTCGTGTTCGTCGCGCTGGCCATGATGGTCTCGAGCTTCGTCCCGGCCAACAAGCTCACCAAGGCCGACCAGTTCACCGGCGAGTCCGGCCGGGCCGAGAAGACGCTCGAGTCCAGCTTCCCGAAGCCCGCCTCCGAGCTGGTGCTGCTCCACAGCGACACGCTCACCACCGACGATCCGGCGTTCAAACGCGGGATCACGGGGATGACGGCCAGCTTCGCCGACCTTCCCGAGGTCGAGCATCTCCGGGCGCCGGGCCACGGCTCGAGCGCCGGGCTCGTGTCGAAGGACCGGCACTCGGCGATGATCCAGTTCGACATCAAGGGCGACGCCGACACGGCCTCCGATCGGATCGCTCCGGTCGTGGCCGCCGTCAAGAGCGGCCAGCAGGACAACCCGAGCCTGCGCATCGAGGAGTTCGGCGATGCCACCTCGGGCGCCCAGCTCGACAAGAAGATCCAGAGCGATCTCCACAAGGCCGAGACCATGTCTCTGCCCGTGACGCTCGTGATCCTCGTCGTCGCGTTCGGCGCGATCGTGGCTGCCGGCGTGCCGGTGCTGCTTGCCATCTCGGCCGTGCTGGCGACGATCGGGCTCGTCTCGATCCCGAGCCAGATCTTCCCCATCGACGACAACGCCTCCATCGTGATCACGCTGATCGGGATGGCGGTCGGCGTCGACTACTCGCTCTTCTATCTGAAGCGCCAGCGCGAGGAGCGCGCTGCCGGCCACGATGAGGAGACCGCGGTCGGCATCGCCTCGGCGACGTCCGGACGGGCGATCCTCATCTCGGGCTTCACCGTCATGGTCGCCATGGCCGGCCAGTTCCTGACCGGCGACAAGGCCTCGACGTCCTTCGCGGTCGGCACGATCATGGTCGTGGCCGTCGCGATGCTCGGCTCGCTGACGGCGCTTCCCGCAGCCCTGGCGCTGCTCGGCCGTCATGTCGACAAGGGTCGCATCCGCGTGCCCTTCCGGCGGCGGGCGCCCAAGCAGCAGGAGTCCCGGGTCTGGGGCGCCGTGCTCACGCGGGTGCTGCGGCGGCCGGCGGCCGCGGCGGCGATCTCCGTGGCAGTCCTGCTTGCGATCGCCTCACCGGCGCTGCACTTCCAGGTGCACAACACCGGCATCAACGACCTGCCGCCGGGCATGCCCGGGATCGCAACGCTGAAGCACGTCGAGAAGGCGTTCCCGAACGCCGACATGCCGGCGACCGTCGTGATCACGGCCGACAACACGCAGAGCCCCGCCGTGCAGTCCGCCGTCGCTGACCTGCGCCGGCAGGCGCTCAAGAGCGGCGCCGTGCACGCTCCCATCGACGTCACCACCGACAAGACCCACACCGTCGAGGTGCTGTCGATGCCGCTCGCGGGGAACGGATCCAACGAGGCCTCGAAGCAGGCGCTGACCTCGCTTCGCGACCGGCTCATCCCCGGAACGCTCGGGACCGTCGACAACGTCGGCGTCAACGTGAGCGGCCAGACCGCGATCGACCGCGACCAGAGCACGATGCTCGCCCGGAACACCCCGCTCGTCTTCGGGTTCGTGCTGACCCTGGCCTTCCTCCTGCTCATGGTCACGTTCCGCTCGATCGTGATCCCGATCAAGGCGATCATCCTGAACCTGCTGTCCGTGGCCGCCGCCTACGGCGTCCTGGTCGCGGTGTTCCAGGATGGGCACGGCGCGTCGATCCTGGGCTTCACGCCCACCGGCGGCGTGGCCCCGTGGCTCCCGCTCTTCCTGTTCGTGATCCTGTTCGGCCTCTCGATGGACTACCACGTGTTCATCCTGAGCCGCGTCAAGGAGCTCGTCGACGGCGGCATGTCGACCGAGGACGCCGTCTCGGAGGGCATCAAGAGCACGGCCGGCACCGTCACCAGCGCAGCGCTGGTGATGGTCGGGGTGTTCTCGATCTTCGTGACGCTCAGCCTCGTCGACCTGAAGGAGTTCGGCGTCGGCCTCGCCGCCGCCGTCCTGATCGACGCGACGATCATCCGCGGCGTCCTGCTCCCCGCCAGCATGAAGCTGCTCGGGAACTGGAACTGGTACCTGCCGAAGCCCCTTCAGTGGCTGCCGCGGTTCGAGGTCGAGCCCTCCCCGCGAATGGCGGTGGAAGCCTCGGGCGACTGATCACCACACATCCACTGCACGACCCGAGCGGCCCGCCCCACGGCGGGCCGCTCGGCGTGTCAGGGGACGGGCCGCAGAGACTCGCCGAGGACCCGCAGCAGGTCGAGCGCGATCGGCGGCACGCGGCCCTCAGGGTCGAAGCCGGGGTCGTAGGCCGTCAGCGAGAGCGCCCGCACGGGCGACTCGCGGCAGACCGTCCCCACGAGATCGGCGAGCTCCGCGCCGCTCGGGCCGCCCGGCGCGCCGTAGACGTTGACCCTGGCCTCGCCGATGTCGAGGACGTCCAGGTCGACGTGCAGGTAGACGCCGGTCGGCGCGGGCGAGATCGCGGCCAGCGCCCCCGCGAGCCCGCCCAGCTCCTCCGGGCGCAGCTGCGTCACCGCCGACGCCTCGAGGCGCCGCACCTCGGGCGGGTCGAAGTGCCTCGCTCCCGCCAGGATGACGGCGCTCTCGGGCACGGGCCGCGCGCCGGGCACCCTCGCGTGCATCGCCTGCCAGGCCCCGCCCGTGAGCACCGCCAGCCCCATGCCGTCGAAGTAGCCCTCGGTCGACGTGTCGGGGCTGTTGAAGTCGGAGTGGGCGTCGAACCACACCACGGCGGGGTCCGGCTCGGCGAGGCCTGCGACCACACCGACCCCGGCGAAGCAGCTCCCCGACAGGATCACGGGGAAGGCACCATCCTCCACGGCGCCCCGCACCCGCTCGGCGACGAGCCGGATCAGCTCGAAGCAGGCGTCGACCTCGCCGCGGCCCGTCTGGTTGAAGGCGGGATCGAGCTCGACGAGCTGCGTCCGAACCGAACCGCCCGACGAGGCGAGGACATCCTCGGCGCCCGCTTCGAGCAGGCGCTCGGGCCCGTTCCCGACCCCGTCTCTCAGGCGACCCAGCTCGTAGGGGACGACGATGAGGTGGTAGTCCGTCGCAGCGCCCTTTCAGGGCGCCGGCTGCGGGGGCAGGTGCGCCGATGCCCACTCGCAGAGCGCGTTCAGCGCCGGCCGGAGCGCCTCGCCGCTGGGCGTCAGGCGGTAGACCGACGCGATCGGCGGCCCGTCGATGATGTCGCGCTCGACGAGGCCCGCGTCCTTGAGCTCGGAGAGCCGGGTTGAGAGGACGCTCTCGGTGATCCCCGGGATCGCGCGGGCGATCTCGCCGAACCGCGCCGGGCCGTCGAGGAGCGCGCCGATCACCACACCCGTCCAGCGCCTCCCGAGGAGCGAGAACACCTCGGTGAGCGCGGCGTCGGAGTGCTGGGCTGTGTCCTCTGCCGGCCGCTGCATGGCTCCATCGTACCGTCCGATCCATGGCACTAGGAAAAACCTAGCTACTCTCTCCCTGCGAGCTTCAAGCGATCGACCGGGAGGAACGATGAGCGAGACGCTGCAGGAATTCACCACGCCGGCAACCGAGCAGACGCTGCAGGCGGTGGCCGAGCACCTCCGCGAGCGAAACCTCTCGGTTGTCGTCGTCGACGACGGGGCCGCGGCGCGGGACGAGGTGCTGGCGCGGCTGCCCGAGGGCGCCGAGGTCGGCTCGGCGAAGTCCAAGACGCTCGACGACATCGGCGTCTTCGAGGCGGTGCACGGCGCCGGCGGCTACGACGCGATCCGAAACCGCTACATGAAGATGGACCGCGAGACCGAGGGCGATGCGATCAGGAAGCTCATGGCCTCGCCCGATTTCGAGCTCGGGAGTGTCCACGCGGTGACGGCGGACGGCGTCCTCGTGGTCGCATCGGCGTCCTCCAGCCAGCTCGGCCCGTACGCCAGCGGCGCCGGCAAGCTCATTCTCGTCGTCGGGAGCCAGAAGATCGTGCCCGACCTCGAGACGGCGCTCCGCCGGATTCGCGACCATGTGCTGCCGTACGAGGACGATCTCGTCATGTCGAGGATGGGCGTGCACACGATCATCGCGAAGGTGCTCCTCATCGAGCGCGAGTGGGACCCCGCGCGGACGACGGTCATCCTCGTGCGCGAGCCCCTCGGCGTCTGAGCACCCGCGGGTAGCGTTCGCCGTGTGACGCCTGACCTGACGGATGTCGAGAGCAGGCTCTACGGCGCCGATCTGGACGCGTTCGTCCGCGAGCGGTCAGCCGCCGCCAGGGAGCTCCGGGACGAAGGGAAGCGCGCCGAAGCGGCAGCGGTCGCGAAGCTGCCGAAGCCGAGCGTGGCCGCCTGGATGGTGAACCGGGTGGCCCGGGAGGAGCCCGACCTGGTGGCCGAGCTCCTCGACGCCGGGGCGCGGCTGCGCGAGGTGCAGCTCGGCGCCGGATCGGCCGCCGACCTGCGTGCGGCGGCTGAAGGTCAGGACGCGGCCCTGCGGGCCGTGATGCGCCGGATCGAGAGGATCGCCGCCAATCGCGGCTCGGCGGCGACGCTCGACCGGGTGCGCGAGACCCTGCACGCTGCCGCGCTCGACGCCGATCTGGCGGAGCAGGTGCGGCGCGGCGTGCTGGTGCGGGAGCAGCGGGCCGTCGGATTCCCCGCCGGCATCTCGATCCCGGCCGAGCGCCGGCGGGCAGCCCCCGCGAGGCGCACCCCGGCGAAGCCCGCGCGGGAGCGCTCGAAGCCGAAGGCACGCCCGCAGCCGCGGGACGAGGTCGCGGCGAAACGGTTGGAGCGTGCCGCCGCGGCCGCGCAGAGGGCGCAGGAGACGCTCGCAAGCGCCGACGCCGAGCTGGCCCAGTCGCGGGACGCATTCGACGGTGCCACCCGAGAGCTCGACCGCGCCCGCCAGGCCCTCGGCGACCTGGAACGGCGTGCCGACCAGCTGCGGCGCGCGGTCGATCGCGCCGAGAAGGCCTCCGCCAAGGCGGCGCAGGATGCGAAGCAGGCGCTCGCGCGCGTCCGGGCGCTCGAGCCCTAGACGACCGAGGTCTCGGGCTCCTTGAGGTACTGGTGCACGAAGGCGATCGCCATGCTGCCCTCGCCGACGGCGGCGGCGACGCGCTTCACGGGGCTGAGCCGTACGTCGCCGCAGGCGAAGATCCCCGGGACGCTGGTCTCGAGCAGGTAGGGATCGCGGTCGCACTCCCACCCACCGGCGGCGGCCACGTCGGCGCCGGTCAGCACGTAGCCGTGGTCGTCGAGCGCGATCTCGGGCGGGAGCCACGCCGTCTCGGCGTCCGCGCCGATCAGGATGAAGAGGCCGCCGGACGCGAGCCGGGTCGTCTCCCCGGTCTCGGAGCTCCTGACGTCGACCGCCTCGAGCGACGCGTCGCCGTGTGCGGCCACGACCTCGGACCGCCGCAGCACCTGCGATGTTCGAGCGCGAGGCGATCTGGTCGATGAGGTAGCGCGACATGCCCTTCTCGAGCCCCTCGCCGCGGCAGACGATCGTGACGCTCCGGGCGTGGTTCGAGAAGAACATCGCCGCCTGCCCGGCGGAGTTGCCCGCTCCGACGATGTGCACGTCGAGGCCGTGCGTGCTCGCCGCCTCGCTGCGCACGGCGCCGTAGGAGATTCCCTTCCCGGCCAGCCGGTCGAAGCCCTCCATCTCGAGCTGCCGCCACGCGACGCCGCACGCCAGGATGATCGTCCGGGCCCGCAGGACGTCGCCGTCGTCGAGGTGCACCTGGCGGGTGGCGGCGTCGATCCGCGTGATCGTGCGTGTCACGAGGATCTCCGCGCCGAGCCGGCGGGCCTGCTGCAGCGCCCGGCTGGCGAGCTCCTCGCCCGATACCCCCGACGGGAAGCCGAGGTAGTTCTCGATCCGGGACGACGTGCCGGCCTGGCCGCCGGGCGCCTCGCGCTCGATCACGATGGTTCGCAGGCCCTCCGACGCGCCGTAGACGGCTGCCGCCAGGCCGGCGGGCCCGGCGCCGACGATCACGGTGTCGTACTCGGCCGCGGCCGGCTCGGTGGCGAGTCCCAGGAGCTCGGCCACGCGGCGCAGCCGGGGTCGCACCACCGTCTTGCCGTCGACGACGCGCAGCACGGGGCAGTCGTCGCCCTCCGGCAACGGGCCCTCCCAATGGTCGGCCGCGTCCGCCGTGCCGGGCTGGAGCCAGCGGAACGAGACCTGATTTCGATCCAGGAAGTGCCGGAGCTCCGCGCACGACGCGTCCCAGCGCGGCCCGACCACGATCGCCCGCGGCGCCCACGGCTCGGCGACGATCCCCTGAAGGCCGCCCGATCCCGCGATCCGGTGGCTCGCCAGCTTGCCGATCTCGCGACCGACGTCGGGGGCGACGTCGGCGATCGCGTGGAAGTCGTGCGGCTCGATCCGCATGACGCGCGACGCCTCGGCGGCGCGGAAGCCCGCCGGGAACACGGTCCCGAGAGTGACCGGCACCTCGCCGAAGATGTCGCCCGGCCGCCGCTCGCCGACGACCCGGTCCGACCCGTCGACCCGCTTCACGGCCTCGATGCGACCCTCGAGCAACCCGAAGAGCGCCCGCTCGCCGCCCTCGTAGGCCGCGAACTCGCCCGGCACGAGGCGGATGTCGGCCGCCGCCCGGGCCAGGCGCTCGCGGTCGGACTCGCTCAGCGCCGAGAACACCGCGATCCGGCCGACCTCATCGGGCGTCACCATGTCCGGCGAACGCTACTGCGTCTCGAGCGCCGGCGGTAGGTCGGCTGTCAGCTACCAGGCGTTGAACGTCTGCTTCGCGGCCTCGAGCATGCCGACGTAGCCGGCCCGCTGGCGCGTCTCCGGGTCGGCCTCGCGCGCCACGCTCATGAGTCCGCGCACGTCCTCCAGAGACGAGAACCCCTTGGCATCCATCCACTGGACGAGCCCGTGGAGCAGCGCCCCGGCGTGATCGCGGCCGTGCCGCAGGAGCGCCGAGGCGCTCATGACGACGTCGGCGCCGGCGAGCAGGAACCGGGCGACGTCGGCGGACGTCTCGACGCCGCCGGACGCCGCGAGCGAGGCGCCGACGCGCCCGCGCAGGATCGCGATCCACGTCATCGGCAACCGCTGATCGGCGGGGGTGGAGAGGTCGATCCGCGACGAGATCGAGAGCGACTCGGGGTCGATCTCGGGCTGGAGGAAGCGGTTGAACAGGACGAGCCCGCTCGCACCCGTCGTGGCGAAACGCGAGGCCATCGAGCCGATCGAGCTGTAGTACGGGCTCAGCTTGACCGCGACCGGGATCTCGACGGCGTCGAGCACGCGCCGGACGACATCCACGTGCCGCGCCTCGACGTCGCTGCCCGTCACGCCGGGGTTGCCGGGCACGTCGTAGACGTTGAGCTCGATCGCGCTCGCGCCGGCCTCCTCGATGGCCCGTGCATAGCGCGTCCAGCCGGTCGGCGTCACCCCGTTCAGGCTGCCGATCAGCGGGATGTCGACCGCCTCTCGGGCCCGCTCCACAAGGCTCAGATACCGCCGCGCCGAGTCGGCGTCGTCGGCCGGCACGGGCATGTAGGTGAGGGCCTCGGCGAAGCTCTCCGTCCCGGCGGTCCCGAGCACCGAGAACGCATCGGCCTCGCGCCGCAGCTCCTCCTCGAAGAGCGAGTAGAGCACGACGGCTCCGACGCCGGCCTCCTCGAGCCGCCGGATCCCGTCCACCGTCTGCGACAGGGGCGAGGCCGACGCCACGAGCGGGTTCTTGAGCTCGATGCCCATGTACGTGGTCGACAGGTTCACGCGCTCGGCCTCGTGTCCGGCGTGAATTGCTCCGGCCCGCGGGTGGCCATCTCCTCGTACACCTGCCAGCGCTGGTTCACCGCGACCTGGGCGGCCGCCGCCAGCCGCTCGGCCTCGGCCGGATTCGTCCGGCCCAGCGAGCGGAACCGCAGCTCGTTCTTCGTGTACTCCGAGATCGGCATGCGCGGACGGGGCGAGTCGAGCAGGAACGGGTTTCCGCCGCGGTCGCGCACGACCGGGTCGTAGCGGATCAGCGGCCAGTACCCGCTCGCCGCGGCACGGTACTGCTGATCGAGCCCCTTCTGCATGTCGATCCCGTGCGCGATGCAGTGGCTGTAGGCGATCACGAGCGACGGCCCGTCGAACGCCTCGGCCTCGCGCAGCGCAAGCAGCGTCTGGCGCTGGTCGGCACCCATCGCGACCCGCGCGACGTACACGCTGCCGTACGCGATCGCCTGGAGCGCCAGGTCCTTCTTGGGCACGTGCTTCCCGGCCGTCGCAAACTTCGCCACCGCTCCGAGCGGCGTCGCCTTCGACATCTGGCCGCCCGTGTTCGAGTAGACCTCGGTGTCGAGCACGAGGACGTTGACGTTGACGCCGCTTGCGAGAACGTGGTCGAGCCCGCCGCTTCCGATGTCGTAGGCCCAGCCGTCGCCCCCGACGATCCAGACGCTCCGCCTGACGAGGTGGTCGACGACGCTCCGCAGGTCGTCGGCCGCCGGCCCGGAGACGCCGTCGAGCCGGCGCTTCAGCTCGTCGACCCGCACGCGCTGCGTGCGGAGCTCGGTCTCGGTCACCTGCGGAGCCTCGAGGATCTCGTCCACGAGCTCGTCGCCGCCCAGGTCGCCGCGGAGGCCCTCGAGCCGCTCGCGGGCCAGGCGGACATGCGCGTCGGCCGTCAGGCGGAAGCCGAGCCCGAACTCGGCGTTGTCCTCAAAGAGCGAGTTCGACCACGCGGGCCCGCGGCCGTCGCTGTTCTGCGTCCACGGTGTCGTCGGCAGGTTGCCGCCGTAGATCGACGAGCACCCGGTCGCGTTCGCAACCATGAGCCGCTCGCCGAAGAGCTGGGACAGGAGCTTCAGGTACGGCGTCTCGCCACACCCGGCGCACGCCCCGGAGAACTCGAACAGCGGCTGAAGGAACTGCGCGCCGCGGACGCTGGCGTAGTCGACCCGGGAGCGGTCGTTCACGGGCAGCGTCTCGAAGAACCCGATGCGCTCACGCTCGGCCTCGACGATCGGCTCGCGCGGCTCGAGGTTGATCGCCTTCCGGGCCGGCTCCATCGGGTTGTGCACCGGGCAGGCCTCCACGCAGAGCGCGCACCCCGTGCAGTCCTCGACGTAGACCTGAAGCGTGAACAGGGCGTCGGGGAGGCCGCGGGCGTCGAGCGGCGCGGACGGGAACCCCTCCGGGGCGCCGTCGAGCCTGGCCGGCTCGTAGAACCGGGAGCGGATGACGCTGTGCGGGCAGACGAAGCTGCAGCTCCCGCACTGGATGCACGTGTCGGGATCCCACACGGCGACGAGGTCGGAGATGTTGCGCTTCTCGTAGGCCGCGGTGCCGCTCGGGTACGTCCCGTCGATCGGCAGCGCGCTCACAGGCAGCTCGTCGCCGCGCCCGGCCAGCATCATGCCGGTCACGGACCGGACGAACTCCGGGGCCGAGTCCGGCACCGGCGAGCGGATGTCGCGCACCGCCGTGAGCCGGCCCGGGATCTCAACGGGATGGAGCGCCGCGAGCGCGCTGTCGACGGCCGCGTTGTTCCGCTCCACGACGTCGGCTCCGCGCCGGGCATACGTGTGCTCGATCGCCTCCTTGATCCGCGCGATCGCGTCGTCCCGCGGCAGCACGCCCGAGAGGGCGAAGAAGCAGGTCTGGAGCACCGTGTTCGTGCGCCCGGGCAGGCCGGCCTCCCGAGCGACGCGCGACGCGTCGATCGCGTAGACCGCGAGCCCCTTGGCGAGGACCTGCTTCTGCACCGTGAGGGGCAGCGCGTCCCAGACCTCGTCCGGCGGATCCGGGCAGTCGAGGAGCAGCGTCGCCCCGTCCGCGGCCCGGCCCAGCACGTCGATCGTTCCGAGGAGGCCGAACTGGTGGCAGCCGACGAAGCTCGCCCCGCTGACGAGGTACGGCGCCTCGATCGGCTCGTCGCCGAAGCGCAGGTGCGACACGGTCTGCGAGCCCGACTTCTTGGAGTCGTAGACGAAGTACCCCTGGGCGCAGAGGCCGGCGTCGCCCAGGATCTTGATCGTGTTCTTGTTCGCGCCGACGGTGCCGTCCGAGCCGAGCCCGAAGAAGACCGCGCGGACCGTGCCCGGCGGCTCGATGTCGAGCGGCGCGCCGACCGCGATGCTCGTGCGGCCGACGTCGTCGTCGATGCCGACGGTGAAGCGGCGGCGCGGCCGGTCGCCGCCGAGCTCGCCGAGCACACCGGCCACCATCGCCGGCGTGAACTCCTTCGACGAGAGCCCGTAGCGCCCGCCGATGACGAGCGGCAGCTCCCGCTGGCCGTTCGTGTGCGCCTCGCCGAGTGCCGCGACGACGTCGAGGAAGAGCGGCTCGGCCTCCGATCCGGGCTCCTTCGTGCGATCGAGGACCGCGACCCGGCGCACCGTGGGCGGCAGCGCCTCGAGCACGGAGGCCGCCGGAAACGGCCGCACGAGCCGGATCTCGACGGCGCCGACGCGCTCGCCCTCGGCGGCCAGCCGCTCGACGGTCCTGCGGGCCGTCACGGCGCCCGATCCGACGAGGACCAGGACCCGCTCGGCCTCGGGATGCCCATGGTAGGAGACAAGCCGGTAGCTGCGGCCGACCCGCCCGGCGAGCTCGTCCATGGCCTCCTGCACGATCTCCGGCGTGCGCGCGTAGAACGGATTCACGGTCTCGCGGCTCTGGAAGTACGTGTCGGGGTTCTGCGCCGTGCCGCGGATGAACGGCCTGTCGGGCGAGAGGGCGCGCCCGCGGTGGGCGTGCACGAGCTCCTCGGACACGAGCGCCCGGAGATCGTCGTCCGAGAGCGACTCGATCGTGTTCAGCTCGTGCGAGGTGCGGAAGCCGTCGAAGAAGTGGATGAACGGGACGCGCGACTTGAGCGTCGCCGCCTGCGCCACGACCGCGAGGTCGTGCGCCTCCTGCACCGACGCCGACGCGAGCAGCGCGAAGCCGGTCCCGCGGGCGGCCATGACGTCGGAGTGGTCGCCGAAGATCGAGAGCCCCTGGGCTGCGAGCGAGCGCGCCGCGACGTGGAACACGGCCGGCGTCAGCTCGCCGGCGATCTTGTACATGTTGGGGAGCATCAGGAGCAGCCCCTGCGACGCGGTGAAGGTGGTCGCCAGGGCGCCGGCCTGGAGCGAGCCGTGCAGCGCCCCCGCGGCGCCGCCCTCGCTCTGCATCTCGACCACGGTCGGCACGGTCCCCCACACGTTGGGCCGCCGCTCGCTCGACCACTGGTCGGCCAGCTCCGCCATCGTCGAGGACGGCGTGATCGGATAGATGCAGCAGATCTCGTTCAGGCGGTAGGCAACCGAGGCAGCGGCCTCGTTGCCGTCCATGACGACCCTCACAGCACGTCCTTCACCATCTCGATCGCATGTACCGGGCACTGCTCGAAGCAGGCCCGGCAACCGGTGCACCGGTCGTAGTCGAAACGGTAGCGGTTGCCCGCGCCGAGCTTGATGACCGCGTCCTCGGGACAGGCCCCGAGGCAGCCGTCGCACTCGAAGCAGTTGCCGCACGACAGGCACCGCTTGGCCTCGTAGACCGCCGCCGCCTGATCGAGGCCGCCCATCACCTCGGTGAAGGTGGTCGTGCGGGCCTCGACCGGCTGCTCCGGCTGCGCCTGCTTCGGGGCATCGGCGAAGTACCAGACGTTGAGCTTGTCGAAGGTGGCCGTCTCGTGCTTCGGCGCCGCCGCGTGGGCGGTCTGCTGCAGGTAGGCATCGATGTGGCGCGCCGCCGCCTTCCCGTGCCCCGCGGCGACCGTGACGCTGCGGACGCCCGGCACCATGTCTCCGCCTGCGAAGAGGCCCGCCCGGTCGGTCATGAGCGAGGGCGACACCTTGACGACGCCGTCGCGGGCGACCTCGACCCCGGGGACGCGGCGCAGAAACTCCGTGTCGGCCTCCTGGCCGAGCGCGAGGACGACGGCGTCGGCGGCGAGCGTCTCGTACTGTCCCGTCGGCTGTGGGCGGCCGTCGGCGTCGAGCTCCATGACCTCGATCTGGAGCTCGGGCCCGTCGAACGCGGTGATCGTCCGCAGCCAGTTGATGCGGACGCCCTCGCGCTCGGCGTCCTCGGCCTCCTCGGCATGCGCCGGCATCTGCTCGCGGGTGCGGCGGTAGACGATCATCGCCTCCTCGGCACCGAGCCGCTTGGCCACCCGGGCGGCGTCCATCGCCGTGTTCCCGCCGCCGTACACGGCCACCCGGCGGCCGATGCGCGGCCGCTCGCCCTCGGCGACGCTGCGAAGGAGCGCCACGGCGTCGATGATCGGCCCGGCGTCCTGCGCGGGGATGTCGACACGCTTGGCGAGATGGGCGCCCACGGCGGCGAAGACCGCGTCGAACCGTCCCGACTCCTGCTCGGCGACCAGATCCTCGACGCGGTGGTTGAGCACGATCGTCACCCCGAGCGCCTCGATCCGCCGGACCTCGGCGGCCAGCACCTCAGGAGGGAGCCGGTAGGAGGGGATGCCGAACCGCAGCATCCCGCCGGCCTCGGAGCCCAGGTCGCGGATCTCAACCGCGTGACCGCGGCGCGCGAGGTGGTAGGCGGCGCAGAGCCCGCTCGGCCCCGCGCCGACGATCAGCACCCGCTTGCCGGTCGAGGTCGCCGGAGGATCGAACGTCCATCCGTTCTCGATCGCCATATCGCCGAGGAACCGCTCGATCGAGTGGATCGAGACGGGGCTGTCGAGGAGCGCCCGGTTGCACGTGTCCTCGCACGGGTGGTAGCAGACACGCCCGTGGATGGCGGCGAGCGGGTTGTCGACGACGATCGTGCGCCAGGCGTCCTCGTACCGCCCGGCCTCGACGTGCGCCAGCCATGCCTGGATGTTCTCGCCGGCGGGACAGGCGACGTTGCAGGGCGGCAGGAGGTCGACGTACACGGGCCGCTGCTCGCGCTGCGGGCCTGCCGTCGAGGCTGCCGCCGCAAGGTCAAGGACCCTCGTCAGGTCTTGTCGATCCGCCGCCACCCGCACAAGCATGCCACCGCGGGGGCCTTCCCGCCATCGGGGAATGGCCCCCTGGTCGCTTCGGACTTCTACGGAGGGCCGCCTACCCGGGCAGCGGCGCGCCGAGATCGGTGAACGGCGGCGCCTCATATGCCGCGCCGGGCGTCCCGCCGATTGCGAGGAGCTGCACCGGCTCCTCACCGGTCGTCACCTTGCGCCGCTCGCCCGGGCCGATGCGCGCGAAGACGCCCGGCTCGAGCCGGTACTCGCGGTCGCCGACGTGGAGGGTCGCGGAGCCGGACAGCGCCGTGTAGACCTCCTCCTGGCCGTCGTCGGAGTGGTCGTGCTCGGGGTGGTGCTCGAAGTGCGGCGGGAAGTTCTCGACCTGCATCCCGAACGCGGTGACGCCGAGCGTGGCGCGGGCGCGGCAGAAGCCGCCGCCGTTCGGCGTGTCGAACTCGTCGATCCGCTTGATGGTGACGTCGGACATGGTTCCTCCTGGTCGGGGCGTGCGATCAGAAGAAGAACGAACGGCGGCGGCCGAAATCGACAAGTCCTCTACGATCGCCGCGTGGACGACCTCGAAACCGCCCTCCACCGGGCCGCCGACCTGATCGCGGCATACCGCCGCGACGCGCCTGACACCCGCGTCGGCCCAGCAGCGACGCGGGACGAGGTGGCCGCCGCGCTCGACCCCGATCTGCCCGACGGGCCGGTGCCGCTCGCCCACGTCGTCGACGAGCTCGTCGCCGGAGCGGAGCCGGGCCTCGTGTGCACCGCCGGGCCCACGCTACTTCGGCTTCGTGGTCGGCGGGTCGGTCGACGCCGCCGTCGTCGCCGACCTGCTGACCACCGGCTGGGACCAGAACGCGTTCAACGCCGCGCTCTCACCCGCGGCGATGGCGTTCGAGGACGTCGCCGGGCGATGGCTCAAGGAGCTGCTTCGGATCCCGGCCTCCGCATCGGTCGGCTTCGTCACCGGCGCCGGCGCCGCCAACACGGTGGGCCTGGCGGCGGGCCGGTCGCACGTGCTGGCCGCCAAGGGCTGGGATGCCGGCCGCGACGGCCTCGCCGGCGCGCCCCGGGTGCGAGTCGTGGCGGGTGCCGAGCGGCACGCCACGATCGACCGGGCGCTGCGCCTGCTCGGCATCGGCGACGGGAACATCGAGGAGGTACCGGCCCTCGCAAACGGCGAGATGGATCCGGGCGCGATCGAGGCGGCGCTGGCCGCCGCGCCGGATGTGCCGACGATCGTCTGCGCGCAGGCGGGCAACGTAAACACCGGTGCCTGTGACGACCTGCGCGCGATCGGCGCGTCGACGCGCCGCCACGGAGCCTGGCTTCACGTCGACGGCGCGTTCGGCCTGTGGGCGGCCGCCTGCCCGCGCACGGCGGCACTCGTCGACGGCGTCGAGCTGGCCGACTCGTGGGGCTGCGACGGGCACAAGTGGCTGAACGTGCCCTACGACTCGGGCTACGCGTTCTGCGCCCATCCCGAGGTGCACGTCGACGCGATGGCGTACACCGCCTCGTACCTCTCCGGCCAGGTTGCCGGCCGGGCCTTCGGCGGCGGCGACTTCACGATCGAGTCGTCGCGGCGGGCGCGCGGCTTCGCCACCTGGGCGGCGCTGCGGTCGCTCGGCCGCTCGGGAGTCGCCGACCTCGTCGACCGCTGCTGCCGGATGGCGCAGCGCCTCGCCGACCGGATCGCAGCGCTCGACGGGTTCGAGATCGCAAACGACGTGGTGCTGAACCAGGTGCTGGTCCGCGTCGGCGACGCGGAGCTCACGGACCGCGTCGAGCGCGCCGTACAGGACGACGGCACCTGCTGGCTCGGCGCCACGACCTGGCGCGGCGAGCGCCTGCTTCGGATCTCGGTCTCGAACTGGTCGACGAGCGAGGCAGACATCGACGCGAGCGTCGAAGCGATCCGGCGGGCCCGGGCCGCGGTGACCGCCGCGCGCGTCTAGCGCTCGCGCGGGTCGACGCCGGCCAGGCGCTCGACCAGCTCGCCGATCTCGGCCTCCGAGTAGCGCAGCGACCGGCGCCGGGTTCCGGGCGGGTCGTGGGCCAGGCCGGTGCCGGCGCGCCACTCCCCTCGCGGGCGGATCGGGCGCGCGACGAACCCGCCGCCGCAGTTCGGGCACACGTTCTGAAGCGCGCCCTCGGCGCATTCGACGACAGAACGTGCACTCGTAGCTGCAGATCCGCGCGTCCGCCTCGGGCGGGAGGTCGCGGTCGCAGCGCTCGCAGTTCGGCCGCAGCTCGAGCATCACCGGGCCGGCCCGGGACCGATGAGCCGCGCGACCCCGCGCCGCCCGCGGTCGAGCACCTCGGGCCTGGGATCCAACACGTAGGCCGCGTTGGCCATGAGCAGCATCGCGTCGATCTCGAACGTGAGCTGCTCGGCATCCTCGGCCTGGTCGATCTCTCCGGCGGCCTGCGCAGCCTCGACGGCCTGCAGGAGCTCCCCGACCCAGCTCTCGATGAACTCGACGATCCTGTCGCGGACCCGGCCTGGACGGGTGTCGATCTCCGCCGCCACGGACGCGAAGAAGCATCCGCCCGGGAAGACGCCGCGCTCCAGGTGCGCCAGGAACTCATTGGAGAGCGCCCACAGCCTGGCACGGCCGGCGGGGGCGGCGGCGGCCGGCTCCACCACCTCGGCGTCGAAGACGCCGGCGGCCGTGTCGATCGTGGCCAGCTGGAGCTCCTCCTTGGACTTGAAGTGCGCGTAGAGGCCGCTCTTGCTCATGCCGATGTGGTCGGCCAGGCCGCCGATCGAGAGGCCGTTCAGGCCTTCGACCGTGGCCAGCCGGGCGGCCGCGTCGAGGATCGCGTGCCGCGAGCGTTCGCCGTCTGCGCGGGGTTTGCGTGTGGTCTGCGTGTTCATGTTTGACAAGATAGCACGAACGGTCGTATAGTTCGAGCTCGCATCCAGCACGATCGTTCGTTTTCCTTACAGCCTGAAGGAGATCCACATCAATGAGCACCATCGAAGCACTACCCGACCTGACAGAGCTCACCGCCCGCCAGCGCCAGGTGTGGTCGACCGGGGACTACTCGGTGATCGCCACCCTCGTCCATCCGGTCTCGGAGCGCCTCGTGGACGACGCCGACCTGCACGCCGGCTGGCGCGTGCTCGATGTCGCGACCGGCACGGGCAACGCGGCGATCGCGGCTGCCCGCCAGGGCTCCGAGGCCGTCGGCATCGACTACGTCCCGGCACTGCTCCAGCGCGCCCGCGAGCGCGCCGCGGCCGAGCGGCTGGACGTCCGCCTGCTCGAGGCCGACGCCCACTCGCTGCCGTTCGGCGACGGCGAGTTCGACGCCGCCACGTCGGTGTTCGGCGTGATGTTCGCTGCCGACCCGGCGCAGGCGGCACGCGAGCTCGTGCGCGTCGTCCGGCCCGGCGGCACCGTCGCCCTGGCGAGTTGGACGCCCACGGGGTTCGTCGGCGAGATGTTCCGCGTGATGACCTCGCACGTACCGTCGCTGGTGCGCGTCCCGTCGCCGTTCGTCTGGGGCACCGAGCCCGGCCTGCGCTCGCTGCTCGCGCCCGATCTGGCGTACCTCCAGCTGCGCCGGCGGACGTTCACGTTCCGCGCCCGCTCGCCGGAGCACTTCGTCGAGATGTTCCGCAAGTCGTACGGCCCGACGGTGCGCGCGTTCGAGGCGGCGGGGCCCGATCGATTCCTGCTCAAGGCCGACCTGCTCGACCTCGTGCGGGAGCGGAACCGCCTCGGTGACGGGACCGTGGCGATCCCGGCCACCTATCTGGAGGCGATCGCCACACGGCGATGAGCCGTGAAACCGGGGCCAGACCCCATAGCCGAAGTGCTATGGGGTCTGGCCCCAGGGTGTTGCCCGGCTCTCAGACCCCGGCCATCGTGACCTGGGTGAGCCGGATGCTGTTGCCGGACGGATCGCGGAAGGCCGAGTCGATCCCGTAGGGCCGCTCCTCGGGCTCCTCCGAGAACTCGAGACCACGGGCCTTGAGCTGCTCGTACGACGCCTGGATGTCGTCGGTCTCGAGGAAGATCGTGCCGGCGAAGCCCTTGGCCATCAGGGCCCGGACCTGGTCTGCGGTCTCGGAGTCCATCACCGGCGGGCCGGGGATGGCCATGAGGACGATCGCGATGTCGGGCTGTCCGGCAGGCCCGACGGTGAGCCAGCGGAAGTTGCCCATCTCGGGCAGGGTGACGTCGGAGCGCACCTCCATGCCGAGCTTCTTGGTGTAGAAGGCGAGCGCCTCGTCCTGGTCGTCCACCCACACCTGCGCTGTGCTGATCCTGTACATGCGTGCCCCTCCTTGGGTCAGTCGGAACCTTCGGGAGGCACGCTAACGGCGAGGTTCGCCGCTGTCTTCTCGAAACGTGCGGCGTTGCGGGCGGCCGTAGACCCGCAGCACGCAGGCCGGCACGATCGCATGCGCGGCTGCCGGGGGATAGGCCGCCCGGTAGACCGTCGGGGACGTCCCGTAGGTGCGGGTGAAGCTGGTCGTGAAGGAGCCGACGCTGCGGAGGCCGACCGCGAAGCAGATCTCGGCCACCGAGCGGTCGGTTCCCCGAAGGAGGGCGGCAGCCCGCTCCAGGCGGCGGGTGAGGAGGTACGCATGCGGCGACTCGCCGAACGCGCGCCGGAACTCACGGCTGAAGTGCGCGCGCGAGAGGCCGGCGGCAACCGCCAGATCGTCGACGTCGAGCGGCTCGAAGTATCGGGCGTCGGCCAGGTCCTTGGCGCGCAGAAGGTGACGGGCGGTCGGGGCGAAGGCCACTAGCTCTCCTCCGCATGCTCGGCGAGCCAGGCCTTGGCAACCCGCTTCTGCGCCCGCGTGAGCCAGGCGTCCACGATGACGTCACGCAGCTCGTCGCGGTCGAGCCTGGCAAGGTCCGGGATGCGTACGAGCACCGCCGGGTAGCCCCGGAAGTGCGGCGTCGTGAAGTAGATGCCGCGGTCGTCCGAGAGCAGGAGCTCCTTCTCCTCGAGGTCTGGGACGCGGAACATGAGGACGTCGTCGAGCCGCTCGCCCGTGTCGGCATCGACGGCGTCCGGGCGGCGGCTGCGATGGAAGCAGAACATCTTGCCGTGGACGAGATACGAGGGCCGGCCGTCGCCGGCGACCTCCTTCGTCGCCTGCGGCATGGCCATCGCCAGCTCGTCGAGGTCAGCCATTGTGGCCATTGGGGCAGTTTGCCACCGCCGCGGCCGACGACCTACGCCTTGCGCCGGTCTCGCGCCGAGGCACCCACCGCGAGGATGATCATCACCACGCCGACGACCTCGAGCCCGAGCCCGAGGGGCGCCCACGGGTTGAACTGCACGTGGATCTGGGGAGACGGATCGTTGGAGCCGAGCTGCGACCAGACCTCGCTGATGAAGCTGACCACCACGTAGCCGAACGACGCGATCCCGCCGACCACGGCACCGATTCCGAGCATGAGGAACAGCAGGGCTGCGCCGTGCGCGTTGGCGACCTTGTCCCAGAGGTGCTTCGGGGGCTCGTGGATGTGCACCGCGTCGGCACGAGCGATGTTCACGAGCCGCTCGACATGGCCGCCGGACACGTAGGTCGCGAGCTGCGCGGGGGCGTCGCCGCGCCGGTCGCGGATCCATTCCGCGAGGGGGCGCGCCGCTCCGGCCGGGTCGCTGTCGAGCCGCACCAGGAGCTCACGTCCCTCGGGATCCCGGCTGAGCCACGCGAACAGCGCGTCGCGCAGGCGCGCCTCGGCATCGTCGCCCACCTCGGCGACTCCGCCCGCCGGCGGAGGATCGAGCACTCCCGGCACGACCGGAATGTGCGTCGTCGCGGCCGTCCGGCGGGCGAACACCCGGAGAGTCGTCCCGCCGACCTGCACGACGTCGCCCGGTCGCGCTGCGGTCGGCCCGCCGATCAGCGCGCCGTTTATCCGGGTCCCGTTGGTCGATCCGAGGTCCTCGACCACGAGCACGCCGTCGTCGCGTGGCGTGAAGCGTGCGTGCTCGCGCGACAGCGCCGGATCGCCCTCCAGCTCGCCCGGCGGCTGCGCGGCCCGCCCGACCACGAGCCCCGAATCCGGGATGTCGACGTGCGCGCCGGTCGCGCTGCCCTCGACCACATCAAGTGAGAATGGCATCTCCTGCCCTGCCCGTTCGTTGCGATTGACGCTAACCTATCCACCACCAGGATGCAAGGACCGTGGACGCAACTGCGTCCCGTTAGGGCAGGGCACACGGCGAAGACAGGAGGCCCCCGATGGAGGTCGTTTCCGCAGCGATCGCACTCGTTGTCCCATACCTCGCACGCGCTGGAGGCGCGGTTGCCGACGAAGGGCTGCGCACGCTCTGGGCCGCGATGACAGCCAGGGCGGAGGACGCCGCAGACGGCGCCGCACGCGGCGCGCTCGCCGGCCTTCACGACAACCCGAACGACCCCGTCCGGAAGGCCGCCGCGACCGATGCCGTCACGACGCTGGTCGCGAGCGACCCACAGTTCCGGACCGAGCTCACCGAGATCGTGAAGCGCCTGGCCGATCGGACGCCGGACGTCACGATGTCGACGTCGGTGAGCGACAACGCGCGGGTCGAGAAGCTGGTCAACATCCAATCGGCCGGAGATGTGACGATCTCGTGATCCTCGCCACCTCCCAAATGGACTCGGCCCGTGAGCTGGCCGCCCTGGCGGCGGCCATCGCGATCTTCACGACGGGCATCTTCTTCCTCGCGTGGTGGAAGATCTTCTCCAAGGCGGGGTACTCCGGTGCGCGGTCGCTGCTGCTCCTGTTTCCGGTGATCAACGTCATCATCTTCCTGCTCTTCGCGTTCTCGGAGTGGCCGATTCAGCGCCGACTCAGGGGGTCGGGCTACGCGGGCAGGACGAGCTGACTACGTGCCGGCGGCGCGGCCGCGGTGCGAGGTGGCGTCGATCGTGACGGCGGCCAAGAGGACGAGGGCGGTGACCATGTACTGCGCCGAGGCGCCGTACCCCATGAGGCCCATGCCGTTGTAGATCGCCGCGATCACGATGCCGCCCAGCACGCCGTGGATCGCTTTTCCGCGGCCGCCCATCAGGCTGGTGCCACCGATCACAGCGGCGGCGACGGCGTAGAGGACGAGGGTGCCGCCGTCGATCGTGGTCGAGATCGAGCGCAGCCGCGATGCGTAGACGATCCCGGCGATGCCGGCGGTGAGCCCCGTGAGCGTGAAGGCCAGCGTGCGGATCGCCGACACGTTGATGCCGGCCCGGCGGGCCGCCTCGGCGCTGCCGCCGATGGCGTAGATGTAGCGCCCGATCTGCGTGCGGCCGAGCAGGAAGCTCCACACGCCGAGCACGCCGAGCACGAGGAGCACGACCCAGGGCACGCCGGAGATCGGCTCGATGATCCCGCGGTTCACGGTGCACAGCGCCACGAGGCCGACGCCGCACGCCAGCACGACGCCGATCTTGATCAGCGTGATCGAGGGCGGCGGCGCCACGAGCCCGGCCCGGCGCCGCATGGCGTCGCGCCGCCAGGTCAGGACGGCGAAGGCGCCGACGATCACGAGCATCACCGCCCAGCTCGCGGCGTTCGACAGGTTGTTGCTCGCGATGTCGTTGATGACGGTGTCGTTGATCGGGATCGTGCCGCCGTTCCCGAGGATCCTGAGCAGGACGCCCTCCCAGAACAGGAGGCCGGCGAGGGTCACGACGAACGAGGGCAGCCCGATCTGGGTGATGATCAGCCCCTGGATGAGCCCAATGCCGGCGCAGCCGACGAGGGCGAGCGTGATCGCCGACCACCACGGCCAGCCGTGGGCGGGCCCGGCAGCGTCGGCCATGATCACCGCGCCCATCCCGGCGACGTAGCCGACCGAGAGATCGATCTCGCCGAGGAGCAGGACGAACACCTCGCCCATCCCGAGCAGCGCGAACACCGCCGCCTGGATGAGCAGGTTTACGAGGTTGCCCGCGGTCAGGAAGTTCGAGTTCAGCGACTGGAACAGGATCGAGACCAGGAAGAGCCCGCCGACGACGGGCAGGATCCCGGCCTCCCCGGCCCTGATCCGGGCGACCGACGAGCGCACGTACTCCCTCGCCGAGCCCGCGACGAGCTCGGCGGGGACAGCAAGCTCGGCCTGCCGGGCCGCCACGTCGGTCAGCTCCTCGGCCGGAATCTCCGGCCCGGTCGGCTCGTCGACCTTCGACACCCTCAGCTCCCTCCGCCGTTCGCAGCGCCCGCGGACTGCCGCGACGAGACGCCGGTGGTCATCAGGTCGACCGCGATCTGGCGATCCATCTCGGCCGCGGGCCGGACGGCGACCATGCGGCCGAGATAGAGGACGGCCATGCGGTCGGCCACCTCGAAGACGTCGTTCATGTTGTGGGAGATGATCAGCGCGGCGTGCCCCATGTCGGCCAGCCGGCGGACGAGCTCGAGCACCATCTTCGTCTGTGCGACGCCGAGCGCGGCCGTCGGCTCGTCCATGATGACGAGCTTCGCGTTCCACAGCACCGACTTGGCGATCGCAACCGACTGGCGCTGGCCGCCGGAGAGCGAGGCGACCGGCTGGCGGATCGACCTCACCGTGGTCACCGCCAGGCTCGCCAGCGTCTCCTGCGCGGCGGTCTCCATCTGCTCCTCGTCGAGGATGCGGTGGTTCAAGCGCTCGCGCCCCAGGAACATGTTCTGGACGATGTCGAGGTTGTTGCAGAGCGCGAGGTCCTGGTAGACGGTCTCGATGCCGAGGTCGGCGGCGTCGCGGGGAGACCGGAGCCGCACGTGCTCTCCCTCCCACACGATCTCGCCCTCGTCGGGGCTGTGGATGCCCGCGATGCACTTCACGAGCACCGACTTGCCCGCGCCGTTGTCGCCGAGGAGGGCCGTCACCTCGCCGGCGCGCACGTCGAGGTCGACGTTGGTGAGGGCCTGCACGGGCCCGAATGCCTTCGAGATCCCGCGCAGGCCAAGCAGTGGCTCGGGGGCGGCGGCTGCGCTCACGCGTCCCGAGCCTCGAGGGGCCGCCGGGGCCGCACCCCGTGGGGGTGCGGCCCGGCGTTCCCGGCTAGCTGATTCCTGCTGCTGTGCATGCGCTTTGGAGTGCTCCGGTGCAGAGGTCGGAGACTTTGACGGCGCCGTCTTTGACGACGGTGTCGTTCATGTTGTCGGTGGTGACCCAGATGGGGGTGGTGTAGACGCTCTGGATGTCCTTGTTGAGGGTGGTGTCTTTGGTGGTGGCGTTGACCAGGCTGCTGGGTGGTGTCTGGCCGGCGCGCAGGTACAGGGCGAGCGCGGCGGCTGCCTGGGCTTCCAGGTAGATGGGCTTGTACACGGTTCCGCACTGGTAGCCCTTGAGGATGTTCTGCAAGCCGGAGGGGGACGCGTCCTGGCCGGTGGTCGGGAACGTCTTGGGCGGCACCTTGTTCTTCTGCAAGACCGAGATGACGGCGTTGGCGTTGTCATCGTTGGGCGTGATCACCGCGTTGATGTTGGGATGCGCGGTGAACTGCTGCTCAAACGTGGTCTGGGCGGTGGGGGGATCCCACGTCCCGGCCGGCTCGCCCACCTTGACATACGACCTGTCGGAGAAGTGCGGCGCCAACACGCCGTTGTAGCCCTGCGCAAACAGCTTGGCGTTGTTGTCGGTGGGATCGCCGTCCATCACCAGGATGTTCGGCTTGGCCACGTTCCACGCCGCGATGCAACTCTCCTCACCCTTGCCGATCAACTGGCCGACCGTGACGTTGTTGAAGCTGACGTAGTACCGATCAGCCGGACCACCCGTCACCAACCGGTCATAGTCGATCACCTTCACGCCCTTGGACTCGGCATTCGACTCGATCGCCGCACCCGACCCCGGATCCAACGGATCAACCAACAACACCGTCGCACCAGCCGTGATATCCGCCTCCGCCTGCTGCTGCATCGTCGAGGCGCTGCCCTGCGCATTATCGATCTTGTACTGATCAGACTTCAACCCCGCCGCCTCAAACGCCTGCTTCAAATACGGCGCATCAAACTCCACATACCGCGCCGACGTCGTCGTATCCGGCAACAACACACCCACCAAGCCCTTACCCTCAGCCGCCAACGGCGCCAACGTCTTCATCAACGAAAAATCCGCCGTAAACGCCGCAGCATCAGGAGCCGGCACCGAAACAGCCGCCGAACCCCCACCCCCACTCGACGACGACCCCGACGAACCACCACACCCCGCCGCCGTTGCCACGGCGAGGGTGGCGACGCCAACGACGACTCCTGTGCGCAGCAGGCCCATATCCGTTCTCCTCTCGGTTGCCGGTCCGTAACGAGATTGGCTGGGCGGGAGGATATACCCGGCCCGGAGCGCGGGGCAATCTGCCCGCACACTTGACAGCGCCGAGCTTTTCGATAGAGTACCGCTGTATTCGATACTCTCAAGATGTACTCAATCTGGAAGGACTCCCGCCATGAGCACCGTCACCACCACCCCCGATCCCCTCCGCGCGCAGCTGCACGAGATGTGGTCCGGCGTCGCCGGCGCCTGGGCGGCCCACCTGGCCTACATCGACGCCCGCGGGCAGCACATCACCGACCGGATGCTGGAGCTGTCTCGGCCGCGGCCCGGCGAGCGCGTGCTCGAGCTGGCCTGCGGCACGGGCGGGCCTGGACTCGACGCCGCGCCGCTCGTCGCGCCCGGCGGCGAGGTCGTGATCTCGGACTTCGCCGCCGAGATGGCGGCGATCGCCGCGAACCGCATCGCCGAGCTCGGCCTCCTGAACGCGTCGGCGCGGGTCCTCGACCTCGAGCACATCGACGAGCCCGACGACTCCTACGACGTCGTGCTCTGCCGCGAGGGGCTCATGCTGGTTCCCGATCCGGAGCTTGCCGCACGTGAGATCCGGCGCATCCTCCGCCCGGGCGGTCGCGTCGTGCTCAGCGTTTGGGGGCCGCGTGAGCGCAACCCCTGGCTGGGCGTCGTGTTCGATACCGTCACCGAGCAGCTGGGCGTGCCGACGCCGCCCCCGGGCATCCCGCACCCCTTCTCGCTCGCGGACGCCGGCGAGCTGCACGACGTGCTGGCGGCGGCCGGGCTGGCCCGCGTCCAGGTCGGCGAGCTCTCGACCCCGTACCGTGCCGCCTCCGTCGACGAGTGGTGGGAGCGAACCGCCGCCCTCGCGGGGCCGCTGGCACGGAAGCTCGCGGCGCTACCCGGACGGGGCGGCCCGTGCGCTCAGGCAGCGGGCCGCGGAGGCGATCGGCGCCTACCGCACGCCGGCCGGGCTCGAGATCCCGGGCGTGTGCCTGGTCGCGAGCGCGGTCAGTCCGGAAGGAGCGGCACGGTGAAGCCCGGGTCGCGGCCCAGCAGCACGGCGCGACTCACCGCCTTCGATCCGAACCGGCGCCGCACCTCGTCGAGCGCCTCGTCGAGCGCCTCGCTGCGATCGGGCTCGAACGGCAGCTCGAGCTGACGCTGCCCGGCGTCCTCGAGGTTCGTCACCGCCACGCCGATCAGGGTCAGGCCTCTGCGCTCGATCATCGGCGTGGCGGCGGCGAGCAGCCCCCGCATCGCGACGAGGATGGTCTGGGTCTGGGCCGTCGAACGGCGCAACGTGTGCGACCGGGTGGCCCGCGAGAAGTCGCCAAAGCGCAGCCGCAGGACGACGGTCCGGCCCACCCGCCCCGCGGCGCGCATCCGGCGCGTCACGCGGTCGACGAGGCCGATCAGGCTGGCGTCGATCTCGGCCGCCGTCCGCGGCCCGCGCCCCAGCGCCCGCTGCGACCCGATCGAGCGCCGGCGGGGACGGGTGCGCACGACCCGCGGGTCGCGGTTCTCGGCGAGGGCGTGCAGGTGCGCGCCGACCGCCCGTCCGAGCAGCGAGACGAGCGCCCCCTCACCGAGCGCTGCGACCTGGCCGACCGTCGCGACCCCGCGGTCGTGCAGCTTGCCGGCCGTCACAGGGCCGACGCCCCAGAGCCGCTCGACCGGCAGCGGCAGGAGGAACGCGCGCTCCCGGTCGGGCGCGACCACCAGCAGGCCGTTCGGCTTGGCGACCCCGCTCGCGACCTTGGCCAGGAACTTCGTCCTCGCCACGCCGACGGTGATCGGAAGCCCGACGCGCTCCCGGACGTCCCGCCGCAGCCGGGCGGCGATCTCGACCGGCGTGCCGGCGAGCCGCTCGAGGCCGCGGACGTCGAGAAAGGCCTCGTCGATCGACAGCCCCTCGACCAGCGGCGTCGTGTCCTCGAACACCTCGTACACGGCCTTCGAGGCCTCGGCGTACGCCGACATCCGGGGCGGGACCACGATCGCGTCGGGGCACAGCCGCCGGGCCTGCCGCCCTCCCATGGCGGTGCGGACGCCGTGCACCTTCGCCTCGTAGCTCGCCGCGAGCACGACGCCGCCGCCGACGATCACCGGCCGGCCGCGCAGGCGGGGGTCGTCGCGCTGCTCGACCGACGCGTAGAACGCGTCGAGGTCGGCATGCAGGATCGTGGCCTGCGCTCCGCACGAACGTATGTTCGCACACCGTCGGTCGTCGTCGTCCGTGGTTCAATCCTTGGCGGTCGTGACACCTCCATCGGCCGACACGATGGCAGCGGCGCCCGCCGCGCCGGTGCTGCGCTGCGAGGGCCTCGTGCGGAGGTTCGGCGACCGCGTTGCCGTCGACGGCGTGAGCTTCGAGATCGCCCCGGGCGAGACCTACGGCCTGCTCGGCCCGAACGGCGCGGGCAAGACGACGACGATCTCGATGGTCGCGGGCGTCCTCAGCGCCGATTCCGGAACGGTGACCGTGGCCGGCCGTCCGATCGGCATCGGCGCCGGCGAGGCCAAGGCCGCGATCGGCCTCGTGCCCCAGGACGTCGCCCTGTACGAGGATCTGACGGCCGTCGAGAACCTGCGGTTCTTCGGCCGGCTCCAGGGCCTGGCCGGCGCCAGGCTGCGGACGCGGATCGCCGACGTGCTGGGGGTGGTCGGCCTGGAGGATCGGGCCGGCGACCGCGTCGACAGCTACTCGGGAGGCATGCGCCGGAGGGCCAACATCGCCGTCGGCCTCCTGCACGACCCGCGCCTCCTGATCCTCGACGAGCCGACCGTCGGCGTCGACCCGCAGAGCCGAAACCAGATCCTCGAGAGCATCGAGACGCTCGGCGGCGCCGGCCTCGCCGTCCTCTACACCACCCACTACATGGAGGAGGCCGAGCGCCTGTGCGACCGCGTCGCGATCATCGACCAGGGCCGCATCGTGGCCGAGGGCACGCGCCAGGCACTGGTCGAGCAGATCGGCGAGCACGACCGGGTCGTCATCGAGGCAGAGGGCGACGTGGGCGAGCTCGCGGCCCGGGTCGGCCGCATCGCCGGCGTCGTCTCGGCTCGTGCGGCCGGCGCGCGGATGGAGGTGCTGGCGGACCGGGCCGGACGCGTGCTCGCCCCAATCGTCGGCGAGGCCGAGTCGGCCGGGGTGCAGATCGTCTCGGTCGACGTCCGCGAGCCCGACCTCGAGGCCGTGTTCCTCCACCTCACCGGCAAGGCCCTCCGGGACTGAGCGGCAGATGACGACGCTCCTCGTCGCCGTCACAGACATCCGGCGCCGGATCCGGAACCGCTCCGCCCTCATCACCGCCTTCGCCGCGCCGCTGGCGCTGGCGAGCGTGTTCGGCATCCTCGTCGGCGGGGCCGGCTCCGGCGGCTTCGAGATCGGCGTGGTCGACGCCGACGGCTCCCACATGGCCCGATCCATGGCCGCCGAGCTCACGGGCAGGCAGCGGCCGGCCCGCGGCAACGTGCGGTTCACGCGCCTCTCCTCACCCGGCGTGGCGAGACGGAGCGTCGACGACGGTGACGTGGACGCCGCCGTGGTCATCCCGGCCGGCTTTGCGGCCGCGGTGAGCGCCGGGCACAGCCTGCCGGTGATCGTGCTCCAGCGATCCGACCGGCTCGTCGCGGGCGAGGTCGCCCGGGCCGTGGCCGTCTCGGTCGGCGACGAGATCGGGCGGGTGACGCTGGCCGTGGGTGTCGTGGCAGCCTCCGGGACCGCGCCGAGCCCGCGGATCGTCGACGCCGCCCGGCGGGAGCCCCAGCCGATCGTGCTCGACCGCCTGCCGCTGGGCGGCCGCGAGCTCGCCCCGGCCGCCTTCTACGGCGCGTCGATGTCGATCGTGTTCCTGTTCTTCACGATCTCGCTGGCGGCGCGATCGGTCCTCGCCGAGCGGCGGGACGGAACGCTGGCCCGCATCCTCGCGACCCCGGCCCACCCGGGAGCGGTCCTGGCCGGGAAGACCCTGTCGGTGGCCGCGCTCGGACTGGCCGGGCTCCTCACCGTCTGGGCGGCCACGGCGATCGGGTTCGGCGCCGGATGGGGCAACCCCGCGGCCGTCGTGCTCGTGATGGTCGCGACGGTGTTCGCGATCGGCGGGCTGAGCCTCCTGATCGCCTCGCTCGCACGAACGGAGCAGCAGGCCGACGCGTACACCGGCGTCGTCACGTTCAGCCTCGCGCTCCTCGGCGGGAACTTCATCGGGCCGAGCCAGATGCCCGACGTCCTGCGGACGGTCTCGCTCGCCACTCCGAACGGCTGGTCGCTCGCCGCCTTCACCGACCTGAGCGCCGATGCAGCGGGCGTCGGCACGATCGCGACGGCGCTGGCCGTCCTCTTCGGCTGCGGGATCGTCACCGGCGGGATCGGCCTCGCCCGCGTCTACCGGGGGATGCGGACGTGACGCGCACCGCCGCCGCATTCGCGTTCACCGCGGTCGTCCTGCGCCGCCTGCTCCGCGACCGGGCGGCGCTGTTCTTCATGATCGTGCTGCCGGTGATCGTCATCGTCGTCATCGGCGCAACGTTCGGCGGGCAGGGCCGCCTCGACATCGGGCTCGTGCAGCGCGACCACGGCCCGTTCGCCGCGCGGGTCGCCCATGCGATGCGGGCAAGCGACGGGGTGGCGGTGCACGACTACGGCACCGTCGCCGCGCTCCGCCGCGCGGCACGGCGCCAGACGATCGCGGCGGGGATCGTGCTCGATCGCGCGTTCGACGACGCCATCGCGCATGGACGCACCGCTCGCCCGAGCTACGTGGTGAGCCCGGCGGCGGATCAGGCGCTCACGGCCGAGATCGCACTCCAAGGCATCGTGGCGCCGATCGCCGGCCGTGTCGCAGCGGCACGGTTCGCCGCTCGCACGACCGGAAAGCCGTTCGCGATCACCCTCGCCGCCGCCGACGCGCTCGGCGGTGCGTCGGCCGCCCGGGTCAGCGTTCGGAACGTCGGCGACACACACGCCGCCGACGTGAGCCGGTTCTCGCAGACCGCGCCGCAGAACCTCGTCCTCTTCGTCTTCATCACGAGCCTGGCGAGCGGCAGCCTGATCGTGCAGGCTCGCCGCCAGGGGGTGCTGCGCCGGGCCGTCGCGACCCGAACCGGGGTCGGCACGATCCTCTTCGGGCTCGGCCTCGGGTGGTTCGCGATCGCGCTCGTTCAGTCCGTGATCATCCTGGCCGTGGGAGCGATCTTCTTCGGCGTCGACTGGGGCGCGCCGCTCCCGGCGGCCCTCCTCGTCATCGACTTCGCGATGGTGGGGTGCGGCGCCGGGCTCCTCCTCGGGGCGCTCGGGCGCGACGAGGACAAGGTCAGCTCGATCGCACCCGTGCTCGGCATCGTGCTCGGTGCGCTGGGCGGCTGCATGATCCCGCTCGAGGTGTTCCCGCCCGCGATGCTGGCCGCCGCCCACGCCGTGCCCCAGTACTGGGCGATCCGGTCGTGGCGAGAGCTCATCTTCGACGGAGCGGGGACGGCGGCGATCGCACCCGCGCTGGGCGTCCTCGCGCTCTACGCCGCCGCGCTCGGTGCTGCGGCCGCGGTCCTGCTCCGGCGGAGCCTCACGGGCTAGCGGCCCTCATGCCTCGGTCTTGCGCGCCCGGCTGGGTGCGACCCGGGCCGGCTCGTTCGGCATCTTCGGGTAGACCGGCGGCCACGGCGCGTCCATCATCCCGGCGTCCATGTCGCGCCGGTGGAGCTCGAGCAGCGGCGCGAGCGCCTGCGGCGACGAGATCATCGCCTCCCACGGATCGCCGCCCGCCGCAACGCGCGCCGGAACCGTCGCGAGCGTGAGCTCGTCGGGCACGATCGCGCCCAGCTCGTCCCAGGCGAACGGCGTCGAGACCTGCCCGCCGACACGGGGCCGGACGCTCCACGCGCCGAGCACGGTCTTGTGCGGCGCGTTCTGGTTGAAGTCGATGAAGACGCGGGTGCCCCGCTCCTCCTTCCACCACGCGGCGGTGATGAGATCCGGCCGGCGCCGCTCGAGCTCGCGGGCGAGGGCGACGGCCGCCGCGCGGACGGCGAAGGAGTCCTGCTCCGGCAGGAGCCGCACATAGATGTGGATCCCGTTTCGGCCCGTCGTCTTGGGCGCGCCCTCGAGGCCGAGCTCGGTCAGCAGCCCGCGCACCTCGCCGGCCGCCTCCCGCACCATGTCGAACGTGACGCCGGGCGACGGGTCGACGTCGATCCGAAGCTCGTCCGCGTGGTCGGGGTCGGCCGCCAGGTACGGCCACACGTGCAGCCCCAGGCAGCCCAGGTTCACAGCCCACACGATGTGGGCGACGTCCGCGATGACGAGGGCCTGGGACGGCGTGCCGTTCGGCGTCTGCACGGTCGTCGTCTCGAGCCAGTCGGGGGCGTTCTTGGGCACGCGCTTCTGGAAGAACGACGGGCCGCCCGCCCCCTCCGGGTAGCGCTCCATCAGCACGGGCCGGCCGCCGAGCGCGCGCATCAGCGGCTCCTCGACGGCGAGGTAGTAGCGCACGAGGTCGAGCTTCGTCTCGCCGCGCTCCGAGAAGTAGACCTTGTTCGGGTTCGAGACCGCGAGCTCGCGGCCCGCCGCCTCGATCTCGAAGGGTGCGTCCGCCATCGGCCAAGGATAGGCCCGACCGTGAAACACCGGTGCCTGACGCCAATGTTTCACCCGGTCTCACGTTCCGACAGCCGGCGCCACAGCGTCGGGTGTCGGTCATGCTCCCGGGCCCAGATCTGGGACACTCCGGAGGCGATTCAGACGCCGACGGGGTCAGGATTCCCGGGCGGCATCTGGTGGAGGAGCATGTGCGGCGGGTGTGATCGAGGTCGGGCCGCCACCCCGATCGGGTCAGCCGATTCGACCCCTGGTGAGATCATGGCCGAGTCTGGGGACTCGCCTGCCCGGCCCAGCCAGAGGCGTTGCAGCTCGCCATGTGACACGCGCGGCAGGCAGAGGCGGTCATCTCACGCCGCCCGTCTTCGGCGCGTTCTCTCCCGGAACCCGACCGGAGGAGCTCCATGCCGACCTACACCGTCCACGCCCTGTCCGAGGCCGCTGCGGAGGAGGCCCGCCGCAGCCCGGGCGCGATGCCCGCCGTCGCCGGCGACGGCCCGTACCCCGTTCGCTGCTGCCTGCGCGACGTCGAGGACGCCGAGGGCGTCATCCTCGCGTCGGTCATGCCGTTTCGGGGCGAGAGCCCGTACGCGGCGCGGAGCCCGGTCTACGTCCACGCCGAGCCCTGCGACGGCCACACGGACGAGCGGCACGCGGTGCCCGCGATGCTGCGCGGGCGGCTGCTCTCGGTGCGCGCCTACGACGGCTCGCACATGCTGACCGGCACGGAGGTGCTTCAGGGGGCCGATCTCGAAGGCGCCATCGGGCGCCTTCTGGGAGACGACCCGGACGCGTACGTCCACGTGCACTTCGCCGGCCCGGGCTGCTTCGCGTGCCGGATCGACCGGGCCGCCTGATCAGCGGACGATGAGCGGGCGAAGCGTCCGGTGGGCCACCTCGAGGCCGGCCTTCACCCGATCCTCGTCGCCGCCCCACACGGGATCCTCGTGCTCGACGGAGAGGACGCCGTCGAAGCCGCCCTCGTAGAGCGCGTCGACGAAACGCGGCCAGTCGATCTGGCCGAGGCCGGGCATGCGGTAGCGCCACCACCCCGAGTCCCAGCCGTCGGTCCGCTCCACGGTCTTTCCGAAGACGCCGTAGCGGTCGCGCCGGTCGGGGAAGATCTCGGCGTCTTTGGCGTGGGCATGAGCGACGCGGTCGACGTACGGCCGCAGCGCGGCGATCGGGTCGATGCCCAGCCAGAGCAGGTGGGACGGGTCGAAGTTGAGCAGGAGGCCGAGCGAGAACATCCACTCCCAGAGCTCGGGGGAGTACGCGAGGTTCCCGGGATAGCCGTCGGGGTGCCAGCCCTCCATCGGGCAGTTCTCGATGATGAGCGCCACGCCGCGCTCGCCGGCGAGGTCGACGAGCGGCTTGAACACGCCCTCCGCCTCGGCCAGGTTCTCGGCCACGGTCCGCGACGGGTCGCGGCCCACGAAGGTGCCGACGCTCGGGCAGCCGAGCAGCGCCGCCGCCTCGATGCACGCTGCGACGTGGTCGTTGATCGCCTTCCGCGCCTCGGGATCGGGATGCAGGTTGTTGTCGTAGTAGGCGATCGACGACATCTCGAGGCCATGGCGGTCGAAGAGCGCGCGCAGCTCGTCCGCGCCCGCACCGTCGAGGCCGGCGGCATCGAGGTGGCTCGCAGTGAAGTCGCGGTCGCCGATCCGGGGCCATGCGGCGACCTCGAGCGCCTCGTAGCCGGCCCCCTGCGCCCAGGCGGCGATGTCGGCGAGCGGCGCCTGCGGCATGCACGCGGTGAGGAAGCCGAGCCTCATCCGACGTCAGGGTAGTTGACGGGCGCGCCGGCGATCCCGAGGTCGATCCCGGTCACGGCCTGGCCGCCGAGCGATGCGATGGCGATGCTCCGGAGGTCCTCGCCGTAGAACGCCACGTTCGTCGGCGTCGGCATGTGGATGCCCGTCGGGTCGTCGAGGATGACCTCCGCTGTCCCGCCTCCGGGCGGCACGCGCAGGAGGTGGAACGGGTAGTAGCACGACACGATGAACCCGCCGTCGGCGCAGGCGGCAAGCCCGTCGGGCGTCGTCCCGGCAAGCTCGGCGATGACCTCGGCGCGGCCGTTGACGATCGTCGAGAGGCGCGGGGTCAGCGTCTCGAGGAAGTGCACGGCCCCGTCTGCCGTGACGCACACCCCGTTCGTGTAGTGCAGGGTGCCCAGGTCGAGCACCTGCCCGTCGCCGCCTGCCGCTGGGACGCGGATCATGCGCCCGTTTCGGACGTCGAGCGACTCGGTCCCGGAGTCCGAGAAGTAGAGCGCGCCGTCGGCGGCGAAGGCGAGGTAGTTGGGCGTCTCGAGCGGCTCTCCGCCGGCCGAGTCGCACCAGACGTCGACGTCGCCGGAGCGCGGGTCGACCCGCAGGATCGCCCGCCGCCCCGCATCGCAGAGGTACAGCCGGCCCGACGCGTCGTGGGCGATGCCGAGCACGAAGCCGCCCGTGTTCGCGACCTCGGTCGCCGTGCCCGCGTCGGGATCGAGCCGGTAGACCTGGCCGGCCTCGCCGCCGGCCCAGAGCGTCCCGTCGGGCCCCATGGCGACACCCTCGGGATGGTCGAGCCCGGCGGCGATCACGTACAGGTCGGCGATGGACGGCATTCTGCGACCATACCGCGGTGCGCGTCCTCCTCACCGGCGCAACCGGCTACATCGGAGCGGTCGTCGCCGAGACCCTCGCCGCCCGCGGCCACACGGTGGTCGGCACCGCCCGCTCACCCGCCGCTGAGGCCGAGCTTGCGGCCCGGGGACATGAGGCCGTCCGCGCCGACCTCCACGATCCCGGCGGCCTGGCCCGGGCCACATCCGGATGTGACGCGGTCATCCACGCCGCCGCCACGCAGGACGAGGGAATGGGGCCGGCCGAGCAGGCGGCCGTCCGCGCGATGCTCGCCGCGCTCCGCGGCACGGACGCGCCGTTCGTCTACACGAGCGGCGTCTGGGTGTACGGCAGCGCGCCGCCGGGGAGGCTCCTCGACGAGGACTCGCCCACCGATCCCGTCGCCACCTTCGCGTGGCGGCCCGCGCTGGAGTCGGAGGTCATCGCGGCGGCCGCGGACGGCGTGCGGACGGCGACCATCCGCCCGGGCATGGTCTACGGCCGCGGCGGGGGACCGCTCAACCAGTTCGCGGCCATGGCCGACGCGGGCGTCCCCCGGTACGTCGGCGACGGGGAGAACCACTGGACGCTCGTCCACGTCGACGACCTGGCCGACCTCTACGCGCTGGTGATCGAGCGCGCGCCCGCCGGCACGCTCGTGAACGGGGTCATCGGCCCACCGCTTCGCGTCCGCGACCTGGCCGAGGCGGCGGCCGCGGGCGCCGGGTTCGAGGTGCCGCCCGCGCCCTGGCCCGTGGCGGAGGCCGCCGCCGAGCTGGGCCCGGACGACGCCGACGGGGTGACCCGCGACCACCGCATCTCGGGCGAGCGGGCGCGGGCGCTCCTCGGATGGGAGCCGCCGCCGCGCTCACCGCTCGCCGAGCTCAGCCGTCAGGCGGGGACGGGCTCCGGGATCTCGAGCCAGGTCATGCCCGAGACGCCGAGCCAGTAGCGGCCTCCTCCGTGCACCACGACGGCCATGGCATGCCCGCAGTGGACGCACCGCATCACGGTCCCCGGGCCGGCTGCGTACACCGCCTCGGCCGCCAGCGGCTCCGTCGCTCCACAGCCGGCGCAGCAGCAGCGGGCCGCGGTCAGGTCGACGGCGAAGATCTCGCCGAGGAGCCCGGCCGCAGCATTCCCGTCGAGACGGAGATCGTCATCCATGCTCATACCTCTCCTCCTGTGGGTCCGAAGCGCTCGGTTCTGACGGCCGCCGGGCCGTAGCCGACGGCGAGCAGCCCGTCCGCCACGGTCTCGACAAGCCGCGTCGGGCCGCACACGTATGCGACCGGCCGTTGCGAGGCGGGCCACGCGACGGCGGCCAGCATCGTCTCGTCGATGCGGCGCGCGTACCCGGCCCAGCCGTCCGGCTGCGCGCGAGTGAATGTGTGGATCACCTCGACGCCGTCCATCCCGTCGAGGCGATCCAGCTCGGCGGCGTAGATCACGTCCTCGGGCGTGCGCGACGAGTAGAGCAGCCTCATCGGCGTCCGGTCGCCCGTCTCGGTCCGGCGGCGCAGCATCGCGGCGAGCGGGACGACGCCCGAGCCGCCGGCGACGAGGAGCACCGGCTCCTCCCCGCCCGGCTCCCACACGAAGTAGCCGCCGACCGGACCGCGGATCTCGATCATGTCGCCGGTCCGGAGCTCCCCGACCAGATACGGCGACACCTCGCCGTCGTCAAGCCGCTCGACGGTCAGACGCACCAGCGACTCGCCCGGCGCCGAGGCGATCGAGTAGCTGCGCTGGGCCTGGTAGCCGTCCTCGGCCGTGAGCCGCACGTCGACGTGCTGCCCGGCGCGGTGGCCGGGCCAGCCGTCGACCGCGAGCACGAGGGTCGCCGCCCGGGCGGTCTCGGGCACGATCTCGGCGACCTCGGCGAGGCGCCATGTCAGTCGCCCCAGTACCGCTGCTCTTTCCACGGGTCGCCGTAGTTGTGGTAGCCGTAGCCCTCCCAGAAGCCCGGCTCGTCCTCGAGCCGAAGCGCCAGCCCGCGCACCCATTTCGCGCTCTTCCAGAAGTAGAGGTGCGGGACGAGGAGCCGCGCCGGCCCGCCGTGCTCCGGGGCGAGCGGGGCTCCGTCATACGTGTGGACGACCCAGGCGTTGCCGCCGGCAACGTCCTCGAGCGGCAGGTTCGTCGTGTAGCCGCCGTCGCAGAACGCGACGACGTGCTCGGCCGCCGTCTCGTGGCCCTCGAGGAGCGCCGAGACCGGCACGCCCTCCCAGACCGTGTCCAGCTTCGACCACTTCGTCACGCAGTGGATGTCGCGCGTGATCGTCTCGGTGGGGAGCGCCCGGAACTCGTCCCACGAATACGTGCGCGGCTCGTCCACCTCGCCGGTGATCGAGAACGACCACTCCTCGAGCGGTGTCCGCGGCGTCGGCCCGGCCGAGAGCACCGGGAAGTCGTCGGTCAGGTACTGGCCGGGCGGGACACGGCCCCCGTCGGCGGGCCCGTCGCGCCGCCTTCCCCGGAATCCTCGTGAGACAAATGACACCGCCGCCACCTCCGCCCGTTCGCTTGCTCGACCACGGATGGTCTCCCGTGGCCCACGAACGTTACGCGCAGATGCGGCGCTGCTTTCGCTCCTCGGCGATCACGAGGCGGTTGATCGCCGCCCGGTCGGCGCGGGTCATCTCGTCGAACACGAGATCAGCGCCGCGCTTGTCCACGGGGCCCGCGCGGGCTGGGAGCATCAGATCGCGCCCGAACCAGCGCTCGTCGAACCGCAGCGTCACCTGCTCACCCTCGGCCACCGGACACGGCGCCGCAACCTTGGCTCCGTCGGCGCACAGGTTGATTGTCGAGGCCGGGTGCAGCTCGCCCGTCGGACTCTCGACGACGACCGGGATCGCGATCGAGATCCGCACGTGGCTCACTCGCTTGGCGGTCTCGGCCTCCTTCTGGAAGCAGAACCGGACGAGCTCGCGCTCGGTGGTCGACGGCATCCGCTCGAACCGGATCGCAGAGAGCCAGGCGCCGTCCGGCGCGCGGTCGCTGCGGACGACCCGGCCGCGGGCGGTGACATCGAGAGGCGGCTCGCCGCTTCGGAGGACGACCTCGACGAGGTGCTCCTCGGGCGTCGGCTCGCTGCCCGCGAGCAGCACGCCGCCGGCGGAGAGATCGATCGTCTCGCCGCCGAACTCGTCCCATGCTTCGCCGCCGGCGTCGAGCCGGCGTACGACGGCGGGCACGACGACGTCGATGCGGAAGAAGGCGCGCTGATTGTCACTCACGAACCGTGTGATCGCCCTCGATCGGCACCGGATCATCACTCGATCGAGGGATCGGGGGGTTACCTCATCCTGTGGCCGGCCGCCACACCCGTCCCGCCGCTGCACCGTACACATCGCCACTCCCGGATCCGCGAAGATCCGGCGATGCGCGATCCCCGCTACGACATCCTCTTCGAGCCCGTGCAGCTCGGGCCCGTGACGGCGCGCAACCGCTTCTTCCAGGTGCCGCACTGCAACGGGATGGGGCACCACCACCCGACGGCTCACGCCCACATGCGGGGAGTGAAGGCCGAGGGCGGGTGGGCGGTCGTCTGCACCGAGGAGGTCGAGATCCACCCGTCGTCGGAGGTCAGCCCCTATATCGAGGGGCGCCTCTGGGACGACGCCGACATCCCGGCCCTGGCGCGGATGACCGAGAAGATCCACGAGCACGGATCGCTGGCCGGGATCGAGCCGTGCCACAACGGCATCCACGGCGCCAACATGTACACGCGCGAGACCGGGATGGCCGTCGGCCACCTGCCCGTGTCGACGCACGACCCGGTGCAGGTGCGGCGGATGGAACTCGACGACATCGCCGCGCTCCGGCGGTGGCACCGGGCGGCCGTCAGACGGTCGCTCGAGGCCGGGTTCGACGTCGTCTACGTCTACTCGGCACACGGCCTGAACACGATCGGCCAGTTCCTGTCGCGGAAGTACAACGGGCGCCGAGACGGCTACGGCGGCAGCCTCGAGAACCGCGCCCGGCTCCTGCGCGAGATCCTCGAGGACACGCTCGACGAGGTCGACGGCCGGGCGGCGGTGGCGTGCCGCATCACCGTCGACGAGCTGGTCGGCGCCGACGGGATCGACCGGCCCGACATCGAGGGCGTGCTGGGCCTTGTCGGAGAGCTGCCCGACGTGTGGGACTTCGTCGTCGGAGAGTGGGAGAACGACTCGTCGACGTCGCGGTTCGCCCCGGAGGCGGCCCACGAGGAGTACGTCCGCGGCCTGAAGGCGCTCACGTCGAAGCCCGTCGTCGGCGTGGGCCGCTTCACCTCGCCCGACACGATGGTGCGGATGGTGCGGGACGGCGTGCTCGACATGATCGGCGCCGCCCGCCCATCGATCGCCGACCCGTTCCTTCCGGTCAAGGTCGAGGAGGGCCGGCTCGAGGAGATCCGGGAGTGCATCGGCTGCAACATCTGCGTCTCGGGCGACGGCACGATCACGCCGATCCGGTGCACCCAGAACCCGTCGATGGGCGAGGAGTGGCGCCGTGGATGGCATCCGGAGCGCATGCGGCCGAAGGCGTCCGATGCG
Source organism: uncultured Actinomycetes bacterium (assembly GCA_963809325.1). Taxonomy (GTDB): domain Bacteria; phylum Actinomycetota; class Thermoleophilia; order Gaiellales; family JAICJC01; genus JAICJC01. Next base: position 1,180,282 of record CAWEIZ010000007.1, read on the forward strand.
ACCGTGCTCGTCGTCGGCGCCGGGCCGGCGGGGCTCGAGGCCGCGATGGCGCTCGGCAAGCGCGGGCATCGCGTCGTCCTGGCCGAGGCCACGCAGGCGCTCGGAGGCCGGGTCGCGCGCGAGGCGCGCCTGCCCGGGCTGGCCGAGTGGATCCGGGTCGTCGACTACCGCCGCGGGCAGCTCGACCGGCTCCCCGACGTGGAGGTCGCCTACGGCAGCCGCCTGACCGCCGAGGAGGTGCTCGAGTACGGGTTCGACCACGTCGCGGTCGCGACGGGATGCCGCTGGCGGTCGGACGGCGTCGGCCGCTGGCACCTGCGCCCGATCGACCTGGACGGCATCCAGCTCCTGACCCCCGACGACGTCATGGGCGGCGTGGAGCCAGACGGCGAGCGGGTTCTCGTCTACGACGACGACCACTACTACCTGGGCGGCGTCGTCGCCGAGGCCCTCGCGCGGAGCGGCCACTCGGTGACGTTCGTGACACCGGCCGCCCGCGCCTCGGAGTGGACGGTGAACACGCTCGAGCAGGTGCGGATCCAGCGGCGCATGCTCGAGGCGGGGATCGAGATCGTCCCGTCCCGGGCGGTCGAGGGAGCGAGCGGCGGGGCCGTTCGCACGGCCTGCGTCTACACGTCCGAGGTCGAGGAGCGCGCCGCCGACGCCCTGGTCCTCGTCACGTCGCGACTGCCCGACGACGGGCTCGCGGCCGACCTGCACGCGAGGGCCGGCGACTGGGAGGCCGCCGGCCTCTCATCGGTGCGCGCTGTGGGCGACGCGCTGTGCCCCGGCACCATCGCCGCGGCGGTGTGGGACGGCCGCCGGTACGCCGAGCAGCTCGGCGAGCCGCCCGACGCCGACGGCGTCCCGTTCCTGCGTGAGATCGCAGGTCTTTCGTCCAAGGGCTGACTCCGGTCAGTACCCGTACCCGGACCCGCCGCTGCTGGACTGCGCCGAGGTCGTGACGACCTTGCCGCTGGGTGCGACGACCCACCAGAGGGCGCCGAACGTGTTCAGGCCCTGGCCGTTGGTCGCCCCCGGAGAGGAGTCTCCGGTGTACGTGTAGAGCGGACGGCCGGCGTACGTGACCTGCTTCGAGCCGTCGGCCCGCATCGTCGAGCCGAGGAGCGAGGCCGTGAGGCCCGCGCCCGCCTTCGGCGTGCCGGTGTAGGGCGGCCAGAGCTTCGCGCACGCGCCGTTGCAGGCGCTCTTGCCGCCCTGGTCGCGCGCGAACATGTAGAGGGTCATCCCGTTCTGCGCCGTCAGGATCCGCCCCAGCGAGGAGGACGCGGTGACGACGGTGCCGCCGTTCGCCACGGCTGCGGGAGTCTGGGAGGCGGCCGCGGGCGAGGACGATCCGCCGCCGCACGCCGCGGCCAGGGCCGGGAGGGCGAGGACGGCCGCCAGAGCGGCCTTTCGTGCGATACCAGTCATGAGTGCTCCTAGGTCGTTTTCCTGTGAGTACGACGCAGGAGGCGTGGCGGGTTGGCCCTCCGGACCGGATTGGGTGGTCGATCACATCGCCGTCAGGGCGTGCCGATCTCGGCCTCCACCTCGGCCTGGCTTCGGGGATCGCCGCTCACCTGGATGACGACCGCCATCATGATGATCGCGCCGCCGACGAGCGTGGCCGTGTCGGGCCGCTCCGAGAGCACGAGCCAGACCCAGATGGGGCCGAGGATGACCTCGAGCAGGGTGATCAGCGCCGCCTCGGCGGCCGGGACGAGCCGCGCGCCGGCGGCGAAGAGTCCCATGCCGAGCGCCATCTGCACCGCCCCGATCAGGACGAGCAGGACGAGGTCGCGGCCGTCCACCTGCCCGGGGCTCGAGATCGGCGCCATCGTCAGGACGAGCAGAAGCTGGGCGAGACACGTCGCGGGCAGCATCGAGACGTCGCGCCGGTGGCGGGTGACCACGATCGCGACGGCGAAGGCGGCCATCATGACGAGCGATGCCACGTCGCCGGTCAGGTCGCTCCCGCCGGGCGATCCCATCATCACGGCCACTCCGGCCAGCGCGCCGGCCATCGCGATCCAGCCGCGCGGGGCGACCCGCTCGCCGAGGGCGATCCAGGCGAGCAGGGCGGCGGCCACCGGCGACACCGCCTGCACGAAGAGGACGCGGGCCACGGACGTGTGGTTCAGGGCGACGATGAAGCCGCCCGAGGCCACCGCCATGCAGACGGCGACGACGATGCCGTCCCGCCCGATCGCGACGAACGCCTGGCGCACCCGCCCGCGCTCCGCCAGAACCGCGTAGGCCCCGAGCGCGAGAAACGCGAAGAACGCCCGGCCCGCCATCTGGGTCGGCACGTCGAGCGTCAGCTCGCGCTGGAAGAGCCCGGCAGTCGACCAGGCAATCGCAGCCAGGGCGACCAGCGCCTGCCCCCGCCGCTGGTCGGCGTGCGCCTCCCCTGCCGACGCATCCGAGGCAAGCATCGCCGAAGTGAAGCAAACCGGTGAAGTGTGAGGTGACGTACAAACCGGTCCGCCTCGACGCCCGTACCCCCCGCCAGTCCACCGCGCGCCCCACCCGGGGTGCGCCAGACGTGAGGGGGCCACATGGACGCTCGCAAATCCCCGAGACGGCTGCGGTTGGCAGCGGTCGTGGGGACGATTCTCGTCACGTCGGCGCTCGCAGCGCCGGCGGCCGCGCAGGCCGCGGGGTTCCACCAGGTGAACCTCGTGTCCGACAAGCCCGGGTTGGCGATGCTGACCGACTCGAACCTCGTGAACCCGTGGGGCCTCTCCGCGGGGCCGACGACGCCGCTCTGGATCGCCGACAACGGCACCGACGTCTCGACGATCTACCCGGGCGCCGCTCACGGGATGCCCATCTCGATCGCGCCGCTCGTCGTCGCGATCCCCGGCGGGGCGCCGACGGGCACGGTCTTCAACCCGTCGACCGCCTTCAAGGTGCACGTCGGGAGCCAGGACCTCCCGGCGACGTTCATCTTCGACTCGGAGGCGGGCACGATCACGGCATGGCCGTTCACGAACCCGCCGGGCACGTCCGCCACGACCGAGCTGACCGTCCCGGACGCGATCTTCAAGGGCCTCGCCCGCGGATTCGTCCACGGCCGGGGGCAGCTGCTCTACGCCGCGGACTTCCACCACAACCAGATCGTGGTGGTGAACGGGCAGTTCCATCGCGTTCACCTGGCGGGCGGCTTCCACGACCCGAACCTGCCGCACGGGTTCGCGCCGTTCAACATCCAGAACATCGACGGTCGCCTGTATGTCGCATACGCGAAGCAGGACTCGGCCGCCACGGATGAGATCGCCGGCGCCGGCCTCGGGTTCGTCGACGTCTACTCGCGCCGCGGGTTCCTCATGCACCGCGTCGCGAGCATGGGTGCGCTCAACGCGCCGTGGGGCCTCGTGCAGGCGCCGGCCGGGTTCGGCCGGTTCGGCCACGCGCTGCTCGTCGGCAACTTCGGCGACGGCATGATCAACGCCTACAACATCCGGACCGGCCACTGGCTGGGCCAGCTGCGCCGGCCGAACGGCCACGCTGTGCAGATCGACGGCCTGTGGGGCCTGCGGTTCGGAAACGGCGTGACGGGCGACCGCAAGTCGCTGCTCTTCAGCGCCGGGATCGACGACGAGGCCCACGGCCTCTTCGGCGTGATCCGCGCCGCCCACTAAGCACCCCGCAGACAACCGGGGCCGGGACCTGCGAGGCCCGGCCCCGGTGGGGTGCTTGGGCGGCGTGAAACAGCGGTGCCTGATGCCAATGTTTCACGCCGGCCAGACTCGAAGGCCGCTAGTCGGCGAGGAGCCAGCGGACCGAGCCGCTTCGATCCGGGCGACCGAGATCCACTCGCCGCTCGCAGCGCCAGGCGGAATGAGGACATGTGCCGGCCGCACGCCTGCCAGCTCTGGCACGGCGCGCGGTTCTCCTCGCCATCCCAGGGCTGGGCCAGACGGCGTCGAACCTCAGCCAGCGCCTCGTTTCGGGTCGCGTACCGTCCGATGTGATCAGCGTGGAGCTCGTCTTCGACGGTCCACATGGCCGCAGTCTCGCATCGATCCAGTGAAACAGCGGCGCCTGATGCCAATGTTTCACGCCGGCCAGTTGGTCGTGCGTCGTCTGGTCGATCCACGACGCGACTCGCAGGATGGTTCCGAGCGCGTCCTCAGCAGCGCGAATCGTCGAGCACCGCCTCGAAACGCCGCCGACGACGTGAAACAGCGGTACCTGGTACCACTGTTTCAGCCGCCGTGCGAACATTGCGGTCTGACCCCGTCGTTGCGTCAGGGGGCGAGCATGTGCGCGTGCAGCGGCCGGCCCGACGCGTGCCCGTCGATGCGGGCCACGGCGGCCCGGGCCTGGAGCGACCAGCGCATCCGCAGATGCTCGACCGTGGCGCCGCTTCTGACCACGAGCACCGCGCGGACGCGGCCGGTCGTGTACGTCCAGTGCGCCGTCCCGGAGACGGCGACGCCGGGCACGAACGCAGCGCGGTGGAAGGTGAACGTGGTCAGATTCCCGCCCGCGTACGACCACCGGCCGCCGCGCAGGCCCACGCCGGTGCCGTCGTAGTTGACCCACCAGCGCTGAAGGGCGTCGGCGACCGTCTCGGCCGCCGCCGCCGCGATCCGGCGGTCGAGCTGCGTCGCGCGGTCGCGCCGCCCCGCGAGCGCCGGCGCGACATCCGCCGCCGACCGTGCGAACCTCGAGACGACGCGCACCTCCGGCGTGCGATGGGCGCAGGAGGTGTCGCCCGCACCAAGGGTCGCGACGAAGTGCAGGTAGATGACCGAGGCGCAGTTGTTCTGGTCGAGGAGCGCGGTCACGTGGCCGGCGTTCTCGACGTCGACGAGCGTGCTTCGCGGGAAGCGGCGAGCGACGATGGTCGCGTCGGCGAGCGGGGTGATGTTGTCGAGATCGCCGTTCAGGATCAGCGTCGGCACGCGGGGATAGGCGGCCGACGGCGGCGCCGGCGGGTCGGGCCTCGCCGGCGACGGCCACCGGAGGCATGCCAGCGCGCCCTCGAAGTCGGTGCCCGTCCATGCCGCTGCCGAGAACGGCGCGAACGTCCCGGCCGGGTAGTCCGCGAGCGCCGCACGTACCTCGGCAGGACGCTGGGCCACCGGCGTCGCGGGATCCCAGAGCTCCGGATAGTCGTGGCAGATGACCGCCAGGTAGAGCGACTCCGAGTAGAGCCGGGGATCGCCGTTGGGCCCGTCGGTCGTGACCGTCTCGGCGGCGAGCCTGAGCAGCGGCTGCGTGTCGCCGGCGCCGGCGGAGCGGGCGGCGGCGAGGATGTCGCGCCACACCGCCTGGTCGTAGAAGCCCGACATCAAGACCTGGACGAGCGCGTCCTCGTCGACGCGAACATGGGTGGGCGTTCCGTCCCCGTCGGGCGCGGTGCCGACGATCGGATCGCGGCGGACGCGCGCGACCAGGCGCGACACGACCCGGACGGGGTCGACCCTTCCCGCCGGGCATCCGGGGCGGCGCCCGCACGCCAGGCGGAGCGCGCTGCGCGTGCTCGCGGCGAGGTCGGCCAGCGCCGGATCGGAGCCCGGCAGCTGGTAGGTGCCGTCGAGCACGAGCGACCGCAGCTTCTCCGGGTAGCGCAGCGCAAACGCCTGGGCCGCATATGAGCCGTAGGAATCGCCGTAGAGATCGACGCGCCCGATGTCGAGGGCGCGGAGCACCGCGGCCAGATCCTGGACCGACTGGGACGTGTCGTAGTGGTCGCGCGCCGGTCCGAGCTCCGCGGCGCAGCGGGCGGCGCGGTCGATGTAGCCGAGGATATGGCGCCGGAAGGCGGGGCAGTCGAGCGGCCCCGAGCGGCCGGTGCCGCGCAGGTCGACGAGCAGCAGGTCGCGGCGAGCGGACAGCGGCCTCCAGAGCTGGATCCGCGCCGACCGGTCGGCGGTCGTCGAGAAGCCTGGCCCGCCCTCGATCGAGAGCACGGTCGAGATCGGCCGCCGCGAGCGCTCGGTGCGCGACCGCCGCTCGAAGTAGATCCGGATCGTGCGGCCGTCGGGGAGCCTGCGATCCAGCGGGACCCCCACGAAGCCGCAGACATCGTGGGCACCTCCGCCGGGGCACGCGGTGCGGACGATCGCGGGCGCCGCGTTCACGTGCGGAGCCGGAGCGGGCACCTGGGCCGACATGGCCCGAGTCTACGGCCGACCCGGTGCCGGCACAACGAGAACGGTCACGGCGCCGGTACCCTGCACGGGGATGCCACCCGGACCCGGCATGCCGCTCGCCCGGCTCGTCGACGTCTCGCAGTCCGTGCGCGGAACCTCGTCGCGCAAGGCCAAGATCGCCCTCCTGGCGGAGTGCCTGCGCGACCTCGACCCCGCCGAGTCGGTCGCCGGCGTCGCGTTCCTCTCGGGAGCGCCGCGCCAGCGTCAGACCGGCGCGGGCTGGGCGGCGCTCCGCGCCCTCCCCGCAGCCGCCGGCGAGCCCGCCCTCACCGTCGGGGAGGTCGACGCTGCCCTCGAACGCCTGGCCGCGCTCGCCGGGCCGGGATCGCGAAACGCGCGTCTCGAGGAGGTCGAGCGCCTCTTCAGCCGCGCGACCGCGGCCGAGCAGGAGTTCCTCGTCTCGCTGATCCTCGGCGACCTGCGCCAGGGCGCGCTGGCCGGCGTCATGACCGAAGCGGTCGCCCAGGCCGCCGCCGTCCCGGTCGCAGATGTCCGCCGCGCGGCGATGCTCGGCGGCGACCTGGCAGCCGCGGCGGAGACCGCGCTCGCCGCCGGGGTCGAGGGGCTGCGCCGGATCGGGCTCCAGGTCGGCCGGCCCGTCGCCCCGATGCTGGCGGGGACCGCGGGCGACGTCGAGGCGGCGCTCGAGCGCATCTCGCCGGCGGCGATCGAGTGGAAGCTCGACGGCGCTCGCATCCAGGTGCACAGGCGCGACGGCGAGGTCAGCGTGTTCACGCGCAGCCTCGACGACGTGACGGATCGGGTGCCCGAGGTGGTCGCCGCGGCGCTTCGCCTGCCCGTCGACTCGGCGGTCCTCGACGGCGAGGCGATCGCGCTCCGGGACGGCGGCCGGCCGCACCCGTTCCAGGTGACGGCGAGCCGGTTCGCGAGCCGCCGCAACGTCGACGACCAGCGGCGCACCGTGCCACTCACCGCGCTCTTCTTCGACGTCCTGCACGCCGACGGCGCCGATCTCCTCGACCGACCGGCGAGGGAGCGGTTCGCGGTGCTCGAGACCGTCGTTCCCGAGCCGATGCGGGTGCCGCGCGCGGTCGTGGACACCGGCGCCGCCGCCGCGGCCTTCCTCGACGACGCGCTCGCCCGCGGGCACGAGGGCGTGATGGTGAAGGCGCTGACCGAGCCGTACGCCGCCGGCGGACGGGGCGGCGCCTGGCTCAAGGTGAAGCCGCGGCACACGCTGGATCTGGTCGTCCTGGCGGCCGAGTGGGGCCATGGCCGCCGCCGCGGCTGGCTCTCGAACCTGCACCTCGGCGCCCGGGAGCCCGACGGTGGCTTCTGCATGCTCGGGAAGACCTTCAAGGGGCTCACCGACGCGATGCTCCAGTGGCAGACCGAGCGCCTGCTCGAGCTGGAGACCGGCCGCACGGCGCACCGCGTCGACGTCCGGCCCGAGCTGGTGGTGGAGATCGCCTTCGACGGCGTCCAGCGCAGCCCTCGGTACCCGGGCGGCGTGGCGCTGCGCTTCGCGCGCGTCCTTCGGCACCGGCCCGACAAGCGCGCCGACGAGGCCGACACGCTCGCCAGCGTGCGCGCGATCCACGACGCGACATGACCAGGCGGACGAACCTCGCGCTCGGGGTCGTCCTCGGAGCCGCGACCGCGACCGGCGTGCTCGCCCTCCTCGTCGGCGAGGGCCGCGTCGCGGTCGTGGTGTGGGCGCACGGCGCGGCGGGCTTCGCGGTGCTGGCCCTGGTCCGGCCGAAGTCCCACATCGCCGTTCGCGGGACGGCCCGGCGCGGCGGGGCCGCCGCTCCCGGCCTCCTGCTCGGCGGCCTGGTCGCCGCCTCGATGGCCCTCGGCGTCGCCCACGCGACGGGCGTGGGGACGCTCGGGCCCCTGACCGCGCTCGGGTGGCACATCGGGCTCGCGCTGGCCGCGGTTCCGGTGGCAGCGGCCCACGTCTGGCGGCGACCGCCCCGGCCGCGCACGGGCGACCTCACCCGGGCGGCCTTCCTGCGGGCCGCCGGCATCGCGGCGACGGGCCTCGCGGCCAAGCTCGCCTTCGAACGGCTGGCCGGAGCACCCCGCGCCGCGACGGGCTCGCTGCGGCGCGCCGCCCCGGTTCCCACGGCATGGCTCGACGACACGACGCCGAGCGCGGTCTCAACGCCGTTCACGGCTGCGCGGCTCGCGGCGCTGCCGCAGACCGCGGTCGAGTGCACGCTCGACTGCACGTCGGGGTGGTACAGCCGAAACCGCTGGTCGGGCGTCGCGCTGACCGAGCTCCTGGGACGGCTCCCGGCCGGGACGCGGAGCATCGACGTGCGCTCCGCGACGGGATACTCCCGCCGGTTCGGCGCCTCGGATCTCGACGGACTCGTCCTCGCGACCCACCTCGACGGCGTCCCGCTCGCTCCCGAGCACGGCGCGCCGGCCCGGCTCGTGGCCCCCGGTCGGCGCGGCTACTGGTGGGTGAAATGGGTCACGGCCGTGGAGCCAAGCAGCCTCCCGGCGTGGCTTCAGTCGCCGTTTCCGCTGACATGACCGGACGCGCGAGCATCACCGGACTACCGCAAAACGGGGATGCCCGCATACCCGGCGGGCGACGACTCTACGCCCTAGCGTTACACCAAGGAGGTGCACCATGGCCGAAAGCTGGTCTCAGGCGCGCCGGCTCGAATCTTGGCCGCCGCCATCGTTGTCTCGTGCGCTCGCGGATGCGGGCTCGGTCGCGGCGTCCCCGACGTTCGTCGCACGCCAGCCGATCTACGACACGCGCATGGAGGTGTACGGCTACGAGCTGCTCTTCCGGGCCGCCGACGAGAGCTGGGCCGACGTCGAGAACGCCGACGAGGCGACCGCGTCGACGATCGTGACGACGTTCGGCGACATCGGCCTCGACACCCTCGTGGGCGGGCGGATGTGCTTCGTGAACGTGACGCGCGAGTTCATCCTGAACGACTTCGTGCCTCTGCTCCCCGTGGGCCGCGTGGGCCTTGAGATGCCGCGCGACATCGCCGCCGACCCGGACGTGTCCGCGAAGCTCGGCGAGCTCGGCGAGATGGGCTACATGATCGTGCTCGACGACTTCGTGATGCGGCCCGACAGCGCCCCGCTGCTCGAGCTGGCGCACATGGTCAAGCTGGATGCACAGTCCTTCACCGACGAGCAGCTCCGCGACCAGATCGAGGCGATCGCCGCCCACAAGGTGAAGCTCGTCGGCGAACGGATCGAGAGCTATGAGCAGTTCGACCGCTGCAAAGCGGCCGGGCTCGGGTTCTTCCAGGGGTACTTCTTCTGCCAGCCCAAGACCGTGGCCGGCAAGGGGATCCCCTCCAACCGGCTCGCGCAGGTGCAGCTCATCGCGGCGCTTCAGAACCCGGACGTCGACCTCGAGGAGCTCGACGCGGTGATCAGCCGCGACCTGGGCGTCTCGTACCGCCTGCTGCGGTGGATCAACTCCGCGTACTTCTCGTTGCCGCGGAAGGTGAACTCCGTCCACGAGGCGCTCGTCCTCCTCGGCGCGCGAAACGTCCGCAGCTGGGCGATGCTCGTGACGCTCGCCGGCCTCGACGACACGCCGACCGAACTCACCCGCACCGCGATGCTGCGCGGGAAGATGGCCGAGCTCGTCGCCCATGAGCTCGAGCGCCCCGACACCGAGGCGTACTTCACCGTCGGCCTCTTCTCCGTCATCGACGCCTTCATGAACATGCGCATGGAGGACGTCCTCGCAGAGCTGCCGCTCGGGCCCGACGTGTCGCTCGCGCTGCTGCGGCGTGTGGGGCCGATGGGCGAGGTGCTGGAGTGGGTGACGGCGTACGAGCGGGGCGAGTTCGAGGTGCTCGGCGAGCCGGTCGCGGCGGCCGATCGGATCCTCCGCGACGCCTACGTCCGCGCCCTGCGCTTCGCCGACGAAGCGTGCGGCAGCGTGACGCCCGGCTGAACGACGACGGGGCCCCGGAGCGGTCAGCCCCGGAGCCCCGTGGGAGCGCGCCGGCTTACACGCTCGGGAAGATGGCGAAGCGAGCCTGGTCGCCGCCGTCGACCCTGGTGAAGTCGCCGCCGACGTACATGCTTCCGCCGCCGCCCCGGAGCGCCCACACTCCGAGCACACCCTGCGTCGAGGTGAACGGCGGGGCCCACGTCTGGAGGACGCCGTCCGGGCTGAGCATGAACACCTTGTGGCGCGAGATGCGCTTGCTGGTGCCGTACTCCTTCATCGACACGTTGGCCTTGGGCGCGACGTAGTCGCCGTGCATGCCGTAGACCGGGTACCCACCGACGGTCGCGACCGCCTGCACGTTGCCGTCGGTCCTGTAGTACCACTGCTGGTGGCCACCGGCGAGGTCGAACGCGAGCCCGGTCCCGCCCGGGCCGCCCATCGCGGCGTAGAGCTCGGAGCCGCAGCGGGCGATGTCGAGGATCTCGTAGCCCGGGTGGCTCGCCCACGCGGCGAGGTCGCCCGATGCGAGCGAGACGGCACCGAGGTGCGGTGAGGACGCCGCGCCGTCGAGCGCCTTGAACCAGCCTGCGACGATGAGCCGGCCGCTGGTCGGGTCGGCGACCAGGTCGCGAACCTCGTCGGACGCGCTCGCGTGCCAGCCGGCGTCGAGCGCGAACCGGTCACCCGCAAGGGAGAGGCGGGCGAGCCTGGTGCGTCCCTGCCCGGAGACGGCGGTGAAGCCGCCGCCGATGTAGAGGTCGCTGCCGACGGCCGCGATGGCCTTCACCGAGCCGTTGATGCCGAGGTTCGGCACGAGCGGCGACACCTGGGCCGAGGCGATGTCGAATGCGACCAGCTTGCTGTGCGACTCGCCGTTCACGGTCGAGAACGACCCGCCGACGTACAGCGTCTTGCGGTCGGGCGAGACGGCGAGGAAGAACGCGCGCCCGTTCAGCGCGGGCGCGAACGGCAGGAGCGCACCGCTGACCGCGTCCTCGGCGGCGAGGTACGAGCGCTGCTGCACGTTGCCGTTGTGGTCAGCGGCGGTCGTGAAATTCCCGGCGATGAACACGGTGTGTCCCACGCGCAGGATGTCGTCGACCCGGCCGGCCTCCTTGTCGGTGCGGCTCCAGCCCGGAACCGGGAACTGCCAGCCCTGCTGCACGGCGGCAACAGACATGTGCGGGACGGTGGACGTGGCTCCGGCGGTCGAGACGACGGCCAGTGCTGTGGATGCGGCGGCGACGGCAGCAAGAACACGTCCCCCGACACGCCAACGACGTACGAACATGATGCAGACCCCCCAATGAAGCGAATTCAAAGGATGAGCGCCGGATGACGGCGATCAGTTCCGAATTCGGCTCGTGCATGGGCGGTCTTAACGGCTCCGGCCAAAGTTCACCAGAGCTGGGAGGTTCTGTCACCCCAAAGGGTGCTCCCTGTCTACGCATTTCCGGTATCAGACGGTGCGCGTGCGCTCGAGCAGCGGGCCGGCGGCTCGCCGGAACGCCTCGAGAGCGGCGGGGATGTCGGCCGCCGACCCGGTGAGGTGGTACACCGCGACGTCGAGCACCAGGGCCGCGTCGTCGCAGTGCGCGCCGACCTCCGTCGCGGTGAAGTGGCCGAACACCCGGGCGCCCACGTCGAGCGCCGTCACGGCCTCGGCGTAGACGTGCGGATCGAGCGTGCCGTCAGGATCGGCCAGGTCGAGCGCCGCGCACAGCGAGCCGTGACAGGGGATCTGCAGACGCGCGTCCCGGATCACACGCACGGCCGCCGCCGTGTGCGGGGTCGGGGAGACGCTGAGCTCCATGGACGCGGGGTTCACACCTCAAGCGTACGGCCGCGACCGGCATCCGGCCAGCCCCCGGCCGGTCAGCCGCAGCAGCCCTCCTTGTAGCGGCACGCGAGGCAGTGCCACGACGCCTTCGTCCAGATCATCGGCGAGGCGCACCGCGGGCACGCGGGGTCGTCGCTGCTCTGTCCCGGAACCGCGCACGCAGGCCGAGTCGTCGTCGGTGCATGGGCCACCCAACCACGCTAGCGCGACGCGTGGACGTCGCAGCCGCGCGGCCTTTACGGGATCCGTACACGGCGTTCACGGCGCTGCCGGAGGGGCCGAGTACGCTCGTCGGGCTGATGAACCGGGGGATTGGGGATCGTTCCGAAACGCACCGCCTCTGCATCTGGGAGGCGGTGTCGTTTTCGAGCTCGGTGACCGCGGGGCGGCGGTTGCCGACGCGCGGCGCCCGCCCAGCGTGGTCGCCCACGGCGACTTCGGCCCGACCAGATCTGCCTGAGCGTGACCGGGTCCCGGCCCGGCTCGCCGCAGGAGTGGTTGCCGGCCAGGTCGACGGCCAGGCCGGCCGGCCACGCGGGCGGGGCCGCACCACCGTTCTCGAGCTGCTGGGGCGAGCAGCCCGGCGAGCGGCCGTCTAGGTAACGACGAGCTTCTGCAGCATCCCCATGGCCCGGTGGCCGGGGATGGTGCAGTACAGGTTGTACGTGCCGGGCTTGAGCGTCACGGTGAACTGGGCGTGGCCGCCCGCCGGGATGCGGCCGCTGAAGCCATGCCCGATCTGGTGACGTGCCACTTTCAGGTTATGGTCATCCTGCCCGAAGTTGGCGATATAGAAGGTGATACGGCCGTGGGGCACGGTCGTTCGGCCGAGGGTCAGGCGGTACTCGGTCTCGGTCACACCGACACTTCGGGACGTGGTCGCGGCGGCGCCGCTCGACGATGCCGCAACGCAAGCGAGCACGACCAACACCAAACACAGGCGAGCAAACCCCATTGGCTAACCAATACCCGACACTGCCGAGAAATGCCACCACCCCGCACTTCCGCCGCCTGCTGTGGCGGTGCGGATTCTCGGGGTCAGACACGCAGATCGCCCACTACCGATCGCTCGGGCTGAACGGCGCGATCGAGAGCCTCCTCGCGCCGGGTCGCCCGCGAAGCTGACGGGCCCCGCGCCGAAGGTGAACGGCCATCCGATCGACCCGCTCAACGTCTGGGGCCACGACTGCCTGTGGTGGCTCGACCGGATGGTGCGCTCGCCCAACCAGCTCGAGGAGCGGATGACGCTCAACCTGCACGACCACTTCGCGACGTCCAACTCGCGGCGTCGGCAACACCCGCCACATGCTGCGCCAGAACCGGCTGCTGCGGACGCCACGCGCTCGGCAACTTCCTCGACCTGCTGCACGAGGCATCACCCACGACCCGGCGATGCTGCTGTGGCTGAACGGCGCCGACTCCAACAAGTGGGCGCCGAACGAGAACTACGCGCGCGAGGTGATGGAGCTCTTCTGCCTGGGCAACGACCCCACGCTCGAGGCGGCGACGTACGGCCTCTGGAAGCACGTCGAAGGTGTACACGCAGGACGACATCCACGAGGCCGCGCGCGCGCTCACCGGCTGGCGCTACGACTGGAACAAGGCGTCGAACGGGACCGCCGCCCAGCGCGAGAACCCGACCTTCTACGACTCCTCGCTGGCCACGACACGGGTCGAAGACGATCTTCGGCCACACCGGGAACTGGGACTGGCAGGACGTCGTGCAAGCTGGTCGTCGCGCCACCCCAACCACGCGCCGTTACCTGGCGTACAAGCTGTGGAGCTACTTCATCCCGACGCCGCCGTCCAAGGCCGCGATGCAGATGATGGTCGCCAACTACAAGGCGTCGGGCTACAACGCTGAAGCCGGTGCTGCGGCGTGATCCTGCGCCACCCGGCGATGTTACCCGAACCTCGACGCGCCCGACCTGGTGAAGCCGCCGATCGTGTTCGTCGCGTCCACGCTGCGGCATGACGCAGCAGTTCATCACGGAGAACAGCTGGACGTGGCTGCTCGAGGCGATGGGCCAGGTGCCGTTCTACCCGCCCAACGTGTCGGGCTGGAACCAGGGCCCGGCCTGGCTCAACACCAACTCGGCGCACGCGTACTGGCAGACCACCGACTACCTGCTCCGCGACACCGTCGGCGACCCGGGCCAGGAGTCGGCGCCGCTGCGGTCTCCCGCGCGATCTCGGCGCTCTCGCATCCGTGGGTCTCGAACGACACGCGGACGAAGCTCGAGGCCTACGCACAGCGTTCTTCAACAACCACAACTTCGTCTCCACGGGCAAGTACGTGCTCGGCTCGCACGACCGCATCGAGCGCCAGCAGGTGCTGCGGGCGCTGATCATGGCCGGCCCCGACGGATTCCTCCACTGAACCGACGAGGAGCATCGATGAACGAGTGCGGCTGCAACGACTGGATGACCACGCAACGCGCCGCGATGCTGCGCCGCCAGGGCGCAGCGCGTGCCGATCCCGCGGGCGGTCCTCGAGGGCGCCACCGCGGGCCTGTGCCGGCGCGACTTCCTGCGAAACGGCGCCATCGCATTCCTCACGGTGTACGGCGCGTCGATGCTGTCGTGGGGCAAGATCTGGGAGGCGGCGTCCGCGCAGGCGGCGACGCCGGGCGGCGTGACCGACCCGATCATCGTCTCGATCTTCCTGGACGGCGGCAACGACGGCCTCAACACGCTGGTCCCGATCGACGACCAGAACTACGCGGCCTACGCGCAGGCGCGCCGCACATCGGGCTCGACCCGAACGACTGCCTGCGCGCTCGGCGGGCCGGCCGCCAACCCGGACTTCGCCTGGAACCCGGCGGCGACCGGCTTCCAGCAGCTGTACGACGCCGGCAAGATGGCCGTGATCCCGGCGGTCGACTACATGCCGCCCGACCTGCTCGCACTTCCACTCCCGCGCCTTCTGGCAGGCCGGCGAGCTCGATCCCGACCCGACCACCGGCTGGCTGGGCCGCTGGATCGACCAGAACGGCGACCCCGCCAACCCGCTGCAGGCGCTCTCGGTCGACTGGACGCTCGAGGGGTCGATGAAGAGCGCGGCCAACCCGGTGGCGGTGCTGACCAGCCCGCAGACGCGCAGTTCGACCTGAACCACGTGTGGCGGACGAGTCGCTCATGGTGCAGACGCTCGGCGACCTGACGCAGCGCACGCCGCAAGCACGCGCGATGGAGGCCGCCGACAACGCGGTCGGCGGCGCGGTCTCGGTCGCCAACCGGCTCGCCGGGCTCGGCACCGACGACGATCCCGCCGACCGGGTTCGGCTACGGCACGAGCGGACTTCGACGACCAGATGTCGACGCTGGCGTGGCTGATCCGCTCGAACCTCGGCATCCGGGTCGCCTGCCTGTCCTACGACGACGGCTTCGACTTCCACGACAACCAGGTAAACCGCCAGGCGGACAACCTCTCCGGGCTCGGCCAGACGCTGGCCGCGTTCCAGGCCGACCTCGAGGCCCACGGCATCGCCGACCGCGTGATCACGCTGGTGTGGAGCGAGTTCGGGCGGCGGGTCGAGGACAACGACTCCGGCGGCGGCGGCACCGACCACGGCGCCGGCGGCCTGGCGATGGTGATCGGGACGCACGTGACGCCCGGCATCGCGAGCCCCTTCCCGGGCATCCCCCGATCTCGACGCCAACGGCAACCTGAAGGTGCCGACCGACTACCGCCAGATCTACACGGAGCTGCTCGGCAACTGGATGGGCACCGACCCGGCGGCCGTCATCCCGAACGCCGCGAGCTTCGCCCGCTGGCGCTGGTGGCCTGAAACATCGGTGCCTGATGCCAATGTTTCATGGCTGCCCCATGCGCCAGGTAACGATCGGGCCGGCACCGGTGGTCGGTTCGCCTGACCACCGTGGGCCGCGCCTACCATTCGCCGATGCGCGCACACCGGACCACCTCGTCGCCCTCGTCCTCTGGCGACCGGCTGCCAGCACCACCGGCTCTCGGCCACGGCGACGCGTCGAGCGCCGGTGGCTGGGCGGCCGTCCACCCGCCGCGGCCGCCGATCGTGTGGCGGCCGATCCCGTTCTCGGCGACCCGCCGGGCCGAGACCGCCGCCTATGCGAAGCGCCACTACGGCATCGATACCTGGCGGCTGCGGCAGCCGCGCGTGATCGTGGAGCACTACACGGCGGGCACCACCTTCGAGTCGGCGTACAACACGTTCGCCCAGGACGTGCCCGACAGCGAGCTGCACGAGCTGCCCGGCACGTGCGCCCACTTCGTGATCGACACCGACGGCACCATCTACCAGCTCGTCCGCACCGACACCATCTGCCGGCACACCGTCGGGCTCAACTGGACGGCGATCGGCATCGAGCACGTCGGGACCAGCGACGCCGAGATCCTCGGAAACCCCGCCCAGCTGCGCGCCTCCCTGCGGCTGACCGCGTGGCTCCTGTGGCGCTACCACATCCAGCTGCGAAACGTGATCGGGCACAACGAGAGCCTCACCAGCCCGTACCACCACGAGCTCTACGCCTCGTGGCGCTGCCAGACGCACGGCGACTGGACGCCCGCCGACATGCAGGTCTACCGGAGCCGCCTGCGAGCGATCCAGCGCCGCTACGGCGTCGAGGTCGGCCCGCCCGCCAGGCCGCGCTCGACCGGCTGCTGACGCCGCAGCCGGCCGACGAAGGGCAGGCGTGCGCCCATCGCCGCCGAGACCATCACGACGGCGCCCACCACGATCAGCACGTCGCCGACCGAGAAGACGTTCCCGCCGGGGACCCAGTGCGGCATGGCCCAGCGGTCGACCAGCCACGCCAGGTGCGGGTGGCTCGCGACGACCTCGTTGTTGTGCACCCCGGTGTAGGTGTGGCCGACGGCCCGCAGCGCAGAGGGGAGGCCGGCATGTGGCCGCCGTTCGCGAGCATCGCGATCAGGTTCGACGCCATGCCCAGCCCGACGACGGCGGCGCCCTTCACGCGCAGGTTGCACGCCGCCGCGACGACGAGGCAGGCGTAGGAGGCGAGCCACAGGCCGATCGCCAGCCGGTCGCCCACGCTCCACGGCAGGGTCTGCGAGGGGAAGGCGACGATCTGGAGGCCGATCGCCGTGTAGAAGAGCCAGATCGCGTGGAGGCGGAGATCGGCGAGGCGCGCGAGCCGCCCGCCGAGCGCCCATCCGGCGACGATCCCCAGCCCGACTGCCAGCAGGAGCACCATCAGCCGGCCGCGCTCTCCAGCCCGCCGAGATGGGAGCTCTCGGAGGCCAGGTACTTCTCGAGCGCCGTGACGACGCGCGCGTCGAACTGCGTCCAGCTGCGCCGCCTGAGCTCGTCGTAGGCCGCCTCGGCCGTGCCCGCCGCGCGGTACACGCGGTCCGAGGTCATCGCGTCGAACGCGTCCGCGACCAGGATGATGCGCGACCCGAGCGGGATCTCGTCGCCCGCGAGGCCCAGCGGATAGCCGGAGCCGTCCCACCACTCGTGGTGATGGCGGATCCAGCGGTCGACCGGCGAGACGCCGAGGCCCTCGAGCAGCCGGTAGCCCAGGTCGGGGTGCTCGCGCATGATGCGCAGCTCGTCGGGATCGAGCTTGCCCGGCTTCTGCAGGATGCGGTCGGGGATCGCGATCTTGCCGAGGTCGTGCAGGAGGCCCGCGAGCCGCACCTGCTCGACGGTCTCGTCGTCGAGCCCCATCGCGCGGGCGATGCCCTCGACCAGCCGCGACACCGACTGGGAGTGGGTGCCGGCGTAGGTGTCCTTCGCGTCGACGACGCGGATCAGGCCCTCGGCCGCGCGCAGCCGCGCGGTGCGCTCGGCGACGCTCGCGATCTCGGCGGGCGTGTAGATCCGCACCACCGAGTCGGAGTAGAGGCACGAGCGGTTCTTGCCGTGGTTCTTGGCCCAGTAGAGCGACGCGTCGACGACCTTCAGGAGCTCGTCGCGGTCATCCGCGTGATCCGGATAGGTGGCGATCCCGGCGCTCACGGTGACCGGCTCCGCGTGCGGGAAGGTCGTCTGCCAGAGACGGTGGTGGATGCGCTCGACCTCCGCGTAGGCGATCTGCCCCGGCCGCTCGGCCAGGATCAGCGCGAACTCCTCGCCGCCGACCCGGTACGCCGCCTCGGCGCCGAACGCCTCGCGCAGGACGTCGGACACCTGCTGGAGCACCAGGTCGCCGACGGGATGTCCGAACCGGTCGTTGATGCTCTTGAAGTCGTCGAGGTCGATCAACGCGAGCGAGACGGTCGCGCGGGTCGACGCCGCCAGAGCGAGCGCCTCGCGCAGGTCGGTCTGGAACGAGCGGTGGTTTCCGAGGCCGGTGAGCGCGTCGGTCTCGGCGTCGCGCATGGCGAGCACGGTCCGGTAGGCGTAGCGCTGGTAGAGCGCGAGCGCGAAGAGCGGCCCGGCCAGCAGGATCTCGAGGGGCGGGTTCACCTTCCACAGCGAGACCGCGAGCGCCGCGATGAAGGCCATGATGACGAAGGCCGGGCCGGAGTGGCTCATGTAGTCGTGCGACATCCGCCGCAGGGGGACGCCCTGGGCGAGCGTCACGGCGATGGCGACGAGCATGACGTTCGTGACCAGGTACGCGGCTCCGCCGGAGAACGCGAGCACGACGAGCGTGTCTGCGTTCGCCGCTCCGATCCGCGTGCCGTCCACGCCCAGCAGGAACGCCGGCAGGGCCGAGGCGAACGCGGAGAGCCCGTACGTCGCGGCGTTGAACGCGCCGCGGAGCGACACGCCCCGTTCGACGACCTCCACCGCGGCCGCGGCCACGAGCGCGGCGAGCACGGCGTACTGCCAGCCGAACAGCACCTGCGCCGAGAGCAGGAAGACGAACGCCAGCGAGACCCGCCGGTGGCCCTGCTCGTCGAGCGGGACCGGCTTGGCCTCAGCGGCGAGCGCAGCTGCCGCGAAGGCCACGACGCCGACCATCACATCGGGAGACGGCGGCGCGGAGGCGATACGCAGAATTGCCCCGACCGCGACCGGCACGGTCACCGAGATGACGGTGACGACGTACCGGAGCAGTCGGGGCGGATACGTTTGGGACGGAGATGTTGCTCGTGAGCTCACTGGCGGTCGGGAGACTTATCGGCCGCTCCCGGCACCGATGTGAGCACCAGGGTGCGCTTGGATGCTCAGGCGACCCAGCGAACGCCGGCGCCCGAAGACACGACGAACGAAGCGATGGCGGCAAGCGCCAGGGCGACGCGCAGAGTGCGGTGATTCCACTTGATCATGATCCGCGGCCTTTCTTGCTCGTGTTCCAGGGGTGAGGCGACGTCCACGACCGCCGGAGGGGGGAGGGCGGTGGCCGGAGCAGAGGCTCTTCGGGGGGCCGAACGGAGCGTCTCTCTCGTCATAGCGACAGACGCGGTATGCAGGAATGCCCCGAAGGGGGTAATGCAGGAAGCCGCTGGAAGGGGGTGGCCTACCCGCGCGCGTGCAACGTGCCGCCCGGCCCCACCCGGACACCCCGCGCACCGAGATCCGAGCGCGAGAGCTGGGCCACGAGCGCCGCCGCCGCGCCCGACGGATCGGGCACCGGCTGACCCGCGCCCTCGAGCCTCACCGACACGAGCCGGCCGGACCGGAACCGCCCGTCGGCGGCGAGCGTGACGCGCAGGACGACCGACTCCCCGAGGACGCCCTCGAGCGTGAAGTTGTGGTAGCCGGCGAAGTTGCCGAGGCTGTAGGCGATCAGGCGGCCGTGGTAGAGCTCCATCGCCCGGAGCACGTGCGGCCCGGACCCGAGCACGAGGTCGGCGCCGGCATCGACGGCCATGTGCGCGAACGCCTGCGGGTTCCCGCGATCCTCGCCGAGGTAGGTCTCCTCGCCGCCGGTCAGGTGAAGCGCGGACGTTCCCTCGGCGCCGGCGTGGATCGCGCACACGACGAGATCGGCCTTGCGGCCGGCGCGGCGGATCAGCGTCCGGGCCGCGGGCAGGTCGGTCAGCGACGCCGTGTTCGGATAGGGCGCGAAGCCGAGGAACGCGATCCGGAAGCCGTTCGCGCGGACGATCGTGATCTCGCCCCGGAGGCCGGTCTGGGCGATCCCGGCGCGGTGGAGCGCGCGTACGGTGTCGTCCTCGCCCGCCTGGCCGTAGTCGAAGGAGTGGTTGTTGGCGTCCGAGAGCACGGTGAAGCCGGACTGCCGCAGAGCGCGGGCGAACTCGGGCGGCGCGCGGAACGCGAAGCACGACGAGGACGGCGCGCCGCCGCACTTCGACGCGGTGGCGTCGGTGAGCGTCCCCTCCAGGTTGCCGAAGACCACATCGCCGGTGAGCGCGGCGCGCATCCGGCCGAGGTACGTCCCCGGAGATGGCGCCAGGGTGGGCGTGATCCCGAGCATCGTGTCGCCGACGGCCGCGATCGTGACCGTTCCGTGCGGCGCCTCGGCCGTGGGCGGCGGCGGTGTCGTGGGCGTCGTCGTCGTCGAGGGCGTCGACGTGCCCGGACGGGTGCCGGCGCCGGAGTGCGACTCGCCTCCCGACCGTGACGAGACGCCGGCCGCGGCGGCGACGCCTGCGACGACAACCAGCGCAAGAGCGAGCGCGGCAAGCGCGATCCTCCGCTGGCGACGTCCGCGCCGGCGGGCCGAGCCGCGGCCGTCGTGTGCGCCGAAGTCGTCCAACGGTCACCTATCATCGCCGACCGTGACGCTGGAGCAGCGCATCCTCGACGAGGTTGCCGCCGGGCGCGAGGAGCTGGTCGAGCTGACGTCGGCGTTGATCGGCTTCGACACGACCGCGCGGGAGCCCGCCGACCCGGCCCGCGCCGAGGCCGACCTGCAGGCCTACCTCGGTGAGCGGCTGGGACGGGCGGGCGCCGCCGTCGACATCTGGGAGCCCGATCCGGGCGACGTCGCCGGGACGCGCCAGATCCCCGACGGCCTGGCCTTCGACGGGCGTCCGCAGCTCGCCGCCCGGTTCGCGGGCTCGGGCCGCGGCCCGAGCCTGCTCCTGAACGGCCACATCGACGTCGTCCCCTCCGACCCGCGCGAGCGATGGACGAGCGACCCGAACGAGGCCGAGGTGCGCGACGGCAAGCTGTACGGGCGCGGCGCGTGCGACATGAAGGGCGGCGTCGCGTGCATGGTGTACGCGACCGAGGTGCTCTCACGGCTGGGCGTGAAGCTCGCCGGCGACATCGTCGTGAACACCGTCACCGACGAGGAGTCGTCGGGCGCCGGAGGCCTGGCCGCAGCGCGGCACGGCGTCCGCGCCGACGCCGGCATCGTGCCGGAGCCGACGGCGTTCGAGGTCTGGGTGGCGTGCCGCGGCTCGCTCACGCCGACGATCACGGTCGAGGGCCGGCCCGGGCACGCCGAGATGGCCCAGCCGCACTGGCAGGCGGGCGGCGCGGTGAACGCGATCGAGAAGATGGGCGTCGTCCTGGATGCCGTACGGCGCCTGCGCGAGGAGTGGAACGGGCGGCCCGACAAGCAGCACCCGCACCTCTCGTCGGGGACGATCGTGCCCGTCAAGGTCTCCGGCGGCGAGTGGGCGGTCACCTACCCGGCGTCGTGCTCGCTCACGTGCGAGGTGATGTACATGCCCGGGAACGCCGACGGCGACGGCTGGGGACGCGAGGTGGAGACCGAGATCGAGGCCTGGATCGCGGCCGCAGCCGCGGCGGATCCATGGCTGGCGCTGCACCCGCCGGCGATCGAGTGGGCGCTCGACATCCCGCCGGCCGAGGTCGACGCCGCCCATCCGATCGTGGAGGCCGTCGCCAGGGCCAGCGCCGCGGCCGGCGAGCCGCCCTCGCTCGGCGGCCTCGACTCGTGGTTCGACGCGGCGACGTTCACGCGGTTCGCCGACACGCCGTCGATCGGCTTCGGCCCCCGTTCGCTGGCCTGGGGCCACACGATCGACGAGTACGTGCCGGTCGACGACCTCGTCTCGTGCACCCAGGCGCTCGCGCTGGCGGCCGTCGACTACTGCGGGGTGGCAGAGTGACCGCCGCGCCGCGGCTCGCGACGTCGGACGACGCCGAGGTGATCACCCGGCTCCTCAAGGCGTTCTTCAGCCACGAGGGCCGCGAGGTGCGCCACCTGCGCCAGAACGTCGAGGCCATCCTCGACGACCCCGGCCGCGGCTTCTTCACCCTCGCGGGCGAGTCGGCCGTGGCGACGACCACCATCCGCATCTCGGCCGGCGGCGGGGCCTCGGCGGAGATCGAGGAGATCTGGGTGCAGCCGTCGGCCCGTGGCCGGGGCATCGGATCGCGGCTCCTGCGAAGCGCGGTGGCCGAGTGCCGCCGGCGTGGAATACAGTCGATCGAGCTTCGCGTCACGCCGGACGACCACGAGGTGGGGATCCCCGACTTCTATCTGAAGCAGGGCTTCCGCGACCGGGGCCGGCAGATCATGGAGTTCGCAGGCGAGTAACCATCGAGGGAGGGGCTCAGGATGAGCACCATGCAGGAAGGCACCGGCTGGAAGGTCGCCGCCGTCAACGAGATCCCGCCGGTGAAGCCGGACTGGCCCGCGACCTGGAAGTCGGTGCGCCACCACTTCGGGATCAGCGCGTTCGGGGTGAACGCCGTCACGAAGGACGCGGGGAACGTGCTCATCCCCGAGCACGACGAGCGCTCGTCAGGCCAGGAGGAGCTGTACTTCGTGCACGCGGGCGAGGTGCGGGCAACCCTCGACGGCGAGGCGGTCACGGTCGCCGCGGGCGGGATGGTCTCGGTCGGGCCGGCCGTCACGCGGAAGATCGAGGCGACCGCGTCGCCGACCACGCTCGTGGCCGTCGGCGCGACGCCGGGCAAGGCGTACGAGATCGGCGACTGGGAGAAGTAGGTGTTCGCGGTCGAGGTGCGGACGATCGACGGGGCTCCGACCGCGATCGGAAGCGCCGGGCCGTACACCCTCGTGGTCGACAGGCCGGCGGGCGGAGGCGGCGGCGGGCTCGGGTTCAACGGCGGGCAACTCCTCTATCTCGCCGTCGCCGGGTGCGTCTCGAACGACCTCTTCCGTGAGGCCGACGCGGCCGGGCTCACGCTCCGCCGGGTGCGCGTGTCTGTGCACGGCGACTTCGCCGGCGACCCGCCGGTCTCGACCTCGATCGGCTACGACGTGGAGATCGAGGGCGACGCGCCGGAGGCGCGGCTGCGCGAGCTGGTCGAGCACGTGGACCGGATCGCCGAGATCCCGAACTCGCTTCGTGGCGCGACCGATGTCCGGCTGAACGGGACGACGGTCGCGCCCGGCGCCTGAACCGGTCAGGCGAACGGCAGCGGCCGGACGACGGCCGGATGCCCGCCGGCGTCGACCTTCTGGCGGTCGGCGACCTCGCGGCGCATGACGGCGAGGCCGATCGCGCCGAACCGGGGCGAGTCGGCCACGGAGGTCACGCGGCCAACCTCCCGATCGGCGGCGGTGATCGCCGCGCCGGGCTCCGGCACGTCGCCCGGGAATGCGAGTCCGCGCAGGCCGCGGTTGGCGTGCCCGCGGTAGTGCAGCCGGGCGATCGGCTCCTGCCCCGGATAGCAGCCCTTGGTGAAGCTCACGGCCCGCTCGACGAGGCCGGCCTCGGCCGGCATCGAGTCGGGGCCGAACTCGCGCCCGAACCGCGGGATGCCCGCCTCGATGCGCGCCACCTCCCAGTCGCCCGAGCCGTTCGCGGCGGGCGCCTGCTCGACGAGCCGGTACGGGCCGATCGGCGTGTCGAACGCCGCCACCGCGTCGTCGGCGTCGCCCCAGACGACCGCACCGGCGGCCGGCTCGAGCTCGACCTTGCTGCGAAACCGGGCGCGCAGCAGCGACGTCGACCACGTCGTCGCGCGTCTCCGGCGGGCAGGCCAGCACGTAGCTCGGCGCCGGTGTTGAACAGCTCGAGGTCGGAGATGACGCGCGCCTTCGGCGTCAGCAGCAGGGCGTACACGCCGCCGCCGGCGGGGATCCCCTCGACGTCGTTCGAGACCATGCTCTGCAGGTGGGCCACCGCATCCGGGCCCGACATCCTGACGAGCGCGCGATCCGGAACGACGGTCATGACCGAAGCGTACAACCGCACCGCGGCGTACCGGGAGGCGGCAGACTACGCCGCATGCCTCGCACCAGCGAGGACCGGAAGGCCCGCGAGGCCGGCTTCGACAGCTCGCGGATCCCGCCGGGCCAGTACTACACCGACAAGTGGCCGGTGCTGCACGCGGGCAGCGTGCCCGCGTCGACCTCGCGACCTGGGACTTCCGCGCGTTCGGCCTGGTGCAAGCATCCGCTCCGGCTGTCGTTCGACGCGCTGCGGGAGCTCGGAGAGCGCGAGACCAGCCAGCGACATCCACTGCGTGACGCGCTGGACGAGGCTCGACATGCCGTGGCGGGGCGTGCCCATGCGCGCGCTGCTCGACGGCCGTCGAGCCGCTCGAGAGCGCCCGGTTCGTGATCGCCCACGCCGAGCAGGGCTTCACGGCCAACCTGCCGATCGAGGCGATCGACGACGATGACGGCGATGCTGGCA
Organism: uncultured Actinomycetes bacterium; assembly: GCA_963809325.1. Lineage (GTDB taxonomy): Bacteria > Actinomycetota > Thermoleophilia > Gaiellales > JAICJC01 > JAICJC01. The sequence continues at coordinate 1,204,647 of CAWEIZ010000007.1, forward strand.
TACGAGGCCGACGGCGCGCCGCTCACCCCCGAGCACGGCTTTCCGCTGCGGCTGCTGGTGCCCAGCCGCTACTTCTGGAAGAGCGCCAAGTGGCTGCGCGGCCTCGAGTTCTCGGACGTCGACCGGCCGGGGTTCTGGGAGGGCTACGGCTACCACAACGACGCCGACCCGTGGCGCGAGGAGCGCTACGGCTTCTGAGGTCGTCGAGCGCTTCTGCGCCAGGCTCGAACAGCTCGTGAACCACGACTCGCCCTCGGACGGGACCGAGCAGGAGTGGATCGCCGAGCGGCTGGCCGGGTGGCTGGCGCCGGCCGGCTGCCGCAGCCGGTGGGTGCCCGAGCCCGACGGCCCGGCGCGCAGCATGGTCGTGACGCTGCCGGGCGGCGGCGGGCCGGCTGGTCGCGCTGCTCGGCCACACCGACACCGTGTTCCCGGTCGGGACGGCCGCGCAGCGGCCGTTTCGCCGGGACGGCGATGCGCTGCTTCGGGCCCGGCGTGGCCGACATGAAGGGCGGCATGCTCCTGGCGGCCGCCGGCGATGGAGCGGCTCGCATCCGCGCGAGCGCGGCCGTTCTCCGAGGTGCGCCTGCTGGTGTGCGCCGACGAGGAGATCCGCCTGCGCGCGCCGGCCGTGTGCGCCGAGGCGGAGAGAGCCGCCGCCGCGCTCGTCTTCGAGTGCGCGCGCGAGAACGGCGACCTGGTGTCGGAGCGGAAGGGCGCGATCTGGCGGACGCTCTCGCTGCACGGCCGCCCGGCCCACGCGGGGGCCGACACGCATCGCGGCCGCAGCGCCGTGTCCGCGCTCGCCCGCGAGATCCTGCGCATCGAGGCGCTCACGGCGGGCCGGCCCGAGATGACGTCGGTGATCACGACGGTTCGCGGCGGCGACTGCCGCGAACACCGTCCCGGGCGAGGCCCGGGCCACGATCGACATCCGCTCGAGCGTGCCCGAGGATCTCGTGTTCGCGCTCGCGCGAGCTCGAGCGGGACGGGGCCCACGACGGCGTCACCGGCGAGATCGAGGACCGCGGCACCTGGCCGCCGATGCCGCCGATCGGCATGGCTGACGCGACCTCGCCCGCTCGCTGGCCCGCGATCTGGGCCTCGAGGTCGGCGAGCAGCACTCGGGCGGCGTCTCCGACGGCTGCTGGACAGGCGACGACGGCATCCCCACCCTCGACGGCCTGGGGCCCGTCGGCGGCGCCGATCACACGCCTGACGAGTGGATCGAGATCGAGACGCTCGAGCCGCGCATCGAGCTCGCAGCCCGCCTCGTCGAGGCGATTGGTCAGCGCGGCGCGTAGATGGGGACGCCCGAGACGACCGCGACGCGGCGGTAGCGATTCTGGAGGATCCGCCCGGTGGCCCCGGTCCGGTCGATGCCACCCGGCAGGTTCTCGACGACCACGAGCGCCGGCGGATCCGGGCCGGCGAGCGCCCTGCGAGCCTCGCCCAGCGCGCCCGGGATCGCCTGGATGTTCCGGTACCACATGTAGCGCACGGCCGGGTCGCGGTCGGCCAGGTAGTAGACATCGGCCGCAGCCCAGAGCACGAAGATCCGCTGGCCGGGCCGCGAGTGGGCACGCACGTACCGGACGACCGCGCCGTCGCTCAGGAGATGGGGGTCGTTCGGGAACACCTCGCGCGCCTGCGCGGCGTCCGAGTCGAACCAGAGCGGCACCGTGAACGCCAGCGCGACGACCGCGGCGGCCGCGCTCGCGGCGACCCACACACGCGCCCGCGCCTCCCACATCGCGGCCACGCCGACGCCGGCGAGGACGCCGAGCGGCGGCACGAGCTGCTGGTAGTAGTGGGCGTGGAAGTTGCCGCCGCCGATCACGCAGAGGGCGGCCACGGCGACCCAGAGCCGCACCAGGAGCGGCGAGCGGCGAAGGCCCGGAATCGCGATGACGATCATCGGCCCGAGCGCCTTGAGCGCTGCGGGGAGCGAGTCCCTGGCCATGTCGAGCCGCGCCGACACGGAGCCCGTCACGATCGAGTCGGCCTGGCCGCGGTAGGTGACGAGCGCGTACCACCAGTCCGAGAGGCTGGCCGCCGCCACGGCACCGACCGCAACAGGGACGAGCGCGGCACCGACCAGCACGGCCACCGGGGCCAGGGCCTCGCGCCGGCGGGTGACGAGGAGGTAGAGCGCCGCCGCCGCGCCGGCGTCGAAGCCGGACTGCTTCAGCATGACCGCGCACCCCGTGAGGAGGCCCGCCGCGACGAGCCACTCCCGCCGCCCGCTTCGCAGGTGGGTCACGAAGGCGAGCATCGAGGCGCACGCCGCCAGCGACGCCAGGAGCTCGCCCGAGAGCGTGAACGACTCGATGAACGGCGACGCACCGGCGGTTGCGACCAGCAGTCCCGCGCCGACGGCCGCTATCCTCCCCGCCACCCTGGCGGTGACCGCCATGGTCAGCGCTGCCACTCCCGCCGCCACGACCGCCGCCAGCGCCCGCATTGCCGTGGCAGAGCCGCCGTCGACATGAAGGATCGCCCGAAACACGAGCTCGAGGCCCTGCGGGCGATCGACCCACGCGTCGCGGTAGAGGGTGGCGCCGTGGCTCCACAGGCGGGCGACCTCCCCATAGCCGCCCTCGTCGGCGGTGAGCGGCGTGCCGAAGAACGGGACGCGGAGCGCGACGGCCAGGACCCCGGCGAGGGCGACGGCGGCCGCTGGGGCCCTCCACGCACGGGGATCGACGGGCGGACCGCCGCCCTGGCCGGCGTCGCGTTCGCGCTCGCGCTCGTCGCCCAGGTCCTCACGTTCGGGCTCTCGCTCACGCCCGACCGCTACGTGCTCGTGCTCCTCGCCCCCGCGCTCGTGATCGGCCGCGGTCGCCGGTTCCTGCTCGATTTCGTCCCCTTCGTCGTGCTGATCGTGATGTACGAAGAGTGTCGCGGAATCGCCCACACGCTGCACCCGCACCCCTACTACGCCCCGCAGCTCGACGCCGAGAAGGCGCTCTTCCTCGGCCACGTCCCGTCGGTCGACCTCCAGGACTGGCTCTGGACCGGGAGCCTGCACTGGTACGACCAGTTCCTGAGCGCGATGACGCGCGTCCACTTCATCGTGCCGCCGACGCTGGCGTTCGCCCTCTGGCTCAAGCGGCGGGCGCTCTTCTACCGGTTCGCGGCGACGCTGCTCGTGCTGTCGTACGCGGGCGCGCTCACGTTCTGGCTCTTCCCGGCGGCCCCGCCGTGGGCCGCGTCCGAGCGGGGCCTCATCCCGTTCCTCGCGAACCCGGCCGGCGTGCAGGCCGCGACGTCGCCGCTTCCCACCGACTCGGGGCCGGTCTACCGCCTCGTCGACGGGAATCCCTACGCCGCGGTGCCGTCGCTTCACGGCGGGTACTCGCTGCTCGTCTGCCTGTTCGTCGCGACGCTGGCCTGGCGCACCCGGTGGCGGTGGTGGGTCGCCGTCCCGGCTGTGATGTACCCGGTCATCCAGACCGTCGCCGTCGTCTACACCGGCAACCACTACGTCGTCGATCTGCTGATCGGCTTCGTATACGCCGTCGCCGCGTTCTACGGGGTGCGCCGGTTCTGGCGCTGGCGGGGATGGCCGGAGTGACCGGGGCGACCGTCGAGCCGCCGTCTGTGCCCGTCGGGACGCCCGAGCCCGCCCGCGCGGGATGGCTCGCGACGTACCGCTATCCGCTGACGGTGTTCGCGGCCAGCCGGGTCGCCGTCTACGCGCTGATCGCCGCGGCGTCGTGGACGAGCCGCGTACCGCGCGAGTCGGGGATCTCGTGGCACGCGCTCTTCGGCGCGCTCGGGCAGTGGGACGCCGTCTGGTACCGGTGGATCGCCGACCACGGCTACGACCCGGCCATCGGCCACGGCAACTCGGCCGCCTTCTTCCCGCTCTACCCGCTCGCGTGGAGGCCGTTCTCGATCCTCCCGGGACCGATGGAGCTCTGGGGCAGCCTGCTCTCGACCGCGCTCTTCGGCGGGGCGCTCTGCGTCCTCTACCGCATCACGCTCCGCCGCTACGACGAGGCGATGGCGAGGCGAACCGTCCTCTACCTCTCGATCTTCCCACTCGCCTTCGTGTTCTCGCTGCCGTACGCCGAGAGCCTCTTCCTGCTGCTCACGCTCGGCGCGTTCGCGCTCACATGGCATGGGCGGACGTGGGCCGGAGCGGGGGTTGGCGCCCTGGCCGTGCTCGCGCGGCCCGTCGGCATCGCGCTCCTGCCCGCGCTGGCCTGGCGGACGTACCGCCGGCACGGGTTCCGGCTGAGCGCGTACCTGCCGCTGCTCCTGCTGCCGCTCGCCGAGCTGCTGTTCTTCGCGTACCTCGGCTGGAGGACGGGCGACTTCCTGGCGAACGTGCACGCCCAGGAGCGCGGCTGGGAGCGGGGCGTCGGCGTGCTGCCGTACGTGTTCGGCTACACGCTGTGGCACGACGTCCTCGAGGGCGGCCAGCTGCGGTTCCTCGTCCACATGGGCTTCACCGTCCTCTGGTGCGGGCTCTTCTACAAGGCGTGGCGGATGCGGATGCCGGCGGAGTACCTGATCTACGCGGCGCTCCTGATCCTCCTGCCGACCTCCGGCGGCCTCCTCGTGTCGATCGGCCGCTTCGGCATGGTGGCGTTCCCGCTCTTCTGGGCGCTCGCCGAGCTCGGCGAGTCGGAGGGCATCGACACGCTGGTCAAGACGGCCTTCCCGATGCTGCTCGCCGCGCTCGTCATGATCACGTACACGGCGCACACGTTCACGCCGTAGGCCGCGGCGTCTGGCCGAGTGGCGGTGACCGCACGGCCGCTTGGACGGGCCGCGGTACGCCGTGCCATCAGCCCGGCGCGGCGTCCGGCACGAGCAGGTAGTGCACTGCCAGGTTCGCGTGCTCGCCGAACCCCAGGCAGGCCTCGCGCACACGCGCCTCGGGCCAGATCGGATCGTGCGAGAACCAGCGCGCGACCGCCTTGCGCACGCCGAGGTCGCCCGCGGCAAACGCATCCGGGCGCCCGAACGTGCGGGCCAGGAACCAGTCGACCGTCCAGCCGCCGATCCCGGGGAGCTCTGTCAGCCGGGCGCGGAGCTCGAGATCGGTGAGCCCGGTGAGGTCGAGGTCGGCCTCGGCGAGGGCGGCGATCGAGCGGATCTTGGCGCGCGAGAGGCCCACGCCCTCGAGGTCGGCGCCGGCGACGTCCTCCTGGCGCGGGAACGCCCACACCTCGACGCCGCCCAGCTCACACCGGCGGCCGAAGCGGCGCACGAACCGATTCCGGATGGCGCAGGCGGCGCGAAGCGAGATCTGCTGCGCCGTCACCGCGATGACGAGCGACTCGAACGGGTCGGCCGAGAGCGGCGGCCGGAACCCGGGGGCCCGGGCGAAGATCCCCGGATAGGCGGCCTCGAACGACGGCAGGTCGAAGCTCGCGCCCAGGGTGTGGAGGACCTCCGCGTGATCCGCCGCGGCCGGCTCTCGCGACGCCTCCACCCCGCCGGCCGAGATGCGCACGACGAGGCCCGAGCGAAGGACCCGGTAGAGCCCGCCGTCGTGCCACACGCTCGCCACGTCGTCGCCGAACGTGCGGTACCGGAACGTCGAGCGGTGGAAGTCGTAGGGCGGCGGTGGAAGCTCGAGCCTCACCGGCGGCACTGTAGGCTTTGGCCCCCCAGAGGAGGTTCCATTGTCAGACAGGATGCTCGACCTGCTCGCCGCCCTCGACGCCGCCATCGGCGTCTCCGGCGACGAGCGCCTGGTCGCCGACGTCATCACCGCCGAGCTCGACGGACACCACGACGAGCACGAGTCCGATGCGCTCGGAAACCACTACTTCACCCGCCGCGGGAGCGACGGTGGGCCCACCGTGATGCTCTGCGCGCACATGGACGAGCTCGGGTTCATCGTCCAGCACGTCGAGGACGAGGGCTTCGTCCGGATCGCGCCCGTGGGATTCCACGACGCTCGCATGGTGGTCGACCAGGATCTCTCGATCCACGGCACGAAGGGAGCGGTCCACGGCGTCACCGGCGCGAAGCCGGCCCACGTCCTGCCGCCCGACGAGGCCAAGAAGGCGATCCCGATCGACCAGCTCCACGTCGACCTCGGCACCACGAGCCGCGAGGAGACGGAGGCGCTCGGCGTGCGCGTCGGCGACCTCGCCACCTTCGCGCGCACCGGCATGGCCCTGAACGGCACGCGGGTCTTCTCGGGCAAGGCCGTCGACGACCGGGCCGGCTGCGCGGTGATGGTCGAGGTGATGCGCCGGCTGGGTGACTCGCCGGCCGCCACCGTCGTCGGCGTCGCGGCCGTGCAGGAGGAGCTCGGGATCCGCGGTGCCGGCCCGGCCGCGGCGCGCGTCAAGCCCGACGTCGGCATCGCCATCGACGTGACGCTGTGCGGCGACACGCCGGGGCTCGACTACTCGCGGCTTCCGATCTCGATGGGGAAGGGGCCGGCGATCAAGTACTTCGACTGGGCGCCGGAGGTCGGCTACGGGAGCGCCGTCCCGCGTCACCTGACCGACCAGTTCGAGCGCGCCGCCGAGTCGGCGGGCGTCGAGTTCCAGCGCGAGGTGCTTCTGGGCGGAGCGACCGACGCCTGGGGGATCGCCAACTCGGGCATCCTGAGCGGCTGCATCTCGGTGCCGTCGCGCTACATCCACTCGGCCGTCGGCTGCGTCAACCTCGACGACGTGGAGGGCGCCGTCCAGCTGATCCTGGCGTTCATCGACGACGTCGCCAGGAATGGAGTTGGCTGAACTAACCCTGTTGTTGCGCCTGAACGGCTGAGGCCCGGAGCCGCGCTCCGGGCCTCGCACCGAGAGATCGAGCGCAACGTGGGGGGCACACGGGGGGAGCCTGCTCCCCCCGTGTTAAACGGCTGAGGCCCGGAGCCGAGCTCCGGGCCTCGCATAGCCGTATCGTGTGCCCCCTGTGGGGGGCCCGTGGGGGGAGCCTGCTCCCCCCACGTTCCTACATCATGTCCGGCATGCCGCCGCCCATGGGGGCAGGCTGGTGCTTCTCCGGAGCCTCCGCCACGACAGCCTCGGTGGTGAGGATGTTCTTGGCGATCGATGCGGCGTTCTGCAGGGCGGAGCGCGTGACCATGGCCGGGTCGATGATGCCGGCCTTGACCATGTCCACGATCTCGCCCGTGTCGACGTTCAGGCCGAACCCGGCCTTCGCGCCGCGGACGTCGTTCACGACGACTGAGCCCTCCAGGCCGGCGTTCTCGGCCAGCTGGCGAAGCGGCTCCTGAAGCGCGCGCTCGACGATCCGAGCACCCGTCTTCTCGTCACCCTCGAGCTTCTCGGCAGAGACGGCCTTGATGGCGTGCAGAAGCGCCACGCCGCCGCCGGGGACGATGCCCTCCTCGAGCGCCGCGCGGGTCGCCTGGAGGGCGTCCTCGACGCGATGCTTCTTCTCCTTCATCTCGGTCTCGGTGGCAGCGCCAACCTTGACCACCGCGACGCCACCGGCCAGCTTGGCCAGCCGCTCCTGCAGCTTCTCGCGGTCGAAGTCGGAGTCGGTGGTCTCGATCTCGGACTTGATCTGCTTGATCCGGCCCTTGATCTTCTCGCTCTCGCCGGCGCCGTCGATGATCGTGGTGGAGTCCTTGTCCACGACGACCTTGCGAGCCTTGCCGAGCTGGGCGAGGGTCGTGTTCTCGAGCTTGAGACCCATCTCCTCGGTGATGACCTCGCCGCCCGTCAGGATGGCGATGTCCTCGAGCATCCGCTTGCGGCGGTCACCGAAGCCCGGCGCCTTGACGCCGACGGCGGTGAACGTGCCGCGGAGCTTGTTGACGACGACGGTGGCGAGCGACTCGCCCTCGAGGTCCTCGGCCACGATCAGAAGCGGGCGGCCGGCCTGGATCACCTGCTCGAGCACGGGCAGGAGGTCCTTCACGGCGCCGATCTTCTGGTTCGCGATCAGGACGTACGGGTCGTCGAGCACCGCCTCCATGCGCTCGGAGTCGGTGATCATGTACGGGGACAGGTAGCCCTTGTCGAACTGCATGCCCTCGGTGAACTCGAGCTCGAGGCCGAAGGTCTGGCCCTCCTCGACGTTCACGACGCCGTCCTTCCCGACCTTCTCGATCGCGTCGGCGATGACGTCGCCGATCTCGCGATCGCGGGCCGAGATGGTGGCGACCCGGGCGATGTCCTCCTTGCCCGAGATCTCCTTCGACTGCGACTTGATGTCGTCGACGACAGCGCCGACGGCGGCCTCGATGCCGCGCTTGAGCGCCATCGGGTTCGCACCGGCCGAGACGTTCTTCAGGCCCTCGTGGACGATGGCCTGGGCGAGCACGGTGGCGGTGGTGGTGCCGTCACCGGCGACGTCGTTGGTCGCCGTGGCGACCTCGCGGACGAGCTGCGCGCCCTGGTTCTCGAAGACGTCCTCGACCTCGATCTCGCGGGCGATGGTCACCCCGTCGTTCGTGATGGTCGGGGCGCCGAACTTCTTGTCGAGCACCACGTAGCGGCCCTTGGGGCCGAGCGTCACCTTGACGGCGTCGGCCAGAGTGTCGACGCCCCGCTGCAACGAACGGCGGGCATCCTCGCTGAACTTCAGCTCCTTGTGTGCCATACAGTCCTCCCCTACGCCTTCGCGGCGACCTTGCTCGTGGCGACCTTGGCGAGGATGTCGGACTCGCGCAGGATCAGGTACTCGTCACCCGAGACCTTCACCTCTGTGCCGCCGTACTTGGAAAAGATGACCTCGTCGCCCTTCTTGACGTCGAGCGGGACGAGCTTGCCGTCCTCGTACTTGCCAGGGCCCACTGCGAGCACCTTGCCGCGCTGGGGCTTCTCCTTGGCCGTATCGGGCAGGACGATCCCGCTGAACGTCGTCTCCTCCTCATCGAGGACCTCGACGATGACGCGGTCGCCCAGTGGCTTCAAGTCCATGCAACCCTCCTGGTCGATCGTGGTTTACAGATGTTGGCACTCTGCCCTTGAGAGTGCCGAACCTGATGATAGCAGTCGGGCACCTGCCGTCAACCGGGAAGTTTGGCACTCTTCCTAAGAGAGTGCCAACGAACGCACGTTGCCGGCGACCGCCAGCGTGAGCACGACGAGGATCGCGTACGTCACCCGGTCGGAGCTCGCCTCGGCGATCGCCGCGCCCGCCGCCGGCCCGACGAGGAAGCCCAGCCCCCACGCGAGGTTCAGGATGCCGAAGACGCTCGAGTGGGCGACGCCGGCATCGTCGGCGCCGGCAGCGCACAGCGGGAACGCGACGGCATACTGGCCGGCGATCGGGGGCGTCGACGCAAGGAAGATCGCGATCACGACGACGGCCGCCGCGAACACGACCGGGAGCGCCACGAGCGCCGCGGTGGCGAGCATCGAGATGACGGCGATCCGGATGCCGCCGACGCGGTCGAACAGGCGGCCGACGCCGTAGTTGCAGACCGTGGCGAGGACGCCCGCCGCCGTGAGGACGGCGGTGATCGCGATCGCCGAGTAGCCGGCCTGGCCCATGCGCAGCGGGACGAGCGTGTCGAGCGTCCCGGAGACCGTGGCCACGAGCGTCATGACGATGAGCGCCGCCAGCACCAGGCGGCTCTGGCCAAGCGTGCTGGCGAGCGCACGCACGGGCACCGCCTCGGCCGCACGCGGCGCCGGCGGCGCCGCGCAGGCAGGCGACGGTCAGGAGCGCTGCGGCCGCGCCGAGGATGACGAACGGGACCTTGACGCCGTAGGCCGATCCCAGCGTCCCGCCGACCACGGGGCCGACGAGCGTGCCGACGCTCGCGAACGACATCGCCAGCCCGAGCACCTTCCCGCGCTCACGTGCCGGGCTCGCCTCCGACAGCCAGGCCATCCCCGCGGTCCACGAGACGGCCGACGAGAGCCCCTGTCCCACCCGCACGCCGAAGAGCCCCGCGAAGCTCGAGACCTCCGCCAGCGCAAGCGTCGCCACGGACAGGAGCGCGACGCCGAAGATCGTGAGCCTGCGCGCCCCGATGCGCGCGCTCCAGTGCCCGACGATCGGGGAGCCGAGCAGGACGGCTCCGGAGTACGCGCCGACCGCGAGGCCGGCCTGCGTCTTCGACATGTCCAGGTCGCGCACGTACTGCGGCAGGAGCGGCACGATCGCGAACATGAGCAGCGCGTCGAGGAAGACGACCCAGTAGATGACGCGCGGGCGCCGCACAGTCGTGCGACAGTAGCGCAGCGATGGCGCGTGAGATCTCGACAGGCAGCGTGGTTGCTCGGCGGAAAACGCCGCGAGCCCTCGACGTCCTGGAACGGCCGATATGATGCCGACGCCGGTGAACGCCCTCAACTTCTACTCCTCCGTCGTGGCGGACCAGCTCCGCCACCGGCGCAAGACGGCGACCATCCGGCTCGGCGACAAGTCCGGCAAGTACCGCAAGGGCCAGGTCGTCATGGTGCTCGTCGGGCAGCGGTACGGCATCCGCGAGAAGGTGTTCGACGCGGTGATCGATAAGGTCGAGGTGAAGCCGTTGCGTGAGGTCTCGCCGCGCGAGATCCAGCACGACAACCCCGAGATGCGCCACATCGACGAGTTCACGCACTTCCTCGGACAGCTCTACAACCGTGACGTCAGCGAGGACGACAACGTCACGGTGATCCACTTCTCCGAGATCCGCGCCTAACCCATCTCACCTCCGGCCGCTCGCGCGGCCGAACAATTCCCATACAGGTGCGGGGACCCCGATCCCCCCGGACGGGGGTGGCCGGAACCCCCTTGTCGCGCCGATTCTGAGAAGACCATTTCTCGTTTCTCCCCGCGCGCGTCTCTGCGCCTCACGAAGGGCTTCTCACCATGCTCCACTCTCTACGGCACGCCGTAGGCAGCCGCCGGCTCCGCCGGTCGACGCTGCTCGCCGCGTGCCTCGGGGCGCTGGCGATCCTGGCCGGCCCCGCCACAGCATCGAGCTACTCGATCCTGACGGACGGCACGCCGGTCCAGGTGACGACGACCACCGGCGGCGAGAACGCCAACCTGACGTTCTCAGGCACCGCCGGGAACCGGATCAGCATCCGGATCTCCGGCGTCACCATGAGCCCCAAGCCCAACACGGGCATCAAGGTCTCGATCCAGAAGCCGGACGGCTCGACCCTCGTGTCGCCGTTCGACGTCGGCTCGAGCGGCACCTTCATGGAGCCCCTGTCGACGCCCGTCACCGGGAGCTACAAGCTCGTCCTCGACGGTCAGAGCACCTACAAGGGCAAGGCGACGGTCTCGATCTGGACCGTTCCCGCGGACGTCACCGGATCGACGACGCCGGGTGGCGCCGCTGTGCCGCTTGCGATGACGACGCCCGGCCAGAACGGCACGGTCACGTTCGCCGCCACCGCCGGCCACCGGGTGAGCATCAAGCTCTCGCCGGTCACCATCAACGGCAACGCGATCAACTCGGCGCGGGTCTCGGTGCTGAAGCCTGACACGTCCGTACTCGTCGCGAACTCGAACTTCGGCAGCTCCGGCTCGTTCATCGAGCCCTTCACGATCCCGGCCGACGGGACATACACCGTCAAGCTCGACCCGCGGCAGTGGTACGCGGGATCGGCCACGGTGACGATCTACGACGTCTCCGCCGACCAGTCCGGCACGATCACGCGCGGGCACACCGCTGCCGCTGACCTTCGCGGCCGGATCGCCGGGCAGAACGCCACCGAGACCTTCTCCGGCACCGCCGGCCAGAAGGTCAGCCTGAACCTGACGGCGGTCACCATCGGCTCGAACCCGATCAGCGGCACGAAGGTGTCGATCGTGACCGGCAGCACCACCGTGGTGGCCGCCACCGACGTCGGCACCAACGGCAAGTTCATCGAGCCGGTGATCCTTCCGTCCACGGCGACCTACACGATCAAGGTCGATCCGCAGGGCGCGAACACCGGCGGCATCACGCTGGGCGCTCGCGAACTTCGGCAGGCGACACGACCGGCACCATCACGGCCGGCGGCGCCGGCGTGGTCTTCACTGCGGCGGCCGCGGGCCAGAACGGCACGCTGACCTTCACGGGCTCGGTGAACCAGCGCATCGCGCTCAACATCTCGAACGACTCGATCGGGACGTTGGTCGCGGGCGCCAAGGTGTCGGTGAAGGTGGGCACGACCACAGTCGTCGCGCCCGTCGGCGTCGGGACGAACGGCACGTTCATTGAGCCGGTCACCCTGACCGCGGCCGGCACGTACACGATCAAGATCGATCCCGACGGCGCGTACACCGGCTCGCTCACCGTGAACCTGTACACGGTGCCGGCCGACGCATCCGCGGCCATCACGGCCGGCGGCGCGGGCGCCACTCCGGTCACCGTGACGAACACGATCCCCGGCCAGAACATGAAGCTCACGTTCACGGCCGGGTCGAATCAGAAGGTCAGCATCAAGATGACCAACGTCTCGATCGGGTCGAACCCGATCGCGGGCACCACGGTCACCCTGATGAAGGGCTCCACCCTGGTCGGCGCTCCGACCCTCGTGGGCACGAACGGCGGCTACATCGACACGTCCGTCGCCGCCCTGACCGCGGGCGCCACCTACACGATCAAGGTCGACCCGCAGAGCGTGAACACCGGCTCGATGACCGTGACGCTGTACACGGTCCCGGCCGACGCCACGGGCACAATCCTGACCAACGGCAGCGCCACCGCCGTGAGCAACAGCGTGCCCGGCCAGAACATCGTGCTACTCGTTCACGGGCGCCCTCAACCAGAAGGTCAGCCTCGACATGTCGGGCGTCTCGATCGGCTCGTCGCCGGGCGGCGGCACGCTCGTCACGATCCTGAAGCCCGACGGAACGCAGCTCGGCGTGCCGTACGCGCTCGGCACGGACGGCAAGTTCGTCGACCCGGTGACGCTCCCGGTCGCCGGCACCTACAAGATCAAGCTCGATCCGATCGGTGCCAACACCGGCAGCGCGACGCTGAAGCTGTACACGGTGCCCGCCGACATCTCGACGACGGTCACCAAGAACGGCGCGACGATCACGCCGACCACGACCGTGCCCGGGCAGAACGCCACGGTCACGTTCACCGGGGTCGCCACCGACCCGCCGTACACGCTGGTCGCTCGGCCCGTCGATCTCCTCGACGGTGCTCATCACCATCACCGGGCCGAACGGCATCGTCTTTGACACCAACGTCAACCCGATCCAGAACTCGGCGTTCAACACGGATGGATCGACGAGCCCGTTCCAGATTCCGGTGAACGGGACGTACACGATCAAGATCGACTACGTCGGAAACGCCTTCGGGGCCACCCCGATGTCGCTTGATCGGCTAGCCACTCACGCACGGGGCCGGGCCCGCACACCGCGGGCCCGGCCCCTGGCGTTTGCCTCCCCAAATCGGGTGATCACAAACGGGGGATCCGGTTCCATAGTGAGAGATGAGCGCGCGGACAGCCCTGCTCGATGGCGGGTAGGGCGGACGCGCCCTCAGTCAGTCTCTCCCCGCGCCCTGAAGGAGCATCGAAGATTCCTGGTCTGGTTCGACATCTCCGCTCGCTGATCGTCCCGTGCGCCGTCATCGCAGTTGCCGCCGTGGCCGCTGCGCCCGGCTACGGATCTCTGTCCGCCCCGGCGCTGGGCGCGCCCGCCGACGGCGCGACCTGGGACAGCCTGCCCGTGTTCACGTGGGGCGACGTCTCGGGCGCCGCGAAGTACGAGTTCCAGCTCGCGGGGACGACGGCGTTCTCGCCCGCTCTCGTCGACGTGACCACCGCCAACCACCGCGAGACCGTCACCAAGGTGCTCGGCAACGACACCTACTACTGGCGCGTCCGCGCGGTCAGCTCCACCGGCACGAACAGCCCGTGGTCCGCCGCACGCTCCTTCGACTACGACTGGTCCGACGTGGCGACGCCGCAGTCGCCGGGCGACGGCGACACGCTCACGTACCCCTCGCCGATCCTGCTCAACTGGACGTCGGTGCCGGGTGCGCAGAAGTACGAGGTGAAGATCGCCACCGACTCGAACCTGACGTCGCTCGTCGGCGGGTATCCGACGGACACGGGCCCGACGGACACGGCGGCGAGCGCCTACTCGCCGCTGAAGCGGCTCGCGCCGGGCACGTACTACTGGAACGTGACGCCGATCGACGCGGAGAACCACCGCGGCGCGGCGTCGCCGACGTGGTCCTTCACCTGGAACTGGGACGTGTCCACGACGCTCTCGGTGACCGATCTCGATCCGTCGGACGAGGTCTACGACCCGCAGTTCTCGTGGACGCCGATCGCCGGCGCCGCCTACTACGAGGTCGAGGCCAACTCGGACTCCGAGCTGGGCGTCGGGCTCGAAGGCGTGCTGCAGCGGATACTCGGTGGGCACGTCGCTCTCGCCGAAGACGCTCCTGCCCGCCGACACGTACTACTGGCGCGTGCGCCCCTACGACGCCAGCAAGAACCCGGGCGCCTGGACGCAGTTCACGGACTCCGGCTCGACGCCCCAGGACACGTTCACGATCGCCTACGACGTCGATCAGACGTCGCTCGGCGGGCCGAACTCGCTGCAGAACCTGAGCCTGGTCGACTCGTCGGCGGATCCGATCGCGTGGTCGCCGGGCGGCGTCTCCACCGACACGCCGATCCTCGAGCTGGGATCCCGTTCCCGGCGCGTCGAGCTACGAGGTCGACGTGACGCCGTACACGGCCGGCTCGTGCAACTGGACGGCGACCGGGCTCGTGCAGTGGGACAACTTCACGGCTTCGACCTACTGGACGCCGCTCGGGAACAGCTGGAACCTCGTGAAGCCGTTCAACGATGCGCACCACCACATCGTCGCGCAGGAGGGAATCACGGCCCTCACGCCGGGCGGCAACTACTGCGCCCGCGTGCGCGCCGAGCGCTCGAACGACAGCAAGGGCGACCTGATCTACGGCGACTGGACCTACATCGGCCCGAGCGACGGCAGCGACTTCGCCTTCACCTTCTCCGGGTATCCCTCCGGCGGCAGCTGCACGCCGTCGTGCTCGCCGGGGTACCTGGGGTCGGGCGACTACCTTCTGCCGGTCAACGCATCGTCGAACCAGCGGATGCCGCTCTTCACGTGGAACCCGATGTCCGGCAAGCAGAGCTACTTCGTGATCGTCGCGACCGATCCGAGCTTCCAGAACATCGTCGACTACGCGTTCACGAAGATTCCGGCGTACGCGCCGCGTATCAACACCGACGTCACGACGTATCCCGACACGGCGTCGCTCTACTTCTGGGCGGTGCTGCCGGCCACAAATCCGGACGGCGGCGGTGCCGTCGGCGACCCGGTGAACTCGGCCGCAAAGCACACCTTCCAGAAGCAGTCGATCGCGCCCAGCCTGCTCACGCCGGCCGACGGCGACGTGATCGCCACGCAGCCGACCTTCCAGTGGACGCCGACCGAGGGCGCCAGACCTACCACCTCCAGGTCGCGACGGATCAGCAGCTCGGGACGATCGTCGAGGACGTGACGTCGATCGGCGAGACCTCATACACCGGCAACACGACGTACCCGGCGGCGACGACGCTCTACTGGCGCGTCCAGGCGGTCGACGCGGCCGGTCGCTTCCTCTCGTACTCGTCGACCGGCACGTTCCAGAAGACGCTCGCCGTGCCGACGTTCGACAACGTCACCAACGACACCGCCGGCGGCCAGATCCCGACGTTCCAGTGGGATCCGGTGCCCGGCGCCGTCTCCTACGACGTCGACCTCAACTGCCCGACCGCGAACGGGCTGTGCGGCGACGCCACCAACATCGACACGACCGCCGTGGCGGCGCTCTCCATGAGCGGCGTCGGCGGGTTCACGTGGCGGGTGCGGGCCAACTTCCCGACTGTCGGAGCCTCCGGCATCACCGGGACGATCCACGGCGGCTACACCGACCTTCAGGTGTTCGACCGCACGATCGCGGCTCCGCTGAACGTGACGACGAGCTACGCCAGCCCGAAGGACTTCTCGCTGGACTGGGATCCCAAGATCACGGCGAAGACCTACACCTGGGAGGTCTCGACGTCGCCGACCACCACGACGGGCGGCTCGTTCTCGTCGATCCTGGAGTCGGGCACCACAGAGACGACCGCGGTGGCGCCGCAGCTCTTCAACCACCTCGAGTACACGAACGGCGGCGACCTCTACTGGCACGTCGCGGCGAAGGACGCCGACGGCAACCTCGGCGCGTTCTCGGCGCCGCTGACACTCTCGCTGCCGGTGCTGATCAAGGTCACGGTCTCGCCGCTCTCGCTCCTGAAGAAGCAGACGACGACGGTGACCGTCTACACCAAGGACGCGATGGGCGCCGCCATCAACGGCGTCAGCGTCAAGGCGACGGGGGCCGGGATCGCGGCCGTCACGAAGACGAGCGCGAGCGGCAAGGTCGTCTTCAAGCTGAAGCCGACGAAGGCCGGGAAGATCACCTTCAAGGCCACGAAGACGAACTTCCAGACCGGCACGCTCACGATCAACGTGGGCTGAGCCGGGACGGCCAGGATCACTTCACGGTGACGTGACAGGGCTCGGCGCCCGCCGGGGCCGAGCCTCGGCCACGCGGGTGCCAGCCGTCCCTGCGCAGCTTCCACAGGATCAGCGCACCCTCGCGGGCGATGCCGGGCGACATCTTGGAGGTGCCGTGCATGCGCTCGGCGAAGACGAACGGCACCTGTTCGATCGGGACGCCTGCGATGTGGGCCCGGCGGGTCGACTCGACCT
Organism: uncultured Actinomycetes bacterium; assembly: GCA_963809325.1. Lineage (GTDB taxonomy): Bacteria > Actinomycetota > Thermoleophilia > Gaiellales > JAICJC01 > JAICJC01. Next base: position 1,221,265 of record CAWEIZ010000007.1, read on the forward strand.
GGAAGATGTAGCCGTTCGAGACGGTCGTCGACACGTCGATCAGGCGCAGCGCGTCGGCGGTCCAGAGCTTGAAGCCACCGGTCAGGTCAGGGTAGGGCAGCCCGAGCACGCGCATCGCCGTCATGCACCCGACCCGCGAGATGATGCGGCGCCCGAGCGGCCAGCCGCTCGTTCCGCCACCGGCCACGTAGCGAGACCCCAGCACGAGGCCGGCGCCGCGGTCGGCCGCCGCCCGCATCGCCTCGAGCGCTCCCGGAGGGTGTGAGAGGTCGCAGTCCATCTGGCCGATCCGCTCGTAGCCGCGCTCGAGCGCCCACGCGAACCCGGCCCGGTAGGCGGCGCCGAGCCCGCCCTTGTGAGGGCGATGGAGCACGTGGAGCCAGGGCCGATCCCGTGCCAGGTCGTCGGCGAGCTCGCCGGTGCCGTCCGGGGAGCTGTCGTCGACGATCAGGCAGTCGCCGCCGGCGAGGGCGAACTGCTCGAGGAAGAGCGGAAGCATCTCGCGCTCGTTGTAGGTCGGGACGACGACGATCTCGGACGGCACTCCGGAACCGTAGATGGTCGACATGCGGTTTCGGTGAGCAGATCAGCCGTGGTGGTACCAGGGCGGGTGCGCGAACGCGTCGCGAAGCGCCCGCCGGCCGCCTCGGGTCACGGACGGGCCGTGCGTCACGAGGACGCGCTCGATGTCGAGCAGGGCGAGCGGCTGAAGCGTGGGCAGGAACCGCTCCGCGTACCAGCGCTCGCGGCGCTTGCCGTCGGTCTGCTCCCACACCCGCAGGCCCTCCGGCGTCCCCACGACGGCGTCGCCGAAGACCAGCGCCCGCTGCGACGCGATCCGGATCGGCCTCTCGTAGCGGCGGGGCTTTCCGATCGTGTAGGCGCTGACGCCGTGCGGCGCGCTGTCGGGCCGCAGCTCGCAGAACACGGAGGGATCCTCGAGCCGCTTGGCGCAGGCCGGATGACCCCACACGCGCGCGCCGCCGTAGCGGGCCGAGGCCGCGCTCGAGGAGCGCACGTGGTAGGGGATCGTGATCAGGATCTCGACGTCGCCGGCGACGACGCCGTCGAGCTCCTCCCAGAGGCCGTCAGGGACGAGCGGGTCGATGAGGAGCGTCCTGCCCGGCTCGGCGACGGCGAAGCTCACCACCTCGGAGCCCCACTTGCCCGGGTGCCACTCGGGATGCCGGGCGCGCCACGCCCAAAGCCCGTTGTCCAGCCGCTCGATCACGGCGCCCACCCTACCCGCGGTGAGTGTCGGCTATGCCTCGTCGTCCCAGACGGCCATGGCGACCGGGACCGTGCCCGGCCGGCGCGGCTCGTCGCGGACGGCGCGGCGTGCGCTCCGCAGCGCGGATCCGGCCCGCTCGATCAGCTCGTCGAACGTCTCGGCGTGAGCCGGGCACGCGGCGATGCCGACGGCGGCCTGGGGCTTCGAGCCGTCCTCGGTGCGGGCCCGGGCGATCGCCCGCAGGACGCGCTCCGACGCGACCGACGCCGAGCGGCTGTCGGTCTCGGGCATGATCACCCCGAACTCGGTCGAGCCGACCCGGCAGGCCACGTCGATCGAGCGGACGCTGCCGCCGATCGCCTGGCCGAGGCTTCGCATCGCCTGCTCGACCTCGCTCGGCGTGACGTCGTCGACCGACGCGAGCGCGAGCGCGACGGGGCGCTCGTAGGTGCGGGCGCGCTCGATCTCGCGGGTGAGCGTCTCGACGAAGTGCCTGCTGTTCCAGAGGCCGGTGTCGTCGTCGCGGCGCTCGAGCATTGCCGACTCGCCGCGGAGGCGCTCGACCTCGCCGATCAGCCGGCCGGAGCGGAGACGCTCGCGCACGGCGACGCCGACGGCCACGATGAGCGTGCCGCACACAAACCCGAGCAGAGGAAGGAAGACGTCAGAGCTCAACGGCGGTACTCTCGTTATCCCGCCGTCCGGGCTCTACGTCAACCCGCCGGTGCCGTTCCGGCTTCCGCCGGATGTCCTCGCCGAAGGCCTGCGGGCCCCGGAGCTCGGCCCCGCAGCCGCGGCAGGTGAGGGCCATCAGCGAGGCGATCGACTCGCCGCAGTGCGGGCAGGCCGTGATGACGGCGCCCCCGCAGTCCGGGCACTCCGCCGGTACCGCCGCGGCGCCCCCGGCCATGAACCGGCGGCCCCATCCGCAGCGCAGGCAGAAGCCACAGCAGTCGCCGAGCTCGCGGCTGCGATCGTAGGAGGACACGCCCTGGATTCTCGCATACGGCCCGAGCCCGGGCAGAGGTTCGCGCGACCGCCGAATCAGTAGGATCGCCGACATGGCCGTGACGTTGCACGCCGACGACGCCGGACGCGCTCCCGCGCACGCCGTCGCGGGCGACGAGGCGCGGCGGCTCGCCGGAGCGAAGCCCTGGCCGGCGCACGTCGACCGCGACTGGGCGTTCGGCGGGTCGACCGGGGCCGGCGCAACCGTCTGCGTCGTCGACAGCGGCATCGACGCCGGGCATCCTCTCGTCGCGAGGAGTGCACTCGGCCGTCGCCGTTCACGTCGAGGACGACGAGGCGCTGATCGAGCCCGACGAGACCGGTGACGTCTGTGGTCACGGCACGGCGTGTGCCGGGATCATCCGCACGCTCGCGCCCGATTGCGAGCTCGTCAGCGTCCGCGTTCTGGGCGAGGGCTTCGTCGGCAGCGGCCCAGCGCTGATCGAGGGTCTGCGCTGGGCCGTGGAGCAGGGCTTCGACGTGATCAACATGAGCCTCTCGACGACGAAGGAGCGGTTCGTCGCCGACCTGCACGCGCTCACCGACGCCGCGTACTTCCGCCGCAGCCTGATCGTCGCCTCGGCGCACAACATGCCGGTGCGCAGCTACCCGTGGCGGTTCGCCTCGGTGGTCTCGGTCGCGAGCCACGATCTGGACGACCCGCTCGCGTACGTGCGCAACCCCGAACCGCCGGTCGAGTTCTACGCGCGTGGCGTCGAGGTCGACGTCGCATGGCGGACGGCTCGACGCTCCGCGCGAGCGGCAACAGCTTCGCGACGCCGCACATCTCCGGCATCTGCGCGCTCATCCGGTCGAAGCATCCCGAGCTGACGCCGCCCGAGGTGAAGACCCTGCTCGGGCTCACGGCGACGAACGCGGAGGTCAACGTATGAACGCGAATCGGGCCGCCCTCGCGGCCGGCCTCCTTCCTGGAGACGACCTGCACCGCGCCCTGCTCCGATCGATCGTCGACGTCGCCCGCGCCATCTTCCGTGCCCGAGCAGCCTCGGTGTTCCTGCTCGACGGCGAGGCCGACGAGCTGGTGTTCGAGGCCGTGAGCGGCGAGGGAGAGGAGTCGCTCGTCGGACGGCGGTTCCCGTCCAGCACCGGCATCGCCGGCTGGGTGCTCGTGACCGGCTCAGTCGCTCGTGCTCGACGACGTCTCCGCCGACCCCCGGTTCGCCTCGCAGGCGGCCGAGTCGACCGGGTACGTCCCGAAGGCGATCATGGCCGTCCCGCTCGTGTCTGGCGAGCGGACGCTCGGAGTCCTGGAGGTGCTCGACCGGCCTTCGGGCGAGCGGTTCACGCTGGAGGAGGCGGACCTGCTGGGGATGTTCGCAACCCAGGCCGCCATCGCCCTCGACCTGCTCGGCCGGTCGCGATCGGCGCGCAGGCTTCTCGACGACGAGGCCGGGGATGGGTCGGTCGCTGACACGGCTGTCGGCGGCGCTCGAGTCGGCCGATGCGGAGGACCGCGACGCGGCCCTCGCGCTCGTTCAGGCCGCTCGAGCGCATCATCTCGCAGCGCCGTTGACGGAGCCCGGGGCGACGGCCTCGCGACCGCCGCCCCGGAACGCGATTACGTCCGCCTCGTGTGAACGTGCGCCTCGACGTCCGGCTCGTCCGCCGTCTTGTCCTCGGGCGCCTTCACACCCTCGTCCGCAGCAGACTTGTGCCCTGTGCGCCTCGACGTCGGGCTCCTCGGACCGCTTGGCGCGGTCTCGCTCATCCGTTCCCATGGGAGCTCCTCCTTGTAGGGATGGGATACCCACCAGACGGTGAACACCGACTGGAATCTTCCCACAATCCCTCAGCAGTTGGGAAGATCCCGCTTGTGGGCCGTACCTGCGACCGATCGCCGTGGTGTTCACCAACCGGCAGCTCCGGCGCTTGCAGCTGGCATGGGCAGCATCGACGCTGGGCACATGCGCGTACCTGATCGCGCTCGCCGTCGTCGCGTTCCGATCGGGGGGCGCGGCGGCGGTCGGCCTCATCATGCTCGTCCGCATGATCGGCCGCGGCCCTTGCGTCACCGCCGCTCGCCGCACTTGCGGACCGCTACCCACGACGCATCGTGATGGCGATCAGCGACCTCGTCCGCGCGGTGCTCACCGCCGCAATCGCCCTCGCCGTCGAGACCCACGCGCCGATCATCACGGTGTACGTGCTGGCCGTGGGAATCGCCGTCGTCGGGACGGCTTTCCGCCCGGCCCAGGCCGCTCTCACGCCGGCGCTCGCCGCGACGCCCGAGGAGCTCACGGCGTCCAATGCGGTCTCCGGCACGATCGAGAGCGCAAGCATCTTCCTCGGGCCCGGCATCGGCGGGTTCGTGCTCGCGGTGAGCGGGACGTCCACGGTGTTCGTGGTGTGCGTCATCGCCTTCCTCTGGTCGGCGTCTCTCGTCTGGTCGCTCGACGAACCGCGGAGCGCTGGCGGCCGACGAGGACGCCACGGGCGACGAGCCGCTCGGTCGGGGTCCTGGGTGGGTTCCAGGCGCTCATATCGACGCCCGCACTGCTTGCGATCACCGTCACGTACGCCGCCCAGGCAATGGTCGCGGGCGCCCTCACCGTCTTCACGGTTGTGCTCGCGATCGACGTCCTCCACATGGGTAACGCTGGTGTCGGCTATCTCGACTGCGCCTTCGGCGTCGGAGGCGTCGTGGGCGGGGTCGCCGCAGTCGGCCTGGCCGGCGCGCGCAGGTTGGCGGCCGCATTCGCCGCGGGCGTCGTCGCCTGGGGAGTCGGCGTCACCCTGCTGGGCGCGACCACCAGCACCGCTGTCGCGCTCGTACTCCTGGCAGGCGTGGGCGTCGGCAACACGATCGTCGACGTCGCGGCGGTGACGCTGCTTCAGCGTTCGGCGGACGACGCTGTCCTCGGCCGGGTCTTCGGCGTGCTCGAGAGCGTGCTCCTGGCTTCGCTCGGACATCGGCTCGGTGCTCGCACCGCTCGCGATCCACCTGCTCGGCGTGCGTCCGCGCTCGTCGCACCGGGACTCGTCCTTCCGGTCGTCGTGGTGGTGTCAGGGCGCGCGCTCGTGGCCCTCGACGCCCCGGATCCCGCGATGGTCGACCGCACGGCGCTCATTCGACGCACACCCGATCTTCGCTCCGCTCGCCGAGGCCACGCTGGAGCAGCTTGCGCGCGCTTCGAGTCGGTCGAGGGTGCGCCGGCACGGAGGTGATCCATCAGGGCGACCCGGCGATCGCGTCTACATCGTCGTATCGGGCGAGCTGGCCGTGGACGTGGACGGCCGGCCGGGCGCGCACCTCGGCCCGGGCGACGTCTTCGGTGAGATCGCGCTCATGCGCGACGTGCCCCGGACGGCGAGCGTCCGCGCGCTGACGGCCGCCGAGCTCGCTCACGCTCGGGCGCGACGAGTTCCTCGCAGCGGTCACCGGGCACCCGACGAGCGCCGCCGAGGCCGACATCGTCGTCGCGACCAGGCTTGCGGCGCTCCGGCCGGGCGTCGTCAAGGCGTGAGCGAAGAATCGACCGAACAGTCGATGGCGGCGCGCCGGCCGCCTCCTAGCGTGGGCACGATCACCCAACGAGAGGAGCACCGTGACCGACACCATCACCTCGAACGTCCAGACCGTCCGCGCAGGCTACGAGGCGTTCGCCCGCGGCGACATGGCCGCGCTGTCGGAGCTGTTCGCCACCGACGCCGCGTGGACGCACCGAAACGGCGGCCGGTTCTCGGCGCCAAGCGCGGGTTCGACGCCGTCACCGCGTTCTTCGGGGAGTCCGTGCAGCTCTCCGCCGGCACGCTGCGGGTCGAGCCGACCGACTTCCTCGGCGAGGGCGACAAGGTCGCCGTCCTCGTCCACATGTCGGGGACCCGCCCCGACGGCCGCGTCCTCGACGACCGCCAGGTGCACCTGTTCCACCTGCGCGACGGCCGCACGGTCGCCGTCGACCAGTACGTCGGCGACCCGGCCGCTGTCGAGGCGTTCTGGGCCTGAGCTTGGGGGCATCCGTCAATTGGCGGTGCCGGACACCGCCAATTGACATCCCCATCCGGGTGCAGACACCGACACGACCCACGGGTACACTGCTGTGAAGGATGGCGATCGCCCGCGAAGCCACGCCGGTCTCCTCGGCTGCGGACATCAAGGATGCGGACCTCGACCGGGAGGATCTCCTCCAGATCTACCGCAACATGCTCGTGACCCGAGGGGTCGAGGAGCGCGGCCACATCCTCTACCGCCAGGGCAAGATCCCGGGCAGCTTCTACACCGGACGCGGCAATGAGGGTGCGGCGGTGGGCGTCGCGACGGCGATGCGGCCCGACGACGTGGGCACGCCGATCCAGCGCGACATGGGCGTGCACATCACACGCGGCAGCGAGCCGTGGCGGATCTTCGCCCAGTACATGGGCCGCCGCGACGGGCTCACGATGGGCAAGGACGGAAACGTCCACATGGCCGACATCCGGCTCGGCCTGATCGCGATGGTCAGCCACCTGCCGGCGCTCATGCCCGTCGCCGTCGGCTGCGCGCTCGCGTTCAAGATCCGCCGCGAGCCCCGCGTGGCGGTCGGTTGGAGCGGCGACGGCGCGATGGCCCGCGGCGACGCGCACGAGGCGATGAACCTGGCGGGCGTCCACCGGCTCCCGGTCGTCTTCGTCTGCGACAACAACCAGTACGCCTACTCGACCCCGAACCGGCTCGAGTTCGGCGTCGACCACCTCGCCGACCGCGCGGCCGCGTACGGCTTCGAAGGGGTCGTCGTCGACGGCACCGACGTGCTGACCGTCTACCGGGAGGCGCATCGCGCCATCGAGAAGGCGCGCGACGGAGGCGGGCCGACGCTGCTCGAGCTCGTGACCCTGCGGATGGAGGGGCACGCCGTGCACGACGACGCGTTCTACGTCCCCCGAGAGCTGCTCGAGGCGTACACGCGCAAGGATCCGATCGAGCGCTACCGGCGCTGGCTGAAGGAGCAGGCGTTCCTCGACGAGGAGTCCGACGACGCAATCACGGTCGAGGTGAAGAAGCTCCTGAACGATGCGATGAAGCGGGCCGAGGAGAGCCCTCTGCCCGATCCCTCCGAGCTCGAGGTCGGCGTCTACGCCGAGCCCGAGGAGCTCGACACCCCCCACCACAAGTAGCGAGGACACGTACACGTGGCGACGAAGACCTATCTCCAGGCGATCTCAGACGGCCTCCGCGACGAGATGCGGCGCGACTCCCGCGTGTTTCTGATCGGTGAGGACATCGGCGTCTACGGCGGGGCGTTCAAGGTGACCCAGGGCTTCCTGCAGGAGTTCGGCGAGGATCGGGTGATCGACTCGCCGCTCTCCGAGACGGCCATCGTCGGCTCGTGCACCGGCGCCGCCCTCATGGGCATGCGGCCGGTCTGCGAGATGCAGTTCTCGGACTTCGTCTCGTGCGCGTTCGACCAGCTCGTCACGGTCGCGGCCAAGCAGCACTACCGCGTCGGCACGCCGGTGCCGATCGTCGTCCGGCTGCCTTCGGGCGGCGGCTTCTCGGGCGGCCCGTTCCACTCGCAGAACCCCGAGGGCTACTTCGCGCACTGCCCGGGGCTGAAGCTCGTGTGCCCAGCGACGCCCGCGGATGCGAAGGGGCTCCTGATCCAGGCGATCCGCGACCCCAACCCCGTCCTCTACTTCGAGCACAAGCACCTCTACCGGCGGATCAAGGGCGAGGTGCCCGACGGCGAGCACACGGTCGAGTTCGGGAAGGCCCGCATCCACCGCCAGGGCACGGACCTCTCGATCATCACCTACGGCGCGATGGTCTACACCGCCGAGGAGGCGGCAACCGCCGTCGCGCGAGCGCGACGGGACCTCGGTCGAGATCGTCGACCTGCGCACGATCACGCCGTGGGACAGGCAGGCCGTTCTGGACTCCGTGGCGAAGACGTCGAAGGTGATCGTGCTGCACGAAGACACACACACGTCGGGGTTCGGCGCCGAGGTGGCGGCCACCATCGGGGAAGAGGCCTTCGAGGACCTCGACGCGCCGGTGGCGCGGCTCACCGCGCCCGACACGCCCGTCCCGTTCGCGCCGCCGCTCGAGAAGGCGTTCCTGCCGCAGGTGGAGGACGTCGTGGCGGCGATCGACAGACTGTCAGCGTATTAGGAGGCTGCCAACCATGGCCACAGGAACACTCGTCGATGTCGTGATGCCCCAGATGGGCGTGAGCGTGTCGGAGGGCACGATCACCCGCTGGGCGAAGAACGCCGGCGAGACGGTCGAGGCCGACGAGACGATCGTCGAGATCTCGACCGACAAGGTCGACACCGAGGTGCCCGCACCGGCAACCGGCGTCGTCCGCGAGCTCCTGGCGGCCGAGGGCGAGACCGTCCCCGTGAACACCCGCATCGCGATCATCGACACCGGCGGCGGAACCGGCCAGACCGAGCCTGCCAGCACGGGGTCAGGCCCCGATGTTGCCGCCGCGGCGCCGCAGGCAGCCGAGCCTGCGGCGGCCGAGGCGGCGGCACCCCCGGCGCAGCCTGCGCCGGCGAACGGGAACGGGCATGGAGGCGAGGGCCGCACGTTCGTCTCACCCGTCGTCGCCCGCATGGTGGCCGAGCACAACCTCGACATCAACGCCATCAGCGGAACCGGCGCAGGCGGCCGTGTCACGAAGAAGGACGTCCAGGCGTTCATCGACTCCGGCGGCCCGGCCGCGGCGCCCGCCGCGCCCGCACCGGAGCCGGAGGTGCACGACGTGCCCCACTTCGCGCCGCCGGCCGAGCCCGAGACACCCCCGCCGCCGGCCGCTCCTCCGGCCGCGGCCCCGGCTCCGCCGCCGCAGGCGGCACCCGCGGTCGTCGAGGGCGAGCCCGGCCCCGGCGAGGAGCTCTACCGGTTCAACACCGTCCGCAAGGTCATCGCGCGCCACATGCGCCACTCGCTCGAGACGGCCGCGCAGGTGACGACCGTGATCGAGGTCGACATGACCGGCGTGGTCAACCTGCGCAAGAAGTGGAAGCCGGTCTACGCCGAGCGCCACGGCGTCAACCTCACCTACGTCCCGTTCGTGGCCCGGGCGACGATGGACGCGATCGGCCGCTGGCCGTGGGTGAACTCCGAGGTGCGCGGCGAGACGGCGCTGATCAAGCGCTACGTCAACCTCGGCATGGCGGTCGCGATCGACGACTCCAAGGGCCTCATGGTGCCGGTCATCCACCATGCGGAGGAGTTGAACCTCGTCGGCCTCTCGCGGGCGGTCATCGACCTCGCCGAGAAGGCGCGCACGAAGACGCTCACGCCCGATGAGATGTCGGGCGGCACGTTCACGATCACGAACCCCGGCGTCTTCGGGGCGCTGATCGGCACGCCGATCATCCCCGAGGGCCAGGTGGCGATCCTCGACGTGGAGGCGATCGTGAAGCGACCGGTGGTCGTCACCGACCGCCACGGCAACGACGCGATCGCCATCCGCCACATGATGTTCCTCTGCCTCTCCTACGACCACAGGCTCGTCGACGGCGCCTACGCCGCGCAGTTCATGGCCCAGGTGAAGCAGAACCTGGAGGGGTGGGACGAGGACGCCTACGGATTGTGACCGGCGCGTACCTGTATGAGCTCGGAGTGACGCCCTACGGGGAGGCGCTCGCGATCATGCAGGAGCTGGCGGCGGCCCGAAGCCAGCAGGCGATCCCCGACACCGTGATGCTGCTCGAGCACGAGCCGGTGATCACGCTCGGGTCGCGCGCCGTGCGGGCCGAGGAGCTTCCGCTTCCGGCTGAGGAGTACGCGAGCCGCGGCATCGACGTCGTCGAGGTCGGCCGCGGCGGCCGGTCGACCTACCACGGCCCGGGCCAGCTCGTCTGCTACCCCATCCTCGACCTGGGAGCGCGCGGCCGCGACCTGCGCCGCTATGTCCGGGCGCTCGAGCAGACGGCCGTCGCCACGCTGGCCGACTTCGGGCTCGACGGGCAGACACGCGATGCGGCGCACGCCAGCGGGGTCTGGGTCGATGACAGGAAGATCGCCTCGATCGGCGTTCGCTGCGCACGCTGGGTGACGAGCCACGGGCTCGCCCTGAACGTCGATCTCGACCTCGGTGTCTACGACCTGTTCGACGCGTGCGGGCTCGGCAACGCCGCCTTCACGTCGATCGCGCGCGAGACGGGCGACCCGGTGACGACGGCCGACGTGCGCGGCCCGCTTCTCCAGCGGCTGTCCGAGGCGCTCGACCTCGAGCTCGAGCCGCTGCCGGCGACGGAGGGCGCCCGTGCCCTGGTCTGAGCTCCAGCGCTCCCGCCCGCCGTGGATGACCGTCCGGGCGCCGTCGCCCACCGGTCGCCACGCGGAGCTCCGAGGGATCATGCGCGGCGCCGGTCTCCACACGGTCTGCGAGGAGGCTCGCTGCCCGAACATCGGCGAGTGCTGGGGACGGGGCACGGCGACGTTCCAGATCCTCGGCGACGTCTGCACGCGCGCCTGCCGCTACTGCGCGGTCACGTCCGGGAAGCCGGAGGCCGCGCCCGAGCCGCTCGAGCCGCTGCGGGTCGCCCGGGCCGTCGAGCGCATGGGCCTCGACCATGTGGTCGTGACGTCGGTCGACCGCGACGACCTGCCCGATCGCGGTGCCGCCCACTTCGCCGCGACGATCCGCTCGATCCGCCGAGTCAGCCCGGCGTGCGGCGTCGAGGTGCTCGTCCCGGACTTCCTCGGCTTCCGCGAGGAGGCGCTTCGCATCGTGCTGGAGGCCGCCCCGGACGTCTTCAACCACAACATCGAGACGGCCGAGCATCTCTACCGGCGCGTGCGGCCGAAGGGCGACTACCAGCGGGCGCTCGACCTGCTCGACACGGCCAAGGACGTGTGGGCCGGCCTGTACCCCGGACGGGCGCCGCTCCTCACGAAGAGCGGCCTCATCGTCGGGCATGGGCGAGAGCGACGACGACGTGCTCGGCGTGATGCGCGACCTGCGCGACCACCGCGTCGACGTGGTCACCATCGGGCAGTACCTCCAGCCGACGGAGCGCCACCTGCCGCTCGATCGGTGGGTGACGCCGGCCCAGTTCGCCGCCTACCGGCGCGCCGGCGAGGAGATGGGGTTCGCGTCGGTCTTCGCCGGGCCGCTCGTCCGGTCGAGCTACCGGGCCGAGGAGCAGCGGCTCGCCGCGCGCGGCGAGTCCCGGGCCGTCGCACACTGAGCGGCGCCGGCGGACGTACAATCGGCGCCGGTGCGGACGGGGTTTCACATCCTCACGTGGGGCAGCGAGGAGCACCCGCCGTTGGTCTGCCTGCACGCGGAGCGCGGTCACGCGCGCCGGTTCGAGCGGCTGGCGCGGATGCTCCGCGACCGGATGCGCGTGGTCGCCTACGACCTGCGCGGCCACGGCCGCTCGCCCTGGTCGGGTGACCAGTCGCTCGCGGCCCACGCGGACGACCTCGGCGAGGTGCTGGCCTCGTGCGGCATCGAGCAGACGGCGATCCTCGGCGACTCGTTCGGCGCGCGCGTTGCGATCGAGTTCGCGGCAGCGCACGGCGACCGCGTCACGGCGCTCGTCCTTCTCGATCCGCCGCTCTACCCGACGTACCCGACGCCGGAGGAGCTGGAGGCGCAGCGCCGGTCAGGGCGCGTTCACAAGCGTCGACGACGCGATCGAGGGCGTGCGCTCCGACTATGGCCTCGTGCACACGCCGCGCGCGCTCCTCGAGGAGGAGATGGCCGAGCACCTCGTCGCCGACGAGGACGGGCGGTTCCGGCTCCGGTACAGCCGCGAGGCGACCGCGAGGGCCGCAGACAGCCTCCTCCTGAGCCCGCCGAAGCTGAAGGAGATCGTCTGCCCGACCCTGATCGTGAGGGCGGACGAGTCGAGCACGCTGGGCGAGCAGGGCGCGGAGCGGGCGGCGGCCGAGCTCCGCCGCTGCCAGATCGCGGTCGTCCCGGGAAGCCACGCCGTCCTGTGGGACGCCCTCGCCGAGACCGGCGCGCTCGTCCGCGACTTCGTCACCGCGCGGATCCGGGCATGACCAGCCTGCGGCCCCTGACCTCGCAGGAGATCGCCGAGTACGCCGGGCACTTGCGCACGAAGTACGCGGCGGAGCTGCGCGAGCACCTCTTCCTCGACGAGGCTGCGGCGAACGCGCGCGCCGATCGCACCGCGAACGACACGTTTCCCGACGGCAGCGCCGCGCCCGGCCACTGGCTCTTCGTCGTCGAGGACGGTGAGGGGACGCGGGTCGGCGTCCTCTGGCTCGGCGACCCGGTCGACGGCGATCCCGACACGCTCTGGGTCTACGACATCGAGATCGATCCCGACCACCGCGGGCGGGGCCTGGGACGCGACACGATGCTCCTGGCCGAGGCGGAGGCCCGCCGTCTGGGCCGAAACCGGATCAAGCTGAACGTCTTCGCGCGAAACGCTGTCGCCCGCGCCCTCTACCTCTCACTCGGCTTCGAGGAGATGAGCGTCCAGATGTCGAAGGCGGTCGACGAGGGCGAGGCTCACCGCACCAGCGCGTAGACGATCGTCCCGAGGAGGACGACGATCAGCGCCGCCAGCGGCACGGCCGACGATCCGGAGCGGGTGTCGAAGACCCGCTGGCCCGGCGTCCGGCGCGGGATACATCGGCTCCTCGCCGGCGGCGATCCTGTGAGCCAGGGCCTGGGCGTCGTCGGCCTTGACGAGCGCCTCCACCACCTCGCCGGGCAGGCGTAGCTCCTGCGCGATCCCGTCCTGCGCCGTCCCCTGATCGCGAAGCTCGACGAACCGCCGGACGGCGTCGTCGTTCATCCCGAAGTCGGTCGCCTCCTGCGCGGCGAAGCGGAGGGCGAGGAAGCGGCTATCGGGGGACGGCGACTGCAATCTCGACCCAGCGCTCGAACATGCGCCGGCCGACGTCCAGCATCCGCTCGCGCGCCGCGTCGAAGTCGGTCATGAGGCGGTCGATGCCGCCGGCACCCAGGACGCGGTCGGCGTACTCGGCGTAGGCCGGGACCTGCGCCCACTCGCGGGCCATCTGCTCGGTCACCTCGACGTGGAACTGCACGCCGTAGGCGGTCTGGCCGACCCGGAACGCCTGGTTCGGGTAGGCCGGTGACGACGCCAGGAGCGTCGCGCCGTCGGGGAGGTCGAACGTGTCGCCGTGCCACTGGAGGGTGAGGAACTCGGCCGGCAGGCCCGCGAAGACCGGGTCGGACCGGCCGTCGCCGGTCAGCGTCACCGGGAGGACGCCGACCTCCGGCTGGGTACCGGGATAGACGCTCGCGCCGAGCGACGCGGCCAGGAGCTGCACGCCGAGGCACGACCCCCAGTACGGCACGCCGGCCCTCACCGCGTCGGCGATCGCCTGCTTCTCGGCGGTGAGCCAGGGAAGGTCGGCATCGTCGTTCACGCTCATCGGGCCGCCCATGGCGACGATCGCGACGTAGTTCTGCCACGACGGGAGCGGCTCGCCCTCGTCGAGCTCGACGCGGTGGATGTCGCGCTCCGGCGGCGGTCAGCACGTCCTCGAACGCACCGGGCGGCTCACACGCGATGTGCTGGAGGACGAGGACGTCCATGCGGTGACCCTACTGGTTTCCGCGCGCCATGTCGCGCAGGTCGAGCGCCTTGTCGAGCACGGCCTCCGAGACGCCGTGCTCCCGGGCGACCTCGCGCAGCGAGCGGCCCGAGGCGGCGGCGTCCTTCACGATCGCCGTGGCGGCGTCGTAGCCGATGTACGGGTTGAGCGCGGTCGCGACGGTGAGCGACACCTCGGCGTAGTGCTCGTTCTGCTCCCGGTTGGCCTGGATGCCCTCGACGCAGCGCTCTGCGAAGAGCCTGCTCGCCGACGCGAGGAGCTCGATCGACTGGAGCAGGTTCCGCGCCATCAGCGGGATCTGCACGTTCAGCTCGAAGTTCCCCTGCATCCCGCCGACGGTGATGGCGGTGTCGTTCCCGATCACCTGGGCCGACACCTGGCAGACCACCTCGGGGATCACCGGGTTCACCTTGCCGGGCATGATCGACGAGCCCTTCTGCAGCTCGGGAATCACGATCTCGGCCAGGCCCGTGCGAGGGCCGGATCCCATCCAGCGGATGTCGTTCGCGATCTTGGTCAGCGAGACGGCGACGGTCTTGAGCGCGCCGGAGGTCTCGACGAGGCCGTCGCGGGCCGCCTGCGACTCGAACGGGTCGGCCGGCGGCGAGATCGTGAGCCCGGTGTCGGCCGCGAGCCGCTCGCGCACCCGCGCGGCGAACTCGGGGTGGGTGTTGAGCCCGGTGCCGGTCGCGGTGCCGCCGAGCGGGATCTGGCCGAGCCGGCCGAGCGCCGACTCGACGCGAGCGTGTCCCTCACGCACCTGTGCCGCATAGCCGCCGAACTCCTGGCCGAGCGTCACCGGCACGGCATCCATCAGGTGCGTGCGCCCGGTCTTCACGATGTCGGCGAACTCGTCCGCCTTGGCGGCGAGCGCCGCGGCGAGCGTGTCGAGCGCGGGCAGGAGCCGGTTCGTCGCGGCGTCGAGTGCAGCCAGGTGGACGGCCGACGGGAAGACGTCGTTCGACGACTGGCCGAGGTTGACGTGGTCGTTGGGATGGACGCCCTCGCCGGCGAGCGTCGCGATCACCTCGTTGGCGTTCATGTTGGACGAGGTGCCGGAGCCGGTCTGGAAGACGTCGATCGGAAACTGGTCGTCGTGACGGCCTTCGGCGACCTCGTCAGCCGCCGCGGCGATCCGGTCGGCGGCGGCGGCGTCGAGCAGGCCCAGGTCGGCGTTCACGCGCGCGGCGGCGGCCTTGATGCGCCCCAGCCAGTGGACGACCGACGCCGGGATGGGCTCGCCGGAGACGGGGAAGTTCTCGACCGCCTTTCGGGTCTCGGCACCCCACAGCTCGGTCTGCCCGGTCACGTCGGTCACGGCGTTGGAGACTACCGCCGCGCGCGCGCCCGGCGCGACATTCGCCAGGCGTGGCGGTAGGCCTGCGGAAGTCGGCGGCGGGCTGTGCGAAGCGCGGCGGCGAGGGCGGCCGTCGGCGTACTCGGTGAGGGGTCTGCCGTGGCCGACGGCGATGGCCGCCGGGGCGATTCCTCGGAGCGCGCGCCGGGGAGGGAAGGGGCGGACGAGTGGGTGCACGCCGATCGGCTCGGCGTCGTCGGCGAGGAAGTAGCCGACGGTGCCGAGCACATCGGCGGCGACGAGGACGCGGCGGTCGGGGAGCCAGAGGGCGGTCTCGTGCCAGCCGGGGAAGCGGACGACGCGGCGTGTCTCGATGCCGGCGGGGACGGGGCCGCCGACCGCGACGCGGTGGCGCGCTGCGATCGCGTCGGCATCGCGGCGATGCCGGGCCATGAGGACGGTGACTCCGGCGACGGGCGCGGCGGCGAGCGCTGCGTCCAGCTCGGGCGTGTCGACGGGATCGACCAGCAACCAGCCCTCGTCGAGGCGGACGGCCGTCGATGCCCGCCGCAGGAACTCGTCCGGATGGGCGAGCCACGCGAAGCTGCCGTGCTCGTCGAGGGCGTACGTCTCCAGGGCGCGGCATGGTAGCCGTCCGCTTCTGCCGGCCGATCCAACCCGGCAGAGCCCTACGGGCTCCCCGACGGCGACCGGCCTGCGCTACCTGGGGCGCCGCGAGCGCGGGAACCACCGACCCTCGTCCTCAGTCAGAAGACTGTGCGGCGAAGGACCCCAATCGTCTTCTGCGTCTCAGCGCTCGTGGCGAGCGCCGGGTGCGTCGGCTCGGCGGCGCATTCGACGAGCCACCCAGCCGAGACCGCGAGCTCGTCTCCGGTGATCATGGGCGGGATCAGCGGCACTCTCCGCCTCGTCGGCGGCCCGGCTCCCGGGCTGCGGCCGATCGGGCACGCGAAGGTGAACGTCATCGCGGGCACGCGGGTCGTCGCGACCATGACGACCGACGAGCGGGGGCGCTTCTCGCTCAAGCTCCCTCCGGGCACCTACGCCTTCGCGCTGAAGGGAGGCCCGGGCCTCCTTCCGCCCACCGCCGTCGTCGCCGCAACCGGGACGACCCACCTCTCGCTGCGGCTCGAAGCGAAGTAGGTACCCTCTGCCGCACGGGAGTCGTGCGAGCCAGGGAGGGACAGACCATGCCGCGTCCGGTGCACTTCGACATCACCGCCGAGGACCCCGACCGCGCCGTCTCGTTCTACGAGGAGGCGTTCGGGTGGAAGTTCAACCACTGGGGCGGCGGGGGCCCGATGGACTACTGGCTGATCGAGACCGGCGACACACAGCCGGGCATCAACGGCGGGCTCAGCCGCCGTCAGGAGGGCGACGCGCCCGCCACCACCAACACGATCGACGTCGCGTCGCTCGACGACGCCATGGAGGCCGTGAAGCGCGCCGGCGGCGAGATCATCCAGGACCGGATGCCGATCCCCGGCGTCGGCTGGTTCGCCGCCTTCACCGACACCGAGGGCAATCGCTTCGGGCTCATGCAGTCCGACGATGCCGCCGGCTGAGCTACTCGGTCGAGTACTTCGGCTGGGCCTTCTCGCCGCGGATCCGGGCGACGGCGTGGTTGGCGGCCAGCGCCGCCTCCGAGAACCCGACCGTGATCAGTGTGATCTTGCCGTCGTAGCCGGCCACGTCTCCGGCCGCGAACACGCCGGGAAGGTTCGTCTCGCCGATCTGGTTCACCTTGATCTGGCGCTTGTTCTCGAACTCGAGGCCCCAGTTCGCGATCGGGCCGAGGTGGGACACGAACCCGAGCAGCGTCACCAGCTCGTCGCACGGCACCTCGCGCATCTCGCCGGTCGCCAGTGTTCTCGACGGTGATCGACTCCAGCCGGCCGTTCCCGCCCGCGGCCCGCACCTCGCACGGCACCATGATCTCGACGCCGCCCTCCTCGGCCAGACGGCACACCTCGTTGTAGGACGACTCGAGCCCGCGGAACCGCTCGCGCCGGTGGATCAGCGCGATCGGGAGCTCGGCGGTGTCCTGGAGCCCCATCGCCCAGTCGAGGGCGGAGTCGCCGCCGCCGACCAGCGCGACCCGCTTGCCCGCGAAGACGTCCTTCTTCTTCACGAAGTAGTGCAGGCCGTTCCCCTCCCAGCGCTCGAGGTCGGGGAGATCCAGCTTGCGCGGGTTGAAGGCGCCGTGCCCCGCCGTGATGATCATCGTCCTCGTGAGAAGCGTCTCGCCGGCCGCGGTGCGCAGCTCGATCACATCGTCCGGGCGGTGCGAGATCGACTCGATGACCTCGCCGAGCCGCACCTCCGGCTCGTACTGGAGCGCCTGCTCGGTCAGCCGGTCGATCAGCTCCTGCCCGTTCACCTTCGGGTATCCGGCGACGTCGAAGATGTGCTTCTCGGGGTAGACCGCCGCCACCTGGCCGCCGAGCTGCTCGAGGCTCTCGACGATCCGCACCGAGGCATCACGGTGCGCCCCGTAGTAGGCCGCCGCCAGGCCGGTCGGCCCGCCGCCGATGATGGTGATGTCAACGATGTGCTCGTCCATGAGTTTGGATCCAAACTCTAGCGGGGCGCCCGAAACGAGCGTCCCGGCTCAGACGACCTGGATTCTACTTTTCGCCCTGGGGTCAGACCCCGCATCGGCGGGCGTGACGCGGGCGTGACGGCGTTGTTGCGGGGTCTGACCCCGAACGTCAGCCGGCGCTCTTGGCCTGGAACGAGCTGCCGCAGCCGCAGGCCGCCTCGACGTTCGGGTTCGTGATCTGGAACCCGGCGCCCATGAGCCCGTCGACGTAGTCGACGCTGGCGCCCTCGAGGTAGGGCAGGCTGTAGCGGTCGACCAGGATCCGCACGCCGTGGATCTCGGCGACCGCGTCGCCCTCCTCCGGCTCCGAGTCGAACCCGAGCGCGTACTGGAAGCCCGAGCAGCCGCCGCCCTCGACGGCCACGCGCAGGGCCGTCAGAGAGCGATCGCCCTCGGCCTCGAGAAGCTCCTTCACCCTGGCCGCCGCGCGCTCGGTCATCGTCACCATGCGGTCATCATCGTACGCAGCCGCGAGGAGGTTTAGCCGCCCGTGCCCTGACAGGCATTTGTAACACCGGATACGGCGGCGGAATCCCGCCACCGGAGCGGGTTTCTCAGGGCCCAGGAGGGGTGCTTGTGCGCGGTGCTATAGTCGCGTTCCAGTGCTCGGCGATTGGGCAGCCCTGCTCGTCTTCGCAGCGATCGCGCTGGTGATTCCGGTCAGCCTGATCGGCGCGACATTTGCCCTCTCGACGAGGGTGCCTCGCCGCGCCGGCGACAAGCGCGTCCCCTTCGAGTCGGGGGTCTCGTCGCACACCTTCACGCCCGGGCGGTTCACGATCTCGTACTACCTCACGGCGATGCTCTTCATCGTCTTCGACATCGAGGTCGTGTTCCTCTACCCGCTCGCGCTCGAGATGCACGCCCTCAAGACCTACGGCCTGGTCGAGATGGTGACGTTCGTCGTCCTCCTGGTCGTCGCCTACGTCTACGTCTGGAAACGGGGGGCGCTGGAATGGCGGTGAGGCCGGTCTCGATCTCGCGCGCGGTCCGCTCGGAGGACCTCGAGCAGTACGTCATGCTGACGACGGTCGAGAAGGCGCTCGCCTGGGCGCAGTCCAACTCGATCTGGCCGGCCGGCTTCGGCCTCGCCTGCTGCGCGATCGAGATGATGGCGCTGCCGTCGCCGCGCTACGACATCGCCCGGTTCGGTGCCGAGGTGTTCCGCTCCTCGCCGCGCCAGTCCGACCTCCTGATCGTCTCCGGCCGGGTGAGCCACAAGATGGCCCCGCCGCTGCGGCAGGTCTACGACCAGATGCTCGTGCCCAAGTGGGTGATGGCGATGGGCGCGTGCTCGAGCTCGGGCGGGATGTTCGCCAACTACGCGATCCTGCAGGGCGTCGACAAGATCGTGCCGGTCGACGTGCACGTGCCCGGGTGCCCGCCCCGGCCCGAGGCGGTGCTCGACGGCTTCCGGCTGATCCAGAAGAAGATCCGCGCGGGCATCCCGCCGGCGTACGAGCTGGAGAAGTCGAAGGCGTGACGGCGGCGCAGCTCGCTGCGGCGGTGAAGAAGGCCGTGCCCGGATCCGTGACGGCGCACGAGGACGGCCTCGACATGCCCACCCTGACCGTCAAGCCGGAGCAGCTCGTCGAGGTCGCCACCCACCTGCGCGACGAGCTCGGCAAGAACTTCCTGTCGGCCGTGAGCGCGGTCGACCACCTCGGCTACGGCGAGGCGGTGGCCGGCTACTTCGGCACCGAGCGCGGCCGCGACGTGAACTCACCCGGAAGCTGGGGCGCGCCCATGACGGTCGAGCAGCCGCCCAAGCGCTTCGCGGTCCGCTACCACGTCGCCCATGTCGGCGACGGGCCGATCGAGCGGGTGCGCCTCCAGGTGTGGCTCGACGACGGCCAGGAGGTGCCGAGCGTCGTCTCGGTCTGGCCCACGGCCGACTGGCACGAGCGCGAGCAGTACGACCTGATGGGCATCCACTTCGCCGGTCACCCCAACCTGCGCCGCCTGATCATGCCGACCGACTGGGCGGGACATCCGCTCCGGAAGGACTACCCGATCGGCGGCGAGCCGGTGCAGTTCACGGACGCGGTATGAGCGCGATCGAACGCCCGCCGGCCCCGGTCCTGCCGCTCTACGAGCCGGCGAAGATCCCGCCGGGCGCGCCGTCCAAGGTCGACCCGCCGCCCGGCGCCGACCTGATCACCGTCAACTTCGGCCCGAACCACCCGTCGACGCACGGCGTCCTGCGCCTCATCGTCACGCTCGACGGCGAGGTCGTCGTGGGCCTCGACGCCGACATCGGCTACGTCCACACCGGCTTCGAGAAGAACTTCGAGCAGAAGACGTACTGGAAGGGGATCCCCTACGCGCCCCGGATGGACTACGTCGCGTTCTTCGCCAACGAGCTGGCCTACGTGGGGGCGGTCGAGCGGCTGATCGACATCGAGGTGCCCCCGCGCGCCCAGTGGATCCGGACGCTCTTCGCCGAGCTGAACCGCATCCACAGCCACCTGATCTACCTGGGCACATCGGCGGTCGAGATGGGCGCGCTCTCGGTCTTCTTCTACTGCCTCCGCGAGCGCGACAGCGTGCTCGACCTCTTCGAGATGGCCACGGGCGTTCGCATGCACGACCGCTACCCGCAGTTCGGGGGCGTGGCCGAGGACCTGCCCAAGGGCTTCTACGCCGAGTGCCGCCGCTTCTGCGCCGAGATGCCCAAGCGGATCGACGAGTACCTCGACCTCCTGGCCGGAAACCCCGTGTGGAAGTCTCGCTACCAGGGGATCGGCACCATCACCGGCGAGACGGCGATCGCGATGGGCCTCTCGGGCCCGAACCTGCGGGCGTCGGGCGTCCCCTACGACATCCGCCGCACGGAGCCGTACCTGGCCTACGACCAGCTGCAGTTCGACGTCATCACGCGCGAGGGCGGCGACGCCTACGACCGGTTCATGTGCCGAACGCTCGAGATGTACGAGTCGGTGAAGCTCGTCGAGCAGTGCCTCGACTCGATGCCGGCCGGCCCGGTCATGGCCGACGACCGCAAGTACGTGCTCCCGCCCCGGCACGAGCTGCACACGTCGATGGAGTCGCTGATCCACCACTTCAAGCTCGTGACCGAGGGCTTCCGGGTGCCGCCCGGCCAGGTGTACCACCCGGTGGAGTCGCCCCGCGGGGAGTTCGGCTGCTACCTGGTCTCCGACGGCGGGCCGAAGCCGTGGCGGGCCCACTTCCGCGCGCCGAGCTTCGTGAGCCTCCAGTCGACCGCGATGATGTCGGTCAACCGCTACGTCGGCGACATGATCGTGGTCGTCGGCTCGCTCGACGGCGTCATGGGGGAGGCCGACCGGTGACCGACCCGGCGACCGCCGAGACGCTGGCAGGGGCGCGCGAGACGCGCCCGGAGATGCCGCCGCCGGCGCACGACGCCGCGCCCGAGAAGCCGCTGCGGGAGCGGATCCTCGACGTGATGGCGCTCTACCCCGAGCCGCGCTCGGCGATCATCCCCGCCCTCCGGCTCGCCCAGGAGGAGTACGGGTGGCTCTCGACCGAGGCCCTCGAGGCGGTCGCCGACGCGACGGGCTTCACGCCCGCGCTCGCCAAGTCGGTCGCCTCGTTCTACGACATGTTCCGGCTCACGCCCGCGGGCGCGCACGAGATCTGCGTGTGCACCAACGTGTCGTGCGCGCTCGTCGGCGCCGGCGACACCCTGCGCGAGCTCGAGCGCCAGCTCGGGATCCACGCCGGCCAGACCACACCGGACGGGATGTTCACGCTGCGCACGGTCGAGTGCTACGGCGGCTGCGGCTGGGGGCCGGTCGTCTCGGTCGACGAGCGCTACCACGAGCCGTGCGGGCCCGAGCAGGTCGCGGGCATCCTCCAGGAGCTGCGGGGCGGCGGAGACGTGAGCGAGACGACGCGCATCCTGCTCGACTTCGAGGGCGACCGCCGCGACCCCCACACCTACGAGCAGGCCGGCGGCTACGCGTCGCTTCGCAAGGCGCTCGCGATGGAGCCGGGCGACGTCGTCGCCCAGGTCGACGCGTCGGGGCTTCGCGGACGGGGCGGCGCCGGCTTCCCGACCGGGCGCAAGGCGTCGTTCCTCCCCAAGGAGCGCCGCCCGGCGTACCTGTGCGTGAACGCCGACGAGTCCGAGCCGGGCACCTTCAAGGACCGCGAGATCATGCTGCGGAACCCGCACGCGCTGATCGAGGGCGTGCTCATCATGAGCTACGCGATCGGCGCCAGCTCGGCGTTCATCTACATCCGCGGCGAGTACCGCACCGAGTTCGAGGTGCTGCGGCGGGCGCTCGACGACGCGCGCAGCCGCGGCTACGTCGGCCTGAACGTCCTCGGCTCCGGATACAACGCGACGGTGGTGCTCCACCGCGGCGCCGGCGCCTACATCTGCGGCGAGGAGACGGCGCTGCTCTCGTCGCTCGAGGGCGAGCGCGGGCAGCCGCGCTCGAAGCCGCCGTTCCCCGCCGTGGCGGGCCTGTACGCCGCACCGACGCTCGTCAACAACGTCGAGACGCTCGCCGCCGTGCCGTTCATCCTCGAGATGGGCGCCGAGGCCTACGCCGCGCTCGGCACCGAGCGGTCGAAGGGCACGCGCGTCTTCTCGCTGTCGGGCAACGTGCGCCGCCCGGGGAACTACGAGCTGCCGCTCACCTCGACGCTGCGCGACCTGATCGAGGGACACGGCGGCGGCGCCCCCGAGGGCCGGACGATCAAGGCGATCATCCCCGGCGGCTCCTCGACGCCGATCCTGCTCCCCGACCAGCTCGACACCGGCATCGACTACGAGTCGATCGCGGCGGCCGGGTCGATGGCCGGCTCCGGGGCGATCGTGGTGATCGACGACCGCACGTGCATGGTGCAGCTCGCCCTCCGGGTCGCCGAGTTCTACAAGCACGAGAGCTGCGGCAAGTGCACGCCGTGCCGCGAGGGCACGCGCTGGGGGGTCGACATCATCCGCCGGATCGAGATGGGGGAGGCCGCGCAGGGCGACCTCGACCTCCTCCTGAACGTCTGCGACCGGATCCTCGGCAAGTGCCTCTGCCCGCTGGGCGACGCGATGGCGATGCCGGTCGCGAGCTACGTGACGCGGTTCCGCGAGGAGTTCCAGCGGCATATCGACGAGGGCGGCTGTCCCTTCGTGGATCAGAGTCCGATCGCTTCGCTCTACCACGAGGGCGCGGGGGCGCCGGCGTGAGCACATTCCACGACGCGTTCCTCGACGCCCGCCGCCGGATCGAGTCGGGGGCCGACCCCGAGGAGGTCGTGCCCGTGCTCCTGCGACTCGCGGAGGCGGCGGACGAGATCGACCTCGCGCAGGGTCTCTACGCGGACGACGACGACGACGCCGAGGACGAGGACGTCTGATGGCGACCGTCGACACCGCCACCGTGACGCTGACCGTGAACGGCCGTGAGGTCACCGTCGCGAAGGGCCTCTCACTGGTCGAGGCGGCGGCCGAGGCCGGGATCGAGATCCCCGTCTTCTGCTACGAGCCGCGGCTGGGCGCCGGGGTCGGCGCCTGCCGCATGTGCCTCTGCGAGATCGAAGGGCATGCCCAAGCTCCAGACCGCCTGCACGACTCCGGCCGGCGACGGCATGGTGGTCGATTCGCTGTCGGCGCGGGCCCGCGAGGGCCAGGACGCCGTGCTCGAGTTCCTGCTCCTGAACCATCCGCTCGACTGCCCGGTCTGCGACAAGGGCGGAGAGTGCCCGCTCCAGGACCTGACCTTCCGCTACGGGCCCGGCGTCACGCGGATGCGGATCCCCAAGCGCACGCTCGAGAAGCCGGTCCCGATCTCGCCGCTCATCAAGCTCGACCGCGAGCGCTGCATCCTCTGCTACCGGTGCACGCGCTTCTCGGAGGGCGTGTCGGGCGACATGCAGCTCGTCCCCGAGAACCGCGGGGCGCACTCGATCATCACGACGTTCGAGGGCCGCCCGTACGCGAACGAGTTCTCCGGCAACGTCACCGAGCTGTGCCCGGTCGGCGCGCTCACCTCGGCGACGTACCGCTTCCGGGCCCGCCCGTGGGAGACACAGCAGATCCCGAGCGTCTGCGGCCTCTGCGCCGTCGGCTGCAACACCGCCGTCAACATCCGCGAGGGGCACGTCGTTCGCGTCCTCTCCCGCAACCACCCCGAGATCGACGAGGGCTGGCTGTGCGACAAGGGCCGCTACGCGTTCGGCCTGCTCGCGAGCGAGGAGCGGATCACGACCGGCCTCATCCGGGGTGGGCGTGGCCTCGAGCAGGTGGCGCCGGACGACGCCCTCGACCATATCGCCGACCGCCTGCGCGCCACGGTTGAGCGGTTCGGGCCGGGCTCGGTGGCCGTCCTCGCCTCCGGCGAGCAGACCAACGAGGAGGCCCACGCGTGGGCACGGCTCCTCGACGAGGGCCTCGGCGGCGGGATCTCGGTGTGCGGCCCCGAGGGCGGCGCGGGCTGGGAGGCCCTCGCCCCGTACGCGGCGTCGATCGCCGACATCGGGACGGCCGGGGCCGTCGTCGTCGCCGGCGACATCGACCTCGCCCACCGCGCCCCCGTGGTCGAGCTCCGGATCCGGAAGGCCGTCCAGGCCGGCGCGCGGGTCGTGACGGTCGGCGCGGGCGGCACGCGGCTCGAGACGCTGCGCGGCGCCCACCACGTGTCCGCCGGCCCCGGCACGGCGCACGTCGAGCTGCTCCGTGCCGCCGGGAACGACGGCGAGCTCGCGGCCGCCGTCGGCGATGCGTCCACGGTCGTGATCTGGGCGGGGCCGATGCGGCCCGCGATCGCCGCCGTCCTGGCCCACCTCGCCCACGCGCGCGGGTGGACGGTGCTGCGCACGCCGCGCGCCGCAAACGAGCTCGGCTGCCAGGCGGCCGGCCTCGGGTCGGCCACGCCGGACGAGGCGCTCGCGGCAGCCGACGAGGGCCGCATCAAGGCGATCGTCCTGCTCGGCGCCGACCCCGTGGGGGACTGGCACAACGGGGAGCGGTGGCGCGCGGCCCTCGGGCGCTCGTTCTTCGCGCTCCAGGTGACCGCGACCCAGAACGACTCGAGCGGCTGGGCGACCACGATCGTCCCGGCCGCGACGGTGCTCGAGCAGGACGGCACGCTCACCAACCTCGAGGGCCGAACGCAGCGTGTGCGCGCCGCCGCGACCGCGCCGCGCGGCGTCCTCGAGGGGTACGCCCTGGCCGCCGGGGTCGCCGAGCGGCTGGGCGTCGAGCTGCCGCCCGACGCGCCGTCGGCCTTCGCCGACATGGCCGCCCGCCGCCCCGCCTTCGCCGGCCTCGGCTGGTCGGCGATCGGCGAGCGAGCCGGGCTCGGAGAGCGGCCGGCGCCCGCCGGAGCGCCCGCGGCGCCGCACGCCGCCCCGGCCGAGACGCCGGCGGGCACCGTCGTGGTGGGCTATCGCGAGCTCATGTCGGGCGCATCCGTCGACAACAGCCCGGCCCTCCACTTCCAGCGGCGCTCGGGCATCGAGATCTCGCACGACGACGCCCAGGCCCTCGGCGTGAAGCCGGGCGACCGGCTGCGGGTCTCCTACGACGGCGGCGAGCACGAGGGCGCCGCGGTGGTGCTCAGGCGGCTCCGGCCCGGAGTCGTACGGGTCGCCGCGCGCCGCCCGTACGTCGGCTCGGGGACCGTCGTAGCGGTGGAGCCGGAGGCGACGGATGCCTGACGGCTTCATCGTCACGTTCATCAAGGCGCTCGTCCTCGCGAACCTCGTCATGCTCGTGTTTGCGTTCCTGACGTGGCTCGAGCGCCGCCTGCTCGGCCGCTTCCAGGTGCGGCTCGGGCCGAACCGCGTCGGGCCGTTCGGCCTGCTTCAGCCGATCGCCGACCTCGTGAAGCTCATCCGGAAGGAGAGCCTCCTCCCCGAGGGCATCTCGCCCGTTCTCTACATCGCCGCGCCCGTCATCTCGCTGTTCGCGTCGCTCGCGGTCTTCGCCGTCATTCCGTTCGGCGAGGAGGCCACGATCCCCGGAACCAACTATCAGATCTATCTGTGGATCTCCGACCCCAGCGTGGCCCTGCTCGTCGTGTTCGCGCTCGGATCGGTGAGCTTCTACGGGTTCCTGATCGGAGGCTGGTCGTCGAGCTCCAAGTACAGCCTGTTCGGATCGATGAGAGCCGTCAGTCAGCTCATCTCCTACGAGGTCAGCCTGGCGCTCGCCGTGATCGGGGTCGTGATGATGGCCCAGTCGCTGTCACTGACGGGGATCGCCGAGGCTCAGAGCCGCGACGGCCTGTGGTACATCTTTCCGCAGTTCCTCGGGTTCCTCGTCTATGTGGTGGCGTCGACCGCCGAGGTGAGCCGGATCCCGTTCGACCTGCCCGAGGCTGAGGGCGAGCTCGTCGCCGGATACCACACCGAGTACGGCGGCATGCGGTTCGCGATGTTCCAGAACGCCGAGTACGTCGCACTGATCGCGTTCTCGGCGGTGGCGTCGATCCTCTTCTTCGGCGGGTACGAGGGGCCCTGGCTGCCGGGCCCCCTGTGGATGCTGATCAAGATGACCTTCTTCATCCTGATCGCGATGTGGGTGCGGGCGACGCTCCCGCGCATCCGCTACGACAAGCTGATGTTCATCGGCTGGAAGGTGCTGCTCCCGGTCGCCACCCTGAACCTGCTCATCACGTCGGCGATCGTGGCATGGCGAGCGTGACCGTGGAGAGTCGCTAATGGCGGTGGTCGACTCGGTCAAGGGCTTCGGCGTCACGTTCCGGCACCTCTTCCGAAAGCCGGTGACGCAGCAGTACCCGGAGTACAAGCGCCCGGTCTATCCGCGCTTCCGCGGCCGCCACCGCCTGCACCGGCACGCGAACGGCCTCGAGAAGTGCATCGGCTGCTCGCTGTGCGCGGCGGCCTGCCCGGCCGACTGCATCCGCGTCGTCGCCGACGAGAACACCGATGAGGAGCGCTACTCCGCCGGCGAGCGCTACGCCCGGATCTACGAGATCAACATGAGCCGCTGCATCTTCTGCGGCTACTGCGAGCTGGCATGCCCGTTCGACGCGATCACGCTCGGCCACGACTACGAGCTGGCCGAGATGAGCCGCGACGCGATGGTCTACACGAAGGAGATGCTGCTCGAGCCGATGCACCCGAGCCGGACGACTCCGGTCGCGCCGGTCGACCCGTTCGACGTCGTGGAGCCGAAGCCGTGAGTGGGGTCAGACCCCGCATCGGTCGCCGTGACGCCGGCGTGACGCGCTCGTTGCGGGGTCTGACCCCGGCCGGAGCCCGCGGGTGACCTACGAGGTCGTCTTCGTCGTCGCATCGGCGCTCGCGATCGCCTCGGCGCTCGGCGTCGTCCTCTCGAGCAACCCGTTCCACTCGGCGCTCTCGCTGATCGGCAACCTGGTGGCGCTGGCGGCGTTGTACCTGCTGCTCCAGTCCGACTTCGTGGCCGCGGCGCAGGTGATCGTCTACGCGGGCGCCGTGATGATCATGTTCCTCTTCGTGATCGCCTACCTCGGCGGGCGGGCACACGAGCCGGTGCGGTCGCGGCCGTGGTGGCAGACCGTCGCCGCGCTGGCCGCAGCGGTCGCGGCCGCGGCCGAGATCGGCTTCGCGGTCGAGGAGCAGGCCTTCGGCGACGGGGCGCACGTCACCGACCTGTTCGGCGCCCCGCAGGCCGTCGCCGCGAGCTTCCTGGGCCGCTACGTGCTCACGTTCGAGGCCACCTCGGTGCTCCTGCTCATCGCAGCGGTCGGCGGCGTCACGCTGGCCGCCCGGCGGCCGGCTCCGCGCGAGGAGGGAGCCGTCGGTGCCTTCGAGGAGGTCGAGCGCATGGCGCCGGCGACCAGCCTCCAGGCCGAGGTGGTCGACGCCGAGACGCGGTTCGACGTCGTCCGCGCCGGGAGCGCACCCGACGAGGGGAGCGAGGGCTGATGCACGTCGGCGTTGCCTGGTTCCTCATGGTCTCGGCCACCCTCTTCGGAATCGGTCTCTACGGCGTCTTCACCCGCCGCAGCCCGATCATCCTGCTGCTGTCGGTTGAGATCATGCTGAACGCCTCGAACCTGGCGCTCATCTCGTTCGGGCGGTACTGGGGCGACCAGGCCGGGCAGGTCTTCGCGCTCGTCGTCATGGCGGTCGCCGCGTCCGAGGTCGTGATCGGCCTCGGCCTCGTGGTCGCGATGGCGCGGCGCCGCGCCGACCTCGACGTCGACTCGCTGAGAGGGCTGCGGAATTGATGGGTGATCCCCGGTTCACGTGGTGTCCTGGGCGGCGAGAACCGAGCCTCGCCAGGACGCAGGGAGCGCCGATATTGAGTGAAATATCGGCGCGACCGAGGACAAGCTGCAAGGCGAACGCCTTGCAGCGGTCAGAACGCGACCTGCTATCCAAGCAGGTCGGTTCTGGAGGCGACGGTTCGCAGCCGCAGCACCACCGCGAACCGACCAGCTCATCAGAGTCGTGCGTCCAGGCGCACGTGAATCGGGGGTCAACCATCTAGATGTCGGGCATCGAGACGCTCAGCTGGATCTGCCTCTTCGCGCCGCTCGCCGGCGTCGCAGCCCTGACCCTGGCGGGATCGCGCATCTCGCGGCAGATCGCAGCCTGGGCCGGCACCGGCTTCTCCCTGGTCAGCTTCGGAGCCGCGCTCGCCGTCGCCTACAAGCTCCACCACGAGCCGAAGTTCCACCACCACGGCGCCCGCGAGCACGTCTTCACCCTCTACACCTGGGCGACGTCCGGAAGCCTCCGCGTGCCGCTCGACATCCTGGTCGACCCGCTCTCGGTCGTCGAGATGCTGATCGTGTCGGGCGTCGGAACCCTGATCGTCGCGTACTCGATCGGGTACATGCACGGCGATGTCAAGGAACGGCGCTTCTTCGTCTACCTGGATCTCTTCCTGTTCTCGATGCTCCTCCTCGTCATGTCGGCGAACTTCGCGCTGCTCCTCGCCGGCTGGGGCCTGGTCGGCCTCTCGTCGTATCTCCTGATCGGGTTCTGGCACGAGCGCAAGGCGCCGGTCGACGCCGCCAAGAAGGCGTTCGTGATGAACGCGATCGGCGACGTGGGCATCGCCATCGCGATCTTCATCCTCGTCAACGACCTCGGGACCGTCGAGTTCCAGGGGGTGTTCGACCAGGCCGGCGCCCGCTGGGCACAGGGGTCGGCGACCGCCAACTGGATCGCGTTCCTGCTCCTCGTCGGCGCCGTTGCGAAGTCCGCCCAGATCCCGCTCCACACGTGGCTTCCCGACGCGATGGAGGGCCCGACCCCGGTCTCGGCGCTGATCCACGCGGCGACGATGGTGACCGCCGGCGTCTACCTGGTGGCGCGGACGCACGTGCTCTTCGAGAACGCGCCCGACATCCAGGCGCTCGTCGCCCTGACCGGCGTCGTGACCCTGCTCATGGCCGGGGCGATCGCGCTCGTCCAGACCGACATCAAACGCATCATCGCCTACTCGACGATGAGCCAGATCGGCTACATGTTCGCCGGCGTCGGGATCGGCGCCTACTCGGGCGCGATGTTCCTGCTCCTCGCGCACGCCTTCTTCAAGGCCCTGCTCTTCCTCGGCGCGGGCATCGTGATCCACGCCCTGAGCGGCGAGCAGGACGTCCGCAGGATGGGCGGCCTGCACCCGGCGTCTCCGGCGCACGACCACCCTGATGTGGATCGGGACGATCGGGCTGATCGGCTTCTGGCCGCTGGCGAAGGACGCCATCCTCGCGACGGCCCTCCAGAAGGGCGGGACGACCGCGTCGATCGTCTGGGTGGGCGGGCTGATCGGCGCCTTCTTCACCGGGCTCTACGCAACGCGGCTCATGCGGCTCACGTTCTACGGCCCGAGGTCGACCTACGCCGACGTCCACCTGCACGACACGTCGCACGGCGAGGCGCCGGGGACGATGTTCTGGACGGTGGCGGCGCTGGCCGCCGGCACGATCCTGTCGGGCTTCCTCGCCATCGGGTTCGGGTCGCGCGACGAGCTCGCGAGCTGGCTGCGCTTCGTCGCCCCCACCATCGAGTCGACCGTCGGCAACGAGGTGCTCACAACGGCGATCGCCTGGGGCGCCGGCCTGACCGGAGCGGCCCTGGTGTGGTGGGCCTACGCACGGCCCGAGCGGCTCGCGGCGATCAAGCGGCCGCTCGCCGGAGGT
Source organism: uncultured Actinomycetes bacterium (assembly GCA_963809325.1). GTDB lineage: Bacteria > Actinomycetota > Thermoleophilia > Gaiellales > JAICJC01 > JAICJC01. The sequence goes on from CAWEIZ010000007.1 coordinate 1,251,031, forward strand.
GCGGTCGTCGCTCAGAACCTCTTCTACTGGGACGCCGCCTACAGGTGGATCGCCTACCTCCCGGCGTCCTTCACGGCCACCGCCCTCTACCGCGGCTTCGAGCGCTGGGTGATCTGGGGATCCGTCAGCCTCGTCGCCTACATCGTGCGGGCGTTCAGCCGGGCCGCGACCGCCGCCCAGACCGGCGTCGTGCGGATGTACGCCACGGCGTTCGTGGCCGGCGCGGTCGTGCTCGGCGCCTACTTCCTCGGGCGGGCGTCGCTGTGACCACCGCGCTCATCTTCCTTCCGCTCGCCGGCGCGCTCGTCGTCGCGCTCCTCCCGCTGCCGCGCCGCCTGACCGAGGGGCTCGCGCTCCTCGTTGCGCTGGCCGAGTGCGGGCTGGGAGCGGCCGCGCTCATCGGGTTCAACGCGAACGGCGGGCAGCAGTACGTCGAGAACCGCGACTGGATCTCGGACTTCGGCCTGAACACGTCCATCCGCTACCACGTCTCGATGGACGGGCTCTCGCTCTTCATGGTGCTCCTGGCCGCCGTCGGCATCGCCGCCGCCGCGGGTGCCGCGATCCGCATGGGGCGCGAGCGCCCGCGGGCCTACTTCGCGCTCCTCCTCGTCCTCGAGTTCGCGCTCGTCCTGCTCTTCACGGCCCAGGACCTGGTGCTGTTCTACGTCGGCTGGGAGATCATGATGATCCCCCTCTACGTGCTCATGGGCGTGTGGGGCGGCGCCGGCCGGCGGGCCGCGACGATCCAGTTCGTCGTCTACACGCTCGTCGGGTCGCTGCTCATGCTGGTCGCGATCGCGACGCTGGGCGTCACGGCCGGGACGTTCGAGCTGCCCGCGCTCATCGCGAGCCCGCACGAGTCGACCTGGCTCTTCCTGGCCTTCGCCGCGGCGTTCTGCATCAAGGCGCCGCTCTTCCCGCTGCACGGCTGGCTCCCGTCGGCCTACCGCGAGTCGTCGCCCGAGGTGGCGGCGCTCCTGTCCGGCGTCGTCTCCAAGGCCGGCGCCTACGGCCTCCTGCGGTTCGCCGTGCCGCTCTTCCCGGAGACGGCCCACGACTGGCGCTGGCTGCTCCTGGGGCTCGCCCTCGCCGGCCTCCTCTACGGCTCGCTCGTCGCGTTCCGCCAGCCCGACGCGCGCGGCGTCGTCGCCTACTCGAGCCTCGCGCAGATGAACCTGATCATCATCGGGATCTTCGCGTTCAACACGAACGGCTCCACCGGCGCCATCTTCCAGATGGTGAACCACGGCGTCGTCTCGCTGGCGGCGTTCCTCCTGATCGGCCTTGTCGAAACCCGCACGGGCACCGACCTCTTCGCCTACCTGGGCGGCCTCGCCAACTCGCGCCCGATCGCCTCGACGGTCTTCCTGATCGCAGCGCTCTGGGCGCTGGCCGTGCCCGGCTCGAGCGTGTTCGTCTCGGAGCTCTACATCCTGATTGGCGCCTACCAGCAGGCGGCGCTCCTCGGTGCCGCGGCCGCGCTCGGGATCGTGCTCGCGGCCATGTACATGCTGCGGTGGTACTCGGCGCTCGCGCACCTGGACGACGGCGAGCGGGTGCCGGAGGGGATGCCCGACCTGCTGCTCGGCGAGCTCGCGATCGCTGTCCCGCTGATCCTGATCCTGCTCGCGCTCACGGCCTACCCGTTCGGCGTGATGGAGCGGATCTCATGACCCTCCTCGCGGCGAGCTTCCAGATCCCGATCTCGTTCTCGGCCATCGCGCCCGAGATCGTGCTCCTCACGACCGCGTCGGTGCTCCTCGTCGTCGGCGTCTTCCTGCCCGGCGAGCTCGCGCGCCGGCTCTCGGCCGCGGCCGCCGCCGTTGCCCTCGCAGCCGCCGCTGCGATCTCGGCGATCCAGTTCGAGGACACGGCCCGGTTCGCGTTCGACCACACGGTGCGCATCGACGCGTTCGGCCAGGGAGCGCGGATGCTGATCTTCGTCTCGGGCCTCCTCGCAGTCTGCGTCGCGTTCGGGATGCGCGACCTGCGCGAGCGCGGCGTCGAGTATCACGCGCTGCTCCTGTCGGCGTGCGCCGGCATGTCGCTGCTCGCGGTCGCCAACAGCTTCGTGACCACGTTCGTCGCGCTCGAGCTCTTCTCCATCTGCCTGTACGTGCTCGTCGCGATCGAGACCGACGACCTGCTCTCGCTGGAGGGAGGGCTCAAGTACCTCATCATCGGGTCGGTCGGCGCCGCGTTCCTGCTCTACGGCGGGGCGCTGGTCTACGGCGCGACCGGGCAGCTCGAGTTCGACCGCATCCACGCGGCGCTCGCGGGCGGCGAGGCGCACGGCGTCCTGCTCCTGGCCGGAGTCGCGCTCGTCCTGGTCGGGCTTGGGTTCAAGGCGAACGCCGCGCCGTTTCACATGTGGACGCCGGATGCGTACGAGGGGGCGCCCACTCCCGTGACGGCGTTCATGTCCGCGGCGACCAAGGTGGTCGCGCTCGTGATCACGCTGCGGGTGCTGGTCACCGCGTTCCCGCGCCAGTCGGACGTGTGGGAGATCGGCCTCGCCGGCCTGGTCTTCGCGTGCTTCATCGCCGGCAACCTCGGCGCGCTCCGGCAGGCCAACGTCAAGCGGATGCTCGCGTACTCGACCGTCGCGCACTCCGGCTTCCTCCTGACTGCGGTCGCCGCCGACAGCGCGCTCGGCGGCCGGGCGCTCCTCTACTACCTCACGATCTACGCGGCGATGAACGTCGGCGCGTTTGCCATCGTCGCGATCCGCGAGCGCGAGATCGGCCGTCCGGTCGAGGTGGCCGACTTCGCCGGCTGGGGCTACCGGCGGCCGTTGCTCTCGATCGCGATGGTCGTCTTCATGCTGTCGCTGGCCGGCTTCCCGCCGACCGGCGGGTTCCTCGGCAAGCTCTACATCTGGAGCGCTGCGGTCGCGAACGGCCAGACCTACCTCGCCATCGCCGGCGCGATCGCGACGGTGGTGGGCCTCGTCTACTACCTGCGGGTGCCGTTCGCGCTCTTCGACCGCGATGCCGCCGTCCCGGCCGCGCTGCCGTCGGCCGGCTTCGAGCTGACTGCCGGCGTCTCGCTCGCGACGGCGCTCGTGGTGCTCGGCCTCGGGATCATCCCCTCGCCGCTGATCGACCTGGCCCGGACGGCGAGCGCGTCGCTCTTCGGCTGAGGAACTCGAGGAGCCCGACACCCCTGGGAGAGAGGCGGTAGCCGGGCCGCAGGCTCTCGGTCAGCCCCAGCTCCTTGAGCCTGCGGACGTCGGCCTTGAACGGCAGCCGCTCACGCCCCGCGGCGGCGGCCAGGTCGGCGGCCGCGACCTCCGGACGATCGCCGATCAGCCGCAGCGTCGCGATCGTCCACGGCCCGCGCTTCGTGGCCCGGTCGATGCGGTCGAGCTCCGCCGCAAGCTCGGCCCAGGCCGCGTCGGGGAGCCGGTCGGCGCGGCGCAGCTCGATCCGGGGGTCAGCCCCTGCGAAGTGGAACGCGATCCGGTAGTGAGTACCCGAGCGCCGGGCGAGGATCGCCCGGATCTCGTCGGCGTCGGCGGCTCCGGCCCGGCGGGCCTGGGCGTCGCTGATCCTGGCGGGGTCGACGACCTGGATTGAGTCGATCTCGATGATCCCGACCGGCGTGCGGTGCCTGGCGCCGGGTCGGGCGCGCGGCCGCTCCCAGCGCCGGAATGCCAGCGAGATCGTGCCGTCGGCGATGCCCGGCCAGAGCCGCTTCGGGAAGAGCATGGCCGTCAACCTAGATGATTCGCGTACCGAACGTATGTTCGATAGACTTCGCTCGTGGGCATCGAGCAGCCGACCCTCTTTCCGGAGCCCGACGGGTGGGGCGACGGCCGCAACCTGCACGACGTCGAGTACCTCCACGTGCGCGCGAAGCGCATCGTGAACCGCGTGCCCGAGGCGTCGCGGATGCCGTTTCGCTTCACGATCAACGCCTACCGCGGCTGCGCCCATGCGTGCACGTACTGCTTCGCGCGGCCGACGCACGAGTTCCTGGGAATGAACGCCGGCGAGGACTTCGAGCGCCGGATCGTCGTCAAGGTGAACGCCGTCGAGAAGCTCCGCCGCGAGCTGCGCGAGCCGCGCTGGGCGGGCGACCACATCGCGATGGGCACGAACACCGACCCCTACCAGCCGGCCGAGGGCCGCTACCGGCTGACGCGCGGCATCATCGAGGCCCTCGGCGAGGCCCGCAACGAGTTCTCGATCCTCACCAAGTCGCCGATGATCGTCCGCGACCTCGACGTCCTGGTCGCCGCGGCCGCGCGCACCCATGTCCGCTGCAACCTCTCGATCGGCACGGTCGACGAGGACGTCTGGCGGGCCAGCGAGCCCGGCACGCCGCCGCCCCGCCAGCGCATCGAAGCCGTGCGCCGGCTGAACGAGGCGGGGATCCCGTGCGGCGTCCTCGTCGCTCCGATCCTGCCGGGCATCTCGGACGACCCCGACCGGCTGGAGGCGGTCGTCGAGGCCGTGCTGGCCGCCGGCGCCGTCTCGATCACGCCGATCTTCCTCCACCTGCGGCCCGGCGTGCGCGACGTCTTCATGCCGTGGCTGGCCGGCTACCGGCCCGACCTCGTCGGGCGCTACCGCAAGCTCTACGCGAGCTCGTATGCGTCCGCGGCGGCGGCCCGCACGAGCCAGCTCGTCCAGGAGCTGGTGCGAGAGCACGGCGGCGTCCCGGTCGCTCCGGCCGGAGCGCGGATGGCCGCCTAGCCGTTAGCGCAGGAGGCCGCTCAGCCGGCCCCACACCGACCGCGAGCGGGCCCGCCCGGCGGGCTCGAGCAGGAAGCGGGCGAGCCGCTCGGCCTCGGCGTCCTCGAGCGGGATGACGGACTCGGCCGTGCTGTCGTCGTCCCAGATGCTGAGGCGCACGTGGCGCTCCTCCGCGTCGCCTCCGAGGTAGCGTGAGACGCGAAGCGCGCGGCCGCCCTCGCCCTCGAATGCCGGGTGCGGATGGAAGAATTCGACGAGCTTCGAGCGCAGCGGCGCGGCGCACCACGGGCAGAACCGGTAGCGGCCGGACATGCTCTGCCCGCAACTCGCGCACACCTGCACAGCTGACCCCGAATCGCGTATGACACCGAGCATATTACGCGCTCGCCGGATCCGCCAGAATCCGGCCGACATGCTCGACGATCCCGGCCTTGTCCGCTCCGAGTACGAGGACCCGTCCAGGCTGGAGACGCATGGCGATCTACGTACGCGCCAACGACGGCCAGCCCGTAGAGCCACTCCAACGCCCGCCACTTGGCCACTCCAACGCCCGCCACTTGGCGGAAAGGAGCTGCCGGCTAGCGCTGCAGGAGCTCGCGCAGACCCCGATGCGCCCGCCGCTGGAGGCGCGGCCACGGCACCATCGGCGCGACGAACGTCGCGACGACGAGCGCCAGAGCGACGAGCGCGAGCTTGCCGGCCCCGGACGGTGCGGACGCGGAGACGACGCCGGGAACCCGCACCGCCAGGTCGCCCATGAGCAGCGCGCCGGCCACGGCGCAGACCGCCGCCTCGTACACCCGGGCCGGCCGCGGATCGTCGACCGCGACCAGATACGCGAGGAACGCGGCGCCCAGGAGCGCCGCGACCGAGAGCGTCGTCAGGTAGAGCGCGGCCACGGGCGGGAGCCCGCCGGCGACGACCGCGGTGAGCACGCCTCCGAGGGCGATCCAGTTCGGGGTGATGGGCGCCACACAGGGGCGTTCGCCGTCGCACCCCCGGCTCCTGCCAACGGACTAGGCTGACGGTCGCACGCGAGGCAAGGAGAGTGATCGCATGTCCCTGAACGGCGCACGGCTCACGTGGTTCGGCCACGCGACATGGCTGCTCGAGACACCGGGCGGAAAGCGCGTCCTGTTCGACCCGTGGTTCACCGGCAATCCGAAGGTCCCGGAGGGCACGGACCCGGGGCCGATCGACGTGATGCTGCTCTCGCACGGCCACTCTGACCACACCGCCGACGTCATCCGGCTCGCCGCGGAGAAGAAGCCCAAGGCGATCGTCGGGATGCTCGAGATGATGGACTACTTCGAGATGAAGGGCGTCGAGAACGGCGTCGGCATGAACAAGGGCGGATCGACAGAGGCCGAGGGGCTGCGCATCACCATGACGCACGCCCACCACTCCTCGAGCATCGGCGAAGCGGACGGCACGATCGTCTACACGGGCGAGCCGGCCGGCCTCGTCGTCACGCTCGAAAACGGCTTCACGATCTACTTCGCCGGCGACACGTGCGTGTTCGGCGACATGGCGCTGATCGGCGAGCTCTACTCGCCCGACGTCGCGATGCTTCCGATCGGCGACTTCTACACGATGGGGCCGCTCGAGGCCGCCAAGGCCGTGGAGCTGCTCGGCGTGAAGGAGGTCGTGCCGATGCACTACGGCACCTTCCCGCTCTTCACGGGCACGCCGCAGGGTCTCCGCGCCGAGCTGGCGAAGCGCGGCCTGGGCGACGTGGTCATCCACGAGATCGACCCGGGCGGCACGATCGAGTGACGTTCTCGCTGGTCGCGTGCGACCTCGAGGCCGGCGAGTGGGGCGTCTCGGTCGCGTCGAAGTTCCTCGCGGTCGGAGCGGTCGTGCCGTGGGCGCGCGGGGACGTCGGCGCCGTCGCAACCCAGAGCTACGCGAATGTGACCTACGGCGAGGACGGGCTCGAGCTGCTCGCCGGCGGGGCCGGCGCACAGTCGGCGCTCGACCACCTCGTCGCCGACGACCCGGGCCGCGACCAGCGCCAGGTGGGCATCGTCGACGCGACGGGCGGATCGGCGACGTTCACCGGGAGCGGCTGCTTCGAGTGGGCGGGCGGCCGCACCGGCGCGTGCTTCGCGGCTCAGGGCAACATCCTCGTGGGCCCCGAGGTGGTCGACGCGCTGGCAGACACGTTCCTTGGCACGGAGGGGCCGCTGGCGGAGCGCCTGCTGGCGGCCCTCGCCGCCGCGGACGCCGCCGGCGGGGACCGCCGGGGACGGCAGTCGGCGTGCGTGATCGTGCGCCGGACCGGCGGGGGCTACGGCGGCAACAACGACATGCTCATCGATCTGCGGGTGGACGACCACGGCGACCCGGTGAGCGAGCTCCAGCGGCTCTACGCCCTCCACGACCTGCTCTTCGGGCAGACGCCGGAAGACAGCTTGATCCCGCTCGACGAGGTGCGGGCCGAGGTCACCGAGCGGCTCGCCTCGCTCGGCTTCGACGGATCGACCGAGGAGGCGCTCAGGGCATGGGCGGGCCGGGAGAACCTGGAAGAACGGCTTCGTGTGGACCGCATGGATCCCGTGCTCCTGCGCGCATTGCGCGAGGCGACTTGACGCGTTGCACGTGACCCCCTAGCGTCCGGTCCGTAACCGACGAGAGGGGGACCATGCGAAGGCTACTTCGCGTTTCGGCGGTGGCCGCCGCGGCGGTCGGCGTCCTGGCTCTGGCGTCACCGGCGTTCGCGACGGTGCGCCACGTCCATCCGGGACAGTCGATCCAGGCGGCGATCAACGCCTCGCACCCCGGCGACACCATCAAGGTCGCCGCGGGCGTGTATCACCAGAACCTCACGATCACGACGAACCACATCACGCTGTGGGGCGCCGGGGGCGGGCGGCACGGGACGATCCTGAGGCCGCGCGAGAACCCGCTGCCCAGCCCGTGCACGAACACGGACGGCAACGTCAACTTCGTGAACGGCATCTGCTCGGTCGGGCAGTTCGACCCGGCCACAGGCGATCCGGCCGCGCCGATCGACGGGACGACGATCCACGGCTTCCGGGTCGTCGGCTTCTCGAGCACGGGGATCATCTTCTTCAACGACGCGCACACCGTCGTCTCGGGGAACCGCGCGATCGGGAACGCGGACTACGGGATCGCTGCGTTCGTGAACGACCACATCACCTACACGCACAACGTGGCGACGGGGAGCGAGGAGGCCGGGTTCTACGTCGGCGACTCGCCCGACGCCGAGGCGGTCGTGACGCACAACGTCGCCACGGGGAACCTGTTCGGGTTCTTCTTCCGCGACTCGCAGCACGGGCTCTTTGCCCACAACTTCACGAACGGCAACTGCGTCGGGATCATGACGCTCGACACCGGTTCACCGGGCGCCGAGGGCTTTGTCACGATCCGCCAGAACCGGGTGTTCCACAACCAGAGGGCCTGCCCGGCAGGCGAGGGCCCGCCCCTCTCCGGGGTCGGCATCCTGCTTCTCGGGACGACCCACGCCAACGTGTGGGGCAACCGGGTGACGAAGAACCAGCCAACCGGCCCGAGCTTCCTCACGGGCGGCATCGTCGTCCACTCCGCCGGCATCGTCGGCGGGGCTGACCCCACCGACAACGTCGTGACGCAGAACTTCGTCCACGACAACCTGACCAAGGACCTGAAGTACGACGGCACCGGGTCGGGGAACACGTTCCCGAACAACGACTGCGGGACGTCGCACCCCGCCGGGCTCTGCTAGCGAGCTAGGAGAGCACGCCGAGGCGCCGGGAGATCCGCTCCGCCCCCGACCGGGGGCGGAGCGCCCCCGGAAGCGCCTCGGCAAGCGCCGAGACCGCCCGGGCCGATTCGGCGTCGGGCGCCGAGAGGACGAGCGGCGTTCCGCCGTCGGCCGCCTGGCGGAGCGGCTCGTCGAGCGGGATCTCCGCGAGGAGCGGCACTCCCAGCTCCTCCGCGAGCGCCCTGCCGCCACCGGAGCCGAACGGATGCGACACCTCGCCGCAGCACGAGCAGCGTATGAAGCTCATGTTCTCGACCACGCCGGCCACCCGCATCCCTGTCTTCTCGGCCACCTCGGCCGTGCGGGCGGCGACCCGCTGCGCCGCGGGCTGCGGCGTCGTCACGACGATCAGGTCGGGCTCGGGGAGCAGCTGGCCAAGCGAGATCGCCACGTCGCCGGTGCCCGGCGGCATGTCGACGACGAGATAGTCGAGCTCGCCCCAGTGGACGTCGGTCAGGAATTGCTCGAGCGCGCGGTGCAGCATGGGGCCGCGCCACACGACGGCCTGGTCAGAATCGAGGAAGAACCCGATCGACATCACGCGCAGGTCGTGGGAGACCGGCGGCACGATCATCCTGTCGACGACCACGGGCCGCCGGTTCACGCCGAGCATGCGCGGGATCGAGTAGCCGTAGATGTCCGCGTCGACGACCCCGACCTCGGCGCCACCCGCGGCCAGGGCGGCCGCGAGGTTCACCGACACGGTCGACTTCCCGACGCCGCCCTTGCCCGACGCCAGCGCCACCACCCGCGTGCGCGAGCTGAGGGAGATCGACTTCTGCTCCCCGCCGTTGCCGCCCGGCTGGAGCCTCTGGCGGAGCGCCGTCTTCTCCTCAGCGCTCATCACGTCGAAGGAGATACCGACCGACGCGACGCCCTCGACGGAGCCGACGTGGTGGCGGACCTGGTTCTCGAGGTCGGCCTTCATGGGGCAGCCGGCGACGGTCAGCGCGATCGTGACGTCCACATGGTCTCCGCGGACCTGGACTCCGCGGACCATCTCGAGCTCCACGACGCTGCGCCGGATCTCCGGATCGATGACGGCGCGGAGGGCCTCGCGGATCGACTGCTCGGCGATCATGGTCGGAGTCTAGGCCGCATCCGCGCAGCCGGCGGACCACCGGAGCCAGGCCCCGGACGGGGCCTGGCCCCATGGGGTTCGGTGCGAGGGGGCTGACGCTCAGCCGTACACGAGCTCGCCCAGCCGGCGGCACCACGTCTCGTCGCGCGCGGCGACGGCGCGGGAGCGGCTGTCCAGCCCGAGGTCGAGCGTCTCGAGGTCCCACGTCACGAGCGCCGCACCGGCCTCCCGGACGATGAGCGCGGCCGCCGCGAGGTCGACCGACCGGCTCGGCTTCAGCGTCGCCACCCCGTCGACGCGGCCGTCCGCGAGCTGGCACAGCGCGAGCGCGAGCGCCCCGAGCACGCGGATGCGCCCGACGTGCCCGTCAAGCCGTGCCGCCGCGTCGGCCACAAGGCCCGCGTTCGTCGCCTCGAGATCGACCACGCCCAGGCGCTCCTTCGGGCGGGTGCCGCCGAGCTCCCGGCCGTCGACCGTGGCCCCCAGGCCGCGCTGGGCCACCCACTCCTCGCCGGTGCCGAAGTCGCGGATGTAGCCGAACCGGACGTCGTCCAACGTGGGCCCGTCGGCAAACGCCAGCGAGATGCACCAGAACGGCAGGCAGCGCTTCGCGTTCAGCGAGCCGTCGATCGGGTCGACGACGACCACCCACGGGCCCACGCTTCCGAACTGCCGCTCGCCGAGCTCCTCGGAGACCAGACGGAAGTCGACGCCGCCGGAATGCAGCTCCTCGAGCCTCGCGACGACGGCCGCCTCGGCGTCGCGATCGATCACGGTCGTGTCGTCGCCGCCCTCGCCCTGCCCCACGACCGGCTCGCGCTGGTCGCGGGTGGGAAGCGCGGCGAGGGCCGCGCCGACGTCGTCGGACACCTGCCGGCAGAAGCCCAGCCAGCGCTGGTCGATTTCAGTGCCCCCTCTCGTAACGTCGGGCCGGAGATGGCGAGCGAAAACCGAGCGATGCTAGGACGCAGGGAGCGTCAATACTGAAGAAGTATTGACGCGACCGAGGACAACGCAGCGCGATGGTTTGCAGCCGCCAGAACGGATTGAACGTTGCGAGAGGGGGCACTAAGGCTCCAGCGGGTTCAGGAGGAATCCGCTCCAGAGCTTCGGAAAGAAGTACGTCGACTTCTGGGGCATGACGGCGCCCGAGTCGGCGACGGCGCGCACCTGCTCCAGCGTGGGCGCCCGGAGGATGAAGGCTGCGGCGGCCTCGCCTCGCTCGACCGGCGCCGTCGCGGCGCCCAGCTCGCGCACGTACTGGACGGCATCGCTGGCCGCGAACTGCTCGGCGTCGAGCAGGCCGAGCATCGGCTGGAGGATGGCCGCCTCGAGCACGGCGGCGTCCACCTTGCGCACCGACGCCGGCACGCCCGGCATCGCCATGCTGATCGCCGCCCGGTCGCGCAGGGTGCAGAGAAGGGCCGGCCGCTCGGCACCGTGCCAGACGGCGAAGGCGATCGTGTCGGCGGGGACGGCGTTCAGCTCCGCCTCGACGTCGAGCGGCGTCGCCTGGATCTCGCGGACCGCAAACGCCGACAGGAGATCGGGCGTGACGTCGCGCTTTCCCGGGACGACCCGGTGCGTCGGATACACCACGAGCCCCTCGCCGTGCATGTTCACGAGATGCATGAGCACGAAGTCGCACGGCAGATCGGCCGGCGAGTCGCCCTCCCGGGCGCGGATCTCGTCGCGGTAGGCGAGCGCCGTCTCGTAGCGGTGGTGTCCGTCGGCGATCACGATCGACCGCTCGGCCATCGCCTCCTGGACCGCCCCGATGGCACCGGCGTCGGTCACCTGCCAGAAGCGATGGACGGTTCCGTCGGCGTCGGTCGTCTCCATCGCCGGCGCCCCGAACACGTGCGGCAGAAGCGCCGCCCGCGGCGCGCCCTCGGGATCGTCGTAGAGGCCGAAGACCGGCGAGAGATTGGCGCGCACCGCCCGCATCAGCTCGAGCCGGCCCTCGCGCGTCGCCGCGTGCGTTCGCTCGTGCGGCCGCACGCGCCCCTCGCTGTAAGCCGCGAGCCGGATGGCCGAGAGGAAGCCCGACCGCTCCCCCTCGCTCCCGTCCGGGGCGACGTAGGTCTGCGTGTGCCACCAGATCGAGGGCTCCGTGTCGCGCAGGAGCGCGCCCTCACGGCGCCAGTCCGAGAGGAGCTTGGCGGACTGGCTCGGCGCGTCGGGCAGGACCAGGCGGACGATCGAGTGGGGGCTCCGGCGGAGGTAGGCGTCGCGATCCGCCGGCGAGATCACGTCGTACGGAGGGGCGACGACATCGCCGAGCTCTACGAACTCCGGGTTGTAGCGCAGCGCCCGCAGCGGCTCGAGCGCGGTGCGCGTGGCCGGAGTCGATGCCATCCGGGCCAGTCTAATAGACTCGTTCCGGATGGCCGGGAGCACCTACGTCACCGACTTGTCCGAGGGGGCGGTGGTCGACGCAACGTTCGCCGTGCAGCGCAAGACCCGCCGCCGGACGCGCAACGGCGACCCGTTCCTGTCGGTCGAGCTGGCCGACCGCACGGGCCGCGTTCCGGGCGTCGTGTGGAACGACGTGAACCTGCTCGGGGCCCGGTTCGACCAGGGCGACACCGTCCGCGTGCTCGGCAAGGTCGAGGCCTACGCCGGCCGCCTCCAGATCTCGGTGCGCGACCTCGAGCGCATCGAGGGAGGCGACCCGCTCGAGCTCGTCCCGGGCTCGAGGCGCGACGCCGAGACGCTGGAGGGGTTCCTCGAGTTCCTCGCGGGCGAGATCCACCACGAGGGGCTCCGCGCGGTCGTGAGCCGCGTGATCGACGACCCCCACATTCGCGAGCGGCTCCGCACGGCGCCGGCGTCCGAGACGCACCACGACTACGCCGGCGGCCTGCTCGAGCACACCGTCGCCGTCACCACGCTCTGCCGCGAGGCGGCCCAGCTCCACCCGCGCCTGAACTCCGACCTCCTGCTCGCCGCCGCGCTCCTGCACGACGTGGGCCGCACCGAGACCTTCCGCCCCGGCGTGACGATCGCCGTCTCGGACGAAGGCCGGATGCTCGGCCACATCATCGCCGGTGTGCGCATGATCGACGCGGCGGCGCGCGACGCCGGCCTCGCCGACGACGTCCTCCTCCCGCTCCTGAACGCGGTGGCCGGCCACCACGGTCCGCTCGAGGGCCGCCGGCTCGAGACGCCCGAGGGGGTCGCGCTCTACCACGCGAACTCGCTCGACGCCCGGCTCGGCGAAGCGCTCGGGGGGTAGCCGCACATCGGCTCGGGATATCGCGGCGGCCGGCCTAGGCTGCCTCGATCGCTGGTAAGGTCGCACACTCGCTGGAGGAGGCCGTATGACCGGCTATGCCATCGTCCGCCTGGACGAGATCGACGAGGTCACGGACGGCCGCGAGCCGTGGCGGCCGGTCCGCCACCATTTCGGTATCACGTCGTTCGGCGTGAACGCCTGGACCGCCGCTGCCGCCGGCGACCGGGTCATCAACGAGCATGACGAGGCCGGTGACGCCGAGGAGCTCTACCTCGTCCACCGCGGGCGGGCGACCTTCGAGCTGGACGGTGAGCGGGTGGACGCTCCGGCGGGCACGTTCGTCTTCGCCCGGCCCGGCGTGATGCGGACGGCGTTCGCCGAGGAGCCCAGGACGACCATCCTTGCCATCGGCGGGACGCCGGGTGAGGCGTACGAGCCCGATGGATGGGAGCTGTGGGCGCCGGTCGCGCCGCTGTTCTACGAGGGGAGGTACGGCGAAGCGGCCGATCGCACCCGCGAGCTCGCGGGTGCCCACCCGGAGCTGCCGATGCTGACCTACATGCTCGCCTGCTGCGAGAGCAAGGCGGGGCGCACCGAGGCCGCGCTCGAGGCCCTCCGCGCGGCCGCCGTCTCCCGACGGATGCGCATGATCGCAGCGAAGGATCCCGACCTGGACGCGATCCGCGGCGAGCCGGCGTTCGCGGAGATCATCGGCTAGGGCCCCGCCCAATGCGAGCGGGTACGGTGCGGTTCATGGTGGGACCGACCTACACGATCAAGGCGCTGGATGAGTCGACGTGGGCGGCATTCGCCGCCCTGGTGGAGCAGAACAACGGGATCTTCGGCGGCTGCTGGTGCATGGCCTTCCACCCCGAGGGCGGTGACAGGGCGGCGCAAGGCGAGGTCAACCGCGAACGGAAGCATGACCGCGTCCGGTCGGGAACAGCGCATGCGGCACTCGTGTTCGACGGCGAGGAGTGTGTCGGCTGGTGCCAGTTCGGCGCTCCTGACGAGGTGCCGCGGATCAAGAACCGTGCGGCGTACGAGAAGAGTCAGACGACGTCGCCGGACTGGCGGATCGCGTGCTGCTACGTGGGCAAGGGACACCGGCGGCAGGGTGTGGCCACCGCCGGGCTCGCCGGTGCGTTGGATCTCATCGCGGCCCTCGGTGGGGGAACCGTGGAGGGATACCCGGAGGACGCCGCTGCGGTGCCCGCCGGCTTCCTCTTCAACGGTGCTCTGTCGACCTACGAGAAGCTCGGGTTCGTTCGCGACCGCAAGATCGGCAAGCACCGCTGGGTCATGACCGCGGAAGTCGAACCCGCCTCCTAGAGGACGTCGCACGCCGCACGGCCATCCCTTGACCGCCGTCTAGTCCGCGTCGCCGCCCGACCCCGGCGCCGGGGCGGGCATGTGCGCGTGGCGGCCGCGGATCGATCGCCAGATCGCCTCGTTCAGCACGTGCTCGTCGGGGCCGTCGGGGATCGAGTAGTCCTGCGCGGCCGAGGCCCGGGCCAGGGGCGAGTTGCTGCCGTTCCGCGGGTAGCCGGGGTCGCCGAACGGGATCACCCTCGTCGGCAGGACGTCGAACGGGCGCATGTTCGGCCAGGGCGCGAACGACGGCCACATCCGCGTCCCGCGCTGGTCGAAGATGCTCATCGGCTCGAGCCCGAGGATGTCCTCGATCGTCCCCAGCATGCCGGCGGTGTCGTAGTGCGTCGAGTCGACGCCGGCGTGCTGCGTGAACGGGCTGATGACGAGCGCGGTGGAGCGGTGGGCGTCGACGTGGTCGGGGCCGTCCTGGGCGTCGTCCTCGACGACGAAGATCGCGGTGCTCCGCCAGTAGCGGCTGTGCGAGACGGCGTCGACCAGCCGGCCGACCGCGACGTCGTTGTCGGCCTCGTAGGACGCCGGCGTCGCGGTGCCAGGCGTCGTCCCCTGGGTGTGGTCGTTCGGCAGGTACACGACCTCGAGGCCGGGCAGCTTGCCGTTTCGCTCGTACGCGCGAAACTCCCGCTCCCACTCGGGCTCGCGCACGGCGTGGTCGGAGCAGTCCAGGTTCCAGCCGGGGAAGCGCGGGTCGACGTGCTCGCCGAAGCGGGCCTGGAGGTGGGTCAGGTCGGAGGAGACCGTGCCGCTGTGGCAGTTGTGCGGGTCGTTCCACGGGGTGCCCTCGCCGTAGTCGCGGAAGCTGACGCCGTGCTTGTAGGCGTCGTCCCACAGGTAGCCGACGGTCGCGGCGGCGGCGGTCCGCGGCACCGTCGGGTCGCCGGCGAGCGGCTCGGACGCGAACTGCTGCGCCAGCGGCACGAACTCGCTGTCGTAGCTTCGGTAGTAGGCCCAGGCGTAGTCGAACGGCCAGATCTTGTCCACGTAGTCGGTCGCCGTCGCCTGGGTCGACCACGGGTGGCCGTCCTGGGACACCTCCGCGTCCACGTAGAAGTTGTCGAGCAGCGTGAACCGGCGCGCGAGGGAGCGCTGATTCGGCGCCGAGCCGTCCTTGAAGAGGGTCAGGGACGGGTCGCCGTTGCCCTTCCCCAGATCGCCGAAGACCTGGTCGTAGGTGCGGTTCTCCTTGATCACGTAGATCACGTGGTGGATGGCGCTCACCGCCGCGGGCACGTGCGCACGCCGCTCGGCGACGTGGTTGTTGCGGCGCACCTGCGCCGTCCACCGCCGCAGCCGGTGGGCGAACCCGTGGCCGTCGCGCAGGTCGATCACCTGCACCGACCCGCGGATCATCGTGCCGCTGTATTGATTCTCGAAGTAGCCCGGGGAGTACTCGATGCCCGTCCCGCATCCCTGAGCCAGGAGCGGCGAGAAGGGGCCGCACGGGTTCGGGCCGGCACCGAAGCCGTTGGTGTTCACCACGACGAGCCGGTGGCCGCCGGGAGCGACCTTCACGTCGGCTGGATACCAGGCCGTCGGGATGAACCCGCGGACGCGGCGGGTCCGGAGGTCGACGACCGCCACGGCGTTCTCGCCCGCGTCGGCGACGTAGAGCGTCCCGCCGTCCGGGCTGACCGCGAGGCCCTCGGGCATCGACCCCTTCGGCGCGCCCGGGACGAGGGCGACGTCGATCGTGGCCGAGAGCCGGTCGCGGCGCGAGTCCAGCACGCTCACCGTGTCGCTCGAGGCGTTGGCGGTGTAGATCTCGTCGTTCTCGGGATTGGCGGCGATCGCCGTGGGGTGATCTGCCTGGAGCGGATCGTCGGCCGGCGAGAGCCGGATGGTCTTCAGGACGCGCTGGGCGGTCGTGTCGATCACCGACACCGAGCGGCCGGTCCAGTTCGTCACGTACGCCTTGGTCGCGTCGTGGTTGAAGGCGACGCCGAACGGGTCCCCCGGCGAGCCCAGGTCGATCGTGGCGGTGATCCGGCCCGTGTTCGGGTTGATGACCGTGACCTGGTGGCCCGGCGGGTCCTCGTACGGCCCGGTCGTGAAGGGGTCGCCGCCCAGGTTGTTTGCGACGTAGAGACGGTCGCCGAGCGGCGTCTGCCCGTAGGCGATCCCGGCGGGGAAGTGGCCGGCCGGGACGGGGCCGTCCGGCACGAACCGGCCTGCCTGGGTCACATGGTAGGAGTGCAGGACGTCCTGCCCGCCGCCCGACGCCCACGCCCGCCTGCCGTCCGGCGAGAAGGCGACGCCGTAGAAGACCGAGTGGCCACGATGGCCGTTCATGACGCGCACGTCCGTCCGCGCCCGGGCATTGATGTCGAACATCTCGAGCGTCTCGTCCTGAACCGCCTGCCCGCTCGACGTGACCAGCGCGTGGCGGCCGTCGGGCGAGAGCGCGACACCCCACGGGCCCGAGAGCCCCGGCCCGCTGGTGACGGTCAGGAGATGGCCCGCCGGCGTGACCCGCCACCCGGCCGGCGTGCGCGGGACGTCCGACCCGCTCGCCGCGCCGGGCGTTCCCACGCCGCAGATCGCCAGGGCGACGACAAGGCCCACGAAGACTCCACGCTTCATCCGATCCCCCTCGGACGCACGAACGGGCTCTCGCGATCATACGCCCCGGGGGCCGTCACACGTTGAAACGGACGTTCAGGACGTCGCCGTCGACGACGACGTAGTCGCGCCCCTCGACCCTGACCCAGCCGCGGCGCTTGGCCTCGACCTCTGATCCGGCCTCGACGAGCCGGTCCCACTCGATGACCTCCGCGCGGATGAACCCGCGGGCGAGGTCGGTGTGGATGCGGCCGGCGGCGGCCTGCGCGTTCTGGCCGCGCCGGATCGTCCAGGCGCGGGTCTCCTTGGGGCCCGTCGTGAAGAACGGGATCAGGTCGAGCAGCGCGTAGGTGGCCAGCGTCAGGCGGTCGAGCGCCGGCGACTCGATCCCGAGGTCGTCCAGGAAGGCGCGGGCGTCGGCCTCGGGCAGCTCGCGCAGCTCCGCCTCGATCTTGGCATTCACCGGGAGGCACGGCGCCCCACGCTCGGAGGCGAACGCCTCGAGGACGGCCACGTCGGCGGCGTTCCCGGAGTCGTCGACGTTGGCCAGGTACAGCGTCGGCTTGGCCGTCAGCAGGTCGACTGCGGCGGGAACCTCGACTCCGGCCGACCGCGCCGGCCGGCCCGCCTCGAGCGCCGCGCGGATCGCCTCGAGCGCCTCGCCCTCGGCGACGGCGTCGCGGTCGCCGCCCTTCGCCACCTTGGCGACGCGCTCGTGGCGGCGCTCGATCGCGGCCAGGTCGGCGAACGCCAGCTCGAGCTCCACGGTCTCGACGTCGCCCAGCGGATCGACGCTCCCGCCGGGGTGGGCGACGGTCTCGTCCCGGAAGCAGCGCACGACATGGAGCACGGCGTCGGTCGAGCGGATCTGCCCGAGGAACTGATTCCCAAGCCCCTCGCCGTGCGACGCGCCGCGCACAAGGCCGGCGATGTCGACCACCCGGAGCGTGGCCGGCACGACCTTGGCCGACGCTGACAGCCGCGCCAGGTCGCCCAGGCGCGGGTCGCGGACATCCGCCTCGGCGTGGTTCGTCTCGACCGTCGAGAACATGTGCGGCGCGACCGCGGCGCCCGCCCCGGTGAGCGCGTTGAAGACGGTGGTCTTGCCGCTGTTGGGGAGGCCGACGAGGCCCGCCTCGAGGCTCGACATCAGACGACCCCTGCGGCAGCGCCCGTGACGGCTCCGAGCGCCGCGCCCGCGACGACATCGCCCGGCCTGTGCGCGCCGACGTAGACCCGGCTCGCGGCCATCGCGGCGGCTGCCGCCCACCAGAGTGGCGCCAGCTCCGGCCGGGCCCGGGTGAGCGCGAAGGCGGCCGCAACCGACATCGCCGCGTGGCTCGAGGGGAACGAGCTCGACGCCGGAAGCGGGATCAGCGCACCGGCGGGCGCGGGGCGCTCGCGGCCGACGGCCAGCTTGACGGCGTAGTTCACGCCGAGCGTCCCCCACACGGTCGCGGCGACCCGGACCGGTGCTCCCGAGAGCACGCCGGCCACGACCCACCCGATCCCGTAGTTGCCGGTGGTCGTGTACGCGACCACCGCGCGGTCGAGCGCCGAGCGATGCATTAGATGGTTGGTGCCCGGTGCACGTGATGTCCTGGGCGGCGAGAACCGAGCAGCGCAAGGACGCAGGGAGCGTCGATATTGATTGAAATATCGGCGCGACCGAGGACGCCGCGATGCGACGGTTCGCAGCCGCAGCCCCGCCGGCGTCCGGACAGCCCCCTGCAGTCGGACGTCCAGGCGCACGTGAATCGGGAACTAGCCATCTGGCTAGAAGCCGACGCGGCCCACGTGCGCCTCGTTCTTCACATACCCCACCTTCGAGACGTCGATGTAGTAGGTGGTGTCGTCGGGCCCGGAGATCCTGACGACGCCCTTGCCGGCGTCGAGCGCCGCTTCGAGCTTCGCCCACTCACCCGGTTCCAGCTTCGTGATCACGATCAGCCCGCTGTCGAACCCGAGCTCGACCCGGGACATGTCATCAGCCATCGACCGCTCCTTCGACTTGCACGTATTCGACCAGCACGCCGGCGACGCTGGAGGGATGGATGAACGCGACTTGGAGCCCGAAGAGGCCGGCATGGGGCTCCTCGTCGATCAGCTCCGCGCCGGCGGCGGCGGCGTCGCGCAGCGCCGCCCGGATGTCGTCCACCGCAAAGGCAACGTGGTGCATCCCGGGTCCCCGGCTGGCCATGAACCGGCCCACCGGGGTGTCCTCGCCGAGGGGCCGCAGCAGCTCCACGCAGTCGCTCCCGACACGCAGCGACACGGCCTCCACCCCCTGCTCCGGCACGGTCCGGTGATGCTCCGTCACCGCGCCGAACAGCCGCTCGTACACGTCCACGGCGGCCGCGATGTCGTCGACGGCGTGCCCGATATGATGGAAGCCGCGGGGGCGCATTGCGCCCCCATCCTAGGAGACGGCTACCCGCAGGGGGCACCGATGGGGTTTCTGGACAAGATCAAGCAGCAGGCCACAGACGTCGCCTCGACGGTGGCAGAGAAGACGCAGGAGACGGCCAAGGCCGGCCAGATGCAGATGCAGCTTCGCAGCCTGAAGGGCGAGGAGAAGGAGGCGTACGCCGACTTCGGCCGCCAGGCGTACGGCCTGCACCGCGACGGCGCGCTCGCGGAGCGCTCGGGCGAGCTGGCATCGGGAGCGGCGAGGATCGCCGACCTCCAGTCGCAGATCGCGGCCAAGGAGCAGGAGATCGCAGACGTGAAGGGCGACGACGGCTCCGAGACCGTCGAGGCCTCGGCAGAGGAGGTCGCCGAGCCGGCTGCGGAACCGCCGCCGCCGCCACCGCCTCCGCCGGCCGCGGACGCACCACCGCCACCGCCACCGCCGCCACCGGCCGAGTAGCTACCGAGCAGCCAGGCTGCCGTGGCCGTTGGCCTCGGGAGCCGCGCGCTCGACGCCGACGTCGAGCGACGAGTTCGACTCGGGCTCGAGCCCGTCGAGCAGCCGGTCGATCTCGGGCCGCTCGAGCGTCTCGTGCGCCAGCAGGCCCTGCGCCAGCTTGTCCAGGTACCCGCGATACCGCTCGACGAGGCCGAGCGCGTCACGGTAGGCCGCATCGGTGATCGCGCGCTGCTCGGCGTCGCGCAGGCGCTTCGTCTCCTCCGAGAGCGCGTAGTCGTCAGCACGCACCTGGAGGTGCGGAACGCTCGCCCCCATGCCCCACTCGAACACCATTGCGCGTGCGATCTGGGTCGCGCGGTCGAGGTCGTTGGCGGCGCCGTTCGTGATCCGGCCGAACACGACCTGCTCGGCCGCCCGGCCCGCCAGGATCACCTTCAGCCAGTCGCGAAGCTCCTCTGTCGACTGGAGGTAGCGATCCTCCTCCGGCAGGTTGAGCGTGTAGCCGAGCGCGAGGCCGCGGGGAACGATCGTGACCTTGTGCAGCTGCATCGCGTCGCCCATCAGCCGGGCCACGAGCGCGTGGCCGGCCTCGTGGTAAGCGATCACGCGCTTCTCCTTGTCGGTGATCAGCTTGCGCTGGAGGAGGCCCGCGACGACGCGGTCGAGCGCGTCGTCGAAGTCGACGCTCGTGATCTGCTCGCGCGCGGACCGGCCGGCGAAGATCGCCGCCTCGTTCGCGAGGTTCGCCAGGTCGGCGCCGGTCAGGCCCGATGTGCGGCGGGCGACCTCATGCAGGTCGACGCTCGAGTCGAGTGGCTTCCCGCGCGTGTGCACGGCCAGGATCTGCTCGCGCCCCCGCAGGTCGGGGAGCGCCACGCCCACGTGCCGGTCGAAGCGGCCGGGTCGAAGGAGCGCGGGATCGAGGTCCTGGAGGCGGTTCGACGCTCCGATCACCACGAGCCGCTGGCTCTCGTCGAACCCGTCCAGCTCGACGAGAAGCTGGTTCAGGGTCTGGTTGTGCTCCTGCGACGAAGGCCCGCCCGACCGCTGGCCGCCGACGGCGTCGAGCTCGTCGATGAAGATGATCGCCGGCTGGTTCTTCCGCGCCGTCGAGAACAGGCGCCGGATGCGAGCCGCGCCGACGCCGACGAACATCTCGACGAACGCCGAGGCGCTCTGGAAGTAGAACGTCGCGCCCGACTCATGGGCGATCGCCTTGGCCAGAAGCGTCTTCCCGGTCCCGGGCGGCCCGTACAAGAGCACGCCGCGCGGCACGCGCGCCCCGAGCTTCTCGAACCGGTCGGGATGGCGCAGGAACTCCACCACCTCCTGGAGCTCGGCCCGCACCTCGTCGACGCCCGCGACGTCCTCCCAGCGCACCGCCGAGTCCGACCGCGGCGTGATCTCGAGCGGCTTCGTGTTGGGCATCATCCTGAGCATCCGCCAGCTGATGTAGACGAGCAGGGCGAACAGGATCGGGATGATCCAGGCGATCACGAGCTGGGCGAGCGCAAACAGGAGAGCCCGGACGGTGTCCAAGAGCGCATGCGCCGACGGCATCGTGAAGAGGACGTCCACCCACCCAGGGTACCTGCCCCCGGGGTACGTGCCTAGACTGCGCCCTCGAGCCGCAGCACCTCGCCGAGGGCCGCCTCGGCGACCTCGAGCTCGGCGACCGTCGGCTCCCGGGTCGCGGCGACCCGCTGGAGCTCGAACCCGGGCCGTCGCAGCGCACGGGCGAGAGGGTGCTCGCGATGCCGCCCCATCCAGCCGAACGCCTCGGTCGCCGCACCGAGCGCCGCCACGCCGACCGCGAGCCGGGCCGGCCCGCGGCGAGACTCCGGAAGGCGGCTCGCAAGCGCATTGCCGGCGGCCGTGAGCAGGACGATCGGGCCCACCATGTGCGACCCGCAGCGCTCGTGCTCCTTCGAGGCGTCGACCGCGTCGGTCCCCTGCTCGTACGCGCCGATCGCCTTGTGCTCGGCGCCGTGGTAGCCCGCGATCTCGGAGCCGCGGAGCGCCATGAGCGCGGGGGCAAGCGCCGCCGCGGCGGCAAGCGACTCGCCGACGACCGGATGGAGCCGGCTCCGCCGCACGGCCTGTGCGAGGAGCGCCGAGCCGGCCAGCGCGGCACCCATCCCCGCCCCCTCGACCGGCAGCCTCGCCTCGGGCAGGCGCCGGCGCACGATCGGGAGCAGGAGGGCCGCCTCCGCCATCCGCGCGACGCCGCGCAGGAGCGGCGTCCGCGAGACCGCGTCGGGCATGTCCGCCTTCCGGCCGGACGCCAGCTTGAGCTCGCCGTCGTCGGTGCGCACGGCCGCCGCCCAGTAGGACAGGCTGTGGACGAGGATCCCGTTGCGAAGGGCCATGCCGCCAAGCTTCACGATCGGCGGGCTCACGCCGCCTCCCCCATCGTGCGGGCGACGTGCAGGAAGCAGCGGACGCCGAGCTCGAGGTCGTCCATCGAGGCCCGCTCGTCGGCCGAGTGCACGAGCGTGCCGGCCAGGAGCGGATCCATCCGCATCGGCATGAACCCGTAGGCGACGGATCCGAACGCCGCCCGCATGTAGTGGCTGTCGGTGAATCCCGGGTTGACCATCGGCGCCAGCGCCGACCCGGGCTCGATCTGGGGGGCGAACTCCTCGAGCGCGCGGTAGAGCGGCGTATCGGCGGGCGAGAGCGTGCCGCCCACGTTCTCGACGAACTCGAACTCGAAGTCGATGCCGGCGAGCGCCACCCGCACGGCCTGCTCGATCTCGGCGTGGGTCATCTCCGGAAGGATGCGGCAGTCGCACACGAGCCGCGCGCGGCCCGGGATGATGTTCACGGCCGTCGACGCCTCGCTGATGGTGGGCGCGATCGTGGCTCCCAGCATCGGCTCGATCGCGGCCGCCAGGAGGGGGTTCTCGGTGCGGCAGCGCCCGACGAGCTGCGCCGGGTCGGCGCCCTCCTCCCCGACCGCCGCGAGGAACGCGCCCAGCGCGGCCAGTTCGGCTGTTGGGCGCGGCATCCGCTGGATCCGGTCGATCACCGGCGCCAGCTTGACGAGCGCGTTGTCGGCGGCGCCGGGCGTCGACGCATGCCCGCTCTTTCCACGAACGGTGATCGCGAAGGCCGCGCAGCGCTTCTCGCCCACGCCGACCGTGTAGGCGACCCGGCCACGATGCTCGATCCGCTCGCCGCCGCCCTCATTCACGACGTAGTCCGCGCGAACGAGATCGGGATGCTCCTCGACGAGCCACGAGAGGCCCCAACCGTGTCCGACCTCCTCGTCCGCAACGGCGCACAGGATCAGGTCGCCGGCGCCGCGCCATCCCTCGCGGGCGAGGGTCGCGAACGCCACGACCTCGGCCGCCACCTGGCCCTTCATGTCGAGCGCGCCGCGCCCCCAGACGAAGCCGTCGCGCTCGAGACCGGAAAACGGCGGCACCGACCACTCGCCGGCGTCGGCTCCGACCACGTCGGTGTGGCCCAGGAGCATCAGCGACGGCCCGTCGCCCGTGCCGGGGAGGCGGGCGACGAGCGACGCCCGGCCCGGCTCGCGCCCGACCAGCTCTGCCTGCACGCCGGCCTCCGCGAGGTACGCCGCGAGATGCTCGGCCGCCGCGGTCTCGTTCCCCGGGGGGTTCGAGGTGTCGATGCGGATGAGCTCGGCCAGTAGGCGACTGGTCTCCGTGCGCACGTCGGCCGCGATCATCGCCCGGACGGTACACGATGGCGCCGAGTAGATTGTCCCGGATGGCCGGCGACCTCTTCTCCCACTCGGCCGAGTCGCGGCTCGCGACGGTCGCCCCGCTCGCGCAGCGGCTGCGCCCGGGCACGATCGACGAGTTCGTGGGCCAGTCGGGCGTCGTCGGCGAGGGGAGCGCGCTCCGGCGCGCGATCGCCTCCGACCGGGTGCCGTCGATGATCTTCTTCGGACCGCCCGGAAGCGGCAAGACGACGCTGGCCCGGATCGTGGCCCACACGACGAAGTCCCACTTCGAGGAGCTGTCGGCGGTGCAGGTCGGGGTCGCCGACGTCCGGCGCGTGCTCGCCGAGGCCCGCGACAGGCTCGGCGCGAACGGCCATCGGACGATCCTCTTCCTCGACGAGATCCACCGGTTCAACAAGGGCCAGCAGGACGCGCTCCTGCCGGCGGTCGAGTCGGGACTCCTGACGCTGATCGGGGCCACGACCGAGAACCCGTACTTCGAGGTGAACTCGGCGCTGCTCTCGCGCTGCCAGCTCTTCCAGCTCGAGCCGCTGACCGAGGCGGACGTCGCCGCGATCGTGCGCAGGGGCGAGGCGGCGCTCGGCATCGAGCTCGCCGACGACAGCCGGGAGGCGGCCGTCCACTCGGCCGGCGGCGACGCGCGGAACGCCCTCAACATCCTCGAGGGCGCCGTGGGCGCCGCCGGCGACGGGCCGGTCACGCCCGAGCACGTCCGCGACGCGGCCCGCAAGCGGCCGCTGCTCTACGACAAGGGCGGAGATCAGCACTACGACGTCATCTCGGCATTCATCAAGAGCATGCGCGGATCCGACACCGATGCGTCGATCTACTACCTGGCCGTCATGCTCGAGGGCGGCGAGGACCCGCGGTTCGTCGCGCGCCGGATGGTCGTGTTCGCCTCCGAGGACGTGGGCAACGCCGACCCGCGAGCGCTCGAGGTCGCGGTGGCCGCGGCCCGGGCCGTCGAGTTCGTCGGCATGCCCGAGTGCCGCATCAACCTGAGCCAGGCCGCCGCGTACCTCGCCCGGGCGCCGAAGTCGAACGCCTCGTATGTCGCCATCGCAGGCGCGATGCGCGACGTCCGCGAGCGCGGCAACCTGCGGCCGCCGCCGGAGCTGCGCGACGCGTCGTACGCGGGCGCGAAGCGGCTCGGGCACGGGGCCGGCTACGTCTATCCGCACGACCGCCCCGAGGAGGCGGCCAGCCAGCAGTACCTGCCCGACGAGCTGGTCGGCACGCGCTACTACCCCGAGGACGCCCCCTAACCGTGCAACATCAGTACCAGGTACCAATGTTTCACAGGATCCGGGCGCCCAGCGCCGAGCAGGTCAGCTCGACGGCCAGGCTCGCGGTCTGATTGTGCTCGTCGAGCACCGGGTTCACCTCGACCAGCTCGAGCGACGTGAGGATGCCGTGCTTCGCGACGAGCTCCATCGCCAGGTGGGCCTCGCGGTAGGTGATCCCGCCTCGCACGGGCGTCCCCACGCCGGGCGCCTGGTCGGGGTCGACGACGTCCATGTCGAATGAGATGTGGACGAACGGGCCGGTGGAGGTGATCTCGATCGCCTCCTCGACCACCCGGTGCATGCCGTAGCGGTCGATGTCGTGCATCGTGAAGACCTTGAGGCCGAGCTCGGACATCCGCCGCCGCTCGCCGTCGTCGACCGAGCGCACGCCGATCAGGACCGTCGACCCCTCGTCGATCATCGGGAGCGGCCAGTGATCGCTTCGGAAGCGATCGTCGTCGGCCAGCCCGAGAGCGATCGCAAGCGGCATCCCGTGAACGTTCCCGGACGGGGAGGTCGCCGGCGTGTTGATGTCGGTGTGGGCGTCGAACCAGATCACGCCGCCCGGCGCGCCGTGGGCATTCGCAAGGCCGCCGAGCGTGCCGATCGCGATGGCGTGGTCGCCGCCGATGACAAGCGGGATCCGGCCGGCGCGCGTGGCCGTCTCGACCTCGCCTGCGAGCTCCTCGCACGTCCGCTTGATCGCATCCCAGTAGCGAGCCGACGGGTCGCCGACGTCGAGCGCCTCGACCATGCCGGCACCGACGTTGCCGCGGTCGTCCAGCTCGTACCCGAGCGCCTGGACGCGCTCGGCGAGCTGTGCATAGCGCACAGCCGACGGCCCCATGTCGACTCCGCGCCGGCCTGACCCGAGGTCGAGGGCGGCGCCGATGACGGCGATCGGGGCCTTCGATTCGGGTTGGGCGGACACGGGTCGCAGGAGCGTAGATGATTGACTCCTGGTTCCCGCGCGTTCTGAGCGGCGAGAACCGAGCGTCGCAAGGACGCAGGGAGCGTCGATATTGGCTGAAATATCGGCGCGACCGAGGACGCCGCGAGGCGACGGTTCGCAGCCGCAGCCCCATCAGCACGGGGATCTCCATTCGCGTCGGGACGTTCAGACGTGGGGGCACCAGGAGTCACTCATCTGCATGATTCCGCGATGCCCGATCGCGCCGCCCGGGCCCGCACCGCGGGCCTGCTCCTCCTCCTGACCCCCGTCATCTGGGGCGCGACGTTCCCCGCGGCGAAGGTGGCGCTCCGCGACGTCTCGCCCTGGACGTTCGTGGCGTGGAGCCGCGCGCTCGGCCTCCTCGCCATCCTCGTCGTCGTGGCGCTGTGGCGCCCGCCGCGCCCGGCGTGGACTCCGGGCCTGGTGCCGGCCGGCGCGGTGCTCGGGGCGCTCATGACCGCCGGATACGTGCTCCAGACGGTCGGCATCAACCACACGACCGCCACGAACGCGGGATTCATCACGGTGCTCTACGTCGTCCTCGCTCCGGCCGGCGCGGCGCTGATCGGCCGGCACTCGCCCGACCGGGTCGACCTCGTCTGCCTGGCGCTCGCCCTCGCCGGCCTCGGGCTGCTCTCGATCCGCGATGGGCGGCTGCACGCGGGCGACCTCCTGGTGCTGGCCGGCGCGGCGGCGTTCGCCGGCCACATCGTCGCCGTTGACGTGCTGGTCGATCGGCATTCCGCCGTGCCGCTCGCGCTCGCCCAGATGGCGGCCTCGGCGGCGCTGGCGGCGGCGATCGCCGTGCCCGCCGGGCCGCAGGCCGGGGAGGTCGCGTCGCTGTGGTGGATCTTCGTCCTCACAGGCGTTCTGGGCTCGGGAATCGCGTTCTCGGTGCAGGTCATGGCGCAGCAGTCGCTGAGCCCTGTGCGCGCCTCGATCCTGCTCGCGGCGGAGGCCCTGGTTGCCGCGTTTGCGGCAGCAATCTGGCTCGGAGAGCGGCTCTCGGCCCGGGGCTGGGTCGGGGCAGCCGTGGTTCTGGCCGCGATTGCGATCTCTGAGCTCTACCCGCGGAACCACGGCACCCACCCCGAGGGCTAAAGCCGTCGGCCCCATCGCCCGATAAGGGGACCTAACCCCCGTTCTACGTCCTGCTTCTTCGCGCCTTCAGGAGGGCTCCGCAAATGATCGACCTGGCGAGCATCCGAAACGCCTCGTTCACGCTCACCCCCACGGGATACAACCCCGAAGAGGTGGACCGGTTCCTCGCGGACCTCGCGGACCAGCTCGAGGCTCAGCCGATTTCCATCGAGGCGGCTCCCGCCGCCGCGCCGGCACCCCGCACCGGTTCCCACTCCGCGCCCGGAGGCCGACCTCAACGGCCTGACCGGCGCCATCGACCGCACCATCGGTGCGCTCGACGCCTTCGTCCAGAACGAGCTGGCGGCCGTTCGCTCCGCGTCCGAGCTCGAGGTCGAGGAGATCCATCGCGAGCGCGAGCGCCTGCTCGACGAGGCGGCCGACGCCGCCCGCGCGCACCTCGATGAGGCCAAGGCCCGCGCCGAGGACGTCGCGTCGCAGGTTCGCGCCGACGCCGAGCAGGAGGCTGCTCGAATCGTCGCAGCCGCCGAGGAGAAGAAGGGCCAGGCCGACGAGATGGTGGCCGCGGCCGCCCGCGTCCAGGCCCAGGTGCTCGGGTCGCTCGAGTCCGCCCGCGCGACGCTCGGCATCCCGTCGGACGTCAGCGCCGACGTCCATCCGATCGAGTCGAACGCCGCCGCGCAGCCGGAGCGGACCGCCGAGCCTCAGGCCGACGATGTCCGGGACGCGACGGATGCCGCAGCTTGATGCACCGCTCGAACCGCTTCGCCTGACCGCCGCCGGCGGCGCGTCCATCGATCTCGGCGCGCTTGCCGCCGGCGCACCCGTTGTGCTGGCCCTGCTCGAGGCCGAGCCCGAGCCCGGCCCGCGCCTCGACATGCTCCGCGAGCTCGGACGCCGCCTCCGCGGCTCGGGCGCCCAGCTCGTGGTCGTGACGCCGTCGGAGTCCGCCATCGCGAAGACGCTCGAGGCGGAGGCGCTCGCACTGTGCATGACCGACCCGGCCGCGAACGCCTTCGCAGCGCTCGGGCTCGTCGAGCGCGGCATCGGCCGGGTACGGCGGCGCGGAGGCCTGTTCGTCGTCGACGGGGGCGGCGTTCTCCGCTTCGCCTATGTCGCCCAGCGCGACCACGAGTGGGTGCCGTGCACGTTCGTGCTCGGGCGTCTCCAGCGGCTCGGGATCGCCGCGGAGGGCGACGGAACGGCTCCGGCTCCGGCTCCGGCCCCGGCGGCGGCACACGACCTGGACGACGACGTCGAGGACAGCGCCATCGAGGTCCTTGCGGGCCGCGTCGGCGCCGAGATGGGCATGTCCGCCGAGGAGCTGAAGGATCTCGCCACCGCCGCCAAGTTCCGCGATCTCGGGATGACGACCGTCCCCGACGAGATCATCACGAAGCTCGGCCCGCTCACCGACGAGGAGTGGGCGATCGTGCGCAGCCACCCGCAGCGCTCGGCCGAGATGCTCGGAGCCGGGGCGGCGTTCGACGTGGCCCGAGCGATCATCCGCGCGAACCACGAGCACCTCGACGGGAGCGGCTATCCCAACGGCCTCGCCGGCGCCGAGATCCCGACCGGGGCGCGCATCCTGCTCGTCGTCGAGTCGTACATGGCGATGACCGAGGATCGGCCGTATCGCAACCGGCTCGAGCCCAACGCGGCGATCGAGCAGCTCGAGCACCACTCGGGCACGGTCTACGACGCCGAGGCCGTCGCCGCCCTCGCGCGCGTCCTTCGCGGGCGCTCCACCCGCGCCGCGGCCTGACAGCGGCATCCTTAGGATGCCGCGATGGGACTCGCCTTCGGGCTCGCATCGAGCCTGGTCTGGGGGACGGCCGACTTCCTCGGCGGCGTCTACACGCGCCGCCTGACGCTGGCCTCCGTCACCGTCGGCTCGCAGATCGCGGGGCTTCTTGCGCTCCTCGTGGCGGTGCCTCTCATCGGCGGCTTGGACGAGCGGCCGATCGCGATCGGGCTCGCATCCGGCGCCTGCGGCGCGATCGGGCTCTCGGCGTTCTACGCGGCCCTCGCCACCGGCACGATCAGCATCGTCTCGCCCGTGAGCGCGTGCGGCGCGCTGGTCCCGGTGGGCCTCGCGCTGGCGACCGGGGAACGGCCCGGCGCCCTCGCCCTGGCCGGCTCCGCGGTCGCGCTCGCGGGGGCGGTGCTCGCGTCGGTGCACGAGATCCGGGGAGATCACCCGGCCGCGCGGAGCTCGATCGGGCTGGCGCTGCTCGCGGCGCTCGGGATCGGCGGGTTCCTGTGGTTCCTGGGCCGCGCCGCCGACGGCGGGCACACGCTCTCGGCGCTCCTGGGCGCGCGCCTCGGGTCACTGGCGCTGCTCGGCATCGGGGTGGCCGTCACCCAGAGCTCGATCGCGATTCCACGGCCGGAGATCCCAGCCGTCGCCCTCATCGGCCTGCTCGACACCTCGGCCAACGGCCTCTTCGCAGTCGCGATCCAGCACGGCTACATCACGGTCGTCTCGGTGCTCGGGTCCGAGTACCCCGTCGCCACGGTGATCCTGGCGCACACGTTCCTCGGCGAGCGCATCACGCCGCCGCAGATCGTGGGAGTCGGGCTGGCGCTCACGGGCATCGGGATGGTGGCCGCCGCGTAGACCTGGAGAACCCGTCAACCCGGGACGCGCATCCCGGGAGCTGATGGCGAGGGCCGGGATCGAACCAGCGACACCGCGATTTTCAGTCGCGTGCTCTACCAACTGAGCTACCTCGCCGCGGCCGGGATTCTATCGGCGCGGAAAACGAACGGCCTCCGGGACGGTGCTACCGCTCCTCGGAGGCCGTTCGACTACTACGGATTCCAGCACACGGGGGACGCCGGGTCAAGCAATTCGCCCGTGGCGGCTGGGCGAGAACTCGACGCCGATCTCATCGCCCGCCTCGCTGGCGGTCAGCTCGGCCGCGCTGCCCCGGTTCACCGCGACCGACAGGAGGCCCGAGGAGTCCTTGTACAGCACCAGCTCGCCGGCATCCACGTCGGCGAAGGTCTCGGCGCAACGCACGTAGTAGCGGTCGTCCGGCGTGACGACCTCGGCGAGGCGGCCGGGCTCGAAGAGGCCGTCGAGCTCCGACGCGAACACCGCGAGCTGGATGTTCCCGAACCGGTCGACGTGCTGCACCGAGGCCTTGAGCAGCGAGCCGTCGAGCTCGTGGTCGATACCGACGCGGCGCACGAGGTCGGCGGGGTCGAGCGCCGGGCCGAGGTTGGCGAGCGGCATCCCGGCAGCCAGATGGCCCGTCGCCGGCGAGAAGACGTCGCGGGCGTGGAACGTCCGCGAGACCGGATGCAGCATCACGTCGGGATTCGAGATCTCGTGCGCCTCGACGATGCCGCCGCAGGCCTCGGCCGCGGGGATCAGAAGGCCGTTGTCGGGTCCGACGAACAGGCGGCCGTCGCCGCTCCTGAGCGCGATCGCGTGGCGGCCGGACCCGACACCGGGGTCGACGACCGCAAGGTGCACGCCGACGGGCAGGTACGGGATCGCCCCGGCGAGGACGCGGGCGCCGTGCCCGATCGCCTGCGGCCGGATCCCGTGGGTGACGTGGACGACCTGGGCCCCCGGGCAGGCGCGCAGGATGACGCCGTGACAGATGCCGACGAAGTCGTCCGCGGTGCCGAAGTCCGAGAGGAACGTGACGACGGTGGGGCTCATCGCTTCGAGGCCCGGAGAGCGAGAATCCCGGGCGGGTCGCCGTACACCTCCTCGACCCGGTCGAGTGACAGCCCGGCCGCGGACACGTGGTTCAGGAGGTCGGCCAGCGGAACGTGCCGGGCGCCGGCCAATCGCCGCACGCCGTCGCCGAACCCCGGGGCGTCGAAGTGCAGCCGCGTGTCCCAGTAGCCAGGCGGGACGAGCACGCCGTCGTCGGTCGGATGCGCGTACGTGCCGACGAAGCACGGGTGCGTCCCCGCGTACACGAGCCGCCCTCCGCGGACGAGCACGCGGGCGCATTCGGCGAAGGCCGCCTCCGGCTCGTCGACATCGGTGTGGGTGAAGGTCGAGACGACCGCGTCGAAGGCGCCGTCGGCGAAGGGCAGCGAGGCCGCGTCGGCCCGGACCAGCGCGGCGGCACGCTCGCCGGCGCGCTGCCCGGCGATCCGGAGCTGGTCGCCCGAGAGGTCGGCACCGGTGGCCGTCCAGCCGGCGTCGGCGAGCTCGACGACGAGCCGCCCGCCGCCGCAGCCGACGTCGAGGCAGCGGCCGGGCCCAGGGCCGAGCAGGCGCAGCACCGCGGCGATGGCCTCCGCCGTGAAGCTCGCCACCGCCGGGCGCTCCGACCAGGTGTCGTACCAGTCGGCAAGGCCGTCGTAGCGCGCCGGGCTCACGATCTCGGGACTCTACCGGCGGCCGCGAGCACGGCCTCGACGAGACCGGGGACGTCGTGCGGGTCGGCCTCGGCGACCGGCTCGATCCCCGCCTCCCGCAGGCTGGCGCTCGTCACGGGGCCGATCGACACCGCCCGGAGGCCGGAGAGGTCACGCCCGTCCACCGCCCGGGCCAGGTTGGCGACGGTCGACGACGACGTGAACGTGACGAGATCGGCGCCGAGGACGGCATCGGGGTCGACCGGCTCGGGGACGGACCGGTACGTGTGCAGGACCGTGACGTCGGCGCCCCCCGCCGAAAGCCCCTCGGGGACCACGTCCCGTGCTCCCTCGGCCGCGGCGACGAGGCAGCGCCTCCCGCGGACGTCGCCGAGCTCCTCGAGAAGCGCCTCTCCGACCGCCCGCGCGGGAACCACGTCGGCGACGATGCCGCGCGCCCGGAGCGTCTCGGCCGTCCCGCTCCCGATCGCCGCGACCGTGACGCCGGCGAGCGCCCGGACGTCGGCCGGGAGGATCCGCTCGACACCGTTCGCGCTTGTCAGGACGAGCAGGTCGAACGCCGACAGGTCGGGCGGCTCGAAGGGGAGCGGCTCGATCCGGATCGCTGGCGCCTCGGTCACGGCGGCGCCGAGCTCCTCCAGCCGGGAGCGCAGGCCGCTCGCCTGCGCCCGCGCCCGGGTGACGACGACCCGGACTCCGTGGAGAGGGCGCCGCTCGAACCAGGCCAGGTGCTCGCGCAGGAGCGTGACCTCGCCGACGACGGTGATCGCCGGCGCGGGCAGCTCGGCGGCGGCGTCGGCGATGCGTGCGAGCGGCGCCGTCACGGTGCGCTGGTCGGGCCGCGTCCCATGCGAGATCACCGCCGCCGGCGTATCGGCGCGCATGCCGTGGGCGATCAGCCGGCGGGCGTTCTCCTCGAGCGCGCCGACGCCCATCAGGAAGACGAGCGTGCCGGGGGTCGCCGCGAGCGATGCCCAGTCGATGGCGCTCTCGGGTCGGGTCGGGTCCTCGTGCCCGGTGACGAACGTGACCTGCGCGGCCGTCCCGCGCTGGGTCACCGGGATGCCGGCATACGCCGGAACGGCGTGGGCCGAGCTGACGCCGGGGACGATCTCGAAGGCGATCCCGGCGCCCTCGAGCGCCAGCGCCTCCTCGCCGCCGCGCCCGAACACGAACGGGTCGCCGCCCTTCAGCCGGACGACCGTCTCGAGCCGGCCGCCGAGCTCCACCAGGAGGGCGTTCAGGCGCTCCTGCGTCATCGCGTGCTCGCCGGGCCGCTTGCCGGCGTAGACCTTCTCGGAGCCCTCGGGCGCGAGCGCGACGATCCGCGGGTCGGCCAGGCGGTCGTAGACGATCGCGTCGCAGCGCTCGACCAGCTCGCGGCCGCGAACGGTGACGAGCCCCGGGTCGCCCGGCCCGGCGCCGACGAGGTAGACGGTCACGCGGCCGTCCAGTGCTGGAGCCGCAGCTCGCCGCTCTCGTGCCACGCGTGCGCCGCGACCGCCGCCGTGCAGCCGCCGCCGAGCCGGCGAACGCAGTCGCGCTCGGCCTCGACCGCAGCCCGGCTGGGAGCGTGGTCGAGCGCGGCGACCAGCGCCTCCTCGCCCGCCCTGACCTGGACGGCGATCGCCCCCTGCCCGGCCTCCGGCACGAACTCCCGCGGATCGAGCAGGAACGCGATCCGATCGCCGAGCCCCAGGCGCTCGAGCCCGGCCGCGGCCAGCACGATCGCGTCGGCGTCACCGGCGTCGAGCTTGGCGAGGCGCGTGTCGACGTTGCCGCGCAACGGCACCACGCGGATGTCGGGCCGGAGCTCCGCGAGCAGGCCCGCCCGGCGGGCGGACGAGGTGCCGACGCGCGCTCCGGCCGGGATCTCGGCGAGGGAGCCGTAGGCGCCGCAGACCGCGTCGCGAGGGTCGGCCCGCTCGAGGATCGCCCCCAGCACCAGCCCGTCGGGCATGTCGCCTGTCAGATCCTTCGCGCTGTGCACGGCGGCGTCGACGTCGCCGTCCAGGAGCGCGCGCTCGATCTCCCGTGTGAACACGCCGCGGCCGGTGCCGATCTCGGCGAAGCTCCTCGCAGCATCGCGGTCGCCCGCGGTCGAGATGGGAACGAGCTCTGCGCCTCCGAGCAGGTCGGCGACGATCCGGGCCTGCGCCGTTGCCAGCCGGCTGCGGCGCGTCCCGAGCCGGATCATTCGACGGCGGCCAGCCCGAAGAGCTCGGTGACCGCCTCGGCGTACGGTGCCGAGCCGTCCTCGGCCGCAAGCTGCTTCAGGCGGACGGTCGGCCGGTGGAGGAGCTTGTTCACGATGCCGCGGGTCAGGGCCTCGAGCCGCTCGCGCTCCGCGTCGGAGAGGTCGCCCAAGCGCGCCCGCTCGAGCTCGGACACCCTGATGCGCTCGGCGTGCGCACGGAGCGAGATGATGGCCGGCACCACCTCGAGCGCCGCCATCCAGTCGCGGAAGCCGGTTGCCTGGGCGGCGACGATCTCCTGGGCGCGGTCGGCCTCGCCGTGGCGCAGCGAGATCGTCCGCTCGACCACCGCCTCGAGGTCGTCGATCGTGTGCAGCGAGGCTCCGTCGACCGCGGCCACGTCGGGATGGATGTCGCGCGGGACGGCAAGGTCGATCAGCACGCGCCGGCCCGGAGGCACATCGCCGGGTGCGATGAGCGGCTCGCGCGCAGACGTGGAGGCCACGACGACGTCAGCCGCGGCGATCGCCGCGCGGAGATCGGCGAAGTCGACCGCCTGGCCGCCGAACCGGGAGGCGAGCGCCGAAGCCCGGGAGGCGTCGCGGTTCGTGACCGCGATCGATCCCACGCCGCGGGCCACCAGGTTGGCCACGACGAGCTCGGCCACCCTGCCGGCGCCGACGACCAGCACGCGCGCGGTCGCCAGCTCGTGGCCGAGGCGGTCGGCTGCCAGCTCGGCGGCGACGGAGGCCGGCGAGGCGCCGCCCTCGCCGATGGCCGTCTCGTGGCGAACCCGCTTCCCCGCCTCGAGCGCCTGATGGAAGAGCCGGTTCGTGACGGGGCCCGTCGTGTCCCACTCGTACGCCGATTCGTAGGCCTCACGGATCTGCGCGAGGATCTGCGCCTCGCCGGGCACCATGGAGTCGAGGCCGCCCGCGACGCCGAAGAGGTGGCGCGCGGCCAGTTCGCCCTGGTGGACGTACAGCATGGGCTCGAGCCGCTCGGCGGCGTGCCCGGAGAGCCGGCCGAGGCCGCCCACAGCCGCCTCGCGCATGGCGCCCGCGTCGGCTCCGACCATGTAGAGCTCGCACCGGTTGCACGTCGACAGGCCGACCGCCTCCGCCACGTCGGACGAGCCGGTCAGGTGCTCCAGGAGCTCCCGGCCGTGGTCGTGCGCCGCCAGCCGCTCGCGCACCGCGACCGGGGCGCGCGTGTGGTTGGTGCCGACGAGGACGAGCTGGGCGGTGCTAGCCATCGCCGCTCCGCGCCTCGAGCATCCCGGCGATCTCCTCGAGCTGTCGCTCGAGCCGGCCGAGCTTTGCGTTCAGGATGACGACATAGGCCAGCGTGGCGACCCACGCGATGCCGTAGACCGCGGCAACCGACCTGACGGCCGACTCGTCGATCACGCCGCCCCCCGGGCCAGCCGCCGGAGCTGAGCGAGCCGCTCGTCGACCCGCTTGCCGCGCATCTCGACGAGGTACATCGACACCGCCAGGCTCAGCATCGCGGCCAGCGCCACCAGGAACGTGAAGAACATGCCGCCGTCCATGTTGACGCCGTTCGAGCGAAAGACGATCGGGTGCAGCGCGTCCTGGGCGATGCGGACCGCGAGCACCGAGAGCGGGATCAGCCCGACGCCGAGGAGCGCGTACACGGCCGAGTACCGCGACCGCCGGGCACCCGGCTCCACCGAGAAGCGCAGCATGAAGTAGGCGCAGTAGAACAGGAAGATGATCAGGAACGTGTTCAGCTCGCGGCTCCCCCAGTCCCACCAGGTGCCCCACGAGATGTGCGCCCAGATCGACCCGGTGACGAGGGTGAGCGAGCCGAAGATGACGCCGAGGTGCATCGGCACGTAGCTCTGGAGGTCGAGATCCTCGCGGCCGGTCCAGAGGTAGCGCGCGGCGTTCAGGGCGCCCCATCCGAAGAGCGTGTAGGTCGTGAGGGCGATCGGCACGTGGAAGTAGAAGATCCGCTGCGAGTAGCCCTGATCGACGTCGCTCGGCACGTAGAAGAAGATCAGCGCGACAGCGGCGGGCATGAGCACCGCAGCGATCACCGTGGCGGCGGTTGCCCGGTCGAGGCGGGCTGTATGTGCCATCAATCCTCCACGACGTACTCGAAGAGCGCCCACCCCAGAAGCGCAAAAACCGTATCATAGAGAGCCAGGAATCCCAGGCGCTCAAGGGTCTCCAACCCGCTTGTTTGCGGGGAAATCGTGTCGGTCGTCACACGGACGGCGGTCAGCACGAGCGGGATCGAGAACGGCAGGTAGAGCGCCGGCAGGAGCACCTCGCGGGCCCGCACCGCCGACGCCAGGCCCGCCAGGAGCGAGCCGAGGCAGGCGATCCCGACGTCGGCGAGGAGCACCGCCGCGACGAGCACCGGGTACGACGGCCCCGCGTGCTCCTGGAGGAAGAACAGCCAGAAGGCCGGCAGCGCGAGCGCCTGCACGGCCACCAGGAAGAGGAACGTGGAGCAGGACCGCGCGAACCAGAAGAGCGCGCGGTCGACCGGCGCAGCGAGGAGGCCGTCCCACGTCCGGCCCTCGCGCTCGTGGGCGAACGACCGTGCCAGGCCGATGAGCGCCGTGAACACGATCGCGACCCAGAGCATCCCCGTCGCCGCGCGTGTGCCGCCCGCCAGCTCGGTGCCTCCCAGCCCGAAGCGGAAGAGGACGAAGGCCGCGGCGACGAAGACGGCCATCGACGGGACGACCTCGCGGCCGCGCAGCTCGAGCAGAAGATCCTTCCGGACGAGCGCCCTGAGCGCGCGGGCGTTCACGTCCGCGCCCGCCCGGCATCCATCCGCACGACCCGATCCTCGAGGCCCGCGAACCACTCCGGCTCGTGGGTGGCGGCGACGATCGTCCGGCCCGGCTCGGCGAGGAATCGGCGCAGCACGTCGCGGCCGTCGGCGTCGAGGCCGGCCGTCGGCTCGTCGAGGAGCACGATCGAGGGCCGGTGAAGCCCGACGCGTGCGAGCGCGAGCCGCTGCAGCATGCCGCGGGAGAGCTCGGCCGCCCGGTCGCCGCGCCGGCCGTCGAGCCCGACGCGGTCGAGCTCCTCATCCACGCGGTCGTCCGGGACGGCGTAGAGCGCCGCGTAGAGCTCGAGGTTCTCGCGGGCGGTCAGGTCGGCGTAGGCGAGCGGGTCGTGCCCGGCGTACCCGACGGTGCGGCGGACGTCGCCCGCGTGAGCCGGAAGGTCATGGCCTCCGACGACGACGCGGCCGGAGGTGGGCCGCAGCACCGTCGCCAGGATGCGAAGGAGCGTCGTCTTGCCGGCGCCGTTCGGGCCCGTCACGAGCACGGTCTCGCCCGCCTCCACGGAGAGGTCGAGGCCGGCGAGGGCGTCGCGCTCCCCGAACCGGCGAACGAGGCCCTCACAGACGACCGCCTCAGGCGAGTGCATCGGCCAGCACCCCGGCCAGGAACACGATCGCGATCACCCCGTTCATCCCGAGGAACGCCATGTCGACCCGCGACAGGTCATCCTCCGAGACGATCGAGTTCTCGTAGGCCAGGA
Organism: uncultured Actinomycetes bacterium; assembly: GCA_963809325.1. Lineage (GTDB taxonomy): Bacteria > Actinomycetota > Thermoleophilia > Gaiellales > JAICJC01 > JAICJC01. Next base: position 1,287,768 of record CAWEIZ010000007.1, read on the forward strand.
GCGCTGCGACCACGGCCAGCCCCAGCCAGTAGAGCGGCCCCAGGCCGAGATCGATGCCCAGCCAGATCAGGAGGGCGATGGATCCGGCGTGGGCGACGCGGGTGATCAGCAGCGCGGTGCCGACGCCGAAGCGGCGCGGGATCGAGTGCAGGCCCTCGCGCCCGTCGACCTCGAGGTCCATCGTCGCGTAGATGATGTCGAAGCCGCAGATCCACAGCGCGACGGCGCCACCGAGGAGAAACGGCTGCCACTCGATCGTGCCGGTGATCGCGACCCAGCCGCCCACCGGCGCGAGCCCGTCGACCGCTCCCAGGAACGGGTGGCACAGCCAGGTAAACCGCTTCAGGTACGGGTAGATGACGAACCCGGCGACGGGGATGGGCCACAGGACGTGCGTGATGGCCGGGAGCTGCCAGACCGCGATCAGGAACACCGCCAGCGAGGCGGCTGCGAATCCCGCCACCTGCACGGGCGTGAGGAGGCCGGCGGGGAGCTCGCGGCGGGCCGTGCGCGGGTTGCGGGCGTCGATGCCGGCGTCGATCAGGCGGTTGAGCGCCATCGCCAGGCTCCGCGCGCCGACCATCGCGACGGTGATCCAGGCGAGCCGCTGGGCCCCGGGCACCTCGCCTGCGGCCAGGACGGCGCCGGCGTAGGCATAGGGCAGGGCGAAGACGGTGTGCTCGAGCTTGACGAGCGACACGAACCGGCGGGCGTAGACGGGGGTCGCGGTCAATGCGCCGTCGGAAGGTCGAGCAGGAGCCGCAGGCCGTGGTCGAGCGCCGGGGCGACGGCATCGAAGAGCTCGGCGCAGGCCCGCGGGCTGCCGGGGAAGTTGACGATCAGCGCCGAGCCGGCGATCCCGCTCCGCCCGCGCGACAGCATCCCGTGCGGCGACGCGGCGATGGAGACCGCGCGCATGTGCTCGTCGAGGCCGGGCGTCGCGCGCTCGACGACTCGCGCCGTGGCCTCCGGGGTGACGTCGCGCGGCGCAAAGCCGGTGCCGCCCGTCGTCACGACGAGGTCCGCCGCGGCCGAGAGCTCGCGCAGCGCGTCCTCGATGCCGCCGACCTCGTCCGGCACGGTGCGCCGCTCGGCGACGTCGAACCCGGCGCCGGCGAGACGGTCTGAGAGCAGGTCGCCGCTCAGATCCTCGCGGGTGCCGGCCGCCACGCCGTCGGACACCGTCAGGACGGCAGCCCTCACGGCGCCTCCCGCCGCCAGTCCCCGCTCTTCCCGCCCGACTTCTCGACGAGGCGGATGTGCTCGATCGAGGAGTTGGGGTCGAGCCCCTTCGTCATGTCGTAGACGGTGAGCGCGGCGGCTGCGACGGCGGTCAGCGCCTCCATCTCGACACCGGTCTGCGCCGTGGTCTCGGCGGCGGCGGTGACGGTGATGCCCTCGTCGTCGAGCACGGGCTCGACCTCGACCATCGTGAGCGGGAGCGGATGGCAGAGCGGCACGATGTCGGGCGTTCGTTTCGCAGCCATGATGCCGGCGAGCCGGGCGGCGGCGAGGACGTCGCCCTTCGGGAGCGTCCCGGCCGCGATCCGCTCGCGCACGTGCTCGGGAAGCGCGACGTGCCCGCGGGCGACAGCCCGGCGCCGGGTCGCAGGCTTCCCGCCCACGTCGATCATCCGGATCTCGCCCATGCGCGCGAAGTGTACGGGGTCGGGTACCAGGTAACGCACCCTCCGGTGACACGCCTTCGGCGCACATCTGCCGGGAACCCGGTCGATCGCAGCCGGCAGATGCAACACCGGACGCACGAAAGGGTCACGGCGGGGAGGCTGGGGACCAGGTAACGCACCTGCCCGAGTTGCAGGTTCGTTGCGACCCTGTGACGACTACGCGTCGAGCAGCGGCGCGAGCGCGCGGGCGTAGGCCGCGGCCGAGCGGCCTTCGGGGTCGCGGCGCGGGTTGCCGCAGCACAGGCTCACGCCGACCACGCGGCCCGTCGCCGCGAGCGCGGCCATCTCGTCGACGAGCCGCGGCAGGCGCCACCCGCCGGGCGCGGGGAAGTCGACGCCCGGCGCGTCCTCGGGGTCGAGCACGTCGCCGTCCAGGTGGACGTAAAGCGGAGCGTCGTCCGGCAGGCCGGCGAGCGCACCCGCCACGTCGTCGGCGACCACCAGCCGTGAGCGGGCGATCGCATCGCGCTCGCCCGGGTCGAGGTCGCGCGCGCCGACCAGCGCCGCCCGCTCCTCGGCGAAGGCGGGCTCCAGCCCAGCGGCGAAGCGCAGGTCGTCGTGGCACCAGCCGAGCAGGACCGCGAACGGCATGCCGCCCAGAAAGCCGCTCGGCGTCGTCTCCGGCGTGTTCAGGTCGCCGTGAGCATCGATCCACACCAGCGCGAGGTCGGGATGCGTGCGCCGCAAGCCGGCGGCGACGGCCGGCGCGAGCGTGCACTCGCCCAGGAGCGCGAGCGGGTCGGCGGCGCCACCCACCGCATCGGCAAGCGCCGGAAGGCCCGCGCCGAGCGCCTGCACCGGCGGGGCGTCGAGATCGAATCCGACCCGCTGCCCGCCGTCGCGGCCCAGCGCCGCCGCGACCGCATCCGGCCCCTCCTCCATCCCCGGCCCGTGGAACCGGCTCGACCACGGCGCGAGGAGGAGCTCGCGGCTCACCGCAGCGCCTCGGGCGCCGGGGCGCCGGGCACCTCGGCGAGGTCGTCGAGCTGATCCTGAATCCAGCGGTCGATGTCGTGCTCGCGCACCTGCCGGCGGATGCCCTCGATCCGCTCGTGCCGCTCCTCCTGGGGCATGACGAGCGCGTCGTGGATCGCATCGGCCGTCGCCTGGATGTCGAACGGGTTCACGGTGAGGGCGAAGCGGCCGAGCTCGACGTGCGCACCGGTGTTCTCGCTCAGGATGAGGACGCCGTCGCGCTCGTTGATGAGCGGTGCCTCCTTGGCGATCAGGTTCATCCCGTCGAAGATCGCGTTCACGAGCAGCACGTCGTAGTGCTTGTACGCCGCCACCGCCTCGGGGAAGTTGTCGGAGATCCGCAGGTCGATGGGCATCCAGTCGCCGGTGTAGTAGCGATCATTGACCGCCCGGGCGGCGCGCTGGATCGCGCCCACGTACTCGGCGTACTCCGGGATGTCGGGGCGCGAGGGGTCGAGCAGCGCGAGCATCGTCACCCGCCCGACCCACTCCGGGTGATCGTTGAGGAACAGATCGAACGCGGAGAAGCCCCGGACGACGTTCTTCGACGGATCCGTGCGGTCGACCCGAAGGATGAGCTTCTCGGGCCGCGCCTCGAGCACCTTCGGCTCGGCCTCGACGACCTCGGGCTGCGCCGCCAGGCGCTCGAACTCCGCCGGATTGACCGAGATCGGGTAGGCCCGCACGCGCACGCGGCGGCCGTCGATCTCGGCCTCGCCGCCGCGCACGTCGACCTGGGCGTTGGGGACGAACCGCTCGCAGCACTGAAGGAACGACCGCACGTAGCGCGGGGTGTGAAGGCCGACGAGGTCGCATGCCAGCATCGACTCGTGGATCGCCGTGCGGACGTCGGTGGGAAGGACGCGCCAGTAGTCGGGCTGCGGCCAGGGGATGTGGGTGAAGTGGTGGATGACGGCGTCGGGCACCCTCGCCCGCAGGAAGCCGGGCACCATGAAGAGCTGGTAGTCGTGCACCATCACGAGCGGCCTCGGCCCCGTCCCGGCCAGCTCCTCGGCCGCCGCCTCGGCGAAGCGCTCGTTGACGGGCACGTACCCCGCCTCCCACGCCAACCGCACGTTGCGATCGACCGACGGCTCGAGCGCCAGGCTCCAGAGGTAGTGGTGGACGAACCACAGCGTGGGGTTGGCGAAGACGTTGTAGTAGCGGTCGTACTCCTCGCGATCGTGCTGGACGAGCCGCAGCGTGAGGTTCCCGTCCCGGTAGACCCCCTGCTCGGCGACCGTCGCGTCGTCGTCGGAGAGCGCGCTCGCCACCCACGTCACCGGCCTGGTGGCGGTGAGCGCCGAGAGCGCCGTCACGAGGCCTCCCCCGCCCCGGCGGGCCGTGATCTCGCCGTCGGACGAGACCGAGAATCGCAGCGGGCCGCGATTCGACACGATCAAGAGCTGCTGGTCGTCCATTGTCGGGGTCACGAGGCGCGCCTCAGTCCCCGGCCACCACCTCGAGCTCGACCGCCGTCTCGCCGGCCATCCGGTGCATCAACGCGAGCCAGTCGCGGAGCAGGCGCGGCATGAGGAACCGCCGGCGGACGTGCTCCTTGGCCCTGCGGGTCATGTCACGGGTCGAGCCGGGGTCGGCAAGGATGTCGAGCGTCCGCTTCGCGCACTCGTCGGCGGAGTCGACGAGATAGCCCGTCTCGCCGTCGGTGATCTGGGCGACGATCCCCCCGACGCGCCCGCCGATCGTCGGGCGGCTCTTCCACAGCGCCTCGGACACGGTCAGGCCGAAGCCCTCGCGAATCGACTTCTGGATGCAGACAGCCGCCTGCACCTGGAAGGCGTTCACCTCGACCGCGCCCACGTTGTTCAAGTTGGAGAACATGAAGATGTCGGGATCCTCGTTGCAGTACTCCTGGGTGCGGTTCCAGTATTCCCAGCCCTCCGGGTCGTCATGCGCCATCGAGCCGACGAGCGCGAGCTGCATCCCGGGATGGACGCGCTTCACCTCGCGGTAGGCGTCGATCACGCCGAGGGGGTCCTTCCAGGGGTCGAACCGCGAGACCTGGAGCATCAGCGGCCGGCTGACGTCCACGCCGAACTGGTCGACGATGTACGCGGCGTCGTCGGGCGCGAGTGCCATGTTCTTCGGTGCGAGCGGGTCGATCGCCGGCGGCCAGATCACGGCCTCCTTCAGGCCTGTGCCGTGCGGCACGTACTCCGGCATGTGGAAGATGCAGGCGTCGTACGCCCCCAGCCGCGGCGCGAGGAAGTCGAGCACCTCGGGGTTCGGCGTTGAGAGGTCGATGTGACACCGCCACACCCAGTGCGGCCGCGTGGTCTGCACGAACTCGGGGATCGCGACCGGCTGCGGGTCGTGCACGACGATGACGTCCCACTCGTCGGCATCCGTGAGGGCGTCGGCGTTCAGCTTGTTGTAGCCGTCGAAGACCGCGCGCTGGCCGTCGGTCAGCGTCCGCTCGTCGCCCTGGAGTGCGTTGTGGATCGTCTTCGTGACGTCGTAGAACTCCTCCTGCCCCTGGATGACCCGCCACTCGGCCTCGATCCCCGCGTCGATCATGAGCGGGATCAGCGTGTACTGGATCTCGGCCACGCCGCCGCCGAACGCCGTGGCTGAGAGGTGCAGCATCCGGCGCCCCTTCAGCGGCTCGGCCAGGGTCCTGATCTCCTCTGCAAGCGCTCGCCCGATCAACGAGTTGTAATCGGCAAGCGCTTTGTGTCCGACGTTCACGCGCTGCATCGCCCGCGGAGGTTAGCCAACCTCGAGCGCGCAGACGACCGGGTCAGGTGACGGGCTCCGCCGGGAGCACGAGCGCGAAGCGCGTGAGGCCGTCCGCGGAGTCGACGACGATCGATCCTCCCATCCGCTGGGCCAGCTCGTCGGCGATGGCAAGGCCGAGCCCGCTCCCCGCCGCCGTCGTCTCCGGCCCGCGCGAAAACCGCTCGAACAGGTGGTCGCGAACGCGCGGGTCGATGCCGGGCCCGTCGTCCGAGACTGCGAGGCGCACGATCCCGTCCTCGGACTCGACTGCCACCCGCACGTTCGTGCCCGGCGGAGTGTGCCGGACGGCGTTGTCGAGCAGGGCGCGCCCGATCTGCTGGACGCGCTCCTCGTCGCCCATCCCCCGGGCGGGCAGGGTCGGCGACCGGGCGAGGACGATCCGGCTGCCGTGCCTCGCGCCGAGCCCGCGGAACTCGCGAACGAGCGTGCGGGCGGCGGCGGAAAGGTCGACGGGCTCACGGACGAGGCCGACGGCGCCGGAGTCGAGCCGGCTCAGGTCGAGCAGGTCGCCCGCGAGCTTCGTCAGGCGGCTGACCTGCTCGCGCGTCGACTGCACGAACTCGGCCCGGGTCTCCGGGTCGAGGTCCTCCTCGGCCAGGAGCTCGAGGAACCCCCCGAGCGAGAAGAGTGGCGTGCGAAGCTCGTGCGAGGCGTTCGCGATGAAGTCCTTCCGAGCGCGGTCGACCTGCGCGAGCCGGGCCTGCATGAGGTCGAACGACCGCGCCACCTGACCGACCTCGTCGGGCGACTCGTCACCGATGGGCTGGTCGAAGGTGCCGGCCGCGATGCGGCTCGCGGCCTCCTTCAGGCGCTCGAGCCGGACCGAGATCGCGAGCGCGGCTCCCCACCCGACGACAACGGCAACCGCCATCGCGACAAGGGCCGCGGCCAGGATCTGACGCTCGACGAGTGACGCGGCGGCGTTCACATCGCTCAGGCCCTGCGAGAGGAAGAGCAGGCCGCCCGACACCGTGAACGCGACGACCACGCCGCCGTTCGGAGTCCGCCCCCGGGCGACGCCCGAGCGCACCGCAGCCTGGGCAAGGGGGCTCGAGAGCGGCAGGATCGGCGGGGCGAACTCGATCGGAACACCCTCGCCGTCGCGCACCAGCCGGTAGCCGGTGACCGTGGCATTCGCGAGCTTCTGGGTGCGGACGAACGAGCGCTGCATGTGCTTGCCCGAGCTCATCGCCCGCTTGAGTCCGGGCGCCTGCTGCTGGAGGCGCGCGACCCGCTCCAGCCGGTCGAGCCGGTCCGTCACGAGGTCGTCTCGGAGGCTGGGCACGACGTAGAGGAAGAGCACGCCCATCGCCGTCGCGACGACCGCGCTGAACATGAGGATCAGCTGGAACCGCAGCGAGCGAGGCGAGGGCACGGCGATTCCTAGGTCATCGTGTCGCGGAACCGGTATCCGACGCCGCGCACGGTGAAGATGTACGCCGGCTCGCGCGGGTCGGCCTCGATCTTCTCGCGCAGGTGCCGGATGTGGACGTCGATCGTCCGGGGCTCGCGGTAGGCCGAGTCACCCCACACGGCCTCGAGCAGCGCCTGCCGGCTGTAGACGCGCCCGGGGTGGCTGGCCAGGGTGTGCAGCACCTCGAACTCGACGTACGTGAGCTGGGCCCGCTCGCCGTCGACGGTGACGGCGCGCTTGGCCGGGTCGATCGCAATCGCGCCGGCCTCGATCGTCCCGTCCGTCGCGCGATCGGCCCTGAGGCCCGCGCGGCGCAGCACGGCGCGTATCCGGCTTCGGAACTCGCGGATCGAGAAGGGCTTCGTGATGTAGTCGTCGGCGCCCAGCTCGAGTCCGAGCACCTTGTCGACCTCGTCGTCACGCGCCGTCAGCATGATGATCGGAACGGCCGAGCCGGTCCGGAGCCGGCGGCACACCTCGAGGCCGTCGAGGCGGGGCAGCATCACGTCGAGCACCACCAGGTCGACCGGCTGCTCCGCGAACCGGCGCAGCGCCTCCTCGCCGTCGCGCGCCTGGACGACCGTGTAGCCCTCCCGCTCGAGCGGATAGGTGAGGAGCTTCTGGATCGACTCCTCGTCGTCGACCAGCATGATGGTGGCTTCGCCGGTCATGATCGCGAAGTTTAGTCCGCCGTTCCGTGTGCTATAACCGCCGCTCCCGTGGCGACTCAACCTCGCAGCCGGCGCGGGCGGACGCGTGCCGTCGTGGTCTCGTGGCCGCTGTACCGTGTGCTGGCCGGCGCCGCGCTCCTGCCGCCTCTGATCGCGCTCCTGACCTTGCGCCAGCCGGCGATCCCGCAGCACCCGCTTCCGCCGCTCGAGTTCGACGGCAAGGCCGCCGTCACATCCGCCGCAGCGTTCGCGGCCGCCGAGCACGCGACGAACCAGGCGTGCTGCGAGCCCGGATCCGCAGGGGAGCTGGCGGGCGCCGACTGGGTTGCGCGGAAGCTGCGGGTGCTCGACAAGGGTCCGTCGCAGGTGGCGTTCGCGGCTCGGGTGCCCGGCGTGTCGTCGCCCGTGGCGATGTCGAACGTCATCGCCTACCGACCGGGCACGTCGCGGCAGATCATCGCCGTCATCGCCCATCGCGACGGCTCCACCGGCGGCGATGTGGCGGGCACCGGCATGCTGGTGCAGCTCGCACGGACGCTGGCGGACATGCCGCGCGACCGCGGGCTCGTGCTGGTCTCGACCGACGGCGGCACCACCGGGGCACAGGGTGCGGCGGCGTTCGGCTCGACGTGGCCGCTGCGAGCGCGGATCGTGGCCGCGATCGTGCTCGACGACGTGGCGGCTCCGAGCGGAACGGCGCTCCGGATCGTCCTGAGGCCCGACACGCCGCGCGGCACGTCGCCGACGGCCTACTCCGTCGTGCGTGACGGCCTCGGGACCTTCTACGGCGTGCCGGCACAGACGCCCGGGTTCTACGACCAGCTCTCCGGCTACGGGGTTCCCTATACGACGCGGGAGCAGGGGCCCCTGATCTCGCGCGGCATCCCAGCCGTCACGATCACGGCAGCCGCCGCGGGGGATCGCCTCCGCCTGCCGGATCTCGACGCCGCGCAGCTCGCCCGCGCAGGCGCGGCGGCGGCCAACATCGTCGCGGAGCTGAATAGCGCGGTGACGATCGAGACTGGAGGGGAGCCGGCCCTCTTCCTGTCGGGGAAGGTGCTGCGCGGCTGGCTGGCCGAGGTGACCGTCGCGATGCTGCTCGTCCCGTTCGTCGTCTGCGTGCTCGACGTCGTGGCTCGGCTCCGGCGGCGGCGGGTTCCCATCGCACCGGGGATCCGCGCACTCGGATGGCGGTTCGCAGCGTGGTTCACGGTCCTCGTCGCGCTGTGGGTCGAGGCGCTCGCGCCCGGCGGGCTCATGCCCAAGTTCGACTCGGCGCCGTTGCCGGGCGAGACGGGCGCCACCACGGCCGGGATCCTGCTCGCGGCGGGCGCCGGACTGCTCGTCTGGCGGTTCGGCGGCCGGCCGCGGCTTGTGCGCCAAGCCGGCGTGACCGGCTCGGACCGCACCGGCGGCCTGGCGGGCGGGTTCGTCGGGCTTCTCTTCGCCTCGGTCCTCCTGACGGCGGTGAACCCCTTCACGCTGATCGTGCTCCTGCCCGCCGCGCACCTGTGGCTCTGGATCCCGGCCGCCTCACGGCTCGGGCGGCGCGGGATGCTCGCCTGCTACGCGGCCGGCTTCGTTGGGCTCCTGGCGCTCCTCTGGGAGCTGGCCGGGCCGCAGGGGCTGGGCTCCGAGGCGCCGCGGGCCCTGGTCGCGATGATCGCGAGCGGCTATCTCTCGCCCGTCGTCTCGGCCTGCATGTGCCTCGCGGCGGCAGCGGCTGCGCAGATCGGCGCGCTCGTCCTCGGACGGTACGGCCCACCGCATCCGCCGGTATAACTCGGTTCATGGGCACGACGATCCCGGCGGAAGCCGAGACGCAGGCCGAAGCCACCCCGCCGGCCAAGCGCACGCGCGGACGCACCTGGGCGCACCGCACCGGCACGGTCCTGATCGGGCTCGGAGTCGTGCTCGTCGCCTACGCGGCGGTGGTCTGGTTCTGGGGCGATCCGATCACGGCGCTCTACGCCGAGCACGAGCAGCACCAGCTCGCGCAGTCGTTCGACCGCGAGGTGCACGCGTGGCCGGCGGGGCCGGTCGCGCCGGATCCGACGGCCGGCATCGCCCACATCCGGGCCGACGCGCACCGGTTCCAGGCCGGGCTCGAGGGCGGCCACCCGTTCGGCCGGCTCCAGATCCCGCGCCTTGGATTGAGCGTGATCGTGGTGCAGGGGACCGACTGGCTGAGCGATCTCAGCAAGGGCCCCGGCCACTACACGCAGACATCGGTGCCGGGGCTCGGCCGCACGGTGGCGATCGCGGGGCATCGCACCACGTTCGGCGCGTGGTTCCGGCACATCGACTCGCTCCGGACCGGCGACCCGATCAGCCTGCAGACGCCGTACGGGACGTTCCACTACCGGGTCCAGTACCACCGCATTGTGAAGAGCGACGACTGGGGCATCATCCGCCCGCAGGGCTACGAGCGGCTCGTCCTCTCGGCCTGCCATCCGCTCTACTCCGCGTCGCACCGCTGGGTCGTGTTCGCACGGGCCGTCTCCGAGACGCCCCGCGGCGGCCAGCCGATCTCCATCGGCCAGGCGTGACCGCCGCGACAGCAGCCGGCGTCCGCGCCCGAATCGCCGCGGGCCGGGCCGACCTCGTCGCCGCGACCGGCCGCCTGGTCGGAATCGCGACCGAGAACCCGCCGGCTCACGCCTACCCGGAGTGCGTCGCCGCGCTCGTCGACCTCATCGAGGACGCCGGGCTCGAGGCCGAGGTGGTCGAAGTGACGTCTCCCGGCGGCCCGCCGCGCTCGGTCGTCCGCAGCTTCGTCGGCACGGGCCCGACGCTGTGGTTCCACGGCCACTACGACGTCGTCCCCGCGCAGCACGCCGGCCAGTTCGCCCCCGAGGTGCGAGACGGGATGCTCTTCGGTCGCGGAAGCGCCGACATGAAGGGCGGCCTCGCGGCGATGATCCTCGCCGCGCAAGCGATCCGCGAGAGCGGCGCCGCCCTCGGCGGGCGGCTGGGGCTGGTCTTCGTGCCGGACGAGGAGACGGGCGGTGCGGGCGGATCGGCGGCGCTCGTTCGGACCGGCCTGCTCGGCGAGGACGGGATCGGGATGCTGAGCCCGGAGCCGACCGGCGGCATCGCGTGGAACGCCTGCCGCGGCGCGATCTCGCTGCGCGTGACCGTGCACGGCACGAGCGCCCACGTCGGCCTGAGCCACTTCGGCGTGAACGCGTTCACCCACATGCTCGACGTCGCGTCGGCCCTGCGCGACCTGGCCACGCAGGTCGGCGAGCGCCGCACCGCCTACGCCATCGAGCCCGCCGCCGCCTCGAGGTCGATCCTCCTGCTCGGCGGCCAGGCCGAGTCGGGCGCCAATTTCAACGTCGTGCCCGGCCGCTGCTCGTTCACGATCGACCGCCGCATCAACCCCGAGGAGGATCTCGACGCGGAGCGCGACCGGCTGCTCGACCTGCTCGAGCGCCTGCGCGGCGAGGGCCACGACATCGAGGTGGAGATCCTTCAGGAGGAGCCCGCGGCCGGCGTCTCGGTCGAGACCGACCTGGGCCGGGCGCTCGCGTCCGCGGTCGCCGCCGTCGAGGATGCCGACCTGCGGTTCGAGATGTGCCCCGGCCTGCTCGAGATCCGCTTCTATGCGGGCCTCGGGGTGCCGGCGTACTGCTACGGGCCGGGCCGGCTCGAGGTGTCGCACGGGCCCGACGAGCACGTGTCCGTCGACGCGCTCGAGCGGTGCGCCGAGGTGTACGCGCTGACCGCGCTCGACGTGCTCGGCGCCGCCTGAGCGACCTGCTCAGATCGGGACGTACTCGACCAGCGTCCCGGCGGGCACCTCGCCGGTGCCGGCTGCGATCAACGCGACCGCGTCGGCGCCGGAGGCGTGCACGATCAGGTGCGAGTCCTGCGCCCCGGCCTGGTCGAGCTCCATGCCGTCCGGCCCCGGGCGCAGGCGGCAGCGGACAGCGTGGTCGCGGGTCTGGAGCCGCGCGACCGGCTGCGCGAGCCGTGCGACCTGGCGCGGCTCCTGCGGAGCGCCCTGGAGCGCCCGGAGCGCCGGGCGGACGAAGAGCTCGAAGCAGACCAGGCTCGACACGGGGTTCCCCGGCACGCCGAAGACGAGGGCGCCGGACGGCGCCACCCCGAACCAGAGCGGCTTCCCGGGCTTGTGGGCGACCCGCCAGAAGACCTCGCGGACGCCGAGCGCGTCGAGCGCGCCCTTCACGTGGTCGTGCGGGCCGACCGAGACGCCGCCGGACGACACCACGACGTCGGCCGAGAGCGCCGCTGCGAATGCGGCCTCGGTCGCCGCGCGATCGTCGGGGACGATCTCGGCGGCCACAACCTCGGCGCCCGCGCGGACGGACTGGGCGACGATCGCCGTGAGGTTCGACTCGTAGATCTGGCCAGGCTCGAGCGGCGTCCCGGCGCTCACGAGCTCGCTGCCCGTCGCGATGGCCGCAACGCGGGGCCGCCGGGAGACGCGCACGCGCGCCGCGCCGACGGCGGCGATCGCCGCGAGCAGCGCCGGCGTCAGCACCCGCCCGGAGCGGGCGATGACCCGGCCGGACTCCACGTCGCCGCCGGCGGGACGGATGTGCGCGCCGGGCTCGGGGCGGCCCGCGCGGAGCGCGCCCTCCACCTCCTCGGCGTCCTCGACGGGCACGACCGCGTCGGCCCCGGGCGGCATGGGGGCACCCGTGGCGATGCCTGCGACGGCGCCCGCCGGAAGCGGCCGCGGCGGATCTCCGGCGGCCAGCCGGAACGCGATCGGCACCGGCCCGTCGCCGAGCTCGGCCGCCCGCACGGCGTAGCCGTCCATGGCCGAGGTCGAGAACGGCGGCAGGCTGACGGCGGCGGCGACGTCGGCGGTGAGCACGCGCCCGGCGAGCGCGGGCGATACGTCGGCCTCCTCGTCCTCGAGGCGGGGAACACGTTCGAGGATCTGCGCCAGCGCTTCGTCTGGTCTGATCACGGCCTCACCGCGTCGTCGTCGGCGGGCCGGTGGTCGTCCCGCCGGTGGTGCCCGTGCCCGTGCCGGTGCCGCCCGTCGTTGACTTGCCGCCCTTCGAGCTCTTCGGCGGGGGGACGGGCAGGGTGAAGTTGGGCGAGTGCCACGGCTGGAACGTGAGGAAGTGCCTGGGGACCGGCCACGGGGTCGGCGGGAACTTGGCCGGCTCGTCGGCAAACACCGCCTGCGCGAACACCCTCCAGATCGTGGCCGGGTAGCCGCCGCCGAACGCCGGCCCGCCGATCGGGCCGCCGAGGGACAACATCGGGACCTCGCCGCGCGGGTACCCGACCCACACGCACGCGGCGATGTTGGGCGTGTAGCCGCAGAACCAGGCGTCGGTGTGGCTGTCGGTCGTGCCGGTCTTGCCGGCCTGGGCGCGGTACGGGGACACCTGGGCGTTCATGCCGGTGCAGCACGAGTGGACGTTCGTGTCCAGGAACTTCGTGACCACAGACGTGGCGCCGTCCGGGATGACGGGCTTGCCCTTGTCCGGCTTGAACTTGGTGAAGCCGCCACCGTACTTGTCGACCCTCGTGAACGCGAGGAGACCCCGGCGGACGCCGTTGGCGGCGATCGTCGAGTAGGCATGGGTCATGTCGAGCGGCGAGACCGCGCCCGAGCCCAGGATGACCGAGGGCGTCGTGGGGAGGTCGTCCGACCTCGGGATGCCGAGCTTGTAGGCCATGTTGGCCACGTTGGAGGCCCCAATGTCGATCGAGAGGCGGGCGAACACGGCGTTCACGGACTGCTCGAGCGCCTGGTCGAGTGGAAGGACAGCGGACGACGCCGACTCGGCGTTCGCGACCGTCCAGTAGTCGTTCGGCCCGACGGGGTTGGGGCTGATCGGGTAGTCGTGGAGCTCGCTCGTCGCGTACTGCGTGGTATAGGGGTCGATCCCGAAGTCGACCATCCCTGCCAGCAGGCCGTACGTCTTGAACGTCGACCCGGCCTGCCGTTTGGCGTCGACCGCCAGGTTGAACTTGCTGTGCGAGTAGTCGGTCGACGACTGCATCGCCAGGATCTCCCCCGTGCGCGGGTCGATCGCCACCATCGCCGCCGCGGGCGCGTCGGTGAAGTTCATCGTGTTCGAGATCGCCTGGCGGGCGTCTTCCTGGAGCACGGGATCGATCGTGGTCTTGACCGTGAGGCCGCCCCGCTTCACCGCGAACTTGCCGTACTTCTGCCTCAGAAGCTGGCGCACGTACTCGACGAAGTACGGCTGGCGCACGCGGGTCGACCTGGTCGGCTTCTTGAGGCCGAGCGGCTTGGCAACCGCCTTGTTGAAGTTCGCGGTCGTGATGTCGCCCGCCGACAGCATCGCCGCGAGCACCTGGTTCCTGCGCGCAAGGGCCGCGGCCGGGTGAAGCCGCGGGTTGTACTCGGTCGGCGACTGCGGAAGCCCCGCGATGAGCGCGGCCTGGACGAGCGTCAGATGGGCGCAGTGGGTGTTGAAGAACGCCGCGGCGGCCGCCTCGCACCCGTAGGTGACGGGGCCGTACGGGATCGTGTTCAGGTAGGTGGTGAGGATCTTGTCCTTCGACCACTGGTCGGCCATCTGTGTGGCCAGGTAGGCCTCGCGCAGCTTCCTGGTGAACGACTGCTCATCGTTCAGGTAGACGTTCCGCACGAGCTGCTGCTCGATCGTCGACGCGCCCTGGACGACACCGCCGGCGGTCACGTCCTCGTACGCCGCGCGCAGCACGCCCTGGTAGTCGACGCCGCCGTGCTCGTAGAAGCGCTTGTCCTCGACGTCGACCGTCGCCAGCTTGAGCGAGTGCGAGATCTCGCTCGATCGCACGGGCGTGCGGTTCTGGATCGACGGGATGAGCGCCAGGAGGTTCTTGTGGCGGTCGAGGATCCGCGTCGTGACGCCGGGGTAGTGCGGCTTCAGGGTGGCGAGGTCGTAGCCCTTCAGGACGTCGCTCACGTAGAGCGTCCCCCCGACGCCGCCGGACGCGACGACGGCGCCGAACGCGACCGCGATCGCGACCAGCGCGGTGGCGGCGGCCGACCGGCGCCCGCGCCGCCGGGCGACGGCCCGGCGCCTGCGCCGCCGCGCCGCGACATGCCCGAGGACGTCGTCGTATGCGCGCCGGTTCCGGACCGGGCCGCTCATCCCGCGGCCTCCGGCTCGAGCGCGGCCAGCACGCCCTCGTCGTTCAGGCGCGCGAGCGCCCGCTCGCGAAGCCAGGCCGCCGCCTGGACGGCCTGCGTCGCATCGGCGGTCCAGACCCCGACGGTGAAGACGGCTCCGTCACCCGTCAGCTCGGCGACGCTCACGCCGGGTCCCGGCCGGTCGGGGAGGGAGCCGGGCGCCGCCGCCGCGAGCTCCGAGAGCACCTCGCGCACACGGGCCCCGTCGGCCGTGACCGGCACCGTCACCCGGGCCTGGGCGAGGCTGACCGGGTCGACCAGCGTCATGTTCGCGACCCGCGAGCTGGCGAGCTCCTCGTTGGGGATCAGCACCCGCCTATTGTCGGACGTGCGAAGGCGCGTGTATGTAAGGCCGACGTCCTCGACGATCCCCTCCACGTCCGCGATCACGACCCGGTCGCCGAGCCGGACGGGCTGGTTCACCGCGATCATCACTCCGGCCACGAAGTTCGCGATCGTCGAGCGGGCCGCGAACCCCACGACCACGCCGAGCAGGGCCGACGAGGCGAGCACGGTCTGGGCGGCGGACCGCGTCTGGTCGAACGAGAACAGGATCGCGAGGAGGCCGATGAAGACGATCACGGCCTCGACGGCGCGGCGCAGCAGCCGGTAGCGCGTCTTGAACGCGGCCCGGTCGGCCTCCGGCAGCCGGTCCAGGATCCGCGTCATGTGCCGCCGGAACACGAGGCGGTCGACGAGCACGATCACGACGAACAGCGCGGCCAGACCGCCGAGCACGATCTCCAGATGGCCGGTCACGGCGCAGTTCTCACGTCGTAGGTCAGCTCCCCCGAGGCGAAGTCGATCAGGCCCACGGTCTGCACCGGGCCGCCCGGGCGGACGCGGCCCGACACTCGCCAGACTAGCCGTCCCTTCGCCGTCGCCTCGCCGCTCCCTGCCCCCACCGGCACCCTCCGGTCGGGCACGTACAGCAGGTCGACCCGCACCGGCTGGACGGTCGTGCCGGAGAAGGCTCGGGCCGCGAGCGTTCCGGCCTGGGCCGGCGATCCCGCTCGCGCGGAGCCGATCTGGCTGAGGGCGTCGGCGACGAAGCGCCACCCCTCCTGGGGATGGGTCAGGAAGTCGACCGGCTCGCCCTGCCCGGTCGAGCGGCGCGCCAGCTCGGCCGGTCCATAGACGAGCGTTCCCGCGACCAGCACGACGACGATCCCCCAGAACAGGCTGCCCCTCCTCGGCATGGGCGAAGTCTAGAATCGGCCTCGAAAATGAGCTCCCGCCGCCTGCGCCTCGCCGTGCCGCTGGCCGCGCTCGCGCTGGCTGCGCCCGCGTGCGGCTTCAAGTCGGAGCCGGTGGGGGCGCTCCCGTCGTTCCCCCGAACAGGCCAGGACGGCCAGGGCCGCACCGTGACCGTCGACGCGCAGCCGAGCCGGATCGTGTCGCTCGACCCCGGGCTGACCGAGACCGCGTTCGCCGTCGGGGCCGGAGCGAACGTCGTCGCCGCGTCCGGCTCGGAGAGCTACCCGCCGGCGGCGCGGCGCCTGGCCGTCGCCGTCGACAGCTCGGGCCAGCCCGACGAGGCGCGGATCCGCAAGCTCAAGCCGGATCTGATCCTCGTGCCGGCGTCGATGGCGGGTGAGGCGACGTCGCTGGCGGCGAAGCTCGATGTGCCCGTCTACGTCGGAGGCGACGGGACCCTGCACGACATCGAGCACGACATCGCCCAGGTCGGCGTGCTCACGGGGTTCGCGGTCCGGGGGCGAACGCTCGTCCAGCACATGCAGGACCGCGTGGCGGCGATCCGTCACGGCGTCGACACCGAGCCGCCGGTGCCGGTGTTCGTCGACAACGGCTTCTTCTACACCATCGACCCCACCGGGCCGGCGGGCACCCTGATCACCCTGGCCGGCGGCGTCGACGTCGCGGCCGACGCCGAGCTGGGGAAGCCCTACCCCCTGGCCAAGCTCCGCGCCGCCCAGCCGCAGGCGTACCTCGCGGTCGCGGGACGCGGGACGACGCTCTCGGGCCTGCGACGGAGTCCCGCGACGAAGCACCTGCCCGCGGTGCGCTCGGGGCGCTTCCTCCTGATCGACGCCACCGCGCTCAGCGATCACGGCCCGCGGGTGGTGGCCACCCTGCGCGTGATCGCACACGCGCTTCACCCGACGGCGTCGCTCAGCTAGATGCCACGGTACGACGCGGTCCTCCTGGACGCGTACGGGACGCTCGTCGAGCTGGACGACCCGTTCGAGCGGCTGCGCGAATCGGTGCGGCGGCACATCGGTGCAGACGTGGCGCTCGAAGACGCCGAGCGGGCCTTCCGGGCCGAGATGGCGCACTACGCCGGGAACTGCCACACCGGCGCCGACGCCGCGAGCCTCGCGGCCCTCCGGTCCGACTGCGCCGCGATCATCCTCGCGGAGCTCGGCCTCGAGGCCGATCCCGGCGCCGCGGAGCGCACGCTGTCCGACGCGGTCGTCTTCCGCGTCCTGCCGGACGTCGAACCGCTGCTCGCGGGCCTCGCGCGAGCGGGGGTGCCTGCGGCGGTCGTCTCAAACTGGGACTGGTCGCTGCGAAGGACGCTCGCCGCGCTCGGGCTCGACTGCGAGGCGATCGTAACCTGCGGCGAGACCGGCGTCCGGAAGCCCGATCCCCGCATCTTCCTCGAGGCGCTCGGACGGCTGGGCGTCGCCCCGGAGCGTGCGCTCCACATCGGCGACACGGCCGCCGTCGATGGGGCCGGCGCGGCGGCCGCGGGCATCGACGTGCGCATCGTGGATCGCACCGGCGAGTCCGGCGGCCGGGATACCATCGCGTCGTTGACCGAGGTGCTGGAGCTCTTGTGAACGATCGCCGGCTCGGAACAGCCGCCGTTCACGCCGGGCGCCTGCCCACCCTGCCTGGCGATCCCGTGGTCGAGCCGGTGCACCGCTCGGTGATCTACGAGTTCGAGTCGGCGGCCGAGTTCGGCGCGATCATGGCCGACGAACGGCGCGGATACCTCTACACGCGCATCCGGAACCCGTCCACCGACGAGCTCGCCGCGGTGGTCGCCGCGCTGGAGGGCGCCGAGACCGCGCACTGCTTCGCCTCCGGCATGGGCGCACTCACCGCGTTGATCGGCGTGATGGCGCCTCCCGGGGCCGGCGTCGTCGCCGCGAAGCAGATCTACGGGCAGACGCACCGGCTCGTCGGCCTGCGCCCGGACGGTGCGCACTTCGACGTCGGTGACATGGACGGGCTGCGCCGGATGGCGGCCGGGGCGGCGCTCGTGGTCGTCGAGACGCTCTCGAACCCGAACCTGGCCGTCGCCGACCTGCCCGCGATCTGCGAGATCGCGCACGCCGCGGGGGCGCGCGTGCTCGTCGACAACACCGTCGCGACGCCGGTGAACTGCCGGCCGCTCGAGTGGGGAGCCGACATGGTCATGCACTCGGCGACCAAGTATCTGAACGGGCACTCCGATGTGCTCGCGGGGGTCGCGGCTGGGCCGGAGTCGCTCATGGCCGAGGTGCGGACGAGCGCGCTCGAGCTCGGCGCGACCCTCTCGCCCGACTCCGCGTGGCTCGTCCGCAGGGGGATCCGGACGCTCCACCTCCGCGTCGAGCGGGCCGGCCAGAACGCGATGCGGATCGCGGAGTTCCTCGAAGCGCACCCGCGTGTCGTCCGCGTCGTCTACCCCGGGCTCGCGTCGCATCCGGCCCACGACGTCGCGATGCGGATCCTCGACGGCCACGGCGCGATGCTCGCGTTCGAGGTCGAGGGCGGGCGGGCGGCCGGCGAGGCCGTGATGGATCGCGCGCGCCTGTGCGTGCGGGCGACGAGCCTGGGCGGCGTCGAGACCTGCGTCTCGCATCCGGCGTCGACGAGCCACCGGCAGCTCACCGAAGCGGAGCTCGAAGCCGCGGGGATCAGGGCCGGCGACCTCCGCCTGGCGGTCGGGATCGAGGACGCAAACGATCTGATCGAGGACCTCGAGCAGGCGCTTCGGTGACGCCGGAACGGCGGGTGTCGCCGTGGTGGATGCTGCTCCCGGCGCTCCTGTTCGTCCTGAACTTCATCGGGGGGCTGTTGGAGGACCAGGGCGATCGCGCGAACGCGGTCTACAACCTCTCGACCCTCGTCGCGTCCGGTGCGATCGAGGCGGCGCTGGCCGGGTACGCGGTGCTCGCGGCGCGCGTCTCGGCACAGCCGGTAGCGGAGACGCTCGCGATCCGGCGGGTGCCGCTCCGCGGGGCGCTCCTGACCGGGGCGGTTGGGCTGGTCGTCATCCTGGCGTCCGAGGCGGTGCTCGACCCGATCTTCAACGGCGGCGCGAAGCAGGGGATCGAGCCGACGCACAACCCACAGACGACCCACCAGTGGGTGGCGGTCGTCGTCGCAGCGCTCACGCTCGTCGTCGTGGCGCCGGTCGCCGAGGAGCTGATCTTCCGCGGTCTCGGCTTCGCCGCGCTGGGCCCGGTCGCCGTCCCGGTCACCTCCCTCCTGTTCGCGATCGCCCACGGCCTGCCGTCGCTCCTCGTGGAGGTCGCGGTCGCCGGGCTCGTGCTCGCCGAGATCCGGCGGCGGACGGCCTCAGTGCTCGCCGGGAATGGGCGTTCACATGGCGTTCAACGGGCTCGCGCTGGCCATTGCGTTTCTGACCGTGTGAGCCGGGGTAGCTTCGACCCTGTCGACCATGCCTGCGTACACTCCCGCAATGCCAGATGCCGCCCAGGACCCCGTCGTCGACGACCTTCGGGCCCGCATCACCGCGGCCGATACCGAGATCGTCGCCGCCGTGAATCGCCGCGCTTCCCTCGTGGCTGAGCTGCACGCCCACAAGCGTGCGCAGGGCTACGACGTGTTCGATCCGGCGCGCGAGGAGCAGGTGGTCGCAGCGGCGCTCGGCGCAAGCCGCGGGCCGATCTCCGACGCCGGCCTGCGCGAGCTCTACGGTGTCATCCTGCCGCTCTGCACCCGGGAGGCCCGAGACCCATGACCGCCACCGCCACCACAGTCGTCTCCACCCACGACGTCACCCGCCGTTACGGCGAGGGCGATGCCGCGGTCGACGCCCTCCGGGGGATCACCCTCGACATCGTCCCCGGCCAGTTCGCCGCGGTGATGGGCCCGTCGGGGTCGGGCAAGTCGACGCTCATGCACATCATGGCCGGTCTCGACAAGCCGACCTCAGGGACGGTCGCGATCGCGGGGACCGACGTCACGAACCTCTCCGACAAGCGCCTCACGCTCCTGCGCCGGCACCAGGTCGGGTTCATCTTCCAGTTCTTCAACCTGCTTCCGACGCTGACCGCCGAGGAGAACATCCTGCTCCCGCTCCAGATCGCGGGCCAGAAGCCGGACAAGGAGTGGGTCGAGACGGTGATCGAGCGGACGGGTCTCTCGGACAGGCTCGACCACCGGCCGGCCGAGCTGTCCGGCGGCCAGCAGCAGCGCGTCGCGATCGCGCGCGCGCTCATCTCGCGGCCCGCGGTGATCTTCGCCGACGAGCCCACCGGGAACCTGGACTCGACGACCAGCGGCGAGATCCTGACACTCCTGCGCGAGGCGGTCGACGCCTACGGGCAGACGACCGTCATGGTGACGCACGACGCCCGCGCCGCCGCCAGCGCCGACCGCGTGCTGTTCCTGGCCGACGGTCTCATCGTGCGCGACGAGTCGGGCAAGGACGACGGCGAGATCCTCGCCACGATGGCCCAGATCTCGAGCTCATGACCCGCTTCACGCTCCGAGGGCTCCTGAGCCACAAGCTCCGCTCGACGCTCACCGCGTTCGCGATCGTCCTCGGCACCGCGATGATGGCCGGGACGTTCGTCATCACCGACCAGATCGAGAACGCCTTCTCCGACATCTTCGGGAACGCCTTCTCGGGCACGGACGTGTTCATGAGCAAGCGGCCGGCGTTCGGGAGCGGCGCCGGAGGCGACACGGCCCAGGTCGGCCCGCTCGACGCGGCGCTGATCGACCAGGTCAAGCAGGTGCCCGGCGTGGCGCAGGTGAGCGGCCAGATCCAGGCGGCCGGCTCGCTGGTCGTGAACGGGAAGTTTGTGAGCGCCCAGGGCGGCGCTCCTGCGCTCGTGTTCTCGACCCAGCCCAAGCCGTTCAACCAGAACACGATCGTCAAGGGCCACTTCCCGGCGGCCAGCGGCGAGGTGGCGATCCCCGAGAAGGAGGCCAACGACGAGAACCTCCACGTCGGCCAGCAGGTCGGGCTGACGACGCTCGAGGGCGTCCAGCGCGTCACGATCTCGGGCATCTTCGACTTCGGCGGCGGCGTGTCCTCGATCGGCGGCACGACGGTCGTGTCGACCACCTTCGCCGACGCGCAGGAGTGGTACGACCGCGTCGGGAAGACCTCCACGATCTCGGTGCAGGCCGACCCGGGGGTCTCGCCCCGCGAGCTCAAGCAGCGCATCATCGCCACGGTGCCGGGCTCGGTGAAGGTGCAGACCGGCGCCGAGGCCGCCAAGGAGCAGACCGACCAGATCGCGGGCGGCATCAACTCGTTCTTCACCCCGGCCCTCCTGGCATTCGCCGGTGCCGCCGTGCTCGTGGGCGCGTTCGTCATCTTCAACACCTTCTCGATCACGGTCGCCCAGCGCATGAGGGAGTTCGCGATGCTGCGCACCATCGGTGCCATGCGGCGGCAGATCCTGCGGAGCGTCCTGGGCGAGGCGCTCGCGGTCGGGCTCATCGCGTCCGCTATCGGCATCGCCGCGGGTGTCGGCTTCGCGAAGCTGCTCGGGGCGCTGTTCGACGCGGTCGGGTTCGGCCTGCCGCTGGCAGGCGTGACCATCCACCCGCGCACGGTGATCGTGCCGATGGCCGTCGGCACGATCGTGACGCTGCTCGCCTCCCTCGCCCCCGCCCGGCGCGCGACGCGCGTCCCGCCGGTCGCCGCCCTGCGCGAGGGCGCCGAGCTCCCGCACGGGCGCATGGCTCGCTTCGTTCCCTACATCGCAGGCCTGCTCCTGCTCGCCGGCGTCGCAGCCGTCTGGCTCGGGGTCACCGGATCGGGGCCGACGTCGGCCCGCCTGCTCGCGATCGCCGGCGGTGCCATCCTCTCGTTCATCGGGCTCGCCATGGTGTCGCGCTACTTCATCCGGCCGCTGTCCCGCGCAATCGGCTGGCCGCTCGACCGCGTCTCACGCATGTCGGGCCGGCTGGCGCGCGAGAACACGACCCGGAACCCGGCCCGCACGGCGGTCACCGCAGCCGCGCTCATGATCGGCATCGGCCTCGTGGTCTTCTTCTCGGTGCTGATCAACGGCTTCAAGGAGTCGTTCCTGGGCGCGATCGACGACAGCGTGACGTCGGACCTGATCATCCAGAGCCACAGCCAGAGCCTGCCCGTGCCCACGTCCGCGGCATCGACCGTCGCGGCCGTCCCGGGCGTGCAGACCGCGCTCCCGCTCGCAGCCACGTTCGTGAAGATCGGCAACGGCGGCACCGACGAGGTGAGCGGCATCGATCCGGCCAAGCTCCCCGCGCTCTACAGGATCCAGTGGCAGCAGGGCGGGAGCGACGCCCTGCTCAAGCAGTTGCACGGCCGAAACACGCTGATCGAGGAGCAGTTCGCGAAGTCGCACAACCTGAAGCCCGGGTCGACGTTCCAGATCACGAGCGTTGACGGCCGTCACATGACGCTGCACGTGATCGGCCAGTACAAGGACCCGGTGCTCTTCACCGGGTTCATGGTCGACCTGGGCAGCACCTACACCAAGCTCTCGACTGACACGAACCCGCAGGTGCTGCTCGTCCGGTACGCGCCCGACGCGAACGCCGACGAGACCACCGCGGCCGTGAAGGGGGCGCTGAAGGCGTTCCCCGACGTGAACGTGCAGACGAACGACGAGTTCAAGAGCTCGGTGTCCGACCAGGTGAACCAGCTCCTCTACCTGCTGTACGTGCTCCTGGCGATGAGCGTGATCATCAGCCTGTTCGGGATCGTGAACACCCTGGCGCTGTCCGTCTTCGAGCGCACGCGCGAGATCGGGATGCTGCGCGCGATCGGCACCACCCGGCTCCAGCTCCGCGAGACGATCCTCTACGAGAGCGTGATCACGGCGGCCATCGGCGGCCTGCTGGGTATCGCGATCGGGATCGTCCTCGCGCGCATCGTTGCCCTCGGATTCGAGGACCAGGGGATCGTGTTCGCCCTGCCGTACGGCCAGCTGATCCTCTCGCTGGTGGTCGCGGTCATCGCGGGCGTGGTCGCGGCCGCCTTCCCGGCCCGGCGCGCCGCGCAGGCTCAACGTGCTCGAAGCCCTGCAGTACGAGTGAGCAGGCGCCGGGGGAACCCAGGGTTCTGAACGCGGGGGAACCGCTGACCCCATGGGGCCAGGCCCCGTTCGGGGCCTGGCCCCGGTGGTTGGCCCGCATGCCGCGCTAGGTGCGGATCTGGCCGTCGCCCCAGGCCACGTACTTCGAGGTCGTGAGCTCCTCGAGGCCGATCGGCCCGCGGGCGTGCAGGCGCGAGGTCGAGATCCCGATCTCGGCCCCCATCCCGTACTCGCCGCCGTCGGTGAACCGGGTCGAGGCGTTCACGTAGACGGCCGCGGCGTCGACCTCGTTGGTGAACCGGGCGGCGGCCTCGAAGTCGGAGGTGACGATCGCCTCGGAGTGGCCGGTGCCGTAGCGGTTCACGTGGTCGATGGCTTCGTCAAGCGAGTCGACCGTGCGGACGGCCATCCGCAGATCGAGGTACTCCGTCTCCCAGGCCTCCTCGCCCTCGAGGATCTCGACGCCCGCGTCGCGCAGCGCGGCGCAGATCGCGTCACGGAGCTCGGGTCGGTCGCGATGGACGAGCAGCGTCTCGGCGGCGTTGCACACCCCGGGGCGCTGCGTCTTCGCGTTCACCGCGATCGCGACCGCCGACTCGGCGTCGGCGGAGGCGTCGATGTAGACGTGGCAGTTGCCGCCTGCGGCCGCGAGGACGGGGATCCGCGAGTCGCGAAGGAGGCGCTTCTTGAGCTCCTCCCCGCCGCGCGGGATGACAACGTCGGCCGTGCCTGGATCGGCCAGGAGCTCGTCGAGCGCCTCGTGGCCGCCGCCGATGGCGACGACCGCGTCCGCGGGGACGCCGGACGCCTCGAGCGAATCACGCACGATGTCGACGAGCACGCTGTTGGTGCGGGCGGCAAGCCGCGATCCGCGCAGGATGCAGGCGTTCCCCGACTTGATGCAGAGCGCGGCGGCGTCGACCGCCACGTTGGGGCGAGCCTCGAAGACCACCATGACGACGCCGAGCGGCACGCGCAGCTTGCGCACCCGGATCCCGTTCTCGAGCGTGAAGTCGCGAAGGACGGCGCCGATCGGGTCGGGCAGCTCGGCGATCGCGAGCACCCCGGCGGCGATACCGGCCAGCCGGCCCGGGTCGAGCGAGAGCCGGTCGACGATCGCGGCGGTCTCGCCCGACGCGCCGGCGACGTCGGCGGCGTTGGCGTCGAGCACCTCGGCAGCGCGCCGCTCGAGCGCCTCGGCGATGCCGGCCAGAGCCGCGTTCCGCGCATCGCCGTCGAGCGCGGCGAGGACGCGCGCCGCCGCCCGGGCGCGAACCCCGGGCGCGGATGCGATCCCGGTCGCGCTCACACCAGCACCAGATCGTCGCGGCGCACAGCCTCGGGCAGCCCTCGCCGTCCGGCGAGCCCGGCCAGCTCGCGCGCCTGGTAGCGGCTCACGCCGATGGCGAACCGGCTGCCGTCCGGGCCGACCAGCTCGACGGCGTCTCCGGCGTCGAACGACCCGTCGACGGCCACGAGCCCGACCGGCAGCAGGCTCGTCCCCCGCTCCGCCACGGCCCGGCGGGCGCCGTCGTCGACGACGAGCTTGCCGCGGACCGGCGTGCCGTGCCGCAGCCACAGCTTGTAGGCGGAGGGCAGGCTCGACGCCGCCGGAAACCGTGTGCCGGTGCCGCCGTCGGCCGCAGCGGCGAGCGCCCCGGGCTCGAGGCCCGACGCGATCACGGCCTCGACGCCCCCGGCGCCGGCGGTGCGCGCGGCCGCCACCTTGCTCCCGATCCCGCCCGTGCCCCACGTGGAGACCCGCGCGCCCGCGTCGGCGACCTCGACGGCCTCGTCCCCGACCTCGGCCAGGCGGCGCGCTCCCGGCAGGCCGGGATCGCGGTCGTACACGCCGTCGATGTCGGTGAGGAGCACGAGCATCCTTGCCTGGAGCATGATCGCGACCTGGGCCGCGAGCGTGTCATTGTCGCCGAAGGTGATCTCGTCGGTCGCCGTCGAGTCGTTCTCGTTCACCACCGCGACGACGCCCCAGCCGATCAGCCTCCGGAGGGTGCGGCGGGCGTTCACGTACGACACGCGCCGGTGGACGTCCGCCTCGGTCAGGAGCACCTGCCCCGTCCGCACGCCGTGGGCTGCGAACCCGGCCCGCCAGTGATCCTGGAGCAGGGTCTGGCCGACGGCGGACGCGGCCTGCAGGTCGCCCACGCCGCGGCGGCGGGCGCGGCCGTTGAGCTCGCCGACTCCGAGCGCGACCGCGCCCGAGCTCACCAGCACGATCGGGGCGCCGTCCGCCTGGAGCCCGGCGCACTCACCGGCCAGGCGCGCGAAGACGTCCGTGCGGGCGCGACCGTCGCCGTCGACGAGCGTGCTCGACCCGACCTTCACGACGACGATCCGGCGAAGGCCGGGGTTGCGGCTAGCCATCGTCCCCCACCGCCGCCCGCGCCCTGGCGAGCTGGATCCGGAGGGCATCCGGAGGCTGGCGTGCGGCGGCCGCCTCCGCGGGCGCCGGAGACGAGAAGCGCTCGCCGGCCGCGACCCGGGCTGCGACGTCCGAGTGGGCCGCCCGAAACGGCGTGCCCTCGCGCACCATCGCCTCGGCGACGTCGGTGGCGACGCACCAGCCGTCGCCGGCCGCCGCGGCCATCCGGTCGGGGTGGAACGTGACGCCGCGGATGCACACCGTGAGTGCGCGCAGCGCCCCGGCCAGGTCGTCGACGGCGTCGAACGACGCGCGCTTGTCCTCCTGCAGGTCGCGGTTGTAGGCGAGCGGGAGCCCCTTCAGCGTCGCGAGCAGGCCGGCGAGCCGCCCGGCCGCGGTGCCCGCCCGGCCCCGCACGAGCTCGGCGGCGTCCGGGTTCTTCTTCTGCGGCATCATCGACGAGCCGGTCGCCGCCGCGTCGTCGAGCTCGGCGAACCCGTACTCGGCGGACGTCCAGAGCACGAGCTCCTCGGCGATCCGCGAGAGGTGCGAGAACGCGAGCGTGCAGGCGAACACCAGCTCGACGCAGTAGTCGCGGTCCGCGACGGCATCGATCGGGTTCTCGTGCACCGCTGCGAAGCCGAGCTCCGACGCCACCGCCGCCGGGTCGAGCGGCAGGCTCGACCCGGCCAGCGCGCCGGCTCCTGAGGGGCAGGTATCGGCGCGGCGGTGGACAGCGTGGAAGCGGTCGATGTCGCGGACGAGGGCCCAGACGTGCGCGGCCAGGTGCTGGCCGAGCCAGACGGGCTGGGCGCGCTGGCCGTGCGTGTAGCCGGGGAGGACGGCATCCCCGTCGGCCTCGGCCCGGTCGAGCAGCGCGCCGGCGAGGTCGCGGAGCCCGGCGACCAGCTCGCCGCAGGCGTCCTTGACCCAGAGGCGCATGGCCGTCTGCACCTGGTCGTTTCGGCTCCGGCCGGCGTGGACCCACCGGCCCAGGTCGCCGAGCTCGCGCTCGATCGCCGAGTGCACGTCCTCGTCGGTGGCGCCGGCGTCGATCTCGACCCCGTCCAGGGCGGCGCAGATCGATGTCGCCAGATCGGCGTCGAGGATCCCGCGCGCCGCGAGCATGCGCACGTGCGCGGCCGTCGCGCGCAGGTCGTACGGCAGGAGGCGCCGGTCGACCGCGAGCGAGGCCGTGAAGGCCTTCACGTCGGGATCGAGCCCGCCCGGCAGGCGCCCGGACCAGAGCGCCTGCGTCATGCCGGAGTCGTCTCCCGCGACCTCCCGGCCGCCGCCCAGGTCTTGGAGGGGAGCGACCAGATGTGGATGAACCCGGCGGCCGCCCCGTGCTGGAAGCTGTCGCCCTGCTCGTAGGTCGCAAGGCCGTGGTCGTAGAGCGCCGAGTCGGCCCGCCGGCCGACGATCGAGCACGAGCCACGGTAGAGCTTCACCCGCGCGGTGCCCGTCACGGCGGCGGAGGTCTCGGCCATGAAGGCGTCGAGCGCCGCCCGAAGCGGCGAGTACCAGAGGCCGTTGTAGACGAGCGTCGCGTAGCGCGCCGCCAGCTCGGCCTTCATGTGGGCCAGGTCGCGGTCGCAGACGAGCTCCTCGACGCCGGCGTAGGCCGAGAGGAGGAGCGCCGCGGCCGGCGTCTCGTACACCTCGCGCGACTTGATCCCGACGAGCCGGTTCTCGATCATGTCGATCCGGCCGACGCCGTGGGCGCCCGCGAGCGCAGCGGCCCGGCCGATCAGCTCGACGAGCCCCAGCTCCTCGCCGTCGACGGCGACGGGCACGCCCGCCTCGAACGTGATCTCGACCTCCTGCGGCGCGTGAAACGCCCGCTCGGGCGAGAGCGTGAGCGCGTACGCCTCCTCGGGCGGCGCGACCCACGGATCCTCCAGCGGGCCGGCCTCGATCGAGCGCCCCCACAGGTTCTGGTCGATGGAGTACGCGGCCCCGCGCTTCACGGGCACCTCGATCCCGTGCCGCTCGGCGTAGGCGATCTCCTGCTCCCGGGTCATGCCCCAGTCGCGGACGGGCGCGAGGACGGCGAGGTCCGGCGCGAGCGCCGCCACGGCGGTCTCGAACCGCACCTGGTCGTTGCCCTTGCCGGTGCAGCCGTGCGCGACGGCCGTGGCGCCCGCCTCGCGGGCGACCGACACCAGATGCCGGGCGATCAGCGGGCGCGAGAGCGCCGAGACCAGGGGATAGCGGCCCTCGTACAGGGCGCCGGCCTGAAGGATCGGCAGCACGAACTCGCGCGCGAACTCCTCGCGGGCGTCGGCGATGACGACGTCGGCGGCGCCGGCGGCCAGCGCGCGACCGGTGACGGTCTCGCGATCGACCCCCTGGCCGACGTCGACCAGGAGCGCCACGACCTCGGCGCCGTACTCCTCGGCCAGCCAGCGAAGCGCGACCGACGTGTCCAGCCCGCCCGAGTAGGCGAGCACAATTGCTCAGACACCCAACACCCCCATCGTCATTCCACGATCATGGCCAGAAGCGCCTTCTGCACGTGCAGGCGGTTCTCGGCCTCGTCCCACGCCGCGGAGCTCGGGCCCCACAGCACGTCTTCGGTGATCTCCTCGCCGCAGTGGGCGGGCAGGCAGTGCAGCACGACGTGACCGGGCGCCGCCCCCTCGAGCAGGCGGGCGTTCACCTGGTAGCCCGTCAGGTCGCGCAGGCGCCGCTCGCGCTCGTCCTCCTGCCCCATGCTCGTCCACGTGTCCGTCACCACTGCGTGGGCCCCGGCGACCGCGGCGTCCGGGTCGTCGACGACCTCCACCGCGGTGGCTGCCGCTGCGACGACGTCCGGATCCGGCGCGTAGCCCTCCGGTGTCGCCACGACGATCTCCATGCCGACCATCGCCGCGGCTGTGAGGAGCGAGTGGCACACGTTGTTCAGCCCGTCGCCGACCCACGCGAGCCGCCGGCCCTCGAGGTCGCCGAGCCGCTCCCGCAGCACCATCAGGTCGGCGAGCGCCTGGCAGGGGTGGTGCTCGTCGGTGAGGCCGTTCACGACCGGGATCGAGGCCGCCGCCGCGAGCTCCTCCACCCGCGCGTGCGCGTGGGTGCGGATCATGATGGCGTCGACGTACCGGGAGAGCACCGCGCCGGTGTCGGCGATCGGCTCCCCGCGCCCGAGCTGGCTCTCGGCGGTCGCGAGGTGCACCGCGTGGCCGCCCAGCTGGGCCATCCCCACCTCGAACGACACGCGCGTGCGCGTCGACGGCTTCTCGAAGATCATCGCCAGCGACCGGCCGGGCAGGAGCGGGTGCGGGATCCGCTCGTGCTGGAGCGACTTCAGCCGGTCGGCCAGGTCGAGCAGCGCGAGCAGCTCGTCGGCCGCCAGGTCGTCGATCCGGAGGAGGTCGCGGCCGCACAGGGTGCCCAGCCCGGGCCGATCGTCGACGAGGGTCAGCTCAGGCACGGACGGCACCCGACTGGATCTCTGCGCAGACGGCGGCCACATCGGCCCCGGTGTGCGGCTCCCGCGCGACGACGAGGATCACGTCGTCGCCGGCCACGGTGCCGGCGACCTCGGCCAGCTCGGTGACGTCGAACGCCCGCGCGACGGGCATCGCGTTGGCCGGCGCCGTCCTCAGCACGAGCAGGTTGCCGGACGGCTCGATCGACCGGACGAGCGCGAGCGCCTCGCGCAGGCGCTCGAGCGGATCGACCGGCGCCTCGTCGGCCGGGAGGGCATACACCAGATGCCCGCCCTTCCGCACCCGGACGGCGCCGAGCCGCTCCAGGTCGCGGGACACGGTTGCCTGGGTCACGTGGACGCCGTTTCCGGCGAGCAGCTCGATGAGCTGCGGCTGGGAGGTGACGGCGTGGCGGTCGAGCAGGGAGGCTATGAGCTGGCGGCGATCGGGCATGAACGCATGACAATACCGCTTTTTGCATGATCATGCAACGTGGAACCGTCCCTCCTCGTAGAGCGCCCGGCCCACGATGACCACGTCGGCCCCGGCCCCCACGGCCGCGGTCACGTCCACCGGTGCGTAGACGCCGCCCGCCGCGATCAGCTCGCCCGGCACCGCCGGCCGCAGGCGGCTGATCAGCTCCGCGTCCAGCCCGGCTCCGGTCCCGTCGCGGTCGATGGCGGTCACCGCGATGTCGCGAACACCCGCGTCGACGAGCCGCTGCACGAGCTCGACGGGATCCGCGCCCGAGTCGGCCGCCCATCCGCGCACGCGCACGCTCCCGTCCCGGCAGTCGATGGCCGCCACCAGACGGCCCGTCTCGCGTGCGAGCCGGCCGGCGGTCTCGGGCTCGTCCGCGGCGAGCGTGCCGACGACCACGCGCCAGGCGCCCGTCTCGAGCGCCGCGGCCACGTCGGCCTCGCTCCGGATGCCGCCTCCGAGCTGCACGCGCACGCCGGGCAGGGCCGAGATGCGGGCGATGATCTCGGAGTGGGCTTCCGGCCGCGCCCCGTCGCGAGCGGCGTCGAGGTCGACGACGTGGAGCCGCGAGGCGCCGGCCGAGACCAGGGTCTCCGCCACGGCGACGGGGTCGTCCGCATAGACGGTCACACGGTCGTAGCGGCCCTGGTGGAGCCGGACGACCCGGCCTCCGAGAAGGTCGATCGCCGGCACCGCCCGCTTGCCCCATCGTTTTAGCATGCTAAAATGCTATCACGATGAGCGAGTGGCGCACACCCGAGGTCGACGACCTCTGCGACGCGGTCGTCGCGCTCCGCAGCCGCGACGAGGCGGCGGCGTTCCTGCGCGACGTCTGCACGCTCCACGAGCTCGAGGTGCTGGCCCACCGCTGGCATGCGGCCCAGCTGCTCGACCGCGGGATCCCCTACGCCGAGGTCGCGCGCACCGTGCACGGCTCCACCGCCACCGTGACGCGCGTCGCGCACTGGCTGCGCCACGGCGAGGGCGGCTACCGGCTCGTGCTCGACCGCCGCGGCCGGTCCACGAGGCGGCCGTGACGCGCCCCTTCCGCCTGGCACTCCCGTCGAAGGGGCGTCTGCACGCGCCCGCGCTCGAGCTTGCGCGGGCCGCCGGCGTCGAGGTCGACGTCAACGGCCGTGCGCTCCACGCGCACTGCTCCCGCTGGGACATCGAGGTGCTGTTCGCGCGTGCCGACGACATCCCGGCGTGGACCGCCGACGGGGCCGTCGACGCGGCTGTCGCCGGCCGCGATCAGATCGTCGAGTCGGGCGCCGACGTCGACGAGCTCGTGCCGCTCGGGTTCGGGCGCTGCGCGCTCGAGGTGGCCGTGCCGGCCGGCGGGCGCATCGACGCCGTCTCGCAGCTCGACGGCGGACGGGTCGCGACCGCCCACCCGAGGACCGCGGCGGCCTTCTTCGCCGCCGAGGGCCTGGCGGTCGAGACCGTCCCCATCCGCGGCTCGGTCGAGCTCGCTCCCCGGCTCGATGCGGCCGACGGCATCGTCGATCTCGTCTCGAGCGGCGACACGCTGCGCCAGAACGGCCTGCGCCCGATCGCCACCGTGCTCGAGTCGCAGGCGACCCTGGTCGCCCGCCGCGGCCTCGACGGGCGCGCCCGTGCGGTCGCAGACGAGCTCGCGATGGTCATCGAGAGCGTCGTCGCCGCCCGCGGCAAGCGCTACCTGATGCTGAACGCGCCGGACGACTCGCTCGACGACGTGATCTCCCTCCTGCCCGGCATGGACTCGCCGACCGTCCTGCCGCTGGCCCGCGGCGGCCTGCACGCCGTGCACGCGGTGGTCGACGCCGACGCGGTCTCCGACCTGCTCGCCCCGCTCCAGGCGGCGGGCGCCCGCTCGCTGCTCGTGCTCCCGATCCAGAACCTCATCCCATGAATGCACGAACGGGGTCAGACCCCGATGTTGCACGGCTCCCGATCCGCCCCGACCTGCTCGATGCGGAGCCCTACCACTGGGAGGAGGGGCTGCCCGAGGGGCGCCTGCGCCGCTTCGACATGAACCTCTCGCCGGTGCCGCCGGCCTGGTACGGCCGGGCCGTGGCGGCGCTCGGCAGGGTGGCCGTCAACAACTACCCCGACGCCACCTACGTCGGCCTTCGCGACGCGATCGCCGAGCACACCGGCTTCGACCCCGAGTGCGTGGTGCTCACGGGCGGCGCCGACGAGGCGGTGCAGCTGTGCGCGCTCCTCGCGCTCCGGCCCGGCGACGAGGCGTACGTGCGCCGCCCGTTCTACTCCTGGTACGGGAACGCCACCCGTCTGGCCGGAGCCACGCTGGTGCACGAGCCCTCCCCGGCGGTCCGGCTGTGGTGGTCGTGCGTGCCCCACAACCCGACCGGCGCCGACGCGACCGAGGACGACCTCCGCGAGCGCGACGGCCTCGTCGTGATCGACCAGGCGTACGTCGAGTTCGGCGGCCGTGATCTCTCGCCGCTCGTCCGCGAGCGCCGGAACACCGTCGTCGTCCGTACCTTCTCGAAGGCGTTCGCGCTTGCCGGCGCCCGGATCGGGTACATCCTCGCTCCGCCCGAGATCGCCCGCCGGCTCGACGCGATCCGCCCGCCCGCCTCGATCTCGTCGTTCTCGGTCGCCCTCGCGGGGATCGCGATCCGCGAGGCGGGCGAGATGCGGGCCCGGGCCGCCGCGACCGTCGCCGAGCGCGACCGCATGGCGGCGGCGCTCCGCTCGGCAGGGCTCGAGGTGCAGGACTCGTGCGCGAACTTCCTCCTCGTCGACCTCGGCGAGCCGGCGGCCCCGGTCTCGAAACGGCTCCTCGAGCAGGGCCTCGTCGTGCGCACCTTCGCCGACCCGCTCCTTGCGACCCACATCCGGGTCAGCCCGGCGACGCCGGCCGACGACGACGTCCTCCTGGCGGCGCTCGGAGCCCGCGGGGAGAGCGCCGAAGCGCCGGCCGGGACGCGGATCGGCGCCGCCGAGCGGCGCACGGCCGAGACCGACGTCCGCTGCCGGGTCGCGCTCGACGGCTCCGGGCGGTCGGCCGTGGCCACGGGGATCGGCATGCTCGACCACATGCTGACCGCGCTCTCGACCCACTCGTTGATCGATCTCGAGCTCACCTGCACGGGCGACCTGTGGGTCGACGAGCACCACACGGTCGAGGACGTCGCGATCGTGCTCGGCCAGGCGCTCGACGACGCCCTTGGCGACCGGGCCGGCATCGCCCGCTTCGGCGACGCCCGCGCGCCGCTCGACGAGGCCCTGGCGCACGCGACTGTCGACCTCGGCGGCCGCGGGGTCGCGGCCATCGAGCTGCCGTTCGCGAGCGACCGGATCGGCGCACTCCCGGGCACCCTCGTGCCGCACTTCTTCGACACGCTGGCGCGGAGCGGCCGGCTCGGCATCCACGTCTCGGGCGCGGGCGTCGACGACCACCACGTGCTGGAGGCGGCCTTCAAATCGCTGGCCCGCGCGCTTCGGGCCGCCGTGGCCGAGGACCCTCGGCGGGCGGGCGCGATCCCGTCGACGAAGGGCAGCCTGTGACCGCAGTCACGGTGGTCGACTACGGGGCCGGCAACCTGCGCAGCCTCAGGGCGGCGTTCGAGCGGCTCGGCGTCGGGGTCGAGATCACGACCGAGCCCGAGGTCGCCGAGCGGTCGCGGATGCTGGTCGTCCCCGGCGTCGGCGCGGCCGGGCCGGCGATGGGGCGGCTGCGGGTGACCGGCCTGGCGGGCGCCATCCGCACGGCGGCCGACCGCGGAGCTCACGTCCTCGGGATCTGCCTCGGCCTCCAGCTCCTGTTCGAGCGAAGCGACGAGGGCGACACGGCGTGCCTCGGGCTCCTGCCCGGCGTCGTTCGCAGGATCGACTGGGCAGAGACCGTCCCGCACATGGGCTGGAACGACGTCGCCCCGGCCGATCCCGGCGCGCTCGGCGGCACGCTGCCGGCCGTCTGCTACTTCGCACACGCCTACGTCGCCGAGCCGGCCGACGCCGCCGATGTGATCGCAACGACCGACCTCGACGGCACGTCGTTCCCGTCCGCGGTCGGCCGCGGACGCGTGGCGGCGGTGCAGTTCCATCCGGAGCGGAGCGGCGCCGCGGGCCGCGCGCTCCTCGCCGCGTTCCTCGAGCGGGGCGGAGATGCTCCGTAAGCGCATCATCCCGTGCCTCGACGTGCGCCGCGGCCGGCTGGTGAAGGGCGTGCGCTTCCGCGACCTGCGCGATTGCGGCGACCCGGTGGACGCCGCCGCCCGCTATGCCGAGGCCGGCGCCGACGAGATCGTCTGGCTCAACATCTCGGCGGGAGAGGAGGCCTGGGCCGAGCTCCTGCACGCCGTCGAGCGGGCGGCCCGGCGGGTCGACGTGCCGCTGTGCGTGGGCGGGGGCGTCGACGGGTTCGAGCGGGCGCACGACCTGCTCCTGGCCGGGGCCGACAAGGTGAGCGTGAACACCGCTCCGCTCGACCGGCCCGAGCTGGTGTCGGAGCTCGCGGCGGGCCTCGGCTCGCAGTGCGTCGTGGTGGCGGTCGACGCGGCCCGGGCAAACGGCGGCTGGGAGGCGCACGCCTCGGCCGGCCGCAGGGCCACGGGCCGCGACGCGATCGAGTGGTCGCGCGAGGTGGTCGAGCGCGGCGCGGGCGAGCTCCTCGTCACGAGCATCGACGCCGACGGCGGCCATGCGGGATACGACCTCGATCTGATCGCGGCGGTCACCGCCGCGGTGCGGGTGCCGGTCGTCGCGTCGGGCGGCGCGGGCGGGCCGGCGGACATGGCGGCCGCGCTCGCCGCCGGCGCCCAGGCCGCGCTGGCGGCGTCGATCTTCCACGACGGCGAGGCGACGGTGGCCGAGGTGAAGCAGGAGGTGGCCGCGTGCGGCCTGCCGATCCGCCTCTGAGCATCCCCGACGGCGCCCTCCTGCCCTGCGTCGTCCAGCACGCCGACACCGGCCGGGTGCTCATGCTGGCCTACATGGACGCCGAGGCGCTCGCGGCGACCCTCGAGACCGGGCTCGGCCACTTCCACTCCCGCTCCCGTGAGCGGCTCTGGAAGAAGGGCGAGACGTCGGGCAACGTGCTCGCCGTCACATCGCTCGCCGCCGACTGCGACGGCGACGCCGTCCTGATGCTGGCGCTGCCGGCGGGGCCGACCTGCCACACGGGCACCGAGTCCTGCTTCGACTCCGCCGCGCCGGCCCTCCCCGACCTGGCCCGGACGATCGCCGAGCGGGCCGAACGCGGCGACGGCGGCTCGTATGTCGCGGGCCTCCTGGCCGATGCCCGGGAGGCCCGTCAGCGGAAGGTCGGCGAGGAGGCCGTCGAGACCGTGCTCGCCGAGCCTGCGAGCGATCACCTCGTGTCGGAGGTGGCCGACCTCTGGTTCCACTCGATGGTGCTCCTGGCGGGCGACGGCCGCGATCCGCTGGCGCCTCTCGCGGAGCTCGGTCGCAGACGCCGCGATCCCGCTGTGTGAGCGGGATTGGAAACGGACCGGCGTAACGCCGTTCTCGCTTGACACGGTCTGGATGCTGAGGTATCCCTGGCAAGCGGGTACCATTCGACCCGCCGCTCACCTTTTTCAGGGAGGAAGGTCGCGTGATCGATGATATTGGGCGTCCGGGCCGCCCCATGGCCGACTATGTGCGCGTAATCCGCCGAGGGTGGTGGATCGTGCTCGACGACGCTCGTCCTCGTGACCGCGGCGACGTACTTCATGTCGGCAAGACAGTCGCCGGTCTTCAGGCGACTGCCGACGACCTGATCGCGCCCAGGACCTCACGAACCCGCTGTCCAACCAGCACACGTCGTCGCGGGATCGAACTCAGCAGTACGTCGCAGACCATGGCGCAGGTCGCTCAGAGTCCGCAGGTCGCGGGCGCGGCTCTCGCGAAGGTGCCCAAGATCACCGACATGACGCCCGGCAAGCTTCTCAAGGCGTCGACCGTCACCGCGGACCCGAACGCGACGATCGTCGAATTCAAGGTCTCGTATCACACGAAGGCCGGCGCGGTGGCCCTGACAAACGCCTATGCGACCGCATTCGCGGACTACACCCGGCAGCAGGCCCAGAACCACGTCGCGAAGCTCGTCAGGCCGCGGCACAGAAGCAATCCGATCGCTACGGACATCTGCGCGACGTTGCGTTCGCGAAGTACCAGGCTGACCGGAACGCCGGGCTGCCCAACGCGACGCTGCAGGCCGACTTCACGTCGTACAACGAACTCGACCGGAAGGCCGACCGCGGCCCAGAACTACGTCGTGGAGCTTGCGGGGAACGCCGACTCGGGCGCCGGTCAGAGCGCCGTCCAGAGCAGAGCGTCCGGCGCCGCCCAGCTTGCCGCCGAACGCCAAGCGGAACACGGCGATCGGCGCGATCCTCGGCCTTGGTGCTCGGCATCGGCCTCGTGTTCGCCCGCGAGGCGTTCGACACGCGCATCCGCTCCGCCGAGCAGGTCGCCTCCGAGCTGGGCCTCCCGCTCTTCGGCCGGCTGCCGCGGCCCGACAAGGAGATGCGAAAGCACGACCAGCTGACGCTCCTCGCCGATCCGCACGGGATCCACAGCGAGGCATACAAGAAGCTCAGAGTCAGCCTCGACTTCGCGAACCTCGATCCGCAGGCCCAGATGATCCTCGTCACGAGCGCGGTCGCTCAGGAGGGCAAGTCGACGACCGCCGCCAACCTGGCCGTCGCCATGGCCGCATCGGGCAAGAACGTCATCCTGGTCGACCTCGACCTGCGCGCGCCGTACCTCGACCGCTTCTTCGGGCTCACCGGCCGCCCCGGGATCACCGACGTCATCCTCGGACAGGCGACGCTCGACGAGGCACTCGTCCCGGTTGTCGTCCCGGGCGCCCCCGATCCCGGCGCACGCCGAAACGGCCACGGGCACGAGCCCTCGGGCTCGCTGCTTCACGTCCTCGTCGCGGGCGAGCCGCCCTCCGACCCGTCGTCCCTCCTGGCATCCAAGGCGCTCGCGACGCTCCTCACCGAGCTGCGCGAGCGCGCCGACACGATCGTGATCGACACACCTCCGGTGCTGCCCGTCGCCGACACGATGGGCCTCAGCGTCTCAGGCCGACGCCTACATGGTCGTCTCGAAGCTCGACCTCGTCCGCCGGCCGATGCTGCACGAGATGCGGCGGGAGCTCGGCACGGCCCGCGCGCTCGGCCTCGGAGTGGTCGTGACGGACGCCGAGTCCGAGTCGGGCTACGGCTACGGCGGCGGATACGGATACGGCGGCTACGGCGCACCCGCGGATCAGGCGGCCCGGACGCGCGCCGGTCAATGATCGGTGCGATGGCGGGCGTCGACCACCGACCGATGACCTGTACGGTGATGGGGACCGAGCTCTACGCCGGCGACCTCGAGGGCGCCGCACGGATCGTGATCGACCGCGCCCTCTCCGGCGAGGGCGGCTACGCCTCGCTGACCGGCGTCCACGGCCTGACGCTCGCCCAGCGCGACCCGGGCCTGCGGCACGCGCTCCGCGAAGCGTGGATCAACTTCCCCGACGGCGCGCCGGTCGCGTGGCGGCAGCGGAAGAACGGCACCGCGAACGCGAAGCGGATCGCCGGGCCAGACCTGATGCCGCGCGTGATCGACCTGGGCCGTGAGCGCGGACTGCGCCACTACCTGTTCGGAGCCACGCCCGCCGTGCTCGAGCGGCTCGAGCAGAACCTGCTCGAGCGCTTTCCGGGCGCGCAGATCGTCGGCACGAGCTCGCCGCCCTTCCGGGCGATGAACGCGCCGGAGGAGCGCGAGGCCGTGGCCGCCATCACGGCGCTCTCGCCCCACATCGTGTGGGTCGGCCTCGGGACGCCGAAGCAGGACCTGTGGATGCACAGGCTCTCGCCCGACCTCGGCGGCGTGCTCGCCATGGGCGTCGGCGCGGCGTTCGACTTCATCTCGGGCAACCGGCCCAGGGCCCCCATGTGGATGCAGGAGTCGGGCCTCGAATGGGTGCACCGGATGGTGCACGACCCGATCAAGCTCGCGCCGAGGTACGCGGCGGCGAACACGCTCTTCATCGCCAGCACGATCGCCGAGGTCACCCGCGACACGGTCGGGGCTGCCCGCCCGTCCCGGTGACGCGTGCGCGTCCTGGTCGTCCACAACCGCTACCGCAGCGCCCAGCCGAGCGGTGAGAACGCGGTCGTCGAGGAGGAGACCGCCCTCCTCCGGCAGGCCGGGGCGGTCGTCGAGGTGCTGTCGGTCGAGAGCGACGACATCGCCGGCTGGCCGCGGGCCAAGCGCCTGACGCTGCCGGCGCGGGTGGTCTGGTCGCGCGAGGGCGCCCGCACCGTGCGGCGCGCGATCGCCGGGTTCCGGCCCGACGTCGTTCACGCTCACAACACCTTCCCGCTCCTGAGCCCGGCGGCGCTCCGCGCGGCCCACGGCTCCGGCGTCAGGGTGGTCCAGACGCTCCACAACTTCCGTCCGCTCTGCCCGGCTGCGACCTTCCTGCGCGAGGGCCGGGTGTGTGAGGACTGCCTCGGGCGCATCCCCGTCCCGGCGGTCGTCCACGGCTGTTACCGCTCCTCCCGGGCGGCCACGCTCCCGATCGCCGTCAAGGACGCGCTCCACAGCGCGATCGGCACGTGGTCGTCGGCCGTCGACACCTACATCACGCCGTCGGAGTTCGCCCGCAGCCGCTACCTCAAGGCCGGCTGGCCGGCCGAGCAGATCGTCGTCAAGTACAACACGGCGCCCGACCCGGGGACGCCGCGGCCGACGTATGACGGAGGCTTCATCTGCCTCTCGCGCCTGGCGCCGGAGAAGGGCGTCGACGTGCTGCTCGAGGCGTGGGGGCAGGCGTTTCCCGAGGGCGGACAGCGCCTGCGGGTCGTCGGAGCCGGCGACCTGGAGGATGCGCTCAGGGCCCGGGCCGCAACGCTCGCCGGCGTCGAGCTGACCGGCCAGGTCCCGCGCGACCGCGGCCTCGAGATCCTCGCCGGGGCGCGGGCGCTCGTCGTGCCGTCGCTCTGGTATGAGGTGTTCCCGCGGATCGTCGCCGAGGCGTACGCGCTCGGCGTTCCGGTGATCGCCTCGCGGCTCGGGAGCCTGGCCGAGATCGTCGCCGACGGCGAGACGGGCCTGCACGCCGAGCCGGGTGACGCGGCCGACCTGGCGCGCGCCCTCAGGCGTCTGGCCGGCGATCGCGATCTCGTCGAGCGTCTGGGCGCCGGCGCCCGCCGGGAGTACGAGCGCAACCTGAGCCCGAAGGCCACGACCGACCGGCTGCTCGAGATCTACTCCGGGAGCCACCGCGCGACAGGCCCGGCCGCAGACGCTGCGCCGCTCGCCGCGAACGGAGCGGCCCGATGAGCGTTGCCGCCCAGCGCCGGCCGGCGACGGCTCCGGCCGTGCCGATCAGCCAGCCGGCGGAGCTCGGCCGGTTCGTGTGGTGGTCGATGGCGACGGTCATCCTCTTCTGCGCCATCTACTTCCACTCGAAGACCGACCCCGGCATCCGCTTCGCGGTGAAGCACAGCGGCCTCACGAACTACGGCCCGTCGTGGTGGACGCAGCAGAAGTTCGGCCAGTTCACGCCCGGCGACGTCGCGGTCTTCATGTTCGCCTACGCCGGCACTCATCGAACGGCTCCGCACGGGCCGCATGGCGATCTCGAACCGGATGGCGTGGCTCCTCGGGCTCGGCACGACCGCTGTCCTCGTGGGGATTGCGGCGGGCGTCTATCACGAGACGCAGAGCCCCTTCGGCGACTGGCGGAACCTGGCGCTCGGGCTCGTCTACGCGTTCGCGCCTCTGGTCGACCGTGCTTCGCACCGATCGTGACTGCTTCCGCTTCGCGCAGATCTTCGTCGGCATCCTGACGGGCTACGGCATCTGGCAGCTCATCCAGTACGCGTCCGGCGGCGGCGAGATCGCCTTCTACGGCCGCACGACGGTCGGCGACCACGCGACGCTCGAGTTCATGGTGGCGGCGGTGGGCGTGTCGATGGCGATGCTCCGCACGCGACCGCAGCCGGTTCCTCTGGATGGCCGGCGATCGCCGTCGGCACGAGCGTCGTCGTGCTCGCGTTTCGCCGGTACGCCTGGGTCGAGCTGGCCGTCGTGTTCGCGGCCTTCATCCTCTTCTCTGGCGTGAACCGGCGCCGGTACGTCGTGTCGATCGCCGGCGTCGCCGTGGCGTGCCTCCTCACCATCGCGCTCACCTGGTCGTCGCTCGACTGGGGCGGACGGTTCGCCAGCCTCGATCCGACCGCAGACCCGAGCAGGAGAACGTCTACGCGACGACCAACCAGGGGCACATCAACGACATCCTGGACGGCTTCGACCAGGTCGAAGGCCCATCCGATCGCCGGCCTCGGGGTGGGCGTCACTCTACCATCGGCACAGCGCACCGCCCAGTGGAAGGGCGACGCCGGGATGGTGCACAACGGCCCCGGTCGAGGTCTGGATCAAGTTCGGGCTCCTGGGCCTGATCGTCTTCGTCGCGATCTACGTGATCCTGTTCCGCGACATCTGGAGACGGCGAAACCGCGGCCGGGTCTGCGACCTCCTGTCGTTCGGGGGCGGCGCGTTCCTGCTCGGGCAACGTTCGTCGTCATCGGAACGGTGTACTCGTGGCCGTTCGGCGCGCCTGGAGAAGGCGCATCCTGATCTTCACGCTGATCGCGATGGCGTACCCGCCGGGATGGCGCGAGTCGCCTCCGGCGCGAGGCGACCGCGCCGCCGAGCTGACCATGGAGCGAGACCCGCTGGAGACCGAGACGCTCGACCTGACCGTGGTGACGCCGTCGCTACGGCTACGCCCACTATCCTGCGCGACGCCATCGAGAGCGTCGCCGAGCAGGAGGGCATCACCGTCGAGCACGTGATCCAGGACGGCGCCTCGACCGACGGCACGGTCGAGCTGCTCGAGGAGCTGGACGAGCTCGTGGACTGGGTGTCGGAGCCCGACCAGGGCCAGTCCGACGCGCTGAACCGCGGGATCGCCCGGGCCCGCGGCCGCTGGATCGCGTGGCTGAACGCCGACGAGTTCTACCTGCCGGGCGGCCTGCGCAGCGCTCGTCGCGGAGGGCGACCGCACCGGGGCGGACGTCGTCTACGGCGACACGCTCTTCTCCGACGGCGACGGGCGTCTGACCCGGCTCGTGCCGGAGCACCGGTTCTCGCCCGTTCGTCCTGCGCTCGTACGGGTGCTTCATCAGCACGCGTCTCGTGCATCGCCCGCACGTCGGCGCTCGGCGCCGAGCCGATCGACGCCACGATGCGGCGGATGATGGACTGGGATCTCTACCTGCGGCTCCTCGCCGAGCAGGCCACGTTCCGGCACGTTCCCACCCCGGTCGGCGTGTTCCGGGCCCACGACACGCGCGTCACCGCCACCGAGAAGCGCGGGTTCTTCCAGCGCCTGAACCGCGGCGACGGCTTCGGGCGCGAGTACGACATGGTGCGCGAGCGCTACGGCGCGATGCGGATGCGCCGCGCAGGGCACCTGGCCCACGGCGCGCTGAAGCTCACCGACGGCGCGTACTCGCGCCAGGCGCGGGCGCGCAAGCTGCACGGCGCCGACCTGCGCTGGTGGACGTCGCCCGAGGCCGGCGCCGAGTGGGGCCGCGTTCTGGCGGCGTGCTACCCTCGTCGAACGGGGCGCCTCGGTGAGCGTGCGGCCGGTCTTCCTGTTCTCGCTCCCCCGCAGCGGCTCGACGCTCCTGCAGCGGATGCTGGCGACCCACCCGGAGGTCGCGACCACCTCGGAGCCGTGGATCCTGCTGCCGCAGCTCTACGCGCTCCGCGAGCGCGGAGCCGTGGCCGAGTACGGCCACCGCACCGCCGTCCGGGCGATCGCCGACTTCAGCGACTCCCTGCCGGGCGGCCGGGACGACTACCTGGCCGAGGTGCGGCGCTCGGTCACGGCGCTCTACGAGCAGGCGGCCGGCGAGGCGGCCTGGTTCCTCGACAAGACGCCGCGCTACCACCTCGTCGTCGACGAGATCATGGCGCTCTTCCCCGACGCCCGGTTCGTCTTCCTGTGGCGCAACCCGCTCGCGGTCGCCGCGTCGATGATCGAGTCGTTCGGGCGCGGGCACTGGAACCTGGACCGCTACGACGTCGACCTGCAGCGACGGCCTCGACCGGCTGATCGCCGCGCACGAGCCGGGCGACCCGCGGACGCGTCGCGATCCGGTTCGAGGACCTCGTCGCCGACCCGGTCGCGGGCGACCCGGACGGTGTTCGAGCTCCTCGACCTCGACCCCGCCATGGCGTCGGCGGAGTCGTTCGCGGGCACCAGCCTGAACGGCCGCATGGGCGACCGCACCGGGCACGGCGAGCTACCGCGAGATCAGCGGCGAGCCGGTGGATCGATGGCAGCACCACGATGGGCAACCCCCTGCGCAAGCGCTGGTGCGCGGTCTACCTGCGGTCGCTGGGGCCGGAGCGGCTGGGGCAGATGGGCTACGACTTCGACGAGCTGCGCAGCGCGACGTCGCGGGACTGCGGGACGCGGCCCGGCGGGCGTGCGCCTCGGACGCCGCCCGCAGGATCTACGAGAGTACCGGCGCGGAGCGCACCGGTGAGACGAGACCATCATCTTCCTGCACATCGGCAAGACCGCCGGCTCGACGATGCGGCAGATCCTGAAGCGCCAGTTCCCGTCCTCGCAGACGATGACCGTGCGCGCGCGGCGCCGGCCGCGCGAGGAGACCCTGGCGGACTTCGCCGCTGCTGCCCGAGGCCGATCGGCTCCGGCCGCGCCTCATCATCGGGCACACCGTCTTCGGCCTGCACGAGCACGTGCCGCGGCCGTGCCGTTACGTGACGATGGTGCGCGACCCGGTCCGCCTGGCCGTCTCGCAGCACCGGTACGTCCTTCGCACGCCGGGCCACCGCCACCACGAGCTGGCGCAGGGCATGTCGCTCGAGGAGTACATCGAGAGCGGCCTCGCCCTCGAGATGGACAACAGCCAGACGCGGGCCATCGCCGGCGACATCGGGACGCCGTACGGCGGCTGCACTCCCGAGATGCTCGAGATCGCCAAGCGCAACCTCGCAGCCGCACTTCGCCTGGGTGGGCGTCACCGAGCGCTTCGACGAGTCGGTCGTGCTGCTCGGGCGCACCTTCGGCTGGCGGGACGTCCGCTACGTCAGCGCCAACGTGGCCCGGAGCGGAGCGCCGCCGACCGAGGCCGAGCTCGACCTCGTCCGGCGCGCGAACCAGCTCGACCTCGAGCTCTACGAGCACGCCTGCCGGCTGCTCGACGAGCGCATCGCGGCCGAGCCGGAGTTCGCGGAGGCGCTCGAGCGGTTCCGGCGCGCGAACGCCCGCTATGGACGCTGGGGCCGGCTCACGTACACGTTGCCGGCCCGGATCAAGCGCCGCCTGGCGCCCGCGGTGCCGCGCGGCCAGTGAGCACCGCTACCTGCGGAAGTAGCGCATCCGGCTCGCGGCCCGGAACCCGGCGGCGGCCGACCGGGACGAGGCGGCCCAGTAGTCGCTGGTGTTCGTCCACACCACCATGCGCACCCGCCATGCCTTGAAGGTCGCGGCCGCGTTTCGGATCCACCTGCCCTTTGCCGTCCCGTCGTTGGGGTCCTCGGCGCTTCCGACCTCGCCGATCATGAAGCCCTTGTGGTGGCGCACCGCGAACTTGTGGGCGTACGAGAACAGATCCTTCGCCGACACCCAGTCGCCCGTCTTGTTGTAGCCGTCGACGCCGACGACGTCGTAGCGGCGCGGCTGGTACTGGCGCAGCAGAGCCCCGTCCTGGTGGAAGTTGTGCGCCGTCGCCGTCCAGACGAAGACGACGTTCTGCACGTGGTCGTGGCGGAAGACCTTGTGGACGCGGTGATAGCTCGCGACGTAGTCGGCGGGCGTCCCGCTCGTGCAGTCGTTCAGAAACTCGTGGTTCCACGAGAAGAACACCTTCGCGGGCCAGCGCTTGACGTGTCGCGCGAGCGTGTGCAGGTCGGCGTTGTACCGGCCGGAGGCGACGTCACGCCACGGAACGCACTGGTTCCGGTTCACCTCCGACGTGACGTTCAGATAGAGCGGCTGGTGCCGGTGGCGCATCAGGTCGAGAACGGGCGAGCGCATCCTCGAGTGGTCGAGCGGGTGATAGAGACGCACGCCGTGGAAGTTGCGCCCCATGCTCCGCTCGAGGCGCCGGAGGAGCTGGAGCTGTGAGGCGCCGTTCTGGGGCTCGACCCACGTGCTCCAGAACGCGCCCTTCGCGCCCAGTGCTGTCGCCGGCGTGGCGAGCAGCACGGCAGCGGCCGCTGCCGCCCCCACCGGACCGCGCGGTGCCGCACCCTCCGTCCTGCCTCTCGAGACGTCACGTCGGAATGACCCTCTCGCCCACGTGTGTGCCTCCCCTAACGGCCTGGTTAGGATCCTGGAAAGTTCCGCTCCGGGCCTCCTAACAACTTCCAGCTGCCGGAGCGCGGGCGCGTCAGCCGAAGTCGTAGCCCAGCCGCGACATGACGGGCGCGATCTGGGGCAGGATGCTCTCGACCGCGGCCGGGTTCTCGTCGCGCCACTTGTCCGGGCGGGGCGCCGTCACCGCCGTATGCGTGACGTTGCGGTCGAGCGCGGCGGCGTGGGCGAGCACGTCGGGGTCGTCGTCCAGGTCGAGGAAGCGCAGCATCGCCGCGGTTGTCTCGACCGGCGCCGCCACCAGATCCTCGTAGCGCACCTCGTAGAACCGCTCCCACCCGAGCCGGTCGCACGCATCACGGAGGGCCGTGTTGGACGCCGCCCACTGAAACGCGCACACCTCGGCCAGCGTGCGGCCGGACGTGTACGCCTCCCACCCCGGCGGCAGGATGAAACGCCACACGCTCCCGGAGTACCCCGCGACGTCCAGCGGGACAGGCAGCACGGTCCCCTGGCCGAACTTCCCGTCGGTGTTCCAGCCGGTCATGAGCGAGGACACGACCGACCGGCCGTCGCGGACGATCGAGACGAACCGGGCATCGGGATAGAGGGCGGCGAGGTACTCGGCACGAAGCACCATCCGCGGGAACTTGTCGACGTACTGGCTTCCCCCGGTGACCCGGTCGATGAGCCAGTCGACCACCTGGCGCTCCTGCTTGGAGATGTCCCCCGGCCCCGCGGCGTGTGACCGGCCGAGCGTCATCTCG
This sequence comes from uncultured Actinomycetes bacterium, assembly GCA_963809325.1. Classification (GTDB taxonomy): domain Bacteria; phylum Actinomycetota; class Thermoleophilia; order Gaiellales; family JAICJC01; genus JAICJC01. The sequence continues at coordinate 1,332,035 of CAWEIZ010000007.1, forward strand.
CGCGGGCGGAACATCTCCCAGATGAACTGACTGCCGTAGCCGAGCGAGGCCAGGGATCGCGACCGGTCGAGCAGCTGGAAGAGCATCGTCGTGCCCGACCGCGGCGAGCCGAGGATGAAGATCGGCCGTTGCGGCGGCGAGCACCGGGGCAGGAGCGGCGCGCCCACTCGGAGCACCGTACCGGCGGCGCGATGCCTCCGTCTGGTCTTCGACGCGAACCGCAGAACCGCGGCTCGATCCTCGCGCATCACGGGCGGGCTCCCGCCGGTGATCCCCCTGCAATTCCCATACGTCAACCGTACGGGCGATCGACCTCGCCGTCACCCCCGAATTCCCATTTTTTCACAGGGCGGGCGCCGGTTAACGGGTGGCCCGTACGGCGGCCTTGCGGAGCTCGTAGGCGAATCGCCCCCAGGGGCCGTAGAGGGCGTTCCCGCGCCGGTGGAGCTCCAGGCGGCGTGCGAAGTCCGGGTCCGCGGCGATGCGAGCCTGGAACCGCTCGGTGACGACCCGGTAGAGCTCGCAGTCGAACCGGTTTCGCTCCTCGATCATGCGCCGATCCGAATCGGAGACCCTGAGGCGCTGGCCCGCAGGGGCGGTGTTGGCCCGCACGTAGTAGAGGTTGCGCCAGCCGAACTCCGTGCCGAGCATGATCAGCGTCTCGTCGAACCGCTCCGTGAGGCCGGCGACGGACACGTGGCCGTCGAGGTTCCTGAGCGCGGCGTCGAGCACCGCATCGGTGCACTCCCCGAACGGCGTGCTCGCGTCGCCGGCCAGCGCCCGGCTCTGCCCGTTGTCGACCTCGAGCGCCTCCCCACCGCAGACATACCGCTCGAGCGTGAGCTCGCCGGAGACGGCGGCGGCGTGCAGACGATGGTGCTTCGTCCGGAGCACGTGCCGGTACTGCGAGATCGTTCGGGCGACCGGCTCGCGCAGCAGCGTGATGTACGTGGACGGCCGCGGCACCGACTCGTGGATGCCGAAGATCATGTGGCTCACGATCAGGCGGGGTCGCGCCCGCTCCTCCTCCGGCAGCGACGCGAAGGCCCGCAACGGCTCGTCGTTCAGGAAGCCGCGCGGCCGGTCGGCCGGCGGGCGCACCCGCATGACGCGGTCGGACCTGACATTGCGATACAGGATCTGCCGGAGGGTCCACCCGGCGGTCTTGCCGATGTGGAGGAAGATCACGGTGGGGTCGCCGCGGCCGGCGTGGGCACGCTCATCCACGACGTGTCACCGCGACGAGCGCTCTGATTGCGCACTGGACGGCGCGATCGATCGCATCGAGGACTCGAGCCAGCCGTCTCAGCACCAGATGTCCCACCCCCAGTGGTTACCCCTACCCGTTACCCCCGCACCAAGTCCCGCAGCGGCTCCAGAGAGAAGCGCGCATGTGTCCAGATCCCGACCCGGACGCGGGCGAAGACGAGCTGGAGGAGATTCTGCATGGTCTGGGCGACAGCGGTCGCAGCGGCCACGCCGGTGATCCCGTACGTGGGCGCGAGCAGGATCTCCGTGGTCACGCTGAAGATCGCCGTGCAGAAGGTGAGCGTCATCATGGTGCGCTGGTGGCCGGTCATCATGAGCGTCGCGCCGCTCGAGCCGGTGCAGACGGCGACCAGGCGGGCGCAGCTCAGGATCGCGAGCACCGTGGCGCCCTGGCGGAAGAACGGGCCGTACACGAGCTCCATCACGAACGGGCCCGCCGCCAGGAAGACCACGAGCACGAGGATCGCCGGGATGCCGGCGAGCGTCGAGATGCTGCGAAGCGCCTTCTCCAGCTCATGCTTCTCGCCGCGGGTATGAAGCTCGGCGATGATCGGCGGCACCACCTGCGAGACGATGATGAAGCCGGTCGCGACGAAGAAGACCAGCCGGTAGGCGGCACCGTACAGCGCGACGTCGCTCGCCGGCCGGAAATGCCCGACCACCCACAGGTCGACGCCGGTCCCGACGCCGAAGCTCGCGATGCTCGTCACCAGGAGCGGCCACGAGATCGAGACCACTTCGCGGGTCCCGACGCCGCCCTCGCCGGTGAGGCGGGACACGCTCGGGCGCAGCATCGCGAGGCCGGCGAGAAGCGCGACGCCCGTGGCGGCGACGCTCACCGCCACGGCCTCGCTGAGCGACGGATGCACTCCTGCGATCCACATCGCACCGAAAGCCAGCACGAGGACTGAGTCGACCGCCAGGCCGTTGTAGAGCGTGGCCGGCCAGAACCGCTTGAACCCCCGGAATGTCTCGGCGGTGAGCGCGAGGAGCGACTTGACGAGCACCCAGGCTGCGGCGAGTCCCACGACACCGGCCACGGCATCCGAGTGGTAGATGTGGACGGCGATGAAGTCGCCAAGGCCGAGCACGAGCACGAGGGCGACGACGGACGAGGCGGCGAGCCCCAGCAGAAACACGAGCACGACGGTCCGCTTCGCGCGGCCGCCCTCCCCGGTGGCCCGAGCCGCCGCCACGAGGCGGACGACGGTGCGATCGAGCCCCATCTGGCCGATCGTCGACCCGATCATCACCATGCTGAACACGAGGAAGTACGAGCCCAGCTGGCCGTGTCCGAGAACGCGAGCGAGGATCGCGTTCAGGATCAGGGTGACGATCGTCCCGATCGTCATGGCCAGGAACACCGTTGCCGAGCCGCGCACGAGGCGGCGGCGCACAGCCCGGCCCGGAGACGTGGCGGCCAGCCGGACGGAGCCGGGCTCGGACGCCGTCATCGGCCGGCGCGCGGCGCCGGTCGCGGCGCCCCCGCGGGCACGCTGGAGCCACCGCTCAGCCACATATCACGAGGTTACATGCGATCGGGGCCTGCGTCACCCAGCGGCGGCCCGCTCGCCGGGGCTACGGCCTGGGCGTGCAGGAGCGCGTGCCGCTGTCGACGGTCTGGCCGCCCTCGTTCACGAACTGCCAGTCGACCGAGGTCGCGTTCAGCGTCAGGAAGATCGCGCCCCAGTCGTGGTTGTCGTAGACGGCGGTGTTGGGCGAGATGACCTTCGCCGACCCGTGGTTGACCCCGCCGGTGCCGACGATGATCTCGGTGATCCCGTTGGCCGGATCGACGGCCCCGCTCGGGTTCTGCGGCTTGTAGCGCTCGTAGTAGTGGGCGTGCCCGTTCAGGATGAGCGCCGCGTGTGCCGCATAGAGATCGTCCCAGAGCGGCTTGTACGCCGAATGCCCGTTCAGGCTCGAGCCGCTGAAGAACGGCTGGTGCCACACGGCCATGATGCAGCTGCCGCTCGGCGTCGTCGAGATCGCGTTCTGGAGGAACTGCTCCTGGGGCGATCCCGCCGAGCACGGCGTCGATGTGCAGTTCCCGTTCAGGTCGATGACGCGCCAGTCGGCGCCGTTGCCGTCCGAGAGGTCGACGTAGTAGTAGCCGTTTGCGCCGTTCGGCTGCGCGCGCGCCCCGAAGTACTGGAAGTACCCGTTCTGGGGCTTGCCGTCGCACGACGTCGACGCGCCGATGTCCTGGTCGCCGATCGTCGGATGGGTCTTGCCGATGAAGGCGCCCCAACTGCTGTCGTAGTACGTCTGGAAGTTCGCGATCGCGCCGCACGGGTACTGGCTGTCTCCGAGCGTGAACACCGAGTCCAGCTGCGAGAGCCGCGAGGAGATCAGATTCGCGGTCGCCTGCTGGTGGCACTTCGTCGCGGTCGGCGTACTCGACGCGCACGCGATGTCGCCCGCCGCGGCGATCCTGAGCCCGCCGCCGCCGCCCTGGGACGGGGTCGTCGCCGTCGCCACGTTCGACGCGACCGACTCGCCGCTTCCGTCGAACGCGGTGACCATGTAGTGATGGGTCGTCGCGGGCTGGACGGTGAGGTCCTCGAACGCGTGCGCGGGGGCGTTCACCGTCGCGAACGGCTGCGACCCGTCGTCCTTGAAGACGTGGTAGCCGGTCACGGTCGGCGTCGTCGAGGCGTTCCACGTGAGGTCGATCTCGGTGGGAGAGGTCGCCGTCGCCTGAAGGTTCGTCGGCGGGGCGACGACGGAGGTCGTCGTGGAGAAGCTCAGGTTGTCGACGGCGAACGAATCGCCCGCAACCGCGGCCTTCTGCTCGACGAAGAACGTCAGCGAGTCACCGGACGAGACGACGGTGTAGCTCAGCTCCGCGAGCGTCGCCCAGCCGCCGGTGCCCAACGTGCACCCAGTGACCGTCTTCGACGTCGTCCCCGACTCCTTCACCTTGAAGCAGACGTTCTTGCCGGACGGGGCGTTGAACCGCCCATCGGCGACGTACACGTCGCCCGCCCCGGCGGTCGACACGGGGTCCGCCGCGGTCTTGATCGCGTAGGTGCCGGTCGTTCCGCTCCGCGTCACCTTCGCAGCGTTCGCGCTTGCGTCGCCGGCCACGAGCGACAGCGTGCCGTTCTGGCCCTTCCAGCCGGTCAGCGAACCGCCCCCGGCCTCGAAGTCGCCGTTCGTCAGCAGGTTCGTGCCCGCACCCATCGCCGACGTGGCCAGCACCGCCGTGCACACGGTGACAGCCGCCAGGATCCCCCGCGTGCGCAGTGTTCCGGTCCCCCTCTTCGCTCTCGGCAGTGCCCGCCCGGAGCCAACGCCACATTTCCCCGGCCCGGGGGTGAGTCCCGACTAGGTTAGGGGAGCGTGAGGAAACTGTCAAGACGCACCAGTCCTTCCGGGCCGGCGGAGGCGCTTCAATCGCCCGACCATCCGGCGTATACTGCACGACATGCAAGAGACGCCCACGCGCCTTCCCACCGTCGTCTTCAGCTCCGTCGTCCGCTCGACGCAGCAGAGCGAGAGCCACGGCGGCGTCTACCTGCTCGACCTCGAGACCGAGCAGTTGACGCAGATGATCGACTGGGACGACCAGTCGATCGACCTGTCTCAGCGAGGCGGCGACCGCGGTCTGCGAGGCATCGCGTTCTGGGAAGACCGGATGTACCTCGCGGCGGCGGACGAGATCTTCGTCTACGACCCCGGGTTCCGGTTGGTCGGCTCGATCAAGAACCCGTACCTGCGCCACTGCCACGAGATCAATACCGGGGGTGGCAAGCTCTTCCTCGGATCGGTCGGCTACGACACGATCCTCGAGTACGACATCGCGCAGGAGCGGTTCTCGGCCGGCTACTGCATCCGCTACTCACCCCTCCGCCGCAAGCTGCGGCGCAAGAACCGGGAGGGGTTCCAGTTCCGTCCGCGCCCCACGCTGACCGTGTTCGACCCCGACGGCGACGGCGGCCCCCCGAAGGGCGACACGGCCCATCCCAGCTTCCCGTGGTGGGAGGACGGCACCCTGTACGTCGCCGGCGGCGGCCTCGGGCACATCTACGCGATCCGAGACCGGCGGATGCGCCGCTTCGCCCGGATCCCGTTCGAGTCGCACAACGCCCACCCGTTCCGCGGCGGGCTCCTGATGAACCACTCGCCGACGCATCGCATGCTGTTCACCGACATGCGGGGCCGGATCCAGAAGACGTGGCCCGTGCCGGTCTACGACAACGACAAGATCGAGTTCGCGAACGTCCCGCGCGACCACGCCTACCAGGGCTTCTGCCGCGGGATCGCGGAGGCCGGCGAGAACCTGATCATCCAGGGCTCGTCGCCCGCCACGATCAACCTCTTCCGCTGGGATCCTCCGGAGCTGATCAAGTCGATCAACGTCACGATGGACGTGCGCAACTCGGTCCACGGCCTTGAGATCTGGCCGTTCCCCGAGGTGCCGGCGAGCCCCCTCAGCGGCGCCGCACCGCCTGCGACCGGCGCCTGAGCCTCAGCTCCCGAGGCTCGAGCGAACCCGCTTGGGCAGCGTGTAGGTGAGGGCGCCCCACGGCCGGTAGGCGGTGTTCAGGCGGCGCAGCCGGGCGAGTTCCTGCGCCGTAGACGGGCCGGCGAGCGCCTCGTCGAGCCGCCGCCCCGCGTACCGGTAGAGCTCGAGGTCGACCCAGTTCTGCTCTTCGATCATGCGGATGGTCGAATCGGGGATCGCCGAGCGGGCGATCTTCCGGCGTGACACGTTCGCGTTCACGTACGACAGCCGCGTCCAGCCGAGCGACCGCCGCAGCGCGAGCAGCGACTCGTCGAAGCGCTCGGCGATGCCGACAACGGCAAACCACTCGTCGATGACCGCGCAGGCTCGGTCGAGCATCTCCTGCGTGCACGCGCCGTACGGCGTCGACGTGTCGGCGAGGATCGCCCGCGTCTGGCTGTTGTCGAGCTCGAGCGCGAGCCCGCTTCGCAGGTAGGTCGGCAGGTCCATGTCCTGCCCGGCCACCACCTCGTGGAACCGGTGCCCGGGCCAGTAGCGGGCGCTCTTGTACCCCGAGATCGCTCGTGCGACCGGGTGGCGCAGAAGCGTGATGTAGGTCGCCGGGCGCGGGATGTGCTCGTGGATCCCGAACACCATGTGGGCCATGATGAGCCGCGGATGCTCGCGCTCCGAGGCGGGGAGCTCGGCAAACCGCTCGATCGGGATCGCGCTCAGGAACCCGTGCGGCGCGGAGGCCGGGTTCTTCAGGCCGAGCGTGCGCGACCGCGGAACATTGCGACGCAGGATCCGCCGGAGCGTGGCGCCGGCCGTCTTGCCCAGATGCAGGAAGATGACCGTCGGCGGCCGCCCCGGGCTTGGAGGCGCCGTCACGCGATCGCCGCCGGCGCGGCACGGAGGTGGCTGACGATCGACACGCCCGAGTCTCCGCCAGGCTTCCGGCGGTGTCAACCCGGTCGCCCGAGCTTCGAGGTAACCTGTCGTATGTCATCCCCTGGTGGGCTGGGGGAAACTGTCAGGCTCGAGCGGCTGCGTCGCCCGATTTGGAGGGTTGACAGACTCCGGGAGCGCGGCCAAACTCGGGACACGTAGCCAACACAGTTTCGCGAGGTGCTCGTATGAACGCTGGTGGGGAACTCCCGGAGGGCGGGGAGGCTGGGCGGGCCAGGATCTACCTGGTGCGCCACGGTCGTACCGTGATGAACGCCGAGGTGCGATTCCGCGGCAGGCTCGAGGTGCCGCTGGATGCCGTCGGCCGCGCCGAGGCGCTCGCCACGGCGCAGCAGCTCTCGGAGATCGGCCTTGCGGCGACGTACACGAGCCCCCTGGCTCGCGCCCGCGAGGTGGCGATCGCGATCGCTGCGGCCTCGCGGCTCCAGCGCGTCGACGACGCCGAGGGGCTCACGAACATCGACTACGGCATGTGGGAGGGCCTCACGAAGGAGGAGTGCGCGGCGCACGACGCCGAGGCGTTCCGGATCTACGCCGAGGATCCCGAGCGGGCGGTGTGCCCGGAGGGAGAGAGCCTCTCCGTGGCCGCTGACCGGGTCGTCCAGGCGCTGCGCGAGATCGGCGAGCGGCATCCCGGGCAGTCGGTGGCGGCCGTGACACACGGCGCGATGGTGCGCCTGGCGGTCCTCCGCGTCGCGGGCCCGTCGATCGGCGACTGGCAGTTCAAGCTGCCGACCGGATCGGCCACGATCTTCGAGGTGATGAACGGCGAGCTCTCGCTGATCTCTCCGATCAACCGCATGCGCCCGGATCCGCACAAGGCGGCGGCGGCGACGGTCGAGCCCACGCGAGCCGTGGCCTCGTAGATGAGCGACGGGAAGCGATCTGTGGGGGGAGTCGGAATGACCAAGGACATCGTGCTCGTCGCCGGCGGCGGAGGGTTCATCGGCGGCCATCTCGTGAGCGATCTCGTCCAGCGCGGGCTGCGCGTGCGGTCCGTCGACCAGAAGCCGCTCGACGAGTGGTACCAGGTCTCGCCGGACGCCGAGAACATGGTTCTCGACCTGTCCGGTCTCGACGCCTGCCGGCAGGCGGTGGCAGGCGCCGGTCGCGTGTACAACCTCGCGGCGGACATGGGCGGGATGGGATTCATCGAGACCAACAAGGCGCTGTGCATGCTCTCGGTCCTGATCAACACGCACATGCTGATGGCAGCACGTGACGAGGAGGTCGAGCGCTTCTTCTTCTCGTCGTCCGCCTGCGTGTACGCCGCCGAGCGGCAGACCTCGCCCGACGTCACCGCGCTGGCCGAGGAGGACGCGTATCCCGGCGATGCCCGAGGACGGCTACGGCTGGGAGAAGCTCTTCAGCGAGCGCATGTGCCGCCACTTCCTCGAGGACTTCGGCCTCGGCACCCGCGTGGCGCGATACCACAACGTCTACGGCCCGTACGGCACGTACGACGGCGGCCGGGAGAAGGCGCCGGCCGCGATCTGCCGCAAGGTCGCCCAGGCCAAGCTCAGCGGCATCCCACGCGATCGAGATCTGGGGCGACGGCGAGCAGACGCGCAGCTTCATGTACGTCGACGACTGCGTGCACGGCTCCCAGCTTCTGACCTCCAGCGACGTGACCGAGCCGATCAACATCGGCAGCTCCGAGCTGGTCACGATCAACCAGCTGGTGTCGATCGTCGAGGAGATCGCCGAGATCGAGCTCGAGCGCCGCTACAAGCTCGACGCCCCGCAGGGCGTCCGCGGCCGCAACAGCGACAACACGCTCATCCTCGAGCGGCTGGGATGGGAGCCGTCGATCAGCCTGCGCGACGGGATGGAGCAGACCTACCGCTGGATCTACGACCAGATGGCCGCGTCCGGCCGCTACGCGGCTCCGCGCGCCACGGTCGCCTCGTAGAGCCGCGCGAGAGCGCGGCGGAGCTCGGGCGGCAGCGCCTCGACCCTGACGCGCGCCTCCACGGCCACACGGGCGCGCTCCTCTGAGGGGCGCGCCACCGCGGACTCGGCGACGCGCTTGCCTCCGGCCCTGGCGCGGTTCTGGGCCTCGATCCGCGCGAAGCATCGGGTGACGTTCTCCTCGGTGTGCTCGAACGGCGTGAACGAGGTGCCGTAGCGGCGGTTCGTCCGCTCGGTCACGCGGCCGAAGTCGCCCACCACATCGCCGAACTCCGCCACGACGCACCCGTCCAGCACGTCGCGGACGCCGTCGTAGAACCGGAGGTACGTGCGCGCGGCCAGCTCCGGCGCGACGCTGGGCTTGCGCGCGATGACCGACGCGATCGCGTCCTCGGGCCGGCGCACGAGGAGGATGACCGGGACACCGGCCTCGACCGCGGCAACCACGTGGGCGGCGACGTGCAGGTGATGGGCGACGGTGACGGGTCGATCCTGCGCGAGCTCGAACGCGGAGACGGCGAACGTGTTCGCCGACCGCGGGTAGCCCTCGATGACGATGTCCGTCCCGGGGCCGAGCACCCGGTCTCCGTAGCGCCGGCGCGCGAGTGCCAGATAGAGGCGCGGGAACCGGGCGAGCGGGTTGGTGCCGCCGAGGCCGCGGCGCAGGCCGGCCGGCGCCCTACCAGTCAAGATCGGACTCGTAGCCGAGCTCGATCAGGGCGCGGCCTGCGTGCTCCTTGAAGAGCCGCACGTGCTCGGGCGTGAGTCGCTCGCGCCAGCCACCGGCACGGCCCTGGCGGAAGGTCGAGCTGCGGTCGGACCACACGCGATCCGCGACCGCCGCGACGCGCCCCGGGTCGAGCGCGCGGCCGGCATGGCGCGCGATCTCGGCCACGGTGCGCTCCTGTGTCTCGCGGCTTCCCCCACCCGCTGCGCCGATCAGATCCTCGAAACGCACCACCAGCACCCCCGGCGTCGCGAGCCACGGCACGAAGCGCTCCAGGCGCTCGCCGATCGACGCCTGGCCGCGGCCGTGCTCGTCGGCGGCAAACCCGGCGATCGTGGCCGCGATGCGCTCGTCCTCGGTGGCGTAGCGCTCGGCGAAGCGGCGGTGAAGGTCGTGACCGGGCATCTCGAGCACGTAGTGCTGAGCCGACACGACCACGTCCCGGGGGTCGCGGATCATGAGGAGCGACCGGTAGCCGAGCTCGTCGAGCAGCTCGGGGAGCCCGGGGACGTACGGGAAGTGGCCCGTGGCGTACTGCCCCTTGTTCACCCGCTCGAGCGTCCGGCGCAGGCGCCTCCAGTCGAGGTTCGCACCGTCGCGGCGCGCCTCGCCTTCGACGTAGTCCCCCTCCGCCCGGTGGACGCCCGAGAACATCATCCGGGGCAGCTCGCCGAGAAGCGTCGAGAGCAGGTGCGTGCCGGCCTTGGGGAAGCTGTTGGCGAAGACGCGCGGGCCCGGCAGGAACACGTTGGCGCGTGCGACGGCCCGGTAGGCGGGCACCGCGGCGCGCTGCTTCACGGTCTCGTGGCGCGCGATGAATTTCGTGAGAGTCGGCATGCGGACGCCGTTCGAGTATCCGGTTCGGCGCTTGCGGTGTCAACGCGACCACGCCCCGCGAGCGGGGATACTGACCGCGTGCCGCCCATCCTCGTCACCGGCTCGCACCGCTCCGGCACGGGCTGGGTCGGGAGCGTGCTCGCCGGCTCACCGCGCCCGATCGGATACGTGTGGGAGCCCTTCAGCATCCTGCACCGGCCGGGCACCTGCGCGGCCCGATTCGAGCACTGGTTCCCGTACGTCTGCGCCGAGAACGAGGCGGGCGTTCGGGGTCCCGTCGCCGACACGCTTCGGTGGCACTACGCCGCCGCGGCCGAGCTGGCCGCGCTCCGGAGCCCGAAGGACGCCGCCCGCATGGTCCGCGACGCGTCCCGCTTCGCACGAAATCGCCGCCGCCGCGCGGTCCCGCTGCTCAAGGACCCCATCGCCGTCTTCTCGGCCGAGTGGCTCGCCGACACGTTCTCGGCCCGGCCCGTCCTGCTCGTCCGCCACCCGGCCGCGTTCACGGCCAGCATCAAGCGTCTGCGTCTCCGCCATCCGTTCGGGGACTTCCTGGCGCAGCCGCTCATGATGCGCGACTGGCTCTCGCCGTACGCGGCCGAGCTCGAGCGGTTCGCCGCTCGCGAGCAGGAGATCGTCGATCAGGCGATCCTGCTCTGGAACGTGATCCACCACGCCGTGGCTGCATACGGCGCGCGCCACCCCGAGTGGCCGCTCCTCCGGCTCGAGGACATCTCCAGGGACCCTGTCGAGCAGTTCCACGCGCTGTTCGACCGGCTCGAAGTCCCGCGCGACGCCGGAGTGGACGCCATGATCGTGGAGACGAGCGACGCCTCGAACCCGGCGGAGGCGGCCGCGGCGCACTCGATCCGGCGCGACAGCGCAGCGCACGTCTGGAACTGGAAGCGGACGCTCGAGGAGAGCGAGATCGCACGCGTGCGCGAGGGCACCGCGGCCCTGGCGGAGCGGTTCTACGGGCCCGACGACTGGTGAGGCCGATCCTCGTCACGGGGATCAACCGCTCGGGTACGACCTGGGTCGGTCAGACGCTGGCCCGAGCGCCCGGCGTGGCCCTCGTGTACGAGCCGTTCAGCCCTCGCCACCGCCGCGGGATCCTCCGCGCTCCGACGCCCGCCTGGTTCACCTACATCTCCGGCGACCCGCCGGCAGGGCTCGCGGATGACGTGCGGCGTATGCTCGAGTTCCGTTACTCGTACGCGGCCGAGATCTCGAGCCTTCGCTCGCCGCGCGACGCCGGGCGGATGGTCCGCGACGCGGCCAGGTTCGCCCGCTGGCGCAGAGCCGGGCTCCGGCCGCTCGTGAAGGACCCGATCGCCGTGCTCGCGGCGCCGTGGCTGGCGCAGGAGTTCGGCATGCAGGTGGTCGTCACGATCCGCCATCCTGCGGCGTACGCGTCGAGCATGCGCCGCCTCGGGTGGACACACGACTTCTCGGGCTTCCTCGCGCAGCCCGGCCTCGTCGACGACCTGGTGCCCGCGCTCCGCGGCGACATCGAGGCGATGGCCGCCCGGCCGGGCGACATCCTCGACCAGGCCGCTCTCCTGTGGAACGTGATCCACACCGTGATCGAGGGCTACCGCCGCGACCATCCCGACTGGATCTTCGTCCGCCACGAGGACCTCTCCGCGGCGCCCGTCGCCGGCTTTCGTGACCTCGCCGGTCGGTTGGGCCTGGACTTCACGCCCGAGGTGCAGACGTACGTGGCCGAGACGACGAGCCCCGGCAACCCGGCCGAGGCCGGCCGGGGCGTCGTCCACGAGCTGCGGCGCGACAGCGGCGCGGCCGCGCGCACGTGGCACGACCGGCTGACGCCCGACGAGGTGGCCAGAGTGCGGGCGCGCACGGAGGCGGTCGCCTCGGCGTTCTACACCGACGACGAGTGGCGCCCGGCCGGCTGACGGTGCCGGCGCCGCTCATGTAGTCAGAACTGATTACGCCCGGTCGAACGGTGCCGTCGCGAAGTGGGCGGAATCGCGTCATGTCAATCCGGTCGAGCGGCTCTACCGTAATCGTCGGGCACCAACAGCCCAAGACACGCCCGCGGGCCACGGGCGTACCACTTCCACAAGGAGATACCCCCCACATGAAGAACCACGCACGTCTACTCCTGCCGCTGGCGGTCCTCGGCGCTGTACTCGTGACGGCCGCGAGCGCGGCCGTCGCATCCGCGTCCGCCCCGTCAGCCCCGGCACGATCCAAGCCGGCCGGATACACCATCCTCACGAAGTCCTTCGCCGCGAACGCCGGCGTCGAGTCGGGCGGACAGGTCCGCTGTCCGAAGGGCACCGTCCCGATCGGCGGCGGCGTCTTCGTCAACACGTCGCCCGACCTGCGCGTGAACGTCTCGGCATCGGCCCCGTTCGGGCCGTTCTGGGCCGGCGCCGTCAAGAACTCGAGCGCGGTCGACTCGACGTTCCGGGTGACGGCCGTCTGCGCGAAGCGCCCGAAGGGCTACAGGCAGGTCGAGTCGCGGATCATCTCGAACCCGGCCGGCACGCAGTCGAAGGCGGTCGCCACCTGCCCGGCCGGCACCAAGCCGCTGGGCGGCGGCGGCTTCACGAGCTCGGAGAGCACCCTCGTCAACATGAACGGCACCGCGCCGAAGGGCCGCACATGGGTCGTCAGGGAGAACAACACGGACATGGGCGACGCAACCGTCGGAGCGGTCGCCGTGTGCGGGAAGCTCCACGGCTACCGGGTCGTCAAGGGCAAGCCCTTCAGCGTGATCCACGGCCTCGAGGCCGGGAGCTTCGCATCCTGCCCGGCTCCCACCGTCCCGATCAGCGGCGGCGTCTTCTCGGGCTCGAAGAGCGTCTTCGTCAACTTCGCAGGCTCGTTCCCGACCGGGCACGAGTGGGACGCGTTCGTCAACAACAGCACCGAGGGCGACATCTCGTCGTCCGCGGTCGTCGTCTGCGCCCGCCGGTAGCGAGCCTGATCTCATCGGCACGCGCCGCTCGCCGGCGCGTGCCGGCGCGCGCCCTCAACCACAAGGAGAACCCACACATGCGCTATGCACGTCTCATCCCGACGCTGGCGGCTGCCGGCGTCTGTCTCGCGACGCTCGGCGTGACCGTCGCCGACGCGTCCGCCCCAGCCGCCACACCGAAGCCGCCGGCCGGGTACCGGGTCGTGATCTCGCCGCAACTGCCGAGCCCCAACAACTCGGACACGCGGGGCAGCGTCCGCTGCCCGACCGGGACCGTCCCGCTCGGCGGAGGCGTCATCGCCCAGTCGCCGAGCATCCGGGCGAACGTCGCGAGCTCGTTTCCCTCCGGGCGCGCCTGGTTCGGAGACGTCAAGAACGGCAGCGGCACCGCCACGACCTTCCAGGTCGAGGTGATCTGCGCGAAGCGCCCGAAGGGCTACACGGTCGTCAGGTCGCCCAATGCCGTGAACCGCTCCGGGAGCCAGACCCGAGCGGTCGCGACCTGCCCCGCCGGCACGAAGCCCCTCGGCGGTGGCGGAATCGCGATCGACAGCAGCGTCTTCGTCGACATGCACAGCACCGGGCCGCACGGCAGGACCTGGGCGGTCAAGGAGAACAACGCGGGCCCCTTCGACTCCGGGCTGAACGCCGTCGCCGTCTGCGGCAAGGTGAACGGCTACCGCGTCGTGAAGGGCCTTCCCTTCACCATCCCGGCGGCCGGTCAGAAGGGCGCCTCGGCCGTGTGCAAGGCGCCGTCCGTCCCGATCAGCGGCGGGGTGCTCTCGCCGTCCACGAGCGTGGCCGTCAACATCGGCGGGTCGATCCCGTCCGGAGACCGCTGGGACTCGTTCGTCACCAACAACACCGGATTCGACGCGACCGCGACCCCCGTCGCGGTCTGCGCGACCCGGTAGCCGGAACGCCGGTGGCTCGGGCTTCCTCCGGGAGGCCCGAGCCACCGGCCGCGCCACGGAGGTGTGTCGGCAGCGACGGCCTCCTCGGAGGCCCGGGCCGCCGGCCGCACCACGGAGATGCGGCAGCGACGGAGTGGGCGCAACAGGGCTCGAACCTGTGACCTTCCGCGCGTGAAGCGGACGCTCTCCCAGCTGAGCTATGCGCCCCGGGAGGCGCAGTCTATCGGCTCGGTTCTAGCGACGTCCGAGGTGCAGGTGCACGTGGCTGAAGAGGTCGGGAAGGTGGATCGGCTTAGGCAGGCACGCGACCGCGCCGAAGCGGTGCACCTGGGCGATCTCGGCCTCGACGGAGCGCGCCGTCATCATGCTCACCTTGAGGTCGCGCGAGCCGCCCTGCCGCACCTCGCGGAGCACCTCCCAGCCGCTTCGGACCGGCGGCAGCACGGCATCCAGCAGGCACAGCTGGGGCTCGTAGCCGTAGATCAGGTCGAGGGCCGCCTCGCCGTCGGTCGCCGGCAGCACGTGGTAGCCGGCCCGGCCGAGCTTGTGGTGGAGAAGGCGAAGGAGGCGAGCCTCGCCGCCCGCGACGACGATCCGGGGCCGCTTCGTGCGCGAGATCAGCGGGCTCCAACCGGCGTGTGGCGTGTGGTGGTGCTTCGAGGGTGCATAGGAGAGCATCGAGGGCCCCTTCCTCGTCCGTGGGTGCGCAGCGGCGGCGCTGCGATGAGGGACCATCGACCGCTGGGACGGAGCGTCCCCATACGTCGCACCGGGGGTCGAGGCCCCGATCCGGCGTAATTCGGACGCCGGCGGGTCAGATCTCGATCTCGGTGCCCAGCCCGCGCGCTCGTGCCGTCTCGAGGGCGAGCGCAGCCGCCGCGGCATCCTGGGCCGCGACGCCGACCGACTTGTAGAGCGTGATCTGGTCGGGCGACGTCCGGCCCGGCCGCGTGCCCGAGACGAGCTCGCCGATCTCGGCGTGGACATGGTCGTCACCGACCGCGCCGTCGCGGATCGCCCATACCAGATCGTTGGAGCCGGCCGGGTACGGCGCGAGCGCCGCGGCCCGCGACTCGACGACGACCAGCGCGCGCGCCACCGCATCGGCGTCGACCTCGCGGCCCTCGGGGTTGAACCCCACCGAGGTCACGTGCGTTCCCGGATCGAGCCACGCGCCGCGCACGACCGGCTCCGGCGAATGGGTGCACGCGCAGACGATGTCGGCGCCGGCGATCGCATCCGCGTACGACTCGGCGGCGACGGCGCCCAGCTCGCCCGCGAGCGCCCGCACCCGGTCGGGGTTCCGGCCCGCGATCCGAACCTCCCGGATGGGCCGCACGCGCTTCACGGCCTCGGCGTGGGCCCGGGCCTGCACGCCCGTCCCGAGGACGGCCAGCACGGAGGCGTCCTCCCGGGCCAGGAGCTTCGCCGACAGGGCCGAGCACGCCGCCGTGCGCATGGCGGTCACGACCTCGCCGTCCATCACGGCCTCGGGCGCGCCGGTGGCCGGATCGAAGACCGCGACGATCGCCTTGTGCGTCGGGAGCCCGAGCGCAGCGTTCCCCGGGAACATCGCGACGAGCTTCGCAGCGAGCGCGCCAGCGCCGGCGAGGTATGCGGGCATGGCGATCAGCGCGCCGCCGACCTCGGCGACGTCGGCGGCGGTCCGGTTCGGGAACGAGCCGCGCCCCGCGCTCAGGTCCGCCATCGCGGCCGCGACGGCGTCGACCAGCCGGTCGGGGTCGAGTGCCGCTTCGACGTCGCGCCTGCTCAGGACGAGCATTGAGCGGAGAGGGCGGGATTCGAACCCGCGAACGAGGAAACCCCCCGTTACGCGATTTCCAGTCGCGCTCCTTAAGCCAACTCGGACACCTCTCCGGGCTGGTGCAGTATGCCACCGTGCCTGCCCATTTGGGCATCGGGATGGTAGGCTCGCGCCGGCACGTTCAACCCGAGACGAGGTTTGGGGAATGCCCGACGAGCGAATCGAAATCATGCGCCGTGTGGCCCTGTTTGACGACCTTTCGGACCGCGAGCTCGAGGCGGTCGCCAACGCCTCGAAAGAGCGCAGATTCGACACCGGCGACACCGTCGTCGGGGAAGGCGAAGGCGGTGTCGGGTTCTTCGTCGTCGCCGACGGGACGGCGCGCGTCGAGGTCTCCGGGAAGCGCCGCGGGACGATCGGCCCCGGGGCGTCGTTCGGCGAGGTCGCGCTGCTCGACGAGGGCGGCCGGCGCACGGCGAGCGTCGTCGCCGAGTCGCCGCTTCGCGTCTTCGGCATCACCGCGTGGCAGTTCACGCCGCTCCTCGAGCAGCACCCGTCGATCGCCATCAAGATCGCCAAGATCCTCGCCCGCCGGCTGCGCGAGGCCGAGGAACGCGCGGTAACGCCCGCCTGATACGATCACGCCGACCGTGCTAAGCGGGGAGCTAGCGGTACCCTCCTCCGGCAATCCGCTCTAGCCGGGCCGAATCCCCGTCCTGAGGGGTGCCGGGTTCGGGATCAGGGCCGGCGCGCTCCGCGTCGATCGCCAGGTCCCACGCAACGGAGGCTTGTGAACCGCGTCAGGTCCGGAAGGAAGCAGCGCTAAGCAACGTCACCCGGGTGCCGTGGGCAAGCCTGGCGGGAGCGGACGCCGCGGGCACCGCCCGGGTCCGAGACTTCGAAGGCGGGTGCACGGTCGCTGAAGCCTGCCCCCTCGGCGGGGCAACCCACCGCCGGGGGACAGGCTTCAGCCTGTCCCCGGAATTGCTCCATCTCCACCACCGCCAGGGTCGCAGTTAAGCTGCACCAAGGTGTCCGCCCTCTACCGCACCCATCGCCCCCAGGACTTCGACCAGGTCGTCGGCCAGGAGCACGTCGTCCGCACGCTGCGAAACGCCGTCGAGCTCGACCGGGTCGCGCACGCCTACTTGTTCGCCGGGCCGCGCGGCACCGGGAAGACGTCGATGGCCAAGATCCTGGCCAAGGCGCTCAACTGCGAGCACGGCCCGACGGCGACGCCGTGCAAGCAGTGCGAGTCGTGCCGGTCGATCCACGATGCCACGTCGGTCGACGTGATCGAGCTCGACGCGGCCAGCCACCGCGGCATCGACGACATCCGCGAGATCCGCGACCGGGTGGCGCTGCGGCCGGTGCACGGGCGCCGGAAGGTGTACATCGTCGACGAGGCGCACATGCTCACGAAGGAGGCGTCGAACGCCGTCCTGAAGACGCTCGAGGAGCCGCCCGACCACGTCGTCTTCGTGCTCTGCACCACCGAGATGGGCGCCATGCTGCCGACGATCCGGAGCCGGTGCCAGCGCTTTCTGTTCTTCCGGCCGGGCCTGCCCGAGATCTCGACGCTGCTTCACCGCATCGCCGCGGCCGAGACGATCGAGATCGATCCGGCCGCCGTGTCGCTCGTCGCCCGCGCGGCGTCTGGCAGCTTCCGCGACGCCGTGTCGGCGCTCGACCAGCTCGCGACCTCGTGCAGCGGCCCGATCACGGTCGACGACGTCCGCGCGCTCCTCGGCACGACCGACGCCGGGATCCTCTTCGATCTGGTGGACCGGGTCGCCGCCGCCGATGCCGCAGGCTGCCTGGTCGCGGTCGACGCGCAGGCCGACGCCGGATCCGATCTGGGGACGCTCGTCACCGACCTCCTCGGACATCTGCGGTTGATCTTCCTCCAGCAGCAGCTCGGGGGGCTGCCCGCGGAGGCGGCCGTCACCGACGACGAGCGGGCCCGGGTCGCGAGCCAGGCGGAGCGGCTCGAGCCGGCGACCGTCCACCGGCTGGTCGACCTTCTGCGCGCGGTGCTCGACGACGTCCGCGAGGGTGCCGACCCGCGCCTGCCGCTCGAGCTGGCGCTCGTCAGGACCTGCCGGCCCGCCGGCGACCTCACGGCCGAGGCGTTCGACCAGCGCCTCTCGCGGCTCGAGGCGGCGCTCCAGGGCACCCCGGCGCCTTCGCCGCCGCCGGCGGCTGCTCCGCCGCCCGCCGCGGCCCCGGCCGTCGCCCCCACCCCGGCCGCCGCCGCTCCGGTCACCGCGACGCCGGATCCCGAGCCCGCCGCGCCGGCGGCTCCTCCGGCCCGCGACGCCGGCCGCCTGGCCGACCGCTGGCACGAGGCGGTTGTGCCCGAGGTGAGCCGGCGCTCGGCCGCGCTGGGGTCGCTCATCGAGCACGCCGTGCCCGACGCCGAGGCGGGCGACGTGGTCCTCGCCTTCCCCCAGTCCCAGGTGTTCGCCAAGACGACCGCCGACACGCCGCAGAACCGCGCCCTCATCGAGTCCGTGCTCGAGCAGGCGGTCGGCGAGCCCGTGCGAGTGCGCATGGAGGTCGCAGACGGCGACGCGGAGGAGGAGGCCGCCCCGGCGCCCGTCGAGCCGGAGCGGCTCGACGAGGCCGACCTGCTGAGCCAGCTCAAGGAGAAGTTCGACGCCCGCGAGATCGAGGAGCGCGCATGACCAACATAGACCCGAACAAGATGATGGCCCAGCTGGGCAAGATGCAGGAGCAGATGGCGCAGGCCCAGGAGGAGCTGAAGACGGCCTTCGTCGAGCACTCGGCCGGCGGCGGCGCGGTCACCGTGAAGGCGTCCGGCGCGCTCGAGATCACCGACATCACGATCAAGCCCGAGGCGATCGACCCCGACGACCCGGAGATGCTCCAGGATCTGCTCGTGTCGGCCGTGAACGGCGCGATCACCGCCGCGCAGGCCCTCCAGCAGCAGAAGATGATGGGCCAGCTCGGCGGCCTCGGGGGGCTCGGCATACCGGGCCTCTGAGTTGTACGCGCCGTCCGTCGACAACCTGATCGCACAGCTGGCCCGCCTGCCGGGCGTCGGCCGGCGCACGGCGCAGCGGCTCGCGTTCCACCTGCTCAAGGCGTCGCCGGCCGATGCGAACGCGCTCGCCGACGCGATCCGCGAGGTCAAGGAGCGGATCCGGCCCTGCTCGCGCTGCTTCAACCTCGCCGAGGATGAGCTGTGCACGATCTGCGCCGACACGCGCCGGGACGGGTCGCTGATCTGCGTCGTCGAGGATCCGTCGGATGTGATCGCCCTCGAGCGGACGCACGAGTACCGCGGCCTCTACCACGTGCTGGGCGGCGCCCTGTCGCCGATCGACGGCGTCGACCCGGAGCACCTCCGGATCGCCGAGCTGCTCCAGCGGGTCGAGAACGACCACGTGGCGGAGGTGCTGCTGGCGACCAACCCGACGATGACCGGCGAGGCCACGGCCGCCTACCTGGCCGACCGCCTGCGCGGCCGCTGCCGCGTCACCCGCCTCGCGAGCGGGCTTCCCGTCGGCGGCGACCTCGAGTACGCCGACGAGGTGACGCTGGGCCGGGCCCTCGCCGGCCGCCGGGAGATGTGATGGCGAGGCACATCGTCGATCCCACGTCGATGCACCGCTACACCGACGAGACCGAGCGGGTCGCCCGGGCCGCGCTCGAATACGCCCGCGATCGCCTGCGGCTGCATCCGGTGCCGCTCGACGGGCCGAAGACCGCCGACGAGCTGGCCGAGCTCGCCGGCGCCACGATCACCGAGGACGGCCTCGGCGGCGAGGCCGCGATGCGGCTCTTCGCCGACGTGCTCGCCCCCGCGATCATCTCGATCGACAACCCGCGCTTCCTGGCGTTCATCCCGGCTGCGCCGACGGAGCTCTCGATGATGTTCGACCTCGTCGTCGGCGCGTCGTCGATCTACGCCGGGACGTGGATGGAGGCATCGGGCGCGGTCTACGCCGAGAACCAGGCGCTCGAGTGGCTGGCCGGCCTGGCCGGGCTACCGGAGTCGGCCGCGGGCTGCTTCGTGCAGGGCGGCACGATCGGCAACCTGTCGGCGCTCGTCGCCGCCCGGCATACGCATCGTGCCCGCCACGGCGCGGACGGCGCACGGCTGCGCGTGGCCTGCACCGACGAGACGCACTCGTCGGTGGCAACGGCGGCGGCGGTGATGGACGTCGACCTGCTCGTCGTCCCGGCGGACGCCCGCGGCCGGATGACCGGCGAGGCGCTCGCGGCGGCGATCGATCGGGAGGGGACGGACGGGCTCTTCGCCGTGGTCGCGACCGCGGGGACGACCAACGTCGGCGCGATCGACGACCTCGCCGGCGTCGCCCGGGTCTGCCGGGAGCACGGCCTGTGGATGCACGTCGACGGCGCCTACGGAGGCGCCGCGCTCGCGGCTTCATCCGTACGCGACCGGTTCGCGGGGATCGAGCACGCCGACTCGTTCATCGTCGACCCGCACAAGTGGCTCTTCGCGCCGTTCGACTCGTGCGCCCTCATCTACCGGAACCCCGAGCTGGCCCGAGCCGCCCACACCCAGCAGGCCGGCTACCTCGAGCACGTCCAGGGCAGCGAGCTGAACCCGTCCGACTATGCGATCCACCTGAGCCGGCGGGCGCGCGGCCTGCCGTTCTGGTTCTCGCTCGCCGCGCACGGCACGCGCGCCTACTCCGAGGCGATCGAGCTCACGCTCGAGGTCGCGCGCGAGGCCGTCGACGAGATCCGCGAGCGGCCGTACGTCGAGCTCCTGAACGAGCCGGAGCTGACCGTGCTCGTGGTGCGGCGCACCGGCTGGGAGGCGGCCGACTACACGGCCTGGACGGAGCGGCTGCTCGCCGACGGCGTCGCGTTCGTGACGCCGACGGTCTTCGGGGGCGAGACCGTCACCCGGTTTGCGATCGTGAATCCGCGGACGACGCGCGCGGACATCGCCGCGATCCTCGACACGATGGCCTAGGCAGTTCGCCGGCGCGCCTCGATCGCGCGCCCGGCAACGGCGGCCAGCGCGACCGCCGCAACGATCGTCGTGGCCCGGAACGGTCCCGCCCGCTCGCCCGCCCTGCGTGCGCCCATGACGGCGTCGTACGACCTGTCGGACATGAGCGACCAGCGCGACCGCGACGAGAGCGCCGACCCGACCGACGCGAACGAGCCGACCGAGAAGAGCGAGCAGGCGCTGCCGACCGACCCGATCGACACGAACGACCCCACCGACCCGATCGAGAGCACCGAGCCCGTCGACGCGATGGAGAGCAACGAGTCCTCCGAGCGGATCGACCACCGCGATGCCGGCATAAGGGTGTTCTCGCACACCTGGGGACTCACTGCGCCGGCGACCCCTCCCGGTACACTGCCGCGATGGCCGAGGCCGCCGCCCAGCCCGTATCGGGCCGCGTGCTCGTGATGAAGTTCGGGGGCACGTCCGTCGCCGACGCCGACAAGATCCGGCGCGTCGCCGCGCGCCTGGTCGCCGCGCAGTCGGCCGGCCGGCGGGTGGTCGGCGTCGTCTCGGCGATGGGCCAGACGACCGACCAGCTCGCCGAGCTGGCCCGCGGCGTCTCCCCGCGGCCGCACCCGCGCGAGATGGACATGCTGCTCTCCACCGGCGAGCGGATCACCGCCGCGCTCTGCGCGATGGCGATCAACGATCTGGGCGCCCACGCCGTCTCGCTCACCGGATCGCAGGCCGGGATCGTGACCGACACGGTCCATACCAAGGCGAAGATCCTCGAGATCCGCCCGCGCCGGATCTCCGAGGCGCTCGACCGCGACGAGATCGTGCTCGTCGCCGGCTTCCAGGGCGTCTCGACGGCCTACGACGTGACGACGCTCGGCCGCGGCGGCTCCGACACGACCGCGGTCGCGCTGGCCGCCGCCCTCGACGGCGACTGCGAGATCTACACCGACGTCGCCGGGGTGTTCACGGCCGATCCGCGGATCGTCCCGCATGCCCGAAAGCTCCGCACCGTCTCGCCGCTCGAGATGCTCGAGATGTCGGGATCGGGGGCCCGGGTGCTCCAGCTGCGCGCAGTCGAATTCGCCCGAAACCACGGCGTGCCGCTGCACGTGCGCTCGACCTTCACCGACGCGGACGGGACCTGGATCCGGGAAGATACGGGCATGGAGGCGCCGATCATCTCGGGCATCACGCACACCACCGACGAGGCCTACGTCACGCTCACCGACGTTCCCGACAAGCCGGGGACCGCGGCCGGCATCTTCAACGCGGTCGCCGCCGCCAACATCAACGTCGACACGATCATCCAGAACGCGGTGACCCACGGCGACGCCGACGTCACCTTCTCTGTCCCGCTCGACGACCTCCCGCTCATGACCGACACGATCGAGGGGCTGTGCCACGACCTGGGCCTGCACTGGCGGGTCGACGACGCCGCCGCCAAGATCAGCCTGATCGGCGCCGGCATGAAGAGCCATCCCGGCGTGGCGGCAAAGATGTTCCAGGTGCTCGCCGACCTCGGGATCAACGTGCGCATGATCGCGACGTCGCCGATCAAGGTCTCGTGCGTCGTCAGCCGCGACCGGGTGTCCGAGGCCGTGTCGGCGCTTCACGGAGCCTTCGAGGTCGAGCTGGCCGAGGCTGCCGACGGGAGCCGCGCCGATGCGTAGGCCACGCGTGGCCGTCGTCGGGGCCACCGGCGCGGTCGGCCCGATCGTGCTGGAGGTGCTGCACGAGCGCGGCTTCCCCGCCGCCGAGGTCGCCGCCTTCGCGTCGGCCCGATCGGCCGGCACGCGGGTGCCGTTCGCGGGCTCCGAGCTCGAGGTGCGCGAGCTGACGCCCGACGCGCTCGAGGGCTTCGACCTGGCGCTCTTCTCGGCGGGCGGCTCGACGTCGCGGGCGTTCGCCCCCGAGGCGGTCGCGCGTGGCTGCGTCGTCGTCGACAAGTCGAGCGCCTTCCGCATGGACCCCGAGGTGCCGCTCGTCGTCCCCGAGGTGAACGCGGACGCCGCCGCCTCGCACCAGGGCATCGTCTCGAACCCGAACTGCTCCACGATCCAGCTCGTCTGCGTGCTCGCGCCGCTGCACGCCGCCGCCGGCCTCGAGCACGTCACGATCGCGACCTACCAGGCGGTGTCGGGCACCGGAGCCAAGGCGGTCGACGAGTTGCGCTCGCAATCCCGGGCTGTGCTCGACGGAGACACGGCCGAGCCTGTGGTGTACCCTCACCCGATCGCGTTCAACGCGATTCCGCAATGCGAGAGCTTCGAGGGGGATAGCACGTTGGAGGAGACGAAGCTCGTGCTCGAGCCGCAGAAGATCCTCGGCGACGACACGATCGGCATCCATGCGACCTGCGTGCGCGTGCCGGTCTGGCGCGGCCACTCCGAGGCCGTCTGGATCGAGACGCGCTCGCCGCTCGAGGCCGACGAGGCGCGCGAGATCCTGGGCAGCGCGCCGGGCGTGCGCGTCGTCGACGACCCCGCCGCTGCCGAGTACCCGCTCGCCTCCGACGCGGCGGTGACCGACGACGTCCTCGTCGGGCGCATCCGCCGCGACCCGTCGCGGCGAAACGGGCTCGCGCTCTGGATCGTCTGCGACAACCTCCGCAAGGGGGCGGCGACGAACGGCGTCCAGATCGCGGAGCTCCTCGTCGAGCGCGACCTCGTCCGCGTCCCCGGCCGGGCGGCGGCCTGATGGGGACGCCGGCCCGGGGCGGCCACCTGTGCCCCGTCTGCCTCCGCCCTGCAGGCTCCGGGACGTGCCCCGAGCACGGCCCCTGGGAGCCGCACCAGCTCCTCACCCGCGACGACCGCCGCCGCGCGGCCGCGCATTTCCTCCGCCATCCTTTCGAGCCGCTGGTGCATGCCTGTCCGCGCTGCCTCGGCGAGGTGGCGCTCGGCCGGCTCGGCTTCCACTGCGTCGAGCACGGCCACGCCCGCGACAGCCACGGCCCCTACCGGGTCGACGAGCTGCTCGGGCCCACGGCCCAGCGGGAGGCGGCGCTCCACCGGTCGCGCCTCGCGCGCCGGTCGCGCGCGCGCCGCGACGCGCAGGTCATCGAGCTGCAATCGCTGCCGTGGCCGGACGCCGCGAGGACGGCACGGCTCGTGGCCGGCGCCGCCGTCATGGCGGCGACGCTCGCCTTCCTGGTGCGCTGACCGGTCATCCCCGCCGCCTGACCGGTCATCCCGGCCGCCAAGGTATGGACACTCGGCTGGTCAATCTGGGCCACTAGTAGCAGCAAC
Organism: uncultured Actinomycetes bacterium; assembly: GCA_963809325.1. Lineage (GTDB taxonomy): Bacteria > Actinomycetota > Thermoleophilia > Gaiellales > JAICJC01 > JAICJC01. The sequence goes on from CAWEIZ010000007.1 coordinate 1,356,050, forward strand.
GCTTCTGTTTAAGCCGAAACCACACTAGTATTTGTGGACAGTCATGCCGACAGTCCAACGTGCATATACCAGATCGCACCCGTGGATCCAGTTCCGGGTCGACCTCACACATGCTGGCGCTCCGTTCTGGATGCTGCTTGGTGAAGCACGATCGAAGGTGGAGCACCTCGCCTGGTCGCTCTTGAAGCCCGAGGTCCGCGACGAAATGCTCACGGTCTACCTCGCGAAGGGGGCCCAGGCCACGACGGCGATCGAGGGAAACACCCTGAGCGAGGACGAGGTTGCGGCCATCGTCTCCGGGACCGCGGCGGCTCCACCACCGTCGCAGGAGTACCTCTACCGAGAAGTTGAAAACATCCTCGGTGCATTCAACGGGATCAAGGATCACCTGCTGGCTGGCGGAGGAGCCGAGATCACCCCGGAGGTCGTGACGGACTTCAACCGCCAGGTTCTCGATGGCCTCGAGCACGACGACGTCCGTCCCGGACAACTCCGCCGCCAGTCCGTGATCGTCGGCGGCTACCGGGGCGCACCGTGGGAGGACTGTGACTACCTCCTGGGGCGAATGTGCGAGTGGCTGGACGGCCCGGATTTCCATACTGACGATCCGGAGTGGGAGATGCCATTCGCGCTGTTGAAGGCTGCGATGGCGCATCTCTACATCGCGTGGATTCACCCGTTCGACGATGGGAACGGGCGCACAGCGAGGCTTGTCGAGGTGCTGATCCTTTTGGCAGCGGGAGTCCCGATGCCCGCCGCGCACCTTCTGAGCAACCATTACAACCTGACGCGCTCGGAGTACTACCGACAACTCGCCGGCGCGAGTTCAGGCCGCGGTGACCCCGTGCCGTTCATCCGGTATGCCATCCGTGGCTTCGTAGATGGGATTCGCGTCCAGATCGATCGCGCCTGGGAGCAGCAGTATGCGGATCGGTGGGAGCAGTACATCTATGAAACCTTCGGCGGGAGCCCATCAAGCGAAGCTCGGCAGCGACGTCTGCATCTGGTGCTGCAACTCTCCGCACGTGCGGATCCGGTGGCCCGCCGCGAGATCCAACGGATGAGTCCGGAACTCGCGCTCGCGTACGCCGGCACCGAGCGAATGTTGAGCCGAGACCTGAACGCGTTGGAAGAGTTGGGCCTGATTCAGCAAGTCAAGCGCGGTCTTTGGGCTCCAGCCCGCGAGCAGATCCTCGCCTTCCGTCCGCTCCGACGGGAATAGCCGCAACGGAGGAATCGCGGGCGACGCTCGCCTTCCTGGCGCGTCAGACGCCCTGGCTTGTCGCGATCGGCGTCGTCGTCGGCTTCTGCGAGCCGCCGGCCGGCTCGACCGTGACGGCGATCTTGTCGCCGGGCTTCGCCGACTGAGTCAGGTGCAGCTCGACCGTGCCGCCGCCCTCGAACACGCCGGCGGGGAGGGCGACGCTGCCGCGGATCACCCAGGCCTCGTAGGTCTTGCCCGCGGGCGCCGGCCGCAGGTGCGCGAACAGCGTGGCGTTGCCATCGGTCTGCGCGACGACGTTCCCGACTCCGGGCACGGCCACGGCTGCGCCGTTGGCCAGGTTGTCGCGGCTCGCGTTCACGTCGTTTCGGAGCGAAACGTTCCAGGCCAGCATCCCGACGAGGGCGAGCGCCATGGCCGGGACAGCGATGGCGGCGACCCGCGGCCACCACACCCGCCGCGGGCGCGCGCGGGCCGGCGCGGCGGGCGGCTCGGCTGCGGAGGCCGCGGCTGCGGGTGCCGCGACGACCGGCTCGGCGATCGCGAGCACGCGGCTTCGCAGCTCCGGCGGGGGAGCGACCTGCGGGACGCTGTACGCGAGCGATGCCGCGACGGCCTCGGTCTCGCGCAGGCGGCGGCGGCAGCGCTCGCACTCGGCCAGGTGCACGACGACGCGCTCCTCGTCCTCGGAGGAGAGCGCGCCCAGGGCGTGGCCCGCGATCAGCTCGTCGACGTGTTCCACTCGTCCTCAGGTCTCATACCAACTGCCGCAAGCGCCTCGCGCAGGGCGTTCATCGCCGCGAACGTGCGGCTCTTCACGGTGCCGATGGGCACCGCCAGCCGCTCGGCGAGCTCGGACTGCGTGTACCCGGCAAAGTAGGCGAGCTCGATGACCTCACGGTGAGGGTCGGGAAGCCGCGCGAGGGCGTGCGCGATCTGCTCGCGCGCGACGCCGAGCCACGCCTGGTGCTCCACCGCCGGCTCCGGATCGGGGCTCGCGGGCACGTCGTCGAGCGGCTCCGTCCGGCGCCGCTCCTCCCGCCTCACGATGTCGACTGCTTTGTGATGGGTCATCGTCAAGATCCACGTCGAGGGCTGCCCGCGCGACGAGTCGAAGGTTCTGGCCTGCGTCCACACGGCCAGGAACGCGTTCTGCACCACGTCCGCCGCCAGCTCCCGGTCGCGGACGATGCGCAGCGCGAGCGAGTACGCCGCCCCACCGTACATGTCGTACAGGCGGGCGAACGCGTCGCGGTCACCGCGGCCTACGAGCGCCAGGAGACCGTGATCGGACAGATGCTCCACGCGTCCTTCCCTGTTGTCCTTGTCCGGGGTCATTCGCGCGGGCTCGGGAACCGGTTCACCGCACCGCGGCCGGCGACGCGTCGGTGACCGACAGGCGCGACCGGAGCCGCTCCAGCAGGCTCGGCTCGGCGACGGGCACGATTGCACGCAGATCGAGGCGCATCAACTCGATTCTGCCAGCGGTTCGGCGCGTGTGGAAGCCGAAATCGCGGAGGAAGTCGGACGGAAAGATCGTCCGGTGACGCACGAACCGCTCGGAGAACCCCGCGTCGGGCCCGTGCCGGTACGCATAGGCCTCGAGCGCCGCGAGCCCGCGGTCGCGGCACTCGCCGATCGCCGCCAGGATCAGGCTCTGGAGCGCCCACGGGCTCCCCGCCTCGATCAGGTAGGCGCAGGTGATGATCGCGGCGTCCCGGCTCGGAGGGCCGGCGGGCATCGTCTGGGCTCGGGGGAACTCATCCGCCGGGCCGTACTGCACGAGGCCGATCACCCGGCCGCCGTCGCGGTAGACCTTCCCCCACGGCCCGAACTCCTCCTCGGCCGACTCGATCCACCGCCGCCGCTCGGCAGGCTCGCGGCCCGGCCGGGTCTGCCACCACATGCACTCCCGGCAGGGCGGCGGCGCATCGGCGACCGTCGCGCCGGTCAGGTGGTCGACGCCGGCTGCGCTCATGGGACGGCGACGTCGTCGACGTGCACCGAGACGACCGCGACCTCGAGCGCCACCATCGACTCCAGGTATGTCCGCACCGCCTCCTCGACCCCGGCGGCGACCGCAGGGATCGACGCCCCCCAGGCGGTGACGATGTGCAGCTCGACCTCGAGGCCCTCGGGGCCGCCGCCGACACGGACCCCGGCGCGCTCGGGGTCGGTCCGCCGCTCGAGCGGAGCAAACCCGCTCGCCGCCAGGGCGTGCACGCCCTCCACCTCGCGCGCCGCAGCCGCCGCGTAGGTCGCGATGACCGCGTGGGAGATGTGGGCGGCGACGCCGGCCGAGTGCACCGACTCGGTCGGAGCCCCTCCGGACGCGTCGCTCATGGAGCGAGTATAGGGCTGCGGCCGATCACGCCGGTCGCAGCCGCAGGAGCCGCACCTCGGGGCGGGCCGCCACGCGGAACGGGACGAGGGTCGTTCCGAGCCCGCGCGTGACGACGACCGTGGTCGCCCCGTCGCGGTAGATCCCCTCCCGGAAGCGGTGGACGCCGTGCGCCAGCCGGAGCTTTCCCCACGGCGTCGGCAGGCAGATCTGGCCGCCGTGCAGGTGCCCGCAGAGCACGAGGTCGGCTGAATCCGGCGCAAGCGCCTCGGCGGCCTCCGGGAAGTGCGCGAGGAGCAGGCGCAGGTCGGCCGCGTCGGTGAACAGCTCTCCCGCGGGCGGCGCACGCCCCGCGAGCCAGTCGTCGGCGTCGAGGCCGCCCACCTCGATCCGGGCCCCGCGGGCCTCGATCGTGTGCGTCTCCCCGCGCAGGAGCGTCACCGGCGCGCTGCCCCAGTCGTCGATGATCGCACCCCGGGAGAACGGGTCGTTGCTCGCCCCCACGTCGTGGTTTCCGAGCACGGCGACGATCCCGAGCGGGGGCCGGAGGCGCTCCAGCTCCCGGACGACGGGGCGGGTCGCCCGCGGGTGGCTGACGATGTCGCCGGTGAGCGCCACCAGATCCGGATCGCACTCGACGCCGAAGTCGACCGCCTTCCGAAACGCGCGCATGTTGAGCGACGGCGTCCCCGCGTGAAGGTCGCTCACGTGCAGGACGGAGAGCCTGTCGAGGGCGGCCGGCAGGCCGGCAACGGCGACGTCGACCTCCCCGCACTCGACCCACTGCGACTCGAAGAGGCCCCAGGCGGCGGCGCCCGCCCCGGCCGCGGCCAGGACGCCGAGAACCCGGGAGCTAGTCGCCACGCACGGAGTCGAGCTCGTCGCGCAGGCGGCCCCGGGCCCTGGCGATCCGCTCGCGCAGCATGCTCCGGCGCTCCTCGTCGCCCGAATGGCCGTTGCCGGACGCGGCGATCGGCTCGCGCCGTTCGGCCAGGTAGGCGGCTGCGGCGGCCGCGGCTGCGGCTCCGAGGACGAGAGCGAGAATCCAGCGCATGCGGGGATTCTACCCGCAGACGCTCGAGCTGCTGGACCTCCACCTCGGAACTTCCCCAGGCGGCTGAACGTCTGAATGCTCATGCGCAGGCACCGACTCCGTTGGCTGTTGGCGGCTGTGGCGGTCGGGTTGTCGGCTGCGGCCGTCTACCAACATTTCAGTACGGGAAAGCCTCTGCCCAGCGGGACAAGCCGCCTCGTGCTCTATCAAGTGTGGGTGGGCCGTGAGCTGTACACCGAAGGGTCGCGGTCGTACCTGGCGATTTCGGCGTCTGCCGGAGGGAGCGACACCTTCGGCTATGTCGTGATGCACACCGCCGATCCGGTGTTCTCCAAGCTCGTTGCCCCGGGTCGGTACACCATCAAGAGTTGGCAGCGGCCATGCGACGGCAACTGCGACAACCTCAGCGGGGTGACCGACCGATGCCAACGCACGGTGAGCTTGCCCCCGAATCAGTCGTCGCTTTTTGTGATCCAGCTCGCCCCCGGACACGGATGCCGGATCGTCCGACAGCACCAACGCCCGGCATGACCGCGTGCAGCTGTCTGGAGGGGCTCGTCAGCTGCAGGACGACCAAAGACCGCGGCCGGCGACCGCCGCGGCTCGCTCGAGCGCGGCGAAGAGCGCCTCGTGGGCGGTGTTGGGCGGAAACGGGTAGGCGCGGGCGTAGCCCAGCTCGACGAGCCGGGCGTTCACGAACTGGGCGTGGCGGCCGGTGAGCCAGACGTATGCGAGGAACCGCCCGTAGCGGTCGTTGGTCTCGCGGTCGTAGCGCAGGATCACGCTGCGGCCGGTGAGCAGGTGCTTGGCATAGGCCGACGCCTCCGGGCCGTAGCACCCCACGGGACGGCGCGGGTCCACGGTCTCGGGGGTGTCGATCCCGATCAGCCGGATGTCCTCGGTGCGGCCGCCGGGCCCGCGGACGATGATCGTGTCGCCGTCGACGACGCGGACGACCGTTCCGCCCGCGATCGGAGCCTGCCCCGACCTGTGCACCCAGGCGATGCCCGCGAGCGCGAGGACGGTCGCCACGACCCCAACGCGGATCCCCGTTCCGAAGCGCATGCCGGGACGGTACGGATGCAACTGCGCCGTATGGGCCACGACCTGTGGCGGATCGGTGCCGGCACGCGCACGGGAGCGGCTCCATCCGGAGGCCACCCTACACTGGGGGGTCCGGCCCATGAACATCCTCCACGTCGCAGACACCCACCTCGACCGCGTGTTCGGCGCCGCCGAGGATCGCCGCGACGCGGCCCGCCGCCGCGCCGGCCTGCGCGATGCGCTCTCGCGCGCGCTCGCGGCCGGCCGGGCCGAGGGCGCGGGCGCGATCGTCCTTGCGGGCGACATCTACGAGCACGCCTCGGTGACCGCCGACACGATCGCGTTTCTGGCCGGTGAGCTCGAGCGCGCCGCGGTCCCGGTGCTCGTGACGCCCGGCAACCACGATCCCTACGTCGCGGGGTCGGCCTGGCAGCTCGCCGAGTGGCCGGCGAACGTCCACGTGTTCTCCGCCGACCGGGTCGAGCCCTTCGAGCTCGACGACGGCGTCGTGGTGTGGGGGGCTGCGTTCTGCGGCCCGACCGCGCCGGCCGGCGTCCCCGGCGGGTTCTCGGCCCCATCCGACGGCCGGACGCACCTGCTCGCGCTCCATGCCGCCCTCACGGGCGAGCGCTGGGCCGACGAGGGGCGGCACCGCTCGGTGACACGCGCGCAGCTCGAAGCGACCAACGTCGCACGCGTCCTCCTGGGCCACTTCCACGACGGCTACGACGACGGTTGGCTCTGCTACCCCGGCAGCCCCGAGCCGCTCGGGTGGGGCGAGCGCCACGGTGACCACGGCGCTTCGATCGTCACGGTGTCCGCCGCCGGGGTCACCGCGCGGCACGTGCCGATCGCTTCCCGCCGCTATGTCGAGCGGGCCGTGTCGGCCGGGGGCGCTGCGGGCTCGGCCGACGTCGAGGCACTGGTGGCCGCCGAGGCCGCCCGCGAGCCGGGCGCATGCCTGCGGCTGATCCTCGAGGGAGAGGTGGCCCCCGGATGCGCAATCGACGTCGAGGCCCTCACCGAGCGGTTCGGCGGCGGCCTCGAGCAGCTCGTGGTCGTCGACCGCACCCGCCCGGCCTACGACCTGCGGGCGATCGCCGGCGAGCGCTCGGTCCGCGGCCGGTTCGTCGCGCGGCTGCTCCAGAGCGACGATCCCGCGGCCGACGAGGCCGTTCTCGCCGGCCTGCGGGCGCTCGACGGACATGCCGAGGTGCTCGGTGCACATTGAGTCCGTCCACCTGCACGGCTTCGGTCGCCTGGCCGGGCGCGAGTTCCGCTTCGGCCCCGGGCTGACCGTGGTGCACGGCCCGAACGAGGCGGGCAAGAGCACGCTCCACGCAGCCCTTTCGGCGGCGCTCTTCGGCCTCGTCGGGAGCGGCCGCCGGAAGCGCGACGACACCGCCCGGATCGAGCGCTTCCGCCCGTGGGACGGGGCCCGGTACGCCGCGACGGCCGAGGTGGTCGCCGCCGGCGGTCGCCGGCTCCGGCTCGAGTGGGACTTCGACCGCACCCGCGTCGCAGTGGTCGACGCCGCCTCCGGCACCGATGTCACGCGGGAGTACGGCGGCGGCGACCCCGACGAGCTCGTGCGCGCACTCTGGGGCGTCGAGCGGGGCGTGTATCTGCACCTCGGCCACGTCGCCCAGGCCGAGCTTGCGCACATCTCCGATCCCGCGGGCGTGCGTCACGCCATCGAGGCCGTGCTGGGTCAGGGCGCCGCCGATTCCCCGGCCCAGGCCGCCGTGGCCGCGCTCAAGGAGCAGCGGGCGCGTCTGGTCGGCCTGAACTCGGCGGCGACCAAGCCGCTCGCCCGCGCCCGCGCCGAGCGTGACCGGCTCGCCGGTGCCGTCGCCGACGCTGCCGCCGAGCGCGACGCCGTCGACGAGCTCGCGTCCGAGCGCGACTTGGCACGGGCGGCTGTCGAGGCCGCCGACCGGCGCGTGCACGCCCTCGAGCACGCCGCCGCCCATGTCCGTGCCCGCGAGCTTCGCCGCCGCATCGAGTGGGCCGACGAGGCCGACCGAGCCGCGCGCGCCGCTGCGGTCGTCGTGGAGCGCGAGGCGGAGCACGCCGACTTCGTCCCGTCCTCCGAGGTCGGCACCCTGCGCCACCGCCTGCGCGATCTCGAGACCGAGCGCGACCGCCGCTCCGGCGAGCGCGTGCTCGACACGCAGCGGCTGACGGAGGTCGAGCGGGAGCAGGCGGCGCTCGCGGCCCGGGCCGACGCGCTGGCCCCGCACCGCGGGGCGTCCGCACGCGCGGCCGAGATCGACGCGCTTGCACTGGCGGCTGAGCGCGGCGGCGACGTCCGCCGGCGTCTCCTGGGGCTGATCGCGCTCGCCGGCACCGTCGCCGTGGCCGCGATCGTGGTCGGACGGCCGCTGCTGGCTGCGCTGGCCGTCATCGCCGGCGCTGCGTCTGGGGCGCTCGCCGTCCGCCGCCGGCCGCCGGGCGCCCTCGAGCTCGACCGCGCGCTGCCCGGCACCGGCCCCGCCGAGGCGCGGCTCGCCGCCTACCGCGAGGCGTGCGCGGCCGACCGCGAGCTCGACCGCATCGAGCGCGAGCTCAGCCGCGTCCAGGTGAGCTACGCCGGGCTCCGGGCCGACCTGGCGGCACTCGACCAGATCGAGCACGAGCGGGCGCAGGTGTCCGACCGCGTGCGCTCCGAGCTGGTGCGGGCGGGGTTCGACGACGATGACATCGAGGACGGCCTCCGCCGCTACGACGCCGCCGCGTCCGGCCATGCGCAGTTCGTCGACGCCGCCGCCACCCAGCGGCAGAAGCGGGCCGAGCTCGAGCGGCTCCTCGGCGACGAGTCGCTCGAGGAGGCGCGGCGCCGGCTCGGCGAGATCGAGTCCAGCCTGAACGGCCATGCGGCGCTCGCCGACGGACGCGACGTCGCCGCCGTCGAGACCGAACGGGCGGCAGCCGAGGCCGAGCGCGACCGCGCCGCGCTGCGCGCCACTGCGCTCGACGCCCGGCTCTCGGAGCGGCAGCGGTCGGCCCCGCGGGTCGCGGAGCTTCGCGAGCAGCTCGAGGAGGCGATCGAGCACGTCGCCCGCCTCGAGCACACCGACACCGTGCTGCGACTTGCGGAGGCGGAGCTGGCCGCGGCGGCCGACGAGACCTACCGCGACGTCGCGCCGCTCCTTGGTGCAGCGCTTGCCAAGCCGATCAGCCGGCTCACCGCCGGGCGCTACGCGACGGCGTTCGTCGAGGACGACCTCGGCGTGCGCCTCGAGACCCCCGAGCGCGGCGAGGTCGTCGATCTCGCCGCGCTGTCGCACGGCACCCAGCGCCAGGTCTATCTCGTGCAGCGCCTCGAGCTGGTCCGGCTTCTGTGCCCCGCGGGCGCCACGCCTCCGGTGCTCCTGGACGACCCGTTCGCGCACGTCGACGCCGAGCGGGTCGAGCGCACCCTGGCCTACCTCGCCGACCTGGCGGCCGACCGGCAGCTGATCCTGTTCTCGACCGACCGCGCCGCGGTCGACCTTGCGCCCAGCTCCGCGGCCGTCATCGAGCTCGCGCTGGAGGGCGCAGCCGCGGCCTAGATCATCTAGCGCCGCCGGCCGGCAAGCCGGGACGGCGGTGCGATCAGCCGCTCGGCGTGGAGCGTCGCCAGGCTCAGAACGGGCACGTCGATGGCGCGCTCGAAGCAGATGTAGCGGGTGCGCCAGGCCGGGTGGAACTTGCGGCTGAAGCTGAAGAGCCGCTCGAGCTGGAAGACACGGTCGAACCGCAGGACGACGGCCCGCGCAATGCGCATCCGGATCGGCGCGGCGTCGTCGGCCCGCAGCACGTCCGCGAACGCCGCGAAGTTGAGCGAGATCTCGTCCACGCCGGCCGGGGCCGCCCACAGCGTCGTCTGGGCGATCAGGAACTCCATGAGACCGTTGGGCGTCGCGCGGCCGCGCCGCATCGCCGAGAGCGAGTACCCCCGCGACGACGGCACGAGATGAAGGTAGCCGCGGACACGGCCCTCCCCGTCGGTTGCCAGCGCGAACCGGGCCTGCGGATGGGCGTGCAGGTCGTCCATCGCCATCGAGAAGCCGCGGTCGACAGCGCCGGCGAGCCACTCCCGCGAGACGGCGTCGACGTCTGCGCGCTCGGCCTGCGACAGCTCGTCGGGAGCGGCGACCCGAAACCCGTAGCCGGCGCGCTCGAGCCGGGCGACCGACTGGCGCACCTTGCGGATGCCGCGGCCCTCGAGCGAGAACCTTGTGGGATCGAGCACCGCCTCGTCGCCGCTTCGGAATGCGCGCAGCCCGCGAGCGCGGTAGAGGTCGAGCCAGCGGTCTGATGCGTGCAGGACGACGAACCGCCACCCGCGTTCGCGGCACACGGCGCGGAAGTCGTCGACCAGGCCGGGCACGTCCTCAGCCGCGCCGATCGGATCGCCTGCGACGAGGGCGCAGCCGGCGACCACCCGGTAGGCCAGGAATGCGTTCCCGGCGCGCGAGAACATGTACCTGCGGTCGCGCCTGAGCGCGAAGAACGACAGGCTGTCCTCGCCGTAGCCGGCGACGAGAGCGCGGGCGCGGGCATGGTCCGCGTCCGTCTGTCCGCACGGCTCACGGTGCGACCGAAGCCACTGGTGCAGCGCCCAGAAGGCGCCGGAAGCGAGCACGAGCTCGAAGCCGAGGTCGGTGATCCGGTTCAGGTGCGCGTCGGCAGCCGAGCCGACGACGGCCCATGCGGCGAGGGCGACTGCGAGGCCGGCGACCAGCGGCCGCAGGCTCGTCGGATCGCCGGGAACGTCGAACCACCGGCGCAGGTGAAGGAGCGCCACAAGGAGCGCCACGCTTCCCGCCGCCTCCTCGATGTCGAACCCCGCGGCGAGGTGGGCCAGCGCGGCGAACGTGACCACGGCGAGCGCGGCCAGCCACGCACGGTGCTTGCGCCGGGCGAGCCCGCCCGAGAGCCACACGAGCGCGACGCCCGACGCGAACGTCAGCGACCCGGCGAGGTCGCCGGCGTCCATCGGGAGCATTGCCCGGAAGAGATCGAACCGGTCGGTGAGGGCGGGGGTGATCGCCGAGAGGATGTCGACGATGCCGACGACAAGCGCCCCGAACGCGATCACGATCGGGGGCTCGACCGCGACCGACGTGAACCGGCGAAGCACCTTGCTCACAGTAGCGGCACGGTCTTGACGGAGCTTTAGGATCCGGCCAGCGCCAGGCGCACGGCCTCGGCCACGTCGGCGTCGTGATCGGGCGCCGCCGCCCGGAGCGCCGCGGCGGCGCGCTCACCTCCGACGATTCCGAGCGAATGGGCGGCGAGCGCCCGAAGCTCGGGATCCTCGGCGGCGGCCAGGACGCGGGCCAGGAACGGGACGCCCTCCTCGGCGCCCGGCGCTCCGAGCGCCCGAACCTGGGCGCGCAGCTCGGCATCGCGGGCGGTGGCCGCCTGGGCGCCTGCCGGCCGGCGCACGAGCGGGTAGGGGCCGCCGGTCAGCTCGAGCGCCCCCGAGCCGATGAGCGAGTCCACCTCGCGGAGCACATCGTCCGCGGAGAGCGCAACGAGCGTGCCGTAGGAGTCGAGCCGGTCGTGGCCGGCGGCCACGAGCGCCCGCCCCTGCGACCCGCGCAGAATCTGGACGATGCGGGTGCGCCCGACCCGCCCCCCGGTCTCGTCGACCGCGCGCAGCACGAGTGCGGGCGCGTCGACGTCGGCCGCCGGCAGGGGCCGCGGGGTCGCAGCGTCGGGCAGCCGGACGACGGCCGCGCCGCAGACGTCGCAGCACCGGTCGGGCGGCACGCTCGACGGCTCATCCGAGAAGTAGCGGAGCAGCGCTGCGCGCCGGCAGCCGCCCTCGGTGGCGTAGCCGTCGATCGCCGAGAGCCGGTCCCACCGGCGCCGCTCCACGCGGCGGCCCGCGACGACCGCGGCGGCCAGGTGGCGCTTCGAGAGCCTCTCGTCGGCAATCCGCCCGGCGGCCGAGCCGGCGGGCGCAGGGAAGAGCTCGAGCGCCCCGGCGCGCTCCAGCACCGCCAGGGCGACCCGCGGCTCGTCGATCCCGAGGTCGGCCTCGCGAACGCGGAACACGCCCCGCTCGTCGGCGCGCGCGGCCGCGGCCGCGTGCACCGCCGTCAGGTCGGATGGGGCGAGCCGCGCGCGCTGGATGAAGTGGACGATGAGGCCCTTGTCGCGCTTTGCGTAGAGCAGCGTGCAGCGTGCGGGGAGCCCGTCCCGGCCGGCGCGGCCCGCCTGCTGGTAGTACTCCTCGGGCGACTGCGGGAGCGCCCAGTGGACGACCGAGCGGACGTCGGGCTTGTCGATGCCCATGCCGAACGCGGTCGTGGCGCAGACGACGTCGAGCCCGCCGCCCAGGAACGCCGTGAGGGTCGCCGACCGGCGCTCGCCGTCGAGGCCGGCGTGGTACGCAGCCGCTCTGAGCCCGCCGGCCGAGAGCGCCTCGGCGACCTCCTCGCACGTCCGCCGGCGGCCGCAGTAGACGACGGCCGGGAGCGCATCCGGCGCGTGCAGGAGCGAGCTCAGCACACGCGGCTTGTCGCGGTCGCCCGAGACGGGCACGACGGCGAACATCAGGTTTGGGCGGTCGAACCCCGTCCGCGGCGTGACCGGGTCGTTGAGCCGGAGCGCCGCCGCGATGTCGTCGGCAACGCGCGGCGTGGCCGTCGCCGTGAGCGCGATCGTCGGCGGCGAGCCGAGACGCTCGCGGACGTCGGCGAGCCGCAGGTAGTCGGGGCGGAAGTCGTGCCCCCACTCCGAGAGGCAGTGCGCCTCGTCGACGGCGAGGCGGGCGACGCCGGCCTCGGCGATCGCGGCGAGGAAGCGCGCGCTCGTGAACCGCTCCGGCGCGACGTACACCAGGCGCGCCGAGCCGATCCGGATGCGCTCGACAGCCGCGGCGACCGCGTCCTGCGACATCGACGACGTCAGCATCTCGACGCCGTCGATGCCCCGGTTTCGGAGGGCGCCGTACTGATCCTGCATGAGCGCGATCAGCGGCGAGACGACCAGGGTCACGCCGGGCGCGACGAGCGCAGGCAGCTGGTAGCAGAGCGACTTGCCCGAGCCGGTCGGCATGACCGCGAGCACGTCGCGGCCGGCGAGGATCGCCTCAACGGCTTCGCGCTGCCCCGGCCGGAAGCCGGGGTGCCCGAAGAGCCGCCGTAGATCGGCGGTGATGTCTGTCTCGACCGCGCCCACCTGAGGCAGTGTCTCAGACCTCCCGGACCGAGCGGGCGATGGGCGGGCCTACGCCACGGCCTCGGGCTCGACCATCCCGTGCTCGGCGCGTGCCGTCCGGACGTCGCCGCGCAGCCACAGGCACGCCGCCACGCCGAGCAGCCCGACCAGCGCAGCGGCGAGATAGGTCAGGCGGGCGGCATCGATCACGGCGGGCACGTGCGCGCCCGCGCGCTCGGCCGCGCTCACCTGCGCCGACGTGAGCGTCGCGGCGAAGACGATCCCGGCGACGGCCGCCCCCATCCCGGACCCCACCTGGCGCGCGAGCGGGATGCTCGACGTCGACTGGCCCTCGCGGCCCTCGGCGCCGTCCGCCAGCACAGCGGCGAAGAGCGCTGGGCTCGCGATGCCCATCCCGAGCCCGGAGAGCGTGTACGCGGCGATCGGGAGCACCGCCCCGCCCGCAGGGATCGCCATGATGAACGTCGCCGCCACCGTCAGGCTCGTGCCGAGCGCGATCTGGTTCCTGGGGCGCGCCCCCATGCGCGCCGCGGTCATCGACCCCGTCGTCCATCCGAGCGTGCAGAGAAGAAGCGCAATGCCGACGACGCGGACGCCGTCGTCGAACCCGACCTGGAGCTGGAGCGGCAGGTACGTCTCGGCGCCGAGGAACGCCACGCCCGCCCCGAAGGCCGCGACGTTTGCGGCGATCGAGTTGGCGGTGTGGGTGAAGACGGGCTGCGCCGTCCGCCGCTCGTGGAAGAAGAAGGCCGCCGCCGGAAGGAGCGCCAGCGGCGCCAGCGCGAGCGGCGGCAGCCAGTGCTTGGTGAGCGCGAGGAGCACGGCCACGACGAGCCCGAGCAGCACCGGCCCGGCGATGTTGAAGCGGGCCTCGTTCACCGGCCGCCGAGACGGGCGAACCACGCGCAGCGCCCGCGCAGCCGACCATGCGACGACCGCGATCAGCGGCAGGTTGATCCAGAACACCCACCGCCAGCCGACCGTGGCCGTGAGCACGGCGCCGAGCGCGGGCCCGATCAGCGCCGAGACGCCCCACATCGCGGCGTTGATCCCGAACGCGCGCGGCCGCAGCTCGTCGGGGAGCGAGACCGCGAAGAGGCCGAGCGGGACGGCGAACATGAACCCGGCGCCGAGGCCCAGGATGGCCCGGGACACGGCGACGACCGGCATCGACGGCGCCAGCCCGCCGAGCACGTTGGCGACGGCGAAGAGCGAGCACGCGATCGCAAACGACCGTCCCACGCCCTCCCGGTCGATGACGGCGCCGGCGACCGGGAAGGTCATCGCGACGGCGACCGTCGTCGCGCCGACCGTGACCGCGATGAGATCGACGCCGCCGATGTCCTGCGCCGCCGACGGCAGCGCGGTGGTGACCATGAGGGCGTCCAGCGAGCCGAGGAACGTGGCGCCGAGCGCGGCGACCATCAGCGCGGTGTAGGGCGCGCGGAAGAGGGCGGCGTAGCTCGGAGTCACGGAGGCGTTACGGGACTGCCACGGCGGGCGTTCGGGGACTGTCCCCGCTCAATCGCCCGCCGCGTAGATCTTGTCCGTCGCCGGGTACGTCTTCGTGACGTGGCGCTTGAAGAGCAGGTCGTCATACGACAGGCCGGCGGCCGCGCCGACCAGCTGGGCGAGGTGGAAGATCGGGAGGTCGAACTCGATGTCGGCCTCGCGGCTCGCCTTCCCCTGCCACGCGTCGAGCGAGAGATGGCAGAGCGGGCACGGCGTCACCATCGCGTCGGCTCCCGCCGCCTTCGCCTCGGCCAGCGGCTGGATGAGCTCGCCCAGGGCGACCTCCTCGCGTGCCAGGACGATCGGGAAGCCGCAGCACTTGATCTTGGACGGGTAGTCGACCGGCTCGGCGCCGCAGGCCTCGATGATGCGCTCGAGCGACTGCGGCCGGTCGGGATCCTCGAACCCGAGCAGCTTCGACGGCCGCAGGATCTGGCAGCCGTAGAACGGCGCGATCCTGACGCCGGTGAGCGGCTTCTGGGCGATCTGCTTCAGCTTCTCGTAGCCCTCGCCCTCGGCGATCTCCCACAGCAGGTGGCGCACCTCCACGCCGCCCTCGTACGAGGCGGCGCCGACGTCGCGCAGGTTCTTGTTCACGCGCTCGCGGAGCTCCGAGTCGGCCTTCAGCTTGAGGTCGGCCTGGCGCAGGTTGAGCGTGCACACGTTGCAGATCGTGAGCAGGGTCTCCTGCCCGAGCTGCTCGGCCTGGCCGAGGATGCGTGCGTTCAGGTGCAGGTAGTACTCGGGCCGCGCCTCGTGCACGTCGCCGGCGCCGCAGCAGGTGAACCCGGGGATCTCGACCAGCTCGGCGCCCATCTTCTCGGCGATGGCCCGGGTCGACGTGTCGAGCTCCTTCTGCGAGAGGCTGGCCAGGCAGCCGGGGTAGTAGGCGTAGCTCGGCTTCACTCCGCGGGCTCCTCACGGTCGAGGGAGACGCCGGCGCGGCGATCGTCGCGCGCGTCGGCCTCCTGGGTCTTCAAGAGCTTGTGCAGCTTTCGCACCTCGTCGAGCTTCTTGGCCCGATGCGGCTTCAACGGGTTCGGCACCTTGCCGGCCCGGGCGAGGTTGAGCGCGAACTTGACGTCCATCGCCTTCAGCGGGTCGGTGTAGGGCACAAGCGCGGTCTCGAGCAGGTAGCCGGTGTGCCTCGTCGACATGTCGAACACCTGCGCGTGGCGGGCGCCCTTGTCGGACAGCATCCCCTCGGAGTAGATCTCGGCGCCCAGCTTGGCGATCGCGTCGCGCGGGTCGACGCCCTTCGGGCAGCGCTCGTTGCAGAAGTAGCAGCGGGTGCAGTCCCAGACGCCGTGGGGGCCGTTCAGCGTCCGCAGGCGCTCGGCGCGGTCGCGGTCGCGGGCGTCGCCGACGAAGCGTTGCGCCTTGGCCAGCGCCGCCGGGCCGAGGAAGTCCGGGTCGGCCTCCATCGAGTTGCACTCCGAGACGCAGCAGCCGCACTGGATGCAGAGCGCCTCCTTCATGATGCGGTCGAGCTCCTCCTGCTGGACGCGCCACTCCTTGACCGGAGGGCGGTCGTCCTCCTCGAGCCAGGGCTTCACCGCCTTGAACTTGGCCCAGAACGGATCCATGTCGACGACCAGGTCCTTGATCACCGGCAGGTTCCCCATCGGCGAGATCACCGGCACGTGGCCCGACTCGGCCAGTGGCGCCATCGGCGTCTTGCAGGCCAGGACCGCCGCGCCGTCCATCCGCATCCCGCACGATCCGCACACCGCCATGCGGCAGCTCTTGCGGTACGTGACCGAGCCGTCGACCGTGTCCTTCACGACGTCGAGGACGTCGAGCAGCGTCGCCGTCTCGGGGCCGTCGACCGTGAACTCCTGAAGCCGGCCCTGCTCGGTGTCGGGGTCGTACCGCTGGATCTTGAGGGTGAACTGCATGCTGCTCCGGTCAGTAGGTGCGGACGGCGGGCTCGAACTCGGTGATGGTGACGGGCCGGTAGTCGAGCGACACGCGGCCGTCGTCGTACCCGGCCAGGGTATGGCGCAACCACCGCTCGTCGTCGCGCTCCGGATAGTCGAGCCGGGAGTGCGCGCCGCGGCTCTCGGTGCGGGCGACCGCTCCGGCGACAAGGCAGTCGGCCATCTGGAGCATCGAGCCGAGCTCGAGCGCCTGAATCAGGTCGGAGTTGAACGTGCGCGACTTGTCCTGGATCACGACGCCGAGGCCGTCGCGGAAGCGCTCGCGCAGGCCGGCGACGTCGGTCGCGCACCTCTCGAGCCCCTCGGCGGTGCGGAAGATGCCGGCGTTCGAATACATCGTGTCGGCCAGCTCGTCGCGCAGGACGTGCGGCCGGACGCCGTCGAAGTTGTAGAGCAGCTGGGCGATCCGGCGCTCGGCGACCCGCACGGCCGACGGCGAGAAGACCCCCGCCGAGCCGTTCGAGCGCACGTCCTGTGCGGCCGCCGCACCGGAGCGGCGCCCGAAGACGACGGTCTCGAGCAGCGAGTTCCCGCCCAGGCGGTTGGCCCCGTGCACCGAGACGCAGGCGCACTCGCCGGCGGCGTAGAGGCCGGGCATGAGCGTCCGGCCCCAGACATCGGTGTCGATCCCGCCCATGTGGTAGTGCGACCCCGGCCGGACGGGGATCGGCTCCTCGATCGGGTCGACGCCGGCGTAGTCCATCGCCAGCTCGCGCGTGCCGTGGAGAACGGTGGTGATCTTCTTCGCCCCGAGGTGGGTCAGGTCGAGCAGGACGCACCCGTCGACGCCGCGTCCCTCGTCGATCTCGGTCTGCTCGGACCGCGAGACGACGTCGCGCGACGCCAGCTCGCCGGCGTTCGGCGCGTAGTTGAACATGAACCGGTCGCCCTCGGCGTTTCGCAGGTAGCCGCCCTCGCCGCGGCAGCCCTCCGTGATGAGGACGCCGTTCGCCCTGAGCGTCGTCGGGTGAAACTGCATGAACTCCATGTCCTTGAGCGGCACGCCGGCCCGCCAGGCCATCGACATGCCGTCGCCGGTGCAGGCGTAGGCGTTGGTGGTACCGCGGTACATGCGGCCCAGCCCGCCGGTCGCGAGCACGACCGCCCCCGCCTCGACGCCCTCCACGCCGCCGTGGACGAGATCCCAGGCGGTGAGGCCGACGCAGCGCTCCCCGTCCATCACCAGGTCGAGCGCGAACCACTCCTCGTAGACGGTGACCTCCGACTTGACGAGCTGCTCGTAGAGGACGTGCAGGAGGACGTGGCCGGTGATGTCGGCGGCGTAGCAGGTGCGCGGTGCGCCGCCGGCGCCGAACGGCCGCTGGGCGATCTTCCCGTCGGGCGTGCGCGAGAAGATGCAGCCCATGTGCTCCAGCTCGTAGATGTCGCCCGGGCCCTCCTCGCACATGACGGCGATCGCGTCCTGGTCGCCGAGGTAGTCGGAGCCCTTGACCGTGAAGAACGTGTGCTGCTCGGGCGAGTCCTCGGACGCGTTTCCGAGCGCCGCGTTGATGCCGCCCTCTGCGGCACCCGAATGGCTGCGCGTCGGATGCAGCTTGGAGACGACCGCGACGTCGGCGCCGTAGCGTGAGGCCTCGATGGCGGCACGCATCCCGGCCACGCCCGCACCGACCACAACGACGTCGTGTCGTACCATGCCGGGGCAGCGTACCAGAGCACCTCTCGAGGTCACTTTGTAACAGCTATGTGAGGGGTTGGAACGTGGCAAAAGTGCGGTAAACTGGTCTATGGCCGCACGCGGCGCGCGGCATCTTGTGACTCAGGGAGGATGGGCGTGGCGAAGATGGTGTTTGCACTGCCGGCCGCCGGGTCGGTGCTGCGGAACCCGACGCAGGCTGAGCTGCACGCGCTGGCCAAGACGATGCCGAACGCTCGCGAGACGAGCTACGGCGCCGTCAACGTCCAGACGCGCGTGCTCTCACGGTCGAAAGGCTCGACGTTCATCGTCGCCGACGACCCCGAGACGTATCCACACAAGGCGATCGACCGCGACGAGTGGGAGCGCATGTCGGCGCGCCAGGACGCCTACATCGCCGAGTCGACCATGATCCAGGTCGACGGCTTCATCGGCAACGACCCCGAGCACCGCGTGCCGACGCGGCTCTTCGTCGAGGCCGCCTTCGCGAACATCGCCGGGATGCAGGACGTCCTCTACTTCCACGATCCCGAGGCGGAGTTCGAGCCGGAGCTCGTGATCGTGTACACGCCGGGGCTCGCGGCGGCCGGCTACCCCGACGATCGTCTGATCGCCGTCAACCTCGACCTGCACGTCACCCGCATCTTCAACTCGGACTACTTCGGCGAGTCGAAGAAGGGCGGGCTGCGCATGTGGAACGAGCTCGTGCACCATCGCGGCGGCCTGGCGCTCCACGCCGGGTGCAAGGTCATTCCGACGCCGCGCGGCGACCGCGTCGGCCTCATCGTGGGCCTCTCCGGCACGGGCAAGACCACGACCACCTTCACGCGCCAGAACAACTCGCTGCCGGTGCAGGACGATTTCCTGGCGTGGTGGCCGGACGGCTCGATCTCGGCCACCGAGGCGGGCTGCTTTGCCAAGACGTTCGCGCTCAACCCCAAGGACGAGCCCACGATCTACGGCGCGGTCACGCGACCGAACGCCTACCTCGAGAACGTGAGCCAGTCGGATGCCGGCGAGGTCGACTTCTTCGACCAGGGCTACACCAAGAACGGCCGCGCCGTGTTCGCGTTCGCCGACATCGAGGCGGCCGACGCGTCGGACATCCACAAGGCCGACTTCCTGCTCATCCTGAACCGCAACGAGAACATCATCCCGGCGGTCTCTCGCCTCGAAGGCCCCCAGGCCGCGGCCTTCTTCATGCTCGGCGAGACCACTGGCACCTCGGCCGGCGGCGCCGACGAGGAGGGCAAGTTCCTGCGAGTCCCGGGCACGAACCCGTTCTTCCCGCTCTCGCACGACCTCCAGGGCAACCGGTTCCTCGAGCTCCTGGCCCTGCACCCGATCGACGTCTACATCCTGAACACCGGCCGGGTCGGCGGAGGCGACGCCGACGAGCGCTCCAAGAAGGTGCTGATCCCGCACTCCTCGGCCATCGTGAAGGGGATCGCCGAGGGGACGATCGAGTGGGAGGTCGATCCCGACTTCGGCTACCGCATCGCCCGGCGTGTGCCCGGGATCGACGAGGCCGATCTCGACCTGCTCCAGCCGCGACGCCTCTACGCCGCCCAGGGGCGCGAGACCGAGTACGACGACCGCGTGGCGCGGGTGAAGGCGGAGCGGGCCGAGTACCTGGCCGGGTACACGAGCCTGTCGGCCGAGATCGTCGAATCCGTGAAGTAGCGTTCGCCGGGTGGCGGACGTCTCGGTGAAGCTCCAGGTGCAGCGCGTTGCGCGCACCTTCGAGACGACGCTGAACGCCGGCGACGTCGAGGGCTGCCGCGCGCACTTCGCCGCCGAGTTCGCCGACCGCGACACCGAGCTCGGCCCGCTCCTCGAGCGCACCGCCCGGGGCGAGCTGATCGGCACCGTGGCAAACCGGACGATCATGCACCTCCACCTGACGGACGGCGACACCCGGGTCGTGGAGCTCCTGTGGCTCGAGCTCCACGGGGCGTGGCGGATCCACGACGCGCGGGTGTTCTCGCTGCTGCCCGGCGAGTGATTCCCCTCCGAGGAGGGGTTTTTGGCCCGGCGGGGTATCTTTAAGACCCGCTGCACACCTCCGAAAGCGACTGCCACCAATGCCTGCTGCGAACACCCCGCGCGCCGTCTGGACCGGATCCATCTCCTTCGGGCTCGTGAACGCGCCCGTGCGGATGTACACCGCCATCAGCGAGAAGGATCTGCGCTTCAACCTGATCCACGAGCCGGACAACGGCCGCATCGGCTATGTCAAGACGTGCAAGGTCGACGGCAAGGAGGTCCCGTCCGACGAGATCGTGAAGGCGTACGAGGTCTCGAAGGGCGAGTACGTCACCCTGACGGACGAGGACTTCGACGCAGCGCGGTCCGAGGGCGGCCACTCGATCACGATCCACGACTTCGTGCCCGTCGACCAGATCGACCCGATCTACTTCGAGCGGACCTACTACCTCGGGCCCGAGGAGGGCGCGGGCGAGGCGATCTACGCGCTGCTCGCGAAGGCCATGGCCGACTCGGGGCTGGCGGCGGTGGCGACGTACGTGCGGTCGGACCGCGAGAACCTCGCGTGCCTGCGCGTCCGCGACGGCGTCATCACGCTCGAGCGGATGTTCTTCGACGACGAGGTGCGCTCGATGGACGGGATCGCGCCCGCGAGCGCCAAGGTGGACAAGCGCCAGCTCGAGATGGCGCGCGACCTGATCGGCGCCTACACCACCGAGGCGTTCGACATCTCGAAGTACCAGGACACCTACCGCGAGCGGCTGCTCGAGGTGATCGAGCGCAAGCGGCAGGGCAAGACCACGACGCCCAAGGCCGTGGCGGCCGAGGAGAAGCCGCCCGACCTGATGGCTGCCCTCACCGCTTCGCTCGATCAGGCGCGGGAGGCCAAGAAGTCGAGCGCCAAGCCCAAGAGCGCCGGCGGCAAGCCGGCGCGGTCGCGCCCGAAGGCCGCGGCGGCCCGGAGAAAGACGGCCTGACGCCCCCGGGTATGCTCGCCGCGTGACGGTCGGCGAGAGGATCGAGGGGGCGCTGGTCGTGCTCGCGCCGCTCGATGTCTCGGACGCCGCCGCATGGGCGCGGTGGCTGCGCGACCCCGACACGACCCGCTACCTCTACGGCCGCCGCGGCCCGCCTCCGGCGCCGGCGACCGAGGCGGAGGTGCGGACATGGGGCCGGCGTGCGGTGTCCGACCCGCGGATGCTGGTGGTGGGGATCGAGGAGCGGACCGGGGGCACGGTGATCGGAAACGCGCGGCTTCAGCTCCTCCCCCGCCGCAGGGCCCGGTTCTCGATCCTGATCGGCGAGGCCGGAGCACCGCGGATCGGGCCAGGGCAAGGAGGCGACCGCGCTCCTCTGCCGGTACGCCTTCGAGCGGCTCGGCGTCGACGAGATCATGCTCGAGGTCGATCCCCGGAACGTCCCGGCCGTGCGCGCCTACCACGCGGTCGGCTTCCAGCACGCCCGCGGGCAGATGATGCGGCTCAGGCGGGCATGGCGATGAGGTCGGGGTCGACCCACGCCGCTCGGGCGCGCCGGCTCGAGAGCAGCTCGGCCGAGTAGTGCCGCCGGGCCAGGCCAGGGTTGAGCAGCCACTCCTCGGCGTCCAGGAACTCGGCGGACGTGGCCGCCGGCGTGCGCGCCGCGACGTGGGCGACGAGCCGCACCCAGAAGAGCGTCAGCGTGCGGTTGTACTTCTCGGGCATCCCATGCGCCTCGGCCAGATGGCGCAGCCGCCGCTCGATCTCCGGCACCGCGGCGTCGAGCCCGTACCGGTCGATCAGGATCCAGGCGAGCCTGAGGTGCTCACGATGGCCGAACTCGCCGCCCGGCACGTCGCCGGCGTCGAATGCGCGCAGGAACGCGGCGTCGCCGCCCGGACCGGCGGCCGTCATGCCGCTTGCGAGCGACGCTCGATCGGCTCATAGGTCCGCGGGGCCGGCCCGACGTATTCGGAGCTCGGGCGGATGAGGCGGTTGTCGGAGTGCTGCTCGATGACGTGCGCCGCCCAGCCGACCACCCGGCTCATGGCGAAGATGGGCGTGAAGAGGCCGGTGTCGATCCCGAGGTAGTGGTAGGTCGAGGCCGAGTAGAAGTCGACATTCGGATAGAGCCCCTTCTCGCTGACGACGGTCTTCTCGATCGCCTCGGATATCTCGAACCAGCGCGGCTCGGACGACTCCTCTGCGAGCGAGTGCGAGAAGTGCTTAAGGATCACCGCGCGCGGGTCCCAGGTCTTGTAGACCCGGTGCCCGAAGCCCATGATCCGCTCCTTGCGCTCGAGCCGGGCGCGGATCTCGTCCTCGACCGACGCGCCGTCCGGGATCGCCTCGAGGAGGTGCATCACCTGCTCGTTGGCGCCGCCGTGGAGCGGCCCCTTGAGCGCCCCGATCGCGCCGGTGATCGCCGAGTGCATGTCCGAGAGCGTGGACGCGATCACCCGGGCGGTGAACGTCGAGGCGTTCATCTCGTGGTCAGCGTGCAGGATCAGGGCGACGTCGAAGGTCTTCGCCGCGGCGGGGGACGGCCGCGCGCCGGTGAGCATCTGGAGGAAGTTGGCCGCATGCCCGAGCGCGGGATCCGCCGGGATCGGCTCCACCCCGGCCCGGCGGCGCGCGTACCGCGCGACCATCGTCGGCATCTTGGCGATCAGCCGTGTGGCCTTGCGGCGATTCGCGTCGGGGTCGTTCGAGTCCTTGTCGGGGTCGTCGAAGCTGTCCGACGAGACGGCTGTCCGCAGCATCTCCATCGGCGCGGCGTGGCTCGCGAGCATGTCCACGACCTGGGCCGTCTCCTCGGACAGCTCGCGGTGCTCGGAGAGGTCGGCCAGGAAGCTGTCGAACTGCTCCTTCGTCGGCAGCTCGCCGTACAGCGTGAGGAAGCACACCTCCTCGTAGGAGGAGTGCTCTGCGAGGTCGCCGACGTCGTAGCCCCCGTAGACGAGGACGCCGTTCTGGCCGTCGATCGAGCACAGCCTGCTGCGGGCGACGACGACGCCTTCGAGTCCGCCCTTGTCGGCCATCCTGACATCCTAGCCCGTACTGTCTTGTACGCTCCGCCCCTGTGCCCCACCCTGTGACCCTGATACCCGGAGACGGCACGGGGCCCGAGATCGCCGAGGCGACCCGGCGCGTGCTCGAGGCCACCGGCGTGGCGTTCCAGTGGGACGTGCAGGACGCCGGTGCCGACGTCATGGACCAGCACGGGGGCAACCCGCTGCCCGACGCCGTGATCGACTCGATCCGCCGCAACGGCACCGCGATCAAGGGCCCGATCACGACGCCGGTGGGCTCGGGATTCCGCTCGGTGAACGTCGGCCTGCGGAAGGCGCTCGACATGTACGCACAGGTGCGGCCGTGCAAGCTCTACCCCGGCGTGCGCACGCGCTACGCCGACACTCGAGTCGACCTCGTGATCGTGCGCGAGAACACCGAGGATCTCTACGCCGGGATCGAGTTCGAGCGCGGCTCGGACGGGGCGCTCCAGATTGCCGCCGCGATCGAGCGGGCCGCGGGCGTCCGGCTGCGCGAGGACACGGGGATCTCGATCAAGCCCATCTCGGAGGCCGGCACGCGCCGCGTCGTCGAGTTCGCCTTCGACTACGCCCGCCGCACGGGCCGCCGCAAGGTGACCTCCGTGCACAAGGCCAACATCATGAAGTACACCGACGGCCTCTGGCTCGAGGTCTCGCGCCAGGTTGCCGCCGAGAACACCGACGTCGAGTTCGAGGACCGGATCGTCGACAACATGTGCATGCAGCTCGTGCAGAAGCCCGAGCTGTACGACGTCCTCGTGCTCCCGAACCTCTACGGCGACATCCTCTCCGACCTCGGCGCGGGCCTTGTCGGCGGGCTCGGCGTCGCGCCCGGCGGGAACTTCGGGGTCGACGCCGCGGTGTTCGAGCCGACGCACGGCTCCGCGCCGAAGTACGCCGGCCAGAACCGCGTGAACCCGATCGCGATGATGCTCTCGGGCGTCATGATGCTTCGGCACCTCGAGGAGGCCGACGCCGCCGACCGGCTCGAGGGCGCCATCGCAGCGGTCATCGCCGAGGGCCGTTCGGTCACCTACGACATGAAGCCGTCGCCCGACGACCCGACGGCCGTCGGCACGTCGGACGTCGCCGACGCGATCATCGACAAGCTGGGGGACGCTGCATGAGCCGCACGAAGATCACCGTCGTCGGTGCCGGGAACGTGGGCGCGACCACGGCCCAGCGCCTCGCCGAGCGCGACTACGCCGACGTCGTGCTCGTGGACATCGTCGAGGGGCTGCCGCAGGGCAAGGCGCTCGACCTGAACCAGTCCGGCCCCGTGATCGGCTACGAGCCGACGGTGGTCGGCACGAACGGCTACGAGGAGACGGCGGGGTCGAGCATCTGCATCGTCACGTCGGGCCGCGCGCGCACGCCCGGCATGAGCCGCGACGACCTCCTGCGCACCAACCAGGCGATCGTGGCCGACGTGACCCGGAACCTCGTCGAGCACTCGCCCGACGCGATTCTGATCGTCGTCACAAACCCGCTCGACGCGATGTGCCAGGTCGCGGCGGCCGAGTCGAGCTTCCCGCGCGAGCGCGTGTTCGGCATGGCCGGCGTGCTCGACACGGCGCGGTTCCGGACGTTCCTGGCCTGGGAGCTCGGCGTGTCGGTGCGCGACGTGACCGGCTTCGTGCTCGGAGGGCACGGCGACCAGATGGTGCCGGTCACCTCCTACACGAACGTGGCCGGCGTCCCGATCGCCGGCCTCATCCCGGCGCCGCGGCTGGCCGAGATCGTCCAGCGGACGCGGGACGGCGGCGCCGAGGTCGTGAAGCTCCTGAAGTCGGGCTCGGCCTACTACGCCCCGTCGGCGTCGATCTGCGAGATGGTCGACTCGATCGTCCACGACCAGAAGCGGGTGCTGCCCTGTGCGGCCCTGCTAAAGGGCGAGTACGGCCTCGACGGCCTCTTCATGGGCGTCCCCTGCCGGCTGGGCTCGGCCGGCCTCGAGGAAGTGATCCAGATCGACCTCTCGGCGGAGGAGCGCGCCGAGCTCGAGCGCTCGGCCTCGGCCGTCCGCGAGCTGATCGCCGTCATGGGGCTGTGACGGGGACAGTCCCCGTACGGACCGCGTGACACATGGGTGACGAGCGTGTGACGGGTACGGGCGGGCGGCTGCGCCAGCTCGCCCGGCACTCGTTCGTCTACGGCCTCGGCGGGCTCGTCTCGAAGCTCGTCGGCATCTTCCTGCTGCCGATCTACACGCACCGGGTGAACCAGGCCCAGTTCGGCGAGGTCGAGCAGGTGATGGCGTTCGTGGCGGTCGCGGCCGTCGTCCTGCGGATGGGGCTCGTGACGGCGATGTTCCGGTTCTGCTGGGACCACCGCGAGCCGGACGCCCGGGCCCGCACGATCAGCACCGCGTTCACGGCCGTCCTCGTGATGTCGACGATCGGCCTCGTGCTGTGCCTGCTCCTCATCACCCCACTCGCCGACGGGCTCAGCTCGAGCCGCGAGCTCGTCCTCATCGGCGCCTTCGGCCTGTGGGTCTCGATGAACTTCGAC
The DNA here is from genome assembly GCA_963809325.1 of uncultured Actinomycetes bacterium. Lineage (GTDB taxonomy): Bacteria > Actinomycetota > Thermoleophilia > Gaiellales > JAICJC01 > JAICJC01. Next base: position 1,381,527 of record CAWEIZ010000007.1, read on the forward strand.
ATCCTCGCCGGCATCTACCGGATCGAGCAGCGGCCGACGGCGTTCGTCGTCTACTCGCTGATCAACGTCGCCCTCACGGTCGTGCTCTCGATCATCCTCGTGATCCCGCTCGACCAGGGCGCCGCGGGCATCATGCTCGGCAACTTCTCGGGCACGTACATCACCTACGCCCTGCTCCTCTACGCCCGCCGCGAGACGGTCGCGCTCGCGCTCGACCGCCCGCTCCTGCGGCGGATGCTCGACTTCTCGCTGCCGCTCATGCCGGCCGGGCTCGCGCTCTGGGCGCTCAACCTGGCGGACCGCTTCCAGGTGATCAACCTGGCGTCGCCGGCCGAGCTGGGCTCGTACTCGGCCGCGTCCAAGATCTCGCTCGGGATCATGCTGCCGATCGCCGCGTTCCAGACGGCGTGGGTGCCGTTCGCAAACTCGTTCACCGACGAGGACGAGGCGAAGCGCACCTACCGGGCCGTCTTCGCGTACTGGTCGGCGCTGATCGCCTGGGCGGTCGTCGCGCTGAGCCTCTTCGCGCCGCCCTATATCCACCTGCTGATGCCGCGCGACTGGTGGGGGGCGGCGCCGGTCGTCCCGCTGCTCACCGCCGGCTCGGCGCTCTACGGCGCCTACATGATCCTCTCGATCGGCGTCAACCGCTCGAAGCGGACGAAGCTGACGCCCGTCGTGAACGCAACCGCTGCCGGCATCAACATCGGCCTCAATTTCCTCGTGATCCCGGCCTGGGGGATCGTCGGGGCCGGCGTCTCAACGGTTGTCGGGTACGCGGTACTCGCCGGGCTGGGCTTCGCCAACGCCCAGGCCGGCTATCCGGTCTCGCACGACTGGGGGCGGGTGTTCCGGACTGCGGGGGTGGCGACCGTCTTCCTGCTGCTGTCGGCCCAGGTCGTGCCCGCGACCGGATGGGTCGGGATCCCCGCCCGGCTCGCGCTCCTGGCCGCGTTCCCGCTGGCGCTCATGCTGACGGGCGTGCTCAACCCCGGCGAGCGCCGCCGGATCGGGCAGCTCTTCGCCGACATGCGTCGCCCGCGCCGCGGGAAGCGGATCGACGAGGCCGTCGAGCTCGAGGTCGAGCAGGAGGAGGAGGCGCCGGTGTGATCCGTCCCGTGGCGCTCGTGGCGCTTGCGGCGCTCACAGCCGCCTGCTTCGGATCTGCTGGTCGGAGCACGTCGACTCGCCAGGGCGCTCCGGCGACGTCGCTTCGAATCGTCTATGCCCAGGGTGTGATCGCCAACGGCCAGACGACCTACCGGCGGTCGGCCCCACTCACGCTGCGCTGCTCGCCGCCGGGCGGAAAGCTGCCGCATCCGGACGTGGCGTGCTTCGCGATCGGCCGCGACCCCGGCGGGTACTTCGGGCGGTCGACCGGGAGCTGTACCGAGCCCACGCCTGGCTGGTCGGTGCGGATCGCCGGGACGTTCCGCGGACGACCCATCGTGCGGACGTATGACATGTGCGACTTCCCCGAAGCGCGGTCGTGGACCGACCTTGGCGGCACGCGTCTCATCGGGATCGTCCCGGCTCGAAGCGTGGTGACGGTTCCGCAGGTCGCACCCAACTACGTCGCGCCGGCCCTCGCAGCGCTCCACGCCGACGGGCTGCGACCGGTGATCCCGTCCATCCCTCCCATCCGCGACGCCGAGGCGTCGACCAACGGATACGCGGTCGCGCACCAGGATCCGGAGGCCGGCGCGCGCGTGCCGCGCGGCACCCTGGTCGTGCTCCGGGTCGACGTGAGCGTGAACGGCGGGCCGGGCGGTCTCGGCCCAGCCGGGACCGTGCCGCGGCTCACCGGGATCGACGTGAACCGGGCCATGTCGCTGGCGACGTCGAACGGCCTGCGGGTAACCGTGCGGCCGCCCGTACACCCGGTCGCATCGCTCCTGGTTTCCGGCCAGAGCATCGAACCCGGCACACCGGTCCACCATGCGGACACCATCGTTCTCACGATCGGCTGAGCCGGCCTACCGCCCGTAGACGGACACGGCCAGCATGCTCCCCGAGTCGAACGGCTCGCGCCTCCACCCTCCCCACCGCTCCTTGAGCCGAAGCCCGGCGATCCGGGCCATGAGGTCGAGCTCGCTCGGGTAGCAGTAGCGGGTGACGATCGGGAAGAGGCGCACGCCGCCCTCGGCGCTGAGCGACACGTGGGTCTCCTCCAGCCGCTGCGAGACCGGGTCGTACTTCGCCACGTCGAGCCACACCTCGTCGACCCCGACCTCCTCGGCGTCCACGTACTGGTTCTCGCGCAACCCGTTGATGTGCCCTGGAACGCGCGCCTCGATCACGAACGACCCGCCGTCGGCCAGGTGGGCGGCGACGTTCTCGAAGCAGCGCACCTGCTCCTCCTGGTGGAGCAGGTTGAAGAACGTGTTGTAGACGACGTAGATCAGCCGGTAGCTGCCCGCGACCGGCACCTCGGAGAAGTCGCCGATCGTCACCGGGATGCCGTCGCCGCCCGGCTTCTTGCGAAGCTGCGCCACCATGTCGGGCGAGAGGTCGATCCCCTCGACCGCGACGCCGCGGGCCGCCAGCGGGAGCCCGATCCTGCCTGTGCCGATCGCCAGCTCGAGCGCCGGGCCGTCGCCGGCCAGCTCGGCGAGGAACGCCACGGCCTCGTCCTCGTCGCCGCGCGGGGTGCGGTCGTAGATCTCGGCGGCCTCGCCCAGGAAGCTCTTGACCGGCTCGTAGTCCTCCATCGTCGCCTCTCCTTCCGCGCTAGGGGCGCGCCCGCGCCCGGGCCTCCTTGTTGATGGCCCGCCAGCGCTTGCGCGCCTCGGAGCGGGCGCGGGCGTCGTGGCGGATCTCGAGGTAGTGCAGCTCGCGCTGGAGCTTGCGGTAGCTCTCGAAGCGCTCGCCGTCGAGGCTGCCGTCCGCGAGCCCCGACTGCACGGCGCAGCCCGGCTCCGTGTCGTGGGCGCAGTCCGAGAACCGGCACGCGGCGATCACGGCCTCGATGTCCTCGAACGCCCGCTCGAGGCCCTCGGCCGAGTCCCAGAGCTGAAGCTCGCGCATGCCCGGCGTGTCGATGACGCAGCCCGTGCCGGGCAGGACGATCAGCTCGCGGTGGGTGGTGGTGTGCCGACCGCGGCCGTCGTCGCGGATCTCGCGGGTCGCGAGCCGCTCCTCGCCGCAGAGCCCGTTGATCAGCGTCGACTTGCCGACGCCCGAGGATCCGACGGCCGCGCCGGTGCGCCCGCCGTCGAGGTGGGCGCGGACGTCGTCGAAGCCGGCGCCGGTCAGCGCGGAGGTGACGTGGACCGGCACGCCGAAGGTGACCGACTCGACCAGCGCGACAGCGGGCTCCACGTCGGGGCACAGGTCGGCCTTCGTCAGGACCACGACAGGGTCGGCGCCGCTCTCCCACGCCAGCGTCATGTAGCGCTCGATCCGGCGGACGTTCAGATCCTGGTTGAGCGACGTCACGAGGTAGAGGACGTCGACGTTGGCGGCGACCACCTGCTCGGCGGTCTCGTGCCCGGCCTGCTTTCGGCGGAAGGCCGACCGGCGGGGCAGGATGGCCTGGACGGCGGCCCGCTCGGAGCCGGCCGGGAAGTCGTAGGCCACCCAGTCGCCGACGGCCGGCAGGTCGGCTGTCGAGTCGGCGGCGTGGCGAAGCCGGCCGCTGACGTTGGCCCACACCTCGCCCTCCTCGGCGAGCAGGACGTATGCGCCCCGGTGCTGGATCGCGACGCGGCCGGGGCGAAGGCCGGCGTCGGCGTGCGGCTGGAAGGTGTCGGCGAGGGCCTCGCCCCAGCCGAGAGATGCGATGTTCACGCAGGATCTCCTGAGTCGGAAGGGACAGCGCTACGGGCGCCGGCGGGCCGACTCAGCGGAGGGATGCTGCTCGAAGCGGAGTCGTCAGGTGCGGCGCCGGGAGGCTGCTTGATCAGTCGTCATCATCTGTGCGCCTCCTTCGGTCGACTCCGGGTTCCCTCACACCCTAGCAGCATCCGCCGCTTACAGATAGCCCAGCTCGCGCAGGCGATCGGCGATCTCCTCGTCCTCGTCGCCCGCGATGGCGACGGTCTCGGCCTCCTCCGCGACCAGGCTCCGCAGCGTGGCCCGCAGCCGGTCGGCCACCTCGGGCATGCGCCGGGCGAGGTTCCGGCGCTCCCCCGGGTCGGCCTCGAGGTCGTAGAGGGCGTCGACCCAGCGCGCGTCGTCGAACGACGTGATGAGCTTGTGGCGGCCGTCGCGGATCGCGCGCTGCCGGACCGGGGGCATCTTCGGCTCGCCGGCGATCTCCATCGCGACGGGGTGCGCGGGCGGCTCCCCTCCGGAGCGGATCGCGGCGGCCAGGCTCTGCCCCTGCCAGCCGGCGCCGGGATCGACGCCCGCCAGCTCGAGCAGGGTCGGGGCGAGGTCGACGTGGCTCACAGGCGTCCGCCGCGCGCCCGGGACGGCGCCCGCGCCACGGACGACGAGCGGAACGCGGACCAGCGGCTCGAACAGCGTCTGGCCGTGCCCCCACAGGTGCCGGGGCGCCATCTGGAGCAGCCGCTTGGAGTCGGACCGGGCGCCGCGGGCGAGCGTCCACTGGGCCCAGGGGATGACCGGCAGGCGGCGGACGGCCCGCCGGTGCAGCTCCTGCGTTCGCAGCGTGTGCGGCTCGAGCCGGGTGTTCTCGCCGTGGTCGCCGGTGAAGACCACGAGCGTCGAGTCGCCGACCAGCGTGAGCAGCGTCCCGAGCCACGGATCGAGGCCCGCGATCGCGCGCTCGTAGGCGTCGCGCCCGTACCGGCGGCGGTCGAAGCTCGCCGGGTAGCGCCGCGGCATGTGGACGTCCCAGACGTGAAGGACGGCCAGATAGGGACGCTCCGCCATCTCGAGCTGCGCGACCCGGGCCAGCGCCCGCGTCCCGAACTCGGAGTGCACCGAGCGGTCGCCCGCCTCGCGGTACTCGACGTCCTCGAAGCCGCGAAATGTCCCGACGGTCTGAAGCAGCGGCCCGGTGACCGAGCACCACGTGGCGTAGCCGGCCCCGGAGAGCCGCTCGGCAACCGTCGGCATCGACTCGGCGAGGCGCGTGCCTCGGAGGCCCCGGACGCCGTGCGACGTCGGGTACCGCCCCGTGAACATCGACGTGAACGCCGGCGTCGTGGTCGGGCAGGTCGAGTAGCAGGCGGTGAAGGCCGCGCCCTCCTCGACCAGCCGCGAGGCCACCGGCCACTCATTGCGCGGATCGGCCAGCTTGTCGGCCCGCAGGCAGTCGACGATGACCCAGAGGATGTTCACCGGGCCGCCACCGGCCGCGGCCGGGACCAGCCGAGGTCGCGGCCGACCAGCTCGTAGAGCTGCCGGTTTGGCTCCTCGAACCGAGCCTCGAGGAGCGATCGGGCCTCGTCGCTCATCGGCGGGTACGGCCGCTGGTTTCGCACCGGGAGCGGCGGGACGACCTCGGCGTCGAGGCCGAGGAACGCGAGCACGCCGCCGCCGGTCCCGGCGGGGTCGGCGAACAGCTCCTCGCTCGAGATCACGAGCAGCCGCTCCGGCGCCACGTGCTGGTGCCACCGGCGCAGCTGCTCGGCGTAGGCGCCGCGGGCGGCGTAGGACTGGTGGCGATGGGCGTGGCTGCGGTAGGCGCCGTCGGCCAGCAGCCGTTCCTCCTCGCCGGCCAGGCGCTCGGGCTCGGCCCGCAACGCCTCGTCGAAGCCGAGCGTCTCGTGGCCGTCGCGGACCGACAGCTGGTAGTGCGAGTAGGCGCGGGCGACGGGATCGCGCAGGAGCGCGATCAGGCGCACCTCGGGAAGGGCCTCGGCGACGCGCGCCGGCACCGCCGGGTGGAACAGGTAGTAGGGGCTGGCCTCGCCGGTGATGCGGCCGCGAGACGACGCGACGGGCGGGAAGTGGCTGCGGTACCAGCGCCGGCTGCGGAAGCTCTGAAGGTCGAAGTAGTGGATCTCCTTGTGGCTCGGCGCCGCCACCCCGGGGTGCGCGCAGAGCTGCGCGAAGAGCGACGTCGACCCCGCGCGCTGGGCGCCGATCACGAGGAAGTCGGGCATCCGGCGGGCGCCCGCCGTGGCGATGCGGGCCCGGCGGCGGAGGCGCTCGGACGTGTGTCCCACGCGCAGGATCGTACCGGCGGGTCGGGCACGGAGCCGCGGCTGATCGACTACCTTCCGCACGATGGATCTGGGACTCGAGGGGACGGCGGCGATCGTCGGCGGCGCGTCCGCCGGGATGGGCTTCGCAATCGCCCAGGCGCTCGCCGCCGAGGGCTGCGCCGTCACGATGTGCGCCCGCGACGACGCGCGCCTCCAGGAATCCGCGGGCCGCGTCCCGGGAGCCATCGCGATCGCCGGCGACGTGCGCGACGCGGCCCTGCTCGAGCGGCTCGTGGACGAGACGGTCGCCGCCCGCGGCCGGCTCGACATCGTCGTCAACAACGCCGGCGGCCCGCCCCCCGGCACGTTCGAGTCGACGCCCGACGAGGCCTGGGCCGACGCCTTCGAGCTGTCGCTGCGCTCGGTCGTCCGGCTGACCCGGCTGGCGCTGCCGCACCTGCGCGCGAGCGGGCGCGGGCGCGTCGTCAACATCACGTCGTGGTCGGTGCGCGAGCCCATCCCGCACCTCATCCTCTCGAACGCGATCCGGCCCGGCGTGCTCGGGTGGGCCAAGTCGGTCGCCCACGAGCTGGGCCGCGACGGCATCACCGTGAACACGATCGCGCCCGGCAAGGTCGCGACCGGCAGGATGCGCGAGCTCTGGGAGGCCCGGCCCGACCCGGCCGCCGCCGAGGCCGAGGACATCGCGTCGATTCCGGTCGGGCGGATGGGGAAGCCCGAGGAGATCGCCGCCGCCGTCGCGTTCCTCTGCTCGGAGCAGGCGGCGTACATCTCGGGGGTCGTGCTGCCGGTCGACGGCGGCGCTCTCCACGGTGTCTGGTAGTCACACTTCCGCCTCATGGCTCGCGCCTAGCATGTGAGCGTGGAGACCTGCTACCGCCACTCCGACCGTGAGACGGGCGTCCGTTGTGCCCGGTGCGGGCGGCCGATCTGCCCCGAGTGCATGGTGTCGACGCCGGTGGGCGTCCGCTGCCCCGAGTGCGGCGGCCGGGCGAGCATCCGCCGCCCCGGCTTCCTGATGGCACGCGAGCCGTACGTCACCTACGCGCTCATCGCCGTCAACATCGCGATGCTGCCGCTCACGAACAACATCGGGGGCGGCGGCTTCGGGATGGGGGGCGGCCAGCTGAAGCCGCTCGGAGCCGAGCTCGCCCTCTACGGCCCGGCGGTGGCCCGCGGCGACGACTACCGCCTGATCACCGCCGCGTTCGTCCACTACGGCCTCCTCCACCTCGCCTTCAACATGTACGCGCTCTTCCTGATCGGGGGCGTGTTCGAGCGCTACGCGGGCCCGGTGCGGTTCGCCGCCGTCTACTTCGCCTCCGCGCTCGCGGGGAGCTTCGGCGCGCTCCTCGTGACGCCGCATGCGCCGACGGTCGGCGCGTCGGGGGCGATCTTCGGCCTCATGGGCGCGCTCTTCGTGTTCGAGCGGCAGCGCGGCATGTCGCTCCTGGGAGGCTCGATCGGCGGGCTCATCGTGGTCAACCTCCTCATCACGTTCGCGATCCCGGGCATCTCCGTCGGCGGGCACGTGGGCGGCCTGATCGGCGGCGGGCTCACCGGCTTCGCGCTCTCGGGATACGGCCGCGGCCACCTGGCCTACGGGCGGCTCGGCGTCCTCTCCGCCCTCGGCGTCGCGGCGGTTGCGATCGGCTCGCTTGCCGGCGCGCTGGCGGTGGCCGGATGAGGTTCCTGCGCCGCCCCGTCACCGTCGTCCTCACGGTCGTGCTCCTCCTGCTCCTCGGCGGGCTGGCGTGGGCGATGGCCACACCCTCGGGCTACTACGTGTTCTGGCCCGACGAGGCCCATCCGGCCGTCGACTACGTCCACGTGCCCGGCGGGTCGCCCCCGGCCGGCAAGAGCGGGTTCTACTTCGTGGACGTCCACGAGATCGAGGCGAACAAGCTCGAGGAGTTCTGGGGGCGGCATCTCCAGGACGGCGCCGACCTCATACCGATCCGCGACCTGCGTGCTCCCGGCGTGAGCGAGACCCAGCGCGTGCACCGGGACTTCCAGGCCATGGCCGACTCGCAGAAGACGGCCGAGGTGGTCGCCGAGCGGGCGCTCGGAAAGCCGGTCAGGATCGCCCGGCTCGGGGCCCTCGTCTACAGCGTCTCGAACGGCTTCCCGGCGGCGCGGGCCGGCGTCCGCCCCGGCGACGTCATCACCGCCGTCGACGGGCACCGCGTGCGGACGGAGACCGACGTCATGAGCCTCACGAAGGGGCTCTCGCCGGGCGACACCGCCGACTACACGTTCCGCGACGCCGGCACGAAGCACCTGCGCACCGTCTCGAGCACCGACGGGAAGCACCGCGCCATCATCGGGGTCGCGATCGGCGACGCCGTCCGGGTCGGGAGCATCCCTGTCGACGTGCGCTACACGATCCACGGCATCGGGGGACCGTCGGCCGGCCTGGCGTTCGCGCTCGAGATCTACGACAGCATGAGCGGCCGGTCGCTGCTCCACGGCCACCGCATCGCCGCGACCGGCGAGCTCGATCTGTTCGGCGACGTCGGCACGATCGGAGGCGCCAAGCAGAAGGCGCTCGGAGCCATCGAGGCCGGCGTCGACACGTTCATTGTCCCGGTAGACAACGTCGCCGCGGCGCGGAAGGCCGCCGACGGCCGGCTGAGGGTGATCGGCGTCAAGACGTTCTCCCAGGCGCTGAACGTCGTGCGCCATCTCCCCCCCGCCTGACGCTCGCGGCCCGTGCGAGGGTTTCCCCGATTTAGCGGCAATTCAGTCTGGGCAACGGTGGATTCCCCGCCCCGCTCTACGTAGACTCCGGCGCTCCGGAACCGTCACCGGAATCGCCATCCAGGGGGAGAGCTGACTGTGGCATCCAAGGCGCGCTGCGTTACCTGCGACGACTGCTATTTTCGCAAGACGAACCTCTGCGCTCTGCGCCTGTCGGAACCGTGTCCGACGTTCCGCCCCATGCTCAAGGGCCAGATGGTGCCCCCGCCGCAGCCCCGCCTGATCCCTCGCGAGCTGGCCGCCGCCGTCTGACGGCGAGCAGGGCGAGGCCGGCGAGGAACAGCCCGGCCGGGATCGCCACCCAGAGCGGCGCGCCTCCTGACGACGGCTGCGCCGGTGTCTGCGGATTGGCCGGGGTGGGCGCGCTCTGCGCGGCGGGTGCCGCCGAGCGGGTGACCGCGAACGATGTCCTGTCGACGGCCGCGAGCGCCTGACCCTCCGAGACGACATCGAGCCGGCCGCCGTCGATGGAGAGCTGGGGCATGTTCTGGGACGAAAGCCGCGGCAGGTCGATGCAGCGTGCGACGCCGGCCTGCGTGTTCAGCGCGTGGACGAAGTACCGGCCGGACGGCTTGGAGTAGAGGGTGTACGCCCATACGCCGTCGTTGCTCGTGGCCCGCGCCATCGGCATGCCCGCCATGCGCTCGTCGGGCTCGGTCTTGTCGACGACGGCGCCGGGCAGGAGCCGTTCGTGCCGCAGGTCGTACGCCCGGACGGAGTAGTGCCAGACGTTCCGCGGCGATGCCACCTGAATCAGGTACACCGTTTCGCCGTCGGGTGAGATCGCGTCGAAGAAGAACGCACCGCGCAGGGCCACGATCCGCTGGAGCCGCATCTTCACCGGGTTCACGAGCGCGAACTGCGTCCGCTTCGGATAGAGCGTCGTCGCGGTCCGGCCGAGCACGAGCACGTCCCCACCGGCATTGATCCCGGCGGTCGAGCCGTCGAACGCGACCTGCGGGATCCCCCACGATCCGCGGAGCGAGACGAAGCTGTTCACCGTCCCCGTTGCCCGGTCGATCTGGGCGACGGCCGTGCCGCGGGGCGTGGGAAGGGCGACGTAGCGCACCGCGCCCCATGTCACGCCTGGACCTCCATATGTGACGCCGGCGGCCGGGCCGCCGTCGGCATATGCCGTTCCCCCGCCGCTCAGCACCACCATCCCGAACGCGAGCAGTGCAGCCCTGACCCTCATCGTCGACCTCCTTCGCTTGCCCGGTTTACGCCGCCGGGGCCGCCGCGCGTCCCGTCAGCGTCGAGTCAGGAGCCGGCGGTCGAGCGAGCGGTCTCCTTCACCTATCCAGAGAAGGAGCGGCATCATCACGCGGAGAGCCGCGCCGGCGCGCCCGCTCGAGATCGTCCGCATGGGATGACGATCCGCATCGCCGGCGTGCCTAGGCTGAGCCGACCGAGATGCCGGGCACGTCCGAAAACGGCCACGATCGACGCCAACGCATCGTCGTCCTCGGCGGGGGGTTCGCCGGGGTCGGCGCCGTGCAGAAGCTGAAGCACGCCGACGCCGACGTCGTGCTGGTGGACAGGCACGACTACCACACGTTCCAGCCGCTCCTGTACCAGTGCGCCACCGGCCTGCTCGAGACCACCGCGGTCGGCCACTCGCTGCGCGACCTCGTGCACGGACAGGAGAACACCACCGTCCGTCAGGCGACCGTCACGGCGGTTGATGTGGACGCGCGCGAGGTGCAGTTCGCCGACCTCGACCCGCTGACGTACGACTACCTGGTGTTCGGTCTGGGAGCCGAGGTCAATTTCTTCGGCACGGAGGGCGCGGCGGAGCACGCGTTCCCGATGTACACCCTCCCCGACGCCGTCCGGCTCAAGGACCACGTCCTCCAGCTCTGGGAGGAAGCCGATCGGCACCCGGAGCTCGTCGACGACGGGGCGCTGAACATCGTCGTGGTCGGCGGCGGGGCGACCGGGGTCGAAAGCGCGGGCGCGCTCGCGGAGCTCTACCGGGGCGAGTTCACAAAGGACTATCCGAACGTGCCTCAGGAGAGGGCGCGGATCATCCTCGTCGAGGCCGGCCCGGTGCTGTTCTCGATGTTCAAGGCGGACATCCGCGCGTACACGGAGAAGGCGCTCGCGAAGCGAACCGTCGAGGTGATGGTGGGCGAGGCCGTGAAGTCGATCTCGCCCACCCGGGTCACGCTGAAGTCGGGGACTGTTCTCGCCGCCCATACGCTCGTCTGGGGCGCCGGCCTGCAGGGAAACGCGCTCGTCCAGTCGCTCGGCCTGGAGCTCGTGCGCGGAAACCGGATCCCGGTCGGCCCGGAGCTCACCGCACAGGATCACCCGGAGCTGTACGCCGTGGGCGACGTCGCTGCGATCACCGATGCGAAGACGAACCACGTCCTCCCACAGCTCGGCTCTGTGGCGCTCCAGTCGGGGGAGCATGCGGGCGAGGACATCGCCCGCCGCATCGCCGGCAAGGAGCCCAAGCCGTTCAAGTACCGCGACAAGGGAACGATGGCCACGATCGGCAGGGGCGCGGCGGTGGTCCAGATGATGGGCGGTCGGACCATGAAGGGCAGGGCTGCCCAGGTGGCGTGGGGCACGGTGCACCTCGCACTCCTTCCGACCAACGAGGACCGCGCGAAGGCCGTCGTCGACTGGGCGGGCGCCGGGCTCACCCACCAGCGCCCCGGCCGGATCACGGTCGAGACCGGCGAGGAGCGTCGATGACCCGGCGCGAGCGCCGGTCCGCGAGATCATCCGCATTGGATGACGGTCCCCATCCTGGCGGTCCTAGAGTAAGCGGGTCAGCTCGGAGAGAGGACCCAAGATGACGAGAACCGCTGCACCTTCTCTCGCGACCCGCCCAGCCGCCGACCAAGAGGCGAGCGCACAGCGGCCGGCGGATGTCCTCGTGGTGTTCGGCATCACGGGCGACCTCGCGAAGGTCATGACCTTCCGCTCGCTGTACCGACTCGAGCGGCGTGGACTGCTGGACTGCCCGATTGTCGGTGTAGCGGTCGACGACTGGACGGTCGATCGCCTCAGGCAGCGCGCCCGCGAGTCGATCGAGGGGACCGGCGAGAAGCTCGATGCCACAGTCTTCGACCGCCTCGCGGAGCGGCTGTCCTACGTCGAAGGCGACTTCGCCGACGCCGCGACATACGAGCGGGTGGCGGACGCGATCAGCGGCAAGCAGACCCCGGTGTTCTACCTCGAGATCCCGCCGTTCCTGTTCGGGACGGTCGTCAAGGGCCTGGCGGAAGCGGGGCTGACGAGGAATGCGCGCGTCGTCGTCGAGAAGCCGTTCGGCCACGATCGCGCGTCGGCCACCGAGCTCGCCGACGAGCTCCACGAGTCGATCGACGAGTCTCAGCTCTACCGCATCGACCACTACCTCGGGAAGATGGGCCTCGAGGAGATCCTGCATCTGCGCTTCGCGAACGCGATGCTCGAGCCGATCTGGAACCGCAACTACGTGGAATGTGTGCAGATCACGATGGCGGAGAGCTTCGGGGTCGAGGACCGCGGCCACTTCTACGATCCGGTCGGTGCGCTCCGCGACGTGGTCGTGAACCACCTCATGCAGGTTGTGAGCGCGGCTGCGATGGAGGCTCCTTCCCGCGGTGATCCGCAGACGTTGAAGGATGCACAGGTCGCGCTCTTCCATGCCGTCGACGCAGCCGACCCCGCCCACTACGTCCGCGGCCAGTACGACGGATACCTCGACATCGACGGGGTCGCTTCGGACTCGACCACCGAGACGTACGCCGCTCTCCGGCTCGACATCGAGAACTGGCGCTGGTCCGGCGTGCCGTTCTTCATCCGGACGGGCAAGCGCCTTCCCGTGACCCAGACCGAGCTTCGAGTCGTCTTCAAGAAGCCACCGCGGCTCGGCTTCGGGGTCAAGGGCCACCGTCCCGATCCGAACCAGGTCGTCGTGAAGCTCGACCCGTCGACCGGGATCCGGCTCGTCGTCGAAGCCCATCGCGCCGACCGGGAAGGCCCAGGGCCGATCGAGCTCGACATGGAGTTCTCGCAGGAGGGCGGCGAGGGCGCGACGCCGTACGAGGTGCTGCTCCATGCGGCCATGACCGGCCACAGCACCCGCTTCACGCGGCAGGACGGCGTCGAGGAGACGTGGCGCATCATGCAGCCGCTGCTCGACAACCCGCCGCCCGTGCATCCGTACGCGCCGAAGTCGTGGGGCCCCGAGGCTGCGGAGAAGCTGGTCGGCGGTCACGGCCGCTGGCATGAGCCCTGGATCGCGTCATGAGCGCCGTCTCGAAGCCTGCAGACCTGAGCGTGGACGACTACGACGTCATCATCGTCGGCACCGGGGCGGGCGGCGGCACGCTCGCCCGCCACCTGGCGCCCTCCGGGAAGCGCATCCTGCTGCTCGAGCGGGGAGACTGGCTCCCCCGCGAGCCGCAGAACTGGCTCGCGCAGGATGTGTTCGTCGACAACCGCTACGTGTCGCCGGAGACCTGGTATGACGCAGGCGGCACGCCGTTCCAGCCTCAGATCCACTACTTCGTGGGTGGTGCGACGAAGCTCTACGGCGCGGCGCTCTACCGGCTCCGCAAGGAGGACTTCGGCGAGCTCCACCACCACGACGGCGTCTCGCCAGCCTGGCCGATCTCGTACGACGAGCTGGAGCCCTACTACACCCAGGCGGAGCACCTGTACGAGGTCCACGGCGCGCGGGGCGAGGATCCGACCGAGCCCCCGGCAAGCGCCCCGTACCCGTTCCCGGCCGTCTCACACGAGCCGCGGATCCAACAGCTCTCGGACGACCTCGCCGCAGCCGGACTTCATCCGTTCCACGCTCCGTGCGGCATACGGCTTCTCGAAGACGACATGCCGCACAGTGCCTGTGTCCGCTGCCAGAACTGCGACGGCTTCCCGTGCGCGGTGCACGGAAAGTCAGATGCCGAGGTGCTCGGGGTGCGGCCCGCCCTGGAGCACCCGAACGTCACGCTGCTGACGAACGCCAGGGCCGTGAAGCTCGAGACCGACCCGGCGGGCGGAGCCGTCACAGAAGTGGTGGTCGAACGAAACGGCGAGACCGAGCGGTTCGCCTCCCACATCGTCGTCGTGGCCTGCGGCGCCGCGAACACTGCCCAGTTGCTCTTGCGTTCGGCGAACGACCGGCACCCAAACGGGCTGGCCAACGGCTCCGACCAGGTCGGCCGCAACTACATGTTCCACAACAGCTCGGCGGTGCTCGCACTGTCGCACGACGAGAACCCGACGATCTTCCAGAAGACGCTCGGCATCAACGACTTCTACTTCCGAAGCGACGACTTCGAGTACCCGCTCGGAAACATCCAGATGGTGGGCAAGTCGCAGGCGCCGATGTTCCGCGGCGAGAAGCCGGGCGAGACAAAGCTCGCCCCGCAGTGGACGCTCGAGCGAGTCGCACGGCACGCCATCGACTTCTGGCTCTCGACCGAGGATCTGCCCATGCCTGACAACCGGGTCTCGGTCGACCGGGAGGGCCGGCTCACCTTGAGCTACACGCCGACGAACGACGAGCCGAAGAAGCGCCTTCATGCTCAGCTGAAGACGATGCTCGGCCGGCTGCGAATGGAGCCCGACCATCTCTTTCACCGGTTCGCCTACATGGCGAACGACATCCCTGTGGCCGGCGTTGCGCATCAGGCCGGCACCTGCCGATTCGGGACAGATCCGGCCACGTCCGCGTTGGACGCCGATTGCCGCGCGCACGAGGTCGACAACCTCTACGTCGCCGACACGAGCATCTTCCCGAGCATCGGCGCGGTTAACCCCGCGCTGACGGCGATGGCGAACGCGCTCAGGGTGGGCGACCGTGTGCTCGAGCGCCTCGCCTGACGCTGCCACGCGGGCCCTCGCCCGCCCGGCCGACGGAGAGGTGGAGATCGTTTCCGGAGACCAACGGGCGGTCGTCGTCACGGTCGGCGGCGGCCTCCGTGCCTACTCGATCGGCGGACGAGACCTGCTGGACGGATTCCCGGCCGGCGAGCGGAGCCGGTCGGGGCGAGGGCAGGTGCTCATCCCATGGCCGAACCGGCTGGAGGACGGGACCTACGAGTTCGACGGCCGGCGACACCGGCTGCCGATCACCGAGCCCGAGCACCGAAACACGATCCATGGCCTCGTCCGCGACGTGATCTGGACTGTGAGCGACCACGACTCGGACCGGGTGGCGGTGGAGCACGAGCTTCGACCGCAGCCCGGCTACCCGTTCGCACTCGCGCTGCGCATCGAGTACGAGCTTTCCACCAGCGGGCTGCGCGTCTGCACCACCGCCACCAACGTCGGCGCTGAAGCATGCCCGTACGGTGCCGGCGCGCATCCGTACCTGACGGTCGGGACCGCGACCGTCGACACGACGATCCTCCGCGCTCCCGGACGAACGGTGCTGCGCACCGACGAACGCGGACTTCCCGTGAGTGCGATCTCCGTGGAGGGAACGGACTACGACTTCCGGCGGCCGCGGCGGATCGGCTCGACAAGGCTGGATCACGCGTTCACCGACCTCGAGCGAGGCCCGGACGGCCTCGCGCGCGTCGAGCTCTCAGGCTCCCGCGCGAGCCGGAGGCTCACGCTCTGGGTCGATGAGGCGTACCCCTACCTGACGATCTTCACCGGCGATCCGCTGCCGGACGTGGCCCGCCGCAGCCTGGCGGTCGAGCCCATGACGTGCCCGGCGAATGCCTTTCGCACCGGCGCGTCGGTCATTCGCCTTGAGCCGGGCGCCTCGTTCCGGGGTGCTTGGGGCATCAACCCGCCCCTGCTGCGCCCTGCCATGCCGGGCGTGTGAGCTCCTGCATCCTCACGCCGCGCCTACAACCCTGCCGCCGTCGAGCTCGACAAGCTCGTCCATGCGCTCAAGCCCTTCGGGCCGGTGGCTGATGAGGAGCAGGGTCTTCCCGCCGAGCGCATCGATGACGTCGTCCATGAGCATCCGGGCTGTCACAGGGTCGAGATGGGCGGTCGGCTCGTCGAGGATCAGGAGGGGGGCGTCCGCCAGGAAGGCGCGGGCGAGGCCGATGCGCTGACGCTGGCCGCCTGAGAGCCAGGTGCCCTCCTCGCCGACCAGCGTGTCGATGCCTTCCGGCAGCGTCGCGACCCAGTCCGAGATGCACGCGCGCCGCAGCGCTTCCTCCAGCTCGGCGTCGGTCGCGGCCGGCTTCCCGATGCGGACGTTCTCTCGAATCGTGGTGGTGAACAGGTGCGAGTCCTGGCCGGCGAATGCGATCGCATGGCGAACGTCCTCCTGCCGGTAGTCGCGCAGATCGCGCCCATCGAGCGTGACGCGACCATCTGTCGGGTCGAGGAAGCGAAGCAGGAGATTGACGACGGTGGTCTTCCCTGATCCGCTGGGTCCGACGAGCGCGACCTTGCGCCCGGGCGCGAGCGTGAGGCTCACGCCGTGGAGGACGCGCCGATCCGCGGCCGGATAGCGGGCGGCGACCTCTTCGAGGGCGAACGTCGGACGGGAGGACGGCACGGGCGCCTGCCCCTCGGGATCGCGGACGTGCGCCTCGCGATCGGCGACGTCCAGCACGCGCCGACCGGCGGCGAGCGTCGCTGAGAGCTCACGCGCAGCCTGTGGAAGTGGGCTGACCGCTTCGAACGACGCCAGAGACAGGAGCGCCAACGTCGCCACGAGAACACCGTCGATGGTGCCGGCCGACCGGGCGGAGGCGGAGACCGCCAGCACTCCCGTGACCGTCAGGCCCAGAACGGCGATGCTCAATCCGTCCGAGACGCCGGCGGCGAGCCCGTCGCGCCGAGACAGCCGAGCGACGGTGCGGTCGACTTCGCCGAGCCGAGCCATCGCGGTGGCCTCCCTGCCGCACGCGACGAGCTCCGGCGCACCGCGCAGGAGCTCGACGAGGTCGGCGCTCAGCGTGCCCCTCGCCGCAGCGGAGCCGGCAGCCAAGCGCCCCAGCCGCCAGCTGACCAGAGGGACGACGGTGGCGCCGGCAAGCAGCCCCGCCGCCATGACGAGCGCAGCTCGGGGCAGAATCGCAGCGGCCACGGCCACCGAGGTCGCGCCGACCGCAAGGCCGACCATCGGCGGCCCCAGACCGCGCAGGTAGAGGCTCTGGAGGGCGTCGACGTCGCCGACCATCCGCGCCAGCAGGTCGCCCTTCCGGTAGGCATCCAGCTCGGCCGGAGCGAGCGGCTCGATCCGTTCGTAGAAGCGGACGCGGATCCGTGCCAGGAGCCTGAAGGCCACGTCGTGCGCCGCCAGCCGCTCGAGATACCGGGCCAGAGGGCGGCCCAGCCCGAAGAACCGCACCGCCACGATGGCGGTCGTCAGTGACAGCACCGCCGGTCGCTCGGCGGCGCGGGCGATCAGATACCCGGCCGTGGCCATCAGGCCGACGCCGCAAACGACCGCGGCCGTGCCCAAGAGTACCGACAACGCAAGCCGCGCCCAGGGCGGCGGCGCGAGGGCCACGAGTCTCCGCAGGGTCGCCGTCACGTGACCGCCACCGCCCTTCGGCCGTCGGTCACACATCCCGCGCGGAGCCCGACGGTTCGATCCGCCCACCGCGCGATGCCGGGCGCATGTGCGATCACGAGCACCGTGCGCCGCCCTCTGAGTTGCCCGATCGCCTCTCCGATCGTCTCGGCGGTGGCGGCATCGACATTCGCCGTCGGCTCGTCGAGCACCACCAGCGGGGCGCGGCGAACGAGCGCCCGAGCCAGGGCGATGCGCTGTCGCTGGCCGGCGGATACCGTGCGCCCGCCGTCGCCCACCAGCGTGTCGTAGCCGTCATCGAGGTCGCGGATGAAGGCGTCTGCGCCGGAGAGGCGCGCCGCCTCACGAACGGCGTGGAAGGGGGCGGACGGACGGCCCAGCCGGATGTTGTCGAGGACGGATGCTCGGAAGAGGGTCGGTCGTTGCGGCACCCATGCGACGGATCGGCGCCACGCGGCGATGTCACACGCAGCGAGATCGACACCCCCGACCGTGACACGCCCCACGGTCGGCTCGGCGAATCCGAGCAGCACGGCGGCGATCGTGCTCTTACCGCTTCCGGTCGAGCCGACGAGCGCCACCACCTCGCCCGGACGCAGCTCGAGCTCGACGTCCGTCAGGACTGGCGCCGGGCGGGTGGGGTAGGCATACGAGACATGCTCGAGCCGGACCACGGCGCCGCGCGGGCTGGGCGGCCGCCGACCACCGTCCGGGCGACGTGCGGACGGCTCGGCGAGCGGCAGCAGCCTGTCGACCACGGCCACCCCGTCGGCGCTCGCGTGGTAGAGCGCGCCGACGTTGCGAAGCGGCAGGTACAGCTCCGGCGCCAGGATGAGGATCACGAACGCCGACTCCAGACCGATGCGGCCCGCGTCCAGGCGCAGACCGACGCTGACGGCCACGAGTGCGACCCCGAGCGTCGCCGCGAGGTCGAGCACCGCGCCCGAGAGGAACGAGATCCTGAGGGTCGCGATCGTCGCTCGGCGATATCGCTCGCCTCGTTCCGCGATGGCGGTGATCTGCGCGGGGCCGCGATTGAATGCTCGGAGTGTCGGCAGGCCGCGCACGACGTCGAGGAAGTGGGTGGCGAGGAGGGTCAAGGCCTCGGAGCGTTCCTGCGTGCGCCGCGCCGTATGGCTGCCGACCAGGATCATGAACACCGGCACCAGCGGCAGCGTCGCGATCATGATGGCCGCCGAGATGACATCGATCGGGACGATCCACGCGATCACCGTGACCGGGACGAGCACCGCGAGCACGAGCTGCGGCAGAAACCGCCCGAAGTACACCTCCAGCGCCGTGGCTCCGAACACCGCGGAAGCTGCGAGCTCGCCGCTCTGGGCTCCGTCGAGCGCCGTCGGCTGGTCGAGGATCCGGCGCTCTGCAAGAGCGAGCCGAAGCTGCGAGAGGACGCTCGTTGCGGCAAATCGGCCGGCGACTTCGAACCCCCAGGCGAGGCCTGCCCGACCGGCGAAGGCGAGCAGCAGGAGCTCGAGCGGACGGGTCACGTCATCGAGCCCGGCGCCGGCGAACGAGCGTGCGATCACCCGTGCGAGCAACGTCGCCTGGGCGAGCACCAGGACGGCGGCCGCCACTCCGATCGCCACGTCGGCCGCGAGCAGGAGGCGGACCGAGCGCGCACGGCGCAGGAGTCGGCGGTCGAGAGGGCCCGTCTTCGGCCGCCTCAGCTCGTCGGTTGCGTCGGCGGCAGCGCCGCGGGGGCGGCACCCTCCAGCCGACGCCGCAGCACGTAGTAGGTCCATGCCTGGTACGCCAGCACGACAGGTGTCACGAACACCGCGACCACGCTCATCACCGCCAGCGTGTAGTGGGCGGACGAGGCATTCGACGTCGTCAGGCTGTTGGAGAAATCGGAGCTCGAGACCATCACTCGCGGATAGAGCGCGGTGAAGATCGTGGCCACCGTGAGCACGATGCCGGTCGCGGAGGCGATGAACGCCGGCCGCGCGCGGCCCTTCCCGATCATGGCGGCGCCGGCGGCGAACGCCAGGATCGCCGCCCCGGCGACAAGCGCCGCCGGGAACGCGCTCTTGTGGTTGGCGTCCGTGGCGACCACGACCGTCCAGAACAGGAACACGGCGGCCAGCACGACTGCCGGCAAGGACAGGCGACGGGCTGCATCCATGGCGCGTCCACGAAGAGGGCCGGTCGTTCGCAGCTCGAGGAACGTCGCGCCGTGCATCGCGAAGAGGAGCACCGTGACGACGCCCGCTGCCACCGTGTACGGGCTGAACAGGTCGACGAACCCGCCCGCGTAGTCCCCGCTGGAGTCGATCGGGACGCCCTGGACGAGGTTGGCCAGCGCGACTCCCCAGATGACCGGCGCGCCGATGCTGCCGGCGACGTTCGCCCAGAGCCAGAGCCCGCGCCACCGACCGTCGCCGCGGTCGCGCCATTCGAACGAGAGCACCCTGACGATCAGGAGCACCAGCACGACGAGCAGCGCGACGTAGAACCCCGAGAACATGGTGGCGTACCAGGCCGGGAATGCCGCGAACGTCGCTCCGCCGGCCACCACGAGCCACACCTCGTTGCCGTCCCACACCGGGGCGATCGTCTCGAGCATCGCGCTCCGGTCGCGCTCGTCGCGACCGACGAAGGGCAGCAGGATACCCACGCCGAAGTCGAACCCCTCGAGCATGAAGTAGCCGGCCCACAGAAAGGCAATCACGCAGAACCAGAGCGTCTCCAGGCCCATCAGCCGACCACCCTCAGTACCCCATCGCCGGCTCTGGGGCCTGATCGCCGTCGCCCGAGCCCTGGGCCGGTGGTGGATCGACCCGCGCATACCGGCGCATGAGCACGAAGTCCGCGACGCCGAGGAGCACATACAGCGACACGAACACGGCGAGGCTGAGACCGATGGTCCAGGTGCCGACGCTCGGTGACGACGCGTCCGATGTCTTGAGCAGGCCCTGCACGATCCACGGCTGGCGCCCGACCTCGGTGAGCACCCACCCGGCGAGCGCGGCGATGAAGGGCACGGCGATCGTGACGACCGCCGTCCGTTGGTACCAGCGCGCCGTCTCAAGCTTGCCCTTGCGGTAGAGCCAGGCACCCACCAGGGCGACCAGAAGCACGAACGAGCCGCCGTAGGCCATCACCCGCATGCTCCAGTACATCGCCTCGACGTTGGGGATGTAGTTTCCGCGGCCGTACTTCAGCCGCTCCTGCTTCTGGAGCTCGTCCAAGCCCTGGACCTTGCCGTGGATCGACCCCGTGGAGAGATACGAGAGCAGGTCCGGCACCTCGATGCTGAAGCCGGGCGTGGGGTCGCTCTGGCTGAACCCGCCGATCTGAAACAGCGAGAACGACGCCGGCTCCTGCGTGTTCCACAGCGCCTCGGCCGCGGCGATCTTCATCGGCTGATCCGCGGTGGTCACGATTCCGAAGTGGCTCCCGAACCACAGGTTGACGGCCGACACGGGAACGGCGACGACGAGCGCCAGCATCGCGGCCCGCTTGAAGACCTCGACGTTTCGCCCCTGCCCGAGGTGCCAGCAGGCCACGCCCAGCACCAGCACCGACGCCGCCGTCAGGCCCGCGAGGATCGTGTGGCCCATCGCGTAGTAGCCGAACCTGTTGGTCAGGAGCGCCTGGATGCTCGAGAGCTCCGCCACACCGCCCGACATCTTGTAGCCGACCGGGTGCTGCATGAACGAGTTCGCAACGAGGATGAAGTAGGCCGAGAGCCACGTGCCCAGCGCGACCAGCCAGATCGTCGAGAGGTGGACACGGGGCGGAAGCCGGTCCCAGCCGAAGATCCAAAGGCCGAGGAACGTCGCCTCGAGGAAGAACGCAGCCAGCCCCTCGATGGCGAGCGGCGCACCGAAGATGTTGCCGACGAACTTCGAATAGACCGACCAGTTCATGCCGAACTGGAACTCCTGCACGAGGCCCGTCGCAACGCCAATCGCGAAGTTGATCAGAAGGAGGCTACCGAAGAAGTGCGTGAGCCGAAGCCAGGCCTCGTCGCCCGATCGGTGCCACTTCGTCTGCATCACCGCGACGAGCGGCGCGAGGCCCAGCGTGAGCGGAACGAAGATGAAGTGATAGAGCGACGTGGTCGCGAACTGCGCACGAGCCAGGTCCACGGAGCTGACGAGCAGGGCGCTCACGCGTTCGCTGCCGCTCGGGGCACCATCGCCAACACGTGTCTCCGGTCGCCGCTCACCGCATCGCTACTCCGCCCCCGGGGTGCGGCCCCGCGCCCAGGTGGGCGGTCCCGCATCGAGCCACCGGGTAGACGCGCAACGTAGTGACGCGCCGCCCGGCGAGCATCGTCCGCATGGGATGAAGCCGGCGATCGGCGCCGTCGGCCGTAGACGACGGGGAGCTACGTGACGGAGAACTGCGCGTAGTGCGCCTGGTCGAGCCCGCCGGCCTTGGTGAAGTCGCCGCCGATCATCACCTTGGCCGAGGTCGCCGCGACGCCGAACACGCCCAGCGAGCTGTTCACGCTCGGATGCCAGCCGGTGTCGAGCGCCCCGGTCGTCAGGTTCGCGGCGAGCACCTTGTGGCGCACGATCGGGTTCTGGCAGTTCGTCCCGGCATCGCACACGTTGTCGAAGTGGCCGCCGGCGACGAGCTCGGATCCCGTGACGGCCACCCCCTGCACGTTCCCGTCGACGAAGATCTCCCACAGCTTCGCGCCGCTCGAGGCGCTGAGCGCGCCGACGCGGCCGCCGCTGCCGCCGCCCGCCAGGAAGAGGGTCGACGACGTCGCGGTCATCCCCTCGACCGGATAGGTCGGGTGGTACGACCACGAGAGCGTGGCACCCGTCGACGGGTTGAGGGCAGCGACGTGGCTCTGGGACGACGAGCCGATGTGGGCGAAGAGGCCCCCGACGAACACCTTCGAGCCGTCGGTCGCCGCAGCCAGCGACGTGACCTCGTCGTCGGCCGCGGGCGTCCAGCCCGAGACGAGCGCGCCCGTCGTGCCGTTCATGGCCGCGAGCCGCGTGCGCGCCGTCGAGTTGATCGTCGTGAAGCTCCCGCCGGCGTACACGGTCGACCCGATCATCGTGAGCCCGAACACGCTCGCGTTCGCCTGCGCCTTGAAGGACGTCACGACGCCCGCCGTGGAGACCGATCCCAGGCGCTTGCGGTTCTTCCCGTCGATCGTCGTGAAGTCGCCGCCGAGGTACACGGTGGAGCCCGAGACGACGATCGCGCGCACCGCGCCCGAGGCGTTCGGCGCCCACGACGTCACGGCACCGGTCGAGAGGTTGAAGGCGGCGACGTGGTTCCGGACGGCGGTCTGCCCCGTGTGGTCCTCGACCTCGGTGAAGGTGCCGCCCAGATAGACCGTGTTGCCGCTCACGGCGATCGCGACGACCCGGCCGTTTGTCTGCCACGTGGAGTCAGGCGCCGGTGCGATGGTTGCGAGCGCCGGCGGCGCCCATGCGAGCGCCATGCCTGCGGCAGCGGCGATTGTCGCGATCGTGCCCCTCATCCTCACAGCGTGCCTCCTGTGGCGTCTCGAGCAGAAGCAGTCTGCCCGAGCGCACGGAATCTGTCAATCTGAAAGCGCCGCGGCGGGTGTGCGCTCCGCGTCGAGCACGGCCCCGAGACGGGCGACGCCCTCGCGGATCGCGTCGGGGCCGCAGGCGCTGAAGGCAAGCCGAACTGCCGAGCGACCGATCCCCGATGTGCAGAAGTCTCCGCCCTTCACGTAGGCCACGCCGCGCGCGGTCGCAGCAGGCAAGGCGGCGGCCGTGTCGATCCCGGGGAGCTCGACCCAGAAGAAGTAGCCGCCGCCCGGGGTGGTCCAGCGCGAGCCTGACGGGAAGCCGTCGCGCAGCGCCTCCTCCATGGCGTCGCGGCGCCTGCGCAGCTCGTCGACGACCCGGGCGATGTTCGGCTCGAACCGGCCGGCCTCGCAGTAGGCGGCGACGATCGCCCCCGCGAGCGTGTTCGGCGCGATGGTCGTGTTCGTCGAGAGCAGCCGGAGCGGGTCGACCAGGCGCTCGGGAAGGAGCAGGTAGCCGGTGCGCACACCGGGGGCGATCGTCTTCGTGAACGACGAGGAGTGGATGACGTTCTCGCCGCCGTCGAGCTCGTGCAGCGACGGCAGCGGCTCGCCCTCGAACCGCAGGAGGCCGTACGGGTCGTCCTCGATCACGAGCACGCCGCGCTCGCGGGCCAGCGCGACGATCGCGCGGCGCTTCTCGAGGGACGTGCAGAGGCCCGACGGGTTCTGATAGGTCGGGATCAGGTAGACCGCCCGGGGCCGCGGCGTCGCTCCGAAGAGCTCCTCCAGCCGGTCGAGGTCGGGGCCGTCGTCCTCGAGCGGCACCGGCTCGATCCGGATGCCGTGCGCGCGAAGCACCCGCAGCGTGCGGTCGTAGGTCGGCTCCTCGACGACCACCGTCGCCTGCCCGTCGCCGGAGAGGTGCCGGGCGAGGAAGTCGACCCCCTCGAGCGAGCCGTTGACGACGACGACGCGGTCGGGCGTCGTGCCGTGGCGCTCGGCGATCCAGCGCCTGAGCGGCGGATAGCCGGCGGGCGCGTAGGAGAGCAGGGCGGCGGGGTCGGTCTCGAACGCGGCGGCGGCCGCCGCACGCAGGTCGTCGACCGGCAGGAGGTCGGCCGACGGGATGCCGCGCGTGAAGGGGATCTGATCGACCACGCGATCAGATTACCGGGCGGCGCGGCGGGCGCGATACGGTCAGTCGAGCGCCGCGAACGCCTCGGCGGCCAGCCGCGCGGCCTCGGTCGGGCTGGCCCCGACGCGAACGCCGCTGGCCTCGAGCGCGACCTTCTTGGCCTGTGCCGTGCCGGCGCTCCCCGAGATGATCGCCCCGGCGTGGCCCATCGTCCGGCCGGGAGGGGCCTGGAAGCCCGCGATGTACGCGACAACCGGCGTGCGCATCCGCTCGCCGATGAAGGCCGCCGCCTTCTCCTCCTCGTCACCGCCGATCTCGCCGACCATCACGACGAGGTCGGTGGCGGGGTCGTTCTCGAACAGGTCGAGGGCGTCGATGAACGACAGCCCGACGACGGGGTCGCCGCCGATCCCGACGATGGTGGAGTTGCCGAGCCCGAGGTCGGCGAGCTCCTTGCCGATCTGGTACGTGAGCGTGCCCGACCGCGACACGAGGCCGATCCGGCCGCGGGCGAAGACCTGCGCCGGGATGATCCCGACGTTGGCGAGCCCCGGCGAGAGCGCGCCCGGGCAGTTGGGGCCGAGCAGTGTGATCCCGCGCGGGCGCACGTGGTTGTAGATCCGGAGCATGTCGTGGGCGGGGATGCCCTCGGTGATGCACACGATGGTGGCGACGCCGGCGTCGGCCGCCTCGAGGATCGCGTCGCCGGCGAACCTGGGCGGCACGAACACCATCGCCGTGTTCGCGCCCTCTCGCCGCACCGCCTCGTGGACGGTGTCGTAGACGGGGATCCCCTCGACGTCCTGCCCGCCCTTGCCCGGCGTGACGCCCGCGACCACGTTGGTGCCGTACTCGCGGTTTCGCAGCGTGTGGAACGAGCCCTCCCGGCCGGTGATGCCCTGGACGACGAGCCGCGTCTCGGCGTTCACGACGATCGCCATCAGGCGGCGCTCCCGGCCAGCTCGACGACGCGCTCGGCCGCTCCCAGCATGGTCTCCTCGACGTGCACGTTGGGCGGTGCGGCATCCGCCAGGAGCTGCCGGCCCTCGACGTCGTTCGTGCCGTCGAGGCGCACGACCATCGGCACCTTGACGTCGAGCCGGTCGAGCGCCGTCAGGATTCCGCGCGCGACCTCGTCACAGCGCGTGATGCCGCCGAAGACGTTGAAGAGCACGGCGCGCACGTTCGGGTCCGAGAGCAGCACCTCCATCGCCGTCACGATCTCGTCGGCCTGCGCCCCGCCGCCCACGTCGAGGAAGTTGGCGGGCTCGCCGCCCGCTCCCGCCACGACGTCGAGCGTCGACATCACGAGCCCGGCGCCGTTGCCGAGGATGCCGATGTACCCGTCCAGCTTCACGTACGTCACCCCGCGCTCGAGCGCCATCCGCTCCTCGGGCGGCAGCGCACCCAGGTCGCGCATCTCGGCGATGTCGGGGTGGCGGAAGAGGGAGTTGTCGTCGACCGTGTACTTCGAGTCGAGCGCCCTGAGCTCGCCGTCCGGGGTGACGATGAGCGGGTTGATCTCGACCAGCATGGCGTCGGTCTCGACGAACGCGCGGTAGGCGGCCGCCATGATGTCGCCCGCCTGGCGCATCTCCTCCGGGGGAAGGCGGGCGTCGAAGCACAGCCGGCGGGCGTGGAAGGGCTGGAAGCCGACGAGCGGGTCGACGTGCAGCCGAGCCAGGCGCTCGGGCGTCAATGCCGCGACCTCCTCGATGTCGATGCCGCCCGCCGTCGTCAGCATGAGGAGCGGCCGCTTCGCCCCCCGGTCGAACGTCACCGAGAAGTAGTACTCGCGCGCGATCTCCGAGCTCCGCTCGATCCAGACGCGGTGCACGGTGTGGCCCTTGATGTCCATGCCGAGGATCGCCTCCGCATGCTGCTCGGCCTCCGCCGGATCTGCGGCGAGCTGGATGCCGCCGGCCTTCCCGCGACCGCCGACGAGCACCTGAGCCTTCACGACGACAGGGCCCCCGAGCTCCTCTGCGGCCGCGCGAGCCTCCCCGGGTGTGGCCGCGATGACCCCGTCCGAGACCGGGATCCCGTAGCGCGCGAAGAGCTGCTTGCCCTGGTACTCGTAGAGGTCCACCGGCGCGGCAGTCTAGAGAAGAGCGCCGCCCGGACGCCCCGCCGGGACATGCGGGGGATGTTAGGGGCATTGGTGGCCTTACAAATCGCTAACGATTCGTGCACGAATCTCGAACACTTCGCGTCAAAAATCGCCTTTGGACGCTGCGACCGAACGTGCCCACACTTCGCAGCTACCTGCCTCCTCCGACGACCCGTCCCGCGGGTCGTCGGGCTTTAACGGCCAGGTGCCGGCCCGGACACACGTCCGGGCCGGCATCGAGCCACCGTCTTACCGGGCCGGAGCGACCGGGTGGTTCGAGCGGAAGAGATCGGCTGGGTCGTACGCAGACTTCACCGCGCGCAGGCGGTGGTGCGCATAGGGGCCGAACAGGTTGTCGCCGGGGATGTCGCGCTCGGCGAAGTTGAGGTAGGCCGTCTCGGCCTCCCACGGCGCGAGCGCCTCGCGGACGGCGCCGACATGGGCGGACACGGCGGCACCCTGCTCAGGCGACATCGCGATCCCCACGCCGAACATGACGAAGTCGGCGTCGAGGTGCGAGACCGCGCCCCCGCCGGGCGCCGGCTTGGCGAGCGCGCCGCCCAGCTGGCGCACCTCGACCGAGAGCAGCGGCGAGCCCGAGCCCGGGCCTGCCGCGGCCACGAGGGCGTCGATGCCCGCCGCGGGGAGGTCGTCGAGGAGCATGCCGTCGCCCAGGCCGGGAACGGGGTGCTCGGGATCCATGTGGACGTGCTGGAGCGCCGCCGCCGGGATGGTCGCGACGGTGTCGATCTCGGGCCCGAGCGCGCGGATCGGCGCGACGAGGGCGGCGCCCTCCGCCTCGGCTCCGAGGTAGAAGGCCTGGACGCCGACGAACGACCGGCCGCGAAGCGGCTCGGGGATGTCGGGGATCGGCGGGAGCTGGAGCAGGCGGCCGACCGTGGTCATGTCGTCGGGCATCTCGGCCGTCCACTCCCGCCAGGCGTGGAGGATCTCCGCCGCGCGCTCGATGGGCCACAGCATGACGCCGGCGTACACCTCGGCGACCGGGAAGAGCGCGAACTCGATCGCGGTGACCGCGCCGAAGCTGCCGCCGCCGCCGCGCACCGCCCAGAAGAGGTCGGGGTCGGTCTCGGCGTCGATCCGGCGGATGCCCCCGTCGGCCGTCACGATCTCGACCGAGACGACGTTCGAGGCGGCCAGGCCGTACCGGCGCCCGAGCCAGCTCAGCCCGCCGCCGAGCGTGTATCCGACCACGCCGACGTCGGGCGAGGACCCGGCCAGCGCGGCGAGGCCGTACTGGCCCGCGGCCTCGGCGACCTCGGCCCACAGGGCCCCGGCCTCGACGCGCGCCGTGCGGGTCACGGGGTCGATCTCGATCCCGCGCATGCGCTCCGTCTTCACGAGGATGGCGCCCGCGAGCTCGCCGCCGCGCGCGCCGGCCCCGTGGCCCGTCCCCTGCATCGCCACGCGCAGCTCGTTCTCGGCGGCATAGGCGACCACGGCCGCCACGTCTGCGGCCGACTCCGGAAGAGCGACCATCGCGGGGTGCTGGTCGATGGCCAGGTTCCAGGCGAGGCGGGCAGCGTCCCAGTCGTCGTCGCCGGGAAGGACGATGTCGCCGTCGAGGTCGGCGCGCAGGGCGGAAGGATCGAGCGGCGCTGCCGCTCGCGGAAAGCTTGACATTGGGCCTCCAGGGGGACGGATTCCGGGTTGTCCGTCCACTCTGGCAGCCGCTTCCGGCCGCGGGAATACGGGTACGGCGACGCCGAGGGTGCGGTTAACCCTCCGCTACTGCGGAGTCGAGCCCGGGTTGTTCTCCTGCGCGAGCTTCACGCCGGCGACGCTCGCCACGTAGGCGGCCACGTCGCGGGCGTCGTCGCCCGAGACCAGGTGGCGCGGCATCGGCGAGTCGGCCTCGTCGATCTGCTGGCGCACGAGCGCCTCGAAGGACGACTGCTTGAGGCCCTCGATGCGCGAGCCGGCGTAGGCGTCGTCGAGATTCGGGCCGACCGTGCCCAACGTGCCCGCGTCTTCGAGGACGTGACAGTTGCCGCAGTTGCTCACGAACAGCGCCTTGCCGTTCGCGAGGTCGGCCTGGCCCGGCGCGGAGACGCCGCTTCCGCCGCACCCGGCAAGCCCTCCCGCCACGAGGAGCACGGCGATGAGGACGGCGGGCCGGCGCACGGCGGAGACATTAGCAAGCGGCCGGGCGGGAGTCACGAGAGCGGCGGCAGGGCTCCGCGCCACGTGAGGGCCTCCGCAGCGCGCTCGGCGGCGAAGGCCAGCGTCCGGTTCATCTCGCGACCGGATGCGAGGCCGTAGAGCACGCCGGCGACGAAGGTGTCGCCCGCGCCGTAGGTGTCGACGACCGGCCCGGGGACCGGCGCGGCCGAGTAGCCGGAGCCGCCGCGCGCCCCGTCGGTGATCACCACGTGGGTGGGCTGCTCGGGGAGCCGCTCGAGGTCGAACCGCTCTCCGCGATCACGGCCGCTCCCGACCAGCGCGTCCGCGCGGACGCCGCTCGCGACCAGGGCGTCGAAGCGGCGTGCGGTGACCACGAGCAGGGGGGCACGGCGTCCCAGGCGGAGCGTCTCCGGGTCGTACCCGGTGAAGTAGCAGCCGTCCATGGCGGCGATCTCGTCCCAGGACAGCGGATCGCCGGCGCGCGGCGCGTCGTTCGCGCCGACGACGAAGAGCGTCCGCTCCCCGGCCGGGTCGAGCAGCGCCAGCACCTCGGTCTGCGGCCGGTCCCGGAGCGCAGCCTCGACCCGCACGCCATACGCCTCGAGCACGGGCTGCGAGCGCCCGTCGTTCCCGAGCGCCGTGTAGAACGTGACGTCGGCACCCATTCGCGCGAGCGCCACGGCGGTCACGGCTCCGCCGCCACCCGGCTGCGAGAACGGCTCCTCCAGGTGCACGATCTCACCTGCCCCGGGAACGAACGGCGCCCGGGCGAAGGTCACCCACTCGACATGGCCGATCACCGCGAGCCGCATCCGGCCATCGTATTCGCCGAGCAGGGACAGTCCCTGAACGATCGCCGTGACAACGCCGTGCGCCTTTCGTCATCCACCGCGCGCCCAGCCACTAGGCATCGTCACGCCGCCGTCACGGAAGTGCAACGCACAGAGTTCAGGGACTGTCCCCATCGTCACTTCGCACGTCCGCAACGCTCGTGGCTCCGGCGAAGACCGCGCTCTTCGCCGGAGCGCGGCAAACGCCACGCCAGCCCTTAAGGAGGGGGCTCGCGGGGGAACCATGGGTTCCCCCGCGTTAAGGGATGTAGACCAGCTTGCCCTGGACCTTGAGCTCCTCCATGAGCGCCTGGGCCTTGCCCACCTCGGCGAGCGGGAAGACGTGGTCGATGACCGGCTTGATGTGCCCGGCCTCGACGGCGCGCAGCGCGGCCGCGAGCTCGGCCTTCGACGAGAGGTGCGAGCCGAGCAGGTTCTGCTGCTTGTTCCAGAGGAAGCGCAGGTCGGTGACCGCCTCGTACCCGGTCGACGCGCCGCACACGACGAGCCGGCCACCCCAGCGAAGCGACGAGACCGACGTGGGCCACGTGTCCTGCCCCGAGTGCTCGAAGACGATGTCGACGCCGACCTTCTTCGTGATCTCGCGGACGCGCGCCGAGACGTCCTCGGACTTGCGGTCGATCACGTCGGTCGCGCCGATCTCGTGCGCCTTGGCGACCTTCTCGACGCCGCCGACCACCGGGATCGGGTTGGCTCCGAAGAGGCGGCAGATCTGGATCGCCATCACGCCCAGGCCGCCGACCCCGCCCCAGATGAGGACGTTCTCGCCGGCCTGCACCTTCGCCCGCGTCACGAGCATCCGCCACGCGGTCTCAAGGACGAGCGGCATCGACGCCGCCTCCTCGAAGCTCAGGTTGGACGGCTTCGGGAGCACGTTGACCGCGGGCATCGTCACGTACTCGGAGTGGCCGCCGTCGTTGGGGCCGGTCTGGAAGCCCCAGATCAGGAACTGGCGGCAGAAGAACTCCTGACCCGACGTGCACATCTCGCACGTGCGGCAGGAGAGGCCGGGGTGGACGACGACCTCGTCGCCCACAGCCACCTGCGCCGAGCCGAACCCCGTGCCCGACACCTCCGACCCGACCGCCCGAACGACCCCAGAGACATCCGAGCCGGCGACGTGCGGGAAGATGACCTTCATGCCCGGCATGCCGCGCCGGGCCCAGATGTCGTTGAAGTTGGCGCCCGCCGCCTTCACCTCGATCAGGACCTCGAACGGCTTCGGCTCCGGCTCCGGGATATCCATGTACTGGAGGACATCAGGGCCGCCGTGCTCCTCGAAGACGACTGCCTTCATGCCGTGATGGCCTTGCCGAGGAACTCGAAGTTGGAGACGTAGCGGCGGACGTCCTCCTCGGAGTGCTGCACCGACAGCGTCCAGTTCTCGGACTTGCCCCACGGCGCCATGAAGACGCCGCGGTTGAACTGGACGAGCCAGTTGATGTACGCCAGCTCGTCGGAGACCTCGAGGTAGTCGCGGTAGTTGCGCACCCGCTCGGCGCGGTACGTGACCGCCCCGCGGGCCGACATGACGGTGGTGTACCCGCCGATCCCCGTCTGATCGATGACCGCGTCGCACCCGCTGCGCAGGATCTCCGCGAGGCGATCGAACTCGTCGTAGACGTCGGGCGTCAGGATCTCGGTCAGCGTCGCGCGCATCGCCGCCATCGTGAGCGCGTTGCCGTTGAACGTGCCGACCTGGTCGATCCGGCCGTCGGCGATCCAGCCCATGACCTCCTCGGTGCCGCCGATGGCGCCGCACGGCAGGCCGCCGCCGGTGGACTTCGCGAGGCACATCAGGTCGGGCGTCACGCCGAACCGCTTGGTCGCACCGCCGTGGGCGATGGTCGCACCGGTCTTCACCTCGTCGAACGCGAGCAGCGCGCCGGCGCCGTGGAGCAGCTCCTTCACCCCCGCGAGGTAGCCGTCCTCGGGCATCACGATGCCGGCATTCATCATGGCCGGCTCGACGATCATCCCGGCGACCTGGCCCTGGTGGCGGTGAAGCGTCCGCTCGAGCGCGTCCAGGTCGTTGAACGGCACGACCCGGGTGAGCTCGACGACGGCGTCCGGGAGCCCGATGGTCTGCGGCACCGACACCGGGTTCTCGTAGTCGCCGATCGAGTCGGCCGGAGGCCCCACCGACACCATCACGGCGTCGTGGTGGCCGTGGTAGGAGCCCTCGATCTTGAGCAGGATGTCCCGTCCGGTGACGGCCCGCATCAGCCGGATGGCGTCCATCGTCGCCTCGGTCCCCGAGTTGCCGTACCGCCAGAGGGGCAGGCCGAACCGCTCGGAGAGGTGCTCGCCGACGGCGACCGCGTCCTCGGTGGGCTGGGCGAAGTGCGTGCCGCGGCGAACGCGCTCGGAGACGACCTCGGCGATCCGGGGATGCGCGTGGCCGACCGCCATCGCGCCGTAGCCGTTGTGGAAGTCGACGTACTCGTTCCCGTCGACGTCGATCACCTTTGAGCCGTGGCCGTCCACGAGGTAGATCGGATGCGGATCGGTGGCCTGCCAGCTCGAGGCGACGCCGCCGGCGAGCACGCGGGTTGCGCGCTCGGTCATCGCCCGCGACGCCTTGTGGCGGTCGTTGAACTCGGCCTCTTCGGTCTCGATCAGCCGCGCGAGGCGGGTGGGATCGATTGTGGACTCTGTGACGCTCATGCTTTCGCACCTCCCAGGATCTCGCCGTAGCGCGCGTCGCGCCATGCGAGTGCGGCCTTCAGGCCCTGTGACTTGACGATGTCCATGAACTCTCTCTGCTCCGGTGTGTCCGCCGCGTTCAGCATCGACGACAGGTCGAGATTCATACTGACAGCTTCCCGCAGGCCCATCGCCTCGTACGCTCGGACGAGCGCGATCTTCGTGAGCCGCAGGACCGGCAGCGGGGTGGGCGCGATCTTCCGAACCAGGCCCTCCACCTCGGCCTCGACCTGCTCGTCGGGGACGACCCGGTTCACCAGCCCCGCCCGCTCCGCGGCGGCTGCGTCGATCATATCGCCTGTGAAGAGCAGCTCGTTGGTCTTCTTCTGCCCGAGGATGAACGGCATGAGGAGGGTGACCGGCCCCGAGCCGTAGCGGATCTCCGGCTCGCCGAACCTGCCGCTCTCGCCGGTGATGATCATGTCGCAGGCCATCGCCAGCTCACACCCGCCCGCGAGGCAGTAGCCGCGCACCGCCGCGATCGTCGGCTTGGGCAGCGCCCACACCCGCATCGTCGCGTCGATGTCGGTGCCGAGCACCTCGTGCCAGGTGTGGGCCGGGATCTCGGAGTGGGCGGCCTCCGCCGAGAGGTCGTAGCCGGACGAGAACGCCCGCTCGCCCGCGCCCGTCAGCACCACCACCTTCACCTCGTCGTCGGCGACGGCGCGGTCGAGCGCGGCGTGGAGCCCGTCGAGCATGTCGCCGTTCAGCGCGTTCAGCTTCTCGGGGCGGTTGAGGGTGATCCACGCGGCCGGGCCGCGGGTCTCGTACAGGACGGCATCGCTCATGCGGGCTCCTTCAGGACGATCAGGCAGTCGAGCGCGACTGCGCGCTCGGGGGTTACGAGGAGGGGGTTGACGTCGATCTCGACCACCTCGGGGTGCTCGGCGACCATCTCGGACGCGGCGACGATCGCGTCGATCAGGCCCTGCGGAAGGTGGCCGTCCAGCATGCGGCCGAGCACCGGAAGCGAACCGACGAGCCGGCGCGCGCCGGCCTCGTCGAGCGGCGCCAGGGCGGCGGTCACGAGGTCGAGCTGCTCGGCCAGGCCGCCGCCGATGCCGACGGCCACCGTGGCGCCGTAGTCGGGGTCGCGCACCGCGCCGATCAGCACCTCGACGCCCTCGGAGACCTGCTCGGCCACGACGACGTGCCCGCCCATCCGCTCCGCGGCGCTCCGGACGGAGCCCGCGTCGGTCAGGTGAAGCGCAACGCCGCCGACGCGCGCCTTGTGGGCGACGTTGTCGATCTTGACCACCACCGGGTAGCCGATCCGCTCGGCCGCCTCGGCGGCCTGGTCGGCCGACGTGCACCGCTCGGCGCGCACGTACGGGACGCCGTGCTCGGCCAGGATGGCAGCGGAGTCGAGCTCCGAGAGCGCGCCGGAGCCCTCGAGCGGCGTGTCGGCCGGGACGTCGCGCCGCGGCGGCGTGTACGGCTCGTGGTTGAGCCGGGCAGCGATCGCGCGCAGGCCGGGGAGGCTGCCCTTCAGCATCGGGATGTCGTGCCGGCGGGCCCACTCGAGATCCTCGATCGGAGCGTCGGCGGTCGTCACCGAGATGACGGCGGGGAAGATGTCGGTCCCCTCGACGGCCTCGCGCAGGTCGTTCGCGATGGCGGTCGCGAGGTGCCGCTCGGTGCCCTGGAGCCAGTAGGAGTGGTCGATCGCCGAGATCAGGACGTCGAACTCCCCCGACTCCGCGAGCATGCGGAACACGCGCGGGAAGACAACCCGGTCGTCGTCGATCGCCCAGCAGTCGGCCGGGTTCCCGACGTGGAGGAAGTTCGGGAACTCGGCGCCGATCGCCGACCGCAGCTTCTCCGAGAAGAGCGAGAGCGGGATGCCGGCCTGCTCGGCCTTGTCGGCGAAGTACTCGCCCTCGCCGCCCGAGTTGGTGACCACACCGATCCGCCGGCCGCGCGGCGGCTTCTCACGGCCGAAGACCTCGAGGTGCTCGACCCAGTCGCCGAAGTCGTCCACCCGGATCGCGTTGTAGTGGCGCAGCATCGCCGAGAAGCTGCGGTCGGAGCCGACCAGCGCGCCGGTGTGCGCCAGGGCCGCCTCGGCGCCCATCTCGGACGTGCCGACCTTCATGACGATGGCGACCTTGCCGGCCTCGGACACACGCCGGAGCGCCTCCTCGAACGCCGCCGGCCGCCGCACGGTCTCGAGGAAGAGGCCGATGACGCGGGTCGCCGGGTCCTCCGCGAACCAGGCCACGAAGTCGGCCGCGTCGACGATCGTCTCGTTGCCCGACGAGACCATCGTGCGGAAGCCGACCCGGGGGCCGAGCGACACCAGGATCTCGCCGATCGAGCCCGAGTGGGCGAGCGTCGCCACGGGCCCCGGCACGAACGTGGGGTGCAGGCTCCCGATCCACGGCGACGGCGCGCCGGGCGTGGCGATGCCCATGCAGTTGGGCCCGACCATCGCGACGCCGGCCTCCCTGACCCGCGCCGAGATCCGCTCCGAGATGGGCGGCCCGTCGTGGCCCGCCTCGTTCCCGAGGCCCGGCGTGATGATCACCTTGACGCCGTCCACCGAGAGCACGTCGTCGATCGCCGCCTCGATCCGGCCGTGGCCGACGCCCATCACGACCATCTCGGGCACGGCCGGGCAGTCGGCCATCGACGGGAAGCAGCGCACGCCGCAGGCCTCGGTCTTGGTCGGGTTGATCCCGTAGAACGGGACGCCGGGCTTCGTCATGTTCTCGGCGATCCGCACGGACGTCCGCTCGGAGATCCCGTAGATCGCGACCGACGCCGGGTCGAAGACCGCGTCGAGGTCGGTGTTGAGGAGCGGGCGCTCAGCGATGGCCACTCAGTTCTCCTCCACGAAGAACTTGCCCGTCTCGCCGCCCGAGAAGTAGCGCGACGTGACGGTCTTCTTGCGGGTGTAGAACTCGACCGCGTCGCCGCCGTGCGCGTGCAGGTCGCCGAAGAACGAGCCCTTCCAGCCCGAGAACGGGAAGAACGCCACGGGGGCCGCGACGCCGACGTTGACGCCGATCATCCCGACCTCGACGTCGTGCCGGTAGCGGCGGACGGCGGCGCCCGACTCGGTGAAGATCGACGTGCCGTTGCCGTACGCAGAGGCGTTCACGATGTCGATCGCCTCGTCCAGCGACGCCGCATGGATGACCGAGAGCACCGGGCCGAAGATCTCCTCGCGGGCGACGTCCATGTCGGGCGTCACGCCGTCGAGGATCGTCGGGCCGACGAACGCCCCCTCCGGGTTGGCGTCGGGACGGCGACCGTCCACGGCGATCGTCGCGCCGGCATCGGCCCCGCGCTCGATCCACTCCACGATCCGGTCGCGGGCGGCACACGAGACGACCGGGCCGACGTCCGTCCCCTGCTCGAGGCCGTCCCCGACCGAGAGCTCCCTGGTGCGCGCGACGAGCTCGTCGACCAGCGGCCGCTTCGCGTCGCCGACGGCCACGACGACCGAACCGGCCATGCAGCGCTGGCCGGCGGCACCGAACGCCGAGCCGATGATGTTCGAGACGGTCTTCGGCATGACCGCGTCGGGCATGACGACCATGAAGTTCTTGGCGCCGCCCAGAGCCTGCACGCGCTTGCCGTTGGCCGCGGCCCGCTCGTAGATGTACTTCGCGACCTTGGCCGATCCGACGAACGAGATCGCGTCGACGCCCGGGTGGTCGAGCAGGCCGTTCACGACGTCGACCGAGCCGTTCACGAGATTGACGACGCCCTCGGGCAGCCCGCCGGTCTCGTCGATCAGGTTGAAGAAGAGCTCCTGGGTCAGCGGCACCTGCTCGGACGGCTTCAGCACGAACGTGTTCCCGCAGGCGATGGCGAACGGCAGGAACCAGAACGGCACCATCGCCGGGAAGTTGAACGGCACGACCGCCGCGCACACGCCGACGGGCTGGCGGATCGTCTCGCAGTCGACACCGGTCGCCACGTTCTCGAGCACGCGGCCCTGCATCGTCTGGGGGATCGCCGAGGCCGCCTCGATCATCTCGATCGCGCGACCGACCTCGGCGCGCGCGTCGGGCAGCGTCTTGCCCATCTCGCGGGTGACCGAGCGGGCGAGCTCGTCGGCGTGCGCCTCGACCACCTGGCGGAAGCCGAAGAGCCAGCGGGCGCGCTCGATCGTCGCGCGCCGGCGCCATGCGGGGAATGCGGCGCGCGCGGCCTGGACGGCGGCGTCGACGTCGGCGGCGCCGGAGAGCGGCACCCTGGCCAGGACCTCGGCGGTGGCCGGATTGGTGACGTCGAGCTCGTCGCTCGCCGTCGAGGCGACCCAGCGGCCGCCGATGTAGTTCGAGAGCAGGCGTGTGTCGGTGCGTGTCGGCATGGCTGCATTCAAGCTCCCGGCCGTCCGCGCCGCCACCTTACACTGTGTCCATGAATACGCCTGAATCAGGACACTCTGTACTCCGCGTCGGCGACCTTCTCAGCCTCGACGAGTTCCTGCGGGCCGAGGTCACGGTGGCGGCCGGCGGGCACCGGCTGGCGAACCAGGTCGAGTGGGTGCACGTCTTCGAGACGCCGTTCGTGGCGGGCGTGATCCGGGGCGGGGAGTTCCTCCTCACGACCGGGATCGGCCTCGCCGGGATGCCGGGGCCCGAGGTCGAGGCGCTCGTGGCCGGGCTGGCCCGGGCGGGAGCCGCCGGCATCGGCTTCGAGCCCACCCATGCCCCGGCGGCGACGCTCATCGAGCCGTGCCGCCGCCACGAGCTGCCGCTGCTCGTCTTCGGCCGCGACGTGCGCTTCGTCGACATCACGCACGTGGTGCACGAGCGGCTCGTCTCGACCGAGCTCGCAACCCTGCGCCGGGCGGTCGGCCTGCAGGCCCAGCTCCGCGAGGCGGCCCGCGAGGGCCTCGGCCCGGCCGGGCTTGTCGCCGCGCTGGGCGACGTGCTCGAGGCCCAGGTGCTCCTCGAGCGCGCCGACCGCACGCCGATCGCAGCCTCGCCGGAGGACGGGCTCGACGTGGCGTTCATGGACGCGCTCGACCGCCACCGCCAGCGCCTGCCGACGCCGCTCCACACTCGCCCGGTCAACCCCGCGGCGCGCCTCCACGTCCTTCCGGGCCGCGGCGACGAGCTCGACCTGCTCGCCGTCGACGAGGCGGCGTTCCTGCTCTCGGTCGCGATGGCCGCCCAGCCACCGCGCGAGGAGGTGCCGTCCGCCGACCGCGCCCGGCTGCTTCAGCGGCTCGCCGAGGGCCGGGCCGGCTCGGGCGCCGACATCGTTCGCCGGGCGCGCTCCGTCGGCGTCGACCTCTCCCGCGCGACGCTGTGGGCGTTCCACGGCAGCGGCGGGCTCGGGCGGCTGGAGCGGATGGGGCTCGACGCGCTCGTCGACGGGCCGCGGGCGCTGGTGGCCGTGCGCGGCGACCTCGACCCGGCCGCACTGGCCCGCGACCTCGTGCGGCGCGACGTGACCGCGGTCGGCTTCGACACCCGCGGCGGCGAGCCGTGGCAGGTGCGCGACGCGCTCGCAGGGGCTGAGCGGGCGCAGCTCGTCGCGGCGGCGGCCGGGCCGGCCGTCCGGCGCGGATCGGAGCTGGGGGCGCTCGCGGGCATCGCGCGCGACGTCCTGGCCGGCGAGCGCATCCAGCCGCGCCTCGACGAGGGGACGCTCGCGATGGTCGAGGCGCTCGTCGCCACCGGCTGGTCGAAGGCAGCGGCTGCCCGCCGCCTGGGGATCTCTCGCCAGGCGCTCTACGAGCGGATCGCGACGCTGCGCGCCCGCCACGAGATCGACCCCGACCTGCCGCAGACGCGCGTCGAGCTGGCGCTCGAGGTGTGGGCGGTGCGAATGAGCGAGCTGGCCGAGGCCGGTATCCTGCCCGCGTGGCAGGCCTGATCGACTCCGGATGGGCGGCGTGGCTCCCGTCGGAGCTGGCCGCCGCGATGGAGGCGCTCGACGCCAACGCCGCCGGGAAGCGCGCATTCGCCAAGCGCCTCGCCGACGGGCCGGACGACGCGGCGCGCGAGCGCTGGGACCGGTTCGCCCTGGTCGCGCCGTCGCGGATCGACGTCCCGGCGAGCGCCGACGGCCTGACGCCCGAGGACTGCTGGGGCCTCCTGTCCGACCTGGGGCTCGCGGCCGGCGATCCGCCGCAGCCCGTCGCTCAGCCCGAGCCGGTCGAGCTCGTCCTGACGCTCGACAACGACGAGGTGCGCGAGCTCGAACGGGTGCGAATGGCGCGCGACGTCGGCGAGCCGGCCACGTCCGTCGAGGCGCTGCCGTCGCTCGACGCCCGGTTCGGCGGCGCCAAGGTCGGCCGCAACGACCCGTGCCCGTGCGGCTCGGGCAAGAAGTTCAAGCGCTGCCACGGGTCGTAACCGGCCACGACGCACCCATCCTTTGCCGCCGCAGGCCGCGCTGCGCCAGCAGCGCGGCGAGGGTCAGGACGACCAGCGCTCCGAGCGGGTGCAGGCCGCCCATCCACCCCGTCGACTCGGCGAGCATGATCTGGGCCGTCCCGATGACGGCGACGAGCAGCGACAGGAGCAGGTCCGCCCGCGGGAGCCACGCGACGAGCGCGACGATGAACACCAGCACCTCGAAGCCGTGCACCGTGAAACCCGTGGTCTTGTGCAGGTCCAGGGCCTCCTCACCGGCGCCGAAGATGTAGGCGCCGATGAGGTAGACCTGGACGAACACCCCGGTCACGATCAGGGCGGCGATGCCCAGGTGGGCCCACGCGGCGGCCGCGCGAAGGCGTCTCAGCCGCGGAGGCCGCGCCGGCGCGAGGTCGATCGCCGCGCCGGTCATGCGACCTGGGCCTGGGCTGCGGCGCCCGCCGGGAGGGCGGAGGGAGCCGGCTGCGTGTACAGGGCGACGAAGAGCGCGAGCAGGCAGAGGGAGTAGCCGGCGACGCCTGCCGCCAGAGCGTGCGTCAAGCTGATCCCGACGAGGGCCGTCGTCCATAGGCCGGTCGCAAGCGGCGTGAAGCGGCGCCAGTCGTGCCATCTTCCGCTGCGCAGGCTCTCGCGCCCGAGGATCAGGAAGCCGACGGCCGAGACCACGACGCCGAGCCCGAAAATCGCACCGACGACCATGGCGCCGGTGTCGTCGGTGCGGTCGTGGCGGATGGGGAGCGAGGCGACCTCTCCGGCGAGCAGGAGCGCCGTGCCCGCGATGGCGGTGGAGGCCCCGGCGGCGGCGGCCCGGGTCGAGCCGGCCATCCCGCTTCGCCGCACGCCGACCAGGCCGGCGATCACGAGCACGTGCAGGGCCGCATAGGCGATCGACACGGGCACGAACGCCCCGCTCGACCAGGGGTAGCTCCACATCTGATCCGAGACGGACGTCGAGGGTTGCACGGCGAGCTGGACGACGGCGCCGGAGATCGCGCTGAGCCCGGCGCCCACGATGCCCGCGGCGGCGAGCTTGCGGGTGGCTTCGATGGTCGACGTTGGCATGGGGTCCTCCTTCTTCGAGGTCGATTCAAGACTGGAGACCACCGTAGGCGCGCCGCCGCCGGCGGTCATCGGCGGGGCCACCGAACGGCCCTCAGTGCCAGTACCGACCGTCCTGTGCGTGCCGGCACTGTTGCCGTGCGTCCGCGGCGCTGGGAGACTTGTCTCGATGCGCGGCCGGTACCTCACGCCTCTCCCGGCCGTCATGCTCGCCGTGACGGTCCTGCTCGAGATCGCCGCAGTCGGCCTGTCGTGGGATCTCGAGTCGAGATACGACACGCTGGTCTACGCCGTCTACTCGGTGGCGACGGTCGCCGCCGGCGCGCTCGTGGCCTCCCGCCGCCCCGGGAACCCGATCGGCTGGCTGTTCTGCGCATTCGGCGCCTTCAACGCGCTGACGGCCGACGCGGCCCAGGGATGGGGGCTGCGCGCCGCCGAGCAGGGCTGGCCCGGCGGCCCCGCCGCCGAGTGGGTCGCGATGATCAGCTGGCTTCCAAGCGGCGTCGGCCTGATCCTCACGTTCCTGCTCTTCCCTGACGGCCGGCTCCCGGGCAGACGGTGGAGGCCCGTCGTCTGGGTCGGCGCCCTCGGCTTCGCCCTCGCCCTGCCCGGCTGGTCACTCAGCGCTGACCAAGCCTCGGCGTTCACGGACGGCCGGAACCCGCTCGCCACGAACGCGATCCCGACCGGCGCGCTCCTCGCGGTCGGGATGGTGCTCTTCCTCGGAGCCCTGATCGCGTCGGCCCTGTCATTGATCGTGCGTTTCCGCAGGTCCCACGGCGTCGAGCGCCGTCAGCTCATGTGGTTCACGTACGCCGCCTGTGTTGCCGCGGTCGTCCTCCCGGTCTCGTACGCGCTCTGGTACGTGACCCCGGTCGCGGGCGTGCTGGCGGCCGCCGCGCTCACAGGGCTGCCGGTCGCGGCGAGCGTCGCCATCCTCCGCTACCGCCTCTACGACATCGACGTCGTCATCAACCGCACGCTCGTCTACGGCACGCTCACGTTCATGCTGGGCGCGGTGTTCGCCGCCACGACGGTGCTCCTTGGAACGGCGCTCGGCAGCGGCTCGTCCTGGGCGACGGCCGGTGCGACGCTCCTCGTCGCGGTGGCATTCCGGCCGCTGCGGGGTCGCGTGCAGGATGCGGTCGATCGACGGTTCAGCCGTGCGCGCTACGACGCTCGCCGGCGGATGTCGGAGTTTCTTGAACGGCTGCGAGCGGGCGAGGCTGCGCCAGAGGAGGTGGAAGGCGTGCTGAGGGATGTCCTTACCGACCCTGCGCTCGAGCTGTTGTTCCACCTGCCCGAGAGCCAGGTGTACGTCGACGCGCACGGCACACCCGTTGCCGAGCCTCCCGCAGAGGGTCGCGAGGCGGTCCCCATCGAACGCGGCGGCCAGCCGCTCGCGATGGTGCTCCACGACCGCCGCGCCGATGAGCACCCTGGCCTCCTGCGCGAGGTCGTCGAAGCGGGCGGCCTTGCGATCGAGATCGCGCGCCTGCGCGTGGAGATTCGCCGTCAGCTGTCGGAGGTGGAGGCCTCCAGGGCGCGGATCGTTGCCGCGGCGAACGACGAGCGCCGGCGCATCGAGCGCGATCT
This sequence comes from uncultured Actinomycetes bacterium, assembly GCA_963809325.1. Classification (GTDB taxonomy): domain Bacteria; phylum Actinomycetota; class Thermoleophilia; order Gaiellales; family JAICJC01; genus JAICJC01. Next base: position 1,422,262 of record CAWEIZ010000007.1, read on the forward strand.
CCACGACGGCGCCCAGCAGCGGCTGGTCTCGATCGGCCTCGCGCTCCGGCACGCGCAGCACGAGCTCGCCACCACCTCGGCGGATCGGGCCCGCGAGACGCTGGACGGCGCCGTCGCCGAGGTCGCGGTCGCGATCGGCGAGCTGCGCGAGCTCTCGCGCGGCCTCCCGCCGTCCCAGCTCGACGCCGGGCTCGCCCCTGCGCTCCGCGAGCTTGCCGCGCGCGCGCCGATACCGGTGCACGTCACGGCGCCGACCGAACGGTTCGAGCGCGGGATCGAGGCCGCGGCCTACTTCATCGCTTGCGAGGGGCTCACCAACGCCGTGAAGCACGCCCACGCCACCCGGGTCGACCTGCGCGCGGGCCGGGAGGATGGGCGGCTCGTGGTGCGCGTGGCCGACAACGGCATCGGCGGCGCCGCGCCGGGCGAGGGCTCGGGCCTGCGCGGCCTCACGGATCGAGTCGCGGCGTGCGGTGGGTCGCTCGAGATCCAGAGCGAGCGCGGCGCCGGAACGACGCTGATCGCGGAGCTGCCGTGCGGGTCGTGATCGCGGAGGACCAGGTGCTCCTGCGCGAGGGGCTGGGCCGCCTCTTCGCCGACGCCGGCCACGAGGTGGTCGCGTCGCTCGGCGACGCGGAGCAGGTGCTCGGAGAGGTCGCTGCGCACGCTCCCGACCTGGTGGTCATCGACGTCCGCATGCCGCCGACGTTCACCGACGAGGGCACGCGGGCCGCCCGTGAGCTGAAGGACGCCCATCCCGACGTCGGCGTCCTCGTGCTCTCGCAGCACATCGAGACGGTGCACGCCGTCTCGCTCGTGGCGCTGGGAGGCTTCGGGTACCTCCTGAAGGATCGCGTGCTCGACGTCGGGGAGTTCCTCTCGACGGCCGAGCGGGTCGCGCGGGGCGGGTCGGCGCTCGACCCCCAGGTCGTTGCCAGGCTGGTCTCGCCCTACGATGAGCGAAGCCCGCTCGCGCAGCTCACCGAGCGCGAGCGCGAGGTGCTCGAGCTCGTGGCTCAGGGGCTCACGAACACCGGGATCGCCAGACGCCTCTATCTGAGCGAGCGAACCGTCGAGGCCCACGTGCGGCATGTGTTGATGAAGCTTGACCTCCCGGAGGGCGTGGAGGGGCACCGCCGGGTGCTCGCGGTCCTAACGCACCTGGAGGCGACGCAGCCTCAATGAGCCCGGTCAGCCCGGATCGGCCAGCCCCTCCCTGACGGCGTACATCGCCGCCTGGGTGCGGTCGGTCACGTCGAGCTTGCGGAGCACCGCGGACACGTGGGTCTTGACCGTCTTCTCGGACAGGTGAAGCTCGGCGGCGATCACCTTGTTCTGGTGACCGCGCGCGATCAGACGCAGCACCTCGAGCTCACGCGGAGTGAGGTCGGTGTGGGCCGCCGGGGGACGGCGACGCTCGGCCAGGAGCTTCGCCGCCACTGCCGGGTGGAGCACGGCCTCTCCGCGGTGGGCCGCGCGGATCGCCGAGACGACGTCGCGCGGCGAGGCGTCCTTCAGCAGGAAGCCGCTCGCCCCGGCGTCGACGGCCTCCATCGCCTGGCGCTCGTCCGCGTAGCTCGTCAGCATGACGACGCGGGTCTGCGGCCGTCGCTCGGCGATCCGGCGCAGCGCCTCGACGCCGTCCATCTCCGGCATGACGACGTCCATCAGCACCACGTCCGGAGAGAGGCGCTCGGCGGCCGCGACCGCCGCCTCGCCGTCGCCCGCCTCGCCGACCACGTCGATCCCGTCCTGGGTCGAGAGCAGCGCGCGCAGGCCCTGGCGCACGACCGGATGGTCGTCGACGAGGAGGACGCGGATCGCCGGCGTCACGTCGTCTCCTCCCCGCCGCGCGGGCGGTGCCTCGCGGCCGGCATCCGCAGCGACACGGTCGTCCCCGCGCCCGGCTGGGAGCGCACCTCGAGCGTGCCGTCGAGCAGGGCGGCGCGCTCGTCCATCGAGGTCAGGCCGAGATGGCGCCCCCGGATCGCAGGCGCCACCGGATCGAACCCCACGCCGTCGTCGGAGACCTCCAGCTCGAGCACGCCGTCGTGGTCCGCGAGGCGGACGTCGACGGTCGCCGCGCCCGCATGGCGGACGGCGTTCGCGAGCGCCTCCTGGGCGATCCGCAGCACCTGGCGCTTGGCGCCCGCGCGCAGGACCGGCTCCGGCGGCGGGGTGTAGCGGATCGCGGCGTCGTGCACCTGGCGGAGGACGTCGACGTGCTTCTGAAGCGCGCCCGCGAGCCCGTCGGCGGCGACGTCGGCCGGGCGCAGCTCGAAGACGAGGGCGCGGAGCTGCTCGAGCGCAGAGCCGGTCAGCTCGCGCACCCGCGCCACCTCGACCGCGGCGGTCGCCGGGTCGGTGCCGAGGAGCTCCGTCGCCGCCTCGGCGGTGAGCACGGCGCCCCACAGCGTCTGGTTCACCGAGTCGTGAAGCTCGCGCGCGAGCCGGTTTCGCTCCTCGACAACCGACAGCTCCCGCGACCGCTCGCCGGCCGCGGCGTGCTGGATCGCGATCGCGGCGTGCGCGGCGAGGAGGACGATCGCGTCCTCGTCCTCCTGCGAGAACTCGCCGCCGCCGTCCTTGTTCACCAGGTAGAAGGCGCCGACGATCTCGCCGCCGGCGGCGATCGGCACACCGAGGAACGACGTCATGACCGGGTGCGCCGACGGCCACCAGCGGTAGCGCCGGTCGCGGCGGATGTCGGGCATCCGCTCCGGAGCGGTCGATTCGAGCATCGCCGCGAGCAGGCCGTGCGTGCGCGGAAGCGGGCCGATCTGCGCGATCTCGTCCTCGGTCATGCCCGACGTGACGAAGCGGGCGAAGCCGCCGTCGCCGTCGGGGACGCCGATGGCGCCGTAGCGCGCCGACACCTGATCGCGCGCGGCGTCGACGAGCATGTGCAGCCGCCGCCCGGTCGACGGCTCCGCCGCCACGGCCAGAAGAACGTCGGTCACGGAGCGCAGCCCGTCGTCGGACATCCGCCTACGTTACGGCAGGATCAGGTGGACGTCGCCGAACTCGTGCCACAGGTAGCCGCCGGCGAGGCCGACGGCGTAGGAGCGGGCCGCGAGCCTCGAGCCGGCGATCGCCTCGAGCATGTCGCAGGTGGGACGCCTCGGGCTCGTGCCAGCCGGTGAGCAGGCCGTCGACCGCGGTCGCCGGACGGTCGGGGTCGACGACCACGTCGGTCCAGCCGTCGACGCGGCGTGGACTCTGCCGCCGGCGTCGGCCGCCGACTCGAGCGCGCGGACGACCGTCGTGCCCGATCGCGACGACCCGTGCCGCCGGCTGCGCGGGTCGCGTTCACGCGCGCGGCGGTCGCCTGCGAGACCGCGAACCGCTCGGGGTACGGGAGCTCTCGCCGTCCTCGAGCGACGACACGCCGGTGTGGAGCACGATCGGCGCGACGTCGACGCTCGCGCGCCGCCAGCGCGGTGAGACGTGCGGGCGGTGAACGGGCGGCCCGCGCTCGGCATCTCGGCGCTGCCCGGCTCGATGCCGTAGACGTTCTGGTACGCGTCGAGCGGCCAGTCGCCGGCCGACGTAGCCGTAGCGGATCGGCCGGCCGTGGCGGCCGAGGTAGCTGTCCACCGAGCCGACCAGCCGAGGGCCGCGCGACCCAGAGCCGCTGCGCCGAGGTACGGCGCGCGCAGATCGATCGACGCGCCGCCGGGCGAGCGCCAGCCGGTCGCCGGCGCGCGCTCCGCGAACAGGGCGTCGTGCCCGGCCCGGCAGGCCGGCGCAGCTCGACGACCCAGAGGCGCTCGTCGGCCGGCTAGGGCGACGAGAAGTGCACGACGAGCGTCCTCGCCGCGCGGCGAGATCGCGGTGACGGCCGCCGGGAGGGTGCCCGACATGTTCACCACGAGCGAGGTCGCCGGCGGCGAGGAACTCGGCGATCCGGTCGAAGCGGGAGTGCTCGATGAGCCGCCGGCCAACCGGTGGGCGACCATCATCCGCACGCCGTCGCGGGCGATGCCGCGGGCCTCCGGCGGCGCCACCGCCTCGTGGTCGGGCGCGAGCTCGAACGTCGCGAGGGCCGGCGTGCTCATCCGCGCCACCGGGGTCATCGGCCAGCGCGCGCGCCTGGTAGCGGCCGCTCGGATGGTCGCCGTCGATCAGGCGCGATGAGGCCGGGAACGCTCTCCTCCGGGCAGCGGGCGGTCGGAGATGTCCTCGCCGGGGAAGGCGTCCTGGTGCATCTGCGTGCGCATGTCGCCGGGATCGACCCAGTAGACGCGGAGGTCGGGTTGCTCGGCGGCGAGGACGTTGCAGAGCTGCTCGAGCCCGGCCTTCGAGGCGCCGTACCCGCCCCATCCCTCGTACCCCTCGACCGCGGCGTCGGAGGTGATGTTCAGGATGCGGCCGGAGCCGGCCGCGAGCAGCGGGAGCGCCTCCTGGACGAGCGCGAGCGGTGCGACGAGGTTGGTGCGCAGGATGGCCTCGAAGTCGGAGGGGTCGAGACGGGCGAGCGGCGGCATCGGCGACGGGCCGAGCGCGCTCGCGTTGTTGACCAGGACGTCGAGGCGGCCGGTGCGCTCGGCGGCCGAAACCAGATCGCGGCGGTGCTGCGCGTCGGCCACATCGCCGGCGATGGCGGTCGTGCGGCCCGGGACGGCGAAGGTGGCGTGGGCGGCCGTGAGCGCCTCCTCGCCGCGGGCGTCGACGACCAGGTTCCAGCCGCGCGGCAGCGAGCTCCCGGGCGAGTGCGAGGCCGAGGCCGCGCGAGGCCCCGGTGACGATGGCGGTGCGGGTGGTATCCATGGCCCCACGGTAGGCGCCGGCTCGGTGCGGCGCCTCGGCCATCGGGCCGAGACCGATCGGGCAATTGGTCCCAACCCCGGTACGCTCGCGGGCGTGGAGCTCGACCATGCGCTGATCGCCGTTGCCGTCCTTGCGACCGCTGCGAGCGAGATCGAGGCGCGGTACGGACTGGCGTCGATCGAGGGCGGCCGCCACCCCGGCTGGGGCACCGCCAACCGGATCGTGCCGCTCGGCGACACGTACCTCGAGCTGATCGCGGTCGGGGGCTCACGCGTGTCGTCCGGCGGCGGGGCGCTGCGGTGGCGGACCGCCGGGATCGAGCGGGCCGCGGCCGAGCCGTCGCTGCCGTTCTTCATCGAGTGGGGGCCGGGCACGCCGTTCCCCGGCCGGGCGGCGGCCCTCTCAGTCCGCGCCGAGCCGCAGAAGCACCTGGCCGCGCGCGACCTGATCGCCCGCGCCCACGTCGACGGCCTCGACCACGCCGGGGCCGTGCGACACGATCTCGTTCTCCATCTTCATCGCCTCGACGACGACCAGCACGTCGCCGGTCGCAACGGTGTCGCCCGCGGCCACGCCGACGGTGAGCACCGTGCCCTGCATCGGACTGCGGACGACGTCGGCGGCTCCGTGCGCGGACCGCTCGCGCTCTGCGATCGCTGCGCGCCGGGCGCGAAGGCGGGTCCGGCCGGGATCCTCGGGGACGGTGACGGTCACCTCGAACCGCTTCCCATCGACCTCGACGGGCAGTGTCTTCGCTTCGCGGGCCACCGGGGCGAGGCCCCGTTCGGGGCCTGGCCCCCCATCGTCCACCACCTCGCCGCCGGCCTCCACGAACTCGTGCAGCAGGCCGCCGGCGATGAAGTCCGGGTGCTCGAGGATCTGGCGGTGGAGCGGGATCAGCGTCTTCGGGCCCTCGATCTCGAGCTCGGAGAGGGCGCGCAGCATGCGCCTTCGCGCCAGCTCGCGGTCCTCGTCCCACACGACGACCTTCGCGATCATCGGGTCGTAGAGGCCCGAGATCGTCGAGCCCTCGGCCACGCCGGAGTCGATCCGGACGCCCGGCCCCGAGGGCTCTCGGTAGCGCGTGATCGTGCCGGGGGTCGGCACGAACCCGGCTGCGGGGTCCTCGGCGTTGATCCGGCACTGGATCGAATGGCCGGAGAGGCGCACATCGGCCTGCGTCCAGCCCAGCGGCCGGCCGCCGGCGATCCAGACCTGCTCGCGCACGAGGTCGAGCCCCGTCACCATCTCCGTCACGGTGTGCTCGACCTGAAGGCGGGTGTTCATCTCGAGGAAGTAGTAGGAGCCGTCGGCGTCGAGCAGGCCCTCGACGGTGCCGGCGTTCGTGTAGCCGACGGCCCGGGCGGCGTCGACGGCGATGGCGCCGATCCGCTCGCGCAGCTCCGGCGTGACGGCGGGCGAGGGCGTCTCCTCGAGGATCTTCTGATGGCGGCGCTGGACCGAGCAGTCGCGCTCGCCGAGGTGGATGACGTTGCCGTGGAGGTCGGCGAGCACCTGCACCTCCACGTGCCGCGGCCGCTCGAGATAGCGCTCCAGGTAGACGGCGTCGTCGGCGAAGTACGCCTTGCCCTCGCGCTGCGCCGACTCGAACGCCCGCTCGAGCTCGTCCGGCGCGGCCGCCGGCTTGATCCCCTTGCCGCCCCCGCCGGCGGCGGCCTTCACGGCCACCGGATAGCCGATCTCAGCCGCTGCCGCGCGAGCGTCGTCCAGCGTGGCGACGGGCTCCGTCAGGCCGGGCACGATCGGGACGCCGGCGGCGGCCATCGCCTGCCGAGCGGCCGTCTTCGACGCCATCGCCTCCATCGCGTCGGGCGAGGGCCCGATGAACGTCAGGCCCGCCGCCGCACACGCCCGGGCGAACGCGGGGTTCTCGGCCAGGAACCCGAAGCCCGGGTGGATCGCCTCCGCTCCCGCCCGCTGCGCGGTGCGGATGATCGTCTCGCCGCGGAGGTAGCTCTCGGTCGCCGGACCGGGCCCGATCGCGTACGCCTCGTCGGCGTAGTCGACGAACGGCAGCTCGCGGTCAGCCTCGGAGTAGACGGCGACGGAGGCGATCCCCAGCTCGCGCAGCGTCCGGCAGACGCGCACGGCGATCTCGCCCCGGTTGGCCACGAGCACCTTGGTGAACACGCGGCGATCTTACGGGGTCAGGTATCGCATCGAAAGCGTCACGGATCCGTCACGGCCACCGATGCGGGGTCTGACCCGGTCCGTCTCGCCATCCGGTCGGCCCGGCTCGAGCAGGCCCAGCGCCTCGAGCGCGCGCCGGATCGCCTCCTCCTCCGCCGGGGTCGGGTCGGGCGTGACGTCGATCCGCGCGCCGCTCACAGCGGGATGTTCCCGTGCTTCCGGCGCGGCGGGTCGGCGCGCTTCCCGGCGCTCGCCTCGAGCGCGGTGATGAGCACGGGGCGGGTGCGGCGCGGTGCGATCACGTCGTCCACATAGCCGCGCTCCGCCGCCGTGAACGGGTTTGCGAACTGCTCGCGGTACTCCTCGACGAGCTCGGCCCGGCGCGCCTCCGGATCCTCCGCGCTCTCGAGCTCCTTGCGAAAGACGATGTTGACGGCGCCGTCGGGGCCCATGACGGCCACCTCTGCGGTCGGCCACGCGAAGTTGAAGTCGGCGCCCACGTGCTTGGAGCTCATGACGTCGTAGGCACCGCCGTACGCCTTCCGCGTGATAACGGCGAGCTTGGGCACGGTCGCCTCGCAGTAGGCGTAGAGCAGCTTCGCCCCGTGCCGGATGATGCCGCCCCACTCCTGATCGGTCCCCGGCAGGAAGCCGGGCACATCGACGAAGGTGACGAGCGGGATGTTGAACGCGTCGCACGTGCGCACGAACCTGGCGCCCTTCACCGAGCTCGCGATGTCCAGCACGCCCGCCAGGGCCCGCGGTTGGTTTGCCACCACCCCGACCGGGTAGCCTCCAAGCCTGGCGAACCCGCAGATCAGATTCTCGGCCCACCGGGCCTGCACCTCGAGAAACTCGGCGTCATCGACAACGCGACGGATGACCTCGTGCATGTCGTAAGGCTTCGCGGCGTCGTCCGGGATCAGCTCGTCGAGCTCGGCGTCCTCGCGCCCGATCGGGTCGGACGGCGGCTCCCAGGGCGCGCGCTCGGCGTTCGACGGCGGCAGGAACGAGAGCAGGTAGCGGCAGTCCTCGATGAGCGCCCGCTCGTCAGGGGCAGTGAAGTGGGCGACGCCGGAGCGGGCGGCGTGAGTCGCCGCCCCGCCGAGCTCCTCGAAGCTCACCTCCTCGCCCGTCACGGTCTTCACCACCTCGGGGCCGGTGATGAACATGTGCGACGTCTCCTCGACCATCATCACGAAGTCGGTGATCGCGGGCGAGTACACCGCGCCGCCCGCGCAGGGGCCCATGACGAGCGAGATCTGTGGGATCACGCCCGAGGCCTGCACGTTGCGCAGGAAGATGTCGGCGTAGCCGGCGAGGGAGACGACGCCCTCCTGGATGCGAGCCCCGCCGGAGTCGTTGATGCCGACGACCGGACAGCCGAACCGGACGGCCATGTCCATGACCTTCACGATCTTCTCGGCAAAGGCCTCTCCCAGGGAGCCGCCGAATACGGTGAAGTCCTGCGAGAACACGAACACCCGCCTGCCCTCGACGGTCCCGTGCCCGGTGACGACGCCGTCGCCGTACGGCCGCTTCTCCATCATCCCGAAGTTGGGGTTGCGGTGCTGGACGAATGCATCGAGCTCCGTGAACGAGCCCGGATCGAGCAGGAGCTCGACCCGCTCGCGCGCCAGGAGCTTGCCGCGCTCGCGCTGCCTGTCGACCGCCGCGGACGATCCGGCGTGCGCCGCTTCCTCTCGCAGCCGCTCGACCGCCTCGATCCGATCGCGGGTGGTTCGGGGGGTCATCGCGGCGGCAGCCTACCGAAGTCCTCCAGGAGCGGTAGGATCCCGACGGGGACGAGGTGGGGGCCGAAAGGCGTCCAAATGCAACGAATTGGTGTAAATCCATCTTGACTCGGCGCAAAGAGACGAGTACGTTCGACCATGCGAGGCAGAAAACCGAGAAGGGTGGGCACCCTGTGGGCGAGCAGGTTCGAGCGGAGACGTCATCGGCCGTCAGGCTGGACCAGGACACGGTCAAGAGCAGCGTGGTCAGCGCACCGCGCCAGACCGCAACCGTGCACCAGATGGCACGCTCGGGGCGGCCCACGGGCCGTGTTCGCAGAGGGATGGTGCGCTACGCGCTCGCCCTCGCCGACCTCGCAGGGCTGGTCACCGCCCTCGCCGGCGCGTACTTCCTGACGAGCGGCGGCACGACCCTCGACCCACTCCTGATCGTGTTTCCCGTATGGGCGGCGCTGTCGGGGTTCTACGGGCTTTACCGGCGCGACCGCGTCGGCGCTGACAACGCCACTCTCGACGAGGTGTGGCCGATCTTCCACTGCGTGACCGTCGCGTCGTGGACGGTCTTCGGCGTCGTCCAGGTGGTCTCGCCGGAGTCGCTCCACGGCGGCCGGGTGCTCGCCTTCTGGGCCGTCGCCTCGGTGGCGATCCCCGCCTACCGGAGCCTCTCGCGCTCGGTGCTCCGCCGCCAGCTCGCGCTGCAGCAGAACGCCGTCGTGGTCGGCGCGGGCCTGGTCGGTCAGGAGATCGCGCGCAAGATCCGCCGCTCGCCGAGCTACGGCCTCGACCTGGTCGGCTTCGTCGACCAGAACCCGCTGCCGCTCCACGACGAGTTGGCCGACGTGCCTGTGCTCGGCTCGACGGACGAGCTCGGGATGATCCTCCAGACCCACGACATCGACCACGTCGTGCTCGCGTTCACCGCCGACCACGAGGCCGGGCTCGACGTCGTGCGCGTCTGCAACGAGCTGGGCGTCCAGGTCGACATCGTCCCCCGCCTGTTCGAGGTGGTCGGAAGCCGCGCCGGCGTCTACTCGCTGGAGGGCACGCCGCTCCTCGGCCTGACGCCGCCCGAGCTGGGCGCGTCGCACCGGCTCGCGAAGCGGTCGATGGACGTCGCCGGCGCCATCTTCGGCCTGGTCGTGCTCTCGCCGCTCTTCCTCGCGACCGCCATCGCCATCCGCGTGAACAGCACCGGCCCCGTCTTCTTCCGCCAGACGCGGATCGGCCGCGGCCAGCAGCCGTTCACGATCATCAAGTTCCGCACCATGGTGCGCGACGCCGAGCAGCGCAAGGCCGAGGTGGCGCACCTGAACGCGCACCGCGACAGCGACGCGCGCATGTTCAAGATCCCCGACGATCCCCGCGTCACGAGCGTCGGAGCGTTCCTCCGCCGGTACTCGATCGACGAGTTCCCGCAGCTCTGGAACGTCCTTCGCGGCCAGATGAGCCTTGTCGGGCCGCGGCCGCTGATCCCGCACGAGCATCAGTTCGTGAACGACTGGGGCCTGCGCCGGCTCGACCTGACGCCCGGCCTCACCGGCCTCTGGCAGGTGTGCGGCCGCAGCGAGGTCACGTTCTCGCAGATGCTGGTGCTGGACTACCTGTACGTGACCAACTGGAGCCTTTGGGGCGATATCAAGCTCATCATGCGCACCGTCCCCGCGCTGATAGGCAAGACTCGCGGCGCCCTCTAGGAGCGCCGAACCCCAGGGGCGCCGGCGCCGGCCATCGCTCGGCGGCGCAGGCGCCCCATTCGCATGCTACGACGGTGCGCGACCGGCGTCGTGGGTGCCCCAGGCGTCGCGCAGGACTCCGCACAGCTCCCCGACCGTCGCGCCCACGCGAAGCGCCTCGCGCATCGGCGGGAGGACGTTCACGTCCGAGCCGGCGGCGCCGCGGACGGCCGCCACCGCCGACTCCCAGGCGGCCGGATCGCGCTCCGCCCTGACCCGCCTCGTGCGCTCGACCTGGCGCTGCTCGGCGTCGGGCTCGATCCGGAGGAGCTCGATCGGCTCGGACTCGCCGCTCTGGTAGCGGTTCACGCCGACGATGACGTCCTCTCCGGCCTGGACGCGCCTGTGGAACTCGAAGGCGCTCTGCTCGATCGCCTCCTGCACCCAGCCCGACTCGACCGCGGCGACGGCGCCGCCGAGGCGGTCGACCTCGCCGATCAGCTCGCGGCCCTCGGCGGCGAGCCGGTCGGTCAGCGCCTCGATGTAGTAGCTCCCTCCCAGCGGGTCGGCGGTCGCCGTCGCCCCGGCCTCGGTGGCCAGGATCTGCTGGGTGCGAAGCGCGATCGTGGCCGAGCGCTCCGTGGGGAGCGCGAGCGCCTCGTCGTAGCCGTTCGTGTGCAGGCTCTGGGCCCCGCCGCAGACGGCCGAGAGCGCCTGCACAGCGACGCGCACGATGTTGTTCTCGGCCTGCTGGGCCGTGAGCGTCGAGCCGCCGGTCTGGGCGTGGAAGCGCAGCATCTGCGAGCGCGGGTCGCGGGCACCGAAGCGGTCGCGCATGATCTCGGCCCACAGCGTCCGCGCCGCCCGGAACTTCGCCACCTCGGTGAAGAAGTCGTTGTGGGCGTTGAAGAAGAACGAGAGCCGGCGCGCGAACGCGTCGACCTCGAGCCCCGCGTCGACCGCCGCCTGGACGTAGGCGATGCCGTTGGCGAGGGTGAAGGCCAGCTCCTGGGCGGCCGTCGACCCGGCCTCGCGGATGTGGTAGCCCGAGATCGAGATCGTGTTCCAGCGCGGCAGCCGCTCGGTGCAGTAGCGGAACGTGTCGACGGTGAGGCGCATGCTCGGCCGCGCCGGGAAGATGTAGTTCCCACGCGCGATGTACTCCTTCAGGATGTCGTTCTGGATCGTCCCGGAGAGCGCCTCGGGGCCGACGCCCTGTTCCTCGGCTACCAGCTCGTAGAGCAGGAGCAGGAGCGAGGCCGGCGCGTTGATCGTCATCGACGTCGACACGTCGCGGAGCGGGATGCCGTCGAGGAGGAGCCGCATGTCGTCGAGGGAGTCGATCGCCACGCCCGTGCGCCCCACCTCGCCCAGAGCCAGCGTGTCGTCGGAGTCGAGCCCGAGCTGCGTCGGGAGGTCGAACGCGACCGAGAGGCCCGTCTGGCCCCGATCGAGCAGAAGCCGGAACCGGCGGTTCGTGTCCTCGGCCGAGGAGAAGCCGGCGTACTGCCGCATCGTCCACGGCCGGTCGCGGTAGCCCTCGGGGCGGGCGCCTCGCGTGTACGGGAACTCGCCCGGAGGTGGGCGCGCGGCCGGGGCGTCGTCGGGGCCGTAGACCGGCTTCGTCATTGCGGGAACGATAGAGGGCCGGCGGAGGACGGGCCGCCGCGAGCCGGTACGCTGCCGGGCGTGCGGATCACCGTCAGGCTCTTCGCCGCGCTGCGCGAGCGGGCCGGCTGGTCGGAGCGCGAGCTGGACGTCCCCGCCGGCGCGGCCGTCGCCGACGTATGGCCGCGGCTCGAGCTGGGCGACGAGCCGCCGGGCCTCGCCTACGCGCGAAACCGGGAGTACGCCGGGCGTGCCGACGCGCTCGCCGACGGCGACGAGGTGGCGGTCATCCCGCCGGTGTCGGGCGGCGCGTTCCGCGTCCAGGCGGAGCCGCTCGACCTCGACGCGGTTGCGGCCGAGGTTGCCGACCCGGGGGCCGGAGCGATCGCCACGTTCGTCGGGATCACGCGCCTCCACAGCCGCGGGCGGACGGTGACCCACCTCGAGTACGACGCCTACCCCGAGATGGCCGAGGCCGAGATGCAGCGGATCGCCGAGGCGGTGCGCGCCGGCCACGACGTCCTGCACGTCGCGATGGCGCACCGTACCGGCCACGTCCCGCTGGGCGAGGCGAGCGTCATCATCGCCGTCTCGGCGGCCCACCGCGGCGCCGCGATGGACGCCTGCCGCGAGGCGATCGACACGCTCAAGCAGACGGTCCCGATCTGGAAGAAGGAGGTCTTCGAGGGCGGCGAGGAGTGGATCGGCCGTGAGGGGACGTGACGTCTCCGCACATGGACATCCCACCGGCCGCCGCTACTCTGAGTCAATGACGTACGACCCGTGGGAGCCGCGCGAGGCGCCGGCAGGAACGCTCCCGCCCAAGCCCGCCGACGAGCCGCCGTTCCAGAGCCCGGTGCAGGAGCGCCGCGGGCTCCTGAAGCGCGCCGGCGGGGGCATCGCCGCGGGCGGGCTGCTCGCGCTCAAGTTCCTCGGGAACCTCGCCGTGCTGTTCAAGTTCAAGTTCCTCCTGAGCTTCCTCATCTCGGCTGCGCTCTATGCGTGGGCATTCGGATGGACATTCGGGGTCGGGTTCATCCTGCTCCTGATGGTCCACGAGATGGGCCACGTCATCCAGCTCCGGAGGGAGGGGATTGACGCATCGGCGCCGATGTTCGTGCCGTTCCTCGGCGCGTTCGTGGCCATGAAGGAGCTGCCCGACAACGCATGGACCGAGGCGAAGGTCGGCCTCGCGGGGCCTGTGCTCGGCAGCGCCGGCGCCCTCGCCGTGCTCATCTGGGCCGAGCAGGTCGACTCGAACCTGCTGCGAGGGCTGGCCTACGTCGGGTTCCTGCTGAACCTCTTCAACCTCGTGCCCGTCGTTCCGTTCGACGGGGGCCGCGCAGCCGCGGCGCTCCACCCGGCGTTCTGGTTCCTGGGGCTCTTCATGGTCGCGCTCTTCTTCTTCGCCTACCACAACATCTTCGCGCTCATCGTGCTCGTCCTCGGCGGGTACGAGCTCTACCGCCGCTGGAACCGCCGGCACGAGCCGGCGTTCCGGGCCTACCACCGCGTGACCTGGCCGCAGCGGATCGCCGTCGCCACGGTCTACCTGGGCCTCGTCGCCGCCCTCGTGTACGCCATGCACGCTGCATACGTCACGCCGCCGTCGTGACCGCCTGAACGTGTGACGTGCACTCGTCGCCGAAGGCGATGTGGAGCGCGAACGACGGCGACGCATGCACGAGGTCGAGGACCGTGCCGCCAATCTCGAGGCGGGCCTCGAGGAACGTGGCCGGGCAGGCCACGACACCGCACGGGCCGAGCGTCGCGAACGCCGTCCGGTGGACGTGGCCGGCCACGACCCGGCGAACGTGCGGATTGGCGGCCAGCACGTCCGCCAGCCCGCGCCTGTCGTCCTCGGGAAGGCCGATCAGGTCGAGCGCGGGGATGCCGGTGAGGAGCGGCGGATGGTGCATCGCGACGACCGTCGGCGTGCCGGCGTCGGCGGCGAGCTCCGCCTCGAGCCACGAGAGCCGGTCGGGCAGGAGCGAGCCGTCGTCGAGGCCGGGCCGGGTGCTGTCGAGCGCGACGAGCCGGATGCCGCCGACGCCCACGGAGTAGCCGTGCAGCCCGGGCGCGCCGAAGTGCGTGCGCAGGGCGTCGGGGTCGTCGTGGTTTCCCGGCAGCGCGTGCACGGGCATCGGGAGGGGCGCGAGCAGCTCGCGTGCGCGCTCGTACTCGCGCGCCGCGCCCGATTCGGCGACGTCGCCCGTCACGACCACGGCATGGGGCGCCGGCCGCAGCGCCCCCACCGCGGCGACGGCAGCGGCGAGGGCCCGGGCCGCTCCGGCGTCGCCGGGGCCGACCTCGACGTGAAGGTCGGTGAGCTGGACGAGGAGGGTTGGGGCGATCGTCTCGGACCCTCAGCCGTCGTGCCGGAAGCCCCAGTCGAGCAGGCGGCCGGCGGTCGCGAACTCGTTCCCGCCGACGTGCAGGAGCACCACGACCACGGAGTGCCCGCCGCGGCGGGCGGCCGCGGCGATGCAATTGCCCGCCGCAGTCGTCTGGCCCGTCTTGATCCCGATCGCCCCACGATAGTCCCAGAGCAGGGTGTTGCGGCTGACATACGACGAGGTCGGCCCGGCGGAGTACGCCTTCGCGCCGACCATCCGCCGGAGCAGGGGCTGTTCGAGGACGCGCAACGAGAGCGTCGCCTCGTCCCAGGCCGACGACCGGTTGCCCGCGTCGAAGATGCCCGAGGGGTTCGAGTAGTGGGTGTCGTCGAGCCCGAGCCGGTGCGCCTGGGCGTTCATGCGCCGCACGAACTCGGCGACCGAGCCGGCCCGGTGCACCGCGAGCGCGGTGGCCGCGTCGTTCGCCGAGGCGATGAGCGATGCGGCGAGCATCCGGCGCTCGGTCACGCGATCGCCGGGGCGGAGCCCGAGCGTGTAGCCGGGGACGCCCGTCATCGCCGGGGTCACGCGAAACGGCGCATCGAGCTTGCCGTCCATGCCGACCAGCGCCGTCATGAGCTTCGTGAGGCTCGCGACCGGAAGCCGGCGGTGCGCGGCCTTCTCGTAGAGGACGCGGCCCGTCGTCCGGTCGACGACGATCGCGGCGCGGGCATCGACCCGGGACGGGTGCCCGGCCGGAGCTCCGTCGACGAGCTGCACCGGCGGCAGCGCGCCGGGGCCGCTCCCGCCGGCCGGCGCCGTGAGGCCGGGGGCGTCGATGGCGCCGGCGGCGCGGTCGGTCAGCGGCCACAGCCGGTGGGTCACGAACGCCGCGGTGGCGAGCAGGGCGGACGCCACGATCACCGCGACCGCAGCGAGGGGGCGCACCGGCGGCAGCCGCCGCGGCCGCTGGCGGCGGCCGAACGACTGCATGGCGTAAAGGGTCGGGCGTCTCTGCCTCGGCACGTGTCGACATAGAATTGCACCATGGCCGATCATCCGCTGCGAGGCCTGCCGTCGGTCGACACCCTCCTCCGGGACGAGCGCGCGGTTGCCCTGACCGAGCATCACGGGCGCGCCGCCGCCGTCGAGGCCATCCGCGCAGCGCTCGCCGACGCGCGCAGAAGCGGTGTGGCCGAGGACGCCGGCGAGCTGCTCGCCCGGGCCTCGCGGCATCTCGACCGGCCGCCGAGCCTGCGGCCGGTGCTGAACGCGACCGGGGTCGTGGTGCACACCAACCTCGGCCGCGCACCGCTGGCGGCGGCTGCGATCGAGCGCGCGGCGCGCGTCGCCGGCGGATACTCGAACCTGGAGTACGACCTCGCCGCCGGCGCCCGCGGATCGCGCCACGCCCACCTGGGCTCGATCCTCTCCGAGCTGACGGGCGCCGAGGACGGCATGGCGGTGAACAACAACGCGGCCGCGGTGATGCTGGTGCTCGCCGCGCTGGCCGAGGGGCGCGAGGTGCCGATCAGCCGGGGTGAGCTGATCGAGATCGGCGACGGCTTCCGGATCCCCGACGTGCTCGCGCAGTCCGGCGCCCGGCTGGTGGAGGTCGGCTCGACGAACCGCACCCGGATCGGCGACTACGCCCGCGTCCTGGGGCCGGACACCGGCGCCATCCTGCGCGTCCATCAGTCGAACTTCCGGATCGTGGGGTTCACGGACGCCCCGTCGCTCCGCGAGCTCGCCGACCTGGCCGCCGAGCACGGCGTCCCGGTGATCGACGACCTGGGCTCGGGCCAGCTGATCGACCTTCCCGACCTGGCCGACGAGCCGACCGCGCGGTCAAGCGTCGAGGCCGGGGCGACCGTCGTCTGCTTCTCGGGCGACAAGCTGCTCGGCGGCCCGCAGGCCGGGGTCATCGTCGGCGCGGCCGACGCGATCGCACGGATCCGGCGCCACCCGCTCGCCCGCGCGGTGCGGATCGACAAGCTGTCGCTGGCCGCGCTCGAAGCGACGCTCGAGCTCTATCGCGACCCGCCCCGTGCCCTGCGCGAGATCCCGGTGCTGCGCGCGGTGGCGGAGCCCGCCAGCGCGGTGCGCGAGCGGGCAACCTCCCTGGCCGAGCGGCTCGGCGGCACGGTGGTGCCCACACGGGCCCGGGTCGGCGGCGGCGCCGTGCCGCTCCTCGAGCTCGAGAGCTTCGCCTGCGCGCTCGACGGCGGCGACGGGCTGGCGGCGGCGCTCCGAAACGGCGACCCTCCGGTCGTCGCGCGCGTCCAGGAGGGGCGCGTCCTGCTCGACTGCCGCACGCTCACGGACGCCGAGTGCCTGCGGATCACCCTCTGACCCTCGGCACCGCCGGACACATCGACCACGGCAAGACCGCCCTGGTGGCGGCGCTCACCGGGATCGACACCGACCGGCTGCCCCAGGAGAAGGCGCGCGGGATCTCGATCGAGCTCGGCTATGCGCCGCTCGAGCTGCCGTCGGGCCGCAGGCTGTCGGTCGTCGACGTCCCGGGGCACGAGCGCTTCATCCGGGCGATGGTCGCAGGCGCCACGGGGATCGACCTCTTCCTGCTGGTCGTCGCCGCGGACGACGGCGTCATGCCGCAGACGCGCGAGCACGTCGCGATCGTGCAGCTGCTCGGCATCCCCGACGGCGTCGTCGCCGTGACGAAGCGCGACCTCGTCGACGCCGGGAGCGCCGAGCTGGCCCGGCTCGAGATCGCCGAGCTGCTGGAGGGCGGCCCGTACGCGGGCGCCGAGGTGGTCGAGGTCTCGTCACGCACCGGCCTGGGCCTCGACGACCTGCGCGCCGCCCTGGATCGCGCCGCCGGGGCGGCCCGGAGCCGGCCCTCCGACGGCCCGGTGCGGCTCCCGGTCGACCGGTCGTTCTCGCTTCGCGGGATCGGCACCGTCGTCACGGGAACGCTCTGGTCGGGCAGCGTCGGCACGGGCGACCGGCTGGTGATCCAGCCCGGCGGTCGCGAGGCGCGGGTCAGAAGCGTCCAGGTGCACGACCGCCCGGCCGAGCGCGCCGCGGCCGGGCAGCGGGTCGCCCTGGCGCTCGTGGGAGTCGAGCGGGCCCAGATCAGGCGCGGCCACGTCGTGACGACGCCGGGTGCCTTCCCCGAGTCGTTCCGGCTCGAGTGCGACGTCCACGTGCTCGGGTCGGCACCGCGGGGCCTGCGAAACGGCGAGCCCGTGATGGTGCACCACGGCACGGCCGAGCTTCACGCCCGAGTCGCGATCCCCGGCGGCGGCGAGCTCGCACCGGGCGCCGGCGGCCGCGTGCAGCTGCGGCTCCGGAGCCGCGCCGTGGCGGCGGCGGGCGACCACGTGGTCATACGGCTCACCGGGCCCGCGATCACCGTCGCGGGTGGGACGGTGGTCGACCCCGACCCGCCACGTGTGCGGCGGGCGGCCCCGGAGCGCCCGGCCACGCCCGAGCCGGCGCACGCGCCCGAGCCGCCATCGACGGAGGGGGTCGAGGAGCTCTACGCCCGCCTCGCCCGCTCGCCGCTCACACCGCCTGCGATCGGCCCGGACGACGAGCGGCCGCTCGCGCACCTGATCGCGGCGGGCCGCGCCGTCCGGGCGGGGCGAGACCTGGCCTTCACCGCTGACGCGCTGGCGAGCGCCCAGGCGGCGGTGGTCGATCTGGCCGGCGAAACCGGGCGCGTCACGCTCGCCCAGGTGCGCGACCGGCTCGGCATCTCGCGGAAGTTCGCCCAGGGGCTCCTGGAGGCTCTCGACGCCCGCGGCGTCACCCGCCGCGTCGGCGACGAGCGCATCCTCCGGCGCCGCGCGCACGAGTGATCACGGGCTTCGCCGGAGCCATGACCGTCGTGCGCATGTACACCGCACAATCCCCACAGAAGCCCACCGCCCCGAAGCCTGAAACACCGGTGCCTGATGCCAATGTTTCACGGAGCCCAGATTGTCGGGCTCGCGATCGCGGACGTATGCTGCAGGTCTCGTCGCGCTGAAAGGAGTTGGGCACATGGCAATCGCGTCCTCGTCCGACCTCGCCGCCATCGAGTCGATACTCGGTGACGACGCTGAGTCGCTGCTCTCGCACGAGTGCACCACCATCCCCCGCGATCGGCTGCACCTCCCCGGGCCGGACTACGTCGACCGCATCGTCGCGGCCTCCGACCGGCCGATCCCGGTGATGCGATCGATCCAGGCGCTCATCGACCACGGGCGGCTGGCGGGCACGGGCTACCTGTCGATCCTCCCCGTCGACCAGGGGATCGAGCACTCCGCCGGAGCGTCCTTCGCCAAGAACCCGGACTACTTCGATCCGGAGCACATCGTGCAGCTCGCCATCGAGGGCGGGTGCAACGCTGTGGCGACGACCCTCGGCGCGCTCGGGGCGACGGCACGGCGCTACGCCCACCGCATCCCATTCCTCCTGAAGCTGAACCACAACGAGTTCCTGTCGTACCCGAACGCCTTCGACCAGATCATGTTCGCGTCGGTCAAGCAGGCGCGCGAGCAGGGATGCGTCGCGGTCGGCGCCACGATCTACTTCGGCTCGCCCGAGTCGAAGCGCCAGATCCAGGAGGTCGCAGTCGCATTCGAGGCGGCCCACGATCTCGGCATGGCGACCGTGCTGTGGTGCTACCTGCGGAACTCGGCATTCAACACGTCGTCGAACGGGAGCGGGCACGACTATCACGTCGCAGCCGACCTGACCGGCCAGGCGAACCACCTCGGGGTGACGATCCAGGCCGACATCATCAAGCAGAAGGCACCCGAGACCGCGGCGCCCGGCTTCCTCGACCTGAAGTTCGGGAAGACCGACAAGCGCGTCTACTCCGAGCTCATGACCGACCACCCGATCGACATCACCCGCTACCAGGTCGCCAACTGCTACATGGGGCGAGCGGGCCTGATCAACTCGGGCGGCGCGTCGTCGGGCGCAAGCGACCTGCACGACGCGGTCTTCACCGCCGTCGTCAACAAGCGCGCCGGCGGGATGGGGATGATCAGCGGCCGGAAGGCGTTCCAGCGGCCGATGGGCGAGGGCATCGCGCTTCTGAACTCGATCCAGGACGCCTACCTGTGCGACGAGGTGACGATCGCCTGACCGCAACCCGTGACGGCCGCCCCGAACCGGCGCTACCGTCCGAGGCATGATCGCCGCGCTCGAAGACTCGCTCCCCGTGAGCGGTGACTGGCGCACGGCGCTGCTCATCGTCGGCTCGTTCGTCCTGGCCTGGATCGTCGCAAAGGGATCCGGCCGGGTCGCCGAGGTCGTCACGCGCTGGTGGGAGCGCCGCCACGGCGAGGCGGGGCCGTCGCCCGACGATACGGCGGCGCTGCGAGGCCTGAAGCGGCGCGACACCGCCGTCTCGCTCGTCCGCACCACCGTCCGCTACATCGCGTTCGGGCTCGCGCTCGCGTTCTCGTTCGTCCAGATCTCGGGCTTCTCGAAGGTGACGGCGCTCGCCGGGGCGTCGCTGATCGTCCTCCTGATCGGCTTCGCCGGGCAGCGCTTCCTGACCGACATCATCGCCGGCTTCCTGATGTTCTTCGAGGGCTGGTTCTCGGTCGGCGACACGATCACCGTCGAGCCGTGGGCGCTCTCGGGCGTCGTCGAGGAGATGTCGCTCCGGTCGACCACCCTCCGCGCGGTGACCGGCGAGACCATCCGCGTGAACAACTCCGCGATCTATGCGGCCCGCGTGCTGCCGCAGGGGGTGCGCGAGGTCGAGCTCGAGCTCATGGCAACCGACGGCGACGACTGCCGGCGCGTGATCGAGGAGGTCGCGCGGATCGTCCCCGCCGGCCCCACCCGGTTCGTGCGCCGGCCGGAGGTGGTCGAGGTCGAGGTGCTCGACGACCATCTCGTGCGCGTCCTCGTCCACGCGAGCGTGGCCCACGGCCGCGAGTGGCTTGTCGAGAAGTTCCTCCCCGACCTCATGAAGGAGCGCGCACCCGAGGGTCTGATCGCGCACGGGCCGATCGTGATGTTCGTCGACGAGCGGGCGACGCGGCGGTTCGCCCGGTCGCTGCCGGGCACACGCGAGCGGCGCCCGCGCACCGGCGCGCGCGCCGAGTAGCGGGCCACACGTGGACGAGGTCCACCCGGCCTACGGCGGCGGCTGCTTCGCCGACATCCCGGCCACGATCGTCCGGCTCCTGACCGGCGAGGGGGAGGGCGGCCTCGCCCCCGGCGTGCTCGGCGACCTCGACCGGCGCTGGCAGCGGGTCGTCCTCGTGGTCGTCGACGCCTTCGGCTGGTCGTGCGCACAGCGCCACGCCGAGCACCCGTTCCTGCGTCGCGTCGCAGCCGACGGCACGCTCGCGCGGCTGACGTCGCAGTTCCCGTCGACGACGTCGGCCCACATGACGACGCTGCACACCGGCCTTCCGGTGGGCGCCACCGGGATCTACGAGTGGTTCCAGCTCGAGCCGTCGCTGGACGCGCTCATCGCGCCGCTCCTCTTCTCCTACGCCGGCGACACCGAGCGCGAGACCCTGCGCACGTCCGGCCTCGACCCGGCCGCGCTCTACCCGGCCGACACGGTGTATGCGCAGCTTTCCGGGCATGGAGTGCGCTCGGCCGCCGTCCAGCACAGAGCGATCACGGACACGACCTTCAGCCGGGCAACGCTCCGCGGCGCGGCGGTTCACCCGTTCGACAGCGGCGCCGGATGGGCCGGCGCGATCGTCGAAGCGCTCCGCGGCCCCGGCGCCGGCCCGGTGTACGTCTTCGCCTACGTCGACGATGTCGACTCGACGGGCCACCAGTTCGGCCCGGCGTCCGACGCCCACGTCGCCGCCGCAACGGGCGTGCTCGACGCGCTCGCCGACCTCGCCCTGAGCATTCCGGCGGACGGGGAGACGCTCCTGCTCGTGACCGCCGACCATGGACAGGTGCCGGTCGACCCCGCGGCCACCGTGTTCGTGAACGAGCGCTGGCCCGAGATCGCGACCCACCTCCGCCGCGGCCGGAACGGCCGGCCGCTGGCGCCCGCCGGATCCGCGCGGGATCTCTTCCTCCACGTGCTTCCCGGGCACATCGACGAGGTGATGTCGCACCTCGGGCGGATGCTCGGCGAGCGGGCGTCGGTGCGGCCGACGGCGGAGCTCCTCACATCCGGCGTGTTCGGCTCGCCGGGATCGCGGCTCCGGGAGCGGATCGGCGACGTCGTCGTCCTCCCCCGCCCGGGCGAGACCGTCTGGTGGCGAGAGCCCGGCCGGTTCGACATGCAGTTCCACGGCCACCACGGCGGCCTCTCGCCCGAGGAGATGCTGATCCCGCTCGCGGCGCTGCCGCTCGGCTGACGGGCAGGGATCCGGGCTGCCGTGCCGAATCGTGGATCATGGAGTCACCCGTCGACCTCACCCAGGCAACCGAGATGCCGATCCTGGCCCGGATCGTCGTCCCGCTCACGGCCGTGCACAAGGAGGCGATCGGAGAGGTCCGCGGGATGTCGCGCGAGTCCTGCCAGGTCCCGCTGCCGCTCGAGGCGCGCGTCGTCCAGGCCGAACGGACCGAGGGCGCCTGGGTCGTCTGGTACGTCGAGAAGGTCGAGGCGATCTAGCCCCCGACGGCGGGGCGAACCACCGGGGGTCACGCCGTCTCGTCGGCGAGCGCCGCCCCGCCTACGAGCCAGCGCTGCCCGCGGTAGCGCAGCGCACCGACGGCGGTGCGGACGCAGATGAACGACGCGAGGCCGATCCAGATGCCTGTGAGGCCCCAACCCTCCCGAGCCGTCAGGAGCGTGATCGGCAGGAAGCCCCCGAGGGCCGCGAGCACCGTCACGTTCCGCATGAACCGCAGATCGCCCGCGCCGAAGAGCACGCCGTCGAGCGCGAACACCCACCCGTTCAGCGGCATCATCAGGACGAGCCACGGCCACAGCACGTGCGCCTGGTCGATCACCGCGTCATCCGACGTGAAGAGCGCCGGGATGACGGAGTAGCCGGCGCCGAGGACGGCGGCGAACGCGACTCCCAGGATCGCCCCCGCCCAGAGCAGCCGGTGCGCAAGCGCATGGGCCACGTCGACGGCACCCGCGCCCAGGAGACGGCCGATCAGCGCCTGGGCGGCGATGGCCGTCGCGTCGAGGAAGAGGGCCGTGAAGAACCAGATCTGGGCCCCGATCTGGTGCGCGGCAAGCGCGGCGTCGCTCGTTCGGGCGGCCACCGACGCCGCCACCGTGAACGCGACGAAGAAGGCGACCGTGCGCAGCCCCAGGTCGCGGGCCGATGCGAGCTGGCGGCGAATCCGCGGCCACGAGGGCCTGAGCGGGGCGCCGCGGCGGACGAGCAGCACGAGGAAGACGCTCCCTGAGGCAGTCTGGGCGACCACGTTGGCGACGGCGGAGCCGCGGATCCCGAGGTCGAGCCCGAACACGAGCACCGCAGAGAGGCACACCGAAGCGACGTTAGCGATGCCGATCACGTAGAGCGGTGTCCGGGTGTCCTGGAACCCGCGCATCCAGCCCTGGGCCGCCGCGGTGATGAGGACGAACGGGGCGCCCAGCGCCGCGATCCGGATCCACTCCAGCCCCTGGGCGGCGGCCGGGGTCGACCCGCCGGCCATGGCGTGAAGCGCCGGGGCAGCGGCGAGCTCGATCACGACGACCAGAAGCGAGCCGAGGCCGAGCGCGAGCCAGGTGGCCTGGACGCCGGCGTCGAGGGCGCGCTCGAGATCGCCGGCGCCGTAGAGACGCGCCGCCCGGGCCGTCGTGCCGTACTCCAGGAACGTGCAGAAGCCGAGGATCTCGGACAGGAGGAGGCCGGCCAGCGCCAGCCCCGCGAGCGGCACGGTGCCGAGGTGGCCGATGATCGCGGTGTCGCCGAGAACGTAGAGCGGCTCGGCGACGAGCGCGCCGAGGGCCGGCAGCGCCAGAGCGAGCACCTCGCGGTCGGAGGGCATCCGCGTGTCCACGCCGATAGTTTCGCTAGCCGAGCTGGAGAACGGCGCGGGTCGCCTCGCCCGAGCGCACAGCAGCCACGGCGTCGTTCGCCTCGTCGAGCGTCATGCGGTGCGAGATCAGCCGCTCGAGCGGGAGCCGTCCCCGGAGATAGAGGTTCAGGATCTCGGGGAAGTCGCGGTCGGGGCGCGACGACCCGTAGATCGAGCCGAGCACGCGCCGCTCCATGCGCGGGATCGAGATGCCGGGGAGCGAGATCTCGGCGTCGCCGCGCGGCACGCCCATCATCACCACCGCGCCCCGGGCCCTGGTGGAGAGGAACGCCGCCCGCACCGCCGCCGGCCTCCCGCGCGACTCGAAGGCGTAGTCCACCCCGCCACCGCTCGCCTCGACGACGGCAGCCGCGACATCCTCCGGCGTGCCGTCGAAGGCGACCGCCGCCGTGGCCCCTGCCTCGCGCGCGCGCTCCAGCCGGTCGGGGCGGGCGTCGACGGCGATGATCTGGGACGCACCGGCGACGACGGAGCCGAGGACGGACGACATGCCGGTTCCGCCCAGACCGAAGACGGCGACGCGCTCGTCGGGCCGCACGCCGGCCGTCCGCCAGACGGCGCCGACGCCCGAGGTGACCGCGCAGCCGACGAGCGCCGCCACCTCGAACGGGACCTCCTCGGGGATGCGGACGCAGGAGCGCTCGGGCACCACCGCCCGCTCGGCGAACGACGACAGGAAGCAGTAGTGGTGAACGGTCGCCCCGCCGAACGAGAGCCGCGTCGTCCCGTCGAGCAGGCCGCCCGCCAGCATGAGCGGCCACGCCGTCCCGCACAGGTGGGGCAGGTCGCGCAGGCACTGCTCGCAGGTGCCGCAGTAGGGCGCCCAGGAGAGGGCGACGTGATCGCCCGGCGCAAGGCCGCGCACGCCCTCCCCGATCTCCTCCACCACGCCCGCACCCTCATGGCCCGGGACGACGGGACAGGGGATCTCGACCGACCCGTCGATCGCGTTCAGGTCGTCGCCGCAGACGCCGCTCGCGTGCAGGCGCACACGCACCTCGCCGGGCCCGGGCGGCGCGAGCTCGAGCTCGACGACGCGAAGCGGCGTGCCGGCGGCGGGCAGAAGGGCGGCCCGGGTCGTCACCGTCTCAGACATGCGCCGCTCCCTCCACAAGCTCCTCCAGACGGCGCTCGAGGCCGCCCTCGCCGACGTCGCGCTGCTCGAGCGGGAGCCCCAGCTTCGCCGCGGCACGGGCGGCTGCGGCGCGCAGTTCCGGCGTCGGCCGCTGAGCGAGATACACGACCCGGCGGTAGTTCTTGAAGTACGCGTCGCGCAGGTCGGGATGGCGGTCGAGGCCGAGCGAGCGCCACACGGTGCGGTCGAAGGTCCGGGCCAGGAAGTCGGTCAGGAAGTACGTGCCGGGCTCCTCCTCCATCGCCTGCCGGACGCCGTCCCCGGCGAAGACGTCGTAGCAGTGCTCGCCCGCGAGCCGGTCGACGCCGAGCCGGTCGATGGCGCCCATGCTGCCGCAGTCGGCGTAGGCGACGACGACGCGGTCGTACGCCCCCTCGAGCTCGCCCGCCAGATCGGCCACCGCCGGGGCGATCAGCTCGGGCCGGTTGTGCAGCTCCGGCGGGAGCGGGTGCACGTCGACGTCCCATCCCCGCCGGCGCGCGATCGCCTTCACGTGCAGGGCGAGCGCGCCGCAGGCGATGACACCGACCCGCGTCATCCGGGAAACGCCAGCTGGTCGATGAACATGTCGTTGAAGTCGGCCCGCCCCGAGAGCTCGACGTACTCGACCTCCTCGAGGATCGCGTCCGCCGCCGCGCGCTCGCGGAGCGAGAGCGCCGCCATCTTCGCGCCCTCGCCGGCGACGTTCCCGGCCGAGACGATCCGGGGCAGCGGCAGCTTGGGCACGAGGCCGATCCTGACGGCGCTCGCCGGGGACAGGTACGAGCCGAAGCTCCCTGCCAGAAGCACCTGCGTGATGTCGGCCGCCGTGACGCCCAGCTCACTCAGGAGGATGTGCCAGCCGGTTGCGATCGAGGCCTTCGCGAACTGGAGTTCGCGGACGTCGCGCTGGGAGAGGTAGATGGAGTTGGCGGGGTCGTCGCCGCGCCACGCGAGCACGAACACCCGCTCCTCGCCGACCTTCACGAGCCGCCGCGCCAGGCCGGGATGGATTTCGGCCGCCTGCTCGTCGGGCACGAACCGGCCCGAGTGGTCGAGAAGGCCGGCCGAGACGAGCTCCGCGACGGCGTCCACGAGGCCGGATCCGCACATGCCGACGGGCGGCGCGTCGCCGATCACCTCGAGGTCGAGGTCGTCGCCCGCGATCTTGACGCCCTCGATCGCCCCCTCGGCCGCGCGCATCCCGCAGCGGATCTGGGCCGCCTCGAACGCCGGGCCAGCCGGGGCGGCCGTCGCGACGACGCGCTCGTTCGACCCGAGCGCGATCTCGGAGTTGGTGCCGACGTCGATGAAGAGACGCAGGCGGCGGTCGCGGGTGAGGCCGGTGGCGAGCATCCCGGCCACGATGTCGCCGCCGACGTACGCCCCGAGCGCGGGGAACACGAACGCCGGCGCCCGCGGGTGGATGCGCACGCCGAAGTCGAGCGCCGTGACCGGGGGAAGGCGGCGGGCGGTGACGATGAACGGCGCCACGGCCAGCGGCTCGGGGTCGATGCCGAGCGCGATCTGGGTCATCGTGACGTTCCCGCACACCACCATCTCGTAGACGGCCTCGGCGTCGACGCCCGCGTCGGCGCACACCTCGCCGGCGAGCAGATTGAGCGTCTCCTCGGCGCGGGCCTGGAGCGCCTCGAGCGCGTCGGGGTCGAGCATCGTCGCCGACACGCGCGAGATCACATCGGCTCCGAACGGCTGCTGGCGGTTCAGCACCGACCGCACCGCCAGGGGCTGGCCAGTGTTCAGGTCGAGCAGCGTCGCGACGACCGTCGTCGTCCCGAGGTCGAAGGCGATCGCGTGCCGCCGTTCGGTGGTGTCGCCCGGCTCCACGTCGATCACGAGCTCGTCGCACACGACGACCGTGACGTCGAAGCTCGACTGCCGGAGGGTGCGGCCGACCATCCGCGCCACGGCCGGGTGGAACTGGAGCGCGATGTCGTCGACCGCCGCCGCGATGCGCTCGAGGTCGGAGACCTGGTCCTCGAGCGACGGCTCCGCGAGGGTCACGTGGCGCTTCTGCACGGACGGCCGCAGGATGACGTGGCGCCCGACACCGACCAGCGCCGCCTTGGGCCTTGTCTGAAGCGGCGGGACGTCGATCTCGAGGTCGCCCGCCGCCATCGCGCGGCAGGCGAGCCGCCAGCCGTCGCGGAGCTCATCCGGGCTGAACGCGCGCGGATCGACGACGTCGATCGGGACGTCACCGGAAGCCACGCGCACCTTGCACTTGCGGCACGTCCCGTGCCCGCCGCATGTCGAGTCGATCGCGATGCCGTTCCACGACGCCGCATCGAAGACGGTCGTCCCGGCGGGGACGCGCACCTCGCCGCCCTCGGGGCGGAAGCTCAGGCGGACGCGCCCGGTCCCCGACTCGACGGCGGCATCGGTCACCCCTGCGCCGCCGCCTGCTTCGCGCGATGGGCCGCGATCCAGCGCCCGCCCCACTCGTCGTGGCCGAGCAGGAAGTCGGCCGCGCGGACGCCCTCGACGCAGACCGGCGAACGGGCGTCCATGATCGCGCTCGTGAGCCCGTGGCTCGCGGCGATCGCCAGGAAGCCCGCGCCGAGGACGTGGCGGCCGGGGAGGCCGAAGGAGGTGTTCGACGCCCCGCAGGTGGTGTTCACGCCGAGCTCCTCGCGGAGCAGCCGGAGCGTCTCGATGAAGAGCGTCACGGCCCGCGGCTCGGCGCCGACGGGCATCGCGAGCGGATCGATCACGACGTCCTCGGGCGGGATGCCGTAGTCGCCGGCGACCGAGACGATCTTGCGCGCGACCTCGAGCCGCCGCTCCGGCTCCATCGGGATCTCGTCGTCGTTCGCAAGCCCGATCACGGCGGCGCCGTGGCGCGCGACCAGCGGCAGGATCGCCTCCAGCCGCTCGTCCTCCCCCGTCACCGAGTTGACGAGCGCCTTGCCCTCGTAGACCGCCAGCCCGGCCTCGAGCGCCTCGATCACCGACGAGTCGATGACGAGCGGGAGATCCGTCAGGCGCTGCACCCGCGGCACGGCCGAGCGCATCAGCTCCACCTCGTCGGCCAGCGGGTCGCCCACGTTCACGTCGAGCATGTCCGCGCCGCCGGCGACCTGCTCGGCCACGTCGTCGTCGAGCTGTGAGAGGTCGCCCGCCTGGAGCTGGGCCTGGAGCGCCTTGCGGCCGGTCGGGTTGATCCGCTCGCCGATCACGCAGAACGGCCGCCCCGCGCCGATCGTGACGGTCCTAGACCGCGACTGGAGAACCGTATCCATGCTCGACCCTTTCGGCGTACGTCGGGATGCCAAGGCGGCGGCATGTCTTGGCGATGCCGGCGTCCTTCCTGAAGCTGATGAAGTGCAGGCCGGCGACGCCCGGAAGCGACACGGCGTGAGCCGCCTGCTCGTGAGCCAGGTCGAGGCACGCCTCGAGCTGGTCGGGTGCCGCCTCGATGCGCTCGATCACCGCGGCCGGGACCGAGATCCCGGGGACGTGGGCGTCCATGAAGCGCAGCGCGGACGACGAGCGCAGGATGGTGATCGACGGGAGGATCGCCACGCGCTCGGCGAGCCCTGTCCGCACGGCCTCGGCCATGAACGCGTCGAGCCGCTCAGGCTCGAACGAGATCTGGAGCTGGAGGAAGCGGGCCCCGGCGGCGGCCTTCTTGTGGGCCCGGGCGACGCGGTGCTCGTACGGCGGCGCTCCGGGGTTCTCGACGCAGCCGATGAAGAGCCGCGGCGCAGGATCGACCGGCCGGCCGGACAGGTAGCGGCCCTCGGCGATCCCCCGCGCGGTCGCGATCAGGGTGGGCGCGTCGAGGTCGAACACCCTGCGGGCCTGCGGCTCGTCGCCCGCGGTGACGTCGTCGCCGGTGAGGCAGCACACGTTCTCGATCCCGTGCATCGACGCGCCGACGATGTCGGCCTCGAGCGCGAGCCGGTTCCGGTCGCGGCAGACGAGCTGCATGATCGGCTCGACCCCCTCCTCCCGGAGGGCAATCGCGACCGCAAGCGGCGAGGCGTGGGCGTGCGCGGCGGTGTTGTCGGTCGCGTTGGCGGCGTCGAGATACGCCCGCATCGGCTCGAGCTGGCGGCGCACCTCGTCGCGGCCGCCGCCGTCGATCGTCGGCATCTCCGCGGTGACGACGAACCGGCCCGCCGCCAGCGACTCCGCGAACCGGCTCACCGCTCGCTCGCCGCCCATCCGGCCGGCCGCTCGCGGTCGCGCTTGGTCGCCAGGTTGAGCCACGCCGACGAGCCCTGGAGCCGGTTGTCCACCGGCGGGCGCAGGTGGTTGAACTCGTCGCGCCACGCCTGCGGCAGGAGTGGAAGCGTCTGCGAGCGCTCGTAGCCCTTGAGCCAGACGCACCGCATCTCGGGCTTCACCTCGCAGCCGCCGTCGGCGCGGACGCCGCCGCAGGGGCCGTTGCGAAGCGTCTTCGGGCACGTCATCGGACACGTCAAGCCCGTCGAATGGAGCACGCACTGGCCGCACATCCGGCACCCAAAGAGCGGTCGCTTGACGGCCGCCTCGACGCCAGCGACCACGCCCATCAGACCGCCGCCGGCTCCCGCCGATGCTCGATCAGCTCCTTGGCGAGCCGCACGGCCGTCGAGGCGTCTGCGGCGTAGCCGTCCGCGCCGACCGCGTCGGCGTACTCCTTCGTCACCGGAGCCCCTCCGACCATCACGATCACCTTGTCGCGCAGGCCGGCCTTCTCGAGCGCGTTGATGTTCGCCTTGAACATCGGCATCGTGGTGGTGAGGAACGCCGAGAAGCCGACGATGTCGGGCTCGTGCTCCTGGATCTGCTCGACGAACCTCTCCGGCGCCACGTTCACGCCGAGGTCGAACACCGTGAAGCCGGCGCCCTCGAGCATGATGTTCACGAGGTTCTTGCCGATGTCGTGCACGTCGCCCTTGACGGTGCCCATGACGAACGTGCCGATGGGCTTCGCGCCGGTCTCGGCAAGGAGCGGGCGCAGGATGTCGAGCGCGCCCTGCATCGCCCGCGCGGCGATCAGCATCTCGGGGACGAAGAAGTCGCCGCGCTCGAACCGCGCGCCAACCTCCTCGAGCGAGGGGATGAGGGCGTCGTAGAGCAGCGACTCGGGGTTCATCCCCTCGGCCAGGCCGAGCTCGGTGAGCTCCTTCACCGACGGTGCGTTTCCCACCAGTGTGTCGTCGTACAACCCCTGAAGGATCTCGTCGTGCGTCATGCTGCTCCTTGGGTCGTGGTCCTGTAGCCGAGCCGGGCGGAGAGCCCGTCGGCCCCGGCGACGAGCACCGGGGCGAGCTCCGCGATGCGTGCCGGGGTGAGGCGGAGGTCGGGGCCCGAGATCGAGAGCGCCGCGATCGTCTCGCCGCCCGCGTCGCGGACGGGAGCGGCCATCGCCGCGAGCCCCGGCTCGAGCTCGCCGACGGCCGTGGCGAACCCGCGTGCACGGACGGCGTCGAGCTGGGCCTCGGGCAGGGCCGGCTCGAGCGCCGGGGGCGCGACGCCGAACGCCGCGAAGACCTTCCCGACCGCCGTCGTCGAATAGGCGACGCGGCGGCCGAGCCAGTTCGTGCTGCCGATGAAGTGGCGGCTGTCGACCTGCGCGAGGTGCTCGACGCCGAGCGGCGTCGGGACGGCGAGGTTGATCGTCTCGCCGCTCGCCTCGCTCAGCGCGCCGAGCACCGGGTCGGCGAGGTCGACGAGGTCGGCGTCGGGGACGCCGCGGCGGGCGAGGCCGAGGAGGACCGGGCCGGGCCGCACTCCGCGACGGGCGCCGTCACGCTGCAGGAGGCCGCGCCGCTCGAGTGCCGAGATGGCGCGCGAGACCGTGCTCTTGGGAAGGCCGCTACGCTCCGCAAGCTCGCCCACGCTGGAGGCGCCGTCGCCCTCCACGACGAGGACGAGGAGCTGGGCCGCACGGTCGATCGACTGGGCGCCCGTCATTGCATTTCGCCCCGTCATATGAAACACTCGTTCCACATACAGGAATCTTAGGGGAGCGCGGGGATGTTCGTCAACAAGATGCCGCGGTACGAGATCCTCTCCGAGGAGGCGATGGCCACACTCGACCGCGGATGGCGCCGGATCGTGTCGGAGATCGGGGTCGAGTTCGTCCTGCCGGAGGCGGTCGAGGTGTTCGCGGCGGCGGGTCAGCGGACGGAGGATGCGAAGGTCTGGCTCGACCCAGACTTCGTGATGGAGCAGGTCGGGAAGGCCCCGAAGGAGTTCGACCTCCAGGCTCGCAACCCCGAGCAGAGCGTCCATGTCGGCGGCGACGGGATGGCGTTCGGATCGGTCTACGGCCCGCCGTTCGTACGCCTGGGCGACGTCCGCCGTGAGGCGACGATGGCCGACTTCGAGAACTTCTGCCGCCTCTCGCAGGCGTTCCCCCAGCTCGACTCGGCGGGCGGGACGATCTGCGAGCCCAACGACGTCCCGCTCGACTCCCGCCACCTCGACATGGTGTACGCCCTCCAGACGCTCACCGACAAGCCCTACATGGGCTCCGTGACCTCGGGCCCGAACTCGGCCGACACGATCGCGATGACCGAGATCCTGTTCGGAGGACGCGAGACCATCGAGCAGACGCCGGCGGTCATCTCGCTCATCAACGTGAACTCTCCCCTGCGCTACGACGACCGGATGCTTGCCGCGATGTTCGAGTACGTGCGCGCCGGGCAGCCCGTGGTGCTCACGCCGTTTCTCCTCATGGGGGCGATGTCGCCGGTGTCGGTCCCCGCGTCGCTGGTGCAGCAGATGGCCGAGGCGCTCGCCGGGATCGCGCTGTCCCAGCTCCTGCGCCCCGGCTGCCCGGTCGTCTTCGGGTCGTTCCTCTCGAACACCGACATGCAGTCGGGCTCGCCCAGCTTCGGGACGCCCGAGTCGGCGGTGGGCCTGCTCTGCACGGGGCAGATCGCCCGCAGCTTCGGGCTTCCCTGGCGCTCCGGCGGCGGCCTGACGTCGAGCCAGACGGCCGACGCACAGGCGGCCTACGAGGCGATGATGACGATGCTCCCGACGTTCCTCGCCGGCGCAAACTGGGTGATGCACTCCGCCGGATGGCTCGAGTCCGGGCTCGTGTCGTGCTACGAGAAGTTCGTGATCGACATCGAGATCCTGCGGATGCTCCAGGAGGAGTTCACCCCGCTCGAGGTCGACGAGGCCAGCCTCGCGTTCGACGCCCACTTGGAGGTTGGCCAGGGCGGCCACTTCCTCGGCGCGGCGCACACGCTCGAGCGGTTCCGCGACTGCTTCTACCGGCCGCTCCTCTCGTCGACCGAGAACTTCGAGCGGTGGAACCGGCTCGGGGCGCGCGACGCGGCCGAGCGGGCCGGCGAGATCTGGCGGGCGACGCTCGAGGAGTACGAGCAGCCGACCCTCGACGAGGGAGTGCGAGCCGAGCTCGAGGCCTACGTCACACGCCGCCGGGCGGAGCTCGGCGACTAGGAACGGAGGGACGATGCGACTCGCGGGGCATTACGAGCGGCTGGGCACCGAACGGGCCTTCGAGGTCCTCGCCCGGGCCAGGGCGCTCGAGGCGCAGGGCCGGAACATCATCCACCTCGAGATCGGCGAGCCCGACTTCGACACCCCCGCGCACGTGGTCGAGGCCGGGGTGCGCGCGCTTCGCGAGGGCCACACCCACTACTGCCCGGCACCGGGGCTGCCCGAGCTTCGCGAAGCCGCCGCGGAGCACCTGACGCGGACGCGCGGCGTGGCCGTCGATCCGGCGCGCGTGCTGGTCGCTCCCGGCGCGAAGTGGTTCCTCTTCTTCGGCGTCCTCGCCGTCGCAGGCGAGGGCGACGAGGTGATCTATCCCAACCCGGGCTACCCGATCTACGAGTCGGCGATCAACTGGTCGGGCGCCAAGGCGGTGCCGCTTCCGATCACCGAGGAGACCGGGTTCGCGTTCACCGCCGACGACCTGGCGGAGCGGCTCACACCGCAGACGCGGATGGTCATCCTGAACTCGCCGGCGAACCCGACGGGCGGCGCGCTCGACCGCGGGCTCAACGTCGAGATCGCCCGCATCCTCGCCGATCACGACTGCTGGATCCTCAGCGACGAGATCTACTCGGAGCTGCTGTACGAGGGTGTGCACGACTCGATCACCTCGCACGGCCTGCTCGACCGCACGATCCTGCTCGACGGCTTCTCGAAGACGTACGCCATGACCGGCTGGCGGCTCGGGTATGCGGCGGTCCCGCCCGGCCTGATCGAGCCGCTCTCGCGCTTTCTCATCAACTCGGTCGCGTGCACGGCTCCAGCGGTGCAGCTCGCCGGGGTCGCCGCGCTGACGGGCCCGCACGACGCGATCGACGCGATGGTCGCGGAGTTCGTGCGGCGGCGCGAGGTGCTGGTCGACGGCCTGAACCGGCTTCCCGGCGTCTCGTG
The DNA here is from genome assembly GCA_963809325.1 of uncultured Actinomycetes bacterium. Classification (GTDB taxonomy): domain Bacteria; phylum Actinomycetota; class Thermoleophilia; order Gaiellales; family JAICJC01; genus JAICJC01. Next base: position 1,455,005 of record CAWEIZ010000007.1, read on the forward strand.
CGTGATGCCGCGAGGGGCCTTCTACGCCTTCCCGAACGTCACCGCGACGGGGATCGACGAGCGCACGCTCGCGACGCGGTTGCTCGACGAGGCAGGCGTCGCCGTGCTCGCCGGGACCGACTTCGGCGCGTACGGCGCGGGGCACATCCGGCTCTCGTACGCCAACTCGCTGGAGCATCTCCACGAGGCGCTGGGGCAGATGGGCGGCCTGCTCGAGGCCGTCGCGGTCTAGCCGGTGGCGGCGCGGATCGTCGTCACGAGGCGGATCCCCGAGCCGGCGGTCGAGCTCCTCCAGACGGCGGGCGACGTCTGGGTCTCGCCCCACGACCGCCCGCTGGAGACGGCCGAGCTGCACGAGGCGGTGGCCGGCGCGGACGGCGTGGTGACGCTGCTCCACGACCGGGTGGACGGTGCGTTCCTGGATGCCGCGGGCCCCGGGCTTCGCATCGTCGCGAACGCAGCGGTGGGGTACGACAACATCGACGTTCCGGCGTGCGCCGGGCGGGGAGTCGCCGTCACGAACACGCCGGGCGTCCTGACCGAGGCGACGGCCGATCTCGCCTTCGCGCTCATCCTGATGGCCACCCGGCGCCTGGGCGAGGGCGAACGGCTCATCCGGGCGCAGACGCCGTGGTCGTGGAGCATGTTCTTCATGCTGGGCACCGGGATCCAGGGCAAGACGCTCGGGATCGTCGGGCTCGGGAAGATCGGCCAGGCGACCGCCCGGCGGGCCGGGGCGTTCGGGATGGAGATCGTCTACACGGGCCGGCGGCGCGCGCAGGCCGGGGTCGAGGCGGAGCTCGGCGCGCGCTTCGTCCCGCTCGAGGAGCTGCTCGCGATCGCCGACGTCGTCTCGCTCCACTGTCCGCTCAGCGCCGAGACGCATCACCTGATCGACACGGCCGCGCTGGGACGGATGAAGCGGTCCGCGTTCCTCGTCAACACGACCCGGGGGCCTGTGGTCGACGAGGGGGCCCTCGCCGAGGCCCTGCGCTCCGGAGCAATTGCGGCGGCGGGGCTCGACGTCTTCGAGCGCGAGCCCGAGGTGCACCCCGACCTGCTCGGCCTCGAGAACGTCGTCCTCATCCCCCACCTCGGCTCGGCGACGGTCGAGACGCGGACGGCGATGGGCGTGCTCGCGGCGCGGAACGTGGTGGCGGTGCTCGGAGGCCAGGTGCCCCTCACGCCCGTGGTCTGAGCGGCTGGAAAATTCACCCATTTGGGCGCAATTCCGGCGGCCGCGCGCCGATCTCTGGGAACGCGCGCCACGCGCGCACACGTTTCCATGGAGGGAGCTCGATGGGCCAGGGAAGGACCCAGCGCGGGCGACGCGTACGCGCGGCCGCTCGTTCATTCGTCGTGTTGGCTGCGCTCGGCGTGTTCTACGCCGCGGCGGCGTACGCACACGGCGGCCACCTGAAGGGCGGTCCCGCCGGCTCCCTCCACGTCGCGATGTCGGGATCGCTCGGCCTCAACGCCGATGCAAGCACGCTCGCCGCAGGGGACGTGGTCGCTCGCACCGCGACGCTCGAGAACCGCGGCAAGGGCGGGATCGGGGCGATCGCTCTCGACGTCGCCGTCACACGCAGCTCCGGCCTCGATCGCGACCGATCTGGACTCCAGATCCGTGTCGACCGCTGCTCGACCGCATGGACGATGGGCACGGGCACGGCGCTTCGATGCTCCGGCCGCGTGTCCGAAATCGTCGGCTGGCGTCCCCTCGCCGCCAGCCGATCCCCCTGGCAGCTCGGGAGCCTCCCGGCGAAGTCGACGGAGTACCTGCGCGTGTCGCTGCTGCTCCCCGCCGACGCGTCCTCAACGCTCGCCGGCCGCCGCACGACGCTCGAGTACCGCTTCACGGCTCAGTAGCTGAAACACCGGTGCCTGATGCCAATGTTTCACGCTCCGCGTCGCGAAGCCTGCGACTGAGGGTCGCCGGCGAGAGCCCGACGAAGCTCGATATCTCCCGCAGCGAGTACCCGTACTTCCGGTTCGCCACCGCGATCTCGGGGAGCGTCTGCCAGCGGAGGAGTAGCCCAAGGGGCGGACGCTCGGACGCAGCGTCGACACCAGCGGCCACGTACGCGCGGTAGTTCACCACCGCCTGAGCCAAATCGGCCCCGAACCATCCCTGCACCGTCCCCACCGTGAGGAAAGGCGGAGCCGGCCCGACTCCGGCCGTCGCCGCATGGCTCGACCAGAGCCAATCGGCCGGGGACGCACACAGGCCCGCTCGAACCGGGTTTCGTACGATGTACCGCACGGCCTCCATCGCACGCTCCTGGCTGCCCATGATCCAAGACCGATATCGGCGCTCGAAGAGATGGCCCTCGGTCTCGTGCTCCCGGTTGAAGTGCTTCGCATACCCGCTGTTGAGCCGGTGCATCGCCTTCGAGAGCGCGCCGGTCGGCGTCTCGGCAAGCAGGTGGTAGTGGTTCCCCATCAGGCAGTAGGCATGGCAGATCAGGCCATCGGTCGTGCACGCGCGCTGGAGAAGCAACAGGAAGCGATGCCGATCCTCGTCCGTGAGGTAGATGTCGGCCCGGCGCGTACCGCGAGCGCAGAGATGGAAGATCAGGCCGGGACTCTGGATTCGCGGACGTGCTCTCACGGCACGTGAGGCTACGAGCCGCAGAATCGCAGGAGTGCCTCGACCTGTCGCAGCTTCGTCGAAGCTTCCACACAGGCCGGTGGCCTGAAACATTGGCATCAGGCAGCGGTGTTTCAGCCGGAGCCGGCGGCGTGAAACATTGGCATCAGGCAGCGGTGTTTCAGGTGCCGGTCGGGGCGAGGTCGAGCGCGGCGCGCATTGCGGCCACGTGCGCAGGCGTCGAGCCGCAGCACGCCCCGATCACGCCGACGCCCAGCTCGCGCATCTGCACGGCGTACTCGGCCATGACCTCTGGGGTGCCGTCGTAGTGGAACTCCGAGCCGTGGAGTTGCGGCATGCCGGCGTTGCTCTGCGCGATCAGGTGGACGCCCGAGGGGCGGCGCTGCGCCATCTGGGTCATCACGGGGCCGATCTCGTGCGGGCCGTTCCCGCAGTTTCCGCCGACGATGCGGGCACCCAGCGACGCCAGAGCCTCAGCGGCGCGCTCGGGGCTGACGCCCATCATCGTGTGGCCGTGGGTGTCGAAGGTCAGCGTCGCGGCGACCGGCAGGTCGGGCGCGACCTCGGCAGCCGCCCCGACGGCGGCCTCGACCTCGGCCAGGTCGCTCATCGTCTCGACGAGGATGACATCGGCGCCGCCCTCGGCGAGCGCGGCGATCTGCTCTGCGAACATCGCCTTGATCTCGTCCGGCTCCACCAGGCCGATGGGGGCGAGCAGCTCGCCGCTTGGCCCGACATCGCCCAGGACCCAGCCGTCGAACCGGTCGGCGACCTCGCGGGCGATCCGCGCGCCGGCCAGGTTCAGCTCGCGGACGCGATCCTCGAGCCCATGGAGGGCGAGGCGCGCGCTCGTGCCACCGAAGGTGTTCGTCGTGACCAGGCGGGCGCCGGCCTCGGCGTACTCGGTGTGGACAGCCGTGATCGTGTCGGCGTGATCGACGTTCCAGAGCTCGGCCGCGCCGCCCGGCTCGATGCCGCGGGCCTGGAGCAGCGTGCCCATCGCGCCGTCGCCCAGGACGACGCCCCCGCGGTCGAGCAGCTCGAACAGCTCTTCGGACCGTCCGCTCATCCGTCCAGCAACCCCTCGAGTCGCTCCTGGGGGTGGTCCTGATCGAGCTCGGCTGCCACGCGGCCGGCCACCTCGTCCGGGCTCCCGTCGGCCTCGCGCCACTCGTCGTGGTGCCACTGCTCGAGGTACGCGTCCGAGCCGGCCATCCCGCGCCGCATCGCCGCGTCGTCGATCGCCTCCTGGAACCGCTGCGGCAGCTCGACCTTGGCGGTGCCGCCCGCCGTGTCGCGGGCGGTGACAAGCGACGGGATCTCGGCCCATCGGGTGACTCGGTACTCGGCCATGCCGGCGAAGTCTACGCCTGTCCCGCGACGATCCGGTAGCCAAGATCGAGCTCGGTCAGCTCGAGCAGATCGGCATGGCGCCGGTACCACTCGCCCGACTCGAGATCGGCCGCCAGACGCTCGAACGCGGGCGCCAGCGCGTCGCCGAAGTGAGCGAGGTTCGAGATGCCCGCCCGGACGACCGGATCGAGGTACGCCTCGGGCCGCCTCCAGAAGGCGCCGAAGAAGCCGTCGGTGCAGTCGTGCGGCACCGGTACGGGCGTCACGGCCGCGTCCGGGCCGATCAGCCCCCTCACCGACTCGAGCCGCGGGCATCGGGCGATGTCCCACTCGACAGCCTCGTCGGGCAGGTACTCGCCGGAGAGCCAGAACGAGCGCGCGAGATCGGGATCCCAGGTGAGGACGACCATCCGCCGGGCGACCCGGCGCATCTCCGCAAACCCCCGCGCCAGGTTCGGCCAGTGATGGATGGTAAGAACGGCCAGGGCAGCGTCGACGGCACCATCCTCGAGTGGGATCGCGTCCGCCGTCGCCTGGACGGCGGGAGCGAGGCCCTCCGGTCGCTGCGCGATCATGACCGCCGACGGCTCGACCGCAAGCACCGTCTCGGGCGGCTCGTACGAGCCCGACCCGGCGCCGACGTTCACGACCGACCGGGCACCGCCGAGTGCCCTCCGGATCGCTGCGTCGATCCGGGGATCGGGGCGGCGGGTCTCCGCATACGTGAGGCCGATCCGGTCGTACACCGCCATCAAGCCACCCTAGCGCCGGCCGATTACAGGCGAATGCCCTACGACTACGACCTCCTGGTGATCGGCTCGGGGCCCGGCGGACAGAAGGCGGCGATCCAGGCCGCGAAGCTCGGGCGGCGCGTCGCCCTCGTCGATCGTCGCGAGATGATCGGCGGCGTCTGCACGAACACGGGCACGATCCCGTCGAAGACGCTGCGCGAGGCCGTCCTCTACCTCACCGGGATGAGCGAGCGCGGCATCTACGGCCAGAGCTATCGGGTCAAGGACGAGATCTCGTCGCACGACGTCTTTCACCGCACCCAGCACGTCGTCCAGCGCGACATCGACGTCGTCCGCGCGCAGCTCGCGCGAAACCACGTCGCGCTCCTGAACGGCCACGCCCGCTTCGCCGACCCGCACACGCTCAACATCACGGCGGCCTCGGGCGAGGAGCGGCGGGCGACGGCCGCGCGAATCGTGATCGCCGTCGGCACCCGCCCCGCGAGACCACGGACCGTCGAGTTCGACGGCCACCGCATCCTGAGCTCGGACGACGTCCTCGGGCTCGACTGGCTGCCCAATTCGCTGGTGGTCGTCGGCGCCGGCGTCATCGGCATCGAGTACGCGTCGATGTTCGCCGCGCTCGGGTGCAAGGTCACCGTGGTCGAGCAACGCCGCCGGCTGCTCGAGTTCTGCGATTCGCAGATCATCGAGGCGCTCCAGTACCACCTGCGTGACCTGAACGTGATCTTCCGGTTCGACGAGAAGGTGACAGCCGTCGAGAAACACGGGGCCGGAGCGGTCACGAAGCTCGCGAGCGGGAAGCTGATCCCCGCCGACGCCGTGCTCTACTCGACGGGCCGCCAGGGCGCGACCGACTCGCTCGACCTCGAGAACGCCGGGCTCGCGGCGGATGAGCGCGGCCGGATCGCCGTCACCGACCGGTACCGCACGGCCGTGAAGCACATCTACGCCGTCGGCGATGTGATCGGGTTCCCGAGCCTCGCTGCGACCTCGATGGAGCAGGGCCGGCTGGCCGCGTGCGACGCCTTCGGCGTCACGGGCCAGACGATGGGCAAGGTGCTCCCGATCGGGATCTACACGATCCCCGAGATCAGCTTCGTCGGCCGTACCGAGGAGGAGCTGACCGACGCGGCGGTGCCCTACGAGATCGGTATCGCGCGCTACCGGGAGCTCGCGCGCGGCCAGATCCTCGGCGACGCGCACGGGATGCTGAAGCTCCTCATCTCGGCAACCGACCACACGCTGCTCGGCGTCCATGCCTTCGGCACCGGCGCGACCGAGCTCGTCCACATCGGCCAGCTCCTGATGACGACGGGGGGGACGGTCGAGGTCCTGGTCGACACGATCTTCAACTACCCGACGCTCGCCGAGTCGTACAAGGTCGCCGCGCTCGATGCGATGAACCGGCTCCGCGCCGTCGAGCGCCTCGCCGCCTGACGCTCTACCCTGCCGGGATGGCCGAGGTGCATCGTGGTGGCTGTCTGTGCGGTGCCGTCCGCTACCGCGTCGCAGGGCCGCTGCGCGAGGTGATCGTCTGCCACTGCAGCGTGTGCCGGCGGACGCACGGAGCGCCGGCGGCCTTCACGGCGTGCCCCCGCGAGCAGCTCGAGCTGGAGAGCGCGCATGACCTGTGCTGGCACGAGCACGACGGCGCGCGCCGCGGCTTCTGCGCCGTCTGCGGGTCCCGGCTCTTCTGGGATCGGGGGAGGGCGACGATCTCGATCGCAGCCGGCAGCGTCGACGAGCCGACGGGGCTCACGACCAGCCACCACATCTACACGGCGTCGGCCGGCGACTGGTACGACGTCCCGCCGGGCCGGCCGGCGGCAACGGCCGTCTGAGCCTCAGGCCGCTGCGGAGAGGGCGGCGCGGCCCGGTGTGGCGACCGGCCGCAGGATGCTGCGCAGCGCCGTGATGCAGGCCGGGTCGAACTGCGTCCCCGAGTGGCGCTCAAGCTCCACAAGGGCGTCCTCGACCGGGCGCCGCGGGCGGTACGGCCGGTCGGAGGTCATCGCCTCGAAGGCATCCGCCACCATGATGATCCGCGACTCGAGCGGCACGTCATCGCCACGCAGCCCGTCGGGGTAGCCGCGGCCGTCGAGGCGCTCGTGATGGTGGAGGATCCACCCCGCCTCCTCGTAGAGCTCAGCCGCCGAGACGATGTGAGCGCCGAGATCCGGGTGCGTCCGCATGACGGCCGCCTCCTCGGCGGTGAGCGCGGCGGGCTTCTGGAGGATCGCGTCGGAGATGCCGATCTTGCCGACGTCGTGCAGCAGCCCGGCGATGCGGATTCGCGCCACGCGCTCCGCGTCGAGGCCGAGCTCGCTCGCGATGAGGACGCACAGCTCAGCGACGGTCTCGCAGTGGCTGCGCGTGTAGGAGTCCTTGGCGTCCACGGCCCGCGCCAGCGCGGTTGCCAGCGTGCTCAGGTGGCGCTCGTCCGGCGGGAGGTCGATGCCCGCCGCCAGCTCCATGTCGGCCGAGTACACGAGCACCTCCCGGTGGGTGCGCTTCGCCGAGAGGAGCGCCAGATCGGCTCGCCGGATCAGCCCGTGCTTGTCCTCGTCGAGCGCACGCTCGGCGACCCCCACCGTGGCACTTGCGACGCGCTCGCGAAGGTCCTGGGCGACGCCGAAGGCCTCGATCGCCGTTCCGCCGTCGACCACGATGGCGAACTCGTCGCCGCCGATCCGGAACGCCCGCCCGTCGGGAGACACCTCGGCGAGCGCGCGGGCCAGACCCTCGAGCAGCTCGTCTCCCGCCTGGTGGCCGCACGTGTCGTTCGTCCGCTTGAGCCCGTCGAGATCCACGATCGCGAGCGAGAGGGCAGCACCGGCCGCGACGAGGCCGTCGAGGCACTCATGGAACGCGCGGTGGTTGGCAAGGCCCGTGAGGCTGTCTCGGGTTGCGGCATCGCGGAGCCGGTCGATCTCGGCCCGGCGCGCGTCGTCGAGCCGGCGCTTGAAGCGGAGCACGGCGACCACGGCGCCTGTCAGCAGCAGGCCCAGGACGACCATCACAAGCGTCGCCCGCAGCGCGACCTCCTGCGAGCGCCGAGCGCTCGAGAGGCCGGCGGTCAGCCCCTCGCGATGCGAGGCGGCGGCCGCATCGACGGTGGACTCGATCCGCTGGAGATGGGGCGCGACCTCGACGCGGTTCACCCGCTTGGCGGCCACGAGGTCGAACTGCTGCGACGCCGCCTTCATGTGCGCCAAGCCGACCGCGGTGGCGTCGATCTGCGTTCGCAGCTGCGCGACCACCGACCGGTCGCGACGGGCGCCGTTCACGGCGATCGCGGGGAGCGTCGCGCGGAGCGCGACGACCGCGGCGGTCACGCGCCGCTGGTTCACCGGGGTCGGCACAAGCTGCTCGTCGCGGACCGCGAGCTCGAGCTTCACAACCGCGAAGCGCGCTGTCCCGTAGGCCTCGCTGAGCTGGCTGTCGCGCGCGGCAGACGCGGTGGACGCGTCAGTGGAGACCGCGGCCCAGGCGCCGAAGCCGCCCAGCGCCACGAGCGCCAGCGTCGTCGTCCCCACGATGGCGAACCGCGCTCGCCGCCCGACAGGTCGCATCCGTGGGGACGTTGACTCCACCCGGCGCGCCTCAGCCCGGGTAGAGGTACTCGATCATCACCGACTGGATGTCGGCCCGGCCCTGCGAGCTCTGCGTGACGTACACGCGGAATTGGGTGTCCGAGACCCGCTTCGTGGTGACCTTGGCGCCACGGTGGGCGCCGTCGAAGTTCACCTGCACGGTGACGCTTCCGGCCTTCTTCGGAACCGTGAAGACGTACTTGGCCTTTGCGAAGCCGCCGCTACTGTCGCAGCGCAGGATCAGGTCGGTCAGGAGCCCGGCCGAGACCGAGCATGAGCCGCCGTACGACCGCGACGTGGTGGCCACGCCCAGCTTGGTCTGGCCGCCGTAGTCCTTCGGTGCCAGACCGGCGGATGCCGGAGCTGCGCCGAGGAGGGCGAGGGCGAGAACGAGAGGAGCGATGAACCGCGACAAGGGGGCCGCCAAGGGGTGGTGAACGGACGGAGTCTCATCTTCGCTCTTTGCGAAGGCTCCGGGCGTCCCCCGAACGGGTCAAAACACCCGCCTAGCGGCGCAAAAGCGGCTTGTACTTGATCCGATGTGGCTGGTCGGCCTCGGCACCCAGCCGAGATCGCCGGTTCTGCTCGTACTCGTCGTAGGTTCCCTCGAACCAGACCACCTCGGAATCGCCCTCGAACGCCAGCATGTGAGTGGCGATCCGGTCGAGGAACCAGCGGTCGTGCGAGATCACGACGGCGCATCCGGCGAAGTCGACGAGCGCGTCCTCGAGCGCGCGCAGCGTGTCGACGTCGAGGTCGTTCGTCGGCTCGTCGAGCAGCAGCACGTTGCCGCCCGACCGAAGCAGCTTGGCGAGGTGGAGGCGGTTACGCTCGCCGCCTGACAGGTCGCCGACGCGCTTCTGCTGGTCGGCGCCGCGGAAGTTGAAGGACGCGGCGTAGGCGCGCGAGCTGACCTCCCGGTTCCCGAGCGCGATCGTGTCCTTGCCGCCCGAGATCTCCTTCCAGACGGTCGTCGCGGGATCGAGGTCCGTCCGGGCCTGGTCGACGTATGCGAGCTCGACCGACGACCCGATCGCAAGCTCACCCGCGTCGGCCGACTCCTCACCCGCGATCATGCGAAAGAGCGTCGTCTTGCCCGCGCCGTTCGCCCCGATGACCCCGACGATCCCGCCGGGAGGCAGCGAGAACGACAGGCCGTCGATGAGCAGCCGGTCGCCGTAGCCCTTGACGACGTCCCGGGCCTCGACGACGAGGTCGCCGAGCCGCGGCCCGGCCGGGATGTGGATCTCGACCCGGTCGAGCTTGACGTTCGCCTCCTCGGCGAGGAGCTGCTCGTACGAATCGACCCGGGCCTTCGACTTCGCGTGCCGGGCCCGCGGCGACATCCGCACCCATTCCAGCTCGCGGGCGAGCGTCCGCCGCCGCGCGGACTCCTGCTTCTCCTCGACGGCCAAGCGGGCCTGCTTCTGCTCGAGCCACGAGGAGTAGTTGCCCTGGAACGGGATGCCGTGGCCGCGGTCGAGCTCGAGGATCCAGCCGGCGACGTTGTCGAGGAAGTAGCGATCGTGGGTCACGGCGAGCACGGTGCCCGCGTACTCGGCCAGGAACCGCTCCAACCATGCGACCGACTCGGCATCGAGGTGGTTGGTCGGCTCGTCGAGCAGCAGTAGGTCGGGAGAGGAGAGCAGGACGCGGCAGAGCGCGACCCGGCGGCGCTCACCGCCCGAGAGGGTCGCCACGTCGGCGTCGCCGGGCGGGCAGCGCAGAGCGTCCATGGCGGTATCGAGCACGCGGTCGAGGTTCCAGGCGTCGGTGCGGTCGATCCGGTCCTGCACCTCGCCCTGCTCCTCGAGGAGCGCCGTCATCTCGTCGTCGGACATCGGCTCGGCAAACCGAGCGGCGATCTCCTCGAAGCGCTGGAGGAGGTCGCGCTTCTCGGCCACGCCGTCCTCGACATTCCCGCGCACATCCTTGGCCGCGATCGAGCTCCGGCTCCTGCGGCAGGAGGCCGGCGGTCGCTCCGGGAGCGAGCCGGGCGTCGCCCGAGGACGGCTCGTCGAGGCCCGCCATGATCCGAAGGAGCGTCGACTTGCCGGCGCCGTTCGGCCCCAGGACGCCGATCTTCGCGCCGGGGAGAAACGACAGCGAGATGTCGCGCAGCACCTGCCGGTCGGGACCGTGGAACTTCTGCACGCGGTGCATCGCGTAGACGTAGGCCTGGCTCACGGCGGCGAAGGATAGGCGAGGCGCTCGCCGGTCAGGCGCGCCGCGACGCCAAGCCGACGCCGAGCAGCACCGCGGCGGCTGAGCCGGCGGCACCGGACAGGATCGCCACGACCGGCCCGCCGCCGAGGTCGTGCACGGCCACGATCGCGGGCGCGGCGACGAGAAACACCGGCGCGATCACGATCAGCCGGTCGCGCCAGAGCGCGCGCGGCCCCGAGCCGAACCGGAAGCAGCAGGCGACCCCGATCCCTACCGCGAGGAGGACGACGATCGTGGCCGCGGCCGTCTCGGAGAGGAGGCCGAGCCGCCCCGCGGCGAGGAACGCCAGGGCGAGGAGCGCGCCCGCCGCCGCGATTCCCGCGACGAGCACGTCGCCTCGGACAAGCCGCCGGAGATCCTCCTGCGCGATGGCCGGGGAGGGCCGGCCCGGCGCCTCGCCGGCCGGCCCTCCTCGTTCTTGCGTCACAGCGTCCCGGCGGCCTGGCCCTGAGCCGGCGAGAGAGCGTCGGCCCGGTGCTCGGGCAGGATCTCCATGCGGTGCTGCTGGTAGCCGTAGTAGAGGACGAGACCGACGACGACCACGGTAACGATCCCGATGATCGGCCCGTACTGCTGGTACCACTTGGTCCCGTAGAACTCAGCCCGCGGCCACGCCAGGTTCACGACCATCGCCGCGCCGTAGAAGATCGCGATCGCGTTCGTGATCACGCCCCAGCGACCGAGGCTGAAGAGGCCAGGCCCGGCCGTCGGCTCGTTCCCCGGCCACCCGGCCATCCGCTGCCGGATGAGCGGGATCGTGACACCCAGGTACGCCAGGTACATGAAGACGATGCCCAGCGCGACGATGATCTCGAACGCGTACTGGTTGTAGAGGTTGAAGCCGAGGATCAGCATCGCGATCACCCCGACGAGGACCGCGGGGAACACGGGCACGCGGCGCACGCCGGACACCGACGCCAGCCGCGACCCGCCCGGCAGGTTGTTGTCGCGGCCCATTGCGAAGAGGATCCGCACCGACATGGCGTGGATCGCCAGGCAGCACACGAAGATTGCAAGTGCGCAGTCGGCCAGGAAGACGTTCCCCCAGGTGTCGCCGAGGACGTCCTTGGTGATGGTGGCCAGGCCGAGCGTCGTCGGATCGGCGTACGCCTTGTCGCTCACCGCCATGGTGCCGAACACGATGAGGAGGAAGCCCATGGTGCCGGCGGTCGCGAGCGCCTGGAGCACGGCCCGCGGCGCGCGCTTGCTCGGGTCGTCGGTCTCCTCGGCCAGCGATCCGGCGGTGTCAAACCCGTACATCACGTAGAGGGGCATGATCGCCCCGATGAGGAGCGCGCCGAAGTACCCCCATTGGTGCCCCGCCCCAGTTCCCGCAGTGTTGGTGAGCACGTCCGACGGACTGCGTTGGGCGTGGATCAGGAACAGGATGATCAGGCCGGCGGCCCCGACCAGCTCCGAGGCGACGCCGAAGTTGTTGATCCGCGAGAGCACGGTGACGCCGGCCACGTTGATGATCGTCGTCAGGGACACCATGATCAGGCCGAGGATGACCGCGTTCGCGGCGAAGTCGGTGCTGAAGTAGTTCAGCGAGTTGGCAGACGAGCCGTAGATCTGGAACTTGGGCGAGATCTGCGGGAGGATGATCTGCCACGCCAGGGCGACGGCCGGGACCGTCACGATCTGGGCGCACAGGTACATCCAGCCGGTGTTCCACGCCCACGACCTGCCGGCAAGCCGCTTCGACCACTGGTAGACAGAGCCCGCAAGCGGGTAGTGCGCCGAGAGCTCGGCGAACTGGAGCGCGACCATGAACTGCCCGAAGAGGACGACCAGCCAGAACCATGCGAACGCCGGCCCGGCGAAGAGGAAGCCGAGAGCCGACGTCTGGAACATCCCGGTCAGGATCGAGATGTAGCTGAATCCTGCCGCGAAGGACGAGAAGCTCCCGAGGGTGCGGTGCAGCTCCTGCTTGTACCCGAACTGCGCCAGCTGCTGGGCGTCCGAGTTGGCGGACTCCGACATACGCGCTCCTTTCGGCGCCCAGCTGGGCGCGCGGTCTAGACCAGACGATCTTCCCGCACGCGTCGGATGTTGTCAACGGCTCGGGCCGGGCCGGCAGGCGTCGCCGGCCCGGCCCCGAAGCCGCTACTCGACAGGGATCTCGGCGTTGATCCGCGCCAGGTCGATGCCCTCGCGTCTGCGCATGATGCGGCTCAAGACGTAGATGCCGATCGCGATCGCGTAGAGGACGAGCATGTACCTGAGCGACGGCGAGTGGTTGACGCCGTAGGCGTCGTCGGTGAACCACTTGTAGATGCAGAAGGCGAGAAACAGCCCGAACACGACGCCCGACAGCGTGACGAGCGGAATGCCGGCCAGCTCGTATTTCGAGATGGGCGACGCCCGGTAGATCTCGGGCTTCCGCCACGGCAGGACGATCGCCGCCAGGGTCGTCCCGAAGTACGTGATCGCGATGACGACCGTGGCGTCCAGGGTGTACGAGTAGAAGCTCGAGTTGTACGCGTACAGGTAGCTGATCGGGATGGAGGGCAGCAGCATCAGCGCCAGCGCGCCGATGGGGACGTGCGTGCGGTCGTCGACCTTGGCGGCCCATTCGGGAAGGATCCGGTCGAAGGCCGCGGCGAAGATCATGCGGGTCGAGCTCAGGAAGACGCTCCCCGCCCAGCCCGAAGAACCACAGCGAGAGAAGAAGCAGGAGCACGACCTGGACGAACCCGTTCGAGAAGAACATCGCGGCGAGCATGCCCGGGTACGGGAACCAGTACGTCGGCGACGTGAAGGATGCCCAGTACTCCGAGCTCAGGATGCCGTAGAAGTCGAAGCCCATGGCGTGCGCCATCGCGGCGAACGTGATCAGGACGACGACCGTGGTGAACAGCAACGCGCCGCCCATGGCGTAGATGTTCTTGCGGAAGTCGCTGGCACCGCGGACCTCGCCGTAGAGAGTCGCGCCCCAGTTGGGCCACAGGTTGAAGAACAGCATGAAGGGGATCAGGAGGAACGTCGCCCGAAGCGGCGTCGAGCCGTAGCCCTGGAAGGAGAGGTTGGCCTTGTCGGCCGCGCCGACCGTGCCCTGGTAGGCGTTCGCGGCGTGCGTCCCGTAGATGTCCGTCTGGCTGTTGAACGCGCTGATGAAGTCCGTCTTCGAGTGCAGGAGGAAGACGGCGATCATGACCACGAGGCCGACCATCGCGCCGTAAAAGCACCACTTCTGGAACTGCGCGTACCAGCGCATGCCCGCCGAGACCACCACGGTCGCGATCACCGCGGTGAAGATCGACGCGACGAAGATCCCGGTGCCGTGGATCGGGTTCCACCACGCCGCGTGGAACGTGTCCGTGCCGTTGTATCCGAGGACGTTGAGGATCGGCTGGATGACTTCGAGGATGAGGATGTTGGCGTAGATGGGCACCCAATGCCAGAGGATGAACCACCATCCTGTCGCCGCAAGGACGAACCCGATGCCGCCGCCGAAGACGCGGGTCTGCCAGACGTAGTCGCCGCCCGCGCGGGGCATGACCGCGATCATCGACGCGTACACCAGGACCTCGAAGACGATGAAGAGCCCCGAGAGGACGATCGCGGCGATGAGGCCGCCGGTGGGGATCACCGCGACACCCGTGAACGCGTACCCGAAGCCGAGCGCCATCAGGTTGATGGCGAACGCCGAGTAGATGAAGGCGTCGAAGACCGACCACCCCTTCACCAGGCCCGTGGCCTTGCGCACGAACATCGTGCGCTCGACGGGCATGTCTGCACTTGCCACAACCCCTCCTTTCCTAGCCTGACGTGAGCACGAACTTCTTGACCTTCTTCCCGGAGAGATCGATCAGGGCGCCGAGCAGCTCGCCCTGCTCGTAGGCGCTCCCCGGGTTGATGCACAGGGTGTCGCCGATGCGCGCGTGGCCGCGCGCCTCGTGGATGTGGCCGTGCAGTGAGAGCGCCGGCTTGGTCTCCTCGATCGCGGTGCGCACCGCCTTCGAGCCGACCGGCTCCGGCGCGTGGCCGCCGTGCTTGGGGGTCAGGTCCTCGTTCAGGCCCGGCGCGTCGTCGAGTCCCGATGCGTACGGCGGGCAGTGGAGGTTCAGGATCACCCGCTCCGGCGGGTTCGTGAGCTGCGAGGTGACGCTCCGGATCCGCTCCAGGAGGACGTCCTCCGGCTCCTCGCGGTACGTGTTCCAGGGCGTCACGTTCGACCAGCCCGTCGAGGCCATCTGGTAGTCGCCGACCTCGACGACGCGGCCCTCGGCCAGCTCGACCCGGGTCGCGGCGGCGAGGATCTCGTCGACCTCGAACTGGTCGTCGTTCCCCGGGCACACGAACACGCGCTGCGGCTGCCCGGCCAGCTTCTCTGCGGCCATCGCCATCCAGCGCTCGACCGTCCCGAGCATCTCGTTGTGGAAGAGATCGTCCAGGCGATCGCTGTCGGCCTCGAGCTCGGCGAGCTCGTCGGGGGTCGTCCGGAACGGGTAGTAGCCGCGCCTGATCACATTCTGCTCGAACGCGGCGACCGCGTCCTCGCCGGAGAGCTCGCGCCGCTGCTCCTGGAGCGTCCCGTGCCACTGCTCGCCGCCGTCGTGGACGACCGGGACGAGCGCCTTCCCGGTCATGTCGCCGCCGAGGATCATCACGTCGGCCTCGTAGTGCGTGCCGGAGTTCAGGAACTTGCGCCAGCACGTCTCGGACCCGTGGATGTCCGTCGCGAAGAAGACCCTCACGCTGGCGGGATTCTCCGTCACGGAGAGGACGGAATCAAGGAGGCGGGTCGCGCACCTCGCCGTGGAACGGGACGGATGTCCCGTCGACGATCATCGCGCCGCCGTCCACCGGGATCGAGGCGCCGTTCACATAGCTCGCGCCCGGCCCGGCCAGAAACGCCACCACAGCAGCGATTTCGGCGGGTTCGGCCGGGCGCCGAAGCGGTGTCGAGGAGGTCGTGAGCCGGTAGGCCCCGTCGCGGTCGGTGCCCCAGCGCGCGGCGACCTCGTCCATGTCGTCGTCGGCCATCGGGGTTCTCACCCAACCGGGGCAGACGCAGTTCGCGCGGACTCCCCGGGGGCCGTAGTCGTTCGCGATACTGGCGGTGAGCATCGTCAGGCCGGCCTTCGACGCGCAGTACGACGCCCAGCCCGGCCCCGCCACCCAGGCGTTGGTCGACGCCACGGTGACGATCGCGCCGCGCCGCTCGACGAGGTGGGGAAGCGCAGCGCGGGCGACGAGGAACGCGCCGGTCAGGTTGACGCGAACGACGGCGTCCCATCCTTCCGGGGTCTCGTCACCGGCCGGAGCCGAGCCGCCGACGCCGTGGGCCAGCACCAGCACGTCGAGCCCCCCGAGCGCGGCCACGGCGTCCGCCACTGCACGCTCCGCCTGGGCCGGGTCGCCCGCGTCGGCGGGTAGAGGCACGGCGCGCCCGCCGCTCGCCTCGATCTCGCCGGCCGTCCGCTGGAGCGGGTCGGGGCGGCGGCCGACCAGCGCGACAGCGAACCCATCGGCCGCCAGACGGTGCGCGACGGCCGCGCCGATCCCGGTCCCGGCGCCGGTGACGAGAGCTGCGCGCGCGCCGGCCACGCGCGGGAGTTAACCACTATCGTGCGGGCGTCCGTGGAGCACCCGGCGCTCACCTACATGTCCTACCTGCACCTGGACGAGCTCCTCGCGTGCCAGGAGCCGCTCTCGGACGGGCCAGAGCACGACGAGCTGCTCTTCATCGTCATCCACCAGGTCTACGAGCTCTGGTTCAAGGTGATGCTGCACGAGGCGGCGTACCTGCAGCGGTCGCTCGAGGCCGGCGACTCCGCCACGGCCCTCGCGGCGATGAAGCGGATCCTGACGATCCTGAAGACGGTCGTCGCGCAGGTCGACGTCCTCGAGACGATGACCCCGCTCGCGTTCCGGAGCTTCCGCGGCCGGCTCGAGCGCGCGAGCGGCTTTCAGTCGGCGCAGTTTCGCGAGCTCGAGGCGGTGCTCGGCCGGCGTGACCGGGGCGTGCTCGCCGACCACCCGCCGGGGCCGGGACGCGACCGGATCACCGCGGCCATGGAGCGCCCGAGCCTGTACGAGTCGTTCCTCGCGTACGTCGGCCTCGCGGGCCGGCCGCAGGCGGAGGTGCGCGACGGCCTGGTCGAGGTCTACCGCACCGATCCGGCCCGGGCCCAGGTGTGCGAGCGGATGGTCGACATCGACGAGGGCATCCAGGAGTGGCGCTACCGGCACGTGAAGATGGTCGAGCGCACCATCGGCGAGCAGGCCGGGAACCGGCGGATCGGCCGGCGTCGCGTACCTGCGCTCGACGCTCTTCCAGCCGGCCTTCCCCGACCTCTGGGCGATCCGGGCGCGGCTCTAGCGTCTAGGGAGCGAACGCGAGCCGCACGACCGGCGCCGGGACGGTGCCGTCGGGCACCATCCACAGGCCGTCCGGCGCCCAGCCGATGGCCTCGGAGGCGATGAGCGGCGAGGCCGTGCAGGGCGCGGCCGGGTGGGCGTTGAACGTCGCCTCGACTGTGGCGCCGGTGCGCGGCCAGATGTACGCGACCGTGCCCGCCTTGAGGGCGATGTCGCCGCTCGGCGAGATGTCGGCAGACACGTAGGACTTGGCCGTCGTGGTGGTCGCGACCTTGCGCGCGACGTTGATCACGCCGTTCTGGAGCGGCTGGTCGAGGCGGAACACCCAGTTCTGCTTCACGCCGCCGACGGTCTGCACCTTCTTCTCGACGACGTAGACGTCGTGGGTGATCGGATCGACCATGAGCGACTCGGAGTTTCGCGGGGCGATGAGCGTGCCGTTCGCGTCGGCGTAGCGGTAGACGAACGTGTCGAACTGCCGTGATCGTCCCCGTCACCTTCGGGCCCGAGGCCGAGACCGTCGGCTCGGGGAACCGGTAGAGGCGCACACGGCTCTTGCCCGTCGTGTTGCTGCCGTCCCGGGTGCCCTTGTTGTCGCCGATGTCGCCGACGTACAGGAAGTCCGTGCCGGCCACCAGGCGGTCGATCGCGAGGTCCTCCCAGTCGATGTCCTTCGTGCCCTGGATCGTGAACTCGCCGACGATCTGGCCGGTGCCGTTGACCGCGTAGACCTTGTTCGGGTTGCCGGAGTCCTCCTCCGTCCAGAACACGCCCGGGTTGTCGGTGCTCGCGACGAAGTCGGAGAGCTCGTTCAGGCTCGTGTCCGGGACGTGGCCCATCACCTGATTCGAGCTCGCGAACGTCGGGCACGCGGCGAGCGCCGAGGCCGGCCAGAGCCCGGCGGCGACGGCAGCCAGAACCGCAATCCCGAACGTGCGCCTCCCCATCTCCAGTAACAAGGATACCAGTTATGGGGCGGCGACGAACAGCCCGCGGCCGGCCCACACCTGGCCGTCCCCGACCGCCGCGCCGCTGATGGCCGTCTCGGTGCCGGGCACGGGCGCGCCCGCGGTGAAGTCCACCGCGTACAGCGTGCCGTCGCGCACGTAGTAGATGTGGCCCCCCGCGGCTGTCACGCCGCGCACGGCGCTCCAGTCCAGATTGCCGGAGGCGACGAACCGCTGGGCCCCGACGATCCGGCCCTGCGGCTCGAACCAGCGCCAGAAGAGGCGGCGGTCGCCGTTCACGGTGTAGTACAGCCGCCCGTCGGCGAAGAACATCCCCGTCAGCTTCGACACCGGCAGCTGTCCGGCGGTGAGCCCGTGCAGGTCGATCGTCTTCGGCGTCCCGGCGACGGTCCCGTCGAAGGTGCGGGCGTCCATGTGCCCGTCGCTCCAGGCGAGGTACAGCTGGCCCGACAGCATGAACGCGCCGCGGATGTTCGCGGAGGCGAGGCCGAGGCCCGTCACGGCGGCAGGCGCCCCGGCGACGGTGCCGTCGAAGCTGCGCCGCATCGGTGGTGCTCCGTCGCCGACCGTGTAGAGGTCCCCGGGGAGGACGCCCGGAGTCGCGGGCGGGACGCTCTTGCCGCCGGCCACGGGCAGGAGGGCGAGCCTCGGGTGGTAGGCGAAGTCGACGTAGTCGGTGTCGCTTCCGACCCACAGGCCCTCCGGCGTCCCGAGGAACGCCCACACGCCCGAGCCGCGCGGGTAGCGGCCGGGGTTCCACGAGTAGGGGAGGCCGTTCTCGGGATCGAGGGCGGCGATGCCCATCCGGCTCACGGCGCCCGGCCCGGCGGTGTCGCCGGCGAACGGGTTGTTCAGGTAGCGCTGGTGCCCGCCCACGTAGATCGCCGATCCGGTCGCGGCCACCTGGGTCAGGCTGTCGCCGCCGGTGTAGTCCACCCACGTCGGGAGCTGGCCGGGACCGGCCGCGCCGCTCTCCCACCGCTGGACGGAGTCGCACAGGACGCCCGCGTTCGCGCCGCCGAACCATCCACCGGTGTCGGCGACGACGAAGTACGAGCCGTCCGGCGCGAAGCTGACGTCGCGGATGTAGGTGTCGAAGCGGGTCGCGCAGGCGGGCGTGAAGGCGTCCGTCTGCCACGACGACACCGATGCCGGGGTCGTCGACAGGTCGATCATCGCAATCTGGGCGCGATCGAGGCCGTCGACCTTGGTGAATGTGCCGGTGGCGACCAGCTTCGTGCCGTCGGGGCTGATGTCGAAGTGCGCCACCCGCAGCTTGCCGGCGCGCTGGTCGGTGAAGTCGAGCGCCACGTTCGGATCGACCGCGCCGGTGGTGGCGTTGAGCGCGGCGAACCGGCCGCGCGCGACGCCGTTCACGGACGCGATCGCGCCGCCGATGTAGAGCGTGTTCCCGCGCACGTCGGAGTCCTCGACCCAGCTCCCCATCAGCGCCGCCTGGAAGGCCGGGACGATCGAGCCGTCGGTGAGGCTGAGCTTGACGAGCCGCTTCTCGGGCTGTCCGTTCACCGTGTCGAACGTGCCGCCGGCGAACACGGACCCGCCGCCGGGCCCGGCCGACAGCGTGCTCACCAGGCCGTTTGCGATCGACGGGGCGAACGCCGGGTCGACGAGGCCGGTGGTCGCGTCGAAGGCGAAGATGTCGGTTCGCGGGAGGACGTGCCCGCCCGTCTCCATCACGCGCGTGAACTGCCCGCCGACGATGACCGTGTTCCCGACCTGAGCGACCGCGTTCACGACGCCGTCGAGCACGGCCGGCGTGCCCTCCGCGGGGACCTTCGACACGATGCCCGGCTGAGCGGCGTTCAGGGCAGCCGCGGGGGAGGCACCGACGAGCAGCACCCCCGCGGCGATCGCGCATAGTCGGCGGTACATCCAAGGTCTCCTGAGAGCGGCGTCCAGCACTCGCTCATTCGAGCGTACTTGTGGTTCGTTCTGTGCGCTAGTGAACGACGGCCGACGCGCGATCGTGCGATCCTGAACCACACGTGCCACAATGGAGGCATGACGATGCTCGAGGCGCCGCTGCGAGGGGCGGCCCATACCGAGATCGGCGGCCTTGCCGTCGACGACGTCCCCGTCGGGTCGGGGCACCTGAAGCGCCTGGTCTACCCGCCCGGCTGGCGATGGTCCACGCACATGCGGCCCGTGACGGGCGGCGAGCTGTGCATGCACGCCCATGTCGGCATGCTGGTCCAGGGTCGGATCGCGATCGAGTACGGCGACGGCTGCCGGGAGGAGTTCGAGGCCCCGGCGGCGGTGGTGGTCGTGCCCGGTCATGACGGCTGGGTCGTCGGCGACGAGGCGGCGGTGCTCGTCCAGTACGACTTCGGCGCCGACACGGTCGAGCGCCTGGGCCTCCCCTCCGCACACCGGCACGACGCCTAAGAACGCGTAGGAACTACGGGGGCGGATCCCTCAATCGGGGGACGTTGGGCGCAACGCTTTTCCGCCGATACCTCCCTCAACGCGGCCCCCCAACCGCCCACTCGTCGTTCCACATCAGGAGAGCATCATGACCCGTCGTCTCGGCTGGGCGTCTGCCCAGCGCCGCAAGCTGCTCGTCTCGCTTGCGGTCATCTCCGCTGCGGCCAGCATCGCCGGCCTCGGCACCTTCGCGACCTTCACGAGCTCCACGAGCGCCAGCCAGAGCGTCTCGTCGGGTACCGTCACGATCGCGCTCGGCGCCACCGGCGCGTCGACGAACCGGCTGACGGTCGGTGCCTCGAACATCGCCCCCGGCGACACGATCCAGCGCAGCGTCGACCTGATCGACTCGGGCTCGATCGACCTGGCCAGCATCACGCTGACCACCAACGCGACGACGAGCTCGCTGCTCGACACCGACGCGACCAACGGCCTGCAGATGGTCATCGACCGCTGCTCGAACGCGTGGACGGAGGGCGGCGTCGCGCCGGCCTACACGTACACGTGCTCGGGCGCGACCTCGACCGTCCTCGCGAGCCGCGCGATCGTCGGCTCGAACCTGGCCCTGAGCAACCTGTCGGCCCTGACGAACGGCGTCACGGATCATCTCCGCGTCACGCTGACCTTCCCGTCGGCAGCGCCGAACTCGTTCCAGAACCAGTCGTCGACGATCCAGTACACGTTCACCGGCACGCAGCGCGCCGGCACCAACAAGTAGGCAGGTAGCACCGAACCGAGGCGTGGCGGCTCCGGCCGCCATGCCTCCCCGGTGAGCAAGCGCCGTGCACACCGACACCCCCCGCACCCAGCCCAGCACGACCCCGACACCGGTCGTCATCGGCGTGCCCGCCGCGGTCGAGCAGGCCCCGGCCGATGAGCCCGGCCCTCCCCGAAGCGTCGCCCGTGCGCTCGTCGGCATCGCGATGTGGCTCGTCCTCGGGCTCGCCGTCCTCCTGCTCGCGACCGTGACGCTCGCCCCCCGGCTGGGTCTCTTCCAGGTGGAGACGGTCCTCTCGGGCAGCATGGAGCCGCGCTTCGTACCCGGCGACCTGCTCGTCGTGGTGCCCGAACCGCTGACGGATGTTCGGGCCGGCCAGATCCTGAGCTTTCACGCGCCGACGCCCGGCCACCGCGTCGAGACGCACCGCGTCGTCCGGGTCATCCATCCGGGCGCGCACCCGATCATCGTGACGAAGGGCGATGCGAACTCCGCTCCCGATCCCTGGCGCGCGCGGCTGCACGGCACGACCGCCTGGCGGATGGTCGGCGTGGTGCCCCGCGCCGGCTCCCTCATCCGCACGCTCAGGGAGCCGTGGGTGCACGTGATCGCCGTCCTCCTCGTGCCGCTCCTGCTCGCCGCCGCGGCGCTGCGGTCGATCTGGCGTCCCGCGCCGGCGGCTGGCGAGGCGGGCTGATGCGCTCCGCCCGGATCGTCGCGGCTGCCGTCGCACTCGTCCTGCTGGCCGGCACGGCAACCGCGATCGCGGCGTTCACAAACGCGACGTCCGCGTCGCAGACCGTCTCGAGCCGGAACCTCGGCGCGCCGACGGGCCTCACGGGAACCGCGTCCGGCCACAACGTGAACCTGTCGTGGACGGCCGGGACGAACGGGAGCGGCTACGCGATCGCCGCGGCGGCCAATGGGACGTCGTCCAACTGCACGGCGGCGGCCTTCGCGGCGCTCACGACGACGGCCGGCACGAGCATCACCGACACCGGCCGGTTCACGCCACAGGGCACGTTCGAGTGCTACCGCGTGACGACGACCTTCGGCACGTGGTCGAGCCAGACCGGGAACCCGACCGTCGCCGTGCGGCTCGGCGTGGTCGCTCAGGCGATCGCCGTCACGAACGGGGGCACGGCGGGGCGGTTCGACCAGGGCGACACGATCGCGATCACGTTCAACCAGGCGATCACGACGGCGAGCGGCCCGATTGCGTCCAACAACATCTGCACCAACACCGGCGGGACGGTCATGCTCGGCGTCACGGGGTCCGGGACGACGTGCTCGACCGCAGCCGCGACGACCATCGGCACGCTCACCTCGCTCGCGATCAACCGGGCCGCGCGCTTCAACGCGACGTACGCGTGGTCGGCCGGGAACACCGTCCTCACCGTAACGCTCGGGTCGCGCTCCGCGGGTGCCCAGAACCCGACGATCTCGGGCACGGCGATCTACACGCCGACGACGACCGCCACGGGGCTCCTCTCCCAGACGGGCGCGTTCCACACCTGCAGCTCGAACACCGGCGGCGGCAGTTGCACGCCGACCGCGACCGGCAGCTTCTAGCCCGGCCTCCTACCCGACGAGCGCGACGCTGTAGTCGCGCCCGCCCGCGACCTCCTCGCCGGTCGTGACGTTGGCGACCCGCACGGGCGCCCGGCGGTCGGTCTTCGTCCCGTCCCCGAGCTGGCCGAAGTCGTTGTCGCCCCACGCCCAGACGCCGCCTCCGGATCCGACCGCGAGCGTGTGCAGGCGCCCGGTCCCGATCGCAACGATGCCCGCGATGGAGCCCAGCCGGACGGGGGTGTGGCGCTCGACGCCCGTCCCGTCGCCGACCTGCCCGAACGAGTTCTGCCCCCACGCCCAGACGCGACCGGCCGCGCTCAGCGCCACGCTGTGGTCGGCGCCCGCGGTGACCGCGACGATCTTCAGCGTCGCCGGCAGCGAGACGCGCACGGGCGTCGCCCGGTTCGTCGTCGTGCCGTCGCCGAGCTGGCCGTAGCGGTTCCAGCCCCAGGCCCAGACGCTGCCGTTGCTCTTGACCGCCAGCGAGTGGTCGCGGCCGCCTGCGATGGCGACCACGTTCGTGAGGCCGCTCACCCGCACCGGCACGTTGCTCTGCGTGTGGGAGTCGTTCCCGAGGTTCCCGAACTCGTTGTCGCCCCAGGCCCACACCGTGCCGTCTGACCGGAGCGCCAGGGCGTGGTCGCGCGCGCCCGCGATCTGGATGACCCCGGTGAGGTTCTTGACCCGCACCGGCACGTGCCGGCTCGTGGTCGTTCCGTCGCCGAGCTGGCCGAAGTGGTTCCAGCCCCAGCTCCAGACCGTGCCGTTCGTCCTGAGCGCCATGCTGTGGTAGTGGCCCGTCGAGATCTGCTTGACGTCGGTCAGGCCGGACACCTGCACAGGGAGGTTCCGGTTCGTCACGGTGCCGTCGCCGACCTGGCCGTAGTTGTTGTGGCCCCAGGCCCAGACGGTGCCGTTCGAGCGCAGGGCGACGACGTGCTCACGGCCGCCGCGGAGCTGGGTGACGCCGGCGAGGTCGTGGACGGCGGCCGCCGTCGTGTGCGCCGAGAACGACCCGTTCCCGAGCTGGCCGTCGGCGTTGTCGCCCCAGGCGACCACCGTGCCGGGCGCCGCAGCCTGTGCTGCTGTCACCGGCAGAGCCGCCAGCGCCGCGGCCGCGATGCCGAGCCCGAACGTCCTACGCATCCTGCCGTGGCGCATAGCCGCCCCTTCCCGCTCCCCAAGCGGGAGCTACACAGACCAAGTAGAGGATAACACGAGGCGCGAAATCGCAACGTCCGGTACCATCCGATCCCGGATGGGGAAGCGGCGCGCCGCCCACAGGCTGATCGAGCAGGTCGTCAGGGGCGCCGTCGACGCCGACACGGTGCGCCTCCACGGGGCGATCGTCGCAACCTTCGAGCTGTTCCCGCCGCACGTGGCCACCGAGGCCGTCTTCACGCCGGCGCTCGCGACGCTCGACGGCGCATCCGACGCCCACCGCATGGCGGCGGCGGCGATCGAGCGGCACCGGCCGCTCTACGACGGGTGAGCGGCGGGCACGACGCGCGTCGCCGTCGCCTTCCAGATCGCGACGACATCCAGGCCGGGCCGGATCGCCAGCCGCTCCACTGACTCCGGCGTGACCTCGGCGACGAGGCCGCCGAGCGACACCCGCGCCCGGTTTCCGACGACGACGACCCGCTCGACCCGGACCGGGAGGCGATTCAGGGCCGATTCGCCGGCGCCTCCGGGGTCGCCGAGCGCCAGCGTGATGTCCCAGGGGGCGACGAGGACCGCGACAGCACCGTCGGCGGGATCGCTTGTCCTCACCGTCTGTCCGCGGTCGAGCCGAACGGTGGTGCCGGAGGCGGTGCCGGTGAGGTAGTTGATCCCCGCGAACTCGGCGACGAACGCGGACGCAGGCGCCTCGACGACCTCGGCAGCGCGACCGCGCTGGACGATCAGGCCCCGGTCCATGACGGCCACCTCGTCGGCGAACATCACGGCCTCCTCGTACGAGTGCGTCACCACGACCGTCGGCACGGCGGCGGCGTCGATCACCTCGGCCAGCTCGGCGGCAACGGCCGAGCGGGTCGACGGATCGAGCGCGGCGAGCGGCTCGTCGAGCAGGAGCACGCGCGGCACGATCGCGAGCGCTCTCGCGAGGGCGACCCGCTGGCGCTCGCCTCCCGAGAGGCGGCCCGGCCGCGCCTTCGCGAGGTGGTCGATCCGAAGGCGCTCCAGCAGCGCGTCGACATCGGTCCGGGCCTCGAACGCGATGTTCGCATGCACCGACATGTGGGGGAAGAGGGCGTAGTCCTGGAACACGAACCCGACCCGGCGCCGCTCGGGCGGCACCCACACGCCGTCGCCGCTCCACAGCTCGCCGTCGCATTCGACGGAGCCGCCGGCCGGGCGCTCGAGCCCCGCGATCAGCCGGAGCAAGGTGGTCTTGCCTGACCCCGACGGGCCGATGACGGCGAGCGTGCCCCCCACCTCGATGCCCGCGTCGAGCGCGAAGTCGCGCAGCGGATAGGTCAGCTGGGCGCGAAGCGCGGCAGCCTCCCGCGTGCGATCAGCTTGGCCGTGAGGAGGACGGCCGCGCTGATAGCGATCAGCACGGCGCCCAGGCCGTACACCTCGTCGAACGCCCCGCGCTCGAATCCGAGATAGATCGCGATGGGCGCGGTCTGTGTGACGCCCTGGAGGCTGCCGGCGAACATGATCGTCGCACCGAACTCGCCCAGCGCCCGCGCCCAGCCGAGCGCCGCACCGGCGCCGAGCCCGGCCGACGCCAGCGGCACCGCGACCCGGAGGAACACCTTGCCCGGGCCCGCGCCGAGCGTCCGGCCGGCGGCCAGCAGATCCTTGTCGACCGCGACGAAGGTCGCCTCGGCCTGGCGCAGGTAGAGCGGCCCGGCGACGAACGTCATTGCCATCACCACCGCTGCCGGCGTGAAGGGGAGCTGGATCCCGAGGGCGTCGAGCTCGGAGCCGAGCATCCCCGTCCGGCCGAACGCGGCGAAGAGGCCCAGGCCGGCCACCGCCGGCGGCAGCACGAGGGGGAGCTCGAACGCCGTCGAGAGGATGGCCTTCCCGCGGAAGTCGTGTGTCGCCATCCAATACGCGACCGGCGTGCCCACGAGCAGCATCGCGGCCAGAGACACCGCCGAGAGCTCGAGCGAGATCCGCAGGGCGGACGTGGCGAACGGCGAGCTCAGGCCCGAGCCCAAGTCTCCCTGGCGGAGGATCCCGATCAGCGGCAGCACGAAGAACGCGGCCGCGACGACGACCGCGACGGCTGTCGCTACGTGGAAGGCGGAGGCCCGAAGGCGAGATCCTGAAGCACCTTCTGGCCCTCCGTGTCCCGTTACGAGGTCGATCCACTGTTGGGCTGCCTCTGTCTGCTTGCTGCTCGACACGATCCCGATCGGATACACGGCGGTCGCCTCCGCGGACTGGGGGAACGCGATCTGCTTCACCTTGTCGCCCGCGGAGAGGGCATCCGTGACGTAGACGAACCCGGCGTCGGCCTCGCCCAGCGTGATCTTCGCCAGCACGCTCTTCGCGTCCTGCTCCTTGCTCACGATGTTGAGGTCCGACTCCGAGATCCCGAGGTTCGAGAGCACGGTCTCGGTGTACGCACCGAGCGGCACCGCCGGGTCGGCGACGACGAGCTTGGCGCCGTTCTTCAGATCGTCGACCGTCTTGATGCCGGCCGGGTTGCTGGCCGGCACGGCCACGATCAACGTGTTGGTCGCGAAGTTCGTGGTGTCACCCAGCAGGTTCTTGCCCTGGAGCTCTTCGGGGTACTTCGGGCTCGCCGCGGCGTACACGTCGGCCGGCACGCCCTGCTCGATCTGGGCCGCAAGCTGGTCAGAGCCGGCGAAGTTGAGCCTCACCGTCCAGCCCGGATGCGCCGTCTGATACGTGTCGGCGAGCTTCGTGAACGCCTCCGTCAGCGACGCCGCCGCGAACACGTTCAGCGTGCCGCCGGCAGGCGTCGACGACCCGGACGACCCACCGCCGGAGGAACTGCCGCCGCCGCATCCCGCCGCCGCCAGCACGGTGGCGGCGAGGATTCCGAGCATGGTCCTTCTACGCATCGTCAGGGCCTCCCGATCATCACGGACGTCGCCTTCACTGTCGCCACCGCCGGAACCCCCGGCGCCAGCCCGAGCTCCTCGACCGCGTCGCGGGTCACGATCGAGACGACCTGATACGGGCCGGCCTGGATCACGACCTGGGCGACGACGCCGGTCACCTCCACCGACTCGACGATGCCCTCGAACCGGTTTCGCGCCGAGAACGCATCGCCCGCCCGCGTGGGCAGGTGGCCGCCCAGCCGCTGGATCTCGTCGACCGAGACCAGCCGCCGGCCGCGCCGGTCGCGCTCCGTCTGGAGCCGCCCCTCGCGATCCCATCTGCGGAGGGTGTCCAGGCTGACGCCGAGCGCCTGCGCGGCCTCGCCGATTGGCATGACCTTCGCCATGGGCGCAGAACCCTACCGCATAGGCATTGCATATGCGACGCCCATCTCGATACGAGCCGCCGCGGCGTCGTCTACCGTGGACGCCATGGATCGGCTCGCCGCCGCCGTCGATCATGCCGCAGGGCGCCACCGGCGCGCCGGCGTGGTCGCGAGCGTTGTAGCGGTGGCGGCCGTCACAGGGGCGATCGAGCTCCTCCAGATCGCCGTGCCGGTGCTCAGCCTCGGAGCGCTCTACATCTTCGCCGTCCTTCCGATCGCCGTGCTGTGGGGCACGCGATTCGGGATCGGCGTCGCGATCGCCTCGATGCTCGCCTTCAACTGGTTCTTCCTCCCGCCGGTGCACACGTTCACGCTCGCGGACTCGCGCAACTGGTTCGCGCTGGCGGTGTTCGTGGTGACCGCGGTGGTGGTCAGCGAGCTGGCGGCGCGATCGCGGCGACGGGCCACCGAGTCCGAGCTCCTGGCCGGGATCGCGACCTCGCTCCTGGCCCGCGGCGAGGTGCGCGGGGAGCTGGAGCGGATCGCCGCCGAGGTCGCCCGCGTCCTCCAGGTCGACCGGGCGCGGATCGAGCTCGGCCAGGGCTCGCCGGGGGACGGCACCGCCTACCCGCTCGTCGCCGGCGCACGGCGCGTCGGCGTCATCCACCTCGACGATCCGCGGCGGCGCGGAACGGCCGCCCGGCGGCGGCTGATCCCCGCGCTCGCGTCGCTGCTCGGCGTCGCCATCGACCGCGAACGGCTGGCCCGCGATGCCCTCGAGGCCGAGGCCCTCCGCCGAACCGATGCGATGAAGACCGCGCTCCTGCGCGCGGTGAGCCACGACCTCCGCTCACCGCTGATGGCCATCCTGACGGCCGCGTCCGCCCTCGCCCGCGACGACCTCGAGCTCGATCCGGACGACCGCCGTGAGCTGCTGGCGACGATCTCGGCCGAGGCCGCCCGGCTCGACGGCCTGGTCGCCAACCTGCTCGATCTGTCGCGGCTCCAGGCCGGCGCCGCGCGCCCCGAGGCCGAGGTGTGCGCGGTCGACGATCTCGTCGGGCACGCGCTTCGGGAGCTCGGGGATGCCGGGTCGCGGATCGACGTCACGCTGCCCGACCAGTCGCCGCCGGTGCGCGCCGACTTCCACCAGATCGAGCGGGTGCTCGTCAACCTCATGGAGAACGCCATCAAGTACTCGCCGGAGAACGAACGAGTGGCCGTCCGTGTCTCGAACACCTCGGGTGAGGTGATCGTCCGGGTGATCGACCGCGGACGGGGCATCCCCGCGTCAGAGCTCCAGAGCATCTTCGAGCCGTTCCAGCGCGGGTCGTCCACGAGCGGTGTCGGCGGCGCCGGCCTCGGGCTCGCGATCGCACGCGGGTTCGCCGAGGCCAACGGCGGGCGGGTGTGGGCGGAGTCCCGCGTGGGTCAGGGTGCGACGTTCGTCCTCGGCGCTGCCGATCGCGGCGGCCGTGGAGGCGATGGCGTGAGCGCAGGCCCGCGCATCCTCGTGGTGGACGACGAGCCGCAGATCCTCCGGGCCCTGCGCACGAGCCTCCGCGCCGCGGGATACGTCGTCGAGACGGCGGACACGGCACAGGGAGCGCTCGCCGAGGCGGCGATGCGCCCGCCGGACGCGGTGATCCTGGACCTGATCCTCCCGGACGGGACCGGCACCGAGGTGTGCCGCGAGTTCCGCACGTGGAGCGCTGCGCCGGTGATCGTGCTCTCGGCGGTGGGCGACGAGCACGAGAAGATCGCGGCGCTCGACGCCGGCGCGGACGACTACGTCACGAAGCCGGTGGGGATCGACGAGCTCCTTGCCCGCCTGCGCGCCAGCCTCCGGCGGGTGACGCCGACCGGCGAGCCGGTCGTCGAGATCGGCGACCTGGTGGTGGATCTGGAGAAGCGCCTCGTGACGATCGCCGGAGAGGAGGTCCACCTGACGCCGCACCAGTTCGACATCCTGCGTGTCCTCGCCAAGAACGAGGGCAAGCTGATGACGCATCGCTCGATCCTGCGAGAGGTGTGGGGCCCTGGCTATGGGAGCGAGTCGAACCTGCTCCACGTCCACATGTCGCAGCTCCGGCGGAAGATCGAGCCGGACCCGGCGCGGCCGCGCTACCTCGTCACCGCGCCCGGAGCCGGCTACCGGCTCGTGAACCCCGAGAGGTAGCGCTCAGCGCTCGAGAACCGGACGGCCGTCGACCGGCTGCGGGCGCCGGGCCGCGCGACGCAACGGGACGACCGTGACAGGAGCCAGGCCGCGGATCGCCCGCCGCAGGCGCCACGGGGCCGAGCCGGCGATCACGATCTCGATCGGCGGGCGCTCGCCGCACAGCGCCGCGATGGCGGAGTGCACGCTTCGGCAGGGAACGATCTCGACGGAACCCTCCAGGTCGAGAGCGACCATCCGTGCCCTCGCCGCTTGGCGCAGCTTGGTGACCCGATCGAGAATCCGGGCGGGCGCCGCCCAGATCGGAAGGGTGGCCGGAAGGACCGCGGGAATCACGACCGCCACCGACGCATCGTCGGATGCCGCCGTGTCGATCGCTTCTTCGAGCGTTCGAGCGGGAAGACCCGAGCTCGCCGTGACGACGAGCCGGTATGGGGTGTCCTGTGTTGGGGGCATTTCGCTCTGCTCTCAGAGTAGGCCGAAAGGCATCACGGAAGCATGAACTCCGGGCGCTCTGGTCTGAAGATTCCATCACTTAAGGCGGCCTTCAGAATCGCTGCCACAACGTTCGCGTTCGCTTCAGCCGATCGCGCCTACGCTGGGGTCTGAAGGAGGTGAAGAACATGTTCAAGACAATCATTCTTGCACTCGACGGCTCCGAGCCGAGCTCCGGCCCGGCCCGGTACGCGACCAAGCTCGCGAAGGACTTCTCCGGCCGCGTCGTCGTGGTGCATGTCAAGGAGCTTGTCGCAGGCCGCGGAGCCGGCCCGGTGTTCGCCGACGAGACCGAGCGCCTCGCCCACATCCGCGAGCAGGTCGCCGAGATGGCGAACGCAGGAGTCGAGGTCTCGCTCGTCCGGACGTCGACCGTGCGCAACGCCGCCGTCGGCATCGCCCAGACGGCGAAGGAGCTCGCCGCCGACGTCATCGTCACAGGCGCGAGCGCGCACGGGCCACTGGTGGGCGCCATCACGGGCAACGCGCCCCAGGCGCTCCTGCACCTCGCTCCGTGCCCGGTCCTGGTCGCGTCGTCGCTCATTCGCAGCGACAGCCGACCCGAGCCGATCGCAGCGTGATCGTGGCTGCCCCGGACGGGGAACGGCCGGGCAGCTCACGTAACGACGGGGGAGGCGGCATTGCCGCCTCCCCCGTCGGCCTTAAGGTTCTTCCGCAACACCGCAAGGTCGACGCCGGCCCAGCGCGCGCACGTGGTACGGTCGGCGGCGTTCAGGCGGATTTCAGGTCGGTCGTCCAGACCTTCAGCCGGCACTCAGCCTCTTCGGACTAGGGTGGTTTTTATGTATGACGTTTACGCAGTTCTCATAACAGCGGGATGCTTCGGCTTCTCGTTCCTGCTCCGCTACGTTCTGGAGAGGATCTGATGTCTAACGGTGACATCTTCGGCCTGGTCGTATCCATCGCGATCTTCGCGTATCTCGTGTTCGCACTCTTCCGTGGGGAGCAGTTTTAGATGACATTCGAAGGTACCGCACAACTGATCTTCTACGCCGTCGTCCTGACGGCGCTCGCGTATCCGCTCGGTATCTACATGGCACGCGTCTACGAGGGCAAGATCGGCCTCGTGAACGGACGGTTGGCCGTGGGCGAGCGATGGTTCCTGCGCCTCGTCGGGTCCGATCCCGACCGGGAGCAGAACTGGAAGCAGTACGCGGCCTCGACGCTGATCTTCAGCGTCGTCTTCGTCGTGCTGCTGTACCTGCTCCTGCGCTCGCAGGGGCACCTGCCGCTGAACCCCGACGACCTGCCCGGCATCTCCGCCCCGCTCGCGCTCAACACGGCCGCCAGCTTCGTCACCAATACCAACTGGCAGTACTACGGCGGCGAGTACACAATGTCGTATCTGTCCCAGATGGCCGGCCTGGCCGTCCAGAACTTCGTGTCGGCGGCCGTCGGCATGGCGGTGCTGGCCGCGGTCGTCCGCGGCTTCGCCCGCCGGACGACCAGCGACATCGGGAACTTCTGGCGCGACCTCTACCGGTCGCTCGTCTACATCCTGCTCCCGCTGGCAGTGGTCCTCGGGATCGTGCTGATCAGCCAGGGCGTGCCGCAGACATTCGACAGCCATGCTACGGCGACCACCCTTCAGGGCGGGCACCAGGCGATCGCCCGCGGCCCGGTGGCCTCGCAGATCGCCATCAAGCAGCTCGGGACGAACGGCGGCGGGTTCTACAACTCGAACTCCTCCGTGCCGTTCGAGAACCCGAACGGCTTCACGAACTTCCTCGAGGACATCGCCATCCTGCTCATCCCGATGGCGCAGGTCTTCATGTTCGGCCGGATGATCGGCCGGATGCGTCAGGGCTGGGCGATCTGGGGCGCGATGTTCGTGCTCATGGTCGCCGGCGTGGCGATCGCGTACCCGGCCGAGGGGCACAGCTCCCAGGTCCTGCGCGACTCCGGCGTGAACATCACGGCCGGCTCGCAGCAGAGCGGCGGCAACATGCAGGACAAGGAGGTGCGCTTCGGCATCGCCGACACGGCTCTCTGGGCGTCGACGACGACAAACGCCTCCAACGGCTCGGTGAACGGCGGGCACGACGCGCTCACGCCGACCGGCGGCGCGGTGCCGCTGGTGAACATGTTCTTCGGCGAGGTGATCTGGGGCGGCGTCGGCTCAGGCCTCTACGGCATGTTCTTCTACGTCGTGATGGCGGTCTTCGTGGCCGGGCTCATGGTCGGGCGCACGCCCGAGTACCTGGGCAAGAAGATCGAGGCCCGCGAGGTCAAGATCGCATCTGTGGGCGCGCTCTTCGTGCCCACGATGGTGCTCGTGCTGACCGGGATCTCGGTCGTCACCCACGCCGGACTGGCATCCGTGTTCAACAGCGGCGCCCACGGGTTCACCGAGGCGCTCTACGCGTACACCTCGCAGACGAACAACAACGGCAGCGCCTTCGCCGGGTACGGCGCGCTTCCGTTCTCCGAGAACCTCGGTAGCGTCGGCCTCTACCTCGGCCGGTTCGTACCGATGCTCGCGGCGCTCGCGGTGGGCGGCACGCTCGCGTCGAAGAAGACGCATCCCGAGTCCGCGGGGACGTTCCGCACGGACGGCCCCACGTTCGCGTTTCTGCTCGTCGCAATCATCATTCTCACCGCCGGGCTCATGATCTTCCCGGCGCTCACGCTCGGCCCGATCGTGGAGGCGCTCTCGTGATCCGCACAGTCGTTCGAACCATCGTCGGCGTCGTCGTCCTGACGGTCGCCTTCGGCCTGATCTACCCGGTCGTCATGACCGGCATCGCGCAGGTCGCGTTCAAGGACAAGGCCAACGGCAGCTTGATCACCGTGAACGGCCGCGTCGTCGGCTCGAAGCTCGCGGCCCAGGAGTTCACGAAGCCGCAGTACTTCCACGAGCGGCCGTCGGCCACCGTGCCGGCCTACAACGCCGCAGGCACCACGTTCTCCAACTTCGGGCCGACGAGCCCCGAGCTCCGCGATCAGGTGAAGAAGCAGATCGCCGCGATCATGAAGCTCGAGGGCCCGTACAACCCGGGCCTCACGGTGGGCGACATCCCGGTGGATGCCGTCACCACCAGCGGCTCGGGCATCGATCCGGACATCTCGCCGGCATACGCACATCTCCAGGCGCCCCGCATCGCGTCGGTACGCGGGATTCCGCTCGGAACCGTCGAGCAGCTGATCTCGGACAACACCGACGGCCGGAGCCTCGGATTCCTCGGTGAGCCGGGCGTGAACGTGCTCGAGCTCAACCTCGCACTCGACCAGACGAAGGGACAGTAGTGGCACGCCGATCCGAAAACATCTTCTCGCGGGACCTCGTGATCGCCGCGGTCAAGGACTCGTTTCCGAAGCTCAACCCGCGGAACCAGATCCGAAACCCGGTCATGTTCATCGTGGAGGTCGGGAGCGTCATCACGTCCGGGATCTTCCTGCTCGACCTCGCGCGTGGCCACACGGGCAGCCTCTGGTTCGTGGGCGTTATCACGTTCTGGCTGTGGCTGACGGTCCTCTTCGCGAACTTCGCCGAGGCGATCGCCGAGGGCCGTGGCAAGGCGCAGGCCAGCGCTCTGCGCGCCACGCGGACGACGACCACCGCGCACCGGCGCGGCCTCGACGACACGCTCGAGGACGTGCCCGCGCCCGAGCTCGTCCGCGGCGACGTGGTCGTCGTGCACGCCGGCGAGGTGATCCCCGCCGACGGAGACGTGATCGAGGGCGTCGGCTCGGTCGACGAGTCGGCGATCACCGGCGAGTCGGCCCCCGTCATCCGGGAGTCCGGCGGCGACCGGTCGGCCGTCACGGGCGGAACGCGCCTCCTGTCCGACATGCTCGTCGTCGAGGTCACCCAGGAGCCCGGACAGTCGTTCCTGGACCGGATGATTGCGCTCGTCGAGGGCGCCGAGCGGCGGAAGACCCCGAACGAGATCGCGCTCAACATCCTGCTCTCGGCACTCACGATCACGTTCCTGGCGGCTGTCGTGACGCTGCGGCCGTTCGCGATCTACGCCGGCACGCCCACGTCGCAGACCGTCCTCATCGCGCTGCTCGTCGCCCTGATCCCCACCACGATCGGCGCCCTGCTCTCCGCCATCGGCATCGCCGGGATGGACCGGCTCGTCCAGCGGAACGTGCTTGCGATGTCGGGCCGTTCGGTCGAGGCCTCGGGTGACGTCGACGTGCTGCTGCTCGACAAGACCGGCACGATCACGCTCGGCAATCGCCAGGCGGCCGAGTTCGTCACCGTCGACGGCGTCGACGAGCGCGAGCTCGCCGAGGCCGCCCAGCTCTCGTCCCTGGCTGACGAGACCCCGGAGGGCCGATCGATCGTCGTCCTCGCGAAGGAGCGCTTCCAGCTTCGGGAGCGCGAGCTCACCGGGACCGACGCGACGTTCATCCCGTTCTCGGCGACGACCCGCATGAGCGGGGTCGACCTCGACGGACGGCGGCTGCGCAAGGGCGCCGCCGATGCGGTGAAGCGCTTCGTCGAAGAGCAGGGCGGCCACGCGCCGGCCCGGCTCGACGAGGAGGTCGACAAGATCGCCCGGAGCGGCGGGACGCCGCTCGTCGTTGCACAGGACAACTACGTGCTCGGCGTGATCCATCTGAAGGACATCGTCAAAGGCGGCATGCGCGAGCGGTTCGACGAGCTGCGGCGCATGGGCATCCGCACGATCATGATCACCGGCGACAACCGTGTCACTGCTGCCGTGATCGCCGAGGAGGCGGGGGTCGACGACTTCCTGGCCGAGGCGACGCCCGAGGCGAAGATGGCGCTCATCAAGGAGGAGCAGGCCAAGGGCCGGCTCGTCGCGATGACGGGCGACGGGACGAACGATGCGCCCGCGCTCGCCCAGGCCGATGTCGGCGTGGCCATGAACACCGGCACGTCCGCCGCCAAGGAGGCGGGCAATATGGTCGACCTCGACTCGAACCCGACCAAGCTGATCGAGATCGTCGAGGTGGGAAAGCAGCTCCTCATCACCCGCGGCTCCCTGACCACGTTCTCGATCGCAAACGACGTCGCCAAGTACTTCGCCATCCTGCCGGCGATGTTCGCCTTCACCTACGCCACCAAGCCTGGCGAGCGCGGCCCGCTGGACTCGCTCAACGTC
Organism: uncultured Actinomycetes bacterium; assembly: GCA_963809325.1. GTDB lineage: Bacteria > Actinomycetota > Thermoleophilia > Gaiellales > JAICJC01 > JAICJC01. Next base: position 1,489,760 of record CAWEIZ010000007.1, read on the forward strand.
ATGCACCTGGGGACGCCAAAGAGTGCGATCATCTCGGCGATCGTGTTCAACGCTCTCATCATCCCGGCGCTGGTCCCGCTGGCGCTGCGCGGCGTCCGCTACCGCGCGATCGGGGCAACGGCGCTCCTGCGTCGCAACCTCCTGATCTACGGTGGGGGCGGCGTGCTGCTCCCCTTCGTCGGGATCAAGCTCATCGACCTCGTCGTGCACAACCTGCTCGGGGCATGATTGCGCGGTCATTACCGGATCCTGCTCGGCATGGCCGCGGGAGTCGGCAAGACCTACCGGATGCTCCAGGAGGGGCGGCAGGCGCAGAACGACGGCCGTGACGTCGTGATCGGCTATCTCGAGCCGCACGACCGGCCCGAGACCGCGGCCCTTGCGGACGGCATCGCGGAGGTGCCCCGGCTGCGGAGCGAGCACGGCAACCTGACCCTCGCCGAGATGGACGTGGATGCCGTGATCGCCCGCAGGCCGGAGCTCGCACTCGTCGACGAGCTGGCGCACACGAACGCGCCGGGGATGCGGAACGCGAAGCGCTACGAGGACATCGACGAGATCCTGGCGGCGGGCTCCGACGTCATCTCGACCGTCAACATCCAGCACCTCGAGAGCCTGAACGACTCGGTGGCCGAGCTGACCGGTGTCCGCGTCCGCGAGACCTTCCCCGACCGCATCCTGGGCGAGGCCGACGAGGTCGTGCTGGTCGACCTCACCCCGGAGGGCCTCCAGGACAGGATCCGTGCCGGCAAGGTCTACAAGCCCGACCGCATCGAGACGGCCCTCTCGAACTTCTTCCGGTCGGACCACCTGAGCTCGCTGCGCGAACTGGCGCTTCGCGAGGTGGCCGAGGATGTGGAGGAGCGGGCCTCGCGGGTCGGCGTCCTCGGCGACCTCAGCCGCCAGGCCGTCCGCGAGCGGACGCTCGTTCTCGCCACCCCGGACCCGCGATCGCAGCGCGTCGTCCGGCGGGCGTGGCGCTCGGCGCAGCGCCTGAACGCCGAGCTCGACGTGCTCTGGGTGAGAAAGCCGGGCCGCGAGCTCTCGGAGGACGAGGCCACGGCGCTCGCCGCCCTCCGCCGCCTGGTCGTCATTCTCGGCGGCCACTTCATCGAGGAGCAGGGCGACCGCCTCGTCGAGACGGTGAAGCGCGTCGCGGACGAGCGCGGCGACCACGTACGTCTTCCTCGGCACACCGGACGAGCGCAGGCGCACCGAGATCCTGCGCGGCTCGCTGGTATCGGCGCTGATCCGGGACCTGCCCGGCGTCGACATCCGCGTGGTGGCGAACCGCGCGGACCGCAGGGTGCGGCAGTGATCGAGTTCGCCGTCATCGTCTCGCTCATCGCGGCGGCGATCGCGGTCGCCGCGTTCGTCGTCGCTCACCGCAGGTCGCCGGGCAAACCGCTCCCGGCCGGGACGCGCCGCGTCCTCGTGCCCTTCACCGGCGGCGAGCTCGACTCACGCGTGCTCGACGCCGCGATCCGCGTGAGCCGGGCCGAGAATGCGACGCTCGTCCCGGCCTACCTCGTCATCGTGCCGCTCAGCCTCGCGGAGGACGCTCCGATGCAGAACGACGTCCACGTCGCGCTCCCGCTGCTCGAGGCCGTGGAGCACGCCGCGCTCCGGGCCGGCATCCCCGTCGACGCTCGGATCGAGAAGGGCCGCACGCCGACGCACGCGCTGCGCCGCATCTGGGAGGCGGAGCGGTTCGACCGGATCATCGCGCCGGCGCCACCCGACCACGGCGGCGGGTTCACGCCGAAGGACCTCACCTGGATCCTGACGCACGCGCCCGTCGAGACGCTTGTGCTCCGTCCCACCCCCGAGCCCGGGGAGCACGCTATGCGGCGTCGCGGAGCGGCGCCGAGCGGTCGGGACGAGCGTCGAGCTCGTACCGGATCCTCGTGAGCTCGCGGCCGAGCCAGGCCTGATCCGCCTCGTAGAGCGCCGAGCCGTACCCTCCCGTTGCGAGCCGCTCGACCAGCACGATCGCGCGCACCGATGCGTCGCGGTCGCGGAGACCGCGGGCGATATCCCGGACGGCGGCCGCATGGGTGGGCAGGTTGCGGACGCCGTGGGGAGGCCGCGCGGCCGGCATGAACTCGTGCCAGCGCTCGCCGTCGGCGAGCGCCCTCTCGAGCGCGTTCGCCAACCCGCGCCGGTGGGCGTCGCTCTGCAGACGGCGCACCTCTGTGCGGACGACCTCGAGGTCGGGCACGGTGCCGCCGACGATCATGTCGTGGATCCGCTGGCGCCGCAGCGATCGAAGCCCCAGGAGCGCGATGCCGGCGCCCCCTTCGACCAGTACCGCGCTCGCAACGGTGGCGACCCAAGCGCCGCGGCCGGCGAGCAGCATCGCCGGTGACCCGGCGATGAGCGCCAGGCACACCAGCGCCTGATTTCGGACGGTCGCGAGCGACTCCTCGACACGCGTGAGGGGGTGACCTTCACCCAGGAAGCGCCGTGTGGTTGTGCTGGTTGACCGCATGGCCGCAGACTTCGTGATCTGACCGTAGCCGCGGGCGCCTCAACCGATCCTGCGAGTTTCGGCCCTATGCTGAAGACGCCATCACGGCGCGGCGCCTGCTCCGCTACGCTCACCGCGGAGCGCCGGGAAGCCTGGTCGGCAACATGCCGTGACGCGCCTTCCGACCATCCTCGTCGTCCTTGTCTTCGCCGGCTCGCTGGCGCTGACGCTGGGTGCCTCGATCGTGTTCGCCCGCCGGCTCGATCGCCTGGGCAGCCGCCTCGGCTGGCCGGAGGCGCTGGTCGGGCTCCTGACGGCAACCGCTGCCGACGCCCCGGAGCTGAGCTCCGCGGTGATCGCGATCGCCCATGGCAGCGGCGCGGTCGGCGTGGGCGTCGTCGTCGGTTCGAATCTGTTCAACCTCGCGGCGATGGTGGGCGCCGTCGCACTCGTCGCCCGCTGGCCCATCCGCATCGGGCGCCGCGAGCTCGTGCAGGAGGCCGGCGTAGCGCTGGCGGTGACCGCCGCCGCGACACTGGTGCTGGCGGGGGCGCTGCCTGCGTGGATCGGGCTCGCGGCCTGCGGCGTCGCGGCCTTTCTCTACACGGAGGGCCTCGACATTCCCCTGCGCCCGCCGGGGTCGCTCCGCACGCGGGCGCGGGCGGTCGGAATCGCCGCCTTGGAGCTGCCCGCGATCGCGCTGGTCGCCATCGGGAGCCTCGGCATGGTGAACGCAGCGCTCGTGCTCGCCGACCGGTGGGGCATATCAGACGCCGTCGTGGGAATGGTGATCCTCGCCTGGCTCACCAGCCTTCCGAACGCCCTCACAGCGTTTCGGCTCGGGCTCGCGGGCCGCGGCGACGCTCTTGTCAGCGAGACGCTTCACTCCAACAGCATCAACATGGTGGGCGGTCTCGTGGTCCCGGCCCTGTTTGTGACGATTACCGGCGTGTCCGCGGGCGGGCTCGCGCTCCTCTTCGGGCTGACGGCGCTCACACTCGCGCCGTTGGCACGCCACGGCAGCCTCGGCCGCCGCGGCGGCGCCGCAATCGTGATCGCCTATGCGGCGGCCGCGGCGGTGCTCGTCTCGGGCGGCGCCTAGCTCAGGTCACAGCCGCGGCGTGCAGCGCCTCGGTCACCTCGTCGCTCGTCATCGGCTGCGAGAACATCGGGTAGTCGCGCGCCGTCGCGACCCGCTGCTCCTCGCCGCACGTCGTGGCGCGGGGGAACCCAGGCTTCCCCCGCGGACCCCTCCTTAACGGCTGGCGGAGCGTTTGCCACGCTCCGGCGAAGAGCGCGGTCTTCGCCGGAGCCCCGATCGTTCGGTGCAGATGTCAGGCGACCGCGGCCGCTTGAAGCGCTTCCGCCACCTCGTCGCTCGTCATCGGCTGCGAGAACATCGGGTAGTCGCGCGCCGTCGCGACCCGCTGCTCCTCACCGCTCGTCGCCGCGGTGCAGTCGGTGAGCGTGATGACGTCGTAGCCCTTCTCATAGGCCGTCCGCATCGTCGACTCGACGCAGCAGTTGGTGAGGAAGCCGCCGAGGATCACCGTGTCGATCTCGCGGCTTCGGAGGACGAAGTCCAGGTTGGTCGTCGCGAACGTGTCGAGGCCGCGCTTGCCCTCGACCACGATGTCGCCCTCCTGCGGCGCGAGCTCGTCGCAGATCTCGACGCCCCACGTGCCCTTCACGAAGGAGTTCGAGTCGATGACGCCCTTCAGGATGCCGTACACCTTCGCGGGGTCGCCGAGCTCGCCGTAGCCGGGAGCGAACGAGATCGGAGCGTGCACGATGGTCGCTCCGGCCCGCCGGGCCTCCTCGACCACGCGCTGCGTGTTCTCGATCATTCCCGTCTCGTCCATGACCTCCTTGACGGCGTCGTGGAGGGATCCGCCCTCCGTCGTGAAGTCGTTCTGGTACTCGATCAAGACCAGGGCTGTCTTCGCAGGATCGACGTCCATGGCGCACCTCGTGGGTCGGGAGATGGGCCTCCCATGGTACTCCCGCGCGCAGGGGAAAATTGATGCGTGCTTTCCAGGCTAAAGGCGGGGCACGCGCATGCCGATTCCCTTGATCGTGGACCCCCTCCGCGAATCCGGGACGCGCGGCGCTGCGCGCGGTGATCGGTGGATCGATCGTTGGCTGGCCGCCTGTGCGGATCTGGCCGAGTTGAAGCGCTCGAATCCGATGACCGACGCCGTCATCGACGAGATCGACGGGCGCATGATCCGGATCGGCGATCAGTGGCTGGCCGACTTCGCGTCGTGCAACTACCTCGGGTTCGACCTCGACGCCGAGATCATCGACGCCGTGCCGGAGTACCTGCGCCGCTGGGGCACCCACCCCAGCTGGTCGCGGCTCCTGGGAAGCCCGGTGCTGTACGAGCAGATCGAGAGCCGGCTCACGGAGCTCCTGGGATGCGAGGACTCGCTCGTGCTGCCGACCATCACCCACATCCACATGTCGGTGATCCCCGTGCTCGCCGCCGGGGGCACGATCTTCCTCGACAGCAGGGCGCACAAGACGATCTACGACGGCTGCCAGGTCGCCCGAGCCCGCGGCGCCACGGTGAAGCGATTCGCCTTCGAGGATCCCGACGACCTCGCCCGCCTGCTTCGCGACGACCTCTCGCACACGCGCATCGTCTGCATGGACGGCGTGAACAGCATCACCGGCAACGCGCCCGACCTGCGCGCGTTCGCCCGGGTCGCGCGCGAGCACGGCGCGCTCCTCTACGTCGACGACGCGCACGGGTTCGGCGTCATCGGCGAGCGGAGCGCGAACGAGACCTCGCCGTACGGCATGCGCGGCAACAGCATCGTCCGGCACTTCGGCGAGTCGTACGACGGCATCGTCCTCGTCGCCGGCTTCTCGAAGGCGTACTCGTCGCTGGCCGCGTTCATCGCGTGCCCGACCCAGCTCAAGGAGCTGCTCAAGACCGCGGCGCCGCCGTACCTGTACTCGGGGCCCTCGCCCGTCGCGTCCCTCGCGACCGTGCTCGCGGGCTTCGACGTGAACGACGCGCGCGGCGACCAGGTGCGCTTCGCGCTCTGGCGGAAGACCGAGGCCGTCCTCAAGCGGCTCGCCGAGCTCGACGTCTACACGCCAAACCATTCCGGATACCCGATCATCGAGGTGCCGCTCAGGCGCCACGAGGAGATCGGCGAGGTGGGCCGCTTCCTGTTCGACCGCGGCGTCTACGTCACCCTGGCCGCATACCCGCTCGTGCCGAAGCACGAGGTCGGGTTCCGGGTCCAGGTGACCGCCGCCAACACGGACGCCGAGATCGAGCGTCTGACGAGCGTCATCGCCGAGCTGGCCGCAGCGGGCAGGCTGCGGCTGCGCTCGGACGCCGCCCGGGAGGCCGCGTGACCGTCTCGCGCGCGATCAACTCGGCCCGGCTCTCGCGGCAGAGCGCCTGGGGCTGGTACATGGCGCTGGGCGCCCTCGTCACCCTGCTCTACACGATGGTGCCGCCCGTTGCCGGCAACGGCAGGGTGATGAATGCGCTCGGGCTCTCGTCATCGGTGGCGATCGTGCTCGGCATCGCCCTTCACCAGCCGCGGCTCCGGAAGGCATGGGTGTTCTTCCTGGTCGGGCAGCTCCTGTTCTTCCTGGGCGACGTCTACACGTACAGCCCGAATGTGCCGTTCCCGTCGCCCGGCGACGCGCTCTATCTGACGGTGTACCCGGCGCTGATGGCCGGCCTCGTGCTGCTCGTCCGGCGCCGAAACCCGATCTCCGACCGCGCCGGCCTGATCGACTCGCTGATCCTGTCGCTCGGCATCGGCCTCCTGTCGTGGGTCTTCCTGATCGCGCCGTACATCAACTTCAGCGGCATGACCGACCTCGCCAAGGGTGTGTCGATGGCGTACCCGCTGGGCGACGTGCTGCTGCTCGCCGCGGCGATCCGGCTCGCGGTCGACACCGGCCGCCGCCAGCCGGCGTTCTTCCTGCTCGCCTCGAGCATCGTGTGTCTGCTCGTCACGGACTCCGTCTACAACTACATGCTGCTCAAGGGCACGTACCACCACCAGGTCCTGCTGGACGTGGGCTGGATCGCGTACTACCTCCTGTGGGGCGCCGCGGCGCTTCACCCCTCGATGCGGACGCTCGAGGAGCCCGCGCCCGACCGGCGCGCGCGGCTCACGCGCGTGCGGCTCGCGCTGCTCGCCGTCTCCTGTCTCATCGCGCCCGCAATCCGGATCGTCCAGGCCGACCGTACTGCCGAGATGCTCGTCGTCACCTGCGCATCGATGGTGCTGTTCCTGCTCGTCGTCGCGCGCATGGCGGGCCTCGTCCGCCAGGAGGAGCGCGTCGTCGCCCGCGAGCGCGCCCTGCGGCACGCCGGGCTCGCCCTGGTGGGAGCCACGGGGCTCGAGGAGATCTACACGGCGACCATCGAGGCCGTCCAGTCGCTGGTGGGCCGGGCGGTCGCGGTGTGGGTCGTCGACGTCCAGGAGGACGGCTGTCACATCGTCGCCTCGTCCGACGGGCCGCGGGCTGAGCCGTCACGGCTCGACGTGCTCGCGACCGCCTGGGTCGCCCGCCGTGCCGCGTCGGGCTCGGCTCCGCTCAGCGAAGCACCGCCCGAGCTCCGGAGCGCCCTGGGCATCTCCGACGACGCGGTCGAGTCCGACGACCGGCTCGTGCTCTCGCCGCTCTCGGGCCGGGGCGAGGCTCACGGATACGTCGTGGTCGCCGTCGACAGGGACGACGTCGCCCTGCTCCTGCCGCCGCTCGAGGCGCTCGGCTCGCAGGTCGCCCTCGCCGTCGCGAGCGCGCTGCTCTCGGAGGACCTCCATCGCCGCCAGAGCGAGGCCCGCTTCCAGTCCCTCGTGGCGCACTCGAGCGACCTCATCACCGTGCTCGACGCGAGCGGTGAGATCAGCTACCTGAGCCCCTCGGTCGAGCGGCTGCTCGGCTACGCGGCCGACGAGCTCCACGGCACGACGTTCCTGGCCCTCGTGGCTGCCACCGACCGCGGCCGCATCGCGCACATCCTCGAGCCGTCGGGGCTCGAGAACGACAGCCACACGCTCGAGTGCACGCTCGTGCATCGCGACGGCACCACGCTCGAGTTCGAGATCCGGCACTCCAACCTGATCGACGACGAGCACATCCGCGGCATCGTCCTGAACTCGCGCGACATCAGCGAGCGCAAGGCGTTCGAGCGCCAGCTCGCGCACCAGGCCTTCCACGACTCGGTCACCGGGCTCGCGAACCGCGCCCTCTTCGCCGACCGCGTGGCGCACGCGCTGTCGCGGCGCTCCGACGAGCGCACGCCGATGGGCGTCATGTTCATCGACCTCGACGACTTCAAGACGATCAACGACAGCCTCGGCCATCCGGTCGGAGACACGGTCCTCCGCGAGGTCGGCGAGCGGCTGCTCGCGGCGCTCCGCCCGACCGACACCGCCGCCCGGTTCGGCGGCGACGAGTTCGCCGTGCTGCTCGAGGAGATCGAGGGCACCCAGCACGCCGCCGACATCGCCGAGCGGCTCAAGGAGGCCATCGAGCGGCCCGTCACGATCGAGGACAAGCAGCTCTTCGTGCGGGCGAGCATCGGCATCTGCCTCACGCGTCCAGGCGAGGCGACGAGCCCCGAGGATCTCCTGCGGAACGCGGACGTCGCCATGTACATGGCCAAGCGCGACATCAAGGGCAGCTACCGCATGTTCGAGCCGGCGATGCACGAGAGCGTCGTCGAGCGGCTCGAGCTGCGTGCCGACCTCCAGCGCGCGATCGACGAGCGCCAGCTCGAGGTGCACTACCAGCCCGTGGTCAGGCTCGACCGGCGCGTGGTCTACGGCCTCGAGGCGCTCCTGCGCTGGCAGCATCCCACCAAGGGCACGATCTCGCCGATGCAGTTCATCCCACTCGCCGAGGAGACGGGCCTCATCCTCCCGATCGGCCGCTGGGTGCTGCACGAGGCGTGCAAGCAGGGCGCGGCCCTTCAGCGGGCGTTCGGCGGGGAGCAGCGCCTGACGATGAGCGTCAACCTGTCGCTCAAGCAGCTCCAGTCCGACACGATCGTCGCCGACGTCGAATCCGCGCTTGCCGAATCCGGCCTCGCGCCCGACAACCTCGTCCTCGAGATCACCGAGTCGGTGATGATGCTCGACACCGATCTGGCCGTCGAGCGGTTGCAGGCGCTCAAGAATCTCGGCGTGCGCGTGGCGCTCGACGACTTCGGCACCGGGTACTCGTCGCTCAGCTACCTGAGCCGGTTCCCGATCGACATCCTGAAGATGGACCGGTCGTTCCTCCAGTCCGGGAGAGCGGACTCGGGGCTGGCCGCGGCGATCGTCAGCCTGGGCGAGACGCTCCACCTCCAGGTGGTCGCGGAGGGCATCGAGATGCCCGAGCAGCTGGCATCGCTGCTCGGTCTCGGCTGCGAGCTCGGGCAGGGGTTCCTGTTCGCGAAGGCGATGCCGCTTCCCTCGGTGGTGGAGTACCTCGGATCGGCGGCGGCGGACGAGCCGCAGGCCGACGAGACCGACCGCCCCGAGCGCGATGCAGCATAGTTACGAGGCGCTCGACCGCCCGGGCGGGTTCTCTCGTGTAAACCTGCTGCACCCGCTGCGCCACCGGCGCTTCCTGCTGCTCTGGAGCGGGATGACGGTGTCGCTCTTCGGCGACGGCATCTTCCTCGTCGCCATGGCGTGGCAGGTGTACGAGCTCTGGAACGCACCGGCGGCGCTCTCGGTGATCGGGATCGCGATGACGGTGCCCACGATCGCGTGCCTCCTTCCCGGCGGCGTGGTCAGCGACCGCCTCGACCGCCGGACGGTCATGCTGGCCGCCGACGCCCTGCGGGCCGTTGTCATCGGCCTGCTCGCGGTGCTGTCGGCGACGGGTGCGCTGACCCTGTGGGAGCTGGCCGTCCTGTGCGCGGTGTACGGCGTCGGGACGGCGTTCTTCAACCCGGCGTTCGACGCGGTGGTGCCCGACATCCTCCCCGCCGACCAGCTCGCGGCCGCCAACTCGCTCGACCAGTTCGTGAGGCCGCTCGCGCTCCGGCTGGCGGGCCCGGCGGCGGCCGGGTGGCTCATCGCGTCGCTCGGCCTCGGCCTGGCGTTTGCGGTCGACGCCCTGAGCTTCTGCGTGTCGGCCGGCGCCCTGATCGCGATCGGAAAGACGCCCCGGCCGCGCCACGGGCCGAGCCCGTCGGCCGTGGAAGACGTGCGCCAGGGCTTCGAGTTCATCCGCCGGCGCGTCTGGCTGTGGGGCACGCTGCTCTCGGCGGCTGTCGCGTATCTGGTCTTCCTCGGGCCCACCGAGGTGCTCCTGCCGTACATGGTGAAGAACGTCGTCCACGGCTCCGCCGAGTCGCTGGGGCTGGTCTTCGCGGCCGGAGGGCTCGGTGCGATCGGCTGCGCTCTCGTCATGGGCCAGCGGGGGCAGCCGCGGCGCGGGGTGCTGTTCATCTACGCCACCTGGACGCTCGCGACCGTCGCGGTCGCCGGCTACGGCCTCGCGACGGCGACGTGGCAGCTGATGCTCGCGTGCCTCGTCTTCAACGTCCTCGAGACGGCCGGGACGATCGTGTGGGCGACGCTGAAGCAGACCCATGTGCCCGCGGAGCTGCTCGGCCGGGTCTCGAGCCTCGACTGGCTCATCTCGATCGGGCTCCTGCCGCTGTCGTTCGCGCTGACCGCGCCGGCGGTGGCGCTGCTCGGGGCGCGGACGACGCTCATCGCAGCCGGCGTGATCGGCGCCGTGGTCACGGCCTCCGCCCTCTTCCTGCCAGGGATGCTCGACCTCGATCGAGCGGAGCCGGCAACCGCCGCCGGCGACTCGGAGATCGACATCGTCGTGACGCACATCAGCATGCACGAGAGCGACCCGTCGTCGCTTCCGCGCCCGCGCGCGTAGAGCGGCGCCACGCGACAGGCGCAAACTTGTGCCTGTAGTTGCTTGAAGCGGCGCGCGCCGCTAGGGTCGCCCTCGACGGACCGGGGGCTGATCGGTCCGGGCTCGAGCTCGCGCTCGAGCCGGGGGGAGAGGCGCGCGGACCCCCGTGTCGCCGGCATGTCCGGGCTTCCCCTTCGACATCGCTACCCGGGAGGGAACCGTGTCCAAGAGACTTGTGTTAGCGCTTGCCGTCATGCTCGGCATGCTGGTGTTCGCCGCCGTTGCGTCGGCGGAGCCGAAGGTCGACTCCAGCCAGAGGCTGCGGGTGCAGGTCGACCCGACCCAGTCGGGCTGCAACTCCGTCGACTCCGTTGCCGGATGGGTCACCGGCCAGGACTCGCCGAGCGACTCCAACCACCGCCTGTTCCATACGGATGTGGGCACCCCTATCGGCTGCGTGATCCTGTTCTCGAACGCGAGCAACAATCGCCACATTGTCGTGGGGAATCAGAAGAACCTCTCGATCCAGCTCCGTACGACGTCGGAGTCGCTCGGCCTGAACTACATGGTGGCCGAGGTCAGCACCGACGGGAACAACTCGACGACCGAGGACACGCTGTTCCTCGATCCGGCCAACTGCCACCACCCCGTGAACGGGAGCACGACGTGGGATCGAGCCGACTTCACGGGCTTCACCGGCGACAACACGTGCACAATCGTGGTCGACTCACCCCCCTCCGCGACGTTCTCGTCGGACGCGACCCATTCGGCGTTCAGGAACTACGCCATCGCCCACCCTGAGGCGGTCGTGATCCACCGGTACGTCGTGATCGCGAAGTCGGGCGACAGCCGGTTCGACCGGATCGCGCTTGGGGTCGGCAAGATGTATGACCTCGACAGCTCGCACGCTGTCAGCTGCACCACCGAGGCCAGCTGCTCGTAGCGGCACCAGTGCCGAGTCGGGGTCGCCTGCAGCGGCCCCGGCTCGGCTCAGTCGACCGCGTAGACCGACCCGCGCCGCTCGATGACGCGCTTGCGCGGCAGGGCGGAGGCTGCCGGGCCCTGGAGCACCGCTCCGGTCTCCGCGCTGAACTGCGACCCGTGGCACGGGCAGTAGAGGACGCCGCCCTGGTAACCGACCCGGCACCCGGCGTGGGTGCAGATCGCGCTGAAGGCAGCCAGCGCGCCGTCGGACCTGCGCACGACGATGTCGGGGGAGCCGTCGTTCGGGTCCGAGTAGGTCGCCGCCTGGCCGGTCGCGATCGCTGAGGACGGCCCGATCCGCACCGCGCCGGACGGCGGGCCCGCCGCCGCCGTGCCGGTCGGATGGTGGTCGTGGTGGCGATGGCGCCGGCGGTGTTCGTGAGGGGCTCCGGCCGCCGCGCCGCGGCCGGCGGCGAGCGCCGCCCCGGTGCGCACGGTGCCGCGAAGCGCCGTGGCGAGGCCGGCGACCGCAAGCGTGCCGGCGCCGGCCGCGGCGATACCGCGCGTGATGACCGCCCGGCGGGTCTCGGCGGTCGGCCCGGTGGTGTACACCCGGCTGCTCCGCCCGCCCCGTGCCGGCCGGGCGGCCGGCATCCGCGCCCCGCGCTCGAGCATGCTGTCGACCGCGGGCTGGTCGGCGGCGCCGGCGAGCACGAGCGGCAGCCAGGCGAAGCAGAAGACGATGTCCGACCCCAGGAAGTAGGGATGCGTGTTCCAGGTGGCCGTGAGGAAGAGCAGCAGATTGAGCGCGAGGCCCGCGGCGGCGGCGTACCGGGTCAGAAGCCCGGCAAGCACGAGGAGACCGATCGCGATCTCGGTCAGCGCGACTCCCACACCGGCGAGCGCCGGGAAGGGCAGGGCAAACCAGCGCAGCACGAACCCTCCCGGCGTCCCCGAGGCGAACGTGTGCAGCTGCCCGCCGATGTAGGTCGCCGAGCCCGGGTGCAGGAACCCGGGATCGGAGAGCTTCTGGTAGCCCGCGTAGACGAAGGTCCCGCCGAGGAACAGCCGCAGCGGGAGCAATGCAAGGCCAGGAGAGGTCGTCGGAAGCCGGCGCCGGTCCACTCCCGCCACCCTAGGTGGGGCGTGTTTGCGGCCGATTGGGGCGGCGGCGAACGGCGTCAGCCCGCCGCGGCCGGCGGGAACCGGACTGTCGCGACGGTCCCGCCGCCGGGCGCGGATTGGAGCTCGAGCTCCGCGCCGTGGCGCTCGCAGACCGCGCGTGCGATCGCCAGGCCGAGCCCGCTGCCGGAGACGCCCGCCGACGCCGAGCCGCGGTAGAAGCGGTCGAGGGCCCGCTCCCGATCCGTCTCGGAGAGGCCGGGTCCGTGGTCGCGCACGGCGAGGACGGAGCCGTCAGCGTCGGTGACCGTGACCGTCACCGGCATCTCGGGCGGGCTGTACTTGAGCGCGTTGTCGACCAGGATCCGGATGAGCTCGCCGAGCCTCCCGGAATCCGCCCGGACCGTGACCTCTGCCAGCTCCGTGTCGATCACGCGACCGTCGTGAAACGCGCGCATCTCGTCGCACGCCTCACGGGCGGCCGCGTCCAGCCGGACGGACTCGAGCGGCCGATCGGGCCCGCCGCTCTCGGCGAGAGAGAGCAGCTCCGAGAGCGTGGCGGCGAGCCTGCGCGACTCGGCGACAACCACCTCCGCGGATTCGCGCGCCTGGTCGAGGTCGCCTCGGTCGATGGCACGAACGACGATCCGGGCGTGACCCTGAAGAGCGGTGACGGGCGTGCGCAGTTCGTGCGACGCGTCGGCGACGAAGTGCTGCTGCTCCGCCGTCGAGCGCTCGGCACGGGCGAGCAGCCGGTTGAACGCGCGGGCAAGGCGGCCGAGCTCGTCGGGGCGCCCCTCGGCGATCCGCCGGTCGAGCTCGGCCCCCGAGATGTCGTCGACCTCGCGCCGCATCCGCTCAACCGGGCGCAGGGTGCGGCTCGCGAGGACGATCCCCAGAAGCGCCGACGCGGCGATGACCGCGGCCCCGACGGCGAGGAGCGTCCGCAGGAGCGTCGAGAGCGACGAATCGATCGCTCGGTTCCGGACGAGCACGATCGCGACGCCTCCTCCTGGCCGCCGCCACCGCGCCGACGTCGAGCCGGACGGCGCGTGCTCGATCTCCCGCTCGGCATCCGCCGCCGTGTCGTCCCGGCGCCCCGGGAAGCTGGAGGCGATGACCGTGCCCTGGGCATCGGTCAGCCAGATGCGGTCCCCGGGTCCGGCGAGGCGGTCGAGCTCACCCTCGCGCGGCTGCTCGTTGGCCGCGGCGCGGGCGACCTGACGGGCGTGGCGACGGGCCGTGTCGCCCAGGCTCGACCGCACCACGAGGTAGGTGGCCGCCGACGTGGCGACGACCAGCACCGCCATCATGAGCGAGAACCCGAGCGCGAGCCGTGCGCGGAAGCTCACGCGCGGATCGTGTAGCCGACGCCGCGCACCGTCCGGATCACGGACGAGCTCGCGTCCGCGTCGAGCTTTCGCCGAAGCGCCGAGACGAAGAAGTCGATGACCTTCGAGTTGCCGAGATAGCTGTACCCCCATACGCCCTCGTAGATCTGATCGCGGGTGAAGACCCGGCCGGGGGCGTGCATGAGGTACGCGAGCAGGTCGAACTCGCGGGCGGTGAGCTCGACAGGCCGGCCGTCGATCGTGACCCCGCGCGAGTCCATGTCGAGCCGCAGCGACCCGGCCTCGAGGATCGGCCGGTCGGGCGTCGCACGCCGGGTCAGCGCGCGCAGGCGCGCCAGGAGCTCCTCGATCGCAAACGGCTTCGCGAGGTAGTCGTCGGCGCCCGCGTCGAGGCCGATGACGCGATCTCCGACCCGGTCGAGCGCCGTCAGCATCAGGATCGGCATGGAGTGGCCGCTGCGGCGAGCCTGGCGGCAGACCGAGAGCCCGTCGACGTCGGGGAGGCGGACGTCGAGCACGACGATCGCGGGCTCCTCGCGCTCGATCGCCGCGAGCCCGGCCGCCCCGGTCGCCGCGATCTCGACGTCGTAGCCGGCATCCGCCAGCTCGACCTCGAGCAGGCGGGCGATCGACGGGTCGTCCTCGACCACCAGCACGCGCTTCTCGGGGGGTGCCACGCGCCCACGATAGCGACCCACAAACGTTCTCTCCGAAAACTTACGAAACCCTGGACGAACCCTGGAGCGGCGCTCGGCCGGGGCTCAGAGGCGGCTCCTACCGTGAGTGTCATACCACCCTCGGAATCGAGTGGAGATGCTCACGACCAAACCACGAATCCTCGCAACTGCCGCGGTCATCGCCGCGCTCGTCATGGCCACGGGGACGGCCGCCGCCAACCTGGTGGCGCAGCCGACCGCGGCCGCACACCCCGCCAAGGTCGCGCTCTGGCAGCCGCCGGCCATCCCGCTCGCGCCGGCTGGAGCGCAACACGTCGAGGACGGTGAGTCCACATGATGCGCCGCATCTGGGCAGCCATCGCGGCGACCGTGTCGGTCGTCTCGGTCTTCGCCGTGCTCGCGCTCGCGCAGCGGCCGTTCCAGGCCGCGGCGCCCCAGACGACCCAGACCGTGCTGGCGCGTGCCGCCAACGGCGCACTCGTCCCGGTCGCGCCGGCCGGATCGGTCCACGCGACCACCCAGACCTCCCCCGCGGCAGCGACCGCGGGCGCAAGCTCAGCGGGCCAGCCCGTGACCTACGTCAAGACGGCGTCCGGCAACTACGTCCCGGTGAGCCTCGGGTCGACCCCGCAAACCCACGCCACCACGAGGACCTCATGATGCGCCTTCTCGAGCACCACGCATTTCGTGCCATGGGCACCACCTGCGGCGTCGGCGTGACGACGACGCTCGCCGACCTCCCCACCGCGCACCGCGCCATCGCGGCAGCGGTGGCCGAGGTGTCGGCGTGCGAACGGGCGCTGTCGCGCTTCGACGCCGAGAGCGAGCTCTCGCGCCTGAACGCCGCCGCCGGAGCCTGGACGGACGCCGGCCCGCGGCTGCTCGGAGCGCTCGCGGCAGCCGTGGACGCGCGCGAGGCAACGGACGGCCGGTTCGACCCGGCCGTCCTGCCCGCGCTCGTCGCCGCAGGCTACGACCGGTCGTTCGAGGAGCTCGAGCCGCGCGCCGCCGCGGTCGCGTTCGGGTGGCGCGCGGGAGCCGCCGTCGAGGTCGACCACGTCCGCGGCCGGGCTCGGATCGAGCCCGGTGCGGCGGTCGACCTCGGCGGCATCGGCAAGGGCTTCTCGGCCGACCGCGCGGTGCGAGCCATGATCGCCGCGTGGCCGTCGATGCCGGGCTGTCTCGTCGACCTCGGCGGGGACGTCGCCGTCTGGGGCGAGCCGCCGGACCGGGGCACCTGGCGGATCGCGGTCGCCGATCCGCGGCAGGGCGGCGGCCGGCTGAGCGTGCTCGGCCTGAGCGCCGGCGGAGTCGCGACCTCGGGACGCGACCGGCGCCGCTTCGGGCTCGACGGCGAGCTGCACCACCTCATCGACCCGGCCACCGGCGAACCGGCTGTGCCCGGGCCGCTGGCGGTCACCGTGGTCGCACCCGACGCCGCGTCCGCCGAGGCACACGCCACCGCGCTGGCGATCACCCCGGTCGCCGAGTCCTCTCGCTACGTTGCGGCGCGGCCGCACATCTCGGCGCTCGTCGTGCCCGCGGCCGGCGCGCCGTTCATGGCCGGGAACCTTCCGGCCGGCGTGCCCGCATGGGCCCGGGACGTGGCGTCATGAGCGCGGCAGCCGCCCTTCCCGTCGCGTGGCTCGTCGCCCGCGCAGCCGGGCTCGTCGCCTTCGGCATCCTCACGCTCTCGACGTGGCTCGGCCTCGGAATGAGCACAAGGCTTCTCGGACCCAAGTTCCAGTCGAGGCTTCTCGGCTGGCACCGGACGCTCGCATGGACGGGCCTCGCGATGGTCGGGCTGCACATGGGAGCCCTGCTTCTCGACCCGGTCATGCGATTCGGGCCGGCCGCCGTGCTCGTGCCGTTCGCCTCGCCGTTCCGGCCGGCGGCCGTCGCGGCCGGCGTCGTCGCCGGCTGGCTGATGCTGATGCTGACCGTGTCGTTTCGGATGCGGCGCTGGATCGGCCAGCGTGGCTGGCGCCGGCTGCACTACGCGAGCTTCGGCGCGTTCGTCCTCGCCCTGATCCACGCCCTGACATCCGGCACCGACACCGCCGGCATCGGCGGCCCGATCCTGGCGCTCGTCGCCGGCGGCCCCGTCCTGTGGCTCGTGCTCGTCCGGATGCTCAGCCCGGGCATCCGGCGAGCGCCCGTCGCCCGCCCGAACCCCACGACCTGACCCAGCTCTTCCAACCATTCGACTGGAGTGACACCATGACCTACCGAATCGTCATCGACCGGGGCGCGTGCAGCGGCTTCGGATCCTGCGTGGAGACCGACCCCGAGACGTTCGCGATGGGTGCCGACGGCCTCGTCGAGACCCTCACCGAGACGACGGACCGCTC
This sequence comes from uncultured Actinomycetes bacterium, assembly GCA_963809325.1. GTDB lineage: Bacteria > Actinomycetota > Thermoleophilia > Gaiellales > JAICJC01 > JAICJC01. The sequence goes on from CAWEIZ010000007.1 coordinate 1,506,513, forward strand.
GGCCGCGATCGAGGCGGCCAGGTCGTGCCCGATGGGCGCGATCACCGTCCTCGACGACACGGGGAGCGTTGTCCGATGACCTTCGAGCGCACCGACATCCTGATCGTGGGAGCCGGGCTCGCCGGCGCCCGCTGTGCCGAGGTGCTTCGCGCCGGGGGCTACGACGGACGGATCCTCGTCGCGGGCGAGGAGCCGCATCCGCCATACGAACGTCCCGCGCTGTCGAAGGAGCTCCTCGCCGGGAGCCGGGCCGCGAGCGACCTCGCGCTCCGCGAGCCCGGGTTCTGGACGGCCCGCCTGATCGACCTCAGGCTGGAGGCCCGCATCGACGCGATCGACCTGCGCGCCCGCCGGGCGCTCCTCGGCCGCTCGTCGATCCGGTGGAAACGGCTCGTGCTCGCGACCGGCGTCCGCGCACGCCGGATCCCCGGCCTGGACGGCATGGCCGGCATCCACCACCTGCGCACCCTCGACGAGGCGGAGGCCCTGCGGGACGCGTTCGCGCCGGGCGCTCGCCTCGCGATCGTCGGGGCGGGCTTCGTGGGCCTCGAGGTCGCCTCGAGCGCCCAGGCGCTCGGCCTCGAGGTCACCGTGGTCGAGCCGGCACCGGTCCCGTTCGAGCGGACGCTCGGGCCGGCGGTCGGCGCCCTCCTCGCCGAGCGTGCGATGGGTGCCGGCATCGACCTGCGGCTGGGCACGACCGTGCGCGCAGCCGTGCGCGGTGGCGACGGCAGCGTCTGTGCAGTGGAGTTGGGGGACGGCACGCGGCTCGCCTGCGACGCCGTCCTGGTCGGCGTCGGCGCACGGCCGAACGCCGAGCTCGCGGCGGACATGCTCGAGCTCGCGCCGGACGGAGGAATCCCAACCGACGGCTGCGGGCGGACGGCCGCCGACGGGGTGTTCGCCTGCGGCGACGTCGCAAGCGTCGCGCACCCGTACCTGAACCGGTCCGTGCGGCTCGAGCACTGGAGCGCCGCCGCGGCGACGGCTCAGGCCACGGCCGGCGCCATCCTCGGCCGCGCGGCGGGACGCTCGCCGATCCCGTTCTTCTGGTCGGATCAGTTCGGGTGGCGGATTCAGGCGATCGGCCACGTCGATCCGGCGCTGCACGTGATCCCCGACGGCGACGGCGAGCGCTTCGTGGCCCGGTACCGGGACAGCGGCGGGCGGCTGCGCGCCGCGGTCGTCGGCAACGGCGCCGACCTGCTTCCCGAGCTGCGCCGCGAACTGGCAGCCGCCGACCTGGCGCTCGCAAGCTGACCGGGATCAGGGGCCGTGCCGGATCGCGGCCGGGTTCGGCCGGCCGTCGGGCGTCACCGGCACGAAGTCGAACCCGTCCGGGACGTGCAGGTAGCCCGGCCCCGTGCCGCCGACCGCCCTGTGGCCGTACTGCCAGACGATGCGCTTCGACCGCGGATCGATGATCACGATCCGGTCGTTGTAGTCGTCGACGACGATCACGTTGCCGTTCGGCAGCATCGAGGCGAGGCTCGGGTGGTCGAGCTCGCCGGGGCCCGAGGTCGGCCGGTAGCGCCAGAGCAGGCGCCCGGTCTGCCGGTCCAGGATCACGACGGCGCCCGGACGGGAGTAGTCGGCGAGCAGGATGTTGCCGCGCCGCGTGACCTGCGGATCGGACGGATAGCTCACCGGCGCGTGAATCGCTGCGAACCAGGCGGCCGCCGAGCGTGAGCTCGTCGACCCACGACCCGGTGATCTCCGACACGAGGACGTGGCCGTTCGCAAGCGGCGTGTCGCCGTTCGGCGACCCGAACGCGTGCGGCGGATTGTGCGTGCACGACGCCGGGCTTCCGATCGAACGGACGACACGATGCCCGCGGATCTCGAGCAGCCGGCAGTTGCGGTCGTCCGAGACGATGACGAGCCCGCTCCGGAGCCGGTACGCGTCGTCCGGGGTGTTGAGGTAGCCGGGCGCTGACCCAGGGTGTCCCGAATGCCCGTAGCGCCACACGATGCGGCCCGCCGGGTAGCTGATCTCGACGATGTCGTGGTTGTCCTCCTCGTTCGAGATGATCGCGTGCCCGCCCGGCGTGAAGAATGCGTCGTCGTCGAAGTAGAGGCGCGGCTGTCCCGGCCGGCTCGGGTAGCGCCACAGGATGTGGCCGGCCGGATCGATCATGAGCATGCGGTTGTTCCCGCGGTCGGCGATGAGGAGGTCGCCGGGCAGCGGGCCGCGGAACCGGCGCGGCAGCCCGCCGTGGCGGCGTGCCGCATGCGGACGGCTCACCGGCCCGCCGGTCGCCGCGATCGAGAGCACCGCCCGCGTGGGCCCGGCCCCATCGCTCCCGCCGATCACGAGCAGCCGTCCGGGCAGGCTGGCCACGCCGGCATCCGAGAGCGGGCCTGGAAGCGTTGCCGCGCGATGGACGTCTCCGCCGGCGCTGACAGCGAGCACCGACGGCACGGGCATGCCGCGGGCGCCGATCCCGCCGACGACGTACATGCTGCCGTCGAGCGTGCCGGCCGACGCATGCATCAGCGGCTGGGGCAGCGTCCCGATCCTCGCCACGGAGCCGTCCGCAGGCGTGAACCGGTAGATCGCGCGGCTCGGCCCCGCCTCGGTCCGGCCGCCGGCGATCAGGACGGCGTTCCCCAAGGCCGCCACCGCTGCGTAGCGGAGCCCGATCGGAAGCCTGGCGACCCGGCGGGCATGCCCGCCGTCGACCGAGACGATCCCGTCCGACCACGCCGAGCCGGTGAAGCCGCCGACGGCGAACGTGGTCCCACCCACCGTCGCGACCGAGAGGTCGGAGAGCGGCGTCGGCAGCCGGCCGACGATCCGCACGCCCCCGGTCGCCGGGTCGAACGCGGCGATGCCCGCGTAGCTCGCGACCTGACCGCCGCCGAGGACGACGAGGCCCCGCCGCCCGCTCGGGGCAGCCGCAGCGTCGTGGATCGCGAGCGGGAGGCGCCCGGCCGACGTCACGGACGAGCCGTGGACGACCGAGATCGCGGTCGTCGAGGCGCCGCCCGAATCAAGGCCGCCGAACGCGTACGCGCGGTCGCCGATGACCGCGACCGCGGCGTCCTGGACGGGGGCCGGGAGCTTCGCGACCTCGCGAACGCGAATCCGCGCCGCCCCGGCGCCGGCCGGCACCGGCTGCGACCCGAGGGCCGATGCCGTGCCCGCGGCGGCCGTATGGGACGTGGATGCCGCCGTTGATGGGTCGGCGGAGGACCCTCTCGCGGAGCAGATGAACCGACCCCGCGACGGCGACCGCGGCGAGGACGACCGCGCCGCCTGCGGTTCGGCGCAGCCGGCGCGCTCTGCGCCGCCGCCGATCGCGCCGTCGGGAGTCGTTGGCGGCGGCCACGGCGGCACGGTACGCCTCTCGGATGAGGGCCGTCTTACAGGCGCCGCCGGTCGGGGGCTATCCTCTCGCGGCGTGTGTCACGACCCCGACTCCGGCCCACCGATCCCGCCGATTGCAGGAGCGTCCGTCTCGCACGACGACCTCGTCCTCGAGGCCACCGACGGGACGCGGTTTGCGGCCTTCGCGGCCGGGCCCGACACGCCGGCACGCTGCGGCGTCGTCATCCTCCCGGACGTCCGCGGCCTGCACCACTTCTACGAAGAGCTCGCCCTCCGGCTCGGCGAGCAGGGTGTCGCGGCCGTCGCCATCGACTACTTCGGGCGCACGGCCGGCGTGGGAAAGCGGGACGAGGACTTCCCATACAGGGACCACGTCCCGCTGACGACGTCCGCGGGCATCCAGGCCGACGTCGCGGCGGCTGTGGCGCACCTGCGATCGCAGGCCGGCGTCGAGGCCGTCTTCACGATCGGGTTCTGCTTCGGCGGGCGGCACTCCTGGCTCTCGACGGCCGGCGGGCACGGCCTCGCCGGGGCGATCGGGTTCTACGGCTCCACCGGGCCCCGTAACGGAGAGGACGGCCCCATCCAGCGAGCCGCCGAGCTCCGGGCGCCGATCCTCGCGCTCATGGGCGGCGCCGACCAGGCGATCTCGGCCGGCGACGTCGCGGCGTTCGACTCAGCCCTCGCCGAAGCCGGCGTCGAGCACGAGGTCATCACCTACGCCGGCGCGCCGCACAGCTTCTTCGACCGAAAGCAGGAGCAGTTCGCCGGCGCGTCGGCGGACGCATGGCGGCGGGTGCTCGGCTTCCTCGAGGAGCACACGCCCGGCTCGACGGGCGCCTACTGCTCGGTCGGGCTCTGCTGCGCGGCGACGTCTCCGCGGACGATCCGGCGCAGGCGAGTCCACGTCGATGCGGCTTCGGGCATCGACTCGGACGGCTCGCCCTCGGCCTCGGCCATCGGCTCGGGCTCAGGCTCGGCGGGCTCCGGCTCCGGCTCCACGGCCATCTCGGGCTCGGGCTCCGGCTCAGGCATCGGCTCCGGCTCGGGCATCGGCTCCGGCTCGGGCATCGGCTCCGGCTCGGGCGCCGCCATCGGCGCCGGCTCCTCGACCGTCGCCGCCCGCCTGAGCGCCTCGCGGTCGGCCATGCGCCGGAGGCGCTCCGAGTAGCGCTGCGCGCGCTCGCTCACGGCCTCTCCGTCACGCTCGGCCGCGGCCAGGATCTCACTCGCGCGCCGCTCGGCGTCACGCACCATCGCCTCGGCTTCGCGCACGGCGGCCTCGCGCTCGTGCCGCGCCGCAGCCGCGACCTGCGAGACCTGGTCTGCCAGCATCCGCTCGAACGACGCCAGTGTCGCCTTCGTCCGGGCCAGGGCCGCGTTCGCATCCTCGACGTTCTCGGCCGCGCCGTCGCCGGCTTCGGGCTCATCGTCGCCCGCCTGGGCGCGGTCGATGGCGGCGACGAGCTCGTCCACGCCCATCGAGACGGCGTCCTCGACGCCGAGCGCGGTCGCCATCCGGAACAGCCGGACGCGGTCGGCGACCGGATCGGCCGTCTCCTCGGCGACCTCCTCCTCGAGGCGAAGGGGCGTCACCGACACGACGTCGGGAACGGGCTCGTTCGCAACCTCGGCCAGCGCGGTGGACGCGGTCGATGCCTCGGTCACCCGCCGGAGGCGCTCGACGATGCCCTGCGCCCAACCGCTCGGCATCGCGTCGCTCTCGGCGTCCGAGTCCGGCGCCGGTTCGGCGGCGGCCTCGGGCGCAGCCCCGTTCATCGGGCGCTCACCCGCACGCTCGACCATCCACGACCGAAGCTCGGCCATGTACGAGTCGACGTCGGGCCTCCAGTAGCCGAGCGAGACGACGCCGAACGTCTGCCGCCCAAGGCGCTCGACCTCGTCGTGCCAGTCGACATCGGCCGAGTCGACCCGGTCGGCCAGGTCACGCAGATAGCGATCGACGTCGTCCTGGTTGTATCCATGCGCGCCGAACGAGAACGTGCGATTCCTGATGTCGTGAGCCTCTTCCATGCCGTGCACCGCCCTCACCAGATTCCAGGTTCTTCCTACCGCGAATGTACGTGCGATCGGCGCGAGGTCAATGCCCGCCTCCCTATTGACGCCCGCCCCGACCGCCCGTATTCGTCGAATGTGATGTCAGATCAGCGAACGACACTCATGGCGAAAATGGCGGCCGCCCGGCGCAGGCTGTGGATCGCGGGCGTCGTCGCGATCATCGCCGGAGCCGCAGCCGCGGCGCTCGCGTCGGCCCAGGCGCCCACGTATGCAGCGTCCGCGCAGGTCGGGTTCGGAACGACCACGCTCCCGGCCCAGGCATCGGTCGCGCTCACGCCCGCGATGGCCCGCGCGACGCTCCACCGGGCACATGTCACCAGCGTCTCCGCGCGTGACCTGCTCTCGAGCACGTCGATCACGGTCGACTCGCCGTCCGGCGTCGCCGTCATCCGCGTCACCGACTCGCAGGGCCCGCGGGCGCGACGGCTCGCGAACGCGTATGCACAGACGCTCGTCTCGGCCCGCAGGCACCAGATCGCCGACGGCGCCAGGCGCACGAAGGCGCGGCTCCACCGCCAGCTGGTCGCAACCGATCGCGGCCTCAAGACGGCACAGGGGGTCGAGCAGGTCTCGATGCGGGCGCAGTACGGCACGCTCGTCCGGCTCTGGCAGGCGATCGACACGCGCACCTCGATCGCGATGGACGGGGTTCAGGTGATCGGCCCCGCCGCACCGGCGAGCGCAGAGGACCAGCACGTCGTGCGTGACGCTGTCCTCGCCGCGATCGCGGGTGCACTCGTCGCGATCGTGCTCCTCGTCGTGACCGCCAGGCCCGGACGCGGACGTGCCCGCTCGGCGCGTGAGCTCGGCCGGGCGCTGCGCATGCCCGTTCTCGGGACGCTCGGCGGCTCGGTGTCGGACGCGTGGGAGGGCATCGGCCAGGTGCGCGCGCGCATCGCCGCCGTCAATCTCCCGCGGCCTGCGGCCATCGCCGTCTCGGGTGCCGGCCACGAGGATGCCACGTCGGACACCGTCGTCGGGCTTGCGCTCGCCGTCGCCCGCCAGGGCCGCAGGGTGACCGTCGTCGACCTCGATGTCGCTCGGCCGCGGCTTCACCGCCGCCTCGGTGCGGACGGTGCCCCCGGCGCGGCCGACGTCGTCGCAGGGAGGATCCGCGTCGACGACGGGCTGATCACGTTCGACGACCGCGGCATCCCCGTGACGGACGCGCCGTTTGCGGCCGGATGCGTCAGCCTGCTACCTGCGGGAGCCCTCGACGGAAGCCTGTGGGACATGCTGTCGTCCCCCGCGCTGCGCGACGTCTTCCGCCGCCTCCGGCGCGACTCCGACCTGATCCTGGTGGCGTGCCCGCCCGCGTCGGAGCCCGACGCCGTGGCGGCCCTCGCCGATCTTGCGGACGGGCTCGTCGTCGTGGCGCGGCTCGGGTCGCTCCGGTGGGAGGACGCATCGGCGCTCCGGGCGTCGATCGAGAGCATCCCGATGGCGAAGCTCGGAGCTGTCGCGGTTGCCGGCGAGCCGGCTCCGGCGCAGGCCTCGTTCGCACCGTCCGGGGCGCGCGGCGCCGGCGACGTCCTAGATCTGCTTCACCGACCGAGCGCGAGCCCGGCCGCCATCCGGCTGACCAGCTCGGCGGCGGGCTCGACGGCCGTGACCAGGCCCACGCCCTGGCCGGCGTAGAGGCACATGGCCTCCAGGTCGCCCGTGGTCGCGCGGCGGGGCTCGTCTGCCGCGTACCGCGCGATCTCGACGCCGCCGTGCCGCGCGACCACCTCGCCCTCACCCGGCCGTGAGCCGGCGGGCGGGCGGCCGGCCTCGTCCCAGTTCCGGTAGGTGCTGTTTCGGAGGAGCCCGGTGGGGCGCGCCCGGCCAGCCGCCGTCGAAGAGCCCGGTGAGCACCGTGTCGGCCGCAGACGCCGCGACCAGCCGAGCGGCCCAGTCGGGATGGACGTCCGCCTCCGGGGTCGCGAGGAACCGCGTCCCCATCGCGACGCCCGCCGCTCCGGCCGACATCGCGGCCCGCGCACCGCGGGCGTCGGCGATGCCGCCGGCGGCGACGACAGGCACCCGGAGCGACCGTGACAGCTCCCCGACGAGCGCGAGCACGCCGATGTCGCCCTGCACGTGGCCGCCCGCCTCGACCCCCTGCGCCATGATCGCATCGCACCCTGCCTCGACGGCCGCCGCGGCCTCCGCGGGCGTCCCGGCCTGAGCGACCACGAGACACCCGCCGGCGTGAGCGCGGGAGACGAGGTCGGGGTGGATCCCCCACGAGAACGAGATCAGCTCGACGCCCTCGGCGACGGCGATCTCGAGGCGCTCCTCCTGCTCGAACGCCAGCACGAGGTTGACGCAGAACGGCCGCTCGGTGGCCTTCCGGATCTCGCGGATCTGGGCACGCAGGACGGCCGGCTCGGTCCACGACGCCCCGAGCGACCCGATGCCCCCGGCCTCGGACACCGCGGCGGCGAGGGCCGGCGTGGCCGCCGGCCCGATCGGAGCCTGCATCAGCGGCACCCGCCACGGAAGCCGGCTGTCGGCGGGCGTTGGCATCTCCGGCCGATCGTATCGGGGCCAGGCACGCGGCTGCGTGCCCGGCCCCGGTGGTTGCTGCTGGTCTGTTAGGCCGTCTGGGGAAGCGCGGCGGCCGGCACGTCGTACGCCTCGTCCCGCTCCTCGGTCGGCTCGATGGTGATGTGCGGGAGCAGCCGTCCGAGCCACACCACCTCCTGCGGCCCGCCCCAGCGGCTGCCGCACCGAGTCCGAATTCAGGGAGTGCCGCCCTGGCAGCCGCCCAGAGCCACGAACAAGCCCAAGAGCACGATCACGATGATCCCGAGGACCATCAGGGCCGATCTGGTCAACGAGGGCACCAACACCCGGGCGCCGCCTGCCTGGCCGTTGGCGCGACACGGTTCATCGTACTCCCCCACCCGCTACGGATCGGCGAGCGCGGTGGGCCCGGGCCTGCGGGCCGCGAGCTCGGCGCGGTTCCGCACGCCGAGCTTCCGGTAGATCCGCGACAGGTGCGCCTCGACGGTCTTCTCGCTCATCCAGAGCGCGCCCGCGATCTCCTTGTTGCGCTTGCCCTCCGACACGAGGCTCGCAACCTCGAGCTCGGCGGGCGTCAGCTCGTCGCGCTGGGCCGTATCCGGCGCAGCACCTTGCCGCTTCGGGCGAGCGCCGAGGCGGCCTGCTCCTCCCACAGCGTCGCGCCGAGCCGCTCGAGCCCGGCGCGCGCATCCTCCAGGAGCTCGCGGGACTCGACGCGCCGGCCGCCGCGCCGGAGCGCGTCGCCCCACGCCAGCGCGGTGCGGGCGGCGGCGAACGGGTCGGCGGTGTCGGCGTGCAGCTCCGAGGCCGTTGCAAACCGAGCCTCGGGGTCGTCGCCCGACACGGCCAGGGCGCGCTCCGCAACCGCGAGCGCCGACGCGCGACCCGACCGGAGCGCCTCTGCATGGAGCGCGTTCGCGGCCGCCAGCGCCTCGCCGCCGCGGCCGCACCGCACGAGCGCCTCGGCGAGGTCGGCGCCGATGATCGGGTGGGTCGTGGCGTCGGCGATGCCGCACTCCTGCTTGATCGCGAGCGCCAGAGCAAGGTGCTCGGCGGCGGCGTCCGCGACCCCCGAGGCGAGCGCGTGATGGCCGCGACAGGCGTGCACGCACATCAGCTGATAGGGCAGCTCCAGCCGTTCCGAGAGCTCGAGCTGATGGGCGAGCGCCTCGTCGTCGAGGCGGCCCTGCGCCGCCGCGATCCAGGTGAGGATGCTGAGCCCCCAGCACTCGTCGTTCGCCCGCCCGAGCTGGCGGGCCAGGCGGACGGCGCGCTGGCCGTCGGCCTGGGCGCCCTCCCACGCGCCCGTCGTCCTGCGAAGCCAGGCGCGGCTGATCAGCGGGTAGGTGAGCGCTCCGGGGGCGGCCTGCTCGCACTCGTCGATGAGCTCGTCGAGCGTCTCGGACGCCGCCCGGATCTGCTCGGCGAACGCCAGCGTCATTCCGAGATACGCACGTAGTTGGAGGTCGTCCTCGACGGACGGCGTGTGCGCGACGTCTGCGGCGACGGCGTCGATGTCGCGCTCGGCGGCCGCAGCGTCTCCGAGGAAGACCAGCGACGCCGCCCGCGCGATGCGCGCGAGGAGGCCCAGCGGATCGCCGGCCGTCGCGAGCTCGAGCGCCCGGCCGGAGGCGTCGAAGGCCTCCTGGGGCCGGCCGGCACGGATCGAGGGGTCGACGGACTCGATGTAGAGCGTCGCGGCGGCGTGGGCGTCGACCTCCTCCAGGCGGCGGGCGGCTCGCAGGAGTCGCGAGCTGGCGACCCGGGTCGAGCTGCTGCGGGCCTCGATCCGCCCGCGCACGAGCTCGACCCGGGCGACGTCGCCGGGCGGCGGGCCGTCGCGTTCGATCTCGGCGAGGATCGCCTCGGCGGCCCCCGCCTGGCCGCCTGCCTGGGCCGCATCCGCCGCTGCGAGCAGCCGGCGGAGCCTGGCCTCAGGCTCGACGCTGAGCGCCGCCGCGCGCTGATACCACTCGACCGTCGCGATCGCGCCGCCCCGCAGGCGCACGTCCGACGCCAGCCGCTCGACAGAGTCGGCGAGCTCCTCGTCGGGCTCCGTGGCGGCAGCCGCTCGATGCGCGACGCGCTCCCACTCGAGCTCCGGCTCCACGCAGGCCGCCGCGAGGGCGTCGTGGGCACGGCGCCGGTCGGGCCCGCTCGCCGACGCGTAGACCGGCGGACCGGATCAGGGGATGGCGGAATCCGAGCCGGCCCGGCTCGAGCCGCACAAGGCCTTCATGCTCGGCAGGCGCGAATGCATCATCGGTCAGCCCGGCTCCGGCCAGCGCACGGCGGATGACGACTGCCCGGTCGGATCGGCAGGTGGCGAGCAGGAGGAGCGCCTCGCGGCACGAGTCCGGGAGGGCCCGGGCCATGCGGGCGTACGCCTCCTCGAGGCTGGAGTGGCCGGGCTCGAACCGCCCGTCCTCGCTGCGCGCGAGCTCGAGCAGCGCGAGCGGGTTCCCGGCGGCGTCCCGGACGGTGCTCTCGAGCCCGTCGGGCGCGAGCCCCCGCTCGTCGAGCAGCTGGCGGGCCTGGTCGGCGGTCAGCGGCGCCGGGCTCAGCGACGGAAGATCGGCGTGGCCTCTCGAGCGCGTCGCGATCAGGAGCGCCACCGGGTCTGCGGCGATCCGCCGGGCCGCGAACGCGATCGCCTCGGCCGAGGCGGCATCGAGCCAGTGGGCGTCGTCGACCAGTGCCAGCACGGGCTGCTCCCCGGCGGCGGCGCAGAGCAGGTTGAACGCGCCGACCAGCACGGCCAGCCGGTCGACCGGCTGCGTCGGCCCGATCGCGAGCGCGCTTCTGAGCGCCTCGGCCTGCCGCCCGGGCAGGTTGGGCGCGAGGTCGGCGAGCGGCGTGAGCAGGTCGACCAGGCCGACGAACGGCACCGACGCCTCGGTCTCGACGCCGCGGGCGCGCACGATCCGCATGTCTCCGCCGTGCGCCGCCGCATGCTCGAGCAGCGACGTCTTCCCGATGCCGGGCTCTCCCGAGACGACGAGCGCGCCGCCGTGGCCCGCGCGCGCGTCGTCGAGCAGGCGGTCGATACGCAGGCACTCCTCCCCCCGGCCCACCAGCATGCTCGCGAGTGTACCGATTGTCGCAACCTCCCGGAATCCGCGCGGGATCGGGGTTCCCCCGACGCCACGGCGCGGCTGCCCTCCTAGCTTGGGACGGTCATCTTCGGAGGAGGCGATTCACGTGGGAAGCGCACGGACATCCACTCGGTGGGCCACGGTCGGGACGGCTGCCGCCCTCGTCGCCGCCGCGGCCGGTTGCGGCGGCGGCGTGGGCGGCGGCCCGGTGGTCTCGGCGAGTACGACGCCGTCCGTGGCGAGCACGTCCGCGACGACGACGACCCGGCCGACCGTCGACCCGGCGGTCGCGCACTGGGCGAAGTCGTGGAGGCGCCGGATTGAGCTCCCGATGCAACGGGCGACGACGCGGCTCGCGGCCAACGTCAGGCCCGCGCTCGCCGGCAGCTCGTCGGCGGCGTACCGGCTCACGCCGGCCTTCAACGCGCTCTCGAACTGCCGAAACCCGCTCGACATCGGCCTCGCGCAGACCCCGCCCGAGCTGGCCAGGGCCCGCAGGCAGACGATCCACGCCTTCCGCCTGATCTACGTCGGCACCGACCGTGTGATCTCGGGCCTGAACACGCTGAGCAGCACGACCGCGAACGCAGGGATCACGCGCGTGCGCCGCGGCGTCGCCATGCTCCGCCGGATCGGGCACGACGTGAGGCTGGCGGCGCGCCCGCAGTAGCCGGGAAGCGGGGCACGCGCCACTTCGGCGTGTGCCCCGTTCTGCCGATGAATTCGAGATGCGTGAAGAGGATCGGCAACCGGCACGGTTCGAGAAGGAGCTGCTGCGTTCCGCGTGGAGCGCGATCGTCGTCTGCCGCGCCGATCGCGTCGTCACGTACGCGTCGTCGCACGCCGTCCGGCTCTTCGGATGCGAGCTGCTCGGCCAGGACCTCTCGGTCGTGGTCGCTCCGGCCGCCGCCGACTCGCTGATCTCCTACCTCGCCCGTCTGGCCGGCGCCGACGCGGGCCTCGCCGCGTACTGCGAGACGCGCGTGACCGGCGACGGCGAGCGGGCGGTCGAGGTGCTCGGCGTGAACCGGCTCGCGGACGCCACGATCAAGGGCATCGTGCTGTCACTGAGCGACGTCACCGAGCATCGCCATCGTGCCGCCATGTTGGAACGGTCTGCGACGACGGACGGCCTCACGGGATTGCCGAACAGGGTCGTGCTCGAGGATCGTCTGCGCGAGACGCTCCGCTCCGGCCAGGGCGGCGCCATCGCCTTCCTCGATCTCGACCGCTTCAAGGAGGTCAACGACCGGCATGGGCATCCGTTTGGAGACGCCCTCCTGATCGAGGTCGGGCGGCGCCTGCGCGGTGTCGTCGACAGAGTGCCGGGTGCGACCGTCGCTCGGGTGGGCGGTGACGAGTTCGTCGTCCTGCTGCCGGCCACGACCATCGAGGCGGCCGAGGTGGTCGTGCGCTCGGTCCTCGATGCGATCGCGTCGCCTCATCGCATCGGCGACACCGAGGTCACGATCGCGCTCTCCGCCGGCCTCGCCCCGATCTCGATGACGGCCGAGCGGACTCTGCGGGCGGCTGACGTCGCGATGTACGCCGCGAAGCAGGATCGCTCCCAGCTGCGCATCTACACGACGGAGCTGGCGGCCGAGCGGCGTGCGGCGGCTGAGCAGATCGAGGCGCTGCGCCGCCGGAACGCAGAGCTGGTGGACGAGGCCCGGACCGACGCCCTCACCGGCCTGCCGAACCGGCGCCGCTACGACGAGGACTTCGCCGCGATCGACCACGCGGCCGCCATAGGTCTCGCCGCGTTCAGCGTGATCGTGATCGACATCGACCACTTCGGCCGGTTCAACCACACCGACGGCGGCCAGGACTCCGGCGACATGACGCTGCGCCTCGCCGCCGGCGCGTTCGCGGAGGCCATCCGGGAGGACGACATCGTCTACCGGCGCGGCGGAGAGGAGTTCGTCGTCCTGCTCCCCGACGCCACCCTGGACGAGGCGCGGCAGGTCGCCGTTCGGATCGCGGCGACCCTGCACCGGCACGGCCTCCCGCACCCGGATCAGGAGCGGGTGACGGCGAGCATCGGCGTGGCGGCGTTCGATCCGGCTGCGCAGGTGAGCTCGGCCGACGTGATCACCGCAGCCGACGCCGCGATGCGCCGGGCCAAGGACGAGGGCCGCGACCGGATCGTCATCGCCGGTGTGTGACACGCTTCCTCGCGATGCGGATCGCGATCGTCGGAGCCGGTGCGATGGGGTCGGCGCTCGGGCGGAGCCTGGCAACCGCCGGCCACCACGTCACCATCGGCTCTCGCGATCCTGAGCGCGCGCACGCGACGGCGGCGCGCCTGGGTGCCGCGTACGGAACGGACTACGCCGGTGCGGCGGTCGCAGGCGAGGCCGTGATCCTGGCCGTGCCGTGGCAGGCGGTTCGCGAGGTGGTGGCCGGACTTCCGCTGCGCGGCAAGATCCTGATCGACGTGACGAACCCCTACCTGGACGACACCTTCGACGGCCAGGAGGCGGTGTGGTCGGTGCGCGAGGAGCTCCCGCCGGGCGAGTCCGGTGCGGCGCTGATCCAGCGCCTGGCTCCGGGCGCGCGGGTCGTGAAGGCGTTCAACCACATCTGGGCCAGCGCCGCGCAGCGAGGGTTCGGGGCCGCCCGCCCGGCGGTCTTCGTCTGCGGGGACGACGCCGCGGCCCGCGAGGTCGTCGCCGGCCTTGCGCGCGACATCGGCTGCGACCCGCACGACGTGGGTGGGCTCGAGGGCGCGGGCTGGCTCGAGGCGCTGACGCCGCTCGTGGTGGCGCTGGGCGACCCGGCGTACGCCCTCACGATGACCCGCACGGACGGGGGCTAGTCAGCCCACCAGCCCTGGACGGGCGGCGCGTTCGCAGCGACCCGCCGCCCGTATCGCCCTCGGATATCCCGGACTACGACCCGTTGCCGTGGTCGCCGGAGCCGCCGTGCTTGTGCCCGTTCCCGCCACCGGCCGGGCGGTCCGGATGATCGGGCTTGTGCGATCCGCCCTCGTCGCCGCCCTTCTTGGCCTGGCCTGGAGGATTGCCCGCATGGCTCTTGCCACCGCTCGCGACCACGGAGATGGTCTTGCCCTTGCCCGGCGCGGGCGTGCTGTGGGCGAGCTCCGAGATCGCCTTGCCCTTGCCATGCCCGTTCGAGTCCGGCGACTCCGAGTCCACGTCGGTCCCGCCGGTATCGCCAGTGTCCTCGCCCGAGCTACCGCTCGTGCCCTCAGACCCGCCGGTGTCCCCAGCCGGATCGTCTGCGGTCGGCGCTCCGGGGCCCTCGTCGCCGGCCGAGCCGTCGTGCGGAGCCGGTGCCGAGACGCCGACGGTACCCAGAACGTTCGATGCGACGCCTTGGGCGGCGTCGGGAAGCGCGCCCGCGTACGCAAGCCCGCTCATCGCGGTGAGTGCAACGCCGACGAGTGCTGCGGTCAATGAAAGACGAAAACGGCGAGAAGCCACTGAACCCCTCCTCTGATGGTCAACGGTGCCGGCCACTTGCACCGCGGCCGCGATCCGGGCCACCGACCGCGCTTCGCCCGCGAGCTCGTCGGCCAGCCCTGGCCGACGCAGCGTCTCGAGCATCTCGGCGAGGGGGTCTGCGCCTGCCGGCTCGGTCGATTCCGGCAGGCGCGCCCCTCCCCGGGGATTACGCGGAAAGTGACTCATCCGTCTCCAAGATCGTGCGAGCCTCCCGCTTCGTTACACGCTGTTCCACGAGCACGGCTGCCAGCCGTTCCAAGCCTCGATGCTGGAGCACCCGGACAGTCCCCGGGCGCTTTCCCAGAATCTCGCCCACACTGTCGGCATCGAGTCCCACGACGACGCGCAGCAGAATCACCTCCGCCTGGTCTCGAGGCAGGCGCGACAGATGGGCCAGCGCAGCGTCAAGAGCGAGTCGCGCCTCGAGGCCCCCATCGCCCTCCGGCGAGTGGCGTTCGAGCAATTGGGGGGCGACAGGATCGGTGCGCCGGCGGCCAGCGCGCCGGCCGCCATCGATGACGCGTCGCCGGCAGATCGTGAACGTCCAACGGAGGAACCCGTCCCGATCTCCCTCGAACCCGCCCAGGCCCGCGGCGACCTCGAGCCAGACGTCCGACGCGACGTCCTCAGCCCCACAGCCGGGAACCGCGACCCGCAGATAGCGCAGGAGGCGCGGATGGACGTCGCGCCAGAGAGCAGCCACGGCCCACTCCTCGCCCAGGCGAGCGGCGGCCAGGATGCTGCCGAAGGTGGTTTCGGTCAGATCGCTCACGTCGTGCCCCACACACACATCGGCGCGTGGGACATCGAACGTGAGTCATCCGGCCCTCAGTCGCTCCACCAGCCCTGGGCCATCTCGACCTCGCTGGGGTCGTCCCCGGCACCGAACGCCAGGTACTCGACGCCGTCCGGCCCGGCCTCGACGTCGCGCATCGTGTCCTTGTCGATCCGGATCGCGTCCCACTGGCCGAGCTCGACGATCTCGTCCTCGACCTTGATCCTGGCCGAGCCCCTGGTCACGACGTAGACCTCCTCCTGGCCGACGTGCTTGTGGCCGAAGGGGATGCGGAAGTTGGGTGCAAGCCGCATCAGGCTGAGGCCGAGCTCCCGGCCTTCGAGCGGCCTCCGCGCGAAGCGCGCCTCGAGCTCGGCGGGCATCCCGAAGTTGGGAGCCTGGTTCTCGACCTGCGTCAGGTTCTGCTTCGTATAGCCGCCCATGGTTGGCCTCCTCGTTGGCACCGACCAGCCTGCGGTACCCGCGGCCGCGGGGCTCGCAAACTAGATCGTTGGAGCGGGGTCGCGCGGGGTGCAGCGAGGGTCGTGATGGGCGGCGAGGCGAACGAGCAGCGCGTGCAACGCCTCGCGCTGGCTCGAGTCGAGGGGCGCGAGGAACTCGTCCTCGAGCTTGAGCACGATCGTGCGCATCTTCCCCAGCGCCTTGCGGCCGTCGGCCGTCAGCTTGACGACGTGCCGGCGGCGGTCGTCCGGGTCGCGCTTGCGCACGACCATGTCGCGCTCCTCGAGCTCGTCGAGCAGCCGTACGAGGTGGCCGCGGTCGTAGCCGAGCGCATCGGCGATCACTGCCTGCGTCTCGCGCGGGTCCTCCTCGAGCAGGGCCAGCACGGCGAAGTGAAACGGGCTGAGCCCGGTGCCCTCGAAGGCGTCGTGCGAGTGGTCCTTGGCCGCGAAGCCGAGCCGCTTCAGCAGGAAGGTCGTGCTCGAGAGCAGCTCCTTGGGCGGGCCGGCCATGACCGGCGACCTCACGATATGGGGTTCCGTCACGTTCACCACGTAGAAGTGTAGCGCGTCCAAGCGTTCATGTGTGCTATCGTTGCACTTCTCAACGATTCATTGGAGCAATAGATGACACAAACCTCGATCACACGGCAAGACGGTTCGCGCAAGTGGCTAGCGCTGGCCGTGATCGTGGCGGCGCAGTTCATGGTGGTGCTCGACATCGCGATCGTGAACGTCGCGCTCCCCTCGATCAAGACCGACCTCCACTTCGCGGAGGAGAACCTTCAGTGGGTGGTCAGCGCCTACGCCATCGTCTTCGGCGGCGCGCTGCTTCTCGGCGGCCGCCTGGGCGACATCTTCGGCCGTCGGCGGTTCTTCATCATCGGCCTCGCGCTCTTCACCGGGGCCTCGCTGCTCGGCGGCCTCTCCTGGTCGGAGGGCTCGCTGATCGGCTTCCGGGCCCTTCAGGGCCTCGGCGGCGCACTGCTCGCGCCGGCCACGCTCTCGATTCTCATGACGACGTTCGCGGAGGGCGCCGAGCGCAACCGCGCACTCGGCATCTGGGGGGCGGCCTCCGGCAGCGGCGCCGCCGTCGGCGTGCTGCTCGGCGGGTTCCTCACGTCCTACCTCAGCTGGCCGTGGGTGTTCTTCATCAACGTCCCGGTCGGCCTGGCCGTGATCGCGGCTGCGCCGTTCGTCCTCGGCGAGAGCCGCGGCCAGCACGACCATCGCCACTTCGACGTCGCCGGCGCGGCCTCGGTCACCTCCGGCGTGATGATGCTCGTCTACGCGATGACGCGCGCGACCCAGGACGGCTGGGGCAGCCGGCCCACGCTCGTGCTCCTGGCCGGCTCGGGTGCGCTGATCGCCGCGTTCCTCGCCATCGAGCTGCGCTCACCGGCGCCGCTCCTGCCGCTTCGGATCTTCCGGCTGCGGTCGGTCGCCGCGGCGAACGCCGCCGCCGTCATGATCGGCGGAATCGCGTTCTCGCAGTTCTTCCTGCAGACGCTCTACATGCAGGACGTGCTCGGCTACTCCGCCATCCGGACAGGTGTCGGCTTCGCCACCATGGCGTTCACGATCATCGTCGTCTCGAACGTGGCCCAGCGACTCGTCACCCGGGTGGGGGCCCGCCCGGTGCTGACCGCCGGGCTGCTTCTGGACTCGGCCTCCCTGGCCTACTTCACGCAGCTCCCGGTGAATGGGCACTACTTCTGGAATCTGTTCCCCGGGATGCTGATCGGCGGGATCGGGCTCGGGCTGTCGTTCGTGCCGATGACGATCGCCGGTCTGACCGGCGTCAGCCGCGCCGACGCGGGCGTCGCCTCCGGCCTCATCAACACGAGCCGCCAGGTCGGCGGCGCGGTGGGCCTGGCGGCCGTCTCGACGATCGTGACGTCCTACGCGCAGAGCGGCTCCGCCGCGGCCGTGAACGACGGCCTGACGCAGGGCTTCCACGCGGGCTTCCTGGTGCTCTCCGGCATCGCGCTCGCCGGCGCGGCAATCGCCGGCCTGATGCTCGCGCCGCGGCCCGAGCCGGCCGACGTCGCGACCTTCTCCCATGACAACCGACCGCTCGAGGAGGCTGCTTGATGAACCTGATGCACCTGCCCCACCACTCCGACCGGGACGTCGTGCTCGGGCGCGAGATCGACGATCTGCTCCTGCGCCTGCGCGGACTGGTGCTGGTACGCGATCTGCTCGCCCAGCGCGGAGCGACGGCGGCCGAGGTCGACGAGCACGCCCGGGAGGCCGACCGGGTGCGCGCGCGGCTCGCGGCGCTGATCGGCGGTCACGAGGGGGCGGCAGCGGCGTGACGCAGGTGGTGCTCGTGACGGGAGCGACGGACGGGCTCGGCAAGGCCGTGTCCATCGAGCTGGCGCGAGCCGGCGCGACCGTCCTCGTGCACGGGCGCACCGGCGATCGCGCCGAGGCGGCGCTGGCCGAGATCGGCGCCGCCTCCGGAAGCGACCTTCTGCGGGCCTGCGTGGGCGACCTGGCGTCGCTCGCGCAGGTCCGCTCTCTGGCCGAGAGCGTGGCGGCGACCGAGCCGCGGCTCGACGCGCTTGTGAACAACGCCGGGATCGGGACGGTGGAGCCGGGAGGAGGGGCGCGGGTGGAGAGCGCGGACGGGCACGAGCTGCGGTTCGCGGTCAACTATCTGGCGCCGTTTCTCCTGACGCGGCTCCTCGAGCCGCTGCTTCTCCGCTCTGCCCCGGCGCGGATCGTGAACGTCGCGTCGGCCGGCCAGGCGCCGGTCGACTTCGACAATGTGATGCTCGAGCGCGACTACGACGGCAGCCGGGCCTACAGCCAGAGCAAGCTGGCGATGGTCATGATGACGTTCGACACCGCGGAGCGGCTGGCCGGGCGGGGCGTGACGGCGACCTGCCTTCACCCGGGCACCTACATGCCGACCAAGATGGTGCTGGCTGCCGGCCTGGACCCGCTCGACTCGCTCGAGTCCGGCGTCCGCGCGACGCTGCGGCTGATCGCGGATCCGGCGCTCGACGGCGTCACGGGCCGCTACTTCGACCGGCTCGAGGAGGCCCGGGCCCGGCCGCAGGCGTACGATCCGGACGCGCGGGCGCGGCTGCGAGCGGTCAGCGAGCGGCTCGTCGCTGCCGACGCGTAGCACGTACGCTCTCCGTCGGATGTCTGCGTGGCTGCGCTCCCGTTTCGCGCCCGGGTACGAGGTCTGGGGCCGGTTTCACCTCTACGAGCCGCTGGTCGGCCTGGGTGTCGGCCGGGCCGGTGCCCACCTGCGGCGAACGGCCGTCGAGGCCCTTCGCCTTCGCCCGGGCGGCTCCGTGATCGACATCGGCACGGGCACGGGCACGGGCCTGACGCTTCCGTACCTCGCCGCAGCGGTCGGGCCGGCGGGCCGCGTCGCCGGCCTCGACCGGTCGCCGGCGATGCTCGCCGGTGCCCGGGACCGCGCGCCGTCGCCCCCGGTCGAGCTTGTCGAGGCCGACGCCACGGCGCTCCCCTTCGACGACGCGACGTTCGACGCGGCGATCTCGACCTACGGCCTGACGGCGATCGCAGACGTGGACGGCGCGCTCGACGAGATGATCCGGATCGTCCGGCCGGGCGGCCGGCTCGTCATCGCCGACGTGCACTTCGTGAACTGGCCGACGCCGACCGCGTTCAACCGCGCCGTGACGGTCGCCCTCGGACCGTTCAACACGTGGTACACCGACCGCGACTTCCCCGCGCTCCTTGCCCGCCGCGGGTTGCGGGCGGAGGCGATGCAGACGTCGCGGCCCGCGCTCAGCCTCACCATCGCGGAGCGCTGACGGGGCGGGCCCGTGGTAGCATTGCGTGCGTCAAGAACGTTCGTTCGGTTGCGCATCCGCTCTTCCTTACTCGTTCATTCAGTGTGGAGGAGGTGTTTATGTCAACCGGAACTGTGAAGTGGTTCAACGACGCGAAGGGCTACGGCTTCATCGCGCCTGACGAGGGATCGAAGGATCTCTTCGTCCATCACTCCTCGATCGCCGGCGACGGCTTCAAGTCGCTTGTCGAAGGATCGAAGGTGGAGTACGAGAGCCGTGAGGGCGCCAAGGGCCCCGAGGCGACCAACGTCGTCCCCGTCTCCTAGGTCGTGGGCATCGGCCGTGTGGGGACGCCTCGCGCTCCCCACACGGCGGGCCTATCGATCAATCATCTAGCTGGATTGACCACACACCTGCGCGACGGCTGACGTTGTCCGGGCCTCCGGCGAGCCTTGTGGATGTCGAAGTCCATAGGTCGCAAAGGAGGCCCGGATGATGCAGGGTATGCAGCCGCCCCGTCGGATGCGGTATTCGTTGGAGTCGCGGTGTCGGTTCGTGCGGCTGGTGAAGGACCAGCGGATGGCGCCGGAGGCGGCGGCGAGAGCGTGTGGCGCGCATCGGGCGACCGGGTATCGGTGGCTGGCGCGGTTTGAGGCTGGCGGGTGGGCGGCCTTACGGGATCAGCCCTCGACGCCGAGGATGCAGCCGCGGCGGCTGTCGGCTGAGGTTGAATCGCAGATTGTCGCTGTCAGGCAGGCCACGCAGGCGGGGCCGGTTGTGATCGCCGCGATCACGGGACGACCGGCGTCGACGGTCGGTAAGGTGCTGCGCCGCTGGGGTTGCTCTCGCTTGCCACGAGCCGAGCGTGATCCGGTGCGCCGCTACGAGCGGGAGCGGCCGGGCGAGCTGCTGCATGTCGATACCAAGCAGCTGGGCCGCTTCCACGTGGTCGGAAAGCGGATCCTCAAAGACGGCGTGCACCGTAACCGGAGGGCGGGCTGGCAGCACCTCCACGTCGCGATCGATGATCACTCACGGCTTGCCTACACCGAAGTCCTGGCCGGCCAAGACCGCACCGCATGCGCAGCGTTTCTGCGCCGCGCCGTCGCCTGGTACGCCGCCACGGCATCCAGATCGAGCGGGTGCTCTCCGACAACGCCAAGGCGTATCACTCGCACCACTGGCGCGACACCTGCCGCCAGCTCGGCGTCCAGCGCCGCTACACGCGGCCCTACACGCCACGCACCAACGGCAAGGCCGAAGCCTTCATCAAGACCATGCTCCGAGAATGGGCGTACCGCTACGCCTACCCATCCTCACACCACCGCGCTCGCGCTCTCGCCGGTGACCGCTGGTATAACCGACGAAGACCACACGGCTCCTCGGCGGCAAGCCACCGATCAGCCGCGTCGCACACCTCCGTGGTCAGTACACCTAGCCCGCCAGCTCCGCCGGCGCCATCCCCATCTCCCTCAGCCAGCGCGTGTGCGAGCGGAGCGCTGACCGGAAGGTCGGGTGCGCGTTGTAGGCGATGCCGCACTCGATCGAGGTGCGGCGCACGATGTCGGCCAGCTGCGGGTGCAGCGTGTGCGGGACGCGCGGGAAGAGATGGTGCTCGATCTGGTGGTTCAGGCCGCCGACATACCAGCCGATCAGCGCGTTCTGCTGAGCGAAGTCCGCGGTCGCCTCGACCTGGTGGATGTGCCACTCCCGCCTCACCGGCGGGCCCTCCGACGGAGCGGTGATCGCCTCCTCGAGGCAGTGCGACAGCTGGAACGTGACCGTCAGCGCCATCGAGGCGACGGCCGAGACGGACACGAACACGAGCAGCACGTGTGCGGGCGTGTGCAGGAGAAGCGGGATCGCCACCGCCCACGTGGCGAAGAGCACCTTGCCCGCGACCAGGCCCACGAGATCCCACCCCCGGGGGCGCTTGAACCTGGAGCGGCCGACCGACCCGCGCGCCAGGAAGCTCGCGTCGGTGAACGTCTGCCAGCGGAGGGTCACGAACGCGTAGAGGAACCACATGTAGAGGTGCTGGTAGCGGTGCCACGGCCGCCGTCGCTGCGTCGGCTCGAACCGGGCGAACGGCAGGGCATCGATGTCGGGATCGTGGTCGGCGACGTTCGTGTAGGTGTGATGGGCGAGGTGCTTTGCGGACCAGACGTACGACGAGCCGCCGATCAGGTCGAGCGAGTGCGCCGCGACGCGGTTGACGGCGCGGCTCGTGGAATAGCCGCCGTGATTGGCGTCGTGCATGACGCAGAACCCGATCGCGGCCGCAGCCAGGCCGAGCGAGATCGACGCCGTGACAACGGCAGCCGGGGTCGTGACGACGAGCAGGAGGAGGAGGTACGACGTCACCGCCCAGGCCATCACGAGTGCCGACTTGGCCCACAACGTCCTGTAGGCGCGCCGCATGGTGGCGGCGTCGCCAAGGACGATCTCGGCACGCTCGTTCAAGAGGCGTGAAAAGTCACCCGCTCCGTGGAAGCGGATTCGCTCCTTCACCTGGTGCCGAGCAGGGCCGCCACATTGTTTGGGCTCCCCGATGGCACCAACCCTAGCAGCGTGGAGGGCCCGTTCCCGGTGCCGCCGGAGCCGGCCGCCCGCTGCGGTGAAGGTGACAGCGGAAGCGCGCCACAGGCAGCGTTCGGGCCAAGCCGGCTCTCTTCGGCGAGACGCATGCGAAAGGAGCGAATGGGCGCCCCGCGCCGGCGCACCCCACCCATGAACGGAGGAGCGCCCGAATGGAGTTCACCGTCGAACTGCGCTACCAGAGCGGCTCGTCGACCGTGTTGTCGACCGAGGCCGATACGGCCGACGAGGCCCTGCAGAACGTCCGCGACCAGCGCCGTCCCCTGGTCGGCATCCACATCACCACTCCGAGCCTCGGCGGCGAAGACGCACCGCCCGAGCAGCGCCGCACGACGTTCACGGCCCGCCGCGTGCAGGTGCAGCACCGCCCGTCGCGACGCCACCGCTGAGCGCCCGAGGAGCGCCTGCCCGCCTTAGCGCGGGCGGTGCGGGTACTCCGGCTCGCGGTCCTGGAAGGAGAGGATGCGGGGGTTCTGGACGACGCCGTCGCGGATCTCGATTGCGCGGCGGATGGTCTCGCTGCGCTCCCAGCCGTGTCGGGCCCTGACATGACGGTGCGCAGGTGCGGGATGAGCGCCGAGCTGATCTCCAAGGTGGCCGAGTTCCAGAGGTAGGTCGGGCTGTGGTCGACGGCGTAGTAGTGGACGTCCGGGCCGACGGTGAACATCGGCTCGTCGAACGAGGTCGGCCGCGCCCACTCGAATCCCATCCCCTCGTCGCAGGAGACGTCGACGATGAGGCTCCCACGCTGGAACAGGTC
>CAWEIZ010000008.1:0-926041 GCA_963809325.1 uncultured Actinomycetes bacterium
CTGCCGCGACGTGGCCGCCGTGACGTGACACGCTCGCCACCGTACTTCGCCGCACGGGGATTCGTGGACGCCCCGATGCCGGACCGCGCCCCTCGAGTCATGATGGCGGGGAAGGAGGACACCATGCCAGACCAGTCGCCAACATCACCAGCGCACCGCAAGGCCGAAGTGGGGGACCGGCTCGTGATCCAGAGCCATCACGAGGGCGAGCCGACACGTGATGCCGAGATCCTCGAGGTCAAGGGTCAGGACGGAGGCCCGCCGTACCGCGTGCGGTGGCAGGACAACGGGCACGAGAGCATCTACTACCCCGGCTCCGACTCCTTTGTGCAGCACCTGCACCGCAAGAGCCGTTGACGGCGCGAGGAGGAGTCATGCCCACGATCATCGCAGCCACTGACGGATCACCCTCGGCCAACGCGGCGGTCGAACAGGCGCTGGCCGAGGCGCGCGCATCGAACGCCACGCTCGATCTCGTCGGCGCGTGGTCGGCGCCGCCGAACGGCACGCTCGGAGCGCCCACGTACATGTCCGAGGAAGTGTTCTACGCAGGCCGCGACTCGATCGCCAGGATCCTGGACGACGCGAAGGCGCGCGCCGCCGAGGGCGGCATCCAGGTCGAGACGCACCTCGTCGCCGGCAATGCCGCCGTCGAGATCTGCAGGCTCGCCGAGAAGCGGCATGCGGACCTCATCGTCATGGGATCGCGCGGCCACAAGCCGCTCGCTGCCGCGTTCCTCGGGAGCGTCGCCACGCACGTCGTCCAGCACGCCCACTGCCCGGTCATGGTCGTGCCTGACCCGGACCGCGCGAACGGTCACAAATAGCGCCGGTGCGAACCATCTAGCGGGTTTCTTCGCACGTCCGCGGCCGGATTGGGGTACGGCGACGCTCGTGCCGGATCCCCTTTCTGTGGCATGCGCGGCTACCCAATATGCCCGATCTTGAGAGGAATGTCCGCCGCCCGAGCGGACAACGTGCTCCCCTTCCCCCCAAGAGGACTCCATGACTCGCACTCATCTCTCGCGTCTTGCCGCCGTTGCCGTGACGGGCCTGCTCGTCGCCGGCGTCGCGGCCTACGGCGCCTGGTCGGTCAGCGGCAGCGGCACCGGCTCCGCCTCCGCGGCGACCGCCACCAACCTCACGCTCACGCCCGGCACGCCGGCGACGGCGCTCTACCCCAACGGCAGCGCCGACGTGGCGACCACGATCGCCAACTCGAACCCGTTCCCGGTCCACGTCACGAGCGTCGCGCTCGACACCGGGCAGGGCACGAACGGCTTCTCGGTTGACGCCGGCCACAGCGGCTGCGACCTGAGCACGCTCTCGTTCGCCTCGCAGTCGAACGGCGGCGCCGGCTGGGACATCCCGGCGAACGACACGCTGGACGTGGACGCGACCGACGCCGTCTCGATGAGCGGTGCCGCCGGCGACCCGTGCCAGGGCGCCTCGTTCACGCTGTACCTGACCGCGACCGCCGCGAGCAGCTAGGCCCGACGCCGTGCTGCCGGCCCGCCTCAGGGGCGTGGCCCGCCCCCGATCTCTCGCCGTCGTCGCCGTGGTTCTCGTGACCACGGCGGCGCCGGCGGTTGCATCGTGGACCGTTCCCGGCAGCGGGAGCGGTGTGGCGCAGGCCAGCCCCGACTTTCACGCCCCGAGCGTGAACAGCGCCACGATCGCCCCGGTCGGGATGACCGCGGCGGCCGGCGGCGTGCGGGCCGGCGGCCAGTTCGTGGTCTACGCGAAGATCACCGATCCGGGCGGCACCGGCGTCGCCTCGGCGCGGGCGGACGTGTCGGCGCTGGCGGCAGGGTCGACCTCGGTCGTGCTCAACCCGTGCGTCGCGTCGTGCACGATCGGCGGGACGACGTACACCTGGTCGAGCGCCCCGATCACCGCCGATGCCGGCCTCACGCAGGGGACGACGTCGTTCACCGGTGTGGGGCACCGACAACGCCTCGAACACGGGCACGCCGACCTCGTTCTCGGTCATCGCCGACAACACGAGCCCGACGGTGTCGGCCGGGGTCATCGTCGCCTCCGCGACGTCCGGTGTCGGCTACGTTCGCCAGGGCGGCACCTACGTCGTCTACGCCAGCGCGTCCGACGCGGGCTCGCCGGCGAGCGGCGTTGCGACGGTCACGGCCGACGTCAGCGCGCTGAACGCGGGCGTGACGGCGCTCTCGCTTCCCAAGTGCACGTCGAGCTGCACGATCGGCGGCGTCACCTACGGGTTCAAGAGCGCGGTGACCACCGCCGGGTCGCCGGTGGCCGAGGGCGCGCTGTCGTTCCCCGTGACGGCGACCGACAAGGCGGGCGGCAACCGGCGCGTTCACCGTCTCCGGCACCGTCGACAACACCGCCCCGGCCGTGAGCGCCGCCGCCGTCGTGACGAGCGCGACCAGCACGCCGGGCTTCGTGAAGTCGGGCGGCACCTACATCGTCTACGCGAATGCGACCGACGGGGGCGCGCCGGCCAGCGGCATCAGCACCGTCAAAGCCGACGTCAGCGCGCTCACGGCCGGCCAGACTGCGCTCACGCTGAGCGCCTGCGCGTCGAGCTGCACGATCGGCGGCGTCACGTACGGCTACAAGAGCTCGAGCAAGACCGCCGGCACGCTGAGCGCCGGCTCGATCGGGTTCACGGTGACGGCCACCGACAAGGCCTCGGGGGCGACGACGGGCTCGTTCTCGGTGGCGGTCGACAACACGGTGCCGACGGTGACCGCGCTCGCCGTCGCGACGACCACCACCAGCGTCCCCGGCTGGCTGCGGAAAAGCGGCGTGTACAACGTCTATGCCAATGCGACCGACGGGGCGAGCGGCATCTTCACGGTCAAGGCGAACGTCTCGACGATCACGAGCGGCCAGACGGCTCTCACGCTCTCGGCGTGCGCGACCGGCTGCACGATCGGCGGCGTCACCTACGCGTACAAGAGCGCCAACAAGACCGCGAGCTCGTCGCTGGCCGCGGGCGCCGTGAGCTTCAGCGTCACGGCGACCGACAACGCGAACAACGCCGGCACGACCAACGGCAGCGCGACCGCCGACAACACCGCCCCGACCGTCTCGGGGGCCGCGATCGCGACCGTCGTGACCAACGTCCCCGGCTTCGTGAGCCAGGGCCGCGACTACGTCGTCTACGGCGACACGAGCGACGCGGCGAGCGGGATCTGGAAGCTCACCGCCAAGGCGAGCAACCTGACCACCGGCCAGACGGCGCTTGCGATGCCCGCCTGCGTCGCGTCGTGCAGCGCCGGCGGCGTGGCCCACGGCTACACGAGCGCGGCCACCACGGCCAACGCGTCGCTGACCGCCGGCTCCAAGACCTACACGCTGACGGCGACCGACAACGCCGGCAACGCGACCACGACGTCGAACCAGTCGGTCACGGTCGACAACACCGCACCGACCGTATCGATCACGTTCCCGACGGCCGGGTACGCGGGCGGCTGGGCCGCCGGCTGCGCGACGGCGGGCGTCGCCGACGTCTGCGGCACGGCGACCGACGCCACCGCCGGGGTCGCCACGGTGCAGGTCAGCTTCCGGCAGTCGGCAGCTCCGAGCCTCTACTGGGATCCGGGCGTTCTGACGTTCTCGTCGGCGACCGAGGTGCTCTCGAACGCGACCCTCGCGCTCCCCTCGTGGTCGTTCCCGATGGCGGCTGGAGCGTTCACGAACGCCACGGGCTACACGCTGCGGGCGGTCGCGACCGACGCCGCCGGCAACACCGCGACCACATCCACGACGTTCACCTTCTCTCCGTAGCCATGCGCCTGCTCGCCCTCCTCATCGCGCTCGTCACCGCATCCGCCGCGGTCGCCTCGGTGACGCACGCCAGGCACACGGGCCGGGACGGCCGCGACATCGAGCTCATCGCGTCGGCGAAGGGCTTCGGGATCAAGGGCGTGCCCGTCACGGGCCTCTACCCCGGGGCGACCCGACCGCTCAAGCTCAAGCTCACGAACACATACCCGTACCGGATCGCGGTGGCGGCGCCGATCGCCAAGGTCGCGGCGAAGACGAGCAAGGCCGGCTGCACGGGCATCGCCGCCAACCTCGGCATCGGCCCCACGGGCATCCGCCGCCTGGTCATCCCCGCACACAAGAGCAAGACCGTCGTCCTCCAGGTCGCGATGCCGGCGACGGTGGCGAACGCCTGTCAGGGAGCGACGTTCAAGATCTCGTTCCGGGCCAAGGCCACGCGCGTGTAGGACAGCGCGGCCGCCGGTCCGTCCTTGACAGGCTCGGGCGCGGTGCTGTTCGATCCCTGGTCGACGGACATCGACAGCAAGGGGAGTGGCCGGATGAGCACCATCGAACGTCGACCCACGGACGTGTCCCTCGAGGAGTTCGAGGCCATCTTCGAATCCGTCAAGAACTGGGGGCGCTGGGGTGACGATGACATCCGCGGCACCCTGAACCTGCTGACGCCCGAGCACGTGCGGCGGGCGTGCGGGCTCGTGAAGGCGGGCCGGCACGTCTCGATGGCGATCCCGATCAACACGGTCGCGGGCCCCGACAACCCCAACCCGGCCGTCCACCACATGACCCAGATGCACGACTGGGACATCGGCTCGGGGAAGCTGCGGTTCTCGATGTGCTACCTCGGCATGGAGAGCCACGGCGACTGCCACACCCACATCGACGCGCTGAACCACATCTCCTACGACGGCAGGCTGTACGGCGGCCGCTCGGCCGACACCGTCAAGAGCAGGGGTGCGCAGGTGCTCGACATGGACGACTACGCGACCGGGGTCATCGGGCGCGGCGTCCTGTACGACGTCCCGCGCCACCGCGGCGTGCCCTGGCTCGAGCCGGGCGAGGCGGTGACGCGCGCCGAGCTCGAGGAGGTCGAGCAGGCCCAGGGCGTCCGCGTCGAGGAGGGCGACATCTTCGTGTTCCGCACCGGCCACCACCGCCGCCGGCTCGAGCTCGGGCCGTGGGACAACGGCTACGCGGGCGAGGGGAAGGCGGGCCTCCACGTCGACACGATCCCGTGGATGCACGAGCGCGGGATCGCCGCGTTCCTCCCCGACGGCGACGGCGAGACCGTCCCGAGCACCGTTGACGGCATGCTGTACCCGATCCACCCGCTCCAGGTGACGGCGATGGGGATGGTCGTGTCCGACAGCCTCCAGCTCGAGGACATCGCGAAGGCCTGCGAGGAGGAGGGGCGCTGGGAGTTCCTCGTCATGTGCTCGCCGCTCCGCATCCGGGGCGGAACGGGGTCGCCGTTCAATCCGATCGCTGTTCTGTGACGGCCCGGCGGAGCGCGCCCATCTCATCGCGAAGGGCATGCTCGAACACCCAGACGTCGGCGTAGGCGAGGATCTGAAAGCCAAGGGCCGCCGCCGCGGCGCCGTCGGCGGTCGAGGCGATCAGTTGGCCGAGCGGCTTCTCATGCCGCCGGCAGACGTCGAGCAGGTGGTCCACCGCCTCGGTGAACCGGGGATGGCCGAACTCCCCGGGGATGCCGAGCGAGAGCGAGAGGTCGAACTGGCCGAGCCACACGGCGTCGACACCGGCGACCGAGACGATCGACTCGGCGTTCTCGATGCCGGCCGGCGACTCGATCTGGGCGATCACGAGGTTCTCGCGGTTGGCGCGCTCGGCCATGGCCGCCGGCCCGCCCTCCAGCTCGTCGCTCATGATGACGCCGAAGCCGCGTTTCCCGACGGGCGGGAACTTGGCCGACTCGACGAGGAGCCGGGCCTCGCCGGCCGACTCGACCATCGGCGCCATGATGCCGCGCGACCCGGCGTCGAGCGCGGTCGCGATGTGCGTGTACTGGGCCCGGACGACCCGGGTGATGGGGTAGACGCCGGTCCCGAGGCCCGCGGCGTAGACCGCCCGCAGCGTCCCCGCGTCCCAGGCGGTGTGCTCGAGATCGAAGAGGGCGAAGTCGACGCCCGCCGCGGCGAGGATCCGCATCACGCGCGGCGTGTCGAATTCGAAGAGCATGGCGCCGACGGCCACGCCGCGCTCGGCGATCGCGCTCGATATCACGGTCTCGGTCATCGTCGGCGATCGGTTTGGGGCGTGCGCCTCGGCCGAGGCGCGGCGGTCTATCCTAAACCGATGCCGGACCACATCACGATGGGTGCGGGCCTGAGCATGGGCGGCGCAGGCGAGCCGGTGATCTCCGACGCGGTGCGCTCGGGCGACCTGCTCCTGCTCTCCGGCCGCGCGGCCGTCGACCCGGCGACGCTGGAGATCGTGGGCGACACCTTCGACGAGCAGGTGGCGGCCGTGCTCCGGGATGTCGGAGCCGTGCTCGAGGAGGCCGGCGCCGGCTGGGGCGACGTTCTACGCGTCGAGTGCTTCCTGGCCGACGGCGGGGACTTCCCAGCCTGGAACCGGGCGTGGTGCGAGCGGTTCGAGCCGCCCCGGCCGGCACGGACGACGGTCGTCACCGGGTTCGCCGTGCCCGGCATCCTGATCGAGCTCCAGGTCACCGCCCGCGCCCCTGGCTCCGGCTCCTAGCCGGCGTGGGCATGCTCGCGGGAAAGCGCGCGATCATCACCGGCGCCGGGATGGGGAATGGGGCGGGCGGCCGCGATCCGGTTCGCCGCCGAGGGCGCCCGGGTCGGCCTGATCGACCGCGACGAGGAGGCGGTGCGCGGCACGGCGGCCGACATCGAGGTCGCGGGCGGAGAGGCGATCGTCTTCCTCGCCGACGTGACCGACGAGGGCCAGGTCGCAGCCGCAGTCGAGCGGGCCGTCGCGGAGTGGGGCGGCCTCGACGTGGTGGTCGCGAATGCCGGCGTCCAGCTCGCGGGCGAGGACGACCGCGCCGACCGGCTCTCGCTCGAGGTGTGGCAGCGCACGATCGACATCAACCTCACCGGCGTCTTCCTCACCTGCAAGCACGGGCTGCGCGCCCTGCTCGCGTCCGGCGGCGGGGCCGTCGTGTGCACCTGCTCTCCCACCGGCCAGTACGGGGTCGCTCCGGGCTACGACGCCTACAGCTCGAGCAAGGCCGGCGTGTACGGCCTCGTGCGCGTCATGGCGGCCGACTACGCGTCCGAGGGGATCCGCGTGAACGGCGTCATCCCCGGGTACACCCACACCCCGATGACCAACTGGGTCACGCCCGCGGATGCCGAGACCCTGCTTCGCGGGATCCCGCTGGGTCGCGCCGGCGAGCCGGAGGAGGTGGCCGCGGTGATGGCCTTCCTGGCCTCCGACCAGACCCCGTACGTGACCGGCGCGGTGTGGGCGGCCGACGGAGGGATGACCGCCGGTCTAACTGGGGTCAGACCCCGCATCGGACCGCGTTGCGGGTTCGTCGCTCGCGCGTGACAAACGACGCGCCCGCCGGCTGCCGTCGACGGTCGTCTGCGATGGAATCGTCACGCGGGCGTCACGGCGGTCGATGCGGGGTCTGACCCCAGGCCACCGGGGCCAGGCCCCGGACGGGGCCCGGCCCCATGGGGTTCGCCAAGCTCGATGCTCAGCCGTCGGCACCACCACCTCCGCTGCGCCCTCCCGCATACCATGGTGAGCGTGACGGCTTCCGAGCAGCCGCTGATCGAGGCCGCAGGCGTGACGAAGCGGTTCGGGCATGTGACGGCCCTCGACGACGTGTCGACCTCCGTGACGAGCCCCGCGCTCGGCCTGCTCGGCGCGAACGGCGCCGGCAAGTCGACGTTCATGAAGGCGATGCTCGGGCTGGTCACGCCCGAGTCCGGGCAGGTGCGGGTGCTCGGGATGGACGCGGCCCACCAGGCGCGCGAGATCCGGCGCCTGCTCGGGTACATGCCCGAGAACATGTGCCTCCCGATGGGCATGACCGCGCGCGACTTCATCGTCCACATGGGCGAGCTGCGCGGCCTGCCGCGCCGGGTGGCCGTCCTGCGCGCGTCGGAGGTGCTCTTCCAGGTCGGCCTCGAGGAGGAGCGCTCGCGCCTCATCCGCACCTTCTCGATCGGCATGAAGCAGCGCACGAACCTGGCCCAGGCGATCGTCCACTCGCCGAGCCTCGTCATCCTCGACGAGCCCACGAACGGGCTCGACCCGGCGGGGCGCGAGGAGATGCTGACGCTCGTACGCCGGCTCTCGGCCGAGCTCGGGATCGCCGTCATCATGTCGTCGCACGTGCTCGAGGACGTCGTCCGCACGTGCGACGACGTGGTCGTGCTGCGCGAGGGCAAGGTTGCCGCGTCGCGCGCCCTCGCCGACGCCGCCGGAGCCAGCGAGCGCGAGGCGCGGGTCGTCGTCTCGGGCGACACGGCCGCGTTCGTCGCCCGGCTCGAGGCCGCCGGGATCGCGGCGTCTGTGCGCGACGACCACGTGCTCGTCTCAGGCCCGGACGCCGACACGATGCTGCGGGCGGTCCGCGACGCCGCCGCCGAGAGCGACGCCGGCCTGCGCGAGCTGCGTCCCGCCGGCCCGACGCTCGAGGACGCGCTGATCGGAGACCTGACGTGATCGAGGGGCGCGTCCACGATGTCCGCTTCCACCGCTACGACGGGCCTCGCAGCGGGCGGTTCGCCGCCCTCTGGTCGATGACGCGCTGGAGCGCGCTTCGGGCGCTCGGCGCCAAGCGCGGCTGGAAGGCGAAGCTCATCCCCATCACGCTGACGCTGATCGCGTTCTTCCCCGCGCTGATCGTGCTGGGCCTGCGGGCCCTCTTCGCGTCGAGCATCAACGAGAACCTGGCGACGGTGCTGCCCTACAGCGACTACGCGTCGATCACCGGGCTCGTCATCCTGGTGTTCGCGGTGGTCATCACGCCGGAGCTGCTGTGCCCGGACCGGCGCGACGGAACGCTCTCGCTCTACTTCGCGACGGCGGTCAGCCGCGGCGACTACGTGGTCGGGAAGGCGCTCGCCGCGATCCTTCCGCTCCTGCTCGTGACCGTGCTTCCGCCGGCGATCCTCTTCGCGGGGAACGTCCTCTTCGCCACCCACCCGCTCGGGTACGTCCAGGAGCACACGCACGACATCCCGCGCATCCTCGCCTCGGGCACCGCCATCGCCCTCTACTTCGCGTTCGTCGGCCTCGCGATCTCGTCGCTCACCAGCCGCCGGGCCTTTGCGATCGGCGGCTATCTGGCGTTCCTGATCGTCCCCACGATCGTCGCCGGCATCCTGGCCGACAGCCTCGAGAACGCCGACAACCTGCGCCTGTTCGCGTTCGCGGCGGTGCCCATCCACACCGCCCGCAACCTCTACCCCGACTCGCCCACCGTCGGCCACCCGACCGACGCCGCGTGGGCGCTCACCTGGCTCGCGCTGATCGTCCTGTCGGTGCTCGTGCTGGCCTGGCGGTTCCGCGGGGACGAGGGATGACCGAGACGCCGGCGATCGAGTTCACGGGCGTCTCGCGCTGGTACGGCGACACGGTTGCCGTGGCCGACGTGACGTTCGCGGTCGGGCCGGGTGTCACCGGCCTCCTCGGCCACAACGGCGCCGGCAAGTCGACGACGCTCAAGCTGTGCGCCGGCTTCACCTCGCCGAGCGCGGGGGCGGTGCGCATCTTCGGCGTCGAGCCGCGCCGGAACCCTGACGTGTACGAGCGGATCGGCGTCGTCCCCGACCAGAGCCCGCCGTGGCCGTTCCTGACGGCACACGAGGTCGTCCAGCTGTGCGCGCGTCTGCACAAGGTCGCGGATCCGGATGCCGCCGCCCGAACGGCGCTCGAGACGGTCGGCCTCACCGACGTCGCCCAGCGCAAGGTGGGCGGCTTCTCCCACGGCATGCGCCAGCGCGTGAAGCTCGCCCAGGCCCTCGCCCACGAGCCCGACCTGCTCCTGCTCGACGAGCCGCTGAACGGCCTTGATCCCGCGCAGCGGCGCGAGATCATCGAGGTGCTGCACCGGCTGGGCGACGAGGGGCGCACCGTCATCGTGTCGTCGCACGTGCTGCACGAGGTCGAGCGGATGGCGCCGCAGGTGCTGGTGCTCGTGAACGGCCACCTGGTCGCCGAGGGCCAGACGAACGCCATCCGCCAGCTCATCAGCGAGCGGCCGCGGACGATCCGCGTTGCCGCAGGAGGCGACGGCCGGCCGCTCGCGGGCGCCCTGCTCGACAACGGCGTCGTCGACGCCGTCCGCTTCCAGGACGGGACGCTCGAGTTCGAGACCGGCGACGTCGACCGTTTCAGCCGCGCGCTTCCCGCCCTCGCGAGGCGCACCGACACGGTCATCCGCCGGATCGAGCCGGTCGGCGACGATCTCGAGAGCGTCTACGCGTATCTGCACGAGCGGGCGCGGGGGGCCGGCCGGTGATCTGGCCCATCTACGGCCTCACGCTGCGGGCGCTGCTGCTCCAGCGGCGCACGATCGTTCTCGCCCTGCTCGCGGGAGCGCCGGTGCTGATGGCGTTCGTCTACGCGGTTGCCGCCCGCGCCGATGCCGACCACCTCGAGTTCTACTCGCACCTCGTCCAGCAGCTCTTCGTCCCGACGATCGGGGCGGTGGTCGCGCTCGTCATCGGCGTGAGCGCGATCGGCGACGAGCGCGAGGACGGCACGATCCTCTACCTGGTCGCCACGCCCCAGTCGCGCCTCGGCATCATCGCCACCAAGATCGCGGCGGCGTGGACGGCCACGCTCATCCTGCTCGTCCCGAGCCTCGTCGTCTCGGCGCTCCTCATCCTGAAGGGCGACATCGACCTGTCGGCTCTGGCGTGGCCCGTCGCCGGCGTGGCGCTCGCGACGCTCGCCTACTGCGGCGTCGCGGCCTGGCTGTCGCTTCGGACGCGCCGGCCGATCGTGATCGGCGTCCTCTACGTCCTCCTCTGGGAGGGCTCGATCGCGACGTTCGCGGCGTCCGCCTCCAAGCTCTCGATCGCGGCCTACGGCAGGGCGCTGGTGGCCGAGCGCCTGCCCGAGGCCGCCGCTCCGGTGGTCGGCCCGGCGCCCGCGGTCGTGATCCTCACGGCCGCCGCTGCGCTCACGTGCTGGCTGGGTGCGCGGGCGCTGGTTCGCACGGAGCTCTGAGCCGCTCGACCATCTAGGGTTGCCGCGCGTGCAGCGCCACCCCGAGTACACGCGCGAGCGGATCGCCCAGGTCGGCAGGAGGATCCGCCGCCTGATCCATGCGGACGCGCGCGATCCCGACTCGCTGCCGGGTCGCCGGGCCGGTCGACCGCATCTCGCTGGCAGGAGGCGCGAGGGGCTCGAGTACCGGCGACGCCGAGCTGGGCGAGCGCTTCGGGCCGCTGTGGGCGACGTACTGGTTCCGGGTCGAGGCGACCGTGCCCGGAGGAGTGGGCGGGCGAGCGCGTCGACCTGCTCTGGGTCGAGCCACAGCGAGGCGACGCTCTGGATCGGACGGGCGCTCCGTGCAGGGCCTGAACACCGAGCCCGCGACGGCGCGCGGCCCGACGCGCCCGTGCTCGAGCCGGCGGCCGGCGGCGGAGCGGCTCGACCTGCGCGTCGAGCTCGCCTGCAACGGCTGTTCGGCGAGCTGCCGCGGCCCTACGCGTCGCTCGAGCCGGTCGTGCTCGACCGCTGCGAGATCGCCCGCTTCGACCGCCGAGGCCTGGCAGCTCCACCACGACTTCGACGTCGCTGCGCCGCTCGAGGCCGAGCCGCGACGGGCTCGACGAGACCTGGGCCGGCCGGCTGCTGCTCGCGAGCTGAACCGCTTCTGCAACGACTGGGTCGAGGACGACCGGCGATCCTGGGACGAGGCCGCGCGATCCTGACGACGCTGCTCGCCAACCGAACGGCTCGCACGTCGCACGAGCTCTCGGCGATCGGCCACGCCCACATCGACACGGCCTGGCTGTGGCCGCTGGCCGAGACGTACCGCAAGATGCGTGCGCACCTTCAGCTCGCAGACCGCGCTACATGGACGACTACCCCGAGTACCGCTTCGCCTGCTCGCAGGCCCAGCAGTACGACGTGGATCAAGGAGCGCAACCCCGACCTGTACGAGCGCATCCGCGCGGCGCGTCGAGCGCGGGCAGTGGCGTGCCGGTCGGCGGCACGCTGGGTCGAGCCCGACTGCAACCTGCCCTCCGGCGAGTCGCTCGTGCGCCAGTTCCTGCACGGCCAGCGGTTCTTCGAGCGCGAGTTCGGCCGCCGCTGCCGCGAGTTCTGGAACCCGGACGTGTTCGGCTACAACGGCCAGCTGCCGCAGATCATGCGCGGCGCCGGCATCGACGCGCTTCCTCACGCAGAAGCTCTCGTGGAACCGCTTCAACCGCCGCCGAGCACCACACGTTCACGTGGCAGGGGATCGACGGCTCGCGAGGTGCTCGCGCACTTCCCGCCGGCCGACACCTACAACGCGACGGCCGACGGTGCGCGGAGCTGCGCCGAAGCGCGCGCGACTACAAGGACCACGACCACTCGCGCACGCAGCCTGCTCGTGTTCGGCTACGGCGACGGCGGCGGCGGGCCGACGCCGGAGATGCTCGAGACGCTGCGCCGCGCGCGCGACCTCCAGGGCCTGCCGCGCACGACGCATGCGCACGCAGCGAGGAGTTCTTCGACCGCGCTCGAGGCCGAGCGCCGGCGAGCTGCCCGACCGTCGTCGGCGAGCTCTACTTCGAGTACCACCGCGGCACCTACACGACTCGCAGGCCGCGCGTCAAGCGCGGCAACCGGCGAGGGCGAGCAGGCGCTGCACGACGCCGAGCTCCTGCCGCGCTCGCCGCGCGGGCCGGCGCCGCGTATCCGCGCGAGCGAGCTCGACCGGCTGTGGAAGCTGCTGCTGCTGCAACCAGTTCCACGACATCCTGCCCGGCTCGTCGATCGCGGCTCGTCTACGAGGACGCCGCGCGCGACCTCGCCGCGGTGCGCGCCGGGGCGGACGCGGTCGCGGACGCGGCTGGCGGCGCTCGCCGGCGGCGGCGGCCGGCGCCGGTCAACACCATCGGCTTCGCGCGGGCGCGAGGTCGTCGGCCGACGCCGCCTGGGTCGAGGCGCGCGCCGTACGGCGCTCGGCGCGCGCCGGTCGAGCGCCGGCGCCGTCACGGTCGCCGAGCGGCGACGGGCTCGACGCTCGAGAACGCGCACCTGCGCGTCGACGCTCGGCCGCGACGGCCGCGTCGCGTCGCTGCGTCGCACCGGGCGAGCGGCCGCGAGGCGCTCGCCGCGCCGGGCAACCGCCTCGAGCTCTACGACGACCGACCCGACCGCCTTCGACGCCTGGGACATCGACCCGTTCCACCTCGAGACGCGCGCGCGACTGCCGCGCCGGCGACGTCGTGCGAGCGTGACGCGCCGAGCGCCGCTGCGCGCCGAGGTCGCGTTCGAGCGGCCGGTCGGGCGGGCCAGCACCATGCGGCAGGTCGTGCGCCTCGACGCCGGCTCGCGCGCGCCTCGAGTTCCACTGCGAGGTCGACTGGCACGAGTCGCACACGCTGCTGAAGGTGCTGCTTCCCGCTCGCCGTGCGCAGCCCGCAACGCGACCTACGAGATGCAGTTCGGCGCACGCCGAGCGGCCGACGCACTACTCGACGAGCCACGACCTGCGCCCGCTACGAGGTGCCCGGCCACCGCTTCGCCGATCTCTCCGAGCACGGCTTCGGCGTCGCGCTCCTGACCGACTGCAAGTACGGCTACTCGAGCTGCTACGGCAACGAGATGCGGATCAGCCTGCTGCGCTCGCCGACCGAGCCCGACCCGCAGGCCGACATCGGCCGCCACGAGTTCGCCTACGCGCGTGCTGCCGCACGCCGGCGGCTGGCGCGAGGCCGGCGTGGTCGGCGAGGCGGCGCGCTTCAACGCGCCGCTGCGCTGGGCGCCGGCGCCGCCGTGCCGGGCTCGTTCGCCTCGGTCGACGACCCGAACCTCGTGCTCGACACGGTCAAGCGGGCCGAGGACTCCGACGCGCTCGTGCTGCGGCTCTACGAGGCGCACGGCGCGCGCGGCACCGCGCGCCTGCGGGTCGGCGTGCCGTTCGCCGACGGCGCGTCTCGTGCAACCTGCTCGAGGATCGCCGGCGAGCCGCTCGAGATGGACGGCGACGAGATCGTGCTCGCCTACCGGCCCCACGAGATCGTGAGCGTGCTGGTCAGGTGAACCACCGGGGCCAGGCCCCGCACGGGGCCTGGCCCCAGGGGCTGTCCACGGTCAGCGAATCGCCGCGCCGGTCTCCGGGTCGAAGAAGTAGAGCCGGTCGAGGTCGACCGCCAGCCGCGCCGCGTCGCCCTCCTGGACATGCGCGGCGCGCTCCAGGCGGGCGGTGATCTCGACGCCGTCCTCGCCGCCGTCGAGGTACGCCATCAGCTCCGAGCCCAGCGACTCCATCCGGTTCACCTTGAGCTCGACCGTCCCGTCGACCGCTGAGCGGAAGTCCTCGGGCCGGATGCCCAGCACGATGAAGCGCCCGGCGTACGCCGCCAGGCCGGGCCGGGCGGCGGTCAGCGCCGGCGGGCACCTCGAGCCGGCGTGCGACCGAAGATGACGTCCGTGCCGTCCATCCGGGCCTCGATCAGGTTCATCGACGGCGACCCGATGAACCCCGCGACGAACGCGTTCACCGGGTCGTCGTAGATCTGATCGGGCGTGCCGAGCTGCTGGAGCACCCCGTCGCGGAGGATCGCGACCCGGTCGCCCATCGTCATCGCCTCGGTCTGGTCGTGGGTGACGTAGAGGGTCGGCGCGGCGATCCGCCGCTGCACCCGGATGATCTCGCCGCGCATCTCGACCCGCAGCTTGGCGTCGAGGTTCGAGAGCGGCTCGTCCATCAGGAACGCGGCCGGCTCGCGCACGATCGCCCGGCCCATCGCCACCCGCTGGCGCTGGCCGCCCGAGAGCTGGCGCGGCTTGCGGTTCGAGCAGCTCGACCAGCCCGAGCATCGCCGCCGCCTCGTCGACCCGGCGGCGGATCTCGTCCTTCGGCATCCGCGCCATCTTCAGGCCGAACTCCATGTTGTCGCGCACCGTCATGTGCGCGTAGAGGGCGTAGTTCTGGAACACCATCGCGATGTCGCGGTCACGCGGCGGCAGCCTCGTCACGATCTTGTCGTTGATCCGGATCTGGCCGCTCGTCACCGGCTCGAGCCCCGCCACCATCCGCAGCGCGGTGGTCTTGCCGCAGCCCGACGGGCCGACCAGCACGAGGAACTCGCCCGGCTCGACCTCGAGGCTGAGGTCGTCGACCGCGACGACGCCGCCCGGGAAGCGCTTCGTCACGCCCTCGAGGCTGATCGTGCCGCTCACGACGACCCCGCCAGCATGCCCGTGATGCGCTTGTTCAGGAGCGAGCGCGACGAGCGCCGGCGGGATGCAGCGCCAGCACGCCGGCCGCGGCCAGGATCGGGTAGTTCGTCGTGTACTTGCCGACGTACTCGGTGATCAGCACGGTCACCGGCTTGGCGTTCATCGTCGAGGTCAGCAGC
The DNA here is from genome assembly GCA_963809325.1 of uncultured Actinomycetes bacterium. GTDB lineage: Bacteria > Actinomycetota > Thermoleophilia > Gaiellales > JAICJC01 > JAICJC01. The sequence continues at coordinate 15,306 of CAWEIZ010000008.1, forward strand.
AGCGGGATCAGGAACTCGCCCCACACCGAGAGCACGAGGATCGCGGCCACGGCCGCGATGCCCGAGCTCATCTGCGGGATCACCACACGGACGAACGCCTGCCAGCGGCGGCAGCCGTCGATCAGGGCCGCCTCCTCGGGCTCCGGCGGCATCTCGCGCACCTGCGTGTAGAGGAGCCAGGTCGCGAGCGGCGTCAGCGTCGCGACGAACACCAGCACCAGGCCCCGCTTCGTGTCGATCAGGTGGGCGTCGGCCAGCACCTGGAAGAGCGAGATCACGATCACGAAGATGGGGATCGATCATCGTCCCGACAAGGAGCGCCAGGACCGCGCCGCCGAACCGGAACCGCAGCCTGCCGAACGCGTAGGCCGCCATCGTCGAGACGACCAGCGTGAGGGCCGCCGAGATGAGCGCGAGCTGCGCGCTGTTCCCACAGAGCGGCTGAACGTGCCGGCCTCGGTGACGGTGCCGCCGGCGGCCCGGCTGTTCGTGCCCTGGAGCAGCTCGTGATACGCCTGCGTCGTCGCGATCGTGCGGGCAGCCAGTGCGTCGGCACCGACGCCACGTCGCGCTGGGTCGAGATGCTCGTCAGCACGCCGAGCACGATCGGCCCGACCGACCAGGCGACGATCAGGAGCACGGCGATCGCCTTCAGCACGCGCCCGCCCGGTGTCGTCGTCATACGGTCGCCCTCCGCAGGAGCGAGCGCGTAGCCGCCGCCGAGCATCGCGGTGACGCGGCGAGCAGGAACGCGAGCGCCGTCCCGTGCGCGAAGTCGGCCGTCGACGAACGTCGTGTTGTAGACCTGGATCAGGATCGAGCGCGTGTTCAGGGCGGTGCCGTTCAGGACGTAGATCTCGTCGAAGATCGCGATCGCAAGCAGCGTCCCGACCGTGAGCGCGATCGCGATCGACGGCCGCAGCAGCGGCAGCGTGATGTAGCGAAACTGCCGCCACGGCGCCGGCGCCGTCGACCGCCGAGGCGCTGTAGACCTCCTCGGGGATGCTCTGGAGCCCGGCCAGGAAGATCAGGCTGACCAGCGGCAGCACGCCCCAGACGTGGACGAGCGTGATGTAGACGATCGCGCCCCGCCCGCTCGCGAGCCACACGTGCGGCTGGCTGATGACGTGAAGCTGCAGGAGCACGCTGTTCAGGAGGCCGTTGTCGGGGTCGAAGACGCGCCGCCAGAGGACGCCCGAGACGACCGACGGCAGGGCCCACGGCAGGATCAGGATCGCCAGCACGATCCCGCGGCCGCGGAAGACGCGGTGCAGCGTGACGGCGACGAAGATGCCCAGCACGAGCTCGAGCGACACGGCCAGGAGGACGTACTCGACCGTGTGGCGCATCGCGTCGCGGGAGGTCTGGTCGTTCAGCACGTCGCGGTAGTTGCGGGTGCCCGACGTAGCCCGGCTGCTCGCCGAACAGGAAGCCGCCCGAGCGGATGCTCTGCTTGAACCCGTGGATCAGCGGATAGAGGACGAGCGCCGCCACCGCCACCATGGCGGGGGCGACCAGGATCCACCCCAGGATCTGGGTCTCGCGGGCGGCCCGGTCGCCGCCCTCGCGGCTGCGCAAGCGCAGGCGCACCCCTACTGGTTGTGAGACTCGGCCTTCGACGCGAGCTGATCGAGCGCGTCGGACACGCTCATCTGGCCCTTCACCGCCGCGTTCAGGAGGCCCTGGGCGTCGGAGCTGAACTGCGAGTACCAGATCGGCGCGCCCGCCGAGAAGAGCGGCGAGACGTGCGGCAGCTCCGCGTTCAGGACGTCGCCGCCCTGAAGCTCACCGCTGTCGGCGAGCTGCTTGATCGTGGACGCTCCGCAGGGCAGGCTCCCCTGGGTCTTGTAGATCGCGATCGCGTTCTCGGGCCGCTCCCACCACTCGATGAACGCCGCGGCGGCCGCCTTGTGCTTGGCGGTGACGGGGATCGAGAGGCCCTCGGGCAGGCCGAACGACGCGCCCGGGCCGTCGACGCCGGGGACGAGGCCGAGCGCCGCGTCGCCGGCGATGTTGGACTGGCTCTTGTCGTTCGCCGTCGCCATGTTGCCGGGGCCGGTCGCGAGCACGATCGCCGTCTCGCCGGCCGTGAACTTGTCGAAGGCGACCGAGTCGTCCATCGCCACGGAGCCCGGCGACACCCAGCCGTTCTTGACCGCGTCGGCCTCCCACTGGAGCGCCTGGTAGCCGGCCGAGCTCGGGTCGGAGAACGTCGGGGCGAGCTGGTCGTCGAAGAGCTGTCCGCCCATCGCGAGCGTGAGCAGGTACCACGGCGTGACGCCGCCCTCCGTCGCCGCCATGGGGATCGAGAGCGGGTACTGGACGCCCGCCGCCTTGAGCTTCGCGACGTCCTGTCCGAGCTCGTCGAGCGTCTGCGGGAACTCCGTGATCCCCGCCTTCTCGAACATCTTCGTGTTGTACATCGAGACGCGGAAGTCGTTCGAGTAGCAGGCGGCGTAGGTCTTGCCGCCCGAGACGAACGCAGCGTCCGTGCTCTTCAGATCGCTCAGCGTGGAGGCCGAGACGAGCCCGTCGAGCGGCTCCACCCACCGGGCGCCGGCGAACTGGCCGGTGAACGACCAGTCGAACTCGGCGACGTCGGCGATGTAGCTCTGCGCCTGGTTCGCCACGAGGAGCTTGTTGTGGGTCGCGTCCCAGCCGGTGCGGACGTAGTTCACCTTGACGCCGGTCTCGGCGGTGAACTTGTCGAGGAGCGACTGCGGCATCGCGTAGGGGACGAGCACCGTGATGGTCTGGCCCCGGATCGACTCGGTCGCCCCGCCTCCGCCGGTGTCTCCCGAGTTGCTGTCGCTTCCGCCGCAGGCCGCCGCGAGGGTCAGGACGGCCACGGCGACGCCGATGAGAACGCGCTTGGATCGCTGCATTCCGCGATACTACGGACTGGATGGACGGAACACAACACGCGCCCGCCGCCCATCCGCTCGACCCTCTGGCCGCCTCCGAGGTGGCTTCCGCGGCGGCCACCGTACGGGCGTCCGACCCCTTCCGCGGCCAGAGCGACCGGTGCCGGTTCATCACCGTCGCGCTGCATGAGCCTTCCAAGGACGCCGTGCTCGCGTGGGAGGCCGGAGGAGGCGCGCGGCCGCCGCGGGAGGCCGAGGTCGTGCTGCTCGACCGGGGGCGGGCCGAGACGATCGAGGCCGTTGTCTCGCTCGACGACGGCGCCGTCACGTCGTGGCGGACGCGGACCGGCGTCCAGCCGATGGCGGTCGTTTCGGAGCTGATGGAGGCCGAGGAGCTCCTGCGGCTTCACCCCGAGTTCCAGGCGGCGCTCGCCCGGCGCGGGATCACCGACCCCGAGCAGATCCAGGTCGACGCCTGGCCGGCCGGGCACTTCGGGCGCGCCGAGGAGTCCGAGCGGCGGCTCGCCCGGGGCGTGGCGTTCGTGAAGCCGAGGCCGGGCGACAACGAGTGGGCCCACCCGGTCGACGGCGTGATCGCCCTGGTCGACCTGAACACGCTCGAGGTGCTGCGCGTCGAGGACCACGGGGTCGTGCCGGTGCCTCAGGAGAGCGGCAACTTCGACGCCGCCGCCGGCGCGCCGCTCCGGAACGACATCGCCCCGCTCGAGATCATCCAGCCCGAGGGGCCCGGCTTCTCGGTCGACGGCCGGGTCGTCCGCTGGCAGCGCTGGCAGCTCCACGTCGGCTTCACGCCGCGCGAGGGGCTCGTCCTGAACCGCGTCGGCTACGAGGACGGCGGCCGCCTGCGGCCGATCATGCACCGGGCGTCGCTCTCGGAGATGGTGGTGCCGTACGGCGACCCCAGCCCGACGCACTACTTCAAGAACGCCTTCGACGCCGGCGAGAACGGGGTGGGCGTGGCCGCCTCGCCGCTCACCCGCGGGTGCGACTGCCTCGGCGAGATCGTCTACCTCGACGCCGTCGTGAACGACGCCGCCGGCGAGCCGGTCGTGATCCCGAACGCGATCTGCATGCACGAGGAGGACACGGGCGTCCTCTGGCGCCACATCGAGTGGCGCGACGGCACGGGCGAGGTGCGCCGCTCGCGCCGGCTCGTGATCTCGTCGTTCTCGGCGATCGGGAACTACGACTACGGCTTCTTCTGGTACCTCTACCAGGACGGCTCGATCGAGTACGAGGTCAAGCTGACCGGCGTCCTCTCGACCGGCGCCGTGGCGCCCGGCGTCCGCCCCGAGCACGGCGTCCTCGTGGCTCCGGGCCTGAACGCCATGGTGCACCAGCACTTCTTCGGCATGCGCCTCGACCTCGACGTCGACGGGCTCGAGAACGCTGTCGAGGAGGTGTGGACCGAGTCGCTTCCGCCCGGCCCGGGAAACCCCGTCGGGAACGCCTTCCGGCCGGTGCGGCGGAGGCTCGAGACCGAGCTCGAGGCCCGGCGGCGGCTCGACCCGGCGTCGGCTCGGTGGTGGGAGATCGTGAACCCGGGCGTCCGCCACCGGCTCGGCGAGCCGGTCGCCTACCGGCTCGTGCCCGGCGAGAACGCCGTGCCCTTCGCCCAGCCCGACGCTCCCGTCAGCAGGCGGGCGGGCTTCATCCGAAACCACCTGTGGGTGACGCCGTACGAGCCCGGCGAGCGCTACGCGGCCGGCGAGTACCCCAGCCAGCACCCCGGTGGCGCCGGGCTTCCGGAGTGGACGGGCGCCGACCGGCCCGTCGCGGGCCGCGACATCGTCGTCTGGTATACGTTCGGCCACCACCACGTGCCCCGGCCGGAGGACTGGCCGGTGATGCCGGTGGCGACCATCGGGTTCATGCTGAAGCCGGTGGGGTTCTTCGAGCGCAATCCCGCTCTCGACGTGCCGCCCTCGCGGCCGCACGCCGAGAGCTGCGAGCAAGAAGGGGGTCACCCATGAGCGGAGTCGAGGGGCGCGTCGCCCTGGTGACGGGCGCGACCAGCGGGATCGGCGCCGCGACGGCGCGGGCGCTCGCGGCGGGCGGGGCGCACGTTGCGCTGGCCTCGCGGGGCGGCGGCGACCTCGGGCTCGAGGGTACGCTCGCTCAGCGGTGCGACGTGCGCGACCTGGCCCAGATCGAGGCGCTGGTCGCGGCATGCGTCGAGCGGTTCGGCGGGCTCGACATCCTGGTCGTGAACGCCGGCGTCGGCGCATACGGCGACTTCCTCGACCTGAAGCCGGAGTGGCTCGACGAGATGATCGACACCAACGTGAAGGGGTTTCTCCACACGATCCGTGCCGGCCTGCCGCGGCTGCTCGAGAGCGCCTCGGCCGACCTCGTGGCGGTCACCTCGATCGCCGGCCAGCGGGCGCCCGAGGGCGAGGCGGTCTACGCCGCGTCGAAGCACGCCCAGATCGGCTTCATGCGCTCGCTCGACCACGAGCTCTTCCGCCGCGGCGTGCGCTGCTCGATCCTCGCGCCCGGCGGCGTCGAGACGGCCTTCGCGATGGGCCGGGGCCGCACGCCCGAGGATCCCGACCTGCCCGGGATGCTGCGCTCCGAGGAGGTGGCCGACGCTGTCATGTACGCCGTCACCCGGCCGCGCACCGGCAGGATCTTCGAGGCCTCGATTCTTCCGATGGCCGACGACTCGATGGGATAGGAGCGGAGCACGATGGGATTCAAGGTCACGATCATCGGCGGCGGCAGCTCGAGCTTCGTGCCGGTGCTGCTGCGGCGGCTGATCCAGTCGGGCTCGCTGCGCGACTCGACGGTGACGCTCATGGACATCGACGAGGGCCGCCTCGGGGTGATGCAGGAGCTCGGCGACCGGCTCGTCGCCGGGGAGAGGAGCCCGCTCACCGTGCGAAGCACGCTCGACCAGCGCGAATCGCTCGAGGGCGCCGACTTCGTGATCGCCGCGATCTCGGTGGGCGGCTTCGACGCCTGGGCGGACGATCTCGAGATCCCCGGCCGCTACGGCCTCGTCATGCACGTCGCCGACTCGGTCGGCCCCGGCGGCATCATGCGCGCCTTCCGAAACGCGCCGGTGCTGGCCGAGGTGGCCCGGAACATGGCCGAGGTCGCGCCCGACGCGTACGTCTTCAATTACACGAACCCCGCCCCCACCGAGGCCATGGCGATGCGTGTCGCCGCGCCGTCCGTGAGGAGCTACGCGCTGTGCTCGTGCACCGGGCACCCGTCGAGCCCGGAGTGGCTGGCCCAGCAGGCGGGCGTCGAGCCCGGCGAGATCGCCATGCCGCCGGTCGTCGCAGGCATCAACCACTGCGCCGCGGTGACCGAGCTTCGCCTGCGCGACGGCACCGACGCCATGCCGCTCCTCCGCGAGCACGCCGAGAACCCGATCGTCGCCTGGGCGCTCGACACCTACGGCGTCCTCCCCTACTGCTGGAGCCACTGGGTCGAGCACTTCCCGCAGATGCAGCGGCTCGAGGGCGAGTACGCCGGCACCGCCCAGGGCGTCGAGATGCGCTACGGCATCACGACCCACGACATGGCCTACGAGAAGGCCCGCGTCGCCGAGCTCGAGGCGCTGGCGGCGAGGTGGACCGCGCCGGGCGCCGGTGCCGTCACGCTGGCCGACCTCCCGACCGGCGACGAGGACTGGGGGATCGAGGTGATCGACATCATCGAGGCGATCGTCGAGAACCGAAACCAGACGTTCGTCGTGAACGCCCCGAACGACGGCGCGATCCCGAACCTGCCCGCCGACGCCATCGTCGAGGTGAACGCGGCCGTGAACGGCTACGGCATCCGCCCGATCGCCGCCGGCCCGCTCCCGGAGCCGCTCGCGGCGCACCTGCGGGGCTACGTCGACTTCCAGCGACAGGTCGTGAAGGCGGCGCTCACGGGCGACCGCGCGGCGGCGATGCACGCGTTCCTGCTCGACCCCAACATGCAGGCCCGCCTGGAGCTCGAGCAGATCGGCGAGCTCCTCGACGAGATGCTGCGCGCCAACGAGGAGTGGCTGCCGCTCTTCCGGGGCGCCCGCGTGTAGCCGCCGGGCTCAGACCGGCCGGCCGAGCGCCAGCGCGCGAGCCAGGTCGGTCATCGAGATGATGCCCACCAGGCGCTCCTGGTCGATGACGACCCCGCGGCCAACACCGCTCGCGACCAGCTCGTCGAGCGCGGCCATCGCCGGCGTGTCGGGCGAGAAGTGCGGGACGCTGTCGGCGCGGACGACATACTCGCGCACGCGGCGTGCCCACACGTCGGCCCCGCCCGTCTGCGCGAGGGCGTGCAGCGGGAGGAGCCCGACGACCGTCCCGTGGTCGAGCGCCGGGTAGGCGCCGTGGCGCGGCGTTCCCGCGATCCTGTCCGCGACCTCGGCGAGCGTCCAGTCGGCTCCGACAGTGACAGGCGTGCGGGTCATCAGGGTCGCGACGGTGACATCCGCCAGCGCGTGGCGGGTCTCCGCGCGCTGCTCCTCCGCACGGCCGGCTTCGAGGATGAACCACCCCAGTACGGCCAGCCACAGACCCTCGGTGGCCCCGGCGACGGTCTCGAGGATGCCGATGGCGATGATCGCCGTGGCGAGCACCGCTCCGATGCTCGTCGCCCGGTGCGTGGCGGCCGAGAAGTCGCGGCTTCGCGCCCAGAGCGCCGCCCGCAGCATCCTCCCCCCGTCGAGCGGCATCGCCGGAACGAGGTTGAAGACGAGCAGGACGAGGTTGATGTACCCGAGCCACTCGAGCTCGGTCGGCACGACCCCCGAGCCCGGCCACGCGACGGCACAGCCCACGAACCCGAGCCCCAGGAGGAGGCTGACGAGCGGCCCTGCGATCGCGATCCGGAATTCGGCTCCCGCGGAGGGGAACTCGCCGGCGAACTTGGCGACGCCGCCGAACAGCCACAGCGTGATCCCCTCGATCTCCATGCCCTCGCGCCGGGCCTCCATCGCATGCCCGAGCTCGTGCAGGATCAGCGAGGTGAAGAACACTGCCGCTGCCGTGATTCCCATGACGGCGTACGCCTCCCGGCTGCGGCCGGGGAGCACGTCGGGGAACTGGACGGCCGCGAGTGACCAGACGATCAGGCCGAACACGAAGACCCAGGTCCAGTTCACGCCGATCTCGACGCCTGCGACGCGACCGAGGGTGATCGTCGACGAGAAGATGCCGCCGGATCGCCGGGGCGGGCGGCCCGCGCCGGTGCCGGTGCGGGCCGGGTGGTCGATGGAGTGCGCTAGCGAGGTCATCGCAGCCTTTCCGCAGGCTGGTTCGGTGTGTGCAGGATCGCCGCTTCCCTCGGCTCGGGCATCCGGGAATCCGCGGCTCTCGACCGGGGGGAGTCCTAGTAGTGAGTTGACTAGATAGAATCTCTCTAGTATGATCATGACTAATGACGAATCGAAAGCCCATCCAGCGCTCCTCCCTCGGCCTGATCGTGCTCTGGCTTCTCGTCGAGGAGCCGATGCACGTCTACCGGATGCAGAAGCTGATCGAAGCGTTCGGCAAGGACCGCGTCGTCAACGTCCGCTCGCGCGCGAGCCTCTATCAGGCGCTCGAGCGGCTGATGCGCCACGGCCTGGTCGAGGTGCGCGAGACCGTCCGGTCGGAGGGCTATCCCGACCGGGTCGTCTACGCGATCACCGACACGGGCCGCGAGACCGCCGAGGAGTGGCTGCGCGAGATGCTGCGCACCACCGACGGCGAGTACCCCGAGTTCGTCACCGCCGTCTCGGTGCTGTTCGGGCTCGAGCCCGACGACGCACGCGCCCAGCTCGAGCAGCGGGCCGAGCGGCTTGCCGCCGAGCTGGCCGAGATCGACGCGCTCGTCGCCGAGAACCAGGCCCTGCCACGGCTCTTCCTGCTCGAGGAGGAGTACCGGCGGGCGGTCGCGGCGGCCGAGCTGGAGTGGGTCCGCGCGGTCGTCGCCGACCTGCACGCGGGCGAGCTCACGTGGAGCGAGGAGTGGCTGCGCGGGCTGCAAGAGGCATTCGTCCCCCCGAAGGACGCCAAGGAGGACACGACATGACACCGACGATCGAAGCCCGCGGGCTCGAGAAGCGATACGGCAAGACGGCCGCCCTCGACGGGCTCGACCTCGTCGCCGAGGCGGGACAGGTGGTGGCCGTGCTCGGCCCCAACGGCGCCGGCAAGACGACGTTCGTCCGGGCCGTCGCGACGCTCCTTCGCCTCGACGGCGGGACGCTTCGCGTGGCCGGCCATGACGTGCGCCGCGAGCCCGACGCGGTCCGGCGCTCGATCGGCCTGGCCGGGCAGTTCGCCGCGGTCGAGCCGGCGATGACCGGGCGCGAGAACCTCGAGATGGTCGCCCGCCTGTTCGGGCTGAACCGGCGTGCGGCACGGGCCGCCGCCGCGGATGTGCTCTCGAAGCTCGCCCTGACCGGCGATGCCGACCGGCTCGTGCGCACCTACTCCGGCGGGATGCGGCGCAAGCTCGACCTCGGTGCGAGCCTGGTCGGCGCTCCGCGGCTGCTCCTGCTCGACGAGCCCACGACCGGGCTCGACCCGCGGAGCCGGATGGACCTCTGGGACGCGATCCGCGGGCTGGTCGACGCGGGCACCGACGTCCTCCTCACGACCCAGTACCTCGATGAGGCCGACCACCTCGCCAGCCAGATCGTGATCGTCGACCACGGCCGTGCCGTCGCGACCGGCACTCCGACCGAGCTCAAGCGCCGGATCGGAGGCAACGTGATCGAGGTGCACGCCCACCGGCGTGACGACCTGGCCGCGGTTGCGGCCGCCCTCGACGCGCTTGACGGCGGAGCGGCGGCGATCGACGAGGCGACCCGGCGGGTGACGGTCGGCGTCGACCCGAACGGCGCCCCGCTCGTCTCGGCGCTGCGGTCAGTCGAGGCCGCGGGCGTCGAGATCGACGACATCGCGCTTCGCCGGCCGACGCTCGACGAGGTGTTCCTGGCCCTGACCGGCCGGGCCGCCGCGGGCTGATCCCACGAAAGGACAACCACATGACGACCATCGCATCCACCCTCGACCGCACGTCGCGCTTCGTGCCGAGCACGCTCATCGTGGCCCGCCGCGCGGCGCTGCGCTATCTGCGAACACCTCAGCTGGTCGTCCTCGGGACGATCCAGATGGCGGGCTTCATGCTCGTCTACCGCTACGTCTTCGGCGGAGCGATCGATGCGGGCGACATCCCGTACGTCGACTTCGTCGTCCCGGGCTTCATCACGACCGGCGTCCTCTTCATGGGGATCGGAGCCGCGGTCGCGATGGCGGAGGATCTCGAGGGCGGCTTCATCGACCGGCTGCGCTCGCTTCCGATCCCCCGCAGCTCCGTGCTGGCGGCGCGGGCCCTGGCCGACACGGCCATCCTCACCTGGAGCCTCGGCATCACCGTGGCGATCGGGTTCCTGGTCGGCTTCCGCCTGCACGGCACCCCGCTGGAGGGCCTGGCCGCGTTCGGCCTGGTCGTCCTCTTCGGTTACGTGTTCGAGTGGACGTTCATCGCGATGGGGCTCTTCGCCCGCACGCCCCAGGCGGCTCAGGGCTACGGCCTGCTCGTCTTCCCGCTCACGTTCCTCTCAAGCGCCTACGTCCCCGTCGACTCGATGCCGAGCGCGCTTCAGGCGTTCGCCAGGTACCAGCCCATCACGTACATGGTCGACGCGGTGCGGGCGCTGACGCTCGGCCCGGACGCCCCGGCGCTCCTCGGGCACCCGGCGGGGTACTTCGTCGTGCGGGCCCTGCTGTGGGCGGCTGTCATCCTGGCCGTCTCGGCCCCTCTCGCCGTGCTGCGCTACCGGCGCGGCTGATCTCACACCACGAAAGGACACCCGATGACTCAGCACGACATGGACACCGACCACTACGCCGAGCTCAGCATGCAGTGGTACGGATGGGGCTCGCCCATCGGGCTCGGGATCGGCCTCGTCTTGATCGGCGGGTTCGTCGCCCTTCTCGCCGCGGCCTGGTCGCTGGTCGCATAGCCCGACCGTGGTGGCGTCGTCCAACCCCATGGGGTCTGGCCCCGTCGGGGCCAGACCCGTGGTTCGGCCTCGCGGTACCGTGCCCCGAAACGCGACCGAGGAGGCGATCGGATGATCACCGTCGAGCGAGTCGACTTCATCTCCATCCCGACGCAGGACGTCGCCCGAGCGAAGCGGTTCTACGGCGAGACGCTCGGACTGCCGATCGAGAAGGACCGTCCGACCGGCGCCGAGTACCGCGCCGGCCAGGTGACGCTGGGGATCTGGAATCCCGAGGACCAGGGCCTCGAGTTCGCGCCGAACCGGTTCGGGTTCGCGCTTCGTGTTCCCGACGTCGCCGAGGCGCGCCGCGAGCTCGAGGAGCAGGGCGTCCACTTCGACATGGAGACGTTCGACACCGGCGTCTGCCACATGGCGCCCATGCGCGACCCCGACGGGAACCAGATCATCCTGCACCGGCGCTACGCCCCCTGAGGCGACACCTTCGACGAGCGGTCCCGCCGTTCGGCGGGAGGGCATGGCGGCTGCTGGGATGCGTCCTGCTCTTCGAGATCGGGACGGGCATGACCCTGCCGGTCACGATCGTCTTCCTGCACGACGACCGCGGTCTCAGCCTGGCGGCAGCCGGCTTCGCGCTGGCCGCCGCCGGCGCCGCCGGCCTGGTCGGCACGGTCGCGGCCGGGGTCGCGGCGGACCGGTTCGGGGCGGGCCTCACCACGGTGTCGGGGCTTGCGCTCGCCGGCGTTGGGACGCTGGCGTTCCTGGCCGTCCACTCGCTCTCCGCCGCCGTCCTCGCCACGAGCCTCCAGGGCGCCGGCTTCGGGATCACGTGGGTGGGCATGTTCCCGGTCCTTCTCCGGGCGGTCGACGACCGCCTCCGCGAGGACGTGCTGGGCGTGAACTACGGTGCGACCAACCTCGGCCTCGGGATCGGGAGCCTGCTTGCAGGAACGATCCTGGCGTTCAGCCCCGATGCGTTCCGGGTGCTCTTCGTCGTCGACGCTGCCACCTACGCCCTCTTCGCGGTGCTGCTCGTCGGGCTCGGTGAGCTGCGCGACGAGCCGCGCGCGGCCGCTGTCTCGACCGGGGTCTCGGCGTACGGCCCGGTCGTCCGCGACTCCCGGCTGCTGGCCGCGACCGCGATCAGCCTCGTCCTCGTCGTGGCCGGCTACAGCCAGATCACGTCGGCGTTCCCGGCGTGGGCAACCGGGCCGGCCGGGGTCAGCCGCAGCGTGGTCGGGTTCGCATTCGCGGCCAACACCTGGGCCATCGTGGTCGCGCAGCTGCCGGTGCTCCGCCTCGTGCGCGACTGGCGCCGGACGAGAGCGGTGGCCGTCACCGGCCTCGTCTTCGGCGCGTCGTGGCTGGTCGTCCTCGCGGCCGGGCAGACATCGGACCGGACGCTCGCCGCGGCGGCGCTGATCGCGGGCCTGGCGGTGTTCGGCGTCGGCGAGACCTTCCTCTCGCCGAGCCTGCCGGGGATCGTGAACCGGCTCACCGGCGACGCGACGCGCGGCCGCTACGTCGCGTTCTACAGCCTCTCGTGGCAGGCGGGCCCGATGATCGGCCCGCTGGTCGCCGGCGCGGCGCTCGGGGCGGGCCACGGATCGGCGCTCTTCATCGGCCTCGCGGCGACGTGCGCGCTGGCTGCTCCGGCCGCCCTGGTGTTCGAGCGAAATCTGCCCGACGCGGTGAACCGTACTGTTCCGGGAACCCCATGAGCCCGCGCATCGCCTACGCCGCCCTCACCGCCGTCCTGATCGCCGCCCTCGCGCTCGAGGTCGCGGCGACGGACACGCCGTGGTGGCTCGTGGTCGTCTTCCTGCTCGGGCCGGACATCGCGCTCTTCGTCGGGATCGGCTCCGGCCTCGAGAAGGGCCAACTCCACCCGCGCGCGGTGCCGCTCTACAACGCGCTTCACCGCTACTGGGGCCCGGCGGCGCTGGCGCTTGCGTCGATCGTCCTGCCGGAGGGCTGGCTCGCCGCCGCGCTCGCCTGGGCGCTCCACATCTCGGTCGACCGCACGGTGGGGTACCGCCTGCGGACGCCCGAGGGCTTTCAGCGGCCCTGACGAGATGGGTCAGGCCGCGGCGCTCTGCGCCCGCAGCGCACGCACGGCGCGAATCGGGTGCGCGACCCGCATCGCGATCATGGAGGCGCCGATCCCGAGGAGGACCTGGAGCGCCACCAGCGCCACCTGCATGCCGAGCGAGAACGCCACGATGCTGCCCGCCGCGGCGGTTGCGCCGAGCGCGTACACGAGCAGGACCTGCTGCGCACCGAGGCCGCCGGGGCTCCCGGGAACCAGCCCGGCGAGGCCGCCGGCCACGACGACCACGGCGGCCGAGCTCAGGGTGGGCCGGAGGCCGAACGCCGCGAGCAGCGAGGCGGCGACGCCGATGCGGCATCCCCAGGCCGCGAGCTGCGGCACCGCGACTTCGAGGGCATACCGGCGGGGCCGGCGCACGACGGCGAGGCTCGCGACCACCGCCTGGCGGAGGGCCGCAAGCGGTCGCCGAAGACGCGGCGCCCGGCTCGGCCAGGGCCGTGGTCACGACGGCGACGACGAGCACCGGGACAACCCAGGGTGGGATCGAGAGCAGCCGGGCCGGGTCCAGCCCGGGGACGGCGTCGGTGAGCAGCACGGCCGCGGTGATCGCTGTTCCGACGAGCAGATCGAGCGCACCGAGCACGCCCAGCGACGCGCCGAGCGTGGCCGCCTCGGATCGTTCGATCTGGAGCCTGGCGGCGCCGACCTTGACGAGCTCGCCGCCCTTCGCCGGAAGGACGGAGTTCGCGGCCACGCCGGCGATGTACGCGGCGCCGATGCCGATGACGGGCACTTTCCGGTCGGGGTACGCGCCCCGGATGATGTTGCGCCAGGCGAACGCTCGCAGGCTGAGGCTCGTCGCCTGGAGCGTGAGCCCGGTGAGAAGCCACGGCACGTGGACGTGCGAGAGCCGGGTGGTCGAATCCGCCACGTAGGCGAGCAGGTGGAGGTCGCCGGTCACGCTGCGGCGGGTGTCCCCAGGGCGGGCGGGTCGTCGCTGATAAGGCCGTTCACGCCCCATCCGGCCAGCCGGCGCGCGAGCTCGGCGGTGTTCACGGGCCAGGTCATGACGAGCGGGACCCGCTCGCGCAGCTCGGCGACGAGCGCGGGCGTGAGGAGACTCTGCTGGACGCAAACGCCGTCCAGCGGGCGTGGAGCGAGATGGCGCCAGACGGCACGGAGCTGGGACCGGCTGCCCACAGAGCGCACGAGCCGGACGTCGTCTCTGCCCTCGAACGGCGCGAGGTGCCCCCAGTGCCGCGAGCAGATCGTGAGCCGCGAGCCCGGATGTCGTTCGAGCGCTGCGAGCACGGCGGCTCCGATGCGCCGGTTGAACCCCTTGAGATCGAGCATCAGCTCGGTTGTCGGGTGCGCCGCGTCAAGGAGCGTGTCGAGATCGAGGGTGACCGTGCCCGGCGCACACACGCGCCAGCGGTCCCAGTAGATGCGGATCGGCCCGAGTGTCTTCAGATGACGGACCTCGAGACGCCCCCGGAAGAGGTGGATGTCCGCTTCGATCACGTCGACGCCCAGGGCCTCGGCTGACCGGAGCGCGGCCAGGTCGTTACCGGCTCGATGCGCGAGGACGAGCGGGAGGGCCGGACGAACGTCCGGGGAGTCGAGGCGGGCGGCGGCCGGCGAAACCACGAACCGCAGTGTATGGGGCGTCCGTTGGCCCATTCCAACGGTCCCGGTCGTGCGAGACGATCCGGACGGCGATCGCGAGCCCGATGATGGCGAGGGCCGCGCCGGCGGCGACGTCGATGATCCAGTGGTTCGCGGTCAGGACGACGGCGATCGCCATCGCAACCGGCATCGCGACGCCGAGCGCGCGAGCCCACAGGCTGCGCGCGTATGCGACGAGCGCGATCCCGACCAGCAGGTCCCAGCCGAAGTGCAGGCTCGGGAACGCGGCGTAGCGGTTGACGAGCGACGGCGGCTGCAATGCGCGGTACGCATGCGAGTAGCGGGCGACCGTGTCCACGAAGTCCGCATTCACGAGCCGTGGCGGAGCGACCGGGAAGAGGATGAAGAAGACGATCCCGATGGCCCCCGACACGAAGAACGCGGTGCGCGTGACCCGGAACTCCTCCGGATGGCGGGCGTAGAGCCATGCCGCGACGGCCACGATGAGCGGCCAGTGGCCCCAGATGTACACCCAGTTCACGAGCGTGACCAGCCACTGGTGACCCGTGACGGCATCCTGGAGCGCTGGCTCCCAGTAGATGCCGAGCCATCGCTCGAGGCTGATGAGCGTGCGGGCGTGCTCGACGGCTTCGGCGTGGCTGCCCTGAGTGACCGCGCGAACTCCGAAGTAGACGAGGAATCCGGCGGCGACGAGCAGGAGCTCACGACGACCGCGCGCCTTCATGGGTCGAGTATCGCTGCGCGGGCGCCGCCCGGCATCGGGTGGCACGCGGAACCGCCGGGCCGTAGTTCCCCGAACGACTCGACGGGCCCGGTCCGCCTCAGGCGGCCGTCCGGGCGCCCCGTGCGAGGCGGCGGGCGAGGGCCTTGCGGAGCTCCTCGGCGGCCAGGAAGATCCCCGGCGTCAGCGCGACGAGCGCCCACTCGCGCGGGGAGAGCGCGGTCTGGCGGCGTTCATCTCCCGATGCAGGGGCGTCATGCGCGTCCCGACATGGCCCGTGAGCTGGGCGATCCCCCCGAGCCGGGTGCGCTCGCCGGTCGTGACGACCACAGCCGTGCCCCAGCCCGAGGAGGCGTGGGTCCCGGCGAAGACCACATTCGAGGCGTAGAGCGCGTCGGACGGCTCGTGCTCGGCCGGTGCGACGGTGCGGAGCACCGGCTCCGACTCGCCCGTGAGCGACGAGTTGTCGACCTGCAGCTCCTCACTTCGGATCAGGCGCGCATCGGCCGAGATCCGATCGCCCTCCCTCACCAGGAAGACGTCGCCCGGCACCAGCTCCGAGGAGCCGACCGTCGTCCGGGCGCCGTCGCGCAGGACGGTCACCGCGTCCGGCAGGAGCGCGCGGAGCGCGCGGGTGGCGTGCTCGGCACGGAACTCCTGGGCGCCACCGCGAGCTCCGGGAGGCCGCCGAGGAGCGCAAGGCCGGCCGCGGCCCAGAGGATGAGTGCGAAGAAGTGGAAGAGCTGGCCGGCGAGCTCGCGGGGCAGTCCCGGGCCGTGCGCCTCCGGCAGGCGGTTGGCCCCGGCCTCGAAGAGCCGGGCTGCCGCCTCCGATGCCGTGAGCCCCGTCTCGCCTGTCCCGAGGGCCTTCAACACGTCGTTCGGCGTCGCGGCTGCTGCCGCGGACAGCGTCAACGAGCCCCTGGCCACGCCGGGCCGCAGGGGGGCCGGCGGCGGAGTGCGCACGCTACCGATCGCGGTCACCGCCCACGATCTTCCAGGCCTCGGAGGCGGCGAACGGCGCGAGCGCAAGCAGGACGGCGCCTGCGGCGGCCCAGGCGCCGAGCGGCGCCGTACCGAACGCATCGTTCGCGCCGGGGAGGTAGACGCTCAGGACCACGACGGCGACGGAGCCGGCCACCGCTCCTGTCAGCCGCCAGTTGCGGGGGCCGCGCCAGGCTGGACCGGTCGCCGAGCGAAGCGAGTAGACGATGAAGAGCTCCGTCAGCGCGATGGTGACGTACGCCATCGTCTGCGCCTCGGCGGTCGCGCCCCCACCGCCCAGGGCGTACGCCGCCGCGGCCGCCGCGGCGACCATCGCGCCGACCGCCGCCAGCCGGCGGAGCCCACCGGTGACGAGCAGCCCGGTCGGCGGCAGCGACCCGCGCGTCATCGTCTCGGGCGCGAGCGGGTCATACGCGAGCGCAAGCGCCGGCAGGCCATCCGTGAGCAGGTTGACGCCCAGCACCTGAACGACGCTCATCGGCGCGCCCGCGCCCACGAGGACGCTGAGGGTGAAGAGGAGCACCTCGCCGAGATTCGCAGACAGAAGGAACGTCACGAAGGCCCGCATGTTCTGGTCGATCCGCCGCCCCTCTTCGATGGCCGCGACGATGGTCGAGAACGCGTCGTCCGTGAGCACGATATCCGCCGCCTCGCGTGCGGCCTCGGTTCCGTCCCGGCCCATCGCGACGCCGACATCGGCGCGCCTGAGCGCCGGGGTGTCGTTCACCCCGTCGCCCGTGACCACCACCACCTGGCCGTCCGACTGAAGGGCTGTGACGAGCCGGAGCTTGTCCACGGGCGTGACCCGGGCGAAGACGGCGTACGCGCGCTGGCGGGCGCGCAGCTCCTCGTCGCTCAGGGCGGCCAGCTCGCTCCCGGTCATGAGCGGGGCGGCCTCGAGCCCGAGCTGCCCGGCGATCGCCGCTGCTGTGGCCGGCTGGTCTCCGGTCAGCATCACCACACGGACACCGGCCGTGCGGGCGCGCCGGACGGACTCGACGGCGCCCTCGCGAAGCGGGTCCTCGAGTCCGACGACGCCGAGGAGGTCGATCTGGGCATCCAGGTCGTCATCCGCGACGCCGGCGGTGCTCCTCAGGTGAATCTCGCCCACCGCCAGCACCCGCAGCCCCCGGGCCGCCAGCCGCCCGTTCGCGTCGACGGCCGTGCGGAGCGCTGCCGCCGGCTGCCTGGCCCGCGCGAAGAGCACCTCCGGCGCCCCCTTCACGACCACCCGCACTCCCTCGTCGGAGGCGTACGCGGCGGTGAGCCGCTTCCTGTCGGGGTCGAACGGCACGAGCGCCAGCCGCCGCTGCGCACCGGCGTTCGCACCCCCGGCCGCCAGCACGAAGGCACGGTCGACCGGATCGCCGACCATCCGTGGATCGGCGCCACCCGCGTCGACGGCTTGCGCGGTCGAGGCGAGCGCCCCGGCGGCCACCACGTCCGCCGGGGTTCGTCCCGGCATGGGCTCGACCGTCACGACGCGGAGCTCGTTCAGGGTCAACGTCCCCGTCTTGTCGGTCGCGGCGACCGTCGCGGCGCCGATCGTCTCGACGGCGGCGAGATGACGGACGATCGCCCGCCGTCCCGCCATCCGTCTCGCGCCGGCCGCCAGGGCGACCGTGATCGTGCCCGCCAGCCCCTCCGGCACCGCCGCGACGGCCACCGACACGCCGACGAGGAAGGCCTCGTGGGCCTGCGCGCCGTCCCAGAGCATCGCGCAGAAGAGGAGCACCGTGATCCCGACGCCGGCCGCGACCATGACCCGCGACAGGCGTCCCATCCGCCGTTGGAGCGGCGTCGGGGGCCGCTCCGCCGCGCCCGCCAGCCGGGCGATCAGCCCCATCTCGGTCTCGCCGGCCACGCTCGTGACGATGGCGCGCCCCTCGCCGAGCGTGATCGAGGTCCCGGCGTACAGCATGCACGTACGCTCCGCGAGCGGCGCCTCCGGCGCCACAGCTTCTGGCAGCTTGTGAACGCGAGTCGACTCGCCGGTGAGCAGCGACTCGTTCGCCTCGAGACGGTCGCTCTCGAGGATCCGGAGGTCGGCGGGCACACGCTCGCCCTCGCGGACGGTGACGACGTCGCCGACCACGAGCCCCTCGCTCGGGATGAGCCGCGCCCGGCCGTCGCGCACCACGGTTGCCGTCGCCCGGACGGCGTCGGTCAGGGATGCGATCGCACGCTCCGCGCCCGCCTCCTGGGTGAACCCCAGGAGGCCGTTCAGGATCAGGATCGCGCCGATGACGAGCGCATCGAGCACCTCACCGATGGCGGCCGAGACCACCGTCGCGGCGATGAGCAGCCCGACAAGTGGATCGCCGAACTGGCGGAGCGCGATCCGAAGGGCTCCCACGCGCTTGCCGCGCGGGATGACGTTCGCGCCGGCCTCGGCCAGCCGCCGGGCGGCCTCGGCCGCCGTCAGGCCAAGCGCCCCGTCGGATACCAGCCGCTCGACGACGCGGGATGGCTGCAGCGCGTGTGAGGCAGGGTTGACGTCGTCGCGTGGCCGGCTCGATCGCCGGGCGCCGTCAGCGCGCGGCCGTCGCATCGACGGCGACCGCCTCTGCGGCGTCACGCTCGTCCGTCGCGTTCCGGCCGTCGAGCATGCGGACGATGCGGTCGGCGCGCGAGGCCACCGAGTCGTCGTGCGTCACCATGACGACCGTCAGGCCGCGCCGGGACCGGAGCTCCGAGATCAGGTCGAGGATGCGGCGGCCGGCGTCGGAGTCGAGACTCCCCGTCGGCTCGTCCGCGAGGAGCAGCGGCGGGTCGTTGGCCAGGGCGCGCGCGATGGCGACGCGCTGGCGCTCGCCGCCCGAGAGCTCCGCGGGCCGGCTGCCGGCGCGGTCCTCGAGGCCGACCAGCTCCAGCAGCTCCAGCGCCCGCCCGCGGCGCTCATGCCGGGAGCGGCCGGCGCCGAACATCGGCACCTCGACGTTCTCGGCCGCCGTCAGGCTGGGCAGCAGGTTGTGGAGCTGGAAGACGAGGCCCATCGCACGGCGCCGGTAGAGGGCGGCGTCCTCGACCCGATCGAGGTCGTTGCCGTGAACGTGGATGTGGCCGGCGTCGGGGTGGTCGAGCGCCGCGATGAGGTGGAGAAGCGTCGACTTGCCGCAGCCGGACGGTCCCACGATCGCGACCCACTCGGCCTCTTCCACGACCATGGACATCCCATTCAACGCACGGATCCGCCCGTCCTCATAGGCCTTTTCGACGTCCTTGACCAGGATCGCGGGAGGGGGCCGGTCACTCATGCCGCAGAGCCTCCATCGGGGTGAGCCGGGTGGCGCGCAGCGCCGGGTACGCGGCCCCGGCGAGCCCGACGACGAGGGCGATCACGACGGCGCGCACGAAGACGTCCGGCGCGTAGACGGGCGAGAGGAGGCTCGAGATCGACGGCACGAGCATGATCGCGCGGGATGCGGCGACGCCCAGAAGGACGCCGACGACCGCCGCCAGCGCGCACAGCGCCACGCTCTCGCCGATCACCGTGCCGAGGATCCTGCGCCGGCTCCATCCGACGGCGCGCAGGATCCCGATCTCGCGGGTCCGCTCGAAGACCGACATCACCATCGTGTTGGTCACGCCGATCGCGCCGATGCCGACCGCCAGCAGGGTGATCGCGAGCTGGACGGCGTCCATGATCGCGACGCCCTGATCGACCTTCCCGTAGTCGGCGACGCTTGCGATCGACGCCAGCGTCGGCTCGTCGCGCTCGATCGTGGCGGCGACCTGCACGGGATCGGCTCCCGGGGACACCTTGACGTAGACGGCCGTGACCACCCCCGGCTTGCTCGCAATCCTCTGGACGGTCTCGAGCGGCATGTACCCGCCGTTGTTCTCATACGTGCTCGACGACCGGAAGATCCCGGTCACCCGCCGCGGCCGGCCGCCCAAGTCGACCGTGCCGCCGACCGATGCGTCCAGCGTCGACGCGGCGCCGGCGCCGAGCACGACCTCGTTCGGCGCGCCCGACAGGAGCCGGCCGGCCTCCGGCTTGCCGATGATCCCGGCGAGCTGGTCGGGGCGCACTCCCATCTCGGGGAAGTACGCGTTGCCGGGGACCGACGCGAAGTTGTAGAGCACGCCGACGGCCGAAGCCACGTCGGGGCGGCGCGCGATTCGCGCCCAGTCGGACTCCGGGACGGTGCTGAAGCTGAAGTCCGAGGCGCCGTCCTGGGCCACCATGAAGTCGGCGCCGCCCGTGCGGATGAGGTCGCCCGAGGTCTGCTTCATGCCCTCGGTGACCACGCCGAGCGCGACGACCGTGGTGATCCCGACCGAGATCCCGAGCACGGTGAGAAGCGTCCGCACTCTCTGCCGGAGCAGGTTCTTCACGATCAGGCCGGCGAAGGTCATCACAGGGAGCATCGCCCGCGGGCGCGCGGAGGGCATCGGGGAGTCCCCCGCATTCGCGTTGCGGGACGCTACGGACGGGATCGTCCACCGTTTGACAACTACACAGTTGTACAGTAGTGTGCATGTCGATGAGCGCCCCCCATCAGCAGCAGCTGAGCGACCCGCTGATCGAGCTGATCGCGCACCGCTTCCGCATCATCGGCGAGCCGCTTCGCATCAAGCTGCTCGACAGGCTTCGTGGCGGCGAGGCATCGGTGGGCGAGCTGACCCAGGCGCTCGCGGCCAATCAGCAGAACATCTCCCGCCATCTCGCGGTTTTGCACGGGGCCGGCATCGTCACGCGGCGGAAGCGGGGGACGAGGACCCTGTACTCGATCGCCGACCCGACCGTGTTCGCGCTGTGCGAGATCGTCTGCGGAGCGCTCGAGCACTCCGCCGCCGAGCTCGCCCACGTCCTCGACGGCACCGTCCGGGAGGCCGCGTCGTGAGCATCACGTCCCGTCGCACGCGCCGGCCGGCGCTCGAGCGCGTCCTGTTCGGCCTCGCGGGCACGGTGGTGCTAGTCGGGGTCGCCCTCTCGGCGCTCGTCAGCCCCTGGTTTCTCCTTCTGATCGCCTTCGTCGGTGTGAACCAGTGGGCCTACGTGCTCGCCGGTGACTGCCCGGCCTCGCTGATCCTGCGCCGTGTCGCCGGGCTCGAGTCGAGGTGTTCGCAGTGACGGCCGAGGTCGGCCCGCTGGGGCGGCTCGGGAGGCTCGCAGCGACCCACGTTCGGGCGGTCGTCCTCACCTGGGTGGCCGTCGCCGTGGTGCTCGGGGCGATGGCTCCTCGCGTGGAGACCGCGCTCTCGGGCGCCGGCTGGCAGGCCAACGGCTCGCAGTCCGTGGCGGCGCGCGCGATCGTCCAGGACCGGTTCGCCGGCCGCAGCTCGAGCGCGCTGCTCGTGGTCGTCCACTCGCCCAATCTTCGTGTCACCGACCCGGGCTTTGCGGCCGCGATCCGGAGCGTCCGGGACACGCTGCGCGCCGACGCGGCGATCGCGTCGGTGACCCTGCCGAGCCCCGGGATCTCGATCTCCGCCGACGGGCACAGCGCGCTCGTGGTCGGCGGCGCCGCTCGCAACCCCACGCAGATGGTGGCGGCCGCCGACCGCCTCAAGGCACCGCTGGCCGCCCTCTCCACCTCGCAGGTGCAGGTGACGACCACCGGCGCCTCCGCGATGTGGTCCGACTTCAACGAGGCGAACCGCACGGCGATGATGCGCTCCGAGCTCTACAGCTGGCCCGTGACGCTGGCGATCCTCGTGCTCGCCTTCGGGTCGCTGGTCGCCGCCGGCCTTCCCCTCATGCTGACGATCACCGGGCTCGTCGCGAGCGCCGGTGTGCTCTTCCTGGGCACCCAGCTCGCCGACATCTCGATCTGGGCGATGAACTTCGCGCTCATGTTCGCCCTCGCCCTCGGGATCGACTACGCGCTCTTCATCGTCGCCCGCTTCCGCGGCGCGCTCTTCGGCTCCGGCCTCTCGCCCGTCGACGCGGCGGCCGTGACCATGGACACCGCGGGCAAGGCCGTGCTGTTCTCGGGCCTCACCGTCCTCATCTCGCTCTCCGCCGTGATGCTCGTCCCGAGCCCGGCCTTCCGGTCGATGGCGCTCGGCATCATGGTCGCGGTCGTCTTCGTGCTCGCGGCGGCACTCAGCCTCCTGCCCGCAGTCCTGGCGTGGCTCGGGCCGCGAATCGACAGGCTGGGGCTCTCCTGGGTGCACTCCGGCGAGCACCGGTCACCGAGGTTCGCAGCCTGGGCCGAGCGGCTGTGGCGCCGCCCGCTGCTCTTCGGCGGCGTGGCGCTCGCGGTGCTGGTGGCCCTGGCGGCCCCGCTCGCGGGCCTGCGGACGGGCATGCCCTCGATCAAGGTCGTGCCGCAGGGCGACGGGTCGCGCGTCGGCTACGCGCGGGTGGCGCACGACTTCGGCCCGGGGGCTCCCGGCACGCTCCAGGTCGTGACCCCGATCGCCCAGGCCGGCCGCGTCTCGCAGCTCTTGACCGCGGACCGGGGGATCGCGCAGGTCACACCGCCCCTCCCGGACGCCGGCCGGCACGTTGCCCTGATCCAGGTCGTGCCGCGCACCGACCCCTCGAGCGTGGCGACCGGCGCGACGATCGACCGGCTTCGCAGCGCTCTCCCGGCGGGTGTGCTCGTCGGCGGGGCGGCTGCCGAGAATCACGATCTCGAGGCCGCGCTCTCGCGCGCAACGCCGCGGGTGATCGGCGTCGTGCTCGTGCTCGGGTTCGTGCTGCTCCTGGTGGCGCTTCAGGCGCCCGTGCTCGCGCTGGTCGGCGTCCTCACGAACCTGCTCGCGACCGCTGCCGCGTTCGGCGTGGCCCGGCTCATCTTCCAGGACGGCCACGGTGCATCGCTGCTCGGCTTCCAGTCGCAGGGCTTCCTCGACGCATGGGGGCCGGTGTTCTTCTTCGCGATGATTTTCGCCATCTCGATGGACTACACCGTGTTCCTGCTCGCGTCGGCGAAGGAGCACCACGACCGGTCCGGGAACCCGCGCGAGGCGATGATCGGGGGCGTGGCCCACTCCGGCCGCGTGATCCTGGCCGCCGCGGCCGTGATGGTCGCCGTCTTCTTCACGTTCGCGCTCTCCGGGCCGCTGCCGCCGAAGGAGATGGGGGTCATCCTCGGCATCGCCGTGCTGCTCGACGCGCTTCTGGTGCGCCTCGTCATCGTTCCGGTCGCGCTCCGGCTCCTCGGCCGGTGGGCCTGGTGGCTTCCGCGCTGGGTCGACCGGGTGCTGCCGGACGTGCGCTTCGGACACTCCTGACGGGGCGATCCGCCTCAGGCGACGCGCCGGGCTGCCGTCTCCCAGACGAGCAGCGCGGACGCCGCTCCGGCGTCCTGATGTCCGGACATCTTGAATATTCGTATCGGATCATGTCGACGATGCCCGATCCACCTGCGGCGGCGACGCGCCGCAGCTCGTGCACGCACACGGCCGGGTCGTCGACGATCAGGTTGTCCTCGAGGCTGTGCGGGTTCCAGCGCAGGAAGCCGAGCGTCTCGAGCGACCCCAGCCGCTCCACCTCCTCGTGGAAGAAGCCCTCGGGCGACTGGAGGAGCCACGAGCGCTCGCGCGAGTCGGCGATGAAGGTGCTGGGCGTTCCCGACCCCGCCGGCATCGGCCTCGCGGGGCAGATGCACGGGCTCGTGCTGCTCGACGAGCGGCTGCGCCCGCCTCGCCCGGCCATCCTGTGGAACGACCAGCGCACGGCGGCCGAGTGCAACGAGATCGAGCGCACGGTCGGCCTCGAGCGGCTGGTCGCGCTCACAGGCAACCGGGCGCTCACGGGGTTCACGGCGCCCAAGCTCCTGTGGGTGCGCCGCCACGAGCCGGACGTCTACCGGCGCATCGCCCACGTCCTCCTGCCCAAGGACTACGTGCGGCTGCGGCTCTCGGGCGAGCTCGCAACCGACGTCTCCGACGCCTCGGGCACGCTGCTCTTCGACGTGGGCGCCCGGCGCTGGAGCGAGGAGATGCTCGAGCTGCTCGACCTGCCGCGCGAGTGGTTCCCGCCCGCGCTCGAGTCGGGCGCCGTCTCCGGGGCGACCGGCGCCGGGGTGCCGGTGGCGGCGGGGGGAGGCGACCAGGCGGCCGGCGCGCTCGGAGTCGGCGTCGACCGGCCGGGCTCGGTGTCGGTCGCCCTGGGGACGTCGGGCGTCGTCTTCGGCGTCCTCCCGGCCCTCGCCGCCGATCCGCGCGGCACGGCGCACACGTTCTGCCACGCCGTCCCGGGGACGTGGCATGCGATGGGCGTCATGCTGTCGGCGGGCGGGGCGCTCGACTGGTTTCACCACTCGGTCGTGCCGGGGATGCCGATGGAGGCGCTGCTCGACGCCGCCGCGGCCTGGGGGCCCGGGTGCGAGGGCCTCCAGTTCGCGCCGTACCTCTCGGGCGAGCGGACGCCGCATGCCGACCCCGACGCTCGCGGCGCCTTCGTGGGCCTCACCCTGCGGCACGACACCGGCGCGCTCGCACGGGCCGTGCTCGAGGGCGTCGCCTACGGCCTCCGCGACTCGCTCGAGCTCCTGCGCGGGCTCGGGCTTCGCCCGTCGATCGGCCGCATGGGCGGCGGCGGCAGCCGGAGCGAGCTGTGGCGCCGGATCGTCGCGTCGACCCTCGACCTGTCGCTCGAGATCACCGCGGCCGACGACGCAGCTGCGCTCGGGGCGGCGATGCTCGGCGGCGTCGCATCCGGGTCGTTCGCCGACGTGGCCGCGGCGGTCGACTCGTGCGTCCGCGTCGTCGGCCGCGTTGATCCCGATCCCTCCTGGCGCGGGCCGTACGCCGAGGGGTACGCCGCGTTCAGGCGCCTCTACCCCGCGATCGCGGGTCTCAGAGCGGCCGCCGGCTGAGCCGGCGAGGGTTGCGATCGGGGGAGCGGGGTACCATCTCGGCATGGAGCTCCACGGGTGACGTTCCGGCACGAGGCGCTCCTGTACGCCGGCGAGGACGAGCTCGTCGCCCGGCTCGATCCGTTCGTGCGCCAGGGGCTGGCGGCCGGCGAGGCGGTGATGGTCGCTGTCAGCGACCGCAAGATCCGGCGCCTGAGGGAGACGCTCGGCCCGGCGGCGGCCGGCGTCACGTTCACCGACATGGACGACCTCGGCGGGAATCCCGGGCGCATCATCCACGCCTGGCACGAGTTCGCCGAGCCGCACCTGCGGGCGGAGCGGCCGGTGCGGGGGGTCGGCGAGCCGATCTCGGCCGCTCGTTCGGCCGACGAGCTCGTCGAGTGCCAGCGCCACGAGGAGCTCCTGAACGTCGCGTTCGGGTCGGGCCCCGGCTGGACGCTGGTCTGTCCGTACGACACCGCGGCCCTCGACCCGGCCGTGATCGCCGAGTGCCGGTGCAGCCACCCCCATGTGCGCGAGAACGGCGTTTCGGCCGCGAGCAGCGAGTACCGCGGGCTCGAGGCGATCTCGGAGCCGTTCGCGCCGCCCCTTCCCGAGCCCGAGGCGACGCCGCACGAGCTGGCGTTCGACCTCTCGCGGCTCGCCGGCGTCCGGCGCACGGTGGCCGAGGCGGCGAAGCGGGCGAACCTCGACGAGGACCGCGCGCAGGATCTGGTCGTCGCCGTCCACGAGGTCGCGGCCAACAGCGTGCGCCACGGCGGCGGAGCGGGCCTGCTGCGCATGTGGAACGGTGGTGCCGGCGTGACGTGCGAGATCCGCGACGCCGGCTTCATCGCCGAGCCGCTCGTCGGCCGCCTGCGCCCGCTGGATGCGGCCAACGGCGGCCACGGCATGTGGCTTGCGAATCAGCTCTGCGATCTCGTCCAGGTCCGCTCGTCGCAGGCCGGCACGGTCATCCGTCTGCTCGTCAGGGCGCCCGCGGCCCGCAGCGGCTGACTACGGCGCGGCGCCCGGGGAGCCGGCTCCGATGACGCGCGTCTCGAGGTTCGCGAGGCACAGCTCCCACCCGTCGCGGTGCATGTCCCGCCGCTCGCCGTCGGCAAACCCGGTGTGGGTGAGGACGACGGTGGTCTCGCCCGGCCCTCCCTCGTGGAACTCGACGGTGACGAGCGTCGGAGGGTCATCCGCCGCGCCGTGCGTCTCCCACGCCCAGGTGTAGACGAGCCGGCGCGGCGGATCGACCTCGACGTACTCGCCGCCCACGGTGCGCACCGTTCCCGACGGATCCTGCATCGAGAGCCGGTAGCGGCCGCCCGGGCGCAGGTCGATCTCGACGGCCGGGGACGTCCAGTCGGGGCCGGCGCCCCACCACCGGCGCAGCACCTCGGGGCTCACCCACGCCCGGAACACCGCGTCCCTCGGCGCGGCGAAGGCGCGCTCGATCACGAGCTCGTGGGCACTCACCGCGTCTCCTCGAGATAGGCCTCGATGACGTCGAGCTTACGCTCCCACAGGCGCCGCTGTCCGTCGATCCAGCGCGACGCCTCGGCGAGCGGGTCGGAGCGCAGGGTGAGGACGTGGGTGCGGCCGCGGACGGTGCGATCGACGATGCCGGCGTCCTCGAGCACGCGCAGGTGCCTGGTCACCGCCGGCTTCGACACCCCGGCGCCGCGGCTGGCCTCTCGCACGGTCGCGGGGCCGTCCGCCAGCCGGCCCACGATGGCGCGCCGGACGGGGTGGGCGAGGGCGTGGAAGCTGCGGTCGAGCTCGACGGAGGGCTGGGCGCCCATGGCAGATAGTTTACCATCTGGTGTACAATCGCTCGGTCGAACCGAGGAGGATCCCATGAGCACCGCGACCCGTCCCGTCATCGCGACCCCCGAGCAGTGGCGCGCGAAGCGCGTCGAGCTTCTCGCCAAGGAGAAGGACCTGAGCCGGATCCGCGACGAGCTCAGCCGCGAGCGGCGCGAGCTCCCGTGGGTGCCGGTCGAGGAGGAGTACGTCTTCCAGACGGCAGAGGGCGACCGGACGCTGTCCGAGCTCTTCGGGCCCCGGAGCCAGCTCCTCGTCTACCACTTCATGTTCGGGCCGGACTGGGACGAGGGGTGCCCGAGCTGCTCGTTCTGGATGGACGGCTTCGACGGGACGCAGGTGCACCTCGCGCACCGTGACGTCGAGCTCGTCGTCGTGAGCCGCGCGCCGCTCGACCGGCTTCAGGCCTACCGGGAGCGGATGGGCTGGGGGTTCCGGTGGGTCTCGTCGCTCGGAAACCGGTTCAACTTCGACTACGGCGTGTCGTTCACCGAGGACGAGCGCCGGGACGGGGCCGAGTACAACTTCGCCTTCGCGGCGCACCCCGGAGATGAGCTTCCGGGCGTGAGCGTGTTCGCGAAGGACGCGGCCGGCGCCGTGTTCCACACCTACTCCTCGTACTCGCGAGGGCTGGACGTGCTGAACACCTGCTACCAGCTGCTCGATCTCGTGCCGAAGGGCCGCGACGAGGCGGATCTGCCGCACCCGGCGGCCTGGCTTCGCCGGCACGACGCATACGACGACTAGGTGAGGTGCCGCTCATCCGCCTCCGGCGGAGGGGCAACCGCCCGCAGGAACCGCCAGAGCAGGACGAGCTCGCCGGCCAGGAGCACGGCCGTGACGGCGATCCCCGGGCCGAGCGGGTCGATGTCGCGGTGGGCCGAGACGAGCATCACCCAGACGATGCCGACCGTGAGGGCGGCGAGCATCGAGAGGATGAGGGGCGCAAGGCAGTACCCGAGCGGCCGGTGCCGCCTGAGCAGGACGCCGGCGATCGCGGTGGCCGGCAGGACGATCGCGAGATCGAGCACGTGCACCGGGTTGGTGAAGAGCCCGACCTTGTGCAGCTCGTCGGCGGGCGTTCCGCTGACTGCCGCCGGCACCTCGATCGAGAGCCAGAGCGCCGCGAAGGCGGCCGCGACGCCGATCAGGGCTCCCGATATCAACCGGATCGGGGCGGCGGGCGAGAAGCGGGCGCGCACGGCGGCATGGTCGAGGCCGGCGACCCCTCCGACGAGGGCGTACGTCGAGAGCCCGAAGACGGCGACGTCGAGCAGGAACAGCCGCCCCCAATGGACGTCGAAGCAGTAGATCGCGTAGCTGTACGTGCTGTACGCCGCCACGCCGGTCCAGGCGAGGCGGGCGCGAAGCGATCCTCGCCACGCGAGCGCCGCCAGGAGCGCCATGATCGGGAAGACGATCAGGTTGGCGATGTCCTGGCCCGCCGCCTGCGCGGCCCAGTTCGACGTCTCCTCGGCGTAGCTCCCGCCGTCGAGGAGGTTCGCGGCACTCCCGAGGATCGCGAGTGGCACGATCGCGGCCGTGAGCAGAAGCCACCCCGTCCCGCGCTCGGCGGCGATCGGGGGCTGCGTGCGCGACGTCTGCCTCGGATAGGTGACCGCGGTCACGGCTGGGCCCCCTCCACGGCGGCCCCCAGCGCCTCGGCGATCGTGGCCGCCCACCGGCGGACGTCGTCCCAGTCGCGGAAGTCGCCGTCGGGTGCTCCGACGACGCGGACGATCGCCCGCTCCCCGAGCCCGAGACGGCTGCGGTCGAGCGCTCCGGTGAAGAGGTGGTGCTCGCGCGCCCCGGTCGCCTGCACGAGCCCGTCGATCTTGACGGCCGCATCGGGGTCGGGCTTGGGCGGGTCGCCGAGCGGGCCGCTCGAGAAGAGCCACGTCGGCCGGGACTGAAGCTCCGCGCCGTGCTCGTCGACGAAGGCTCGCGCCGGCGCGAGCCACCGCCCGGCGTAGATCGCGCTTCCGACGACGAACGCGTCGAACCCGCTCACGTCCGAGACGTCGTCGAGCGGCGTGACCTGCACGTCGAGGCCGTGCTCTGCGAGCGTGCGGCCGAGCTCCTCGGCGATCGCACCTGTCGCGCCGTGCCTGCTCGAGGCGGCGACGAGCACCCTCATGACGTCCTCCTTCTTCGGGCAGCTTCAGGATGCCGCGCGCGGCCGGCGCCGGCATCGGTGCCGCCACCAAAACCGGTGTGTGGGTTTCTACGCGGCCCGGATCGAGGGCCGCCCCGACGCTACCGGCGGTCGGACTTGCGGCGGCGCTTGTGGCGCTGCATCTCGGCGCCGGCGCGCCTGAGCGTCTCGCGGGGCGTCTCGTCGGGACGTGAGGCGACGCAGCCCACGCTCGCCCCCTGACAGATGTCGCGGATGCGGCGGGGAAGCGGCAGGTCGTCGACGAGCACGCGCAGGCGGTGCACGCGCGCCGACGCGTCGCCCGGCGAGAGCGCGTTCAGGACGCCGACCAGCTCGTCACCGCCGAGCCGGGCAGCCAGCTCGTCCGGCTCGAGCACCGACGCCAGCGTGTCGGCCAGCGCCACGATCAGGAGATCGCCGTCCTCGTATCCGAGCGAGTCGTTCACCTGCTTCAGGCCGTCGGCGTCGAGCATCAGCAGTCGGTACGGCGCGCCGGTGCGGTGCTCGAGCTCGTCCATCAGCCGGCGCCGGTTGGCGACCCCCGTGAGCGAGTCCGTCACGGCCGCGCGGTGGAACTGCTCCCGCATGAAGCACGAGTGGACGGCGAGCGCGCACAGCTCGGCGTAGTACTGGACGTGGCCACGCTCCTGGCGCGCGAACGGCCGCTCGCGCCGGAGCACGAGCTCGCCGAGGCGGGCGTCGTGGGCGATGAGCGGCATGCGCAACGCCGCGGCGCGGCTGTTGTGGCGAAACCCTGCGGGGCGGCGGCGGCCGTTCAGCGCCGTGGCCTGGATCTTCCTCCGAAGCTCGCCCTCGGACGGCAGCACGACCTCCGCGGCGCAGTCCCACAGCACCTCGGCGCCCTTTGCGGTGGCACGGGCCAGCGACTCGAGATCCGTGGCCTCGAGTGCCAGCGACAGCGCGGACGGCATACGGCGAAAGAAGTCATTCTCGTGCCCCTCGTCCCAAACGATGTCGTCGGTCGGTTGCCCCAGCCGGGAGACGCCCATCTCATGCAACCTATCCGCGCCCCACCCTTCTCCGCATCCCCTAACCGGGGGAGTCTGCCGGGGGATTCACCTCGCCGGATCGGGGGATGCCGCCCTACGCGGTTTTCGCTATCGGTGAGACATGCCGTCCGTGCCCCGTCGCACCGCACTCGCAGCCGCCGCCTCGGTGGTGGCGCTCGCATGCCTCGTGGTCTCGGCGGCCGCCGCCAAGACGACGACGAAGCACGGCGACGAGTTCCACTCGAAGACCGACGGCTGCAAGGTCTCGCGCGACATGCACAAGCACGATGTCGTCGTCCGCTGCGGCAAGGGCCACATCGGCCAGGTCGACTGGTCGTTCCACATGCGCGACGGCGCGGGCATCCAGAACGCCTCGGCCAAGGTGTGCACCTACGGCGGATCGTGCAAGTCGGCCGCCGCGTGGCAGCTCCAGACCGTCGTCACGGTGGGCGGCAAGCACCTGCTTCTGGTGAAGGTGCCGTTCGTCGGGCGATCGCCCGACATCACCAGGGTCGTCGCCACCGTCACGTAGCCAGACGGACGCTTGCGTGGGGACAGTCCCTGAACGGTTGGCGTGACCACGCCGCAGCGCGTTCGTGAACACACCGCCAGCCGAACAGGTCGCACACTGTCCGGCCTCCGTCACGGATGTGTGACGCGAAAGGTTCAGGGACTGTCCCCACCTCCCGGCATGGGTTCCCGACGAGGCTACAGCGCCGCGCGCATCTGGCGGGCGAAGCCGAGCACGTGCTCGAGCGCGATCGCGCGCGCCGCTTCGGCATCGCCGCGAGCGATCGCCTCGAGGAGCGCGCGGTGCTCGCGGACCGGGTCGTCGAGCGGCGGCAGGCGGTCGAAGGTGAGGTGCCAGATCCGAAGCGACATGTTGAGGTAGCGGTCGAGGTCGCGCGCCAGGTACGGGTTTCGGGAGCACCGGTGCACGAACCTGTGGACGCGCGCGTCGAGCTCGATCAGCGACCCCTGGTCGGCCGCCGCGCGCTCGAGCTCTGACATCAGCCCGGCGGCCTCGGCCCGGTCGGCGGCGTCGGCCAGGGTCGCGGCGCGGGCCGCCGCGTGCGGCTCGAGCTGGCAGCGGACGTCGGTGATGTCGGAGAGGCTCGTGATGTCGATGCTCGCCGCAAACGTGCCACGCCGCGGGTAGACGACGACCAGCCCCTCCAGCGCCAGCCGCCGCACCGCCTCGCGCACCGGCGTCCGTCCGACGCCCAGCTCGCGCGTGAGCGCGTCTTCGTCGATGGGCGCACCGGGCGCGATCGCGAGCGAGATCAGGCGGTCGCGCAGGGCGGCGTAGGCCCGGTCTGAGAGCAGGCCGGTCGCGGTGGCAGGAGTTGCTGGGTTAGGTTCTTGCATACGCCGGGAGGCTCTGATATATCAGTTGTCTACCAGATGAGCGAGGCCTTGGCAACGAAGGAGACCGCATGAGCACGCTGCCTGGAAGCGCCCGCGCCGTCGTGATCGGGGCCGGGATCGTCGGAAACAGCATGGCCCACCACCTGTGGCGGCAGGGCTGGAGCGACATCGTGCTGCTCGACAAGGGCCCGTTCCCGAACCCCGGCGGCTCGACCGGCCACGCCTCGAACTTCGTCTTCCCGGTCGACCACTCCAAGGAGATGACGGCGCTCACGCTCGAGAGCGTGCGTCAGTACAAGGAGCTCGAGGTCTTCACCGAGAGCGGCGGCATCGAGGTCGCCCGCACCGAGGAGCGCATGCAGGAGCTCCAGCGGCGGATGTCGTCGGCGGCCGCGTGGGGCGTCGAGCCGGTCTCGATCGTGACCCCGGCCGAGATCAAGCAGCTCGTCCCGTTCATCGACGAGTCGGTGATCATCGGCGGGTTCTACTCACCGGGGGTGGGCGTGGTCGACTCCCTGCGCGCGGGCACGATCATGCGCGAGCGGGCCCAGGAGGCGGGGGCGCTCACCGTCTCGCCGCTCACCGAGGTGCTCGGGATCGACGTCGAGCACGGGCGCGTCCGGCGCGTGCGGACGACGCGCGGCGACATCGAGGCCGAGGTCGTCGTGATCGCGTGCGGGGTCTGGAGCCCGCGCATCGCCCGGATGGCGGGCGCGACGATCCCGCTCACGCCGGCCGTGCACCAGATGATCGACGTCGGGCCGGTGCCGCACTTCGCCGACTCCAAGTCGCACATCGAGTACCCGATCGTGCGCGACATGGACACGAACATGTACGAGCGCCAGGACGGGAGCGGGCTCGAGATCGGCTCGTACGCCCACCGCGCGATCCTGCACGACCCCGAGGAGATCCCGTCGATCGAGCAGGCGTCGCTGTCGCCGACCGAGCTGCCGTTCACGCAGGCCGACTTCGACCCGCAGATGGAGGACGCGCTCGAGCTGATGCCCGAGATCGTGGGCGACGAGAGCGTCGGCGTGAAGTACGCGATCAACGGCCTGCTCTCGCTGACGCCCGACGGCCTCCCGCTCCTCGGCGAGACGCCCGAGGTGAAGGGCCTGTGGTCGTGCGCCGCGGTGTGGGTGAAGGAGGGGCCGGGGATCGGCGCAGCCGTCGCCGAGTGGATGACCCACGGCGAGTCGGAGATCGACCTGCACTCGTCCGACATCGCACGTTTCTGGGATCACCAGAAGACGCGGGCCCATGTCAGGGCGCGCGCCGCCGAGGGCTTCAACAAGACGTACGGGATCGTGCACCCCGGCGAGCAGTGGGCGTCGAACCGCGACGTCCGCCTGCCCCCGTTCCACGCCCGCGAGCGCGAGCTCGGCGCCGTGTTCTTCGAGGCGGCGGGCTGGGAGCGCCCGCACTGGTACGAGTCGAACGCGCCGCTTCTCGAGGAGTACGGCGACCGGGTGACGCGGCGCGAGGCGGAGTGGGACTCGCGCTGGTGGTCGCCCATCATCAACGCGGAGCACCTGGCGATGCGCGACCGGGCCGGCATGGTCGACCTGAGCGCCTTTGCGATCTTCGACATCGCCGGGCCGGGCGCGCTGGCCGCCGTCCAGGGGGTGTCGGTGCGGCAGATGGACGTGGCCGTCGGGCGGGTCGTCTACACGCCGATCCTCTCGCCGGGCGGCGGGTTCAAGGCCGACCTCACGATCATGCGGCTCGGCGAGGACCTGTTCCGGGTCGTCACGGGCGGCGCGCACGGCGCGGCCGACAGGAAGTGGTTCACCGATCACCTGCCGGCCGACGGCACGGCGCAGCTCTCCGACGTGACGACCGGGTGGACGACGCTCGGCCTGTGGGGGCCGCGCGCCCGCGACATCCTCGAGTCGGTCACGTCCGACGACGTCTCGCACGCCGGGTTCCCCTTCGCCGCCTGCCGCGCGATCGAGATCGACACGCTGCGCGTGCTCGCATCGCGGATCTCCTACGTCGGCGACCTGGGCTGGGAGCTGTATGTGCCGATGGAGCAGGGCGCGCGGCTCTGGGACATCCTCTGGGAGGCCGGCCGCGCGCACGGGGCCGTGCCGGTCGGGATCGGCGTCTACGGGACGACCGGGCGGCTCGAGAAGTGCTACCGGGCCTACGGGTTCGAGCTCGAGACCGAGTACAACGTCGTCGAGGCGGGCATGTCGGGGCCGAAGGTGAAGGACGACGACTTCGTGGGCCGCGACGCCCACCTGCGCCACCGCGAGGAGGAGCCGGCGACGACGCTCTGCACGCTGACCGTCGACGACCACACGTCCCGAAGCGGCGTCAAGCGCTACATGCTCGGGCGCGAGCCGGTCCTGACGCGCGCCGGCGAGCCGCTCGTCGACGCGAAGGGGCGGCGGTCGTACGTGACGAGCGCCGGCGCAGGCCCGTCGGTCGGAAAGCACCTGCTCATGGCCTACCTGCCGCCCGAGCAGGCGGTCGTCGGCACGGAGGTCGCCGTCGAGTACCTGGGCGAGCGCTACCCGGTGACGGTTGCGATCGCCGGCCCGACGCCGATCTTCGACGCCGACAACACCAGGATCCGCTCCTAGATGGCGCTCAACATCCTCTGCTGCGTGAAGCGTGTCCCCATGACCGGCGGGCGCATCGTGCTGACGGCCGATGAGCAGGCGATCGACACCCGCCACCTGGGGTTCACGATCAGCCCGCACGAGGAGTGTGGGGTGGAGGAGGCCGTGCGGTTGATCGAGGCGGGTGGCGGAACCTCGACCGTGCTGACGCTCGGCCCGCCCGAGGCTGAGGAGCAGCTGCGCGACTGCATGGCCCTCGGCATCGACCGCGCGATCCACCTCCTGGCCCACGACGAGTTCGACGGGCAGGCGACAGCCGCCGCGATCCTGGACGCGATCGCGGCCGAACGGGAGGCGGGCACCGAGTACGACATCGTCTTCTTCGGCAACGAGTCGGCCGACGCCGGCAACTACCAGGTCGGGATCCGGGTGGCGCATGCCCTGGGCCGGCCGTGCGTGACGGGCGTGAAGGCCGTTGCGCTCGAGGACGGCAGCCTGCGCTGCGAGCAGGAGGTGCCGGGCGGCCGTGACGTGTACCGCGTCCCGCTCCCGGCCGTCGTGACCGTGAAGGAGGGGCTCAACCTGCCGCGCTACCCGTCGGTGCCGGGC
This sequence comes from uncultured Actinomycetes bacterium, assembly GCA_963809325.1. Taxonomy (GTDB): domain Bacteria; phylum Actinomycetota; class Thermoleophilia; order Gaiellales; family JAICJC01; genus JAICJC01. The sequence continues at coordinate 49,868 of CAWEIZ010000008.1, forward strand.
CGCCTGCGGGCGAAGAAGAAGCCGGTCGAGACGCGGTCGCCGGAGCGGGGCCCGCAGGGCGTCGAGAAGGTGCGCCTCGTGGTGCCCGAGGACGAGGGAACGCAGACCGAGGTGCTGGGCCGCGGCGCGGACGCGGCGCCGGCGGTCGTCGAGCTGCTGGGACGCATCGGGGTCCTGTCGTGACCAGCGTCCTGGTCCTCCTGGAGCCTGCCGGCGGCGGCGAGGTCGACGACCTCTCGTGCCAGGCCGCGACCCTCGCCCGCGGCTACGCCGAGGCGGCCGGTGCGTCGCTCGAGGCGGTGCTGATCGGGGCCGGAGCGGGCGACGCCGCGGCCGGGCTCGGGGAGCTGGGCGTCGCGAAGGCGCACGCCGCCGAGCACGAGGGCCTCGCCGCGTACGCGCCGCAGGCCTGGGGCCGCGTGATCGCCGAGCTGGTCTCGCGGCTCGCGCCGGAGGCGGTCGTCGCGTCGGGGAGCGAGCGCGCGACCGAGGCGATGGCGCACGCCGCGGCAATCACCGACCTGCCGCTCGCCGCGAACTGCGTCTCCGCGGCGCCCGGCGATCCCGCGACGGTCACCCGGGTCCGCTGGGGCGGGAGCCTGCTCGAGGAGGCCCGGGTGCACGGGTCCACGAAGCTCCTCACCGTCGCTCCGCACGCCGTGGAGGCCCGGGCCGCCGCGGCGCCGGCGACGACCGAGGTCGAGACGTTCACGCCCGAGCTGTCCGAGGCCGACCTCGTCGCGCGCGTCGTCGAACGTGCCGAGACGGACACGGGCGGCGGCGTGTCGCTGGCGGACGCGAAGGTCGTCGTGAGCGGCGGCCGCGGGGCCGGCTCGGCCGAGGGGTTCGCGGCGATCGAGGAGCTCGCGGAGCTCCTCGGCGGAGCGGTCGGCTGCTCACGCGCGGTCACGATCGCCGGCTGGCGGCCGCACACCGATCAGGTCGGCCAGACCGGCACCAAGATCGCGCCCGAGATCTACATCCCCTGCGGCATCAGCGGCGCGACTCAGCACATGGCCGGCTGCAAGGGCGCCAAGCGGATCCTCGCCGTCAACACCGATCCCGACGCGCCGATGATCGCGAACGCCGACTACGCCGTGATCGGCGACCTGCATGAGGTGGTGCCGGCCGTCGTCGCCGAGATCCGGAAGGCGAGGGGCGGATAGACCCGGTCGCCCTCCTCGTCCTGCTCGGGGTCGCGGCGGTCGGCGGAGGGCTGTTCGCACGGCGGGCCGTCGTGCTCGTGCGGCTCGTCAAGATGGGCCGGCCGAGCGATCGGTCGGGCGAGCTGCCGGCCCGGGTCCGCAACGAGGTCGTGATCGCGCTCGGCCAGCGCAAGCTGCTCCAGCGGCTGGTTCCCGGGCTGATGCACGCCTTCATCTTCTGGGGCTTCCTCGTGCTCTTCCCCACGATCGTGATGGCGATGATCGCGGTCGTCGACAAGCACCAGACGATCCCGTGGCTCGGCAGCCAGGGGTGGTTCGCGCTGCTCGTCGACGTCTTCGCCGTGCTGGTCTTCGCCGGCGTCGTGACGGCGTTCGTCATCCGCAAGGTGCAGCGGCCGGCCCGGTTCGAGGGCAGCCACGTCGGCGAGGCCGACCTGATCCTGGCGCTGATCGCCGGCATCGTGACGACGCTCCTCCTCTGGCACGCCACACGGATCGCGCTCGACCTGAACGAGTGGCCGGCGGGGTGGTCGCCGGTCTCGAACGCGCTCTCGAACCTGTTCGGCGGCGGGCCGCGAACCGAGGACGCCGAGCGCGTGCTCGTGTGGGCGCACGTGCTCCTCATCATCGGGTTCCTCGCCTACCTGCCGCACTCCAAGCACCTCCACATCGCGACCGCGGTCGTGAACGTCTTCTTCGGGCGCACGCACGCGCGCGGCCGGCTGGAGCCGCTGCGGTTCGACGAGGAGGGGCCCGAGGAGGACATGCGGCTCGGCTCCGGCACGGTCGCCGACATGACGTGGAAGCAGGTGATCGACACCTTCTCGTGCACCGAGTGCGGCCGCTGCCAGGACGCCTGCCCGGCGTGGGCGACCGGCAAGGCGCTGTCGCCCAAGCTGCTCATCATGGGGCTTCGCGACCAGCTCTTCGCCGAGGGGCCGGCCGTGGCGGCCGGGGGCGGCGAGCCGACGCCGCTCGTCCCGAACGCGGTGACCGACGACGTCGTGTGGGACTGCGTCACCTGCGGCGCCTGCGTGCAGGCCTGCCCGGTCTCGATCGAGCACATCGACCACATCGTCGACCTGCGCCGCCACCTCGTCATGGTGGACGCCCGCTTCCCGGCCGAGGCCGATCCCATGCTGCGCGACGTCGAGCGCTCGTCCAACCCGTGGGGGAAGGCGCAGTCCGAGCGGGCGGCGTGGGCGGAGGGGCTCGGCGTCCGGGTGCTCGAGCCGGGCGACCCGGCGCCCGCGGTGCTCTACTGGGTCGGCTGCGCGGCGTCGTTCGACGAGCGCGCCAGGGCGTCTGCCGAGTCGACGGCCAAGCTGCTCCAGGCGGCGGGCGTCGACTTCGCGATCCTCGGCCCGCGCGAGGCGTGCACGGGCGATCCCGCCAGGCGGATGGGGAACGAGTACGTCTTCCAGGCGTTCGCCGAGCAGAACGTCGAGACGCTGAACGAGACCGGCGCCGGCAAGATCGTCACGTCGTGCCCGCACTGCTTCAACACGCTCGCGAACGAGTACCCCGACTTCGGCGGGAGCTACGAGGTCGTGCACCACTCCGAGCTTCTGGCCGAGCTGGTGCGCGAGGGCCGGATCACGCCGGCCGGCGGCGACAGGACCGATCACCTACCACGACTCCTGCTACCTGGCCCGCCACAACGACGTCGCCGCCGAGCCGCGCGAGCTGGTGGCGGCGGTCGGCACCCCGGTCGAGATGGAGCGGACCGGCAAGCAGACGTTCTGCTGCGGCGCGGGCGGCGCGCACATGTGGATGGAGGAGCGGGGGCGGGGGATCAACGAGGAGCGCGTCCGCGAGGCGGCCGAGACGGGCGCCGACACGCTGGCCGTCGCCTGCCCCTACTGCACGATCATGCTCGACGACGGCGTCCGCACCTCGGGCCGCGACCTGCGCGTGGCCGACGTGGCCACCTGCTCGCCGAATCGCTCGAGGACGTCTAACCCCGTGGGGCCAGGCCCCGGTACGGGCCTGGCCCCGGTGGTTCTAGCGGTCGTTCACGAGGAACGTGACGCCGCCGGCCTCGGTGCGGGCGTCGATCTCCTTGCCGTCGAGCAGCGGTGCGGCGTGCTCGGAGACGTACACGTGGACGCCGTCCTCGTCGATCACCTCGTCGCCTGTTGCAGGCGACTCGACGAGCGTGAGCGCCAGGCTGGGCGGCGCGCTGTTCATCGTCCCGTCGTTCATGTCGAGCCGCAGGCCGCCCGTCTCGGGCGACAGGTCGGCGCCGTCGACGAGCTCTTTGATCGCGTCGGTCGCCTGGGGTGTCAGCGTGATCATCGGGTCCTCCTAAGGGTGGGGGAACCCGCTCCTCTACCCGCGGCGGAGATCCGCAAACCCCGGTGGTTACGCGCTGGCTGCGCGGGCGTCCGGCGGGAGCTTCCGCGCCAGGCGGCGCACGATCCACTCCACCGCCTCGGTCGGCTGAGGGCGGCCCAGGAAGTAGCCCTGCACCGTGTCGCAGCCCAGCTCCGCGAGCCGGGCCAGGGCCTCCTGCGTCTCGACGCCCTCGGCGACCACCTCGAGCCCGAGGTTGTGGCCGAGGTCGATCGTCGAGCGGACGATCACGGCGTCGTCGCTGCCGTCGGCCATGTTGATGACGAACGAGCGGTCGATCTTGAGCACGTCGATCGGCAGCCGCTTCAGGTAGCCGAGGGACGAGTGGCCGCTGCCGAAGTCGTCGATCGCGAGCCGGACGCCGAGCTCGCTGAGCTGGACGAGCACGGATCGCGCCCGCGCGGCGTCGGTCATGATCGTGCTCTCGGTGATCTCGAGCTCGAGCGCCTCGGGTGCGGTGCCCGCGCGCGCGATGGCCTCGGCGACCTCCTCCGGGAACCGCAGGTCGAGCAGGTCGCGGCCGGTGACGTTGACGGCGACCGCCACGTCGTAGCCGGCGCTCCGCCACGCCGCGCACTGGTGGAGCGCGGCGTCGAGCATGTAGAGCGTGAGCGGCCGGATGAGGCCCGTCTGCTCGGCGAGCGGAACGAACTGGTCGGGCGGCAGCAGACCGTGCACCGGGTGCTCCCACCGCACGAGCGCCTCCATCGTCCGCACGGCACCGGTCGCCGCGTCGGCCTGCGGCTGGTAGTAGACGACGAGCTCCTTGCGCTCGAGCGCCCGGCGCAGGTCGGCGACGAGCGTGAGGCGCACGCGGGAATGGTGGTCGGTCTCGGGGCAGTAGACGGCGGGGCTGTGGGTGCGCTTGCTGACGTACATCGAGACGTCGGCGTGCCGGATGAGCGTCTCGACGTCGGCTCCGTGGTCAGGCGCGAGCGCGATCCCGATGCTCGACTCGACCTCGAGCGCCAGCCCGCCGACGGCGATCGGCTCGGCCAGCGCCTCCCGCAGCTTCTCGGCGAGGACGATCGCGCCCTCGGCCGTCGCGACGCCGGTTGCCAGCACCCCGAACTCGTCGCCGCCGAGCCGCGCGACGGTGTCCGACTCGCGCACGGGTGCGCGCAGCCTCCGCGCGACCTCCTGGAGCAGGACGTCGCCGCTCAGGTGCCCGAGCGTGTCGTTCACGTCCTTGAACCGGTCGAGGTCGATCAGCATGACGCAGACGGCCCCGCCGGTGCGGCGCGCCGTTCGAAGGGCCTGATCGACGCGGTCGCGGAAGAGCGTCCGGTTCGGAAGGCCGGTGAGTGCGTCGTGCAGCGCCTGGTGCTCGATCTCGCGCATCCGCTGCTCGAGCTGCCCCCGGCTCTCGGCGAGCGCCTGCTCCGCGATGTGGCGGGCCGTCACGTCGACCATGTACCCCTGCGAGTAGAGCGGGTTCCCGGCGTCGTCGCGGACGCGGACGGCGACGTCGTTGACCCACACGATCCGGCCGTCCTTCGCGATCAGCCGGTACTCCCCGTCGAACATGTCACCGGTCATGTGGGTGTTGGCGAACTCGCCGAGGACGTGATCGCGGTCGTCGGGGTGGAGCACCTTGCCGAAGAAGTGCGGGTCGGCCATCCACTCCTCGGCCGTGTATCCGGCGAGCTCCTCGATCTGCGGGCTGATGTAGAGGGCGCTCTCGGCGTCGAGGCTCTCGACGTACGTCACCAGCGGGAGCTGCTCGACCATGCGCTGATACCGGGCCTGCGCCTCGGCGAGCGTGTCCTCGGCCACGCGGCGGTCGGTCACGTCCTGGCCCACCCCCACGATGCGCGACGGGGTGCCGTCGGCGTCGGTCAGGATGGTCGCCACGGCCGTTCGCCACCGGACCTCACCGCCCGGAAGGACGATCCGGAACTCGGACTCGTATGTCGTGCCGCGCGCTGCCGCCGCGGCGAAGTCCTCGAGAAAGGATTCACGGTCGTCGGGATGAACGAGGTCGAGCAGCGCCTCGCGGCTGCCGTCGAACTCGCCGGGCGCGAGCCCGTGGATGGCCTCGAGCTCCGGCGAGAACCGGCCCCGGTGGGTCTTCAGGTCCCACTCGAACGTCCCCATGCGCGAGGCCGCCATCGCGAGCCGCAGCTGCTCCTCACCCGTCCAGGCAAGCCTGCTCCGGCGGGCAAGCCCAGACAGCCCGCGGCGCACGCGGGTGCCCACGCCGAGACTTGGCCGCCAGCGCACTCCCATGCCACGCGTTATCGGCCGGGACCGGCCGGCGGTTGAAGCGCGCTCGTACGAGCCGTAGTGGAGGGCCACCACGTCGGATGGGCGGCCCAGCGCAGGGTGAAGCGCCAGCAGCCGGGAAGCGGGACGTTGTCGATCGAGGGGTAGATCTCGCCGGGTGAGGAGTTGGCCGGCCAACTCATGCTGACGTCGCGGGCGGAGAAGCCGACGGGCTGGGCCCCGATGTTGAGCGGCTGTCCCCGGCGAGGCTGACGAACGATCCACAGGATCTTGTTCGCCGGGTTCTCCGGCCGGCCGGCGCGCAGATGGACGAACAAGACTGCGACCACGTTGCCTCCGGCCGAGACGGCGTACCGCAGATGAGAGGCGAACCCCGGAGAGGAGGTGGACCAGGCAGGAGCGGTCCATCTCGGCGCCGCCCCGCGGCGCACAGGGGTGGTCTGGCAACTGACCGAGGCCCGCGCTTGTTGCGTGCTCGAGGGCTCTTGCGGAGCTGAGGCCGCCTGGTGAGAAGAGGAGCAGGCACTCACCAGACCGAGAAGGGCGAGAAGGGTGAGGTGACGCAGCTTCATCTCAGCTCTATCTTGGCGGAGGTCCGAATCATCACGCCGGAGATCGGTCGGGGCGCGTGGCCGTCGGAACGCACACACGACGCAGCCCTCCAGGGGGTATCCTCTGCCGCGTCTTCGAGCGTCGGGCCGGCCCGGCCCGCGGAAGCCGGGCGTGCCCGCCGGAGGGAGGGATTACGTGTACCCGGCCAGCTTCGAGTATCTGGCGCCCACGACGCTCGACGATGCCATCGCGCACCTCGACGAGCACGGCGATGACGGGAAGGTGCTGGCCGGCGGCCAGAGCCTGATCCCGCTCATGAAACTGCGGTTCGCGGCGCCGACGGCGCTCATCGACATCAACCGCGTCGGCGACCTCGGCGACGCCATCGTCGCCGGCAGCGGCGGCCTCGTCATCGGCGCCCGCGTTCGCCACAGGGACTGCGAGCGGTCCGAGCACCTGCGCGGCCGCTACTCGGCCCTCGGCCGGGCGGCGCCGCAGATCTCCGACCCGATCGTGCGAAACCACGGCACCGTGTGCGGCTCGCTGGCGCACGCCGACCCGCAGGGCGACTGGGGCTCGGTGCTGCTCGCGGCCGGAGCCGAGGTCGCCGTCCGCGGACCGGGCGGGGCGTCACGCACCATCTCCATCGACGACCTCCTCGCCGGCCCGTTCATGACGACGCTCGAGCCGAACGAGATCATCACCGAGGTGCACGTCCCCGATCCGGGGCCGCGCGCATCCGGCACGTACCTCAAGCTCGAGCGCAAGATCGGCGACTTCGCCACCGTCGGCGTCGCCGTCCAGGTGTCGCTCTCGAACGGGAGCGTCGGCCGGGCCGGGATCGCGCTCACCGGCGTCGGGCCCACCAACATGCGGGTCCGGACCGCCGAGGAGGCGCTCGTCGGGCGCGCTCCCGACGAGGCTGCGATCAAGGACGCGGCGCGGCTGGCGGCGGAGGCCGCCCAGCCGCGCGACGACGTGCGCGGCACGGCGGAGTTCAAGCGGAGCGTCGTCCGCGTCTACACCGAGCGTGGACTGCGCCAGGCCGTCGCCGAGGCCCAGGCCGGGCAGGAAGGGGGATGACCATGGCCACCACCGTCGGAGACACGACTCACACGGCACGACTGACCCTCACGGTCAACGGCCAGGAGCACTCCCAGGAGGTCGAGACTCGATTCCTGCTCGTCCACTTCCTGCGCGAGACGCTCGGCCTCACGGGGACCCACATCGGGTGCGACACCACGAGCTGCGGCGCCTGCACAGTCCTCGTGGACGGCGTGCCGACGAAGTCGTGCACCATGTTCGCGGTCCAGGCTGAGGGCCGGGCGATCACCACGGTCGAGGGGCTCGCGCAGGGCGCGCAGCTCCACGCCATCCAGACCGGGTTCCACGAGGAGCACGGCCTCCAGTGCGGCTTCTGCACCCCGGGGATGATGCTGACCTCGGTGGCATTCCTCGCCGAGAACCCGAGCCCGACGGACGAGGAGATCCGCTGGGCGCTCTCGGGGAACGTGTGCCGCTGCACCGGATACCGGAACATCGTCAAGGCCGTGCAGCACGCGGCCGCCGCGCTTGCGGAGGAGAGCTAGCCATGGCCACAGTCGAACCGCGCGGCCTCGGACACTCGGTGAAGCGGCTTGAGGATGGCCGCTTCCTCCGCGGCCGCGGGAACTACGTCGATGACATCACCCTGCCCAACATGCTCCACATGGAGCTCCTGCGCAGCCCTGTCGCGCACGCGCGCATCAAGTCGATCGACACGAGCCGCGCCTCGGCCCTGCCGGGCGTGGTCGCCGTGGTGACGGGCGAGCTGATGGCGCAGCACAACCTGGCGTGGATGCCGACGCTGTCGGGCGACACGCAGGCCGTGCTCGCCACCGACAAGGTCCGCTTCCAGGGCCAGGAGGTCGCCGCGGTCGTCGCCGAGAGCGCCTACATCGCACGCGACGCGCTCGAGCTGATCGACGTCGACTACGAGATCCTGCCGGCGATCACCTCGCCGCAGCAGGCGCTCGCCGACGGCGCGCCGGTCATCCGCGACGACAAGGAAGGGCAGACCGACAACCACATCTACGACTGGGAGGTGGGCGACAAGGAGGCCACCGACCGCGCCTTCGCGGAGGCCGACAAGGTGGTGTCGCTCGACACCTTCTACCCGCGCTGCCATCCGGCGCCGCTCGAGTGCTGCGGGTGCGTCGCCGACGTCAACCCGGCGACCGGCAAGGCGACGATCTACATGACGTCGCAGGCTCCGCACGTCCATCGCACGCTGTTCGCGATCGTGGCGGGGCTCCCGGAGCACCAGATCCGGATCGTCTCGCCCGACATCGGCGGAGGCTTCGGGAACAAGGTGCCGATCTACCCGGGCTACGTCGTCGCGACGGCGGCCTCGCTGCTGATCGGCCGGCCGGTGAAGTGGATCGAGGACCGCTTCGGCAACCTGATCTCGACCGGCTTCGCGCGCGACTACCACATGCACGGCGAGCTGGCGCTCAAGGACGGCCGCATGACGGGGCTGCGCGCGTCGCTCCTCTCCGACAACGGCGCGTTCTTCGCCGACGCCCAGCCGACCCACTTCAAGGCCGGGCTCTTCCACATCTGCACGGGCTCCTACGACATCCCGGCTGCCCACGTCAGCGCGGTCGGCGCGTACACGAACAAGGCCCCGGGCGGCGTCGCCTACCGGTGCTCGTTCCGGGTGACCGAGGCGTCGTATCTGATCGAGCGCCTGGTGCAGACGGCGGCGTACGAGCTGGGCGTCGACCCGGCCGACTTCCGGACGCAGAACTTCATCAAGCCGGAGCAGTTCCCGTACACGTCGGCGACCGGCTTCGAGTACGACTCGGGCGACTACACCAAGGCGCACGACCTGGCGCTCGAGAAGCTCGGCTACGTGGAGCTGCGCAAGGAGCAGGAGGCGGCGCGGGCGGAGGGCCGGCTGATCGGGATCGGCGTCGCGTCGTTCACCGAGGTCGTCGGCGCGGGACCCGGCAAGATCTACGACATCGCCGGCCTTCGGATGTTCGACTCGGCCGAGCTTCGCATCCACCCGACCGGCAAGGCGATCCTGAAGCTGGGCACGAAGTCCCAGGGACAGGGTCACGAGACGACCTACGGCCAGATCGTCGCCGAGGAGCTCGGCATTCCCGCTGAGCACGTGCTGGTCGAGGAGGGCGACACCGACACGACGCCCTACGGCCTCGGCACATACGCCAGCCGGTCGACCCCGGTCAGCGGCGCAGCCACGGCGGTGATCGCCCGCAAGCTGCGCGACAAGGCGCGCACCATCGCCGCGCACCTGCTCGAGGCGTCCGAGGACGACCTCGAGTGGGAGAGGGGCGCGTTCCACGTGAAGGGCAGCCCCGACAAGTCGAAGACGATTCAGGACTGCGCGTTCGCGGCCTACACGAACCTCCCGGACGGCCTTGAGGCCGGCCTCGAGGGCGTCACCTACTACGACCCGCCGAACATGACGTTCCCGTTCGGCACGTACGCGGCGGTCGTCGAGATCGACCGCGGCACCGGGGAGTGGAAGGTGCTGAGGCTCGTCGCCGTCGACGACTGCGGCGTTCGCATCAACCCGATGATCGTCGAGGGCCAGATCACCGGCGGCCTGACGGAGGGCTTCGCCATCGCGGCGATGGAGCTCATCACGTTCGACGACGACGGCAACTGCATCGGGTCGAGCTTCATGGACTACCTCCTGCCGACGGCCTGGGAGACCCCCAAGTTCGAGATGTACGAGACCGTGACGCCGTCGCCGCACCATCCGTTCGGCGCCAAGGGTGTCGGCGAGTCCGCCACGGTCGGCTCGCCGGCCGCGTACGTCAACGCCGTGGTCGACGCCCTCGCCCACGCCGGCGTGCGCAACCTCGAGATGCCGGTCACGCCCGCGAAGGTGTGGCAGGCGCTGGTGGAGGTGGGCCTGGCGGAGTGACCCCCGACGACGTCATCGTCATGGCCGGGCGGCTCGCGGCCGACGGCGAGCCGTACGTGCTCGCCACGGTCGTCCGCGTCCGCCGCCCGGCGTCGACCCGGCCCGGCGATCGGGCTCTCGTCCGGGCCGACGGCAGCATCGCCGGCTGGGTGGGAGGAGCGTGCGCGGAGCCCGTGGTCATCCGCGAGTCGCTGCGCGCGCTCGCAGCCGGCGAGCCGCGGTTCGTGCGCATCGGGCCGGAGGGGGATCTCGACCCGGACGGCGCCGACGTCGTCGTCGCGACCACGTGCGCGTCCGAGGGCACCGTCGAGGTGCTGCTCGAGCCGTGCGTCGCCGGGCCGCTCCTGGCGGTGGTCGGCGACAGCCCTGCGGCCCGTGCGCTCAGCCAGCTCGCGCCGGCCGTCGGCTGGCGCGTGAGCCGCGAGGTCGCCGGCGCGCCCGACGCCGTCGTGATCGCGGCGATGGGCCGCGGCGATGAGGACACGCTCCAGGCGGCGCTCGCGTCGGGCGCGGGGTACGTCGGGCTCGTGGCGAGCACCCGGCGGGCGGCGTCCGTCTTCGAGGTCCTGCGCGAGCGTGGGGTCGACGACGCTGCGCTCGCCCGCGTCCGCAGCCCCGCCGGCCTCGACCTCGGCCCGCTGCGCCAGGAGGAGATCGCCGTCGCCGTCCTCGCGGAGCTCGTGGCGTGGCGGCACTCGGCCGCGGACGACGCCTGGAGCGCCGGGGCCGCGGCGGTCGCCGAGGCGGTCGATCCGGTGTGCGGCATGCGGGTGCCGACCCAGCCGGTCGGTGAGATGGTCGTCGTGGACGGCGTCGCGTATCACTTCTGCTGCTCGGGCTGCCGGGCCCGGTTCGAAGCCGACCCGGCGCGGTACATCGGCGGCGTGTCGGCGTCGTGAACAACGGCCGGCGGCCGCCGCCGGGCTTCCCCGAGATCCTCGCCGCGGCCGGCGGCGCCGCCACGGTGCTCGACGTGGGCTGCGGCAGCGGGAGGCTGGCCGTCGAGCTGGCCCTCGCCGGGGCCGCCGTCACGGGCATCGACGTGAGCGATACGCGGCTCGCCGCCGCCCGCGAGCGCGCCGGCCGGGCGGGGGCCGACGTTCGCTTGCTCCACGCCGACATGACCGCGCCGCTGCCGTTCGGGGACGGTGCGTTCGCGGCGGCCGTGAGCCGGCTCTCGCTGATGATCGCCGCCGACCCGGAGGCTGTGCTCCGCGAGCTCGCCCGGGTCGTCGCGCCGGGAGGCCTCGTCGTGACGGCCGTCTGGGCCCGCGTCGAGGAGAACCCCTGGTTCGGGGAGCCGCGCGCGGCCGTCGCGGCGGTGCTCGGCGCCGAGCGGGCCGCGTTCGCGCGGGTGTTCGGCCGCCTCGGCGACCTCGACGAGCTGGTCGAGCTGCACCGCCGCGCCGGCCTCGAGGCCACGGGCACCGTGCTCCGCGACGAGCTCCAGCCTCAGTCGGCCGCCGACCACTGGGGCGACCTCACGGCCGGCATCGGCCACTTCGCCCGTCTGGCCGAGACGCTCTCGCCGGCCGAGGAGGCGGCGGTGGTCGCCGAGCTCGAGCGCCGGATCGGCGCCGCCGGGAGCATCCGCCTCCAGCGGTCGCTCGTGCTCGTCAGCGCTCAGCGATGAGGCCTACCGCGCCGGGCCGGCCTCGACGAGCGTGACCGCGATCCCCGCTGCGCGGATCGCCGCGATCTGCGTCGGGGTCGGCGGCCGCGTCGGTGATCACCTCGTGCACCTCGTCGAGGTCGCAGATCCGGGCGAAGGCGATCTGGCCGATCTTCGAGCTGTCGGCGGCGACGATGACCCGGCGAGCGCGCTCGATCAGGGCGCGGTTGGTGTGCGCCTCGACCTCGTGGTGGGTCGTGAACCCGGCATGGACGTCGATCCCGTCGACACCGATCACGACCAGATCGAGGTTCAGGCTCGCGAGCGCGCTCTCGGCGAGCGGGCCCACCAGCTCGTAGGACTCGGTGCGGGCGACGCCGCCGGTCACGACCAGCTTGAGGTTGGGCCGGACCGCCAGCTCCGACGCGATGCTGAGCGAGTTGGTGACGACCGTGAGCCGGTCGCGGTCGGCCAGCGCGCGCGCCACCTCGGTGGTCGTCGTCCCGCCCGTCATGCCGATGGCCGAGCCGTCCGGGACCCGCGCCGCCGCCGCTCGCGCGATCCGGGCCTTCTGCTCCTGGTGCCGGGCGCTTCGGTAGCGCAGCGGCAGCTCGTAGAGGACGCTGTGAGCGACCGCGCCGCCGTGGGTGCGGTCGAGCAGGCGCTGCTCCTCCATGAGCGCGAGATCGCGCCGGACGGTCGCGGCCGACACGCCGAGCTCGCCGGCCAGGTCGCCGACCGCGACCGAGCCGTCCTCGGACAGCCGCTCGACGATCACCCCGAACCGGTCCGCCTGCCGCATCGCGATCAGTCTATCGGCGAAACGAGCAGGAAGCTCGTTGATATCTGAGCGTTTTCGGCATAAAGTCACCCGATATGAGCGCAATCGAGCAGGAGGTCGCGAGCCAGCCCGCGGTGTGGCGCGAGGCGGCCCGGCTCGACGCCGGCGATGCGCTGCCCCGGCACGGCGAGCGCGTGGGCGTCGTCGGCTGCGGCACGTCGTTCTACATCGCGGCGGCGTATGCGGCGGCACGCGAGGCGGCCGGCCTCGGCGAGACGGACGCCTTCCCGGCCTCCGAGTTCCCGACCGGCCGCGCGTACGACCGTGTGCTCGCGATCTCGCGGTCGGGCACGACGACCGAGGTGCTCGACGCGGTCGCGGTCATCGGCGAGCGCATCCCGACGGCCGCGATCACGGCCGTCCCCGGCAGCCCGCTCGCCCAGGCCGCCGGGCGGGTGGTGACGCTGCCCTTCGCCGACGAGCAGTCCGTCGTCCAGACGCGGTTCGCCACGGCGGCGCTCGTCCTGCTGCGGGCGCACATGGGCATCGACTCGGCCCCCGCCGTCGCAGCCGCCGAACGCGTGCTCGAGCGGCCGCTCCCGATCGACCCCGCCGGCTTCGAGCGCTTCCACTTCCTGGGCCGGGGGTGGACTGTCGGGCTGGCGTCCGAGGCGGCGCTCAAGCTGCGCGAGGCGGCCCGCGCGTGGAGCGAGGCCTACCCTGCGATGGAGTACCGGCACGGCCCGATCGCGATCGCCGACTCCCGCACCCTCGTGGTTCCCATGGGCGAGCTCGACCCCGACCTCGAATCCGACGTCCGCGCGACCGGGGCGACCCTCCTCGAACCGGAGGCCGAGCCGCTCGCCTCGCTCGTCCTCGCCCACCGGCTCGCGATCGCGCTTGCGCACGCCCGCGGCCTCGACCCGTCAAACCCCCGCAATCTGACACGATCGGTGGTGCTCCCATGAGACGCTCGCTCCTCTTCGTCGCCGCTCTGCTTCTCGTCCTCGTCGCCGGCTGCGGCGGCTCAGGCTCCGGCTCGTCGAACGGCGGACGGGTCAACATCGTGCTCTGGCACGGGTACGTCGACGTCGAGGGCCGCGCGCTGGCAGCCGAGGCGAAGCGCTTCAACGCGACGCACTCGAAGATCCACGTCACCGTCCAGAACTACGGCAACGCCGATTACGCCCTCCAGAAGGTGCTGACGGCGATCCGCGGAGGCTCCTACCCCGACATCGTGTACCTGTACGGCTCGTGGGCCGCGAACATGGCCCGCACGCCCAAGGCGGTCGACGTCGCTCCGCTCATCAAGTCCGACCCGTCGATCAACTGGAACGACTTCTGGCCCGCCGAGCGCCAGGCTGTGACCGTCGGCCCGAAGATCGTCGGCGTCCCGGCGCTCGTCGACAACCTCGCGCTCGTCTACAACAAGAAGCTCTTCGATCAGGCCGGCATGTCCTACCCGACCGCCGACTGGACCTGGGACGACTTCCGCGCGGCGGCCAAGCGCCTCACGGACCCCTCGGCGAAGCAGTTCGGCTGGGCGTACGTGAACGACGCGAGCGAGGACACGGTGTGGCGCTTCGACGCGCTCCTGTGGCAGGCCGGGGGCGACATCCTGACGCCCGACCAGAAGCATGCGGCGTTCAACTCCCCGGCCGGCGTCGCGGCGGCGACCCTGCTCCAGCAGATGGCGACCGTCGACCACTCGGTCTACCTCGACAACGGGAACGGCAACTACGCCAACCTCTTCAACTCGGGCAAGATCGGCATGCTCTTCACCGGGCCGTGGGACCTCTCCGGGTTCCCGGACGTCGACTACGGCATCCAGATCCTCCCCGGCAACCAGAACCACCAGACGATCTCGGGCCCCGACCAGTGGGTGATGCTCGACAACGGCGACGCGCGGCGCAACGCGGCGTGGACGTTCCTCAAGTGGTTCACGTCCCCGACCGAGGCGATGCAGTGGTCGCTCGCCACCGGCGACCTCCCCATCCGCGCCTCGCAGACCCAGACGCCGACGTATCCGAAGTACACGGCGAAGTACCCGGGGATCGCGACCTTCGTCGACAACGAGCAGAACGCGCTCAAGGCGCGCCCGGTGCTCCCCACCTACAACGAGATCTCCCAGGCGATGGGGCAGGCGATCCAGGCGATCCTGCTCGGGAAGGCCCAGCCCCAGCAGGCGCTCGACCAGGCGGCCCAGCAGGTCGACCAGATCCTCGCGCAGGGGTCGTGATCCAAAGAGCGCTCGGCTCGGACCACCTGGCGGGCTGGCTGTTCGTCCTTCCCGCCGTGGTCCTGATCGGCGTCTTCGGGATCCTGCCGATCGGCTGGGCGCTCGCTGCTCTCGTTCCAGCAGAACGACCTGCTCACGGCGCCGACGTGGGTCGGTGTGGACAACTACCGGACGCTCGTCGCACGACCCGGTCTTTCGCGACTCGATCCGCCGGACGCTCGTCTACACGGCGCTCTTCGTGCCCCTGTCGGTGGGCGGTGCGATGGGCGTGGCGCTCCTGCTTCACCGCCCGATCCGGTTCTCGCGCTTCTACCGCACCGCCGTCTTCGTGCCCGTCGCGACCTCGACAGTCGCGACGGGGATCATCTTCAACTGGCTGCTCGAGCCGACCTACGGCATTGCGAACTACCTCCTGGACAAGGTCGGGCTGGGGCCGTACGGGTTCTTCCAGGATCCCGACCAGGCCCTCTACGCGGTCGTCGCCATGACCGTCTGGGGCTGGCTCGGGTTCGACGTCATCATCTACCTGGCGGCCCTCCAGGGGATCCCCGAGGATCTCCTGGAGGCGGCCCAGCTCGACGGCGCCGGCCGGTGGGCGACGTTCCGCCACGTGGTCTGGCCGCTGCTCTCGCCGGCGACGCTCTTTCTGATCGTGTGGTCGACGATCAACGCCCTCCAGGTGTTCGACGAGATCTACGTCACCACCCGCGGCGGGCCGCTCCACGCGACCACGGTGCTCGTCTACTTCCTCTACAACCAGGCGTTCGAGCTCTTCCACGCCGGCTACGCCGCGGCCGCCGCCGAGGTGCTGTTCCTGATCACCCTCGTGTTCTCGGTCGTGCAGCTCTGGATCGGGAGCCGGCGGGTGCACTACAGCTCATGAGGAGGTGGCCCTTCAGCCCGCGGCACGTCGCCCTCGTCCCGCTCTCGGCGGTGATGCTGCTGCCGCTCGTGTGGATGCTCGTGACGTCGATCGAGACGCTGCCCGAGTCGCGCCACTTCCCGCCGACGCTCGTCCCGTCGGGGATCCACTGGCAGAACTACCCCGACGCGCTCGACGCCGCTCCGTTCGGCCGCTTCTTCGCCAACAGCCTGATCGTGACCCTGGCTGCGGTGGCGGGCAACCTGCTCCTCTGCAGCCTCGCCGGCTACGCGTTCGCACGGCTTCGGTTCTTCGGCCGCGACGTGACGTTCATCGCGCTCCTGGCGACGCTCATGGTGCCGTTCCAGGTGATCATGATCCCGACGTTCCTGATCGTGCAGCATCTGGGTCTCGTCGACTCGCTCGGCGCGCTGATCGCCCCCAACCTGGTGACGCCGTTCGGCATCTTCCTCCTGCGCCAGTTCTTCCGCACGCTCCCGGTCGAGCTCGAGGAGGCCGCCCGGATCGACGGGTGCTCGCGGTTGGGCGTGCTCTTCCGGATCGTGCTGCCGCTCTCGATGCCCGCGCTCGCGACCCTCGCCATCGTCACGTTCCTGTGGACGTGGAACGACTTCCTGTGGCCGCTCATCGTCATCTCCACGACCAGCCACAGCACCGTGCAGCTCGGCCTGGCCTCGTTCCAGGGGGCGCACCAGACGAACTGGACGCTGCTCATGGCCGGCAACGTGATGGCGCTCGCGCCGATGCTGCTCGTGTTCATCTTCGCCCAGCGGTGGTTCGTGCAGTCGCTGGCTTCCACCGGAGTCAAGGGATAAGGCATGGCCCGCGTCGCGTTCCGGTCGGTGACGAAGGTGTTCGGCGACGGCACGAGGGCCGTCGACGCGCTCGACCTGGAGGTGGCCGACGGCGAGCTGATGGTGCTGGTCGGACCGTCGGGATGCGGCAAGTCGACCGCGCTTCGGATGGTGGCGGGGCTCGAGCACCCCACCTCTGGCACGATCGCGATCGGCGACCGCGACGTCGCGGGCCTCTCGCCGGCGGCGCGCGACATCGCGATGGTGTTCCAGAGCTACGCCCTCTACCCGCACATGACCGTCCGCAAGAACCTGGCGTTCCCGCTCCAGCGGCGCCGCATGCCCCGGGACGATGTCGCGCGGAGGGTGGCCGACGTGGCCGAGATGCTCGAGCTGACCGAGCTCCTCGCCCGGAAGCCGGCGCAGCTCTCCGGCGGCCAGCGCCAGCGGGTGGCGATGGGCCGGGCGCTCATCCGCGAGCCGGTGGCGTTCCTGCTCGACGAGCCGCTCTCGAACCTCGACGCCAAGCTGCGCGCGGAGCTCCGCGCCGAGCTGAAGCGCCTGCACGCGCGCCTCGAGACGACGATGATCTTCGTCACCCACGACCAGGTCGAGGCGATGACGCTCGGCGACCGGATCGCCGTGATGGACAACGGCCGGCTCCAGCAGGTGGGTACGCCCGAGGACATCTACCGCGCAGCCGCGGAACATCTTCGTGGCCCGGTTCGTCGGCAGCCCGGCGATGAACCTCCTGCCCGGGCCGGCGGCCGGCGAGTCGGCCGGGGTGGTCGTCGGCATCCGCCCGGAGCTCCTGCGGCCGGCGGCCGAGATCCCCGACGGGATCACGCTCGACGTGCTGGCCGAGGTCGTCGAGCCGCTCGGGAGCGACGTCTTCGTGCACGGCGTGACGAGCGGGGGAGACGCCGTGGTCGCGCGACTTGCCGGAGACGCACGATTGGCGCCGGGCGAGCGGGTGGCGCTGTCGGCGCCCGCCGGACAGGTGCACCTGTTCGACGAGGAGAGCGGGGAGCGGATCGAGCGGTAGTTCAGGCGGCCGGCCGGCCGCGCCGAACCACCGGGGCCAGGCCCCGAACGGGGCCTGGCCCCATGGGGTTAGACGGGCCGCACGTCGGCCAGCTCGGCCAGCTCGGCCGCCCGCGATCGGTCGAGGCGGCCGGCGCCCGGTTGCTCGGCGTTGGCGGCGCCCGCCCCCAGCGCCGCGCGCAGGGCCTCGGGCCAGCCGGCGCCGCCGTCCAGCGCGACGACGAGGCCGGCGAGGAACGCGTCGCCGCTTCCGACCGGGTACGGGCCCCGGCTGTCGACGCGCCCGTCGAGCCGCTCGCCGTCCGGAGTCACCATCACCGCGCCGTCCTCGCCGCGCGTGACGATCGCGGCGCCTCCGGTGCGTTCGTGCAGGGCGGCCGCCGCGGCCGTGGCCCCGGCCCGGTCGCTGGTGTCGGACGCGGTGGCGTGTGCGGCCTCGGCCGCGTTCAGCTTCACGATGTCCGGCCGCCCGTCCAGCCCGGCCTCGCGGGTGTCGAACGCGACCCGGGTCAGGCCGGCCAGGCGGAGGTAGCCGTCGGCCGGCGCTCCGACGGGAAGCGAGCCCGAGAGGGTCATCCACGCCGCCCCGGCGGCGAGCTCGGCGACGAGCTCCGCGAACGCCGACCACTCGCCGGCGGTCACCGGCAGCCCGTGCTCGTAGAACTCGGTGAGCCCCTCGAGCGCCCCGGCGACCGACAGCGACGACCGCGTCTCGGCCGCCGCCCACGCCGCGTGGAGGGGGACCGCCTCCGCCTCGAGCTCCTGCGCGATCCACCGGCCGGCGTGCCCGCCCAGGAGCGCGGCTGCGCGGACATCGCCGCCCAGCGCCGTTGCGGCGCGGGCCACGTTCAGCCCCTTGCCTCCGGGCACCTGGGCAAACTCCGCCGGGCGGTGGATGCTGCCGGCCACGAGCCGCTCGACGGTGAACAGGCGGTCGATCGACGGGTTGGCGGCGACGCACAGGATCAAGCGAGGGCCGCCCTCGCCTCGTCCAGCGTCGGCTGGGCGTCGGTCCCGCCGGGCGCGCGCGTCGACAGGGCTCCGCAGGCGCACGCCAGGGCGAGCGCATCGGCGACGGGCTGCCCGTCGAGCCAGGCTGCGAGAAAGCCGGCGTCGAAGCTGTCGCCGGCGCCCGTGGCATCGACCATGGCGACCGGCACCGCCGGATGATCGACCTCGCCCTCGGGCGTGCGCGCGAGCGCCCCACGGGGGCCGCGCTTCACGACCACGAGCGGGCACCCGCTCGTGTCGATGCCGGCGCTCTCGCGCTCGTTCACGAAGAGCAGGTCGACGTTCCTGACCAGCTCGGGGAGGCCGGACTCCCAGCGCCCGGCCGGATCGTCCTGCGGATCGAGCGAGACGGTGACGCCGGCGGCGTGCGCGGCCGAGACGATGTCGGGAAGGCCGGCGTGCAGGCCGTGAAGGAGGAAGTACGACGCGATGTGGAGGTGCCGCGCCGAGCGGAGCAGGTCGATGTCGACGTCCGAGCCCGTGAGCGCGGCGATGGCGCCGATCGAGGTCAGGATCGCGCGGTCGTCGCCCCTGGCCAGGACGACCGTGATGCCTGTCGGCTCGCCGTCGCGGCGCGGGCACGCCGAGACGTCGACACCGCGCGCGGCCACCTCCTCCAGCACGTGGGAGCCGAAGTGGTCGCACCCCACCGCCGCCACGAGCGCCGTCGAGAGGCCCAGCCGCGCGGCGCCGCACGCGGTGATCGAGGCCGAGCCGCCGATCGTGAGCACCGCCCGGTCGACGAGCTGCTCGCGCTGGCCGAACTCGGGCACGGGATCGCCGCCGACGAGCAGCAGATCCGGATTGCAGTCGCCCACGACGAGCAGGTCGA
This sequence comes from uncultured Actinomycetes bacterium, assembly GCA_963809325.1. Classification (GTDB taxonomy): domain Bacteria; phylum Actinomycetota; class Thermoleophilia; order Gaiellales; family JAICJC01; genus JAICJC01. The sequence continues at coordinate 69,300 of CAWEIZ010000008.1, forward strand.
ACGCGGCGAGAGGGGGCATCTACGCGACCATCTCGAGGAGCTCGTCCAGCCGCCGCCGGGCCTCGCCGCGCAGGAACGTGCGCCGCTGCTCGGCGTCCATGCCGGCGGACTCCTTCCAGATCGACCGGCCGGCGATGAACCCCGCTGCACCGGCCGCCAGCGCCGTCCGGAGCTGGCCGACGAACGTCTCGTGGTCGACTCCGGCCGAGAGCAGCGCCCACGGTGCCTCGAGCGCCTCGGTGAGCGCCTCGCAGCCGGCGGCGTCGCCCGGGTACTCGAGCTTCAGGAAGCGGGCGCCGCACGCCTCGGCGAGGAGCGCCCCGTCCCGGATCAGGCCTGCGCGGCGCGCGGCGAAGGCCGAGGCGTCCTCGTCGTCGACCCGGTACACCAGCACCTCGACGATGAGCAGCAGGTGGGCGGCGGCGCAGTCGGCGGCCGCCGAGCGGATCAGCGCGGCGTTGGCACCGTCCGCGTCCTCGCGATCGGCGCGCAGGCGCACGAGGAGCTTCGCCGCCGTCCCGCCCAGCCGCCGCACGCCGGCCGCCCCGACGTCGGGCAGGAGCTCGGCCGCCCGCAGGCCGCCGGGCGCGGGGATCGAGCCGCTTCGCTCGAGCGAGACCAGAAGCCCGGTGCGCCCGGGAAACGCGCGCCGCTCGAGCACGTGGGGGAGGGCGATCTCGGGATCGAGCAGCACGCCGGGCGCGTGCGGGGCGAGCGCCTGGACGAGGTCGAGCTTGAAGGCGCGCAGCGACTCGATGTCGGACGGAAGGCCCGCCTCCTCGCGCGCCGCGACGAGCTTCGTGCGCTGGTCGGCCGCCAGGATGCCCAGACGGCCCCCCGGCGTGGACAGCTGGTCGAGCGCTCGCTGCTCCGCGATCGTGAACATTCTTGCTCGTTTCTATCAAATCTGAAACACTTTCGCGCATGACGCGAATTGCGTTCATCGGCGCCGGAAGCGTCGAGTTCACGAAGAACCTCCTCGGCGACCTGCTGACGTTCCCGGAGCTCGCCGACGCCACGATCGCGCTGCACGACATCGACGCCGAACGGCTCGACACCGCGGCCGCGATGGCCCGCTGGACGAGCGGGGCGCTCGGCGCCGGCGCGACGATCGAGGCGCATCTCGACCGGCGCGCCGCGATCGACGGCTGCGACCACGTCATCAACATGGTTCAGGTCGGCGGGCACGCCGCCACCCTCCTCGACTTCGAGATCCCGAAGCGGTTCGGGCTGCGCCAGACGATCGGAGACACCCTCGGCGTGGGCGGCATCTTCCGCGCCCTCCGCACGATCCCCGTGATGCTCGACATCGCCGCCGACATGTCGGAGCTCTGTCCCGACGCGTGGCTTCTGAACTACACGAACCCGATGGCCATGCTGTGCTGGGCGACGTACGCCGGCTCGCCCATCCACCGGGTCGTCGGGCTCTGCCACTCGGTGCAGTGGACGACGCGCGGGCTCGCCGAGCTCGTCGGCGTGCCGTACGAGGAGGTCGACTACCTGGGCGCAGGCGTGAACCACCAGGCCTGGATCCTCCAGCTCCGCCACCGCGGCCGCGACCTCTACCCGCTCCTCGACGAGGCGATCGAGCGCGATCCCGAGCTGCGCCGGCGCGTCCGCGTCGAGATGTACCGCCGGCTCGGGTACTTCCCCACCGAGTCGAGCGAGCACTCGGCCGAGTACCTGCCGTGGTTCATGCGAAGTGACGAGATGATCGAGCGCTTCCGGGTGCCGGTGGACGAGTACGTCCGTCGCAGCGAGGAGAACCTGCGCGAGTACGACGCGATGCGGCGGACGCTGGCCGAGGGCGGCGCATTCGAGATCGAGCGCAGCCTGGAGTACGCCTCGCTGATCGTGCACTCGATCGCGACGGGCGAGCCACGCGTGATCTACGGAAACGTGCCCAACAACGGCCTGATCTCGAACCTGCCGCACGGCGCCTGCGTCGAGGTGCCGTGCCTCGTCGACGGAAACGGCGTCCAGCCGACCGCCGTCGGGAACCTTCCGCCCCAGCTCGCTGCGCTCAACCGCACCTACCTGAACGTGTGCGAGCTGGCGGTGCGGGCCGCGCTCGAGGGCAACCGCGAGCACGTGGTCCACGCCGCCCTGCTCGACCCGAACACGTCGGCCACGCTCACGCCCGACCAGACCGTCCAGATGGTGGACGCGCTGATCGAGGCGCATGGCCCTGCTCTCCCGGAGGGGATCCGGTGACGCTCCGGCGCGCCGGCGCGCTTCTCGTCCTGCTTGCCGCCGCCGGGGCGTCCCCGCAGCCGGCGGCGGCGAGCGGGAACGCGCCGGTTGCGCCGCACGCCGGGCACCGAGTCGGGCCTCCCGTCGCCGTCGGCCGCGCGCAGATCACGGGCGTCCTGCGCGACGGCAGCGTCGTCCGCGCCGCGGGCCTTCGGTGGCGCGCAGGGCATCTTCCCGCGGGCGATCGGCTCCTGAGCTTCGAGGTCGCCTACGAGTGGCGCTCGTGCCCGCCGTCCGGCGGGCGCTGCCTGCCCGGCGGCGGGACGACGGCGACGCCGTTTGCGGCGTCGCACTACACGGTCGCCCACTCCGACACGGGCCGGCGGCTGAAGCTCATCGAGACGGCGACCGAGGTCGTCGAGACCGATCCCGCCACGTTCTCGTTCCGGGTTCTCCGCGCCAGCCGCCACGTGCTCGCGGGGGCTGTCGCGGCGGCCTACCCGCGCGGCCGCGCGCCGGCGACGGCGTTTGTGAACGGCCTGCCGCCGAAGAGCACCGGCTCCACGAGCGAGCGGTTCACGGTCTCGGCGCCGCACTTCAACGCTGCCGACGGCCGTCCGCGGCTTCGCTACCGGATCGACGGCCGCGCCTGGCGCGGAGTGCCGCGGCGCAAGGTCGTTGCCACGGGCCGGCTCGGGCTCGGCTCGCACAGGGTCGTCGTCCGCGTCTCCAACGCGGCCGGTCAGACGACAAGCCGGTTCACGTGGCGGGTCGTGCCGCTCCCGGCTCCGGTCGCGTGCCAGGGAACCTGCTGGGCGCCGCCGCACCTCGACTCCACCGGCCACCCGATGCGGTGGGACTGGCAGATCGGCCGCGTCGCCCCGCTCCAGCGCACGGGCGCCCGGGCGGTCGACATCTACGACATCGACGGGTTCCTGACGACGCGTGCCGAGGTGCGGGCGCTCCACACGACGTGGCAGGCGAGCACGCTGCCGCACCCGCGCGCGGCCTGCTACCTCGACCTGGCGTGGGAGGACTACCGGCCCGACGGCTCGCCGTCGCCCGCGACGGCGCTTCCCCGCCGCGCGCTCTCGGCAACGTCTACTTCGGCTTCCCGCAGGAGCGCTGGGTCGACATGCGCCGCGTGCGCGCGCTCATGCCGTGTTCGACGCCCGCATCGCATGTGCGCGAGGAAGGGCTTCGACGCAGTCGAGATCGACGACATCGACAGCTTCAACCCGCCCGGGACGACCGGGTTCCAGCTCACGCCGGGCGACGTCCAGAACCTCCTCGCCCGGATCTACAACCGCATCCACCGAAGCGGCATGACGGCCCTCTGGAAGAACTCGGGTCTGCTCGCGTGGTGGGCACGGCAGTACACCGACGGGGCGGTGGTCGAGGAGTGCTACGAGTTCGAGGAGTGCTTCGCCGCCCAGCTGGCGGGGAGCACGCAGTTCGGGTTCACCTGCACCGGCCTCGGCGGGGCGCACCCGTGCGGCTACGACGCCTTCACCTCACAGGGCAAGTGGGTGGGCGAGGCCGAGTACGTCGAGGACGGGTTCGTGTGTGGTCCCGGCAAGCCGTGCCAGGGGCGCCACCGGTTCGCCACCTACTGCCAGAAGGTCTACGCGCCTGCGAACGGGTTCTCGGCGGTGAAGTTCAACGTCGATCTGGACGGGCGCGTCTTCCGGCCCTGCCCGACCGGTCGATGACCTCGTCCGCAATGCCCCTTGCGGAGCGCCGCCTGCACATGGCCCAGGGGTACTTCATCAGCCGCCCCCTGCCCGCGGATGAGCTCGAGGTGTGGCTCGCGGGCGTCGAGCGGCACGCGGCGATGTCGGAGCAGCCGAACGGCTGACACCGCCGTCGCTCAGGCGCGGGTGATCGCAACGAGCCCGACGACCCCGAGGGCATAGAGGAGGACGACCGCCCACGAGTCGGCGCCCATCACCCAGAGCTGGCGCCGTGGCCGGAAGATCAGCCCGACGACGTAGACCGCGGTCAGGAGCGCGCCGAGCCCCGTCAGGTAGATGTCGGTCGGCTGGGCCTGAGGCAGGACGGCGTGCCCCGAGATCAGCCCCGCGGGCAGGAACAGGACGGGGAGGAACGCGTTTCCCCCGAAGATGTCGCTGACGGCGAGCTGGTAGTCGCCGAGCCTGATCGACGAGAGGCCGGTCGACACCTCGGGAAGCGCGGTCGCGGCCGCCAGGATTGTCGCACCGAAGACGACCCCGCTCATCCCCGCGCGCCCTGCGATGACCTCGCCGCTCTGCTCGAGGGCGACACCAGCGAGCAGCGTGACGAGCGCGCCGGCGGCAAACACGGCGACCGCGGCCCGCGTCCCCAGCCTCCGGTGCGTCCGCTCGGCCCGCTTCTCGCGCGCGTGCCCGCGGCGCTTCTCCTGGCCGTCCGGCGGGTTGCCGAACTCGTGCCACGGCAGTCCGCGACGCGCCCGGCCGACCAGCCACAGGCCGGCGGTCCATGCGGCGACGATGAAGACCGCCGCCGGCTCGAGCCTCCCGTTGGCGATCCCGAGCGGAAGCTGCGCCCCCATCACCGCGATCACGAGGACGGCGATCACGACCATCGCCTCGAGGACGAGCGAGAGCGATGCGGAACGGTAGGTGAGGCCGTCGTCGCGGCCCAGGCCGATGGCGTCCATCACGGCCAGGACGACGGTCTGGATCGCAATCCCTCCGAGGATGTTGCCGATGGCGATGCCGAGGTTGTTGGCGAGGGCGGCGCTGACCGTGATGGCGATCTCGGGCAGATTGGTGGCGATCGCGAGGAGGACGAGGCCGCCGAGCGCCTCCCCGAGCCCGAGGCGGGTGGCGAGCACGTCGGTCGTGTCCGAGAGCTGGATCCCGGCGTACCAGACCGCGAGCGCCGCCAGTGCGAAGACCGCGACGACCGCCGGGAGCGGGAGGCCTGACACTGCCGGGAAGGATACGAAGCGGCGCGGCCGTCGGCACGGAGCGGCGAGAATCGGGGCGTGCACGGCAGGGTGGCCCTTGTGAGCGGCGGCGGAAGCGGGATCGGCGCGGCCACGGTCCGCAGGCTCGCCGCCGCGGGTGCGCGGGTCGCGGTGATGGGCCGGCGGCGTGAGCCGGTCGAGCAGGTGGCCGCCGAGATCGGCGGCCTGGCGTGCATCGGCGACTCGTCGCTCGCCGAGGATGCCGAGCGGGCTGTGGCGGAGGCCACCGCGGCCTTCGGCGGCCTCGACGTGCTCGTTGCCAATGCCGGCGGCGCCGGCTCGGCCGCCGTGCTCGACGTCGACGACGGCATGTGGGACGCGGTCATGCGGTCGAATCTGACGAGCTGCTTCGTCCTGGCCCGGGCCGCGCTGCCGGCGATCGTCGAGCGCTCGGGCGCGATCGTCGTGGTGTCGTCGGTCTCCGGCCTCTTCGCCATCCCCAACGACGCGGGCTACACCGCCGCGAAGCACGCCCTGATCGGGCTCACGCGGTCCATGGCGCGCGACTACGGCCCGCGCGGCGTCCGTGTGAACGCCGTCTGCCCGGCGTGGACGCGGACGCCGATCGGCGACGCGAGCATGGACCGGCTCGGCGCCCGCCGCGGCACCGACCGCGAGGGCGCCTACGTCCTCTCGTCGGCGCACGTCCCGCTCCGCCGGCCGGTGACCGCCGAGGAGGTCGCGGCGGCCTGCGTCTTCCTCGCGTCGGCCGACGCGTCGGGCATCACCGGCGCCGTCCTCCCGGTCGACGGCGGATCGAGCGCCGTCGACCTCTCGACCGCCGCGTTCGACGACCTGTGAAGGAGGCCCTCGTGCTGCCCACCGTCCCGCTCGGCTCGACCGGCATCGCCGTCTCGCCCCTCTGCCTGGGCGGGAACGTCTTCGGCTGGACCGCCGACGAGGATGCGTCGTTCGGCGGTGCTCGACGCCTATGTGGCGGCGGGCGGCAACTTCGTCGACACCGCCGACGGGTACGGCGACTGGGTCGAGGGCAACCCTCGCGGCGCCTCGGAGCGGATCATCGGCCGCTGGATGGCGGCGCGCGGCAACCGCGACGAACTGGTGATCGCGACCAAGGTCGGCCGCGCCCAGGGCATGCGCGGCCTCGCGGCTGAGACGATCCGCACCGGCGCCGAGCAGTCGCTCGAGCGGCTCGGCACCGACCGCATCGACCTCTACTACGCGCACGCCGACGACCCCGAGACGCCGCTTGAGGAGACGATGGCGGCGTTTGACGAGCTGGTCCGGGCGGGCAAGGTGCTGCACGTCGCCGCGTCGAACTACTCGGCTCCACGCCTGGCCGAGGCGCTGCGGGTGAGCGACCGCGAGGGCTTCGTCCGTTACGTCGCGCTCCAGCCCGAGTACAACCTCGTGAGCCGCTCGGAGTACGAGGGCGAGCTCCAGGAGCTGTGCGTCGCCGAGAGGATCGCCTGCATGCCGTACTACGCCCTCGCCTCGGGGTTCCTGACCGGCAAGTACCGCCCCGGAGGGCCCGAGGTCGACAGCCCGCGGGCGGACTCGGCCGTGCGCCACCTCGACAGCGGTGCGCGCGTCCTCGCCGCGCTCGACGAGGTCGCCGCCGCCCACTCGACGACGATCGCGGCGGTGGCGCTGGCGTGGCTTCGCGCGCAGCCTGGGGTGGCCGCCCCGATCGCGAGCGCCCGCTCGCCCGAGCAGCTCGCGGAGCTCCTGCCGATGGCCGAGCTCGAGCTCGCCCCGGAGGAGCTCGAGCGGCTCAGCGCGGCGTAGCGGCGGCCGCCCGCGCCGCCGGTAGCGGTCGAGCGCCCGCACGCGCTCGACGGCATGGTCGACGATCGGCGCCGGCCGGTCGGGCGCCCAGCGGGCGATATAGGCGCCGTCGGGATCGAACCGCTTCTGCTGCACGAGCGGGCTCATCACTCGGAACCAGGGTGCGGCGTCGATGCCTGTCCCCGCCTCGCCGCCCTCCAGGTCGTTGGCCGCCTCCGGCCGGACGCGGATGTCCTCCGGGGCCGAGGTGCGACGCCCGCCGCCGCGCCTGTGCCACGATCGGGCGGCAGCCCCCCTCCGGAGCAGGGCCGCACGCCGCCTGCGCGGCGTCGCCGTGGACACGAGCGCGCTTCGCGACTCCCGCGACTACCGCCTGCTCGTGATCGGCGGCCTCATCTCGGGGATCGGCACCCAGGTCACGCTGGTCGCCCTCCCGTACCAGGTGTTCGTGCTCACGGGGTCGTCGTTTCTCGTCGGCCTGATCGGGCTCGTCGAGCTCGTGCCGCTCGTCGTCGTCGCCCTGCTCGGCGGCACGCTCGCCGACCGCACGGATCGCCGCCGGCTCCTGCTCGCCGCCCAGCTCGTGCAAACCGCGACCTCGCTGTGCCTGGTCGATCGGCGCGGCCGCCGGATCGCCGCCCGTGGCCGTCCTCTATCTCATCGCCGCGGTCGCCTCGGGCGCCTCGGCCGTCGACCGGCCGACGCGGGCGGCCATGGTGCCCGCGCTCGTCGGGCCGGAGCGGCTCCGATCGGCCATCTCGTTCAACTACGGCCTCGTGCAGGTGGCGATGGTGGTCGGCCCGGCGGCGGGTGGGATCATCATCGCCGCCGCCGGTCTCAAATGGGCGTACGCGGTCGACGCCGCGACGTTCCTGGCGATGATCGCCGCGGTGTGGGCCATCGCCTCGCCGCCGCCGCCCGCGGTCGAGCCGGGCGCGTCGTTCCTCGCGGCGGTCCGCGACGGCCTGCGGTTCGCGGCCCGAAGCGGCGAGCTCATGGGGAGCTTCGCAATTGACATCCTCGCGATGACATTCGGCATGCCGCGCGCGCTCTTCCCGGCGCTCGCGCTCACGGTCTACCACGCGGGCGCTGCCGGGGTGGGCGTGCTCTACGCGGCGGTGTCGGCGGGCGCCGTCGTCGCGGCGTTCTCGACCGGCTGGATCATCTACGCGCGCCGGCTGGGCCGGATCGTCGTCTTCGCCGTCGCGGTGTGGGGCGTCGGCATCGCGCTGCTCGGCCTCACGTCGACCCTGTGGGTGGGCGCGGCGTGCCTGCTCGTCGCCGGGGCCGCCGACAGCGTGAGCGCGGTCTGCCGCTCGACGATCCTCCAGACGGCGACGCCCGACGAGATGCGCGGGCGCATGTCGGCGATCTTCACGCTCGTGGTCGCGGGCGGGCCTCGGCTGGGAGACGTGGAGTCCGGGACGGTGGCGGGCCTCGCCGGGACGCGCTTCTCGATCGTGTCGGGCGGCGTCGCGTGCGTGCTTGGCATCCTTCCGGTCGTGGCGGCGTTCCCGGCGTTCTGGCACTACGGCGAGGAGGCGGAGGCGTGAGCGGCGCGCCCGTGCTTCGCACCGAGCGCCTTGTGCTTCGCGGCTGGCACACGCCCGACCGCGAGGCGTTCGCCGCGATGAACGCCGACCCGCGCGTGATGGAGCACTTCCCCGGCACGATGACGCCCGCCGAGAGCGACGCGTTCGCCGACCGGATCGACGAGCACTTCGCCCAGCACGGCTTCGGCCTGTGGGCGGTCGAGGCTCCCGGCGAGGTCGAGTTCGCGGGCTTCGTGGGCCTGGCCGTGCCGCGGTTCGAGGCGCACTTCACGCCGGCCGTCGAGGTGGGCTGGCGGCTGGCCGCGGAGTGGTGGGGGCGGGGCTACGCGACCGAGGCCGCGCGCGAGGCCCTGCGCTTCGGCTTCACGGAGGCCGGCCTTGCCGAGATCGTCTCGTTCACCGTGCCGGCCAACGAGCCCTCGCGCGCGGTGATGCGCCGGATCGGGATGACCCACGACCCGGCCGGCGACTTCGACCACCCGGCGCTTCCGCCCGGCTCTCACCTCCGCCGGCACGTGCTCTACCGGCTCACGCGCGACCGGTGGGTTAGCTCGTAGCCCCCGGCGCGGCGGCGAGCACGGCCTTGGCGATCTTCTGGTAGCCGGTGCAGCGGCACAGGTTCCCGCCCAGCGCGAGGCGCACCTCCTCCTCGCTCGGGTCGGGGTTTCGCCGCAGGAGGGCCTCGGCCGAGATCAGCATCCCGGGCGTGCAGAAGCCGCACTGGACGCCGCCCTCGTCGAGGAACGCGGCCTGGAGCGGGTGCAGCTCGCCGCCGTTCGCCAGCCCCTCGACGGTGGTGATCTCGCGGCCGTCGGCCTGGAGCGCGAGGTAGGAGCACGAGTTCACCGGGCGGCCGTCGACCAGCACCATGCAGGCCCCGCACTCCGAGTCGTCGCAGCCCTCCTTGGCGCCGGTCAGTCCGAGCTCGCCGCGGAGCACCGAGAGGAGCGTCCGTCCGGCATCGAGCTCGAGCGGGTAGGACATGCCGTTCACCTCGAGCGTGCAGGCGTGACTCATCGGGTGCCTCCCACCGTCATCGTTGCCGGGACCGGCACGTTCTCGCCGGCCGCGCGCCGGGCGGCGACGTCGATCGCGCGGCGTGCGATCACCTCGATCATCGCCTTGCGGTAGCCGTCCGACCCGCGGACGTCGGAGATCGGCGCGGCGGTGTCGTGGACGGCCGCCGCGGCGGCCGCGATCGCCTCCGCTGTCGGCGCGTTTCCGCACAGCGCGGCCTCGGCGGCCGGCGAGCGGACGATCGTCGGGGCCACGGCCGTCAGCGCGACCCGCGCGTCGGCGACGGTGCCGTCGCCGGCGAGCGTCACGAGCGCCGCCGCTCCGACCACCGCGATCTCCATCGACCGCCGGAACTCGAGCCGCACGTACGCGCTGCCGGAGCCGCCGGCGGGGGCGGGGACGGTGACGCCGGTGATCATCTCGCCGGGCGTCGCGGTCGTGCGACCCGGGCCCGCCCACAGGCTCTCGACCGGGACGGTGCGGGCGCCGCCGGACGATCGCAGCTCCACCTCGGCGGCGAAGACCACCAGCGGGGCCCCGGTCTCCATCGCCGGCGAGGCGTTGGCGAGGTTCCCGCCCAGCGTCCCGACGTGGCGGGTGGCGGGCGACCCGACGATGGCCGACGCATCGGCCAGCGCCGTCCACCTGCTCCGGACGAGCGCCGAGCGCTCGATCGCATCGTGGGTGGTGAGCGCGCCGAGCATCAGGCCGCCGCCGCGGTCCTCGCCGATCCCGTCGAGGTTCGGGAGGAGATGGATCGCGACCAGCGTCTCGGGGAGCGTCCGCTTCCCCTGCCGCGTGCCGACGACGAGGTCCGTGCCGCCGGCCACCAGCGCCGCCCCGTCGTGCTCGGCGAGCAGCGTCAGGGCCTCGTCGAGGCTTGCCGGCTGGAGGTACGTCCCCGTGCTCATGCGTCCACCCCGTGCGCCGCCGCCCACACCCGCTCGGGCGTCATGGGCAGCTGATGGACGCGCGCGCCCGTCACCTGGGCGATCGCGTTTCCGATCGCGCCCGGCGTCGGCACGCACGGCGGCTCGCCGGTTCCCTTGGAGCCCTTCGGGCCGCCGTAGGGGCTCGGGGCGTCGACGAACGCGATCGAGATCGGCGGCGCGTCGGCCGCGGTCTGGAGCTTGTAGTCGAGCAGGTGCGGGTTCTGCTGCCTGCCGTCCTCGCCGACGATCGAGCCCTCGCAGCGTCGCCATCCCGATGCCCATGACGACGCCGCCCTCGACCTGGCCCTCGGCTCCGACCGGGTTCAGGATGACGCCGCAGTCGTGCGACGCCGCCACCTCGAGCACGCGGCAGACGCCGGTCTCGCGATCGACCCGCACGCGGACGGCGTGCGTGATGAACGTCGGCGCGGCGAACGTCTCGAGCCCGAGGCGGCCGGTGCAGCCGGACGCGTCGACGTCCGGTGACGGCGGCGGCGAGCCGGAGCCCTTGCCGAGGAGCAGCCTGTCGCCCTGGGCCTTCTCGGCCAGGGCGGTGATCGGGACGGACTTCGTCGGCGACCCCTTCACCCGGGCCACTCCGTCGACGAGCTCGATGTCCTCGCGGCTCGCCTCGAGCTCCTCCTCGGCCAGCTCGAGCAGCTGCTGGCGCACCTCGCGGGCCGCCTCGATGACGGCGCGACCGTTGTTGAACGTCGTCTGCGAGCCGGACGCGCCGGCGTCCCACGGGCCTGCGTCGGTGTCCTGGGAGAGGATCGAGAAGTCGTCGGGCCGCATCCCGAGCTCCTCGGCGACGAGCAGCGGGAGCGCCATGACCGCGCCCGTGCCGCACTCCTGGGCGCCGGTGATGATCGTGCCGGAGCCGTCGCCGTTCAGCTTCACATAGGCGCCGGACGGGCCGCCGAACGAGGGCCACCAGCCGCAGCCGACCCCGATCGCCTCGTCGTCGGGCAGGTCCCTGCCGTAGCCGATCAGCTCGACCGCGCGCTCGAGCGTCTCGGCGGCGCCGATCGGCTCGAGCACCTGGTTCGTGGCGGTGGTGTCGCCCTCCTTCAGGATGTTCCTGCGGCGCAGCTCGACGGGATCCATGCCGATCGCCGCCGCGACGGAGTCCATGTGCTGCTCGACGGCCCAGCACGCCTGCGGGGCTGTGGGCGCGCGCACCGACCCCGACGGCGTCGTGTTCGTGTACGCCAGGCTGGCGTCGATCGACACGTTGGGGATGCGGTACGGCCCGACGGCGTGCATCGCCGCGAGCTGCGGGAAGAACGGGGCGTCGGCGCTGTAGGCGCCGTTGTCGAGGATCAGCCGGCCGCGCCGGGCGACGATCGTCCCGTCGCGCATGACGCCCGTCTCGAGCTCGATCACCTGGCCCTCGCGGCGGTGGTCGGGGGCGATGAACTCCTCGCTCCGCGAGAAGACGAGCCTGACCGGGCGGTCGGTGGCGCGGGCCAGGGCCGCGACGTGGGCCTCGTAGTGGAACTCGCACTTCCCGCCGAAGCCGCCGCCGAGGTGCGGGACGATGATGCGGACGTGGCTCTCGGGCAGCTCGAGGGTCGTCGCGACGCCCGAGCGGGCGATGTAGGGCACCTGGGTCGACGACCAGACGGTGACCCTGTCGCCCTGCCACTGTGCGATCGCCGCGTGCGGCTCGATCGGCACGGCGTGGGACATGTCGGCGACGTAGCGCTCCTTCACGACCTCGTCGGCCGACGCCAGCGCCGCGTCGACGTCGCCCTTCACGATCGTCGAGCGCGAGGCGTCGTTGTCCCTCCGGACGACGTCTTCGGAGGCCGAGTAGCCCGACCAGCCCTCGTGGACCAGCGTGGCGCCGTCGGTGAGCGCGGCTTCGACGTCGCTCACGACCGGGAGCGGCTCGTAGTCGACGTCGATCAAGTCGGCGGCCTCGCGGGCGATCTCGGGCGTCGTCGCCGCCACCGCCGCGACGACCTCGCCCTCGTAGCGCACGACGTCGCGCGCGAACAGCGTTCGGTCCTCGACGAAGGCGCCGTAGCGGACGTCGGGGACGTCGTCCTGGGTGAGGACGCAGAAGACGCCGGGCAGGGCGCGCGCCTGCGACGTGTCGATCGAGCGGATCCGGGCATGGGCGTGGTCGGCGTAGCGGAAGCACGCGTGCAGCATGCCGGTCATCGTCAGGTCGGCGGTGTAGCGGCCGAGGCCCGTGACCTTGTCCTTGCCGTCCGGCCGGATGAACTTCGTCTGTTCCGCTGTCGCCACTTGGCCTCGCCTCCGGTGTCGGGAATGCCCTATGAATACCTTATGAGAAACGCACCCGTCATCGGGTACACGATCGAGATCGAGGATCCGATGCTGCGCGACGTCGAGCCGGGGCTGCGCGAGCCGCTCGAGCGGTTCGGCGCGACGACCCTCGCGCTCCCCCGATCGACGCCCCCCGACCGCATCGACCATCTGCTCGACATCATCGACGGCATCGAGCTGTGCGGCGGCGCCGACGTCGACCCGGCGCACTACGGGCACGATCGCCACCCGCTCACGAAGACGTTCCGCCCCGAGCAGGACGAGTTCGAGATCGAGCTCGTGCGGCGGGCACTCGACCGCGGGATGCCCGTGCTCGGGATCTGCCGCGGCATCCAGGTGCTGGCGGTCGCGGACGGCGGGGCGCTCGTGCAGGATGTCGAGACGATCCATCCCAACGCCCTGCGCCACCGGCAGCCGTGGGTCGACCTGGCGCTCGAGCCGCCGGGCGAGCACTGGCACGATGTCGAGGTCACGGCCGGCTCGGGCGCCGAGCGCTGGTTCGACGGCGGCCCGGCGCGCGTGAACTCGTTCCATCACCAGTGCGTGAGTGACCCGGGCGCCCGCCTGCGCGCGACGGTGCACGCCGCCGACGGCGTGATCGAGACGCTCGAGCGCGCCGACGGCAAGGGGTTCGCCGCCGGCACCCAGTGGCACAACGAGCTCATGTGGCGCGGCGACGAGCGCTTCCTGCGGCCGTTCGAGGATCTGGTCGCCGCCGCCCGCGCCTACGCCGAGGCCGGCCGCGGCGCCTCGCGCGCCGATTCGCAACAAATCACCGCGAACTAGCGCAAACCCGCGCCAATTCCCACACGGGCACGCGCCGGGGTCAGACCCCGTGATACCTGTGTCGGGCGATTGTGCGGGTTCGTGACGGCTTGGCGGCGGTTCGCTAGGCCGTCGGCGAGGCGTCGATCCAGGGTGTGCGGTCGGGCGGGCCAGGCGCGATCCGCACCGAGGGCGGCGACGAGAGCTCCATCGCGATCGACCCGAACGTGAGCCAGTGGTGCTCGGCCTCGGGGGCCACGCAGAGCGGCGCGCGCTTGTCGGCCAGGAGCCGCTCGCAGTCGTCGGTCGACTCGATGTCGGGGCCCGTCTCGGCGAGCCGGGCGAGCCGGTGCCGTGAGTCGGCCGTTCCCGCCGGATCGTCGTCGGCCGGGTCGAGGTCGCGGCTCGCGAGCGGGTGGTTCGTGTGCCAGAACCGGCCCCGCCCACCGTCGGATGCGACGACACCGCCCGCCGAGCACTCGAAGCCGGCGACGTCGCCGTCGCTCGCGACCGCATAGTGCTGACCCGAGGCGTGCGGGACGGCCCGCAGGAAGGCCTCGGCCCCGGCTAGCGAGCGGCGCTCGAGCAACCCTCGCAGCACGAACGCGACCGGGAGCCCTTCGGGGGAGTGGTTGAGCATCGAGAGCGTGTTCACGCACACGCCCAGGCCGTCGGAGCTGCAGCCGGTCAGGCCGATCATGCCGGCCGCTGTGAGGACGACCGTCCGGCCTCCGTCCGGCGTCGTCGAGCGAAGGACGGCCTGGCCGCCGTCCATCACCTCGGGGAGGTCCATGTTCTGAGCCAGGAGCGCCCCGCGGCCCTCGCCGGCCGCGATCGCCACCAGGCTGCACGCGTGCCGGTGCCCTCGTGCCTGCGAGTACCACCACTCCTCGTCCATCAGGTTGAAGGCGAGGATCCGGTCGAACGACACCGCGGCGCCCTCGGCGATGCCGCGCACCTCCTCGAGCAGGTCTGGCGTGGCGGCCTCGATTGCCGGCAGGAACCGCGTCGCGCCGAGGAGGCCGGCGACGTGATCGGCGGCCGGGATGCCCATGCGCTCGGCCACCTCGGCGTCCCACAGCTCGAGGCTCTCGCCGATGCGGTCGCGGAGCAGCTCGCCGTGCGCCCGGCCGCGCTCGCGACCCGAGCCGGAGACGTCGACGATCAGGTCGGGCGCGACGGCCATCTCAGCAAGATGGTACCGGCGGCCGCGGCGGGGGCCGGGGTAGAGTCGGCGGCCCATGCCGCGTGACCCGCGCTACGACATCCTCTTCGAGCCGGTCGAGATCGGGCCGAAGACGCTGCGAAACCGCTTCTACCAGGTGCCGCACTGCACGGGCTTCGGCGTCGAGAAGCCGTGGTCGCAGGCCGCCCACCGGGCGGTCAAGGCCGAGGGCGGCTGGGCCGCGGTCTGCACCGAGTACTGCACGGTCTCGCCCGATGCCGACGAGACGCCGTTCATCTCGGCGCGGATGTGGGACGACCACGACCTGCGCCCACATGGCGCTCGTCCCGCGAGGAGGCCCACAGGCACGGCTCGCTGGCGGGGATCGAGCTCTCGCACTCGGGCGCGCACGGCGAGAACTGCGAGACCCGCCTCCCGCCGCCGGCGCCGTCGCAGATCGCGAGCGACTTCTCGAACATCACGCCGAAGCGGATGGAGCGGTGGGACATCGACCGGATCGTGTCGGACTGGGTGACGGCCGCGATCCGCTCGCGCGACGCCGGGTTCGACATCGTCTACGTCTACGGCGGGCACTCCTACCTGCTCGGGCAGATGCTCTCGCCGTTCTACAACCAGCGCGACGACGAGTACGGCGGCTCGCTCGAGAACCGCGCGCGCATGTGGATCGAGACGCTCGCGGCCGTGCGGGAGGCGGTCGGGTCGGACTGCGCGATCGCCTGCCGGGTGGCGATCTCGGCCGTCGGCGGCGCCGGCATCGAGCTCGACGAGGGGCTCGAGTTCGTGCGTCTCGCCGACCACCTCGTCGACCTGTGGGACGTCCACGTCGGCTCGATCGAGGAGTGGTCGAAGGACTCGGGCGCGTCGCGCTTCTTCGCCGAGGGCTGGCAGCTCGAGTGGACCGGCAAGGTGCGCGAGGCGACGGCCAAGCCGATCGTGGGCGTGGCCCGGCTGACGACCCCGGACCGGATGGCCGAGATCGTCGAGTCCGGCGCCTGGGATCTGATCGGCGCGGCCCGGCCCAACATCGCCGACCCGTGGATCCCGCGCAAGATCGACGAGGGCCGGCTGGACGACATCCGCGCGTGCATCGGCTGCAACATGTGCATCTCGAAGGGCGACAACCGCCGCCACATCGGCTGCACCCAGAACGCGACCGCGGGCGAGGAGCACCGCCGCGGCTGGCACCCGGAGCGCTTCGAGCGCGCCGCGAACGCCGACTCCGAGGTGCTCGTCGTCGGCGCGGGCCCGGCCGGGATGGAGTGCGCGCATGGTGCTCGGCCGGCGCGGGATGCGCCGGGTGCGGCTGGTGGACGCCGCCGAGGAGGTGGGCGGCATCACGCGCTGGATCCCGCGCCTGCCGGGCCTCTCGGAGTGGGGGAGGCTGCGGGAGTGGCGGCTGGGCCAGCTCGCCCAGCTCCCGAACGTCGAGATCGAGACGGGGGCGCGGATGGATGACGGAGGCGGTGCGGGCGGCCGGCGCCGACATCGTGGTGGTCGCGACCGGGGCGCCCTGGGCGGCCGACGGGCTGAACGGCGTCACCCGCGGCCCGATCCCGGGCGCCGACGCGTCACTCGCACACGTCCTCACGCCCGAGCAGGTCATGCTCGCCGGCAAGCGCCCGCCGCCCGGGTCGCGCGTGGTCGTCTACGACTGCGAGGGCTACTTCATGGGCGCGGGGATGGCCGAGCTTCTGGCCGGGGAGGGCCATACCGTCAAGCTCGTGACGTCGTGCGAGAAGGTCGCGCCGTTCTGCGACGAGACGCTCGAGGGCCCGCTCCTTCGTCAGCACCTGCACGACCTCGGCGTCGGCCTGCGCGCGGAGTGCAGCGTGTCGGCCGTCGAGGCGGGCGGTGTCCGCGGCGAGACGACGCTCGGCGACCCGTTCGAGATCGAGTGCGACGCCGTCGTCCTCGTCACCCAGCGGGTGTCGGACGAGCGGCTCTTCCTCGAGCTGCGCGCCGCGGGCGTCGGCGCGCTCTACCGGGTCGGCGACTGCGTCGCGCCGCGGCTCCTGGCCGACGCGATCTGGGACGGCCACCGCCTGGCCCGCGAGATCGACTCGCCCGACCCGGCGATGCCGCTGCCGCACCTTCGCGAGCGCCCGTCCCGACGCTCGTCTCGGCCTGAACCCCGTGGGGCCAGGCCCCGTACTGGGGCCTGGCCACGGTTGTTGGTGTAACGCCGTGCCCGCTCGCGAGACTGAATGAGTGCCTACCATTCGAGAAACCCTTCCGAGGAGATGATGAGACTCATGCAGAAGGCGACGTTCGCCGCAGGCTGCTTCTGGGGTGTCGAGCACTCGTTCCGCGAGGTCGAGGGCGTGAGCGACGCCGTGTCCGGCTACACCGGCGGCACGGCCGAGAACCCGACCTACAAGCAGGTCTGCACGGGCAAGACCGGCCACGCCGAGGCGGTCGAGGTCACCTTCGATCCCGACGTCGTGTCCTACGAGCAGCTGCTCGCGCTGTTCTGGAGCATCCACAACCCGACGACGCGCGACCGGCAGGGGTGGGACATCGGCTCGCAGTACCGCTCCGCGATCTTCTTCCACTCCGATGAGCAGCGCCAGGCCGCCGAGGCCTCGCGCGACGCGGCCCAGACCCATCTCGGCAAGCCGATCGTGACCGAGATCGTCCCCGCGGCGACGTTCTGGCCGGCGGAGGACTACCACCAGCGCTACGTCGAGAAGAACGGCCGCGCGGTCTGCAAGATCACCGCGCCAGCCCCGGTCGAGCCGGCCGCCGAGCCGACCAAGAGCCGCGGGCTGCTCGGCCGCCTGGTCGGGTAGGGCGCCGCCCCCGAAAGGGGGTATGGCGGGGGTGCGAGGGGGCATGTACGGTGGGTGCATGTCCCCGCGCCTGCTCGTCACGTTGATGGTGGGCGGCGCGCTGGCCGCCGGATGCGGGCAGGCGTCCACGAAGTCGCCGACCGGCCCGGCACCCAGGCCGAACAGCGCGCTTATCGCCGAGTCGGCCGCCGCGACCGAGCACGCCGGCACCGCCCGGGCCGCGTTCACGATGACGATGTCGGGCCTTCCGCAGGTCGGCGCGCTGAACGCCACCGGCCACGGGCTCGTCGACTTCCGAAACCGCAGCTCGCAGCTCGCGTTCCACATGTCCTACCCGCAGGCAGGGATGACGATGGACATCTCCGAGCGCATGATCGGCACGGTGCTCTACATGCACTCGCCGCTCCTCGCGGGCGCCGGGAAGCCGTGGATCAAGCTCGACCTCCAGGAGTTCGGGAAGTCCCAGGGGCTCGACCTGAACGCCGCCATGAGCGCGAGCAGCGGCGACCCCGCGCAGATGCTGACCTACCTCAACGCCGCGTCGGACTCGATCGAGCGTGTCGGCACGCAGAATGTCCGCGGCGTCGCCACGACCCGCTACCACGTGGTCCTCGACCTGTTCAAGGTCGCGGCCGCCGCTCCGGCCGACAAGCGGGCGGCCGTCCGGCGCACGTTCGCCCGGGAAGCTCAGCTGCTCGGCGCGCACACGATGCCGATCGACGTCTGGATCGACGCCTCCGGACTCGTCCGCCGCGAGCACGTGAACATCCCGCTCAAGGCTCCGTCGGTCCCAGCCGGTGTCTCGATGGCGATGACCATCGATCTCTTCGACTTCGGCGCGCCGGTGCATGTGAAGGCGCCGCCGGCGGGCGACGTCCTGGACTTCCGCGACGTCGTTCCGCCTTCTCCGTCGGCGTAGTCTGGACGGCCCGACCTTCCTGGCGTACGGTACGCGTGTGCCGAACGTCGCCCCGCACCCCGACTCCGTGCTCGCAGGCGCGGAGCGCGAGGTGCCGCTGACCGCCCGCCGGGCGAGCTGGGGCGAGGATCCGCCGAACTCGCTGGCCGCCCTCGAGTCGTGCCTGCGCGCCCCGGTCGCGCGGGTGGCGATCGATCTGCACGTCGTGAAGAGCCTGGGCTTCGTCGCCGGTCGCGGCCTCCTGCCGCCCACCGTCCACGATCGCCCGCCGCGGCTGCGTGACATCGTCGCGCTCGTCGTCGCGGTGCCGGGCCCGACGACCGTCGAGCTGCGGCTGGTCGGCACGGCTCCGCTCACGTGGGCGCGGACCGAGGAGCTCGCCCGCCTGGTCTCGCCGGCGGCCAGGCGGATCGTGGTCACGGGGTCGGCGGACTGGAACCTGCGCCGGCTGCGCGCCGTTGCGCCCGACCTGCGGGTCGGGTTCGAGCCGGGCCTCTACCTGGGCCGCGATCCCGACCGCCTCGCGCCCCGCCTCGTCGACGCCATCCGGCTCGTGCCAGGCGCGCGCGAGGTGCACCTGCGGCTGGAGACGTTCGAGGCGATGCTCGACGAGGGCGTCATCGATGCCGCCCTGATCCACCGCCTGGGGATGAGACTGAGCGTGGGAGCTCTCGACACGACCACGGCGCGCTGGCGCGAACGGCTCTCGCGGGCCGTCGACGGGGGCGCCGACATGATCGCGACCGAGACGCCCCGCGCCCTCGCTCGCGGCTGAGCGTGCCCCCGCTCGAGCCGTACCGGAAGAAGCGCGATCCGAAGAAGACGCCCGAGCCGTTCGGCGGCAAGCGCGGCAAGGGGAAGGGCAAGCCGATCTTCGTCGTCCAACGCCACGACGCGCGCCGCCTGCACTACGACCTGCGCCTCGAGGAGAAGGGCGTGCTGCTCAGCTGGGCGGTGCCGAAGGGCGTGCCGATGCGGCGCGGCGACCGTCGGCTCGCGGTGCACGTCGAGGACCACCCGCTCGAGTACGCCACATTCGAGGGGGAGATCCCGTCCGGCGAGTACGGGGCCGGCTCCGTGGAGATCTGGGACACCGGCACCTACGACGTCGTCGAGCGAAAGCGCGACGGCGGCCTCACCGTCGAGCTCCACGGCTCGCGCCTGAACGGGCTCTGGACGCTCATCCCGGCCAAGATGGACGGCGACCCGAAGAACTGGCTCCTGGTGCGCAAGGACGGAAGCGAGACCGGAAACGGGCGCGTCCCGAGGCCGATGCTGGCGCAGCTCGCCGAGAAGCCGCCCGATGGCGAGGGCTGGTTGCACGAGGTGAAGCTCGACGGCTTTCGGGCCATTGCGACCGTGCACGCCGGCGAGGCGACCCTGTGCAGCCGCAACGGCAACGATCTGACCGAGCGCTTCGCCGAGGTCGCCCGCGCCCTCCCGAACGCGCTGCGGAGCGCCGACTGCGTCCTCGACGGCGAGGTGTGCGCTCTCGACGCCGACGGCCACGCCAAGTTCGGGCTGCTCCAGCGCGGCGAGGGCTCGCTCGTCGTCTACCTCTTCGACCTCCTCGAGCTGGACGGCGAGGACGTGACCGGCCGTCCGCTGGTCGAGCGGCGCGCCCTCCTCGAGCAGACGCTGATCCCCGGCAACCCGGTCGTGCGCCTGTCGGTCGCCTTCGAGGACGGGGAGAGCCTGCTCGAGCAGGTTCGCGCCCTGGGCATGGAGGGAATCGTGTCCAAACGTGCCGGGAGCACCTATCAACCGGGGAAGCGCGGCGGCGCGTGGCTCAAGGTGAAGTCGCGCGAGCGCCAGGAGTTCGTCATCGCCGGGTACACGCTCGGGAAGGGCCGCCGTTCCAAGGGAATCGGCGCGCTCATTCTGGCCGTGCAGCGCGATGACGGGCTTGTCTACGTCGGGAACTGCGGGACGGGGTTCGACGACCGCGAGCTCGACCGGCTGCAGGACCTGCTCGATCCGCTCCGGCGCGACACCTGCCCGCTCGCCGAGGTGCCGCGCATGCCGCGGGTGCGCACGACCGACGTCGTGTGGGTCGAGCCGAAGCTCGTCTGCGAGGCGGAGTTCGCCGAGTGGACGACCGACAACCGGCTGCGCGCGCCGGTCTACATGGGCCTGCGCGACGACAAGCCGGCGGCCGCGGTGCAGCGGGAGCGGCCGCGCGGAAGGGCCGCCCGGAGCCGCCGCGTCTCGAATCTCGACAAGGTGTTCTGGCCCGACGAGGACATTACAAAGGGCGACCTGATCGAGTACTACCGCGAGGTGGCCGACGTGCTCGTCCCGCACCTCCGCGACCGGCCGTTCACGATGAAGCGCTACCCCGACGGGATCGCCGGCGGCCACTTCTTCCAGAAGGACGCGCCGAAGCACATGCCGGAATGGATCCCCACGCGCCCGTTCCCGGCGACGTCGCGCGACGACGGCCGCAAGCGCATGATCCGCTACCCGCTCGTCAACGAGCCGGCGGCGCTGGTCTGGATGGCCAACATGGGCTGCATCGACATGAACGCGTGGTACTCGCGGGCCGACAAGCCCGAGCGGCCGGACTTCGCCCTCTTCGACCTCGACCCCACGCCCGAGGTCGGGTTCGCGGGCGCGGTCGAGGCGGCCCTGCTGGTGAAGGTGGCGCTCGACGCGGTCGGCCTGCGCGGCTACCCGAAGACGAGCGGGGCCGACGGCGTGCACATCCTCGTACCGCTCGTCCGCCGCTACACCTACGCCGACACGCGCAAGCTCACGGCGACGCTGGCCCGCGCGCTGGCCGAGTCGCACCCGGAGCTGATCACCACCGAGTGGTCGAAGGCTCGCCGCCGCGGGGTCCTGATCGACGCCAACCAGAACGGGCCGGGCCGGACGATCGCGTCGGTCTACTCCGTCCGCCCGCGGCCGGGGGCGCCCGTGTCGACCCCGGTGGAGTGGGACGAGCTGACGCCGGATCTCGAGCCCGAGCACTTCACGATGGCCGAGGTGCTGGGCCGTGTCGCAGACCGCGGTGACCTGTACGAGCCTGTCCTCGAGGATCGCCAGGCGCTCGGGCCGGCCCTTCGCAATCTCTGAGCCGAACTATGACCAGGTCGCGCCGCGGCCCAGGAACAGCGTCTTCTCATCGACGAAGCAGAGCCGGTTGCCGTCGAGATCGAGGCAGTAGAACGACCTCTCCCCCCAGGGCTGCACCTCCACCGGCGAGACGTCGCGCGCACCCGCGGCGAGCGCCCGGGCATGCACGGCGTCGAGCTCGCCGGTCGCGAGGTACAGGTTGTCGGGAGTCGGGTGGAAGGGCACGCCGTGCTCCGGCCTGCGATCCAGCACCGCGAGGATCACGTCCCCGCAGTGGAAGTAGATCCGGCTGGGGACGGTGTCGTCGGCGGGGATCCCGAGCACGGTCTCGTAGAACGCGCGGGCCGCGTCGATCCGGCATGCCTGGATCGCGATCCGAAAGATGCGCATCACGCGTCTCGCCGGCCGCCCGTGAACCGCGCTCCGAGCTCGGGGAGCACGCCGGCAGCGATCAGCTCCTCCTCGGGCGCCCGGTGCTCCTCGCCGAGATACCAGCGGTAGAGGTAGCTCGCGCGCGCCACCGGGCCGAGCTCGAACCACTCGCCCAGGGCTGCGCGGATCCCGGCGAGCGGATGCAGGTGAGCCCGGAGCTCGGCGACCATGTCGGCCGGGTCCCTGTCGCGCTCCTGCCCCGTCTCGCGCCAGCGGTCGAGGAGCCACGCGGCCGAGGGCTCGTCGAAGCGGTCGACGTCGAACTCGTCGACGACGAGCGTTCCGCCCGGGCGCACGACCGCCGCCAGCCTCCGGCACGACGGCTCGAACGGCTCGACGTGGTGGAGGGAGACGACGGCGACCGCGGCGTCGAAAGAAGCATCGGGCTCGTCGAGGTCGAGCAGCGCGACCGGCAGGACGTCGCCCTCGCCGCCCGGGTCGATCGCCACCACGTCATACCCCAGGCCGGCCAGGAGGGCGGCGAGCTCGCCGCTTCCCGCGCCGACCTCGAGCACCCGCGCCCTTGGGGGCGGCAGGCTCGCGCGCACGAACTGCTCGACGGTTGGATCGACCATCGCTTGGCGCAGTATCGGTGCTGGTACGCTCGCCGGCATGGACGACGTCATCATCACCACCACGAACGACCTGCCCGGCTACGAGGTCACGCAGGTCTACGGCGAGGTCTTCGGCCTCATCGTTCGCGCCCGGAACGTGTTCTCGAACATCGGCGCCGGGTTCCGGACGGTGTTCGGCGGCGAGGCGAAGGGCTACACCACGCTCCTCGCCGACAGCCGCAACGAGGCGGTCGAGCGGCTGAAGGACGCGGCCCGCGAGAAGGGGGCCAACGCCGTGCTCGCGATGCGCTTCGACTGCAACGAGATCGCCGACATCATGAGCGAGGTGGCGGCCTACGGAACCGCTGTCACCGTGCGTCGTGTGTAGCCGGCTCGGCCGGTGACGTGCGAGGATTCCGGGTGTGTCCGACCTTGTCGTGTTCATCCCGGCGTGGAACGAGGAGTCGAGCCTGCCGGCCGTTCTCGACGAGCTGGCGCGCGAGCTGCCGGATGCCGACGTCTTCGTCGTCGACGACGGGTCGGCCGATGCGACCGCGGCCGTGGGGCGCGAGCATGGCGCCGAGGTGCAGAGCTTCGCCGAGAACCTCGGTCTGCCCGCAGCCATCGCCGCCGGGTATACCCACGCCCATGAGCGCGGGTATGCCGTGTGCGGCCGGGTTGATGCCGACGGTCAGCACCCCGTGGCGGAGCTGCGGCGCCTGGTCGACGAGGTGCGCGCCGGCCGCTGCGACGTTGCGGTCGGATCGAGGTATCTGACGGGTGCCGACCACGAGCCGCACCGCTACCGGCTGGAGGGTGCGCGCCGGTTCGGGACGGCTGTTGCGCGGCGCGCGGTCGGGACGGTGCTGCGGCGGCCGTTCCACGACCCGATGAGCGGCATGTGGGCGGTCGGCGCTGTGGCGACGGAGCTCCTCTCGCGTCCGTACACGAGCGGGGCGCCCGAGGTGGAGGCGCTGGTGCGGGTCACCGGCGCCGGCCTGCGGCTGGAGGAGCTGCCCGTGCAGATGCGGCCGCGGCTTCAGGGCGAGTCGAAGCTCCAGGGGCGCAAGGCCGTGGGCCTCGTCCTGACCGTCGCCGGCACGCTGCTCGTGGGCTGGCGGCTCCTGAGGCGGCGCGGGTGACGGAGCGGGCACCCGCGGCAGGCGCATGGGGAATCGTCGTGCCCGGCAGCGGCCGGCTCGAGGCGGACGGCAGCTACCGCATCGGTGCGAGAGCGCTCGAATGCGTGCGGACGGCGGCGCGCCTGGCCGAGCGCCGAACGCCGCGGGTGGTCGTGTTCAGTGGATGGTCTCCGGTGAGCGGCCCGACCGAGGCCGAGCAGATGCGCGCGGCCTGGGACGGGCCTCCCGACGTCGACCTGGTGGTCGAGGCCAGCGCCACGATCACGGCCGAGAACATGTCGAGGTCGCTTCCCCACATCCTGGAGCGCGGCGTGCGCGAGGTCACGGTCGTCTGCGGGACGCTGCACCTCGCACGCGTTCGCTACCACTTCGGCGGGGTGTACCCGCGGCACGGGATTCGGTGCACGTATGTGCGGACGCGCCAGATGCCGACGCCGGCCACGCTCGCGTGGGAGGCGGCGGCCGTGCTGGCGATGCGCCGCCAGCGGCGCGCCGCCCTGGCGGAGATCGCGAGCAGCTTCGGAGTGCTGGAGACGGCGCGCCACCGTGCGGCGCGCCGAGCCCTGTGACACACTCCGTGTGACGTGTCAGGGGCAGCGCGCGACACACGGCTCGCGGTCGACGCGGGGCGGCCACCGGCCGCGCTGTCGGCGTCCGAGGCGCGCTTCGAGCGCCTGATCGAGCACCTGCCGGCGATCATCTACGAGACGGACGCCGAGGGTCGGACCGTGTTCACGAGCCGCCCGGAGTGGGCCCTCTACGGCTACCCGAGGGCCGACTGGGAGGCCGACCCGGACGGGATGTGGCGGCGTGCGCTGCACCCCGACGATCGCGACGGGGTCCTGGAGGAATGGCGGGCGGCAGTGAGGGGTGGGATGCCGCACAACGGCCACTACCGCATGATCGCGGCCGACGGACGGGAGGTGTGGCTCTCGGAGTACGAGGCGGTCGTTCGTGACGACTCCGGGAACGTGGTCCGCCGCGAGGGCGTTGCCATCGACGTCACGGCCCAGGTGGAGGCGGAGCAGGCCCGGACCGAGGCGGAGCGGCGCTACCGCTCGCTGATCGAGCAGCTCCCGGTGGCCGCGTATGTCCAGCAGGGGGACGGCCGCACCGACTTCCTGGGGCCGCAGATCGAGCACATCCTGGGATACCCGCGGGAGCGATGGGCGGCCGAGCCGGGCTTCTGGCAGGAGCGCATCCACCCGGACGACCGTGAGGCGGCCGTCGACCGGCACGACCGGTTCGTGAAGGACGGGGGCGACTACGTCGACGAGTACCGGATGATCCGGGCCGACGGGGAGACGCGATGGCTCCGGGAGACCGCGGCCGCGGTTCCGGGCGACGGCGGGCCGTCGATCGTCCAGGGCATCGTCGCCGACGTCACCGACCGCAGAACCGCGGAGGGGCTTCTGCACGAGCGCGACCGCCAGCGCATGAGCGTGCTCGCGGCGATGGTCGCCGCCGAGGAGGAGGAGCGCCACCGGATCGCCGGGGAGCTTCACGACGACTCCATCCAGGTGATGACGGCCACCCTGTTTGCGCTCGATCGCATGCTCCGCGCCGCCGACGCAGGCGACGTCACACGCGCGGCGGCCGCCGCCAGGGCGGCGCGGGCGACGCTCGCCGAGGCGACCGAGCGCACGCGCAGGCTGAGCTTCGAGCTGCGCCCGCCGACCCTCGAGATGCACGGCGTCGGCCGCGCGGTCCGCGTGCTGGCCGACGAGCTCGGGGGCGGCGCGGGCTTCGAGGTGACGGTGCACACGCGCCTGCGCCGGTACGACGAGACGACCGAGACGCTCGTGTACCGGGCGGTGCGGGAGGCGCTCACGAATGCGCGCAAGCACGCCGGGGCCTCGCGTGTCAACGTGTCGGTCGTCGAGCGCCGGGGCGTGATCGAATGCGAGGTGGCCGACGACGGTGTCGGGTTCGACGTCGAGCATGTCCGCACCCTCGACCGGGTGCGGCTGCACTTCGGACTGGACGCGCTTGCGGAGCGGC
Organism: uncultured Actinomycetes bacterium; assembly: GCA_963809325.1. Taxonomy (GTDB): domain Bacteria; phylum Actinomycetota; class Thermoleophilia; order Gaiellales; family JAICJC01; genus JAICJC01. Next base: position 94,879 of record CAWEIZ010000008.1, read on the forward strand.
TTCGCCTCGCCGGCGGCGATCTCGTGATCGACTCGGGACCGGGGCGCGGGACACGCGTCCGGATGTCGGTTCCGGTGGTGCGCCGCGCTGCTTGAGTCCCTCGCCACATCCTGCTACCGTCCGCCCGTTCAAGGGACGTCCGTTTGGTTGCGCGCACTTGCCTTCCTGACCCGTTCTCGCGTATTTCAGGAAGGAGGTGTCGATCATGGCAACCGGAACCGTCAAGTGGTTCAACGACGCCAAGGGCTACGGCTTCATCCAACCCGACGAGGGTGGCAAGGACCTCTTCGTGCATCACAGCGCGATCGTCGGTACGGGCTTCAAGACGCTCGCCGAGGGCGCGAAGGTCTCGTATGAGGCGCGCCAGGGCCAGAAGGGCCCCGAAGCCGCCGAGGTCACACCCGTCTAGGGACTCAGCGCAAGGCCCGCTCGACGAGCCGCTGGAAGTGCTGGATCAGGTGCTCGCTCTCGAGCAGCAGCCGCCCTTCCGTGAGGCCGCCCGAGCGGGCCGCGCGCTGTATCGACTCCACCAGGGCCTGGTCCTCGAGGCCGACCTGGGTGCCGAACTCCTCCATCGCGCGGATGTCGTCCTCGGTGGCGTCGTCCCCGTAGAAGGCGTCGGCGATCGTCATCGTGCGGCCCGCGTCGAGCGGGACGAAGAAGAAGGCCGTCAGGTTCGCGGGCCCGGGCAGGACGTTGATCGTGAATGTCGGCCACACGTAGTGGAAGTGGGCCTCGTGGCTCCGGCCGTCGAGCCGGTACGGCGCCGAGCCGTTGCCGTCTGCGACCGATGCGCGGACGCGGCCGACCTGGCTCGAGAACCACTCGCCGGACTCGAGCATGTACGCGTCGGGGTCGACGTCGATCAGCTTCGAGAACCCGGGGTGGGCGGTCGGGCAGTGGTAGCACTCGAGGTAGTTCTCGACCACCGCCTTCCAGTTGGCCGCGAGCTCCCACTCGCTACGTTCGTGGAAGTGGAGGGCGCCGAGGTCGATCCCCGCCGCCCCCAGGCGCGCAGGCAGCTCGCCGAGCACCTCGGCGAGCGGCGCCGCCTCGAGGTCGCGGTTCACGAAGACGAACGGGCCCCAGGTGTCGACCGCGACCCGCACGAGGCAGAGCTCGGCGGGATCGAACCCGGCCTCGCGGTCCGAGCGCGGCGCGGCGCGCAGGCCGCCGTCGAGCCCGTACGTCCACGCGTGGTACGGGCACTGGAGCGTCTCGCGCTTGCCGCGTCCCTGAGCGACCTCGGTCGCGCGATGGCGGCAGATGTTCACGAAGCCGTTCAGGCGTCCGTCGTGGTCTCGCACGACGACGATGGGCACGAGCCCGGCGTGACAGGTCGCGTACTCGCCGGGCTGCGACACCCACGCCGTCGGCACGGCGTACTGCCACGAGCGGGCGAAGACGCGCTCCTGCTCGGCGCGGAAGATCTCGGGGTCGGCGAACCACGAGAACGGCAGCGTCACGCCGGCGTCGAGGCGCGATGCCAGATCGCCCGGCACGCCGCTCAGACGCTGGAGGAGGTCGCCTGCATCGAGCGCACCCGATTGGCGAGTGTGCCCATAATCGAGATCGCGATCTTGGGCTCGGACTCGAGCAGCTTCAGGAACCCCTTCCGCGGGATCGCCATCACCAGCATTTCGGTGTCGGCGACCACCGACGCCGACCGGACGCCGCCGTCGAGGAGCGCCATCTCACCGAAGTAGTCGCCGGTGACGAGCGGGATGCGGCGCTGCCCGGCGCGGACGGTCGCGCGCCCGTCGAGGATGACGTAGAAGGCGTCGGCGTTCGTCCCCGCGGTGACGATCGAGGTCCGCGCGGGGAATCGCTTCGTGCGCCCGAGGGCGGCGACCTTGCCGAGGTTTCGCCGCGAGAGCCCGGCCAGGAGCGGCACGTCCACGAGCACGTCCAGCCACGCGCGGCTCATGCGGCCGCCGTCGGACGGCGAATTCTCGGGGAACATCTTCGCGACGGGGAGTCGGGCGGACACGGCGGGCCTCCGGGTCGGGGCGAACGAGTCTAGTAGATCGGTGCCGGTGTCGCCGACCTGGCGCCGCCGAGGAGCGGGAGCCCGAGCGTCTGCTCGATCGCCGCGGTGAGGGCGTAGTGGCTCGTGAACGCCGTGTACGGGCCGGCCGGCAGGCGGGCCGAGACGAGGATCGTGATCACCTGGCAGGTCGCCTTGTTGGCGGCGTAGACGGTCGGGTTCGAGCAGTCGATCCCCCAGTTGCCCTTGTTCTTGACCGAGAGCTCGTTCGACTCGTCCCACGTCACGACGATGAGCGTGTCTCCGGCCTGGTAGCTGGGCGTGGCCTCGATCGCCGAGACCACCGACTGGACGTACTGGTCGCCGACGCGGATCCGGTCGGCCTTCGTCTTCCCCGTCACCGTCTCGCACGGACCGTTCATCCAGTGCATGTCGCGGCAGTCGTCGGGCGTCACCCACGAGAAGCTCGGCAGGCGGTCGGCGGCGATGTCGTTCCAGAGCGCCGGGTCGAGCGGGACGTCGTTGGTGGCGCACGAGCCGTCGCCGCCCTTCGAGCCCGGGCCGAGGTTCGTGAACCAGAACGCCGGGTTGTGGCCGCTTCGGTAGTAGGGGACGGAGCTCGTGTTCGCCGAGCAGTTCTTGGGCATCGACTGGTTGTAGCCCTTCCACGTGAGGCCGGCCGCGCCGGCCTGGTGGAAGATGTTGTCGGCTGCCGACGAGCACGCCAGGCACACCTCGAACGTGCCGCTCGCGACGGCCAGGTAGTTCGGGAAGCTGGGATGCGTCTCGCCGGCGGCGTTCGACTCGAACCGGCAGTCGTCGGCGAGGTGATGCGTGTAGGTCGCCTCGGACGCCGCCTGCCATGCCTGCACGGTCAGGTTCTCCTCCATGATGACGACGACGTGCGAGTACGGCCGCGTGCTCGGCGCGACGAGGCCGCAGGGACCCGATCCTCCGCCGCCACCGCCCGAGCCGGGCGACGTCGTGACGTCGGCTGCGGTCGACAGGCCCGAGGTGTTTCCGGCTCCGTCGAAGGCGTCGACCGTGTACGAGTAGGAGGTCTGAGGCGCGAGCGCCGTGTCGTCGAACGAGGTCGTCGTGCCGTTCACGGTCTTGACCCTGGCGCCGTCGCGGAAGACGTCGTAGCCCGCGACGCCGACGTCGTCATGCGCGGCGTCCCACGACACGTGCGCCGAGCTCGCGCCCGTCGCCGATGCGGCCACGTTCTGCGGCACGCTCGGAGCGCTCGAGTCGGCCGGCCCCGTCGTGAGGCTGAGATCGTCGATGTCGAAGGTCGCGCCGGCCGGCGGGGACGACTCGACGACGTTCACGGTCAGCGAGTCGCCGCTCGTCTTCGCCGTGTAGGCGACGGCGGGGAACTGCTGCCAGGAGGATGTCGCGGTCACGCACTGCTGGGCGGACCCGACCGTCGACGAGCCGCCGCTCGGCACCTCCTTGATCTTCAGGCACACGGACGTCCCGGCCCGGTCGCTTCGCACCGATCCCGCCAGGGTGTAGGCGGTGCCTGAAACGATCGACTTCGCGGGCTTCGACGAGGTGTAGGCGTACGACTGCGACGCCCCGCTCGCCGGCGTCACCCGGCCCGCGTGCCCGCCGCCCGACCCGGCGACCAGGGAGAGCGACCCGCCGCTCGCAGCCCATCCTGAGAGCGACCCGCTCCCCGAGCCCTCGAAGCCGCCGTTCGAGATCAGGTTGGTGGCCGCGGGCACGGAGCTCGCGGCGAGCAGCGCGACGCCGACCACGACGCCGCAAGACAGAACGATGCGAGTCCCCCTCATCCCCTGGCAGACTGTACAGGGCGGGCCGGGTAGTCTGTTGTCCGTGGAGACTGTCTCGTTCACCCGGATGGCCGACGGAACACGCGAGGACTACGAGCTCCTGTCGCGCTACGAGGCCGAGTACTCGGCCAAGCTGCCCGACCGGCTCCTGGCCGCGCTCGACGCGCTCAAGCAGTCGCTGGTCGGCTACCAGGTGACGCGGTACGAGCACTCGCTCCAATCGGCGAGCCGCGCGCACCGCGAGGGCAAGAGCGAGGAGTACGTCGTCGCGGCGCTCCTGCACGACATCGGCGACGAGCTCGCGCCGCATACGCACAGCGAGATGGTCGGGGCGATCCTGCGGCCGTACGTGTCCGAGGAGATCTGCTGGATCGTCGCCCACCACGGCGTCTTCCAGTCCTACTACTACGCCGAGCACTACGACGCCGACCCGAACGCGCGCGAGCAGTTCCGCTCGAGCCCGTACTTCGACGCGTGCGCCGAGTTCTGCGAGCGCTACGACCAGAACTGCTTCGACCCGGCGTACGAGTCGCTGCCGGTCGAGTTCTTCGAGCCGATGGTGAGGCGCGTGTTCGCCGAGCCTCGCTACCTGCCGGAGTAGCGCCGCGGACTGGGCGGGCTCCAGCGACCCGTACCGGTGGACGATCCTGGCGACCGGCGTCGGCGTCCAGACGAGCTTCGCCGCGCTCTTCCTGGGGCTGCCGGTGCTGGCGCCGGAGCTCCAGTCGCACTTCCACCTGAGCCTGGAGGGCGTCGGCGTCGTCCTGGCGAGCGTCAACCTCGGGGTGCTGGCGACGGTGCTGCCGTGGGGGATCCTGGCCGACCGGGTCGGCGAGCGGGCGGTGATCGCGGTCGGGCTCGGTTCGGCCTCGATGGCCGTCGTCGCGGCTGCGCTCGCGAACGGTGTCGTCGCGCTCTCGGTCGCGCTCTTCGCGGCGGGCGCGCTCGGCGCGTGCGTGCAGGCCGCGAGCGGGCGGGCCGTCATGGGCTGGTTCCCGCCGTCGCAGCGCGGGCTCGCGCTGGGCATCCGCCAGACCGGGGTGCCGCTCGGCGGGGCGATCGCCGCGCTCGTCCTGCCGGTCTGCCTCGGCCTGAGCGGCCTGCGCGCGGCGCTCGCGGTGCTGGCGGGCGCGCTCCTCGCCGCGGCGGCGGCCGGTGCGGTGTGGCTCCGCGATCCCGAGCGTCCTCCCGCCCCCGGCCACGCGGAACGCCCGCCGCTCGCCGACCCGCGCATCTGGCGCCTCTGCTGGGCGAGCGGGCTGCTCTACGTCGCGCTTGGCAGCCTCATCGGGTTCGCGGTGCTCTTCCTGCACTCCGACCGCGGGGTCTCGACACAGGTCGCCGCGGCCATGCTCGCGCTCGTCCAGGTGATCGGCGCCGTGCTCAGGCTCGTGGCGGGGCGATGGTCGGACCGCGTCGGCACCCGCCTCGGCCCGCTTCGCCGGCTCGGGATCGCGCTGGCGGTCGCGTCGGCGATCGTCGCCGTGCTGGTTTCGGCGCCGCTGGTCGTGCTCGTGCCCGCGATCGTCGTCGCCGGCAGCCTTTCGCAGAGCTGGAACGGCCTCTCGTTCACCGCCGCCGCGGAGCTGGCCGGCTACGCCCGCTCGGGCGCCGCGCTCGGCCTCCAGCAGGCGTCGCTCTCGCTCTCGTCAGTCATCACGCCGGTCGGCTTCGCCGCGATCGTGGCCGCGACGTCGTGGAGCGTCGGGTTCGGGGTGGCGGCCGCCGCGGCGCTGGCGGGGACGGTCGCGCTTCGGGGGCTTGGGGAGGGATGAACCACCGGGGCCTGGCCCCACGGGGTCACGCCTGCTCGTCGAGTCCGCTCACACCCCACGTGTCGGAGAGCAGGTAGCCCTCCGGAAACGGGTCCGTCGGGTCGACCACGAGCTGCGAGATGCCGGTGATCCAGGCGCTCCCGCGGATCGCGGGGACGATCGCCGGCCGGCCGCCGACCTGCGTCTCGCTCACGATGCGGCCGTCGAACGTCGAGCCGATCGCCGATGCGTGCGTCATTGCGTCGCCGACCGCCATCAGGCCGCGGGCGTGCAGCACGGCCATCCGGGCCGAGAGCCCCGTGCCGGTCGCCGAGCGGTCGAGCCGGCCCGGCGCCACGACGACCGCGTTCCGGCTGACCGCGCCGACGCCCTGCCACGGCTGGGCGATCTGGACGATGCTGACGCCGGCGATGTCGGGGTTCTCGGGGTGGGCGCAGGGGAGCTGCTCGCGCGCCGCGGCCCGGATCCGCTCGCCGGCCAGCGAGAGGTCGCGCGCCTCGCCCGGCTCGATCGCAAAGCCCAGCGCGGCCGCGTCGGCGATGGCGTACCACATGCCGCCGTAGGCGACGTCGACCGTGAGCGAGCCGAGGCCCTCCACCTCGAGCGGCGCGCCCAGCCGGTCGGCGAACGAGGCGACGTTCGTGATCTCGACGCTCTCGCAGCGGCCGTCGCGGCACGCGGCCCGGGCCTCGACGACGCCGCCCGGCGCCTCGAGCCGCAGCGTCGTCTCCGGCTCCTGCATCTCGACCATGCCCGTCTCGAGGAGCACGGTCGCCGCGCAGATCGCGTTCGAGCCCGACATCGGCGGGTACTCGGTCGGCTCCATGATGATGAAGCCGGCGTCGCAGTCGGGCCGGGTGGGCGGCACGATCAGGTTGGCGTGACACGCGACGCTGCCGCGCGGCTCGCGCAGGAGCAGGCGCCGCAGGCCGTCGCCCTCGCGCGCGAGCGTCTGCATCTGCTCGAAGACCGTCGTTCCCGCAGGCGGGAGGACGCCGCCGGTGACGACGTTCCCCACCTCGCCGCCGGCGTGGCATCCCACCACGGTGATCGTGCGCCGGGCCCGCATCGGCGCGAGCATACCTGCTTGACAAATGAATAGTCACGATATATCGTGATGGTATGTTGAACAGTCGAAAGGAGAGTGGTATCCGATGACCGGATACGCGATCGACCACCCCGGTGGGCGCAGGCGCGCCCGCTACGAGTTCCTGAAGATGCACGGCCGGCGCCGCCGCGGACACCGCGGGTTCGGGCCTCCCGGCTTCGAGCGCCAGTTCTTCGGTGGAGGCCGAAAGGCCGGCCGCGGGGACATCCGCGCGGCCATCCTCGCCCTCCTGGCCGAGGAGCCGATGCACGGCTACCAGATCATCCAGGAGCTGTCCGAGCGCACCGGCGGGGCATGGCGCCCCAGCCCGGGATCGGTCTACCCGACGCTCCAGCAGCTCGAGGACGAGGAGCTGGTGCGGACGGTGCACAGCAACGGCCGGCGGGTCTTCGAGCTCACCGACTCCGGTCGGGAGCGGGCGGCTGCGCTTCCGAGCGCGAAGCCGTGGGAGGCCGCGGGCGAGGGCGATGACGATCTCGCAGCGCTGCGCGACCTCGCGTTTGGGCTTCTCGGCGCAACGCGCCAGGTGGCCCTCACCGGCACGGCCAAGCAGATCGAGGCCGCCCAGGCGATCCTCCGGAACGCCCGGAAGGGCATGTATCAGCTGCTGGCCGAGGACGGCGACGGCGAGGCCGACGCCCCCGACGGCTCGAGCTGAGGCCGTGGCCGGTCCGAGACCGCCACGGCAACCGCCCCGATGATGACGGCGGTCGCGAGCAGGGTGCCTGGGCTCAGGCTCTCGCCCGCGACCGCCCATCCGAGCACGACGGCGACGGCCGGGTTCACGAACGCGTACGTCGCCACGCGCGTGGCGGCGACGTGGCGGAGCAGCCACATGTACGCCGAGAACGTCACGGCCGTGCCCATCACGATGAGATAGGCGAGGCCGGCGAGCGACTTGCCGCTGACCGCGCCGGCCTCGAAGCCCCCAGCCTCGCCCGACACGAGTGAGACGACCGCGAGCATGGCCGCTCCGGCCAGGAGCGGCATCGCGGAGGCCGCAAGCGGCGAGGAGGGCACGCGCACGTGCCGCGTGGCCACCGTCCCGGACGCCCACGAGAGCGCCATGAGGAGCAGGATGGAGGCGTCGACCGCCGTGAGCCCGCCGCCGCTCCCCTGCGCCGCGACGAGCATCGCCACGCCGAGGAACCCGGCGGCGAGCGCCGCGCTCGTCCGCGCGCTCGGCCGTGTACCGCCGGGGACGATCCAGGTGAGAAGCGGGACGAAGAGCGGGATCGTCGCTGCGCACAGCGCGGCCGAGCCGGACGGGACGTACTGCTCCTCGCGCGCGAGGAGGCCGTGGCCGGTCACGAAGAAGAGCCAGCCGAGGATCGCCGCCCCGGCCCACTCGCGCCGGCTGGGCCACGGAGCCCCGGGCTCTCGAAGGCGCCAGAGGCCGAGCAGGATCAGCCCGCCCCCGAGGCTGCGCCCGCTCATCATCATGTACGGCGGGATCGTCTCGACCGCGTAGCGGATCGCGAGGAAGGTCGAGCCCCAGATGAGGTAGATCGCGGCGAACGCGGCCACTGTGGGGAGCGCGTCGCGGTCGGGCACTCCCAGAGGCTAGCCGCCGGTCGTGCGCATGCCTCCCACCGCCGACTGCGTCAGGAAGACGGCGAAGAAGACGGCGGTCGCTGTGAGGACGACCGCCCCGCCCGAGGCCACGTTCCACCAGAAGCTGATGTAGAGACCGATGATCCCGCTGGCCGCGCCGATGCCCGCCGCCGCGACCTGCATCGTCACCAGCCGGTCGGTCAGAAGCCGCGCCGTCGCGGCCGGCGTGACGAGCATCGCGAGCACGAGGATGTTGCCGATCGCGCGCAGCGAGACGACGATGGCGAGCGTGATCAGGCCGAGCAGGACGAGGTCGAGGACGAACACCGGGTAGCGCATCGCCTCGGCCATCTCGCGGTCGAAGGCGACCAGGGCCAGCTCCTTGTTGAGGAGCGCGATCGCGCCGACCGCGACCGCGGTGGCGACCGCCGCGAGCGCCAGGTCGGTGCGCGAGACGCCGAGGATGTTCCCGAAGAGGAGCTCGGCGACGTCCTTCTGATAGGCGGCCAGGCTCGAGACCAGCACCACGCCGAGCGCGAACATCGCCGCGAAGAGGATGCCGATGGCCGTGTCCTCCGACACCCGTCGCCCGCGGCTCAGGACCGCGATCCCGGCGGCCGTGACGACTCCAACCGCGAGCGCGCCGAGGAGGACGCTCTGGCCGGCGGCGAAGGCGATCACGACGCCGGGGAAGACGGCGTGGGTCAGCGCGTCGCCGATGAAGGCCAGGCCGCGGAGGACGACGTAGCTTCCCAGCACGCCGCACGCCATTCCCGTGAAGACGACCGCCACGAGGGCCCGCTGCATGAACGTGAACTGGAGTGGGTCGGTGAGGTAGTGGAGCATCAGTGCGCGTGGTGGCCCTCGGGAGCGAGTACGAGCACGCCGCCAACGTCGACGACCTGGCCGCCGTAGGCCTCGGCGAGCCGGGCCGCGTCGAGCGCCTCGGCAGGAGGGCCGAACGCCACCACGCGGCCGGCCAGCAGACAGACGAGGTCGCAGCGGGCGCTGGCCCACGCCAGGTCGTGGCTCGAGACGACGACGGTGCGGCCCTCGGCGCGCAGGCGGCCGAGGATGTCGGAGAAGGCCGCTTCGGTCGGCGCGTCGGCGCCCGACAGCGGCTCGTCCAGGAGCAGGAGGTCGGCCTCCTGCACCAGCGCCCGCGCGAGCAGCACCCGCTGGCGCTGGCCGCCGGAGAGGTGTCCGACCTGGCGGCCGGCGTGCTCGCCCATCCCCACGGACGCGAGCGCCGTTCGGGCCCGGTCGCGGTCGGCATGTGAAGGCCGCCGCAGCCAGCCCGCGCGGCGGTAGGCGCCCTGGAGGGCGACGTCGCCGGCCGAGAGCGGGAAGTCCCACCCGCGCGGGCCGAGCTGGGGGACGAACCCCGTCGTCCCGTCGACCGAGACGGCGCCGGTGGTCGGCCGGAGCGTTCCGAGCAAGGCGCGAAGGAGCGTCGTCTTGCCGGCACCGTTCGGTCCGATCAGCCCGACGACGGCGCCGCGGGGGAGCGAGAGCGACACGTCCTCGACGGCGAGCCGGTCGCCGAACGCGATGGTGAGGCCGTCGACGATCGCCCGGGGCTGCTGCTCCATCGCTAGGGCGTGCCGGCCGCGGCGCACGGCCCGCACCGGGCCGGCAGCGCTCCCAGCTCGCGGTCGAGCAGCTCGAACCCCGCGGCGGCGCTCGCCTCGCGGGCCGGCTCGAGCGCGCAGCCCTCGAGCACCGAGGTGGCGCCGCACTGGATGCAGACCAGGTGGTGGTGGTGGCCGTGCGCGCCGCAGAGGACGAACACCGTCTCGCCGTCGCGGATCCCGGCGTGCTCGACGAACCCCTCCTCGCGCCATCGCTCGACGGCCCGGTAGGCGGTGGTCAGCCCGAGCCGGGGAGCGTGGGGAAGGGCGGCGGCGTGGAGCTCACGGACGCTGAACGCCCGCCCCATGGTCCGCCCGGCCTCGAGCAGCGCGGCGCGGGTGCGGTGGTTTCGTCCCTGCTCCATCGGGCGAGTATAGCGAAAATGAAACCTGTTATCGTTTGCGGATGCGTCTGCTTCGTCTCGCCGTCGTCCTCGTGCTCGTATCGGCGTGCACCCAGACCGCCTCGGCGACGGCGCCGCCGGGCACGATCACCGTCGTCGCGACGACGACCCAGATGCAGGACCTCGTCCGGAACGTCGGCGGAGCGCGGGTGCACGTCGTCGGCATCCTGCGGCCGAACGTCGACCCGCACGACTTCGAGCCGACCCCGAGCACCGTCGTCGCCCTCGCCGATGCGAAGCTGGTCGTCGAGTCGGGCGTCGGCCTCGACGCCTGGGCCGACCAGCTCGTCGCGAACGCCGGAACGTCGGCTCCGGTCTTCGACGCCTCGGCCGGCCTTCCGCTCCGCGCGGGCGATCCGCACTGGTGGGGCGACCCGACGCTCGTCGAGCGTGCGGTGGTGGCGCTGGGCCGGAGGTTGGGCCAGGTCGATCCCGGGCACCGCGCGGGGTACGCCCGAAACGCCGCCCGGTACACCGGCCAGTTGGCGGTCATGGACACCGCCAATCGCCGGCTCGTCGCCACGGTGCCCGCCGCTGACCGCAAGCTCGTGACGAACCACGACGCGTTCAACTACCTGGCTGCCCACTACGGCATCCGCGTGGTCGGCGCGGTCATCCCGGCGCTCTCGACGGCGGCCCAGCCGAGCGCCCAGGACGTCGCCGGCCTGATCGACCGGATCCGGGCGGAGCACGTCCGCGCCATCTTCACCGAGTCGTCGCTCGATCCGACCCTCGAGCGCCAGATCGCCTCGGAGGCCGGCGTCCGCGTGTACGCCGACCTGTACGGCGACACGCTCGGCCCGCCGGGCTCGCCCGGCGCGACCTACCTCGGCATGGAGCGCTGGAACGTCCGCGCGATGGTGGCGGGCTTCCTCGGCCAGCCTCCACCGAAGCCGTGAACCCCACGGGGTCAGACCCCGCATCGGCGGGCGTTAGGCCCGCGCGACAGTCGCGTTGCAGACGGCTGTCGATCGCGGCCGGAACGAGCGTTCACGTCTTGCGCAGGTGTGACCGAACTGCAACCCGGACCGATGCGGGGTCTGACCCCGATGGTTCGGCTAGTAGATCGGGGCGCGCTTCACGCGGTTGGCCCCGCCGAGCAGCGGCAGCCCGAAGTTGCGCTCGATCGCGCGCGTCAGGCTGTAGTGGCTGAAGAAGCCGGGGAACGGCCCCGCGTGGAGCCGCGCCGAGACCAGGATCGTGACGACGCGGCAGGTCGTCTCGTTGGGGACGAACACCGCGTGGTCGGAGCAGTCGATGCCCCAGTTGCCCTGGGACTGCACCGATCCCTCGTTGGCCTCGTCCCACGTGACCACGACCAGTGTCTTCCCCGCCTTGTAGCTCGGCCGGGCCGCGAGCGCCGTGATGACCTTGCTGATGAAGTCGTCGCCGAACCGGATCCGGTCGGCCTTCGTGCCCGTCGTGGTCTGCTCGCAGATCGGCGAGCGCCAGTGCATGTTGTGGCACTCGCTGGGGGCGATCCAGCTGAACGCGGGCAGCCCGCCGTTCTTGACGTGGTTCCAGAAGAACGGGTCGAGGGGGACGTCGTGGGTGGCGCACGACCCGTCGCCGCCCTTCGACTTCGGCCCGAGGTCGGTGAACCAGAACGCCGGGTTGTGGTTGTCGCGGTAGTGCGGCGCGGCGCTCGTGGTGAACGAGCAGTTGCGCTGCATCGCCTCGTTGTAGTCGCGCCAGCTGACGCCGGCGGCGTTCATCTGGTGGAAGACGTTGTTTGCGTTCGAGGTGCAGTGCAGGCAGGCCGGCACCGGGAACGTGCCGCTGACGACGGCCATGTAGTTGGGGAAGCTGGGGTGGGTCTCGCCGGCGGCTCCGGGCTCGCGCCGGCACTCCTCCGCGAGGCGGTGCGTGTACGGGGCGTCCGGCGCCGCCTCCCACTGCGGCACGGACAGGTTCTCGTCCATGATGACGACGATGTGCTTGTACGGCTTCGTCGAGGCGTGGACGGTGCCGCACGGGTGGGCGCCGGTCGCCTCGGCGGCGGCCGGGCTCGGGTTGGGCGCGGCCGCCGCGGACGGCGCCGCGACGACCGCTGCGAGCAGCGCGAGGCCGAGTGCCGCGCGCCATCGTCGAGCGTCCGACCTCACTGCGGCCGAAGCGTAGCGTCGCGGAGGCGGCGTCAATCGTAGGTCAGGGTCGAGGAGTGGTCAGCCGGACGTGTCGGGCTCGTCTTTGTTGATCTCTGACCTCGTCTTTGCGGCCTCTGCACGGTGAGCGCAGCATCGGCGTGCGTCTTCTCCACAGCTGCCTGGGCTGCGCCGGCCGCGTTCTCGGCTTGGGTGGCGGCTGCATCCGCTCGTGTCTGTGCGTCAGCGCGGGTCTTTTCGGCTTCGGCTCGTGTCTTCGCCCGCTCCGCTGCCTCGTCGGTTTGTCGGCGTCCGCCGTGGTTACCTGGGTGAGTTCGACGGACCCGACGAAGCCGATTCCCGCGGCGATCGCATTCCGGTCACGCGATGTTCTCACATCGGTGACAGATGGCACATCCAGCGTCTGGAACGGACCGCGCCTACCGCATCCACCCGTCCCGACCCGCACGGGTGGATGCGCTCACGGACGGCGCTTAGTAGCCGCCGCCTACGCCGCCCCCACCGCCTCCGGACGAGATGAGGAAGCCGATCAGGATGAGCGCGAGGATCGCGACGACGACGATCGGAACGATCGGGATGCGCCGTCGGGAGCTGTGTGTTGGTGTCTGTTGCATATCTGGTCCTACGGGATTTCCCGGCCGCCGGATCCCAGGCTGTCGAGCGTCACGCGCAGATGCGTCACTATGATCGCCCGGTGAAGCCCAGGATCGTCATTCTCGGAGCGGGATTCGGCGGCCTCGAGCTCGCGACGACGCTGTCGGAGGAGCTCGGCGACGAGGTCGAGGTCACGGTGATCGACAAGGGCGACGCGTTCGTCTTCGGCTACTCGAAGCTCGACTTCATGTTCGGGCGGACGACGCCGGAAGCCGTCAGGCTCCCCTACCGCCAGGTCGCGAAGCCGGGCGTCCGGCTCCTGTGCGAGACCGTCACGGCCATCGATCCCGTCGCCAAGGCCGTGACGACCGATGCAGGCGTGCACGAGGCCGACCACCTGGTCGTCGCCCTCGGCGCGGACTACGACCTCGACGCCACGCCGGGCCTGCGCGACGCGACCGAGTTCTACTCGGTTGAGGGCGCCGAGCGGCTCGCGCAGCTCCTGCCGGAGTTCACGGGGGGCCGCGCGGTCGTCGGCGTGTGCGGCGCGCCGTTCAAGTGCCCGCCGGCGCCAAGCGAGACGGCGCTCCTCCTGCACGACTACCTCGAGCACAAGGGCATCCGCGCAGGCTGCGAGATCTCGGTCGTGATGCCGTTTCCGACCCCAATACCGCCGTCGCCGAGCACATCTGCGGCGCTGCTCCAGGCCTTCGCCGAACGCGACATCGAGTTCGTGCCCGGCCGCCCGGTTGCTTCGCTCGACGTCGCCCGGAGCGTCGCCGTCCTCGCCGACGGGACGGAGGTGGCGTACGACCTCTTCTTCGGCGTGCCGAAGCACCGCGCTCCAGACGTGGTTATCGAGAGCGGGATGGCCGTCGACGGCTACATCCCGGTGGACGGGCGCACGCTGGCAACGCGGTTCCCGGACGTCTACGCGGTCGGCGACGTCGCGACGGTCGGGACGCCGAAGGCCGGCGTATTCTCCGAGCGCCAGGCCCGCGTCGTCGCCCGCACGCTGATCGATCGCGTGCGCCGGGGCGAATCCGCCGAGCACTACGACGGCCGTGGCTCCTGCTACATCGAGTTCGGCGCGGGCCTGGTCGCGCGCATCGACGTCGACTTCTTCTCCGGCGAGACGCCGACCGGGACGTTCCAGGAGCCGTCCGTGGACTTCACGGCCGAGAAGGCGCATTTCGGCTCGAGCCGCCGCGCGCGCTGGTTCGGCCTCGCGTGACCGCCGCCGCGCGGCGCTACGCCTCTCCCGATGAAGACAGCGCGAGGTGGGCGTCGTTCCCGTTCCGCCCCGGCGACATGGTGATCAGCACGCGGTCGAAGCACGGGACGACGTGGATGCAGATGGTCTGCGCGCTCCTCGTGTTCCAGACGCCCGACCTGCCCGCGCCGCTCGGCGACCTCTCGCCGTGGCTCGACCGGCTCACGGCCACCGAGGCCGAGCTGTTCGCCGAGCTCGCGTCCCAGCGGCATCGCCGGTTCATCAAGACCCACACGCCGCTCGACGGCGTCCCGATCGAGCCGGAGGTCACGTACATCGTCGTCGCGCGACACCCGCTCGACGCCGCCGTCTCGCTCTACCACCAGGGCGACAACATCGACCGGGACGTGCTGCGCCGGCTGGTCGGGCGACCGGAGCCGACGACGACGCCCGCCCCGCGGCCCGGCCTCCACGACTGGCTCGTCGAGTGGATCGAGGAGGACCCGGCGCCGACGGAGGCGCTGGACTCGCTGCCCGGTGTCATGTGGCACCTCGCCGACGCCTGGTCGCGACGCGCCGAGCCGAACGTGCTGCTCGTCCACTACGGAGATCTGGAGCGGGATCTCGAGGGCGAGATGCGGAGGATCGCGCGGCGTCTCGAGATCGAGGTCGACGATGCGGACTGGCCCGAGCTCGTCGAGGCGGCGTCGTTCGGGTGGATGAGCGCTCGCGCGGAGACGCTGCTCCCCGGCCCGTCGGGCGTGCTCAAGGACGCGGGGGCGTTCTTTCGCCGCGGCCGTTCGGGAGCCGGGCGCGAGGTGCTTACGGCGGGTGAGCTCGCGCGGTACCACGAGCGCGCTCGCGCGATGGGGCCGCCGGATCTGTTCCAGTGGCTCCATCGCTGACACGCGGAGCCGCATGCCTGCGCATGAACAGCCCTCAATGAGGCGCGGGTATCATGGTGGTGTGCCGGCGGGCCCGGGCAGGGTTCGCATCGACCGCATGTGGGCATGGGACAGCGGCACAGCCAGTAGAGGAGGGGGTACTCGCTATGAGAAAGAGGTTCGGATCGTCGTTGACGGCCGCGGTGGCCGTTGGAATCGCGTTCGCGGCGCCCGCTTCGGCGGCGACGCTGGCGAACTGGCAGATGAACGAGGGGTCGGGCGCCACCGTGATGGTGGACTCGAGCGGCCACGTGAACGGCACCATCGGCTCCGCGCGGTGCAGCCGGACTTCAGGTTCGGCGGAGCGACCGCCTACCACTGGGTCTTCACGAGCCCCACGGCACCGCCGGCGAAGCCCGAGCGGATCGTGCAGGCGAGCAGCTCGACGCTGAACCCCAACTCCGGGAACTACACGGTCGCAGCTCCGCTACCGGACGACCAAGCACTTCGGGAACATCGTCCAGAAGGGCCAGGCCGGGTCGTCGGGCGGCTACTTCAAGATCGAGAACCCGAACGGCAACCTCACGTGCGTGTTCCGGGGCACGAGCTCGTCCGGCAAGCTTCCTGCGGAAGCAGGTCGTCTCGCCGGCCGTCCTCAGCGACGGCGCGTGGCACGTCGCGCGGTGCGCGCGGACGGCGACCGCCCTGACGCTGACCATCGACGGCTCCGTCGTCGCGACGGCGCACGGCAGCTCGGGGAACATCACGAACAACCGTCCGATCTCGATCGCCGGCAAGCTGAACTGCGACCAGATCCACACGACCTGCGACTACTTCACGGGCGACATCGACTACATCACGATCTCGAACTAGCGATCGGCATGGGAGGCCGCCCGCCCGCCGGGGCGGGCGGCCTTCGTCGTTCTCGAAGCGGTAAGCTCGCGGCGTTCGCCCCACGAGAGAGGAGAGCGCTGTGATCGGGGTCATCATCACGTTCCGTTCGGAGGGCGGCCTCGACAGGTCGGCCGTCATGGGCATCGCCGAGAAGGCGGCACCGACTTTCGAGGGGATGCCGGGCCTGCGCTCGAAGGTCTTCACGTTCGACGGCGAATCGGGTGAGGCGACGAACGTCTACGTCTGGGAGTCGGAGGACGCTGCGCGGGCGTTCTTCACGCCGGAGCTGGCCGAGCGGGTGACGGGCCTCTACGGCGCCCGGCCGGAGATCCGGTTCGTCGAGATCGCGGCGCTGGTCGACAACGGGGTTGGCGCCCCGGCCTAAGGCCCGTCGTCCAGGAGCTCGATCATCTCCCACGCCCCCTCGGATGTGTTGGAGATGACCGTTCGCGTCGTCGCCGACGCGGGGTCGTGCGTGCTCCGGAACGATGCGCCCGCGTCGTACCCCTCGAGGTGCACGGCGTCGGTCGACTCGTGGAGCCAGAACCCGAGCCCGTAGCGCTTCGACTCCTCCGGGACGTCGCTTCGCGGCCGCACCATCTCGGACACCCAGCGCGGCGGCACGATCCGGCCGGCGAAGAACGCGCGCCAGAGCGAGGCGATGTCCGCGGCGGTCGAGTACACGCCGCCGTCGCCGCTCCCGCGGACCGGCAGGTGAAGCACGTTCGTCCTCAGGCCGTCGCCGGCCAGATACCCGACGGCGGCCCGTCCCGGGAGCTCGTCGGAGCGGAGGTACGCGGTGTCGTCCATGCCCGCCGGCCCCAGCACCCGCTCGCGCACGAGGTCGTGGAACGGCGTGCCGCCCGCCCGCTCGGCGATGAGCGCCAGCACGACGTAGCCGCCGTTGCAGTAGGCGAACCGCTCGCCCGCCGGAAAGGCCGTCGGGTGGCCGTCGAGCACGGCGAGGTAGCCCTCGGTCGCCGCGAGCTCGTGGACCGGGATGGGCATGACGTAGTCGGTGACGTCGCGCCCGGCCTCCTCGTCGAGGTAGTCGCCGATCCCCGACCGGTGTGCCAGCAGGTGCTCGACCGTCACGTCGTCGCCGATCAGCGGGAGGTCACTGCCGAGGACGGAGCGGGCGGTGGTCGCGAGGTCGAGCGTCCCGTCCTCGACGAGCGACACCACCGCGAGCGCCGTCAGGCCCTTCGCTCCGCTCGCGATGCCGAACTGCGTCTCGACCGTGTTCGGGACGGCGTGTGCGCGGTCGGCGTCACCGAAGGCCTTCGCGAGCTCGACCCGGCCGCCGCTCTCGACGTGCACGACGCCCGAGAAGCCCGTGCGCCGGGCGAGTGCGTCGACGGCTTCGGCGAGCGAGGGCATCAGGCCGGCGATCGTACCGCGGCCTGTCGCTCCCAACCGGGGACGGCCTACGCCACGGCTTCGGGCGGCTCGTCGCCGAGCGCCGCCTTCACCTGCGGCGCGAACCGCTGGAGGAGGAGCGCCGCGAACAGGAGCACCGAGCCGGTGACGATGAACGACACCGCGCGCGCCATCGCCGTGAGGAAGGCGAGGTCGTAGACGAAGAGCTTGCCGAGGGCGACGAAGAGCAGGGTGATGCCGCCAACGCGCAGGCTGCGGCTGTTGCTGCGAAGGGAGAGCACGACCAGCCCCAGACCGACCAGCACCCAGCTGATCGAGACGAGCACGTGCCCCTGCTGGAAGTGATCGTGCACCGAGGCCACGGTCCCGGCGTCGGCGATCAGCTGCTCGGCGCCGAGAATCGCGGCTGCGAGCGTCCACAGGGCGAAGGCCCCGCCGGTGTAGACCGCAAGCTTGGCGACCGAGACCCGGCCGACCGACCACGACATGTGCCGAGCCGCGCCGGCCGCAAGCAGCAGCGCGGCGGTCGCAGCGAGAGCGGCGGCCAGGCCCGCGGCAGGCGTGTGCGACGTCCGGAAGAGCATGTTCGGCGTCTCGTAGACGAGGAGCACGACGAGGGCCAGGGCTGCGGAGCTGACCATCCCGATCGCACTCACAGCGGCCCGATCGAGCCGTCCCCTGACGGCCGGCGGCCACGCCAGCGCGGCGGCGCTCGCAAGCATCGAGAGGCCTGCGACGGCGACCAGCGGATACTGGCCCGGCAGGAGCATCGTGCTGAGCTGCGCCGCGAGCAGGAACGGCAGCCAGAGCGCGTGGCTCCTGGGGGACGGCTCACGGATGGCGAGGGCGAGCAGGAGCGCCGCACCGGTCGCGATGGCGATGCTCTCCCAGCCGGCCGTCGTGCCATGATCGAGGACGGCGGCCAGCGAGTCGTCGAAGGCCCACGCGGCGACGAGGCCGACTGTGAGGAGGGAGCAGCTCGCGACCAGGAGCGCATCCACGGTCAGGCGGGCCCGGATCGGTCTCACCTGCACGACCGCTGCCAGGACGCCCGCGGCCACGAGCCAGGCCCAGATCGCGTACGGCGTCGGCAGCGACTCGGCGATCACGAACCCGAGCGTCGCCACCGGTGCCAGGAGGCCGAACTCACACAGGACGCGGGCCGGCCGGCGCACCGACCACGCGAACACGACGGCCGATGCAAGGAGCGCTCCCAGGCCGGCCAGGCCCTGGCGCTCACCGAGGTGGCTCCAGCCGGCGACGAGGTCGCTCACCGGCGCGGTCACCGCGAGCGCCACGACGCTGCCGACGATCCACCAGGCGGAGGCGGTCGCGAGGCCGACCCACTCCGGCATCCAGCTCACCAGGAGGGGCGAGCGGCGATAGATCAGAAGCGCGGCGGCCATGCCGGCGTAGGCGATCACGGCCCACTCGGCCGTGAGGGCCCACAGCGGCAGGAAGCCGAGCGCCAGGGCGGGCACCAGCCAGGCCGCGGCGAGCTCCTGCTTCTTGAGCCAGCGAAGGCCGAAGCAGAGGACGATTCCGGCGAGCGTCACTGCGGCGAGCGCGATCGACCCGCCCCAAGATCCGGCGCCGATGTGGGGCAGCGTCTGCGGCAGCGGCTGAAGGACGTCGAGCGTCGCCATGATCGCGAGCAGCAGGTAGATCGCGGCCGACACGATCGCGCGCAGCCCGCGGGTGCCGCTGCGGCGCCTGATCCGCTCGGCCAGGAGCACCAGCATGGCCGACTCCGCCGCCCATGCGCAGACCAGTGCGGGCCCGCCCGCGAGGAGCCCGGTGGCGATTGCCGCCGACGCCAGCGCGAAGCCGGCCAGGCCGTCGGTGAGGTCGGCGTGCGGCCGGCGGACCGCGAAGGGGATGGCCGCGATCAGCGCCCAGACGACGGCAAGCCCGGCCAGCGTGATCCCGCTCAGCGAATGGCCGGAGACCTCGCGGGCGCCGCCGAAGAAGAACGCGGCGCTGAGCGAGATCGTGAACGCGCTCGCGCCCGTCAGCGAGCCGAGCGCGGTGAGGCGCGAGCGGTCGGACGGCAGGAGCTCGAGGAGGAACGTGAGCGTCACGAAGAGCACGGCCATCACCGCGGCGGCGACCACCGGGCCGCCGAAGCCGAGGTGCTGCCACGAGAGTCCCAGGAGCCCCATCGTCTCGGCCAGGCCGATCACCCACACCGAGATCACGAGGAGGCGCCAGCCGAAACGGACGAGGAGCGGGAAGGACGCCGCCACCATGACCGCCCCGAAGAGCACGCCGCCGGTGGTCACGTCGCGGCTCACGAGCAGCGGGGCCAGCATGGCCGCCGACATGCCGAAGA
This sequence comes from uncultured Actinomycetes bacterium, assembly GCA_963809325.1. Lineage (GTDB taxonomy): Bacteria > Actinomycetota > Thermoleophilia > Gaiellales > JAICJC01 > JAICJC01. Next base: position 114,539 of record CAWEIZ010000008.1, read on the forward strand.
GCGCGAGCGGCTCCTGCTCGATCCGGATGGCGACTGCCACCGCGATCGCGGCGACGAGCGCGGCCAGGGGCGCGGCCGCCTGCGAGCTCACCAGGTGGTACAGCGAGGTCGCGGCCCAGAGGCTCGCGTAGAGGCCGGCGATCGCGACGCCCGCCGCCGCCAGGATGGCGTCCGAGCGCCACCTGCGGCGGTCGAGCTCGACGGCGGCACCGAGCAGCCCGAGCGAGACGAGCACGCCGAGGCCGACGCGCATCGACGGCGTGATCCACCCGCGGCTGGCGGCCATCACGAACAGGAGGATGATGCCGAGCGTCGTGGCCACGCCACCGGCCCAGGCGAGGGTGCCGGCGGCGAAGAGCTGCTCGGCGAGCTTGCTCCAGTCAAACGGCGGGCTCGGGGGCGGAGGAGGCGGCGGAGGCTGCAGGGCGGGTAGCTGCGCCCACGTCTCTGCCTGAGCCGGCGTCGGCCGACGGCGCTGCCGGCTGCGCGGGGGCGTGCCGGTAGGCCCACGGCTCGGCTCGGGGAGGCTCGGTTGGCGCGGCCGGCTCGGCTGCGCGCTCGGGCGCCGGCGCGGGCTGTTCGGGCGCCTGTGGCTCGGGGGCGAGGCGGGAGACCACCTGCTCCAGGTGGTAGATCCGCTCGGTCAGCCGCTGGACAGCGACGTGAAGGGCGGCGATCTCCTGGGGCTGGTCGCTCATGATCGCTCCTCCATAGCACCAATGCTATACCACGCAGGTGCAGATTGCAACACCTTCTGTGGTCATCGGCACCGCGGCCCCGCGGTGTTAGTCAGAACCCACGGTGGGCTGGAGCCGGTCGAGGAAGGGCACCTGTGCGGCCTTCAGCCTCCGGCGCGCCTCGTCGAGGTCGAACCACTCGACACGGTCGATCTCGGGGAACGACTGGATGCGGCCCGATCGCGGCGGCCACTCCATGTCGTAGGTGTTGCTCACGGCGGTGGACGGATCCAGGTCGCCGTTCGCCGCCCATGCGAAGACGGTCTTCCCGGACTTCTGCCGGATCTGTCCGAGATCCACGAGCGGGACGTCGCCGACCTCGTGTCCGGTCTCCTCGCCGAACTCGCGGAGCGCCACGTCGACGAGCTCCTCGCCGGGCTCGACCTCGCCCTTCGGGATCGTCCAGTGCCCGAGGTCCTTCTTGATCCAGAACGGCCCGCCCTGGTGCGCCAGGAGCACCTCGACGCGATCCGCCCGGCGGCGCCAGAGCAGGATGCCGGCACTGGTTCGTCCCGACTTGTCGGCTGTCATGCCGACCTGCCTGGGCGCATCTCGGGAGCTGGCCGGGCAGTCCGTGGTACACCGACGTCACCTTGTCGACCTTGCCACAAACGACGGCGAAGACGAACGAGGTCCGGTAGCGCTCGTCTGACCGGATCATGCCGCTGTAGATCAGCTCGACCTTGACCTCGATCTCGACCTCCTTCCAACAAATCGCGGCTCCCTCGACCGCGATCGCCAGCGTCGCCATGGCCGCGGGACCGATGGAGACCGTGCTCGATGTGAATTCGCGCGAAGCGCCGCCGACACTGCAGTCCGCCGCTCTCGACTTCGGCGTACATGGCCGGGCCGCGGCCGACGTTCTTGAACGCCAGCGTGATGGTGTTGCCCTCGACGCCCGTGCCGAGATCGTCGACCAGCACGGGAATGAACTCGCTTGCGAGGTCCTGCTCTGCAACACGGGCCATCCTCCGGGTCGCCTACGCCAGGTAGGCGGTGACGCAGGCGAGACCAAGGGTGCCCAGCCCCACGGCGGCTTCCCACCCGATCGCCGAGAGGGTGGGGGCGAAGATCTCCTGAGGTAGGCCCACGAGCGACCGCCCAATTTCGTGTTCCGTCCGGCCACGCCGGGTTGAGGCCGGTCGTGACTCTATCGCGAGACTCGTGGGGAGCGCCGGCGCAGAAGCGGCGGACGCGGCCTGGGTTAGCATGCTGCGCTTGTCGCCGGCGACAACCACGACCAGGAGGTCCCATGAGCGGCTACACGGTTGCGCAGCTCGACCAGATCGACGAGGTCAGCGACGGACGCTGTCCGTGGCGGCCGATCCGGCAGCACTTCGGCATCCTGTCCTTCGGCGCCAATGCCTTCACCGCGCGCGAGGCGGGCGACCGGCTGATCAACGAGCACGACGAGTCGGAGGAGGACGCCCACGAGGAGCTCTACCTCGTCCAGCAGGGCCGGGCGAGATTCGAGCTCGACGGCGAGCAGGTGGACGCACCCGCGGGCACGTTCGTCTTCGCAAGCCCCGGCGTGAAGCGAACGGCGTTCGCCGAGGAGCCGGGGACGACGCTCATCGCGCTCGGCGGGACGCCCGGGAAGGCGTACGAGCCGAGCGGCTGGGAGTTCTGGGCGCCGCTCAACCCGCTCTACGAGGCCGGAAGGTACGCCGAGATCGCCGACCGCGGCGCTGAGCTCATCGCGGCCCATCCGGAGTACCCCGACCTGATCTACAACCTCGCGTGCTGCGAGAGCCTCGCGGGGCGGAAGGCCGACGCGATCGAGCACCTCAAGCTCGCGATCGACGGGTCCCCGCGGTTCCGATCGATGGCGGCCGACGACTCCGACTTCGATCAGGTCCGCGATGAGCCAGAGTTCAAGGAGCTCATGGGCTAGACATTGCTCGACCGCTCACACGATGTCCTCGCCGAGCGTGTGGATCGGGACCTCGAAGAACTCGACCGCGGAGCGCCGGCCGGCAGCGCCGGGGCCGGAGTTCATCACGGCGTCGCCAGCCCGCATCGCCTCCTCGGTCTCGAAGAGGGCGACGCCGACCATCTTGCCGGACTCGCGATCGGCCAGCAGGAGGAACTTCACGTCGGCGAGCTCGGGCATCGTCGGCATCCCAGCCTCGATGTTCGCCCGAAGCGTCGCGATCGCCCGGTCGACGTTGGCGGGGTCGTTCTCGAACGTGGCAACGCGTGCGTACATCTGGACCTCCCTCGATCGTTGCAGGCCGGGCGGTGGGCGAACTGGCGAGCCTACACAGCAGGCGTTGTGTGGGCGAACAGGCAACGCCGGTCGTCGTCCGGGTGCGCTCCGTTTCATCCCAGCGGGGTGATGGGATCCGGGTTGGGCCTGCGTAGCGTGGGCCGACGACGGCCCTGCCTTGGACTTGATGGAGGTTGCCCTGTGCCGATTGTCGAGTACCAGCCTGGAGAAGCGTTCCCTGGTGTGATCGGGCGTACGGCTGAGGAGTCGAGCCCTGCGTGGCCGGCGCCGGCGCGGGCGGAGAAGGGCGCGCCGAATGTGCTGTTCATCGTGTTGGACGACACGGGCTTCGGCAATCTGGGCTGTTATGGGAGCCCGATCGAGACGCCGAGCTTCGACCGGATCGCTGAGAACGGGCTGCGCTACAGCAACATGCACACGACGGCGTTGTGTTCGCCGAGCCGGTCGTGCGTCGTGACCGGGCGGAACCATCATGCGAACGGGATGGCCTGCATCACGGAGTTGGCGACGGGCTATCCGGGCTACGACGGTGTGATGCCGTTCGAGAACGGCCTGCTGTCGGAGATGCTGGTCGAGCAGGGCTACAGCACGTTCATGGTGGGCAAGTGGCATCTGACGCCGAGCAACCAGGAGACGGCGGCCGGGCCGTACGACCGCTGGCCGCTCGGCCGGGGCTTCCAGCGCTTCTACGGCTTCCTGGGAGGCGACACGAGCCAGTGGTATCCCGACCTCGTATACGACAACCACCAGGTCGAGCCTCCGAGGAAGCCCGAGGAGGGCTACCACCTCAGCGAGGATCTGGTCGACAAGGCGATCTCCTTCATTGCCGATACGAAGCAGGCCGACCCGGAGAAGCCCTTCTATCTGCATCTCTGCTTCGGCGCCACCCACGCTCCGCATCACGTGGCGAAGGAGTGGGCGGACCGGTACGAGGGCGTGTTCGACGACGGCTGGGACGCCTACCGCGAGAAGACGTTCGCGCGGCAGAAGGAGCTGGGCATCATGCCGGGTGACGCCGAGCTTTCACGCCACGATCCGGACGTCCCCGATTGGGACGCGTTGCCCGCCCCCGCGCGGCGGCTGTACAGCCGGATGATGGAGGTGTTCGCCGGGTTCCTGAGTCACACCGATCACCAGGTCGGCCGGTTGCTGGACTTCCTGACGAGCCAGGGCGAGCTCGAGAACACGCTGATCATGGTCATCTCCGACAACGGCGCCAGCGCCGAGGGCGGCCCGACCGGCACCACCAACGAGGCGCAGTTCTTCAACAACGCCCAGGAGCCGCTCGAGGAGAGCCTGAAGCTGATCGATGAGATCGGCGGCCCCAAGCACTTCAACCACTACCCGTGGGGCTGGACGTGGGCGGGTAACACGCCGTTTCGGCGCTGGAAGCGCGAGACCTACCGCGGCGGTTCGACCGATCCCTTCATCATCTCCTGGCCGAAGCGGATCAAGGCGAAGGGCGAGGTGCGGGCGCAGTACGCCCACATCATCGACATGGTGCCGACGGCGCTTGACCTGCTCGGCATCACTCCACCCGCCGCGATCCGGGGCGTCGCCCAGGCGCCTTTGCACGGCGTCAGCTTCGCCCACACCCTCGACGATCCCCAGGCAAAGACGCGCCATCACACCCAGTACTTCGAGATGCTCGGTCACCGCGCGATCGATCACGATGGCTGGCGGGCGGTCTGCCCCTGGCCGGGCCCATCGTTCACCGAGGCGGGCAAGGGCTTCGGCGAGCCGATCTCGGCGGACACGCTCTCCACGCTCGACGCGGAGGGCTGGGAGCTGTACCACGTCGCCGAGGATCCGGCCGAGACCCGCAACGTCGCAGCGGACAATCGCGACCGGCTGATCGCGATGATCGGCACCTGGTACGTCGAGGCCGGCAAGTACCAGGTGATGCCGATCGACGGCAGCGGCCTCGCCCGCATGGTGGGCGACAAGCCGCTGATCGCCTTGCCGCGCGACCGCTACACGTATCTGCCCAACACCCAATCGGTGCCGAACTTCGCAGCGCCGAAGGTGCTCAACCGCCCGCACAGCATCACGGCAGACGTCGAGATCCCCGAGTCGGGGGCCGAGGGCGTGCTGCTCAGCCAGGGCACCGCCGCGGGCGGGTACACCTTCTTCATCAAGGACGGCAAGCTGCGATACGTGCACAACTACGTCGGCCGGCAACTGCTCGGCGTCGAATCCGAAGACGGCGTCCCAGCCGGCAAGCACGAGCTCCGGTTCGAGTTCGAGCCCACCGGCCCACCGGACATGCCCAACGGCAAGGGCGCGCCCGGACGGCTGCAGCTCTACATCGACGGCACCATGGTCGGCGACGCCGACGCTGCCCTCACGACGCCCTTCATGTTCAACCCAGGTGCGCTCACATGCGGAGCCAACCCCGGCTCGCCCGTCAGCCCCGACTACGAGGGCCCGTTCACCTTCACCGGGACGCTCCACAGCGTCACACTGGACGTGAGCGGCGAGTTGATCAACGACTCCGAGGCCGAGCTGCGTGCCCATCTCGCCCGGCAGTAGGATCGTCTCCCTGTCCGGAGGGCCGGGGTAGCCGGTGCTGACCAGCTGGAACGACGGTGCCGCGAGGCGGGCGATTGTCGAGTTCGTGGAGCGGACGGTGTCGAGCGCTGTGCCGGTCGAGGAGCGCGTGGCGGTGTTCGACAACGACGGCACGCTGTGGTGCGAGAAGCCGATGCCGATCCAGGCGGACTTCATTCTCCGCCGGCTGTTCGAGATGGCGCACGCCGACCCCGCGCTGCGCGATCGGCAGCCCTGGAAGGCGGCGTACGAACGTGACTACGCCTGGCTCGGCGAGGTGCTCGCCGAGCACTACGCCGGCGACGACACGAACGTCCGAACGCTCCTGGGCGGCGTGCTTGCCGCCTACGCCGGGATGAGCGTCGATGACTTCGAGGCCAAGGCGGACGCGTTCCTGCGCACCGCGCAGCACCCGACTCTGGGTCGCGGATACCTCGAGTGCGCGTATGCGCCGATGGTCGAGTTGCTCGGGTACCTGGAGGAGAACGGGTTCTCGAACTACATCGCCTCGGGTGGCGGTCGCGATTTCATGCGTCCGATAAGTCAGGAGGTGTACGGCATCCCCCGCGATCGGGTGATCGGAAGCGCATCGGCCCTTGAGTACACGAGCGACGATCGCGGCGGCACGATCACACACAAGGCGGAGGCCGACTACCTGGACGACGGCCCGCAGAAGCCGATCCGGATCTGGAGCCGCACGGGCCGCCGGCCGCTCCTCGCCGCAGGCAACTCGAACGGCGACATCCCGATGCTCGACTTCACCCAGCATCCCGACAAGCCGTTCCTGCGCCTGCTCGTCCTCCACGACGACGCCGAGCGCGAGTTCGACTACACGAGCGGCGCCGAACAGGCCCTCGAACGGGCCGAGGCGAGCGGGTGGACCGTCGCCAGCATCAAGGACGACTGGACCAGGGTCTTCTGAGCTACGTGGAACGCGGGCCCGGCGCCGTCCGCGTGCCGGCTGTATGTTCGTGGGATGCAGTGGGCCCTGGCAGTCGTTGCGCTGTCGCTGATCGGCTTCGGGACGGTGTCTCGCCGTGTGGACGGCACGTCCATCACCCCCGCGATCATCTTCGTCGGAGTGGGGCTCGTGGTCGGGGCCCATGCACTCGATCTCCTCGACGTGTCCCCGACCGGCGAGTCGGTGAAGCTCCTGGCCGAGGCGACGCTGACGTTGGTCCTGTTCGTCGACGCGTCGCGCATCGACCTGCGGACGCTCCGACGGGAGTACGCCGTGCCCGCGCGCCTGCTCGGCGTCGGACTTCCACTGACCATCGCGCTCGGGGCAGCCGTCGGCGTGGCGCTGTTCGGTGCGCTCTCCGTTCCCGAGGCATTCGTGCTCGCGGTGGTGCTCGCCCCGACCGACGCAGCGCTCGGGCAGGCCGTCGTCACCGAGCCCAGCCTGCCGTCCCGGATCCGCCAGGGTCTCAACGTCGAGAGTGGCCTCAACGACGGGATCTGCGTGCCGCTGCTGTTCATCGTGCTGGCGATCGCTGAGGCGGAATCCGGCGAGGTCGGCGGAACGCACGCAGTTCGGCTGGTGGTCGAGGAGATCGGGTACGGCATCGCCGCGGGCGCCCTCGCAGGCGTCGTCACGGCAACCGCGATCAACTATGCGGGCAGCCGACGCCTGATCGAGCGGTCATGGCTCCAGATCGTCCCGGTCGCCGGAGCCGCGCTCGCATACGGGGTCGCGGCGCCGCTCGGCGGCTCGGGCTTCATCGCCGCGTTCGTCGCGGGCATGACGTTCGGCGCTCTTCGGAAGCCGACGGGTGATGGCGAGGCGACGCTGCTCACGGACGAGCTGGGCGAGCTCCTGAACGGCGTCACGCTCCTGGTCTTCGGAGCAGCGCTGCTCTGGCCCGCACTCGACGGCCTCACGTGGCGAATCGTGCTCTACGCCGCCGCGAGCCTCACCATCGTCCGCATGGGGCCGGTCGCACTCGCGATGCTGGACACCGGCGCGCGCCGCCCGACGGTGGCGTTCCTCGGCTGGTTCGGGCCGCGCGGGCTCGCGTCGATCGTGTTCGCCGCCATCGTCGTGCAGGAAGCCGATCTCCCTCATGCGAACACGATCCTCCTGACCACCTACGCCACAGTCGGGCTCTCCGTCCTCGCCCACGGCGTCACAGCAGCGCCGCTCGCGCGCCGCTACGCCTCCTGGTTCTCATCGCATGCATTCGATGCGATGCCCGCGATGGAGAGCGTTCCAGCCGGTACACATCGGTGGCGGAGGAGGTCGACCGCCGACGAGGACACTCTCTGAAAGCGTCGCCCGGCCCCTTCGACCGCTACCAGGTCAGCTCGATCTCGAGCTCGGTGCCGTCATCCTCGATCTCGAACTCCACCTTGAGATGGACCTGATCGGGGACATGCGCGACGAAACGGATGTGCTCCCGCTCGATCACGACATCATTGTTCGCGCCGAGCTCGTCGGCGATCGCGTGCAGGCGAGCGGCCGCCTCCTCCCGAGACAGCGTCACCTTCTCCTTGAGCTCCATCAGTTCCACTTGAGGCTCCAATCGTTCGCGGGCCGTCGGGTCCAAGAACAGCGTAGCCCGTCACTTGAACGGCACCGTGACGGGCCCGGGCAGGCGGCGGTACACGGCGAAGAAATCGCGGTCGTCCGGTACGAGGTACCGCGTTGGCGGCTGCTGGTAGTTGGGCACCACTCTGGTCGGATGCAGGCCGCCGCGGTGGGTGTACGTGATCAGCGTCGGCCACTCGGGGTTGATGTCGAGCTGCATCGCGCGCACTGCGCCCGCCCGTTGCAGGATCCTCGCGAGCGTGACCACCGTCTGATAGTCGGCCGCGGCATAGATCAGGTTGCCGTGCCGGTCGATCCCCGCGCCGGTGCGCCACACGCGGACCGCGTTCCCGAGCGTGTAGCCCCATTGCGAGCTGTCGTTCAGGGCCGGGTTGAGGTGGCCATGGTCGATGATCAGAGGCAGGCTCTGGCGCGTGAACGCCATCTGCGGGCCGGCGACCGGGCCGCCGTGCCACGTCCTCACGTCGACGCGGCCGTCGCGGTAGGCGATCAGGGTTGCGAGGCCCGCCTTGAGCGGCTCGTACGACCTCCCGTTGATCGACGACCCGTTGCTGCCGTCCCGGTAGATGAAGCCGCCGTTGAACGTCGCGAGCAGGCGCCAGCGCTGGCCGTCGGGCACCGACATCGGCCCCCGCACCGGGGCGTTCGGCGGCTCGTACCGGCCCGGATACCACGCCGCGGAGGTGCGGGTGTGATCGAACCACGCCACGTACGCGACGATCCGCGGGTAGTCGACCTCTGTCCGGAACGTCGTCAGGAGCACCGGCGGGCGGCCGCCCACGACAGGGCCGGTCCCCCTCCATACGCCCTCGCCGGGCAGCGGGTGCGCGAAGACGGGCGTGATCGGATGCGGCAGCGTCGCGGCCGGACGGTGTCGCGCCTTCGCCTTCACCGTCGGCGAGGCGCCGAGCCCGACCGTCGGCAGGCTCGTGAGCTGAGGGCCGCCCTTGGACGGCGCCTTCCAGCTGTAGTAGTAGTGCTCGACCTCGTCCACGAGCCAGTTGCCGTGGTGCGCTCTCAGCCACTCGACGCTGCGAGGCCAGAGCGGCAGGCTCGACGGCTGCATCATGGTCGTCGTGTAGGAGTAGGCCGGCGGTGCGAGCAGGACGAGGATCACGAGCGCCACGAGCAGCCGAACGCGCCGACGCCGGCGACGTCGCTCGAGAGGGGCCGCTTCTCCGGCGGAGTCGGTCGATCCCATCGACCGAAAACCTAGGGGCGTCGTGTGAGAGCGAGGTGAGGCGCCCCTATCTTCAGGCGCTCCAGCGGACCGCGATGCCCCGCTCGACGCCGGGCAGCGGTAGGGCCGCCGCCTCGGCCTCGACGGCATCGCGCTCAGCGCGGGAGAACCGGCCCCAGGTCCGGATCGTGACGGTGCCGTGCGCCCGTCGCCACGTTCCGCGGATCTCGCCGTCGAGGAGGACGGCGCCCGGCCACACCCGAGGCGTCCACAGCTCACCGCGGCGACCGGCGTCAGGGACGAGCAGCGCGCGCTCCTCTCCCTGGAGCAAGAAGTGGGCATCGCCGCTCGGCAGCAACCTCGCCGGCGCCACGGGCCCCTGACCGGCGCGGAGGGTCGGCTCGTCGCGGGTGAGGATCCACGCCTCGCCGACCGGCGTTCGCACGGCGGTCAGCGACCGGTCGAGCGACCGGAAGGCCGCCGTGCCCGTCGCGGGCCGAGATCCCCGCCCAGGCCGCAAATGCAGCGGGCGTGGATGGCCCGAAGACGTGGAGGTGCCGGCGCGCGAGCTCGCACCGCGCCTCCAACGGGTCGACCTCGGCCGGAGGCACCGTCCAGACGGTCGGCTGCCGCGCGCCCTCCCACCGGATCAGGACCGTGCCGGTCGTCGCGCCGTATCTCAGCGAGTTGGGGTGCACGCCGAGCCCACCCCCTGCCTCGCCGTAGGTCATCCTGCGACCGGCGAGGTGGGCGTGCAGCCGAGCGGCCGTGTCCTCCGCCCGCCGCCGCCCCTTCGGATCGTCCGGCAGCCTCCCGAGCGAGAAGGCCGCGAGATCGCGCGCCGCGACCACGTACACCTGGTAGCGAGGGCCCCACAGCTGGACGAGCGACGGGTCCTCCCAGCTGGACGGGTCGGCCCCCTCGACCCGCGCGTGGATCGACAGGAGCGCGGCCCGCGGCATGCTGTCCTGCAAGCCCGCCCACGCCGCCTGCCGCAGCGCGCGCCGCCCGGCCGGGAGCCGCTCATCGAGCGCCCCGACCCTCCGTCTGAAGGCCAGGATCTGCGGTCGGCTCAGCACGAGGCGCGGCCGCATCGCCACATCAACCGTCCGTCACGGCGATCGCTTCAACCTCGATCAGGCAGCCTGGATGGGCCAGCGCCGCCACCCCCACGAGCGTGTCGGCCGGCTTGTGATCCCCGAACACCGCCACCCGGCCCTTCTCGATCGCCGGCAGGCAGTCGGCCCGGTAGTCGACCACGAAGATCGTGATCTTGGTCACCTGATCGGGCCTGGCGCCCCCGGCGGTGAGCGCACGGCCGACGTTGGCGAACGTCTGGCGGGCCTGGGCCGCCAGGTCACCGGCACCGACGAGGTTGCCCTGCGCGTCCTCGGCAACCTGGCCGGCGACGAACACGATCCTGCTTCCGCGTGCGACGATGACCTGGGTGTAGGTCTGCGGACGCGAAAGGTCGTCGGGGTTGATGCCTTCGAGGGTCACGTGATCACTCCGGCGCTAGTCTCGCTCGCCGCGGTGCGCTGCGCTAGCGTGCCCCGGAGTGACGCGGTTCGTTCTCGACTGCGGTGTGGTCCTGCGCCTTGCGGAGGAAGGGATCGAGCTGGCGCCCGGCCACCAGCTGCTCGCCCCGACACTCCTGCGCTCGCAGACGCTTTCGCAACTGCACGAGGCGGTGCACCGGGGGGAGCTCCCGCCGGACGTCGCGCTCGCACGGCTTGAGGAGATCACGCGGATGATCACGAAGCTCCCCATTCGCCTGCTGGGGGACGCCGTGCTTCGCCGCAACGCCTGGCGGTTCGCCGACCGGCTGGGATGGGGAGAGACGTATACGGCGGAGTACGTCGCCCTGACGCACCTCCAGGCCGACGCGCTCGTCACGCTTGACGAGGAGCTGGCACGCCGCCTGGAGGGCGTCGTCGCCACCGCGTCGATCGACGCGCTGCGCGCGGCTGGTTGGCGGCGGTGAAGCGCCCGTCGGCTGTGCTGGTGCTCGTCACCGGCTTGGCCGTGGCCGCGGGCGCGCCGGTCGCGCAGGCGGACACCACGCTCAACTCATGCTCGCCGTCGGCGTTCGACGCGGCCGTGACAGCGGGCGGCACAGTCCGCTTCGGCCTCGATTGCCCCTCCCTGGTTGTCGGCAGGACGACCGTCATCCGAGTCGGCAAAGCGCTGGACATCGAGGGCAACGGTCACGCGGTGACGCTCAGCGGCGGGGGTGTCCGGCAGCTGTTCAAGGTGACCGGCGGCGGGCTCACGGTGCGCGGCGTGACCATCCAGGGGGGCGCGGCCGTCGGTGCGGGCGGCGCGAACGGCGCCGTTGGAATCCCCGGCCTAAACGGCAGCGGCGGCACCAACGGCACCAGCGGCGCTGCCGGCCAGCCGGGCGTCGCGGGCGGCCCGGGCACATCCGGCGGCGCCGGAGGCGCGGGGCAGGCGGGCGACGCCGGGAACGCGGCCAGGGGCGGCGCCGTGCTCGTCCTGAGCGGCACCGCGGTGTTCGGCCACGTCACCTTCCTCTCGAACGTGGTGACGGGGGGCATGGGCGGGATCGGCGGCAGTGGGGGGCGCGGCGGAACCGGCGGCCGCGGCGGCGTCGGCGGGCGGGGCGGCGTTGGAGCGACGCTCGGCGCCATGGGAGCGGCCGGCGGCGCCGGAGGTTCGGGCGGTGCCGGCGGCGCGGCTGCGCCGGCCGGAAAGGGCGGCGCCGGCGGCGCGGCGTTGGGGGGCGCGATCTACAACGCCGGCACGCTGACGCTGACCGCCGTCACCTTCCGCGGCAACTTCGCCCAGGGCGGCCGAGGCGGCCTCGGCGGCAGCGGCGGCAGCGGCGGCCAGGGCGGCTCGGGCGGCGCCGGAGGCGGCGGGGGCCCGGGCGCCAACGGCGCGCCGGACATCTCCGGCGGGATCGGCGGCACGGGCGGGTCCGGCGGTATGCCGGCCGGTGCCGGTTCCGGCGGTACTCCGGGCGCCCCCGGCAGGGGAGGCAACGGCGGCGCCGGTGGGCAGGCGGCGGGAGGCGCGATCTATAACGCCGGCAACCTGGAGATCGTCACAGCAGTCTTCGACCAGAACTCGGTGCGGAGCGGTCCGGGCGGCCAAGGCGGCCCCGGCGGCTTCGGCGGCTCCGGCGGTGCGGGAGGCAGCGGGGCGTTCGGCGGCAGCGGCGGCCTCGGCGGCAGCGCCTGCTGCCTGACCGGCGTCGGCGGCGCCGGTGGTCATCCGACCGACGGCGCGCCCGCGGGCGCGCCGAGCGTCGCCGTCAACGGCGGCAGTGGGGGCACCGGCGGCAACGCCGGACTGGCGCAGGGCGGCGGGATCGCGAACACCGGCTCCCTGAGCCTGACAGGCGCAGCGTTCACGGGCAACACCGTGCAGGCGGGGAACGGGGGCGCCGGATCGATCGGCGGAGGCGGCGGCAACGGCGCATCCGGAGTCCAGGGCGGCTTCGGCGGGCCGGGGGGCTCGGGCGGCAGCGGGCCGGCGGGCGGCGGCGCCGGGCAGTCCGGTGCCAACGGCTCCGTGGGAGGAAGCGCCGGCTCAGGTGCCGCCGGCGGCACCTCGGGCAAGGGCGGACGCGGTGGAGACGCTCGCGGAGGCGGGCTGTTCAGCACCGTCGCACTCGTCGTGGACTCGGGGAACTCCTACAGCCGCAACACCGTGACGGCCGGCGCGGGCGGCGTTGCCCGGCCCGGCGGCTCCGGCGGCCTTGCCGGTCTGGGAGGAGCCCCGGGGCACGGCGGCCCGGGCGGCATCGACGGCAACACCGGAACCGTGCATCCCAGCGGCTCGTCGGGGGCCACCGGCCCGTCCGGCGCGGCGGGCGCGACGGGAAGCTCGACCGGCGCCGGGGCGGCCGGTGCCGCGACCTTCCCCGATCACAACTAGGCCGGCAATCGCTCCTTACGAGGAGTCGGCGGAGGCGGGGGGCGACGGCGGGGCGAGCCGCGCGGATGCGACGTAGGCGACAACCGTCGCCACGATGATGAGCGGAGAGAGGGCGAGGCCGTCGGCGCTGAAGAAGATGGCTGTGAGCAGGACGGAGGTGAGGGGGAGTCCGAGCATGACGGTGGTCATCGCTCCGACGCCCATGGCGGCGCCGGCGATCATGGGCAGCCCGGGCAGGTGTGAGAGCGCGATCCCGCCGACCGCGCCGATGAACATTCCGGGGAAGGTCGGCCCTCCGCGATAGCTGCTGAGCGCCAGGCTGTACGCCACCCCCTTGCAGACCGCGAGCAGGATGAGCGCGCCCACCGTCCACCCGGCGGCGCCCTCGACCAGGCCGGGCAGCGCGTCCTGCCCGGAGAAGAGCACCTCGGATGAGGGGTGGCTGGTGAACTCCGCAAAGATCACCGCCATCGCGCCGATCCCAAGCCCCACCACCGGCATGAGCATCACGAGCCGACGCTCGACCACCGGTTGCAGCGCCAGCGCGCCGCGGCGGATGACGGTGCCGACGACCGCCGCGGCCAACCCGATCCCGATCGCCCAGAGGAACTCTGCGAGGGTCGGCGAGGTGAAGGGCGGGATGTCGGGGATGGCGAGGGAGAACGTGCCGTAGCCGGTCCAGTTGTCGAGCCCGACGAAGATCAGGGTGCCCACGCCTGCGGCCAGCAGCCCCGGCACCAGCACGACCCCCATCAACGGGCCGCCGATGCCGCCGGCCTCCATCAGCAGGAACGCCCCCACGATCGGCGACCCCAGGAGCGTGCTCACGGCGGCGAAGCTCCCGGCGGCCCCGATCACCATCGTCGCCGTCTGGGGCGCATCGCGCTTGAGCAGGTGGATCGCGAGCACCCCCAGTCCGCTGCCGAGAGCGATCAGCGGTGCCTCCGGGCCGAGCACGACGCCAAGGCTCAACGTCAGGAACGACGCGACGACGATCAACGGCAGGTCGCGCGGGTCGACCGGCCCACCCGACTTGAACCCCTCGGCCGGCTTATGCCCGCCGGTGCCCGGGAGATGCCGCAGCGAGAGCCCAACCAGAAGGCCGCTTGCCGTCAGCGGCACGAGCGGCCACCAGGTGGGTTCGCTCGTGAACCCGAGCTCGCCGGGAAGGGTCGTGAACACCCACTCCTGAGCGACGCCGACCTCCTTCAGATAGAGGTAGGCAGCCGCAGCCACCGGCACCCCGAGCAGGGCGCCGAGCACCAGGATCGCGACATAGCTGCGACTTCGCAGCTGCTGTGCCGGATCGGACGCTTCGGGTGCGTGCGGAGGGGTCGTCATGTCCCGTTGGGCATGCCGGGACCGAGGGTCTCCCGAGCCGGGATCGAACCTACGTCACCGACAGCCCATCCCATCATCCTGATGGGATGAAGTCCGCGCCCCTGGGACGCACTCCCCGGCGACCGTTCGACCGACGCTGCTCAAGACGGGTGTAGGCTCGCCGGCGTGAATCTGGTCCGGATCGCCGGCGGTGAGACGGTCGAGCACGAGGTCGGCGAGCTGCCGGCGCTCCTGGCGCGGGGCGACGGAGTGGTGTGGCTCGACCTCTCGGCCGGAGACGCCGAGATGGGTTCGGTCCTGAGCCAGGTGTTCGCGGTCCGGTCGAGCGCCCTCAGGGAATGCGAGCAGCCGGGACTCGTCCCGCGCGTGCGTCGCTACAGCGATCACCTCTTCGTGGAGCTGCACGCGCCGGCGACCGGATCGGATGGGATGGTCGACGCCCTGGCGCTCGTGCTGTTCGTGGGCGGCGGCTACGTCGTCAGCGTCCACGAACGCCGCGAGTCGGTGAAGGACGAGGACGTGACGCGCGACACCGAGACCGTGTCGCGGCGCCTGGCCAAGCGCACCATTACGGTCGAGTCCGCCGCGGACCTGGCGTACTCGGTCGCATCGGCCATCGCTCAGCGGATGGAGAGCGAGGTCGGAGCGCTGTCCAACCGGGTGGTCGCGCTCGAGCGGAGCATCCTGGTCTCGCGGCGGCGCGACGACGAGGTGCTCGAGTCGATGTTCCGGGCTCGTCACGAGCTGGTCACGGTGCAGACCATGGCGAGCCATGACCGTTCGATCTTCGAGCGCCTCACCCGTGTCGCGGGCGACCTCCTGGACGAGGACGGGCGCCGCCTCGTCGAGGACATGATCGACCAGTTCGGTCGTGTCCAGGGGATGTGTGCGACCGAGCGCGATTTCCTCCAGGAGCTGCTCGACCTCTATCAGACGAGGGCCACCGACAGCATCAACGTCGCCATGGAACGGCTCGCCCTGATCACCGCCGTGGCGCTCCCGATCACAGCCGTGGCGTCGCTCTACGGGATGAACACGATCGTGAACTCCGGCACGCGGCCCGTCCAGCTGGCGGTGTCGCTGGTCGCAATGGGCCTTCTGACGGTGGTGATGCTCGTCTGGGCGCGGCGGCAGGGGTGGTGGTAGCGGAGACGTGGGTTGGCGCTAGTCCTTCTCGGGGGCGGCGACCTCCGTGAAGAGCGCTCCCTGGGCAGCGCCTGATCCAGCCTTGCCGCCTCCCGGGCCACGCAGAACGTATGCGGCGACCACGGCCAGGCCGGCTCCGATCAGCGGGCCGACGATATACACCCAGTAGCTGGTGAAGTCGCCGCCGACCAGGTCGGGCCCGAACGTGCGCGCCGGGTTCATCGAGGCGCCCGAGATCGGGCTCCCCCACAGGCCCGCGAGGATGATGTAGCTGCCGACGCCCAGCGCGCCGAACACTCCGAGGTTCTGGGCACCCGATGCGGTTCCGAGGATCACGCTGACCAAGCCGAGGGTCAGCACGGCCTCCATCAGGAGCGCGTCCGTGGACGAGTAGCCCGACGCTGGATAGTTGGAGCCGAACACGGCCGAGGCGTTGACCACGCTCTGCACGAACCACGCGGCGAGCGACGCTCCGATCAGCTGCACGACGATGTACCCGGGCACCCGCCTCCACGGGAAGTCCCCCCGCAGGGAGAACGCGACGCTGACCGCGGGGTTGAGATGCGCGCCCGACACCCTGCCCATGAACAGGATGATCGCCATCACCATCAACCCGGGCGCGGTGACCGCCGCCGTCCTGCTGATCGTGTTCGGGAAGGCCTCCCCCATGACCCCACCGCCACATGCCACCAGTACCAGAAAGAACGTTCCCAAGAGCTCCGAGAACAGTCGCCGCCACTCCTGCGACGGATCCTGGAAGTCCTGGATCGGCGCCAGCACGTCACGGTCGAACAGCGCCTCCATGTGAGACAACGCCGCCACGCGCGTTGCAGCCTCTCCCGCTCGACTCTCAGCCATCGCCCCAACCCTCCTGTCCTCAAACAGTGGCATCCGACACCCACCGAGACACGGCGCGCACGACTCTAGGCCTCTCTCCCATACACCGGCATCACCCCAACCGAACGAATTCCATTGTTGGGATACGCGCGCCTCCGTGCGGACTGGGTCGCTGGGTTAACGGTGCCGGCGGTACTGCAGCTCGACGATCCCGTTGCGGGAGGGGGTGCTGGAGATCAGGTCGAGCCGGTAGGACTTGGGAACGTCGTCGAACAGCAGGGTGCCCTCGCCCGTAACGTAGGGGAACAGGCTCACGTGGAACTCGTCGATCAGGTCGAGCAGCATGAGCGACCGCCAGAGGCTGACGCCGCCCCAGACCACGATGTGGCCGTCGCCGCCTCGCCTGAGCTTGTCGATCTCTTCTGCCGTGTCACCAGCGGCGATGGTGGTGTTGGCCCAGTCGGCCGTCCTCAGGGTCCGGGAGAAGACGACCTTGCGCCCGGCGTTCAGGATGTCGGCGAACGGGTGGTCGGTGGACGTTGTCATGGCCCCGGCGATGCCCTCGTAGGCGGTGCGGCCCATGATGTGCGCGTACGCGCTCTGGAGAAAGTCGAGTTGCGCCGGGTCGTCGGGCTCACGGTTTTCGGGCAGGTCGAAGCAGAACTTCCAAAACTCGGTGCCCTCGTCGGCGAGAAGGCCGTTCGAGCGAGTAGTTGAACACCGTCGCTATCAGCTTCCGCATGATCAGACCTCCGTGGTCTCGGGTCGTCTGGGGACCGTGCTTGCTGGGACGTGCCTGTCGTACTTCAGACGCCACTGCCGCCCAGAAGTCATCGGTGCCCCGGGTGCTCCACGAGGCGGTGGGACCAGGCGCGAGCTGAGACGGGGAGTGCCGGGACTACTTGCGTACGCGGAACCGGAGGATGGTGGCGTCGCCCGACCGCGCGCTGCTGATCGGTTCCAGGTCCACCCTGGTGAGCCCCGGGGACGAGAAGGGGATGCCATCGCCGAGCAGCACCGGCAGGACATACACGAGGATCTCGTCGACGAGCCCGCGCCCCAGGCACTGGCCCGCCACATCGGCGCCGAGGATCTCCAGGTTCTTGCCGCCCGCAGCGTCCAGTGCCGTGGCGACCGCTTCCCCGATGTCGCCGCTGAGGATCGTGACATCCGGCTCCGGCGGCTCCGGCGGCCGATGGGTGAGGAGGAAGAACGGGCCGGCGAACGGGTAGTCCACGCTGCCGGGTCCTCGGCCTCCATCTTGCTGCCGACGTCCCAGGTTCGCCGGCCGATGAGCATGGCGCCGGTGGCCGCCGCGATCTCCGCGAAATCGTCCGGCGCCACGAAATGGGCGAGCGGGCGACCACCGCCCCAATCCATCCTATGGCCGGGACCGGCGATGAAGCCGTCGAGCGACATCGCCCTGTTCACGACCACCTTGCCGTGTCCGGTGCTCGTCTCGCTCATCTGCTCCTCCGAAGAACCACGGGCGGCCATTCTTGCATCCCCTGGCCCTGGCGAGTGGCCTCGCAGTCACGGGTGCCTTCGGAATGGGGTGCGCCGCATGGGTAAGCCTTGACCCCGTCAAATCAGATGGCGGGCAGAGCGCGAGGTCGCCCAGCTCGGCTAGCCGGATCGCGCTCGGCGCCACACGCGGCGTCGCTCCGGAGGCAGCCCTGCACGGGCGCTGTGGGCGAACGTTTGCGGAACGTCCAAATCTGGTATCAGTTGTTGCTTGACTCGGCAGGCGCGCTGGCCCAGCAAGGAGCTACCCGGCGGCGGCCACGCCCGGCAGCGGGCGACCTCCTCGTACGTGCTGGCAGCCGGCCGCGCCTGAGAGTCAGGCCGTCCGAGCGGCATTCTTGCGCCGCCGTCGCGGGCGGTGGGAGGATGGGCGGGTGCCGTCGCCGCCCACCATCGCGCCGGTCCTCGTGGCCGAGCTGCTCGTCGAGGGCGAGCAGTGGCCGGTCTACGTGCACGTCATCGACCATCCCGACGCGCGCGTGCTGGTCGACACTGGCATGACGGAGCTGCACCCGGCGGTGGCCGACCTCGATCCCCGCCTCCATCCACTGAGCGAGCAGGCCTTCGACCTCGCCGGCATCGACGTCGTCGTCAACACGCACCTGCACTTCGACCACTGCGGCGGCAACCACCTCTTCGCCGGCAGGCCGATCTACGTCCAGCGCCGGGAGCTCGACGACGCGCGCAGCGAGGACGACTACACGATCCGCGAGTGGGTCGAGGCGCCCGGCGTGCGGTACGTGCCGGTCGACGGCGAGCACGAGCTGCTTCCCGGGCTCCGGCTCGTCCCGGCGCCGGGCCACACGCGCGGCATGCAGGTGGTCGTCGTCGAGACGGGCGGGCGTCCGGTCGTCGTCGGCGGCGATGTGGCGGTGAGTTTCGGGGAGCTCGACGAGCCGCGCACCGAAGGGCAGCTGCGGGTGCGCGCGCTCGACCCCGAGCTGGTCTGGCTCGCGCACGAGCATGAGCCGTGGCGGCCCAGCACCACCCCGTGAACGACCCTTAAGGCCAGCACCTCGCCCTGGTCAACGCGTGATCGGGCGAGCGGCCAGGCTAGCGTCCGATGGCGTAGAGGGTGGCGTTGTTGATGGCGTAGACGGTGCCGTCGGGGCCGATGAGGGTGGGGGTGTAGGCCTCTGGGCGCGGGCTGTTGAGGTGGATCTTCTCGGCCAGGGTGTTGCGGGCCAGGTCCCAGCGGTAGAGGGTTCCGTCCTCGCTGTTGACGATCACCGAGTCGTCGACGAGGTCGACCACGGCCGAGTTGATGCACCACTCATACCGTGCTCCAGCTGGGTCGCCGGGGATGTGCACGGGCGACAGGATGGTCTGGACAGCCTTCATGACCCGGGTGTCGGCGTAGGGGTCTTTCTGGCTTGCCCGAGGGTCGAGCACGGCGACCCGGTTGTGCCCGTCTCCGTGTGGCCCGATGCCGAGGTAGTTGTTGTACTTCGACACCAGCAGGTACGGCGAGGTTCCGTGGTAGCGGGGCACGGCGCGGGCAGGCAGCACGGAGACGGTGTTGTCCCACCCGAAGGATCCCGGTGTCTTGGCCCGGGTCAAGGTGGCGTTGTAGTGCAGCAGCCAGCCGCGGTCATCGTGGTTGGGGAACGGATTCTCCAGGACGCCGTAGTACACGTCCCCGTCCGGTCCGACCGTCGGTGAGGCGGACGAGCTGGTCGAGATGAAGGCCGGCTGGCCGCTGACCGGGTCTCTCAGCACGACGTGGAACCTGGGTTTGAGCGTGGCGGCGTCGAGCCCGACCAGGATGCCGCGTGTGGGGCTGGTGACGGTGATGTAGACGGTCGTGCCGGAGGGCGAGAGGGCCGGGGCGCAGTTCAGGGCCACGCCATTGATGGTCGAGTTGCCGGCGGCCGCGGCGGCGGTGATCCACGTCGCGTGGCCATGCGCATCGATCCGGGCGATCCCGCTGGACAGGTGCGCCGGTGTTGCGCCGGTCACGGTGAACCCGAAATACACCGACCCGTCAGATCCCGCGGTCAGCGGTGTGGTGATCTGCACGGCCTTGTCGTAGGCGGACCGGTGGGCCCGCCACTGCGAAACACCGTAGAACACCCTCCGCCGCACCGCACCGGCGGTCAGTGTTGGCGTGCCGGCGCATGAGGACTGTCCCCCCTGCACCTGCAACTGCCAGGGCTGTGCTGGGCGTCAGCACGGCGGGCAACGGAGGCGTCCAGGTGCCGAAGCCACCCGTGAATGCAGGCGGCCGGTAGTCAGTCTTGATTGACCAGCGCCGGGCGCCGCTGGTCCCGGAGTACGCGACCACCCGGAATCCGGCCTTGCTCACTGACCCGGGTCGGGACCAGCACCGTGTTGGCCGCCGTGATCATCGGGGAGCCGTAGTGAATGGGCAGAACGCCACCCAACAGAACCGGAGCCAGATCGACCTTCGCCCTCCAGCGGATCCGGCGGAACGGCTGAGACCGCTCTCGGGCCACTGCTGTGTGCTGCGCGTTCCCGGCGAAACCTGCCCACTCGACTGCTCCGCCGGGGCCATGGTTAGCGAACACGATGCGCCCGTTCTCCCCGGAAGACGCCGCCCGGACAGCAGTCGCGCCGCCCGCCCAAACCGCCAGAATCAGCGCGATTCCTCCTAGAAGCGTTGTCCGCCGCATCCCTCACCCCTGCCGTGGTCCATAGAGCTTCCCAGCTTGTTCCAAACATGTCAATGAGATTCGGTCGTCCTCGATTCACCGATCGGCCGGCGGTAGCAGACGTGCGTCGCCAGTGGCGAATGGAGGACCTCGTCGGGCTCGAAATCGAACTCGGCGACGCCGTCGAATATCCTCTCGCCGGACCCGAGTAGAACGGGGACGATGTCGAGCCAGAGCTCGTCGATGACGCCCGCCAGCAGCGCTTGGCGGACGGTCGAGGCGCCGCCCGCGATGTCGATGCCGTCTGCGCCGGCAGCCTCGCGGGCCTGGGCGTAGGCGGCGTCGAAGCCATCGGTGACGAAGTGAAACGTCGTCCCGCCCTCCATCTCGATCGGCGCGTGAGTGTGATGGGTGAGGACGAACACGGGCGCGTGGTAGGGCGGCTCGGGCCCCCACCAGCCCGACCACTCCTCGTCCCACTCGCCGCGGATCGGGCCAAACATGTTGCGGCCCATGACGTAGGCGCCGCGGGGGCGCAGCAAACGGCGCTCGGCAGTGGCGTCCGCCTCGTTCGCGCGCTCGTCGCCAAGGTGCCAGCCGTGAAGCTCGCGGCCCCGCTTGCCGAGCGGGTCTTCGCGGCTTTGATCCGGCCCGGCGACGAAGCCGTCGAGGGAGATCGACATGTGGCAGGTGGTGTCGGCCATCACTCTCCTTTCCATCGTGCTGGAGGAAGGCATCATCGGCCGCCGTCGGCGGCGACGTAGCGGTTCGCTTCGGCGAGCTCGAGGAGCCTCGCACCGAAGGCCTCCATGGCCGAGGAGCAGGTCAGCCCTTCGTAGACGGCCGGTCGCTCGACCTTCGAACACCGCGCCCGCGCAGCCATCGACCGCCCATCGCCAGGGAGCGAGGATGCTACGTTGCCTGGACTAGGCACGATGGCCTCGGAGGACCTATGCGGCGAGGGCGTCCGCTCTTCTGGACGATTATCGGAAGCGTCGTGGCTGCAGTGGCGGTAGCAATAGCTTTGACCCAAGTCAACTCGGGTACGCCGCCAGAAGCAGCCTCTTCGCCCGTGCCTCCCATTTCGGCCGGTGCAAGCTCTCATGCTGGCGAGTCCGCCCCAGTGGTAACTCCGGAGACTTCCAGCACATCGTCGTTCTCATATCTCTCGGACATGCACCCTTCCGGGGATCTCGCCGGGAAGGTAACACCGGGTCCGGTCAAGATATCCGGATCGATTTACCCCAAGAGCATCTCGTTCTATTGTAACGTTGGTGACGCAACTGCGTTTCCTGTATACAAGCTCGAGCATAACGCTCGCCGGTTCCAAGCCACCATTGGACTAGGTGCTGAGTCGCCCCCCGGATTTCAAGCGGGCGTACTACTAGTTGGCGATGGGCGCACTCTCCGGATGTTTAGTGTCAGCGTCCCTAAACCAAAGACCGTCGATGTCAATGTAACAGGGGTCCATACCCTCCAACTCGAATGCTTCGGCTCCGGCAATTCGACAACCGGTGGTGAGGCCGTGGCTCTCGCGTGGGGCAACGCACGTGTCTCAGGAGGACATTGACCGCGGAATGGCGGGTCGTGCTCGCCGGTCTTCGACCGGGCGGTCGGCCCCGGCGGTGAGCGCCATTCCCGTGGGCCGCCGAGGCGCATCCAAGAGGGGTCGGCTTCGAATCGTCCGGTCGGTCTCAACCTCGCCAGTCCGGGAGCACGCTGACGCGCCGCAACTCCTCTTTCAGACCCTCCATTCTTCGTATGGGATCTGTTCGGCGGTTCGACGTACGTCGGCCGTGAGATAACGATCGGGAACTTGGCCGCGGTAGTCCATCTCGAGCGCCTCGTCGGGCGATTCGGCGTTGACCTTCAGGCCGAGCGTCTCATGCGTCCCGTTGGGGTTGGCGCGGTGGAAGGTGACTCGGAAGGTTCGCATCTCCGGCGGCGGCTCGGCGTCGTCGTTCATGATCGTGGGTTCGGGGGGATCGGACTCAGCTCTGCCTCGTTCTCGTCTCTGGACTATCCGCACCGATGGCCCCGGGCCGGACAGCATGCGGATGACCTCGTTGCGGATCTTGTCGTAGACGACGTCGAGGTCGAGCAGGATGCGCGCGGCGGCGCCCTCGTTCTCACGCAGGATGCCGAGCAGGATGTGCTCGGGGCCTACGTCGCGGTGGCCAAGCGACAGCGCCTCCCGCTGTGCCAGCTGCAGCACCCTCTTGGCACGTGGGGTGAACGGAGCCTGGTCCGTGGTCACCTCGTCCTTTTGGCCGACGATTCGCGTCACCCGCGCGCGCACCTCGTCGACCGTGATGTCGAGCGAGTCGAGCACGCGAGCGGCCAGCCCCTCCTCCTCGCGCAACAATCCCAAGAGGATGTGCTCGGTGCCGATGTAACCGTGCTTGAGCGTGCGCGCCTCGACTTGGGCGAAGACGATGACGCGCTGGCCGCGTTCTGTCAATCGCCCGAACACGGCGTGCAGTGTCGCACGAAGGGGACCCCCGTCGCACCGACCGATCGTCGTCGAAAGGCGGTGACGAGTCGTCAGCGGTGCGTACCGATGAAGGAGCCTCGCAGGTCTCACGTCCGGGTTCCTGCAATCCCTGTAACCCCCGCCATTCTTGACGGGTTATAGGGATTGCAGGAACTCGGACAGTCAGGCTGCTGGCGCGTCGAAGAGCCGGCCAGCTTCGATGGTCGCCACGACGTCGGTGAGCTCTCCTGGAATCAGATCCGGCCGCGCGGCGAGATGGCTGATCAGGCTGCTCATGAAGACGCCGGCGTCTCCTAGACCGGAGGCTCGCACGTACTCTTCGATCAGTCGACGCCCGGGAAGCAGAGTCCGCCATCCCTCCGATCCAGGTCGGAGCGCTTCTAGCAGCGCTGCCTGGCAGTTCTCGACGAGCTGATCTACGGCGCCAGCGTCTGTGCGTCGGTTCAGTTCAACGGCGACCTCCCGAGCCTTCTCAGTTGCCGCAGTCCTCAGAACCTCGACCTGTTCCGGGTTCCAGTTGCCGTCCGAATCCAGCACTGCCTGCCCAGCCAGTAGGCGGGCGAGCGGCCCGACGGCGACTTCCGCAGTTCCGAGGTGACGGCGTTGCGCGACGAAGCCGATTTCGTCATCACAAATCCGCCGTTCAGCCTCTTCCGGCAGTTCATGACCTGGGTGGTCGGGGGCGGCAGGAAGTTCTCGGTGATCGGCCACGGCAACGCCATCACCTACAACGAGGTCTTTCCCCACATCATGGATAACGAGCTGTGGAAGGGCGCCACCGCCAACACCACCGACATGGTGTTCGGTGTCCCGGAGGGTGCGAAGGTAAGCGACGCCGCTACCAGCAGGAGTGGGCCGCACGAGACGCTGCGTAACCCGGACGGAAGCCCATTGCTTCGTGCCGCAGCCATCACCCGCGGCTGGCTCGACACGCATCGGATCTCGGCGGCCGCGCTTCGGCGCCGCGGGCTCATCCGAACCAACGGTCATGGCCCGACGTGGTCGGTACGGCTCACCCAAGCCGGGCAGGTAGCTCCGTTGGGCGTCCGACTGAGGGGACTCACGCGGCCTCCGGCGCCGATGCAAGACGTGACGGTGCTTCGTGGAGCGGGTCGGGAATGCGGTCGCCGAGTCGAAGCAGGACGGCTCCGGCCAGCACCGCGGCAAGCGCGCCACCCCACCAGATGGCGTCTGGTGAGGTCTGTAGGAGAAGGCCACCAATCGCTGGGCCGAGGGCCAGGGAAATGGTGAAGGTCAGACTGTAGAGAGACAGGTAGCGGCCGAGCAGATGGGCTGGAGCCATGTCCGCGACCAGCGGCCCGAGGACGAGAATGTGTGCGATTTCGCCGAGTGCGAAGACGATCGCAACGCCGACGAGGAGACTGGTCGCAGCGAGCTCCGAGTGGATGAGCGTCGCTGGCAGCACCGCGAGCAGGCTGACCGCAAAGAGCGCGCTTGTCAGCGCGAAAGCGTGTGTGCGTCGCATCCGTGCCACTACGCGCACCGCCGGGATCTGCGCGATGACGATGAAGGACGTGTTGACGAGAACGATGATCCCGATCTCGGCGGGGCCGACCGGTGTGTGGGCCTTTGCAAAGGGCGGCAGGATGTTGGAGAACAACGTGTGGCCGACGACGACGAGCACGATGTTGGCTGCGATCACCGTGAGGAAGAGCCGATCTCGAGCGACGGCGCGAAAGCCGGTTCCGTTGGCGTCTGTCGCTGCGACGGTCACGGCTCGCGGGCTCGGTACTGCAGCGAGCACGATCAGCGCGAATCCGGCGTAGGTGACAGCGTCGAAGAAATAGAGAATCTGGAACGAGCTGAGCCGCTGTGCAGCTGCGACGACGAAGCCGGCTACGGTCGCGCCGACGCCAATACCGAAGTTGCCGGCGACGCGGTTAAGGGCGAAGGCGGCCGCTCGCTGCTCAGGCGTGACCAACCTGACGACCAGTGTCCGGTTGGCCGTCCCTGCCGCCCCGAGCCCGGCTCCGCTGACAATCGAGCAGGCAAACGCCTGCCAGGGACGCTCGACGAAGGCGAAGCCGGCGTAGCCAAGGGCGCTCGCCAAGCTTCCTGCGACCACGATCGCTTTGGCGGAGTACCGGTCGAGCAGCGCTCCCGTCGGCGGGGTGACGATTGCGGACGTCCCCATGGTCGCCGCGAGAACCAGTCCGGCTGTCGACGTCGGGAAGCCACGTATCTGGTGCAGATAGATGATCTCAAAGGGAAGAACGAGCCCGTAACCGAAGTAGTTGAGGGCGTTTCCCGCTTGAAGGATGAGCACGGGGCGAGAGAGCCCGGTGCGCCAACCCGCGATGAGGTGTGAGACGCGGCGGTTCATCCGTCCTGGAGAACGGATGCCTCCCGCGTGAGGAATCTCGGTTGGTGTCATGCCGTCGGCCTGAGGCACGCGGCGTCCACGTAGCCGAGTCGACGCGGATCGCAGTATCGCTATTGGAGTGGCCGCCACGTGTGGCTCGTGCGCGACGCGACGGGCGAGGCGGATCGTGTGCCTCCGGGCGGCCGCGCGATGTAGGTCCTCGATGTGAGCGGTGGCGAGCGCTCGAGCGAGAGCGGGATGCAGCATTTGAGCCTCCTTTCCTCTACGACGACGCTTCACCTCAGTGCCGACCAGGTCGCCGCCCGATCGATCGTTTGGGGTGGTCGGCTTGTGCGCATTGGTCGTCCAATCAGAACGCGAATTTGCCTGTCGCGGGTTCTGACCCCGCCTGGTGGAGAAACTCGCCGACGAATTTCGAGCATCGGTGGTGTCACAATCGTTGTGAGCCGCGATGCCAGACTTCGCTCGTGAACGACAGCGCTCTGATCCGTGCCCGTGCGGGCGACCATCAGGCGTTCGCGGCGCTCACGGACCCCTACCGGCGCGAGCTGCAGCTGCACTGCTACCGGATCCTCGGCCAGGTGCAGGACGCCGAGGACGCGGTGCAGGAGACACTCCTCTCCGCGTGGAGAGCATTGGAGTCGTTCGAGGAGCGCTCGACGCTGCGCTCCTGGCTGTATCGGATCGCCACCAACCGCTGTCTGAACATGCTGCGCGACAGCGGTAGACGCCCCGCGACGGCGGCCGGGCTGGCATCCACCCCCCCGGAGCCCACCCGCTACGGCGAGGTGCTGTGGCTCGAGCCCTATCCCGACGCGCTGCTCGAAGGCATCGTCGACGGCGCGGCCGGTCCGGAGGCCCGCTACGAGACCCGCGAGGCGGTAACGCTCGCGTTCCTCACCGCGCTTCATCGCCTCCCGCCCCGCCAGCGCGCCGTGCTCGTGCTTCGCGACGTGCTGGGGTTCTCCGCCACTGAGGTCGCCGCGATGCTCGATACCACCCCGACGTCGGTGAACAGCGCGCTCATCCGCGCCCGCGCGACGATCGAGGAGCGCGGGCCGCGGGCGCACGACCGAGCGCCGCTCCCCCGATCAGCCCAAGAACACGAGCTCGTCGCGCGGTTCGCGGACGCATTCGAGCGCGGAGATGTGGAACCGATCGTCGCGCTGCTGGCCGAGGACGCGTGGCTGGACGATGCCCCCGGAGCCTCACGAGTACCAAGGCCACGACGCGATCAAGCAGTTCATCGCCCATGCGTTCGCGAGACGGGACAACCCCCACCGCCTCATTCCGACGCGGGCCAACTCCCAACCCGCGTTCGGCCAGTACGTCAAAGACCCACACACCGACGTCGGCCGCGCGCTCGGGCTGCTCGTGCTGACACTCGACGGCGACCGCATCTCGCACATCACCCGCTTCGCCGCGACCAGCGCCCTACCGCACTTCGGACTCCCCCGAACGATTCCGTGGTAGCCACTCGCTCAGCGCGAGAACTCTCAGCGTTACCGTGCTGACCCGGAACCAAGACTCGCGACCCTGCGGGGTCGCGTCCCCTCCTCGACACGAGCAACCATGTCCGGGTTCCTGCAATCCCTATAACCCTGCCCTGCCTTGACGGGAGAGTAGATAGAGAGGGTGAAACGCCGCACAAGCGGTAAGGCGGCTCGGGTATTCTGGGTCCGGGCAATTGAAGGGAGTCGTGATGGGCGTCGAGGAGGCGCTCGGCGGCTCAACGCACTCCTCAACTACCTGTATGCGCTACTCGAAGCCGAGAGCCGCATCGCCCTGGCGATAGTCGGCCTCGACCCTGGCATCGGCATCCTCCACACCGACCAGCGCGCCCGCGACTCCCTCGCCCTCGACCTCATGGAGACCGCCCGGCCCGCCGTCGACCGATACGTCCTCGACCTGCTCGCCGCCCGTCCGCTACGTGGCAGCGACTTCGCCGAGACGTCGAAGGGCCAGTGTCGGATCATGCCGACCCTCGCCCGCCAACTCGCGACTACGACGCCGGCGTGGGCGGGCGAGGTCGCGCCGCATGCGGAGCTCGTCGCCAAGCTGCTCGCCGCCGACGCTGGACTCGCCACACCACCGACAATCCTCACCGGCAACACCCGGCGGGTGGCCCGACCCAGCGGCAGTCGAATCCGGCCGGACCAAGTGCCCAGGCCGACGGTGCCGGCGCAAGCGTGCCGCGATTGCGGAGCGGATGTCCCCGCCGGGCGGCGCCGCTGCGCGAACTGCCACGCCACCGCGAATGCTGCGAGGCTCCGCGCACACCAGGCCCTTGGAATTCTCGCGCGCCAGGCGACCGGGAACCATCCATCCACACGAGCCGACGTCCGGGCAAGCATCGCCGCCGCCCAACGCGTGCAGTGGCAAGCTCGCCACCAGGACACCGGTACCGGCTACACCGGCCACCCGTCGGAGTTCCGGCGCCTCATCCTCCCACGCCTCGCCGGCGCCCGGCCCGGAGACCTCGCCCGCGCTACGGGGCTCTCACGCGGCTATTGCGCCCAGATCCGCGACGGCCGGCGTGTGCCACATGTTCGCCATTGGGCGGCGTTCCAGCTCGCAGGCCTCAACGGTCGCCGCGCTGAGCCGTTTCAGCGGACCCACATCTGGTCGATCATGGGGGAGTTCCCCGGCGCCGACGCGGTTTGAAAGTTGCCGACGCGTTTGGATGTGAACCCGAGGGTGCTGCCGGTGCCGATCGGGATGACCAGCGCGTCGTCTGTGAGGTGGTGGTCGACGGCCGCCCAGGCGCGCATGCCCTGGTACTGACTTTCGCTTTGCTTTGCGTAGGCGTCGGTCAGATCGCTCGGGGTGATGAGCCCGCGCCGAAGCCCGAGGATGAAGTCCGAGGCACCGACATAGTCAACGACCCAGGAGTAGAGGTCGATGTCTTGCGCCTCTTTTGGATACCCCTGTTCATCCACCGGCGTGAGCCGCGCGCGGAACCCAAGGTTGTTCAAAAGTTCGACGACGTAACGGGCGGTGTTCGTCCCCCTGACGTAGGACAGGACCGAGACCGGCTTGCCGTAGCTCGGCGAGCGGTGTACGAGCTTCTGGGCATGTGCAGGGTCGAGCTTGTATGGGCAGTAAGGCCGATGCCCGGGGAAGTTGAGTGGGATCAGCTGGCACGTCGGTGGCGCTGGCACGCTGCTGCTGCCGTTGTTCAGGATACTGTGGAGCCTGTCGCGGTCGATGGCGTATGCGATCGCGTGTCGCGCCGTGCGATCGCGATTCAACCGCGAGTTCGGTTCAATAACGAGCACGTCGGTGGCGGGGTAGGCGGATGGGTGAGTCTGGGCTGCGTAGTTGGTCTCGATCTCATGGATCTGCTGCGTGGTTGGCTCAATCGCGAAGTAGAGCCAGTCGGCGGTACCGTGCTCGACCGCGGAAACAGCCTGGCTGGTTTTCTTGTAGACCCGGAAGACGATGCGATCGGGGTATCCGTCGGGTTGCGCGTCCGGTGACCATTCGTGGAAGTACGGGTTGCGTACGAGGACGTACTGCCAGATGTCGTAGCGGATGATCATGTACGGGCCGGTGGCAGGCAACGGGTGGCGACCGGAGTCGTGTCGAGGGGCCTCGGGGGGCATCGCGGCCGCGAGTGGCATGGCGAGTTTCGCGAGGAAGTCGGGATCGGGATGTCGCAGATGAAACGTGATCCTCCCGGTATTGTCGTCCACCACGATCCCACGACTGAGGTCGCACGACCCCGGGGACGCCAGGCATTTCGGCGCGCCGACGACCGCGCCGAAGACGGACTGCGAGTCCACGGGTTGCGAAGGATCGAGGTAACGGGCATTGACCGTGAACGTGCGCTCAAGGCCATAGCGGATGTCGCCGGCGCGCACCGGCCTTCCGGTCGAGTATCGGATCCCCTCACGCAGCTGGAATGCGTACGTGCGGCCGCCGTCGGTGACCGTCGGAAGCGCCTTTGCCAGATCCGCGACCACCGTCCCGCCGTCCGGACCGGGTACTCGTTTCAGGCTGACGAGGCCGTCGTTCGTCACCGCAAGCGAATCCCACACCACGGGGAACCACGCGTCAAAGCTGTCGGGGTCGACCGATGGACGCTCACGCAGCCCGTCCTCGCTGGCGCCCGCGATGGTCAATGTCCCGCCGCGGTGCTCCGTCCGGGATGTCGTGGTGGTGATCGCCGCGCCGTCGTCGACCGTTGCCACGTCCTGCGGAGGGGCGCCGACCGCCAGGCTCGACCTGATCTGTCCCGTCTTGGCATCGAGGCGGACGACCTTCGCGGAGCCGCGGGCCGCCACCCAGACCGCGTCGCCGACCACCGCCACGCCCTGCGGATCGTCGCCTCCAGTCGGGAACGTGGCCACCACGAGTGTGTCCGGGTCGATCCGCGAGACCGACCCGTCCAGGCTGTTGGTGACCCAGACCGCGTCTCCGATGGCGATGCCGTTGGGTCCGTGGCCGACCGCGATCGGCGTACCCGTCGTGTCGGTCGCCGGATCGATCGGCGTCACCGTCCCGACCGACTCGTTCGTGACCCACACTTTGCCAAAGCCGACCGCGACTCGCGTGGGGTTTGTCCCGACCGAGAAACGTATCGACGACCTCGACCCGTGTCCGGGTCGATCTTCGCAACCGCGCCGTCAACGCTCAGCGCCACCCACACCGCCCCCCGGCCGACCGCGATTCCGGTCGGGCCGTTGCCCACATAGATCGGTTCGCCGACAACCCGCTGGACAGTCGGGTTCACCTCCGACACCGTGCCATCGCCCGCGTTCGCGACCCACACGCTGCCCGCGCCCACCGCGACCGCATCCGGCCCGTCGCCGACCTGGACAGCCTGCTGCTGGCCGGTGGCCGTGTCAACGGCCAGGACGGTGTCTTGCGAGTAGCGCGGTAGCCACGCAACCTTCCCGTCGACCGCCACCCCGAACGGCGCCTCATCCAGCTCAAGAGGCGCGCTCGCATGCCCACTCGCCTCGACCAAGCTGAACGAGTTGCTCGCCAACCCAACCGACGACGCCTCGCCCCCTCTCACAAAGATGACACCGATCGCAGCCGCCGCGGCCACCGCCAACGCCACGGCCGCGACCATCCACGCCGTCGACCGTCGCCGCTTCGGCGCCGGCACGACTGGAACGGCGGGGAGCGGCGTCTCCGAGATGACCTCGACCAGCCGCACCGGCGCCTCGATCCCCTTGAACCGGCGCGTTCGCGCGGCCGAGAACTGGACTCCGTCGACGCGTTGCGAGAGATGGACAACGGTCTCGCTGGCCAGAACCTGGCCCGGCGCCGCGACCGAACACAGTCTCGCGGCCAGGTTCAGCGCACCGCCCCGATAACCACCCTCGGTCGGCACCGCCTCACCCGCATCCAACCCGACCCCGACGCCCACCGGGAACACATATCCGTTCTCCTCTGACGGCGTGCGCAGGCGCCGCTGCAGCTCCACCGCCGCCCGCAATGCCTGCCGCGCCGACCCGAACACGCACAGCGCCTCGTCGCCGCGCAGCTCCAACAGTTCGCCCCCATACGCCGGAACCGTGCCCCGGACGAACCCGGCAAACGACGCCGCCAGATCCGACGCCGCCTCGTCGCCCTGCTCCTTCGTAAACCGCGTGTAGCCACGCACATCCGCGATCAGGAATGTCCGCAACTCCGTCGGCGAGATCGGAACCGGCCCGTCCGTATCGTCTGCCACGATCCACCGAGTCTACATCCGAGGCCGTGCTTAGAGCAGCTCGGGGCATCATTCGGGGCGCCGTGTCCGTTTCGACGGCGTTTCGACCTCTCTATCTAGTCTCCCTGCCCTGCCTTGACTCCGTCCGACCCCTCTGCAACACTTCGGATCGAACACACGTTCGACCCAGGAGGGCGACCGGTGGATCTGACCTCGAGACAGCAGGAGATTTTGGCGTACGTGAACACGCACGTCGACGAGCACGGCTACCCGCCGACGGTGCGCGAGATCGGCCAGGCGGTGGGGCTCACGTCGCCGTCGACCGTGCACGCCCACCTCGAGAAGCTCGAGAAGGCGGGCCTCATCCGGCGCGACGCAACCAAGCCGCGCGCGCTCGAGGTGATCGAGGGCGGGCGCTCCCGGCGCGGCTGCGGTGGTCGAGCTTGCGCCCCCGCGCCAGTCGACGATGCTCCCGCTCGTCGGCGAGGTTGCCGCCGGCTCCCCGGTGGTCGCCGAGGACCGGGTCGAGGACTACCTCGCCGTGCCCGACCAGCTCGCCCCCGACGCCGACTTCGTACTCACGGTCAAGGGCGACTCCATGGTGAACGCCGGCATCCTCGACGGCGACCTCGTGGTCGTCAGAAAGCAGGACGACGCCCGAAACGGCGAGATCGTCGTCGCGCTCGTCGGTGACGAGGACGCGACCGTGAAGCGGTTCTTCCGCGAGGGCGGCCGCGTCCGGCTCCAGCCCGAGAACGACGCCCTCGAGCCGATGTTCCCGGACCAGGTTCAGATCCTCGGCACCGTGAAGGCGGTGCTGCGACGGCTGTGACGCCCGTGATCGACCCGCATCGTCCTTCCTCCGAGCCGACGCTCGAGGACGTGGTGCTCCGTGCCCTCGCCGAGGCGCGCGTCCGCCGGCCCGAGCGCCGGCCGACGTGCCCCGTGTGCGCCGCCCAGATGTGGGCGGTCGAGCGAAACGGCGGTCGGCTCGAGCTCCATTGCGGCCAGTGCGGCTCGGTGCTCGCCGACGACTCCGCTGCGGAGTCGTCGCTGCGGCTCGTCGCCTGACGACCGGCCCGGCCGCTGGGCCGGCCCCTGTCACAATCTGCGCGTGCACCTGACCCGCCGCCAGCTGCTCGCCGCCGCCGCGCCGCTCGTGCTGGCCGGGTGCACGCGGCCGGGGAGCAGCGCGGCGCCGCAGACCTTCGCCGCTCGCGGACCGAACGCCCAGGTGCCCGACCCCAAGCTGCTCCTCGCCGTGCCGCCGCGCTCGATGGCGGCCAGCTCCGTGCCCGAGTTCACGAAGCGGTTCCACGTGAAGGTGACGATGGTCGCGCCAAGGGTCGGCGCCGAGTTCGCGAGTGGCGGGGCTGACGTCGCCCTCGTCGACCAGGAGACGCTCGCCGGGCTCATCGATCAGAAGCTCGTCGAGAAGCTCGACCGGACGCTGATCGCCAACCGCAAGCTGATCGAGCCGCCGTTCGACGACCCGCCGTTCGATCCCGGGGGGGCCTACAGCGTGCCCAAGGACTACACGGTCGTCGGGTTCGCGCTGGCCGCTCGCGCCGGGGCCGACGCTCCCTCGACATGGGCCGAGTTCTTCGACCTCGCGTCGATCTTCCCGGGGAAGGTTGCCGTGCCCAACGACCCCGCGGTCGTCATCGGCGCGGCGCTCGTCGCGACCGGGCACGACTGGAACTCCGCCGCGGCGTCCGACCTCGCGGACGCCCGCTCCCTGCTGCTTCCGCTGCGAGGCTCGCTCACGATCGCCGGGAGCATCGACGGCGGCAGGCTGGACGGTGGCCTCGCCGTCCTCTGCACGGGCCTCGGCTTCCGCGATCCGGGCCGGGGCGTCCGCTTCGTCGTCCCGCCAGAGGGCACGATCGCGCGGCCGCGCCTGCTCTGCATCCCGCCGTACGCGCCCGATCCGGTGTCGGCCCACGCCTGGCTCAACCACGCCCTCGATCCGCTGACCGCCGCCCGCGACACCATCCGCACGGGCCGGGCGACGCCGGTCGGCGAGGCCGCCTTCGCGCTCCCGCCGGCACTCCTCGCCAACCCGGCGGTCTTCCCGCCGGCGCTGCCGCCCGTGACGCTCGGGTTCGCCGACACCACGGCCGCGGGGCTCGAGGCTCGCGCGGCGATCTGGCAGGACATGACGGCCCCGGCCGCGGGCCGCTGAGGCGATCGGTACAATCGGGATGCCGATCAGGCAGTCGCGGCGCCCTCGGGCGTCGAGGAAAGTCGGGACACCGCAGGGCGAGGGTGCCGGGTAACGCCCGGACGGGGAAACCCGATGGAAAGCGCAACAGAGAGCAGACCGCCCCGGCGTCCTCGGACACCGAGGCAAGGGTGAAACGGTGGTGTAAGAGACCACCAGCGCCCGCGGAGACGCGGGCGGCTAGGCAAGCCCCACCCGGTGCAACACCAAGCGGAGCGATGACGCGGCCCGCCGAGCTCCAGGTAGGTGGCATGAGCCGGCCGGCGACGACCGGCCCAGATGGATGACTGCCCCCGACAGAATCCCGCTTACAGATCGGCTACCGGAAAGCCCCGCTTGTCGGGGCTTTCCCATTGGTGGCGGCCCCTTCGTGCAGCCGCCCGCTCCGTAGAAACCCTGAGCCGCCTTCGGGGTTCTCTCCGATGCCGGAGAGGCGCCGGTCGGCGATCCTTCCTGTACGAGCGTTGGCAAGGAAAGGGGCGACCGTGGTGTCGGTCGCAGACCAGACCAGGATCACCGGCCGGCGACCGCGTCTGGTGCCGGAGGGCGGCGGGGTGACCGCTGCCGGTGACGGCCTCGGCCTGCGGCACCTCAGCAAGCGCTTCGGATCGGTGCAGGCCCTGAACGACTGCTCGTTCTCGGTCGCCCGCGGGCGGATGCTCGGGTTCCTCGGGCCCAACGGCGCGGGGAAGACGACCGCCATGCGGGCGGTCTTCGGGCTGGTGGATCTGGACGCCGGCGAGCTCACCTGGGGCGGGCGCCCGGTGGGGACGGCGGAGCGGCTCCGGTTCGGCTACATGCCGGAGGAGCGAGGTCTCTACCCCCGCATGCGGGTGGGCGAGCAGCTCGAGTACCTGGCGCGTCTCCACGGGTCGTCCGTCGGTCGCGGCGCACGCGGCGGCATCCACATGGCTCGAGCGCCTCGGGCTCGCCGACCGTGCCGGTTCGAAGGTTGAGGAGCTCTCGCACGGGAACCAGCAGCGGGCGCAGCTGGCGGCGGCGCTGGTGCACGAGCCGGAGCTCCTGGTGCTCGACGAGCCCTTCGCGGGGCTCGATCCGGTTGCCGTCCGCACGCTCGCCGGTGTCCTCCGAGGCGAGGCGGCGCGCGGTGCGGCCGTGCTCTTCTCCAGCCACCAGCTCGACCTCGTCGAGGACATCTGCCAGGAGGTCGCGATCGTCGATCGCGGCCGCATCGTGGCGACGGGGGACGTGGGCGCGATGAAGCGCCGCTCGATGCAGCGACGGATCGAGCTTCAGCTCGTCGGCGCACCACCGGACTGGCTTCCGGGCGTCCCGGGAGTGGAGCTTGTCGAGCGGCACGACGGCGACCTCCGGTTGCGGGCGCGGCCCGATGTCGACCCCGAGCGCGTGCTCAAGGCGGCGGGGGCTGTGGGAGGCGTCGCCGCGTTCAGCTACGGCCCGCCCTCCCTCGCGGAGCTCTTCCTCGAGCTGGTGGCGTCATGAACTGGCGGCGCGCGATCAGGCTCGTGGCAGAGCGCGAGATCCGCGAGCGCCTGCGAAGCCGCGCCTTCATCATCTCGACCCTGTTCCTGCTCGGGATCGTCGCCGCGTCGAGCCTGGCAGGGGAGGTGCTCAACCGCGAGCAGACCTACCGCGTCGCGGTGGTGGCCCCCGCGCCACGCGGGCTGTCAACCGCGCTCCAGCGCGCGGCGAAGCCGTTTGACGCGAAGGTGCGGATGCAGGTGGTCGCCTCGGT
The DNA here is from genome assembly GCA_963809325.1 of uncultured Actinomycetes bacterium. Lineage (GTDB taxonomy): Bacteria > Actinomycetota > Thermoleophilia > Gaiellales > JAICJC01 > JAICJC01. Next base: position 149,591 of record CAWEIZ010000008.1, read on the forward strand.
GGCGGCCGGACGTCGCGCGCTCACCGCCGAGCACGTCGACGCGGTGCTCCTTCTGAGCGAGGACCGGGTCGTGTTCCGGACGGACGTCGACGCCCAGCTCGCCGCCGTCGCAGATACTGCGGTGCGCGGCGTGCGCCGGCATCTACCACCGGCGCCTGAGCTGATGCCGGCAACGCTCGAGCCATCCTCCGGGCAGACGACCGATGCCGAGGTGGCTGTCGCCCTGATCGGCGCCATGCTCATGCTGGTCTCGATCGCGGTCTACGGGGAGTGGGTGCTCGTCGGCGTCGTCGAGGAGAAGAGCAACCGCGTCGTCGAGCTGATCCTGTCCACAGTGCAGCCTCGCCATCTCCTCGCCGGAAAGGTGATCGGGATCGGGCTGCTCGGGCTCGGGCAGCTTGGACTCGTCGTCGGGCTTACGTCAGCGCTCATCGTCTTCGGGGCGTTCGACGTCCCGGCGTCCCTCGGGGGAGACTTCGCGCTCGTCATCCCCTGGTTCGTGCTGGGGTTCGCGCTCTACGCGGTCGCCTACGCAGCCGCCGGCGCGCTCGCCTCCAAGCAGCAGGACGCAAGCACCGCCGGACAACCCGTCACCATCACCCTCGTCGCCGTCTACTTCGTCGCCTACATCGCCGTGTCAGCGGCCCCGAACGGCGTCGCTGCCCAGATCCTCACCGTCCTCCCGGTGAGCGCGCCGTTCGTCCTGCCGGCCCGCAGCGCGCTCGTCGGCGTCCCGCTCTGGGAGCACGCGCTCGCCTTCGGCCTGACGCTCGCCGCGATCTACGGGCTCGTCCGGTTTGCCGGCCGCGTCTACGCGCACGGGCTTCTGCACACGGGCCCGCGCCTCGATCCCCGCACCGCCTGGCGCCTCAGCCATCACCACTGACCGGCCGCCCGGCCCGCCAGAGCAGCTCGAACCGCTCGAGCACGACGTCGTCGTCGTCGCTCACGTCGACGCCCTGCGACGCGAAGAACTCGAGGTGGGCGCTTCGCCAGTGGGCCAGGCTGCGATCGCCCTCACCCTCCGTCCACGCGAACTCCTCGTCCACGTCGCCGAACCGGCGGGTCTCGACGTCGGTCGTCCGGATGACGCAGAGCGGCGCTCCGGCACCGTCGAGGATGACGCTCAGCTCGCCCACGGCTGGGAGCGGCTCGCCCGGCCCGTACTCCGACCGCAGGCTGGCGGTCGCCCGCTTCGGGCCGTCGCGCACGAGCAGGCCGAGCTCGGTCGCCATCTCCGGGTCGGCGCCGAAGCCCCAGGCGGTGTGCTCGCCGTCGATGCCGGTGGCCGCGACGAACTCGCCCCAGAACGCCTCGACCCGCGCGGCCGCGAGCTCCTCCGGCGTGTTCACGCTCCGGAGGGCCGCGAGGAGCTCCGGGCGCGCCTCGATCCGACGGGTGCGCGCGCGCTCGGCGACGAGCCCCAGCCGGCGCTCGCCAGACTCGAGCAGCTCCTCGACGAGGGCGATCAGCGAGAGCCGGTAGACCGCCCCGAGCGGCTGGTCGCCCCGGTCGTCCGTGACCACGACCGCATCCCAATTGGCAGTGAGCGACACTGCCAATTGGCCAACCGCCTCCGGCAGACAGAAGCGGCATGTCGGCGCCGCACGTGAACGCGGCGGTCGCGCGGCCCCCGATCGCCCGCATCCCGGCGGCCAGGCCCTCGAGCGGCCCGCGATCGGCGACGGCGTCGCGGGCGAGCTCCACGCCTTCGGGCAGCGGCGGAAGCTCCTGGCCGGGCGCCGCGACGACCACGACGGGCGCAGCCGCCTGCGCGACGACACCGGCGACGCGCACCACGAGCGGGACCCCGCCCCAGTCGATGAGCGCCTTCGGCTCGCCCATCCTGCTCGACCGGCCGCCCGCCAGCACGATCCCGCCCAGGCGCGCCGGGCCGCTCAGCGGTTGTCGCTCGGAGCCCGGCGCCGGCGCGGGCGCCGCTTCGGCGCGGGCGCCGCCGGAGCGCTGACGACGTCGCCCCGGACGCTGAGGCCCGCCGACGTCAGAAGCGCGCTGAGCAGCGCGCCGGATGCGGCGGGATCGGGTGGGGGTGCTTCGGTGGTGGCTCGGGCGGAACGCGTCATACCGATCCGACGCCAGGCCCGAGAGGACGGAATGCGTTGGGGCCTGGCGCCGGAGGGTTGGGGGGTGTTGGGCACGGCTACCGTCACCCTTTCCACACGCGTGCGTCAAGCGGTGCCCACGTTTCCCACAGCCGCGACGTCGCAATGTGCGCCAAGTTCGTGCGGCCGGGGGCGCGGCCTCCACAGCTTTCGCCCGATTTCCACACGACTTTCCACAGGCCGGCTCAGGCGGCCGTGAGCCGGGCCTCGAGCGCGTCGGCGAGCACCTGCGCCGCCGCGACGCAGTCGTCGTCGGAGGCCGACTCGGCCGGCGTGTGGCTCGCGCCGGTCGGGTTTCGGACGAAGAGCATCGCGGCCGGGACGTGGGGGGCGAGGATGCCGGCGTCGTGGCCGGCGTACGACGGCAGATCGCCCGCCGCGATGCCCCGCCGCTCGGCGCCCGCATGCAGCGCCCGCCGGAGCCCGGCGTCGAAGGCGGCGCCGTCGTTTCGGGACTCGCGGGTGAGCTCCGCCTCGGGGAACCGGGCCCGAAGGGCGGCGACAAGATCGTCGATCGTGGCAACCTCGCGCGCACGGACGTCGAGCAGGCACGCGACCCTCCCGGGGATCGAGTTTGTGGATCCGGGTGCGATCTCGATGCGGCCGACGGTGCCGACGGCGTTCGGGCGCGCCCGGGCCTCCTCGGACACGGCCAGGATGAACGGTGCGGCGGCCACCAGCGCGTCCCGCCGGCCCTCCATGGCGCGCGTCCCCGCGTGGTCGGACTCGCCGGTGAAGACCGCCCGCCACCGCTGCCGGGGGGTGAGCACGTCGGCGACCCCGAGCGCCAGGCCGCGGTCGACGAGCGCCCTGCCCTGCTCGACATGCACCTCGAGATACGACTCGACGCGCGCGAGCTGCCCGCGGCTCTCGATCAGCGACTCGCGGGTAACGCCGTGGATCGCCTCGGCCCCGCCCATCGCCGCCAGCGCCTCGTCGATGTCGAGCCGCCCTGTGATCGCAAGGCTCGCGAAGCACGCGGTGCGGAAGCGCGCGCCCTCCTCGTCGACGAACGACACGACGGCGAGCGGCCGGCGCCGCTCGACCCCCGACTCCAGGATCGCGGCCGCCGCCTCGAGCGCGCAGACGACGCCGAGCGCCCCGTCGTAGGCGCCGCCGTCGGGCTGCGTGTCGAGGTGCGAGCCGGCACACGTCCACGGCCCGTCGTCGGCATCGGGCGTCACGGCCCACACGCTGCCCGCGCCGTCGCGGCGCACCTCGAGGCCGACCGACCCGGCCGCCGCCGAGAACCAGCGCTGGGCCTCGACCTCGAGCGGCGTCCACGCGACGCGGTTCCAGCCGGTGTCGGTGCGGCCGATCGCCGCCAGCTCGGCGAACCAGTCGAGGAACCGCTGCCGGGAGACCTCCGCCATCGGGCATGGAAGGATACGCGGCGTGCGCCTGCCCGGCTTCGTGAACGCCCACAGCCATGCCTTCCAGCGCCGCCTGCGCGGCGCGGTCGAGCACACCGATCCGTCGCATCCCCACGACGACTTCTGGACGTGGCGCGAGGCGATGTACGCCGAGGCCGGCCGGCTCGATCCCGACTCGGCGCACGAGGTGGCGCTCCTCGCCTACCGCGAGATGCGCGCCGCGGGCTACGTGGCGGTGGGGGAGTTCCACTACCCGCATCACCGGCCGGACGGCACGCCGTACGACCCGCCCAACGCGATGGCCGAGGCGACGATTGCCGCTGCCGCCGACGCGGGCATCGAGATCGTCCTTCTCATGACCGCCTACGAGCGGGCCGGCAAGGGCCTTCCGCCCACCGCGGGCCAGCGCCGGTTCTGCGACCCCGGCGTCGCCGCGTACCTGCGACGCGTCGACGACCTCGCCGCCGCGCATCCCGGGCGGGTCGGGCTGGCGCCGCACAGCGTGCGGGCCTGCTCGCTCGGATGGCTCGAGGAGATCGCCCGCTACGCCGCAGACACCGGGATGGTCGTCCACATCCACGCCTGCGAGCAGCGACGCGAGATCGAGGAGTGCCTGGCCGAGCACGGCCGCCGGCCGGTCGAGCTCCTGGCCGACGCCGGCCTGCTCACGGAGCGGACGACCGTCGTCCACGCGACGCATGCGTCCGACGGCGAGCTCGACCTGATGGCGGCGGCGGGCGCCACGATCTGCGCATGCCCGACGACCGAGTCGAACCTCGGCGACGGCTACCTGCCGGCGGAGCGCATCTTCCAGCGCGGCATCCGCATGTGCATCGGCTCGGACTCGAACACCGTGATCGACCCGATCCAGGAGATCCGCGAGATCGAGGCGATCGCCCGCCGGTCGGCCGAGCGCCGCAACGTGCTCGTGCCGCCCGGCGACTCAGGGCCGACGCCGTACCTGCTCGCGGTGGGAGCCGCGAACGGCGCCCGCGCGCTCGGCCTCGACCCCGCCTCGCTCCCCGAGATCGAGATCTCGGACACCGAGCCCGAGCTGGCCGGCGTCGCGCCCGAGCACCTGGCCGCCGCCCTCGTCTTCGGTGGGGTCAGACCCCGCATCGGACCGCCATCCACATTCGGCACGCAATCGTGACACCCAGCCCGGAGGCATGATGGACTTCTCGCTCTCGCCCGAGCTCACCCAGCTTCGCGCCCGCGTTCGCGCGCTCGTCGACGACGTGCTGCAACCGGTCGAGGACGAGGCGGAGCGAAACCACGGCCGGCTCTCGGCCGAGACCCATGCCCGCATCCACGACGCGGTGCTCGAGTCGGGCCTCGGCGCCAACAACATCCCCAAGGAGTTCGGGGGCGGAGGATTCAACCTGACCGAGCAGATCGTCACCCACGAGCAGCTCGGCCGGCTGACGAACTGCCTGTGGGTGCTGGTGTGGTCTCCGTCCAACGTGCTCGTCCACGGCACTCCCGAGCAGGTCGAGCGCTACCTCCTGCCCGATGTCCGCGGCGAGCACCGCCACGCCTACGCCATCACCGAGGGCGACGCCGGCTCCGATCCGCGCGCGATCGAGGCCGAGGCGGTCTGGAACGGGGATCACTACGAGCTCTCCGGCACGAAGTGGTTCGTCACCGACGGCGACATCGCGTCGTACTTCATCGTGCTCGCATGGGCGGTCGACGGTCACGAGCGCCTGCCCGACCCTCTTCCTGGTCGACAAGGACGCGCCGGGCGTCGAGATGACCGCCGACCCCGACTACACGCACAACTTCCCCTACCGCCATCCCGAGTTCACGTTCACGAAGACCCCCGTGCCGCGCGAGAACATCCTCGGCGAGGCCGGCCGTGGGTTCGAGCTCACCGGCGAGTGGTTCATCGAGGAGCGCGTCCACATCGCCGCCCGCTGCGTCGGGGCCTGCGACCGCCTGATCGAGCTCGGCACCGAGTGGGCGCTGCACCGCGAGCAGTTCGGCGGGCGCATCTTCGACCACCAGGCCGTGTCGTTCGCCCTCGCCGACTGCGCGGCCGAGGTCACCGCCGCCCGCCTCCTCACCTACTACGTGGGCTGGCTCGCCGACACCGGCGCCGACCGGAAGCTCGTCCACCACAAGGCCGCGATGGCGAAGCTGGTCGCCTCCGAGACGGCGGGCCGGGTCGCCGACCGCGTCGTCCAGATCTTCGGCGGGCGCGGCTACATGCGCGAGAACCCGGCCGAGCGGCTGTGGCGCGAGCTTCGCGTCGACCGGATCTGGGAGGGGACGTCGGAGATCCAGCGGCTGATCATCGCCCGCGGCCTGGAGCGGCGCGGGCCGGCGACCCTGCTCGGCCTGGGCTAGCGGCCTCTGAAGGGCACGCGCCCTATGTGGTCGACGATGAACGACGCGAGCATGGCGGCCGCGACGGCGTATCGCACCCATGCCCAGGGCCGCTGCGGGACGTGCACGGCCAGGGCATCCACGAGGTGGCCCTCCGTCTCCGCCGCCAGGCCGTTGCGAACGTCTCGGCGAGGATGTCGTTCGCCATCTCGGCGTCGTGGGTCTCGGCGAGCAGCCGCCGGCGCAGTTCGCGCGCATGCCGGTCGAACACGAGACCGACCGTGGTTGACGTGCCCTTCCGCAGCAGCTCGAGGTCGGTGAGCTCGAACGCGGCCGAGCGCATGGCCGCCCGCTACGCGGCGAGCCGAAGCTCGGTGCCCGTGTCGTCGTCCTCGTCGAGCCGGTCGTATCCCAGCTCGGCGTGGATGCGGTCGAGCGCGCGCTCGAGGTCGCGGGGCGGCCCCACCGGGGCGAAGATCGGGCTCACGGAGCCGTCGGTGACGAGCCGGCGGACGAGCACCATGCCACTCGCCTGCACCTCGGTGCTCGGCTCGCGCAGGCGGGCTGTGAGCTCCAGCACCTTCGGCGCCATCTCCCGCAGCGCCGGGCGGTGAAGCGGCACGGAGCACGGATAATTGGTCGCGGCGACCTCGACGAAGCGCTCGAGCGTGTCGGCCAGCTGGCGGCGGCGGCGGATGTGGACGAGCTCGGCAGCGCGGCGGCCGACGTCCGGCCCGCCGACGTGACGGAACCCGGAGAGCAGGATCTCGTCCAGGATCTCCGTGCGGCGGAGGTTCAGGATCCGGCCCGCGACGATCGCGCCGAGGCCTCCGATCAGCGCGATGGCGGCCATCGTCTTTGCCATCCCCGGCTCGATCGCGCGGACGCCGTACGTCCCGGCGAGCGCCAGCCCGGCGAACGCGAGCAGCGAGATCGCAACGGTGCGCGCGGTCTTGAGGCGCTCGTTGACGACGGACAGGGCGTGGATGAAGTCGGCTGGGCTCATGGCAGTGGTCTTGGGTAGTACATCGTTCGCGACGCTTCGGACCTTGAGGCGGAACGTGTGACCTACCCCAAAACGGGGATGGGATACCGCAAACCGTCGATGCCGCACACACCGGCGCGCGGCAAGAATCCGGCCAATGAGCACTCCCAGCCTGTTCCACGAGGCCGCGCTTCTCATCACCTCAGGGCTGTGCGTCTGGTGCGAGTCCGCGCCGGCGTCCGAGGGATCGCACCTCTGCAGCGCGTGCCGGGTCGACGACCCGGACGGCGTGCTCGCGCCCGCCAACGCAGTCGCTTCCCCGACTGGCTAACCCGGCTCCGAAAAAGCGACGAGGCCGCCTGGGCAGAGACGGCCTCGTCTGTTGGGCTGTCCGGTGGGCCGCCGGACAACGTGCCCCCGCCAGCGGGTCGGCCGGCGTCGCGCGACAGCCCGAAGGCATCGCGCCGGGGCACTCCTCACAATCGCCGCCGAGTTTACTGCAATTTCTTGCTCGAGGACAGGCTGGTGGTTGAAAGATGCTCGTGCGCGGACGCCCGCCGTACCAGGAGCCCGGTCACGCCGACGATCGCCGCGACAACGAGGTAGAGCACGAGATCCGCCCCCGTCACCGGCAGCGCCGCCGCCGGCTGGGCGCTCAGGAGCGCGATCACAGTCATGAGTCGAGAATACGGCGCGCGGCGCGCTCGTGCAACCACGATCTGACGCCGTCGACCTGCCACGCAAGCGGCTTGAAGGCTGGCCGGATCGAGACGGCGCGGGCGTGCGCCGCCTCCACCGACGAGCCGTCCAACGCGGCCAGAAGCGCTATAGCAACGGCCGCGGAGCGCTCCCGCCCGCCGCGGCAGTGGACGTAGACAACGCCCTCCCCGGCGACCTCGACGGCTTCCTCCAGCACTGCAGCGGGCACCGTTGCGCCGTCGATCACCGGAAGCCGGTGCTCCGTGATGCCCACGCGGGCGCAGGCGCCGGCGACCACGGCCCGCTCGCCGTCCCAGTACTCCCGGTCCTCGCACAGGTTGATCACGGCGGTCACGCCCTCCGCCTTCAGGGCGTCGATGTGGCGCTCGGATACGGGCATGCGGCCCGCGAGGAGTGTGTCGTCGAGACGCGTGTAGTCGAGCCGGCCCACGGGGCCCAGCGTAGCCGGTCCCGGTGCTACCCGCGGATGTCGTCAGCGAGGCGCGCGGCGGCCTCGGCGGCGGCGTCGACCTGGCCGCGGAAGCGCTGCTCGAGCTGGCGCGAGAGCTCCCGGTCGCGCCGGCGCTGCCTGATCCTCTTCAGCAGTCTGCCCATGCAATGGAGGATGCACCAGGACCTGTCAAAAGTCCAGCGTTTGCAGGTGAAAATGTGGACCGCCTGCGGTGACGATCTAGACTCGCCGGGATGTCGACCGACGCCCTCCTCGAGCTGGCCGTGAATGCGGCGCACACGGCCGGCGAGCTCCTGCTCGGTCGCTTCGGCGGGCCGCAGAGCGGAGTCGATGCCAAGAGCAGCGCCACCGACATGGTCTCGGACGCGGATCGCGATGCCGAGCGGCTGCTCCTCGACGCCATCACCTCGGCCCGTCCCGACGACGGCCTCATCGCCGAGGAGAGCGGGCACCGGCCCGGCACGACCGGTCTCGTGTGGGTGATCGACCCGCTCGACGGCACGACCAACTACCTCTACGGGATCCCGGCCTGGTCGGTCTCGGTGGCGTGCCGCGACACGGAGGGCGGCCTTGTGGCGGTCGTCCATGACCCCTCGCAGGCGGAGACCTTCACGGCGGTCCACGGCTCGGGCACCCTCCTGAACGGCGCACCGGTGCGGACGACGGAGCTCGCCGACCTCGCCCGAGCCCTCGTCGGCACGGGATTCGGCTACACGCCGCAGCGGCGCGCGCTTCAGGCTGCCGCGCTCGCGAATCTGATCCCGCAGGTCCGCGACGTGCGCCGGGCCGGGTCCGCGGCGATCGACCTCGCCTGGGTTGCGTGCGGCCGGCTGGACGGCTTCTACGAGGCCGGGATTCGCGACTGGGATCGGGCCGCCGGCCTCCTGCTCGTCGCCGAGGCGGGGGGCGTGACGGGCATCCTCGATCCGGGGCTCGACGGCGCCGACTGCGTCGTCGCAGCCGGCCCGAGCCTGTACGATCCGCTGTGCGCCCTGGTGCGATCGGGCCTCCAGGCGGCACGCGCCGAGGCCGATCGGCTACACTGACCTCGACCGTCGGTGTCGCCCCACGGCGCCCGCACACCCGACGGCAGGACCCATGACAGTTCGCTTCGAGGCCGACCCCGAAGCGGCCGCCCACCGCGCTGAGGCGTGGTGCGGGGAGCCGCTACTCCATGAAGGCGAGGACCCTGCGGTCGCGCTTGCCGAAGGCACGGTCCGGCGCGCCGCGCTCGACGCCGCCCTCGCGGAGATGGACCGCGGCCTGCTCGAGCCGAGCTACGAGTGGAAGCGCGACTACGCGCTCGTGCTCGGCCTCGACCGCGTCCTCAACGACCCCCAGCCGAAGCTGGCCTCCGGGACGACGCTGCGCCGGCACCAGGTCGACGCTCTGGCCGGCCAGCTCGCCGCCCTGATCGGCGACCTGGAGCGCCGGGCGCTCCACGAGGACGACGACGAGAACGGCAACGGGAACGGCGAGATCGACGACGCCGAGGTCGAGGAGGACGACGACGAGACCGGCGAGTACGACCCGGACGACGACGACGAGGACGAGGACGTCGAGGACGAAGAGGAAGACGAGGACGAAGAAGAAGAAGACGACGAGGATGACGAAGACGAGGACGAGGACGTCGAGGACGACGAGGACTACGCCGGGGACTGGCGCGATCCGGCCGTCGCAGCGGTCGAGCTCGACGACGACGACGTCTCCGTCGAGGAGCCGGCGCTGCCCGACGCCGGCGCCGGGCGCCGCTACCGGTTCAAGCACCCCACCGCCTCGGGCAAGACCATCGCCGCGGCCGGGTTCGTCGAGGCGGCGCGCACCACCGGCGTCCTGATCCTGACCCACCGGCGGCTGCTCGTGAACCAGTTCACGCGCGACCTGACCCACGAGGGCTACGGCGATCGTCTCCACGAGCCGGTGCAGACCGGCCAGCCGACCCCGCGCACCTCGCCGCTCACGATCAACACGTACGCCTGGTTCATCAAGCACGCCGACCAGATCAAGCGCGACGTCTACGGCGTCGTCGTCTGCGACGAGGCCCATACCGCTCTCGGCGAGAAGACGGCGGCGGCCATCCGGCGGTTCTCGGAGCCCGTGTACATCGGGATGACCGCGACGGACCAGCTCCTCCAGAAGCACGTCGGCGACGTGTTCCCGGCCGAGGTCGCCGACTTCCCGCTCGCCGAGGCCGTGCGCCGGGGCGTGGTGGCGCCGCTTCGGTGCGTGCGGGTGAAGCCGATCGCGTCGCTCCGGCAGGTCGACATCGTCGGCGGCGACTTCGACCAGGGCCAGCTGGCCGCAGCTCTCGACATCGATCCGCTCAACCTCGCGGCCGCCGACCTCTACCAGAGCCGTTTCGGCGACACGCCGGGCATCGTCTACGCCGCCGGCGTCGACCACGCCGAGCGGGTCGCGGCGGCGATGCGCGCGATCGGCCTCGCGGCCGCGGCCGTCTCCGGCCGCACGCCGCCGCGCGAGCTGGCCGAGACGCTGGCCGCGTACGAGCGCGGCGAGACGAACGTCCTCGTGAACGCGCAGATCCTCGCGGAGGGGTGGAACGCCCCGCGGGCAACGGTGTGCATGCACCTCGCGCCGACGGCGAGCCGGCGGGTCTATCAGCAGCGGGTCGGCCGGATCATGCGCCTGCACCGGCGCAAGGAGGCGGGCGTCGTCGTCGACTTCGCCGAGGTCGGCGCGCCGCACTCCGAGCGGGTCGTGACGCTGCACTCGCTGCTCGACGTCGACGCCTACCGGCCGGGCGGCCTCGTCACGCCGCCGCCGCCGCGCCGCCGCCGCGGCCGCCGTAAGCCCGCGCGGCCGATCGTGAAGGAGGCCAACTGGATCGTCCCGGTGTCGGACGACCCCGAGCGCCGGATCGCTGTCATCGCGAGCCAGTGGAAGCACGTCGACGCGTCGAAGCTGCCGCTCGACGAACAGCGCGCATGGGCCACGGTCGCGGCCCGCCAGCTCGCACCCGGCGACGTGCACACGCTGACCGAGCGGATCGTCGCGCTCCAGCCCGAGGCCCGAGAGCTCTTCTTCTTCACGTGCGCGGCCGAGAACAAGCACCGCAAGCTCCGCCTCTCGAGCCTCGGCGATCTCGCCGCGTCGGGCCCCAGCCAGACGACCTTCGCCATGGCCTGCCGGCTCGTCGAGGCCGCGCCGACGTGGCAGCAGGATCGCGGCCAGGGGGCCCGCGTGCTCCTCCTTGCGATGGGCGACGGCAAGATCGAGGCCCCGCCCGACCGGATCGTCGCGTGGACGTGGCAGCTCGCCCGCGCCGCCCGCGACCACGAGTACCGCTATGCCGGAAGCCACATCCAGGACGGCCGGAGCCTCCTCGGCGCCCTGGCGGGCGCGAAGTCCGACGCCGAGCACAGTGAGGCCTGCCTGCGGCTCGCCGCGGTGGCCCGGGACGCGCCGCTCGAGGCGGGCGCCGCGCTTCTGGCCGTTGCGGCCCCACGGCGGGGGACGCAGGGCGAGCGGCTGGTCGAGTCGGCCCGGCGCACGCTGTCGGAGGACCCGATCCGGCTGGCGGCGGCGCTTGGCTCCAACATCCCCGCCCCGGCGCAGCGCTCGAAGCAGGCGCGAAAGACGAAGCGCAAGGCCGAGAAGGCGGCCGAGACGGTGTCGTTCAACGGCGCCGTCGTCGGCTCGACGCCCCCGGCGACACCCGTGAAGCGCGTCGACGGAGTCGTCGAGGTCGAGGTGCTCCCGGCGGTCGCGGTGCGCCTTCGCGACGACGCCGACGATGTGCTCTCGGCGCAGGTCGGGCCCGAGCTTCGCTGGCGGCTCTCGGGCGACGGCGAGCGCACGTCCGCGACCGCGGTCGAGGTGCGCGCGGCGGCCGCCGAGATCGCACCGCTTGCCGTCTCGGTCGCGAAGCTCCTGAACGAGCCCGACCGCAGCGAGCGCACCGCGCCGGTTCGCGTCGACGGCGCGGGGCTCGTGCTGCCGCTCGAGATCGACGAGGCGGCGGTGCTCGCAGACGACGCGGCCCGGCGCGTGCTCGCGCAGCTCAAGACCGCGGGCGTTCGGGGCCGTGTCCGGGTCGAGTTCGAGCTCCGCGGCGCCGACGGCGAGGTCGTCCGCGACTCACGCCCCGGAGCGGTCCGCAAGATCGCCCGCGGCGAGCCGGTGGGAGCGTCGCCCGACCGCCGTGACCGCCGTCGCAGGAGCCGCGGACGGCGCGGCCGACGGGGCGGTGCGGCGGTGCAGAGCGAGGCTCCGGTCGCAGACGAAGCGGCGGCCTCGGCGTGGCGGCGGCGTCGTAACCCGGCTCAGGTAGGCGCCGGGGCCTGCTCGGCCGCGGCCTGGCGCTCCGCCACGAGGCGTTCCACGCCGTCGCGGTCGCCCGCCCGCAGGAGCGCGATCGGGTCGGGCTCCCCGTTCACGATCGCCTCGAAGAAGTCGCGCCGGTCGGCGAAGGTCGGAAGCGTGGCCTTGGCCCATCCGCGGACGTCGTTCAGGATCGCGGCCAGCTCGGCGTGCTCGGGGCCGTACAGCTCGCCGATCTCGCGCTTCATCCGCTTGGCGAGCGCCGGGCTCGCGCCGGCCGTGGAGATCGCGATGGCGATCGGGCCGGAGCGGACGATGGCGGGGAGGATGAAGCTGCAGAGCGGTGGGACGTCGACCACGTTGCACAGCATCGACCGCCGCTCGGCCTCCTCGAAGACGGCGATGTTGACGTCGGTGTTCGAGGTGGCGGCGATCGCGAGGAAGTGGCCCTCGAGGTCGCCCGGTGCGAACGGCCGCTCGGTCCACTCGAGGTCGCCCGCCGCTGCGAGCGCGCGGATCTCGTCGCACGCCTCGGGCGCGATCACGTGGACGTCGGCGTCGCAGGCCAGCAATCCCTCGGCCTTCTCGAGTCCGACATCGCCAGCGCCGACGACCAGGCACCGGCGCCCGGTGAGCTTCAGACAGGCGACGTAGAACGTCGTGTCGAGCATGTCGGCGACGCAGCGCTGGTCGCACAGCTCGAGCCGGTGCTGGCACACGCACGGCTTCCCCCTGTAGGCCTGAGCGGGCATGGCCGGATGGTAGTGGGTAAGATCGTCGCCCCATGCCCTACAGCCGGTCCGAGAACGAGCTCGTGTCGGCCGTGATGTCGGGGAGCCTGCTCGTTGCGAGCCCCTCGGACTCGCTGGCCGATGCCGCGCACCGGATGGCCGACCGCCGGGTCGGCGCCATCCTCGTCGTCGAGGGCGACCACCTCGTCGGCATCCTCACGGAGCGCGACGTGCTGCGCGCAGCGGGCCGCGGGAACGTCGAGGGCACGGTGTCGCAGTGGATGACGGCCGACCCGGACACCGTCGCGCCCGACGCCACGATCGGCATGTCGGCGGCGATGATGGTGCACGGCGGCTACCGGCACGTCCCGATCGTCGACGGCGGCAAGCTCGTCGGCATCGTCTCGATCCGCGACCTGCTGACGCTGCCGTCCGAGACGCCGGCGGGCGCGTAGCCTCAGTCCACGTCGCGCCGCACAGCCATGACGGCGCCGGCGACCACCGCCGCGATCGTCCACGCGACGAGGACCGCTGCGGCCGGCAGCGGGTCGAGCAGGTGTGGGTCGCTCTGCCCCATGAGCGCGTTCTGCGCCTCGCCCGGCGTGAAGCGCCCCTCCGACGGCGCGAGCGCGAAGAGCAGGTTCTCGATGACGAAGCCCCAGGCCAGAAGGCCGATGATCGCGCCGACCTGGTTTCGGACGACCGCGCCGACTCCGACGCCGATCGCGCCCCAGAGCGCCGCCCCGGCGATGGTGCCGAGCGCGAGGAGGGCGAAATCGCTGCTGCCGGGAGTGATCTCGATCCCGCGCCCGGAGAGGATCGCGGCACCGACTCCGACGGCGAGCGCCGTCGCGAGCACGCCGAAGACGAGCCCGGCGGCGAGCGCGGCCGTGGCCTTCGCACCGATCACGCGTTCCCGCCTCGGCGTGAAGAGCAGCGTGGGGCGGATCGTGCCGAACCGGAACTCGCCGGTCACGAGCAGGATCCCCGCCAGCGCCGAGAAGAGGCCCGAGAAGGCGCCGATGCCGAACATGCCGAGCTGGTCGTCGGAGGTCGAGATCTGGCTGACGCCGGTCAGCGACGCGGTCAGGACGACGAACAGGAGGACGAGGGCGATCATCCCCAGGACGAGGCCGATGGTCGTGCGCGTCGAGCGCACCTTGAGGAGCTCGGCCCGAAGCTGCGCGCTCATGCGCGCTCCTCCGAGGTGAGGTCGAGGAAGACCTCCTCCAGCGAGGAGGCCTCGGGCGCGAGCTCGTGCAGGACGACGCCGGCCGCGGCGGCGATCTCGCCGACCCGGTCGCTCGTCGTCCCGTGGACGTGCAGGACACCGGCGCCGTCGGTCTGCGCGGCGATGCCCGCCGCCTCGAGGGCCTGCCCGAGCTCAGGAAGCTGGGGGCTGCGGACGCGCACGCCGCCGCCGAGCCGGGCCGTCAGCTCGGCGAGCGGCGCGGCGATCACGAGCCGCCCGCGGTTGATGATGACGACGTTGTCCACCGTCTGGGCGACCTCGGCCAGGACGTGGCTTGAGACGAGCACGGTGCGGCCCTCGCGGGCGAAGCGGCGCAGGAACTCGCGCAGCCAGCGGACGCCCTCCGGGTCGAGGCCGTTCGCCGGCTCGTCGAGGACGAGGAGCTCCGGGTCGCCGAGGAGGGCGGACGCCAGCCCGAGGCGCTGGCGCATGCCCAGCGAGTAGCCCTTCACGCGCCGGCGGGCGGCGCCCTCGAGCTCGACGACCCGCATGACCTCGTCGACCCGGCTGTCGGGGAGCCGCGCAGCCCGCGACAGCGTGCGCAGATGGTCGCGGCCGGAGCGGCCGGGGTGGAAGTCAGTGGCCTCGAGGACGGCGCCGATCCGAAGCGCGGGGTCGGCCACGTCCGCATAGCCGCGGCCGAAGACGAGCGCCCGTCCGCCGGTCGGTGCGGCGAGCCCGAGCAGGACGCGCAGCGTGGTCGTCTTGCCGGCGCCGTTCGGTCCCAGGAACCCGGTGATGGTGCCGGGCGCGAGCGAGAACGTCAGCTCGTCGACGGCCGTGATCGACCCGAACCGCTTCGTCAGGCCCTCGATCGAGACGACGGCGCCCGTCGCGTCGGATGAGGCGGAGGGTGTGGTCACGGGCGGAAGCATTGCACCGGCGCCGGTCACCCTCGCCATTTCCCGCAGGTAGGCTTGGCGGCATGAGCACAGGAGTCTTCCACCTTCCCCAGCCGGTCAACGAGCCGGTTCGCGACTACCCGCCCGGCTCCCCGGAGCGGGCCAGCCTCAAGGCCCGGCTCGACGAGATGGCCGGCCGGCAGGTCGAGATCCCGATGGTGATCGGCGGCGAGGAGGTGCGCACCGGACGCACCGCCGACGTCGTCATGCCGCACGATCACCAGCACGTCCTCGGGCAGTACCACCACGGCGGCGAGCTGGAGGTCACGCGGGCGATCGCCGCGGCCGCCGACGCCCGCCGCGAATGGTCGGCGCTCTCGTGGGAGGCGCGCGCGTCGGTCTTCCTGCGCGCGGCCGAGCTGCTCGCCGGGCCGTGGCGCGACACGATGAACGCCGCCACGATGCTCGGCCAGTCGAAGACGGCGTTCCAGGCGGAGATCGACGCGGCCTGCGAGCTGACCGACTTCTGGCGCTACAACGTCTCGTACATGCACCGGCTGATGAGCGAGCAGCCGATCTCCTCGCCCGGCATCTGGAACCGGATCGAGTACCGCCCGCTCGAGGGCTTCGTCTTCGCCGTCTCGCCGTTCAACTTCACGGCGATCGCCGGGAACCTGCCGACGGCGCCGGCCCTGATGGGGAACACCGTCGTCTTCAAGCCGGCCTCGACGGCCGTCTACTCGGCCCACTTCCTCATGAAGATCTACGAGGAGGCGGGGCTCCCGCCCGGCGTCATCAACATGGTGCTCGGCTCGGGCCGCGAGATCGGCGACCCGGTGCTCGCGCATCCCGACCTCGCCGGCATCCACTTCACGGGCTCGACCGGCGTCTTCCAGGGGATGTGGAAGACGGTCGCCCAGAACATCGACAGCTACCGCACGTATCCGCGGCTCGTCGGCGAGACCGGCGGCAAGGACTTCATCTTCGCGCACCCCTCCGCCGACCCGGCCGCCGTCGTCACGGCGGTCGTGCGCGGCGGCTTCGAGTACCAGGGGCAGAAGTGCTCGGCCGCATCGCGGGTCTACGCGCCGTCGAACCTGTGGCCCGAGATGCGCGAGGCGCTGGCCGAGCAGGTGTCGGAGATCAGGATGGGCGACGTGCGCGACTTCCGGAACTTCATGGGCGCCGTGATCGACAAGCCGTCGTTCACGACCCAGAAGGAGGCGGTCGAGCTGGCGACCGGCGCGGCCGACGCCAGCGTCGTCGTCGGCGGCGAGACCGACGACTCGAAGGGGTGGTTCGTGTCGCCGACCGTCGTCGAGACGTCGGATCCCGGCTTCGACCTCATGCGGCGCGAGCTGTTCGGCCCCGTCGTCACGGCCTACGTCTACGACGAGAAGCGCGTCGACGACACGCTCGATCTGGTCGACTCGACGTCGCCGTACGCGCTGACCGGCGCCGTCTTCGCCACCGACCGGCGCGCGATCGAGCACGCTGCCAGCGCGCTTCGAAACGCGGCCGGCAACTTCTACGTGAACGACAAGCCGACCGGCGCGGTCGTCGGCCAGCAGCCGTTCGGCGGCGCGCGGGCCTCCGGGACGAACGACAAGGCCGGCTCCATGTGGAACCTGATCCGGTGGGTGAGCCCGCGGACGATCAAGGAGACGTTCGTGCCGCCGACCGACTACCGCTACCCGTTCATGAGCGAGGAGTAGCCGGATCTCAACCGCTTCGGCCGGAAGGCCGATGAGTACTGGGTGGACGAGGAACGGCGGGAGTTCTTCCGGGTGATGGTCCGGCTGCCGGTGCGCTGCCTCGCGGTGGCGGCCGACGGCTCGGCAAGCCTCATGATGGTGCGGTCGGTCGATCTTTCGGCCGGCGGCGTCTGCGTGGTCACCAACCGGCTGCTCGACCCGGGCGACGGGGTGCGGCTCGCGTTCGAGGTGGCCGACGGCACGCCGTTCAAGCTCGAGGGGCACGTCGCCCACGCCGAGTGGCTGCGGGATGGGATGCACCGCTACGGCCTCGAGTTCGCCGAGCTCGACCTGGCGACCGAGCAGCGCATGTTCAAGGCGGTGTTCGAGCAGGAGCAGGTGAACGCGGGCCGCCACGCCCACGTCCGCATGTCGGTCTGGGAGCCGGTGATGTGCCAGCTCGACGGCGAGCCCTCGACCTTCCCGGCGCATGCGCTCCAGCTCTCGGCCGACGACGTGCAGATCATCACCCGCCGCTCGCTCTCGGTCGGCGAGCGGGTGCGGCTGGCGATGGACGACGCAGGGCTCGGCTTCCGGATCGACGCCGACGCCGATGTGGCCGAGGTGCTGCGCGACCACCGCGGCTCGCACGTCGCGACGCTCGCGTTCGACGGTCTCGACCGCGTGACGCGATCGAGCATCCTGCGCCGCGCGATGGAGCAGGAGCGGCGGGAGCTCGCGGGCGAGTAGCGGCTGCAAAGCCGGGGTCAGACCGCGTTGTTGCGCTCAGGCCGAGCGTATTCGACGAGCGAGGCGTGCATCCGAAAACCGAGCGATCCGTAGAGCTCGCACGCCGGTTCCGTGGCGCAGTAGACGACCGCCTGCCGACCGCCTTCTTCGTAGAGGCGTCTGAGCGCGAAGGTGCAGACGGCTGTGCCCAGCCCGCGCCGGCGGAACTCTGCCCGCACGCCGACAGGTTCGAACTCGGTGACGTGATGTGCGTCATCAGGCCAGCAGAGGCAGTAAGCGGCGAACCGTCCGTCCGGCGCCTCGATGACGCAGTCGAGCGACTCGCGGTACGGCCACTGGGCGCGCACCTGTGCGTAGCCCGGCTCCGTGAGTCGTGACGGCGCCCAGACCTCGCAGTGGATCGATACGCGCTCGCGCACATCGTCGGCGCCGACCGTCCGGTACCGGAACCCCGTCGGCAGCGGCGGCGGCTCGGGCGGCTCGGGGACGTCCCGCACCAGGTAGTGCATGGGCTCGCCGGGCTGCGTGAAGCCATGGCGCTCGAGTGCGGACCGCCGCCCGTCGTCGTCGTCGAACGCGAGCGCCGTCTGCGCCGCCGGGTTGGCGAGGATCTCGTCGAGCAGATGCAGGTGGCCGGGATGGACGTCGTGCTCGAGCCGGTCGTTGCCGTCGCGCTGGAGCCACGACCACGCAACGAGGCGACCCTCGTCTGTCCACAGGCGGATGTCCCAGTCGTCCTCGCGGCCCTCGCGCTGGCGCAGGTTCCACGCGAGGTCGCCGACGTGCCACTGCGCGCGAGCGCCGAGCAGCGCCCGCTGCTCGAGCGCGAGCCGCTGCATCGCCGTCACGATCTCGGGCGTGAGCCGCACCGGCGGATTATGCGCCGTGAAATTTCGGTGCCTGACCCCAATTTCTCGTCGGGCTAGGCTCCCGGCATGCGTGTCGCCGTGATCGGGCTCGGGACGATGGGTGCGCCGATGGCGCGGCATCTCATCGAGGCGGGGCACGACGTGACCGTGCACAACCGCACGCGCGAGCGCGAGGAGCCGCTCGCCGCGCTCGGGGCGGCGCGGGCTGCGTCGCCCGCCGAGGCCGCGCGGGGCGCCGACGCCGTCCTCACCTGCGTCTCGGACACGCCCGACCTCGAGCACGTGCTGCTCGGGCCCGGCGGAGCCGCCGAGGGCCTCGCGAGCGGCGGGCTCGTCGTCGACTGCTCGACGGTCTCGCCGTCGGCGACCGCCGACATCGCCGCCCGCCTCGCCGACCGCGGTATCGGCATGGTCGACGCACCCGTCTCGGGCGGGTCCGAGGGCGCCGAGAAGGGCACGCTCACCATCTTCTGCGGCGGCAGCGACCAGGACTTCGCCCGCGCCGGGGAGATCCTGCACGCTTTCGGCAGCCGCATCACGCACCTCGGGCCGAGCGGCGCCGGCCAGATGGCCAAGGCCGTGAACCAGGTGATGATCGCCGGTACCTACGCCAGCGTGGGGGAGGGGATCGCGCTCGCGCAGGCCGCCGGCCTTCCGATGCCCGAGCTGCTCGAGGCGCTCTCCGCGGGTGCGGCCGCCTCGTGGGTGCTCTCGAACCGTGCCGGCAACATGGTCGACGACACCTATCCGCTCGGCTTCAAGCTCGCGCTCCATCGCAAGGACCTCGGCATCGCGCTCGACGAGGCGGCCCGCGAGGGGCTGCCTCTGGCGGTCAGCACCGCTGTCGCTGCGCAGGAGGACGAGCTCGTCGAGGCCGGCCACGGCGACGAGGACGTGAGCGCGGTCGCCCGCCTGCCCAAGCGAAGCGCGGGGCTCCCGGCATGACGCTCGTCATGTACATGAAGCCCGGCTGCCCCTGGTGCGAGGAGCAGCGCGAGCGGTTCCGCTCGCAGGGGGTCGAGTGGGAGGAGATCGACGCGCAGGCCGACCCGGCCGCGCGCGCCGACCTGATCCGCTTCACCGACGGGACGCGCACCGTGCCGACCGTGGTCGAGGACGGGCAGGTCATCTCCGTCGGCTTCGACGGCCACGGTTGACACGCCTGAGCCCGCCGGTCAGGCGGGCGCGGATCCGGTCATCTAAACGCGCGCCGGCAGCGGGTCGAGTTCGAACGGCATGAGCGCGACCGCCTCGTCGTAGCGCCGCAGCACCGACGCCCGGTCCGGGCCGGCGAGCGCGATGACCGCGAGCCGGTGGCTCACGACGTCGTCGTCGTTCTCCGAGAGCCGCTGGCCGGGGCGGACGAGGACCTCCACGTGGGCGTGGCCGAACCGCTCCAGGACCGCCGTCGGGTCGGGCACCGACCGGACGAGGGCGTCCTCCTCGTACGTCCGCATCAGGAAGCTCGCCGCGACCACGTCGTCGTGGGTCGGGGGGAGCTCGGGCGTCCCGCCGGCCGCGAGCTCGAGCTGGAGCTCGTAGGAGGACACGCCGTGGACGGCCATGACGAGCGGCGCGAACTGCGACGCCATCCGGCCGTTGACCTCGACGATCGCGATGGATCCGTCCGGGCGGACGAAGAACTCGATGTTGAAGAGCGACCGGTCGAACCCGAGCGCCGGCATCAGCCGTGCCGCGACGCCCGCCATGCTCGCCTGTACCTCCGGGCCGAGCGCGCTCGGATACTCGAACCGCAGGAAGCTGATCGCGTTCGGGTGCATGACCGCGTCGGTCACGCCGATGGGCGTCATCCGCCCGTCGCACATGAAGCCCTCGAACGTCACGAGGATCCCGTCGAGCAGCTCCTCGGCCACGAGCGTCCTGAAGCTCCGCCCCTCGAGGGCGACGTCGTAGGCGGTCACGGCGTCGATATGGGCGCGCGCCTCGGCCAGAGCGGCGGCGTAGTCGGCCGGCCCGTCGCATCGGTACGCCAGCTGCGAGAGGTGGGCGCTGACCGGCTTCAGGAAGAAGGGATACGGCAGCGGAGCCGGCGGATCGGGGTCGTCGAGATCGACCGCGGCGAACTCCGGCGTCGCCTCGGGGACGACCTCGGCCTGGATCCTTCGCGACTCGAGCTTGTCGTGGCAGCGCATGAACGCCGCTCGCCCCGGGCCCGGCAGGCCGAGGCGCTCGGCCAGGACGGCGGCGAGGTGGCCGGTGGCGTCGCTCGACCCCATGACGCCCGAGACGGCGGGCCCGAACCGGGCCATGTGCTCGACGAACGCCGCCGGGTCGAACCCGGGGCCGATCGGCTCCCCGACCAGCCGGACGGCGAACCGCTCCATGATGCGCTCGTCCGCCAGGTTCAGGCGGTCGCGCCGCCCGGGGCAGAGGACGAGGACGCTCGGGATGTCGTTGGGGGTCGGCACCGGCCGGATTGTGACGTACTCACGGGTTGGGGGCCATGATTCCCCCCACGGCGTGTTTCTACGCCCAGACGCGCTCGGCGGTTTGGGCGAGCGTCTGCAGCTTCGCCCGCTGGTCGTCGAACGTCACCGCGTTCCCGACGACCGAGGTGGCGAATCCGCACTGGGGGCTGATCGCCAGCCGTTCAAGGTCGATGTGGGCGGCCGCCTCGCGAATGCGGCCCTCGAGCTCGGCGGGGGTCTCGCGCCGGCCGGACTTCGTCGTGACGAGGCCGAGCACCACCATCCGGTCGTCGGGCACGTGGTCGAGCGGCTGGAACGAGCCCGACCGCTCGTCGTCGTACTCGAGCAGGAGGCGGTGGGCCTCGACACCCGCGAACACCCGTCGCGCGATGGGCTCGTAGCCGCCGGCCGCGAGCCACCGGCTGCCCTGGTTCCCGCGGCAGAGGTGAAAGCCGAACGTCACCCCCGGGTGGCCGCGCATCACCCAGTTGTCGAGCTCGATGCCGCGGTCGAGCCACCGCTCGGCCGACCATCCCTGGGCCTCGTAGAAGGCCCGGGTGCCGGGGTCGATCAGGAGCGGGTAGTGGGGCGCGTCGAGCTGGATGTACGTGCAGCCGAGGCGGGCGAGCTCGCCGACGTCGTCGCGCGTGATCGCGGCGACGTCCTCCAGGAAGCCGTCGAGCGTGGGGTAGGCCTCGCGCGAGTGGGTCGGCGACCACAGGTTGGCGTACAGGCTGGGGCTGGTCAGCGTCACCTTCGGGATCGCGGTCGCCCGGCTGCGGAGGTAGGTGAAGTCCTCGGCCGCGATGTGCCTGCGGCGGCGGAGCGGCTCGCGCACGCCCAGCCCGGCGGGGCGCTCGGTCGAGCGGTCGCCGACCTCGTCGCCGTGCCAGTGGCCCCACAGGTACGCCTCGAGCGGCACCTCGCCGAAGCCGTCGACCGCGTCCGGGAGGCCGCTCTGGAACGAGAGCCGCCGCATCTCGCCGTCGGTCACGATCTCCATGCCCGCCTCCTCCTGGAGCCGGACGGCGCCGTCGACGGCCAGATCCTCGGCCCGCTTGAGCTCGACCGGCGAGGCGTCGCCTCGATCGAACCGCTCTCGCACCTCGAGCAGCTCGGGCGGTCGCAGGAGGCTCCCGACGACGTCCGTGTGGGCGGTGATCATGCCGGCGAGTGTAGTCAGGCCCTCCGAGCGGGTATGGCCCCTCTGTGATACTTCCGCGAATGCCGACGGGCGTTCACACCAGCGCTCTTTCGCTCCGGATCGGCTTCGCGCTCGAGTCGGCGAGGGAGCGCACCCTGCATGCGCTGGCCCCGCTCTCGCACGAGGATCTGACGATCCAGCCGACGCCGATCCTCTCGCCGCTCGTGTGGGATCTGGCCCACATCGGCCACCAGGAGGAGCTGTGGCTCCTGCGAACGCTCCACGGTGAGCGGCCCACCGAGCGCCGCTTCGACGACATCTACAACGCCTGCGAGCACGAGCGGTCGGAGCGCTCGGCGCTCGGGCTGCTCGAGCCGGCCGACGCCTACGACTACGTCGCAGACGTCCGCGAGCGCGTCTTCCGGCGGCTGCCCGGCGAGCGCTTCCCCGACGAGGAGCCGCTGCGCCGCGGCGGGTACGCCTACCACATGGTCATCCAGCACGAGCATCAGCACAACGAGACGATGCTCCAGGCGTTCCAGATCCGCGAGGATCTCGCCCACCCGCTCGCCGAGCTCTGGCGGCCGGCGCCGGTCGAGGGGAGGCCGGCCGCGGTCAGGCTCGACGCGGGCGAGTTCACGATGGGCAGCGACGACGCCGGCTGGGCCTACGACAACGAGCAGCCGGCCCACGTCCGCCGCGTCGACGCCTATGCCATCGACTCGCACCCCGTGAGGAACCGCGACTACGTGCGGTTCGTCGAGGCGGGCGGATACGCTGATCGCGGGCTTTGGAGCGACGCGGGCCTCGAGTGGCTCGACGCCGAGGGCGAGGGCCATCCGATGTACTGGCGCCGCTCGCGGGCCGGGTGGTCGCGCGTGAGGTTCGGGCGGGTCGAGGCCCTGCCGCCGGACGAGCCCGTCCAGCACGTGTGCTTCCACGAGGCCGAGGCCTACGCGCGCTGGGCCGGTGCGCGGCTGCCGACCGAGGCCGAGTGGGAGCGGGCGGTTCCGCACCTCTCGTACGTCGGCCAGGTCTGGGAGTGGACGTCGTCCAGCTTCGAGCCGTACCCCGGCTTCCACGCGTTCCCGTACGAGGGCTACTCGGCGGTCGTTCTTCGGCACGGGGCTCTACCGCGTGCTGCGCGGCGGCTCGTGGGCCACCCACGGCAAGGTGGGCCGGCACACGTTCCGCAACTGGGACCTCCCGATCCGGCGGCAGATCTTCGCCGGCCTCAGGCTGGCGCACGACGTGGGGTAGTGCGGCTAGACACCGCGAGCGCCGTCGTTCTCTGCGCCACACGCCGCCACCGCCCCTGACCGGATGAGCGTGAGGATGGGGACGAGATCCTGCGGCGGGATGTCGCCGGCGGCGGTGAAGGGGATGGCGTTTCGGATGAGCTTGTGGAGCTGGCCCGTCGCCTCTCCGAGCGCCGGGGGGGCGCGCAGGTCGATCGCCTGCGCCGCGACGATCAGCTCGATGGCCGTGATGCGCTCGCCGAGGCCGACCATCTCGTCGAGCCGGCGGGCACCCAGCGGCGCCATGGTCATGCGATCCTCGATGCCCTCGGCGACGCTCGAGGAGGCAAGCTCGAACGAGACGGGCTGGGCCAGCAGCCGCGCCTCGGCGGCCAGGGCCACCACGGCCACCCCGAATTCGGACAGGGCGCTCTCCGGGGAGTCGGGATCGGCCGACAGCCCCACGGTCAGCCCGGAGAAGTGCCGGGTGAGCAGCTTGAGGGCGCGCTCACACGCCGAGGTCACGACGGGCGCGAGCGAGATCCGCACCAGGTCGAGCGCGGCCGCCAGCGGCAGCACGTCGTAGTTCGCGACCGAGACGAACCGGCGCTCCTCGAGCACGAGCAGGGGGTTGCCCTGCGATGCGTTCAGCTCGATCGCGAGCATGTCGTCGGCGTGGCCGAGCGCGTCGCGGCACGCCCCGTGCACCTGCGCGATATTCCGGAACGTGAGTGGGTCCTGCAGATTCCGCGCCGCGCCCTCGTCCCACAGGTAGCTCCCCTCGAGCAGATGCCGGAGGCGCGCGAGCGACGACACGAGGCCCGGGTACGGCCGCACGCGCGCGACCGCCGGGTGCAGGACGCTGAGGTTGGCGGCGAACGCCTCCAGGTCGAGCGCGCCCGCGACGTCGGCCGTGTCGAGCAGGAGGTGGCAGTCGGCCAGCGCGAGCGTCGCGATCGCCGTCGAGAAGGCGTTCGAGTTCACGAGCGACAGCGTCTCGGTGCCCGTCAGCCGGTAGTCGCCCAGCACCTCGTGCGCCAGGTCGGCCATCGGCGCCAGGTCAGCCTGCCCAAGCGAGCCGAGCATCCTGACGCCGGGCGTCGTGCCCTCGTTCAGGGTGTCGACCAGCCGCTGGGCCAGCTCCGGCCGCACGCCGGTGATGCCGAGCGCGAACCCGTTCACGAGCCGCAGGAGCGCCGCCCGCACGACGTCCGCGGGAGCGTACGGGCCCTGGCCGACCCGGTGGCTCGGGAGCAGGAGCAGGTTGAAGCGCTCGAGCTCCTCGCCGCGCATCGACACGATCTTGTGAGCCCCGACGCCCGTCGTCAGGCCGTACACCTGCTCGTTCGCCCGCACGGCCTCCTGCACGACCTCCCAGCCGCGCGCCATGCGCTCGATCGCACCTGGTGCCAGCTCGACCCGCCGGTTCCCGCGGGCCACCTCGACGACGTCGGCCGCCGAGAGCGCCTGGCCGGTCACGACGAGCGGCACGGCGGCGCTCACGCGACCCGCCACGCTTCGAGCGCGTGCAGGTCGGGCTCGGCCCCGAGCCCCGGTCCGGGCGGCGCCTCCAGCGTCCCGTCCGCGCCGACCTCCACGGGTGCGATCGGGAAGTCGCGCCGCTCCGGCGTCCACCCGGGCGGGTCGTACGGCACCTCGATGAACGGGCACGTCGAGACGGCCAGCGCGAGGTGCAGGTTGGCCAGGAGCCCATGCCCGTGCGACCACGTGTGCG
This sequence comes from uncultured Actinomycetes bacterium, assembly GCA_963809325.1. GTDB lineage: Bacteria > Actinomycetota > Thermoleophilia > Gaiellales > JAICJC01 > JAICJC01. Next base: position 174,536 of record CAWEIZ010000008.1, read on the forward strand.
GGGACCACATCCGGCCGTGCGCCTCGGCGACCTCGGCCACGCGGTGGCAGCCGCCGATCCCGCCGGCCAGGACGACGTCGGCCTGGATCACGTCGACCCCGCCGCGGACGATCAGGTCGATCGCCTCCTCCTCGCTTCGCACCATCTCGCCGGCGGCGATGCGCAGATCGGTGAGATCGCGGAGGTCGGCATAGCCCTGGACGTTCACGCAGGGGAGCGGCTCCTCGAGCCAGTGGACCCCGAGCGGCTCGAGCTCGCGGGCGCAGGCCGCCGCCTCGGCCACGTCCCAGGCCGGCGTCCGGTCGCCCGGCATCCGCCATCCCTGGTTCGCGTCAACCATGATCGTCATGTCGCCGCCCATGGCGTCGCGGACCGCCGCGACCGTCTCGACACCGTCGCGCCAGTCCACGCCGAGGCGCAGCTTGACGGCCCGCCAGCCGGCGTCGCGCAGCGCCGCGCAGCGGCGGACGCGCTCCTCGCGCGAGACGGCCTCGCAGGTGGATGCGTACGCCGTGATCCGCTCGCTCCGCCCGCCGAGCAGCTCCCGAAGCGGCCGGCCCGCAGTTCGCCCGACGAGGTCCCAGACGGCCACCTCGCACGCCCAGGGGCGGCCGCCGTGGAAGTCGACCGTGCGGCAGATCTCGCGCACCGCGTCGGTCTGCGAGGGCTCGACGCCGGCCAGGAGCCGCTCGAGGAGGGCCCGGTCGGGCAGCGGCGCACCGCTCGCGTAGCCCTGTGAGCCGTCGTCGGCCCTGACGATCGTGAGCGTCGCCTCCAGGGCTGTCCGGGGCTCGGGATCCCACGCCACCCGCACGGGCGGGTCGAGCGGGAGCAGGTAGGTGCGCGTCTCGATGCCGGCGATGCGCACCGCTAGCGGCCGGAGTAGAACGCGTTCGTGGCGCTGCCGCGGAGCGCGAGCAGCTCGTCGATCCGCCCGGCTCGATCGCCCTGGAAGGCGTCGTCCAGCGCCCTGCGGGCCGCGTCGCGGTTCGCCGCCCGAACCGCCGTCTCGTCGCTCGCCGCCGGGTCGACCCAGACCGCGACCAGGAGCACGAGCTCGCCCGCGTCGGCGGGGTCGATCACCCCGTCGGCCACGGCGTCCATGACCCCCTCCGCGATGCCGAGCTGGGCGGCGCCCCACGTGATCCGTCCGTGGAGGTCGGACGCGACGGTCGCCTTGTTGAGGACGATCGTCGCGGGGCGAACAGCGTTTCCTGCGCCCAGGCAGGCCATGACCGGAGCATGGCCCGGCCCCGGGCTCGCGAACGCCGACGCGGCGGCCGCCGCCGTCGGCGAGCCGCGCCTCGCGACGACCAGGTTCACGTGGCTGCCGTTGGGTACGTCACCGGACCAGGCCTCGCCGAACGAGCCGTCGACGTTGTCCGCGAAGCCGGGCACCGGGGGCACGGTATCGGAGCCGGCAGTCGCGTGCCGGAGCGGGCCTGGATCCTTGATTCCGAGGTCGATCGGCGGTACCGTCCTCGCTTCACTGCCGCCGGAAGGACGCCGGCGGCATCGGCGAGGAGGGGTCGTGGACGAGCTCGAGTACCACCTGTACGAGGAGGCACGGACCGGGCGCATGACGCGGCAGCAGCTGCTCGTTCGCGGCAGTGTGCTCGGCATCTCAGCGTCGGCGATGGGGGCGATCCTGGCTGCCTGCGGGACGTCCGCGTCGGACAAGAGCACGTCGACGCCTTCGGGCGGCGCGATCAAGCGCGGCGGCACGCTGCGCCTGGGCGTCTCGGTGCCGGCGCAGGACGTCGATCCCGTGACGATGTTCAACGAGGGCGCGATCGCGACCGCCGACATCGCACTCGAGTACCTCTGCTATCCCGACCCCAACTACGTGCTGCAGCCGAAGCTCGCGACCAAGTGGGCCCCCGGCGCCGACGCGTCGACGTGGGACTTCACGATCCGGCAGGGCGTGACGTGGCACGACGGAACGCCGTTCACGGTCGACGACGTCGTCGCGAGCTTCGACCGGCTGACCGATCCCAAGTCGAAGTCCGCGGCGCTGTCCCAGTTCGCGGGTGTGCTGTCGGCCGGGAACATCGAGCGCAAGGACGACCAGACCGTCACGTTCCACCTCGACCGCGTCTACGCCGACTTCCCGTACCTCGTCTCGGCGTTCACCTACAACTCGCTCATCACGCCGAAGAACTACGAGATCGGCACGTTCACGAAGGGCGGGATCGGAACCGGTGCGTTCATCCTGAAGACCTACCAGAACGGCCAGCAGGCGACGTACACGAAGAACCCGAACTACTGGGACAAGGGCAAGCCGTACCTCGACGGCGTGGTGATGAAGTACTTCTCGGACAACGCCCCCGAGGTTGCGGCGCTCCAGGCCGGCGCGATCGACGCGATGGTCGAGACGCCCTACCAGGGATCGCAGGCGCTCTTCTCCGACGCCAACATCACGATCCTCGAGAACCCCTCGACGCAGTACCGCACGCTGCAGATGCGCACCGACGAGACCCCGTTCTCGAGCCAGGAGCTGCGCCAGGCGGTCGCGTATGCGCTCAACCGGCCCGACCTCATCACAGGCCTCTTCAACGGCAAGGCCGTGCTCGGGAACGACCACGCGTTCGCCCCGATCTTCCCCGACTCGCCGTCGACCGACGACGTGCCCCAGCGGGTGCAGGACATCGACAAGGCGAAGCAGCTCGTCCAGTCGGCGACCGGGCGCTCGTCGATCAACGTCACGCTGACGACCGAGGATTACCTCGAGATCCCCGACTACGCGACGTTCGTGAAGGAGCAGCTCAAGGCGGCCGGGATCAACGTCTCGCTCGAGGTGCAGCCGCAGACGACGTTCTACGGGACCGGCTCGAACCAGCCGTGGCTCGTGGTGCCGTTCGGCATCACCGACTGGGCCGCGCGCGGGACGCCGGGCCAGATCCTCGACCCGGCCTACACGTGCAACTCGGTGCCGAACAAGGATCTCTCGAACGCCGCCGGTGCGTGGAACTCGGCCCACTGGTGCAACCCCCAGTTCGACAGCCTGGTGAAGCAGTTCGAGGCGAGCGTCGACCAGACCGAGCGCCGGTCGCTGGCCGTCCAGGCCGCCAAGATCCAGCAGGACGAGGTGCCCGACGTCATCGCGTACTGGCTCGCGGAGCTGCGGGCGACCCGCAAGAACGTCCACGGCTTCGCGAAGGGGCCGACGTCGGAGGTGGACGCCAGCGGCGTCTGGCTCTCGTGATCCCGTGACGCGGCGCTAGGCGATCGTGGGGCGGTTCATCCTCCGCCGGATCGGGCTGACGCTGGTGACGCTCGTGATCGTGTCGATGACGGTGTTCGCGGCGGCCGAGGTGCTCCCCGGCGACGTGGCCCGGACGATCCTCGGCCCGTATGCGACGAAGGCCCAGGTCGACGCGCTCGACCACCAGCTGGGCGTGGATCAGCCGCTCCCGGTGCGCTACTGGAACTGGGCCACGGACTTCGTGCAGGGCGACTGGGGGACGTCGCCCGTCCAGAACACCGAGGTGCGCCCGTATGTCCTCGGCCGGTTCAAGAACTCGCTGATCCTGGCGGCGTTCGCGCTCGTCCTCATCGTGCCCGCTCTCGATCGGGCTCGGCGTGGTCGCGGCGCTCAACTACGGACGGCGCGCTCGACCGCGTCATCACGATCACGGGGCTCTCGGTGATCGCGCTGCCCGAGTTCGTGATGGGCGTCGTCCTGATCGTGGTGTTCGCCGTCCAGCTGGGCTGGTTCCCGGTCATCTCGCAGGTGCCGGGCACGAACCCCGTCGACTGGTTCCGCCAGCTGCTCCTGCCGTCGCTCCCGCTCATGTTCGTGCTGTTCGGCTACGTGTCGCGCATGGCCCGGGCGGGCACGGTCGATGCGCTCCAGTCCGACTATGCGCGCACGGCCGTGCTGAAGGGGCTTCCGCGGCGCACCGTCGTCTGGCGGCACGTGCTGCGAAACGCTCTGCTCCCGACCATCACCGTCGTCGCCGTCCAGATCGGCTACCTGGTCGGCGGCCTCGTCGTCGTCGAGTCGCTCTTCAGCTACCCGGGGATCGGCCAGCTGATCCTCACGGCGGCGACCGGCCACGACCTGCCGACGCTCGAGGCGGCGGTGCTCCTGATCGCGCTCGTCTACACGGCGGCGAACCTGGTCGCCGACGTGCTCTACGCCGTCCTGAACCCGCGCGTCAGGCTGGCGGCGACGTGAGTGCCACGACGGCCGACGGTGTGCGCGTCGCCCGCCGGGAGCGCCGGCGCGAGCTCGTGCGCGCGATGCTGCGGTCGGGGACGTTCCTCGTCGGCGCCGGCATCGTCGGCTTCTGGGTGCTCGACGCCCTCCTGTGGCGCTTCATCGTGCCGCACGACCCGCAGGCCATCACCGCGTCGGCGACGCTGAAGGCCCCCGACGCGACCCACTGGTTCGGCACCGACAACGTCGGCCGCGACGTGTTCTCGCGCGTGCTCGCGGGCGCGTCGCCGGTCCTGACCGTCGCGCCGCTGGCGACCCTCCTCGGCGTCACCGGCGGCGTGATCGTGGGGCTCGTGGCCGGCTACTACCGCGGGCTCGTCGACGACGTCGTGAGCCGGCTCGTCGATGCGGTGCTCTCGTTCCCGCTCATCATCATCGCCGTGCTCGTGCTCGCGTCGCTCGGCCGCGACACCAAGAACGTGATCCTCGTGATCGCGTTCATCTTCATCCCGCTCGTGGGCCGCACGGTGCGCTCGGCGGTGCTCGTCGAGCGGGAGCGGGAGTACGTGTCGGCGGCCCGGCTGCGGGGCGAGCGCGGGCCGTACATCATGGCCGCCGAGATCCTGCCGAACGTCACCGGGCCGATCCTCGTCGAGTCGACCATCCGGCTCGGGTACGCGATCTTCACCGTCGCGACGCTCTCGTTCTTCGGCCTGGGCCTCCAGCCGCCGTCGCCCGACTGGGGGCTCACGATCGCCACCCAGCGCGCGTTCCTCCAGGTCGCGTGGTGGACGGTCGTCTTCCCGGCGCTGGCGCTGGCCACGCTCGTCGTCGGCGTGAACCTGCTGGCCGACGGGCTCCGTCAGGTGGTGGAGGAGTGACCGTCACGGCCGCCGCGACCGTCGAGATCGACGGCCTCACCATCAGCTACCGCCGCCGGGGCCGGGCGCTGCGCGTGATCTCCGACCTGTCGCTCACGATCCGTCCCGGCGAGGCGTACGGGCTCGTCGGCGAGTCGGGTTGCGGCAAGACGACGGTGGCGATGGCGCTCATGCGCTACCTGCCGCCGAACGCGGTGGTCGAGGGCGGGAGCATCCGGTTCGCCGGCGACGACCTGCTCGCCGCCCCGGCGGAGACGCTGCGGCGCTGGCGCGGCGACCGGATGGCGATGGTCTACCAGGATCCCGGCACGGCGCTCAACCCGTCGATCCGGGTCGGGAGCCAGATCGCCGAGGTGTACGAGCTCCACCGCGGGATGAAGCGTCGCGAGGCCATGGACGCCGCCGCGAGCATGCTCGAGACGGTGCAGATCTCGGATCCGGCCCGCGTGCTCCGACGCTATCCGCACGAGCTCTCGGGCGGCCAGCAGCAGCGGGTGATGTTCGCGATGGCGCTTGCAACCGACCCCGACCTGCTCGTGCTCGACGAGCCGACGACCGGGCTCGACGCGACCGTCGAGGCCGAGGTGCTCGACCTGGTCGAGCAGCTGCGCGAGGGCTTCGACGCCGCGATCCTCTTCGTCAGCCACAATCTGGGCGTCGTCGCGCGGGTGTGCGAGCGCGTCGGGGTCCTCTACGCCGGCCGCCTTGTGGAGCAGGGCCCGGCCCGTGAGCTCTTCACGGACCCGCGCCATCCGTACACGCTGGCGCTCCTGCGGTGCGCGCCACGGCTCGGCATGAGCAAGGACGCCGACCGGCTCGACCCGATCCCCGGCTCGCTCCCGCCGCTCGGTGCCGACGTCCCCGGCTGCGTCTTCGCCGACCGCTGCCCGCTGGCCCGCGATGCGTGCCACGAGGCCCAGCCGCCCCTGGCGTCCGTGGGCGGCCCTCACCTGGCCGCCTGCCTCTTCCCCGACGAGGTGCCCGGGATCCCGCACGCCGCCGCTGCCGGCGCCACCGCCGCGCCCGAGCTGGGAGACGCCCTGCTCGACGTCGGACGGCTCGCCAAGGCCTACAAGCTCGGCGGGACCGAGCTGGTCGCGGTGGCCGGCGTCGACCTCGAGCTGCGGGTCGGCGAGGTGCTGGGGCTCGTGGGCGAGTCCGGCTCGGGAAAGACGTCGCTCGCGCGGTGCATCGCCGGGCTCGTCGAGCCGACCGAGGGCGCGGTGCGGTTCGACGGCCAGGACGTGACGGTGCGCGCCGAGCGCAGGAGCCGGGACGTCCGCCGGCGCCTTCAGATGATCTTCCAGAATCCCGACAACGCGCTCAACCCGAGGCACACGGTCCGCGCGATCCTGCGCCGGTCGCTGCGGCTCCTGGCCGGCGTGTCGGGCCGCGACCGGCAGGAGCAGGAGATGCTCAAGCTGGCGCGCTCCGTCCGGCTCGAGCCGCGCCACCTCGACGTTCGCCCGGCGGCGCTCTCCGGAGGCCTGAAGCAGCGGGTGGCGATCGCCCGGTCGTTCTCGGGCCGGCCCGCGCTCGTCCTCTGCGACGAGCCCACGTCGGCACTCGACGTCTCGGTGCAGGCCGCGATCCTGAACCTGCTGGTCGATCTCCAGCGCGAGGAGGGTGTCTCGTACATCTTCATCTCCCACGACCTGGCTGTCGTCCGGTATGTGGCCGACACGATCGGTGTCATGTACCTCGGCCAGCTCGTCGACGTCGGGCCGGCCGCGTCGGTCTTCTCCGCGCCGCACCACCCGTACACCGAGGCGCTGCTCTCAGCGATCCCGACGCTCGATCTCGACGCCCGCCCGCGCATCAAGCTCACCGGCCCGATCCCGAGCCCGGTCGACCCTCCGCCGGGGTGCCGGTTCCACACCCGCTGTCCGCGGTTCCTGGGCGAGGTCTGCCGCACGCAGGAGCCGCCGTGGCAGGAGGACGGCGACGGGCACCGCTACCGCTGTCACATCCCGCCGGTCGAGCTGGCCGGGTTGCAGGCGGACGCTACGACAGGTCGATGAGCGTGCGGGCGCCCGTGCCGTCGAGCATGTCGGCGAACGCGCGGTCGACCTCGTCGAGCGGGTAGACGGCGCCCATCAGCCGGTCGAGCTGGAGCCGGCCCGCCATGTGCAGGTCGATCAGCATCGGCATGTCGGTGTGCGGCCGGCAGGAGCCGTAGAGGCACCCCATGACCGTCTTCTCGTCGCGCACGAGCTCGGGGCCGGGGAACTCGACCATGGCGCCGGCCGGCGGCAGCCCGACGCACACCAGCGTGCCGCCGCGCCGGACCGCGTTGAAGGCCGCGGTGGCGGCGCCGGGTGCGCCCGACGACTCGACGGCGCAGTCGGCTCCCCGTCCACCCGTCAGCTCCCGCACGGCCGCGGCCGGATCGCCGGCGCTGGGGTCGACCGCGTGCGCGGCGCCCAGCTCGAGCGCCAGAGCTCGGCGCGCCGGCCCGGGGTCGACGGCGATGATCGTGCCGGCACCCGAGAGGACGCCGGCCTGCACCGCCGACAGGCCGACGCCGCCCACCCCGAAGACGGCCAGTGAGCTCCCGGGTGCCGGCCGGGCCCGGTTGACGACCGCGCCGACGCCCGTCGCGATGGCGCAGCCGACGAGCGCTGCGACGCGAAGCGGCGCGTCGCGGCGGATCCGCACGCAGCTCGCCTCCGGCACCACCGTGCGCTCTGCGAAGGTCGACAGGAACGAGTAGTGGTGCACGGGGCGCCCGTCGAGCGAGAGGCGGGTGGTCCCGTCGAGGAGCGTCCCCGCGAGCAGGGCGGGCGCCGCGACGTCGCACAGCGTGAGCCGCCCGCTTGTGCAGTGCGCGCAGCGACCGCAGTACGGGAGCCACGAGAGCACGACGTGGTCTCCCGGCGACACCGAGTCGACCCCCGGGCCCACGCGCTCGACGACGCCCGCGCCCTCGTGCCCGAGGACCGCCGGGAGCGGGCTGGGCGTGTCGCCGGTGACGGTGCTCCAGTCGCTGCGACAGACGCCGCTCGCATGCAGCCGCACCTCGACCTCCGCCAGCCCCGGCGGTGCGAGGTCGAGCTCCTCGATCGCGAACGGCCTGCGGTGCTCGTGAAGGACGGCGGCGCGCATCTCGACTCGGGTTGTACCATCGCCGCATGCTGAGGGACGAGGCAGCGCGGGCGCCGGTCGAGTACCACCAGGTTCTGTGCCCGCCCGTGCCGGAGCCGCCGTTCCACGACCCCGGCGAGCTGGAGCGCGTCTGGGGCGCGCAATGGGGATCGCATGACGAGGTCGGCCCGCTCCGGGATGTGCTCATGCGCCGCCCGGGCGACGAGCTCGCCCAGGTGCGGGCGGACGCGTGGGACGAGAGCGCCCAGGCGCTGGTCGACCCGGCCGGCGGCTGGTACTGGACCGACCGCACGCCGCCCGACCTCGACCTCGTTCACGCCCAGCACCGCGGCCTGGTGGAGGCGCTGGAGGCGGAGGGCGTCGACGTGCACTTCGCCGATCCGCTTCCGCCGCGCTTCACGAAGGCGATCTACACGCGCGATCCGCTGGTGTCCGTCCCGGGCGGGGTCGTCATCGGGCGGATGGCGCCGCTCATGCGCCGCGGGGAGGAGGCGAGCGTGACCCGGGCGGTCGCCGCGCTCGGGATCCCGATCCTCCAGACGATCATCGGCGCCGGGATGCTCGAGGGCGGGACGTTCGTCAAGCTGACGCCGCGAGTCGCCGCGTTCGGGACGTCGATCCGCTGCAACGCCGAGGCGGCCGACCAGCTGCGCGAGCTCCTGGCGCGGATGGGCATCGAGCTGATCGTGGTGCCGATGGGCGGGTTCTCGATCCACATCGACGCCCACTTCGGGATGGTCGACGTGGACAAGGCGCTCGTCGACGCCCCCGGGCTGCCGCACTGGTTCCTCGACCGGCTCGGCGAGCTCGGCATCGAGCCGATCTGGTGTCACCCCGGCGAGGAGTGGGGGATCAACTGCCTGACGGTGCGGCCGGGCCGCGTGATCATGCCCGACGACTCGCCGCGTACCGCCGAGCTGCTCGAGCGGCGCGGCATCGAGGTCGTCCGGATCCCGTACTTCGAGCTCCACAAGAACGGCGGCGGCATCCACTGCTCCACCATGGAGCTGCGCCGCGACCCCGCGTGAAACACCGGTGCCTGATGCCAATGTTTCACGCCTTGCCGTGAAACACCGGTGCCTGATGCCAATGTTTCACGCCTTGCCGGGGTTGAGCAGGCCCTTCGGGTCGAACGCCCGCTTGATCTCGGCGTTCAGCCGCTGAGCCGCCGGGCCGAGCTGGTCGGCGAGGTGCGACCGCTTCAGGAGCCCGACGCCGTGCTCGCCCGTGATCGTGCCACCGAGGGCCAGGGCCAGGTCGAAGAGCTCCTCGCACGCCACCTCCGCGCGGGCATGGTCGTCGGCGCTTTCGGGCGCCACGAGGAAGCTCGTATGCAGGTTCCCGTCGCCGGCGTGCCCCCAGCTCATGGTCTCGACGCCGTGCCGGGCCCCGATCTCGGCCGACCCGCGGATTGCGTCGGCGAGCCGGTCGACGGGGACGGCGACGTCCTCGGCGAGCTTGCCGCCGCGGACGGCGGTGACGCGCGGCGAGATGGAGTCGCGCCAGCGCCAGAGGATGGGGATGTCGTCCCCGTCCGGCGTTGCGATCCACGTCGCCCCGGCCGCGGCCAGCGCCTCGCGCAGCGCCTCGCGGCCGGCGGCGGCCTCGGCCGCGGATCCGTCGGCCTCGGCGATGACCAGGAACCCGTGGCCGGGCGGGCCTCCCGGGAAGTCGTGCCCGGTCGCGGCCAGGGCCGGCTCGTCGACGTACTCGATGCACGCGGGAACGACGCCGCTTCCCATCAGCGCCTCCACGGCGGTGCAGCCGGCCTCCACGCCGGCGAAGAGCGCTGCGATCGGCAGCGCCGTCTCGACCGCCGGGATGAGCCGGAGCCAGGCCGCCGTGACGATCCCCAGCGTGCCCTCCGAGCCGGCGAGCAGCCCGACCAGGTCGTACCCGGCGACGTTCTTCCGCACGGGCCCGCCGGTCGTCACGATCTCGCCCGGCGGGATCACGGCCTCGATCCCCGTCACCCACGCCCGGGTCGTGCCGTACTTGAAGGCGTGCGGGCCGCCCGCGTTCGTTGCCACGTTGCCGCCGATCTGCGACTGCTCAGCCGCGCCCGGATCCGGCGGGAACCAGAGGCCGCTCCCGCGGACGATCCGGCGCAGCTCCGCAGTCGGGAGCCCTGCCTCGACGTGGATCCGCCATTGCAGCGGATCGAAGGCCCGCACGCGCGCCATCCGCGCCGTGCTGAGGACGATCCCGCCCTGCGGGACGGCGCCGCCCGCGAACCCCGTCCCGCCTCCCCGAGTCGTGATCGGGACGTCCTCGGCGTAGCAGTGTGCGAGGACGGCGGCCACCTCCTCGGCCGAGCCGGGGAGGACGACGGCTTCGGCGCGACCCTCGAGCCCGCGCCCGGCGGTGCCGTCGGAGAGGTACTCGCGCGGCGCGGGCGCGAGAACGTTGGCGGCGCCGACGATCGCCGCGAGCGCCTGGTGATGCCGTTCGGCGTCCACTCCTGCCATCATGCCAGGCGATGATCGCCGTGACGTTCCTCGGTGCCGGTGGCCCGGAGGTGATGTCCGTCGGCGAGCGGCCCGACCCGGTGCCGCTGCCGTCGGAGGTGCTGGTGCGGGTCACGCACGCCGGCCTCAATCCGGCCGACCTCGTCCAGCGCGCCGGGAACTATCCGGCCCCGCCCGGCTCCCCCGCCGACATCCCGGGGCTCGAGGTTGCGGGGACGGTCATCGCCTGCGGCGAGGCGGTCACGACGTGGCGTGCCGGCGACCGCGTGTTCGGGCTCGTCGGCGGGGGCGGGCTCGCCGACATGGTCGCGGTTCACGAGCGCCACCTTGCGCGGATCCCCGACGATCTGACCGATCGGGAGGCGGCCGCGGTGCCGGAGGCGTTCATCACCGCCCACGACGCCGTCTTCACCAGAGCGGGGCTCGTGCTCGGAGAGACGCTGCTCGTGAACGGCGCATCAGGAGGCGTGGGAACGGCCGCCGTCCAGCTCGGTGTCGCAGCCGGCGTGCGCGTGCTCGCCAACGCACGGTCCCACCGCGAGGCCCTGACCGACCTCGGCGCCGAGCCCTGCCAGCTTTCCGAGGCGCGCGGCGTCGACGTCGTGCTCGAGCTCGTCGGAGCGGCGAACCTCCCGGGAAGCCTCGAGGCGCTCGCCGTCCGCGGGCGCATCATCGTCGTCGGGACGGGTGCGGGCGCCGACGCCGAGCTGTCGCTCCGCGCGCTCATGGGCCGCCGCGCCAGCCTCATGGGCACGGTTCTCCGCGCGCGGCCGATGGAGGAGAAGGCGGCCGCGGTGCAGGCGTTCGCCCGCTCCGTCGTGCCGCACCTGGCGGCAGGCCGCGTCCGGCCCGTGATCGACCGTGTGTTTCCCATCGCCGATGCCGTGGCAGCCTTCGACCACCTCGCCGCCCCGGGCAAGCTCGGCAAGGTGCTGCTCGAGCTGACGTAGTGGCGGGTGCCGCGCGTCCGGCGACGCCGGACGACCTTGACGCCGTGCTGGCTCTCCAGCGGGCATGGAACGAGGTGGTCTACGGCGATCCCCGGACGACGCGCGAGATGCTCGCCGCCCACTGGCCCCACGGCGGGCATTGGGTCGTGGAGGCGGGCCCCGGGGTGGTCGACGGCTACGGCGTTGTCGACTCCGGAGGCGGGTTCGAGGTGTGGGTCAGCCCTGGTGTCGCGGTGGACGCCATGGGCCGTGAGCTCGTCCTGGCGATCGAGGAGCACCATCCCGGGCGTCTCGAGACGGTCGTCCCGGCCTGGGCGCGTGGCCTCTGCAGGCTGCTCGATCGCCTCGGGTTCGAGCTGGTCACGGAGGTGCTCGAGATGGCAGTCGAGCTTCGCCCTCCGCTCCCGGAGCCCGACTGGCCCGCCGGCGTGCGCCTGCGGCCGTTCGACGCCGAGCGCGACGCTGCGGACGTGCATGCCTGCCTGGTCGAGGCCTTCGCGGGGAGCGACGAGCGGGTTGCTCCGTTCGAGGAGTGGCTGCCGTGGCTCCTCGGCGACCCGTCGTACGACCCGGCGCTCGTGTTCGTCGCCGAGGAGGACGGCCGCATCGCCGGCATCGCGCAGTGCTGGATCGAGGGCTTCGTGAAGGACCTGGCCGTCCGGCCTGCCTATCGGGGCCGGGGCCTGGGGCAGGCGCTCCTCCGGGCGGTCTTCGCCGAGTTCGCGCGCCGGGGAGTCGCCCAGGTCCGGCTCAAGGTCGACGCCGGCAATCCGACCGGCGCGGTGCGCATCTACCGGCGTTTGGGGATGGACGAGCTGCGCCGCTACGCGGTCTACGCGCGCGGCTGAGCCGCCGTCGAGCGGCGGGGCCGGAGCCGGGGCGGCACGACGACCTCGCCCATCCGGCGGCCGTCGTCGATCGCGCCGATCAGCATCGACACGGCCGCTGCGGCCGCCGCGGCCGTGTCCCAGCTCACGCTCGTGAGCGGCGGAGCGACGAGTGCCGACAGCGGATGGTCGTCGAAGCCGGCGACGGCGACGTCCCCGGGAACGCCGAGCCCGAGGTCGGCGCAGGCCATGTATGCGCCGTACGCCAGCGCGTCCGAGAGCGCGAACACCGCGGTGGGCGCGTCCTCGCGGTCGAGCGCGCGGCGGGCCGCACTGCGGCCGTCGGCGGTCGAGAAGCCGCATCGCAGCGTGCGGACCCCGGCCGATCGCTGTGGCCGGTGCGGGCCCGCGGTGAGCACCAGGATCCGGCGATGTCCAGCCGTCCGCAGATGGTCGATGACGAGCCGGATGCCGGCGTCCGAGGCGAAGCGGATTGCCCCGGCCGGCGGGGAGAGCGGCACGCCGACGGCGACGGTCGGAAGCGAGCGGACGACCGGCAGCCAGCGCGGCGAACCGGGGTCGACGGGGAGCGCCACCAGGCCGTCCACGCGCTGATCCGACAGGCTCTCGGCGAGCTCGATCTCGGCGGCCGCGTCGCCGCCGGCGTCGGCGAGCAGCATGTGGCGGCCGTGGCGGCGCAGGCAGCGCTGCAGCTCCGAGGCGAACTCCTGGTGCCAGAAGTCCTCCAGGCTGCCGCCGATCATGCCGACGAGTCCGGTCGAGCCTCCGCGGAGGGCACGTGCGATCGGGTCCGACCGGAATCCGATGCGCGCCGCCTCGGCACGCACGCGGGCCTCGGTCTCGGTCGAGACGCGCTGGCCGCGGAGCGCATACGACACCCCGGCCTGGGAGAGGCCCGTCGCGGCCGCCAGATCGCGAAGGGTGGCCCGCTTGCGTCTGGTCGAGCTGTCCGCCACAATGCTGTTAATCGTTTCACAGAGATCCGGGAGCCGCAAATGGACGCTACGACGGACACCGCCCTCGCCCGCTGGTTCGGAGGGCGGCTGCCGGCCTCGGGAGCTCTCAAGCCGGCCGGCCTGCTCGCGCTCGCCGAGGAGCTCGCAGCCCGCCCCGACCTCTGGGGGGATGCCGTGCGCCACGACGAGCACCGGCGGGTGTACACGCGGATCCACCGTAACCCGGTGCTCGATGTGTGGTTGATCTGCTGGTCGGGGACCCAGGACACGGGCCTGCACGACCACGATCTCTCGTCCGGAGCCGTCCGCGTCGTCACCGGCGAGCTCGCCGAAGACCGGCTCGTCCTCGGAGCGCCCGGCCTCGTCACGTCGACCCATGCGGCGGCCGAGGGGTTCTGCTTCGACTCGTCACGCATCCACGACGTCCGAAACGCCGGCTCCGCCGCGTCGGTGTCGCTCCATCTCTACTCGCCGCCGCTGGAGCGGATGGGGTACTACGAGATCGCCGAGGGCGGGTACATCGCCAGGCGGAACGCGCCGGCATCGGAGGAGCTGCCGGAGCCCGCCGGCGCCTGAGCCGTCAGCCGGCCCGCGTGCCCCAGACGATGACGCCGCCGCCGAGGCTGAGCCGGCGCGCACGGATCTGCTCCATCCCGGCCGCAGCCCACCACCCGAGGACCTCGTCCAGCGGATGCTCGTGCCAGAACCGCTCGATGCTCGGGCCGAGAAACCGTCCCGTGCGGATCCACGCCGCGCCGCCCGGGGCGCCGAAGAGGGGCAGGCCGGCGCGCGTCCAGATCCGCCAGGCCGGGAGCGCCAGGCCCCGCGGAACGCCGAACTCGAGCGACGCCATCATGCCCCCGGGCCGGATCGCGCCCGCGAGCGCGGCGAGCGTCGCCGGGGGGTCGTCGACGTAGCGCAGGAGGTAGGTGTGCGTCAGGGCGTCGACTGAGCCGGCCGCAACGGGGAGCCGCTCGGCCTGGCCCTCGACGAGGTCGATCCGGCCGGCGAGCCCGGCCGCCTCGACCCGGCGCGCGCCGCCGGCGAGCATCTCCGGGCTCTGGTCGACGCCGACGACGCGGCACGGGTACCGGCGCGCGAGCGCGATGGCGACCGCCGCGGTGCCGGTCGCGACATCGGCCACGACCGCCCCCTCGCGATCCGCGGCCGGCGCGATGGTCTCGATCATGAGGTCGTGCCAGCGGCGGTCCTGGCCGAAGGAGAGGAGCTGCGCCCAGCGGTCGTAGTCGCCCGCGATGCCCGCGAAGAGCGAGCGGGCGTGGGCCTTGCGGTCGGAGGTGGCGGTCACCCGCAGTACGATCGCACACGTGTCGTCGACTCCGCTTGCCCTGGCAGTGCTCGGCCGCGGCGTGGTCGACCCCGCCGTGCCGCTCCTGCGCGCGGACGACGAGGCGGTGCTGCGCGGGCGAGCGGCGTTCGAGACGATGCGCGTCTACGCGGGCGTGCCGTTCCGCGTCGACCTGCACCTCCGCCGGCTCGCGGAGTCGGCGCGCGTGCTCGAGCTGCCGGCTCCCGACACGCAGGCGCTCCGCAGCCTGGTCGGCGAGGCTCTGGCGTCGCTCGACCGGCCTGACGCCGTGCTGCGGGTGGTGTGGACGCCGGGCGCGGGCGGCGACGGGTCGGTCGGCTTCGTGCTCGTGACGCCGCTGCCCGCGGGGTTCGACGAGATGCGGGCCCGCGGGATCGAGCTGGCGTCGCTCCAGCTCGCCATCGGCGCGTCGACGCGGCGCGAGGCGCCCTGGCTCCTGCCGGGCGTGAAGTCGACGAGCTATGCCGTCAACATGGCGGCCCAGGCCGAGGCCCGCCGGCGCGGCGCCGACGATGCGCTCTTCCTCTCGCTCGAGGGGGTCGCGCTCGAGTGCCCGACGTCGAACATCTGGTTCGTCGAGGACGGCGCGCTGCACACGCCGGCGCTCGAGCTCGGCATCCTCGCGGGCGTGACGCGCGAGACGCTGATCGCCGCGGCCGAGGAGGCGGGCATGCGGCTCGTCGAGGGCGAGTACCCGCGCGAGCAGGTGGCCGGCGCCGCCGAGGTGTTCACCTCGTCGAGCGTGCGAGAGGTGATGCCCGTCGTCCGTCTCGACGGCGAGCAGATCGGCGACGGGCGTCCGGGGGCCGTGGCGGCCCAGATGCAGTCCGCGCTCCGGCGCGCCGTCGACCGCGGCTAGATGATTGATTCCTAATTCCCGCGCGCCTGGACGCGCGACCGTGGCACGGATGCCGGCCGGTGGTGGGGCTGCGGCTGCGAACCGTCGCATCGCTGTGTCCTCGGTCGCGCCGATATTCCCGATATCGGCGCTCCCTGCGTCCTTGCGCTGCTCGCCTCGCAGCCGCCCAGGACATCACGGAATCAGGAATCAATCATCTAGAGCGCTACAGCGCGGCCTCGGGCACCTTGTGCCAGGCGGCGACGTACTCGCGCTGGAGCGGGTGCGTCAGCCGGCCCGCCCAGGCCACCTGCACCATGTCGGGCGCCTTCGGCACGTGGCGGGGGTACATGCCCGCCTCGTAGGGGAGCCGGTTGCCCTTGCGGTGGTTGCAGCGCCGGCAGGCCGTGACGACGTTGTCCCACACGTGCTTGCCGCCGCGGGACAGCGGCTTCACGTGGTCGACTGTGAGATCCCGCGGGCCTCCGTCCCTGCCGCAGTAGCAGCACCGCCAGCTGTCGCGGCAGAAGAGGACGCGCCGCACGACGTTGCGCTTCACGAGCGGCCGCAGCTCCACATAGGCCGACACCTGCAGGATCACCGGGAGCGCGACGTGGAGGTGCTCCGACCGGAAGACGACCGCCGGCTCCTCCGCGATCACCTGGGCGTTGCCGCAGACCACGAGCGACACCGCACGCTCTCGCGTGACGAGGCTGGTGGGTCGCATTGTGGCGTCGAGCAGCAGGCAGCGCATGGATAGCACCTCTCGGTGCCCCAAGTGTAGAGCCGGCCGCCGCCGTCGGGTAGGTCAGGCGGCGACGCGGTAGGTGTGCTTGCCGGCGGCCTTGGCCTCCAGAAGCGAATTGTCGGCGCGTGCGACCGTGCGCGCAGCCTTGTCGGTGGGCTCCCGCGCGACGGCCACGCCCACCGACGCGTGCAGCCCGGTCTGGGTGGCGATGGCGTCGAGCAGGCGGCCGGCGAGGGCGTGGAGATCGGTGTCGATGTCGGGCAGGATGATCGCGAACTCGTCACCGCCCAGCCGCCCGGCGATGTCGACGGCCCGGCAGGTCGAGCGGATCGCCGTTGCGACCCGCCGCAGCGCCCGGTCGCCCGCGACGTGGCCGCGAGTGTCGTTCAGCGCCTTGAAGTCGTCGAGGTCGACGACGATGACGGCGACGTGCGTCTCGCTGCGCGCCGCCCGCGCCAGCTCCTGCTCGAGCCGCTCGTAGAAGGCGCGGTGGTTCAGGACGCCGGTCAGCGGGTCCTTGTCGACCTGGCTTCTGAGATCCTCGTAGAGCTGGGCGTTCCTGACGGCCAGGGCGGCCTGCGCAGCGATGGTGCGGCAGAAGTCGATGTCGCGCTGCGCCCAGCGGCGGGCCGAGTTGTAGTCCGCCATCTCGATGAGGCCGACGGACCGGCCGTCGACGACCAGCGGCAGCTCGATCCACGTGCGCCAGCCCCACTCGACGAGCCGCTCGCGGATGAACGGCGAGATCCCGGGGTCGGTCATCCGCTGGACGCCGTAGCCGTCCGCCGCGCGGAGCAGGACACGCGAGGCGGGGTAGTCGTCGAGCAGGTAGATGTCGCCGCGATCCGCCTCCGAGGTCCCGGTCTCGCGGACGTAGACCGATGCGATCTCGAGGACGTCGCGGGCCGGGTGCCAGACCGCGATCGAGCACTCGCTGACCCGGTCGACGGCGTGCACGAGCTCACGCGCAAGCGCGTCCATCACGTCCGAGAACGCGAGGGACTGCGAGAGCGCGACGGCGACGCGGTGGAGCACTTCCAGCTCGCGCCTGTCGCGGCGGTGGGCCGGTTTCCTGGGGGGCACGGAATTCATGTATCGGCACACATGTGACGCCTCTCAATCCCGCACCCTCGGTATAACCCGGCGATGGCCGGGCTTCGCGGCGTGATCGTGGACATCGCGCCGCTTCGGGCCTCGCCGGACTACCGGCGCCTGTGGGTGGCCGATCTCGTGGCGTCGGCCGCTCACGAGCTCGTCGCCGTGGCGGTGCCGTTCCAGGTCTACCTCCTGACCGGCTCGTCGCTCGCCGTCGGCCTGGTCGGCGCGGCCGAGCTCGTGCCGCTGCTCCTCGGATCGCTCGCGGCCGGTGCGTTCGTCGACGCCCACGACCGGCGCAGGCTGATCCTGGTCGCGCAGGTGGGGGCGGCGGCGTGCGCTCTGGGGCTCGCGCTCCTCGCGGCCGCCGGGTCGCCGCCGCTCGTCGCCATCTATGCGATGGCCGCAGCGATCGCCGCGTTCGCCAGCATCGAGGCGCCGGTCCGGAACGCGAGCATCCCGGACCTAGTTGGCACTAACTACCTCCCACCCGCCCTGGCGCTCAATCAGATCGTCGGCCAGCTCACGGCACTCGCCGGCCCGGCGCTCGCGGGCGTCCTCCTGGCCACGCTCGGCGTCGCCGCGGTCTATGTCACCGCGGTCGCGGGGTTCGCGGTCGCGCTGGCGGCGATGCTGCGCGTGCGGCCGCTGCCTCCGGCAGGCGGCGGAGTGGCCAGGAGCGGGTGGGCCGCGGTCCGGGAGGGGCTCGCGTTCGCCCGGTCGACGCCGGTGCTTCTGTCGACGTTCGTGATCGACCTGAACGCGATGATCTTCGGAATGCCGCGCGCCCTCTTTCCCGCGCTCGCGGTGACGACCTATCACGTCGGGCCCGGTGGGCTGGGCCTGATGTACGCCGCCCCCGGCGCCGGTGCTCTGCTCGGCGCCGCCGCCAGCGGGTGGGTCGGCGGCGTCCGGCGGCAGGGCCTGGCGGTGATCGTGTCCGTCGTCGCCTGGGGGGCTGCGATCGTCGCGTTCGGGCTCGTCCCGCGCGAGTGGTTTCCGCTCGCGCTCGTCCTCCTGGCTGCGGCGGGGTGGGCCGACGTCGTGTCCGCCGTCTTCCGAAACACGATCCTCCAGCTCGTCGCGCCCGACGCGATGCGCGGCCGTCTGAGCGCGCTTCACATCGCCGTCGTGACGTCGGGCCCGCGGCTCGGCGACGTCGAGGCCGGAGCGGTCGCCGCGGCGACCTCGGTGCGGTTCTCGGTCGTCTCGGGCGGGCTCGCCTGCATCGCCGGCGTCGCGATTCTGCACGCGGTCAGTCCGGTGCTCGCCCGCTACCGCCGCGACGACGCGTAGCGGGGGCTGCCCGCTACGCGTCCCTTACTTGCGCCGGGCGCGGCCGCCGCCGCGCGCATATCCCGCCGGGGCGAACCCGGCGACGTAGCTGACGAGCCGGCCGGGCGTGCCTCCCGCATCCTCGGCCTCCTCCATCTTCCGAACCGCCTCGCGCACGACCCGGCCGCCGAGGTACCGGACCGGCTCGGGCGGGAACGCCCGGCCGGGGTCGCGCACCAGGCCGGCGTTCGACCATTCGTCGTCACGCCGGAGCGCCAGCGACGCCAGGATCCGGCCCCCGACCCAGCTCGGGCCGACGCCGTTTCCGGAGTAGCCACCGCCGTGGACGACGTCGTCGCCGAGGCGCCCGAAGATGGGCAGGCCGTCGTCGGTGCGCGCGACGGGCCCGGCCCAGCTGTGGGTGATCTTCGCGCCGACCGTCGCCGGCAGGATCTTGTGCATGTGCTCCGTGACCCAGGCGGTCCGGCGGGGATCGTGGTTGAACCCGTCGCCGATCCTGGCCCGGTACGCGAGCGTCCCGCCGCCCTTGCCGAACACGATCCGGCCGTCGCGGGTCGCCTGGTAGTAGTGCACCATGAGCCTGGCGTCGGCGATCGCCTCCGCGCGCGTCCAGCGCATCCGCTCGAGCAGCCCGTGGTCGGGCGCGGTGGCGACGACGTCGCTCGACACCGGGACGATCGCCCGGCTCAGCTCCGGGATCGCGGCCGACCAGGCGTTCAGCGCCAGCACCACCGTGCCGGCCGTCATCTCGCCGTCCGGCGTCCGCACCCGCGGCGGCCCGCTCCGCCGCAGGCCGAGCATCGGCGAGCTCTCGTAGATCCGCACGCCGCGCTCGAGCGCGACCCGGCGCAGGCCACGGACGAGGTGCGCGGGGTGGACGGTCGCCGTGCGCGGCTCGAAGGCGCCGGCCAGGTGGGTCGGCTGGTCGATGTGCTCGTGCAGCTCCTCGGGCGTGAGCCGGTCGAACTCGTGCACGCCGTGGCGCTCACACTCCGCGATGGCCGACTCCCAGACCCCCACCTGGGCCGGGGCGGTCGCGACCCAGAGCCAGCCGCCGCGGCGGAAGTGGGCGTCGATCTCGTGCTCGGTGCAGAACGCCTCGATGCCGTCGACCGCCTCCTCGGATGCGCGCGCGATCCGCACGCCCTCCTCCTCGCCGCACGCCTTGATGAGCGTCCCGAGCTTGGACCACCACGTCGTCAGGAAGCCGCCGTTTCGCCCGCTCGCGCCCGCGCCGCAGATGTCGGCCTCGACGACGGCGACGTCGCATCCGGGGTCGAGCTCCTTGATCCGAAGCGCCGTCCAGAGGCCCGTGAACCCGCCGCCGACGATGCACACATCGGCCTCCTGGCGCGCGGCGAGCGCAGCCGCGGGCCCGCCGTCCTCGGCGGCCAGCGCCTCCTCGAGCCAGAGCGAGCGGTGCACGGCGGGGGATTCTCGCACTCTGGTAGGTTCGCGGGGTGAGGGAACGTGCAGCGATCGTGACGGGCGGAGGCACCGGCATCGGCCGCGCCGCGGCGCTTGCCCTCCACCGCGACGGGTTCAACATCGTCGTCGCCGGGCGCCGGCCGGAGCCGCTCGAGGGGACGCGCGAGCTGGCGGGTGACGGTTGCGTCGTCCATCCGGGCGACATCCGCGAGCGTGACGTGGCCGAGTCTCTCGTCGATCGCTGCCTCGCGGAGTTCGGCCGCATCGACTGCCTCGTGAACAACGCCGGCGGGCAGTTCGTCGCCCCGGCCGAGGACATCACGCCGAACGGCTGGCGGGCCGTCCGCCGCCTCAACCTCGACGCCCCGTGGCAGCTCACGCAGCTCGTCGCGACGCGCTGGATGATCCCGAACGGCGGCGGCCGGGTGATCTCGGTCGTCCTCTGCCCGCGGCGCGGCATCGAGGGAATGGCCCACTCCTCCGCGGCGCGCGCGGGCATGACCGCCCTCACGAACACGCTCTCGCTGGAGTGGGGGAAGTACGGCATCGGGCTCGTCTGCGTCGCCCCCGGATGGATCGACACCGAGGGCGTGCGCGGCTACGGCGAGGACCTCCGCGAGGTGGCCGACCGGGTGCCGATGAAGCGGATCGGAACCGCCGAGGAGGTGGGCGAGGTGATCGCCTTCCTGGCCTCGCCCGGCGCCGCCTACATCAGCGGCACGACAATCGTCGTCGACGGCGGCCTCGAGAACACCGTGGCCGGGTAACCGAAGCCGCGTTGGCCCGCTGGTAACCTGATCTCCATGGCCGAGCCCCGCTCGATCGACGAGCTGACCGATGCGCTGCGCACCGAGGCGTACCTGGCCGATCGCGGCCTGGCGACCGTGATGTCGCTCTCGCTCACGCTCGAGAAGCCGCTCCTCCTGGAGGGCGAGGCCGGGGTGGGGAAGACCGAGGCCGCGAAGGCCCTCGCCGCGGTCACCGGCGCGCGCCTGATCCGGCTCCAGTGCTACGAGGGGATCGACGTCGCCCACGCCCTCTACGACTGGAACCACGCCCGCCAGCTGCTCTACATCCGCACGATCGAGGCCGGCCACGCCGCCGACCCCGGCCGCACGCTGCACGACGTGTTCGGGCGCGAGTTCCTCGAGCGGCGGCCGCTGCTCGACGCGATCGAGCACTCCGACCCCGTACCGCCGGTGCTCCTGATCGACGAGATCGACCGCTCCGACGACGAGTTCGAGGCGTTCCTGCTCGAGCTCCTGTCCGACTTCCAGGTGACGATCCCCGAGATCGGGACGATCCGCGCCGAGCGCCGGCCGCGGGTCATCCTCACCTCCAACCGAACGCGCGAGCTGCACGACGCGCTCAAGCGCCGCTGTCTCTACCACTGGATCGGGCACCCGGAGCTCGACCGCGAGATCGAGATCGTCCGGGCCCGCGTGCCGGGCGTCCCCGAGCGGCTGGCAGCCGAGGCGGCGGCCTTCGTCGCCCACCTGCGCGTGATGGACCTCGCCAAGCTGCCCGGCGTCGCCGAGACCATCGACTGGACGCAGGCGCTGGTCGCGCTCGGCCAGGAGGAGCTCGAGGCGGGCGTCGTCGACGCCACGCTGGGATCGGTGCTGAAGCACCACGAGGACATCGAGCGCGTTCGCGACGCCGGCCTGCGGGAGCTCGTGGCGCGCGCCCGCGAGACGTAGGCGGCCGTGCCGACCGCCACCGCCGGCGACGCCGTCGTCCGAAAGCTCGTCACGTTCGGGCGCATCCTCCGCGAGGCCGGGCTCGAGGTGGGGCCGGGCCGGCTCCAGGACGCGCTTCGCAGCCTCGACCAGGTCGACCTGACGAGCCGCGAGGAGGTCTACCACGCCCTGCGCTGCACCCTCGTCTCGCGCCGCGACGACATCGACGCCTTCGACATGGCGTTCGCGGCGTTCTGGGAGCGGGCGCCGAGGACCGCGCCCGACCAGCCGGTCGACCTCGGCCTGCAGGCCTCGGCGCAGCCGCCCCAGCGGGCCCCTTCGGCGACGCCGCGCCGGGACGACGACCGCCCGTCCGAGGACGAGTCGCCGCCGGTGCTCGTCGCCTCGTCGACCGAGGAGATCCTGCGCCGCAAGGACTTCGCCGACATGACCGCCGCAGAGCTGCGCCGCGTCCGCCGCCTCATCGCCGCGCTGCCGGCGGCGGCGCCGACCCGGCGGTCGCACCGCCTGCGGCCGGGGCACGCGGGCGACGTGCTCGACATGCGGCGGACGCTGCGGGCCGCCATCCACACCGAGGGCATGCCGCTCAGGCTCGCCTACCGGCGCCGGAAGCTCGTGCCGCGCAAGCTCGTGTTCCTGTGCGATGTCTCCGGGTCGATGGAGCCGTACGCCCGCGCCATGATCATGTTCCTCGAGGCGGCGGCCCGGGCCGGCCGCCACGTCGAGGCGTTCGCGTTCGGGACGCGCCTCTCGCGGCTCACGCCGCAGCTGCGCGACCTCGACCCGGTCCGCTCGCTCCGGCTCGCCGGCGCGGCCATGCCGGACTGGGGCGGCGGCACGCGCATCGGCGAGTCGCTCCGGGCCTACAACGAGCAGTACGGCCGCCGCGGCCTGACGCGCGGTGCCGTCGCCGTCGTCGTCTCGGACGGCTGGGAGCGCGGCGACCTCGCGCTCCTCGACGCCGAGCTCGGGCGCCTGCACCGCCAGGCCTACCGGCTCGTGTGGGTGAACCCGCTCAAGGGCCACACCGGGTTCGAGCCGCTCGCCGGCGGGATGCGGGTCGCGCTCCGCCACTCGGACGTCTTCGTTGAGGGCCACAACCTGGCCGCGCTCGAGGCGCTGGCCGAGGTGCTGTCGGCGCTGTAGTTAGGCCGGCTCGCCGGCCCGCATCCGCCGCACGGCCTCCCACGTGAGCGCCGTCGCGACCGCGCCCTCGAACCGCTCGACCGGATCGCGCCGGAAGGCGAGCACGGTGGCCATGGCCTGGATGCACAGGATCGCAAGCGCTGTGGTGAGGTGCCTGGCCGCGGCTGATCGCACAGCTGCAGGCTAGCCGATGCAGGGCCCCGGCGAGACCCGGCTCCGGGCCGATGCGAGCGCGCTTCGGATCGCCTCGAGCGGCACGCCGAAGCCGCCGCCGCCGCCGCGGGCCGCCGCGAACATCATCGCGACGACCCGGCCGCGGCGGTCGACCACGGGCCCGCCGCTGTCGCCGTGCTCGAGCCGGCCGCGGAGCGGCACGACCGTGCGCGGCCGGACGCTGCCGCCGTAGGCGCCGGGGGCGAGCGCGGTCACGGGCTGGCCGGCCCGGCCGGGCACCGATCGGAGCGGCCCGTTCTGGGGATAGCCGATCAGGGCGACCGCGCCACCCGACGGATCCTTCGGCGCCATCGCGATCCTGGCCAGCGGCAGGCCGTGGACGCGCAGGATCGCCACGTCGTTTCCGGAGTCCACGGCGATCGGTATGGCCGAGAACGTGCCGGATGTCGCCGGCTGCACCGCGATGTCGTGCTCGCCCGCGATCACGTGGGCGTTGGTGACGACGATCCCGCGCCGGACAACCCAGCCCGACCCCTGGATCCCCAGCCCGCACGCCGTGCCCTGGACGCGGACGACGCTCGCCCGGGCGGCGTGCGGCCCCGGGGCGTGCGGCACGGCCGGGTCGGGGGGATCGAGCGAGCGGTCGGCGATCGCCGGGACGACGGGCAGCGGGTCGAAGCGCGCCAGCGCGTCGAGGACGGTGCCGGCAGGCACGGCCCGCAGGAGCGCGGGCAGGATCGTCGAGCGCTGGACGTTCCGGCGCAGGTGAAGGCCGGGCTGCTCGAGCGCCACGACCGCGACGAGCCACGCGATCGCGAGACCGAGCACCAGGCCCGCCGCGACCCCGCCGGCGGTGTCGGCGGCCGCCAGCGGGCCGTGGACGTGCGCCCGGAGCGCGTTGGCAGCGGCGCCGGCGCCGACCTGCACGATCGACCCGCCGACCAGCGCGCCGATGAGGCCCGCGACCCCGAGCCACGGCGAGTGCCGGCCCCCCTGGAGGAGCAGGGGCGCGAGGCGCGACCCGATGATGGCCCCCACCGCGAAGCCGGCCAGACCCAAGAGCGTCGCGACGAGGCCGCGCTGCGCGCCCCGGAACGCCGACAGCGCAACTCCGCCGAGCACGAGGAGATCGATGCCGCTCACCGCTGTTGTATACCCCCCGTCCGGCGCCGCGGGTCCGGGTGTGTGCCAGACGACCAGCCCGCCGGGCCGGAACCCTGCGCCTAACCCGATTCTCGGGCTACATGGTGGCCGCCGTTTGGCCAGTTCGACCCGCTGGTGCCGCACCTCACCGTAGCCCGAAACACCATGCCCTGTCCCCGCCTTTCACAGCGCGGGACGGTCGGCTGAGATCGTCCAGCGGCCGAGGCGATGTCAGGCAGCTAAGAGCGTCGGAGCAGGAGTTGTGAGACCTCTCGAAACGGAACGACGAGGTACACGGCGATGCTGAGGTAGAACGCCACTGCTATTACCGGGAAGGCGAGGCCGATGAGGATCGCGATGAGGTACGCAGCAACGACGGGCAGAAGTTGTTTTCGCTCCCTTTGCTCCTCGTCGTCGCTCCGCGGCGCGTAGAGGTGCTCGCGGTCGGCATACTCATCCAGGGCGAATCCCAGGAGTCGGATCGCGAGCAGTGTGAGCCCGTACAGTGTGACGAACACCCGCTCGCTGGACGGCTCCCGCAGGGCCTCACCGACGAGCCCCGTAGGAAACGGCAGGAAGGTCACCACCAGCAGGAGCAGCAGGTTGAGCCGCAGGAAGATCGAATCGGTGCGCGCGAGCCGGTCGGTCAGAGCGGCGTGGCCGAGCCAGGCCGCGCCGATCGTCAGGAAGCTGACCAGGTACGCGACGAACGACGGCCAAATATGCAGCACCTGGTGCAGCGGTGATCCGGGTGGGTGAATCGCGAAGTCCAGTACCAGCAGGGTGATGGCGATCGCGAACACGCCGTCGCTGAACGCCTCCATCCGCCCCTTGCCGAGCGATCGGCGCGCCCGTGGCGTGTGTCCGCGGGACGTCGACACCTAGCTGCACTTGGAACTGGTGGCGTCCGTGAAGCTCTTGACCGAGCTCACGACGGTCGCTGCATCGGTCGCGATCGTGGCGATCTGTGCCGTCGATGGACTCGGCGGAAGCGCCTTGACGGCACTCGAGAGCGTGTCGACCGACGTCTTGACGGCGCTCGTCTCGCTCGGGAAGTCAGACTTGGCAGAGCTGACCAGCTTCGTCGCATCGCTCTGAATCGTCGTGACCTGGGACTGCAGACCGCTGATACCGCTGCTCGTCGCGGCGCTCGTGAGCCCCTTGACGGAATCCTCAAGGGCACTCCGGTCAGAGCAGTAAGCCGGCTTGCTGCTGCCGCCGCAACCTGCCGACGCGACCACCGCGACGGCGACGACCATCGCCACTGGCACGAGCGTCAACGTGCGGCCTGCCCGGATTGGTCTCCTCTGTCGGCGGATGTCGGTCAAGGGTCTCGGGAGCACGGTCGAACCCCTTTCGTGGCTGAAAACCGGGCGCTGTCGAACGCCCGGGTGTTGTGGGCGTGTCCTTGATGTCTCGGCGTTTCCCGCCGTAGCCCACAAGAGAAGCTACGCCTGCCACCGTGGGGCGACATCATCCAAGCGGGGTGAAGGCCACCGGCCCGTCCGTCGTCCGTGGCCGCTCGAGAACTGTCGAAGGACAGGCGCACGAAAGCATGGATGCTCGGATTCCGGCTCATAGATTTGGTTTTGGGCTGGGACCGGCGGCACGCTGGGCGTGGTGTGCCAGACTGCGGGGGTGGAGTTCGTGCACATCGAGCACGATCCAGCGCTGCGCCGTCCGAATCTCGTGGCCGCGTTCCGGGGCTGGAACGACGCGGGCGGGGCGGCCAGCCTCGCCGCCGGCTACCTGCGCGCGGTTACCGACGCCGAGCGTTGTGCCGTCATCGACTCCGAGCCGTTCATCGACTACCAGCAGACGCGGCCGACGGTCCAGCTCGTCGACGGCGACGTCCGCCGGCTCGACTGGCCCGAGACCGAGATCTACGCCTCGGAGAAATCCGACCTGGTGGTCGTGGTCGGCACCGAGCCGAACATGCGCTGGCGGGCGTTCTCGGGCGCCATCGCCGAGCTCGCCAGGCGCTACCGGGTCGATCTCGTGATCACGATGGGAGCCCTACTGGCCGACACGCCGCACACCCGGCCCGTGCCGGTCTCGGCGACGGCGTCCGACGACGAGCTGATGGAGCGGTTCGACCTCGCGCGCTCGACCTACGAGGGGCCGACCGGCATCGTCGGCGTGCTGCACGACGCGTGCGCCAGGGCCGGCCTCCGGTCCGCGAGCCTGTGGGCCGCCACGCCGCACTACATCTCGGCGACGCCCAACCCGCAGGCGGCGCTGGCGCTCCTCCAGCGGCTGAGCGAGATGATCGGCACGCCGCCGGGCTCGAACGAGCTCGAGCGGGCGGCCAGCGAGTACGCGCTCCGGGTCGCCTCGGCCATCTCCGACGACCCCGACATCGCCGGCTACGTCCAGCAGCTCGAGGAGGCGGCCGACGCCGCCGACCCGCCGAGCGGCGACGAGCTGGCCGCCGACTTCGAGCGCTACCTGCGCGAGCAGTCCGACGGGAAGGACGACTGACGAGCGTCGACGCGACAGACGCCACGTTCGAGGACGCGGTCGTCGAACGCTCGAAGACCGTCCCGGTGGTCGTCGACTTCTGGGCCGAGTGGTGCGGCCCGTGCCGGCAGCTCACGCCCGTGCTCGAGGAGGCCGTCGAGGCGACCGGAGGCGCGGTCGAGCTTGTGAAGGTCGACGTCGACCTGAACCCGCGCGTCTCGATGCGCTTCCGCGTGCAGGGCATCCCGGCCGTGAAGGCGTTCCGCGACGGCCGGCTCGTCGACGAGTTCACCGGCGCCGTGCCGCGCGCGAGCGTCGACTCGTTCCTTCGCGGCCTCCTGCCGTCCGAGGCGGACAGCCTGGTGGCGCTCGGCGACGAGGCGTCGATCCGGCGGGCGCTCGAGCTCGAGCCCGACCACCCCGCGGCCCGCGCGGCGCTGACGCGGCTCGAGTCGGCCGGCGACCCGGCGCTTCGTCGCCGGGCTGAGCGCCCTCGACGCCGGCGAGACCGAGCGCGGCCTCCAGCTGCTGCTCGACGCTGTGGCGGGGGCCGACGCAACGCTTCGCGACCGGATCCGGCAGGTGATGGTGGGCGTCTTCGCCGACCTCGGCCAGGACCACCCGCTCTCGGCCGAGTACCGGCGCCGGCTCGCGTCGGCGCTCTACTGACCCGCCGGCCGGAAGTCGCGCTCGCCGTCCCAGTAGTCGAGCCGCTCGATGCGGCCGATCACGCCGACGCCGCGCCATGAGATCTTGTTCGAGCGCGGGTAGTACGTGATGTCGTTGGGATCGCGCGTTCCGTAGGCGAGGAGCGTCATGCCGTCGGGCCCCGCCCGCAGGGCATGGGCGACCCTGGTGCCGGCCGGCCGGGCGATGACGTGCCCGGAGCGCACGTCGTGCTCGTCCTCGCCGAGGATGCACGTGCCCGAGCCCTCGAGGATCACGAACAGCTCCTCCTCCGCTGAGTGGCAGTGCGGCGGGTTGTAGAGGTAGCCGGCCGGGACCGTGCCCAGGTTGAGCCCCGTCTGGATCGAGCCCGCCGCGACGCCCAGGTCGATCGCCGACGAGCGGCAGTCGCCGACGTCGATCTGGTCGGGGTCGACGTCCGCGGCGTTCACGACGTTCGCGGGCCGGGGGCCCGGCTCCGCCCAGGCGAGCGGGCCGGCCGCCGCATCCAGCGCGAACATGTCCTTCGGCCCCTCGGCGGCGACGATCGTCGGCCCGGTCCAGACCCGGCCGGAGTGCGGGTGGTAGCAGTTCTCGGTGTAGATGCGCATCCCGAACGCCAGCACGTCGAGGCCGTCCGGGCCGGCTTTGAGCGTGTGCGCCTCCTCGTCGGCGCGGTGGACGATCGCGTCCCCGGAGCCGACCTCGCACACGTCGCCGTCGAGCCATAGGAGGCCGTTGCCCCCGAGCACGTAGAAGATCTCCTCCTCGCCGCCGTGGGCGTGGGGCGGCGTGGGGCGCCTCCCGGGGTCGATCTCCCATCTGCGGACGCCGGTCGCGACGGACCCGGCCGCCGTCCCGAGGTCGGTCATCCAGGTCGCGATCTCGCCGACCTCGCGCCGCACCCGCGATGCCTCGCTCCAGTGGGCCAGGTGTGTCACAGCCGCGCCTCGAGCGCTTCTCGGGAGTCGTCCGGCCACGGCTCCGAGGTGGCCCGGTCGGCGTCGGTGTGCACGACGACTGTGCGGGCCTCGGCGGCGATGCGGCCGTCGGCGGCCGAGCGGATGCGCTCGACCGTCGTGGCGCTCGACGTGCCCACCGACTCGAGCTCGAGCTCGACGTCCACGTGGTCGTCGGTGTGGACGAGCCCGGAGCGGAAGTCGATCTCGATGTGGCGGATCACGACGCGGTGGACGGCCTCTCCGAGCAGGTCGGTGAAGAACTCGTCGCGCGCCTCCTCGAGGTAGGTCAGGTACGTGGAGTTGTTGACGTGGGCGAACCCGTCGAGGTCGCGCCAGCGGATCTCGATACGCTTGGTCGCGTGCATCGGTCGCGTAGCCTGCCACATCTGCTGCTCGCGACCGTCGTGCTCGTGTGGGGCGGCTCGTTCGCGGCGATCAAGGCGCTCGTCGACCACGGCCTGGACGCGCCGGACGTGGCGATCGGGCGCTACCTGATC
The DNA here is from genome assembly GCA_963809325.1 of uncultured Actinomycetes bacterium. Classification (GTDB taxonomy): domain Bacteria; phylum Actinomycetota; class Thermoleophilia; order Gaiellales; family JAICJC01; genus JAICJC01. Next base: position 203,389 of record CAWEIZ010000008.1, read on the forward strand.
GCGGCGCCGGGGTTCGGGATCGCGCTGGCCGCTGCCGGCGGGCTGCCGGGCCTGACGCGCAGGGACGCCGCGCGCCTCGTGGCCGCCGGGCTCTTCGTCGTCACCCTCTACCATCTGGCCCTGAACGGCGGCGAGCGGACGACGACGGCGGGGACGGCGAGCGTGGTCATCGCCGCCGCGCCGGCCATGGCGCTCACGATGTCGCTCGGGCTGGGGCTCGAGGCCTTCTCGCGGCGGCGGGCGGCGGGCCTCGCGGTGGCGTTCGCCGGGGTGGTCGTCGTGATCCTGCTCGGGTCGGGCCAGACCGTGTCGCTCGACACCGTCCGCGGCCCGCTCCTGGTGCTGGTCTCGGCGTCGTCGTTCGCGGCCTACAACGTGCTCGTGAAGCCGCTCCTCGGCCGCTTCGACGCGGTCGCGATCTCGGCCGCCGCGTCGCTCGTCGGCACCGCGGCGCTCTTCCCGTTCGCCGCGTCGGGGACGGCGCACCGGCTCGGCGCGATGAGCGCCGGCGACCTGCTCCTCGTCCTCTACCTCGGGCTCGTCTGCACGCTCGCCGGGTACGTGCTCTGGACGATGGCCCTGCGCTGGCTCGACCCGTCGCGCGCGGTCGCGTATCTCTACGGCGTTCCGGTCGTGGCGGTCGCGGTCGGGGCGCTGACGCTCGGCGAGAGCGTGACCGCGTGGCTCGCCGTGGGCTGCGTGCTCGTCGTCGGCGGGGTGGCGCTCGCGCAGTGACCGCCTTCGTCTGGCGCGACGGCGAGCGGACGATCCGGTTCGGGCCGGGAGCTTCGGCGCACGCCTGGTCCGGCGCCGACGTGCTGACGACGGCGCGAGCCGAGAAGGACATTCCCGCTGCCGTCCTCGCCGGGGCACGTGTGCACCATGTCCCGGCCGGCCAGGTGCCCGACGCCGCCGCGGCGCTGATCGACCGTGTCGGCGACGGCCGGATGGTGGCGTGGGGCGGGGGCCGCGTCATCGACACCGCCAAGGCGCTCGCCGCCGCCCGGGGAGGCCAGGTCTGCGCCGTGCCGACGACGCTCTCGGGCGCCGAGATGTCGCGCGGCCACCGGCCGGCGCCCGGGTACGAGGGCCGGCCCAACCACCGGCCGGTGCTGGTGCTGGCCGAGTCTGCGCTGATGGCCGGCCAGCCCGCGGAGGCGCGCCGGGCGTCGGCGATGAACGCCCTCGCGCATGCGGCCGAGGCGCTCTACGGGCCGGGCCGAAACCCGGTGGCCTCGATGGCCGCCGCCCGCGCGGCGGCGCTTCTGGCCCGCGGCGTCGAGGCGGGCGACCGTGACGACCTCGCGCTGGGGGCTCTGCTGGCCGGATATGCGCTGGGCTCGGCCGGGTTCTCGCTCCACCACGTGCTCTGCCAGACCGTGGTGCGGACGTGCGGGACGTCGCATTCGGTGACGAACGCGGCCGTGCTGCCGTATGCGCTCGAGGCGATGGCGCCGCGCGAGCCGGAGGCGATCGCCGAGCTCGCCGACGGCGCTGGGCGTCGAGCCGGGCGGCCTCGCGGAGCGAGTCTCGGCGCTCGGGGGCGACGCACGCCTGAGCGGCGAAGGCGTGGGCGAGGCCGATCTCCCCGCGGTGGCCGACGCCGCGCTCGAGCGCTCCGAGCTGGCCGCGCTCTCCCCGCCGCCGGAGCGAGACGAGCTGGTCGCCATCCTGAGACGCGCCCTCTGACAGCAGAGGAGCACTCGCTCCCTTTACAGATTCTGGGTGGTCATGTAGCGTCTCCGGACGAGGGAGGGGAGATGCGGAAGGCCCTGGTGGCGCTCGTTGTGCTCGGAGTGTTCGCGTCTGTGATGCCCGCGCAGGCTCGGGCGGCGGTCGGGCGATTCGTCATCCGGTGTGGCTATAGCCACACGCTGTCTGATGATCCCATCCTGCACTTCGGGCAGCCGGGCGTGAGTCACTCGCATGACTTCTACGGCAATGTCGCGGAGGACGCGTCCTCGACGGTCGATGCGATGGTCGGCCAGGCCACGACTTGCAAGACCGCCGCCGACCCGAGTGGATACTGGGTTCCCACAACGCTCATCAATGGTGTGCCGGTAAAGCCGATCAGGGTGATCACGTATTGGGAGGCTCCGGCCAATCAGAACGTCGAGCCGTTCCCTCTGGGGTTGCAGATGATCGCCGGGGATCACGACTCGATGGTGCCTCAGAGCACGGCGCACGTGGGCTGGGCCTGTGACAACGACACAGCCGGTGTGATCCATTCCCCCGTGCTCGACCATCCGTACGACTGCACGCCGTATAACGCAGCCGTCGGGCACGGCAACGGTGTGGTGGAGCGAGCCCTCTTCCCGAGCTGTTGGGATGGCGCCGGCCTTGCCCCCGCGGACGTCACGTACCCACCCTGCCGCAAGCCGTATACGCACAAGCTGATCCGGCTCACGGCCCGGTTTCATCTCGGCATCATGAATCCAGACGGTTTGACGCTTGCCAGCGGCCCGTACACGACGCTGCATTTCGATTTCTTCAATGCGTTTGATCCGGCACGGCTACAGATCCTCGTCAGCACCTGCCTGAACGCGCACGTGAACTGCAAGCAGATCACGAACTAGTCATGCTTGACGGCGTAGAGGAGATAGACGACCCCGTTGCCGAACCGTTGCTGGTCGCGGAGCTCCAGATGCAATTCGGCGGTTGTAGGTAGTGAGTGCTTACCAACTCCGACAATGACCGGCACCAGGAACAGCTGGAGCTCGTCGACGAGGCCCGCGCGGATCGCCTGGGCGGCCAGCTCGGGGCCGCCCACCGAGATGTCGTGCGGCGACCGCTCCTTCATCTCACGGACGGCGCCGGCGTCGAAGTCCCGCTCGATCCGCGTCCGCGCGCTCGAGACGGCTGCGAGCGTCCGGGAGTAGACGACCTTGTCCGCCGCGCGCCAGATCTCGGCGAAGTCGCGCATCGCCGGCGGCTCGTCGTCCAGCGCCATCGTCTCCCAGACCGCCATCGTCTCGTACATCCGCCGCCCGTAGAGGTACGTGCCGACCGGGCGCTCGAGGTCGTTCACGAACGCGTGCACCTCCTCGTCGGGCGCGGCCCAGTCGAAGTTCCCGTCCTCGTCGGCGACGTAGCCGTCGAGCGAGGCGATTGCCGAGTAGATGAGCTTGGCCATGGTGGTAGGCTCGCAGACGATGGGGAAGGGATACGCAGAAGGCCCTGCCGCCGAGGAGGCCGAGGCCGCGCGCGAGCGGGGCGACCACCTGGCCGTCGACGAGCGGCCGCCGCCGCGGCGGATGGTGTGGGGCTGCACCACCGACGAGCCCGAGTCGCACGTGATCGGCGAGGTGGGCGCGGTCGACCCGGACGAGCTCTTCGCATCGGGCCGGGCGTGGGGGATCCACGTCGAGCTCGAGACATCGGCGTGACCGAGAACCCGTACGACCGCCCATCCGACCCCGCGAAGCGCCACTCGGCGGCGCTGACCGACGGGCCCGACCGCGCGCCGGCGCGGGCGATGCTGAAGGCGATCGGCTTCACCGACGACGACCTCGCGCGGCCGATCATCGGCGTCGCGACGACGTGGATCGAGACGATGCCGTGCAACTTCAACCAGCGCGAGCTCGCCCAGCGGGTCAAGGCCGGCATCCGCGCGGCCGGCGGCACGCCGATGGAGTTCAACACCGTGTCGGTGTCCGACGGCGTGTCGATGGGCACCGAGGGGATGAAGGCGTCGCTGATCTCGCGCGAGGTCATCACCGACTCGATCGAGCTCGTCGCCCGCGGCCACCTGTTCGACGGCCTCGTCTGCATCGTCGGCTGCGACAAGACGATCCCGGCCGGCGTGATGGCGCTCTGCCGGCTCGACATCCCCGGGCTCGCGCTCTACAACGGCTCGATCGCGCCGGGCACGTTCCGCGGCCGCGACATCACGATCCAGGACGTGTTCGAGGCGGTCGGGGCGCACGCCGCGGGCAAGATCGACGGCGCCGAGCTGCACGAGGTGGAGTCGGCCGCCTGCCCGGGCGCGGGCGCGTGCGGCGGGCAGTTCACCGCGAACACGATGTCGACGGCGCTCGAGTTCCTCGGGATCAGCCCGGCGGGGATGAACGGCATCCCGGCGCTCAACCGCACGAAGGGCGACGCCGCCGAGGAGTGCGGGCGGCTCGTGATGCAGCTGGTGCGCGACGACGTGCGGCCGTCCCAGATCATCACGCGCGAGGCGATCGAGAACGCCGCCGCGTCGGTGGCGGCGACCGGCGGCTCGACGAACGGCGTCCTGCACCTCCTCGCCATCGCCCACGAGCTCGGCATCCCGTTCTCGATCGACGAGTTCGACTCGATCGCGGCGCGCACGCCGATCGTCGCCAGCCTCAAGCCGGGCGGCAAGTACGTCGCCACCGACATGTTCGACGCCGGCGGTGTCGCGCTCGTCGCACGCGAGCTGCGAAAGCACGAGCTCGTCCACTCGGGAGCGCGGAACGTCGACGGCCGCACGCTCGGCCAGGTGGCGGACGACGTCGTCGAGACGCCCGGCCAGCCGGTCGTCGTCCCGATCGAGACGCCGATCAAGGCGACGGGCGGTCTCGCCATCCTGCGCGGCAACCTCTCGCCGGAGGGGTGCGTGGTGAAGCTCGCCGGGCACGAGCGCACCAGCCACCGCGGGCCGGCGCGGGTGTTCGACCGCGAGGAGGACTGCTTCGCCGCGGTCAAGGCCGGGGCGATCAAGGCCGGCGACGTCGTCGTCATCCGCTACGAGGGCCCGGCCGGCGGGCCGGGCATGCGCGAGATGCTGCACGTCACCGCGGCCATCGTCGGCGAGGGGCTCGGCGAGGACGTGGCCCTGGTGACCGACGGCCGCTTCTCCGGCGCCACGCACGGCCTGATGGCCGGTCACGTGACGCCCGAGGCGGTCCGGGGCGGCCCGATCGCCATCGTCCAGGATGGCGACATCGTCGAGTTCGACGTCGAGGCGCGCGAGTTGCGGCTCGAGCTCTCCGACGACGAGATCGCGGCCCGCCTGCGCGACTGGACGCCGCCGCAGCCGCGCTACACGACCGGCGTCTTCGCGAAGTACGCCTTCCTGGTGTCGAGCGCGAGCGAGGGCGCCGTTACCCGACCCCTGACGTAGTGCCGGTCGACTACGAGTGGCGGGACGAGTTCTCGAGCGCCGAGCTGAACGCGCTCCATGCCGAGGGGTTCGGGCACGATCTGCTCGACTGGGACTGGCGCGAGCAGGTCGAGCGCCAAAGCCTGGGCTGGGTCTGCGCGCGCGAGGGCGGTGAGCTGGTCGGCTTCGTCAACGTGGCGTGGGACGGTGGGAGCCACGCGTTCGTGATCGACACGCTCGTCGCCGCCGCAGCCCGCAGGCGCGGCATCGGCGTCGAGCTCGTGCAGGTCGCCGAGCGCGAGGCCCGCGCCGCCGGCTGCGAGTGGCTGCACGTCGACTTCGAGGATCACCTGCGCGCGTTCTACTTCGACGCGTGCGGCTTCGTCCCGACCAACGCCGGGCTCATCGAGCTGTAGCCCTCAATCCTGTCCTCGGCGACCAGCCGCTCGACTGTTCCATCCGGCACGGGCCACGAGAACCAGCGCCCGACCTCGGCCTCCGGAGCGAGGACGGCCGCCCGCACGCCGGCGACGAGCAGGTCTTCGAGGGCCGTTTCGGGTGAAACATTGGCATCAGGCACCGGTGTTTCACGTTCGGCTGAAACATTGGTACCAGGTACAGGTGTTTCAGCCTGGGTCCAGAGGCGGAGCTCGGAGGTGTGGCGGTGGCCGCCCGTGCGGGCGGGGAGCGTGACCGACCGGGCCACCACGGCCCCGGTCCGCTCCAGCGGCTCGCGCATCCGGCGGAGCGCCGCGGACGAGAGGCCGAGCTCGACCAGCAGGTCGTCCACGAGCGACGGCCCGGCCGTGCGCAGGTGGGCGAGGAGCGGCGAGCCGGCGGCCGCGGCGAGCGCGGCCCGGCACAGGGGGTCGAGCACGCCCGCGACCGCGTCCGAGACGAGCACGCGCTTGCCGCGGTGGATCTTGAGGCCGTGGATGCCGGGGTGAGCCGTGAGCTCGACCGCCCACGGGTACTTCGTCCTCGGCCAGAGCCCGAACCCGCGCGACCCGGGCCGGTACGGCGGCTCGTGGCAGGCGGCGAAGAGGCTCGGGAGCGCGCAGTCCGGCGTGATCGTGACGACGCCGCGCTCGCGCACCCACGCGGCCGCCTCGTCGACGTCCGCGAGCGCCAGGTCGGGCACGAGCCGGCAGGCGCGCGACCGCGCGGCCTCGAGCGCCTCGAGGTCAGGCGCCGGCGTCACTCTCGCCGGCTGCCGCCAGCGCGGCGACCCGCTCGGTGATCCCGGCCCGGTGCCACTCGCTCACGCCGACGGCCGCGTGCAGGTTGGTCGTCCAGGCGATGATCCGGGTGCCCGCGGCGGTCGTTCCGGTCATGAAGTGGGTCTGCGTCTGGGAGTCGGCGACGGGCGGGTCGTCGTCCTCGAGGTGGCAGCCGACGGTCTCGGTGAACGCCGCGATCACGCCGCGCCCGTTGAGCAGCACGAGCTCGATCCGCTCGGCGGCGATCCGCTCGGCCAGGAACGGCGCGTCCTCCTGCAGAAGCTCGACCCGCGACGACTCGGGCAGGAGGCCCCAGGTCGGGTTCGTCGCCCACTGCACGAGCGTCAAATGGCAGGCCGTCCCGCGGTAGTAGCTCACGCCGATGCCGTTCAGGACGCGCTCGAGGACGTCGAACCACCGCCGGTAGGGCCGCCGCTCGAAGTACCAGTTGCAGCCCTCGAAGACGCGCGCGAGGACGTGCGAGTCGACCTTGGCCAGGGTGTTCGCCCCGATCGAGAGCAGCGTCTCGAGCCGCTGGTCGTCGTCCCTGAGGAGCGAGCCCTCCGCGTTCAGGAACTCCAGCCGGTTGGGGTTGAGCCCGATCGTGGCGACCTTCGCGTTTCGGGGATCGCCGAAGCCGACGACGGGCGTCGACCCGGGAATGATGTTGCACCCCTCGGGAGGCGGCCGGCGCAGCCGCCCCTCGACGTACTCCGGGATCGGCCCGCTCACCGCCCGACGGCGGCGCCCGCGTCGGAGGCGAGCGTCTCGAGCAGCCGCCGCTTCCACCTCGTCATCTCGAGCCCGGGGAGGCCCGCCGCCGGGTCGTCGGGATCGATCGGCCGGGGCAGGTTCGAGACGCCGATCGCCGCCATGCGGACGTCGGCCCCGAAGCGGGCGGCCGCGACGCCGACGAGCGCGAAGCTCCACGCGGCCCGCTCGCCGGCGATCACGTAGGCGCTGGCGTCGGGCGCGCGCGGCACCTCCACGGCCGCGACGAACTCGCCCGGCTCGAGCGTGAGCGTCGAGCGCCGCTCGGCCGAGGCCTGCCGGTAGAGGTCGGCCAGCGGCATCCGCCGGGCGCTGGTCTCGACCTCGGCGTCCATCGAGAGCAGGGCGGCGGCGAGGTCGGACGGCGCGACCGAGATGCAGTCGCCGGGCTCGAGACCGTGCTTTCGGTGATCGCCGATCTGGGCGTAGCAGGTCTCGCCGCCGCGCAGCCAGCACTGGAGATCGGGATGGCGGAAGTACCAGCACCGCACCTGCTGGCACAGGTTGCCGCCGACCGTCCCCATCTCGCGCAGCTGCGGCGAGCCGACGGCTGCGGCCGCCTGCCGGAGGCCGGCGAAGCGCTCGCCGATTCCCGGGTCGCGCTCGACCTCGGCCACCGACGTTGTCGCGCCGATCCGGACCCCGTCGCCGTCGTGCGCGATGCCGGAGAGCCCCAGCGCCCGCAGGTCGACCACCTCGTCCGCCGGCAGGATGCCGCGGTCGAGCTGGGTCAGCACATCCGTGCCGCCGCCCATCGCGCGGGCGCCGTCGCGCAGCCGCGCGGAGGCCTCGCCGGCGTCCGCTGGGCGCACGTAGCCGAAGGTCCTCACGCGCCCAGCGCCTCCAGCACGCGGCGCGGCGTGTACGGCGCCTCGCGGAGCCGCACGCCGAGGGCGTGGGCGAGGGCGTTCCCGATCGCGGCGGGCGTCGGGATGACGGGCGGCTCGCCGAGGCCCTTCACGCCCATCTTGAGGTGCGGATCGGGCTCGCCCACGAACTCGCAGACGACCTCGGGCAGGTCGGCGATGGTCGGCACCTTGTAGTCCTCGAGGCCGGCGTTCACGACCGTCCCGGTGGTGGGGTCGACGACCCGCTCCTCCATCAGCGCGAAGCCGACGGCCTGGAGGATGCCGCCCATCACCTGGCTGCGGGCGCCCATCGGGTTCACGACCCGGCCGATGTCGTGCACCGCGACGACCCGTTCGACGGCCACCACGCCCGTGCCGGTGTCGACCGCGACCTGAACGATCTGGCAGCCGAACGTGTTCACGTTCATGCCCTCGGGGTTGGGCCCGCGAGAGCCCGAGCCGGAGATCCAGGCGTTCCCGAGCTTGCCGGTGACGTCGGTGATCGGCTCGCGCAGCGTCCCGTCGACCGAGCGGATCTCGCCGTCCTCGAGCGTCAGGTCGGACGCGGAGATCTCGAACATGTCGGCGGCGAGGCCGAGGATCTCGGTGCGCACGTGGTGGGCGGCCGAGCGCACGGCCGGTGCGATCGAGGCGAGCGTCATCGAGCCGCCCGAGAAGGGGCCGTGCCCGATGCGCGACGTGTCGCCGGCGTAGACGGTGATCGAGTCGACCGGGACGCCGAGGCGCTCCGCGGCGATCACGGCGCAGGCGGTCATAGTGCCGGTGCCGAGGTCCTGGAGCCCCACGGTGACGGCCGGCCGGGCGGCCTTCCCGATCCGCACCTCGGCGTACGCCGGCGGGCCGCCGCCGCCCCACCAGTACTGGCTCGCGAGGCCTATCCCGCGGCGGATGCGACCGTCACCGCGAAGCGCGTCGCGCCCCTCCCAGCCGGCCAGCTCGGCCGCCCGGTCGTAGCACTCGAGCAGGCGCTTCGACGTGTAGGGCTTGCCGCTCTCCGGGTCGTTCTCGGAGTGGTTCAGGCGCCGCAGCTCGAGCGGGTCGATGCCGGCCTTCTCGGCCAGCTCGTCGAGCGCCTGCTCGAAGCCGAACGTGCCCTCCATGACTCCGGGTGCGCGGAAGGCGACCGACGGGCCGAGGTTCTGGCGGACGGGCGCGACCATCAGGTGCAGGTTGGGGCAGGCGTAGACCGACTTCACCGGCTCGAGGACCGGGAAGGCCCAGCCGCCGGTGCCCATCCCGATGACCGCGGACGCCTCGACCGCCTGGAGGCGCCCGTCGCGCGACGCGCCGATCGTGTACTGCATCCGCGCCGGCGTCCGGAACCCCGCCGCGATGTTCTCCTCCCGGCGGCTGTTCACGAGCCGCACCGGGCGGCGCGTGCGGCGCGAGAGCTCGGCCGCGAGGATCCCCTGCGGGCCCACGCCGAACTTCGAGCCGAACCCGCCGCCCATGAACTCGCAGATCACGCGGACCCGCTCGGGGTCGAGCCCGAACGCCTCGGCGACCGTCGCCCGCGCGTCGTAGATGGCCTGGGTCGAGCTCCAGAGGGTGAGCCCGTCCTCGCGCCAGTCGGCGACGGCGGCATGCGGCTCCATCGAGTTGTGGAGCTGGGCGGGTGCGAGGTACTCGGCTTCGACGGTGACCTCGGCGGCCGCCAGCGCGGCCGCGGTGTCGCCGCGCACGTGCTCTGTCGGATCGATGAGGAAGTCCTGCTTCTCGAACGCCTCGTCGATTCCCGAGACGAACCCGAGCACCTCGAACTGCGGCGCGAGTGCCTCGAGCGCCGCGTCCGCGGCGTCGGCGCTGTCGGCGGCGACGGCGGCGATCGCGCCGCCGGCGAAGTCGGGAGCGTCGCTCAGCGGCGAGTCGCCGTTGTCGGGCCCGTCGCCCGGGCCGAGGACGCAGCGCACGCCGGGAACGGCCCGGGCCGCGTCGAGGTCGAGCGAGGTCACCTTGGCGTTGGCATGCGGGCTGCGAAGCACGGCGGCCTCGAGCAGCCCCGGCAGGGCGACGTCGACGGTGAAGCGCGCGGTGCCGGTCGTCCGCGCGCGGGCCGTGATCCGGGGCGTCGGGTCGCCGATCGGGTGGGTCGCGCTCCCGTCGTCGATCTCCGGCGTGTCGTCGTCCTCGACGACCGTCCAGCGGACCTCCGTTCGGCCCTCGACGACCGCCTCGGTCTTGACGAGCTTGGCCGTCATCCGGCCTCCGCCGCAGCCGCCACGGCCTGCTCGATGCCCTCGTAGGCGCCGCAGCGGCACAGGTTGCCGGCCATCGCCGTGCGGATCTCGGCCCGGCTCGGATTCGGCGTGCGCTCGAGCAGCGCGGCCGCCGACATCAGCTGGCCGGGCGTGCAGAAGCCGCACTGGAAGCCGTCGTGGGCGGTGAAGGCCGCCCGCAGCCGCTCGAGCAGCTCGGTCGAGCCCTCGACCGTCTCGAGGACGGCACCGTCGCAGGCCGCCGCCAGCGTCAGGCACGACAGCACGGCCCGCCCGTCGAGGAGCACCGTGCAGGTGCCGCAGGTGCCCTCGCCGCATGCGAGCTTGGTGCCCGTCAGGGCGAGATCCGTCCGGAGCACGTCCGCCAGCGACCGGTGCGGCGCGACGTCGAGCTCGTGCGGCTGCTCGTTGATGGTCAATCGCACCTGCATCCAGGGCTAGGTTACAAGTTTGTCCCTTCCCTCCACCTCAATGACCCGGCGGGCGCCGCTGGAGCTGGCGTACGTCCCCCGCGGCGTTGAGGAGCCGCTCCTCGGCTACTACTCTGTGACGCCGCTCACGCCCGGCGGCTGGGCCGACCTGCTGGGCGACGTGGGGCTCCCCGACACGCTCCGGCGCCTGGCGCAGACCGTCGCGGTGGGAGACAGCCATCGCAGCGTCGAGATGCGCTGCCTCGAGATGCTGCCCGCGGTGGCCCACCTCCTGACCGAGCGCGACGGGCCGTCGAGCGCGTCGGTCCGCGCGTGGCGGCTGGCGGCGCGGGTCGTCGAGCAGTCGGTCCTGGCAGGCGGCGAGGTGCCCGACCTGGGCCGGTTCGCAGCCGCCTTCCCGGCGGCCGGGCACGCCGTCCTCGTCCGCGACGAGGAGGGTGAGGTCAGCACCCCGGCCGCGGTGGACGCGATCGCGGGGTTCGTCGACGCCGCGACCCGCGCGCTCTCAGCGGCGGTGCGCGACCCGCGGATCATGCGCGCGCCGGAGGCCCACGCCGACATCGTCGATCTGGGGATGCTCCAGCCGCTCCTGCGGGCCGTCGCCCCGGATCTCGGCCTTGCGCCGCCGCTCGTGCGGCTGCACGACACGCTCGCCCCGTTGCGCCTGCGGCTCGACGCGCCGCTCGACCCGGATGCCGGCTGGCCGCTTCACGTCGATCCCGCGGATCCGGCGATCCTTCGGAAGGCGGCCCGGATCTTCGCGCCGCTCGCGCGCGCGGGCGACGGGCACGTCACGCTGGGGGAGCAGGGAGTGGTGGAGCTGCGCCTGGCCGCCTCGGCGCTCGAGTTCGCCGGCGCTGCCGTGGAGCTCCCGTCCGAGCTGGTCGAGGAGCAGGACCTCGAGCCCGACGCCGCGTATCTCGAGTTCGCCCCCGGGGCTCTCTCGCTGGGCGGGGTCGTCCGCTACGACTTGCGCGCGTCGCTCGGCGGGCGCGAGATCAGCGCCGAGGAGTTCCAGGCGCTCGCCGCCGCGACGCAGCCGCTCGTGCGGATCGGCGGGGAGTGGCGGGCGCTCAAGGGCCGGGCGCTCGCCCGCGCCAAGGCCCTCGCGGCGATCGCCCTGCACGGCTCGTCGATGCCCGCGATGACGGCGCTCGGCGCCGCCCTCGCCGGACGCTACGAGGTGCGAGGCCTGGCGGTGGAGGTGGGGGATCCCAGCGGCGAGCTCGAGCAGCTGGTCGGGCGGCTGCGCGGGCCGGAGCTGGTCGCTCCCATCGAGCCGCCCGCCGCCTTCCAGGGCGAGCTTCGCCCGTATCAGAAGGTCGGCCTGGGGTGGCTCACGAAGACCCGCGAGCTCGGCCTGGGCGCGCTCCTCGCCGACGACATGGGCCTCGGAAAGACGGTCCAGGTGATCGCCTACCTGCTCGATCACGCCGACGGCGTCAAGCGGCCGGCGCTGATCGTCTGCCCGACGTCGGTGCTCGGGAACTGGCAGCGCGAGCTGCACCGGTTCGCACCCGACCTCACCGTCCACATCCATCACGGCCCCGACCGGACGCGCGACGCCGGGAAGCTCGAACCCTGGGACGTCGTCCTCACCTCGTACGCGCTCCTGCCCCGCGACCGCCGCCTCCTGACCGAGGGCGAGTGGCGCGTGCTCGTCCTCGACGAGGCCCAGGCCGTCAAGAACCCGCTCACCCACGCCGCCCAGACCGCGAGGCAGGTGAACGCTCCGCACCGGGTGGCGCTCACCGGCACGCCCGTCGAGAACCGGCTCGACGACCTGTGGTCGATCATGCACATCCTGAACCCCGGCCTGCTCGGCACGCGGACCGGCTTTCGCCGCCTCATCGCCTCGCCGATCGAGCGGCGGGCCGAGCCCGAGGCCGAGGAGGCGCTCGTGCGGATGACGCAGCCGTTTCTCCTTCGCCGGCGGAAGGTCGACCCGGACGTGCTCCCCGACCTGCCGCCGCGGCAGGACTCGACCGAGTTCTGCACGCTCACGGTCGAGCAGGCGGCGCTTTACCAGGCGACGATCGATGCGATGATGGCCGACGTCCGCGGCGCGGCGGGGATCGAGCGGCGCGGGCACGTGCTCGCCCTCATCACGCGCCTGAAGCAGGTGTGCAACCACCCGCTCCACGCCCTGGGGAAGCCGGGCACGCTCGGCGGCCGCTCGGGCAAGCTCGACCGCCTCACCGAGATGCTCTCCGAGGCCCTCGCCGAGGGCGACTCCGCGCTCGTCTTCACGCAGTACGCGGTCATGGGCGGCCTCCTGGCCGGGCACGTCGAGCGCGAGCTCGAGGTCGAGCGCCTCTACCTCGACGGATCGACGCCGCGCGCGGCGCGCGAGCGCATCGTCGACCGCTTCCAGGAGCCCGGCGACGACCCGCGCGTGCTCGTGATGTCGCTTCGCGCCGGCGGGCTGGGACTCAACCTGACCGCCGCGAGCCACGTGTTCCACTTCGACCGCTGGTGGAACCCGGCCGTCGAGGACCAGGCGTCCGACCGGGCCCACCGGATCGGCCAGACGCGGGTCGTCCAGGTGCACAAGATGGTCTGCGCCGGGACGATCGAGGAGCGGATCGACGAGCTGATCGCGAGCAAGCGCGACCTGGCCGCGCGGATCGTCGACCGCGGAGTCGAGTCGGCGCTGTCCGACCTCGGCGACGACGAGCTCGCCGAGCTGGTGGCGCTTCGCAACGAGTAGGCGGGCGTTACACTCGCCGGCATGACCGCCCTCGAGCTGCTCCGAAGGCTCGTCGAGCTCGAGAGCCCCACGTCGGACTCCGAGCGCCTCTCGCACATCGGCTTCTTCATCGCCGCGGAGCTCGAATCGCTCGGCGGGCGGGTCGAGTTTCGCGGGCGGCACCTGCTGGCGCGGATCGGGAACGGCGGACCGCCCCTCGTCCTGGCCGTGCACATGGACACGGTCTGGCCGACGGGCACGCTCATGCAGATGCCGTTCCGGGTCGACGGCGGGTATGCGCACGGGCCCGGCGCCCTCGACATGAAGGCGGGGATCGTGACGGCCATCGAGGCGGTGCGGCGGGCCGGGTCGCCGGGCGGGCCCGTGTGCGTCCTCGTCACCGCCGACGAGGAGATCGGGAGCCCGACCGGCCGCCCGGTCGTCGAGGAGCTCTCCCGCGAGGCGCGGGCGGTCCTCGTCCTCGAGCCGCCGGTCCGCGACGGCACCATCACGACGTCGCGCTCGGGGCTGGCCCGCTACCAGCTTCGCATCCGCGGGCGGGCCGCCCACGCCGGCAACGGCTGGCGCGCCGGCGTCTCGGCCATCGAGGAGCTGGCCCATCAGGTCGCCGCCGTGCACGCCCTCGCCGACGAGGCGGCCGGCGTGCGGACGAACGTCGGCCAGGTCGGAGGCGGCACGGGCGACAACGTCGTCGCGGCCGACGCCTGGGCGCGCATCGACGCGCGGGCCTGGACATCCGAGGCCCAGGCGCGGCTCGAGGCGGCGATCTACGGGCTCGAGCCGAAGCTCGACGGATCCGTCATCGAGGTCAGCGGCGCGGTCACACGGCCTCCCATGGTGCAGTCGGCGGCCGGTGCGGCGCTCGCCGCCCGGACGATCGAGATCGCTGCCGGCCTCGGGATCGAGCTGTCCGAGAACGCGTCCCCGGGAGGCTCGGACGGCAACTTCGCCGCCGCGGTCGGGACGCCCGTCATCGACGGCCTCGGCCCGACCGGCTCGGGCGCGCACGCCGTCGACGAGCGGGTGTCGCTCGAGTCGCTGGAGGAGCGGACGGCGCTCGTGGCGGCGCTCGTCGAGCGGCTCTAGCGGACAGGAATCCGGGGCCCGGCGGCGAACCTGGCCGCGCCCTCATAATTCGGCAAGGAGAGACAATTCATGGACATGTCCAACGTCACGCGCAGCATGTGGATCGTGATCGGTGGGACGGTGGGTGCCCTGCTCGGCACGCTCATCCTGGACTGGTGGACCATCACGATCAACGCAGGGCCGCTAGGCTCGGTGAGCGGCAGCGCCAGCGCCTGGGACATCAGCGCGTTCGGGAAGCTGGCGGTGCTCGGCTCGCTCGTGATGCTCGCGGGCGTCGTCCTGATGTTCGTGCCCAACCCGCCCGAGCTGCCGGTGCCGCTGCCGATGGCGATGCTCATCGTGTCGGCGTTCACGGCCGTGATGGCGCTCCTGTTCTTCCTGATGCACATCAGCCGGAGCGACTTCGGCAACTGGCTCACGATCGTGAGCGGCGCCGTCGCCGCCTACGGCGCGTACGAGATGGGCGGCCGGGGCGGCATGTCCTCCAGCTCGTAGGACGCAATTCCGGGGTCAGGCACGCATTGCGTACCTGACCTCACACCGCCTTGACGGCGCCGGTCAGGGCGATCACGGAGTCCTTGGCGTCGCCGAAGAGCATCGTCGTCTTGGGGTCGTAGAAGAGCTCGTTCTCGATCCCGGCGAAGCCGGTGTTCATCGACCGCTTCAGGACGACGATGGCAGACGACTCGTCGACGTTCAGGATGGGCATCCCGTAGATGGCGCTCCCGGGGTTGTTCCTGGCGGCCGGGTTCACGACGTCGTTCGCGCCGATCACGAGCGAGACGTCGGTGCGCGGGAACTCGCCGTTGATGTCGTCCATCTCGTAGAGCTGCGTGTAGGGCACGTCGGCCTCGGCGAGGAGGACGTTCATGTGCCCGGGCATCCGTCCCGCCACGGGGTGGATCGCGTAGCGCACGTCGACGCCGCGGCTCTGGAGCAGATCGCCCAGCTCGCGGACGTTGTGCTGGGCCTGGGCGACGGCGAGGCCGTATCCGGGGACGATCACGACCCGGCGGGCGTACGCCAGCATGATGGCGATGTCGTCGGC
The DNA here is from genome assembly GCA_963809325.1 of uncultured Actinomycetes bacterium. Taxonomy (GTDB): domain Bacteria; phylum Actinomycetota; class Thermoleophilia; order Gaiellales; family JAICJC01; genus JAICJC01. Next base: position 218,808 of record CAWEIZ010000008.1, read on the forward strand.
GCTCGCCGAGCGCACGCTGCGATCGCCGACATCGCCGCCGGCCAGCGCGACGCTGCCGGCCGTGCCGAACGCGCCGAACACCATGTTGGCGAGCGACCGGTTCATCGCCTTGCCCATCATCTGCGTGAGCAGGCTGCCCGACGCTCCGACGAGGGTGCCCGCGATGATGAGGACGTTGTTCGAGAGGACGAAGCCGGTCGATGCCGTTGCCAAGCCTGTGAACGCATTCAGGAGCGAGATGACGACGGGCATGTCGGCGCCGCCGATCGCCATCACCATCTGCACGCCGAGGACGAGCGAGACGAGGGCGACGGCCACGAGCAGCGCCTGGCTCTCGTGGCCCGTGGCGAGGAAGGCGCACCCGGCCAGGATCGCGGCGAAGATGCCTCCCGTCACCAGCTTCTGCCCGGGCACGGTCACCGGGTTCCCGGTCACGATGTCCTGGAGCTTCCCGAACGCGATCATCGACCCGGCGAAGCTGACCGAGCCGACGACGGCCGAGAAGAGGATCGAGATGATGATCTTCGCCTCGATGTGGCCGGACCGGCCGACCGTCTCGTGGTAGTCCGCCAGTGCGACGAGGGCTGCGGCGCCGCCGCCGAGGCCGTTGAACAGCGCGACCATCTGCGGCATCGCGGTCATCTTCACGCGCCGCGCGCCGATCGCGCCGCCGACGCCACCGATGAGCGCTCCGAGGATGATCCACTGGTAGGTCACGACCCGATCGTCGAAGAGCGTCGCGCCGATCGCGATCGCCATGCCGACCGCCGCGACCTGGTTTCCCGACCGGGCCGTGCGCGGCGAGGAGAGCCGCTTCAGGCCAATGATGAAGAGCGCCGCCGCCACGAGATAGGCGGCGCCGATGGCATCGGCCCTACTCATCGCCAGAGCCATCCCCCGGCCGGCGGCGGAACATGTGCAGCATCCGGTCGGTCACGAGGAACCCGCCGACGACGTTCGACGCCCCGAACGCGACGCCGATCGTGCCGAGCACCGTCGTGACCGTACCCGTGTCGGAGCCGGCGACGAGGATGGCGCCGACGATGACGACGCCGTGGATGGCGTTCGTGCCGCTCATGAGCGGCGTGTGCAGCGTCGTCGGCACCTTCGCGATGACCTCGATTCCGACGAACGCGGCCAGCACGAAGACCGTCAGCTCGATGAGCAGGCTCTCGTTCACGCTGTCGCCTCCTGGAGGAGCCGGCTCGTCACGCGCCCCTCGTGCGTGACGACGGCGTCGGCGGTGATCTCGTCGTCGAAGTCGAGTGCGACCGCGCCCTCGACGACGAGGTGCTCGAGCACGGCCTGGATGTTCCGCGCGTACATCTGGCTGGCATGGAGCGGCATGCCCGACGGCAGGTTGAGGGTGCCGATCAGCTTGACGCCGTGGCGCACGACGACCTCGCCCGGCTCCGTCAGCTCGCAGTTGCCGCCGGTCTCTGCGGCCAGGTCGACGATGACCGAGCCGGTGCGCATCGCCTCGACCACGGCTGCCGGGATGAGCCGGGGCGCCGGCTGCCCCGGGACGGCCGCCGTCGTGATCACGACGTCCGAGTCGGCGATGTGGCGCTCGAGCAGGCGCTGCTGCTCCACCTGCTGGCTCTCCGAGAGGACGGTCGCGTAGCCGCGCGCGTCCTGAGCGGTCTCGCCCACCTCCATCTCGAGCTCGACGAACGTGGCGCCCAGGCTCAGCACCTGCTCCTTCACCGCCGGCCGCGTGTCGAACGACGAGACGACGGCGCCGAGGCGGCGGGCGGTGGCGATCGCCTGGAGGCCCGCAACGCCTGCGCCGAGCACGAGCACCTTGGCGGGCGGCACGGTGCCGGCCGCGGTCATCAGCATCGGGAAGAACTTCGGCAGCGCCTCGGCGGCGAGGATCACCGCCCGGTACCCGCCGACCGTCGCCTGGGAGGACAACGAATCCATCCTCTGCGCCCGGGTGACGCGCGGGATCGCCTCCATCGAGAACGCGGTCACGCCCGAGCTCGCGAGCGCCTGGACGAGGTCCGGGTCGGAGAGCGGACGCAGATATCCGATCAGCACCGTCCCCGATCGCAGCGCGGTGACCTCGCCGGCCTCGACCCGTCCGATCCGGACGACGATGTCGGCGCGGGCGATGAGGTCGTCGGCGCCGGCGGCGATCTCGGCGCCGGCCTCGCGGAACGCGTCGTCGGGCAGCGACGCCCCGGCGCCGGCGCCCGGCTCGACGAGCACGGTCAGGTCGCGCTGCGCGAGGCGCGGCACGGCGTCCGGGGTCAGGCCGACGCGGTGCTCGCCGGGGGCGTGCTCGGTGGGGACGCCGACGATCACGGGCTACGCCACCGCCGCCTCGAGGCCGTCGAGCCAGGCGGAGCGGCCGCCGTCAGCCGCCCACACGACCGGGAAGAAGGACTCGTCCATCTCGTCGGTGTCTCGCTTTCGATAGCGGGAGTATGCGAGATCGACGCCGCGTCCCGAGAACCGGGCGTGGGCGGGGAGGAGGTGGGAGATGAGCGCGCGCCGGTGCGTCGTCGCGGCGGTGTTCGGGCCCGAGCCGTGAAACGTGTTGTGGTGGTGGAACGACGCGCCGCCCGCGCGGACGACGACGGGCGCGAGCTCGAGCTCCGCGTCCTCGCCGGCCGGGTTTGCGCGGCGGGCCGGCGCGAGCCAGTCGGCGGGGGCGTGGAACTCGCCGCGGTTCTTCTCGCTCACCGGCCAGTGGTGCGACCCGGGGACGAACGAGATCGTGCCGGCCTCGGCCGAGGTGTCGTCGAGCGCGATCCAGCAGGTGATCATCTCGGGCGGGTCGAGGTAGTCCAGGTAGGCGCCGTCCTGGTGCATCCCGAGCGCCTTCACGCCCGGCGGCTTCCAGATGCAGTTGTCCTGGAGGATGCGGACGCCGTCGTAGTCCATCAGCTGGGCGGCGAGGCGGCCGGTGCGCTCGGACAGCACCTGGGCGGCGAGGGCGTTGTCGGCCTTCCACCCGTTGCAGATCTGGCGGGTGCGGTCGTCGGGATCGCGCCCGGCGACCCAGTTCACCTCGTCGGGCCGGATGCCGGTCTCGTACTCCTCGCGGTAGATCGCCTCGAAGCGATCGCGCATCCGCTCGACCTGCTCGTCGGAGATGAACCCCTCGTCGACGACGAGGAAGCCGTCGCGGTCGAACGCCTCGAGCTGGTCGGTGGTGAACGCGGTCAGCGACATGCCGGCGAATCGTACGGGGTCAGACCCTCAAACGGCGAACGTAACCGCTTTGTGGCGGCATCGGCCCGCCGTGGCCGGTGGCGGTACCAGGTATCGGACGTGCCTCCGCGAGCCTTTCGTTGCGCAATCGCCACACGTTCCAGCGCGGGCCATGGAGAAACAGCGGTTTGGCGGCGGCCGCCCGCCGCCGCGTCGCGTCGCAGGAGCGTTCCGGCAGCCGATGCGTTACCAGGTTACCCACCTCCCGCCGACACAAGGTTGGCACGCAATCGCTGCAGAGTGCGGGGCTAAAGCGCGAGGACGTCGGGGCCGGCGCGTTCGCGGTCGGCCTCGTAGCGGTCGATCTCGGCCGCGCGCCGCTCGGTGAGGGCGATGTCGTCCCAGCCGTTCAGGAGCCGCTCGCGGACGCTCGGGTCGACGTCGAACGAGGCGGCCCGGCCCGACGGCAGCGTGACCGTCTGCGTTGCGAGGTCGACCGTCGCCGGGGCCGGGGCCGAGTCGAGGAGCTCGCGCACGTCGGCCGCCGGCAGCGCGACCGTCAGCAGCCCGTTCTTCGAGCAGTTCGTCTGGAAGATGTCGCCGAAGCTCTCGGCGACGATCGCCTGGAAGCCGAACTCCTGGAGCGCCCACGCCGCGTGCTCGCGCGAGCTGCCGCAGCCGAAGTTGCGGCCGGTGGCCAGGATGGGGGCGGAGGCGAAGTCGGGCCGGCGAAGCGGAAACGCCGGGTCCTTCATCCAGTCGAAGAACAGGAACTCGCCGAACCCGGTGCGCTCGATCCGCTTCAGGAACTGCTTAGGGATGATCTGGTCGGTGTCGACCGACGCCCGGTCGAGCGCCGCGACCGGCCCCGACACCACCGTCACGGCCCTCACGCCACCAGCTCCCTCACGTCCGCGAGGCGGCCCGTCACCGCCGCGGCCGCCGCCATCGCGGGGCTCATCAGGTGCGTGCGCCCGCCGGCGCCCTGGCGGCCCTCGAAATTGCGGTTCGAGGTGGACGCACAGCGCTCGCCCGGCTGGAGGATGTCGGGGTTCATGCCCAGGCACATCGAGCACCCCGCGCCGCGCCACTCGAAGCCGGCGTCGCGGAAGACGACATCCAAACCCTCACTCTCAGCCTGAGCTTTAACCTGTGCCGATCCGGGGACGACCATCGCCCGCACTCCGGCCGACACCCGCCGCCCGCGCACAATCTCGGCCGCGGCCCGTAGATCCTCGATCCGCGCGTTCGTGCACGAGCCCAGGAACACGCGGTCGACCGTGATCTCCTGAAGCGGCGTCCCGGCGGTCAGGCCCATGTAGGCCAGCGCCCGCTCGTCGGTCTCGTCGCCGGGCTCGGGCACGGTGCCGGTGATCGGGGCAACCTGGCTCGGGTTCGTGCCCCACGAGACCTGCGGCGCGACGCCGGCGAGGTCGACCGTCACCTCGCGATCGAAGGCGGCGTCCGCGTCGGAGGCGTACGCGCGCCAGCGCTCGACCGCCGCGTCGAAGTCGGCGGGGGCGCCCGGCCGTCCCTCGAGGTAGGCGAACGTGGTGTCGTCGGGGGCGATCATGCCGGCCCGGCCGCCGGCCTCGATCGACATGTTGGCGATGGTCATCCGCCCCTCCATCGAGAGGCCCCGGATCGCGTCCCCCGCGTACTCGATCACATGCCCTGCCGCGCCGTCGGTGCCGATCTGGCCGATCGTCTCGAGGATGATGTCCTTGGCGGTGCACCCCGCCCCGAGCGCTCCGGCGTAGCTGATCCGCATCGTCCGCGGCCGGCGTTGCGGCAGCGTCTGCGTGGCGAGCACATGCTCGACCTCGCTCGTGCCGATGCCGAACGCCAGCGCGCCGAACGCGCCGTGAGTCGACGTGTGGGAGTCGCCGCACACGATCGTCATGCCCGGCTGCGTGACGCCGAGCTCGGGCCCGATGACGTGGACGACGCCCTGGCGGCGGTGCCCGAGCGCGTAGAGCCGCACCCCGAACTCCGCGCAGTTCCTGTCGAGCGCCTCGAGCTGCGCGCGCGACAGCGCGTCGGGATCGCCCGGCCCTGTCGGCACGTTGTGGTCGGCGGTCGCGAGCGTCCGGTCCGGGCGGCGCACACGCCGGCCCGCCAGTCGCAGCCCCTCGAAGGCCTGCGCGCTCGTCACCTCGTGCACGAGGTGCAGGTCGACGTACAGGAGCTCCTCGCCGACCTCGTGATCGGCCCAGACCTTGTCGAGCATCGTCCGCGGCGCAGTCCCCATGCGGGGATTCTACGAACGGGCCGCTAGCGGAGGAGCAGTGTGATCAGAAGGGCCGCGGTGACGATCTTCGACACCATCACCACCGGAAAGACGGTCGAGTACCCGCGCAGGACGCTGTTCTCGTCGGACGTGTTCTGGGAGGCGTAGGCGAACACGGCCGGCTGGGTGGAGACGCCTGCGATGACGCCGCACGTCTGCGCGGGCGAGAGCCGCATCAGCCTGCTCGCGACCGTGAGCACGATCAGATTGGAGAGGCCCGTCACGACGGCGCCGGCCACGATCACTCGCAGCGCCGTCGGGCTGGTGACGGTGTGCGCGAACGCCTGTCCGGCCTTGGTGCCGATGCCGGCCAGGAGCAGCGCCACGCCGAGCTGGCGGACGGTCTGGTTGGCGGGGGCGGGAAGCTGCCAGCACATCGGGCCGGAATGGCCGAACGCGCCCAGCACCAGGCCGACGATGAGCGGGCCGCCGGCGAAGCCGAGCGTCAGGGTCCCGCCGCCGGGAAGCGGGAAGGGGATCAGCCCCAGCACCATGCCGGCGGCGATTCCGACCGCGAACGGCAGCACGTCCAGCTCGTGCAGGGCGCGATAGGAGTCACCGAAGACGCGCGAGGCCTTGTGCAGCTTCTTCCGCGGCGCGACCAGACGGACGTGGTCTCCCAGCTCGAGCATCAGGTCCGGGTGGGCGACCATGTCGGTGTCGCCGCGGCGGACACGGGTGACGACGGCGTGATAGCCGGACAGGTCGACGTCGCCGAGGCGGGCTCCCGCCAGGCTGTGGTCGGACACGACCACCCGGCGAGAGTCGAGCTTGGAGTGGTCGAACGCGACCGTCTTGTCGTCGATCATCTCGCCGACCACCTCGAGCGCGACCGCCACGTCTTCGCGCTTGCCGTTCAGGGTGATCCGGTCGCCCTTGTGGATCTCGTAGTCGGGGTCGGCCGCGATCAGCTTCCCCTTGTGGTAGACGCGTCCGAATGCGACCCGATGGTTCAGCCGTTCGGCCAGCTCGCGCAGGGTGACCCCTTTGACGTCTTCGACCAGCGCCGTCCGCTCGACCAGGCGGCGGCGCTTTGCCGGGTCGTGTCGGAGAAGCGCCGAGCAGATGAAGAGCGGGACGAGCACCCCCAGCGGGTAGGTGAGCGAGTAGCCGACCACCGGCTCGGCGCCCAGGTCGGCGAACGCGGTGGCCGGGGAATGGGCCTGGAGGTAGCCGACGATTGCGGCCAGGCCGGGGCTTGTGGTGGCGGCACCCGCGAAGACGCCGGCACCGCACGCCGCGGTCAGCCCGACGACCGCGGCCATCCCGGCGGCGACGGCTGCACCGAGAACCACCACACCGATGCCGGCGGTGTTGAGCGGCAGGCCGCGCCGGCGGATCGTGCGCAGGAAGCTCGGCCCGCACGCCAGCCCGGTGGTGTAGACGAAGATCGCCAGTCCGAACGTCCACACGTCGTCGGGGAGAATCCAGGTGGCGGAGACGGCGCCGGCGCCGATGCCCGCGAAGAGGACGGCGGCCACGCCGAGGGAGAAACCGCTGATCGAGATGCGCCCGGCGGTGAATCCGACGCCGCAGATCAGGAACAGCAGCAGGATCGGATTGGATGCGAGCAGGTTGATCACGGTGCAACCATCACAATTTGTTCATAACATGTGATCGGACGCCGGACAGACTTCTTCACCAGCCACGCGTGTACCTCGGGGCGCCTCCGGGTATGGTCCGTGCATGGCTACCACACACCCATCCCAAGGAATCCTCGCCGGATCCCAGTCGGACGCCCGCGAGCACGTCGTCGAGCTCCTGACGAAGGCCTACTGGATGGAGGTCGAGACGGTGATGAGCTACCTCGCAGCGTCGGTCAACCCCGACGGCGTGCGGGCGCGGGAGATCGTCGAGTCGCTCGAGGCCGACGTGGACGAGGAGCTCGGGCACGCTCGCCGGTTCGCCGCCCGGATCAAGGAGCTCTACGGCGTCGTCCCGGGCTCGAAGGACTTCGCGGCGGAGCAGTCGTTCCTCCAGCCCCCCGAGCACCAGACCGACATCGTGCACGTGATCCGCGGCGTCATCGAGGCCGAGAGCGGCGCGATCGAGCACTACACCCGCATGATCGACGAGACCGACGGCATCGACCCGGTCACGCAGGACATGGTGATCGACATCCTGCGCGACGAGCAGGGCCACCGGCGGCTCTTCGAGGGCTACCTGCGCGAGTTCGAGGCCGAAGGCACCGCCTGAGCTGACGCGAGATACTGGCGTCCGCCATGGACGTCCTCGCGTTGCACGCCCGCGTCGTTCGGGAGTTCGAGCGGCGCGACTTCGAGAGCTATCTGAGGCTGATGCACCGCGAGGTCGAGTTCACCACGGTCGCGTTCGGCGAGGAGCGCGTGTTCCGCGGCCACGACGGCGTGCGGGAGTGGTGGGAGACGCTGTCGGCCCGGCCCGGCTATGACGCGTACGCGGCGGCGGCGACGGCGATCGCCGACGACGCCGTCCTGATCCGGGCCCGGATCCGCGCCCCCCACGAGTCGGGCGGCTACCTCGACGCCGCCGGCATGTGGCTCTTGGTCGCGCGCGACGGGCTGGTCTGGCGCTACCGGCCGGTGGAGTCCGAGGACGACGCCCGCGAGCGGTACGCCGGCGTGGCTGAGCCCGGCTAGACGAACGGCGTCGGGTGCGGCGCGCCCCGCCGCGGCCCGTCCGGCGCCTGGACGAGGAGCCCGTCCGCCGCGTCGACCCGAACGTCGACGAGGCACACCGCGATGTTCCGCTCCAGCGCGAACGAGTAGACCGCCCAGCGGGCGACCCCGGCCGCGCCGCCGTCCGCCGTCGTCACCCGCCAGTAGCGGTCCATGGGCGGAAACGGCTCGCCGTCGCACACCAGCCCGACCGTATGTCTCGCCGGGCCGTTGTCGCGCACGGCGCGGAGCGCCTCGCCGCCCACGAAGTCGCGGTCGAGGTCGAGCAGCGGGCCGATGCCCGCCTCGATCGGGTTCATCCCGGAGTTGGTCGCGTACTGCGTGTCGGAGATGCCCTGCTCGACCGCCCGCACGATGTTCGGGCCGGTGACGAGCAGGCCGTGGGCCTCGCCGGCGGCGCACAGCGCGTCCCACAGCTCCACCGCCCGCGCGCTTCCGAGCGGGTAGATCTCATAGCCGGGCTCGCGGCTCCAGCCGGTGTTCGAGACGACCGCCTCGACGCCGGCAATCCGCATCGGTGCGCACCGGTGCCGCCCGAGCTCCGCGACGTCGCGGTCGGCGAGCCCGGAGAGGACGTCCGCGGCTCGCGGGCCCTGGAGCTGCACCGGCGCGACGTCGGCCTCGGTCACGGTCGCGTCGTCGCCGCGTGCCAGCGCGATTCCCGCGGCCCACAGGCTCAGGTCGACGTCGGAGTGCGAGAACCAGACGACGTCGTCCCAGGGGCGAAGGACGATGCACTCGCACATGATCGCGCCGGCCCGGTCGCAGACGGGCGTGTAGCGGCACTCGCCCACCTCGAGATCGGCGAGCCGCCGCGGTGCGAGGTGGTCGGCCAGCGCGAGTGCCCCCGGGCCGCGCAGCTCGCACTGGCGCTCGGCGCCGACATCCCACAGGGTCACCCGCTCGACCAGGGCGTCGTAGTCGTCGCGCGGGTCGCGGCCGTACCCCATCGGCATGTACGTGTGGTTGTAGACCATGAAGTCGCACGCCCCGCGCGCGAGCGTGCGCTCGAAGTACGGCGACCGGCGGATGGTGGGGTGGAGCACCTTGGTAGCATCATCGCATGACCCCGGCCGAGGCCCTGCGCGCGGTCTGCGATGCCTGGGAGGTGGGCGATCCCGACGCGGCCGCCGGCCTCTTCGCGCCCGGACGGCGTCTACGAGGACCCGCTCTATCCGGAGCCGCTGACCGGCCCTGAGCCGATCCGGGCCGGCCTCGCGGAGGGGATGGGGGCGATCGAGGACTGCCGGGTCACCCTGGATCCGGTGATCGAGGACGGCGACCGCGTGCTGGCCGTCGGGTTCTTCGCGTCGAAGCTCCGTGACGGCGGCGAGCGCTTCGACTTCCCGTTCGCCATCCTCGTCGAGCTGCGAGACGGGCGGATCGCGCGGCTCTCGGAGTACTTCGACACGCGCCCGCTCGTCCCCTGATCCGCACCGGCCGCGGGCCGGCCCGCCGTCAGTTCGTGTGATCCTCGCGCGTCAGGTGCTCGAGCTCGGTGCGCGCCCGATCGAGGAGCGATGCGTCCTCGGGCACGATCTCGGCGCTCACCGGCGGGTCGTGCACCGGGAGGTCCCTGGCCTCCTCCGCCGTGATCGCCAGCGTGACCCCGCCCGAGTCGTCGATCGAGGCGACCTGCGAGGCCGCGGCGTAGTGCGGCAGGTCGGCGTAGTTGTGGACGGCGAAGCCCTTGTGGTGGGTGATCGCGAGCCCGTCGAAGATGTCCTCGTTCTCGTCGCCGACGACCAGGAAGACGACGCCGACGTCCTCGCCGTCGCTCGAGCGCACCGACCAGCCGTGCTCGATCACCTTCCAGGAGACCGCTGTCACGCGACGGATCCTACCCCGCCGCGATCGCCCGCTCCGATCTCGCTGTAACGAACCGGCTTGCCGGAGCGGTGTTTCCCGTTACAGGCGCACCGTCCCAGGGGGAGGCAACGATGAGGTGGTTCCAAGACCGCGGGGGAGAGCTCTCCGCGATCGAATCGGCGCTCCGCGCAGAGGCGCCCCGGCTCGATGCCGGGCTCGAGCGCGAGATCGCCGACAGGGTCGGTGGGCCACGGGCACGCGGTACCGGCCGGCCCGTGCTGGCGCTGCTCATGACGACCGGCGCGGCGGCGGCGTTCCTGAGCTTCGGAGGCGTCGGCTACGCCGTCGATGCGGTGAACACGGCGGTCGGCGGCGGCAGCGGTGGGCAGACGGCGTCGGACGACCAGTACGGCGGGCAGTGCGTGGAGTACGTGAACCCGCACGGGCAGACGATCCCGCCCGCCGGCCTCACGCCGCCCGGCACGAACCCCAAGGGCGGCGAGAACCCCGACGGCTTCTACCAGGTCGGCGACCCGAACAACCCGACCGAGGTGTTCGTGATCGACCTGGGCTCCGGCACGAAGTTCGGCCCGTACCCGGCGGGGACGGCCATCAAGTACACGCAGGCTCCGGGCAAGACGCCGAGCGAGCAGAAGATCGGCAGCACGAACGGCCAGGCCGGCGCCGTCGCCGTTCACATCACCGGCACCGGTGACTTCAAGATCGTGCAGGGCGACTCCACGCAGACCTGTCTCGTACCTCCACCTCCGAAGTGAACCGTCGGCAGCCTCGCCGGCTCAGGTCGGGAGGGTCGTCCTCAGGGCGGCCCTCCCGCTCTGGGATGCGACAGACGCCCCGTGGGCACGTACTCTTGGGACGAGGCCACGGGTGGAACCACGACGACGACAACAGGGTGCGCCGCAGATAGGGTTCTCGGACGAAACCCGGTGGGCGTCCGACGGCCGCGCGTCCGTCGACGCCCGTGTCGCGGAGGCGTACGCGTCGGTGAACGGCGACGTCGTCAGGTACCTCGGCGCGGTCGTCGGCCGCGGCGTCGCCGAGGACGTCGCATCGCAGGTTTGGGTCGAGGTCGTCGCCGGGGCGGAATCGTTTCGCGGCGACACCGACGCGTTCCGCCGGTGGGTGCTCACGACGGCGCGTCGTCGCGCGCTCGACCACCGCCGCCGGTGGTGGCAGCGATCGGTTGTGCTGCGCCCGCCGGGCGCGTTCGAGCTCGACCGGCCGGTGGTCGACCCGGAGCTCGGCGACGACGTCGCAGCGGCCGTTGCGCGGATCAAGCGCCTCCCGGCTCCGCAGGCGGAGGTGATCCTGCTTCGCGTGCTCGGCGGTTACAGCGCCGAGGAGGTTGCGGAGCTCACGGGCCGCTCGCCCGGGTCGGTCCGCGTGCTCCAGCACCGCGCGCTGCGCCGGCTCGCCCGCGACCTGGCCAACGAGGCCGGTCGGGAAGGCGAGGTGTAACGCCGATGGGCCTGCGTGCGTTCTTCCTTTCCATGAGGGCGGTTCGACTGGACGACGAAACCGCGGATCGGATGCTCGCCGGTGGGGTGGGCCCCGCCGACGCGCCTCCGGGTTACGCGGCGGTGGCGGCGCTGCTTCAGACAGCACGGTCTGCTGCGGGTGTGCCTGTGCCCGCAGCGACCCCGTCCCATCCTCCAGTCGATCTCGGGCTCGCCGACACCGCTTCGGGCGCTCAGGCGGTGCAACGTCCGCGGTCCGGGCGGCGCCGCATCCCGGTGCTGGCCGCCGTCGCGTTCTGCGCGATGACGGGCGGGGCCTACGCTGCGGGCGTGTCCGGCGCCGGATCGTCGACCGTGTCGGCGGTCCTCGATCGCATCGGCGTCGGCTCACTCGTGGGCACCCCGTCCGGCACCCGGACCGCGGCGACCTCCGAAGCCGCTCTCAAGGGGGAGGCAGCGGCGCAGACAGCCACGGGGGCGGCCGCCGCCGCTCCCGTGGGCGCCGTGCAGCGTGCGTCGCATGACGACGCCGGCGCGGGCACCGACGGGAAGGGCAACGGCAAGGGGCACGGCGTCGAGATCTCGACTCTGGCCCGCACGACGGATGCGAAGGGCGTCGACAAGGGCGCCGAGATCTCGACGGCCGCGAGCGGCGGAAAGAGCCACGCGGGCCAGCACGGGAACGGGCACGGCGGGAGCCATCCCAGCCACCCCGATCATCCATCCCATCCGGACCATCCGTCGCACCCGGATCACCACTCGGGTGGCAACGGCGGCGGCGGGGGCTCGAACAAGCCGGGTAGCTGACGCTCAGCCCGCCTGCGGTGCGTTCGAGAACTGCGCCCGCGCCTTGGCGGGACCGGCGAGTGCCTTCAGGAACTCACGCTCGGTGTACGGCCGGTTGGCCTCGAGGAACGGCGGGGCGGGCGCCATCGGGATGACGACGTCGTCGTCGCCGTCGAGATCCTTCAGCCAGAGCGCCATCACGTAGAGCGCGGGGACGCGGATGACGCGGGCCTCGACCTTGCCGTCGCGCACCTGCGGCAGCTTCGCCGCCGCCTTCTGCGCCGCCGCGGTGGCCTTCACGAACGGCCCCTCGTTCACGTGGTCGAGGCCGCGCACGGCGCCCTTCGCGTCGACGCCCACCTCGGCGCTCGCGACGGCCGCTCCCGCCTCCTCGACCAGATAGCGCCACGCGGTCATCGGCGCGTCCGCCAGCACGCCCGGCTTTGCGAGGTCGGCCAGGCCCAGGTTGTACACGGCATGGGGCGAGGCGAGCGCGCGGCCGCCCTCGCCGATCTCGCGCAGCGAGCGGGCCCGCGCCCGTGCGTGCGTCTCGGCCCGGTGGACGTCGAGCACGCCGTCCGCCGCGGCCTTGTCGGCCTCGGCGGGCGGCTTCGGGTACTCGATGGGCATGGCGATCAGCTCCTGGTGTAGTACGTGTGCGTCCACGCCCCGGTGCCGTGGTAGCTGTTTCGGAACGCGGAGTAGGGCATGCGTGACTTCCCGTAGATCGGATCCTGGACGTTCAGGAACCCCGGACCGGTGCCGGGGTCCGAGTAGCCGTCGAGAACCACGAAGTGGCCGCCGCCGCCCGCCCAGCCGATGCGCACCCCCACCGGCCGGCCGGCGTTCAGCTCGTGCTCGACGTCGCTCAGGGTGACCGGGTTCCCGACCCAGCTCTGGAGGTTGCCGGTCCGCGTCAGGGCGCGGTCGAGGTACCAGTCCCTGTTGCACTGCGGCGCCGAGCCGTCGGCGCAGCAGCCGGTCTGCTCGAGCTCGGCGTTCGCCAGCGTGCACTGCGTCCACGCGCTGGCCGGGTTGTAGAACCGGCTCACGCTCGTCGAGACCGCCGACCAGCACCAGTTCGGCTGGAGCTGCGTCTGCATGTCGAGGCCGATGTCGCGCCGTCGCTCTGCGGTGCCGGTCGACCAGAGCGGGCGTCCGTCGATCGCATAGATGACGGCGTTCCCGTCGTCCTGGAGCACCAGCCGGGCGCCCGGATGGCCGGCGGTGCGCGCCTCCCAGACGACCGCGCCGCCCGGCCCGACCAGGACGAGGTTGCCGTCGGTCTGCATCGCGGCCTGCGAGGCCGCGTGGCCGCTCGTGCCCGTCGCCCAGATGGCGGTCTGCCCGTCGTAGAGGACGAGGTTCCCATCGGTCTGAAACACGAGCTGGAACTGCCCCGACGGTGAGTGCAGGCGTTCCTTCGGCTCCAGCGCGTCGGGCGGCCAGAGGACGTCGGCGCGGCCGGTGGGCGGCCAGAGCGGCGTCCCGGTCGTCCACCGGATCGCCCGCCGCTTTCCCACGATCGCGGCGTTCCCGTCGTCCTGCAGGATCAGCCGCGCCCCGGGGGTGTCGCCGGTCCCCGACGCCCACACCGTCCCCTGCGGTCCGTGCAGCACGAGGTTGCCGTCCTCCTGCATCACCGCGCTCGTCACGTTCTCTCCGGCCGTGCCTGTCGCCCACACCGGGACGCCCTCACGCGCGAGGACGAGATCCCCGTCCGGCTGGAGCGTGAGCGTGAGGGGGCGGGTCTTGGCCGTGAGGGACGCTCCCGGGAAGAGCGCCTCGGTCGCCCGAAGGCGGTCGCCTGCCGCAGCGGCCCACTCCGCGAGCGTCTCCGACTGCCACAGGACGCTGTTGTCGGCGCCGTAGACGACCAGGTTGCCGTCGTCCTGCACGACCAGGCGCGCGCCGCGGTGACCGCTGGTCTTGGTCTCCCAGACCGTCGCGCGGTGCCCGACCAAAACGAGGTTCCCGCCCGCCTTCATCTGGACGTGCGTCGCGCCCTTCCCGGCCGTTCCGGCCGACCACAGCTTCTCGGCGCCGGACTTGAGCAGCACCAGATCGCCGTCCGGCTGCACGACGAGCCTCACGGGCCTTGTGGGGGCCTGGAGGGTGCCGCCCGTGGCGAGCGTCTCGCCGGATCGCAGCTGGTTCGTCATCGCAGGCGGGCACAACCCTACCGCCGAATTTGGCCAATCCGCCGATCATTGTGCGATTCTCACAATGATCCATGCGACGGATGGACCCGTCCGTGGGCTTTTTGGGCGAGCCAACGAGAGGTGGTGGGGTGCAACTTCCGTCTGTGACCGGGAGCCTTGGAGCCGACGTGCTGGGGTCGGCCGAGCGGACGGTCGACCGGAGTCGCCGGTTCGGCCTTCTGGGCGCGGCGCTCGCGGTGGGAGGTCTCGCCCTGCAGGCCGTCGTTGTCGCCTCGAACAGCGGTGTGCTCGCGGCGATCCGGGAGGGCAACCTCTCCGACCTCATTCTGTTCGTCCCCCTCGCGATCTGCGCGGCCGGCGTGGCCGTCGTGATCCTTCGGAGATCGTGGATCGCGGCATCGGAGAAGCCGTTCAGCTACACGATCAGCGTCGAGCCCATCCAACGACTCGAGCCGGAGGGCGCCACGCGCGGGACCTTCGCAAGGATCGACGGGGTTCGCCGGCTGGACTGGCTCGCCACCGACCTCACCGAGAGGCTGTCCGACCAGGTCAGTCGATTCTCATGGGTCGACGAAGCCGAGCTCGACAGGTCCGACCCCGAGAGGTGGGCGGCACACGTGCACATCCGCGGCCACTACGCCTGCCGGGATGTCCTGCGGCCGCCCGGCCACAAGGAGATTCAGGTGCGGTTGTGGATCCGCATCGGGCCGCCGGGTGCCGGCGAGATGTTCACCGTCCCTGTGAACTACACGCTCGACTCGAGATCCGGACACGCGGAGTCGGTCACCCAGAGCGACTACGAGAAGATCATCTACCGCGTCTTCGTGAGTGTCATGACGTCGCTCTACCGGTGCCTGCGCGAGGACGTGAAGCAGAAGATCGACCGCCTGCCTCCGGGGCGGCTGCGGGCCGCGGCCTACTTCAACGAGGCTGAGGATTACGAGGAGTCGGGCACGATCGATGCATACGTCGAGGCCGGGAAGCTGTACGCGGCCGCGGCGAGGTGCAACCCCGTCACGTCGCGGGCCCCGGCGTGGATCGTCGGGCGCGTGCCCCGGTGGAAGAGACGCGTGGATCGCCAACGTCTCCTGGCCCCACAGGCTCGGGTCGGAGAGGCGCGGACGTGCCTCTACCTGCACCTGCTCGCACACGTGTCCGGCCAGGCGTCGACGCCGGTGTTCGAGGCGCGGCCGCTGCTCGAGGATGCGCTCACACTGCTTCGCGAGCTCCCACCGGACGTCGACGAGCGGGAGGACACGCTGCACGCGGCGACCGTGACGCTCGCCCTCGCCAATGCGTTGACGGGTGCCTGGGGCGCGGCGCGGCTGCGTCTGCACCAGGCACGTGCGATGACGCCGAGCACCAAGAGATGGAAGGGGCTCGAGCTGTTCACCGCCGGGACCCTCGAGCACCGGGCGATGTCGAGGTTGCAGTACATCCGCGCGGCGGCCGAGCGGGCGCCTAAGTGGCAGGTCGCCCAGTTCCGGCTCGTGCGGGAGATGGAGATGCTGTGGCGTCGCAGAGAGTCGTTCGAGCGCGACGTCGCCCTCGAGATCGTCGAGTGCTACCGATCGCTCAACCCGGGGATCATCGCCGGATGGGAGAGCGGCGCGTACATGCACTGGCTGCTCGGAGAGCCCAGTGACCTCGACATGGCGGAGGTGCTGCTCGAGCGTGGCCGGCAGTACAGCGCGATCCAGAAGGACACGTTCGTGAGCGACATCGACTACGGCCTGGCGCGCGTTGCCGCAGAGAAGGGCCGCGTCCCCTCCGCATACAGGCACTACGTCGACGCGATTGCGGCGGGCGTCGCGCCCGGCGTCGACGGTCACTACACGCGAAGCGCGTCGTACTACACGCAGACGATCAGCGCCCGGATCTTCAACCGGTTCCGCGAGTATCGGGACAGGGCCGAGTGCGAGATCGAGGAGTACGTGAAGGAGCACCCCGAATCCCGCCGCATGGCGAGCTCGGTGAGAGCCTTCGTCCTGAACGACTACGGCAAGGCCGCGCTGGCCTACGCCGAGGCGACGGCGAACCCGAAGATCCACGAGGACGCGATGTGCGCGCTGCGAAAGGCGGGTCTGCTCAGCACCAGGTTTCTCGAGCCGCACGTGAACCTGTATCTCGCCAGCCGGCCGCCGGCGCGGCAGACGCCTGACGCACGTGCGGAGGCCGAGGTCCAGCTCGGCGAGATCACGAGGCTCGACCCGCGGTGGGAGCGCGGGCTGCTGCTCGACGCAACCGCTCTGGGCGAGCGGTCAGCGCAAGCGTGGCGTGACGACCGCACCGCCGAGGCGGAGAGGTACCTCGAACGGAGCAAGGACCGCATCGCCGAGGTTCTGGGGAGCTCGTGGGCGACAGAGCCCGACTGCCGCGGGGAGGGGAGTCTCGAGGCTCGCTTCGAGCGGGAGGCAGGCGCCGTCCGGGAAGCGCTCGCGCACTCTGACAAGGAGTGGCGCAGGATGCTCAGCGTGACGCAGCTGAACGCGATGTTCACCTGGTGCGGCATGTTGAAGGATCACGCCGAGCTCTCGCCCTTCGCCGCGCTCGGAGCGGCCGGCCTCGCCCAGAAGATCGCCAAGCTGTATCCGGAGCACAAGGAGCTCATCCGAGCGCAGGCGCAGGGGGTGCCCCGGCTTCTGGGCTGGTCGGCGTCCGAGCCCACGCTCGAACGGCTCCGCGACGCGGTCCTCGAACGGGTGCTCCGCGACTGCAGCACGGAGGCTGCGGTGACCGAGATCCAGAGCGCCGTCGGACGCTGAGCACATCCGATCCGCCCGGCGGATGATCAAGACAGGTGCGCGACACGACGCCTCGCCCGAGCAGGTGGAGGCGGCCAGGGACGCCGTCCGGACGGTGTACAAGACCAGGCTCCGGCACGCCCTCGACGGCCTGCTCATCGACCCCGCCAGCACGATGCGGTTCGCGAGGTCGTTGATCACGGAGTACGACGACGTCGACGACGCATCCGGGATCCTTCGTGTCGTCGACCGGACGGCGGAGGACACCGCCTCGCCCGCAACGCTCGTTGCCCTGTCAGACGTCATCCTGAGTCGCGAGCCGAGGTGGGACGAGACCGAAGGGCATGCGAGGCGTCCGCCTCGCCATGAAGCTCCTGGCCAGAGCCGCGCGTCTGGACTCGAGCTCGACGCCGCCCGAGCACGGTCAGTCCTTCTATGCGAACAGGTTGCACAAGGCGCTCACGCGACTCGACGCCCGGGCCGGCATGGGCTCGAACGGGCACCGCGACCACTGGCGGACCGAGACGGTGCGGTCGCTTCTCAGCGAGCCGGTTGCCGACACCGCGATCAGCGCGCTCGACAGGTGGCTGAGCGCGGCGACCTCTGCACCCGCGCCGGTCGACCGGGCCGCCGCGGCCGACATCCGCTCGGCGCGGAAGCTGCTCACCGCTTGACCGGTTTGCCCATCTCCCGACCGCGCCGCAGCCCCGCCCCGAAGGCCCCCGTGTAGAGCCGCACCGGGACGAGCCGCAGGGCCTTCATCGCCACCATCATCGGGAACGGGAAGACGATCTCGGCCTTCTCGCGCTCGATCCCGCGGCAGATCCGGCGGGCCGCGTCGTCGGCCTCGAGCATGAACGGCATCGGGAACGTGTTCTTGGCCGTCAGGTCGGTGCGCACGAACCCCGGGCAGACCGTCTGCACCGTGATGCCGAGCGGGCGCAGGTCGATCCTGAGCGCCTCGAGCATGTTGATCTCGGCCGCCTTCGTGGCGCCGTACGCCTCGGAGCGGGGGAAGCCGCGGTACCCGGCGACGCTCGCGACGCCGACGATCGTCCCGGCCCCGCGGCGGCGCATGTCGGGCAGCACCGCCTCGACGCCGTACGCGAGGCCCATGACATTCGTGTCGAAGTGGCTTCGGAGGACCTCCGAGTCCCACTCGTCGACCGTGAACTGGCGCCAGTAGGCGGCGTTCAGGACGACGACGTCGATCCCGCCCAGCTCGGCCCGCACCCGCTCCTCGGCGGCGATCACCGCGTCGCGGTCCGTCACGTCGAGCGGCACGGCGACGACGCGCGGCCCGAGCGCCTCGAGCCGGTCCGCGCGGCGCGCGCTCGCCGCCACACGGCACCCACGCCGGAGGAGCTCCTTCACGAGCGCCGCGCCGATCCCGCTCGAAGCGCCGGTGACCCAGACCCGGCGGCCGCCCAGCCTCACCGCCGCGCCAGCCGCAGCTGGACGTTGCCGAGCGCGCCCGTCGCGAACCCGGCCTCGCAGTAGGCCAGGTAGAACTCCCACATCCGCCGGAACGTGCCGTCGAAGCCGAGGGCTGCGACCTCGTCGGTCCGGGCGATGAAGCGCTCGCGCCACATCCGCAGCGTGGTCGTGTAGAACGGCCCGATCTCGCTCGTCGCCTCGACGCGCAGGCCCGAGCCTGCGCGCACGGCGCGGTCGATGGCCTCCTGCGACGGGATGAGGCCGCCCGGGAAGATGTACTTGTGCACCCAGCCGTAGGTGCGTCGCGTCGCCCGATACCGGCGGTGGGGCATCGTGATCGTCTGCATGCCGACGGCGCCGCCCGGCCGCAGGTACCGGTCGCACGACGCGAAGAAGGTCGGCCAGTAGCGCTCGCCGACGGCCTCGAACATCTCGACCGAGACGATCCGGTCGTAGGTGCCCTCGATCTCGCGGTAGTCGCACAGGACGACATCGATCAGGTCGGCGAGGCCGGCGGCGGCGATGCGCTCGCGCGCGAGCGACGCCTGCGCGCGCGAGATCGTCACCGAGGTGACGCGGCAGCCGCGCGTCGCGGCCAGGTGCATCGCCATCCCGCCCCAGCCGGTCCCGATCTCGAGCACGTCGTGCCCCGGCCCCACGTCGGCCAGCTCGGCCAGCGCCTCGTACTTGCGGCGCTGGGCCGTCTCGAGGCGTGTCGCCGGGCTCGAAGACCGCACATGAGTACGTCATCGTCTCGTCGAGGAAGAGCGTGAAGAGCTCGTTCGAGAGGTCGTAGTGGCGGGAGATGTTCCGTGCCGCGCCGCTCAGCGTGTTCTCCTCGTGTGTGGGCAGGCGCCGGTCGAGCACCCGTCCGATCCTGCGAAACGGCGCGGGGGCGAGCCGGTCGAGCGACGAGGCGAACGCGGCCAGCGCCCCCGCCAGGTCGTCGGCCGACCAGTCGCCGGCCATGTAGGCCTCGCCGAACCCGATCCTGCCGTGCGCGCCGAGGCGGTGGAAGAAGTCCTCACGGTGGATCGTCAGGGTCGGCGAGCCGGGGCGGCCCGCGACGGCCCTGCTGCCGTCGGGGAGGACGACCGTCAGCGAGCCGGCGGGCAGGAGCCGGGCGGCGCGGAGGAAGAGCGCGCGGGCGATCCGGGCGCGCGTCGGTGCGGCGACCGTGTCGGGGTGGAGCGGGCGCCGGGCCTCGACCTCGAAGTGGGTGGCGGTCATCCGACGCCGTCCTGGCGGGGGTGGGGCGGACGGCGCACATGAGCCACGCCCCGCCGGTGAAGACGCAGGCCCTGGAGGTGGATGAGGGTCGTCACCTTCGCGGTCATGAGCGGGTACCGGACCAGCATCCTCCCGAGCGAGCCGTTGGTCAACGGCAGCCGCGTCCCCGTGAGCGACGCGGCGAACACGCGCTCGCCCTCCTGCTCGAGGCTCATCTGGATCGCGAGCCGCTCGCCCACGGGCGCGAACGACATGCGGTAGCGGCCGTCGACGGTGAGGAACGGCGAGACGTAGAACTCCTTGTCGGTCTCGGCACGGCCCCGCTCGCCCGGGTGGAGCAGATAGCAGTGCCGCTCGCCGTGCGTGTTGTGCACCTCGGCGATGACGCAGCGCAGCTCGCCGTCCCGGCCGTGGCAGTAGAAGACCGAGAGCGGGTTGAAGACGTACCCGAGCACGCGCGCGTTGGTGAGAAGCTGCACCGCGCCGCCCTCGAGGTCGATGCCGTGCATGCCGAGGTAGGCGTCGACGTTCTCGCGGATCGACCGGCCGGGATCGCCGAGGTGGTCGCGGCTCCGGATGGTCGTGAGCGCCCGCCGGTCGGCGCCGAACGCCCACAGGCGGTTGTCGAGTGCCTCCAGCTCGTCGAGGTCGACCAGCCACATGTAGACGCCGTAGCGAAAGACGTTGCGAACCGGCGTCCGCCGGTCGTGGACCACCTGGCCCTCGTACAGGCACGACCTCACCATGCGCACCCCATCGCCAGGGCCGCCCGCAGGCCGGAGACGCAGCCGTCCTCGTGGAACCCCCAGCCGTGGTAGGCGCCGCAGTAGTACGTGCCGCGATCGCCCTGGATCGCCGGCAGCTCGGCCTGCGCCGCGAGGCTCGCGTGCGTGTAGACCGGGTGCTCGTAGACCATCCGGCGCAGCTCGCTGCCGGGCTCGATCCGCGACGTCTGGTTCAGCGTCACGCAGTAGTCGAGCGGCTCGACCAGGGCCTGGAGCCGGTTCAGGTGGTAGGTCACGTGCACGTTCGGCTGGCTCGTGGAGCAGGTGTCGAGCAGGTAGTTCCACGAGGCGCGGGCGCCGTGCGCGTGCGGGAGGAGGGAGCCGTCCGTGTGCAGCACGGTGTGGTTCTGCGAGTAGGTCCACGCGCCCAGCACGCGGCGCTCCGCCTCGCTCGCGTCGGCGAGCATCGCCAGCGCCTGATCGGGGTGGGCCGCGATCACGACCCGGTCGTGGCGCCGCTCGCCGTTCACGACCACCCCGTCGCGGGTTCGCTCGACGCGCTCGACCGGCGTCGACACGAGCACGCGGTCGAGCCGGTCGGCGACCGCCTCGACGTAGACGCGGCTCCCGCCGACGACCGTCTTCCACTGCGGCGAGTTGGTCACGGTCAGCATTCCGTGGTTCGCGAAGAACCGGATGAGGTACCTGGCCGGGTACGCCCGGCACCGTCGCCGGCGAGCTCGACCAGACGGCGCCGGTGAGCGGCAGCATGAAGTGGTCGGTGAAGTAGTCCGAGTAGCCGCCGTCGACGAGGAACTGCTCGAGGGTCAGCCGGTCGGCGGCCGGGTCGCGCAGGACGGCGCGCGCGTGGCGGTGGAAGCGCCTGACCTCGGCCAGCATCCGCAGGTAGCGCGGGCGGCCGAGCACCGACGCCCGCGGCATCACTCCCTGCATGCCGCGGGCTCCGGCGTACTCGAGGCCGCAGCCCTCGCACCGCACCGAGAAGCTCATGTCGGAGTCCTGGGTGCGCACGCCGAGGTCTGCGAAGAGCCGCAGGAGCGTTGGGTAGGTGCGCTCGTTGTGGACGATGAACCCGGTGTCGAGCGCGACCTCGCGCCCACCCTCGCCGCGAACGTCGATCGTGTTGGCATGGCCGCCCAGGCGCTCGTCGCGCTCGTAGAGCGTCACCCGGTGGCGGCGGCCGAGGACGTGCGCGGCCGTGAGGCCCGAGACGCCGCTTCCGATCACCGCGATGTCGAGCCCGTCGCCCATCACGTCGCAAAGACCGCGGAGACGGCGGCGACCGCGCCCCAGCCGCCGGCCACGAGCGCCACCTTCCGGCGTGCTCCCGGCTCGGGCAGGAGCGTCCCGAAGGCGACGCAGTCGGAGAGGTCGAACGCGACGCGGGCGGTGAGCGCCGCGAGCAGCACGCCGCCGCTCGGCGCGACGACGATGGCGATCCCCGACACGATGTCGCGGACGCCGACGACGGCCGACAGGAGCCGCACCGCCGACTCGCGCGACTCCCACCCCCGGTAGCCGCCGTGGCGGCCGATGACGCCGGGCATCGCGACGGCGCTCACGCCGTAGACGGCGGTCAGGGCTCCGACGGCGCGCGGGATCCAGATCATCGGGAGATCCTCACCGCCTGGTCGGCCGGAAGCGCGAACGCCGCTGCGAGCTGGCCCTCGAGCGGGTGCAGGCCGAGCGTGCCGAGGGTCAGCCGGCGGGCGAGCGACTGCCACGTCGGCAGGCGCTGAAGCATCGTGTGGCCGGTGCCGCGGAGCTCGAACCGCGCGAGCCGTGCGGCGACGGGCTGGGCGTGCCGCGCGAACTCCAGCGACCGGGCCGGGTCGGTGATCCGGTCGCGGACGCCGTGGGCGATCACGATCGTGCGGCCCTCGAGCTGCTCGACCGGCTCCGCCGGCGGGCACCACGGGGCCAGCGCGACCACCGAGACGACCGATGGGTGGCCGGCGGCGCGCAGCGCGGCCCGCGCACCCATCGAGTGGCCGAGGAGGCAGACCGGCACGTCGTACCGCTCGGCCACGCGGTCGAGCGCCCACTCGACGTCGGCCACCGGGTCGCCCTCGTTGTAGCCGACGAGCCGGTACCGGAGCTGGCTCGACGCCAGTCCCAGACGCCTGCCGGCGCGGGCGAGGTCGAGCAGGAACGGCAGCATGCGGAGGGCCGGCGACCGCAGGTTGGAGTCGGGCGCGGTGCTCTGCGACTTGCCGCCGTGCGCGATGACGACCGCAGCGCGGGGCGCGCCGCGGGGGCCGACGGTGAGGAGCGACGGTGTGTGGGCGCCCTGCACGGTGCGGGCGATGGTACTGGCCGGCCGGGCCGCGCGGGTGGTGGGAGACATCTCCCGGCATTCGCCGCGCGCGCCGGCGCGGTTCGCCGCAATTCTTGTGGCACACCGCACGACGGCGTGCGGGTCAGGTACAGTCGGCGCGTGGTCATGGGCGGCGTTGTGGCGGGAGCTGCGGCGATGCAGGTGGTTGCGGCCGAGCACGACGTGCTCGAGCGGCACCTGCGCGGCGTGCCGGGCTGGCTCACCGACGAGGAGGCCACGGCGCTCTATGAGCTCGCCAAGGCGTGCACGGGCCGGGGCGTCATCGTCGAGATCGGGTCGTTCAAGGGCCGCTCGACGATCTGCCTCGGGCTCGGGTCGCAGGCCGGGCACGGCGTCCCGATCTATGCGATCGACCCCGGCCACGGCTGGAAGCGCTTCGCCGAGTTCCAGGCGAACATCAAGCGCGCCGGGATCGAGGGCCTCGTGACCCCGATCGCGGCCACGTCGGCCGACGCCTTCCCGGACTTCCCCGAGCCGGCGATCGAGCTGCTCTTCATCGACGGCTCGCACCGCTACGACCTGGTCGACCTCGACTTCCACCTCTGGACCAGGAAGCTGGTCGACGGCGGCATGCTGGCGATGCACGACACGAGCGCCTACTTCCCCGGCTCCTGCCGCGTGGCCGAGGAGCAGATGTACAGGGGATCCCACTACCGGCGCGTGCGGTTCATCTACAGCTCGATGACGGTCGGCCAGAAGGTGCGGCGCGTCACGGTGTCCGAGCGTGCCGCGAACCGGGCGTCGCTCCTCGTCAAGCGCTCGTTCGACGTGGCCGTCCGGGTGCGGGAGCGGATCCCCGAGCCGGTCAAGCGGACCGGCCGGCGCGGGCTGCGCGCGATCCAGCGCCGGCCGGGCGGGTAGCCGGCCGCGAGCCTCACGCCGGGGCGAAGCGCAGCGACCGCCCCACCGGGTCGGCGCCGACGAGCAGCACGCCGAGCGTCGTCCCGGGATCGATCCGCCGGTCACTGCGCAGGCGGGCCCGGATCGGCGGCTCGGTGATCTGGAGCCGGGCGCCGCGGGCATCGTGCTCGACGACGACCGCATCGAACCGCTCGCCGACCCGGTGCTCGAGGAGCCTGGCCTCGAGATCGTCGATGACCGCCCGCTCGACCTCGCCCGCGCGGGACTCGGCCTCCTCCATCCGGTCCGGGAGCCGCAGGAGCGCCTCGACCGCGTCCGCGTCCGGGCCCGCCCCTGACTCGAGCTGCACGAGCAGGTCGAGCACGTAGCGGTCGGCCAGCCGCCGCAGCGGGGCGGTCGTGTGGGCGTACGGCGTCGCGAGGCCGGCGTGCACATGCGCCGCGGGCACCTCGCCCGAGAAGGCCACGTACCCGGCCCGTCCCATGACGCCGCGCGCCTGCTCGAGGAGGGCGGCATGCGGCGCATCGGTGGGGCGTAGGTCGCGCGCGAAGTCCTCGTAGGCGGCCTCGGGCGGCCAGCGCACGCCGAGCGCGGCGGCCGCGTGCCTGAGCGCACCGACCCGGTAGGGGTCGGCGCCTCCCATGGTCCGCAGGAGGCCGACCCGCCGGCGCAGCATGACGGCCGCCGCGACGGTGCCGGCCAGGAGCGAGATCTCGGCGTTCCAGTCCTCGGAGGCCAGGCGCGACTCCCACTCGAGCCGGTACCCGCACGGCGAGCCGGAATCGGGGACGACCCGCTGCTCCGGAGCGTTCAGGGCCACCGCGCCGCGGGCACGCGCAAGCGCGATGCGGCGCTCGGCGATCTCGCGGAGGATCGTCTCGCGCTCGCCGTCGAGATGGGCGTAGTCGAGCCGCTCACGGCTTCGGACGAGCGCGCGCCCGACCGACGCCGACGTCTCCCGCCCGGCCTCGTCGAGCTCGACCGTGAAGACGATCGCGGGCCGGTCCTCGTCGGGGAGCAGGCTCGCGGCACCCTCTCCGAGGGCCCGCGGGTAGAGCGGGCAGCGGACGTCGGGCGTGTAGACGGTGACGCCGCGCCGCCACGCCTCCGCCTCGATGGCTCCTCCCCGGTCGACGAAGTGGGCCACGTCGGCGATCGCATAGCGGACGCGGTACCCGCCGGCCGTCCGCTCGAGCAGCATCGCCTGGTCGAGGTCCATGCTGCCCGGCGGGTCGACCGTGAAGAACGCGAGCTCGCGCAGGTCGGCGCGGCCGTCCGCGGAAGCCCGCCGCCCGGCCGCCGCCCGCGCGGCCTCCTCGACCTCCTCGGGGAAGTCGGGGTGGACGTCGAACTGCTCCCGGATGCGGGCGAAATCGGCCACCAGCGGGCTCGGAGGCGGCGCCTCCGCCAGCCGGACACGACGGTGCGGCGTCACGTCCTATCGCGGGGGAACCCTGGGTTCCCCCGCGTTCAACCCCATGGGCCAGGCCCCGTCCGGGGCCTGGCCCCGGTGGTCGCCGCGGTCAAGCCGCTTTCTCCTTTGCCCCGTCCGGGGCCTGGCCCCGGTGGTCGGCCACGATTAGGCCTCTGCCTTCTCCTTCGCGCCGGCGCGGATCCACGGCATCATGCTCCGCAGGCGCGCGCCGACCGTCTCGATGGGATGGTCGGAGGCTGCGGAGCGAAGCGCCGTGAAGCGCGGCCGCCCGGAGGCCTCCTCGTCCATCATCTCCTTCGCGAACGTCCCGTCGCGGACGTCGGAGAGGATCTTCCGCATGTTCTCGCGGACGTGGGCGTCGATCACCATCGGCCCGCGCGTCAGGTCGCCGTACTCGGCCGTGTCGGAGATCGAGTAGCGCATGCCGGCGAGGCCGCCCTCCCACATCAGGTCGACGATGAGCTTCAGCTCGTGGAGGCACTCGAAGTAGGCGATCTCGGGCTGGTAGCCGGCCTCGATCAGCGTCTCGAACCCCATCTGGACGAGCTGGGTCATCCCGCCGCACAGCACGGCCTGCTCGCCGAAGAGGTCGGTCTCGGTCTCCTCGGTGAACGTCGTCTCGATCAGGCCGCCGCGTGCGCAGCCGATCCCGTGGCCGTACGCGAGCGCCAGCGGCAGCGCGTTTCCGGTCGCATCCTGGTGCACCGCGACGAGGCCCGGCACGCCGATCCCGGCGGCGTACTGCCGGCGCACCAGGTGGCCGGGGCCCTTCGGCGCGATCATGGCCACGTCGACGTCCGTCGCCGGCTCGATGCCGCCGAAGCGGATGTTGAAGCCGTGGGCGAACATGAGCATGGACCCGGGCCGGAGGTTGGGCGCGATCTCCTCGCGGTAGACGGGCGCCTGCACGTGGTCGGGCACGAGGATCATGACGATGTCGCCCTGGGCGGTCGCCTCGGCGACCGTCGCGACCGGAAGGCCGTCATCGGTCGCAGCCCGCTGCGCGCGCGAGTCTGGCCGCGCACCCACGACGACCTGGTTTCCCGAGTCGTGGTGGTTCAGGGCGTGAGCGTGCCCCTGGCTCCCGTAGCCGATGACCGCGATCGTCTTTCCGTCCAGCAGGGACGGGTCGCAGTCGGCCTCGTAGTAGATCTTTGCGTCGGACTCTATGCCACCACCCTCATTCGCTTTCGTCTGTTGACTTCGCCGTCGCGGTCGAGCCCGATCCGGCCCGTGCGCACCAGCTCGCGGATGCCGTACGGCGAGAGGAGCTCCTCGAGCGCCTCCAGCCGGTCAGGCGGGCCGACGCAGGCGAACGTCACCGCCGCCGGCCCCACGTCGACGACCCGGGCCTCGAAGACCTCGGCCAGGCTGATGATCTCGGGCCGCCGCTCGGGTGTCGACGACACCTTCACCATCAGGAGCTCGAGCTCGACTGCGGTCTCGCCGAGCTCCGACACCTTGAGCACGTCGACGAGCTTGTAGAGCTGCTTCGTCACCTGGTCGATCGACTGCTGCGCGCAGTCCACCCGGATCGTGATCCGGCTGCGCGCGGCGTCGTCGGTCGGCCCGACGGCGAGCGAGTCGATGTTGAAGCCGCGCCGGGCGAAGAGGCCCGCGCACCGCGTGAGCACGCCGGGGCGGTTCTCGACCAGGACGGACAGGGTGTGCACGCTCATCGCTGGTCTCCATGTGCGCTCCAATCGGTTCTCGCCGGACCTCCGGGGCGGGCGTTGCGTGGCGGCTGGGGGTGCCAGGATAAATCCTGGCACCGGTGTGACCCGCGCCATCGAGGCGCTGGTCAGACGCCCTCCTCGACCCACTGGTTGTCGTCCTCGGCCCATTCCACGTCGAGCATCTCCGCCGACGGCGCTCCGGCGGGGACCATCGGATACACCTTCTCCTCGCGGTCGACGCGGGCGTCGATCACCGCCGGCCCGCCGCACTCGAGCGCGCCGATGATCGCCGTGTCGACTTCGTCGGTCGTCTCGCACCGGAAGGCGGCGATCCCGAAGCTCTCGGCGAGCTTCACGTAGTCGGGCATGTCGACCGACAGGTCGGTCTCGGAGAAGCGCTCGTCGTGGAACAGCTCCTGCCACTGGCGCACCATGCCCAGCCAGCCGTTGTTCACGACGACGTGGATCGCGCCGATGCCGTACATGCGCGCGGTCGCCAGCTCCTGCATCGTCATCTGGAAGCAGCCGTCGCCGTCGATGTTGATCACGGTCGCGTCGGGGCGGCCGACCTTGGCGCCGATCGCGGCCGGCACGCCGTAGCCCATCGTGCCGAGGCCGCCCGACGTCAGCCAGCGCCGCGGCTTGTCGATCTGGAGGTACTGCGCAGCCCACATCTGGTGCTGGCCGACGCCGGTCGTCCAGATCACGTCGCGGTCGGCCGTCAGGTCGCGCAGCCGCTCGATCACGAACTCGGGCTTGAGCGGCTCGGTGTTGCGGTAGCGGAACGGGTTGTCCGACTTCCATCCGCGGACGGTGTCGAGCCACTCCGCCGCCTTCGGCCGGCCGCCGTTCATGCGCGAGCTGAGCGCCTCGGCGAGCTTGGGGATGATCAGCTCGAGCGACCCCACGATCGGGATCTCGGCATGGCGGTTCTTGTCGATCTCGGCCGGGTCGACGTCCATGTGGATCACCTTGGCGCCGGGCGCGAAGACGTCCAGCCTGCCCGTGACCCGGTCGTCGAAGCGCGAGCCGCACGCGATCAGGAGGTCGGCCCGGTTCATCGCCCAGTTGGCGGCCTTCGACCCGTGCATGCCGGGCAGGCCGATGCAGAGCGGGTGCGAGTCGGGGAAGACGCCCTTCGCCATGAGGGTCGTGATGACCGGCATCTGCACGGCCTCGGCGACGCGGATCAGGTCGGCCGGGTCGACGTTGGCCGACACCGCGCCGCCGCCCACGTAGAAGACCGGCCGCTCGGCGGCGAGGATCGCCTCGGCGGCCGAGATCACCTGGCGCGGGTGCCCGTGCTTGGACGGCTTGTAGCCGGGGATGTCGACCTGCTTCGGATACTCGAAGTCAAACGACGCGAGCTGGATGTCCTTGGGGACGTCGACGAGCACCGGCCCGGGCCGGCCGCTCCGCGCGATGTGGAACGCCTCCTTCATCACGCGCGGGATGTCGCGCACGTCCTTCACGAGCCAGGAGTGCTTCACGATCGGCATCGTGATGCCCTGGATGTCGGCCTCCTGGAAGGCGTCCGTCCCGATGAGGTGCGTCGGCACCTGCCCGGTGATGCACACGATGGGCGTCGAGTCGAGGTAGGCGTCGGCGATCGGGGTCACGAGGTTGGTGGCTCCGGGGCCCGACGTCGCGATCGCGACGCCGACCTTGCCGGTCGCGCGTGCGTAGCCCTGGGCCATGTGGCCCGCGCCCTGCTCGTGCCGCGAGAGGTAGTGGCGGATCCCGTGCTCGAAGTGGGCCCACGCGTCGTAGAGCGGGAGGATGGCCCCTCCGGGCAGGCCGAACACGTCGGTCACGCCCTCGGCCTCGAGGCAGCGGATGATCGCTTCGGCGCCGGTGATCCTCTGCCTATCCACTGGCCATCACCCTATCGAAAGGGTGGTCGGCGAACTCCGCTGACCCGCTGGCGTGGTGGGCGAGCGCGTCGCAGACCGCCTGCCCCACCTCCCAGGTCGCATACGCCCGGCCGCCGCGCACCTGATCGGCGGTCGCGAGGCCCTCGGCCAGTACCTCGTCGACGGCCGCGCCGATCGCGCGGCCGACGTCCCGGCGGCCGAGGCCGTAGGTGAACATCATCGCCACCGAGAGGATCATCGCGATGGGGTTCGCCTCGCCCTGGCCGGCGATGTCGGGCGCCGAGCCGTGCACGGGCTCGAAGATCCCCGGCCCGTCGGCGCCGATCGACGCCGAGGGGGCGAGGCCCAGGCCGCCGCCCACGGCCGCCGCGAGATCGCTCAGGATGTCGCCGAACATGTTCTCGGTCAGGATCACGTCGTACCGCTCCGGCCGGGTCGCCAGGTTCATCGCAAACGAGTCGACGAGCTCGTGCGTCAGCTCGAGCTCCGGCGCTTCGGCGGCGTGGAGCTCGGTCACGACCCGGCGCCACAGCTTGGACGTGGCCAGCACGTTTGCCTTGTCGACCGAGACAACGCGGCCCGCGCGGCGCTTGGCGAGCCGGAACGCCCACCGCGTGACGCGCTCGATCTGCCCGCGCGAGTAGCTGCACGTGTCGAAGGCGCTGTCGTCGGTCAGCACCTTCTCGCCGAAGTAGAGGCCGCCGGTCAGCTCGCGCACGACGATCAGGTCGATGCCGTCGTGGCGCACCGGGCGCAGGTTGGCGTACGTGTCGAGCTCCTTGCGCAGCTCGAGCAGGCCGGCTTCGGGCCGGCGCGGCGATGACTCCCATCGCGGCCCGCCGACGGCCCCCAGGAGGACGGCGTCGGAGGCCTTGACGGCCGCCCGCACATGGGCCGGGAAGGGGTGCTGGTGCTTGTCGATCGCGTCGCCGCCGAACGGCAGGTGCACCTGGCGCACCCGCGCGCCCATGAGCGACGACACCGCCTCGATCACGCGGCCGGCCTCGGCCATCACCTCGGGCCCGATGCCGTCGCCGGCGAGGCAGGCGACGATGGGGATGGGACGGGGTTCGGTCATGAGACTTCGATCAGCTCCTTGTCCTGGTCGGCCTCGATCGCCAGCTTCGCATGCGCGCATGCTCGCAGGTATGCCTCGGCCGATGCCTCGGTGATGTCCGTCGAGACGGCCTGGCCGGCGAACGTCCGCCCCTCGGCCTCGACGACGACGCGCACCTCTCCCAGCGCGTCCGCACCGCCCGTGACGGCGCCGATGGTGTACTCGGCGAGCACGACCGGCACCTCGAGCAGGCGCGTGATGGCGGTGAAGGCCGCATCCACCGGCCCGTCGCCCTCGGCCGACTCCGTTCGCTCACCGAAGCCGTTCCGCACCGTCACCTCGGCGTGCGCGGGCTCGCCGGTGCGGGTGGTGATCGCCAGCGCGACGAGTTGGTAGGGGTCCTCCCGCTCGCGGAGCGAGTCCGACGCGATGGCCTCGAGATCGAGCGAGGTGATCTTGCCCTTGCGGTCGGCGAGCTCCTTGAACCGGTCGAAGGCTCGGCGGAGGTCATCGCCCTCGATGGTGAAGCCCAGGTCGGCGAACGCCTGGCGGAGCGCGTGGCGGCCGGAGTGCTTCCCGAGCACGATGTCGGAGCCGGTCAGGCCGACCGACTCGGCGTCCATGATCTCGTACGTTCGCCGGTGGGCCAGGACGCCGTGCTGATGGATCCCGGCCTCGTGTGCGAACGCGTTACGCCCGACGATCGCCTTGTTCGGCTGGACGACGTATCCGGTGAGGCGTGACACCAGCCGCGACGTCCGTACGATCTCTTTGGTGACGATGCCCGTGTCGATGCCGAAGCGCGGCTTGCGGGTGCGCAGAAGCATCACGATCTCCTCGAGCGAGGCGTTGCCCGCCCGTTCACCTATACCGTTTATCGTGCATTCGATCTGACGCGCACCGGCGGCGACGCCGGCCATGGAGTTTGCGACCGCCAGTCCCAGATCGTTGTGACAGTGCACAGAGAGCGTGACGCCGTCGATCTCCGGGACGCGTTCGCGCAACCCCGTCAGGATCTCGACGTACTCCTCCGGGACCGTGTAGCCAACGGTGTCGGGAATGTTGATAGTTGTTGCCCCGGCGGCAATCGCAGTGCGAACGACCTGCGCCATGAACTTGATGTCGGTGCGAGTTGCGTCCTCGCACGAGAACTCGACGTCCGAGCAGAAGCCCTTCGCCTTGCGAACGGCGAAATCGGTCGCCGCGACGACCTCGTCGCGCGTCATGCGCAGCTTGTGCTCCATGTGGATGTCGGATGTCGCGATGAAGGTATGGATACGAGGGTTGCGCGCGTCGGACAGCGACTCGATCGCCGCGTCGATGTCCTCCTCGTTGGTGCGGGCGAGCGATGCCACGACGCACTCGACGGCCCGGCTCACAGCCCGGATGCCGTCGCGCTCGCCGGGCGACGAGATCGCGAAGCCGGCCTCGATGACGTCGACGCCCAGCCGGTCGAGCTGGCGGGCGATCTCGATCTTCTCCTGCGCGTTCAGCGCGATGCCGGGCGACTGCTCGCCGTCCCTGAGCGTCGTGTCGAAGATACGGACGGTGTCCGTTTCTGAAGCCATGTCGTGGAACCTCCTTGGCCGGGGGAGAGCGCACCTCTCCCGTCGTGTGCGGGGTGCGTGTGCGCCGGAGTGCGGCGCGTAGGCCAAGAAGCTCGCCCTAACGGGCGAGGAGAAGGAGGCCGAGGAGGTCGAGGGAGATCGGCGGCAGCCCGACAGGACGCCCGCTCAGCGTGGAGCGGGCGAAGATCCTCTCTGTGCGGGCGGTGCTCGACATGCGGGTCACAGCATAGGGGGTCGGCGGGGCCGCGTCAAACCCCTTCCGCAGGCGGCCGAGGTCTCGTGTATAACATTGCGCGTATCGCCCAACTACAAGAGGTGACGTCACAATGCCGCGTACGGGTGTCATAGGCGAGCAGATCTTCGCGCAAGTCGAGAAGCTCGTGAAGGGCGGCATGAGCCGCACCGATGCGTTCAAGAAGATCTCCGCAGACAGTGGGCGCCGCGAGGGCACGGTCGCTGCGAATTACTATCGAGTTGCGCGTAAGCGCGCGGGCGGATCGCTCAGGCCTCGTCGCGGTACACGCACGCGCCGCGCGGCGGCGGCTCCGGCCTCTCCCGCACGGCAGACGGCGACGGCGAGCGGCAACGGCGATGTCGATGCGCTCACCCGCTCTCTTGTAGAGAACGTGCAGGCCCTCGCCGCGGCGATGAACGCTCAGGCCGCCGAGGTAAAGGATCTGCGCTCGCGCCTCGAGGGCGTGCGCAAGCTCCTCGCCTGATACCTAGCGCACCTTCCCGCGCGCCTCGACAGTCCAGACGTGCTCGACGACGCCGGCCCGGGCGGCGCAGACGACGTCCTGGAGGTTGACGCACGTACACACGTGGTTCGGGACGATCTCGATGCGGTCGCCAACGTGCCACGAGGTGGTCGAGCGGCTCACGTCACAGATTCCGTGTTCCTCGTTGGTCACGGGGATCGTCACGTCGGGGTGATCGATAACGGCGCCCCGGCCCTCTCCGCCGGGCCCCGCGTAGGCGGCGTCGGAGAGCATCTTCGACCCGGCGTCGACGACCGCGTTTCCGGGCACCGCGGTCGAGACGACGGTGGCGTGGACCCGCAGCGCGCAGTCGTCGAGCGTGAGGGGCCCGTCGAAGGCCACCTCCGTGCGGTCGAGGAAGACGTAGGTGCCGGCGCGAAGCTCGCTCACCGAGGGTGTCAGGTGGGTCATGGTCATCGCCGGCGTGCAGCCGCCCGACACCCGGTCGCTGCGAAGGCCCGCCCGGTCGAACAGGTCGACCGCCTCCGCGAGGATCGCCTCGACGTGCGCGAGCTTGCGCTCGATGTCGGCGGCCGGCCCGCGCACGTGGCCGGGGAAGCAGCTGATCCCGGCGACGTCCAGCCCGGCCAAGCCGTCGAGCCGCTGAGCGAGCGCGCATGCCGCGGCGGGGCTCCCGACTCCGGTGCGGTGCAGCCCGACGTCGATCTCGACCAGCACCTCGGCTCGGGCGCCGGCATCGGCGAGCGCCGCCGCCATCGGCTCGGCCGCCTCGTACGAATCGACTGCCACCGTGAGGCTCGTGGCCGCGGCCACCTCGGCCAGGCGCCGCCATGCGTCCGCCCCGTACACGGGATAGTGGAGGAGGAGCGGGCCGAGCTCGTGGCTCGTCATCACCTCGGCCTCGCCGACCTTCGCCACGGTCAGGCCGGCCGCCCCCGCGGCGAGCTGCATGCGCGCCACGGGCGGCATCTTGTGGGTCTTGGCGTGTGGCCAGAGCGCAACCTCGTGCTCCTGCGCGTAGCCCGCGAGCCGCGCGATGTTGGCCTCGAGCCGGTCGAGGTCGACCACCGCGATGGGCGTCGGCAGCCGGTCGACCGGGAGGCCGACCCAGGTCTCCGTCGTGGTCGCCGGCTTGAGCACGGACCCGATGCTACCCGGTGAAACACCGATGCCTGATGCCAATGTTTCAGGCCGAACTCCCTGGGGCCAGGCCCCGGTGGTTTCGCGGGTAGGGTGACGGCCATGGCGACGCCACCGACGCTTCAGGGGGCCAGGGTGGTGCTCCGCCCGCTCGCGGAGCGCGACTTCGGCCGCCTCGTCGAGATCGGCGAGGAGCCGGAGGTCGCACGCTGGTGGCCGAACATCGCCGTCACGGGGCTGGCCGAGAAGGCGGCCGGCGAGGAGGAGGACACCGTCGTGCTCACCGTCGAGCACGAGGGACGCGTCGTGGGGATGATCCAGTTCCACGAGGAGACGACGCCCGACTTCAGGCACGCGGGCATCGACATCTTCCTCACGAGCCGGTGCCATGGGGAGGGGCTCGGGGCGGATGCGGTGCGGACGCTTGCGCGCCACCTGTTCGAGGAGCGCGGCCACCACCGGGTGACGATCGACCCCGCCGCCGCCAACGAGCGTGCGATCCGCTGCTACGAGCGGGTCGGCTTCCGCCGGGTCGGGATCATGCGCCGCTACTGGCGGGACCCGGCGGGGGAGTGGCGGGACGGGCTGCTGCTCGACCTCCTGGCCGGCGAGCTCACGGCCTGGACGCCGCCTCGAGCCTGACCTCTTCCCGCACGCTCACGCCGTAGTGCTCGAGCCGGGAGAACAGCAGCTCGTACGGCACGCACCGCTCGGAGGGGAGGACGCCGGTTCGGGCCTCGAGCTCGCCGCGGCAGATCATGTCGGCGACCACGGCCGGCGGGCTCGCGGTCGAGAGCACGCCGCCGCCGAACTCGAGCCGGTCGACGGCGGACGTGACGCACTCGACGATCGCCAGGCCGCCCTCGCGGCCGTGGGCCTCGATGCGGTGGATGCCGAGTGCGTGGTGCGACGGCGACGCCTTGGGGAGCTGCGCCAGGAGCGCGAGCAGGACGTGCCGGGGCGTGACCCGGATGCCGCGGATCTCGATGGGCTCTGTCGATGCCAGCCCGAGCTCGCTGAGGAACCGGATCCGCTCCAGGAACACCGGGTTCAGCGAGAGCTGGAAGCTCACATTCCGCGCGCCGAAGCTCTCCGCGAACGTCGCCTGCTCCGAGTGGACGGTGAAGATGGTCGTTGCCTGGCCGACCGGCCGGCCGAACTCGACCGGGCCTGCGTCGCTCAGAGGGGTCAGGTAGACGACCTCGCCGTCGCGCACGACCGGCGTCGGCATCGAGAGCTCGTCGAGGATCGTCTCGATCGAATACGGCGCCACCAGCGGGCCCGTCGGCGGGTCGGGGTCTCGCCCAGCGGCCGCGACGACGATCCGCTCCACGTCGTCGCCGAGCAGCTCGACGGCCCGGGCCGCCATGACGTTGGTCTTGCCGGGCGTCGAGCCCATCCCCAGCACGGCCAGCCTGCCGGCCTCCCGGAAGCGGCCGTCGAGCTCGAGCTGCTCCTTCGTCACGTGGAAGAGGCCGCCGAGGTCGAGGTAGTGCGCGTCCGCGGCCAGCGCCACCTCCATGGCGTCGAGATTGACCCGGTAGGACGCGCTGTTCAGGAGGACGTCGGCGCCGTCGAGCGCGGCGACGGCCCGGTCACGGTCGCGGATGTCGAGGGCGCTGGCGGAGGCCCGGCCGCCGCCGTGCCGCTCGGCCACCTCCCGCGCCCCGGCCTCGTTCATGTCGAAGACGAGGATCCGTTCGACGCTCTCGTGCTCTGCGAGCGTCGCGACGATCGCAGGGCCGATGATGCCGGCCGCGCCGACGACCGCGACGGTGCCCATGGGTTAGGACGAGACGGTCTGGCGGGAGCCCGACTTCGTCATCTCGAGCCACGCGTCGTCGAGCACCGTGTCGAGCACGTCGTGGATGAAGTCGAGGTCGTCTCGCGTCGCGACGAGCGGCGGCGAGAGCTGGATGACCGGGTCGCCGCGATCGTCAGCCCGGCAGATCAGGCCGGCCTCGTACATGCGGCGCGACAGGAACTCGCGCAGCAGGTGCTCCGACTCGGCGTCGGTGAAGGTCTCCTTGGTCTCCTTGTCCTTCACGAGCTCGAGCGACAT
Source organism: uncultured Actinomycetes bacterium (assembly GCA_963809325.1). Classification (GTDB taxonomy): domain Bacteria; phylum Actinomycetota; class Thermoleophilia; order Gaiellales; family JAICJC01; genus JAICJC01. The sequence goes on from CAWEIZ010000008.1 coordinate 254,039, forward strand.
GAAGTACCCGGCGCCGCGCACGTCGCCGACGATCGGCTTCTCGCCGAGCTTGTTCAGGATCCCGCGGAAGTAGTCCTCGTTCTGGCGGACGTTCTCGAGGACGCCCTCGCGCTCCATCACCTCGAGGTTCTTGAGCGCCACCGCGCACGAGACCGGATGGCCGCCGTAGGTGATGCCGTGGGTGAACATGTTCGTGCCCTCGAGGAACGGCTCCGCGACCGCGTCGGTCATGAGCACGCCGCCGAGTGCGACATGGGCCGATCCGATGCCCTTGGCGAACGTGACGACGTCGGGCCGGATGTCGTAGCGCTCCGAGCCGAACCAGTATCCGAGCCGGCCGAAGCCGCAGATCACCTCGTCGGCGACCAGCAGGATCCCGTACTCGTCGCAGATCTCGCGGACGCCGCGGCAGTAGCCCTCGGGTGGCGTGAACGTGCCGCCCGAGTTCTGCACCGGCTCGATGAAGACCGCCGCGACGGTCTCGGGCGACTCCTGCTCGATCAGCTCGCGCAGCTCAGTGAGCAGGAACTGTGTGAACTCGGCTTCCGTCTCGCCGTGCAGGCGGCGGAAGTTGTTCGTGTTCGACACGTGCCGGACGCCGGGCATGAGCGGCTCGAACGGCGTGCGCAGCGGGGCGACGCCGGTGAGCGAGAGCGCCCCGTAGGTCGTGCCGTGGTAGGCGATCCGGCGCGCGATCATCTTGTACCGGTTGCGGAAGCCCTTCATCTGGTGGTACTGCCTCACCAGCTTGATGATCGACTCGTTGGCCTCGGAGCCGCCCGAGACGAAGAACGTGCGGTTCAGGTCGCCCGGGGCGATCTCGGCCACTTTGGCAGCCAGCTCGATCGAGCGCGGGTGCGCGTAGTTCCAGTTCGTGTAGAACGGCAGCTCGGCCATCTGCTTCGCCGCGGCCTCGCCCAGCTCCGCGCCGAAGCTGTAGCCGATCTGCGTGCAGAAAAGCCCGGAGAGCGCGTCGAAGTACTTCTTGCCGTTCGTGTCGTAGACCGAGCAGTGCTCCCCGTGGGAGATCACCGGCACCTCGTCCGTCTCGTACGCCGAGTGGCGCGTGAAGTGCATGAGGAGGTGACGCCTGGCGAGCGTCTGGAGCTGAGCGTGGTCGGTCATTCCGGGCGATCCTTTCGGGGCGTGGCAGCCCCCGGATGGTACAGGGAACGGCCTTTCCCGGCCTCCGATCGAGGGCGGCCTCTATACTCGCCGGGCACGGCTTCGACCGCGGGGGTATAGACCAATGGCCGTCCACACCGGAACGTCATCAGAGGCGCTTCGCGCCAAGCGCGACCGCTACGTCGCACGCGGCGTGTCGATCGCACCGATCTTCGCCGCGCGCGCCCACGGGGCGCGCCTGACCGATGCCGACGGCCGCGAGTACATCGACTTCGCCGGCGGCATCGGCGTGCTCAACCTGGGCCACACGCCCGACGCCGTGGTCGAGGCGATCGCGCAGCAGGCCGCGGAGCTGATCCATGCCTGCTTCCCGGTGGCGGCGTACGAGCCGTACCTCGAGGTGTGCCGGATGCTGTCCGACCTGGCCCCCGGATCGGGCGAGAAGAAGGCCGTGCTGATCAACTCGGGCGCCGAGGCGGTCGAGAACGCCGTCAAGATCGCCCGCTACCACACGGGTCGCCCGGCCGTGATCACCTTCGACCGCGGCTTCCACGGGCGGACGCTGCTCGCGATGACCCTCACCTCGAAGCTCGTCTACAAGCGCGGGATGGGCCCGTTCGCGCCCGAGATCTACCGCGCGCCGGCGCCGTATCCCTACCGTGGGATCGACACCGCGGACGCGCTCGAGTCGCTCGACTGGATGTTCAAGGCGACGGTCGACCCGGCGTCGGTGGCGTGCGTCATCCTCGAGCCGATCCAGGGCGAGGGCGGCTTCACCGTGATGCCCGCGGAGTTCATCCAGGGCCTGAAGGCGCGCTGCGAGGAGCACGGGATCCTCTACATCGACGACGAGGTGCAGGCCGGCATGGGACGCACCGGCACGCTCTGGGGCATCGAGCACTCCGGCGTCGTCCCCGACCTGATCACCGCCGGCAAGTCGCTCGCGTCGGGCATGCCGCTGGCCGGGGTGATCGGCTCGACCGAGGTCATGGACTCGGTGCACCCGGGCGGCCTCGGCTCGACCTACGGCGGCAACCCGGTGGCGTGCGCAGCCGCCGTCGAGAGCCTGAAGGCCATCTCCGATCCCGACTTCCTGGCCCGCGCGGTCGAGGTGGGCGAGCGCATCCACGCGCGCCTGAACGACATGGCCTCGCGGCACACGGCGATCGGCGAGGTGCGCGGGATCGGCCCGATGGCGGCCATCGAGCTCGTGAAGGATCGCGAGACGCGCGAGCCGGCAGCCGACATCGCGGCCGCGACGGTGGCGGCGGCGCTCGACCGGGGGCTCGTGATCCTGAAGACCGGGATCTACGACAACGTCATCCGGATCCTGGTCCCGATCGCCGCGCCCGACGAGGACCTCGAGGCCGGCCTCGACCGGCTCGAGGAGTCGCTTGGAGCAGCAGCAGCCTGACCCATCCGGGGCCGCGGCGGTCAGTCTCCGCGGCGTCCGGAAGACCTACGGCGACGTCGTCGCCGTCGACAGGGTGAGCCTCGACGTGGTCGACGGGGAGTTCTTCTCGATGCTCGGCCCGTCCGGGTCGGGCAAGACGACCACGTTGCGCATGATCGCCGGGTTCGAGCTGCCGACCGAGGGCGAGGTGCTCCTGAACGGCGCCGACGTCTCGCGGCTTCCGCCCTACCAGCGCGACGTCAACACGGTGTTCCAGGATTACGCGCTCTTCCCGCACATGTCGGTCGGCGAGAACGTCGGCTACGGCCTCATGGTGCGGCGGGTGGGGAAGGGTGAGCGGAAGACGCGCGTCGGCGAGGCGCTCGAGATGGTGCGCCTGCCCGGGTTCGAGTCGCGCAAGCCCTCGCAGCTCTCCGGCGGCCAGCGCCAGCGGGTCGCCCTGGCGCGCGCGCTCGTGAACCGGCCGAAGCTGCTCCTGCTCGACGAGCCGCTCGGCGCGCTCGACCTGAAGCTGCGCGAGGAGATGCAGATCGAGCTGAAGGCGATCCAGAAGGACGTCGGCATCACCTTCGTCTTCGTCACCCACGACCAGGACGAGGCGCTGACGCTCTCCGACCGCCTCGCGGTCTTCAACGGCGGCCGGATCGACCAGGTCGGATCGCCCGCCGAGGTGTACGAGAACCCGGCGACGGCGTTCGTGGCCGGCTTCGTCGGGACGTCGAACCTGATCACGGGCGACGCGGCGCGGGCCGTCGCCGGGGCCGAGGGGACGTTCACCGTCCGGCCCGAGAAGATCCATCTCGCCGACCCGGGCGAGCAGCCGTCCCCCGCGCAGTGCGCCGTCAACGGAACGGTGCGCGAGGTCGTCTACCTGGGCGTGAACACCCGCTACATCGTCTCCCTGGACGCGGGGGGCGAGCTGGTCGTCGTACAGCAGAACCAGGCCACGTCGTCGATGCAGGCACTCGCGGCGCGCGGCCGGCAGGTGCGTCTCATCTGGGACCGGGAGCACAACCGCGCCGTCGAGGCATCCGGTTCGAACATCGAGTGGGAGGAGATCTCGACATGAAGAGGAGCTGGATGGCACTGGCCGCCGCCACGGCGAGCCTGGCCGTCGCCGCGGGCTGCGGCGGGGGCGGGGGGAGCGACAATGCGGGCGGCGGGGGGAGCAGCGTGAAGCCGGTCGCGACGATCGGCCCCACCGAGGGCGCGCTCAACCTGATCGCGTGGCAGGGCTACACGGAGCCCAACGTCGTGAAGCCGTTCGAGGCCCAGACGGGCTGCCAGGTGCACGTCACCTACGGGCAGACCTCCGATGACATGGTGCGGCTCATGCGCACCGGCAACTTCGACGGCGTGTCGGCCTCGGGCGACGCGACCAACCGCCTGATCGCCGCCGGCGACGTGAAGCCCGTCGACGTGCAGAAGCTCATCCCCGACTTCAAGGACATCTCGCCGGCGCTCCAGTCGCCGCCGCACAACACGGTCGACGGCCTGCACTACGGCGTCTCCTACGAGTGGGGCGCGGACGTCCTCATGTACAACAAGGACGTCGTCACGACGCCGCCCGACAGCTGGGGCGTGATCTTCGACGGCACGAGCTACTCCGGCAAGGTCGACGCCTACGACAGCCCGATCTACATCGCCGATGCAGCCGTCTACCTGAAGTCGGCTCAGCCGGACCTCAAGATCACGGATCCGTACGAGCTGACCCAGGACCAGTTCGACGCCGCGGTCAACCTGCTGAAGAAGCAGCGCCAGGCAGATCGGCAACTACTGGGGCAGCTACACGTCCCAGATCTCCGACTTCAAGAACGGCTCGATCGTGATCGGCCCGACGTGGCCGTATCAGTACAACGCGCTCGTCGCCGACAAGCAGAACATGGGCGTCGTGCTCCCCAAGGAGGGGGCGACGGGCTGGGCCGACACGTGGATGCTCTCGTCCAAGGCCGCCCACCCGAACTGCATGCTGAAGTGGATGGCCTACGCGACGACGCCGCCCGTGCAGGCCAAGACCGCCTACACGTTCGGCTCGGCACCGGCCAATCCGCAGGCCTGCTCGATCCTCGACAAGGAAGTCGCGAACTACTGCACCGACTACCACGTGACCGACCCGGCGTATTTCAAGAGCATCGCCTACTGGAAGACGCCGCTCACCGACTGCGGCGACAGCCGCGGCAACACCTGCGTCCCGTACTCGGAGTGGACCTCCGCCTGGACCGAGATCAAGAACAGCTAGCGAACCACCGGGGTCGGACCCCATAGCGGAACCGCTATGGGGCCAGACCCCAGGGGTCGACCGTGAGCACCACAGCACCCGACATCGCCCGCCCCTCCGGCGGCCTTCGCACCCGGATCTCGGCGTACCTCTACCGGCGCCGGCCGCTGAAGCTGCTCCTGCTCCTGGCGCCGCCGCTCAGCTGGATCGTCCTCGTCTACCTGGCCGCCCTCGCGGTGCTGCTCTTCACGTCGCTCTGGATCGAGGACGAGCTCTCCGGCAAGATCATCCACACCCTGACGCTTGACAACTTCCGCGAGCTCTGGAACCAGCCGGTCTACCGGACCATCACCAAGAACACGCTCGTGATGGCCATCGTCGTCACGATCACCGACGCCCTGCTGGCCTTCCCGCTCGCGTACTACATGGTGCGCATGGCGTCCCGGCGGATGCGGGCGCTGCTCTTCGTCGGCGTCCTCATGCCGCTCTGGTCGAGCTACCTGATCAAGGCCTACACGTGGCGCCTCATCACCTCGCAGGACGGCCCGATCAACTGGACGCTCGGCAAGGTCGGGATCGGTCCGGTCGACATCGCGTTCAGCTACCTGGCGATGTGGCTCACGTTCAGCTACCTGTGGCTGCCCTACATGGTGCTGCCGGTCTACGCGGCGCTGGAGCGGGTCCCGACGTCGTTCCTCGAGGCTTCGGCGGACCTCGGCGGCCGGGCGTGGATCACGTTCCGCAAGGTGATCTGGCCGCTCGCGCTGCCCGGTGTCGCCGCCGGCTCCATCTTCACCTTCTCGCTCACGCTCGGCGACTACGTGGTTCCCGACCTCGTGGGCGGGAACAACCATGACTTCATCGGGAACGTCATCTTCCGCTTCCAGGGCGTGGCGCAGAACGTGCCGTTCGCCGCCGCGTTCGCATGCGTCCCGGTCGTCATCGTCACCCTCTACCTGGTCCTGATGAAGCGCCTCGGGGCCTTCGAGGCGCTCTGAATGGAACCCCGCCCAGTCAGGATCGCCATCCGAGTCGCGTCGCTCGGCGTGATGCTCTTCCTCTACCTGCCGCTCGCCGTCATCGCCCTGAACGCGTTCAACCCGTCCAAGATCCCAGGCTGGCCGGTGACGAGCTTCACGACGCACTGGTTCCGGCTGGCGTGGAACGACCAGTTCGCCCGCGACGCGCTCGTGAACTCCTTCTCGGTCGGGCTCCGGGCCGCTGCGCTGGCGCTCGCGCTGGGGACGTGCATCGCGTTCGCCCTGTCGCGGTTCCGGTTCTTCGGCCAGAACGCGATCTCGCTGCTCTTCGTGCTCCCGATCGCGCTGCCGGGCATCGTCACCGGCATGGCCCTGCTCTCGGCGATCGAGTACCTCGCCATCAAGCCCTCGCTCACGACGGTCGTCGTCGGCCATGCCACCTTCTGCATCGTCGTCGTCTACAACAACGCCGTCGCGCGGCTGCGGCGATCGTCGGTCTCCTTCGAGGAGGCCTCGATGGATCTCGGCGCCGACGGGTGGCAGACGTTCCGGCACGTCACCCTGCCGAACCTCTCAACCGCGCTCGTGGCCGGCGGCCTTCTGGCGTTCGCGCTCTCGTTCGACGAGATCGTCGTGACGCTCTTCACAGCCGGCTCGCAGCAGACGCTGCCGCTGTGGATGTACGAGCAGTTCAAGCTGCCGAACACGGCCCCCGAAGCCAATGCGGTGGCGGTCTTCGTGATCGCGCTGACGGCCGTCCCGATCTTCTTCGCCCAGCGGCTGATGCGCGACACCGGCGGCATCGCCGGCCGATAGCGAACAGTCAGGCGCTGCAACCCGCCGCAGGCTTTGGTAGCCTGCGCTCCCATGTCGTTCGCCCGTGGCCAGGCGCGCCGTCGCGCGCCGTCGACCCGAGCGCTTGTGGGATTGCCGGTGCTGTGCATCGCCGTGGTCGCCGCGATGTCCGCTCCCACCGCTTCGGCGGACACGCTCTCGTCGAAGCGCGCCCAGGCCAAGGCGGCCCAGGCGCACCTGGCGACCCTCGAGAGCGCTGCCGAGAAGCAGATCGAGGTGTACGACGGGATCCACCAGAAGTTCCTGAACACGCGGAACGCGATCCGCCTCAACGAGCAGTCGCTCAAGGTCGCGCAGGCGAACCTGAAGGCGGCGGAGAAGCGGCTCGAGGCGAGCCTCACCGAGACGTACAAGACCGGCGGCGAGGACGCCTTCTCGTACCTCCTCGCGGCCCGGTCGATCGGCGAGCTCGTCGACCAGATGCAGGTGATGCAGCGCGTGAACGGCATCAACAAGACGCTGCTCAACCAGGTCACCCGGTACAAGGCCGAGGTTGCCACACGCCAGACGCGCCTCGCCAAGCTGCTGAAGACCGTCCGCGCCCAGCAGGCGGCATCCGCCGCGGCCCGCGCGCGTGCCGTGGCGGCCGTCCACCGGCAGAAGTCGTACATCAGCAGCCTCAAGGCCTCGATCCAGAAGATCCTGGACGAGCAGGCCGCCGCCCGCGAGCGGGCCGCCGCGGCCGCCGCCGGGCAGGGGGTCTCGACCACCAACATCCCGGCGCCGCCGTCGAGCACGCTGGGCGGCCAGGCGGTCGCGATCGCCGAGCAGTACCTGGGCGTGCCCTACGTCTGGGGCGGCGCGAGCCCGTCGGGCTTCGACTGCTCCGGGCTCGTCATGTACGTCTACGCGCAGCTCGGCGTGTCGCTTCCGCACAACGCGCTGGCCCAGATGTCGTCGCTGCCAGCGGTGCCGCTGAATGCCCTCGAGCCCGGCGACCTGGTCTTCTTCAACGGCGCCTCCCACGTGGGGATCTACGTCGGCAACGGCACGATGATCCACGCGCCCCACACGGGCACGGTCGTGCAGTTCGGCAGCATCAACGACGAGGGCTCGATCACCGGCGCGGCCCGCGTCCCCGGCTGACCGGTTGCGACGCTAGGCGCCCTGGCGGTCGAGCCAGCGCGCCGCGGTCTCGCCGGTGTCGAGCACGTGCGCGTGGAGCTGGCGCCGGGCCCGGCGCGCGTCGCCCGCCACCAGCGCCTCGGTGATGCGGTCGTGGTCGTCGGCCGACCGCGGGATGATCTCCGGGTCGTCGGCGAACGTCCGCCAGGCGATCGAGCGCGGCACCATGTTCTGGAGGGACTGGACGGTGTCGCGAAGCGGCGGGCACGCCGCGGCCGCGAGGATGACGTTGTGGTAGAGCTCGTTGGCCTGTGACCACTGCTCGCACAGGATCGCCCGGCCGCGGTCGTCGCCCGCGTCGAGCGCCCCGTAGCGGGTGTACCCGGTGCGCAGCAGGGCCTGTGCCGCCTCGATGTCGCTTCGGTCGTACCCGGTGAGGCGGCCGGCCGCCCGCTCGGCGGCGAGCCCCTCCAGCTCGGCGCGCACCACGTAGACGTTCCGGCACTCCTCCGCCGAGAACTGGCGGACGAGCGCGCCGCGGTGGCCGAGCTGCTCGACCAGGCCGAGCGCCTGGAGCTGGCGCAGCGCCTCGCGCACCGGCGTGCGGCTCACGCCGAAGCGGGCCGCGAGGTCCTCCTGGCGAAGGCGCGTCCCGAGCGGGATCCGGCCGGTGACGATCTCGGCCTGAAGCTCATGGGCCAGGTCGTCGGCTCGCGAGAGGCCTCGGGCTGATGGCTCCATGGTCAGAGTATTTCACCTCGAGCATCGAACCCATCCTTGAATCCACCAAGTTGCAGTTTGGATCCAAACTGACTAGGGTTGCCGCCCATGTCCACGACCGAAGACGTCAAGCTCCCCGCGATCGAGCACATCAAGGCCCGGAAGGACGGGCTCGACGTGCTCGCCGACATCTACCGCTACGCCGAGCTCGGGTTCGACGCCATCGAGCCCGACGACCTGGCCCTGTTTCGCTGGTACGGCATCTACACGCAGCGTGCCGAGGCGTCGGCGGCCTCGGGCGATCCGGGCCCGTCCGAGGAGACCGACGGGCACTTCATGCTGCGCATCAAGTTCCCGAACGGCATCGTCACCGCCGACCAGCTGCGGGCAGTCGGCCGCCTCTCGGAGCGCTACGGGCGCGGCATGGGCGACATCACGACGCGCCAGAACATCCAGCTTCACTGGCTGCGGATCGAGGACATGCCGGTCATCCTCGACGAGCTGAACGCCGTCGGGCTCTCGTTCACGCAGGCCTGCGGCGACGTCTGGCGAAACGTGGTCGGCTGCCCGCTCGCCGGCGTCGACGGGCACGAGCTCCACGACTCCCGGCCGCTGATCGAGGAGCTCGAGCGCACGTTCGTGGGCGACCGCCGCTTCTCGAACCTGCCGCGCAAGTTCAAGGTCTCGGTGTCGGGGTGCCTGCACCGTTGCGCGCAGCACGAGATCAACGACATCGGGCTCGTGGCGGTCGAGAAGGACGGCGTCGTGGGCTACGACGTCTGGGTCGGCGGCGGCCTCGGCGCGTCGGCCCGCATGGGCCGGCGGCTCGACGTCTTCGCCCTGCCCGAGGAGGCGGCCGACGTGTGCCGGGCGATCACCGAGATCTTCCGCGACGAGGGCAACCGCTCCAAGCGCACGCGCGCCCGGATCAAGTTCCTGGTCGACGAGTGGGGCGTGGAGCGGCTGCGCGCCGAGGTCGAAGAGCGGCTGGGCCGCGCGCTGCCGACGTCGGTCGTTCCGGCCGATCCCGTCGACCCCCACCGCGACCACCTCGGCGTCCACCCGCAGGTGCAGCCGGGCCTCTACTACCTCGGCGCGACCACGCTCCGGGGCCGCTTCACGGGCGACCAGATGATCGCGGTCGCCGATATCGCCGACCGGTTCGGCTCGGGCGCGCTGCGCTGCACGAACCGCCAGAACATCATCGTGCTCGACGTCCCGGACGGGCAGGTCGACGAGGCCGCGGCGTCGCTGCGCGACGTCGGACTCCCCACCGAGGCCTCCACGTTCCGGCGCGGCGTCATCTCCTGCACGGGGATGGAGTTCTGCAAGCTGGCGATCGTCGAGACCAAGGAGCGCGCCGCCGAGCTGATCGAGCACCTGGAGCGGCGGGTCGGCGACATCGCCGGGTCGCTTCGGATCAACCTGAACGGCTGCCCGAACGCCTGCGCCCAGTACCAGGTCGCCGACATCGGCCTCCAGGGCGGGATCGCGCGCCTTCCGGACGGCCGTCGCGTCCAGGGGTTCATCCTGCATATCGGCGGCCGGCTCGGCGCCGACGCGGGGTTCGGCCGGCGGGTGGCGTCGAAGGCGATGCCCGCCGACGACGCTCGCTACGCGGTGGAGCGGATCGTCCGCGCGTATGCGGGCGAGCGGCCGGCCGACGGCACGTTCGCGGAGTGGGCCGCGGCGCAGTCCGACGGCCGGCTCGCCGCCCTGGCCGGGGTCGCGGTTGCCCGCGAGCCGGCCGAGGCGGCGGCGTAGCCGTTCAGATCTAGACCGCGGGGCGCGGCTTCTGGCCGAGCCCGAGCCCGATGCCGGCGAAGAGTCCCCGGCGGCGGAGGCGGCTCTCGCGCACCTGCGCCTGGAGCCGGCCTGCCCGAGCCTCGCGGATCAGGTCGGCATGCCGGGCCTGTGCGATGCGCTCGTCCTGGATGATGCGCCCGAGGGCAAGTGTGGAGTAGGGATGCATGCCCACATGACGCGCGGGCACGCCACCATCTTCCCTATACCGGCGCCGGGCTCATCGAGTAGATGAAGAAGGCCGGCTCGTCGCCGACGTTCTCGAGGTGGTACTCCCAGCCCGGCGCCAGGTAGACGCCGTCGTCGGGGCCGATCTCGAGCTCGCCCTCATCCCACGTGAGCCGCAGCCGGCCGCGGACGACGAAGTACGTCTCGTCGACCGGCCCGTACCAGTGGTCGCCCTCTCCGGTGGAGTCGGCGTCGGTGAACGACCACGTGTTCGTCCGCTCGCCGGGATCCATCCACGCCGCGCCGAGCAGGAGGTTCGACCCGTGCTCCGTCCTGGTCACGATCCGGCCGATCCGGACCCGCGTCGGCGCCTCCGCGGCCGAGATGACCGGGACCGACTTCAGGGAGATCACGGCGGGCCGGGGGCGGTCCACGGGGCGAGCCTACACGGATCCGGCTACGATGAGGGAGAAGCGTTGCCGGGGGCGATCCCCGGTGAATCGCATCCAGAGAGGCGGAGGGACCGGCCCTGTGAAGCCTCGGCAACCGCTCCGATCGGCGGAGAACGGTGCCAAATCCGGCGGGGCCCCGCCCCGGTAGATGTGACCACCGACCTGGGGGATCGACCATGAAGGCCGCTCGACTCGTCTGCAAAGGCTGCTCAGCCGTCTACCCGCTCGAGGCGCTCTTCGCCTGCGACCGGTGCTTCGGCCCGCTCGAGGTCGGCTACGACGAGGTGAACGCGCCCATCGCCCGCGAGGCCGTGGAGGCCGGGCCGCCGACGCTGTGGCGGTACGCCGGCTTTCTCCCGGTCGCGCCGCCCGTGGGCGGGCTGCCGGTGGGGCGCTCCCCGCTCATCCGGGCCGACCGGCTCGCGGCCGAGCTCGGCCTCGAGTGCGACCTCTACGTCAAGACCGAGACGTCGAACCCGACCCACTCGTTCAAGGACCGCGTCGTGGCGGTGGCCGCCGCCAAGGCGGTCGAGCTCGGGTACGAGGCGCTGGCCTGCGCGTCGACGGGCAACCTGGCGGGAGCCACCGCGGCCGCGGCCGCCGCGCTCGGCCTTCCGGCGTACATCTTCGTGCCGGCCGACCTCGAGCGCGAGAAGATCGTCGCCGCGGCCGCCTACGGCGCGACCGTCTTCGCTGTCGACGGCTCCTACGACGACGTGAACCGGCTGTGCTCGGAGCTGGCCTACGAGCGCCCGTGGGCCTTCGTGAACGTGAACATGCGCGCCTACTACTCCGAGGGATCGAAGACGATCGCGCTCGAGACCGCCGAGGATCTCGGCTGGCGCGCGCCCGACCGGGTCGTGGCGCCGATCGCGTCGGGCTCGCTCTACACGAAGATCCTGCAGGGCTTCCGCGAGGGCCGGGCGGCGGGACTCGTGGAGCCTGGCCCCGATCCCATCATGCACGGGGCCCAGGGCGAGGGCTGCGCGCCGGTCGCCACGGCCTTTGCTTCGGATGCCGACCACGTCGTGCCCGTCCGGCCGCGCGGCCTCGCGAAGTCGCTCGCGATCGGCAATCCCGCGGACGGCGTCTTCGCGCTGGGCGTGGCGCGCTCCACCGGCGGCACCATCGAGTCGGCAGGCGACGACGAGCTCGTCGACGGCATCCGGCTCGTCGCGCGCACGACGGGGATCTTCACCGAGACGGCGGGTGGCGTCACGGCGGCGGTGCTCCGGCGGCTGGCGGAGCGGGGCGAGATCGCGCCGGGCGAGACGGTCGTCGCCTACATCACGGGCGACGGGCTGAAGACGATCGACGCCGTGGTGCCGACGGTCGCGACGATCGACGTCCCCGCCGACGTCGAAGCCGTCGACGCCGCTCTGGCGCCCGCAGCGGTGACGTGACGCCGACGGTCCGCCCGCCGCGACCCGAGGACTTCGCTGCAATCGTCGCCGTGGGCGAGGCGTTCGACCGTGCGCTCACCGGCACGGGCGACTGGTCCGAGGACGACGTGGCGCACGACTGGCGGGCCCTCGCCGACCCGGAGCGCGACGCCTGGGTCGTCGAGGACGGCGGAACGGTCGTCGGGTACGCCACGTTCCAGGACGACGGTGAGGGCACGTTCTACGCCGATGGATACGTGCACCCCGACCGGTTCGGGAGCGGTGTCGGCTCGACGCTCGTAGGACTCACGGAGGCGCGGGCCGAGGAGCGCCTTGAGGCCGTGGCGCAGACGCGCGTCGTCATTCAGAACACCGTGCTGCACGTCGACCGGGCCGCCCGCGACCTGCTCGAGGGCCGCGGCTACCGGCCCGTCCGGCACTTCCTGCGGATGCAGATCGACATGTCGGAGGCGCCGCCGCCGCCCGCGTGGCCGGAGGGCGTGGTCGTGGCGCCGTTTCGGCCCGGCGAGGATCTGGCTGCGGTCCACGCGTGCGTGCACGAGGCATTCGCCGACGAGTGGAGCTTTCGCCCCGAGGCGATCGACGACTGGCGGAAGCGGAAGCTCGAGGATCCGCGCTTCGACGCGTCGCTGTGGGCGATCGCCCGCGAGGCCGGGGAGGTGTGCGGTGTCGCGCTCTCGACGGCCGGGCAGTTCGAGATGGGGTTCGTGAACTCCCTCGCCGTGCGGCCGGCCTGGCGGCGGCGCGGGCTCGGCCTGGCGCTGCTCCACCAGGCCTTCACGTGGTTCTGGGAGGGCGGCGAGCGGCGCGTGGGGCTGGGCGTCGACACCGCGAACCCGACCGACGCGCGCCGGCTCTACGAGCGGGCGGGGATGCGCGCCGTCTGGCAGGCCGACGTCCACGAGAAGGTGCTGCGCGGGGCGTAGTAGCGGGCCGCCACCGGCGGCTGGTGAACGGCCCGCGTGCATCAGGTGTCGGCGCCCGGCCCCGCTCCCGCCCATCACCGCGGCGGGAAACGTGCCTCCCCGTTTCGGGGGGTCGGGCCTACGCGGCGGCGGGCGCGAACTCGTCGAGGCGCAGGGCCTGGGCGAGCTGTGCCTTCGGCCGCGCGCCGATCGCGTGCGCGACGATCTCGCCGTCCTTGATCAGGACGATGGTCGGAATCGACGCAACGCCGAACGATGCAGCGATGCCGGGCTCGGCGTCGACGTCGAGCTTGCCGACCTTGATGCGGCCGGCATACTCGCCCGCCAGCTCGTCGACGATGGGGCTCACCATGCGGCAGGGGCCGCACCAGGCCGCCCACATGTCGAGCAGGACGGGAATCTCGGACTCGGCGACCTCGGTCTGGAAGTTCGAGGACGTAATCTCGATGGACTGGGACATGCGTGCTTCTCCTCCACTACGGAACTAGATAGCCAGATAGCTAAATAGTTGCACATGTGGTACGCTCGTGCAAATGGCCCTTCCGAGCCCCCTCACCCCGGAGCTCGCTGAGGCAATCGCGGAGCGGTTCCGCGTCCTCGGCGAGCCCACCCGCCTACGCCTGCTCGACCTCCTCGCGGGGGGCGAGCGCACCGTGGGCGACCTGGCGGGGGCGATCGGCTGCACGACCGCCAACGTCTCGAAGCACCTCGCCCTCATGGCCGACGCCGGGATCGTGACCCGCCGCCGCGCGGGGCTCCACTCCTACTACGCGGTCTCCGACACGGCCGTGTACGAGCTGTGCGGCCAGGTGTGCGGCTCGCTCCGCGCGATCGCCGACGCCCGCGCGGCCAGCCTCCGCGAGACGGCCTGAAACACCTGTACCTGGTACCAATGTTTCACCCAACCACCGGTGAAACACGGGTGCCTGATGCCAATGTTTCAGCCAGCCACCGGGGCCAGACCCCCCACGGGGCCTGGCCCCATGGGGTTCGGGCTCCTAGAGGCGCATGCGGAGCGCCAGCACGTTGGCGACGTACGGCTTGCTGACCGGCAGGATGCCGAACATGCGCGTGGCGCCCTCGCCCTGGTAGTAGGCGGCGACCGACAGCTCCACGCTGCCGTTGAACGAGCCGAGCAGATAGCGCAGGAACGCCACGCCGACGCGGATGCCGCCGTCGGGCGTGTGGGCGACCGGCGCTCCGACCACGCTGTTCTCGACGAATGACCACGTCGCGGGCGTGACCTGCATGACGCCCCACGCACCGGCGGCCGAGACGGCGTAGGGGTTCCACCCGGACTCCTGCCATGCGATGGCCCGGACGAGGTGCGCGTCGACGCCGTAGTGGGCGCTCCAGTGGTCGATCGACCAGCCGACCGACCACGGTGCCGGCACGGTGGCGGCCGGGGCCGTGGTGCGGGCGCGCGTCGCGTGCGCCGGGACGCGCAGCCGCGTCCCGGTGATGAGCAGGGCGTGCACGTGGAGGCCGTTCGCGCGGGCCAGGCGGTACAGGCTGATGCCGAACCGGCGGCCGATGGCGGTCAGCGTGTCGCCGCGGTGGACGCGGTAGCGCCCCCTCCAGCCCGCCCCCGTGCGCCTGTGGACGTGCGTACGGCGGTGGTGGCGCGGGGGATGGGCGTGGGCCCGGGCGTGCCCCGGGACGCGAAGCGTCGTGCCCGAGATCAGGAGGCCGCGCGGCCGCAGGTCGTTCGCCCGCGCCAGGCTTCGCAGGCCGATGTGGTACCGGGCCGCGATCGCCGACAGGGTGTCGCCCCACTGCACCGTGTAGGTGGCCCGCGCAGGGCCGGAGTGGGTGCGGCCGGGAACGTGCAGCACCGTCCCCGCGACCAGCACGGCGTACGGGTTTCGGTGGTTCATGCGCGCGAGCCGGTTGAGGCCGACGTGATGGGACTGCGCGATCCACGTCAGCGTGTCGCCCCAGCGCACGACGTAGCGCCCCGCCTGGGCGGGGGAGGCGGTCACCAGCGCGACCACGACGGCGGCGGCAATCGCCACCGCACGGGCATGCACCCGGGATTCCGATCGGTTCGCTTCCAGAACGAACCATCTTCGCCCCCGACCGTGCGTCCCCTTCCCGGATGCTGTTCGAGCCGCTGCGGCAGGTCGGAGCCCACGCGAGTCGAAGCTCACTGCAGTCTGTGGAGGTCGACCAAGAAAGGAACACCCATGACCTACCCGCTTGACCGCAAGCTCGTCGTGGAGTTCATCGGAATGTTCATGTTCGTCTTCACCGTCGGCATGGCGACCAACCAGGCGGGTGCCGGTCCGCTGGCGCCGCTTGCGATCGGGTCGGTGCTCATGGTGATGGTCTTTGCCGGCGGTCACGTGTCCGGCGGTCACTTCAACCCCGCCGTGAGCACCGCGGTCTTCGTCCGGGAAGGATGACCTCGACGGAGTACGTCGCGTACATGGTCACGCAGGTCATCGCCGCCGTCGCCGCCGGCCTCACCGTTCGCGCGGTCGGCGGTGAGGAGACGGCGGCACACGTCGCCAGCTCGGGAAAGATGCTGGCCGCCGAGTTCCTGTTCACCTTCGCGCTCGGGTGGGTGGTGCTGAACGTGGCGACCGCGCGAGGGACCCACGGGAACTCCTTCTACGGGCTTGCGATCGGGTTCACCGTGGTCGCGGGCGCATTCGCCGTCGGCGGCATCTCCGGCGGTGTTTTCAACCCCGCCATCGCCGTGGGCGCGATGGTCACCGGCCTCCTGGACTGGAGCAACATCTGGGTCTACCTGCTGGCCGAGTTCGCCGGTGGCGCCGCCGCCGCGTACGCGTTCGTCTACGTCCTGCCTGCCGAGAAGGCGGCCGGAGATATCGAGGCCGGCAGCTCGGAGTAACCGTCAGCCCGGCTTGGCGCCGTCGTCCGGCGCGCGCCCCAGCCGCTCGAGCAGCTCGGCCACCCGCCCCTCGGCGGCGTCAAGCTTCGCGCGGCAGAGGGCGTGCAGCGCCTCGCCGCGCTCCCAGAGCGTGATGGCCTCGTCGAGCGACGTGCGGCCGTCCTCGAGCTTGCGCACGATCTCCTCGAGCTCGTCGCGGGCCTCCTCGAAGGTGGGCTCGTGCGCCGTCACTCGGCCGTCTCCTCGACGCGTGCGACGAGCCGCCCGTGGGCGAGCCGCACGCCGACCCGGTCGTCGACCGAGACGGCGCCAGAGTCGCGCAGGACGGCGCCCGCCTCGTCGTGGACGATCGCGTAGCCGCGCTCGAGCGTGGCGGCCGGCCCGAGCACGCGCAGCCGGCCGTGCGCGGCTGCGATCCGGGCCGACTCGCGCTCGAGCCGGAGCGCCGGGCCCCGGGCCAGCCGGTCGCCGCTCGCCGCGAGGGCCGCTCGGCGGACGTCGATCCAGGCCTGGGGCCGGGCGAAGGCCGGTCGCGACACCAGGAGCTCGAGCGTGCGGCGGGCCTGCGCGGCCCCGCCCTCGAGCGCGCGCGCCCCGCGCTCCAGGAGCGCGTCGAGCGACGCCAGGAGGGCCGCGTGGTCTGGCACCACCATGCGCGCCGCCAGGCTGGGCGTCCCGGCCCGAGCATCGGCCACCAGGTCGACCAGCGGGTTGTCCTGCTCGTGGCCGATGGCCGAGACGACCGGCGTCGCACACCCGGCGACGGCCCGGCACACGACCTCGTCGGAGAACGGGAGCAGATCCTCGGGGCTGCCGCCGCCCCGGGCCAGCACGATCACGTCGACCTCCCCGTCGGCATCGAGGCTCGCGAGGGCGGCGGCGATCGAGGCCGGCGCCGCCCGCCCCTGCACGGTCGCCTCGACGATCCGGAACCGCACCGGTGGGTAGCGCCGCTCGGCCGTCTCGATCACATCGCGCTTGGCCGCGGCGTCGGTTCCGCACACGAGGCCGACGACCCGGGGGAGCAGCGGCAGGGGCTGCTTTCGCTCCTCGGCGAAGAGCCCCTCGGCTCCCAGCTTGACCCTGAGCTCCTCGATCCGCTTCAGGAGCTGGCCGAGGCCGAACTGCTCGAGCGTGAACGCCCGGAACCGGAACTCGCCGCGCTTGCGCCAGAGCTCGCCGCGTCCGTACGCGTGCAGCCGGTCGCCCGTCGCCGGCGCGGGCTCGATCCGCTCGAACCGGTCGCGGTCCATCCAGCCCTGGAGCACGGATCCGTCCCGCTCGTCCTTCAGGCAGAAGAAGACCATCCGCGCCCGCGGCGTGAGCTCCGAGAGCTCGCCCTCGACCCAGACGTTCCCCAGGCGGGCCAGCCAGCCGGCCACCCCCTGGTTGAAGTCCGACACCGTGAACACGGCGCGGTCGCCGTAGGTCACGGGCTCGGGCCTTGCGCTCATCTCCGAAGTCTAGAGAGGGGCTAGGTCAGGATCCGGGCAGCGACGTGGGGGGTGCAGCCGCGTTCGAGCATCTCGACCGCCTGGTGCAGGTCGGCCCCGCTCTTTGCGATGCGCTCCGCCACGCGCAAGGGATAGCCCGCCTTCAGCAGCACGTGAAGCCTCCACGCCTCCACCTGCGCGACCAGGTCGGGCCTCTCCTCGAGGACGTTGGCCGGGCTCATGCGCGGTCATGGTAGGAACGCCCTCGGACGGACTCCCGGGCCGCTGGTATCGTCATCGCGGCATGGTGGCGACGCTTCGCGGCCTGTGGCTCGAGGTGCGGGTGATCCCGGTGCTGCTCTGGAGCTTCTCCGCTCTCACGGTCGGCACTGCGCTCGCCGCGCACGGGCGCTCGCTTGAGGTCTGGTACTACATCGGCGCCGTCGTCCTCGGCGCGCTCATCCAGGGCCTGCTCGCGCACTGCGTGAACGAGGTCGCCGACTGGCGCTCGGGCACCGACCGGCATCCGTCGCCGCGCGTCATCTCGGGCGGCAGCAAGGTCATCGCCGCCGGGCTCCTGGGCGAGCGGGCGCTCCTCGCGACGTTCGCGGTGGCCCTGGTCGCCACGACGGTGCTCGGGCTGGCCCTGGTCGCCGCCCGCGGCCTGATCGTCCTGCCGTTCGGGCTCGTGGGCGTCGCGGGCGCGATCTTCTACACGGTTCCGCCGGTGCGTGCCGCCTACCGCCCGTTCGCCGGCGAGGCGGTCGCCTTCATCTGCCTCGCCGACTGCGTGATCGGCGCCCACGTCCTCCAGGGAGGCCGGGCCGTCGACGCGACGGTGCTCGCAACGGCGGTTGCCGTAGCTGCCTACGCTGTCGGGATGCTGATGGTGCACCACTACCTCGATCGCGACGCGGACCGTGCCGCGACTCCGCCGAAGGTGACGTCGATCGTGCGGCTGGGCCTGCGGAACGGGCGCCGGTACGCGATCGCGTGGTGCCTCGTCGCGCTGGCGGCGGCGATGGCCGGCTCGGCCGCGGAGCCGCGGCTGCTCCCGCTCGTCGCCGGCTACGCGATCGGGCTTCTCGCCCATCTGCGGTGCCGGCCCGACGATGTGGAGTCGGTCTCGAAGAACGAGCTTGCCATCATCCTCGCCGGCATCGCGGCCGCCCTGAGCTCGGCGGCGCTGCTGGTGCCCGCCCTCTCCCTGGCGATGGTCGTGGCGGTCGTGCTCGTCGCGGTCGAGATGCGCCTCGCAGTGGCGCCGGCAGGGACGCCCGCCGCATGAGCCTCGAAGTCGAGCTCGAGCGCGCGCTCGACGCCGCGGCCCGCCTTCACCCGGCCGAGGCCCGTCCCGACGCGGTGCTCCCTGCCGAGCCGCACGCCGGGGCGCGCGTCTACCTGGCTGCGTTCGGCAGCGGCGAGGATGTCCGCTACCTGGCGGTCGACGCCGAGGGAAACGCCGTCACCGACCGGGTGCTCGTCCGGGACACCGTGACGATGCTGGCACTGGCGGAGCGCGCCGACGAGGTCTCCGGCGCGGTGGGGGCGGAGGAGCTCGAGGGTGCGTTCACGACCGCCGTGGCGGAGCTCGGAGCGGCCGGCCTGCCGGCCGAGCGGGATGCGGCCGACGCCGTGCAGCGGGCGGTTTCGGCGCTCGCGGCCGAGGCGGCCGGGCCGCGCGTGGCGACGCCCGCCTACCTCGACCGGATCGCAGCGTGCGCTGCCGAGCTCTCGACGGCACTGGACATGTTCGCTGCGCTCACCCAGCGGCTTCCACCCGACAAGGCGGAGCCTGCCGCCGCAGCCTGGCGGGCGATGGCGGCGGTCGCCCGCACCGGAGACCCCGCGAACCTGGCGAGTGCGCTCACGGCGGCCGGTGGCGCCGTCGACGCGCTGGTGGGGGACGTCCTCGCGGGCTACGCGGCGGAGCTCGAGTGATCGGCCCCTTCGACCGCGTGCTCGTGGCCACGCTCCCGCTGGTGCCGCGCCCGGTCGTCCGGCACTTCGCCGACCGGTACATGGCGGGCGAGACGCTGGAGGAGGCCGTCGCCGCCGTCCGGCGCATGAACGACCGGGGCGTCATGGCGACCATCGACGTTCTGGGCGAGTCCATCCGGGCGCCGGAGGAGGCCGAGGCGACGGCGACCGAGTACGAGCGCGTGCTCGACGCGATCGCGGCCGAGCGGCTCGACGCCAACGTGTCGGTCAAGCTGTCGGCGCTCGGCGTCGAGATCGACCCCGCGCTGGCCGACCGCACGCTCGCCCGGGTGCTGGAGTGCGCCGAGCGCCATCGGATCTTCGTCCGGATCGACATGGAGCACTCCGGCCTCACCGACCGCACACTGCACGTCTACCGCGGGCTGCGAGAGGCGGGCCACGACCGGATCGGCGTCGTGCTCCAGGCGTACCTGCGGCGCACGATGGACGACGTCCATGCGCTCGCCGACCTCGCGCCGAGCGTCCGGGTCGTGAAGGGGATCTACGTCGAGCCCGCGGAGATCGCCTACAAGGACCCGGCGGCGATCAACGGGAACTTCGTGCGCATCCTCGACGGCCTTCTGTCCGCAGGAAGCTATGTCGCCATCGCGACGCACGACCGCACGCTGATCGAGGAGGTGCTCGCGCTGCTCGACCGCCGCCTCGTCTCGCGGGAGGCGTATGAGTTCCAGATGCTCCTCGGCGTCACCGAGGACGTCCGCCACCGGCTCGTGGGTGCCGGCCACCGCGTGCGCGTCTACGTGCCGTTCGGCAACGCGTGGTACGCGTACTCGGTGCGGAGGCTGAGGGAGAACCCGTCGATCGCCGGCTACGTCGCCCGCGATGTGGTGCGGTCGTTCGTCCCCGGCCTTCGGTGACTTCTGGACGCTGGGCTAGGTGATTGATCGATAACTCCGTGATGTCCTGGGCGGCGAGAACCGAGCAGCGCAAGGACGCAGGGAGGGTCAATATCGGGTCATATTGACCCGACCGAGGACACCGCGATGCGAAGGTTCGCAGCCGCAGCGCCGCCACGATTCGCCGTTCCAAAGCTTCGGGCGTCCAGGCTCGCGGGAGTCATCGATCAATCATCTAGTGCCCGGTCTCGTTCCCCTTGCTCGTGTCGTGCCCGAGCCGGTCGAGCTCGGCGAGCCGGAGCTCGCCGTGCCGGCGCACGGGATCGCCGGGAGGCAGGTCGGCGATCAGCGTCTCGAGGCGCTCGGCGATCTGGTAGGCGAACTGCGGGGTCGCGGGCCCCCAGAGCGCGTCGATGTCGGTCGTCGTCACCCGCCCCATGGCCGGCCGAAAACTACCCGAAGAAGGCGCTGGCCTGCTCGTAGAGCTCGTCGGGCACGGTCTTGAGCTCGGCCACGGCGTCGGCGATCGGGACGGCCACGATCTTGTCGCCGTGCAGCGCCGCCATCTGGCCCCACGACCCGGCATACACCATGTCGGCGGCCTTGAGGCCGTAGCGGGTCGCGAGGACGCGATCGTGGGCGGTCGGCGACCCGCCGCGCTGGGTGTGGCCGAGCGTCGTCACGCGGGTCTCAAACCCGGTCCGCGACTCGATCTCGCGGCCCAGGGATTCTCCGACGCCGCCCAGGTGCACGTGCCCGAACTGGTCGGTTGTGCCGCTGTCGACGAGCTGCGCCTCGCCGTCCTCGGTGCGGAGCTCCCAGCCCTCGCTGACGACGACGATCGAGAAGTCCTTCCCCTTCGCGTGCCGCTTCCGGATCAGCTCGCAACAGCGCTCGACGGTCACCGGCCGCTCGGGCGTCAGGATGACGTCGGCGCCGCCCGCCATGCCCGACATGACGGCGATCCAGCCGGCGTGGCGGCCCATGACCTCGCAGACCATCACGCGGTCGTGGGATTCGGCCGTGGAGTGCAGGCGGTCGATGGCCTCGGTCGCGATCGAGAGCGCCGTGTCGAACCCGAACGTGTAGTCGGTGCCGGAGAGGTCGTTGTCGATCGTCTTCGGGACGCCGACGACGTGCGACTGATGCTCGCTGTGGAGGCGCGCCGCGACGCCCAGCGTGTCCTCGCCGCCGATGGCAACCAGGGCGTCCAGCCCGCGCAGGTGCTCGAGCACGCGCTCGACGCCGCCCTCGACCTTGAACGGGTTCGTGCGCGACGTCTTCAGGATCGTGCCGCCGCGGGGCAGGAGCCCCGTGACGTCCATCGGGCCGAGGGTCCGGAACTGGCCTTCGACCAAGCCGCGCCAGCCGTGCAGGACGCCGACGACCTCGTCGCCGCGGTCGAAGGCCCGCCGCGCCACCGCTCGGATGACCGCGTTCAGCCCGGGGCAGTCGCCACCGCCCGTGAGGATCCCAATTCGCATCCCGGCGCAGTCTAGAGTCTAGAGTCGTTCCCAGCCATCGTTCTCGAGTCGCAGGCGCTCGATCGCGATCGCCCGCTCGCCCGGCTCGAGGAGCGACGCCTGGTACTCGGACACCCAGCAGCGGTGAAGGCGGTAGGTGAGCACCGTCTCGCCCTCCCGGTCCAGGATCTCGACGGTCACGTCCTTCCGGGCTCCGATCGACGACGCCGAGGCCGCCCAGTCCTCGAAGGCGCTGTCGGGGCCGGCCGGCCGCTCGAGCGTGACAGGCGTGGACGTCACGCGCCCGGGGGCCGTGTGCTCGCCGCCGCCCGGCGAGCTCCAGTTGCGGATGGTGATCACCTCGACCAGGCGCGTGAGGGGGCTCACACGGTCGACCCCGGCGATCACGTTGCCGTCCCAGCTCACCCGGAAGGAGTGGTGCTTGTGACGGTGGTGGTGCTTGGACATCAGGCCGGCGCCGGCACGGTCTGGCCGGCGGCTCCGATCGCGAGGCCCGTCTCGGTGTCGAAGAAGTGAAACCGGGCCGGGTCGACCGACAGGCGCACCGTGCCGCCCGCCCGGGCGGACGTGCGCGGGTCGATGCAGGCGGTGCACACCGACCGGCCCTCGGCGGCGGCGAGCGGGACGAGGACGTCGGCGCCGCCCTCCTCGAGAGTGCTCGCGGCACGGACCGCGTCGCTCTCGGCCGGCGGCGCGTCGAGCCGGAAGATGACGTTCACCTGGTCGCCCAGCTCCTCGCTCACGTCCACGTCCACGTCGAACGCCGGACGGGAGTCGTCGCGCCACACGGCCGCGTCCTCGAAGTCGCCCGGCCGGATGCCCAGGACGACGGTGCGGCCGTCGTACGCGCGCAGGCCGGCGTCGCCGGGGAGCGCGATCCGCTGGTCGGCGAAGCACACGTTCCCCTGATCGATGCGGGCCTCGAGGAGGTTCATGGAGGGGGAGCCGATGAAGGCCGCCACGAAGAGGTTGGCGGGGTGCCGGTAGAGGTTCTGGGGCGTGTCGAGCTGCTGCACGACCCCCTCGCGCATCACCGCCACGCGGTCGCCGAGCGTCATCGCCTCGACCTGGTCGTGGGTCACGTACAGGGTCGTGGTCTTCATCCGGTCGCGGATCCGCGCCAGCTCCGCCCGCATCTGCACGCGGAGCTTGGCATCGAGGTTCGAGAGCGGCTCGTCCATCAGGTAGGCCTGCGGCTCGCGGACCATCGCCCGGCCCATCGCGACGCGCTGGCGCTGGCCGCCCGAAAGCTCCGCCGGCTTGCGCTCGAGCAGCTGGTCGAGCCCCAGGATGTGCGCCACCTCGGCGACGCGGTCGCGCACCTCCGCCTTGGGCCGGCGTCGCAGGCGCAGCCCGATCGAGAGGTTCTCGGCGACGGTCATGTGCGGATAGAGCGCGTAGTTCTGGAACACCATCGCGACGTCCCGGTCGCGGGGTGGCATGTCGGTGACGAGGGCGTCGCCGATCATGACCTCGCCGTCGGTGACCTCCTCGAGCCCGGCCACGATCCGAAGCAGCGTCGTCTTGCCGCAGCCGGACGGCCCGACGAGCACCAGGAACTCACCGTCGCCGACCTCGATGGTGACGTCGTTGACCGCGACCACGCCGCCGCGGAACACCTTCGTCACGCCCTCGATCACGATCCTGGCCATGGCCTCCTCCCGAGCTTAGTTTTGCATCCGAGCCGCGGTCAACTGTTCGCGCACCCGTGCCGCCGCGCCGTCGCGCGCGCCGGCGTGGTCGAGACCGAGCAGCGCGGCGCCGACCACGGGCGGCCCGTCCAGGACCGCTACGCGGGCCTGTGGCGCCACGGCCGCGACGCCGGCTCGGATGCGGTCGACGAACGCCGGGTCCTCGGCACGGAACACGCCGCCGCCGAGCGTCACGTCGACCTCGGCCCGCAGCAGGCGCAGGCGGCGGAGCGAGGCGACCACCATGGTCACGACCTCGTCCGCGAGCGCGTCGACGATGCCGCGCGCCACCCGGTCACCCCGGGCGGCGGCGTCGAACACCAGCGGCGGCAGCTCGAGCACGACTCGCTCGCGGGCGATGACCCCCTCGCGGATCCCCTCGAGCACCGACCACGGGCGGCGCACGCCGAAGTGGGCGGGCACGGTCTGCTCGAGGAGGGTGTGCTCGCCGCGGCCGTCGCGACCGCGCACCGCCGCTCCCAGCCCCATCTCGCCGATCCAGCCGCCGCCGTCGGCTGCGCCGGGGAACTCGCCCACCGCCGGGAACCGGACCGTGCGGCCGCCCGGGGCGACGCCCGTGCAGTTGATGCCGGAGCCGCACACGAGGCCGACGCCCCAGCCGCGGTCGGTGCCCGCGCGAAGGACGGCGAAGGTGTCGTTTGCGACCAGCTCCGATTGCGTCCAGCCGGCGCCGCGCAGGACGCGTGCGAGCCGGCGGTCATCGGAGGGCAGGTCGGCGCCCGACAGCGCGAAGGCGCCCACGTCTGCGACCGGGCCGTTGTCCGCGGAGATGCCGGCCTCGCGCAGGGCGGCCTCGACGGTCGGCCGCATCGCGCCGACGACGCCTCCGAGGCCGACGAGCTCGTGCGAGCAGGTCGGGCCGCGGGCGGTGCCCAGCACGTCGCCCCTGGCCGTGACGAGCGCGACGTCCGTCTTCGAGCCGCCGCCGTCCACGGCGAGCACCGCTGCGCGCGGGCCCCGGCTACTCACGCTCGGTCACCTTCGAGGCGAGCGAGTATCCGCCGGGATCGAGGCCGCGGCGGCGGGCGAGGCTCCAGGCCAGGAGCTGGGTCGGGATCACGGCCACGGCGGGCGCCAGGCAGTCGCTGAGCGAGCCGAGCACGATCGCCGGGGCGCCCGGGAGCATCGCGTCGTCCGGCCCGACCACCAGCACCCGAGCGCCCGCACGGCGGAGCTCGTCCGCCATGCCCAGGTCGAGTGAGCGGGTGGCTGCCGAGGTCGAGAACACCATCGCCGCCATGTCCGGCCCGGCCAGCTCGAGCGGCCCGTGCCGGAACTGCGCCGCCTGGAGCGACTCGGCCGGGAAGCGGGCGGCCTCCTTCAGCGTGAGCGCGCCCATCTCGGCAGCCGCCCGCGCGCCGCCGCGCGCCAGGAGCGTCAGCACGGGGCGGTCGTCCAGCCAGTCGGCCAGCGCCTCGGCGGTCTCGTCGGCCCCCTCCAGCAGCCGCTCGGCGTCGTCGGCCGCGGCCCCGGCGCCGTCGTGCGACACGGCGCCGAGCGCACGGGCGACCGCGTCCATCAGGACGAGCGTGGCGGCGAACGTCATCGTCGACGGGCCGTGCTCCTCGCCGGCCCGCGTGTCGAGGTGGACGTGCGCGAGGGCGGCGAGCGGGTTGTCCGTGCCGTTCGTGACCGCGACGACGGTGGGGCGCGGGTCGCGCTCGGCGAGCGCCTCGGCGACCCGGACCGTCTCGGCGCTTCGGCCCGACTGGCTCACGCACACCACCAGCGTGTCGGCGGCGACGGCGGGGAGCCGGAAGTGGAGGAGCTCGGCAGCGTCGAGCATCGTGGCGGCGACGCCGGCCGACCCGAGAACGGTCACGGCCGGATAGCAGGCGTCGTACGAGCTCCCCATGCCGGTGAAGACGATATGGCCGCGGGCGCGGACGGAGGCGAGCGCGTCGGCCTGGTCGAGCGCCGCCTGCCGCGCTCGCCGGATCGCGTCGGGCTGGCCGGCGATCTCGGCGATGAATCTATCAGGAAACTTTCCTAACGATTCCATCTCTGGGGAGATTACAATGCCGGGCGGTGGAATTGAAGATCGCCGTCATCGGAGCAGGCAGCACCTACACCCCGGAGCTGATCGAGGGGTTCGCCGCGCGCGCGGAGCGGCTCGGCCTGACCGAGCTGTGGCTGCACGACATCGACGCCGAGCGGCTCGACATCGTCGGCGGCTTGGCGCGCCGGATCATGGACGCGCGCGGCTTCGGCGGCCGGCTCGAGCTGACCGGCGATCGCGAGGCGGCGATCGAGGGAGCGGGGTTCGTACTGGTGCAGCTCCGGATCGGCGGGCTCGCCGCCCGGCTGCTCGACGAGACGATCCCGCCCCGGTTCGGCTGCCTCGGCCAGGAGACGACGGGCGCAGGGGGATTCGCGAAGGCGCTCCGCACGGTGCCGATCGTGCTCGACATCGCCGCCGACACGGCCCGCCTGGGCGCCGAGGGCGCGTGGCTCCTCGACTTCACGAACCCCGCCGGACTCGTGACCCAGGCGCTCGTCGACCACGGGCACCGCGCGATCGGCCTCTGCAACATCCCGATCGGTTTCCAGCGCACCTTCGCCGACCGGCTCGGCGTCGAGCCGGAGCGGGTCGCGCTCGAGCACGTCGGCCTGAACCACCTGTCCTGGGAGCGGGCGGTGACGGTCGACGGCGAGGACCGCCTGCCGGGCCTTATCGACGTCTACGCCGACCAGCTCGGCGAGGAGGTCGGCATGCCGGGCGACGTCGTCCGGCTCCTGCGGGCGATCCCGTCGTACTACCTGCGCTACTTCTACTTCCCCCGCGAGACGGTGGCCGAGCACGAAACCGAGGGCACCCGGGCCGAGCGGGTGATCGAGATCGAGCGCGAGCTCCTCGAGATGTACCGCGACCCCGAGCTCAGCGAGAAGCCGAAGCTCCTCGAGGAGCGCGGCGGGGCCTGGTACTCCGAGGCGGCGGCGATGCTCGTGGAGTCGCTTCAGCTGAACCGCGGCGACGTCCAGATCGTGAACGTCCGAAACGCGGGCGCCATCCCCAACCTCGACGCGGGCGCCGTGGTCGAGGTGCCGTGCCGGATCACGCACTCCGGCGCCGAGCCGTTGCCGCAGCGCCCCCTTCCTCCCGAGATGCTCGGCCTGGTCGAGCAGGTGAAGGCGTACGAGCGCCTGACGGTCGCCGCCGCGCTGAGCGGAGACCGCGGCGATGCCCTGCGCGCGCTCGTGGCAAATCCGCTGACGGGCGGGTACGAGACCGCCGCCCCGATGCTCGACGCGCTCCTCGACGCGCACCGCGCCCACCTCCCGCGCTTCTTCGCAGGCTGACGCGGCCGACCACCGGCTGAAACACCGGTGCCTGATGCCAATGTTTCAGTCCGGCCCCGCTTCGAACGGCTGAGGCGCGGAGCCGCGCTCCGGGCCTCGCACGTACGACGGGCCACGCATTGTGGGGGGCTCGTGGGGGGAGCCTGCTCCCCCCACGTTACTAGAATCGCGCCCATGCCGACCTCGGGCACCGCGCCGCTGTCACCCGATCTGCCGCTCGAGGATCCCGCCGACGACCGGCTTGGATACGTTCGCTTCTCCCGGCTGATCGCAAACGCGATCGCCTCGATGGTGCCGGTCGACGGCCTCGTGCTCGGCCTCCACGGGCCGCGCGGCGCCGGGCGGACGTCCGTGGCGAACTTCGTCCGCCGGCACCTGGAGGACGTCCCGCACACCGTGGTCTCGGAGTTCAACCCGTGGCGGTATGCGCCCGGCGACGACATCGCCCGCCGGTATCTCTCGGCGCTCGTGCCCGTGCTCGCACCGGGCGTCGATCCGGGCGGCGACCCGGCGGCGACGCGCGCCGCAGCTGCCGAGGTGCTGCGGCGCGAGCGCACGCGGCACGTCGTCGTGATCGACGATCTCGACCGGGTCGCTCCCGAGCGGGTGGCCGAGATCGGGCGGCTGGTGTCGGCCGTGACCGATCTCCCGAACGTGGTCCACCTGGTCGTGCTCGAGCGCACCGCGCTCGCCGAGTCCGACCTCGAGCGCGTCGTGCAGGTGCCGTTCGACCTCCCGCTGCCGGAGGGGCTGTCGCAGATGCTGTTCGACGACCTCAGGGCGCTCATGGCCGCGAATCCGCACTCGTCGGCGGTCACCGACGAGCACTGGGATCAGATCTTCTCGCCCGGTATCGAGACCCTGATCGAGACGCCCCGAGACATCGTCCGGCTGATGAACGTGCTCCGTCTCACGTACCCGCCGGTGTGCCGGGAGCTGAATCCGGTCGACTTCATCGCGATCGAGGCGGTGCGGGTGTTCCTGCCCGACCTCTACGACACCATCCGGCGCCACCCGAACATGTTCGCCGGCGAGCCGCGGGCGGTCGCCGTGGCGGGGGCCGCCGCCGCCGGCCGCGACTTCCACGATGCCTGGTCGGCCGCGCTCCCCGAGCGGCTCCGCGAGGCCGCCCAGACGCTCATCCTGCGGCTCTTCCCGGCCGTCCCCGACTTCCCGGGAGCGGTGGTGAGCCGCGACATGAGCGGGCACACCCGCCAGGAGCTGCACGTCGCGAGCCCCGAGCTGTTCGACGCCTACTTCCAGTTCGTCGTGCCCGAGACGACGGTGTCGAACGCCGAGATGGACGCGCACATGTCCCACCTCGACGACCGGGCGGCGTTCGCGGCGCTGCTCCTGCGGCTGGCGTCGGAGCGCGACTCCTCCGGTGCGCCGCGCGTGACCGGCTTCCTGGAGCGGCTGCGCGACGCCGTCACGACGCTCGACGCGGAGCGGGCCGCGAACGCGGTCGGCGGCCTGCTCGCGGCCGGCGACGACCTGCCCGACCGCCCGGGCGCCGTCGCCCTCGCAGTGGCGCTGCTGCGCCAGATCCCGCCGGCGGCCCGCCGTGAGCTGATCTACCGCGGCGGCGTCTCGGGCGGCATCGCGACGGCGGCCGCTGTGACCGTGGCGCTGGGACAGGAGCACGGCCGCCACGGCGCCGATCCCCTCGAGCCGGAGGAGAGGCGGCTCGTCACGGCCGTCGAGCTCGAGCAGCTGGAGCAGGCCGTCCTCGGCCGCCTGCGACAGTACGCGGAGTCGGGCCGCCTGGCGGTGTCGCCGGACCTGCCCGCCCTGCTGGCGGCGTGGCGGGCGTGGGACGCGGACGGCTGTCCGCGCTGGGTTGCGTCGGCGATCCAGCGTGACGACACCCTGGCGCGGATCGTCTCCGCCTTCGTCGTCCGCGTCCGCGCCGACGGCGGCCCGGCGCGCGGCCCGCACGGCAGCCTGCGCCTCGATCCGGAGGCCCTGCGGCCGTACATCGCGCCCGAGGCCATCGTCGATCGGATCCGGCGGCTGGCGCGCGACAACACGCTCGGCGGCGAGGTCACAGTCGCACTCGACCAGTTCGTGCTGGAATATGAGCTACGGCAGGAGGGGGCCGCAGAGCTCGAGGACGAATAGGGGGTTCGCCATGGCAGGCCAGACGCTTCACGACGTGCGCGCGGACGCGTTCAACTACGTGTGGGACAACTCGATCGCCCCGGAGGTCGAGGTCGACTCCGGCGACGACGTCGAGCTGCACGTCCGCGACGCGTCCGACGAGCAGATCACGGCGGAGTCCGGCACCGACGCGGTCGCGGCGCTCGACTTCTCGCACGTGAACCCCGTGTCCGGGCCCGTCTTCGTGAGGGGCGCCCGGCCCGGCGACACGCTGGCCGTCGAGATCCTCGAGCTGCGCCCGCGGGACTGGGGCTGGACGGCGATCATCCCCGGGTTCGGCCTCCTGGCCGACGAGTTCCCCGACCCGTGGCTTCGGATCTCGAAGGTCGAGGAGGACGCGCGCCGGGTCGCGTTCGCCGAGGGTGTCACCCTGCCGTTCGAGCCGTTCCCCGGCACGATCGGAGTCGCGCTTCCCGAGCCCGGCGAGCACTCCGTCGTCCCGCCGTCGGCCTGGGGCGGGAACATGGACGTGAAGCATCTGCGCGTCGGGACGACCCTCTTCCTGCCCGTCGGGGTCGAGGGCGCCCTCTTCTCGGTCGGCGACACCCACGCCGCGATGGGCGACGGCGAGGTGTGCGGCACGGCGGTCGAGGCGCCCATGGACATCGTCGTGCGGCTGACGGTGCGTAAGGACATGACGATCGCCGCGCCGCAGTACCACGTCGCGGCGGGCGACCTGGCCCGCACCGAGGCCGGCTCGCACCACGTCACCACCGGCGTCGGGCCCGACCTGATGGAGGCCGCCCGT
Organism: uncultured Actinomycetes bacterium; assembly: GCA_963809325.1. Classification (GTDB taxonomy): domain Bacteria; phylum Actinomycetota; class Thermoleophilia; order Gaiellales; family JAICJC01; genus JAICJC01. The sequence goes on from CAWEIZ010000008.1 coordinate 283,699, forward strand.
GACGCGACGCGGGCGATGATCGGCCATCTGGGCTCGCGGTACGGGCTCGACCGCGAGGAGGCCTACGCGCTCTGCTCGGTCGCCTGCGACCTGCGCATCCACGAGGTTGTCGACGTCCCGAACTGGGTGGTGGGGATGTTCCTGCCCGAGACGGTCGTGGAAGGTCGGTCGTGAGCGCGCCGCGGGACACCGGGACTTCGCCGCGAGCTCCGCTTCTGGGAGACGATCGCGCTCTCGATCGGCATCATGGCGCCGACCGCGGCGATGGCGCTGAACGGCGTCGGCGTGGCGGCGAACGTCGGCCGCGCGGTGCCGCTCCTCTTCATCGTGGCGACGATCGGCGTCTTCCTCGTCTCGTACGGGTTCGTGCGCCTCTCGGCCCACTACGCCCACGCCGGGTCGGTCTACGCCTTCAGCGGCGCGACGCTCGGCCCGCAGGCCGGGTTCTTCGCGGGCTGGGCGCTGCTCGGCACCTACCTGGCGTTCACGGCGGCGTCGGCGTCGGAGGTCGGCCTCTTCTTCGGCGCGTTCCTGGACGGCACGGGCATCTGGGACGGTTCGGAGTGGATCGTGATCGCGATCGGCGCCGCGATCCTGATCGGCCTGCTCGCCTACGGCGACATCAAGGTCACGACACGCGCGCTGCTCTCGATGGAGGCGATCTCGGTCACGCTCATCATCGTGCTGATGGTCGTCATCTTCGCCAAGCTGATCGGCGGCACGGCGCCCGGCCACGGTGACATCTCGAGCGACGTCTTCTCGCTGCCGGCAGGGCGTCGGGAGGGGCGCGTTCGGGCTGGGCGCCGTGCTCGCGTTCCTGTCGTTCGCCGGCTTCGAGGGCGCGGCCGCGCTGGGCGAGGAAACCTCCAACCCGAAGCGCGAGATCCCGCGCGCGATCCGAAACGCCGTCCTCGCGGCGGGCATCTTCTACATCATCTGCATGCTCGCCCAGACGTGGGGCTTCGGCACCGACGCCGCGGGCGTGGCTGCATTCGCCGGGTCGGGGTCGCCGCTCGGCGATCTGGGATCGAGCTACATCGGCTCCTCGATGGGCGATGCGATCAACCTCGGCGCCGCCGTGAGCGCGTTCGCGAGCTCGCTCGGCACGGCCACGGGCGCCTCGCGCATCCTCTATGCGATGGGCCGCGACGGCTTCGGCCCGAGCCGCCTCGGCACGTCCTCGCAGCGCACGGGCGCGCCGGCGGCCGCGCTCGTCGTCGTCATGACCATCGCGATCGCGGCCATCATCGGCATGCGGCTGAACGGCACGAACGTCGTGAACGCCTTCTTCTACCCCGGAACGATCGGCGTCCTCAGCCTGATCGTCGCGTACGTCGTGACCAACGTCGGCGCGATCAAGCTGTTCGCCTTCGACCGCCAGGAGAAGCCGTGGGAGATGGGGATCTCGGTGCTCGGCATCGCGTTCCTGCTCTATGTGCTGTGGCGCAACGTGAGCGGCCAGATCTACCCGTACGACCACTTCTGGCAGGTCGTCGCAATCTGGCTCCTCGTCGGCCTGGGGATCGTGCTCCTGGTGCCGGGCCTCGCGAAACGCATCGGCGCGGACTTCGCGCGGCTGTCCGGAGGGCCCTAGCCCACCGCTGCGGCGATGTCCGCCGCCAGCCGCTGCACCTTGGCGATCGCCTCGACGGCGTCCTCGATGCCCGCCTCGTCGGAGCGGAAGATGCTCTCGTTCAGGTAGACGGCGGTGCGCTCGCCCGCGGCCTCGGCCACCGGGAAGCTCATCCGCGCCGGGTCGAGCCGGTCGGCGTACTCGACGGCGACGGGCAGTCGCGAGAGCGACGGCTGGAAGAGGTCGTAGCGGCTCATCGGCGGGTACTGCACCTCGGCCGGGACGCCCTCGGCCTCGAGCGCCTCGGCGACCTGCTCGTTGGTGGCGCCGGCGAAGGCCTCGGGGTCGATCTCGAAGATGTAGCGGTAGAAGCTCCAGCGCGTGATCCGCGGGTCGCGGCGCTTGATCGTGACGCCGGGAAGGTCAGCCGCGAGGCGCTCGAAGTGCTCGCCGAGCGCCGCCCGCCGCTCCTGCTGCGCGGGGAACCGGCGCAGGCCGTTCACGAGCAGGGCGCAGGCCAGCTCGCCGAGCCGGTAGTTGGCGCCGAACGTGTACTCCTGCTCCGCGGCGTCCTTGGGCCGGCCGCAGTCGATCAGCGAGTGCGCCCGGCGGGCCAGCCGCTCGTCCTGGGTGGTGAGCGTGCCGCCCTCGCCGGCCGTGAGGATCTTGGTGGACTGGTGGCTGAACGAGCCGAAGTCGCCGATGCAGCCGGCGCCCTGGTCGCGCCAGCGCTGGCCGTGGGCGTGGGCGCAGTCCTCGACGACGAAGAGGTCGTGGCGCCGCGCGATCTCCATGATCCGGTCCATGTCGGCCATCTGCTGGCCCAGGTGGACGGGCATGATCGCCCGCGTCCGCGGCGTGACGGCGGCCTCGACCAGGTCGGGGTCGATCGTCCAGCGCTCGGGCTCGACGTCGACGAAGACCGGGAGCGCACCGGCGGCCATCGCCGCATACGGCGTGGCGGCGAACGTGAGGGCGGGGATGATCACCTCGTCGCCCCAGCCGACGTCGAGCGCCTTCAGCGCCACCTCCATCGTGATGGTGCCGTTGGCCATGACGATGCCGTGGCTCGCCCCCTGGTAGGCGGCGAAGCCCGCGGCGAATTCCGCGGCCCGCGGCCCCGGCTCGGGATACCCTCCGACCTGCCCGCCGCGCACGACGGCGGTCACCGCCTCGACGTCGGACTCGTCGAGCGACGGCCAGTCCGGGTAGGGCGTTGCGCGCACCGGGGTGCCCCCTGAGATCGCGAGCTTGCTCACATCGCGGCCCTTGACTTCCGTCCGTCTGCGGGCATATCGTCTCCTACTGTCAGGAAAGTTTCCTTACTATACGGCAGCGGGAGGCCGTTCGTATCGAGCCCGCATTCTCACCGGGAACGCCGAGCCTGCTACGCGCAATCAACGAGCGCGCCGTGCTCGAGCTGATCCGTACCACGGGCTCGGTGTCGCGTGCCGAGGTCGCGCGCCGAAGCGGTCTCTCGAAGCCCACCGTGTCGCAGGCGCTCACGGGCCTGCTCGACTCGCGGCTCGTGCGCGAGGTGGGCCGCGAGAGCGGCCGCAAGGGCCCCGGCGCCGTCCTCTATGAGCTCAACCCCGAGTCGGGGTGGGTCGTCGGCCTCGACGTGGGCCGGCAGTGGGTGCGGGTCGCGCTGGCCGACATCACGGGCCGGATCATCGCGCGGCGCGACGAGCGCACGCGCGCCAGGAGCGCCGCGACGCTCGTGGCCCAGATCGGCAGGATCGGCCACGACGTCGCCGCCGACGCGGGCCTGCGCTGGTCGCAGGTCACGCACGCGACCGTCGGCAACCCGGGGGTGCTCGACCCGTCGCGCGGCCAGCTCTCGCTCGCGCCGAACCTGCCCGGGTGGGGGAAGCCCGGGCTCGTGGAGGCGATCCGGGCCGAGCTGGGGACGCGCACGAGCTTCGAGAACGACGTCAACCTGGCCGCGCTCGGAGAGCGCGCGCTCGGCGCCGGCCGCGGCGTGGCCGACTTCTGCTTCCTCTGGATCGGCACCGGAGTCGGGCTCGGAATCGTGATCGGCGGTGAGCTCCACCGCGGCGCCGCGGGCGCCGCGGGCGAGATCGGCTACCTGCCGCTCGGGCCCGGCGACCCGCACGACCGCGCCGTGCGCCGCCGCGGCCTCCTCGAGGAGTCGGCATCGGGCGCCGCCGTGATGCGCGCCGCCCGGGAGGCGGGGATGCGGGCGCGGACTCCCAAGGCCGTCTTCGCCGCGGCCCGCCGGGGCGAACGGGCGGCCCTGCGCGCGGTCGATGTCGAGTCTGCGCGGATCGCGCTTGCCATCGCGGCGGTCGTGCCCGTGCTCGATCCGGAGCTCGTGATCCTGGGAGGCGGGATCGCCCGCGGCGGCGGCGACCTCCTGCTCGCGCCCGTCGCCCGCGAGCTCGCGGCGCTCTCGCCGTTTCGGCCGCGGCTTGCGATCACCGAGCTCGGCGACGAGGCGGTGCTTCACGGGGCGGTGTCGGTCGCGCTCGACGCCGCCCGCAGCGAGATCTTCACCCGCGCGCAGCAACCTGTCAGGAAGGAGAGGGTGGTATGACGAACCAGTCCGGAAGGATCAGACGGCTGGGCCTCCGGCTCGGGGCCGTCGCCCTGGCGCTCGCGGTCGCAGCGTGCGGAGGGGGCGGGGGAGGCGCGGCCAGCTCCGGCGGCGGCTCGACCTCGCACACGCCGGTGACGATCACGCTCTGGCACCTGTTCGGCGGCGAGGAGGCGCCGGTCTTCGCAAAGGCGCTCGCCGGGTTCCACGAGCAGTACCCGTGGATCACCGTGAAGCCGGTCGTGCAGCCGAACACGGTGAACGACACCTTCGATCCGAACCTCATCAACGCGATCAAGGGCGGGAACCCGCCCGACGTCGCGCTGCCCTTCGGGCCCGACTACGTCGCCCAGTACTGCACGAGCGGCCTGTGGCAGGACCTGACGCCGTACATGCAGCGCGACAACGTCGACATCTCGAGCTTCGCCAAGGCCGCCGTCAGCTACACGAACTTCGGCGGCAAGCAGTGCGCGCTCCCGTCGCTGACCGACGCCTACGGCCTGTACTACAACAAGGACCTGCTCGCGAAGGCGGGCATCACGTCGCCGCCCAAGACGATGACCGAGCTCATGGACGACGCGAAGAAGCTCACCGTCCGCAACCCCGACGGCTCGATCAAGGTGGCCGGGTTCGTCCCGCTGAACGAGTGGGAGGAGCTCGGGCCGTCCGACCTCGGACGCGCGTGGGGGGCGCAGTGGTTCGACTCCAACGGCGATCCGCAGCTCTCCACCGATCCCGGCTGGACGTCCGCGCTCGAGTGGCAGAAGGAGCTGATCGACTGGTACGGCTACGACAACATCGAGAAGTTCTTCGCCACCTACACGAACGCCGAGTTCAACGCCAACAACGCCTTCGAGACCGGCAAGGTCGCGATGACGTTCGACGGCGAGTGGCGGACGGCGTTCATCGCCCGGGGCAACCCCAAGCTCAACTACGACACCGCGCCGTTCCCGGTCGCCGACGACCATCCCGACCTGTACGGCTCGGGCCGCGTCGGCGGCACGGTGGTCGGCATCCCCAAGGGCGCCGCCCATCCCGACGAGGCGTGGCTCCTCGTGAAGTACCTCGCGACCGACACGAACTACCTCGTGACGATCGCGAACGACGCCGGGAACGTGCCGACGACGACCGCCTCGGCGGCCTCGCCGAACCTCACGCTTCCGCCCCAGTTCCACACGTTCATCGACGTCTGGAACAACCCGACCTCGAGCTTCCAGCCGCCCCTTCTGTCGCAGGGAGCGGGCTACGCCGATCTGGCCGACAAGTTCATGAGCCAGTGGCAGGCGGGCAAGATCTCCGATCTCCACGCCGCGCTCGCGAAGCTCGACAGCGACATCGCAAACCAGCTCCAGCAGGGAGAGGTGCCGTAGCGGTCACCGAGCAGGCGCCTCGCGTAGGCATCCGGACGCGCACGCCGGCCGAGCGCCGGCGTGCGCGCCGCCGGGTCGCCGTCTCGAAGTACGGCACCGTCGCGCTCCTGCTCTCGCCGTGGATCGTCGGGTTCGCGCTCTTCACGGCGGGGCCGATGGTGCTGAGCCTCTACTACTCGTTCACCCACTACGACCTCCTGAACCCGCCCCACTGGGTGGGGCTCGACAACTACCGCTTCATGTTCGGGCTCGGCACGATCGACGGCCGCGAGCAGGCCGACCCGTACTACTGGCAGTCGGTCAAGAACACGCTCTGGATCATCGCCGTGGCGGTGCCCCTGCGGATCGTCTTCGCCCTGGGGACGGCGATGCTGCTCACCCGGCCGAAGCGGGGCGTGAACGTCTACCGGACGGTCTTCTTCATGCCGTCGCTCGCACCGACGGTCGGGAGCGCGCTCGTGTTCGTCTACCTGCTCAACCCCACCACGGGGCCGGTGAACCAGGTGCTCGAGCAGATCCCGGGCGATCTCGGCGCCGCTGTGGTTCTACGACCCGACGTGGGCGAAGCCGGCGCTCGTGGTGCTCGGCCTGTGGGGGATCGGCGACGCGATCGTGATCTACCTCGCGGGCCTTCTCGACGTGCCCCGCGACCTCTACGAGGCGATCGCGATCGAGGGCGCGAACGCCTGGCAGCGGTTCCGCTACGTGACGCTGCCGATGATGACGCCGGTCATCTTCTTCACGCTGGTGATCGGCGTCATCGACGGGTTCCAGTACTTCGACCAGGCGTACGTGTCGGCGAGCACCGCCGGCAGCGGCCCGGGTGATCCCCAGGGCTCGCTGCTCTTCTACGGCGTCTGGCTCTACCAGCAGGCATTCACCTACTTCCACATGGGGTACGCCTCCGCGATGGCGTGGGTGCTGTTCCTCGCCACGATGGCGTTCACGGCGGGCCTGCTCGTGACGTCGAAGCGCTGGGTGCACTACCGGGGAGGCCTGTCGTAGCCTCCGCTGCCGCCACCCGCCGCCTGCCGCCGCACGTCCGTCGCCGCCGGCTCCTGATGTCGATCGCGAACCACGCCATGCTGATCGCGGTCGCCCTGGCCTTCGCGCTGCCGGTGCTCTTCATGCTCCTGACGGCGGTGATGACCGACCAGCAGGCGCTCACGGCCCGCCTGATCCCCAACCCGGTGCAGCTCTCGAACTTCCACGACGTGTTCAGCAGCATCAACTTCGCCCGGTACACCTGGAACACGTTCCTGTACGCCGGCCTCTCGACGGTCGGCGTCGTGGTCTCGTGCATCCCGGTCGCATACGCCTTCTCGCGCATCGACTGGCGCGGCCGGAACGTCGTCTTCCTGCTCGTCCTCTCGACGCTCATGCTGCCGACCCAGGTCACGTCGGTGACGCTCTACATCCTCTGGGCGAAGCAGTTCCACGAGCTGGACCGGGATCCAGTTCATCGGGACGCTGAAGCCGCTCATCATCCCGAGCTTCTTCGGCGACGCCTTCTCGATCTTCCTGCTGCGCCAGTTCTTCCTGACGATCCCCAAGGAGCTGACCGACGCCGTGCGCGTCGACGGCGGCGGCCACCTCCAGATCCTCCGCCGCGTGATCATCCCGCTCTCGAAGCCGGCCATCGCCGCCGTTGCGCTCTTCAACTTCATCTACACCTGGAACGACTTCTACGGGCCGCTCGTGTTCCTGGCGGGGAGCACGGACTCCCAGACGCTGTCCGTGGCGCTCTCGTCGTTCCGAGGCGTCCACCACGTGAACTGGAACCTCACCATGGCGGCCGCGCTGATCTTCATGATTCCGGTGATCATGATCTTCTTCCTCGCTCAGCGCGTGTTCATCGAGGGCATCACCCTCACCGGCGTCAAGGGGTGACGCCGGTGGCAGGACCGGTCCGGATCGCCGTCCTCGGCTCGGGGTTCATCGCGGCGTATCACGCCCGCGCGGTCGCCGAGCTGCCGGGCGCCGACGTCGTCGCGGCCGCCAACTGGCGGCCCGAGTCGCTCGCCAAGCTGGCCGGGGCGTTCGCGATCCCGCGCACGACGACCGACTGGCGCGAGCTGGTCGGGGACACCGGGGATCGACGCGGTCGTGGTGACGACACCCAACAGCCTGCATGCCGAGCAGACGATCGCGTTCCTCGACGCCGGCCGGCACGTGCATGGTCGAGAAGCCGATGGCGATGGATGTCGCCGAGGCCGACGAGATGGTCGCGGCGGCCGAGCGCTCGAGCGCGTCCCTGATGGTGGCGCACTGCTGGAGGTTCCACCCGGCCGTCGTCGCGCTGCGCGACCGGATCGCCGCCGGCGAGCTCGGCGAGGTCGTGAAGACCCGCGGCTACGGGGTGCACGCCAACTGGGGGCCGTCGGGGTGGTTCGTCGACCCGGCGCTGGCGGGCGGCGGCGCCCTCGCCGACATGGGCGTCCACGCGATCGACACCGCCCGGTTCCTCCTGGGCGGGCCGGAGCCGGTCCGGGTGTGCGCCGCGATCGGCACCCGCTACAGCGACCATGCGGTCGATGACGACGCGGTCCTTCTCATCTCGTGGTCGAACGGCACGAACTCGGTCGTCGAGTCGGGCTGGTGGCAGCCGCATCTCGGCGGCCTCGAGGCCGAGACCGAGGTCTATGCCACCGGCGGCTATGCGCGGATCTTCGGCTACACCGAGCCGCCGACGCCCGACTACGAGCACTGTCCGCAGTCCATGTACACCGCCCAGATGGCCGAGTTCTGCGATGCGCTTCGCGAGGGCCGGCAGCCGGCGCCGACCGGGGCGGACGGCCGGGTCGTGATGCAGGTCGTCGAGGATGCCTACCGGTCGGCCGGCACGGCGGGCGCCCGGTGACGCTTGTCCTCGGGATCGACGGCGGCGGCACCAAGACGCACGCCGTTGTCGCGGACTCCGAGGGAACGGTGCGGGGGTTCGCGACCAGCGGCCCCGCGAACTGGGAGGTCGTCGGGCTGCGCGGCGCCGGGGAGTCGCTCCGCGAGGCGTCCCGCCGCGCGCTCGAGGCGGCCGGCGCCCAGGTCGGCGATGTGGCGGCGTCGGCCTTCGGCCTGGCCGGCATCGACTGGGACTCCGACCTGCCCCGGATGACCGCCGAGGTCGACGGGCTCGGCCTGTCCGGGCCGGTCGAGGTGACGAACGACTCGTTCATCGCCCTGCGCGCGGGCACGGCCGACGGCGTCGGGGTCGTCGTCATCGCGGGCACCGGCGCGATCTCGGCCGGGCGCTCGCGCGACGGCCGCACGTTCCGCACGCTGGGCCAGGGCGCCGAGTTCGGCGACACCGGGAGCGCCAGCGACGTCTCGGACGCCGCGCTGCGCGCCGTCGCCTACGCCTACACGGGGCGTGGCCCGCAGACCGAGCTGACCGAGCTCCTGTGCAGCCTCTACGGCTGCCGCTCGTCGGCCGAGCTGCTCGAGCGCGCGAGCCGCGGCGGCGAGCGGTCGCGGAGCGCGGCGCCGACCGTGCTGCGGTCGGCCGAGGGCGGCGACGAGGTGGCGCGCGGCATCGTGCGATGGGCGGGCCGGGAGCTGGGCGAGTCGGCGCTGCTCTCGGCGCGGCGGCTCGCGATGACGGGAGACGGGTTCGACCTCGTCCTGGCCGGCGGCCTCTTCCGCGGCGACAGCACGCTCCTGCTCGAGACGCTCGGGGCGTGCGTTCACGCCGAGGCGCCGGGCGCGCGCCTCGTTCAGCTCGATACGGCCCCGGTCGCGGGCGCGGCGCTGATGGCGCTGGACGCGACGGCCGGCGGCGTGTCGCCGGCCGGGGCGGCGCGGCTCGGCGCGGGCGTTCTCGACGCCGTGCGCGCCCGGGCCGGCACGTTGCCTCCCGTCTAGCGGCGGGCCCCTCACCCCTTCGTGGGTGTGCGGTGGCCCCCCGAGAGCCGATACCTTCCGGAGTATGCGGGGTCGCATCCTCATAACCGCGACGCTTGCGGCGGCCGGTCTCGGCGCGGGTGGATGGGCGCTCTTTGCGGCCGGCGCGGGCGCGTCGCCGCTCGCCAACGCGCCCGCCTGTCCGGTGTTCCCGAGCACGAACGTGTGGAACAAGCGGGTCGACGCGCTGCCGGTGGCGGCGAACTCGGACGCGATCATCACTCACATACCGACCGGCGTCGGGGTCCACCCCGACTTCGGCTCGTTCCAGGGCTACGGCATCCCGATCAACGTCGTCGCGGGCTCGCAGAAGCGAAAGCACGTGACGTTCGACTGGTACGGGCCCGAGTCCGACCATGTCGGGTACCCGATTCCGAAGCGCCCGAAGGTCGAGCGCGGCTCCGACGCGCACATGCTCATCGTCGACCGGGGCCACTGCCGTCTCTACGAGCTCTACCACGTGCACAAGACGCGGTCCGGCTGGCACGCCGGATCGGGCGCGACGTGGAACCTGAAGTCGAACCACCTGCGCCCCGACGGCTGGACGAGCGCCGACGCCGCCGGCCTCCCGATCCTGCCCGGCCTCGTGCGGTGGAACGAGGTGAAGCAGGGCGTGATCGACCATGCGCTGCGGTTCACCGTGCCGAAGACGTGCACGCAGTCTGTCTACCCAGCCCGCCATCAGGCCGGGGCGACCAGCGACTGCACCAACTACCCGAGGATGGGCGAGCGCCTGCGCCTCAAGGCGTCGTTCGACATGTCCCAGCTGTCACACCAAGCTCAGGTGATCGCCGTCGCGATGCAGCAGTACGGGATCATCGTGGCGGACAACGGTTCCGAGTGGTACGTCCAGGGCGCATCGAACGCCCATTTCAACGACGACGCGCTCCGGACGCTGAACCACATCACGCGTTCCGACTTCGTGGTTGTCGACACGAGCAACCTGCGCAACGGTTAAATACCGTAGAATCCCGTGGCGCGATGGCAAGCATCGGCACCACGCTGCGCGAAGAGCGCATCCGGCTTGGCCTCGGCATCGACCAGGTCGAGGCCGACACGAAGATCCGTGCCAAGTACCTGATGGCGCTCGAGGACGAGCGCTTCGAGGCGCTCCCCGGGACGGCCTACGCCCGGGCCTTCCTGCGTGACTACGCGGAGCAGCTCGGGCTCGACCCGCAGGAGCTGGTCAACCGCCTGAACGCCGTCGTCGGAGCGGACGACGACGTCGTGCTCGCTCCGCGCCGCGCCGTCGCTCCCGGCCCGATCCTCGGCCGGTGGCAGTGGGCAGCCCTGGGCAGCGCGATCGTCGTCGTCGTGGCCCTCCTGGCGTTCGCCGCGTACTCCGTGCTCGGCGGAGGGTCGGGCAGCACGGCGGCGGGAGCGGCGATCGGCGGGAACGCCGGGACCGAGCTCGCGAGGTCGTCGACGTCGACGCAGCCGCCGCCGCAGGTCGCGTCGACGCGGTTCGCCTTCCGCGCCGGCCCCGGGAGCACCTGGCTCAAGGTGCGCAAGGGCTCGGCGACCGGCAAGGTGCTGTACGCGCACGTGCTCGCGGCGGGCAGCCACATCAAGCTCTCCGGCCGAAAGCTCTGGGTCACCGCCGGGGCTCCCTGGAACCTGTCTGTGAAGGCGAACGGCCATCCGCTGGCCGTCCCGTCGAAGGTCAGGGGCCATCTGCTGGTCACCCGCACGGGCGTGCGGGCGGTCGCGTAGGGTAGATTCGGTCCCGGTGCCAGGCGACGACCTCTCCGCGCTTCCCGTCCAGGGCCTCCTCGACGAGCTGGCCTCCGAGAGCCCTGCGCCCGCCGGCGGGTCGGCCGCCGCGGTCGCCGTCGCCATGGCCGCGGCGCTCGTCGAGATGGGCGCGCGCCGCTCCCCGACCTGGGACGACGCGATCGGCGTCGCCGCCCAGGCCCGGGCGATCCGCCGCCGCACCGTGCCGCTCGTGCAGGCCGACGCCGATGCCTACGCCGCATCGCTCGCCGCACTTGCCTCCATCGAGTCCATCCACGACGCCCCCGGCACGGAGCGCGACGAGGCGATCGCGAGCGCGCTGGCCGGGGCCGCCGATGTGGCCCTGGCGATCGCGCGTGCCGGCACCGACACCGCGTTCCTCGCCGAGCTCGTCGCCGATCGGGGTGAGCCGTCCGGGCGCGACGACGCGCAGGCGGCCGCCGTCCTGGCCGAGGCCGGGACGCGCGTGGCCGCCGCGCTCGTGGCGGCCAACCTCGTCACGGCCGAGGGCGACGACCGCGAGACGGCCGCAGCCTCGTGCGCCAAGTCGGCGGCGATGGTGCGCAGCAGGATGGGCGAGTGACGGGCACGGCGATGGACTGGGCCTCGCTCAGCGATGCGGAGGTCGTCCGGGCCTGTCGTACCGGCGACGATGCCGCCTGGCGCGAGCTGGTCGAGCGGTTCTCGCGCTACGTCCTCGCCATCGCCCGCGCTCACCGCCTGGGTGAGCCCGACGCCGAGGACGTGTTCCAGGAGACGTTCGTGCGCATCTACGAGCATCTGGGCCGGCTGCGCTCCGACGAAGCGGTGCGGCCGTGGATCGGGCAGCTCACCCGCCGGCTCTGCATCGACCGGCTGCGGGCGGCCGTCCGCGAACCGGTGGCTGACGACCCCGAGGAACAGGGAGAGCTCGACCGCCGCCTGACGGCCGTCGACGAGGCGGTCTCGGTGCAGGAGGCGCTGCGGACGCTCTCGGCCGACTGCCGCGAGATCCTCGACCGGTTCTTCTGCCGGGACCAGAGCTATCACACGATCGGCGAGCTGCTCGATCTGCCGCCCGGCACCATCGCCAGCCGCATCTCACGCTGCCTTGCGAAACTCCGTGAGGCGTACGAGGGAAGATCCGAGCCCCGCCCCGCGTCTGGAGAGACATGAGCGAGAATCCGATGGACGAGGTACGGCTCTCCGAGCTTCTTGGCGAGCTGCCGCCCGTGCCCGAAGCGTGGCTGCGGGCCGCTCAGGACCGGCCGGCCATCTCCCGGGCCGCCGATCAGGTGCTGGAGCTCGCCGAGACCGACGCGGAGTTCCGCCGGACGCTGATCGCGGATCTCGAGAGCGCGTTGCGCACCGCAGGCCACGAGCCCGACCCGCGGCTCGTCGACGTGCTGCGCCGGCGTCTGCCGGGCGCCTGAAACGCTCCAGATGCTCTAGCGTCTAGCGTCTGGGCGTGCGCCGCCCCGACCCCGCCGACGGCATGCTGGTCGCGGCAAATGTGATCTGGTCGCTCAATTACGCGACCACGAAGTACGCGTTCGAGCGCTGGAGCCCGATCGCGTTCTCGGGGCTCCGGTTCGCGACGGCGGGGATCGCGCTGGCCCTGCTCGTGAAGCTGCGTGAGGGCGGGCTCGGGGTGGAGCGCCGTGACGTGCGGCTGGTCGTCCTGTGCGGGATCGTCGGCATCTTCCTGAACCAGCTCACGTTCACGTACGCCGTCGACTACACGGCCGCCGCGAACGTGGCGCTGATCCTCGCGTCGGCGCCGGCCTTCGCGGCGGTCTTCGCCGTCATGCTCGGCCACGAGCGCGTCCGCTCTGCGCACTGGATGGCACTCCTCGTGTCGCTTGTCGGCGTGGCGCTTGTCGTGGTGGGCGGGTCGGACCTCGCGGGATTCAGCCTTCGCGGCGATCTGCTGGCCGTGGGCGCAGCGCTCACGTGGGCCGCGTACACGGTGATGCTGCGGCCGCTGTTCGGCCGCTACTCGGCGGGCCGGATCAGCGCGCTCGTGATCCTCGTCGGCGCGGTCGTCATGTCGCCCGTGACCGTGGTCCAGGTGGCCAACCAGGACTTCGGCTCGCTGACCCGCCTCGACTGGGGCGCGTGGATCTACTCGACGATCGGGCCGCTCCTCGTCACGAACTGGCTCTACTTCCGCTCGCTGCACCGGGTCGGCGCAGCGCGGGCGACGCTCTACATGTACCTCCAGCCCTTCCTGGGCGCGGTGTTCGCGGCGTGGCTCCTGGGCGAGAAGCTGGTGGCTGTGCAGCTGATCGGCGGGGCGGTCATCGTCGGCGGCGTGGCGCTCGGGCGGGCGGTCGCGGGACGGCGTGCGCCGGTCGACGAGATCGAGCTGCCCGGGGAGCCGATCTGAGCCGGGCCGCGGGCATCGGGACGGTCGCCCGGGAGTGGGGCCGGCTGGGGGTCATCGGGTTCGGCGGCCCCCCGACGCACATCGTCCTGCTCCGCCAGCTCTGCGTCGAGCGCCGCGAGTGGATCGCGCAGTCGGAGTTCGAGGATGCCATCGCCGTCTGCAACCTCCTGCCGGGGCCCGCGTCGACGCAGCTTGCGATCTACTGCGCGAGCCGCGTCGCCGGCTGGCCCGGGGCGATCGTCGGCGGCGCCGGGTTCATCCTGCCCGGCCTCGGCGTCATCCTCGGGCTCGCGGCGCTCTTCCTCTCGGGCTCCGCGCCCGAGTGGGCGCGGGCGCTCGGCGCCGGTGGAGGCGCGGCCGTCGCCGCGGTCGCCGTTCGGGCCGGGGTCGACCTCATGGGTCCGTCGTGGCGGGCGGCGGACGCCCGGCGGCTGCGGTGGCTCGCCTACGTCTGCGCCGGCGCAGCGGCCGCCGCCCTCGTCGGGCCGTGGCTCGTGGTCGTCCTCCTCGGGTCCGGCATCGTCGAGCTCGCCGTCCGCCGCGGGCGCGACATCTCCGGCGCGCTGGCGATGCTCGTCGCGGCGCCGACCACCGGCGGCTGGGGCGCGCTCGCCTGGACGGCGTTCAAGGTCGGCGGCCTGAGCTACGGCGGCGGGTTCGTGATCATCCCGCTGATGCAGGCCGACGCGGTCTCGCGCTACCACTGGATGACGTCGGCCCAGTTCCTCGAGGCCGTCGCGCTCGGCCAGATCACTCCGGGGCCGGTCACGCAGACGGTCGCCGTGGTCGGATATGCCGCGTTCGGCGTCGCGGGCGGGCTCGTCGCGGCCGCGATCGCCTTCAGTCCGTCGTTCATCCTCGTCCTCCTCGGCCGGCGGCGGTTCGACCGGATCCGCACGGACCTGCGCGCGCGGGCGTTCCTCGAAGGCGCCGGGCCGGCGGCGATCGGGGCGATCCTGGGCGCCGCCGTCCCGCTCGCGGGCGCGCTCACCGAGTCGTGGCAGTACGGCGTCCTGGCCGCGGCTGCGGTCGCGCTTCTCATCCTGCGGCGGAGCGTCATCGTCGTGCTGCTTGCCGCCGCATCGATTGGGCTCGTCTTGATGTGGGCCGGAGCGGCCATCCCGGCCTGAGGTAGGCTCGGCGCCCGTGGCGACGTTCGAGCTCACGTCACAGCAGCGCGAGGCGCTCCGGCGGCTGTCGGAGTTCCCGCTCGTCGAGGCGCTCTACGGCCGCCGCTCGCGCCGGTTCCCGGTGGGCGGCGAGATCCCCGACGGGCCGCTCGCCTACCGGTCGGAGCACGAGCCGGTGCCCCTCACCGACCTCGAGCGGCTGCTCGTCCTGACGGCGTGCGCCGGGACAACCGGCTGGCACTACGCGATCATGCGCCACGCTCGCTACGCGCCCCACCTGGCCAACTACGCCGGCGGCGCTGCCGGCCGGACGTTCCCGTCGGCGGCCGGCTTCCATACGGCTGAGATCTTCTTCACCGACGACTCGGGCACGTACTTCATGCCGACGCGCGACGCGGGCGCCCTCGTGGATCCCGCGGTCGAGGAGGTGGGGCCCGAGCTCATGCTCGAGCGCCACGCCGGCCTGATCCGCAGGCTCTCGGGGGCGCGCGTCCACGTCCCGCGCGAGGAGCCCTACATGGAGGGCCACAACACGTGGATCGCCAACCACCCCGGGTCGCTGCTCGTGATCCCGGTCGCCGACATCGCCCAGCACAACATCGCGAACCTGTGCTTCTTCACCCAGAACGGCTACTGCATCTACGACGATGTGAACCGGCGGCCGATCCCCGGCATGGACGTGTTCCGGGGGCTCGTCGACGTCGACGACCCGCTCCCGCTCACGTTCCTCGAGCAGTACTCGGTGACCGAGGCGACGGCCGAGCTCGCGTGTGCGGCGTTCTCGGGCGTCCTGATGCTCCAGGCGATGGGCCTCGGCGGGTGGATGTTCGACGGCATCGACCGCCACACCATGCTCGGCGCCTCGGGCGATCCGGACGTCCCGGGCCTCGGCTTCCGCGTCGACCACGACGAGGAGCGATATCCGCTTCCGAACCCGACCGGGCTCGACGGCGTGTTCGAGGCCTTCTGCCCGCCGCACCACGCCGACATGGCGGCGGCGGTGGAGGCGTTCGCCGAGCGGAAGTTCGGGCCGGGCGGCGTCTACAACCCCGAGACCCCGGGGGCGTGGAAGGAG
The DNA here is from genome assembly GCA_963809325.1 of uncultured Actinomycetes bacterium. Taxonomy (GTDB): domain Bacteria; phylum Actinomycetota; class Thermoleophilia; order Gaiellales; family JAICJC01; genus JAICJC01. The sequence goes on from CAWEIZ010000008.1 coordinate 299,403, forward strand.
TCGGATCGCATCCGCGGCGCGGCCCAGCCGTACAGCGACGAGTTCAAGGCCTGCGTCGCCCACCAGAGCCAGTACATCTACGACACGTTCGGGAAGTTCCCGGGTACCGTGCCGACGCTCTTCATCATGAACTACGTCCAGGCCCAGCACATCGACCTCGACTTCTACGACCGCTTCTTCCGATCCGGGGCGTACCTGCCGACCCACGCCGAGCACATGGCCGTCTGGCATTGATCGAGCACGTGAACCCGTCCGGGCTCTACGCCGGAGCCCCGTACCACTACGCGGCGATCGCGGAGGGCGGCCGCACGGTGTTCGCCGCAGGCGCCTGCCCGATCGACGAGGACGGGGTGGTGGTCCCCGGCGGCATCGAGGCGCAGGCCGGGAAGGCGGTCGAGAACCTGTTCGCCGCCCTTGCGGCGGCCGGTGCCGCTCCCGGGGACGTCCTGAAGACGACCGTCTACGTCGCTTCCTCCGAGCAGCCCGACCTCGTCCGCGCCTGGGAGGTCATCGCCGCCGCGTTCGCCCCGGCCCGCCCGCCGAGCACCCTGCTCGGCGTGGCCGTCCTGGGCTACACCGGCCAGCTGGTCGAGATCGAGGCCATCGCACTCGCCCCGGCGTGAAACACCGGTGCCTGATGCCAATGTTTCATCGGTTTCAGGCTCCGACGGCCGCCAGGGCCGCCAGGTAGGCCTCGTTCACGACCTCCGGTGAGCGGTCCGCCATGATCAGGCGCCCGGTCGCGCCGAGCATCGCGGCGTACACGAGCTTCACCGGAGCCTGCTTCTCGGCGGCGTTGGCGGCGGCGGCCGCGTAGGCGGCCGGCGCGACCTCGATCAGGAACATCGTCTCGTCCTCGAGCAGCAGGTTCGCGACGCGCATCCGGTTCACGAGCTGGGCCTGGTTGGGGTCGACGCGCGTCACGATCTCGTGCGAGACGACCGCCGGCGGCTCCCGGTCGGCCGGCGTCGCCCCGAGCAGCTCGAGCACCGCCGCGCCCGCCTGGCGCACGACGGACGGGTCGGAGCCGTGCAGCTCGAGCGTCCCGTACTGCCGCTCGACCACCTGAAGCGCCGAGCGCACGCGGGCGTGCTTGACGGCCGCGTTCACGAGCGCGAAGACGCGGCTCGCAGGCGCCACCTCCACGTAGAGCTGCGCCATGCCGGCGTGGGGCGGGTCGCCCTGGCAGGTCTGGGCGACGTACGCGGCCCACTGCGGCTGCATCGAGTCGATCTCGACCCAGGCGCGCAGCTCGGCGGTCACGCTACTTCTGCGGGTCCAGGATGGCGACGACGGTCGCGTCCGTCGGGGCGCCCGACGTCGCTTCGAGCTCGCGGGCGGCCGTCCCCTGGGCCACGAGCACCAGGTCGCCCTCGCCCGCGCCGAGCGGGTCGACCGCGACGAACTCGATCCCGCCCTTCCCCTCAGGCGTCACGCGCACCAGCTTGAAGTCGCGAAGCGCCGGCGCCTTGACGGTGGCGACGGCGTTCCCGGTCACGCGGCAGAGCTGCATCGCGTCCTCCTCATGTGCGCCCGCGCAGCTCGACGGCCCGGTCGAGCTGGTTCCAGGGCACGATCGCGTCCACCGCCGCCTGCACGCGGTCGACGGCCATCATCAGGTGCTCGATCACGACGGCGAACTCGCGGGTCGTGTCGGGCCTCCAGTCGCGCAGGATCTCGGCGGCCCGGCGCATCAGGGCCACCGTCTCGTGCATCTCCCACTTGGCGGTGCGGGCTGCGATCCGCTCGAGCAGGAGCGCCGAGACCTCGCACAGCTCCGGCAGGCGCATGTCGCCGTCGAGCGCCGCCTGCCGGCACACCTGGAGCTGCTCGCCCGCCCAGAAGAGGTCGAAGTTGCAGTAGAGCACGCAGGGCAGGTTGCCCATCGGGGGCAGGGTGAACTCACGCAGCCTCGTGACGTCGGCCGGCTCGCCGAGCCAGCGCTCGCTCGTGAATTCGCGCAGCTCCTCGACGAGCGTGGCTGCCGAGACGTAGGGCACTACGCGCGCTCCATCCTGACGGGCAGGTGCCCGGTCTCGAGCAGGCGCCGGCCGCAGCGGGCAAGCCCCTCCAGGTTGGAGCGCACGCGGGCGACGTAGGACACCTCGCCGAACGGCTGTGTCTCTCCGTAGAAGAGGCACAGCGTCTGGCGGCCGGGGTAGTACCCGATGTCGCCGGCGACGACGTCGGTCTTGCCGTTCTCCTGCTCGGCGAAGAACGGCACCATCACGATCGTCTCCTCGCCCGCGAACTTGGCGTGCACCATCGTCGAGTCGAGCGGGAGAACCGAGCGGATGTATCCGCAGATGCGGGGGGCGTCGTCCTCGAGCAGGTCGGCCTCGATCACCTCGCCCTCGCAGATGAAGCGGATCGCGGCCAAACTAGGCCTCTTGCCGCGCCGACATCGGAAGCACGCTCGCCACGTCGGCGTGCGGGCGCGGGATGAGGTGCGCCGACACGAGCTCGCCGGTCTTCTTCGCCGCGGTCGCGCCGGCGTCGATGGCCGCCTTGACCGCGCCCACGTCGCCGGTGATGGCGACCGTGACGTACCCGCCGCCGACCGACTCGCGGCCGACGATCTCCACATTCGCCGCCTTCACCATCACGTCGGCGGCCTCGATCGCGGCCACGAGGCCGCGGGTCTCGATGAGGCCCAATGCTCCGTCCATGTCACTCCTCCTCAGGGGTCGGGCTATGCATACCAGTCGAAGGTCTCGGTGCCTATGTTCACGTGCACGTTCTTCACCTCGGTGTACTCGTCGAGAGACTCCAACCCGAGGTCGTGGCCGGTACCGCTCTCCTTGTAGCCGCCGAACGGGGCCTCCGACGGATACACGCCGTAGTGGTTCACCCAGATCGAGCCGGCGTCGAGCGCGTGGGCGACGCGGTGGGCGCGGGCGCCGTCGCCCGTCCAGATGCCCGCCGCCAGGCCGTAGCGGACGTCGTTGGCGAGCCGGATCGCCTCGTCCTCGCCGTCGAACGGGATGATGACGACGACCGGGCCGAAGATCTCCTCCTGGGCGATCCGCATGTCGTTCCGCACGCCTGCGAACACCGTCGGCTGGATGAAGTTGCCCTCGGCGAGCTCGGGGTCGTCGGGACGGGCGCCGCCGGTGACGACCGTGGCGCCCTCGGAGGTGCCGATGTCGACGTACTCGAACACCCGCTCGCACTGGCGCCGGTTGATGAGCGCGCCGAGCTGGGTCTCCCATCTGTGCGGGAGCCCGACCCGGATGCGGCGGGCGCGCTCGGCGAACCGGGCCACGAACTCGTCGTGGACGGGCCGCTCGACCAGGACGCGCGAGCCCGCCGAGCACACCTCGCCCTGCGCCAGGTAGATGCCGAACACCGAGCCGATCACCGCCCGGTCGAGGTCGGCGTCGGAGAAGACGATCGAGGGCGACTTGCCGCCCAGCTCGAGCGAGACGCGCTTGATCGTTCCCGCTCCGCCGCGCATCACGGCGCGGCCGGTCGTGGTCGAGCCGGTGAAGGCGATCCTGTTCACGTCGGGGTGCTCGACGAGCGCGGCGCCCGCCACCTCGCCGAGCCCGGGGACGACGTTGAAGACGCCCGGAGGGATGCCGGCCTCGAGCGCCAGCCGGCCGAGCTCGAGGCTCGTGAGCGGGGCGAGCTCGGGCGCCTTCAGGACGACGGTGTTCCCGGCCGCGAGCGCGGCCGAGCCCTTGCGGCAGGCGATGTGGAGCGGGAAGTTCCAGGGGATGATCATCCCGACGACGCCGGTCGGCTCGCGCCGGACGTAGTCGAGCGACGTGTGCGGCAGGGCGAGGACGCGGCCGGCCACCGTGCGGACGGCTCCGGCGAAGAAGCGCCACGGGTCCCAGCACGCCGGGAGGTCGACGAGCGCGGCCTCCCGGATCGGCTTTCCGACGTCGTGGCTCTCGACCTGGGCGAGGTAGTCGCGCTCGGATTCGATCAGCTCGGCGAGCCGCAGCATGAGGCGGGCGCGCTTGTCGGGATCGAGGTCGCGCCAGGCCGGGAAGGCCGCCCGGGCGGCGCGCACCGCCCGGTCGACGTCCTCCGCCTGCGCGGCCGAGACGTCGGCGATGGTGCGGTTGGTGGCCGGATCGACGGTCGGCACGGTCGCGCCGCCGGCCGCCTCGACCCACTCGCCGCCGATCAGTAGCCGGGTCTGAAGCCGGCCGCGATCGGGCGGCCCGGTGACGGGGACAGTCCCTGAACTCTCCGCGGCACGGACCCTTGGCGGAGTCGTGACACTCGCCCGGTCGCGGACCAGGCCGGACAGCGCGGGGGCCGGGAGGCCGCCCGCCTGGGGCGGGGCCGGGACCACCTCGGGGCGCGGCTCGGAGGTCGAGTACGTCGAGCCCTCGACCAGCCTGATGCCGTGCAGCCGCACGGCGTCGACAGCGGCGTCGGTCAACACCGTGTGCTCGCGCAGCATCAGCTCCCGCTCCCCCGAGGCTGCCAGCTGGCGGATCTCGTCGGCCGTGACGAAGTGCTTCACCGGATGGCCAAGACTACCTTGCCGGTCCGCGCCGGATTGACCAACCGCCGGTGGGCCTCCGCGGCGTCCTCGAGCGGGAACGTCGAGTCGATGACCGGACGCCATTTGGCGGTGGCTGCGTGTGCCAACAGCGCGTCGAACTCGCGCGGGCTTCCCATCGTGGTTCCCTGGAGCCGGCGCCATTCCAGGAAGACCTCGGCCAGGTCGAGCGCCGCCGGCTCGCGGGCCGTGTCGCCGAAGCTGACGAGGACGCCGCCGCGGGCGAGCGTCCCGACGACGGCGTCGAGGCCCGAGCCGCCGGTGCTGTCGATGGCGGCGTCGACCTCGCCGATCCGCTCCGGCCAGCCCGGGTCGTGGTAGTCGACCGCCGTCTCGGCCCCGAGCTCGAGCGCGCGCGCGACCTTGGGGTCTGACCCCGTTGTGGCACGGATCGTCGCGCCGAGCGCTGCGCCGATCTGGACGAGGAACGTCGCGACGCCGCCGCCGGCGCCCGTCACGAGGATCCGCCGGCCCGGCCCGGCGCCGGCCAGCCGCAGCGCCCGCCAGGCCGTGAGGCCGGCCAGGGGGAGGGCGGCGCACTCGTCCCACGACCATCCCGCCGGGCGCGGCCTGACCTGGTGCGCCGCCACCACGATCCGCTCGGCGTACGTGCCCTGGTCGGGGACGCCCAGGATGCGGAACCCGGGGCCGGGGGCGTGCTCGCCCTCGCCCCAGTCGAGCGAAGGGTTGATCACGACCTCGTCGCCGGCCGCCACGCCCTCGACGTCCGGGCCCACCGCCGAGACGACGCCCGCGCCGTCGGATCCGAGGATCGCGGGGAGCGGCCCGGGCCGGCCCTCGCGGATCCACACCTCGCGGTGGTTGAGCGCCGCTCGCACCAGGTCGATCCGCACCTGGCCCGGGCCGGGCTCCGGGTCCGGGACCGTGGCCGGCTGGAGCACCTCCGGCCCGCCGAACGCCGTCAGGTGGACGACCCTCATGCCAGCTCGCCGAACCGATCCGCCAGGGCGTCGAAGATCACACGGTAGCGGCGGTGGCCCTCGGCGCACGCCGCGGCGCCGGCCGGGTCGGGCTCGTGCACCTCGGACGACTCGCGCGCCATCGCCTTCGCCGCCGCGGCGGTCGACGGGTGCAGCCCGGACCCCGCGGCGGCCAGCATCGCCGCGCCGCGGGCGGTCGTCTCGACGTCCTCCGACCATGTCACCGGAAGCCCCGTCGCGTCGGCCCGCATCTGGCGGATGAGCGGCGAGCGGGCGCCGCCTGCGACGCAGACGATGCGCGAGCAGTCGAGCCCCGCGGCGGCGATCGCCTCGACGACGTCCCGGAGCGCGTGGGCCGATCCCTCGAGCATCGCGCGGGCCATGTGGGCCCGGCCGTGGGCCGGCGTCAGCCCGTACCACCCGCCGCGCGCCTCGGCCTCCCACCGGGGCGCCATCGCGCCGCCCATCCACGGCAGGAAGACGAGCCCGTCCGCGCCGGCCGGCGCCTCGGCGGCGAGCGCGTTCAGGCCCTCGTAGTCGAGGCCGGCGCCGAGCTGGTCTCGAAACCAGCGGTACGAGGCGCCCGACGCCCATCCGGGGCTCTCGAGCAGCCAGCGGCCCGGCGCGGCGTGGGGGTGGCACTCGGCGATCTGCGTCCGGTCGCGCAGCGGGCGGTCGGCCACGGCGCACACCGGCTCCGCCGTCCCGAGGACGTCACAGATGGCCCCCGGCTCAGAGAGCCCGGCCCCGAGGGTGGCGGCCATCTCGTCGCCGCAGCCGCACACGACGGTCGTCGACGGCGGGAGGCCGGTGTCGGCGGCGAACGCGGCGGTGATCTCGCCGACGGGCTCGTCGGCTCCCACGACCGGCGGAAGCCGGGCCGGGTCGATGCCGAAGGCCGCGAGCAGGCGGTCGTCCCACGCGCCCGTGTCGGGATCGAGCGCCATCGTCGACGACGCGTTCGAGCGATCGACGGCGTCGGCGTCGCAGGCGACCCGCACCATGTAGGCCCCGGGGAGGAGGTAGCGGTCGGTGCGCGCGTCCTGGTCGGGCCGCTCGCGCGCCACCCAGGCGATCTTGGCCGCCACGTGCGAGCCGTCGAGGTTGCATCCCGAGCGGGCGTACCACTCGCCCGGCGCGATCCGCTCCTCGGCGGCCCGGCACAGCGGGTCGGCGCGGCGGTCCATCCAGATGATCGCCGGCCCGGCGGGCTGCCCGTTCCGGTCGACGCACACGAGCCCGTCGAGCTGCGAGCCGAACGACACCGCTCGCACCCGGCGGAGGTTGACCCTGGCGGACAGGTCGCGGAAGCCGTTGACCACGGCCGCCCGCCAGTCGCGCGGGTCCTGCTCGGCCCATCCCGGCCGCGGGTACGACAGCGTGTGCGGCTGGTAGGACGTCGCGAGCCGCTCCCCGCCGGCGTCGAACACCGCCAGGCACGACCCCTGCGATCCGACGTCGATCCCGCAGACGAGCTCGGCCTCGGTCATCGAGCGGCGGTCGCCGCCCCCAGCTCCTCCAGCGCCCGCTCAGCCGTCCACCGGTCGACGATCACGCGCTTGAGCGCGCGGGTCATCGCCTCGGGGTTCTCGTGCATGAAGATGTTCCGCCCGACGCTGCAGCCGACGGCGCCCGCCTCCATCGCGTGCTGCTGGCGGGTGAGCAGCTCGGTCTCGGTGATCCGCGAGCCGCCCGCGAGCACGGTCGGAAGGCCGGCCGCTGCGGCGACCAGACGCGCGTACTCCTCTCCGGAGCCGGGCCAGTTCGTCTTGATGACGTCGGCGCCGAGCTCCGCGCACAGGCGGACGTTTCGGAGCAGGTAGTCGGTGCCGAGCTCCGCGGTCGTGCCGGAGTAGGCGCTCGGCCACTCGGCCTCGGCGATGAACGGCATGCCGAGCTCGTCGCACGCCGAGCCCACCTCGGCCAGGCGCTCGATCATGTCCTGCTCGGTGTCGGTGCCGAGAGCGACGTAGAGGACGACGGCGTCGGCGCCCGACCGCAGCGCCTCCTCGACCTCCGCGACGGCGGCGATGCTCGGGTTCTCGCCGGGGTCGGCCGAGGCCGAGAGCATGTACGCGACGGCGGTCGTCTGGCTCAGCTCCGCCGCCGCGATCCGGGACATGCCGCGCGAGAGCATGAGCACGTTCGCGCCGCCGGCCACCGCCTCGGTGACGCGCGCGCGGATGTCGGCGAGCGGCTCGAGGAACACGGGCGACGTCATCCCGTGGTCGAGCGCGCAGATGACGGACGTGTTCGTGGGGTCGTTCAGCACCCGCTTCAACCGAATGGTCTTGCCCAGGCTCATGTGTCCTCCTCGCGGTGTCGGCCGCCAATTCAACCAGATCCGGGCCGCGCGGCCCTCCGGCACCTTTTCATCCGCCTCTCACCCGAGCTACAGATACTGGTCGCGGTGACCGCCGAGCGCCTCATCAGATTCACACGCACCGAGCGGGCCGCGCACTGGCTGCTCGTGGCGTCGTTCGCGGCCATCCTCGCGAGCGGCACCCAGATGCCGCACCACTGGGACGCCGATCAGCCGGTCGTGGACGTTCACGTCGGCGGTGCCGCGCTCCTCGTCGCCGGCCTGATCTTCCTGCTGTGGCGGGCCGACCGGCACGCGCTCGTGGTGACGGCGATCGAGCTCGCCACGACCGAGCCGGGCGACGCCGAGTGGCTCCGCGGCGTGCCCGATCGGCTGCGGACGGGAGCGCCCGCGCCGCCGGTCGGGCGCTTCAACGCCGGCCAGAAGCTGAACGCGCGCCTCTCGGCGCTGGGCTTCGTCGTGCTCTACGCGACGGGGCTCGTGCTGCTCCTCGCAGGCCGCGGCCTGCCGCAGGGCCCGCTGCACACGCTGACGACCGTGGCGCTCGTCGGGCTCCTGTCGGGGCACGTCTTCATGGCCGTCCTCAACCCGGGCACGAAGCACGCATTGCGAGGCATGACGCTCGGGCACGTCGACCGCGCCTGGGCCGAGCACCATCACCCGCGGTGGGTGGAGTCGCTCGACCGCAAGGCTACGGTGCGCGCCAGCGACTCCCGCGACCCTACGGCGTGACGACCACCTTGAGGGCGTCGCCGCGGCGGATCCGCGGGAACGCCTCGGGCGCCTCCTCGAGCGGCACGACATCGGTCACGACCCCGCGGATGTTCGCGGTGTTCTGCTCGAGCATGTCGAGCGCCTGCACCTGGTCGCGGTAGCGGGAGGCGTAGCTCCCGAGCACGGCGACCTCCCGGTAGTGCAGCACGTTCGAGGGGAAGTCGATCGTGGTCGTGCCCTTCGGCAGGCCGCCGAAGAAGAGGACGCGGCCGCGCGGGGCGGCCATCTCCATCGCCTGCTCCTGGGCACGGGCGTTCGAGCAGGCGACGATGACCCGCTCGGCGCCGTCGCCGGTCTCGGCCTTGATGTGCTCGACCGGATCGACGGCCGAGGTGTCGACGTAGCGAACGCGGTCGTCGTCGAGCACGCGGTGCGCGAGCTCGAGCCGCTTGGCCTCGGTCTCGAGCAGGTAGACCGTCCCCGCGCCCTGCGCCAGCGCCAGCGCGACGTGCGCCGTCCCGACCGGGCCCGCGCCGATCACGACGGCTCGGAGGTCGAGGCCGACCTCGAGATCCTTGTGCCCGCAGATCGCGTCGGAGAGCGGATCGGCGAACGTCGCGTGCACGGCGTCGAGGCCCTCGGGGATGCGGAAGACGTTCTTGAGCGCGACCTGCGGGATCGCGACGAGATCGGCGTAGGCGCCCTGGTAGTCGAAGCCCATGAGCCCGCCCGCCTGGCACAGGTGCTCGTTCCCGGTGCGGCACAGCGTGCAGGTGCCGCAGTAGAGCGTCGAGATGACGTGAACGAGGTCGCCCGTCCCGGCGCGCAGGTCGCCGGCGGCGTCCGGGCCGATCTCGAGCACCTCGCCGCAGATCTCGTGGCCGAGCACGGCGCCCGGCTCGATCCGCCGGTCGCCGTTGTAGAACGTGCGCACGTCGGTGCCGCAGATGCCGCAGGCGACGACGCGGAGCAGCACGCCGTCGGCCGGGCAGGTCGCATCGGGCACCTCGCCGAGCTCCATCTCCCCGGGCCCGTTCCAGATCGCAGCTCGCATCGCGGCCGATCTTACCGACCGCGTGATTCAGAGCGCGCGACGCAGCAGCTGCGCCCGACGCGGCAGACGGCCGCATCGAGGCGTCGAAGGAGTCTCCAAGCGCCGCGCATCGACCCATTATGCAACACCGGGGTCAGACCCCGGTGTTGCACGGTGGCGTATGCTCATCCCGTGGCCGGAGCAAGCGTCACCGCCGTCCGCCGGGAGGGGTTCGCCGAGCTGTATGCCGCCGAGCGGCAGCAGAAGGACAACCTGTGCGGCTGCTTCTGGTCGGCGCTCGCGCTGCGGGCGGCCGGCATCGAGGCCGACCAGGACGGCGTCGCCGCTCTGGCCGGGGCGATCCTCCCCGGGGGAGACCCGCAGACGCACGTCGCGCCCGGCGCGACCCCGCGCAACGACTACCGGGTCGAGCTGCCCGTCGACCCGACGCCGGGTGTTGCGGGCACAGCCGCCCCGGCGATCGCCCGCGCCATCGAGCGGCTCTCAGGCGGCGCGCTTGCCGCAGTCTCCGTCGCGGGGCCGTGGACGGCCGAGAGCGTCCGCGCGCTCATGGACGCCGCCTCCGCCGCGACCCTGATCGCCAACGTCCGCACCGGCCTCTTCTGGGGCTCGCGTCCCGACCCGGCGGTCGTCCTCGCGCACCTTCGCGGCGAGACGGTCGACGCGCCGCCCGCCGACTGGGACGTCGGCCACTTCGTGAACCTGGCCGCGCTCGCCCGCGGGCCCGCCGCCGATCTGGTGGTCGTCCGCGACACCTACCATGAGCTGGGCCTCGCCGGCCACCACCTCCAGCCGCCCGACCGCGTCGCCGCCGCGCTCCGCCGCGACGACGGCCACGAGGGCGGCGTGCTGGCGGTCCTGGCGGCGGCCGTCGCCCCGATCCTGCGCGAGCGCCTCGAGCGCGACGGCTTCGAGCTTCGTCACTGGCACAACGGCACACCTGATCCGGAGGAACCAACCTGATGGCTAAGACCGCCACCGCCTCGGCCACCGACATCATCGAGACCTGGCGCGCCGAGGGCATCCGCTACGTCCGCTTCGAGCTTCCCGACATGCACGGGACGAGCCGCACCAAGATCGTCCCGATCGCGCAGGCCGCCGGCTACTGCGAGGAGGGGCTCAACATGTACGGCGGCGCCGCCGTGCTCGACTCGCGCTCCGACGTGGTCCCGGGAACGCTCTACCACGAGGAGATCGGCTACGGCGACCAGCGCCTCATCCCGGATCCCGAGACGGCTGCCGTCGTCCCGTGGGCCGAGGCGACCGCGCGGTTCATCTGCGACTCCCAGTTCATCGGCGGCGAGCCGCTCCGCGCGCTCCCCCGGTACGTCTTCCGCCGCCAGCTCGAGCGCTGCCGCGAGATGGGGTACGAGCCGGTGCTCGGCTTCGAGCCCGAGTTCTACCTCCTGAACCTGGACGGCTCCCCGCTCTTCACCGGCTACCAGATCTTCAACCCGGTGCGGAACACGTTCGTCCCGATGATCACCGAGCTGATCGACCACATGAACGCCTTCGGGATCGAGATCATCACCGCCAACTGCGAGTACGCGAGCTCCCAGTGGGAGATCAACTTCCGGCCCGGAGCCGGCCTGGCGGGCCCCGACAACGCCTTCTCGTTCAAGAACGCGACGAAGGAGATCGCCCACGCCCACGGCCTGAACGCGACGTTCATGTCGAAGCCGTTCGCCGACGGCGCCGGCTCGGGGTGCCACGCGCACGTCAGCCTGACCGGCCTCGACTCGGGCGAGAACGTCTTCGGCGACGACTCCGACCCGCAGGGCATGTCCGATCTCTGCCGGCAGTTCATGGCGGGCCAGCTCCGCCACGCGCGCGGGATCTACACGCTGCTCGCGCCGACGGTCAACTGCCTGAAGCGCCGCCGGACGCACACGTTCAGCCCGACCAACATCTCCTGGGGGCCCGAGGACCGCACGGCGTTCCTGCGGATCAAGAGCGGCAAAACTGCCTCGCGCCACATCGAAAACCGCGCGCCCACGGCGCTCTCGAACCCCTATCTGGTCGGTGCGGCGATGCTGGCAGCCGGGCTGAACGGGATCGAGGAGGAGCTCGAGCTCGAGCCCGCAGCGGCCGCGCCGGCGGAGGAGGACCCGTCGAAGGAGCCGCTCCCCACGTCGGCGCGCGAGGGCCTGGACGCGCTCGAGGCTGACCCGCAGCTCGTGGACGCGCTTGGCCAGGACTTCGTAACCGCGTACACAACGATGCGCAGGTACGAACTGCAACGATTCGACGACCACGTCACCGACTGGGAACGGCAGGAGTACGTCGAGGTCTTCTAAGGAGGTTCTGCCCATGACGGCCGAGGAACGGGAGCTGCGAGGCGAGCTCAGCGAGCTTGCCGAGACCGACAACGGGCGCCGCCTGCTCCAGCTGGCGCTGCGCGGGATCGACGGCGGGGAGGCGGAGCTGACGGCGGGCTGCTGGACAGATCGGGGGATCGCCGGGTGTCTCTTCCAGCACGCCTACTGGCAGGGCGTCCGCGAGGGCGTCTTCCGCGACGAGGGCCGGCCGGGCGACTGGATCGGGTCGTTCGTGGGCTCGGCGGACTACGCAACCGTGCTCAACGCGATCGGGTCGTTCGACCGGCTCGCCAAGCGCCATCACGCCGACCGGACGCCGCGCAGGATCCTGCCCGACAGGGTCGAAATTCGCACCGACGAGTGGCGGCGCGTGGTCGGGAGGATGCTGGTCGAGACGCTTTCCGACTCGCAGGTCGCGTCGACCGGTCGCAACCCCGTACCAGCCTGAACCGTCTTGCGTTCCACAACATGCGCGGGAGCCGTTGCTAAAGCTGCTGCAATGCTGTAAAAGTGTGGTCTCTTCCTGTTCCTCTTTCCGAAGGAGGTCATGTGGACAGTGAGCATGGGGGTATGAGCTCCCATCACGAGGGGATGCTGCCTGTCGACAGCGTCGACGTGTCGGAGCGCACCGACCTGGACAAGCTCCATCTGGGTGCGGTCGGGCTGTTCGGAGTGCTGTTCCTGACGGTCACAGGATCTGCGCCGATCTCGGCGATGCTCTTCAACACGCCGCTCTCGGTCGGCTACGGCAACGGAATCGGCACCCCGGCCGGGTTCGCATTCGCCACGGTGATCTTGACCATCTTCTCGGTCGGATACGTGGCGATGGCGCGCAAGGTGACCGCCGCCGGCGGGTTCTACAGCTTCATCAGCCACGGGCTCGGCCGCGAGCTCGGCATGGCGTCCGGCCTGGCGATGGTCGTCGCCTACTCCGTGTTCGAGGCCTCCCTGTGCGGCGGCTTCGCGTACTTCGCCTCGCTGAAGGCGGCGCAGTACGGCTACAACATCGAGTGGTACTGGCTGGCGCTCTTCATGGTCGCCCTGATCGGCGTGCTCGCCTACTTCGACGTGCACATCTCGGCGCGCTTGCTCGGCATCGCGCTGATCAGCGAGGTCGTGTTCCTGCTGATCTTCGACGTGCTGATCTTCGGGCAGGGCGGCGAGAACATCCAGACGGCTGCGATCAACCCTGTGAACGCGTTCAAGAACATGCCGGGGTTCGGGAGCGGTGACACCGCCATCGCAGCAGGGGCCTGGGCGGTCGGCGTGTTCTTCGCCTTCTGGTCGTGGGTCGGCTTCGAGATGGCGCCGAACTACGGCGAGGAGTCCAAGAACCCCAAGAAGATCGTGCCGATGGCGATGTACATCTCGGTGATCGGCCTCGGGATCTTCTACACCGTCACGTCGTGGGCGGCGATCTCGGGGTACGCATCGACGGAGGCCGCGGCCACCCAGGCCGTGAACAATGCCGCCGGGTTCTTCCTCGACCCGGCCAAGCAGTTCGGGAACACCTTCCTCCAAAGCGTCCTGAGCTGGCTCATCATCACGGGCTCGTTCGCCTGCGGCATGGCGTTCCACAACACGACCGCGCGGTACCTGTTCTCGCTCGGCCGTGAGAAGGTGCTGCCACACCAGCTCGGGCGGACGCACGAGAAGCACAAGAGCCCGTACATCGCCTCGATCACGCAGTCGGTGATCGCGGCGCTGATCGTGGCCGCGTTCGGGCTCTTCGCCACCACGGCGTCCGGGCTCGACTCGGCCACGTCGGTCGGGTACATCCAGCTGTACGGCCTCATGGCGTTCATGGGCGTCGTGCTGATCCTGTTCATCCAGGCGCTCGTCTCGGTGGCCGTCTGGAACTACTTCCGGACGCACCACCCGGCCGAGCACCACATCTGGACGCACACGCTGGCGCCGCTGATCTCGGTGGTCGGCCAGCTGGCGGTGCTGTTCGTGGCGATCGACAAGATCGACTTCCTCGGAGCCGGGTACACCTACGCGTGGTACCTGGTCGCCATCGACGTGCTCGTGTTCGTCGGGGGCATCGGGTACGCGCTCTACCTGAAATCCAACGACCGCGCGAAGTACGAGACCATCGGCCGCATGGTGCACGAGGGTCTCTAGCGCCACCCGCCGGAGGGGCGTCCGCAGCACGCGGGCGCCCCTCTCGCGTTTAATGCGCCGCGATGCCCGGCCGGATTCAGGACAAGGTGTGCGTCGTGACGGGCGCCGCCGCGGGCATCGGGCGCGCGGTCGCGGCGCGGCTCGCCGAGGAGGGCGGCCGCGTGGCCCTCGCCGACGTCGACCTCGCAGGTGCCGAGGAGGCGGCGGCCGGGATCCCGGGCGCGGCGGCGTTCCGCGTCGACGTGACGGATCCTGCCGCCGTCGCGGAGCTCTACGCCGCGGTGCGTGAGCGGTTCGGGTCGATCGACGTCTGCCACAACAACGCGGGCATCCTGCTCGCCGACGACACCGACCCGCCGGCCACCGAGCTCGACGTCTGGCACCGGATCCTCGCCGTCGATCTGACGGGGGTCTTCCTCTGCCTGAAGTACCAGCTGCCGCACATGCTCGAGACCGGCGGCGGCTCGATCGTCAACATGAGCTCGATGGTGGCGCTGATCGGGTCGGCCACGCCGCAGACCGCGTACGCCGCGGCCAAGGGAGGGGTGCTGGCGATGACCCGCGAGGTGGCGATCACCTACGCCCGCAGGGGCATCCGCTGCAACGCGCTCTGCCCGGGGCCGGTCGACACGCCGCTCTTCCGAAACGCGCTGGCGGCCGACGAGGGCGGCCTGGAGCGGCGCATGGTGCACATCCCGATGGGCCGGCTCGGCGCGTTCGCCGACATCGCCGGCGCGGTCCTCTACCTGGCGAGCGACGACTCGGCGTGGACGACGGGGCAGGCCCTGGTCGTCGACGGCGGGATCACGGCCGCCTACACGACGCCGGCATGAGGACCGACGTCGCCATCGTGGGGGCGGGGCTCTTCGGCTCGTCGCTGGCGGTCGCGCTGGCCCGCGAGGGGATGAGCGTCGCGATCCACGACCGCGCGCAGCCGGCCGCCGGCGACACCGGCCGCTCGTTCGGCATGGTGCGCGCCCACTACTCCAACGAGGTGACGGTGCGGCTCGCGCGGCGCGGCATCGAGCTCCTCGCCGCAGACCCCCGGTCGGGCTACGTCCGCACGGGCTACATGCTGCCCGTCGCCGAGCGCGACCGGGAGGCGTGCACCGGGAACGTCGAGCTGGGCCGTTCGCTGGGCGTCGACTCGCGCCTCCTCGAGCCCGACGCCATCGCGAAAGTCGAGCCCGCGCTTCGCCTCGACGGGATCGCCGCCGCGGCGTACGAGCCCGACGGCGGACTGGTCGACCCGGGCCGGATGACGCTCGCGTGGTTCGCCGAGGCGTTGGCGCTGAACGCCGAGCCCTGGCTGGGCTCCGAGGTGACCGATCTCGACGCGCTCGACGCGGGCATCGTCGTGGTCGCGGCGGGCGGGTGGACGTCGCGTCTCCTTCCTGATCTCCCGATCTCGCTGAAGCGGATCGACGTCGCTCGCGTGCGGCCGCTGCGGGTCTCGGCCGTCGTCTCGGACACCGTCACGAACGTCGTCGTCCGGCCGGGCGTGGGGGACATGGCCTGGGCGGTGGCCTACCGCGAGCCCGAGGGGTACGCCGACCGCGACGAGGCGCCCGACGTTCCGGAGGACTCCTATCGCGCGTCGGTCGCCCGGGCGCTGGCGGAGCGCTACCAGCGCGGGGCCGAGGCAGCCTGGGTCGACGGCTGGTCGGGCGCCTACGACGCGACTCCCGACTGGAACCCGATCGTCGGATACGTGCGCGACGGGGTCTACGCCATCGCGGGGATGTCGGGCCACGGCCTGAAGCTGGCGCCGGCGGTGGCCGAGTGCGTCGCCGCCGAGCTCGCGGGCCGCAGGCCGCCCATCGACCTGCGACCGCTTCGCCCGTCGCGCTTCGCCGAGGGCGACCTGCTGCGCCTGGCCTACGGCCCCAGCGCCAGGGCCTAGCCGTGCCGCACCTCGTTCCGTTCCTGGTCATCGCGGTCTTCGTCGTCGTCACGCCCGGTGTCGATACCGCGCTCGTCACCAAGAACGCGCTCCTCCACGGCCGCCGCGCCGCGATCCTGACGGCGCTCGGCGTGAACGCCGGGATCGCGGTCTGGACGACGGCCTCGGCGCTCGGCCTCGGCGCGCTCCTGCACCGGTCGGAGACGCTCTTCACGGCCGTCAAGCTCGCCGGCGCCGCGTACCTCGTCGTGCTCGGGGTTCAGGCCGTCTGGTACTCGTGGCGGCGCGGGCCGCCCGTGGCACCGGCCGCGCCGGCGAGCCGCCGCTCGCCGTTCCTCCAGGGGATCCTGAGCAACCTCCTGAACCCGAAGATCGCGGTGTTCTTCACGAGCTTCCTGCCGCAGTTCGTGTCGCCCGGCGGCCGGGTGCTGGGGCAGCTCCTGCTGCTCGGCGCGATCTTCAATCTCATCGGCGTCGTGTGGCTGTGCGGCTGCGCGGTCTTCGTGAGCCGCGTCGGCGACGAGCTCCGCCGCCCCCGGGTCAGGGCTGCTTTCGAGCGTCTGACCGGCTGCGTGCTGATCGCGCTCGGCCTGCGCCTGGCGACCGAGCGCCGCTGACCTCGCCCTTGTCGAGCTCCGCGAGCAGCCTGCGCCCGCGGGCCCGCATGGCCGGTGTCCCGTCCCGTGTGAGCCGGCGGAGGAGGGGGACGACTCTCGCCCGGAGCTCCGCGTCGTCCGCCGCCAGCTCGGCCAGCGCCTGCATCGCACAGGTGCGCACGATGCCGCTTCGGTCGTCGAGGTAGGACTCGACGATCTCGGCAGCCTGGCGGCGCTCGCGGGCAGACAACGACAGGCGCGGCAGCATCTGGGCGACGTGCCAGCGCACCTCCTGCTGGGGGATGGACGCCAGCTCGGTCAGCAGGCGCCGCTTGTGCGGCCGCAGCAGCTCGGGTCGCCGCGCCGTGACCTTCTCCACCGCGTCGGCGGCGCGCATCGCGATCAGCGGGTCGTCGCTCGCGATGGCGTCGAAGATCAGGTCGAAGAGCGTCGGATCGGCCAGGACGTCGGCGACGACCTCGTTCGACCGGCCGATCGAGCGCCGATCGCCTCCGCCGAGCTTGGCCACCTCGGGGTGAAGCCGCTCCACGGCGGTCAGCCGGCGAGGATCTCCGCGGCCAGCTGGGGCGAGACGTTCCCGCCCGAGATGACGAGCGCCACGCCCTTCGACCCCGCGACGTCGAGACGCCCGGCGAGGAGCGCGGCCACGCCGACCGCCGCGCCGGGCTCGCACGCCAGCTTCGCCCGCTCGTAGAGAAACCGCATGCCCTCGCGGATCTCGTCGTCCGAGACCAGGACGACATCCTCCACGAGCCGTGTGCAGACCTCGAGCCCGATCGCCCCCGCCACGGGGGAGCGCAGCGCGTCGGCGATGGTCGGGCCGGGGACGGCCGGGACCGGGTGGCCGGCGTCGAGCGCGGTACGCATCGCGGCCGACAGCTCGGGCTCGACGCCGATGACGCGGGCGTCGGGCAGGAGGCCCTTCACGGCGGTCGCGATCCCGGCGATCAGGCCGCCGCCGCCGATCGGCACGATGACGGTGTCGACGCCGGGCGCGTCCGCGACGATCTCGAGGCCCACGGTGCCCTGGCCGGCGACGATCAGCGGGTCGTCGTACGGGTGGACGATCACCCGTCCGGTCTCGGCCGCGATCGCCCGCATGCGTTCGAGCGCCTCCATGCTGTCGGCCGACTCGAGGTCGACCGTCGCCCCGTAGCCGCGCGTGGCCGCGACCTTGAGCGGGCTGGCGTCGGCCGGCATGAGGACGAGCGCGTCGACGCCCTCGTCGCGGGCCGCGAGCGCGAGCGCCTGGGCGTGGTTCCCGGCCGAGATCGTGATCGTCCCGAGCTCTCGCTCCTCGGGCGTCAGCGCCCGCAGCCGGTTGAACGCTCCGCGCGGCTTGAACGCGCCGATCCGCTGGAAGAGCTCGGCCTTGAGCCAGACCGGCGCGCCACAGCGCGCCGCAAGCGTGGCCGACGTCAGCATCGGCGTGCGGTGCACCCGCCCGGCGATGGCCTCGGCCGCGGCCTGGACGTCGGCGAGAGTCGGGGAGCCGGCCATGCCCAATGCTCGCACAAACCCCGTGGGGCCAGGCCCCGGTTGGTGGCCCGTGAAACACCGGTGCCTGACGCCAATGTTTCAGCCCAGCGTGCGCATGACCCACACGGCGAGCACCCGGGCGCAGCGGGCGACGTCCTCGAGCGCCACGTGCTCGTCGGGGGCGTGAGCCAGGCTCGGGTCGCCGGGCCCGTAGAGGACGGTCGGCGTCTCGCCGTGGTCGATCAGCAGGCGGGCGTCGGCACCGTACGGGACGCCGAGGAAGTCCGGCAGCCGGCCGAGGACGTCGCGCGCGGTCTCGGCGAGACCCCACGGGAGCGGGTGGTCGTTCGGGACGGAGGCGGAGGCGAAGCGACCACCGGTGATCTCGACGTCGGCCGGATGGTCGCTCAGCCACCCGTCGCCGGCGCAGGCCGCGGCGATGACCGACCGCAGCTCGGCCTCGGCCTCGGCCACGGTCTGCCCGACGCACACGCCGTAGCGGCCCTCCGCCACCAGCCTGTCGGGAACCGTCGACGACCACTCGCCGGCGCCGACCCTGCCGATCGAGGTGGGGTAGGGGAGGCCCAGCTCGCGCATCGCCCGCAGCGGCTCGGCCTCGGTCCGTGCGCGCTCGTTGTCTTCGAGCGCCTGCATGATCGGCCAGAGCTTCTCGATCGCCGAGACGCCCTCGCGCCGGAACGCCGCGTGGGCGCTTCGCCCCGTGATCGTCAGCGTGAACGTGATCGCCCCGGCCTGGGCCGTCACGATCTGGAGGTCGGTCGGCTCCGTGATCACGGCCGTGCCGCCGGCGAAGCCGGCGCGGATCGCAGCGAGCATCCCCGCGCCGCCGTCCTCCTCGCCCGGCACCGTGAGGAGGATCGCCTCGCCGCCGAGCTCGACCTCCGCCTCGACCAGCGCCCGGAGGGCAGCGAGACCGGCCACCACCCCGGCCTTCATGTCGCACGCGCCCCGCCCGTACAGGAGGCCGTCGGCGATGCGCGGCTCGAACGGCGGCGACGTCCACTGGAGCTCGTCGCCCCCGCCGACCACGTCGACATGGCCGGCGATGACCGCCCGCCGGCCGCTCTCGCCGCCGCCCAGCCGCCCCGCCACGACCGGGTGCACGTCGCGCGGCACCTCGACGCCCGGGAAGTCCGGATCGGCCGCCAGCTCCGCGGCCGGCACGTCGACGCGCTCGACGTCGAGGCCGGCCGTCGTCATCCTGAGCGCGATCTCGGTCTGCACCTCGCCCTCGGAGCCGGTGAGGCTCGGATGCGCGACGATTGCCGCCAGGTCGGCGGCGATGCGGTCGCGATCGACGGCCCCGACGGCGGCCAGCTCGGCCGGGGTGAGGTTCTTCATCCCCGCAGGATCGGGCGGGTGATGCAGGTCGGGCCGCCAGACCCGTTGATGCACACCTCGGTCCCGGGGAACGTGTGCACCTCGCAGCCGCGATCGAGCAGCGCACGCTGCGTCTCCGGGTTGCCCTCGACCATGACGACGACGCCGGGACGGACGGCCAGGATGTTGCAGCCCTGGCTCGGGATCTCCTCCTCGGGCACCGGCACGAGCGCGATGCACCGCTGCGCGAGCAGCTCGTAGAGCCCGGCGGGGAGCTGGGGCAGGAACACGGCCGCCAGGTCGTCGGCGATCGGCGAGATGACCGACATGAGGTGCAGGCACTCGGCGGGGCCGTTGGCGTACGGGACGTCGAACACGTGCACCTCGCCGCCCACGAGCTCGGCCATCCGCGCGGCGCCGGCCATGTTCGTGCGGAGCGACCGGCCGATGCAGAAGACGTCGGGCCGGAGCCAGAGCGTGTCGCCGCCGTCGGCGGTCTCGTCGCCCTCGAGCCGGCCGATGACGGGGATCCCGTGGTCGGCGGCCCACGCCAGCATCGGCTCCGCCTCGCCCTGACGGGTCGGCTTGCCCGACTGCAGGCCGATCATGCCCCGGTCGGTGACGAGGGCCGAGTCGAACGTGTAGGTGAGGTCCGGGCTCCCGGTCTCGGCGTCGAGCTGGTGGACGCGGACGCCGAGGTCGGTGAGCACCTGGCAGAAGGCGTCGTGCTGGCGCTGCGCCTCGGCCAGGTCGGGCGGGTGCAGGAACCCGTGCGCCGGGTTGTCGTACGCCGCGCCGAACGCCGCGCCGGGTCGCTTCACGACGACGTCGTGCAGGGGCGCGGTCATGCTCTGGGCGCCGAAGAGGCGCGTGGTGGGGGTCGTCTGGCTCATGCGCTCAGTGGTAGATCAGGGCAAGCGTACGGAATCCGGCCGGCGTGCGGTAGCCCACCGCCGCGGCCCGGGTCTGCGAGAACGCGACGACACCGGTCAGGAAGCTGCCGCTGGCGTCGGGGGTCGGGCTCGACACCTGGTGCCACGCGCCGTTCCGGTGTCGCTCGACGAGGGTCTCGTTGCCGAGGCCGGGGGAGCAGTCGCCGACCGCCCAGAGCTGCTTCGTGCCCGGGATCGGGACGACCGCGTTGAGCTCGTTCGTGGCCGTGCAGCCTGCGCCGTCGGGCACGGTGACGGCCTTCCAGCCCGACGCGGTGTGCCGCTCGACGAGGGCGTGCCGCGGCCCGGAGCCGCGGCCTCCGACCGCCCAGACGGTCGCGCCCGAGATCGTCCCCCCGAAGAAGAACGACTCGCCGCCAGGCGCCGGGTCCGGCGTCTTGGAGACATGCCAGCCCGACCCGGTGTGGTGCAGCGCCAGCGGATGGAGCGTCCCGCCGTTCGCCTCCCGCTGCCCGAACGCCCACAGGTCGGAGCCCTTCCCGGCGATGCCGAAGACCTGGTTGTTTCCCTTCGGGAGCGCGGGAGCCGGCTGCGTCTTCCACGCCCTGCCGGTCCAGTGCAGGATGAGCGGATGGCTGTTCCCGCCCGCCCCGGTGCCGGTGCCGGCCGCCCACGTGCCGGCGGGCGTCGTCACGACGCCGTAGAGCTGGTCGGCGAAGTCGGGGTTCGGGCTGGGGACGCGCGTCCACGTCCCGCCCTTCCGGCGCAGGGTGACCGTGCTCGTGCGGCTCGGCCCGCTGAGGTAGCCGACGGCCCATGCGCCGCCTGACCGCACGGAGACGCCGAAGAGCTGGGTGCCGGTACCCGGGCTGGGCGTCGGCTCGACCTGCCAGGTGGCCCCGCCGTTCGCCGAGCGCTCCACGAGCGTGCCAAGGTCGGTGCGGCCGACGGCGTAGAGGACGTTCGATCCCGGCAGCCGCCCCACCTCGTTCAGCACGTCCTGCCCCGAGCTGGGGTTGCGGCTCGGGGTCGTCGACCAGGCCGCGGCCCATGCCGCCGGCGCCGCGACGAGAAGCGCCGCGAGGACCGCGGCGACAGAGAGGGGACGGCACACCCGCACGGCTCACTAGACTAGCGAGCGTCGATGTCGGACGAGCACGATTATCGCGAGCAGTACAACCAGGCTGTCAGCCGGGCCGTCGCCGGCGACGTCGGCGTCTACCCCGACTTCGACCGCCACCGCCAGGAGACGGTCTGGCGCCTGCTCTCCTCCGACCGCCAGTCGCTGCTCAAGTTCTGCCAGCGGCAGGGCATCTCGGTGGGCCGGATGGAGACGATGAAGACGCTCAAGAGCCCCAAGCCCCTCTTCCAGCTGATCGCGGCCGGCCACGACGCGGACACCGTGGCCAAGTGGGTTCGGCGGGGGTGAGCCGCCTCATCGTCGTCGACTTCGACGGCACGATCACCGAGCGCGACACGCTGGACGAGATGTGCCGGATCTATGCGCCGGACGAGTGGGCGGCGGCCGAGAGTGACCTCCAGCAGCGGACGATGACGCTCCGCGAGGTGATCGCCGCCGAGTTCGCGCCGATCAAGGGCGACCACGACACGATCGTCTCCGAGACGGTCGACCGGACCGAGATCCGCGCGGGGTTCGCCGAGTTCGTCCGCGCCGCCGAGGCGGCCGGCGACCGGATCGTCATCGTCTCGAGCGGCTTCGAGTCGATCATCCGGCCCGTGCTGGAGCGCGCCGGGCTCGACCGTCTCGAGGTGATCGCGCACGACGTCCGCTTCACGCCCGACGGCGGGGTCGTCGACTTCCGCCACGGCGAGCCGTGCCCGGTCTGCGGGGAGGAGTGCAAGCGCTCGGTCGTCGACGAGATGCGCGACGGCGGCGAGGTCGCGTACATCGGCGACGGCTACTCCGACCGCTGCGCGGCCAAGGCCGCCGACCGCCGCTTCGCCCGCCGCACCCTGGCCGAGCACCTCGACCGCGAGGGCGTCGACTACACGTGGTTCGACGACTTCGCGACCGTCAGGGACGAGCTGCTGGGGCCGGGCCCGACGTAGGGCCCGACCCCAGCGTGCGACTCAGTCGCCCGAGGCGAAGCCGGCCTCGATGCGCTCCAGCTCCTCCTCGGTGCCCATGCGCACGGGCCCCTTGAACCAGTTCTTGGCCGAGAGCACCCACCATCCGCCGAAGAACAGGAAGGCGCCGCCCACCGTGAGCGGTGCGTAGTTGACGTCGATCCAGTTGACGTCGAACAGGAAGTGCGGCCCTGCTCCCACCGCGCCGTTTCCGGGAATGCCGTCCGGGAAGAGCGGCAGCAGGAACAGGATGCAGATGAGGACGATCCACGCGATCGCCAGCGGGTCGATCCACTTGTAGTGGTTGCCGAGGTGCCAGGCACCGCGCTCGAAGTTCTCCTTCGCGCGGTAGCGCAGGATGATCGGGAGCACGAACGCGATGTAGAGGCCGATGACGGCGACCGACGTCCCGACCGCGTAGCCGACGACCGGGTTCTTGAGCGTCGGCAGCATGAGCGCCCACGCCAGGACGCAGATGGCCCACACCGAGTTCACAGGCACGCGCTCCCGCTTCGACACCTGGCGCCACAGCCGGTGGCCGGGGACCGCGCGGTCGCGCGAGAACGCGAACATCATCCGCGAGGCCGACGTGACCGAGGCGAGGCCGCAGAAGAACTGGGCCGTGCACGCGATCACGAGCAGGAACTCGGCCCACTTCGTGCTGAGCGCGTTCTCCCAGATGTACTGGACCGCGAAGCCGTACTGCAGTGCGGTGTTCTCGACGGGGCCGGGGATGGCGAACGTCACTGCGACGAGGAGGATGAACCCGAAGATCACCGACACCACGACCGACATCACCATGCCGATCGCTGCCGAGCGCGAAGCGTTCCGCGTCTCCTCGCTCATGTGAGCCGAGGCGTCGTACCCCGTGATCGTGTACTGGGCCATCAGAAGCCCGATCCCGAACACCACCCAGAACATCGGGTTCGAGAAGCTCTGGCCCTGGAAGCCCGAGAAGTTCTCGGTGTCGGTGAACACGAAGCTCAGAGACTTGTGGTGCTCGGGCACGAAGATGAGCGCGACCACGATCACCAGCACGCCGCCCATATGCCACCAGGCCGAGATGTTGTTGATCTGCGCCAGGAGGCGCGGGCCGAACGTGTTGATGAGCCCGTGCAGGGCGACGATCACCGTGTAGGTGAGGAAGACGTGGCCCTTCGTGAGCGAGTAGTCGAACCACAGGTTCATGAGCGACGAGATGAACGTCGCCGCCCCGAAGTCGATCGCCGCAGTGACGGCGACCTGGCCGACGAGGTTGAACCAGCCGGTGAACCAGCCCCATCCGGGACTGCCCAGCCGCGACGACCAGTAGTAGAGGCCGCCGGCCGTCGGGTAGGTGGACGCGATCTCGCCCATCGCCAGCGCGACGAGGATGCAGAAGCCGCCGACCAGCAGCCACCCCCAGGTGACCGCGACCGGCCCGCCCCATCCGATCGCGATGTAGTACGACGTCAGGCAGCCGGCCAGGATGGAGATGATGGTGAACGAGATGGCGAAGTTCGAGAAGCCACCCCAGCCGCGCAGGAGCTCCTGGGCGTAGCCGAGGCGGTGGAGCGTGCGCTCGTCCTCGGACAGGTGGGCGAGGTGGTCGCCTCCGGGCGGTGGCGCTGCGCCGCCGGTGGGTTGGCCGCCGCCCGGCGGTGTCGGTCCGCCGGGGGCACCGGGATCGGTGCTCATGAACCCTCCCTTCGGGGGTTGCCGTTCGGGCGAGATTAGAACGTCGCTCGGTCGGAGTAAAGCGGCCGGCCCGGAAGCGGTCTAGACCGTCTGGAGCTGGCGCAGCGCGACCTCGGCGAAGCGCCCGGCCATATCGCGGCCGATCGCCTCGTGGGCCGGCCCGTAGCGGGCGAGCTCCGCGTCGTAGCGGGCCCGGTCGTAGCCGAACCGCTCGAGCTCCTCGGACGCCATGTCGGCCCACGACACGAGGATCTCGCGCGTCGTCTCGATGTGGAATTGCGTGCCCCAGGCCGCCGTGCCGATCCGCAGCGCCTGCACGCAGGCCGCGTTCCGGGCGAGCTCGGTGGCCGCGCCCGGGAGCTCGCACGCGTAGAGGTGCCACTGCATCGCCATGAACCGGGGCGGGAGCGCACCCATCACCGGGTCGGCGGCCGCCTCCGGCCGGGTCTCGACCTCGAACCAGCCCACCTCGGGCGGGTCGCAGCGGTAGACGGCCCCGCCGGCCGCCTCGGTCAGGAGCTGGGCGCCGAGGCAGAGGCCCATCGTCGGCACGCCCGCGTCGATCGCCGCGCGCAGGAGCGCCACCTCGTGGACGAGCCAGGGGTGCTCGTCGGTCTGGTGCGTGTCGGCCGTGCCGCCGCCCGACAGGATCGCCGCAAAGCCCTCGGGCGACTCCGGCAGCTCGCCTGCGAGCGGGCTCACCGTGACGATCTCGAAGCCGCGCTCCTCGAGCGCGTCGACGAACACCCGGGCCGGGCCGCTCGACTCGTTGATGATGTGAAGCGCGCGCGGCCTCACGGCTCGCACCGCCCACCGAGGTGCTGGGCAAGGAAGCGCTCCGCCTCGGCCTGGAACGCCATCGCGTTCTCGGGCTTCTTGAAGCCGTGGCCCTCGTCGGGGTAGACGAGGTAGGTGTGCGGGATGCCGCGCTCGCGCAGCGCCTCGACGATCTGGTCGGACTCGCTCATCTTGACGCGCGGGTCGTTGGCGCCCTGGGCGATAAGGAGCGGGATCCGGATGTCGCCGGCGCGCGAGAGCGGCGAGCGCTCCCAGAGCAGGTCGGCGTCGTGCTCGGGGTGGCCGACGCGGCGGTGAAACTGCGATGCGAGCTGCTTCCAGTAGGGCGGGATCGTCTCGAGCAGCGTGCGCAGGTTCGAGGGCCCGACGATGTCGACGGCGCACCGGAAGACGTCGGGCGTGAACGTCGCTCCCACGAGCGCGGCGTACCCGCCGTACGAGCCGCCGTAGATGCCGACCCGCGAGCTGTCGGAGGCGCCGAGGCCGACGACGTGCTCGACGGCGTCGATCAGGTCCTCGTGCATCCTGCGGCCCCACTCGCGGTCGCCCGCGTTCAGGAACGCCTTGCCGTACCCCGACGACCCGCGGTAGTTCACCTGCACGCACAGGTAGCCGCGGTTGGCGAGCCACTGCGCGGTCGGGTCGTAGCCCCACGTGTCGCGCGCCCACGGCCCGCCGTGCACATAGAGCACGGTGGGGAGGCCCCGGCGTGGCGCGTCGGGCGGGAAGGTCAGGTAGCCGTGGATCTCGAGCCCGTCGCGCGCAGCGAACGCGAACGGCTCCATCGGGGAGAGCTGGTACCGGGCGAGGTCGTCGTGCTGCGTGAAGAGGAACCGCCCCGACCGATCGCTGCGATCGAACGCATAGTAGGCTACGGGGCCGTCGTCGGCCGTGAAGCCGACCGTCCACGTGCAGTCGGCGTGGTCGCGTGAGATCAGGAACGCGTCGCCCGGGCGGAGCGCGGTGATGGCGTCGAGGTCCGGCGCAAGTGCGGGGTCGAGCACCTGGTGCTCGAGCCGCGCGCGCAGGAAGCTCACGATCTCGACGGTACGGTTGACCGGGTGGAGCTCGGCCGAGGCGACGTCGTAGGTCGGGTCGTGGGCCAGCGTCCGGGGCGCCGAGCCGGGCGCGACCTGGACGAGGCCGGCGGCGTTCGCCGAGGCCGGGGTGATGACGTAGAGCGTGGAGTCGTCGGCGGTGAATCCGATCGCGTGGCTCGAGATCGCGTCGTCGGCGTCGAGCTCGAGGAGCGTGGCGCCGTCGAGCTCGAACGTCCCCGACCCGTCGTCACGCATGCGCATGCCGCCGCGAGGCCGCAGGTCGTTGTCGACCAGCCAGTCGTAGTAGCCCGGGTTCTCGGCCAGGCGGTCGAGCTTCCCGGTCTCGAGCTCGAGCAGGTAGGCGTCGTGGAGCTCGGGGTTGTCCTTGTTCAGGCCGACGACGATGTGCCCGGGGCGGCGTCGCGAGGTGCCGAGGACGCGGGCCTGGACGCCGTCGAACGGCGTCGCGTCGCGGTCGTCGCCGGTCTCCGGGTCGACGATGTGCAGGTGCCAGTTCTCGTCTCCGCCGCGGTCCTGGAGGTAGATCAGGTGGCGGCCGTCCGCGGCCCAGGTGTACGAGCGGATGCCGCGGTCGGTGTCGGATGTGACCGGGCGGGCCGCGTCGCCGGCGATGTCGCCGACCCACACGTTGAGGACGTCGTCGACGGGTTCGAGATGGGCCAGGCGGCGCCCGTCCGGAGCGATCTCAGGCGATCCTCGGTCCGGGTTCCCGAAGAGGATCTTGCGCGGGATCAGCTCGGCCACGGCGGGAACGTTATCGGCGGCGTGAAACATTGGCATCAGGCACCGATGTTTCACGCCCCCGTACACTCCCGCGGATGGATTCCCGCCCGATCGGCATGTTCGACTCCGGCGTCGGCGGTCTCACGGTGCTCCACGAGTGCCTGGTCACGCTGCCGCACGAGGACTTCGTCTACTTCGGCGACTCCCACCCCGAGCGGTTCCCGTACGGCCCGAAGCCGGCCGACGTGATCGCGAGGTTCGCCCACGAGGTGGCCGCGCACCTGGCGGCGCTCGACGTGAAGCTGATCGTGGTCGCGTGCAACGCGGCGACGGCGTCGGCGCTGCCCGGCCTCCAGCGCGAGTTCGCGGTGCCGCTCATCGGCGTCATCACCCCCGAGGCGCACGCGGCGGTTCAGGCCACGCGCACGCGGCGGGTGGGCGTGATGGCGACCGAGGCGACGGTGGCCAGCGGGCGCTATCCCCAGGCGATCCACGTGCTCGACGCCGGGATCGCCGTGGCGCAGGTCGCCTGCCCGCTGCTCGTCCCGCTCATCCAGTCGGGCGACGTGCACGGCGAGGAGCTCCACGACGCGGCGCGCGGCTATGCGGCCGAGCTCAAGGAGGCCGACGTCGACACCGTCATCCTCGGCTGCACGCACTATCCGATCATCCGGCCGATGCTCCAGCGCATCTTCGGCCGCGGCGTCACGCTGATCACCTCGGCCGAGGAGATCGCCCGCGAGGCCGCCGAGACCGTCGCCCGCCGCGGTGTCTCCAACGACACCGACCGTGAGGGGGCCTACCGGTTCATGTGCACCGGCGATCCGGCCGCGTTCCGCGAGGTGGCGGGCCGGTTCCTCCAGCTCCCGCTGACCGAGGTCGAGCGCGTCGATCCGGCCGTGCTGGCGGTGGCGGCATGACGCGCGTCGACGGGCGCGCTGCCGACGAGATGCGGCCGATCTCGATGGAGCTCGACTTCATCACGTCGGCGACCGGCTCCGTCCTCTTCGAGATCGGCTCGACCCGCCTCATCTGCACGGCGATGGTCGAGGAGTCGGTGCCGCCGTGGATGCGGGGGCGCGGCACCGGGTGGGTCACGTCGGAGTACGGGATGCTCCCGGGCTCGACGGGCGAGCGCAAGCAGCGCGACGCGACCCGCGGCAAGCAGGACGGCCGCACCGTCGAGATCCAGCGCCTGGTCGGCCGGTCGCTTCGCTCGGTGGTCGACTTCGCCGCGCTCGGCGAGCGCACCGTGTGGATCGATTGCGACGTCATCCAGGCCGACGGCGGCACGCGCTGCGCCGCGATCTGCGGCGGCTACGTCGCGATCGCGAGCGCGTTCCGGCGCCTGGTCGGGAACGGGTCGCTCCCGCGGACGCCCCTCACCGACGCGGTCGCGGCCATCTCGGTCGGGATCGTCGACGGCGACGTGCTGCTCGACCTGCCGTACGCCGAGGACAGCCGGGCGGAGGTCGACATGAACGTGGTCATGACCGGGTCGGGCGAGCTGATCGAGGTGCAGGCGACCGCCGAGAAGTCGCCGTTCGGGCGCGCGTCGCTCGACAGCATGCTCGAGCTGGCCGCCGGGGGCATCGGCGAGATCGTGCGCGAGCAGGAGCGGGTGCTCGCCGGGCCGGCGTGAGGATCGTCCTCGCCTCGGCCAACGCACACAAGGCCCGCGAGCTCGGGCGGCTGCTCGACGGATGGGACGTCGAGACGTACGCGGGCGGCCTGCCGGAGGAGACGGGCGAGACGTTCATCGAGAACGCGCGGCTGAAGGCGCGCCACGTCCACGCGGCGCTCGGAGGCTCCGCCTGGGTGCTGGCCGACGACTCCGGAATCGAGGCGGCGGCGCTCGGAGGCGCGCCGGGCGTCCGCTCGGCCCGGTACGCGGGCGAGGACGCGACCGACGAGCAGAACCTGGCGAAGCTGATCGGCGCGCTCGAGGAGGCCGGCGATCGCCGGGTGCGCTACGTGGCCGAGCTGGTCGCGATCGCGCCGGACGGCGCCGAGGTGACGGCCCGCGGCGAGCTCACCGGCACCCTTGCCGGCGCCCCGCGCGGGTCAGGCGGGTTCGGCTACGACCCGGCGTTCGTCCCGGACGGCGAGACGCGCACGGTGGCCGAGATGGCCGCGGGCGAGAAGGACGCGATCTCCCACCGCGCCCGTGCGGCCCGGGCCCTCCGCCCGCTCCTGCAGTAACGGGGTCAGACCCCGTCATTGCACTACGCCAGGCCCGCCAGCTCCTCCTCCGTCGCCGGCTGCCGGCGCGACCAGTAGAACCAGTTGATCTCGGCGCCCAGCACGATGATGTTCGCCATCAGGTAGAGCCAGACGAGCAGGATGACGAGGCCGCCGAATGCCCGCAGCGCGAGCAGCTGGTCCGAGAAGCGCAGGTAGAGCGGGAGCGCCTGGAACGAGATCTGGAAGAGCACCGTTCCCACGATCGCGCCGGGCCACACGTCGCCGCGGCGCAGCTCGACGTTCGTCAGGTAGCGGTACACGGCCAGGAGGAAGAGGAATGACCCGATCGACGACGCCACCATCGTTGCCAGATACGCGGCGATGTTGAGGTGGATCAGGTGCGGCACGTGCCGGTCGACCCAGCCGGTCGCAGCGATCGTCGTCAAGAGCGACGCGAAGAGCACGACGAGCGACACCATCACCAGCACGAACGTGACCCCCTTCTGGTGCAGGAACGCGCGGTTCTGCACCCGGAAGACGATGTTGAGCGCCGACTCGAGCGCCGAGTAGAACCCGAGCGACGCCCAGAGGATGCCGAACAGGCCGATCACGCCGAGCGTCCCGGCGTTCGACTGCACCTGCCGCACCGGCCGCAGGAGGTCATTCGTCGACTGCCCGGGCAGGTAGTGGCCCAGCTCGCGGATCAGGTAGGAGCCCGCCGAGATCTGCCCGAAGAACCCGAGGACCGACAGCGCGAGGAACATGAACGGCACGAGCGAGAGCAGCGCGTAATACGCGACCATCGCCGCCAGGTGCGGGCCCCGATCCTGGAGAAACTTGGAGATAATGGGGTGGCCCTGGCGAGCCGCATTGCGCAGCGGACGCAGAACGGTCTGGGCGGGCGTCGCCACTGCGGGTGAGCTTATCGGCATGTGCTAGCGTCATCTCAATGGATCCGACCACGGCCATCCGCGAGCTGAAGGAGCTCTCGACCCAGATCGAGACCGTCGTCCTCGCCGCCGCCGACGGATCCCCGATCGCCTCGACGCTGCCCGATGAGCGCTCCCAGCGCGTCGCCGCGTCTCGCCAGCGATCTCGTGTCGCGAGCCGACGGCGTGCGCAGCGACCTCGGCCGCGAGGCGCTCGCGCAGCTCCAGGCGGCGACGCCCGACGGCAGCGTGTTCGTGGTCGTCGACTCCGGCCGCCTCGCCGTCGCCACGACCGGCCCCGACCCGACTGTGGGCCTCGTCTTCTACGACCTGAAGACGCTCCTGCGCCAGGTCGCAAACGGCGCCGCCAAGGAGGAGGCGGCCGATGCCTAAGCGCCGCTTCGTGCTCGGCGTCCTGATCGGCGCCGGCTCGTTCGCCGGGACGCTGCTCTACCGCCGCCGGAGCGCCCGCAGCCGCACGCGGGTCGACCTCTACTTCGACGACGGCTCGATGATGTCGCTCGGCACCGGGTCGCCCGACGCCGACGCGCTTCTGCCGATCGCGACCGAGCTCCTCGCCGAGGCGGGGTGACCGGGCCGGATCGCGCCGAGCTGGGGCGCCGGCTCGTCGAACGCGCCTACCTCGAGGGCGACTTCGTCCTTCGCTCCGGCCGGCGGAGCCGCTACTACCTCGACAAGTACCGCTTCGAGACCGACCCCGCGCTGCTCGCCGGCCTCGGCCGCGAGATCGCCGCGCTCCAGCGCGAGTGCGCGCCGCAGGCGGAGCTCCTGGCCGGGCCGGAGCTGGGCGCCGTGCCGCTCGCGGCGGTCGCCTCGGTCGAGTCGGGGCTGCCGTACGTGATCGTGCGGAAGGCTGCCAAGGACTACGGGACGGCCAACCGCCTCGAGGGCGTCTACGAGCCGGGACGCCGGGTCTGCGTGGTCGAGGACGTGGTCACATCCGGCGGCGCGCTGCTCGACGCCGTCGCCGCCCTCCGCGAGGCCGGGCTCGACGTTTGCGCTGCAATTTGCGTAGTTGACCGCGAGGAGGGCGGCGCCGCGGCCGTAGCCGCCGCGGGTGTGCCGTTCCACCCGCTCTTTACCGTCTCGGACCTCGGCGTCACAACTGTGTCGCAATCTGCTTGATCCCGCTTCAGGATTCGGATTGTGACCGTCCGATGCCGGTGGTAGGGTGCGAGCGCTTCACCCGTTCATGACCCACGACCCAGGAGGAGACGCGTGACGAAGAGCGATTTCATCGACGCCGTGGCTGCCCGCTCCGGCCTCAGCAAGAAGGACGCGGGCACGGCACTCGACGCGGTGCTCGATTCCGTGAAGGACGCCCTCCAGAAGGGTGACGAGGTTGCGTTCACG
Source organism: uncultured Actinomycetes bacterium (assembly GCA_963809325.1). Lineage (GTDB taxonomy): Bacteria > Actinomycetota > Thermoleophilia > Gaiellales > JAICJC01 > JAICJC01. The sequence goes on from CAWEIZ010000008.1 coordinate 330,466, forward strand.
GGGTTCGGCAAGTTCAGCGTGCAGGCGCGCAAGGCGCGGATGGGCGTGAACCCGCGCAACCCGTCTCAGAAGGTCACGATCCCTGCCAGCAAGGTGCCGAAGTTCTCGGCCGGCAGCCAGCTCAAGGCCGCCGTCAAACAGTAGGCGTGTGACGCTCGAGCGTCCCCGCTCCGGGCTGGCGGGGGCGCTCGCGTCGTTCCAGTCGACCGCAGGGGGCATCGGATGAGCGATGGACAGCGCTCCGTGGTCGTCGCGCCGGGCGACGGCACCACCATCGAGGGGCCCGTCGGAGGGCCGCTCACCTTCAAGGTCCGCGGCGACCAGACGGGCGACGCGCTGACCGCGTTCGAGAACGTGATCCCGCCCGGAGAGGGGCCGCCGATGCACGTCCACGCGCACGAGGACGAGTCGTGGTACGTGCTCGAAGGAGCGCTGCGCTTCTCGCTCGACGGCGAGCTCGCGGCCGCCTCAACCGGCACGTTCGTGTTCGTCCGCCGGGGCACTCCGCACTGCTTCCAGAACGTCGGCGACGCGCCCGCCCGGATCCTCGTGCTCTTCACACCGTCGGGAATGGAGCGCTTCTTCGAGCGGTTCGCGGAGCTTCCGGCCGGCCGCTTCGATCCGGAGTCGTTCCGCACCGCCGGCCGCGAGGCGGGCATGGATGTGGTCGGCCCGCCGCTCGCCGTGTCGCACCCCGGCTGATCCGCCGTCCTGGCCTAGCAGCTCACGAGCGTGTCCCCCGAGTCCGCGCGGCAGCGATCCTTCCCCGGTCCGCCGTCCGTGCTGTCGTTCGACTCGACGCCGTCGCGGGCCACGAGCAAATCCGGGCCGCGGCCGCCGAGCAGCGTGTCAGCGTCCCGGCCGCCGGTCACGATGTCGGCACCGCGTCCGCCGCGCAACGTGTCGGCGCCCTTCCCGCCGGCGATCCGGTCGGCGCCGCGCCCGCCGGCCACGATGTCGTCTCCGCCCCTGGCGAAGATGTGGTCGTTCCCGCCGAGGCCGCAGATCACGTCCGCGCCCGGCGTCCCCATCAGCCGGTCGGCGCCCGGCGTTCCGGTGATCGTGCACTCGATCGTCTGCGCACCTGCGCTGCCACCGCTCGCGGCGATCACGAGCCCGGCGACTGCAATGCTGATAACGCCTCTGGTCATGCTGACCTCCCCTGGAGTGGACGTCTCACCTCGAACAGCGCGGGCGGGGTCGCGTTCGTTACGCCGTTCGCCGCCGTCCGCGGGCTGTGCGAACATACGTTCGATGGCCGCGGTCGCGCAGCTCACGCTCGACGGCGCGGACCGCCTGCACGAGCTCCTGTGCACGCGCCGTGCACCCGTCGGCCTGACCGAGGCGGCCGCCTGCCTCTTCGCCCTGCGGAGCGCGCCGTCGGCGCTCGTCCACCAGCTGGTCGACGAGGTCGTCCGGGCCGACCCGCGGCTCGTGTGGCGCTCGGCGGGCGAGGTGGCGCTCGCCGACTGGGACGAGGTCGCGCCGCTGCTCGACGTCCCGCTGGAGCGGGCCGAGTACGTGGTCTTCGACCTCGAGACGACCGGCACCCGCGCCGGCGTCTCGCGGATCGTCGAGCTCGGCGCCGTCCGCATGAGCGGGTTCAGCGAGGCAGCCCGGATGCAGCGCCTGGTCGACCCGGGGTGCATGGTCCCGGCCCAGATCACGGCCATCACCGGCATCACCCAGCACCACGTGCGCGGGCGCCCGCGCGTGGGGCCGGTCCTCGACGAGTTCCTGCGGTTCAGCGCCGGGGCGGTGCTCGTCGCCCACAACGCCCGCTTCGACATCGGCTTCGTCGACGCCGACCTGGCCCGCCTGCGAAGCGGCCGCCTGGCAGCGCCCGTCATCGACACCGTCGCCCTCGCCCGGCGCCTGATGGGCGACCGGCTCGAGCGCATGAACCTCGGCACCCTGGCCGAGCGGTTCGACACCGAGGTGCGGCCGTGCCACCGCGCCCTGCCCGACGCGCTCGCGACCGCCGAGGTGCTCGTCCGCCTCCTGGGCCTCGCCCAGGAGCGGGGCGCGGCCACGGTCGCCGACGTGATCGGCCTGTGCGCGCCCGAGCGCCGGCGGGTGCGAACCCGGCGCGGCCTCGCCAAGGGCGCGCCGACCGGCCCGGGGGTCTACCTCTTCCGCGACGCCGGCGATGCGGTGCTCTACGTGGGCAAGGCGACCGACCTGCGGGCCCGCGTGCGCTCGTACTTCTCGGGCCGTGCGCTGCGGGCGCCCGTCGAGCGCGCGCTCGAGGCCACCGCCCGCATCGAGACGCGCCCGCTGGGCTCCGAGTTCGAGGCGGCGCTGCTCGAGCTCGAGCTGATCGCGGGCCTGCGGCCGCCCGCCAACTCGCGCGCGCCGCGGGCCGGCCCCGGCATCTATCTCACGCTCACCCTCGGCGAGCAGGTGCCGCGCCTGCGCGTCACGTCGGGGCCCGGCCCGCCGGGGACGGTCACGGCCGGGCCGCTGCGCTCGCGCGCCCAGGCCGAGGCCGCGGCGGCCGCCGCGCGCTCGACCTTCGGCCTGCGCGTCTGCCGGCCGCGCCTGCCCGTCGACGACGGCACCTGCCTGGCGGGCATCCTCGGCTCGTGCCATGCGCCGTGCCGCGGCGGCGAGCGGCTCGACCGCTACGCCGACGCGATCGAGGACGCGCGCCTGTGGCTCGAGCAGCCCGCCGGCGGCGCCCCGGCGGCCCATCTCGACGAGCGCATGCGCCGCCTCTCCGCCGAGCACCGCTACGAGGAGGCCGCGGCGGCGCGCGACCAGCTCGCCGCGCTTCGCACCGCCGGCCGCACGATCGAGCGCATGCGGCGCGCGCGCCTGCGAAACGGCGTGATCCTCGCCCCCGACACCGACGACCGCTTCGTGCAGGCGTTCGCCTGCGCGTCCGGCCGCGTCGTGGCCCGCCGGCGGCTCCCGCGGGCCGGCGACGGCCGGCTCGAGGCCGAGCCGCTCCTCGCAGCGCTCGCCCACGGGCTGGCCGAGCCGCCGGCGCCGTTCTCGCCGACCGCCGCCGAGCAGGCCCGCCTGGTCTCGACGGCCCTGGTCCGGCCGGGCCGCGCCCTCCGGGCGGTCGCGGTCGACGCCACGACCATTGCCGCGGCGGCACCTCGGGTGGTCCGGCTGCGCGGGGCGGTACCCTTACGCTCGTGAACTTCGGCGACCGCCTCGCGGCCCAGGTCGAGCGGACCGGCAGCACCATCTGCGTCGGCCTCGACCCGCGCATCGAGCTCCTGCCGCCGGCGCTGATCGCCGGCCTCCATCCCGGCCCGGCCGGCCGGGCGCGGGCCTACGAGCGCTTCTGCACGGGCGTGATCGACGCCGTCGCCGAGCACGTGGCCGCGGTGAAGCCCCAGGTCGCCTTCTTCGAGGCGCTGGGAGGCCCGGGCCTGACGGCGCTCGAGCGGGTGTGCGCCCACGCGCGCGACGCCGATCTGCTCGTGATCGCCGACGCCAAGCGCGGCGACATCGGCTCGACCGCCGAGGCCTACGCCCAGGCGTGGGTCTACCGCCGCGACGGCGGCCCGCCTACGGCCGACGCCGTGACCGTCAACCCGTATCTGGGCGGCGACTCGCTCGAGCCGTTCTTCGCCGCGTGCCACGACGGCGCCGGCGTGTTCGTCGTCACCCGAACGTCCAACCCCGGCAGCACCGAGCTCCAGGAGGCCGTGCTGGCCGACGGCCGCCCCGTGTGGGAGCGCACCGCCGAGCTGGTCGCCGGCTGGGGCGCCCCGTTTGTGGGCGAGGCCGGGCTCTCGGCCGTCGGAGCGGTCGTCGGCGCGACCTGGCCCGAGGCCGTCGCCCGGGCTCGAGATCTCATGCCGCACCAGCCGCTCCTGCTCCCCGGCGTCGGCGCCCAGGGCGGCGCGGCCGGCGACCTGCAGGCCGCCTTCCGCGACCATCCCGCGGGAGGTCTCGTCGTGGCCGCGCGCTCGGTGATCTACGCCTGGCGCGAGCGCGGGGGCGACTGGCAGCAGGGCGTCAGAACCGCCGCGGCGGAGCTTCGCCGCGCCGCGGTCCCCGCGTGAGCGACGGCTGGGCGGACGACCTCGCGTTCGCCAAGGAGCTGGCGGCGGTCGGCGGCGCCGAGGCGCTCGACCGCTTCCGCCGCATCCCCGCGCCGACGCGGAAGCGCGACGGGAGCTGGGTGACCGAGGCCGACCTGGCCGCCGAGGCGGCGATCCGGGCGCGGCTCGCCGAGGCCCGTCCCGACGACGACGTGCTCGGCGAGGAGGGCGGCCATACCGCCGCAACGGGCGGCCCGGCGCGCTCCGGCGCCCGCACCTGGGTGATCGACCCGATCGACTCGACCCACAGCTACATGGTCGGGATCCCGCTCTGGGCGACCCTCGTCGGCCTCCGGGTCGACGGCCGCGCGGTGCTCGGCGTGTGCCACGTGCCGGCGCTGGGCGAGACCTACGACGCCGCCGACGGCGCCGGCGCGCGGATGAACGGCGAGCCGATCGCGGTCCGCGAGACACCGCTCGACGAGGCGGTCGTGACGTCGCCGGGCCTTCGCAGCATGACCCGATACGGCCGCTTCGAGCTCTACCGGGAGCTGGCCGAGCGCTGCTGGCGCGAGCGCAGCCTGGGCGACTTCTGGGGCCACATGCTCGTGGCCCGCGGGGCGGCCCAGGTGATGGTCGACCCGATCGTCGCCGTCTGGGACTACCTGCCGCTCGAGCCGATCGTCCGTGAGGCTGGCGGGACGATGACCCAGCTCGACGGGTCGCCGCTCGTCCACGACGGCTCGTGCCTCACGACGTGCGGCGGGGCGATGCACGCCGCGGTTCTCGAGCTCGCCGCCACCTGAGCGGTCCCGGGGTACCAGGTTACACCCGTCTGTCACGGACGCATTCGTTGCGGAATCGGCACACCTCGCTCCGCCGACCGTGGTCGCAAGCCCTGGGCTGCGGCCGTGAGTCGCCCCGGCGCGTCACAGCGCCGTCACGGCGGCCGATGCGATACCTGGTACCCCCCGGGGCTAGCTCGCCCGCGCCGGCCCGGTGCGGCCGTCGCGGATGAGCCACGCGAAGCACGCGGCGGCCGTGATCGCCTCGGGGAACGTGTCGGCCCCGAAGACGACCATCACGCCGAGCGCGAGCGCCACCTCCAGGCCCGCGATGTCGGCCGGCACGCGGCGCCGGAAGACGCCCCAGATCGTGTCGGCGACGGTGACGGCCACCGTCATCATGAGCAGCCACAGCGCTCCGTAGCCGAGCGCCCAGCCGGCGATGCCGACCTCCAGGACCACGGCCGTCGTGACCACGGCGCGACTCCGAGACCCGAACACGTCTCAAATGTACGGGCGCCGGGCTGTCCGGGATAGCGGCGCTCGGCCTCGCGTATACAATGCCTGCCGCCGATGAGGGGGGCACCTCGATGATCCTCACCGTGACCGTCAATGCTGCGGTGGACAAGACCCTCACCGTCGCCAACCTCCAGCTGGGGCATCGCCATCGCGCTCAGCAGGGACTGGTGATGGCGGGAGGGAAGGGCGTGAACGTCGCGCGTGCGCTGAAGCGCCTGGGCGAGCCGGTGATCGCGACCGGGCTCGCGGGCGGCCACAACGGCGCGCGCATCCTCGACGAGATGACCGCCGAGGGCATCCTGAACGACTTCGTCCGCATCCGCGGCGAGTCGCGCACGTCGACCGTGGTCGTCGACCCGACGTCGAGCGTCCAGACCGAGATCTACGAGTACGGGCCGGAGATCGTGGAGGACGAGCTGGCGCTGCTCGTCGAGAAGCTCCGCTACCTGTCCGGCGCCATCACGACGGTCGTCCTGGCCGGGAGCCTGCCGCGCAAGGTGCCGACCTCGTTCTACGCCGACATCGTGCGCGACATGGGCAAGCGCAAGGTGCGCACCGTCGTCGACTGCGACGGCGAGCCGCTGCGAAAGGCGCTCGCGGCCGATCCGACGCTCGTCTCGCCGACCCAGCGCGAGGCCGAGGCGCTCGTCGGGCATGAGTTCCAGACCGACGAGGACTTCCAGCTCGGGCTCACGCAGATCGCCGCGATGGGCGCGGCCAACGTCGTCATCACGCTCAAGACCGGCTGCTACGCGCTCCTGCGGTCGAGTCGAAGCCGCGACCGCCTCTACCGCGCCTGGATCCCCGAGGTCGAGTCGGTCGCGACCGTCGGATCGTCGGACTCGCTCCTCGCCGGCTTCCTGAGCGGGCTCGAGGCCGAGCGCGAGAACGAGGACGTCCTGAAGCTCGCGCTTGGCTGCGCGGCCGCGAACACGAAGGAGGTCGGAGCGGGTGTCTTCGACCCGCGCGACGTGGCCCGGTACGCCGGCGGGGTGGAGGTGCAGGAGATCGCGCCGCGCCGCGCGAAGGCATCCTGACCCGCTGCTAGACTGGCGCGAACCTTGAAAGTTCGTCGTTCCAAGCGTGCATTCTCACGACCCAGGCCGGCCTCTCGCCACCTGGGTCGTGTGCTATTCGGGAGGCAGTGAGCGGTGGAGATTGAAATCGGGCGAGGCAAGAAGGCGCGGCGCGCATACGGGTTCGACGACATCGCGATCGTCCCGAGCCGGAGGACGCGCGACGCGGAGGATGTCGACATCGCGTGGCGGCTCGGCCCCCACCTCATGGAGCTGCCGCTCCTGGCCTCGGCGATGGACGGCGTCGTCTCTCCCGAGACGGCCGCCATCCTCGGCAAGCTCGGCGGCCTCGGCGTCCTGAACCTCGAGGGCATCTGGACGCGCTACGAGGACGCGGCCGAGCAGCTCGAGCGGATCGCGTCGTTCGACAAGGGCGACGCGACCCATGCGATGCAGGAGATCTACGCCGAGCCGGTCAAGCCCGAGCTGATCACCCAGCGGATCAAGGAGATCAAGGCCGAGGGCGTCCTCGCGGCCGCGTCGCTCACACCGCAGCGGGTGCGCGAGCACTACCAGGCGGCGCTCGACGCCGGGCTCGACGTGCTCGTGATCCAGGGCACGGTCGTCTCGGCCGAGCACGTCTCGACGGTGGTCGAGCCGCTCAACCTGAAGGAGTTCTGCGCGTCGCTCCCCGTGCCGGTGATCGTCGGCGGATGCGCCTCCTACCAGGCCGCCCTCCACCTCATGCGCACGGGCGCCGCCGGCATCCTGGTCGGCGTCGGGCCCGGCGCCGCCTGCACCACGCGCGGCGTCCTCGGAGTCGGCGTCCCCCAGGCCACGGCCATCGCCGACGCGTCGGCGGCCCGCACCCAGCACCTGCTCGAGACCGGCCAGTACGTGAACGTCATCGCCGACGGCGGCATGCGCACCGGCGGCGACATCTCCAAGGCGATCGCCTGCGGTGCCGACGCGGTCATGATCGGCTCGCCGCTCGCGCGCGCCAAGGAGGCGCCCGGCCGCGGCTACCACTGGGGCATGGCGACGTTCCATCCCAGCCTCCCGCGCGGCGCCCGCGTCAAGACCGACCAGGTGGCGACGCTGGAGGAGATCGTCACCGGGCCGGCCACCGAGAACGACGGCACCCTCAACCTGATGGGCGCGCTGCGCACGTCGATGGCCACCACCGGCTACGACTCGATCCACGCCTTCCAGAAGGCCGAGATCATGTTCGCGCCGGCGCTCCAGACCGAGGGCAAGAAGCTCCAGCGAGAGCAGGCGATCGGGATGAGCCGGTGAGCTCCGACCCGCGCCCCCGTCGCGACTCGGCGACGGTCGCCGACGAGGCGGGCGCGGGGCACAGGCCGGTCCTGGTCGTCGACTTCGGCGCCCAGTACGCCCAGCTCATCGCCCGGCGCGTGCGCGAGTGCCGGGTCTACTCCGAGATCGTGCCGCACGACGCGCCGGCCGCCGAGCTCGCCGCCCGCGACCCGGTCGGGATCATCCTCTCGGGCGGCCCCGCGTCGATCTACGAGCCGGGCGCCCCGGCGGTCGACCCGGGCATCTTCGACCTCGGCGTCCCCGTGCTCGGCATCTGCTACGGGATGCAGGCGATGGCCGCCGCGCTCGGCGGCGAGGTGTCGAACACCGGCATCGGCGAGTTCGGCAAGACGCCCGTGACGCTGGGCGAGGGCAGCCTGCTCTTCGGCGACCTGCCGCCCGAGCAGACGGCGTGGATGAGCCACCGCGACAGCGTCGTCCGGGCGCCCGCCGGCTTCAGCGTCACGGCCTCGTCCGGCACCACGCCGGTGGCCGGGATGGAGGATCGCGACCGCGGCCTCTACGGCGTCCAGTTCCACCCCGAGGTGGCCCACACGCCGCGCGGCACCGACATCCTCGGCCACTTCGTGCTCGACGCCTGCCAGGCGCCGCCCACCTGGACGGCGCTCCAGTTCATCGAGGAGCAGGTCGAGCTGATCCGCGAGCAGGTCGGCGACGAGCACGTCATCTGCGCGCTCTCGGGCGGCGTCGACTCAGCGGTGGCGGCCCTGCTCGTCCACCGCGCCGTCGGCGACCAGCTCACGTGCGTCTTCGTCGACCACGGGCTCCTGCGGATGTCCGAGGCCGAGCAGGTGGTCGAGGCGTTCGAGGAGCACTTCCACGTGCCGCTCGTCCATGTCGAGGCGGCCGACCGGTTCCTCTCGGAGCTGGCCGGCGTGACCGACCCCGAGGAGAAGCGGCGCGATCATCGGCGAGCAGTTCATCCGCCTCTTCGAGGACGAGGCGCGCGCGATCGGCGACGTCAAGTTCCTGGTGCAGGGGACGCTCTACTCCGACGTGATCGAGTCGGGCAGCCGCACCGCGGCCAAGATCAAGTCGCACCACAACGTCGGCGGCCTCCCCGAGGACATGGAGTTCGAGCTCGTCGAGCCGCTGCGGCTGATCTTCAAGGACGAGGCCCGCCGGGTCGGCGAGGAGCTGGGACTGCCCGAGCGGATGGTGTGGCGCCAGCCGTTCCCCGGCCCGGGCCTTGCGATCCGGATCGTGGGCGAGGTCACGCGCGAGCGGCTCGACATCCTGCGCGCGGCCGACGCGGTGCTGCTCGAGGAGGTGCGCCGGGCCGGCCTCTACCACGACCTGTGGCAGAGCTTCGCGGTGCTGCCGGCGATCCGCTCGGTCGGCGTCCAGGGCGACTCGCGCACGTACGCCTACCCGATCGTGATCCGGGCCGTGTCGTCGGAGGACGCGATGACGGCCGACTGGGCCCGGCTGCCCTACGACCTGCTCGAGCGGATCTCGAGCCGGATCATCAACGAGATCCCGGGCGTGAACCGGGTCGCGCTCGACATCTCGACCAAGCCGCCCGCCACCATCGAGTGGGAGTAGGCGCTACGGGTGCCCGGCGGCGAGCCAGGCCTCGATCGCGGCGACTCCGCGCTCGGCCTCGACTCGGCTGAACCTCCGGCACGACGGGCAAAGCTGGAAGTAGCCGAGCGGCAGCGGATGCACCGGCCCGCCGCAGCGGGCGCAGCGCGGGATGCCGTTCTTCGAGTTGAGTGCTCCGTGGTGGTGCGTCATCGAGCAGCACCCTAGGGAGCGGTGGAGACCGGAGCGGTGGTGGCGCCTAGAGGATCGCGGTGGGGCTAACCCCACGCCTCGCCGGCGTCAGTGCTTGATGCGGACGGTGCGGCTCGGCGACGACGAGCCCTTCTCGCGCGCCGAGCCCATGAAGATCGCGTGCCAGGTGGTCCGCTTCGAGATCTTGACGACGATCTGCCAGCCGCCGCTCTTGCCCGTGCCGTCGAAGCCGAGCACGTTGCCGTTCGCGGCCACGAGGAGCACCTGGCGGTGGCGAGCGGACTGTGGCTCATCCGTGTCGGTGAGGACGCCCGAGAACGTGACCTTGCTGCCCTTCTTCACGCGCTTCAGGTTGACCGGGTGGGTCGCCGTGAGCTTCGTCGTGTGGAACACGATCGGAACGGGGACGTACCCGGCCGAGTCGCCGCCGCGAACGCTGCGCCCTTGACCGAGCCGCGGCCCGTCACCATGTCGTAGCCGGCGACCGCCGTGAAGAACGGGCCGGTGCCGTTGCTGTTGGACCCGCTCGTGATGTCGGTGAAGTCGCCGGCGACCATGCCGTTGCCGGTGGCGTTGTAGATGAACGGGTTCGCGAAGCCCAGGTCGCTGCCGACCGCCTCGTTCGCGTCGGCCGTGATCCCCGCCATGAGCGGCGCGGCGGCGCTCGTCCCGCCGACGACTCCCCAGCTGCCGCCGCTCGCCGCCGAGGCCGTGGCTGAAGATGAGGTAGCCGCGCCCGGGAGCCGCGTCCATCGCCACGTCGGGCGTGACGCGGCACTTGAGCGTGCCGCCGGCGCAGAACGATCCTGGGTTGTTCGCGTTCTGGTTCGCGGTCACGGTCCCTGATATGCCGGCCGCGGCCAGTTGTACGAGACCCCGCCTCCCGAGCCCTTCCAGCCGATCTCGGTCGGGCCGGACGTCGTGTTGAGGCTCGTGCCGCCCACGGCCGTCGCGAACGGCTGGCTCGACGGGTCGTCGATCGCCAGGAACTTGAGCGCGGCCGAGGCGGCCTTGCAGTCGGCCGAGCCGTTGTCGCCCGATGCGACGTAGAGCGACGAGCCGCCGGCGGCCAGGAGCTCGAGCGAGGTGTTCTCGGTCAGCGTGAGCTTGGGAGGCACGAGCACCTCGCACAGGCCCCAGCTGTCGGACACGACGTCCACGTTGTCGGTGCGCATCTTGTCGAACATCGTCGGGCCGAGCGCGAGGTTGTTGTCGGCCTTGTAGACCTGGTAGGTGGCGTCGCGGGCGGCGCCCATGGCGACCTCGATGTCGAGGGTGACCTCGACCTGCCCGTTGCTGTTCGTCGGGCCGGATCCGACGACGCTTGTCGGGCCGCCAGGGTGCCGCGTGATCGCCGGCGCGGTGAAGCACTTGCTGGAACTCGTTCGGCCGGTCACGCCGCTTGCCGGTAGTTCGAGAACTCGACGAAGCCGATCGTCTGGCCGGTGCCCTCGTGGTTGGCGTCGGCCTCGTGCCCGTAGTAGCCGGCCAGATCCGCGGGCAGGTAGCCGGTGCCCGCGGGCCTGTGCGGTCGTCGCTTCTGCGCATGGCGGTGTCCGGCGCGTCGTGCGGCACCAGCACCCGGCGTGCGTCGGCTTACCGCGTCTGGCGTGCTTCACGACCCGGTAGTGCGGGTGCAGCTTGAGCGACGTGTCGAGCCCGGCGACCGACTGCACGACCGAGGCGATCCCGCGCGGCAGGCGCACGTTTCCGGCGGGCGCCTGGTAGGTGGGGCCGCTCGCGCCCTTGTACAGGCGCAGGCCCACGCCGAACGCGTGCTGGGCCGAGGCGGCGGTGCCGCTCACCACGAGCGACATGTCCGACGAGTCGACCACCGAGAGGCCGTTGGCCGCCAGGTACGACCGCACCGCCGCCACGGACGACGCCGTGGGCAGGAAGAGCCGCCGGATCTGGGCGTTGCTCATGCCCTGTCCGGTCGAGTGCATCGCGACGTAGTGGAGCAGGAGCGGGTTTCGCGGCTTGAACGCCACGACCGCGGTCACCCGCGTGGTCGCGCTGGGCGTCCCGACCACGTGGGCGAGGCCCTTGGCGACGAGCGGACTGACGGTGCCGCGCAGCTCGACGCGCGGAGCCGCGGCCCGGCCGCTGGACGCATGAGCGACAGGCGCAGCCGCGGTCGCCAGAGCCACCGCCGCCAGTCCGGCCGTTCGAAGGATTGCCCCGCCCCGCTTCACTAAGCCGCAGACGGTACCTCACACCGCGGACGGCGCGCAAGACTCGGAAAGGGGGATCGTCAGCCGAGCGCGCCGGGCGTCACGTAGAACGTGTACTTGGCGGCGTGCGGGTCGACGTTGCCGCCGTCGTCATACGCGCGGGCGTAGATCGTGTGGTGGCGGCCCTTGGCGAGGTGGTAGAGCACGAACGACGTGCCGACCGCCTTCTTCCAGCTCCCGCCGTCGACCTTGTAGCGGTAGCCGATGTCGAACGGGTTCTCCTTGTCGGCGTCCTTCGCCGCCATGCCGACGATGACCGTCGCCTTGGTCGACGTCTTGGGCGGCACCGAGGTGAAGTGCGTGTTGGTCGGCGGGATGCGGTTCGTCGCCCACCAGAGGGCGCGCGTGAGGACCGAGGCGCCCGGGCTGACGGCCGGATCGAACCCGCCGTTCGACACCGCGCTCGACCACGGCCGGAACCCGAGGTCGACCGTGCGGCCTCCGTCGATCTGATGCTCGGCGATCAGGAACTGCCCGCCGTACGTCTGGAAGAAGGGAACGCCGCCGGGCTTCAGCTTCGCGAGCACGTGTCCCTGTGCGTAGTCGCGCAGCTCGACCGCGCCCGAGCCGGGGCCGACGACGTGGAAGTCGGTGAGCCCCTTCGTCAGGAAGTGGCTCTGCACCGAGCCGGCGGCCAGGTCGCCGCCGGTGACGCGATCGGCGGTGATGTCCTCGTAGTAGTAGAGGCTCCAGTTCGTCGCCCATTGGTCGCCTGAGTTGCCGATCGCGCTCGCCTGGTTCCAGCCGGCGCCGCCGGCCAGCCAGTGTGTCTGCCCGGCGAGCACGACGCCGTGCTTCGCGTTGCAGTACGCGTTGAGCGCCTTCCCGAGCCCCTGCGTGTTCAGCACCGGCAGGTCGGTGACGACGAGCGCCGACTGGTGGTGCTTGAGCGCCGCGGTGTAGGCCGCCTGGGAGAGGCTCTGGGTCGAGGCGTCGATGAAGTCGCCGTTGGTGGGGACCGCGACGACGTTCGCCTTGTCGATCCGGTGGGCCATGTCGAGCACGGCGTCGGCCGGGATCGCGGTGATGTACTCGACGTGCAGGTTGGGATTCGCGGGCGCCTTGAGCGTCCGGAACGTCTGCGCCCACGGCGCGGCGCCGGAGCCGTCGTCGACCGTCAGCTTGAGCCGGTACTGGAAGTTCGCGACCAGCGTGCCGTTCACGTCGACCGTCACGTCGCTCGTGCCGACGCCGGTCGGCGTGATCCCGACGGTCGCGCCGTTCGAGGTCTTGACGAGCTCGACCGAGACGATCGTCTGGCCGGTGCAGCTCGCGGTGTACTCCGGCTTGTACCGAAGGGTGCTCGTCTGCGCCGTGCAGCCCGGGGTCGTGGCCAGCGCGGAGCCGGCCGGAAGGCCGGCGATCAGCGCAAGCGCGAGCAGGGGCACGAGACGGCGAAACATCCTGCATGCTCTATCGGAATTGCGCGCCGTCCCCTTTATCACCCGTGCAACAACGTGGTCAGACCCCAATGTCGCGCCGCGTGGCTAGCCTGGACCGACGCAAAGGTCGATGTCAACCATGAGGCGGATTGCCCTGCACACCGTCCTGTCACTCGCGGGGATCGCGGTGTTGGCTGCCTGGTGGATGCGTACGGGAACTGCGCACCTCCCGCGGACTCGCGACTTCGAGCGATGAGCACGCGTCGCTTCCGGGACTGGATGATCAGGTACACGACGGAGGCAGCTTGTCCTCGCCGCCGGCGGTTCGCGTCACTTCTGGATGGACCAGCAGCGAGTTCCGGATCCGGCATGGAACCCCGTTCAGTCATTGTGGAGTCGTCGCGCGGTCATTCACACCGAGCGGCGACGACTAGCCGGAAGTCGCGGACTAGCCCGGAACGGTGATGCGCCCGCTCTTCAGCGAGAGCGGCCCGCCCTCGCGCCCCGACCGGACGGCCAGGATCTCGGCCAGGATCGAGACGGCGGTCTCGGCGGGCGTGACCGCGCCGATGTCGAGGCCGAGCGGGCCGCGGATGCGGGCGATCTCGTCGTCGGTGTAGCCCGCGTTCAGCAGGCGCTCGCGCCGCGTCGCCTGGGCGCGCCGGCTTCCCAGCGCGCCGATGTAGGGCGCGTCGGAGCGCAGCGCCGGCCCCAGGGCGGGCTCGTCGAAGCGCGGGTCGTGGGTGAGGACGACGACGTAGGTGGCGTCGTCGAGCGCGTGGGCGTCGTAGGCCATCGCGGGCCAGCCGACGATCAGCTCGTCGGCGTCCGGCAGCCGCTCCGGCGTCGCGAACTTGGCGCGCGCGTCCGAGACGATCGTGGTGAAGCCGACCTGCTTGGCCATCCGGCACAGCGCCTGTCCCGTGTCGACGGCGCCGAAGATCATCACGACCGGCGGCGGGGCGAAGTGCTCGACGAAGGTTGCCTCGTCGGTGCGGACGGCGCTCGAGTGCCCCTCGCCCTCCCCGTAGGCCTTGGCGCCGGCCGAGTCGCCGTTCAGCGTGGTGGTGACCGAGAGGCGCTCGCCGCGCTCGTCGGCCGCGCCGATCCGGTCGAGCTCCTCGGGGTCGAGCATCTCGACGAAGACCTCGATCTCGCCGCCGCACGGCAGGCCGACGTCGAACGCGTCGTCGTCGGAGATCCCGTACTGGAGGAGCTGCGGCGGCCCGCCCGCGAGCACCTCCTCGGCGCGCAGGTAGACGTCGGACTCGACGCACCCGCCGGAGACCGATCCGACCATCTCGCCCGCCGACGAGACCGCCAGGCGCGAGCCCAGCGGACGGGGGGCGGAGCGGCGCGTGTCGACGACCGTGGCGATCGCCACCCGATCGCCCCTGGCGACCATCCGGCGCACGTCCTCCATCACGTCTCGCATGGGGTAAACGTAGCATCGCGCGTGTGAACGAGCGGGGTTGTCATTTGCCCGCCTCCACGCCGCGCCGGTACAGTTCCGGGCGCTGATGAGGACGTACTCCGCAAAGCCGCACGAGATCGCGCGCACCTGGTACGTGGTCGACGCCGAGGCCAAGACGCTCGGCCGGCTCGCCACGCAGATCGCGGGCGTCCTGCGCGGCAAGGGGAAGCCGGCCTACACGCCGCACGTCGACACGGGCGACTTCGTGATCGTCGTGAACGCCGAGAAGATCCACGTGACGGGCAAGAAGCTCGACCAGAAGATCTACTACCACCACTCGGGCTACCCGGGCGGCCTTCGCGAGCGCACGCTCCGCGAGCAGCTCGACCGGCGGCCGGAGGAGGTGCTGCGGAAGGCGGTACGCGGGATGCTCCCCAAGAACAAGCTGGCCAATGCCCAGATCACGAAGCTCAAGATCTACGCCGGCCCCGACCATCCGCACGCGGCCCAGAGCCCGGTGCCGCTCGAGGTGTCGTCCTGATGGCCGACCAGGCGGTCGCCTACCGCGGCACGGGCAAGCGAAAGACGTCGGTCGCGCGCGTGGTGCTCGTCCCGGGAGCCGGCGTCGTGACGGTGAACGGACGGCCGGTCGAGGAGTACTTCCCGCGCCGGACGCTGCGGGCGATCGCGACCTCGCCGCTCTCGCTCACGGGCACCGACGCGGCCTACGACGTCCGGGCCCGCATCGACGGCGGCGGCATCTCCGGCCAGGCCGGGGCGCTCCGCCACGGGATCTCGAAGGCGCTCATCGAGGCCGACGGCAACCTGCGCGGCGACCTGAAGCGGCAGGGGTTCCTGACCCGCGACGCCCGCCAGGTCGAGCGCAAGAAGGCCGGCCTCAAGAAGGCGCGCAAGCGGCCGCAGTTCTCGAAGCGCTAGAGACGGGCCTTTGACAGCGCTCCGCAAGCTGTTCGGGACAGACGGCGTGCGGGGCGTCGCCGGCGTCGACCTGACCGAGGGCCTGGCCCGCGACCTGGGCGCCGCCGCGGTGGCGGTCGCCGGGCCGGGCTGCAGGGTCGTGCTCGGGCGCGACACGCGCGAGTCGGGCCCGGCGCTCGAGGAGGCGCTGGTCGAGGGGATCGTGTCGGGCGGCGGCGTGGCGCTCACGGCCGGGGTCATCCCGACGCCGGGCGTGGCGATCCTGATCGGGCGGCTCGGGGCCGAGCTGGGCTGCGTCATCTCGGCGTCCCACAACCCGTACGACGACAACGGCATCAAGTTCCTCGGGGCCGAGGGGCGCAAGCTGCCCGACGCGGCCGAGGCCGACATCGAGGCGGCGATGGGCTCGGGCTCCGGGTCGGGCGGCGGCCGGGTCGAGCCGGTCGAGAACGCCGTCGAGCGCTACGTGGACTGGCTGGTGGGCGTCTACGGCGACGGCGTGCGCGGCGACCGCCGGGTGGTCTTCGACTGCGCGAACGGCGCGGCTGCGGCCGCCGCACCGCTCCTCGCCGAGAAGCTCCACCTCGACGCGGCGTTCATCGGCGCCGAGCCCGACGGCCGCAACATCAACGCCGAGGTCGGCTCGACCCATCTCGACACGCTCGCGCTGGCGGTGCAGGACGCCGGCGCCGAGTGCGGGATCGCCTTCGACGGCGACGCCGACCGCTGCCTGGCCGTCGACGCCCACGGCCGGCCCGCCAACGGCGACGCGATCATCGCCGCGCTCGCGCTCGACCGCCTCCGCCACGACAGGCTGACGGGCGACCGGGTCGTCGTCACGTCGATGACGAACCTCGGGTTCCAGCGGCTCATGCGCGAGTACGGGATCGAGGTCGAGGTGACCGACGTCGGCGACCGCTACGTGCTCGAGCGGATGCTCGAGACCGGCGCGACCCTGGGCGGGGAGCAGTCGGGGCACGTGGTCGACCTCGACCACCACACGACCGGCGACGGGCTCGCGACGGCGCTCATGCTGCTCGCCGTGCTCGACCGCCTCGACCTCTCGATGGCCGGTGTCGTCGACCTCGTGCAGCCGTTCCCGCAGAAGCTCGTCGCCGTCCCGGCCGACCGCGCCGCGCTGGAGGGCGCCGACCGGATCTGGCAGGAGGTGCGGGCCGCGGAGGCGAAGCTGGGGGACGACGGCCGCGTGGTGCTCAGGGCGTCGGGCACCGAGCCGGTCGTGCGGGTCATGGTCGAGGCCCTGGATGCGACCGAATGCGAACGGCTGTGCGACCATCTTTCTGACGTCGTTGCCGCCGAAATCGGAGGGACAGCCTGATGTGCGGGATCGTCGGATACGTGGGGTCGCGGCCCTGCAAGGAGCTGCTCCTGCACGGCCTGGAGCGGCTCGAGTACCGCGGGTACGACTCGGCCGGCATCTGCCTCATGAACGGCCAGGTCGACATCGTCCGCCGTGTCGGCAAGGTGTCGGCGCTGCGCGACGCGGTCGGCTCCGCCTCGCACCCGGCGACGACCGGCCTGGCGCACACGCGCTGGGCCACGCACGGGGGCGTGATCGAGGCGAACGCGCACCCCATCGAGGCCTGCGAGGGCTCGGGCGTGACCGTCGTCCACAACGGCATCATCGAGAACTACGCGACGCTCCGGCGGGAGCTGTCCGACGCCGGGCACGAGTACCACTCCGACACCGACTCCGAGGTGATCGCGCACCTCATCGAGGAGTGCTACTCGGGCGACCTGGTCGAGGCCGTGCGCGCGGCGTACGCCCGCCTCGACGGCCACTTCGCGTTCGCCGCCGCGCACCGCGACAGCCCCGGCATCCTCGTCGCGGCCCGGCGCGGCTGCCCGCTGGTGGTGGGTGTGGGGGAGGGCGAGATGTTCATGGCGTCGGCCATCCCGGCCTTCCTCAGCTCGACGCGGCGGGTGCAGTACGTGCACGACGACGAGATCGTGGTCGCCCGGCCGGGCGGCGCCACGTTCCTTTCGGGCGACGGCGCGGTCATCGAGCGCGGCGTCGACGAGGTCGACTGGGACGAGGAGGCGGCCGAGAAGCAGGGCTACGAGACGTTCATGCTGAAGGAGATCGAGGAGCAGCCCGACGCGATCGCCGAGACGATCGGCGAGCGGCTCTACCACGGCGAGCTCCAGCTCGACGGCCTCGAGCTCTCCGACGGGCAGATCCGCGACCTCTCGCGGGTCGTCTTCCTGGCCTGCGGCACCTCCTACCACGCCGGCCTGATCGGCCGCTACCTGCTCGAGGAGTGGGCCCGGATCCCGTCGGAGTCGGACATCGCAAGCGAATGGCGCTACCGGCACGCGGTGATCGACGAGCGGACGCTCGTGATCGCGGTCGCCCAGTCGGGCGAGACGATCGACACGCTGGCGGCGATGAAGGAGGCCCGCGGCCGCGGCGCCCACGTCCTCGCGGTCACGAACGTGATGGGCTCGCAGATGACGCGCGAGTGCGACTCGGTGCTCTACACGCGGGCGGGGCTCGAGATCGGCGTCGCGGCCACCAAGACGTTCACGGCGCAGGTGACGCTCATGTACCTCCTCGCGCTGAAGCTGGGGCTGATCCGCGGCACGATCGACGCGACCCGGGCCGGCACGCTGCTCGACCAGGTGCGCGACCTGCCCGACCTGGCCCGCCGGACGCTCGACCGGCGCGACCTCGTGCAGCCGATCGCCGACCGCTACTACCAGAACGAGTTCTTCCTCTACCTGGGCCGCAACATGGGCCTGCCGATCGCGCTCGAGGGCGCGCTCAAGCTGAAGGAGATCTCCTACATCGCGACCGACGCGTACGCCGCCGGCGAGATGAAGCACGGCCCGATCGCGCTGCTCGACGAGCAGACGCCGGTCGTGGTGATCGCGACCGACTCGCACGTCTACGAGAAGGTCGTCTCGAACATCCAGGAGGTGCGCGCCCGCGGCGCCCACGTGATCGCCGTCGCCACCGAGGGCAACGAGTCGATCCGCGAGCTGGCCGAGCACGTCCTCTACCTGCCGCGGACGGAGCCGGAGCTCCAGGCGGCGCTCGCAGTCCTCCCGCTCCAGCAGCTGGCCTACGCGATCGCGACGCGGCGCGGCCTCGACGTCGACAAGCCGCGGAACCTCGCCAAGACCGTCACGGTCGAGTAGCTCGCCGGGGCGGCGGTTCGGGGCTCGCGGCCGCGGCCGCGAGCACGCTGACGACCGGGCGGGTGGCCCGGGTGGGGAGGTCACCTCGGCGTGGCGGAGGCGGCCGGGCAGCTCTCGGCCGATGTCAGTAGCTGAAGACGGTGGTGTCGTTCCCTGCCCACTCCCACATGGGGGTTGCGCCGACGACTTTGACGTTGGCGATCTTCTCCGAGTCGTCCAGATCCCGCGCGCTGAGGCAGATCGGACATACCCACAGTTCGCCCCCGCCCTCGTTGAACTGCTCGAGCAGTCGCTCCAGCGGAGGGCACCCCTTGCAGGCGACGCCGGTCATCTCCCCCGGCAGGGCAAGCCGCACCGCATCCTTGGTTGTCCAGACGACGACCTGCTTGTCCTGGGCGAGCGCCGCGGTCGCGACCAGGAATGCGACCAGGACGCGCTCGGCGTCCTCCATGCCGGTCGCGAGATTGATCAGAACCTTGTCAGCCATGTGCTCCTCCGTTGGTTGGCGGCGCCGGACTCGGCGTCGAGGTCACGGTGTCGGGCTTGGTCGCCTGCACGGTTGTGCCGCGGGCGCCGAACTTCTCTGCCTTCCGGCGGGTGTCCTCGAAGGCTGAGCGGGCGTAGGTGTCGACCAGGTCGCCGGTGCGGATGGCGGTGAAGCCGTGGCGCAGCAGGCGGCTCTCGTACTCTGCTTCCAGCAGAGCCCCTGCGATTCACCCAGCCCACAGGTCGACGTCCCGCTTCCCCTCCTCGGAGACGGGGCGCTGGATGGTGACGTCGGCAAGTTGGATGCGGCCACCGGGCCGGAGCACGCGGGTGATCTCGGCGAAGACGGCGTCCTTGTCGGGGATCAGGTCGATGACCCCATTCGAGATGACGACGTCGAAGCTGGCGTCGTCGAATGGGAGCCGCTCGGCGCTGCCTTCCACGATGGTGACGTGGCCGGCCCCCATCGCTGCGGTCGAGCGCCGGGCTTTGGCGACCATGTCAGGGGTCATGTCGATGCCGGTGACGGAGCCGGTGTGGCCGACCATCTGGGCGGCGATCAGGGTGTCCATGCCTGCACCGCAGCCGATGTCGAGCACGACTTCGCCCGGCATCAGCGGGCCGAGCGAGAACGGGTTGGCGACGCCGGCGAACGATTCACACGACGTCTCGGGGATACGCGCCAGCAGGTCGGGCGGGTAGCCGAGGTCGCGCGCCCAGGCGCGACCGGTGGGGAACATGAACTCCTGATCCGGATCGTTCGAGACAGACGCGTAGGTGCGCCGGATCTCGGAGCGCAGCAGGGTTACATCGAGACCTTCGACTTCGACTGCCACGGGAACCTCCTTCGGGAGCGGTGAGAGACGTGCTGGTCACAACACGTCCGCTGCTGGGATCGAGTGTGACGGTGGTACGGAACGGAGCCGACACCGGATGTTTGCCAGACGCGGCTGAAGCCAGACGCCGACTCGGCATCGCGTCCTCCTTCCTACGCGCGTGCTGGGGTGTGGGTTGGGGCCGCGCCGCGTCGTGGCTGCCAGGTCGTCGCTGCGACGATCAGGCCGCTTGCCGCGGTGAGCGCGGCAACGATGCGCGATGGCGGCCGCGGGGCTTGCAAGGTCGGTGCCGATACCTGCGATGAGGGCGCCCAGCGCGAAGCCGAAGTCGCGCCAGAAGCGGTACACCCCGACCACGCGGGCGCGGTCGCGCGGCTGGCTGGCGTCCGAGACCGCGGCGATCAGGGTTGGGTACACCATTGCTGTGCCCACGCCGAGCAGGAAGGCGGCCAGGAGCGATGGTGGGAACGCGCCGTTGCCGACCACCAGGATGACGAGGGCGGCCGCTTGGAGGAGCATTCCGCTTGTGATCAGGGGTTTTCGGCCGATGTGGTCGCTGAGCCAGCCGGTGGCGAGCTGGCCGGCGCCCCACACGACCGGATAGACGGCGGCGACGATCGCGATCTGGTTGACGCTGGCGCCGTGGGCGGCGAGAAACAGTGGTGCCAGGCCCCAGGCGAGCGCGTCGTTCAGGTTGTTCACCAGTCCTGCCTGGCTGCAGGAGCGAAGCACCGGGTCGCGCACCGTTGCGTGCACGAACGCGCTGCGCAGGGTGTGCGAGGGCAGGCGGGAGTCGTGGTCGCGCTGCTCGAGCGCAACGTGCGCGGCGGTGTCGCGGACGAACAACGCCGACGCGACGGTGCCGAGGCCGGCGATGATGGCCGCGCCCACCCATACCACGGTCTGGGGTGCATAGCTGGCGGCGAGCACGCCTGTGAGAAAGGCGGTCGCGGCGACGCCGAGGTAGCCGGCGGCCTCGTTCAGGCCGAGCGCGAGACCGCGCCGCGCCGGGCCGGCCAGGTCGATCTTCATGACCACCGTCATGGACCACGCCAGCCCCTGGTTGATGCCAAGCAGGACGTTTGCCGCGACGATGAATCCCCAGCTCGGCGCCAAGCCGATCAGCACCGGCACCGGCACCGCAACGAGCCAGCCGACCACCAGCAGGCGCTTGCGTCCGACGTGCTCGGCGAGGCCGCCGGCCGCCAGGTTGGTGCACGCCTTGGCCAGGCCGAAAGCGAGCACGAATGCCAGGATTGCCGTCTTTGAGTGCAGTCCGAAGTTCTGCTGGCCGATCAGCGGCATCACGCTTCGTTCCAAGCCGACCATTCCGCCGACCAGCGCGTTGATGCCCACCAGCAGCGAGAACTGGGCGGCGTTCTCCCGCAGTCCCAACCGGACCGGCTGGCTCATGCCGGCGCGCCCGCGCTGCCACGCCGGTTGGCGATAACGATGTCGGCCTGACCAGGCGGTGCCTCCGGCATGTCCTTGACCAACGCCCGGGCGAACGTGTCCGCGTCGGTGTAGGCGAGCATCGCGTTGTGCGCGCGCTCAAATCCGATCGAGGAGATCGGATTCGACGACAGTCCCCGTCCACACACCGAGCCGCCGTAGTGACTCGGCAGGACGACAGTCCCATCGGACAGCTCCAGCAGGCGCTGAAGCGAGCCATGCAGGATGCGTGCCTGGCCGGCGGCGTCACCAGCGACGTGCAGGTCGGGCCGGCCCACGTCACCGATCAAGAGCGAGTCGCCGGTGAACACCAGCCACGGTTCGTCGGTGCCGCGCCGCAGATCAGACACGAGATACGCGTGGTGAGCGGGGGCGTGTCCCGGCGTCGCCAGCGCTCGGACACGGGTATTTCCGAGCTCGACCAGATCACCATCGCCAAGCGGCGTATGAGCGAACTCGACACCGGCGTCGGCCGGCAGGTACGCCGCTGCTCCCGTTCGCTCGACAAGCTCGGGGAGGCCCGACACGTGGTCAGCCTGCACATGGGTCTCGAACACGGCCACGATCGGATGCCCGACCGCGTCGGCGGCCGCCAGGTAGTGGTCGACGAGATCCACGTGCGGGTCGACCACAGCCAGCGTGCCGCTGGTCGTGCAGCCGAACAGGTAGCTCGCGCACGACGATGCGTCGTTCAGGAACGGGCGAAGCAGCATCACGCACCTCCACCGACCGCGACCGGATGACCGGCGCGGCGCCACTCGGGAAACCCCACATCCAGCCGGCGCGCATCAACGCCCCGCGCGCGCAGGATCCGCACCGCATCGTCGGCGTACACGCAGTAGGGGCCGCGACAGTAGGCGATCACGTCGCCCCGCCCGGCAAGCTCCTCCAATCGCGCCTCCACGTCCCAGACCGGCAGCGACCGTGCGCCGGCGATATGCCCCGCCTGGTACTCGGCCTCTGGCCGAACATCCAAGACCACAACATCGCCCCGCGAGAGCATCTCGGCCAACGCCTCCGCCGACACCTGCTCCACATCGCCGCGATCTCCCAGGTAGTCCTCGGCCAGGACGGACACCTCGGCCACGTGCCGCGCGGCCACGTCGCGCACGGCCGCCCACAAGTCCGCCACCCGCTCGCTCGCCAAGCGGTACACGACCCGCGCTCCATCCCGTCGCGAGCGAACCAACCCCGACCGAGCCAGCAGCCGCAGGTGATGCGACGTGTTGGCAAGCGACTGGCCAATCTCCTTGGCGACCTCGTCCACCGACCGCTCGCCCTGCGCCAGCACGTCCACGATCTCCGCCCGCCGTCCACTCCCAAGCGCATGCCCGACAGAGGCAAACGCGTCAAACAGGGCGTCCTTCGCATGGCGATCACTCACAGGCGGATCAAACTATCATTTGATTACTTGAACGTCAAGGATCCTGGCTATTTAGCAGCCAGCTAGCGCAGGCCGAGCCTTCCGGCCGGCTCGGACTGCCTGTGGTGGCGCATCCCGACCATCACGCTTGTCGTTGCCGCCCGAGGTTCTTGAATCGGCTCTTGAACCGCGCGGCGGCGGCGTAGTCGACGAACAGCCGGTCATCCACATCGGATGAGGCATGCGGGTGAGGGGCCGGTAGTTTGCGCGTCAATCGCGACCGTCTTGTGACGGTCGCCGCTGGATAGGCAGGAAAGCCGTCATGAGCCCCACTCTGAGGATTCCCGCAATACGTGGGAGTGTGAGACAGGCGAAGCAGGTGAACGCGCGGGCGCGAACGCTGCTCAGGCTCATCGCTGAGCTGGCGCAGCTGGAGGCGAGGCGCAAGGCGGCAGCGTCGGGGAAGGCGGCGGGGATCGGCGCGCTGGCGGGCGTGCTCGTCTTCTACGCGATCGGCTTTCTTCTGGCTGCGGCAGCTGCCGCGCTGAGCGAGGCGCTGGCGCTCTGGCTCTCGCTGCTGATCGTCGCCGTAGCCATGCTGCTGGTTGCCTTCGTGTGCGTGCTGCTCGCGCGAAGGTTCGGGAGACAGGCGGGGCCGGCGGGGCCGACCCAGGCGATCGAGGAGAGCAAGCGCACGGTCGAGATGCTGCAGGGCCATGGCTGATCGCACCGCGGATCAGATCCGGCTTGAGATCGCCGCCGAACGGCAGCGACTGGTCGACGACGTGGCCGAGCTCAAGAGGGACGCCCGAACGACCATTCCCGTCGCGATCGCGGCCCTGGTCGTGCTCGCTGTCCTCACGCGTGGGAGCGGCTTGACCCGCGCCGGCAAGCTGCTCTGGAAGCTCCGATAGCGACCCGACACGAATTCCAGGAGTCGTCGGACTCCGTGTAAAGGGGGGACATGTTCGCGCGCTTGGGGATCAGGCTTGTTGCATCGCTCGTCGGCATTGCGGTGGGGATCCTGCTCGCCGACGCGCTGCTGACCGACTTCTCCGCCTCGGTGGGTGCGATCGTCGCAGCGACGATCGTGTTCTGGGTGGTCCACCTCTTGGTCGACTTCTTGGCGCTCAAGGTACTGGTCCGCAACCCTTCGATCGCGGTGGCCGGCCTGCTCGCGCTCGCCTCGACGATCGTCTCGCTCGTGATCGTCAACATCATCGTCTCCGGCCTCAAGATCAGCGGCGCTTCGACGTACGTGTTCGCGACGCTGATCATCTGGATCACGACGGCTGCCTCGGTCGTCGTCGGCGGGCGGAGGATCCGCGAGCAGCGCTGAACTCCGCCCTCCAGGCATCGCGGTCCCAACCGCGAAGTCGTCGAGCTTTCCCGTGATTGCGGCATGTCGAGTGAGGAGACCTTGCCCCGCTAGCCCCGCGGTGGTCGAATAGTCCGCCGGACGCGGTGGGCCCACGCCGTCGTACCTTCAGGGTGAGCGTCCCCGCCGTCCCGGTGAGGAATCGCCGCCGCTGGGTTGGGCTCCTCGCCGGTGTGGCCCTCATCCAGGCCGGCTGCTCGAGCGGGACGGTGTCGGACAGCGGCACTCGATCCACCGCCGGGCCGCCTCCGGCCGCGGTACCGGCGGGCTTCATCCGGACTCCGAAGGCCGCCCTCACACGATGCCGCCGGCTCGAGGTCCTGGCAGCCGGCTGCCCGACGATCGTGCCGAAGGCGGGCTACCGCAATCCGGGGGGGGGCCTGTCCGCCTCTACACGGTGTTCGTGTCTCCGCCGAGCCATGGCTTTCCGAGCTCGTTCAGCCTCCAGTGGCGGGCGCCGTCGTCCACGAACCCGCGACTCAACCATCCGCCGAAGTTCGTCCATGTCGTGCTGTACGCGGCGAGCCGGTCGGTGACCCGGTTTCCGCATGCGTTCCTCTCGGGCTGGCCGAGGCGGCCCGGCGAGATCGCCGACGGAGACGTGGCCGGGCTCAGGCGGTCGGGGCTCGCGCTCGGGTACGTCCGGTGGAACGGCCGCCGCGGCGCGCTCGCGCTCATACCTCCGTACGGGTACGGCGGCATGCAGGGCGAGCACCTCGTCTTCCGCTGGTGCGGCGACGGCACCGACTTCGCTCTCGGCCTGCACTCCTGGGAGCCGTTCACCGAAACCGTCTCCGCCCTGCGAAGGATCGTCGAGGCTCTGCCGCCCGACTCGGGCCCCCAACCACGGTGCAGAGGCCCCGGCGGTACGTGAGCTCCAGGCGCGTCCGCCGCAGTACCGTGCGGCACGTTAGCCACCGGCTCCTCGAACACTCGCACCGCCCGCATCCTCCTCGTCTCGGGCAGCACCCGCAGCGGCCCCACGAACACCGCGCTTCTCCGTACGGCTTTGGCCGCGCCGCCGGCCGGAGTCGCGGCGACGCTCTACGAGGGGATGACCGACCTGCCACACTTCAACCCCGACGACGACGTCGAACCGTTGCCGCCCGCCGTCGCCGACCTCCGCAGGCAGATCGAGGCGGCCGACGCGGTGCTCTTCTGCACGCCCGAGTACGCGGGGGCGCTGCCCGGGACGTTCAAGAACCTGCTCGACTGGACCGTCGGCGGGCCCGAGATGTACGGCAAGCCGGTGGCCTGGGTCAACGCGTCCGGGTCTCCGACCCGCGCCGCGAAGGCGCATGCGTCGCTCGAGACCGTGCTCCGGACGATTCACGCCGATGTCGTCGCTGCCGCGTGCACGCACATCGCCGTGGTCCGCGACCGGGTGGCCGGCGGCGTCGTCGCAGACCCCGAGGCGAGTGCCCGTATCGCGGCCGTTCTCGAGACGCTTGCGGAGCATGCGGTGACCCGGACGGCGTGGGATCCGGCGTCGGCTCGGCGATAGCTAGTTGTCCCGCGGGGACTGCCGAGGGCCGGGGTCAGAAGAACGGTCTCGAGAAGGACCCGGGCTCCCACGCGCGAGCAAACCCGCCTGCCGGTCAGGGCCGGTTGGCTAACGAGCGACGCGTTTCCGCCTCGTACAGATCGAGGTGCTCGCCGACCAACCGGCCGGCTGATGCCGAGTTGCGATCGACGACGGCGTCGCGGATCTCCCGGTGCTCGTTGATCAGGCGATCCGTTCGCCCCATGCGGCGCTCTTCGGCGGTAATGAGCGTGAGGCAGAACGTCAGCTCGTAGCGGATGCTCTGGAACGTGCGCAGCAGGCGAGGACTCGTGCGCAGCGCGACGATGCTCTTGTGGAATTCAAGATCGGCCTCGCAGATCGCCGCCCAGTCATCGATTGCGACCGCGCTCGTCACCACATTGACGAGATGGTCGCAGGCCGCATCGACGCCTGCCACGTCACTGTCCCCGGCGGCTTCGAGGTCCGCGACTGCTGACAGCTCGAGCAGTCTGCGCACCTTGTAGAGGTCGGCGACGTCCGCGACTGTCAACTCGGCGACCGTCGCGGTCTTGTTGCGGTCGACGTTGACCAACCCCTCACGGGCAACCGCCCGCACGGCCTCACGGATCGTGTTGCGCGAGACGCCGAATTGGCGCGACAGGCCCACCTCCGGCAGCGGCGCCCCCGGTGGCAGCGTTCCCGTGAGGATCTGCTCGCGAAGGACAGAGACCACCTGCTCGTTGACACTTGCAAGATGGATCGTGGGCTCAGGCATCCGATGTCGAGGATATCGCCTGTTGAATTGTTCCGCAACCCGGTTGTTGACGTGCTCATCGGCAGCTGGTAGGGTCGGCGACCCCGCACCCGAGTTGATCGGAGCTGCAGATGTCACCGAACCGGAGTGATCACGGTGAGCCTTGATCCGCCTGTCGAAGCGAGCCCCGGCGGCGGCGACCACCTCTTCGTCCGCCAAGCCACCGGGCTCGTTCGCGAGCTCTCACTCACGGACAATATCGTCCTCTCGGCGAGTTACATCTCGATCTTCCTCGGCTTCACGTACCTGACGCTTGTGCCGAGCACGTTCACCGGCGCCAACATCGCGCTTGCGTTCGCCCTCACCTTCGCGCTCTGCGTGCCCCACTTCGTGACGTATGGATGGTTGTCGAGCGCGATGCCGCGGTCCGGCGGCGACTATCTGTTCCTGAGCCGCGTCGTGCACCCGTTGGCGGGGTTCGTCGTGAACGGGATCATCTCGCTCGTGTTCATCGCCGGTCTGGGCAACGTCGCCCTGACCGTGCCGCAGTTCGGGCTTCCGGCGATGTTCGAATCGCTCGCGTTCATCACCGGCAACGATCGCTGGATCGACTACACGTCCGACGTGACGTCGCAGGCCGGCCAGGTGTGGATCGCCGGCGCGCTCATCGTGATCACCGGGGTGATCAGCCTCTTCAGCGTCCGCGCCGTTGCGCGCTGGGCGATCGGCCTCTTCCTCGTGGGTCTCGTGGGAGCCTTCGCGGCGCTGATCAGCCTGCTCACGGTATCCCCGAGCGGATTCGTGCGCGACTTCCACCGGGTCGGGTCGGTGCCGAAGATCGTGGCTGCCGCCCACGGTGACGGCGTCTTCCCCAACCACGCCGACACCGGAGCCCTCTTCGCGTCGTTCATCATCCTCAGCGTCGCGATCGGCTACGGCTACATCCCGACCTACTGGGGAGGAGAGGTCCGGCAAGCCAGAAGCAAGATGCTCCCGGCCATGTTGGCGGGCGCCGCGCTGGCGACCGGACTGCTCGTGGTGGTCGCCATCCTCGCGGTGCACGTCATGGGCGCGGACTTCCTCGGAGCCGCCGGGTACGTGACTTTCGCGCACCCGGACGTATGGCCGTTCCCGTCCCAGCCGGCGCTCTACGCGCTCATCGTGATCTCACACCCGCACTCGTGGCTCGCGGTTCTGCTTGGTGTGTCGTTCGTGGCCGGGATCACGGGAACGATTCTGCCCAGCTATCTCATGCTGACCCGGAATAGCCTCGCCTGGGCGATCGACCGAGTGGTGCCGCCGATCTTCGGCGAAGTCAGCCCACGCACGCACACCCCGCTCTTCTCCACCGTGTTCATGGTGGTTGTCTCGGTGGCCTACCTGCTGCTCGCCGTCTATCACTGGGCGAGCGACATCGTGCTGCTGTTCGCAATCGTGGCACTGATGGCGATCTTCGTGTGGATGTGCACCGGGATCGCGGCCGTGCTGTTCCCCTACACGGCGCGGAAGATGTTCGAGGACTCACCGGTCAACCGGCGGGTCGGAGGCATCCCGCTGGTCAGTATCGTCGGCGCGATCGACGCGGCCATCATGGCCTACTTCATCTACATCACGATGTTCACTCACTGGGGTGAGCTGGCGGGCCTGAAGACGAGCACGGCCGTCGAGGTCATGGCGATCGAGATCGGCGGGCTGGCCGCGATCTGGCTCGTGGCGTTCGCCGTGAGCAAGCGCCGCGGGATAAGTCTGACGCTCGCGCAGCAGGCGCTGCCACCGGAGTGACGCTTGGCACAGCAGCGGATCTTCTTCGCCACTGATATCCACGGGTCCGAGACCTGCTTTCGCAAGTTCCTGAACGCGGCAGTCGCCTACGACTGTCGCGCCATCATCCTGGGCGGCGACATCACCGGGAAGCAGCTTGTGCCGATCGTCCGTCATCCCAGGGGGTGGGAGGTGAGCGAGGGCGGCGTGGCCCGCGTGATGGAGACCGAGGAGGCGCGCGATGAGGCCGCCCGGCGGGCGCGTGCGAGCGGGGGCTACCCCGCCTTCTTCACGGCTGAGGAGCGGGAGCGGCTGGTCTCTGACAAGGCGTACCGGGAGGCGCGCTTCCTCGACGCGATCCTGGAGGTGATGAGGGGCTGGGCCGACCTGGCCGTCGAGCGGCTTCAGCCTCTCGGCATCGAGTGCGTCATCAATCTCGGGAACGACGACGACCCGGAGGTTGCTCGCGTCCTGCGGGAGTCGCCATGGGTGCGCTTTGCCGAGGACGATGTGTACGACCTGAACGGCGTCGAGGTGGTGAGCTGGGGTTGGTCCAACAGGACGCCCTGGAACTCCCCGCGCGAACAGGATGAGGACGCGCTCGAGGAGTCGATCCTGGCGGCCGCGGCGAAGGCTCGCGATCCGGAGCATGCGCTCTTCAACCTCCACTGTCCGCCGTATAACAGCGGTCTCGACATCGCGCCGGCCGTTACCGACGACTTCAAGGTGCGTACCCGTGGCGGCGCCCCCATGACGATCCCGGTCGGCAGTACGGCCGTTCGCCGGGTCATCGAGCAGGTGCAACCCCTCGTCGGACTGCACGGGCACGTCCACGACTCGCGCGGAGCCTGCAAGCTTGGCCGCACGCTCTGCATCAATCCCGGGAGCGACTACCCGCACGGGATCCTGCGGGGGGTGATCCTCAGCATCAAGAACGGCAAGGTGAAGGGCTGGACGATGTCGAACGGCTGACGCCGGTCGGCGCCGTCGTCGAGCCACCCCGCCATCCACGGAAGGACGCACTCAGGTGAAGCTGTATTCGTTCAAGTGCGGCGGCGACTACGCCGACCGGGCACTGCAGGATCCGCTCGATGCCGACGTCGGCACCAAGCTCTACGAGCCGTGGACCGCATACGTGGTCGATCACCCGCAGGGCCCCGTCCTGTTCGACACGGGGATCCCGCCGGAGATCCTCACGGATCCGATGGGCGTGCTCGGGCCCTGGGGCGACATGTTCGACCTCCGGATGGACGAGAGCGACACGATCGCGGCGTTGCTCGCGACGATCGGCCTCCAGCCGGCGGCGATACCGAAGGTCGTCATGTCGCACCTCCACCATGACCACGCCGCCGCGCTCCCGCTCTTTCGGCATGCCGAGATCTATATCCAGGAGCGGGAGCTGGCGTTCGCCCGCAATCCGCCCGTCTATCAGCACAACGCCTATATGCCCGATCAGTTCGAGGGCGACTACCGTTGGCAGCAACTCGACGGCGAGCACGACCTGTTCGGAGACGGGCGGATCGTGCTGTTCCCCACCCCCGGCCACACGGCGGGCCATCAGTCGGTGCGGGTGACGCTCGACCGCGAGACGGTGATCGTGATGTTCGATGCGACGTACTCGATCGACAAGATGCGCGAGCGGCTGCTGCCGGGCATCCTCTGGAGCCCGGACGAGCTGGTGTCGAGCTGGGAGAAGATCGAGGCGCTCGAGCGGGAGCACTCCGCGATCCTGCTCGCGACCCACGACCCGAATGTCGAACGGGTCAGATGGGCTCCGAACGAGTGGTACGAGTGACGTGGTTTCAGACCACGGACGTCGGTGACGGCGTAACACTCGTGACGGAGCCGCACGCCGCTGAATTCATTCGGGGGAACTTCTTCATCGTCGACTGCTCGGGAGCGACCCTCTTCGTCGACAGTGGTCTCGGCCTCGCGAGCATCGCGGCCGAGCTTCCGGTCGATCTGCGGGGCTCGGTCAGCCTCATCCTGACCCACGCTCACAACGACCATCGGGGCGGCGGCCCGGAATTCGATGTGCGGCTGGCACACCGGCTCGAGCAGGAGGTGCTCAGCATACGGGTACACGGACGCACCCGCCCGGGCGACTGGCCGGCGGAGAACCTCCGCGCGGCCGCGACTTCCGGGTACACGTTCCCGTCGTACATGCTCGCGCGGTCGCCGTACGCAGGATTCGACCCGGACGACTACTGGCTCGAGCCGGCGCCGGCGACGGCGTTCATCGACGAGGGCGACTGCCTCACGATCGGCAACAGGGAGTTCACCGTTCTGCACCTCCCGGGCCACACGCCCGGCGGGATCGGCCTCATCGAGGAGGCCACAGGGGTCTTCTTCAGCGGAGACGTGCTCTACGACGGCCCACTGGTGGACGGTCTGCCGGAATCGAACGTCGCAGACTTCGCAGCGTCGGTCGCCCGGATCCGTGACATGCCCATCTGCCGGCTGCACGGCGGCCACGGGCCGAGCATCTCTCACGACCGGGCGGTCGAACTGGCCGACCGCTACCTGGCACGCACGGAGGGTGCCCATCCATGATCACGAATCCCATCACCGACACCGAGTACGCCGGCCGGATCGCGGCCTTGCGCGATGCGCTCGACCGACAGGGGCTGGACGCGATCGTCCTCTACGGGGCCCATCGCGACTATCAGCCCGCTGACCTGCGGTACTTCGCCCGCTGGTATTGCGTCGAGGAGGAGACGGCGGCGCTCTTCGTGTCGCGGGACGGCCCGGTTGTGCTCATAACCGACGCGGGCTGGGATGTCGAGCGGGCCCAAGCCGAGGCGTACGCAGACGACATGCGCCTCACCCGGGACATGGGCGCAGACCTGGCCGAGTTCGTGCGCGGGCACGCAGGCACGAGGGCACGGGTGGGGATCGCCGGCTTCGGGTACTTCCCGGCGCCCGTGTATCTGACCCTCGCCGGGCGCCTTCCCGACGTGACGCTCACCGATGCCGGAGCGGTCACTGCCGACTTGCGGATGGTGAAGAGTCCGGCTGAGCTTGACCTCATGCGGGCTGCTTCCGAGATCTCCGACCGAGCGATGGCAGCG
The DNA here is from genome assembly GCA_963809325.1 of uncultured Actinomycetes bacterium. Classification (GTDB taxonomy): domain Bacteria; phylum Actinomycetota; class Thermoleophilia; order Gaiellales; family JAICJC01; genus JAICJC01. The sequence goes on from CAWEIZ010000008.1 coordinate 361,601, forward strand.
GGCCTCGCCGAAGCGCATGAAGGCGCTTCCGAGATCGATGTGGCGGCCGCGGCCGAGGCGGTCATCCGCGGCGCCGGCGCCGAACCGTCGTTCGTTACCGAAATGGGGAGTGGCCCCCGCACAGCACTCGGAACCTTCTTGCCCGGGGCGCGGACGCTCGCCTCTGGTGAATTCGCCGTGCTCGACTGCGGCGCCCGTGTGCACGGGTATCACGGCGACATGTGCCGCACCGTGGTCGTCGGCGGCGCCAGCCCCGCCCAGGCCGGCAAGCTCGAGGCCGTACAGGCGGCGGTCAACGAGACGATCGCAGCCGTCAAGCCCGGCGTCACCGTCGGTGCGATCCGCGACGTCGCTGCGACCGCCATCGCCCGCGCCGGATACGGCGACAACTGGTGGGACGCCTTCATGCCCCACGGGAACGGCGCCGGGCAGCACGAAGCTCCCAACGCCAAGGAACATCCCGACCAACCCCTGCTCGAGGGCATGGTGCTCTGCATCGAGCCGGGCCTCACGTTCGCCGACGAGGGCGCCGTGATCATCGAGCAGATGATCGCGGTCGGCCCGGCGGGTGCCGAGGTACTGAACGCCCTGCCGACCGACATGTGGGACCTGCGATGAGGCTCCGGGTCGAGCTCCCCAAGGCGGACGTCACGGCCGAGGCGACACTCTACGACCGGGCCGCCCCGCGGGTGTGCGCGGCGATCTATACGGCGCTTTCCACCCCACTGGAAACGCACACATCGCACGCCTGCTTCGACGGCCATGAGATCTTCTGCTTCTTGCCGCCGTTTCCCGAGCGGCCGCCGCTCGAAAACAGGACGATGCGTCCTCAGCCCGGCGAGCTGATGTTCTTCTACGCCGGGCCGAACGAGTTTGCAAGCCTGGCGAGCGACCGCCTGACTGGTGGAGCGGACGCCGTCCACGAGCTGGCGTTCATGTACGGCGAGGTCGACCTCCGCCACTTCTGGGAGGACGGCTTCCACGGATCCCTCGTCGGTCGAATCACGAATGGCCTGCCGGAATTCGCGGACGCGTGCGCCCGAACCCTCACCAGTGGGAGAACCCCGCTGCGCCTGAGCCAGGCCTGAGGGTGTCGTGACTACGGTGCGGCGTCTTGACCGCCGGCTCCCCGAACACTCGCACCGCACGCGTCCTCCTCATCTCGGGCAGCACCCGCAGCGGCTCCACGAACACCGCGCTTCTCCGCACGGCGGCGGCCGCGCCGCCGGCCGGAGTCGAGGCGACGCTCTACGACGGGATGACCGGCCTGCCGCACTTCAACCCCGACGACGACGTCGATCCCCTGCCGCCCGCCGTCGCCGACCTGCGTCGGCGGATCGAGGCGGCCGACGCCGTCCTCTTCTGCACGCCGGAGTACGCGGGGGCGCTTCCGGGGACGTTCAAGAACCTGCTCGACTGGACCGTCGGCGGGCCCGAGATGTACGGCAAGCCGGTGGCCTGGGTGAATGCCTCCGGATCGCCGACCCGGGCGGCGAAGGCCCACGCGTCGCTCGAGACGGTCCTTCGCACGATCCACGCCGACGTGGTCGCCGCGGCGTGCACGCACATCGCCGTCGCCCGCGACCGGCTGGCCGGCGGCGTCGTCGCCGACCACGAGGCTAGGGCACGTATCGCCGGCGTTCTCGAGACGCTCGCGGAGCACGCGGTGACCCGGACGGAGTGGGATCCGGCGTCGGCGCGGGGATAGCTAGTGGTGCGGCGCCGGGGCGCGATCCGGCTCGCGGGCGTGCGCGTCGCTGTGGCCTGCCTGGAACCGCTGCCGGCAGTGCTCGGAGCAGAAGTAGTGCGTCGTCCCATCGTGCTCGAGCCGCAGGGCCTTCGAGCGGTCGACCTTCATGCCGCACACCGGGTCGGTCGCGCCGCGGCGCATCGTCAAGGCGAAGAGCGCGACGAAGACGGCGAGCCCGAGGGCGTTCAGCACGAGCTTGTAGTCGAGCTGGATGGAGCCGAAGATGTCGTCCCGGGTGGGACGCGTGTCGGGGACGAGCCCGAGCGCGGTGAAGACGGCGTCGACGATCAGCGCGGCCGCCATCATGGTCACGAGCATGAGCGCGGTGATGCGGATCGCGAAGGGCCAGCCGTAGTACTTGCGGTAGATCGCGATGATCGGCAGCACGATCAGGTCGGCGAAGATGAACGCCATCACGCCGCCGAAGCTGATGCCGCCCGACCACAGCACGGCGGCCAGCGGAACGTTCCCGACCGAGCAGACGAAGCTGAGGACGGCGATCAGCGGGCCGACGATCACGTTCTGGACGGCCGCGACCGGCCCGGGCGCATCGGTCAGGAAGATCGTGTTGAAGAAGTCGTTGCCCAGCAGCCCGACGAAGCCGGCCAGGAGGAAGCCGGCCGTGATCTCCTTCCACAGCATCTGCCAGTCGCCGCGGAAGTTGTGGGCGACGTCCGACCAGGCCGACATGCTCGTCAGCCGCTCGCGCAGCGAGAGCCGCTCGCCGGCCATGTGGTGCTGGTGGCCGGTGTCGGCCTCCTGCGCGTTTCGGCGGGCCGTCTCCTCGAGCCGGGGTGAGACGAAGACGCGAAGCAGGAGCGCCATGAGGGCGATCATCACGAGGCCGCCGATGTACTCGGCCAGCGCGAACTGCCAGCCGATCAGCACCCACAGGACGAGCCCGAGCTCCCACACGAGGTTCGTCGACGCGAACTGGAAGGCGAGCGCCGATACGGCGGATGCGCCCTTCTGGAAGAGCGACTTGCCGATCGCGACCGCGGCGTAGGAGCACGATGAGGATGCGGCCCCGAGGCCGGTGGCCCAGAGGAGCGGTCGCGAGCCTTCGCCCGAGAGTGCCGACTCGATGCGCCCCCTCGGCACCCATGCCTGCACGATCGCCGAGATCGCAAACCCCAGGACGAGCGCCCACCACACCGCCCACGCCATCAGGAAGGCGTCTTTCAGGGCGACGCCGATCTGCGAGATCACGTACGTCATCCCGCGTCCGGCTCGGCGACGGGGTCGAGCGCGGCCAGGAGCGCATGCCCCTTCTCGGTCAGCGTGTACATCGTCATCTTGCCGTTCCGGCGCGAGCGCACGACGCCCTGGGCCTTGAGCGCCTTCATGTGGTGCGACACGAGGTTCTGCGGCCGCTCCGCGATCCACGACAGGTCGCACACGCACAGCTCGTGGCCGTCCCGGAGCGCGAGCGCCAGCGAGAGGCGGGTCGGCTCGCCGAGCGCGCGGTAGCCGCCGGCGAGGCGCTCGGCGTCGTCAAGCGACGGGCGCGCGGCGCGGAGGCGCTGCCCCTGGGCCGCGTCGATGTGCAGCAGCTCCCCGAACATGGCTACATACTAACGTATGTTGATATGTGGTCGCAGACGCGAAGGGCCTACGTCCGCGGACGCGGCAGGCGCGGCCACGGCAAGGCACCGTTGCCGTTGACGCTGCGTGCATGCGCGGATGCGTCGCTCCACATCCAGATGATGTGCTCGAGATTCCCGGCTGCATCGGTCACGGCCGAGATCGTCATGCGATCGGCGCGCCAGTCGGGCGACTCGGACCGCATCTCCACATGCGATGCCCGGCCGCACGCGACGCGGCGAAGCGCGATCACCACGTCGTCGGGCACGCCCGGCCACGCCTCGAACAGGCGGCGTCCGGCATCGGCCGGCGTGAGCGGCCCATCCGCCTCGGCCGCCCGGCTCGCGCAGTCGATGCGCAGCTCGCGGTCGAGGACGACAACGCCGATCGGCGCCTCCCGGAGGACCGTCTCCAGGAGGACGCGGTCAGATGACCCGAGCTCAAGAGGCGCCGTCACGCATGCGCCTCGACGCGAAGCCCCCTCCGCAGCAGTGAACGAGAGTTCGTCATGCAGCGGGCCCGGCCGGATGCTAGCAGCAGAAGGCGCCGGAAATCACATCAGATCACGCCGACGAGTAGTCGAACGTGGTCTCGTACCCGCACCGACCCGAGTAGCTGAAGTCGAAGTGCTCGTCGTGCACCTCGAGGCGCTCCGCGACGACCTCCCGGCCGGTGCGGTGGTGGCCGGGGATGATGCAGGTCACCGGGCTCTGGGTGTCGTAGGGCCCGGCGATGCGCACGCTCACGCTCGACCCGGCGCGGAACCATCCGCGGCCCGGCGTGTGGTCGATCTCGATCCGGCACGGGACGACGGCGAGCAGGGTGCTCGGCTTGAACGCCCAGGGGAACTGGCTGAGGGGCGTTCCGCCCAGGCGTCCCGTGAAGATGTCCTCGAGCGCCGCCCGGCGCGGCTCGTCGGCGCGCTCGTCGACGTAGAGCACCCACGACCACGGCGATCCCGGCTCGTCGTCGCTGTACCAGATGGCGAGCACCACGCGCAGGCCCGACAGGTCGAGGCCGTTCACCGCTCCTTCGACGATCTGCCAGGAGAGGGTGCCGGTGCACTCGCCGTACGTGGATCGTCCGCCCTGCATGCCGTCGATCCGGCGGCACGGGCAGATCGCATCGCAGTTGCACGCCTCGAGGTAGGTGCCCGAGATCTGCCAGGTCACATCGACTCCATCGTCATGGGCGCATGGTGGAGCCCGGGGATGATTCCCGGGTGCGACGGTGCGAGGAGGCCGAGAACGATCAGGCCGATGCCGGCGGCGACCGCCACGTGCTTACCGTACCGCCACACCTTCTCGAGCGTGATGACGACGGCAAAGGCGACCATCCAGCGCAGATCCATGACGCCGAGCGCGATCAGCGCGATCATGAGCGACCAGCAGCAGCCGACGCAGTAGGCGCCGTGATAGAGCCCGGCCCGAACGTGCCGGAGCGACCCGCGGTACGCGCCGGTTCGCATGAGCACGTGCAGCGGCGAGCGGCACACCGCGAGGCAGCGATCCTTGAGCGGGCTCAGCTGGTAGGCGCCGGCCCCGACCAAGCAGGGCTGCTCCGATCCAGGCGGCGGCCGACTCGTTGCGATCGGCCAGGTCGCCGGCGGCCACGCTCACCGCCAGCGCGAGCCCGCCGAAGAGCGCCCACGTGAGCACGTAGCCGGCCGCGAGCCCGCCGGCCCTTGCGCCCCGGCCCGGGCCCTCGCCCGCGTACAGCGCGCCGAGCGGCGCGAGGGCGGGCAGCATCATGGCCGCCATCATGACGGCCCACAGGCCCAGGAACGCCGCCGCGCCGAGGCCCATCGTCCCCGGGGCCGACTCCATGCCGCCCGCCTGGACGGCGACCACGAGCCACGCCACGGCCGCCGCGGCGAAGAGGCCGGCGACCACGGGAACGGAGGAGGTCGCGGTGCGAAGGGTCACGGTTCCGGGGCCAAAGATACCGCTCGACAGCGCAGGAGCCCCAACCTACGGTGAGATCGCGAGAGACGGACACGGCAGGGAACACGAGCTCCGCGCACACGGTCAAGCTCGTGGCGATCGCGTCGAGTGGCCACCGGGCGACGTTCGACGCGATCCTGGCCCTGCGCCAGGCGGACTGACCCCCTCGCCCGCGATCGCGCCGGCACCGCTCGATCCGAGGAGGAGAAGGCGCATCCCCTTAGACCTGATCGACGATGTCCTCGCCTTCGCCGGATGGCGGATCGAACCGGGTCAGGTTGAGGCGTCGGCGTGGGCCGGGTACTCATGCTCGGGATAGTCGACGCCGTGTCGTCCGTGCCGGTGAAACACACGCTCGTCGATCGAGAGCCGAACAACACCCCGGGGCCTCGAGGCGGCGGGCGTAGGTCGTCTTCCCTGAGCCGACGAAGCCACAGAGCAGATAGACGACCGGTGGCTCGGCCATCAGGGGATCGTAGGTGGTCGCGCGATCCGTGCTACCTTCGAAAGTCGGATGACCTTTGAAGCGCAGGGGCTCGACCACGTCGCGCTCGTCGTGGCTGACATGGAGCGCTCGATCGCCTGGTACGCGGACGTGCTCGCGATGGAGCGCCGGTTCGCCGACGTCTGGGACGGGCAGGGCGATCCGGTCGTCCTCTGCAACGGCGATGCCTGCGTCGCCCTGTTCGAGCCGGTCGAGGGCGACGCCGTGGAGGCCGACGGCGTGAACCGCCACTTCGCGATCCGGCTTGACCGGGCGGGCTTCGACGCCGTCCGCGCGGCGCTTCGCGAGCGCGGGATCGCCGCCGAGCTCTGGGACCACACGATCTGCCACTCGCTGTACGTCCGCGACCCCGACGGTCACCAGGTCGAGCTCACGACCTACGACGTGACATGAGCTGCTGCACGCCGTCGGGATATCGAACGATCTTCGGCGCCAAGACCGCCGAGCGGGAGGCGCGCCGCTACCGCCGCAAGGGGCTGGCCGGCACCGCCCGCTGGCTCGCGGAGGCGCTCGAGGGCGCGGGCGTCACGGGCCGGTCGGTGCTCGAGGTCGGCGGCGGCATCGGCGGGCTTCAGATCGAGCTGCTCGAGGCCGGCGCCGACCGCGCGACGAACGTCGAGATCATCGACACGTACGAGCGGGTCGCGGAGGCCCTCATCGCCGAGCACGACCTCGGCGGACGCGTCGAGCGGCGGATCGCGGACTTCGGAGCCGGGGCGGGGGAGACGCCGCCCGCCGATCTCGTGATCCTCCACCGGGTCATCTGCTGCTACCCCGACGCCGGCGCGCTGATGGACGCCGCGTGCACCCATGCCCGCGAGCGGGTGGCGATCACGATCCCGCGCGAGTCCGCGTGGATCCGGCTCGGATCCGGGATGGCGAACGTGTGGTTTCGGATGCGGCGGATCGGCTTTCGCACCTACGTGCACCCGCTGGATGCGATGCTCGCGGTTGCGGGAAGCCGAGGCTTCCAGGTGGCTGACCACGAGCGAGGCGCGCTCTGGCAGAGCCTCGTGCTCGAGAGGGCGTAGCCGTCATCGGTGCCCGGTCGCCGTCGGGTGCAGGAGCGGCACGAGCGGCTGCCAGTCCGATCGCAGGACGGCGATCAGCGACGGCGGGGTGATCGCGAGCGCCCGGCCGGCGGGCCGTCGCACGCGCCGGTCGTAGCCCGCCGGCGTCCACCGCAAGAGCTCGCCGCCGAGCACCAGCCAGGGCTCCTCCTCGTGGAGGACGAACGCACCGTCAGGCAGGGCGTCCGCCGCCACATCGTGGAACCGCCGGGAGCGCCCGCCGCCGGAGAGCCGCTCGCCGTGGAGCTGCGCGTCGATCGCGTCGGCGCCGCTCTGCCCCGGATGGAGATCTCGCCAGATTGCCCCCAGGCGGTTGTAGTCCTCCCGGCGGCAGAGCGCGCACGCCCGGTGCCCGGCCGCCATGGCGGTCGCCTCGTCGAGAAAGAAGAGCTCGGTGAACTTCCCCGGCTGGAGGAGCGGTCGCCGCAGCCAGCCGCGGAACTCGAGCCGGCAGGCGATCCAGCGCCGGCCGTTGTGGCCTCGCCGGATCCGGCCGGTGCCGTCGTGCAGGCAACCGCGGTTTCCGTACACGAGGCCGCGGGCCGGGTGGGAGACGAGCTCGCCGAGCGGCGTCACGCGGTTCTGGAGCGGGTGAAACATTGGCATCAGGCACCAATGTTTCACGAGCCTGCCCTTAAGACACAAGGGCCCCGGCCCGGCGCGAGGCGGTACGCGCCAGGCCGGGGCTGTGCGACCGGTTATGCCGTGACGGGCACGGTCCCCGGTGCGCTCTTTTCGGCGGCTTCCCGCGTGGGTCGAAGCGCGCCGAGTGCAAGCACGATGAAGCCGACTCCGCTCAGGAGCAGCGCTACTCCGACGACGATGCCGAAGACCGACAGCTTGTCGGCCATGTAGGCACTGTTGAGCGCCGTCGCCAGGGCGGTCTCGTTGATCCAGACGTCGCGGACCGGGTTGCTCACCGGCTGGCCGTTGGCGTCCTTCGACGCCGCGGCCGGATCGTTCGTGCCGGTGCCGTCATCCGTGGCGTACCGAGGCATCTGGGCGTACGTCTGGCCGCCGGTCGCCTCGAGCGCGTGGATGCGCATGTAGGACGCGAAGCAGTGCGCCTCGTCGCCGGTGTCGATCGCCTGGCCGGCAACCGAGCACGTCGGCAGAGAGATGCTCGCCGGGAGGTGTGCGGCCTTCGCTTCGACCGCGATCGCCTTCGGCGTCATGTCGGGCGTCCCGACGATCTGCTCTTGCTTGAGGTTGTCGCTCACGGTGCTGCGACCGTTCATCCCCATGACGATGGCCACGATGCCGAACGCCACGAGCACCACCCCTGAAACGATTCCCCCCCACTCGAGCACACGACGCATTCCATTCCTCCTTCTGAGACGGCCAATCAGGAGCTAGTGTCCCGGCGTGCGGGCGCCGGCCGCATGGGGGTCGACGCGGAAAACAGCGGCGGTCTAACCCGCGAGATCTGTGCGGGAAAGCCGCACGGAACCACCAGAACTTGACAGGCGCCGGCATCGTCGTAGGCTTGCGGGACAAGGCATCGAGGAGGCATGACTGTGGGTAGGACGACCCTGTTGAAGGCGGCGCTTGCCGTCACCGCGTGGGCGGCGCTTGCTGCGCCCGCACAGGCCGCGATCGTCGGCAGCACGCCGTCGCCGTCGTGGCAGACGAACGGCCGCGTCACCACGATCACCGTCAGCGGGACCACCGCCTACATCGGCGGCAAGTTCACGTCGCTGCGCCCCTCGGGTGCGCCCGCCGGCACCGGCGAGGTCACCCGAAACCATGCGGCGGCGATCAACCTGACAACCGGCGCGCTCCTGCCGTGGAACCCGAACGTGAACGGCGTCGTCAGCGCCATCTACGTCAATGGGAACAACGTGTACCTCGGCGGCGGATTCGGCACGGTGGGCGGCGTGAGTCGCAAGAAGGCCGCGGCCGTGAACGCCAGCACGGGTGCACTCAATACGGCGTTCAGGGCCCGTGGGCTCAACGCCGAGGTCCGGGCCATCGAGCTGTCGAACGGCCACCTGTACCTGGGCGGGGCCTTCACCCTGCCGCAGAGCTACGCCGCCGCGTTCGACCCGGCTTCCGGCGCCCTCCAGGCGGGCTGGGCTCCCGTGACCGACGGTCCGGTGGACGCGATCGAGACGACCGACGACGGCTCGAACCACGTCGTCCTCGGCGGTGCGTTCAACACCCTGAACGGTGCGCCGAGCAGCGCCATCGGTGCGGTCGACCCCAACTCCGGCGCGTCGGTGACGTGGAACTGGCACGGCCCGGTGCGGTTCGGCACGCACCCGTTCGACGTGGTCTCGCTCGCCAACTTCGGCGGCAACACCTACGCCGCCGGCACCGGCAACGGCGGGTCGTTCATGAAGTTCACGGAGTCCACCGGTGACCTCGTCTGGATCGAGGGCGTCACGGGGAACGTCGAGAACGTCGTCGTCATCGACGGCATCGCCTACGCGGGCGGCCACTTCGAGGCCTACTGCGGCGCGATCCCGGGCAGCAACTTCTGCACCCGGGTCGCGATGCGAAGCCACCTGATCGCGGTCGACGACGCGACCGGCGTGCTCCAGTCGTGGCACCCGGCGGCCAACAGCAACCTCGGCGTCTTCGCGATCGCAGCAGGCCCGCAGACGCTGGTGGTCGGAGGCGACTTCACCAGGCTGGGCGGCGTCGCTCAGCAGATGTTCGGGATGTTCAAGGAGTAGCGGGCACTCGCACCGTCGCGGCGGCTCAGCCGTCGCGGCGGTGCACTCCCACGCGCCACGCGTACGTATCGCGGCGTGACGGGAAGAAGTCGGGCCAGTCCTTGGCCATCATCCAGGCGGCGACCAGGGCGATCGCCGTCTCGAAGCGCCGGTGTGCGGTGTGGTTCGTCGCCTCGGCTGCCAACAGCGCCAGCGACGCGGCGAGCCCCGCCCAGCACTCGTGCACACGCAGGCCCGCGATGTAGACGCGCGGGCCGAGTGGGTGGCGGCGGATATGGACGATACGGGCCACATGTCCGTTATCGGCAGGAGCGCCGTGGACGAACAGAGGCTCAGGCAGGAATTGGTGCGCCCGCCGCCTCGCAGGCCAGCTTCACGTTGGCCCCGTGGGCGACGCGGTCGTACGGGCCGCCGCCCCGGAACGGCACGGCGATGCGCTCTGCCTGGTCGGCCGGGCAGCCCGCCTCGGCGAACGCGAGCACGGCCTGGATGTAGTCGAGATCCTCGTCGGCGATCTCGAGCGCCCGCTCGGCGGAGTGCGGCCGGCCGTGCCCGACGACCACGAACTCGGGCCGCTCGCGCTCGATGACGCCGATCAGCGTGTGCAGCGTCGTCTGGTAGTCGCGCACCGACGAGTAGGCGAACGGGATCTCGAGCTCGGAGAGGTAGTCCCCGATCACGAGGAGGCGCTCGTCCGGGAGCCAGGTGATCAGGCCGTCGTCGGTGTGGCCGCGCCCGGCACGGCAGACGGCGCTCCAGGGACCGAGCACCGCGTCCGCGGGCGGATCGACCTCCTGCTCGCAGTGCAGCGCGTCGAGCGCCACGTACGGCACGTAGGCCTCGACCGACTCCTTCTCGATCGACTCGCGGGCCTCGCCCGAGCGGATGCGCAGAGCGGCGCCCGTCGAGGCCGTCACCTGTGCGTCCGGGAGCACGCCCAGCGCCATCACGTGATCCCAGTCCGCATGGGTCACGAGCACCTGCGTGACGGGGTCCGGCGCGGCCGCCACGACCTCGTCGATCTCCCAGGGCGAGATGCCGGGATCGACGAGGAGCCGCTCGCCGCCGCGGCGCAGCTCGAGCGTGGTCGTCTGGTACAGCGTGCTCGGCCACCACGTGGCGGTGGGCGTCAGAGGGACCGCTCGCGGCACACCCCTAGCATAGTATGGCCGGCATGCGGGTTGGGATCGACCTGATCGAGATCGACCGGGTTGCACGGGCCCTCGTCCGTCACCCGCGGTTCGTCGACCGCGTGTTCACGCCGGCCGAGCGGGCGTACTGCCTGTCGCGCGCCAACCCGCCCCAGCACTTCGCCGCCCGGTTCGCCGGCAAGGAGGCGGTCGGGAAGGCGCTCGGGTTCGGCGTCCCGTTCACGTGGCGCGAGATCGAGATCGTGGGCCGGCCGAAGCCCGGCGTGAGCCTCACCGGCCGGACGGCCGCGTGGGCCAAGCGCGTGAGCGCCGGGGGCATCGATCTCTCGATGACGCACTCGAAGGGGATGGCGGCCGCGGTCGCCATCGTGCACGACGCATGAGCGGCCCGCTCGCGCTCTATACGGCGGATGAGATGCGGGCCGTCGACGCGGCCGCGATCGAGGGCTTCGGCATCCCCGGCGCCGTGCTGATGGAGCGGGCCGGCCTCGCCGCCGCGGAGGAGATCATGCGGCTCGGCGCCGGCGGGCGCGCGGCGGTCGTGTGCGGCGCGGGCAACAACGGCGGCGATGGGTTCGTCGTTGCCCGGCATCTGCACACGGCCGGCTGGGAGGTCGAGTGCCTGCTCGCGGGCGACGTGCGCAAGCTGCCGCCCGACGCCCGCCTGAACCACGACATCGCGCGGAAGCTCGGCATCGAGGTCGTGGACGGCGTGCGCCGCGCGCGGCTGACGCGAGCGGACGTCGTCGTCGACGCGCTCCTCGGCACCGGGTTCCGCGGCGCGCCGCGCGGCGCCGTCGCGGGGGCGATCGAGGCGATGCGGCCGCCGATCGGCACCGTCGTCGCGCTCGACGTGCCCTCGGGTGTCGACGCCTCGACCGGCGTCGTCGCCGGAGCGGCGGTCGCGGCCGACGTCACGGTCTGCTTCCACGGCCGCAAGCTGGGGACGGCGATCGAGCCCGGGCGCAGCGCCGCCTGCCGCGTCGTCGTCGCCGACATCGGCATCCCGCCGCAGGCCGACCGGGAGACGGCCGCATCGCTCCTGGCCGGCGTCCAGACGCTGGCCGCCGCCTGGCCGAAGGCCGTCCGGGGCTCGAAGTACACGGCCGGGGCGGTGCTCGTCATCGGCGGCGCCCCCGGCTACATCGGGGCGCCGCTCATGACGGCGCTCGCCGCGCTTCGCGCCTCGGCCGGGGTCGCGTGGATCGCCGCCCCGAAGGAGGCCGTCCCGGCGCTCGAGGGGCGCGTGCCCGAGATCATGGTGCGCGCGCTGCCCGACGCGCTCGAGCTGCTTGCGCGCGCCGACGCGGTCGCGCTCGGCCCGGGCCTGGGCCGGTCGGACGAGGCGGTCGCGCTCGCACGGCGCGTGGCGGCCGAGCATCCGGGGCCGGTCGTCATCGACGCGGACGGCCTCTTCGCGTTCGCCGGCAGGCTGGCGCGCCTGCGGAAGCGCCCGGGGCCGACGGTGCTCACGCCGCACGAGGGCGAGATGGCCCGGCTCCTCGGCGTCGAGCCCGACTGGGTGCGGGCGAACCGGCTCGAGGCCGTGCGCAAGGCCGCGGCTGCGAGCGGCTGCGTCGTCCTGCTCAAGGGATCCGACACCCTGGTCGCCGACCCCGACGGGCGCCTGGGCGTGTCCCACGCCGGCCCGCCCGGGCTCGCCACGGCGGGCTCCGGTGACGTCCTCACCGGGACCGTGGCCGCGATGCTCGCCAAGGGCGGCGACCCGCGCCTCGCGGCGTGCATCGCCGCCGAGGCGCACGGCCTGGCCGGGCGGCGCGCGGTCGAGCGGCACGGGCCGTCGGGCATCATCGCGACCGACGTCATCGACGCGCTTCCGGAGGTGCTTCCGTGATCGGCACCGCCGGCGCCCGGGCGACCGTGACGGTCGACCTCGGCGCCGTCGCCGCCAACGTCGGCCGCCTGCGCGAGGCGGCCGCGCCGGCCGAGGTGTGGGCGGTCGTGAAGGCCGACGGCTACGGGCACGGTGCCGCCGCGGTCGGCCGCGCGGCGCTCGCGGCCGGGGCGGAGCGGCTGTGCGTGGCGACCTGGGACGAGGCCCGCGGCCTTCGCGACGAGCTCGGCGACGATGTACCCGTGCTCGTCATGGGGCCGCTCGTGCCGGGCCAGGAGAGCGAGGTCGAGGGTGTCGACGTCACGGTGACGTCGGTCGAGGGCTTCGCCCGCCTGCGCGCCGCCGCCCGCTCGCCGCTCGGCGTCCACGTGAAGGCCGACACCGGGATGGGGAGGTGGGGGATGGCTGCGGAGGACGCGCTGCGGGTGGGCGAGCAGCTCGCCGACGGTGACGTCCTCGGCCTCGGCGGGCTGATGAGCCACCTGGCTGTGGCCGACGCCGACGAGGCCTTCACCCGCGGCCAGATCGAGCGGTTCGGCGAGCTGGCGGCGCGTTTCCCCGCCTGCCCACGCCACCTCGCCAACAGCGCCGCCGTCCTCCGGTTTCCCGAGGCCAGGTTCGATGCCGTCCGGTGCGGGATCGCCGTCTACGGCCTGTCGCCGTTCGGGGCCGATCCCGCCGCCGACGGCCTCGCCCCGGCGATCCGGCTCGAGAGCTTCGTCGCCGACGTCAAGCTGCTCGCGGCCGGCGCGAGCGCCGGGTACGGCCGGCGGTTCGTCGCCTCCGAGCCGACGTGGATCGGGCTCGTCCCGGCGGGCTACGCCGACGGCGTGCCGCGCATCCTCTCCGGCCGGGCCGACGTGCTCGTCCGGGGACGCCGCCGCCGCGTCGCCGCCACGGTGAGCATGGATCAGCTCACGTTCGTGATCGGCGCGGAGTGCGACGTCGAGCCCGGCGACGCGGTGACGCTGCTCGGGGAGGACGGCGACGAGCGGATCCTCGCTGAGGAGTGGGCCCGGCTCGCGGGCACGATCAACTACGAGATCGTGACCTCGCTCGCCCCGCGTCCACGGAGGGTGGAGCATGTCCTCCGAGGTGCTTGACGAGATCCGGGGCCTGATCGACGGCGACGGCGCACACTTCGTCGGCGGGTGCGTCCGCGACGTCCGGCTGGGGCGTCCGGTCACCGACGTGGACGTTGTCGTGGCGGGCGACCCGGCGCCGGCCGCGCGGCGGCTGGCACGCGAGACCGGCGGGTCGCCGTTTGCCCTCTCGGAGGCCCACGGGGCGTGGCGAGTCGTGCTCAGCGGCCGCACGGTCGACTTCACCGGCCGGCGCGGCGGCGATATCGTGGCCGATCTGGGAGAGCGCGACTTCACCGTGAACGCCATGGCGATACCGGTCGCCGGCGATGCCGACATCGACCTGATCGACCCGTTCGGCGGGCTCGGTGACCTCGTCGAGGGCCGGCTGCGGACGGTCTCGGACCGCGTCTTCACCGACGACCCGCTCCGCCTCCTGCGCCTCGCCCGCATCGCCCACGAGCTCGGGTTCACGGTCGACCCCGGGGCGGAGCGGCTCGCCCGCCGCGACGCCCACCTGGCCGACCGAGCCGCGGGCGAGCGGATCTACACCGAGGTGCGGCGGCTCCTCACGCCCGACCATCCCGACGCCGCGGTGCGCCTGCTCGATGGGCTCGGCGTCCTCGACGTCATCCTCCCCGAGGCGATCCCGATGCGGGGCTGCGAGCAGAGCCCGTTCCACCACCTGGACGTCTTCGAGCACACGCTCCAGGTGCTCGACGCGGCCGCCGACATCGCCGCCCATCCCGAGCACTACCTGCCCCGCCACGCCGAGGCCATCCGAGCCGCGCTCGACGAGAACGTCGGCGACGAGCTCGACGCGCGGACGGCTCTGCGGCTGGCCGTGCTCTTCCACGACATCGAGAAGCCGAGCACGCGCACCGTCTCGGACGACGGCCGGATCGGCTTCATGGGCCACGACCGCAAGGGCGCCGAGACGACGGGGCGGATCCTCAAGCGGTGGCGCGCCGCGACCTCGACGATCCGGTTCTGCGCCCTCCTCGTCGCCGAGCACCTGCGGCTCGGCTTCATGGTGCACGACCGCCCGCTCGACCGCCGCGACGGCTACCGCTACCTGCGGGCCACGCAGCCGCACACGCACGCGAGCGTCGTCGTGTCGCTCGCCGACCGGTTTGCCACCCGCGGTGTGCGCGCGCGGCAGTCGTACGTGCGCGCCCACACCGAGACGGCCGACGAGCTGCTCCAGGTGGTCCGCGAGCTCGAGGGCGAGGACCGGCCGCCGCTCCTGCGGGGCGACGAGATCGCCGAGCTGACCGGCGCGGCGGGGCCGCGGATCGGTGAGCTGGTCGACGCGCTGGCCGAGGAGCAGGCGGCGCGAGCCGTGACGACGCGCGAGGAGGCGGTGGCCTTTGTCAGCGGGTAGCCGGTTCGACCGCACCGCCGAGCGCTACGCCGCGATGGCGGCTGCGCGCGACTGGACAGGGCTCGTCGGCTGGTGCGAGCCGGCGCCGGCCGACCGCGCGCTGGATGTCGCCGGAGGGCCGGGATCCCTGGCCGCCGCGCTCCTGCCGCGCGTGGCGTCGATCACCGTGCTCGACGCGTCGGCGCGGCTGCTCGAGTTCGTCCCGGAGGGGATCGGGCGCGTGCAGGGCCGGGCCGAGCAGCTGCCGTTCGACGACGGCAGCTTCGACCTCATCACGTGCGTCAACAGCCTGCACCACATCGCGCGCCCGCCGCGCGCGCTCGACGAGATGGCGCGCGTGCTCGCGCCCGGCGGGCGGATCGTGCTCGAGGACTTCATCGCCGACGACGATCCCGCCCGGGCGCGCCGCTGGGAGGAGATCGAGCGCATCCGCGACCCCGAGCACGGCCGGCTGATCACGGCCGGAGAGCCGCGTGTGCCGCTGCTCGGGGCCGGCCTCGACCTGGATGCCGAGGAGATGTGGCTTCGCCTCTTCGAGGTCGATCCGTGGCTGGAGGTCGCAGGGTGCGGCGGCTCGGCCGCCGAGCACGTGCGCGAGCTGATCGGCGGCCCGACGTTCGAGCTCAGGGTGTGGCGCGCCCGCTTCCGGCGGCCGGAGTGAGAGCCGGTTTCGGAATGCGCGTCGTCGTGAGGCGCAGGGCGCGGTGGTGGTGGCAAGGATCGAGCGGTGAGCGGAGCGCAGGCGTGGCTGGAAGCCACGTTGAGCACCGCACGCCGCGTGGGACGCCGCCACCGCCGCCGCGAACCAGCCGCAACAGACGGTCATTCTGAAACAGGTTCTAAGTCAACCCGTCGCGAGCGGCAGCGTCGCGATGGTCGTGTAGCGCGAGCCGCCCGGGCCGAGCTCCGACCGCACGAGTGCGCACGCCTCGACCGCCACCTCGGTCCCGGCGGCCGGGAGCGGCGGCAGCGCCGTCCCGCGGGGCGGGCGCCGCCGCAGGCGGGCGAGCGTCACGTGTGGGCTCCCGGTCCGCGGTGCGCGCGCGTCGGGAGCGAGCCGCCCGGCGGCGGCGGCGATCGCCCGGGTGAGCTCCGCGAGATCGTCGGGAGCCGCGAGCCTCGCCCAGACCATCCGCGGCCGGCCGGGCGGGGCGAGCGCCGCTTCGGTGACCCGGAGCGTGAGGGCCGGGAATCCGGCGCAGACGGGAGCGAGCGCCGCCGCCAGCGTGTCGGCGTGCCTGTCGCTCACCGCGCCCAGGAAGTGGACGGTGGCGTGCAGGTTCCCGGCCGGCGTCGGCCGTGCGCCGAGATCGCGGGCGACCTGGGCGGCGTACGTCGCCAGCTCCTCCCTCAGGAGCTCCGGAAGCGGGATCGCGACGAATGCGCGCACGGCGGCGCCAACGTAGCGCAGCGGGGGGCTGGGGTCAGGCGGCGGCGCGGATGTTGCGAGCGCCTCCGGCCTCGATCTCGTGCAGGAGCTCAGCCAGCTTGCACTCGAGGTCGTTGGGCGTCCGCGCCGGGTTGCCGTGCTGCCAGAGTCCGGCGGTCTCGGCGACCCGGATGCAGTACATCAGCGTCTGGATGTCACGCTTGTCGAGCATCGTGATCTCGGCCTCGGCGTTCGACGCGGACGGTCGTATCCCCTGCTTGCGGTATTTCTCGCCTCGCCGCGCCACCCGTTATAGTGCCCGCGGCCATGATCAAGGTCCTCGCTGCCGGGCTCATCGGAACCATCGCGGGTGTGGTCGTGATGATCGTCGTGATCGTCCTCTCCGGGGGCACGACAAGCGGTGCGTCGACCGTCGGGCTCGGCCCGTTGCCGCTCTCCACGGCGTCGCTCTCGAGCGGTCCGGTCTCGACGCCGACGTCGACGCCGACTCCGCCCCCGACGACGGGCGGCGGCTCGACGGGCGGTCGACGGACACCCTCGGCAACGCCGACAACGGCAAGACGATCTTCACCGGCAGCGGCGGCTGCGGCGGCTGCCACGCGCTGGCCGCGGCCGGGACGACCGGCGCGGTCGGCCCCGCGCTCGACGACCTGAAGGGCGACGCCGCCAAGGCCGGTGAGCCGATCGACGCGTTCATCAAGTCGTCGATCGTCGATCCCGGCGCGTTCGTCGCCGCGGGGTACAGCGACGGCGTGATGCCCACGACGTTCGGGACGACGCTGTCGGCGTCGGACATCAACGACCTCGTGGCGTTCATCTCGGCCTCTCAGAAGTAGGTTCCCTGGCGTGACCGTCGCGCCCGCCGCCCTGCGCACCGGCGCCCATGTCCTCGTCGAGGCGCTCGAGGCTCATGGCGTCGAGGTCGTGTTCGGCCTCCCCGGCATCCACGCGCTGCCCGTCTGGGACGCGCTCATCGGCTCGCCGATCAGGCGGGTCGTCGTGCGCCACGAGCAGGCGGCCGGGTTCGGCGCCGTCGGCTATGCGCGTACCGGCGAGAAGCCGGGCGTCTATCTGACCTCGACCGGGCCGGGCGCCCTGAACTCGCTCGCCGCGCTCTCGGAGGCCGACGCGTCGAGCGCGCCCGTCCTTCACCTGACATCCCAGATCCCCACCGACCTCGTTGGCGCAGGCCGCGGGTATCTGCACGAGAGCCGGGGTCAGTCGCAGGCGTTCGCGGCGGTGTCGCGCTTCCACGCACGCCCCACGACGCCCGAGGCGCTGGCGGCCGCGATCGCCGAGGCCTTCGGCCACATGGCGCTCGACCCCGGCCCGGCGACGATCGAGATCGCGACCGACGTGATGGCGGCGCCGGCGCCGGAGGGCCCGCTCCCGGTCGCGCGCGTCGCGCTTCCCGGGCCGGACCCGGAGGCCGTCGCCCGCGTGCGCACGCTCCTCGAGGATGCGGAGGCGCCGATCATCTGGGCCGGGGGCGGCGCGCGCCGTGCGGCCGATGACGTTCGCGCGCTCGCCGAGGCGCTCGACGCCCCGGTGATCACGACGTACAACGGCAAGGGGACGCTCCCGACGGGTCATCCGCTGCACGCCGGGTCGTCGGTCGAGGAGCCGTCGATGCGCCAGCTCGTCGAGCGCGCCGACCTGTGCCTGGCGCTCGGCACCCGCTTCTCGCAGGAGACGACCGCGAACTGGACGCTTCCGATCCCGGAGGCGCTCGTCCACGTCGACCTGGACGCCGGCCGGTTCGGGCGCACGTACCCGCCCGCCGAGGGGATCGTCTCGGACGCCGGCCTCTTCTGCCGGGCCCTCCTCGGGCACGGCGTGAGCCCGGGGTCGCGCGACGGCGAGGCGGCGGTGCGGGCCGCGCTCCAGGGGCGCGACTCCGAGGTCGGCTCCCAGGGCGCGCCGGACGAGGTGGAGCTGATGCACGTGCTCCACGACGCGCTGCCGGAGGACGCGATCGTGATCGCCGACATGACGGTCGCGGCCTACTGGGCGGCGCTCTACCTCGACGCCAAACGGCCCGGCTCGTTCGTCTACCCGGCCTCGGGCGCGCTGGGATGCGGCGTCCCGCTCGCGCTCGGCACAGCCGCAGCGCACCCCGACCGTCCGACGGTCGCGATCGTCGGCGACGGCGGCTTCCTGATGGGCGGCCACGAGCTCCTGACCGCGCGCGCCGAGGGCCTGGCGTTCGTCACGCTCGTTGTGAACGACTCGGCATACGGGATCCTGCGCAACTACCAGGAGACGATGTTCGGCCGCACCGTCGCCGTCGAGCTGAACGCGCCCGACTTCGCGGGGCTGGCCGCGGCGTGCGGCGTGCGGCACATCGCGGCGGACGGCGTGGCGGTCTCGGGGCCGCGCTGGCCGATGCGCTGGCGGATCGGTCAGGGCCTGTCCTGGTCGAGCTCAAGGCCGCCCTCAAGGCGCCCGGGCAGTCGGTGTAAGCACCGGGGCCAGGCCCCGTCCGGGGCCTGGCCCCATGGGGTTCTGGCGAGCCGTCACTGCGGCCATCGGTACAGTGGCGCCATGAAGGCCCCTGAGCGAACCGACTACTCGATGACCGCCAGCCCCGGCTCCGCGCTGCCCGTTGCGGTGCGCGGTGAGGGCTGCTGGATCGAGGACGCGGACGGTCGCCGCTACCTCGACGCCTGCGGCGGCGCGATGGCGATGCCGCTCGGCCACTGCCACCCGCGGGTCGTCGAGGCCCTACGCGCCCAGGCCGGTGAGCTGACGTTCACGTACCGCTTCTCGTTCCGGAACGAGCCGATGCTCGACCTGGCGGAGCGGATCGCGCGGATCGCGCCGGGCGACCTCGAGTGGTGCTTCTTCAACTCGTCCGGCTCCGAGGCGAACGAGTCGGCGCTGCACCTCGCCGTGCTCTACTGGGAGCTCCAGGGGCGGGCGGGCAAGGTCGAGTTCCTGTCGCGCGTCACCTCGTTCCACGGCTCGACCATGGGCGCCCTCTCGCTGTCGGGCTCGCGCTGGCGGGCGCCGTTCGAGCTGCTCCTGCGCAAGTACGCCGTGATCCCCAACAGCGACACCGCGGAGGAGGGGGCCGCGGCGCTCGAGGCCGCGATCCTGTCCCGCGGGGCCGACCACGTCGCGGCGTTCGTCGTCGAGCCCGTCACCGGGTCGTCCGGCGCGGCGGTGCCGCTCCCCGACGGCTATCTCGAGGCCGTGCGCGAGGTGTGCGACCGCCACGAGATCCTCCTCGTCGCCGACGAGGTCATCACCGCCTTCGGGCGCACCGGCCGCTGGTTCGCGGTCGAGCACAGTGACGCGGTACCCGACGTGATCACCTTCGGAAAGGGCATCGGCGGCGGCGTCGTCCCGCTGTCGGGGATGGTCGCCGCGCGGCGGCTGCGCGAGGTGATCGAGGACTCGCCGGACGGGTTCTCGTACGGCCACACGTTCTCGGGAAACCCGCTCGGGTGCGCCGTCGGGTTGGCGGTGATCGACGTCATCGAGGAGGAGGGCCTCGTCGCGGCCTCCGAGGAGCGCGGCGCGCGGCTGCGCGAGCGGCTGGAGGAGCTCGCGGGCCCGGCACCCGATCGTGCACGCGCTGCGCGGCCGCGGCCTGCTCCAGGGGATCGAGCTGCGCACGGCCGGCGGCGAGCGCTTCGCCGCGTCGGCGGGCGTCTGCGGCCGCGTCGCCGCCGAGGCGAAGGCGAACGGCCTCATGATCTACTCGTGCCCGACGCCGGTCGGTACCGAGCACATGGACGCGCTCATGCTGGCTCCGCCGCTCGTGATCTCGGACGCCGAGATCGACGAGACCGCCGCCCGCCTCGACGTCGCGCTCACGCGCGTGGAGTCGACGCTGTAGTTCTCGGCGGCGGGCGGTCCGTCCGCGCCGGTTTCTAGCCTTGATCGCGGATGCCCGTGGTCGCCATCCCGCTCGCGCCGCTCCTGGGCGCGCTTCTTGCCGTCGCTGCGATCGCGAAGATCGGGCGCTTCCAGGCCTGGCGGGCGTCGCTCGACGGGTACGGCCTCGTCCCGGCCCGCGGCGCGGTCGCGGTCGCCGTCCCCGCCGCCGAGCTCGTCGTCGCGGCCGGCCTCCTCGCCGGCATGAGGTGGGCGGCGTGGTGCGCCGCCGGCCTTCTTGTCGCGTTCACGCTCGTCCTCGGCGCCGAGCTCGCACGCGGCTCGGCTCCGCCGTCGTGCGGCTGCCTGCCCTGGTCGGGCCGCCCCGGCCGGCTGACGCTCCTGCGAAACGGGGTCCTCGTCGCCGTCGCCGTCGCGGCGGCCGAGGGCGCGGCGCCTCGGCTCGGCGAGGCGTTCTGGGAGGCGTCGTACGCCGTGCTCTGGCTGGCCGTCGTCGCGCTGGTCGTGCTCGTGCTCTCGCTCTACCGGCAGGTCGGGGTGCTCCATCTGCGGCTCGGGCCGCGCGGCGCGCTCGAAGAGGAGGGGGAGGGGCCCGAGCTGGGCGCGCCTGTCGAGCATCCGGCGGTGCCTCCGGGCCGCGCGGCGCTGGTGGCCTTCACCTCGGCCGGCTGCCCGGTCTGCCACCAGATCGTCCCCGGCCTTCGAGTGCTCGAGCGCGACCCGGCGCTGGCCGTCGTCCATGCGGCGTACGAGGACGACGACGGCCCGGAGCTCCACGCCGCGTTCGACGTGCCGGGGACGCCGTATGCCGTGTATCTCGACGCCATGGGCGTGGTGCGGGCGAAGGGCACGGTGAACACGCTCGAGCAGCTCGAGAGCCTCGTCGCCGCCGGCGGCAGTCGGGCCCGCGACGCGGCGGTGGGCGATGTGGCGTGACGGCGAGGACATGGCCCGGGGCGTCGCCTCGCGGCACAGCCGCTCGGGCTTCCTGAGCCGGATCGGGGCGCCGATCATCGCCTGGGTGGCGGGGCCGCTCGCGGGCTCGTCGTCTCTGGGCCCGGAGAGCACCAGGTACTACGGCTTCTGCGGCCACACGTTCACCACCAAGCCGTGCCCGCACCCGTTCCCGAAGCTGCCCCGGATCGACCGGCACGGCTATCCGCTCAGGCCCTCCGACGGGCATCCGGTCGACAACCTCGGCCGGCCGGTCGATTCCTCCGGGTACGCCCTCGACGGCGCCGGGAACCGCCGGGTGGGCCCGACGGGCGAGCCTGTGGCGCGGGCGCCGCGCACGCGGCCGTGCCAGGACGTGGTTCCCGAGATCTACGGCTTCCACACGCGCTTCGACGGCGCCTGGTACCGGTGCTGCTCGGGCCAGATCCGAAAGCTCGTCGACTGCTGCGCGCACCACAACCGGCGCATCAACGGCGACGCGGCTCTGGTGGGCTACTGCTTCCACGGCCGCAAGGTGTTCTGCGTCCTCTACTACGACACCAAGGTGCCGTGCTGAGGGCGGTCGCGGCGACCGCCGGCGCCGGCGCGGCCGGGATCGCGCTCGGTATCGGCCTCACCCCGGATCCGGGAGCGGCGATCGTCGGGTGCGCGCTGCTGGCAGGCATCTCCGGCGCCTGGTCGCCCTGAGGGATGGCGGTGGCCGAGACGGTCGCCCCCGTCGTGCACGGGGTGAGGAGATGGCTGATTGCGGTGGTGGCCTTCGCGGCCGGTGCCGTCGCGGCGGGCGCGGCGCTCGGATGGGCGCTCGGGTCGGCCGCGACGTGGGCCGGCGGCGGGAGCACGCACGCCGCGTGGGCCGCCGCCGCGATCGTCGCCGCCTACGCCGGCCGTGAGGCAGGGATCCTGCGCCTTCCCGTCCCCCAGCTGCGCCGGCAGGTGCCGCAGAGGTGGCGCGAGATCCTGCCGCTTCCGGCCACGGCGTTCCTCTACGGCGCCGGCCTCGGGATCGGCTTCGTCACGTACGTGCCGGTGGCGACGTTCGCCGCCGTCGTCGCAGCGATCGTGCTGGCCGACCCGGCGGCTGGCGCCGTCGCGCTGGCGGCGTTCGGGGCCGGCCGCGCGATCGTCCTCGTCGCCGCGACCGCCGGCCTTCGCGACTGGGACGAGGCGGCCGATCGGTTCGAGCGGGCCGGCCGGTGGCTCCGGGCGGGCGGCGGGGGCCTGCGCACCGCGAACGCGGGCGCGATGGCCGCGCTCGCCGGCGTGCTCGTCGTGACCGCGGCGCCCGCCTCTGCCGTCGCCGCGGTGCGGCTCGACCTCGGCTCCCACCACGTCGCCGACCCGTCGCCAGGGCCAGGGCACGTCCTCGCGTGGGACCAGGTGACAGGCGCCGTCGTCCAGGGCAAGCTGCGCGCGAACGGCGTCGTGAACGACCTCCCCGGGAAGACGCCGGACGTCGACGGCACGCGGGTCGTCGTCGATACCGGCTCCGCGTTTCAGATCATCGACACCGGGAGCCTGGCCGTGATGCGGACGCTCCAGCTGAAGGGCACCGAGCCGGCGCTCTTCGACCACTGGCTCGTCTACCGGCGGGTCACCACCAAGCGCCGCCTGATCCTCTACGACCTCGGCACGAACCAGTCGCGCGTGATCGCGTCGGTCAAGATGCGAAGCGATCTGGGAGAGCCCGACATCTCCGGCCGCCGGGTCGTCTACGCGGTGACCGGGAAGGGGCGAAGCTCGATCCGGATCTACCGGATCGACCTCCAGACCACGCGGAGGGTGCTCGAGACGCCGATCTGGCTGTACAGCCACGCGTCGATCAGCGGCGACTCCGTCGTCTACGTCCGCCAGGCCGGGAGTGGCGCGGCGGTGTGGCGCCTCGACCTCGTGAGCGGGCACACGCAACGCGTCTACCGGGTCCCCAACGGCACCCGGCGAGCCCTGTGGTCGACGGCAACGAACGGCACGTCGGCCTTCTTTACGGTCTACTCGAAGTCGGAGTCGCTCATCTGGCATGCTTGAGGCGTGGCAACCGCGCCTCCCACGTCGGGCGAGCTGCGCGCCGCGCTCGAGCAGGCGGCCGAGTGGTGCGCCGGCTATCTCGACCGGGTGGGCGAGCTTCCGGTGCTCGCTCGGGTCGAGCCCGGCGAGATCGCGGCCGCGCTCCCCGAGCACGCGCCCGAGGCCGGCGAGCCGCTGACCGACATCCTCGCCGACGTCGACCGCGTGCTCATCCCGGGCATCACCCACTGGAACCACCCGGGCTTCATGGCCTACTTCGCGATCAGCGGCTCGCCGCCGGGGATCCTCGGCGAGACGATCGCGGCGACACTCAACGTGAACGCGATGCTGTGGCGCACGTCGCCGGCGGCGACCGAGCTCGAGCAGCGGGTGCTGCGCTGGGTCGCCGAGCTGCTCGGCCTGCCGGCCGGCTGGTTCGGGGAGATCACCGACACCGCCTCGGCGTCGACGATGTACGCCCTCGCGGCGGCGCGCGAGGCGGCCGGTCTCGACATCCGCACGCGCGGGATGGCCGGGCGGACGGACCTCCCACGGCTTCGCGTCTACACCTCCGACCAGGCGCACTCCTCGGTCGAGAAGGCCTGCATCGCGCTCGGACTTGGCCAGGAGGGGCTGTGCAAGGTCGCGACCGACGCCGGGTTCCGGCTGCGCGCCGACCTCTTCGAGAGCGCCGTTGCCGCGGACGTCGCGGCCGGGGTGCGGCCGCTCGCGGCGGTGGCGACCGTCGGCACGACGTCGACGACGAGCGTCGACCCGGTCGCGGCGATCGCCGACGTGTGCGCGCGCCACGGCATGTGGCTGCACGTCGACGCTGCGTACGGCGGCTCGGCGGCGGTCGTGCCCGAGATGCGCCACGTGCTCGACGGGTGCGACCGGGCCGACTCGCTGGTCGTGAACCCGCACAAGTGGCTCTTCACGCCCGTCGACTGCAGCCTCCTCTACACCGCCCGGCCCGACGACCTGCGGGCGGCGTTCTCGCTCGTGCCGGCATATCTGACGACCCCCGAGGACGGCGGCGTCGTCAACCTGATGGACTACGGGCTCTCGCTCGGCCGCCGGTTCCGCGCCCTCAAGCTGTGGATGGTCATCCGCGCGTACGGCGCCGAGGGGCTGGCGGCGCTCATCTCCGGCCACATCGAGCTCGCCCGGCGCCTGGCGGCGGCCATCGAGGCCGAGCCGGGCTGGGAGCTGCTCGCGCCGGTGCCGTTCTCGACGGTCTGCTTCCGCCGCCACCCGGCCGGCGTGGACGACGAGGACGAGCTGCGCCGCCTGAACTCCGCCATCATCGACCACGTGAACGCCGACGGCCGCGCGTTCATCTCCCACACCGACCTGGGCGGGCGCTACGCCGTCCGCGTGGCGATCGGGAACCTCGCGACGACGGCCGAGCACGTCGACACCGCCTGGGAGCTGATGCGGGAGGCGGCAGGCTCCAAGGCGTGAAACATTGGCATCAGGCACCGATGTTTCACGGCTATCAGCCGGGTTCGGGCTCGGGTTGCGGTACGGGCGGAGCGATCCCTGCGCCCTGCCGGAGCTCGCGTACCACGAGCTGGATCGAGCCGGCGATCGGGATCGCCACCAGCGCGCCGAGGACGCCCATCAGCTCGCCGCCGATCAGGACGGCGACGAGCACCAGGAACGCCGAGAGCTGCACCGTCTTTCGGTAGACGATGGGCTGGAGGATGTGGTTCTCGAACTGCTGGTAGACGACATTGACGACGATCATGACGATCCCCGCCGTGACGCCCTGGGCCGCGAAGGCCACCCCGATCGCCGCAAGCGCGCCGACCGTCGCGCCGACCAGCGGCACGAGGTCGCACACCCCCATGAAGACGGCCAGGGCGGCCGCGTAGGGGACGCCGAGGATCCACAGCGAGATCCCGACGATCGCACCGGCGATCACCGAGATCGCCAGGTTCCCGAGGACGTAGCCGCCGATGCTGCGGTTCACGTCGGCGGACACCAGGCGCACCCTGGCGGCCTGGTCCTCCGAGAGCAGCGACAGCACCCCCCGCGACATGGCCGGCAACTCGAACATCAGGAAGAGCGTGAGGAAGAGGACGGTGAGCGTGGCGACGACGCCGGTCACGAACCGCCCGGCCGCGCCGAACACGCGGCCCGGCGCCTGCTTGGCGGCGTCCTGCGCCTTCTGCACCAGCTTGTAGCGGGTGTTCAGGTCGCGGATCGTCTGGTTTCGCTCGAGCCGCTGGAGATAGCCCGGCGCGGCGTTACGCAGGTCGTCGACCTGCGTCGCGATCGGAATGATCAGCACGGCGAGGAAGAGCGCCACGAGCGTCAGGAGCCCGGTGAAGACGGCGAGGACCGCCCACGTCCGGCTCATCCAGCGCTCGGTGACGCGCACCACGGGCTCGAGCGCCACCGCCAGGAAGGTCGACACGGCGATCCAGGTGAGGACGTGGCTCACCGCATCGACGATCTTCACGGCCGCGGCGGCCGCGAGGACGAGCGCGATCACACGGACGATCGTCCGTGTGGGCACGTCGATGACGATCCGGCGGTGGATCACGCACCGGCTTTCGACGCCGGGCGCCGAATCCCGCCAGCGATCTCAGCCGGCGACGGCAGGCAGCCCGTCGGAGCCGAGCAGGATCGCGACCCCCCCGGCGGGCGCCGCCGCAACGCCCGTCGTGTCGGCGAGCGCGACGGGTGCGGGCAGGTGCAGCCGGGTCGCGACGACCTTTGCGTCGCGGAGCTTCCCGGGGGCGTAGACGACAACGGTCTGTGTGATCGACGACGTCGAGGCGTTCGAGGCCGCGACCACCTTCCAGCCCTGCGTCGTGAGCTGCTGCTGGGCGGCTCCCGCGGCTCCCGTCGCGCCGTAGCCGTTCAGGACGGTCAGCGGGATCGTCCGCCAGTCGATCTTGGTGGCGTGCTTCTTGCCGCCGCCCTGCTGGGTGCCGGTCGTCGTCGGGGTCGTCGTCCCCGTGGGAGACGTGGTCGTGGGCGTCGCGTTGTGCGAGCTCCCGCCGGTGCCGGAGATGACCCAGAAGAGCGCGATGAGCGCGGCGACGAGCCCCAGGACGGCCAGGATCCGCGCGGTCGGGAACCCGGCCCGGTTCGCCACGATCCCCTGCGCCTCGAGGCGGCGGGTGAGCCAGTCGTCGAGCCCCTCGTCGCCTCGGGGCGGGTCGAAGCCACCCCCGCCGGGGCCTCCCGTCCCGCCCGTGGTCTCCAACTCGCCCATGGCTCGGTCGAACCTTACACGGCGAATACGATCCCACCGTGGCGCTCGAGATGGTGGATACGTGGCAGGAGGCGGCCGGCGTCCCGGCGGTCGCGGCCGCGATCGTGGGGCCGGAGGGCGTGCGCGAGACCCGTCTCGCGGGCGATGCCGAGCACACGAGCCTCTTCGCGCTCGCCTCGGTCACAAAGCCGATCGTGGCGCTCGCGGCGCTCGTCGCGGCCGAGGAGGGGGCGCTCGAGCTCGACGAGCCGGTCGGCCGCCATCTTGCGACGTACGCCTCCGGGCCGCGCGCGTCGGTCACTCCGCGCCATCTCCTGGCGCACGCGTCCGGTCTGCCCGAGTCGGGGCCGGCGGGCGTCCCGCCGCTCGAGGTCGAGCTCATCCGCCCGCCGGCGACGCGGCGGGTCTACTCGAACCCGGGCTACGCGGTCCTCGGCGAGCTGATCACCGCGGCGACGGGCATCCGGCACCCCGACTACGTCCGCCATGCGGTGTTCGAGCCCCTCGGCATGGATGCATACCTCGGGCTGCCCGAGGAGGAGGACGGCCGCGCGCTCCGCGTGCTGAGCCCCGGTGAGTGGCGGCCCGGCCTCCAGCTCTTCAACTCGCGCGAATGGCGCAGCCGGGCCACGGCCGCGGGAGGGGCGTTCGCGACGGTGGACGCCTGCGCACGCGTCGTCCAGGTGCTTCTGTCCGCGGGCGCGCCGCTGATCGCGACCGAGACCTACGCCGAGATGGCGCGGGTGCAGTACCCCGGCCTCCCCGGCGGCATCGAGTCGTTTCAGACCTGGGACGTCGCCGACTGGGGGCTCGGCTGCGACATCCGCGACGCCAAGGCGCCGCACTGGCTCTCGAGCGCGTGCTCGCCCGCCACGCTCTCGCACTTCGGCGCCGCCGGCACGCTCATGTGGGCCGATCCGGTCGCGGGCGTCGGACTCGTGTGCCTCGCCAACCGCGGGACCTACTCGGGCTGGATGATGCGGCCCGGCGGGTGGGCCGACCTCTCCGACGCCGTCCTGCGCGTGGCCGCGTGAGGGACTGGCGCATCTGCCCGCGCTGCGCGGCGGGGCTCCGGCACGGCCCGGTGCCGGGCGAGGACGCCGACCGCCTGCACTGCACGGCCTGCGGGCTCGTCCTCTACGAGAATCCGGCGCCGACGGTGAGCGCCGTCGTCGAGCGCGAGGGACGCGTCCTTCTCACGCGGCGCGGCATCGAGCCCCGCCTCGGGATGTGGGACACGCCCGGGGGGTTCATCGAGGCGGGCGAGGAGCCGGCCGAGGCGCTGCGGCGCGAGCTCCACGAGGAGACCGGCCTCACGATCGAGGTGGGCGACCTCCTCGGCATCTATCCCGACCGCTACGGCGACGGCGCACCCACGCTCAACGTCTTCTACACGGCCCGGGTCGTGGGCGGGGACGAGGGCGAGCCGCGCGACGACGTCACCGAGATCGGATGGTTCGAGCCGGACGCGCTCCCGGCGGAGCTCGCGTTCCCAAACGGGGAGCGGGCGCTCGCCGAATGGCGCCTGTGGCGTGCAGCGCGATCTGCAACGGATTTGTGACTAAATCGTAAAGCCCGTCGCCCTCCCGGCCGATTACTTGACCATCGGCCGCCACCGCCGAGACAGGACTCCGACGACGGAGGCGGAAATCGCACCACCCGGACAGAGGCTCTGTCTGGAGGAAGTCTCATGGATGAGCTGCACGAAAAGCATGTGGAGATCGACGAGCGTTGGCTGTCGGAATGGTTCGAGTTCGGGTTCGCCGAGCTGTCGAGCTATCTGGCGAAGCACGCCGCGTTCAACGAGTATCTGCACAAGAACGAGATTGACTAGCTCGTGCCTGAAGCTCGTCCACGTCTGCCGGGAGGCCGGTAGGCGCTGAGCGGGGCGGAGGCGCACGCGGCATAGAATCCCGCGGATGCCGACCTTCGAACCGGTCCCGGCGAAGCCCGACCACGTCGCGCTCGAGCACTCGACGCTCGCGCGGTGGGAGAGCGAGCGCACGTTCGAGACGCTCCGCGATCGCAATCGCGGCGGGCCGACGTTCAGCTTCATCGACGGCCCCATCACGGCCAACAACGCGATGGGCGTCCACCACGGGTGGGGTCGCACGCTGAAGGACATCTGGCAGCGCTACGCCGCCATGCGCGGCTGCGACCTGCTCTACCAGAACGGGTTCGACTGCCAGGGCCTCTGGGTCGAGGTCGGCGTCGAGAAGGAGCTCGGGCTGAACTCCAAGCGCGAGATCGAGGAGTACGGCCTCGAGCGCTTCGCGCGCGCCTGCCGCGACCGGGTGGCGCACTTCTCGGGCCAGCTCACCGAGCACTCCAAGCGGCTCGGGCAGTGGATGGACTGGGAGCGGTCGTACTACACGATGACCGACCCGAACATCTCCTACATCTGGGGCTTCCTCCAGGTCTGCAACGAGCGCGGCTGGCTCTACAAGGGCCACCGCTCGATGCCGTGGTGCCCGCGCTGCGGCACGTCGCTCTCGCAGCACGAGCTGATCGACTCCTACAAGGACCTGACGCACCCGTCGCTGCACGTCCGGATGCCGCTCGCGGGGCGCGACCGCGAGTACCTGGTCGTGTGGACGACGACGCCGTGGACGCTCCCGGCGAACGTCGCTGCGGCGGTGCGGCCCGACGCCGACTACGTGCGCGTCGAGACGGCGTCCGGGATCGCGATCGTCGCGGCGGCGCGGCTCGAGGCGAGCCCGATCGTCGGAAGGGTCCTGGGGACGGTGCCCGGGTCCGAGCTCGTGGGGCTCACCTACACCGCGCCGTTCGACGAGCTCCCCGCCCAGGGGAGCTTCGAGAACCGGGTCGTGGCCTGGGACGACGTGTCGATGGAGGAGGGAACGGGCGTCGTCCACATCGCGCCCGGCTGCGGCGAGGAGGACTTCGAGCTCGGCAAGCGCGAGGGCCTCGAGGCGCTGATCCCGGTCGACGAGGCCGGCGCGTTCTTCCCCGAGTACGGCTGGCTGCACGGCCATGTCACGGCCGAGGCGGCGCAGATGATCGTCGACGACCTCGGCCAGCGCGGCCGGCTCGTCGAGGAGGGCGAGATCACCCACCGCTATCCGGTCTGCTGGCGCTGCGGCACCGAGCTCATCTACCGGCTCGTCGACGAGTGGTTTATCGGCTGCGACGAGATCCGCGAGCCGATGATCCAGGCCGCCCGCGAGGTGGAGTGGACGCCGCCCCAGTACGCGAAGCGCATGGAGGATTGGCTGCGCAACATGGGCGACTGGTGCATCAGCCGCAAGCGCTACTGGGGCCTGCCGCTGCCGTTCTATCTCTGCGACGACGGCCACCTGACCGTGGTCGGGTCGAAGGCGGAGCTGCTCGAGCGGGCGGTGAGCGGCACCGAGGGGCTCGAGGAGCTCCACCGGCCGTGGATCGACGACGTCGTCATCCGCTGCGGCCAGTGCGCCGGGGACGCGCGCCGGGTGGCCGACGTCGGCGACGCATGGCTCGACGCCGGGATCGTCCCATTCTCGACGCTCGGCTGGCACAACGAGACGTTCGTCGAGGCCGGCTATGCCGAGGGCGCCGGCGTCGGTGTCACGGTCGCCGATCTGCCCGACCACGCGCACTGGGAGAAGTGGTACCCGGCCGACTGGGTGTCGGAGATGCGCGAGCAGATCCGCCTGTGGTTCTACTCGATGCTCTTCATGGGGGTCGCGTTGGACGGCCGGTCGCCCTACCGGCGGGTGCTCACGTACGAGAAGGTGAACGACGAGACGGGCCGCCCGATGCACAAGTCGTGGGGGAACGCGATCTGGTTCGAGGACGCGATCGAGGAGATGGGCGCCGACGTCATGCGCTGGATGTACGCCGCCCAGCCGCCGGCCCAGAACCTGAACTTCGGCTACGGCCGGGCCGGCGACGTGAAGAAGCGGCTGCTCACGCTCTGGAACACGTACGCGTTCTTCGTCACCTACGCCGGCATCAACGACTTCCAGCCCGACGCTGCGACGCTCGCCGCCGGGCCGGGGCCGGAGGGGATGCAGCCCCTCGACCGCTGGGTCGTCGCGCGCACGCAGGGCCTCGTGCGCGAGTGCCGCGCGGCGCTCGACTGCTACGACTCGCCCCGGCTCGTCCGCGCCTTCGAGGCCCACGTCGACGACCTCTCGAACTGGTACGTGCGGCTCTCGCGCTCGCGGTTCTGGAAGTCCGACGACGAGGCGTCGACGCGCGCCGCCCACGAGACGCTCTGGTACGCGCTCGTCCAGGCCGTGCGCTGCGTCGCGCCCGTCATGCCGTTCCTGGCCGACGAGATGTGGCAGAACCTCGTGCGCGGCCCGTGCGCCGACGCCGAGCCGAGCGTCCACGTGGCCGGCTATCCCGAGCCGATCGACGCCCTCGACGATCCGGACCTGGTCGCGTCGCTCGAGTCGGTGCGGACGGTCGTCGAGCTCGGCCGCCGGGCGCGCTCCGAGGCGAACCTGAAGCTGCGACAGCCGCTCGCCGAGGTGATCGTGGCGACCGACCACCCCGACCGCCGCCGCCAGATCGGCGAGCACGTCGATCTGATCGGCGCTGAGCTCGGCGTGAAGGCGGTGCGGCTTGCGACGTCGGCCGAGGAGTTCGCCCAGACCGAGGTGGTGCCGCTGCTCAAGGTGCTCGGCCCCAAGCACGGCCGCGACCTGGCGATGATCCGCGGCCTCCTGCGCGAGGGCCAGTTCGAGCTCCGTGGCGACACCGTCCAGGTGGGCGACTGGACGCTCGAGCCGGGCGAGTTCGAGCTCCGCAGCCGCGCGCGGGAGGGGTTCGCGGTGACCGACGGCGAGGGCTTCGTGGTCGCGCTCGACACCGAGATCACGCCTGAGCTCAGGCTCGAGGGCGTCGTCCGCGACCTCATCCGCCAGATCCAGGACATGCGCAAGGACGCCGGCCTCGAGATCACCGACCGCATCCGCCTCACCTACCCGGAGCGCGACGGCCAGGTGACCCAGGCCTTCGCCGAGCACGGCGACTGGATCGCCGCCGAGACGCTGGCCGTCTCGGTCGAGCCAGGGGCGGAGCTCGGGATCACGAAAGCCTAGAAATGCGCCTGCTCGTCCTGGGAGGCACGCACTTCCTCGGCCGTCACCTGGTCGAGGCGGCGCTTCGCGAGGGCGACGCCGTCACGATCTTCCACCGCGGCCGCACGAACCCCTATCTCTTCGCCGGACAGGTCGAGCGCATCTCGGGCGACCGCGACGGCGATCTCGACGCGCTCGCGGGCGGCACGTGGGACGCGGTCGTCGACACGTGCGGCTACGTCCCGCGGGTGGTCGCGGCCTCGGCGGCGGCGCTCAGCGACCGGTGCGGGCACTACACGTTCGTGTCGAGCGAGTCGGTGTACGGCGACGTCGGGGAGCCGGGCCTCGACGAGTCGGCTCCCGTGGACGAGCTGGCCGATTCCAGCACCGAGGTCGTGGACGGCGAGACCTACGGCGGCCTGAAGGCCCTGTGCGAGGCGGCGGCCGAGGCGGCCATGCCGGGCAGGGTGCTGAACGTGCGCCCGGGCCTCATCGTCGGGCCGTGGGACCCGAGCGACCGCTTCACCTACTGGCCGCGCAGGATCGCCGCGGGCGGCGACGTCCTCGTGCCCGGCGGGCCGGAGCGCCCGGTGCAGTTCATCGACGGCCGCGACCTGGCCCGCTGGATGCTCGCCGCCGCCCGCCGCGGCCTCACGGGCACCTACAACGCGTGCGGGCCGGCCGAGCCCACCGGGATGGGAGCGCTCGTCGACGCCTGCGCGCGGGTCTCGGGATCGGGTGCCCGGCCGGTGTGGGCCGACGAGGCCGCGCTGATCGCGGCCGGCGTCGAGCCGTGGAGCGAGCTGCCGCTGTGGGTGGGGGAGGGCGCCGACCCGGCCAACGCCGGCTTCATGCAGGTCAGCTCCGCCCGCGCGATCTCCGAGGGCCTCGAGTTCCGGCCGATCGACGAGATCGTCCGCGACACGCTCGACTGGGAGCGCGAGCACCCCGAGGTCCGGTCGGCCGCAGCGCTCACGCCCGAGCGCGAGGCGGAGCTGCTCGCCGCACTTGCCGGCTGACGCAATCGCCGGGCGGGGTCCGGACATAGACGGGGGACAGCGACCCCGAAGACGGAGGACGGGATTTGCCTGACGACGAGCGAGAAGCACGCTTCACGGCGCTCTTCGACGCCCACCGCGACGCCGTACGCGCCTACCTGTGGCGGCGAGACCCGGAGCTGGCCGACGACATCACGGCCGACACCTTCCTGGTCTGCTGGCGGCGGCTGGACGCCGTCCCGGCCGAGCCGCTCCCGTGGCTCCTGGGCGTCGCCAGGAACATCCGCCTCAACCAGCGCCGCGGCGCGCGCCGCCGCGGCCGCCTCGAGCACCGGCTGCGGTCGGAGCCCACGCCGGCGCGCGATCCCGCCGCCGTGGTCGGCGAGCGTGACGCGATCCGAACGGCGCTTGCCAACCTCGACGAGCGCGACCGCGAGGTCCTGCTCCTCACGGCGTGGGACCGGCTCGACCGTGATGCGATCGCGGTCGTGCTCGGGTGCACCCGCGCCAACGTCGCCGTGCGCCTCCTGCGCGCGCGCAGGCGTTTGGCCCGTGAGCTCGCCGTGACCGACACGGCCGCCGGGGCCGAGACACTGCTCTCCCACGGAGGACTCTGACATGGCTCATGACGTCATCACACTGCTCCGCCGGCACGACCCCGCCTCGGCGCTCAGGCCGCTGCCCGAGACGGAGGCGGGCGCGATGCGAGCCGCCATCCTGCGGTCGCCCGCGGCGGTGCACGGCCGCCGGCTTCGGCGCCGGTGGCGCCTTGCCGCCGTCGCTGCCGCTGCCGTCACGCTCGTGGGCGGCGCCACCGTCTACTCGTCGATCGCCGGCGACGACACCGCTCCCACCGTGCGCCGCGAGTACGCGAAGGTGAAGCGGACGATCGACCTGCCGCCCGGCGTTCACTGGCGGCGGCTGGCCCTGCCCGCCAACTCGCTGTTCGGGCAGAGCTTCGCGCTCGAGTTCGCGCTCGGCCAGGCGCAGTGCGCCTGGTACGGCCACTGGATCGCCGCCGCCCGAAGCGGCGACGACGCGGGTGTGGCGCGGTCATACGCCGAGGCGGTGCGGCTGCGGCGGATGATGCCGCTCCACCGCGCCGGCCAGATGGAGGACGCCGGCGGGTACACCCGCGGGTCGCTCGTGGCGACGGACCGTGAGATCGCCGCCGCCCGTCGGGGAGACTTCGCCCTCCTGAGGCGGTACCTGCGGGCGAACTGCTAGCCGGCGGCGGCCCGGCGAAGCTCGACCGGCAGCGAGAAGTGCACGTCCTCGTCGACCAGATCGTGCGACTCGACGAGCTCGGTGCCGAGCGCGCGGAAGTGGTCGACGACGCGCGTGACGAGCGACTCCGGCGCAGACGCGCCTGAGGTGATGCCCACGGTGTCGACCCCGTCCAGCCAGGCGGGGTCGATGCCGGTCTCGTCGTCGATCAGGTGCGCGGCGACTCCCATCTCGCGGGTGACGTCGACGAGCCGGTTCGAGTTCGACGAGTTCCGGGATCCGATGACGAGGACGAGGTCGACCTCGCGCGCCAGCTCCTTGACGGCGTTCTGGCGGTTCTGCGTCGCGTAGCAGATGTCGTCCTTGGCCGGCCCGACCACGGCCGGGAACCGCTCCCGGAGCGCGGCGATGATCGCGAGCGTCTCGTCGACCGAGAGCGTCGTCTGGGTGATGTAGGCGACCCGCTCGGGATCCGGGACGTCGAGCCGGTCGATCTCCTCGACGGAGCCGATGAGCTGGATCGCGTCGGGAGCCTCGCCCATCGTGCCGACGACCTCCTCGTGGCCCTCGTGGCCGATGAGCACGATCGTGTAGCCCCGGGCCGCGTAGCGGCGGGCCTCGGCGTGCACCTTGCTCACGAGCGGGCAGGTGGCGTCGAGCACCCTGAGGCCGCGCGTCTTCGAGTTGCGGTAGACCTCGGGTGCGACGCCGTGGGCCGAGAGGACGACCGCGCCGCCCTCCGGCACGTCGAGCTCGGAGTCGACGAAGACCGCGCCCCGGTCGGCCAGCTCGCTCACGACGTGGCGGTTGTGGACGATCTCCTTGCGCACGTACACGGGCGCGCCGAAGTGGTCGAGCGCCCGCTCGACCGTGTCGACGGCCCGGTCGACGCCGGCGCAGTAGCCGCGCGGCGATGCCAGCACGAGCTTTCGGGGAACCATCCGCTTATCGTAACGGAGCGCCGTCACGAGCCGTCGTGCCAGCCCTTAAGGAGGGGGCTCGCGGGGGACCCTGGGCTCCCCCGCGGGGCCTAGCGGTGGCCCCAGTCCACGGTCCACACCGATGCGCCGGGGTGGCCGAGGAACGTGCCGTAGACCCGGCCGATGCCGACCAGGTGGTACCGCGCCGAGAGCATGATGGCGCGGTGCTCGGGGCTCTTCAGCCAGGCCTGGACGACCGAGGCCGGCCTGCCGTACCCACCGCTTCCCCAGGCGAGCGTCTCTCCGGCCCACCATGGCCCGTACGTGACGAAGCCCGACGTCATGACCCGCTGCGTCAGCGTCGAGCCCGTCGGGCTCGTGTGAGCGAAGTACCCGCGGCACAGCATGTCGCGCGAGTGGCGCTCGGCCGCGGCCCGCAGGCCCTTCGAGATCACGATCGGGCGGAGGCCGTGGGACGCCCGCACCTTGTTGATCGCGCGGAACAGGTCCATCCACCGTGGAGTTGCTGCCTGCGCCGGCACCGCAGCAACCATGAGCACCCCTGCTGCGGCGACCAGCGCGATCACGCACCGACCCGACCTCATACCGTCCTTCATCGGCCGGTGTCAGGCGAGCCTTAGTGAAGAAACTGTAAATATCAGGCTGCGGCGCGCCAGCCGCCGGCGCTGCGCGCGAGCCGGAGCGGCTCGCCGGCGCGCACCTCGCCCGACCAGCCGGGCGTGGTGATCCGCGCGGTCCCCGCGGCTGCCTCGACCAGAAGGTCGTTGGCCGAGACGGTGACGGTGAGCGGCGTTCCCCGGTGGATCCACCGGAACCGCAGGCGCCGCCAGTGTTGAGGCAGCCGCGGCTCGAGCCGGAACGACCCGTCATCCAGGGCTCGCGCACCGGCGCACCCCAGAACGACCGCCTGCCACAGCCCGCCCTGCGTCGCCATGTGCAGCCCCTCGGCGCGGTTGCCGCGGCTGTCCTCGAGATCGATCGCGGTCGCCCGGCGCAGATAGTCGTCGGCGGCGTCGTCCAGCCCGACCCGGCGCGCGACCAGCGAGTGGACGGCCTCCGAGAGCGACGAGAGATGGCGGGTGAGCGGCTCGTACAGGCGGTAGCTGGCCGCCCGCTCGGCCTCGTCGAACTGCGGCTCGAGCAGCGCCATCAGCATCACGACGTCGGCCTGCTTGACGTCGCGCCACGCCATCCGGTCGCGCTGCCACGCGAGCTCGTCTCGCCCCGCGCGGTCTTCCGGCGGGAGCGGGAGCGA
Source organism: uncultured Actinomycetes bacterium (assembly GCA_963809325.1). Classification (GTDB taxonomy): domain Bacteria; phylum Actinomycetota; class Thermoleophilia; order Gaiellales; family JAICJC01; genus JAICJC01. Next base: position 397,474 of record CAWEIZ010000008.1, read on the forward strand.
CATGAATCCCTCGTGCTCCTCGATGAGCCCGTCGTCGGTGCGGAGCACGACCATCCTGTCGGCGGCATCCCGCCACTGCGCGGGCTCATCCGGCAGGGCGGGCGCGTGGCCGGCCTCCGCGAGGTCGGCGGCGCGGCGCAGCGTCCATGCGGCCATCGAGTTGGTGAAGCCGCTGTTTCGGACGTGCTCGTGCAGCTCGTCGGGGCCGATGACGTCGTGGATCTCGAGGCCGCGCGCCGTCTCGACCGCCCGGCTCAGGAAGAATCGGGCGGCCTCTGCCGTGACCTCGCCTCCGCCGGCGTCGAGGAACGCCTCGTCGCCGGAGGTGCGCACGTACGCCTCGATCGCCCAGGCGACGTCGGCCACGACGTGGATCTCCTGGTTCCCCGTGAGCACGTCCAGGCGGCGGCCGCCGGGCCCGATGACGAACGACGGCGTGACGTCCTCGCCCGAGGCCGCGCTCTCCCAGGCGTACCACGCGCCGCGGAGCCCGGCGGCCTCGGCGTTCCGCCGAGCGGCGTCGAGCATGAGGACGCGGTATTCGACGATCCGGCGCGCGATCTCCGGCTTCACGGCGGCGAAGAACGGAAGCTGGAAGATGTCCGTGTCCCAGAAGACGTGGCCCTTGTAGCCGTCACCCGTAAGCCCCTTCGCACCGATCGAGGAGCGGCTGCTGTCCGTCGGAGCGGCGGCGATCAGCTCTGCCGCCGCGAACCGCACGCCGACCTGGGCGTCCTGGTCTCCGTCGATCTCGACATCGGCCACGTCCCAGGCCTGCGCCCATGCCGCTCGATGGGCGTCGAGGAGCCCGTCGAAGCCGGTGTTCTGAGCCGACCGGGCGGCGCGGACGGCGGACGGCCCCGGCAGGGCGACCTCGCGCTCGGTGTGGACGGCGACGAACCGGTCGACACGCAGCTCCTCGCCCGCGGCGAGATCGCATTCGACGGCCCGGCCGCACATGTCCTCGCTGGTGACGTGCTCCGCGGCGAGCGCCGAGCCGCGCGCGGAGGCGCTCACGGCGAGCACGTGGTCGACGGCGACGCGGTTGCCGGGCGTCCGGCTGTGGAGTACGGCGATCTCGCCGACGCTGCCCGTGGCGACCATCTCGACGTGGGGCAGCGGCCCGTGCTCCTCGCGCGTGCGCAACGCGGCGACGACCTTGACCCTGGCCCTGGGACCGTCCTCGACGGCCAGCTCCAGCCGAGCGGCGCCGACGTGCCGGTCGGCGAGGCTCACGATCCGCTCGGACCGGAGCCGCAACGTCCGGCCGTCGGGGTCGACGCAGCGCAGCGTGCGCTCGAGCCGGAGCGCACGCAGGTCGAGCCGGCGAGTGTGCTCGAGGATGCGCCACTCCCACGGACGCAGGGCCCGCCCTCCGACCGTGATCTCGGTGGCAGCCCAGTCGGCGATCACCACCAGATCCTCCTGCCCGGCCGTCGTCCCGTCGAAGAGGCCCGCCACGTAGCCGCCCGGCGCGGAGCCCGGACCGCCCTCATCGGTCGTCCCGCGAATGCCCAGGAACCCGTTCGAAAGGGCGAACAGCGTCTCTGAGGACGCCTCCGTCACGGTGTCGTAGCCCGTCCGCTCGACCACCCACCCGTCGGGCGGGGGCGGCGGGCCGACCGCCTCCTCCAGCGCGGGCGGCGCAGGGGCCGCGGCCGCGCCGAGATCTGCCTGCCTGTCCAGGAGCTTGACGAACGCCGCCGGGCCTCCGCCGATATGGACCACACCCGGCGGGACGCCGTTCGGCTCGCGCCCGACCGACACGATCGTCGCTCCCGCCGCCAGGCGCGAGACCATGCGGTAGTCGGAGCCCTCGAAGCCGCCGATCGGGCCGAACTCGTCGCCGGCGAGCAAGACCTCGGCCGGCAGGATCGCCCGGACGGGGGCGAGCCGGCGCATCACGTAGGCGATGGAGTCGGACTTGTCGGTGAGGCCCACCTCGACGTGCTTGACATCGGTCGTGATGCGGGGGTCGCGCAGGCCGGCGGCCTTGGCCGCGTCGGCGGTCATGTCGATCACCGCCGCGATGCCGCCCGGGACGGACTTCAGCCGCGCGTCGACGGCCGCGAGCAGCTCGCCGATCCGCGCCTTTGGCGGATCGGCCCACTCGGGCGTCGGGATCAGGTCGAGCTTCCGGCGGTTGAGCCGGTTTCGGATGATGTCGACCTCGATCCCGTGCTCGTTCGCGAGCCGGTCGCGCACGGCGTCGGCGGCCTGATCGAGCGCCGCGTCCTCCTCGGACGACGCCTCGCGGGCCCAGAGGAGCGACCGCGTGCCGTCCACCTCGTGGGCGTACACCTCGGATCCGCGGTTGACCATCAGGTAGAGGCGCGAGAGGGCCGAGGGGGTGAGGAGGGGGGCGATCTGGCCGCCGACGTTGTCGGCGTTCGTCCCGGTGATCACGACGAGCAGCGAGCCGGTGTCGAGCAGCCGCTGCATCGCGCGCGCGAGCTCGGCCGGGTGCTCCTTGCGATCGTTGACCGCGGTCCCGTCCCAGTCGAACGCGATCAGTCGGTAGCGGTGGTCGCCGAGGGCTCCGTGACCGTCCATGGCGGTCCTAGGCGATGACGACGCGCGTATGCAGGGTCGCGAAGTGGTACATGACGATCGCGTCGCGGTCGAAGATGCGGATGCATCCGTGGGAGGCGGGGTACCCGGGCACGGAGGGGTACTGGTGGAACGCGTCCCCTCCATAGAAGTAGCTGGCGTACGGGAGCCAGACGTGGAACGGCTTCGACCACGACATGAGCTCCTTCCGGTAGATGCGGAAGTGCCCGGAGGGCGTGACGTGCCCCGGTGCGGCGGTGGACACGTGGATCGCGCGCACGGTCTTGCCGCCCTTCCCGATCAGGAGCGCCACCTGGCGAGCCTTGTGAACCTCCACGTGCTTGTAGACGCGCGACCACGGGATCGGCCGGTGATCGGCCTTGCGCAGGCGACGCAGCGTGGTCGGGCCGGCGACGCCGTCGCGCGTGAGCCCAACCCAGCCCTGGAACGCCATGACCGCCTGACTGGTGCGCTCGCTGTACACCCCGGTCAGCCCTGAGGGGCCGAGGTAGCGCAGCTTGACCAGCTTCTTCTGGAGCTGGTGGACGGCGGGCCCGCTCGAGCCGATGGAGAGCGACGCGAAGGCCGGCGCCGGCAGCGCGAGCGCGGCGAAGACGAGGGTGAAGACGACCATTCCACGGCGCATGTCCGGCAGATAATAGGGGCGTCTGCGGCCAGACGCCCACCCCTGCAACGACGGGGTCAGACCCCGATGTTGCGCGCGGCGACGTTGAGCGCCATGAGCCGCGGCGGCGACTCGCCGAGTGCGACGACGACACAGTGGCAGTGGTCGAGCCACATCCGCCGGTGAAGGCCCGGGTCGACGCCGAGGATGACCGCCGTCACGAGCACCCGCGCGAGGGAGCCGTGCGTCGCCGCAAGCGTCGTCCCCGGGAGGTCGCGGACGTCGTCGAAGAACGATCGCGCCCGGGCGACCGCCGACTCGTAGGTCTCGGTCCCGTCCGGCCAGGCGGGGTCGGTCTCCGAGCGCCACCGATGGAACTCGGCCGCCATCGGCCCGGCTTCGATCTCGGCACCGGTCAACCCCTCGAACGGCCCCGCGTCGATCTCGCGCAGGCGCTCGTCGATGGTCACCGGCGGTGCGGCCGGCAGGGCCGCGGCGATCCTCTCGCCCGTCGCCCGGGCCCGCTGAAGCGGCGAGCAGACGACCCTGTCGATCGCGACCCCCGCCAGCGCCCTCCCGGCGGCCTCTGCCTGCTCGACGCCCGCCGGCGAGAGCGCGACATCGGTTCGCGATGTGAAGCGGCCCTCGGCGTTCCAGACCGTCGCGCCGTGCCGTACCAGCACGAGGCGGCGGTCAGGCGGCCGCGTGCCAGAGGCTGCCGTCATCGCCGATCGGGCTGCGCCTGATCGCTCCGGACTCGGCCAGGCTCGTGAGCTCCACGAGCGTCCCGGCGAGGTCGGGCGGGTCGTTCCGCCCCCTGCAGACGTGCGCGACCTCGGCGGTTGTGAGCCCGTCCGGGTAGGCCCGGAGGAGCTCGGCCGGCTCGGGCTGGTCGCGCCGGGGGAGGTGTGGCGCGAGGTTCGCAACGCACACGTCGTAGGCCTCGAACGACTGAAACCCGCCGGCGACGAGCGTGCGGCCGTTGTACCGGAAGACGAGGCTGGGCGCGGTGAAGCGGGCGCCGCCGTCGAAGAGCGCGGCCCGGTCCTGGGCGATGGCAGGGTCGCCGATCCCCGCGGCGGATCGGGCCTCGGCGCGGTCGGCCTGGTAGGCCTCCTCGACGTCCGGCCCCGCCAGGTCGCGGATCAGCCGCTCGGGGTCGAGCCCGGGAACGCCGGCCGCCAGCTCGACGAACGCATCGTCCTCGTCGAGGAGGAGCAGCGAGGTGAACCACGCCATGCGAACTGCGCGGAGCATCCGGCTCTCGGCCGCCTTCCCCTGGAGTCCGGCGGCCTTGACCGCCCGGCACATCCGCCCGGATGCGACGAGACGGGCGCGCGGCGTCGTGAGGAGGGGCATCCCGAACGTCTCGGAGTACCACCGCCAGCCGTCGACCCGCGACTCCGGCGTCGTCCCGGAGCGCACCAGTCCGGAGGTGTCCTCGCGCAGGCCGATCGTGACCAGCCGCCAGTCGAGCCCGTCCCCGTAGCGCCACTCGAGCGCGCGCATGAAGGGCTCGGCCGAGTACGCCCACGGGCAGCTCGGATCCGTGTAGTGGACGACCTCCACCTGGTCCGCCATCGGTGGAAGGGTAGATGCGAACGACGGAAGGCGTCGCCGCCGCCAGGACCGGCGGCGGCGAGCGGCCGTTGTGCCCACTGATCCGTGGGAGTGCCTCCCCCGGGATCCCGCGGCGATCATACAGGTTCTGCCAGTAATCGGGAAAGTCGGCTTGCGAGTGTGATCGCGAGCACGTGCCACAATCCCGCGGTGCCCGTTCACGCCGCCCTGCTTCGCGGGATCAACATCGGCCCGCACCAGCGGATCGCCATGGCCGACCTGCGAGCGCTCGTCACCGACCTCGGCCACACCTCCGTCGAGACGTATGTGCAGAGCGGGAACGTGGTCTTCCAGTCGCGCTCGCGCGGCACAGCTGCGCTGGCTGCCGGGATCGAGAGTGCGATCGCCGAGACGCTCGGGCTGACGGTCGCCGTCGTCGTCCGAAGCGGCCCGGAGCTCGCCGCGATCGTCGCGGGCCTGCCGTTCGGCGACCGCGGCGCCGACGACAAGCAGCTCCACGTGGCGTTCCTCTCTGATGAGCCCGATCCCGACGCGACCGCCGCGCTCGACGTCTCGGCGCTCGCGCCCGACGAGATGCGGCTCGCCGGGCGCCACGTCTACCTGCACTACACGTCGGGCGCGGGCCGCTCGAAGCTCTCGAACGCGTTCCTCGAACGCAGCCTCGGCGTCCGCGCGACGAGCCGCAACTGGCGGACGGTGAAGGCGCTCGCCGGGCTTACGTCGAGAGGCTAGGGCGGCCGAGGTAGAGCGTCCGCTCGAACGGCCAGTCGGCTTCGAGCCAGGCCGCGACCGCCTCGGCGAGCGGGACGTCGAGCTCCGCGCGATCCGCGCGGACCCACGACGTCACGTGCGCGCCGGGCCCGTCCTTCAGCGGGTAGATGTAGAGGCACCCGACCACGTCGCCGTCGCCCGGGTCGAGCACGGTGTAGGTGAAGCCGGTGCGGCCGGCGAAGTCGCGCTCGTGCCGCTCGAGGTCGGCACGGTTCTCCTCGAGCGTCATCTGGTGCGGCCACTCGCTCTCGGTGAAGCCCGGCGTCGCGTGGATGTGATCCGACGACGACGTCCACGCCGCATAGTCGCGCTCGTTGTGCTGCGGCCCGAGCGGCTCGAGGACGAAACGCGGCGTCGCGAAGCCGCTCGGAGCGACGAAGGCTGTGGGGACGAACGGCGTCTCGGTCATGGCGCGGATCAGCGTACCCGCCGGCGGCGAACCGCGTAGGGTTCGCGCGTGGTCGAGCTCCCTCCAAGCTGGCTCGAGGCCGCCCACCGGCCACCGCCCCCGGCCGATCGGGCGGGCGACTTCGACTTCTGGATCGGCGAGTGGGAGTGCGCGTGGGACGGCGGCCGCGCCCGGAACTCGGTGCAGAAGATTCTCGGCGGCCGGGCGGTGCTCGAGAGCTTCGACGGCTCGCAAGACGCCGATCTGCGCGGCATCAGCCTCTCGGTGTGGGACGCCGCGCACGGATGCTGGGCGCAGACCTGGGCCGACAACCACGGCAACGTCTTCCAGCTCACGGGCGGCCTGCGCGGCGACGGCGCCATGGAGATCCGCACGGCCCCGGGCCTCGACGGCTCTGTCCGGCGGATGACGTTCTCGCACATCGAGCGCGACGGGTTCGACTGGGAGTGGGCCGCGTCGGGCGCCGACGGCTTTGAGCCTCTGTGGAGCCTGCGGTACACCCGCGTCGGCGGATGACCGGGACGCCGAACGAGCGCGCCGCCCGGATCATCGAGCGGCTCGACGCACTCTTCGACATCGGCCGCGACGCCGGCACGAACCGGCCCGGCCTGGGCGAGGGAGAGCAGCGCGCCCACGACCTGGTTGCCGGCTGGATGCGCGAGGCGGGCCTCGACGTGACCGTGGACGGGGCGGGGAACCTGTTCGGCCGGGCGCCCGGCGCCGACCCGTCGGCGGCCGAGGTCTGGACCGGATCGCACCTCGACACCCCGCCGGACGGCGGGCGCTTCGACGGCGCGCTGGGCGTCGTCACGGCCCTCGACGTCGCCGAGGCGATCCACGCCGCCGGCGGCGCCGGGCGCACGATCGCCGTCGTGGCATTCCGGCTCGAGGAGGGGCCCCGGTTCGGGCGCGGCGTCTTCGGGTCGCGGGCGCTCTTCGGCGAGCTCGAGCCCGACGAGGCCGAGCTCGTGGACGCCGACGGCGTCACGCTCGGCCAGGCGTTCGCCGCGCTGGGGCTGGGGGAGAGCCTGCCCTCGGGCCCGGTGCTCGACCGCCGGCCGGCGTGCTTCGTGGAGGCGCACATCGAGCAGGGCCCGACGCTCGCCGCCCGGGGCGCCCCGTTAGGACTCGTCACGTCGATCGCCGGGATGGCCGGGATCGAGCTCGTCTTCACCGGCCGCCGCGGTCATGCGGGCACGGTGCCGATGGCTCTGCGGTCGGACGCCCTCGCGGCGGCGGCCGGGTTCGTCCGCCGGGTGCACGACGCGGCCGCGGCGCTCCCCGGCGCCGTGGCCACCGTCGGCCGGATGGACGTGCTGCCGGGCGCGACGAACACGATCCCACCATCCACGCGCCGAACTCGTACTACAACCCCTCGCTGCTCTATCTGAAGATGGCGTTCGCCGAGACGCAGTGGCCCATCCCGTCGCTCAGGTTCTTCACCTCCAGTCGCTGTCGGCCCAGGCGCCGTACAACGAGACCCACTGGAAGGACAAGGCCTGGAACGACCTCCTCTTCAAGGCGATCGGCCAGACCGACGCGACGGCCGCCCAGGACGCGTGGAACCAGGTGCAGAACGTCCAGCCGGTGCACGCACTCGGCCTCGAGCTCGATCGGCCGGAGGGGATGGCGATGGTGTACGTCTCGCACGACCTCGCCGTCGTGGCACGGATGGCCGACCGGATCGTGGTCATGTACGCCGGCCGGGTGGTCGAGAACCGGCCGGTCGACGAGGTCGTGACGACGCACCGATCGGTGCCCTCGGCGAGGACCCCGACCCCTAGACCGTGACGACGAGCTTGTGGTCTGGCCCGGAGCGCTGGACGTCCCACGCCTCGGGCGCCCGCTCGAGCGGGTAGGTCTCGACGTCGACCTCGAGCCCGCCCGCGGCCACGTGGCCGAGCATCGCCCGGTGCGCTCCGGCGAGGTCGTCGTGCGGTGCCTCGAAGACGGTGTGGCCGATGATCTCGAGCCGCCTGCCGCGGACGGCAGCCGAGGCGAGGTCGACCGAGGCGCCGGCCGACTGGCCGAGGTTCACGAGCCGCATGCCGATCGGGGCGATCGCGATCGCCGCGAGTGCCGGCGCGCCCCACAGCGGGTCGATCACCAGGTCCGGGCCGCCGTCCGGGAACGCCGCGCGGAACGCCTCCGCGCCGTCGCCGCCGTCCAGGGCCACCACGGCGTCGGCCCCGAGCTTCCGCGCCCGCTCCAGCCGCTCGGCGTCGCGCCCGGCCGCCACAACCCGCGAAGCGCCGAGCAGCCGCGCCGCCTGCACCGCGACCGAGCCGACCGTGCCGGTCGCACCCAGCACGAGCACCCGATCTCCCTTCTGGATCCGCCCGCGCTCCGCGACCGCCAGCCACCCGGCCAGCCCGGCGATGCCGAGCGCCGCGGCGGCGACTGTGTCGGCGTCGGCGGGGATCTCCCACAGCTCCGACTCGTCGGCGACGAACCGCTCGGCGAACGAGCCGCTCGCGGTCTTGAGGGTCGCGACAAGGGTGCCCGGCGCGAACGCCGAACCCTCCAGGACCCGGCCGACGCCCTCGCGTCCCGCCACGAAGGGCAGCGGCGGGTGGCCGCCGTAGAAGACGCCCGCCCCGATCGCGAGGTCGACCGGGTTGAGACCCGCGGCCGCCGTGGCGACGAGCGCCTGCCCGTCACCCCGGACGGGCTCGTCCCGCTCCTCGACGACCGGCGTCGCGCCGAGCTCGTGGATGACCGCGGCGCGCATCAGTAGGCCATCCAGCCGCCGTCGACGAGCAGGTTCGTGCCGCTCACGTAGCTGCACTCGTCCGATGCCAGGAAGACGGCTGCGGCAGCCACGCCGACGATTGCAACGCATCCCTGGAGGCTGAAATCCACGGCCGCTCAGTCCATCACAACCATTATGATGGTCGAGTCTATCGAAGACTCAGCATGCCGCCGACCACCAGCATCCCGCGTTCGGAGCGGGCGATGGAGAGGCTCGACCTCCTCGCCCGGATCGGCGCTGTGGGCGACGACGGTGGCATCACACGGCCCGGCCTGAGCGCCGCCGAGGACGATGCTCACGCGCTCGTGGCCGGTTGGTGCGAGGAGGCCGGCATGGCCGTCTCGCGCGACGCCGCCGGCAACCTCTACGCCCGGCCGGGGGGCGCCGCGGCCGACGCCGAGATCTGGTCGGGCTCCCACCTCGATGGCGGTGCGTCTGCGCGAGCGGGCGGTCGAGATCCCGGGCGCCGTCGTCACGATCGGCGACGTGACGGTCGCGGGCGCCGCCGCGAACGTCATCCCGGGCCTCGTCCGCGCGACGGTCGACGTCCGCGCCCCCACAGCCGACGCGCTCGATCTGCTGGTCGCCGCCGAGTCACGTCGGGGGCCGGCCACGACGCCGGCGTCCTGGCCGCTGCCGGAGTCGACTCCGGGATGCTCTTCGTGCGGAGCCGAAACGGCGGCGCGAGCCACTGTCCCGACGAACTCTCCGACGAGGCCGACGTCGCCGCGGCGATCGCCGTCCTCGCCGAGACGCTGAGGGCGCTGCTGTGAGCGCCTCGCACCCGTCGGCCAGCGAGCGCTCCGAGCGGCGCCGGCGCGAGGTGTGCGAGGCCGCGTGCCGCGTGATCGTCCGGAACGGCCTCGAGGCCACGACGATGCGCGACATCTCCCGCGAGGGCGGGTTCACAACGGGCGTCCTCACGCACTACTTTCCCGACAAGCAGGCGGTGATCGTCGGAGCCTTCCTCGCGGCGTCGGACGACTGGTTCGCCGAGCTCCACCGGCAGCTCGCCGGTGCCGGAGCGCCGGAGGGGCAGCTGGTCGCTCTCGTCCACCTGGCGCTGCCGGCCGATCCCGAGCGCCGCGCGGAGTGGCGGCTCTGGTCCGAGATGTGGACGTACGCCCGCCGCGACCAGGCCTTCGCCGCCCAGCTCGTCGAGACCGACGCGGCCTGGGAGCGCGAGATCAGAGGGGTGCTCCTGCGGGCGCGCGAGGCCGGCCTGCTCGCCAACATCGACGCGGCCGCCGAGGCGGCCGTCCTGGCCCGCCTGATCGACGGACTGGGCCTGCGGGCGTGGCTCAGCGACAGCTGGCAGGACGCCCGAGCGCGGCTCGTGCACCACATGGGCACGCTCGGCGTTCCCGGCCCCGTGCTGCGGCGGATGTACGCGGAGGGGGACGAGTGAGCGCCGGGCGCACGATCATCGCCGGGGGCACGCTCGCGACCGCGGACGGCACCCTGACCGCCGACCTCGTGATCGAGAGCGGCCGCGTTTCAGCGATCGCCGATCCCCGGTGTGGCGGGCGTGCCGACGAGGTAATCGATGCGCCGGCATGCGGCGCTTCGTGACCGCGCTGGCCGCGTCGGGTCGCGCAGTCGCAGACATGGCGTAGCCTGGAGAGGTGGTCTCCGCTCTTCGAGCCCTCGCGGCGCTGGTCGCGCTCTTCGCGCACCTGCTCTCGGCGGGCGGCCCGCCGACAGCGGCTGCCGAGCCGGCCCCGCTCTCGCGCCTGATCGGGCAGAAGCTGGTCGTGCGGATGGACGGCTGGGTGCCCGACGCGGAGCTCCTGGCGCGGATCCGGCTGGGCCGCGTCGGCGGCGTGATCCTCTACCACGGTCGGAACTACACGTCGGCCGCGCACCTGCGGTCGATCGCCGGGACGCTCCGGGCCGCGGCCGCCGACGCCGGCCGGCCGCCGCTCCTGATCGCCGTCGATCAGGAGGGCGGTCCTGTGAAGCAGGTGCCGTGGGCGCCGCCGACCCTGTCGCCGGCCCAGATGGGAGCCGACGGCTCGACGTCCCAGGCACTCGAGCAGGGACGGCTCACAGGGCAGGCGCTCAAGACCCTCGGGGTGAACGTGGACCTCGCCCCGGTCGCCGACGTCCCCGCGTCGCCGCACTCGTTCATGCTCCAGGGCGGCCGCACCTGGTCAGGATCGGCTTCGGCGACGAGCGCGCTCGCCAACGCCTTCGCGACGGGCCTCGAGCAGGGAGGCGTGATCCCGGCGATGAAGCACTTCCCGGGCCTCGGCTACGCCACGCTCAACACCGACTTTCACATCGAGGCGATCACGGCGTCGCGGGCACAGCTCGACGCGGGCCTGGTGCCGTACCGGGCGGCGATCTCGGCTCATGTCCCGATGATCATGCTCTCGAACGCCGCCTACGAGGCATACGACGGCGCGAACGCCGCCGGCTGGTCGTCCGCGATCGGAACGCGGCTCCTGCGCCGCGTCCTGGGATTCGAGGGGGTCACGATCACCGACTCGCTGGACGGCGCAGCGCATGCCCGGCACATCGCCGACGACCCGCTTGCCATCCGCGCCGCCCGCGCCGGCACCGACATGATCCTCGTCACGGGCTCGGAGGCGACCTCGCAGAGCGTCTACGCGTCGCTCATGCAGCAGGCGCGGGCAGGCGCGATCAGCCGCGCGGAGCTCGAGGCGTCGTACCGGCGGATCCGGGCGCTCAAGCGGACCCTCTAAGCGCGCCGGCGGGCGTCGAGCCGGATCGTCCAGGGCTCGATCGCCGCGATCACGAGGTGCGTCTCGCTCCAGGGATCGCGCGCCAGCGTCGAGCGGATCTCGTCCTCGGAGTCGGCCTCCATCACGTGCACCACCCGGTGCTCGTCGGAGAGCGGCCCGCCGAGGACGATGAGCCCCCGGTCGACCAGGTCGTCCATGAACTCCGCGTGCTCCTCCCAGCCGGACTGCTCCTCGAGCGGCGCCGACGGCTTCCACTCCGGGCCGGAGCGGTGCACCACCACGTGGAACGTCGCCATCGGCGGATTCTAGAGGCGCCGCGCGGCGCTCGACCGTGGGTTGTCGGCGACGAAGACGGTCGTCGTTCCGCGCGCCACGAGCGGCTCGGGGAGCTCGGGCAGCCGTTCGGCGAGGTCGCCCCGCTCGAGCGTCGCCAGATACGCCGCCGCCGCCGGGCGATCGGCGAATACCGCGTGTGTCTTGACGTTGTGAGACGTGACCGACGCGAAGCATCGCTCGAGCTGCTCCGCGCCGTTCTCGCGGCTGAAGCTCGTACCGGGGTTCTGAGCGCCCACCGCCTCCCAGAGCTCGGTCAGGTGGTCACGACCGTTCGTGATGGCCACGAGACGCCCGCCCGGGCGGAGCACGCGTGCCAGCTCGGCGATCGCCAGGTCGAGATCGGCGACGTGGTAGAGCATCCAGGCGGCGACCGCGGCGTCGAACGAGCCGTCTTCGAACGGCAAGCGCCGGACGTCTCCGAGAACCGCGTCGACCCCTGCGGCTCTCGTCGCGGCCACCATCTCTGGCGAGGAGTCGAGGGCGACGACCTCGCAGCCGAGCTCACGGACACATCGGGCAGCAAACGTCCCGGTTCCGCACCCAACCTCCAGAAGGCGTGTCGGTCGCAGGTCGGCGAGTGCCTTCAGCGCCACGTCCTGCGGCGAGCGGCCCTGAGCATCGGGCTGCCAGACCGATTTCCGGGTCTCGAGGTTCGCCGTCGAGCGGTACTGCTCGCGTACGAAGTCGTCGTCGTCAAGGCGCTTCACTGACCGGTGCTCGACTGTACCGGTTCAGGTGCGTCGCGCCGGAACGAGCACGCCGGCCGCCGGCTCGTCGGCCGTGGCAGGCCCGCCGCGCATGAGCGACGCCGCCGCTGCGACGAGGCAGGCGACGATCGCGAACGCGAAGGCGGCGTGGAGGCCGTCCTGGAACGGTCCCGAGATGAGGTTCGGGAAGAAGGACGGCCCGATCAACGCCGCCTGGTCGTGGGCCGGGAGCGCGTGGAGCGCCGCCGGGCCGAGCAGGTGCTGGATCGGGTTGTACCCGAGGAATGCGGCGAACAGGATCGAGACCGGCGGCAGATGCGCCAGATGCTCCGCGGTGGCGTGCGAGATGCCGTGCGCCTGGAGCCCGCCGAGCAGCGTGTCGGGCAGCGTGGCCGCGAGGCCGACGATCATGAGCGTGAAGAAGATCCCGATCGAGAGCACCTGGGCGGAGTTCTGGAAGGTCTGGTTCATCCCGCCGCCGGCCCCGCGGTCGCCGGCCGGCAGGCTGTTCATCACGCCGGCGCGGTTGGGTGAGGCGAACATGCCCATCGAGATCCCGGTGAGCCCCAGGATCAGGGCGAACTCGGGGTACCGGAAGTCGGTCGGCAGCAGCATGAGCAGGCCGAAGCTCACGGCGGCGGCCACCATGCCGGCGGTCGCAAACGGCCGCGCGCCGAAGCGGTCGGAGAGATAGCCCGAGGTCGGGCCGGCCACGAGCATGCCCACCGTCAGCGGCAGCATGTAGATGCCGGCCCAGAGCGGCGTTCGCTCGAAGCTGTACCCGTGCTCCGGCAGCCAGATGCCCTGGAGCCAGATGATCAGCATGAACATCAGGCCGCCGCGGGCGACGGCCGAGAGGAACGTCGACAGCGTGCCGAACGTGAACGCCCGGATGCGGAACAGCGGCAGCCGGAACATCGGGTCGGTCACCCGCTGCTCGGCGATCGCGAAGACGACGAAGCTCACGACCGCGGCGGCCAGGAGCGCGATCACCCGCGCGCTCGTCCACCCCGTCGAGTGGCCGCCGGCCGGGCGGATGCCGTACGTCACCGCGACCATCACCAGCACCAGGCCGAGCGCGAAGGTGATGTTCCCCCACCAGTCGATCCGCGCCGGCCGCGGGGTGCTCCGCTCCTCGAGCTTGAGGTACGCCCACACCGTCCCGAACAGGCCGACCGGCACCGAGATGAGGAACACGAGCCGCCAGTTGATCGGCGCCAGGATGCCGCCCAGCACCAGCCCCACGAACATGCCGCTCACCCCGACGATGTTGTTGATGCCGAGGGCCATGCCGCGCTGGTTGGCGGGGAAGGCGTCGGTGATGATCGCCGCCGCGTTCGCAAGCAGGCAGGCGCCGCCGAGCCCCTGGACGATGCGAAGCACGATCAGGTAGGTCGCACCGTCGCGGCCGGTCATCCAGTCGATCGTGAGCAGGAGCGACGCCACGGTGTAGATCACGAATCCGAGGTTGTAGATGCGGACGCGCCCGTACATGTCGCCCAGCCGGCCGAGGCTGACGATGAGGACGCTCGACACCACGAGGTAGCCGAGGATCATCCACAGCAGGTAGAAGCTGTTCGCCGGGACGAGCGGGTCGAGCTTGATGCCGCGGAAGATGTCGGGCATCGCGATCAGCGTGATCGACGCGTCGAGTGTGGCGAGCAGCACTCCGAGTGTCGTGTTCGAGAGCGCGATCCACTTGTAGCGTCCCGGGTCCATCCCCCAAACTCTACAGGTAGACTGTTAAGGTAGGCTGCACATCGTGTCGGAGCCCGCCACACTCGCAGGCGACCTGCGCGTCGTCATCGGCCAGCTGATCCGGCGCCTGCGCGCCGAGCGCCGCGACCTCTCACTCGCCCAGGTCACGGTGCTCGGTCGCCTCGACCGGGGCAGGCCGGCGGGCGTCAGCGACCTGGCGGCCGGGGAGCGCGTTCGGCCGCAGTCGATGGCGAGCACCGTGGCGGCGCTCCTCGCCGCCGGTCTGGTGTCGCGGGCGCCGGACCCCGGCGACAGGCGCCGCGCGCTGATCGAGCTCACGCCGGCGGGGCGGGAGGCGCTCGCCGCGGACCGCCGCCGCCGCGACGACTGGCTGGCCGGCGCCATCGAGCGCGACCTGACCGCCCGCGAGCGGCGCGTACTGGGCGAGGCGGCGGAGCTGCTCGCCCGGATCGCCGAGGGTCGTGACGACGCACGCTGAGCCGCACGGCCCCGCGTTGTCCCTCGCGGAGTGGGCGGTGCTGGCGCTGCTCTGCGAGGGCGATGCCCACGGGTGGCTGCTCGTTCGGACGCTCGCGGCCGACGGTGAGATCGGCTCGGTCTGGACCGTGCGCAGGGCCCTCGTCTACCGGTCGATCTGCGCGCTCGAAGACCGGGCGCTCATCGCCGCCGCCGGGAGCGAGCCGAGCGCCCGCGGGCCCGAGCGGACGATCTACTCGGCCTCCCGCTCCGGCCGCGCCGCCGCGCGCGCCTGGCTGGAGGAGCCCGTGGAGCATGTGCGCGACCTGCGCTCGGCGCTGCTTCTGAAGCTCGTCCTGGGTCGCCGGGCCGGCGTGGACCAGCGGCGCATGCTCGAGCGGCAGCGCGAGCTCCTCGGCGAGATCGAGGAGTCGCTTGCGGCCAGGGGTGCGCAGGCCGCCGGCACCGAGGGGCTCCTGCTCCGGTTCCGGCTCGAGACGACGCGGGCGGCTGCGCGTTTCGTGGAGTCCGAGCTCAAGAACGAAGGCCGCCCCACGGGCGGTGGAGGCGGCCTTCGAAGCGGAATGGCCGAATAGTCACGCGTAGACTACCGGCGTCGCGCAGACCATACCGCATCCCACGAACCGAAGGAGAGTCATGAAGCTCAGCGCCAGAAACCGCCTGACCGGCACCGTCACGTCGATCACCCGCGGCGAGGCGATCGCCAACGTCGTCCTCGACGTCGGCGGCCAGCGGGTCGTCTCGTCGATCACGGTCGAGGCCGTCGACGAGCTCGGCCTCAAGGAGGGCAGCGTTGCCACGGCGATCATCAAGGCGTCCGACGTCATGATCGCAACGGACGCGTGAGCTCGGCCGCGGCTCGGTAGTCTGGGCCGCGAGATGCAACCCGACGCCGACGTCGTCATCGTGGGAGGCGGGTTCGCCGGCGTCACCGCCGCGCGCGAGCTCAACCGCCGCGGGCTGTCGGCCGTCGTGCTCGAAGCCCGCGACCGGCTCGGCGGGAGGACGTGGGTCGACCGCCGGCTGGGGCTCGATCTCGAGCTCGGCGGGACGTGGGTGCACTGGATCCAGCCGCACGTCTGGGCGGAGATCTCCCGGTACGGCCTTGGGACGGTGAGCAGCCCGGCGGCGGAGCGGGCGGTGTGGCTCGTGGACGGAGTCCGGCACGAGGGCGAGCCCGCGCAGCTCTTCCAGATCCTCGAAGAGGGGTCGGCGCCTGCGGTCGCCGACTCGGCGCGCGTCTTCCCCCGCCCGTACGAGCCGCTGGCGGAGGCTCGGCGCGTGGAGGATCTGGATCGCGTCACGATGGCCGAGCGGTTGGCGGCGACTGAGATGGATGCCTCGGTGCGCGCGCTGACCGAGGCGCTGTGGTCGCTGCACTTCCACTGCCCGCTCGACCGGGGCGCGCTGACCCAGGGCCTGCGTTGGGTTGCGCTCGCCGCCTGGAGCTCGGAGCTCCTCGACACGGCGTGCGCGACCTACAAGATCGACGGCGGCACGACCGCGCTGCTCCGCGCCATCCTCGGCGATGCCGGCCGGACCGACGTCCGTACGAGCGCCGACGTCGTCCTGATCGGCCAGGAGGCCGACGGGATCGTCGCGCAGCTGGCCTCGGACGAGCGCGTGACCGGCCGCTCGGCGGTCGTCACGGTGCCTCGCAACGCCCTGAACAGGATCCGGTTCGTGCCCGCGCTGAGCCCGGCGAAGCAGGCCGCCGCCGACGAGGGCCAGCCGTCGTGCGGAACGAAGGTCTGGATCCGGGTGCGCGGGCACCTCGAGCCGGTCGTGCTGATGGCGGATGTGACGCACCCGCTCGTCTGGGTGCAGTCCGAGCACTGGGCGGACGGCGATTCGATCCTCGTCGGCTTCGGCATCTCGAGCGGCGCGATCGACGTGAACGACCCCGGCGCGATCCAGGCGACGCTGCGGGCGTGGCTCCCGGGCGCCGAGGTGACCGGGGTCGCCTCCCACGACTGGGTCGCAGACGACCTCAGCCGCGGGACGTGGCCGATGCTGCGGCCCGGACAGCTCAGCCGGCTGCACGACGGCACGACGCAGCCCGACGGGCGCGTCTGGCTGGCGGGATCCGACTACGCGACCGGCTGGGCGGGATTCATCGACGGAGCGATCGAGAGCGGCCTCCAGGTTGCGGCCCGGATCGCGGCGCGGGCGTAGATGATCGATCGATAACTTCCGCGCGCCTGGACGCCCGAAGCTTTGAACGGCGAATCGTGGCGGCGCTGCGGCTGTGAACCTTCGCATCGCGGCGTCCTCGGTCGGGTCAATATTCCCGATATTGACCCTCCCTGCGTCCTTGCGCTGCTCGCTTCGCAACCGCCCAGGACATCACGGAGTTATCGATCAATCATCTGGCGGTCGCAAACGCCGGCCGTGCACCCGGCCGCACGCCGGTATACCCTCCTGTCGCGGTTTTTGGCCACGTAGCGATCCTCCGACGACGAGGAGGCGACCCGAGTGCCCGTGGACGGCGTCGTGTTCGTCCAGCTCAGCATCCTGAGCGACCTCTGGGGGTGGTTCGGCGACGTCTGGGACCAGATCCGCGCCGTCGACATCCAGTACCTGATCATCGGGTGCGCTCTCCAGTCTGTGCAGACCGTGCTGAACGGCTTCGCGTGGCGCAACATCCTGGCCGAGTCATACGGCCCCGAGAAGGTTCCGGTGCGCCCGATCATCGCGGCGTACTCGGGCGGCATCGCCCTGAACTCGTTCCTGCCCGCCCAGGCGGGGACGTTCGCCTACTTCGGCATGTTTCGCGTGATCATCACGGGGTCCACCTTCGCCGGCATCCTGGCCGCCGGCGTCGTCCAGAACATCTTCTTCGGCATCGTCGGCGCGCTGGACTACGTGTTCCTGTTCTTCACGCGCGAGGGCTCGGCAGGGAAGTCGGGCGACCAGGCGACGGCCGACGGCGGCCCGAAGATCGTGTTCCTGATCCTGGCGGGGCTGCTGCTGGCGTTCGTGATCCGCCTTATCTGGAAGCGCTACCGGAAGGTGTGGGAGGACGCCAAGGCGGGCGCCGTGATCCTGACCCGCCCGAGGCGGTACGCGACACGGGTGCTCTCGGTGCAGGTCGCCTCGTACGTCTCGCGCATCGGCGTGAACGCGACCTTCATGTACGCGTTCGGGATCCCCGTCACCGTGCGCAACATCTTCCTGATCATCGCCGCCAACTCGATCTCGTCGACGTTCGCGGTCACGCCGGGCGGTGTGGGCACGCAGCAGGCCCTCGCCTCGTTCGCCCTGCGCGACGTCGCACCGGCGGCGACCGTGACGGCGTACTCGCTGGCACAGCAGATGATCTGCATCGCGTGGAACATCGTGTTCGGGCTGGTGCTCATGGCAACGACGTTCGGCTGGTCGGCGACGAAGGATCTGATCCGCGAGTCGCGCAAGAAGTCGAAGGAGAAGCGGTCGCTCACAGACCTCGAGAAGGAGGACGAGCCGGACGCAGCCTAGAGCTCGGCCTCGCCGGGGCTCGGCTCCACATACCCGGGCAGCGTCAGGAACTCCTGCGCGATCACCTTCATCGCGGCGGCACCCGGGACGGCAAGCAGGGCGCCGAGCACCCCGAGGAGCGCGCTGCCGACGATCACACTCGCCATGACGAGAAACGGCGACAGCGACACCGTCCGCCGCTGAACGAGCGGCTGGGTGATGTTGTTCTCGACCTGCTGGTAGACGAGCGCGACGATTCCCATCGCGACCGCCGTCTCCGTGCTCACGGTGAGCGCAACCAGGATCACGACACACGCCGCGATCGTGGCGCCGACCATGGGCACCAGGTCGAGCACGAAGACCAGCACGGCGAGCCCGGCCGCGTACGGCACGTCGCCGATACGCATCGCCGTGTACATCACGATCGAGGCAATGAGCGCGATCGCCAGCGCGCCGGCGACGTAGTTCCCGGTGAGGCGGGTGATCTCGCCTCCGACGCGCTCCACCCGTGCCTGCACGTCGGAATCGATGTACCCGCGGCTCCAGCGCTCGATCCGGGCGCCCTCCAGGAGCAGGAAGAACGCCATGAACAGGATCGTGAACGCGGTGAATCCCGCCCCCACCGCGGCTCCGACCACACCGAGCAGCGACTCGGCGGCCTGCGGCAGATGGGCGGCGAGCCACTTCGCCCCGTCCTCGAGCGCCTGGCTCACCTCCTTCCCGTGATCGAGATCGCCCAGGCGGCCGTTCTGGCGGAGCTGGTGCGCCACGGCGGGCAGCCCCTCGATCATGTTGTGGATCTTCGTGTAGAAGGGGGCGACGACGAGCGCGATGATCGCCGTCAGGGCGGCGACGACACCGCCCACCGCGATGGCGGCCGCGAACCCGCGCCGCATGTGGAGCCGCTGCTGGAGCACCCGGACCAGGGGCTCGAGGATCACGGCGAGGCCGACTGCGAGAAAGATCTCGAGCAGCGCATGGCGCGCCAGGATCACCAGGTACGCGACGATCACGAACGCCGCCACGACGCCGAGCCCTCGCACGAGCTCGCGGTTGGCGGGGAGCAGCGGTCGCTCGGCGCTCGGGCCCACGCGGCAACAGTAGCGAGCGGCGCGGCTACCACCCCGCTCGGCCGGTAGGCTGCCGGTGTGCGGCTGACATACGTGGGGCACGCCACGGTGGTCATCGACATGGCCGGCACGCGGCTCATCACCGATCCCGTCCTGCGGCCGCGAGTTGCGCATCTCCGGCGCGCCGGACCGGTCGACCCCGCCCTGGTTGCGAACATCGACGGCGTCCTGATCTCACATGCGCACATGGATCATCTCGACCCCTCGTCGCTTGCGCTGCTCGAAGGCGAGCCGACGATCATCGTGCCGCACGGCGCGGCCAGGTTCGTGCGCCGCCGGCGCGGTGTGGTCGAGGCCGGCGAGGGCGACGAGCTCCAGATCGGGACGCTCACGATCCGCCCGACGCACGCCGATCACGACGGCCGTCGCTATCAGTTCGGGCCGGCGGCACCCACGCTCGGATACCGCGTCGAGGGGGATCGATCAGTCTATTTCGCGGGCGACACCGGGTTCTTCCCCGGCATGGCCGACATCGGCCGGGCCGGGGTCGATGTCGCGCTGCTTCCGGTCGCGGGGTGGGGGGCACGGCTTCCTCCGGGGCACCTCGATCCCCTGGCTGCCGCACGGGCGCTCGAGCTGCTCGCGCCGCAGGTGGCGGTCCCGATCCACTGGGGGACGCTGGCGCCCGTCGTCGCCGGCCGGCACGCGCCGGGGCACAGCGA
This sequence comes from uncultured Actinomycetes bacterium, assembly GCA_963809325.1. GTDB lineage: Bacteria > Actinomycetota > Thermoleophilia > Gaiellales > JAICJC01 > JAICJC01. The sequence goes on from CAWEIZ010000008.1 coordinate 417,357, forward strand.
GTCGCCGGCGCACGAGTTCGCCGAGCATGCCGCGGCCCTGGCTCCCGGCGTGGACGTCATCGTGATCCCGCCCGGAGGAACGGTCGAGCTCTGGGCCGGTCAGTGAGTGACGATCGCTTCCAACGCCACGATCACGAGGCCGAGAGAGACGTTGACCGAGACCGCGACGACCGTTCCCGCCCTGCCCATGCTTTCCCTCCGCGCGTACCGGAGCCCCTGGGCGGCGAGGGTCAGAACGCCGATCCCGAGGGCCGCCCAGACCGCGGTCGTCTCCCTGATGATGCCCAGGGCTCCGGCGACCAGAGCGAGCACCGGCCCGACGGCGGCCAGGGGGATCGACGACTCTCGCCGCGCGACGCCGACGAGCTCGCTGCGCGTCAGGGTGCGCTCCTGCTCGAGGCTCTCGCCGAGGCTATGGGCGTACACGTGCGCGATCCAGAGCACGACGACCGTGGCCGCGGTCACGGTCGCAAGCACCGACGCGCTCCTCGTCCTTCCGGCTGATCCGGCCGTGATCGTGCCCATGACGACGACCGCGCCGTAGACGCTGCCGGCGATGCCCCACCGGGAACCGAGGAGCATCGGCCGCAGAATCCGGCGAATCGAGCCCATGCGGTATCCAATCACGAGCCGCTGTGGGCGAGATCGGGGTGTCTCTCAGCCGAATCGAGCGCCGGCCATGCGAGTGCTGTTTAATCAGCGCCGCAAACGGGCGAAGGAGCGTGGCATGGCAGAGCATCGTTCTCCAAGCGGGTGGGTCGTGGGCGGAGCCCTGTTCGCAGGGTCGCTGATGATCATGATCGGGATCTTCGACATGCTCGCGGGACTCGCCGGGATCTTCCGCAACGAGTTCTACGTGGGCACGTCCCACAACCTCTACAAGTTCGACGTGACGGCCTGGGGGTGGGTCCACCTCATCATCGGCGCCGTCATCGCATTCGCCGGGTACGGCGTCCTCACCGGGGCGACGTGGGCGCGGATCGTGGGCGTCGTCCTTGCGATGGTGGCCGCCGTCGAGAACTTCATGTTCATCCCGTACTACCCGTTCTGGTCGATCGTGATCATCGCGCTGTGCGTCTGGGTGATCTGGGTCCTCGCGTTCCATGGGGAGGAGCTGCGCACGTCCTCACGGTGACCGACGTTGAGATCAGTCGCCCTGCGGGGCGATCGTGTGCCTTCGCCATGTGAGGCCGAGGATCCCCCCGAGGAGGAGCGTCGGGAGCACGGTGAGGGCCCGGTAGAGGAGGACGGCCGCGACCGCCTCGGCGTTGTGGGCGCCGAAGCCCACGAGCGCGCCCGACAGGCCGAGCTCGACGATGCCCACGCCGCCGGGGGTGAGCGGGACGGCGGTGAGGAGCCGCACGAGCCCCCAGGCGGCGAGGGCCTCGACCCAGCTCACCTCGTCGCTCCCGACCCCGGTCGCTCGCAGCGCCACCAAGAGGACGCCGAACACGGCCAGGTGCCCGACGATCGTCGCGACCGTGATCGCGGGCCAGCGCCTGGCGACGATCTCGATCGTCTCGCGGCGGAAGCGCACCAGCGAGTCGCCCCATCCCTGGCGCGGCGGGCGGCGGATGAGCGCGAGCGCTCGGTTCGCGAGCCCCTGCGCCCGCTCGCCGACGACGCGCGCCTGCCGCTCGCCGCGCAGCACGAGGACAAGCGCCGTGGCCAGGGCCAGGATCGCGACGATCCCTATCAGGCCCGCCGTGAGGAGCAGCGGGCTGGAGCCGCCCGAGAGCAGGAGCAGCGCGAGGGCGAGCAGCGGCAGAAGGACGTTCACGAGCTGGTTCGCGACGCCCGTGACAACCACGGCCACCGCCACGGCGTGACGGCGAAAGCCCCAGCCGCGGAGCATCGCGTACGACGCGGCGATGCCGGCGGCGTCGCCGCCCGGCACTGCGATCGAGAGCGCGGTGGAGGCCTGGGTCAGGACCATCGACCGGGTGTAGCCGAGGCCCGGGAGCGCCGCCATCCACGGCGGGCCGAACGTCGCGACGTTGATGACGGTCGCCACAACCAGCGCGGCGATCTCCCGGCCGGTCAGATCCGTCACGACCGCCCAGACGTCCCGGTAGTCGGCGATCCGCGGCAGGAGGCCGGCGAACACGATCGCCACGATCGCGATCGCGACCGCCGCGCCTGCGATCCGGCGCTGGCGTGACCTGCCGCCGCCGGAGCGGCTGGCCTGGGCGCCTTGATCGGCGGGGACTTCAGTCGGAGGTGGATCGGGCTCCATCGGGCCGGCTCTCGGCGCGGAACGCTACCCCGTCCGCGCGACGGTCGCCGTGCCGGTCGTAGGATCCCGCATATGCCACAAGCGAGCCTTCGGGAGCACCTCGAGAAGGGCCGTGAGGCGTACGCACAGCGGGCGTGGGACGACGCGTACGCCTCGCTCGCGGATGCTGATCGGGCAGCGCCGCTCGAGCCCAACGACCTCGAGCTGCTCGCCACCTCGGCGTCGATGACGGGCCGCATCGACGAGTACCTGACGCTCCTCGAGCGGATCCACCATGCGCGCCTCGATGCGGGCGAGGGCCTGCGCGCGGCGCGCACGGCGTTCTGGGCAGGCATGACGCTCGCGACCCGCGGCGACCTCGGGCCCGCGGGCGGCTGGTTCGCCCGGGCGCAGCGCCTCATCGAGCGGGAGGGCGTCGACTGCGTCGAGTCGGGCTACCTGCTCGTGCCTCAGGTCTACCAGCAGCTGGCCGCCGGCGAGTACGACACGGCCTATGCGACGGCGAGTCGGACCCATGAGAGCGGCGAGCGGTTCAACGACGCGGCGCTCGTGGCCGCCGGGCTCCTGCTTCGGGGCGAGGCTCGCGTGCGCCAGGGCCGAGCGGAGCAGGGCCTCGCGCTGCTCGACGAGGCGATGGTCGCGATCACCGCGCCCGGTATCCCCCCGACCCTCACCGGCATCATCTACTGCGGCGTGATCTCCTGTTGCGAGGACGCGTTCGACCCGCGCCGGGCGCAGGAGTGGACGACCGCGCTCACGCGGTGGTGCGAGCGCCAGCCGCAGATGGTCTCGTTCACCGGGCGCTGCCTTGCCCATCGCGCGGGCATCATGCAGCGTCACGGCGCCTGGGACGACGCGCTGGCGGAGGCGCGCCTGGCCAGGGAACGGTGCGAGCAGGCGATGAACCGGTCGGCGACAGGCCAGGCGCTCTACCAGCAGGCGGAGCTTCACCGGCTGCGCGGGGAGCTGGCCGCGGCCGAGGCGGCGTATCGGGACGCGAGCCGGTTCGGGCGGGAGCCCCAGCCGGGCCTCGCCCTTCTCCGCCTGCGTCAGGGGGATGCCGAGGCCGCGGCCGCCGCGCTCCGCCGCGTCCTCTCGAGCCAGGCGGAGCCGCTGCGGCGTGCGACGCTGCTTCCGGCGTATGCCGAGGCGATGCTCGCCGTGCCGGATGTCGCCGAGGCGCGCCGGGCCGCCGACGAGCTGGGGCAGATCGCGGCGCAGAGCGGGAGCGCGATGATCGGCGCGATCGCCGCCCACGTCCGCGGCGCCGCCGTGCTCGCCGCGGGTGACCCCGAGTCGGCCGTCGCCGCTCTGCGCGAGGCGGTCCTGGTCTGGCAGGAGATGAACGCCCCCTACGAGGTGGCGCGCGCCCGGCTCCTGATGGGGATCGCATGCCGTGCTCTCGGCGACGATGACGGTGCCGCACTGGAGCTTGGGGCGGCGCGCAGGGCGTTCGAGGATCTCGGCGCGCCGCTCGACGTCGCCGATGTGGACGCCCTCATGGGGCGGGCGCCGGCCGCCGACTCGCACGGCCTCACGGCGCGCGAGCTCGAGGTGCTGCGCCTGGTTGCAACCGGCAGGACGAACCGCCAGATCGCGCGCGACCTGGTCGTCAGCGAGCACACCGTCGCGCGGCACGTGCAGAACATCTTCGCCAAGCTCCACGTGTCGTCGCGCGCCGCCGCCACGGCCTTCGCATTCGAGCACGACCTCGTCTGACGCCTCCGCCGTGGTCCGAATTGACCACGCAGGACTTGGGTCGAGTTGGTGGGTTTGGGCGATGCGGCACGCCCGGTCGCTTCGTAGCGTGCAGGCATCCACGAAACGCAAAGGAGCAATTCGGATGTCTTCGCACAACGAAACGAACGGAACGCCACGTACCGACGCGTTCGAGACGGTGATCATCGGCGGCGGCCAGGCGGGGCTCTCGGTGGGGTACCACCTGGCGAGGCGGAACCAGCCCTTCGTGATCCTGGATGCCGGCGCGCGCGTCGGCGACTCCTGGCGCGGGCGCTGGGACTCGCTGCGCCTGTTCACCCCAGCCCGGTACTCCGGGCTCCCGGGCATGCGCTTCCCGGCGCCGGGGTGGACGTTCCCGACGAAGGACGAGATGGGCGGCTACCTCGAGGCCTACGCGGACAGGTTCGGCCTGCCCGTTCGCACCGATGTCCGCGTCGATCGTCTGTCGCGTGACGGCGACCGGTATCTCCTGGAATGCGCGGACGGCGCCCGCATCCACGCCGACCGTGTGGTCGTCGCCTCCGGCGCCCACCGCACGCCAAGGGTGCCGCCGTTCGGCGCCGACCTCGACCCGCGGATCGTGCAGCTTCACTCCAGCGGGTACCGGAATCCGGCTCAGCTCGAGGACGGTGGCGTGCTCGTGGTCGGCGTCGGGAACTCGGGCGCGGAGATCGCGTTCGAGCTCTCGCGCTCGCACCCGGTCGCGCTCTCCGGGAAGGAGTCGGGGCAGATTCCGGTGCGCCACGGCAGCCTGCCGTCCCGGTTCGTCGTGCGCGTGATGCGGTTCCTCGGCTCTCACGTGCTGACGAAGCGGACGCCGATCGGCCGCAGGGTCGGGCCGAAGGCGGCGGCCAACGCGACGCCGCTGATCCGGGTCAGATCGAAGGAGCTCGCCGAGCGGGGCGTCGAGCGCGTCGCCAGGGTCGCCGGCGTGCGGGACGGCCGGCCGCTGCTCGAGGACGGCCGCGTGCTCGACGTGGCGAACGTCGTCTGGTGCACCGGCTACGTGCACGACTTCTCGTGGCTCGACGTCCCCGTGCTCGACGGGGGCGGCCAGCCCGTGCACGAGCGTGGCGTCGCCACGGCGTCGCCCGGGCTCTACTTCGCCGGCCTCGTCTTCCAGTTCGCGGCGACCTCCGACGTGCTCCCGGGCATCGGCCGGGACGCCGGCTACGTCGCGAAGCACATCGCGCGTCAGGCCGCGAAGGGCGGCCGGCCTGTACGGTTGCCGGAACCGACCAGGAGGCACGCATGGCCCTCGCCCGAGTTGTCACGTTCGACGGAGTGAGCTCGCAGCGGATCGACGACATGAAGCGCGAGATGGAAGGCACCGAGAGGCCCGAGGGGCTCCCGGCGACCGAGGTGATCGTCCTCCACGATCCCGAGGCGGAGCGCTCGCTCGCGATCGTGTTCTTCGCGAGCGAGGAGGACTACGCACAGGGCGACGCGGCGCTGAACGCGATGCCTGCGGACGACACGCCGGGAGCCCGCTCGTCGGTCTCGAAGTACGACGTCGCGATCAGGTTGACGGCCTAGATGCAGGACCTACGAGCCTGCGAGACGTGAAGAGAGGTTGGATCTGAGCTTAGAACCTGTTTCAGAATGACCGTCTGTTGCGGCTGGTTCGCGGCGGCGGTGGCGGCGTCCCACGCGGCGTGCGGTGCTCAACGTGGCTTCCAGCCACGCCTGCGCTCCGCTCGCCGCTCGATCCTTGCCACCACCACCGCGCCCTGCGCCTCACGACGACGCGCATTCTGAAACCGGTTCTTACTCTTGCCTTACGATATCGACCGAGATCTCCACCGCCGGAATCGTGCCTCTGTTCTCAAGCCAGTGTGTGGTGTTCCTATCCTCGGGCCAGCCCACTCCCGGCCCATAGTCCGCGGCGACTCCGTTTCGATGGTCAGTGATCGTTCCTTGCAGTATGTAGACGATGCCAGGTCTGTCTACATGGTCGTGTATCGGGCCGAAGACGCCTCCAGGCTCGATGGTCACCATACGCATTCGAAGTTCGCGCCCTGCCATGCCCTCGATCTCAGGGCCAAGGTCAACCGTTGCAAGTACCTCCGCCGTAACACCTTTCGTCTCAGGTGCCGTCTGTTCGTTGCTCATCGTGCTCTCCTCTCTGTACTTCCAGGGCCGAACGCTCGACCTTCGACCTCAGGCCACGACACGACCAGCCGCCATCTTCGCCGCACCAGGCGAGACCTTGTGCTGCTTCCGCGACCACAGTACCGTCTTCGGACGTGCGAGTCGTGCGCGCCACGGTGGAGGACGCCGAGCGGTGTTTCGGGATCGCGCGCGCTGCGGCAGTCGCGGGCTTCCAGCACGTGTTCCCGCCGGGCCTCTATGCGTACCCTGATGAGGCGGTTCGCGCGGACTGGCTCTCCGCACTCACCGACCCGGATGGGGAGACGTACATTGCGTTCGAGGACGACGAGGCCGTCGGAGTCGTCTCTGTGGGCCACGGCGTCCTGCAGACTCTGTATGTGATGCCAGAGTTCTGGAGCCGAGGCATCGGAAGCACGCTTCACGACCTCGCTCTGGTTCGGCTTCGCGAATCGAATGTCCAGGAGGCGCGCCTCTGGACGCTCACCGACAACCATCGAGGGCGCGCCTTCTACGAGAAACGCGGATGGAGTCTCACCGGCCGGACGCGCGTCGTGCCGTTCCCGCCCCATCCGATCGACGTCGAGTACGCCCGCTCGACACTTCGCAGCTAGTCGCGCGTCGGGTAAGCCGCCTCTCCAACCTGCGACCACATCCCCTCCCGTGAAACGACGCCCACCCATGCCAGGTTCTACGCTGTCCTCATGGATGCAAGACTCTCTCCGGATCGTGACTACGCGAACGAGCCGTCGGAAGTGGCCACCGCGTATCGCGTCACCCTCTGGGAGCAACCTGCCAGGCCACCGGACATCGACCGACCACGGATCGGGTGGAGTCCCTACCCGGGCGCTCCGATGGGGTGGGAGTACGTGACGTTCGATCTCGTTGGTGCTCAGGATGTCGGGAAGCAATCGAGTGGGCGGACGCCACGCTCGCGACCAATGAGGGGCCGGCCAGCCGCCGTGGCTGTCCAGTAGACCGCCAGGAATACGTGATCTACGCCAAGGTGCCGAATGAGGATCTCTGGCTGCAGGTCGCGGGCCGGCACCCGGTGCTTGAGGCCTGAACCCGTCGAATAGTCGCGGGACAGGCGAACCGCATCGTGATACTGGCGGAACCAGGTACCTAGTCGGCGGCCGCCACGGACGATCCGGGGTACGCTCGGCGGAGGCCAACCCTGGGAGGACGGATGCCGGCACGGGGAATCAATCATGTCGATCTGGCGGTGAGAAACGTCGAACGGTCGCTCGCGTTCTATCTCGAGATGCTGGGACCGGCCGGCCTCAAGGAGTACGCCCGGTATCCGACGTACCGGGGAACCGAGGAGGTTGTCTACCTACACTTCGCCGGGCACGGCCTCGGCTTCCGGCCCGCAGACGGCGGAGAATATCGCCACTACGACGTCGGAATCGAGCACTTGGCCCTCGAAGTCGACCACCCCGCAGAGGTCGACGACGCCTACAGACGCTGCCTCTCAGCCGGGGGCACGATCCAATCACCGCCCGAGTACCACTACGGCGACGTGCTCGACCCCTACTACGCCTTCTTTGCCTTCGATCCGGACGGGATCCGGGTCGAGGTCTGCTACTGGGAGGGCTCACCCCTCACACACCGCATGACCAGCCCGGGATGATCCCCGACCGCGGCCAGGCGGACTGATAGGTCATACCAACAGAGTCAGGCACCACACGGACACCAGCCATCCGGTCTGGCGACGCTGCCGACGCGAGTCTACTGAGCTGCAGAGATCGCCCGCAAGCAGTCTCGCCCCGCGCGCTCAGGAAAGCACGCGCTCAAGCGCCGCGCGGTCCGTCGGATCGCTGTGCGCGGGCAGCACGAGCTCAACCGGCAGGCCGAGCAGCGGACGGAGCCGTCCGACGACATCCTCGCGCGTCACGTGCCTGCGACCGCCAAGCTGGATGTCCAGCCCGTCGCCGAAGTCCGAGAGCGAGTCGCCCGTGACGATCGCGTCGATCGACGGCAACCAGAGGACGAGATCGTTGTCCTCGCGGCCCGCATACGCGGTGATGCCGAACGGCCACGGCCCGGGACCGCGGAACTCGCCTTCGACTTCGCCCGCGCGCAACCAGGCGAGGTCCTCACTCTCCATGCCACGCACCCGGTCGGGATCGACGCCGAACTTCTCGACCCAATCCTCCCACGTGTCTGCGGGCGGCGTGTGCACCGGAAGGCCAAGCCGCCGAGCATCGCGCTCGTGGTACGGCGCGGTCAAGACGACAGCGGTCGCGCGCTCGCGCAACTCGTCGGGAACCATGAGCGGGTCGAACAGCAGGAACTTGTCGCCCAGCTCAATCCCGTACGACGAAACAAGCTCGGGCCACCCCTCCTCCCCGTCCCACTCTGGATGCGGCGACTGCCAATGCCAAACACCGGGGCGCAGCTCACGCATGGACTCGATCCTATGCGATGCGCCAGCCGAAACGAGGCGAGCTGAGGACCCGAGTGCAAGGACCAGGCAGCTCGAACGGCTTGGTGATACCGGCAGAGTCAGGCACCTCGGCCGCGAGATCCCTCGTCCGGAGCCTGGTACGCTGGCGGCGTGCGCAGCGTCGAGCGCAGCAATGATCCGGGGGTCGGCCGGGCGCTCAAGGAGCGCATCGAGCGTTTCAACATGGAAACCACCGGCATCTCGGCGTGGCACCCAATCACGTACGCGGTGCACGATGAATCCGGCGAACTTGCGGGCGGCGTCGATGGCTTTGAGTGGGGCGGCACCTGCCTTGTGGAGGCGTTGTGGGTGCGCGAGGACTGTAGAAACCAGGGGATCGGCTCAGCGCTGATGGCGGCTGTCGAGCAGGAGGCGTCGCGGCTCGGCTGCCATCAGATTGCAGTGGAGACCCACAGCTTCCAAGCGCCGGAGTTCTACGAGCGCCGAGGCTTCGCACGTGTTGGGGAGGTCACGGGTTACCCCCGTGGGCATAGTCACATCTCACTGGCGAAGCCACTCGCTTCCACGTCGCGCTAGCCACTCCGCGCCCCCTGAGGCGGATGCCGGTTCTTGGTTATACCGGCAGGATCAGGCACCAAGGCCATCTGCGATGCTCTCGATACTCGCCGAACCAGGAGGCTACCGTGGCGCGCGTGAACGGAGAAATCGTGATCTGCCGACCGGTGGAGGAAGTGTTCGACTTTGTAGCGGACGAGCGCAACGAGCCGCGCTACAACCCTCGCATGGTTCACGCAGAGCTGATCTCGGAGGGGCCGATCGGCCTAGGGGCGCGGTTCCGGACGGAGCTTGAGACGATGCGTCGGACGATGCCGATGCTGGTCGAGTACAGCGGTTACGAGCGGCCGTGGAGGCTGGCGTCGGTGACGCGCTCGTCGATGATGGAGACAGAGGGCGCGCTCACGTTCGAGTCCGTCCCTAGCGGCACCCGCATGCGCTGGTCGTGGGACGTGCGGCCGCAAGGTGTCTTCAAGCTGATGGGGCCACTCGTCGGCCTGATCGGCCGGCGGCAGGAACAGCGTATTTGGGGCAACCTCAAGCGGCTGTTGGAGGCGGGACGACCACCCGGCTAGGCGAACACCGTCGTGAAGCCGTTCCACCCTCCGGAGCTGCCGCTCGCCCGGATCGGAGCGCTTACACCTGGATCGTCCGGGTCACGAAATGCGTGTCGCCGGCGCCGAGCGAGAACCCCTCAGGGGCGGCGGGCGAGACGTCCAGCAGGAACGACGGCCTGTTCCAGCGTTCGTACAGGTCGGTGTCGATGTAGAACGGCGCACCTCCCACCCGTCCGAGCAGCAGGTCGTGCGGCGAGATCGGCAGCTCGCCGTCGGGAAGGCAGATCGGGGAGCTGCCGTCACAGCAGCCCCCCGACTGGAAGAACATCACTCGGCCGTGCGCGAGGGTGAGCGCCTCGATGGCCTCGAGAGCGTCATCGGTGGCGCTCACCTGTGCGCTCACAGCCCCTCCCCGTCCTAGAAGAACCCAAGCGGGTTCGGGTCGTAGCTGACGAGCAGGCACTTCGTCTGCGTGTAGTGATCGAGCATCATCTTGTGTGTCTCCCTGCCAACCCCGGAGATCTTGTAGCCCCCGAAGGCGGCATGTGCCGGATACATGTGGTAGCAGTTCGTCCACACGCGGCCGGCCTGGATCGCGCGACCCATCCGGAACGCCCGGCTGGTATCGCGAGTCCACACACCAGCGCCGAGACCGTAGAGCGTGTCGTTCGCGATCTCGAGCGCCTCAGCCTCGTTCTTGAACGTGGTGACCGCGAGCACCGGGCCGAAGATCTCCTCCTGGAACACGCGCATCTTGTTGTGTCCCTTGAGGACCGTCGGCTCGAAGTAGTAGCCCTCGGCCAGCTCGCCCTCGAGCACGTTGCGCTTGCCCCCGATCAGGAGCTCGGCGCCTTCGTCGAGGCCGATGTCGACATAGCCCGCGATCTTCTCGAGCTGCGCAGTCGACACCTGAGCGCCGAGCTGCGTTGCCGGGTTGAGCGGGTTGCCCTGGCGGATCATCGCGATCCGACCCAGGCACCGATCCATGAACTCGTCATAGATCGACTCGTCGATCAGCGCCCGCGATGGGCACGTGCAGACCTCACCCTTGTTGAAGGCGTAGAGCACGAGCCCCTCGACCGCCTTGTCGAGGAACGCGTCGTCCTCGGCCATCACGTCGGCGAAGAAGATGTTGGGCGACTTGCCGCCCAGCTCCGTCGTCGACGGGATGATGTTCTGCGCCGCGTACTGCATGATCAGCCGTCCGGTGACGGTCTCGCCGGTGAACGCGATCTTGGCGATGCGCTTGCTCGTGGCGAGCGCCTTTCCGATCTCCGCTCCCGGGCCGTTCACGATGTTGAGCACGCCTGCCGGGACGATGTCCTGGATCAGCTCCGCGAGCTTCAGGATCGACCACGGCGTCGGGCTCGCCGGCTTCAGCACCGAGCAGTTGCCCGCTGCGAGAGCCGGTGCCAGCTTCCACGCCGCCATCAGCAGCGGGAAGTTGAACGGGATGATCTGCCCGACCACTCCAAGCGGCTCATGGAAGTGGTAGGCAATCGTGTTCTTGTCGATCTCCGAGATCGTCCCCTCCTCGCCGCGGATCACCGAGGCGAAGTAGCGGAAGTGGTCAGCCGCGAGCGGGATGTCGGCGGCGAGCGTCTCGCGCACCGGCTTGCCGTTGTCCCAGCTCTCGGCAATCGCGAGGATCGACTTGTTCTCCTCGATGGCGTCCGCGATGCGGTTCAGCACCAGCGATCGCTCCGTCGTCGATGCCTCACCCCACGCCTGTCGCGCTGCGTGGGCGGCGTCGAGCGCGAGCTCGACGTCCTCCGGCGTCGACGCGGGGATCTCCGTGAACGGCTTCCCCGTGACCGGCGTCAGATTCGCCTTGTACTGGCCCTTCACCGGGGCGACCCATCGCCCGCCGATGAAGTTGTCGTACCGCGGCATGACCTCGACGATGCTGTCGGGGCTACCGGGGACGGCGTAAGTGGCCGGATATTCGATGGTGGCCATCGCCAAACCTCCTCTGCCTTGCATGACCGCGAACCGCACGGCCGCAACTTGAACCTCAGCACCATCGGGCCGCGGCCGCATCGGGGAGCAGTCGCACGCCGGGTGCACGAATCCCGACCCCGAGATCCGTGCGTACCCCGATGCGGCCGGGCGGATCAGCCGGTAGCTGAGGTCACGGCGTGCCCGATGACGAATCCGACGCCCGCGCTCACCGAGCCGATGAGGAGCACCTGGAGGCCGCCGCGGAGCCGGAGCTGACGCGCGACTGTCGCCTTCACGACCCCGAGGGCGAAGAGGGCGACGAACGTGCAGGCGAGACTCACCAAGAGCGCCGGGCCGATCAGCGGAAGGACGGCGTACGGCCACAGGGGGATGACGGCGGCGAGATACGCGAGGCCGACCATCAGCGCATCCCCGCGCGCGGCGCCGCCGACGTCGGGAGACAGCCCGAGCTCCTTCTGCACCTTCGTGCGCAGGAAGACCCGGGGGTCGGCTGCGAGCCCCGCGGCGACGCGCTCTGCGTCGGCGCGCGGCAGCCCTTCATCCTCGAGCACGAGCGCGAGCTCGGCGCGCCCCGGCTCATCCTCGACCTCCTTGCCCTCGTCGGCGATCTCGGCCGCGTACAGCGCCTCCTCGGCCTCGCTCGCGAGGTACGAGCCGCCGCCCATGGGGATGCAGCCTGCGACCGCCTCGGCCAGGCCGGCGACGAGGATCGGGCCGCGCCCCGGGTTCGCGGCGGCCATCCCCGTGACGACGCCGAGCGGGCCGAGCTCTACGCGGGTCGTCAGCCAGCCGGAGGCCCACTGACGTCGAACCTCGTCCGGGCGAGCGGACGGACTCTGACCAGGCGCTATGAGGAATCGGTCAGGGCGGCTTCTATTCGTTCGAGTCGGCGGTCGATCTGTCGGAGCTGCTCGGCAGCTCGGTTCTCGGCATCCGAGGGCGCCAGCCCACGGCGGGCGCGCGACACGAACGTGCTCGTGATCGCGGCGGTGATCACTGTCAGGAAGCCGATCCCAAACAGCATGACCAGCGCCGCGATGAGTTGTCCGGCGACGCTTTCCGGAACGTGGTCGCCGTACCCAACCGTCGTGACCGTCTGGACGGCCCACCAGAGTCCGGCGCCGAGCGTCGGGAAGGTCTTCCGGTCGACGACCGTCATCAGGAGCCCGGCCGCGAGAGTCATCGCGGTCGACGCCGTGGCGATGATCACGGCTGCCCCGCGCGGTGTTGCTGCGCGGGCCAACCATCGGCCAAGCCGCCTCTCGAGCTTCGTCTCCTTGAGCACACTGGCTGTTTTCGCGCTCGCACCGTCTGGTCCTGCCGTGCGGCGCCGAGCCGAGGTATCTGCCGGTAATGGCTCACCAGCCCGTGCTCGTGCTCGGCGGCGAATTTCATTCCACCGGCATGACGAACGCCGCGTCCGGCTCGCCCAGACTCCTGCTCGTGACTCGCCGTGGCGTCCTCGACCCGATCAGTCGGTACGCGCGCGGCCTGATGCCGCGGTCGCTCGAGGGGGTCGCCCCGGGGCTCGCAGCCGTCGTGCACCGCCGGGGCACGATCCGCCCCGACCTGATCGCCGGCCTCACGGTCGGCGCGGTCGCCGTCCCGGCCTCGCTGGCGATGGCCGAGCTCGCCGGCCTGCCCGTGGTGTTCGGCCTGTATGCAACCTTCCTGCCTCTGGCGGTGTATGGGCTGCTCGGTTCCTCACGGCAGCACGTGATCGGCCCGGACGCCACACTGGCCGCGCTCACAGCCGTGACCATCGCCCCGATGGCGACGGTCGACGGGAAGGTCGATCCGGCGCTCTACGCCACGCTGGCCGCAGCTCTGGCGGTGGCGATGGGGGCGGTGCTGCTCATCGCGGGCCTGCTGCAACTCGGGTTCGTCGGCGACTTCTTCGGCAAGCCGGTGCTCCTGGGGTACATCAACGGCGTCGCGGTGATCGTGATCTCCAGTCAGGTCGAGAAGCTGTTCGGCCTGGACGTGGCGGCGACCGACTTTCTGCCGAGGGTGAAGGAGATCGTGGTCGAGCTCGGATCCGCAAACTGGCCGACCGTGGTGCTGAGCGGCGTGCTGCTGGCGGTCGCCTTCGCGGTCAAGCGGTTCCTCCCGATGATCCCGCCGGCGCTGGTCGTGCTCGGCCTCGGCCTGGCGATCGCCGCCGTCGTCGACCTCGGCTCTCACGACATCGCGACGGTGGGCCACGTCGAGGGCGGCGTGCCGCCACTCGAGTTTCCATGGGTGAGGCTTCAACAGTTCGTGGACCTGCTGCTGCCGGCCACGGCGTTCGCGCTCATCGCGTTCGCAGACACGGTCGCGACGGTCAGGACGTTCGCAGGCATCCACGGGTATGAGGTCGATGCCAACCGGGAGCTGACCGCGCTCGGCAGCGCGAACCTGATCGGAGGGGTGACGAGCGCGTTTCCCATCTCGTCGTCGAACTCGCGCTCGGCCGTGAACGACGCCACAGGAGCCCGTTCGCAGCTGTCGGTGATCATTGCGGCCATCGTGGTGGGCATCTTCCTGCTCGTCGCGATGCCGGTGATCGAGCCGCTGCCCAAGGCGGCGCTGGGCGTGATCATCGTCGTCTCAGCGATCGGGTTGATCGACGTGCGCGGCATGTGGAGCCTGCGCCACATCCGCCAGGCCGAGGTCGGGCTCGCGCTGTCGGCGTTCGTCGGCGTGCTCCTGTTCGGCGTGCTGGGCGGTGTGGCGGTCGCCATGGCACTTTCGATCGGCGTGTTCCTCTACCGGGCCGCCCGCCCCCACGACGCCGTGCTGGGAGCGGTCGAGGGTATCGACGGCTACCACGACGTCGAGCGCTTCGCCGATGCGCAGACCCTCCCCGGCCTCTTGATCTACCGCTTCGACGCTCCGCCGTTCTTCGTCAACGCCGAGTACCTCCGCCACCGAGTGCTCGAGGTCGTGGCGTCGTCTTCGGGCGTCGATTGGGTCGTCATGAACGCCGAAGCCTGGATGTTCCTCGATGCCACGGCAGTCGATGCCCTGAAGCAGCTCCAGTCCGACCTCGAGCAGATGCGGGTGACGCTGTGCTTCGCACGACTGAAGAGCAGGCAGCGTGAGATCTTCGATGAGACCGGGCTGACGGCTCAGGTCGGCGCCTCGCGGTTCTTCCCGACCGTCCAGTCCGCCGTCACCGCATTCGAAGGGCGCGAGCCGCGTCGCGGCCTGCCCGGCGGTTGACCTAGATGGAGACCGCGAGCGGCAGCGTCGCGATCCAGACAACCGTGCCCGTGAAGATCAGGTACCCGAACGCCAGGATCGCCTCCCGCTGGCGGCCAGATCGGAGCTTGGTCGAGATCCCGGCGAAGAAGAGGGAGCTCGCGAAGAGCACGACGGCGAGCATGTAGTCGTCCGCGCGCTGGTTCGCCTCGCCGGCGTCGTCGGCGTAGCGGCCGGCCGCCGCGTTCAGGCTCCTGCTGCGAAGCGCCTCGGCCACGCGGTATTGGGGCATTGCGAACGGGGTCGGGGGCGCGGCGTCGTTCGCAAGCGGACGAGTCGCGATCCATGCGGCGAACGCCGGACGGAACTCGTCGCGAAACCGATCCCGGTAGAACTGCGCGAGCCCCCGGCGCCGAGCCTCGCTGGCGTCGATCCACTGTATGAAGGTCGCGATGTCGATCTGGGTGAGCTGTCCGGCCCGCGTCGATGCCTCCGACGACTGGATGCGGGCCGCCGTCGCCTTGCTCGCGTCGACCGCCTGCTCGCCCCGCCACTGCGCCGACTCGTACGTGCTCCAGGCCGTCGCCACGGCAGCCATGGCGAGCAGGACTGTGGCGAAGAGCTCGAGCCTCTGATGCCTGGCGTCGTCCACGAATCTAGGCGAACGCGTTGACCGCTCGGGCGATGACGAGCGCGATCACCGTCAGCGAGATCAGCGACTGCAACGTCATCGTCAGCTTCGCCCACGGAACCATGGGCATCACGTCCGTCGGACTGAATGCCATGCTCGTGGACAGCCCGAGCACGAGGTAGTCGACGTACATCGGGCGCCATCCGGGCGGCGCGAACTCGGGGCTGAGCTGCTGGGTGAAGGCGAAGTCGGGATACGGTCGTGGCTCAAGGTAGCGCGCCGCCGGCCCGCCGGAGTCGAGCAGCCAGTAGATGAGGCTGAAGATCATGCTGTTGCCCAGCCAGATGAGGGCGCCCGACGCAAGCAGCGAGCTCGCTGATTCCGTCACCTTCGCGCCGCTGACCAGGTCGCTGACAAGCACCGCGGTGGACACCATGCCCGTGACGGCGAGCGCCATGACGAGGGTGAGCGACAGGCGCCGCAGCCAGCGGCGGCGTTCGCTCGCGTGCGCCGGGTCGGCCGCGACGAGGGCGCCGAGCATCGCAATCTCCAACGCCGGGGCGAGCCAGTGCGGTCCCAGCGACTCATGCTCCGGCTCGAGCACGCGCAGCGCGACCGTGATCGCGATGAAGCCCGCGATCACGAGCGCCACCGGCCAGCGCGGCTCGATCCCCGTTCGCGCGTCGTCGGTCGCCGGGAGATCCTGATCGGGGCGGTCGGCGCTCACTCAGGCGGAGGGCTGTCGTTCGCGCATCGGGACCCCCAACCCTCTCGGTTGGCCCGCTGCCCGGCATCGCCCGATCAGGATGAAGCCAAGACCTAGAGTTCAGGAATCAGGTTCCGCAAGGAAAGGGTAGGGGCGAACATGAAGCAGCGAACACTTCGAGACCTGAGGGTCTCGGCGATCGGGTTGGGGTGCATGGGGATGTCCGCGTTCTACGGCTCGACGGATGAGGACGAAGCCATCAGGACGATCCACCGCGCCCTCGAGCTGGGCATCACCTTCATCGACACCGCGCAGCTCTACGGCCCGCTCACGAATGAGATCCTCGTCGGCCGCGCGATCAAGGGCCACCGCGACGAGTACGTCGTCGCCACCAAGTTCAACCGCCGGATGGACGACGCCGTCCCGGGCGACATGTCGACCGTCGGGAAGCAGGACGGCTCCGCCGAGCACGTGCGCAGCTCCGTCGAGGGCTCGCTGACGCGGCTCGGGACCGACCACGTCGACCTCTACTACCAGCACCGCGTCGATCCCACCGTGCCCATCGAGGAGACCGTCGGAGCGATGGCGGACCTCGTTTCGGACGGCAAGATCCGCCACATCGGCCTGAGCGAGGCGGCGCCGGAGACCATCCGCCGTGCGAATGCGGTCCACCCGATCACCGCCGTCCAGAGCGAGTACTCGCTGTGGACGCGCGATCCGGAGGCCGGGGTGCTGGCCACGTGCCGCGAGCTCGGGATCGGGTTCGTTCCGTACTCGCCGCTTGGACGCGGTTTCCTCGCCGGCCGGTTCGCCTCGCCGGACGAGCTCGACGAGAACGACTTCCGCCGAAGCGGCCCGCGCTTCACCGGCCAGAATCTCGACGCGAACCTCCGGCTTGCCGACAAGGTCAAGGAGATCGCCGCGGAGAAGGGCATCACCCCGGCCCAGCTCGCCATCGCCTGGGTGCTCGCACGAGGGGACGACCTGGTTCCGATCCCGGGCACCAAGCGCCGCACCTACCTCGAGCAGAACGCCGCCGCGGTCGACGTCGAGCTGACCGACGCTGACCTGGCCCGTATCGATGCGGAGCTCCCCGAGGCCGCCGGCGGGCGCTACGACGCGGCCGGGATGGCGACCGTGAACCGCTAGCGCGAGAGGTGAGCGAGAGAGGACGAGGGGAGGCTGGGCACCAGTCACCCCTTACGGATGATGCCGCCTCGCGGCCCGGGGCTAGCATCGGTTCTTCTGGTACGAAGGCGTGCCGTGGTCACCTGAGCGTCGAGAGACGAGAGGAGTGGACTGATGCCGGACGCAGGAATCGACCGCAGCAGCCTCCCGATCCGGCGGCCGCCGTTCGCGGGCACGACGAAGCGGACGCTCGACGGCTCGGCGCCCGACTGGAACCAGGCGAGCCACGTCCAGCCGCCGGAGGGTGCGCCGAATGTGCTGCTCGTCCTGATCGACGACGCCGGCTTCGGCAACCCGAGCACGTTCGGCGGGCCGATCCAGACCCCGAACTACACTCGGCTCGCGGAGAACGGGCTGCGCTACAACCGCTTCCACGTCACGGCGCTCTGCTCGCCGACCAGGGCAGCGCTGCTGACGGGGCGCAACCACCACCGGGTCGGCTTCGGCATGGTGGGCGAGTTCTCCGGCCCGTTCCCGGGGTACAACGCGACGATCCCGCACGATTGCGCGCCGTTTCCGCGCATCCTCCAGGAGAACGGCTACCTGACCGGAGGGTTCGGGAAGTGGCATCTGACCCCGGACAACCAGCAGGGGTTCTCGGGGCCGTTCGACCGCTGGCCGACCCGGCTCGGGTTCGACTACTTCTGGGGCTTCCTCGGCGGTGAGGCCGGGCAGTACGACCCGCTGATCGCCGAGAACCAGAAGATCATCGGCGTCCCCGAGGCCAAGGACGGCGAGCAGTACTACTTCCAGGACGATCTCGCCGACAAGACGATCGACTGGCTTCACCGGGTCCGCTCCGAGAAGCCGAAGACGCCGTGGTTCGCCTACGTCGCGACCGGCTGCAGCCACGCGCCGCACCACGTGCCGCGCGAGTGGTCGGACAAGTACCGCGGCGCGTTCGACCAGGGCTGGGACGTGATGCGCGAGGAGACGTTCGCGCGGCAGAAGGCGCTCGGCGTCGTCCCCGCCGACGCGGAGCTGCCGCCGCGCAACGACGCGTTCCCGACGTGGGACTCGCTCGACGAGACGCACAAGCGCCTCTACGCCCGTCAGATGGAGGTCTACGCGGGCTACTCCGAGAACGCCGACTGGAACATCGGCCGGATCATCGACGCGATCGACGAGATGGGCGAGCTCGAGAACACCGTCGTGATCTGGATCTGGGGCGACAACGGCGCGAGCATGGAGGGCACGCTCACGGGCACGTTCAACGAGCTGACGACGCTGAACGGGATCCCGCTCACGCCCGAGCAGCAGATCGGGCTCCTCTTCAAGCACGGCGGCCTCGAGGCCTGGGGCGACGAGCAGCTCGCCCCGCATTACTCGGCCGGGTGGGCCTGGGCCGGCAACGCCCCGTTCGACTGGGGCAAGCAGGTCGCCTCGCATCTCGGCGGCACGCGGAACCCGATGGTCGTGCACTGGCCGAGCGGCATCGGCGACGCCGGCGCGGTTCGCAGCCACTACACGCACGTGACCGACGTCGGCGCGACGATCCTCGACCTCGCCGGGATCCCGATGCCCGACTCGATCGACGGCGTCGAGCAGCAGCCGTTCGACGGCGTCACCTTCGCCGACTCGCTCTCGGACGCGGCCGCGCCGGAGCGGCACACGCAGCAGTACTACGAGATCCTCGGCAACCGGGGGATGTACAAGGACGGCTGGCTGCTCGCCCAGCGGCTGCAGCGGATCCCGTGGGACCTCGACCCGGAGAAGCTGCGCAAGTTCGGCCCGGGCTGGAATCCCGACGACGAGCCCGTCGAGCTCTACTACCTGCCCGACGACTTCACGCAGTCGAAGAACGTCGCGGCCGACCATCCGGAGAAGGTGCAGGAGCTCAGCGAGCTCTTCTGGGCGGAGGCCGAGGCCAACAACGTCCTGCCGCTGCTCGGCGGGCTGACGTCCTTCTTCGGCATGGTGCCGCCGCTCCCGGAGGAGTCGAAGTTCGTCTTCCGCGGCGACATCCAGAACATCCCGAGCGGGATGATCCCGCGGATCTACAACCACTCGTACACGATCAGCGCCGACCTGGTCGTCCCCGAGGGCGGCGCAGAGGGCGTGATCGTCGCCGAGGCCGACCATCTCGGCGGGTTCGCGCTCTTCGTGCAGGACGGGAAGCTCAAGCACACCTACTCGATGCTCGGGGTGCTCGAGTACACCCAGGCGGCCGAGCAGCCGCTGCCGACCGGCGAGGTCAACGTCGAGCTCGTCTTCACGGCCGACGCGCCGAAGCCGGCGACCGGCGGCGAGGTGACGCTGCTCGTCAACGGCGAGCCGGTCGCGAGCGGGCGGATGGAGCACACCGTGCCGGGCCGCTTCTCGGGCTACTCCGGCATGGACATCGGTCGCGACAACGGCCTCGTCGTCGACCGCAGCTACGCCGACAAGGCGCCGTTCGCCTTCACGGGCGAGATCAAGCAGGTCGTCTTCGACGTCGCCCCGCACCTGAGCGAGGAGGACGCGAGCGCGCTGAACGAGCACGCGGCCCAGGCCCTGGCGGCACACGCGGCGAGCGCCTGAGATGGAGGCGAGAGAGGAGCACCATGAGTGACAACGAGCAGCTGGACGTCCTGATCGCCGTCTACCTCATCCCCGACCTGGCGCAGCAGGACTTCGACGCCTACACCAAGCTCGCAGGCGACGGCGAGATCGTCACCGACGGCGTGGCGCGTCGTCGTCAAGGACGCCGACGGCGAGGTGCACGTCCAGGAGACCGGCGACCACCTCGGCCGCAAGGGAGTCAAGGCCGGCGCCGGCGTCGGCCTCGTCATCGGGCTCTTCGCCCCGCCGCTCCTGGCGGCGACCGTCGTCGGCGCCGCCGTCGGCGGACTGGCGGGGAAGTTCGCGCGCCACCGCGTCCAGGCCGGCATCGGCGACAAGCTCGACGACGCGCTTCCGCCCGGATCGGCCGGCATCATCGCGATCTACGAGCACGACGGGGCCGACGCCGTCGCGGGCGCGCTCGCCAACGCGATCCGCACCTCGACCGCCCAGATCGACAAGGCCTCCGCGGAGGAGCTGAAGGCCGGCCTGAAGGAGGCATCCGCCGGGCTCGCGGGCTGAAGGAGCACGATGATCGAGCTGATCGAGGGGCTTCCCGACGCGGTCGTCGGACTCGAGGCCGTCGGGGAGGTCGAATCCGCCGACTACGAAGCGGTCGCGGCGCCGGCGGTGAAGCACGCGCTGGAGCGGCACCCGAAGATCCGCCTCATCCACGTGCTCGACGACCGCTTCACCGGCTACACCGCCGGCGGCGCATGGCAGGACGCCGTGCTCGGGCTCGCCCATCCGCGCTCCTTCGACCGCATCGCCGTCGTCACGGACTCGGAGAGCATCCGTCGACTCGTGACGCTCGCGGGCTGGTCGATTCCCGGCGAGCTCAAGCTGTTCCCGAACCGGGAGCGCGAGCAGGCGGAAGCGTGGGCGAGCGAAGGGCTCGACGTGCCGTGATGGATGGAGCGAAGGCCGTCTCGACCGAGCTCGGCCCCGCCGCGAATCACTGAGCCGCAAGGAGGAGTGCCATGAGTACGACGAAGTCTGATACGGGACGTACGGAGGTTGCGGACGTCGTGGAGGCGCGAGCGGCGCCGTCGCGTGTGGTGCCGCATCTGAGCGTGGCGGAGCGGGCGGCGCGGGGGCGGGCGGCGCGGGCCGAGGTGCCGCGTTCGAGTCACGCGGAGTTCGCTCCCGGCGGCGCATCGTGCGGATCCTGTCGATCTTCTGGAGTCGCAGGCGGAGTCGCGGGTGCCGGAGTTGGTGCCGATCCGGTATGGGCGGATGCTGGTGTCGCCGTTCACGTTCTATCGCGGCGCGGCGTTGCTGATGGCGGCCGATCTGGCGGCGAGCCCTCATTCCGGGCTGCGCGCCCAGCTGTGCGGGGATGCGCATCTGTCGAACTTCGGCTTGTTCGCGTCGCCGGATCGGCGGTTGGTGTTCGACCTGAACGACTTCGACGAGACGCTTCCGGGGCCGTGGGAGTGGGACGTGAAGCGGTTGGCTGTGAGCTTCGAGGTGGCCGGGCGCGAGAACGGCTATTCACGCAAGGAACGTCGACGGATCGTGCGGGAGACGGTCGCCGCCTATCGCGAGGCGATGCGACAGTTCGCCGGGATGCGCGCATTGGACGTGTGGTATTCCCGGGTGGAGGTCGATGAGCTGATGGCCCAGCTGCGAGGCCAGCTGAAGAAGGGGATGGCAAAGAAGGCCGAGAAAACGGTGGCGAAGGCGCGGACGAAGGACAGCATGACCGCGTTCTCGAAGCTGACCCGGGTGGTGGACGGCGAGCCGCAGATCGTGTCTGATCCGCCGCTGATCGAACGGGTCTCCGACCTCGGCGCCCGGCCGCGAAGGAGAGGCCTTGACGGAGGCGCTGCACGAGCTGCTGCGTCGGTACCGACAGACGCTGCAGACCGACCGGCGAGTCCTGCTGGAAGAGTTTCGATTCGTCGACATCGCGCGCAAGGTCGTCGGGGTGGGCAGCGTCGGCACGCGCGCGTGGATCGCGTTGATGCTCGGCCGCGACGAGCAGGACCCGCTGTTCCTGCAGTTCAAGGAGGCCCAATCCTCGGTGCTGGAGGAGTTCACCGCGAAGAGCACAGTACGCGCAATCACGGCGAGCGCGTGGTCGCCGGCCAGCATCTGATGCAGGCAAGCAGCGACATCTTCCTCGGCTGGCTCCACGTCGATAGCGGCATCGACGGTCAGGAGCGCGACTTCTACGGCCGCCAGCTGAAGGACTGGAAGGGCTCATTCGAGACCGAAGGAGCACTGCCGAAGGGCATGGCGATCTACGGCCAGACCTGCGGCTGGACGCTCGCCCGCGCCCACGCCTGCTCCGGTGACCGCATCGCCATCGCCGCCTACCTCGGCGGCAGCGACGCCTTCGACCGCGCCATCGCCGACTTCTCCGAGGCCTACGCCGACCAGAACGAGCGCGACTACGACGCCCTCGCGAAGGCCGTGAAGAGCGGACGCGTCAAGGCTGTCACCGGGGTCTGACGCGGAACGGCTACGGAGACGACGCCGTCAGCCCCAGCGTGTCCGTGCTGGGGCTGACGTTCGGCGTTGGCCAGCCGAGGCTATGGGTTACTGGGTTCCGGTCGCCTCACCCCATCGCACGATCAACGCGTAGAGCACCACGAGCGTGAGGCCCATCACCGTGAGCGCCCAAAGAGGGTATGGCGTACTGCCCAGGAACCCGAGCTGCAAGATGAAGCTGAGGCCGCCGACGACGATCGCCGTCCAGCGCGCCCAGCTTGACGCGGTCAGCAGACCGACGCCGACCAGGGCAACGATGATCCCCCATATGAGGCCGATCCAACCCCACGTCTTCACGTCGAACACGATGATCGACTGCGGCGTCATGACGTAGTACTGGCCTCTGATGATGGCAATCAGACCCTCGAAGGCATCGATCGTGCCGATGATGAGCATCAACCACCCGGCAAAGCCGACCCACCCGGTCCACGCACTCCTATTCATTGCGAACCTCCTGGTTTGTTCCCCACCTTGTCGCGACCGTACCGCGGCCTGAGGCGGGGGTTTTCGTCCTGTTGGGATGACCTGGCGCCGCGGCGGTCGTCTGCCGGTTGGATTGCTATCCGCGCTCGGCGTACGCCCTGAGGTCGCGCAGCGCCGCCGCCAGCTGCTCGAGCCGCTCCCGTAGCGTGCGAGCCGCCTCCGCGTCCAGGGGAACGCCGGGCGGTGCGCCGCCGGCGATCGCGATCGCCGACCGCACGGCCCCGACGGCGTCGAGCGCCGCCTGCGCCGTCTGCGCGGCCCGATCGGCAGGCGCGGCCGGGAGCCGTTGGAGCGACGCCCACAGCGCGTCAGCGGTGCTCCCGATCGATGACCATCGTTCGGGACGGTTGGCGGAGGTGGCGGCGATCAGCTCGGCCAGCGCGGTGTCATGGAGCGCCGTTCCCTCGCCGGTCGCCTGGAGCGCCTGTGCGCTCCAGGTCTTGTGGGAAGCACCGCGACGCCCGAGGGCCCAGCCCGCGATCGAAATGGCGGTCACCAGCAGGATCGCGCCCACCGCGATCCAGCCCCACGGCGTGTCGCTCTCGGAGCTCGACGCCGGGGGGGAGGTCGTTTCGGTGGTCGGCGTCGTCTCGGTGGTGGGCGTCGTTTCGGTGGTCGTTTCGGTGGTCGTTTCGGTCGTCGCCGGCCGGGATGAGCTGGGCCGCGAGGTCGACGGCAGGCTGGGCAACGAGCTGGGCAGGGAGCTCGGGAGCGACGGGCTCCCACCGCCACCGCCGCACCCGCCCAGCACCGCCGCGCAGACGAGCACGGCGGCGAATGTCGCGGCAGGACGCATGCGCCCGGGCGTGTGCATGGACGGCTCCCTCCTCGTGTACCTGCGGATCGGCGCGCCCCGGACGCCAGGCCCTCCAAGGCGGCGTGATCGTAGGCCCGGGCGCCCCACAGACCGTCACCCCAAACGGATGATTTTTTGCCGCCCCAATTGCTGACAGGCTCCGACCGCGCATGAGAGAGTGAAGTGGTGACGGGAGCGGAGAAGCAGCGCCGGGGCTTCGGCCGCTGGCTGCCGATTCTCACCTGGCTGCCTGGATACGACCGCGGCTGGCTTCGCGGCGACGTGGCGGCCGGGGTGGCCGTGACCGCGCTGATCGTGCCGAAGAACCTGGGCTACGCGGGCATCGCAGGCGTACCGCTGCAGAACGGGCTGTACGCGGCAGCGGCGGGTGCGATCATCTACGCGCTCTTCTGCACCTCGCGGCAGATCTCGACAGGGCCGAGCTCGTCCCTGGCCGCCGTCGCCGGCGGTGCGGTGCTCATCACCGGCCTCGGTGGAGAGCAGGCCGCGGGGCTGGTGGCGGCGATCACGCTCGTCACGGGTGTGCTGTTTCTCCTGCTCGCCGTCCTGCGGATGGGGTGGATCGCGCGGTTTCTCTCCAAGCCGGTGATCACAGGGTTTCTGGCCGGAGCCGCGATCGATGTCGTGATCGGCGAGCTGCCCAAGCTGACCGGGACGTCCGCGGACGGCGTGAACGCGTGGCGCGAGCTCGGCTCGTGGTTGGGCTCGCTGGGCGATATCCACTGGACGACGCTCCTGGTGGGCGCCGCGGCACTCGGCGTGATTCTCGCCCTGCGGTACCTCGCACCCGCCGTTCCGGGGGCGCTGGTGCTCGTCGCCGGTGGGATCCTGGCCTCATACCTGTTCGACCTGGGCGCGCACGGTGTCGAGCTGGTCGGGCACGTGCCGCGTGGGCTGCCGACGCCGCAGCTCCCGAGCGCAGACCTGTTGCGGCAGCAGTACGCGACCATCGGCGTTGCGGCCGGCGCGCTGCTCTTGATCGGGTTCTCGCAGACCGCCGGAGACGCTCGCGCGTTCGCCACCCGGCACAAGTACCGAATCGATGTCGACCAGGAGTCGGTGGCTCAGGGCATGGCCAACATGGGCGCCGGCGTGTTCCAGGGCATGCCGGTGTCCACGAGCCTGTCCGCCAGCTCGCTGAACGAGTCGGCCGGAGCGAGGACGCCGGTTGCGTCGCTGATCACAGGCGTGCTCGTGCTGCTCACGCTGATCGTGCTTGCACCACTGTTCTCCAAGCTGCCAAAGCCGGTGCTGGCCGCGGTGATCATCGACGCAGTGGTCTTCGGGATGATCGACCTGCCCGAGCTGCGCCGGCTGCGGCGTGTTACCCGGTTCGACTTCTGGATCGCCGTCGCTGCAATCGTCGGCGTGCTGTCGGTGGGGGTCCTGGCCGGCGTGGTGGTGGGCGTCGTGCTCTCGCTCGGGTGGCTCGTCTACGTCGCCACGAGTCCGCCGATGCCGCTGCTCGGCCGCGAGTCCGGGACGCAGGTCTTTCGCGATCTCGACGAGAACCCCGGCGACGAGACGTTTCCCGGGATCGTGGTGGTCGGGATCGACAGCGGCCTCTTCTTCGCAACCGCGCAGGCCCTCGACGACCGCATCCGTGCTCTCGCCGAGCGGGGCCCGGACCCACTCCGCGGACTTGTGCTCGATCTCGAGGCGGTCCCCTTCATCGACTCGCAGGGCGCCGCGCAGCTCGCCGAGATCCACCAGCTCATCCGTGCGCATGAAGCGACGCTACGCCTTGCCCGGGTGAAGCCCCCTGTGCTGGCCGTGCTCCAACGAGACGGGCTGGTCGACCTGATCGGCCCCGACCACTTTCACGGCAACATCCATCGCGCCGTCGAGGCTCAGCTGGCGGGCGACGCCTACGAGCGAGACGGATAGGACGACGAAGAGGATCGTGCTCATCCCGCGGCGGGCCCGGCGGCCGGCGCGGTGCCCGGGGCAGGCGATCGTCCGGCGCCGCGCGACCCATTTGGCGATCTCCCACGTGACGAGAAGCGCGATCGCGCAGAGCAGTGCCAGCCCGAACTGCTGCGCCGTGAGCGGGAGGGTCCCGAGCAGCCTGTTCAGGAAGTCCCAGCCCGTCGCGAGCACCGCGCCGATCGCCTCGATCGCGGCGATCACGTTCAGCCTGCGGCTGTTGAACGTGTCGCTCGCGAACACGGTCCCGGTCTCGCTGCGGCACTCGTAGCCGGCGACGACCAGCATGAGCGCGAAGGCCGTGAAGGCGATCGACGTGCCGATCTGGACGTCTCCGTAGTGGTGGATCCCGATCTCGATCATGATGAGCGCGGCCGTTGCGAGGAAGAGGCCGACCAGCCCGGCCGTGAGCATCATGGGTCGGGTGAGGATCGACTCCCCGCGCTCGCGCGGCTGCAGCCGCATCAGCCCCGGCGTCTCCTCGTCGAAGCCGAGAGCGACGCCGAAGGGCGCGCTGATCAGGAAGTGGATCCAGAGCACCTGGGGCGCCGTGAACGGCTCGCCGGAGGCGATGTTGAACAGGCTCGCGCCGAGGAACGTCAGGATGAACGCCACCAGCATCACGAGCACGAAGCGGATGTACTTGTTCAGGTTGTCGTAGAGCTTGCGGCCCTGCTCGACGGCGTAGACGATCGTGGCGAAGTTGTCGTCGGACAGGATCATGCGGCCGGCGTTCTTCGCCACCTCGGTGCCGCTGCCCATCGCGATGCCGATGTCGGCCGCCTTGATCGCGGGCGCGTCGTTCACGCCGTCGCCGGTCATGGCGACCACGTCGCCCTTCGCCTTCAGCGTCTCGGCCAGGAGCACCTTGTGCTCCGGCGCCACCCGGCCGACGACGCCGATCGCCTCGATCCGCTCCATGCGCTCGGGCTCCGAGAGTGCCGCGAACTCGGCTCCCAGGATCGCCTCTCCGGGGATCCCGAGCTGTTCGGCGATCGCCGCGCCGGTGATCACGTCGTCACCCGTCACCATCCGCACGCGGATGTGGGCTGCCTGCGCGTCGGCGACCGCGCCCTTCGACTCGTCACGCGGCGGGTCGAGCATGCCGACGAGGCTCGTCATCTCGAGCTCGATGACGTGGGCGAGCAGGTCGCCGTCGGCGTCGAAGTCGGCCGGGTCGAGGTCGCGGTAGGCCGCGGCCATCACCCGAAGGCCCCTGCCCTCCATCCGGGTCACGTGCTCATCGGCCCGCTGCTTCGCGTCGTCGTCCCACGGGACGCTCGTGGCGCCCGACATCGCCTTCGCCGCCCGCTCCATGACGGCTGGCGCGGCCCCCTTGACGTGGACGCGGACGACGTCGCGCCCGTCGCCGTCCGTCGCGCGGTTGAACGTCGCCATCAGCTTGTAGGTCGGGTCGAAGGGCAGCGTCGCCAGCCGCGGGAGCTGCTCGCGCGTGGCCTCGATGTCGAGCTCGGCCTTGTGCGCCAGGACGAGCAGCGCGCCCTCGGTCGGGTCGCCGACGACCTTCCCGCCCTCCAACCGGGCGTCGCTGGCGATCACGTAGGGCAGGATCGCGCGCTCGATCGAGACCGACCTCCCGGCGGCGTGGTGCACCCGGCCCTCGAGGCCGTAGCCGATGCCCGAGATCGTGTAGCGGTCGGACACGTCGATCACCTCGACGGCGGTCATCTGGTTCATGGTCAGCGTGCCCGTCTTGTCGGAGTTGATCGCCGAGGTGAACCCGAGCGTCTCGACTGACGGCAGCTCCTTCACGATCGCGTTCCGGCCGGCAAGCTCCACGCTGCCGAGGGAGAGCACGACCTGGACGACCGTGGGCAGCGCCTCCGGGATCGCCGAGATCGCCAGCGCGACGGCGCTGATGAACAGCGCCCTCCACGGGTCGCCGCGGTTCAGGCCGAGCGCGAACATGACGACCATCGTCACGCCCGCCGCTCCGGCGATCCACAGCGTGAGCGTGTTCATCTGCTTGGTGAGCGGCGTCTCCTCGTTCGCGGTGGTCGCGAGCATGTGGGCGATCTGGCCGACCTGCGTGCCGCTGCCCGTGCCGGTCACGATCATGAGGCCGCTGCCGTGCGTGACCGGCGTGTGCATGAACGCCATGTTGGTCTGGTCACTGGGGCCGCGCTGTTCGTCGGGGAGGGTCTCGGCCACCTTGCCGACGGGCGTGCTCTCCCCCGTCAGGGCGGACTCGTCGATCTGGAGCGAGCTGGCCGCGATCAGGCGCCCGTCGGCGGGCACCTGGTCACCCGCGGTGAGCAGGACGATGTCGCCCACCACGAGCTCCTCGGCCGGGATCTCGGCCTCGGCGCCGGCGCGGCGCACGCGTGCGGTCTCCTTCATCATCGACTTGAGCGCGTTCATCGCGCTCTCCGCCTTGCCCTGCTGACGCAGGCCGACGACGGCGTTCAGGAGCGTGATCGCGACCAGGACGACCGCGGTGTTCCACTCCTTGATCGCGAGCGAGACCACCGCCGCGCCGACAAGGATCATCTGCATGTAGCTGCGGTACTCGTCCAGGAACCGGCGCCAGCCGGGCGTCGGCTCCTCGGTCGGGAGCGCGTTCGGCCCGTTGCGCGTGAGCCGCGCCTGCGCCTCCTCCGTGGAGAGCCCCTCCCGAGGATGCGCTCCGAGCCTCTCGGCGACTGCGTCGGGGTCGAGCGCGTACCACCGCTCGGCCTCGCCCGCCGGCGCAGGAGCGTCGCTCACCGTGGCCGGCGTCATGCCTCCTCCGTCCCAACGTCGTCCGGGTGGCGACGACGGCCTCCGTCTCCCGTTCGGCCTCCTTGCGCGTCGTCTTCTCGCCGCTCCTTGGCGAGCCGAGCCTCGAACGGATCCGCCGCCGCGCCCTTGGGCGCCTCAGCCTCGAGCTCCTCCCTGCACCTTCATCAGATCCCGGCGGGCGTCATCGCTCACGACCGGGTACTGCGGGTCGATCTCCATCAGGGTGTGGGCGATCACAACGGCGACGGCGATCCGGGCGAACCACTTGTGGTCGGCCGGGATGACGTACCACGGAGCCCATTTCGTGCTGGTGTGGGACAGCATCTCCGAGAACGCGGCCTGGTAGTCGTCCCAGCGCTCGCGCTCGCGCACGTCGTGGGAGGAGAACTTCCAGTTCTTCTCGGGCAGGTCGAGCCGCTTCAGGAACCGGGTGCGCTGCTCCTCCTTGGACAGGTTCAGGAACAGCTTCACGAGCCGGAAGCCGTTGTCGGTGAGATAGCGCTCCCAGTCGTTGATCTCTCGATACCGGCGCTTCCAGACGCCCGCGCCCTTCGACTCCGCCGGCAGCTTCTGCCGCTCGAGGTTCTCGGGGTGCACGCGCACGACCAGCACCTCCTCGTAGTGCGACCGGTTGAAGATCCCGATCTCACCACGAGCCGGAAGCCGCTGCGCGTAGCGCCACAGGAAGTCGTGGTCGAGCTCCTCGGCCGACGGCACCTTGAAGCCGTGCACGGCGACGCCCTGCGGGTTGACGCCGCTCATGACGTGCCGGATCGTGCCGTCCTTCCCGCCCGCGTCCAGCGACTGGAGGCACACGAGCACCCCGTAGGTGTCCTGAGCGGCGAGCCGCGCCTGATAGTCCGCCAGCATCGCCACGCCCCGCCGCAACAGGGGGACGCCGTCCTTCTTCTTCAGGAAGTCGGCCTTGAAGGCGGGGTCGAAGTCGTCGGCGAGTGTCACCTTCGATCCCGGCTTGACGCGGAAGAGCCCCGCGTACTCGGCGATTCGCTTTTCCTGCTTCGTCATCGGATCCAGGCCTCCACGAAGTCATCCTCCTCGGTGCTCAGGGCGCCGGGTCGCGGCACGAGCACGCGACGGCCGACGACAGCTCTTCGCCGAGTGTCGAGCATTCCGGCCGACCCGGCCTCACCCCAACCGAATGAATTGCGCCGGGCGCAACATCACCCGGTCGGGGTGAGGTCACGGGCCGGGTCCGGCGCGAAACTGTGACATGAGCGTGCTGAACGAGACCGCCGGGGCGGCACGGAAGTCCGCGATCGTGCCGGGGCTTCGGATGGTCCGGTCGTACCGGATCGGCTGGCTTCCGCACGACGTCGTCGCGGGGCTCGTCCTGACGACGCTGCTCGTGCCGCAGGGGATGGCGTATGCCGAGCTTGCCGGGCTGCCGGCGATCACCGGCCTCTACACGTCGATCCTGTGCCTGCTCGGCTACGCAGCGTTCGGGCCGTCGCGGATCCTCGTGCTCGGTCCCGACTCGTCGCTCGGCCCGATGATCGCCGCCGTGATCGTGCCCATCGTCGGGGCGAACGGGGATCCCGAGCGCGCGATCGCGCTGGCGTCGATGCTGGGGTTGATGGTGGGGGCGATCACCTCGATCGGCGCGATCGCGAAGCTCGGGTTCGTCGCCGACCTGCTCTCGAAGCCGACCATGATCGGCTACATGAACGGGCTGGCCATCACGATCCTGATCGGCCAGCTGCCGAAGCTGTTCGGCTTCTCGACCGACGCGTCGGGCCTCGTGGCGGAGACCAGAGCGTTCGTGAAGGGCGTTTCGAACGGCGACACCGTGACGGCCGCGCTCGCGGTCGGCGTGGTCGGGATCGTCGTGATGGTCGCGCTTCAGCGGCTGTGGCCCAAGGTCCCGAGCGTCCTTGCGGCGGTCGTGGTGTCGATCCTCGCGGCCTCGGCGTTCCAGCTCGACGAGCACGGCGTCAAGCTCGTGGGCGCGCTGCCGCAGGGCTTTCCGCCGTTCACGGTGCCACACGTCAACGGCTCGGACATCCCGCTTCTGGTCGGCGCGGCGTTCGGCATCGCGCTCGTCTCCCTCGCCGACACGATCGCGACGGCGTCCGCGTTCGCCGGCCGTAGCGGCGAGGAGATCGACGGCAACCAGGAGATGCTGGGGGTGGGCGCCGCCAACATCGCCGCGGGGCTGTTCCAGGGCTTCCCCGGTCAGCACGAGCGGCTCGCGAACGGCCGTCGCCGCCCAGGTGGGCGCGAAGACGCAGGTTACGGGGGTCGTCGGGGCGCTGGCGATCGCGATGATGCTCCTGTTCGTCCCGGGGCTCCTGCGCGACCTTCCGCAGCCGACCCTGGCCGCCGTGGTGATCGTGGCATCGCTCTCGCTCGCCGACATCCCCGGGGTAATGAGGCTCTGGCGGCAGCGCCGGTCGGAGTGCGGCCTCTCCATCGCGGCGTTTCTCGGGGTCGCTCTGCTGGGAGTGCTTCCGGGCATCGTCATCGCGGTCGGGCTGTCGGTCGCGAACGTCTTTCGGCGCTCGTGGTGGCCCTATCAGACGGTCCTCGGGCGCGTCCCCGGACTGCCCGGATACCACGACCTGCGCAGCTATCCCGACGCCGAGCTCCTGCCCGGGCTCGTCATCTTCCGGTTCGACGCGCCGCTCTTCTTCGCGAACGCACGGACGTTCCGCGACCAGGTCTCGAAGCTGGCGTCGGCCGATCCTGCGCCGGCCTGGATCGTCGTCGCGGCAGAGCCCATCACCGACGTCGACACGACGGCGGCCGACATGCTCCAGAGCCTCGACGAGGCGATCAATGCGAAGGGGGTCTCGCTCGTGTTCGCAGAGATGAAGGATCCGGTGCGGCAGAAGATCGAGCGCTACGAGCTGACCAAGACGATCGACCCCGGGCACTTCTTCCCGACACTCGCGTCGGCCGTCGCGGCATACCGTCAGGAGACCGGTGCGCGCCCGCCCGATCCGGAGCCCTTCGAGGCGCCGGCCTCCGGGTCGTCGTAGCTGCCGAGGCGGGCGCCCGGCCCGAACCGGTCGACGATCAGGCCGTGCCGCAGACCGCGGTCGCTCACGATGAGCGATTCGCAGCCGAGCTTCGCGAGGACGGTGCGGACGATGCACGCGCCGGCCAGGATGACCTCCCCGCGCTTGGGCTGAAGCCCGACGATCTCGCGGCGCTGCTCGGAGGTGCGGGTGCGATACAGCTCGATCTGGCGGTCGATCTCGCCGCGGTCGAGGACGCTGCCCTGTACGACGGCAGGGTCGTAGGTGGCGAGCCCGTGCTTCACGGCCGTGATGTTCGTGATGGCGCCGCCCATACCGACCAGCGTGTCGGGAGTGGGGCGGTCGTCGAGGCGCTCGAGGTCGGCGGCGATCGCGTCGAGGGCCGCTGCCAGCCGGTCGTCCGGCACGGCCGTGTCGAGGCCGTAGCGCTCGGTGAACCGCGCGGCGCCGACGTTCACGCTGAATCGCTCGTCGACGCGGTTCCCGTGGCCGAACGTGAACTGTGAGCTGCCGCCGCCCGTGTCGAACACCACGAGCGATCCCTCCCCGAGCCCGAGCCCGGACTTCGCGGCGAGATACGCGAGCCGCCCCTCCTCGTCGCCGGGGATGACCTCGACCTCGACGCCGGAATGCTCGCGCACGGCCGCGACGAAGTCGGCGCTGTTCGCGGCGATGCGCAGCCCGGCGGTGCCGACCGCCGCGATCGCCTCGACGCCCTCCCGGCCGGCCTCGCCTGCCATCGCCGTGATCGCGGCGACGGTGCGCTCGAGCGGCTTCTCGCCGAGCCTGCCGGTCTCGTTCAGGCCTTCGCCCAGGCGTGTGACCTCGGCCCGGTCGACGATGGTGCGCCACTCTCCGTCCGCGCTCAGCTCCGCGACGTGGAACTTGACCGAGTTCGTGCCGACGTCGACGACCGCGTATCGCCGCGCGCCGAACCCGACGAGCGACTTGAGTCCCCGCGGCAGGTTGACGTTGCGGCGCGAGCCCAGGCCGAGCTCGCGCACGGCTGCGATCACCCGCGCCGGATCCTCCGACTCCACCGCGATCGTCCGCCTCGCGCCCTCGTCGGTTCGCACCTCCGAGCGCTCGGCCATGCAGCCGCCGACCGTGTAGTGCTCGCGCCGCTTGTGCACGTTCACGGCCGCCAACTCCGCGGTCGGCCCGACCAGCTCGTCGATGAGCTCGTCGAGGCTGTATTCCGCGCGGGCGACGGCAGCGGCGCCGACGCCGAGCGCCGCCATCACGGCGCGGACGTCGGCGGTGCTGAGCGGGTAGGCGGCCTTCATGATCGGCCTCCACTGCTCGAGCCCGTCGCCGTTCACCTGCTCGAGCTGCTTGACGTCCATCAGCCCGTCGCGGATCTTGACGGACGCGTCGCTTGCGAGCGACAGCAGGTACACCTCGTCGCTCTCCTCCACTCGTTCGGGCGAGAGCGCACCAAGGCGGTCATCGGCGCTCCCGAAGGCGTCGCCGAACGTGCGCCACTCCCAGCGGGGCACGATCTCCGCGCTCACGGGGCCGACGCGGCGCTCCGGCGCGTCCCTCCCTCCGCCTTCAGAGCCTTCGCGAAGTACAGAGCGCCTTGCGGGTCTTCGGCTGCTGGTCGCCCGAGATGTCCACGCCGCGGCCCGCCAGGAACGCTCGCAGCTCGGCGGCCATCTCGAAGGCCTCGGTGGTCGCACACCGGGTCGAGAGCTCGAGCACGCGTGAGCCGTCGGGGTACATCCACATCTCGGCGACGAGCCTGCGGCCGAGCTCCTCCGGCGTGAACCGCAGCTTGAGCACGAAGATCGGCCCCAGGATCGACAGGTCGTCCAGGCCGACTCCCTCGGGCGCGTGCGCCCGGTAGTACTCGCGCTGCTCCTTCGAGAAGAGCTTCCGCACCGGCCGCTCACCCGCTGCGGCCCTCCTCACGTCGCGCCGGATCGATCGCCCCCTTCAACGTCCCCGAGCACACGTAGCCGCCCGGCAGCGCGTCCACCTCGACGCGGAAGCCTGCCGATCGGCGCAGGTCGGCCGGCAGTTCCTCCGGCACCACAGGCCGCAGCTTCACCGCAGAGTCGCCGCCCTTGCCCTGGATCCGGCGCGCACGGACGACAACACCCTTCTTGTCGAGGGCGAGGTCGGGCGTATCGAAGAAGAACACCTGGCGGATCTGAGCCTCGAGCGGATCCATCCCGAGCGCAACCACCGTCGAGCGCTGGTGGGATTCCGGCACGGTCGCCTTGAGCTCGACGCTGTCGGCGTCCTTGATCAGCCCGAGCAGCTGTGCAAGCTCGTCGGTGGAGGCGGTCAACGCGGTGGCGGTGGACGGGGTCATCGGCTCCTCCAGTCGATCAGCGTGCTCTGGCGCTCCCGTCGCGTTCGGCGGCGTGACTCGTCTCAGCGGCTGCACGGATTCTGCACGACCGCGGGGCAGGCCGGCTCATGCCATGCGGATGAAACCGTGTGTGGTTCTCATTGCCCGGCTGGCCGGTGAAAGCTAGGCTCAGGCGATGGCTGACGTTCTCGATGCCTACTCCCGCGCCGTGATCGATGTGGTGGCGCGGGTGTCACCGTCGGTGGCGAATTTGCGTGTTCGCCTGCGCTCGCGTTCGAGCGTGCGAGAGGCGGGTGGGGCGGCTGTTGCGATCACCGAGGACCGGCTCGTCACGAACGCGCACGTGGTGCCGGCGTCGACGCGGGGAGGATGGGCGTCGTTCCCGGACGGGCGGGAGTTTCGCTTCTCGGTGGTCGGACGTGATCCCTTCAGCGACCTGGCGGTGATCAGCATCGACGGGAGCGACCTGCATCCGGCAGAGCTGGGTGATGCGTCGACGCTGCAGGTCGGCCAGCTGGTGGTCGCCATCGGCAATCCGCACGGGTTCGCCGGGTCGGTGACCGCCGGGGTGGTCTCGGCCGTCGGCCGGTCGCTGCCGGCCCGCGCCGGCGGCACGCTGCGGATGATCGACAACGTGATCCAGACGGATGCGAGCCTGAACCCCGGAAACTCCGGCGGCGCGCTCGCAACCAGCGACGGCCGTGTCGTCGGGATCAACACGGCGCTGGCCGGCATGGGGCTCGGACTGGCCGTGCCGATCAACGACCACACCCGCGGCCTGATCGCGACGCTGATGCGCGAGGGGCGCGTCCGGCGGGCCTACATCGGGGTGGGCGCCGCACCGCGGCCGCTGCCTCCTAAGGCCGTGGCGGCGCTGGGCCGCACCGCCGGCCTCGAGCTGATCGACGTCGCTCCCGGCAGCCCTGCGGGCGTCGCCGGGCTGCTCCCGGAGGACATCGTCGTGGCGCTCAACGGCAGGCCGATCGAGAGCGTCGAGGAGTTGCAGCGCCAGCTGTCGGCGGAGGCGATCGGCACGCCGCAATCGCTGACGGTGGTGCGTTCCGGAACCTTGATGGAGCTGGAAGTGCGCCCGGTCGAGCTGGCCGCGTAGTCGCCGAGGGCGCGCCGCCCGCGAGGTGCGCAGGGACGAGCCGTGCCTGATCGTGTCACTCCTCGTCTTCCCGTGGCGCCGCCGGCGGCTCCGGGATGGGCGGGTGCTCCGGCGCCTCGGCCGGCGCGACCGGCTGGGGTGCCTCCAGCCGCGGGTTCGGCCCGACGACCGGGTGCTCCAGGTCGAGGTGGTCGAGCGACGGCTCGTCTCGCACGTCACCGAGCCCGGCCGGGACGTACGGTGCGAAGCGCTCGGCCGTGATGTCTCTTCGGCGGGCCAGGAGCCGCCATCCGCAGGTGAGGGGCTGCTTGGGCTTCTTCTTCTTGCCCG
Source organism: uncultured Actinomycetes bacterium (assembly GCA_963809325.1). Taxonomy (GTDB): domain Bacteria; phylum Actinomycetota; class Thermoleophilia; order Gaiellales; family JAICJC01; genus JAICJC01. The sequence goes on from CAWEIZ010000008.1 coordinate 452,399, forward strand.
CGAGCCGGATCTCGAACGACCCCGGGTCGCGGCGGGCGACGTAGGCGCGAACCGGCGCGTACGGCGAGAGGAACACCTGGTAGTCGGCGACGTCGGCGATCGCGGCCAGCCGCGGGTCGATCTCAACCTCGGCGACGCCGTCGACGACCTCCGCCTCGCCGACATCCTCGATCCACGCCTCCGGCATCTCTGTGCAGTACACGCGCCGGTGCTCGCCCTCCGATGTCTCGACGGCCGCCGACTTCGCCCCGCCGACCACGATCAGATCGCCCGAGATCGCAACGTGCCCGACGAACTGCGCCGCCTGCGGGAGCTGGGTCACGCCGGTGCGCGTGGCCTCGACGAGCAGAGGGAGACCCGGACTTCCCGTCGCCGGGCTCACTTCTGCCGTCACATGCGCGCCGATTCCACCGGCGTCGGCGCGGGCACGGAGCGCAATCCCGCCTTGCCGGTTCACCGCCTCGACGCCGGTGCCGCTATCTGACTGGCCGAGGACGCCGGGATAGGCGTCGCTCTGGCCCATGACGCCGGCGCGGACGATGTTCAGCGGGTTCGGGCCGCTGCAGCTTCCCATCACCCCGCTGGCCTGCTCCGACCAGGAGGCCACGCCCACACGCCCGGCCGTCACGTAGAGGGCATCGCCGGTCTCTGACCGGGCATCGAGCGCTCGGCCGGCGCCCGACCACGCCCGGACTGCGGTCCCCTGCTGGGCCGCCGCCGACACCGCGGTGCTCGCGACGCCCCCAGTCGCCGTCGCCTGAACGGCGGTTTCGCTCGCCTCCGCTGCCACGCCCGTGGCTCCCTGCGCCGCCACGCCGGTCCCGGTCTGCGAGACGGCGTGGACAGCGAGACCCGACTGCGACTCGCCCTGGACGCCCACGGCCGCTCCGCGAGCCGCGATCCCGGTCGTCCCGCCAGTCGCGTCCACGCCGGTGACGGCGCCGTTGCTCGCCACGCCCACTCCCGCGGGCTGCCCGAAGTCGTCCGGCCCGGAGGCGGCTGCGCGGAGGCCCGTCAGGCGACCGTTCGCCGTCACGGCGTTGTCACCTGAGACGATAGCGCCGAACTGGTTCCCCTGGGCCATGATCGCGGTGCGGCCGAAGGTGAGAAGGCCGTCCGACCATACCAGGTCGCCAAGCGCCTGGAGCGCCCAGCCGCCCGCGGTGCCGGCGCTCCAGCTGCGGCCGACGATGCCGTTTCCTGCCCGCTTCGACATCGGCTCGACGTACATGACGCAGTCGAAGCCCCCGCTCGGGTCGGCGGACAGGATCGTGGCGTCGCCGAACCCCACGTCGCCGCGGTTCATGTTTCCAACCAGGATCGGATCTCCAACGGCCATCGCGTGCCCTCCTTGTCGGGGGCGCGATGGTACCGGAGCCCCGAAGGATCTTTAAGTTCGGCGCTTCTGCCCGACCGCGAGGCCGAGGCCGGTGACCAGAGTTATCCAGCAGGCGGTGCTGAAGCCGGCGCCGATGAGGAGCCTCCTGGAACTCTGCAGGCGACTGGATACGGTGAAGCGGTCGGCTGGTAACCCCAAGGACGGACTATGGTTGCGCCAATCATCACGAGGAGGCCTACGGATGAAGCGCTCACCGGAGATCGAGAACCTGATGCGCGAGTCGGTCGCGGCGCTCGAGCGGGGCGACCTGGCATACATCGAGGAGCACACGTCACGCGCCGATGGGACGGTCGCGATCGGCACCGACCCGGACGAGTACTCCAGGGATTTCGAGACGATCATGAAGCTCATGGCCGACTCGACCCCGGAGGGCGAGCAGCGGATCCGCGTCTTGGTTGACGAGATCCGCGGCTACGAGCAGGGCGACATCGGGTGGTCGGACGCGACCGGCCGCTTCGAGCATGACGGCGTGACGGTGCCGGTGCGGATCACGGAAGTGGCTCGGCGTGAGGATGGCGTGTGGCGAGCCGTCCAGTCGCACGCCTCGATCGGCGTTCCCGCCGCGCGCTCATTCGACCCGCTGTTCACCGGAGCCGCCGCCGCCGCGCGGTAGATACGGCCGAAGAACCGCCTCAGCCCACGATTCGCAGCTCGCGGCTCGTGTGGTTGAGCCGCCGTGCGCCGTCCTCGGTCGCGACGACGATGTCTTCGATCCGCACGCCGTACCGGCCCGGCAGGTAGATCCCGGGCTCGATCGAGAAGCACATGCCGGGCTCGATCGGGCGGGTCTCGCCCTCGACCATGTACGGCGGCTCGTGGGCCGTGAGACCGATGCCGTGCCCGGTGCGGTGGATGAACCGCTCGCCGTATCCGGCATCGGTGATGACCCCGCGGGCGGCGCGGTCGACGTCCTGGCAGGCGGCGCCGGTGCGAACCGCTTCGAACGCGGCCTGCTGCGCGCGGCGCACGACCTCGTACACCTCGGCCTCATCCGCGGTCGGCTCGCCGATGTGGACGGTGCGCGTGATGTCGGAGCCGTAGCCGTCCTTGGTGCCGCCGAAGTCGAGGACGACCATGTCGCCCTCCTGGACGACGCGATCGCTCTCCTCGTGGTGCGGGTTCGCGCCGTTCGGGCCGGACGCGACGATCGTGAACTCGACCGTGGCGTGGCCACTGGCGTTCAGGAGCTCCGCGAGCTGCGCGGCGATCTCGGCCTCGGTCCGGCCGGAGAATCGCGTCGTCGCGATCTCCTCGAAGACGGCGTCCGCTGCCGCGCCGGCGGCTGCGAGGCGCGCGAGCTCCTCGGCGTCCTTCACGGCGCGCAGCATTGGGAGGGCGTCGGTCATCGAGACGTAGCGGGATTCCGGGAGCGCGTGCTGGAGCGCCAGCACGTGCATCGCCCAGGCGGAATCGGAGACGGCGTACCGCCCCCGCGCGTCGAGCAGCTCGGCTGCGGCAGCGTACGCGTCCTCGCCGTCCGCCCAGTCGCGAACCGCGAGCACCGCCGCACCGGGTGCCGATTCGGCGCCGGGGCGCTCGAGCCCGGGGACGATCATCGCCGGCGGCCGCGACTCGTGGATCGCGAGCATCGTGATGCGCTCGGTGATCGCGATCGGCGCATACCCGGCGAAGTACCGGAGATCGGGGCCGGGCGTCACCAGGACCCCTGTCAGGCCCGCGGCGGCAGCCTCCGCCGCCGCCCGCGTCATGCGCTGCGCGAAGTCCTCGGCTGTGAATGGGCGCGTCTCGAACCGCCTGAGGAGGGGTAACGTCGGAGCGGGAACCGGCCTTCGGCCCAGGATAGCGGGGTAGGGTGGGGCCGATGACCGCTGCGACCGCCGGTGTGCCGATTCGGGCCATGGCCGACGGGAACACCGTTCCCGTGCTCGGCCTGGGCACATGGCCGATGGACGACGTGGAGGCGTTCGCGGCGGTCGGCGATGCGTTCCAGGTCGGATACCGGCTCGTGGACACGGCGGCGCGGTACGGCAACGAAACCGGCGTGGGGCGCGCGATCGCTGCGTCCGGCCTGCCGCGTGAGGAGATCTTCGTCACGACGAAGCTCCCGGGTGCCCAGCACGGGCACCGCGAGGCGCTCGCCGGCCTCGACGAGAGCCTCGACCGGCTCGGCCTCGACTATGTCGACCTGTACCTGATCCACTGGCCCCTGCCGACCATCGGCAGGTACGTCGACACCTGGAAGGCGCTGATCGAGCTGCGCGCCCAGGGCAAGGCGCGGTCGATCGGGGTCTCGAACTTCACGCCGGCGCAGATCGACGAGCTGGCCGAGCGCACGGGCGTCACGCCGGTCGTGAACCAGGTCGAGCTCCACCCGGAGTTCGCCCAGGCGGAGCTCCGCGCGTGGCATCGCGAGCGCGGCATCATCACGGAGGCCTGGAGTCCGCTCGGACCCGAGACCGGCGCGCTCCGGCATCCGGCCGTCGTGCAGGTTGCCGACGCGCACGGCCGGACGCCCGCCCAGATCGTGCTGCGGTGGCACCTCCAGCTCGGCGACATCCCGATCCCGAAGTCGTCGCACCCGGGGCGCCTCCGCGAGAACCTCGACGTCTTCGGTTTCGAGCTGTCCCCCGACGAGCTGGCCGCTCTCGATGCCGTCGACCGCGGCAACCGAACGGGCGGCGATCCGGAGACGAACGTCGAGCTGTAGCAAGCGGGCGAGGCTACGCAGCCGCAGCGTGGATCGCGGCCCCTGGACCGTAGAGGCGCGCCGGGGTTCTGCCGATCAGCCCACCCATGTCGTCCACGTTGACTGCGATCCGCGTCGCCGTAGTCCTCGCCGTAGTCGGTGCCGGGTACATCGGATACCAGCACCTCAGGGCATCCTCAGCCTCGGCCCAAGACCGAGCCGTTGCGTACCTCACGCAGCAGAACGACGCGGCGGCAAGGCTCGGGAACGACCACTTCGACTCAATCTCCTGTGACTCCGCCACGTCGCGGCCGACGGCCGCCGAGGCAGCCCGGCTCGGCTCCGACGTCAGCCTCGTCGACTGTGCAGCGACCACAGCCTCGGGCCAGATCAGCGTTATGTGCGTCGGCGTCGGCGGCAAGCTCCAAGGTAGTGGTGTAGGCCTGCTCTCGACGAGCCACTGCGTCGACGTGAACAAGGTCTTCGCGGCGCACCCACTGCCGTAGCCCAGCCGGGAGCGGCGGAAGCGTCGACGGGGCGGGGGCAGCGACGAACGAACGAAGCGGGCGAGGAGAATCGAACTCGCGTCTTGAGCTTGGGAGGTTCTGCGCCGCGATTGAGCTGGGGCCGCAGTGGCTTGATCGCGCTCGCCTTCTCCTTGAGCGATGTGTTGCCGGTGCCGCTGACGGAGGTCGACTACTTCAGCCAAGCGATTCATGCTGCGACGGCGCGAGCGCTGTCGCGTGACTACGCGCTTGTGCTTGCGCCGCCGACTCCCGAGACGGCGGTGTGGTCGCGCATCCCGCTCGACGGCGTGGTCGTTTTCGACCCGGTTGTAGGCGACCCTGTGCTGGCTGAGCTTCGTGCGCGAGGCATCCCGATGGTGCTTTCGGGGCGTGACCCGGCCGGAGGTGACGACTACTGTGTGGACAACGACCACATCGCGGGCACCCGCGCGGTGCTTAACCACCTGGCCGAGCGTGGGGCGCGGCGAGTGGCGATCCTCGCCGGCGAGCCGGTAGACGCGTTCAACGCCGACTGCCTCGCCGCGTATGAGGGCTGGTGTGAGGAGCGCGGAGCCGCACGTCTCGCGCAAACGGTACCGGTGGGTCACATGGCCGAACTGGAGTGGCCGGATCGACTGTTGGCTGCGACCGAGCCGCCCGACGCGGTCTACGCCAACACCGAGGTCCTCGGCCTCGCGACCCTGCGGGCCGCGCGGCGGCGGAATGCGAACGTTCCTGATGACCTGATGCTTGCCGTGTCGGCGGACCGCGAGCCCGCCGAGGCGGACGTGGCGCTCACGACTCTCGAGTCGATCCAGCTCGAACCGCGTGCCGCCCCAGACGCAGGGCTTCGCGACGCTCGAGATGCTGAACATCCTGCAGGAGTGCGGTCCCCGGCTGGGCTACGACCTGCGCGCGCTGGGGCCCCGCTCACCCGAGTTCTGGAGCATCCTGGTGCAGGCCAAGCGGCTCGCGTATTCCGATCTCCAACGCTATAACGGCGACCCGCGATTCGTGCACGTGCCGGTCAAGCGGCTGATCTCCAAGCGCTACGCCGCCTCCCTGTGCAGCCGGATCAGCCTCGGCCACGTGTCCAGCGAGCCGGCCGCGGCCGGCAAGGCCGCCGTCTCTGTGACCACCCGCGAGCGCGGCGACACGGTCTACCTGACCGCCGCCGACCGGTGGGGCAACATGGTGTCGTTCATCTACAGCATCTACGACTACTTCGGGGCGTCGGTGTCGATCCCGGGTTACGGGTTCCCGATGAACGACCGTGGCTCGTTCTTCAACCTCGACCCGTCCTCGCCGGATGTGACCGCTCCGCACAAGCGGCCGTTCCTGACCATCATCCCGGCCTTCGTCACGAAGGACGGCCGGCCGCTGCTCGCCTTCGGCAACATGGGCGGCGACGAGCAGGCGCAGGCGCAGGCCACCGAGATCGTGAACATGGTCGACCTCGGCATGAACGTGCAGGCTGCCGGCGATGCGGCCCGCTTCCACCACAGTCAGGATGCCGACCGGGTCGACCTGGAGTCGCAGCTGTACGCTCTGGTCGGCCCGCAGCTCCGGGCGCTGGGCTTCAAGGTGCGGCGCGTTCCCGGGAACGACGACGTGTTCGGCGGCTACCAGGCCATCCTGTTCCAGCGGTTGGCCGGGAATGCGCCGACCGAATGGCAGACAGAGGGCGACCCGCCGGTGAACGGCATCTACAGGGCCGGCTCCGACTTCCGAAAGGACGGCCAAGCGGTCGGCTGGTAACCCTCAAGCACGGACTGGTGGGTCGGCGGCCATATGGCCGCCGACCCACCCCGAAACCCCCAGGAGTCCTCGAGCCCGCCTTGCACTCATTGCCGAGTGGCCGCGCCTCGCCGGCCAAGGAGGGGGAGGCGCAAAGCGCCAGAGGATCCAAAGCCGGACGAGGCACAGCACACCGCTCAGTCTCGGGCGTTCCAGCCGTCGACTGAGCGAACTCTGCAGAATAGCGAACCAAACTTCGCCTTTTCGGGGAAGCGGCTTCTGACTCCGTCGGACGACTGAGCTCCAGCGCGTACGTGTCAGAAAGGAGAGGAGAGAGAGCGGGCGAGGAGAATCGAACTCCCGTCTTGAGCTTGGAAGGCTCTTGCTCTGCCATTGAGCTACGCCCGCGCGTCGCTCCATCCTAGTATGGCCGGGATGACGGCCGGCCTCGGAGCGGACGCCGCCGCGCTCGCGGCCGTGGCCGCGCTCGTCGGCCTGGCCTGGATCGCCGGCTCGGCGATCCTCGGGGACGCTCCGGCCGCCGAGCGCCTGGGGATCGGCGTCCTCTGCCTCGCCGGCGCCGCCTGGCTCGTGATGCTCCAGCCGCTCGCCGGAATCTCGATCGTCGGCACGCCATGGGCCCTCCGCGCGCTGATGCTGGCCGCGCTGGTCGCCCTGCTCGCACGGCGGCCGCCGCTTCGCGTGACCGCGTACGCGGTCGGGCCCGCCGTCGCGATCGGTGCTGCCGGCCTGCTCGTCTCGGCCGCCGCCTGGCTCGTCCCGGGCGACGACTACCCGGCCCGCTACACCGACGTCCTCTGGCACGAGGGCTGGATCCGCCAGCTGGTCGGAGGGGAGAACGCGCCGGGCGGCGTCTACGCCGACGTGCCCAACGCCTACCCGTGGCTCGAGCACGCCCTGGCGGCGCTCCTCATGTCGGCCGGAGGGCTCGCGATGACCCCGACGCTCATCGCGATCGAGGCGCTGATGCTGCTCGCCCTGGGCACGGGCACATGGCTGCTCGCGGTCGAGCTCGAGCTCGAGCCGGCGGCGGCCGCCTGGGCGGCCGTCCTCGCCACGGCCGGTGGAGGGATCGGCTGGCTCGCGGCCGGCGGCCCGGCGGCGGTCGTCACCGCCTCCCGCGCCGACCCGTCCTCGACGCCGGCCGACCTGCTGCCGTTCCAGCGCGGCATCGGCCACTACGGCGGCGACCTCCTTCTCTCGCCCGCGCCGACGCCGGCGCTCGGCGACATCCCGCCCGCGATGCCCCGCGAGCTCGGGCTGGCGCTCGTGCCGCTCGCGGTCTGGGCGGCCGTCCGGGCCGCCCACCGCTCGGCGCCGCGCTGGTGGGCCCTCGCGGGGGCAGCGGCCGGGCTGGCGTTCCTGGCATCGCCCGTCGCCGGGATCGTCGCAGTCGTCGCCGGTCTGGCCGTGGCGGCGGCCCACCGGTCGCGGGCCGCATGGATCGCGATCCCGCCGATGGCCGGCGTGGCCGCCGTCTGGGTCGGCCCGCTCGCGTGGCACACGGCCGACCTGGGAGGCCTCGTGAACACAACGCGGGGCCGGCCGATCGACCCGACCGCCGCGCAGGCCCTTGTCGCGATCGCCGTCCTGGTCGTGCTCGGCGCCGTCGGCGCCGTCCTCGCAGCGCGGTCGCGGGCGATCGACCGGCGCGCGTTCGTGGCCGTGACAGCCGGGCTGGTCGCGCCCGCGCTGGCTGCGGCGGCCGCCCCCGGGCTGGGCGCGCTGCCCGCCCTGACCCGTGCGCTTCACTACCTCCCGGCCGCCGCGCTCGGCCTCGCGCTGCCGGCCGGCGTCGCGGCGGCCTGGCTCGTGGGGCGCGCGCGGGGGAGGTGGAGGATCGTCGCCGCGGCGGCGATCGCGGTCGTCGCGACGGCCTCGGCGGCGACGGCCTCGGCGGGCATGGTCGAGGTGCTCCACCGAAGCGGCGAGCATCCGCTGCTCCGGTGCGACGCACCGCTCGGCGGCGCCGGCGGAGGGACGATCGCCGTGGTCGGGGCGCCCATCGGGCCGGCGCCGAGCGACCCGCTGGCGCTCACCGTGTTCGCGCGGACCGGCGCCCCGCTGCTCTACATCTCGCGGCCGCGGATCCGGTTCCCCGACATCTACCTGCACATCCCGGCGCAGGCGCCGCGGTTCTTCGCGCTGCGCTCGATCGACGTCGGCCGTCCCGCGCCGGCGGACGTCACCCGGGTGCTGGCGCCCACCACCGACGCGGCGCCGCCCGGGTTCGCAGCGGCCGGCTCGTGCCGGGTCACCACGTACGTGGGCGGCGCTGGGCACGTCGAGCCCTATCGCTGGTACATCCGCGAGTAGCGAGTAGGGAACGCTCAGAGCACAGCTGCTGCCTGACAGGTACGATCGCTGAACGTCGGAAGCGTCGCACCATGCATCGCGACGCAGATGCTCGTTCATCGCGAGGCGCCTGGACGAAAGGGCAGTCATGGCACACCCGGTGAAGTTCGAAGGCACTGACGGCTCGTACATGTGGATCGAGGTGACGCCGCGAACCGAGGACGAGATAGAGCTGGTTGCCGAGGGCGGTGTGGAGAAGGCGGTGACGCGCTTGGAGGATTCGCTCGCGTCGATCCGCGGTGCCGCGGTTGCGCTGATGAGCTCAGTCGCCGGGATGGCCGAGCGTCCGGACGAGGTGCAGCTGGAGATCGCGCTGTCACTTGGCATTGAGGGGGGAGTGATCGTCGCCAGGGGCTCTGCCAACGCCTCGGCGACGGTCACCCTGACGTGGAAGGCTGGAGAGGCTTGACGGCCGCGCGATGACGCGCGCCGTTCGGATAGCGGCTGAGGGCGGCCTTAAGGGCACGGGGGCGTTCATCACGCCGACGCTCGCGCTCACGTGCGAGCACGTTGTCAAGGACGCCTCCCGCGTCCGAGTTCGTACGAGCGGCGGCGAGGAGATCTTCACCGTCGAAGACAAGGACGCCGAGCTGGACATCGCGCTCATCACGCGCGACATTGAAGGGGCCGAGGTTGCCCCCGACTCGGTGTTGATCCCTCGTGCGCTCGGGTGCGGGCGCCGCCCCCAGTTGGGCGAGACGTTCGTCGAGCTTTGCACCCCCGACATCGAAACGCCTCGGAGCCTGGCGATCGAGCTGCGCCCGGCTCCGGTGGACTCCCGGCGCGTGCAGTTCGTCGTTGCGGGGAGCCGGGAGGGTGTACGTCATGGTCACAGCGGCGGGCCGGTCGTCGAGATCCAGCCGGGCTCGCGGACGCCTCGCCTACTGGGGATCGTTCGTGCGCGCGACGAGACGTCGGTCGATGCGCTCGACAACGCGGGCGCCGGCTGGTTCGTTCCTACAGAACGAATCGCCGACAGGTTCCCTGCGGTCGCGGCCCTCGTTGAGTCGCCGGTCGAGCGCGATCCGGCATGGCTTGAGCATTGGCAGCCACGCTCGCGTGGGGTCACGACGAGCCGTGACGAAGGCTTCTTCTTCTCCGGACGTCATGACGCCCACGAGCGTGTCGTACGTCACCTTGACGAGGGGGTGGGGCTGCTGATCGTGACCGGGTCCCGGGGATGTGGCAAGTCCGCCGTTCTCGCGCACGCGGTTGCGCTCGGTTGTTCACGCTACCTGGCCTGGATGCTCGACGCGGCCGGGGGGAGCGAGGCTGGGTATCGCATCCCGGAGACACCAGTCGACGCGGCGGTTCTCGCGCGTGGCAAAACGGCTGGCGCCGTCGTCGACGAGATCGCCGACCAACTCGGTCTCGTTGTGTCCCTCCCGGACGAGCTCTTCGCCGAGCTGGAAGGTGAGCCACGGTCGATCGTCATCGATGCCGTCGACGAGGCTCAGGATCCGGATGCACTCATGACAGAGGTCGTGGAACGAATGGTTGGCGCAGGGGCGCGGGTCGCAATCGGCGCTCTTCGCCGGAGGATCGACGCGATGAGCGTGCCGCAGCAGTCCGAGTGGGTCGACCTCACCGCGGACAGCTATCCCGACCCGGAAGCGATCCCGACATACGTCGCCTCGCGGCTTCGGGCGGCCCCTGGCTACGACGCACCGGCGGCCGAGATCGTGGCGCGCGAAGTCGCTGAGCGTGCGAGCGGCATCTTCCTTGTTGCCGAGCTCGTCGCGCGAACGCTTGCTCACAACCCGACGATCGATCCGAGCGTGCCGGGTTGGGAGAACCAGTTGCCGGCCGACCTCACCGAGGCGTTTCGGGGCTATCTCGGACGGTTCGGCGACTCCCGCAGACGAATGCTCGCATTGCTGCACCCGCTCGCGCATGCACGCGGCCGGGGGCTGTCAGCGCAGGGCGACGTGTGGCTGGCCGCCGCGAACCGGCTTCGGCCGGATGATCTCGACCCATTCGGAACGGACGATGTGACGGACGCTCTACGGAGGGCACGCGACTACCTGGTGGGAGGACACCAGGGCGACCCCGTCAGGCTCTACCACCAGGGCCTCGCAGAGGCCATCCGCACACTCGCCGCGACCGATCAGCTGTACCGGGCCGACCAGGATGTGACTCCCGAAGCGCTCGAGCGCGAGCGACAGGCCGCGGGCAGCGCGTTCGTTGACGCGCTCGTGGATCAGCTGCCCGACTGCGAGGCGCCGGTCGACGCCTACACCAGAACCGACACGTACCTCATGCAGCGTCTGCCGTCGCATCTCGCGGATCACGGCCGGATAGGAGAGATGCTCGACCGGCCGGGCCTCCTGCTCACCGCGGACCAGCGAGAGGTCCACGATGCGTTCGAGCGTGGAGCCACGACACTGGCCGCGGATCAAACCAAGGCAGGCGTCGCAGTCGCTTACGCTTCACGGGCACCCCGCACCCCCGGCGATCGTGCCGCGGCGTTGTGTTGCGCATTGCGTCGACAGGGAGCGGCCGTACTCGCCGAGCGGGTCCGAAACGCGTTCCTCACAGCACAGGGCGACGGCGCTGGGCTAGCCTACGAGTTCATCGGCGGACCGCCGCTCCCCGACAGTCAGTACAACGGGATCATCGAGTTGGCAGTCGTTGAGGAAGGTGGGCGGACGCTGGTCGTGGGCGGGGGCGCGACCGGTGCGATCCGGAGCTGGTGGCTCGACGGCGAGCCGGGGCCGTTCGACGGTACGCGTGGTCACAAGAAGTGGATCCGGGCGATGAAGGTGGTGATGGAAGGCGGGCGGCCCGTCATCCTGAGCGTGGGCGGCAGCGGGCTGCGGAGTTGGCGTCTCGATGGCGAGCCGGGCTTGCTGGACCGGGTCGACGCTCACAAGGGCGGAATCGCGGCGTTGGCGGTGGTGGAAGAGGGTGGGCGGCCGCTGGTCGTCACCGCCGGCGATGATGGCGCGGTCCGGAGTTGGCGTGTCGATGGCGAGCCGGGGCCGCTGAACCGGGCCGGCGCTCACGACGGCGGAATCGCGGCGTTGGCGGTGGTGGAAGAGGGTGGGCGGCCGCTGGTCGTCACCGGTGGCGATGATGGCGCGGTCCGGAGTTGGCGTGTCGATGGCGAGCCGGGGCCGCTGAACCGGGCCGGCGCTCACGACGGCGGAATCGCGGCGTTGGCGGTGGTGGAAGAGGGTGGGCGGCCGCTGGTCGTCACCGGTGGCGATGATGGCGCGGTCCGGAGTTGGCGTGTCGATGGCCAGCCGGGGCCGCTGAACCAGGCCGACGCCCACAACGGCAGGATCAGCGTGCTGCAGGCGGTGGAGGAGAGTGGGCGGCTGCTGGTCGTGAGTGCAGGCCTCTACGGGACGATCCGCAGTTGGCGCCTCGACGGCGAGCCGGGTCAGCTGAACGAGCAGCTTGCCGAGAGCCGCACGCTCCGGGCGCCGTTTCGGGCGCTGATGGTCATCAGGGAGGGTGGGCGGCCGCTCGTGGTGACCGGCACCATGCAGGGTGTGATCCAGAGTTGGCGCCTCGACGGCGAGCCTGGCCCGCTCAACCAGGCACACGCGCACTGGGTGTCGATCGGGGCACTGGCAGTCGTCTACGACGGCTCGCGGCCGCTCGTCCTAAGCAGCGGCGGCGACGACGGTGTGATCCTGGCGCACTCGGTCACGACTGGAACCGCGGCCCGCTAGCTAACCCCGAACGCGCAGGTGGTCGGGGTCGTAGAGGACGTCGTCGGCGACCTCGGCCCGGACGAGCTGGCCGAGCACCTCGACCTCGACGCCGGTCGCCCCCGGCCCGAGCTCCGCCGGCAGGTAGGCGTACGCCACGTTCCGGCCCACGGTGTGGCCGAACGCCGCGCTCCGCACACGCCCGACGACCGAGCCGCCCGCGTGCACGGCCTCGCCGCCGAAGACGTTCAGGTACCTGCGCCCGCCGACGAGCAGGGTGCGGATCCGGCGCTCGGGCACCGGGCCGGCGTCGACCAGCGCCTCGCGGCCGTTGAACGGGCCCTTGTCGAGCGCGACGCAGAACTCGAGGCCGGCCTCGTAGGGCGTGTCGCCGGCCGTCAGATCGGTGCCCATGTAGCGGTAGCCCTTCTCGATGCGCAGCGAGTCGAGCGCGCGATAGCCGGCGGGAACGATGCCGTGCCGGGCGCCCGCCCGGGCCAGCGCGTCCCACACCTGCACGGCCGACTCGGGCGCCAGGTAGAGCTCGAAGCCGAGCTCGCCGACGTACGTGATCCGCTGCGCCGTCACGTCGGCGCCGGCGACGCGAAGTCCGAGCGCTGTTCGAAACGGGAAGCCCTCGGCCGAGACGTCGTCGTCGGTCGCCCCCTCGAGCACGTCCCTCGCAGCCGGCCCCCACATCCCGATCACCGCCAGCTCGGTGCTCGCGTCGCGCAGCGCGACGGGGCCGTCCTCGGGCTCGATGTTCGCCCGGAGCCACCCGAGGTCGGAGTCGACGACGCCCGCGCCGGTCACCACCCGGAAGCGGTCCTCGCCGAGCCGCGTGACCGTCACGTCGGCGACGATCCCGCCGCGGCGGTTCAGGAGCTGGGTGTAGACGACGCTCCCCGGCGGCCGGTCGATCAGGTTGCAGGCGGCTCGCTCGAGCAGCGGCAGCGCGCCGGGGCCCTGCACCTCGATCTTGCCGAACGACGTCATGTCGATCAGGCCGACGCGCTCGCGGATCGCCCTGTGCTCCTCGGCAACCAGCCGGAACCAGGGCGGGCGCACCCAGCCGAACTCGCGCTGGTCGGCCCCGGAGCGCCGCCACGGCTTCCCGGACTCGAAGTGGTCGGCGCGCTCCCAGCCGTTCTTCACGCCGAACGCGGCGCCCGCCTCCTGCAGCCTCCCGTGGAGCGGCGAGAGCCGGTTGGGTCGGCCCCACTCGTCGGTGTCGAGCGGGTAGCGCAGCCGGTAGTAGTAGCGGTAGACCTCGCGGCCGGCGGCCTCGACCTGGGCCGGCGCGCGGTAGGCGGCGCCGAAGCGCCAGGCGCGGTAGCCGGTGGTGTCGAGCTCGGTCTCGCCCGTCGTCATCCACTCGGCGATCGTCTTTCCGATCCCGCCGGCGCCGCCGAAGCCGTTCAGCGACAGGCCGGCCGCCATCCAGAATCCGGGAGTGCCCGGCAGCGGGCCGAGCAGGGGGTTGCCGTCGGGCGTCATCGCGTCGGGGTGGCAGACGAGCGCCACGACGCCGGCGTCCTCGAGGAACGGGAACCGGCGCACCGCCCCCGCCATGAGCTGGGCGAAGCGCTCATGGTCGGGCGGGAGCGCGCGGGCGCCGTGCTCCCACGGGACGCCGTCCACCCAGCGGGCCACCGGGTCCGGCTCGTACCCGCCGAAGAGGGCGCCGCCGGCCTCCGAGCGGCCGTACACCAGGTTGTCGGTGTCGCGGAAGCACGGCATGTCGCGCGGGAGCTCGTGGCCGTCCACCGCCTCGAGGGCGATGTGCTGGTGGTCGACGGGCACCGACGGCGTGAACGCGCCCACCATCGCGGCCACCTGCGGCGCCCAGATGCCGCAGGCGTTCACGACGGCCTCGGTCTCGACCGGGCCGGTGGTCGTCTCGACGGCGCACACCTCGCGGTCGCGGCCGAGGCGGATGCCGGTCACCTGCGTGCGCGTGCGGATCTCGACGCCCAGCCCGCGGGCGGCGTCGGCGAGGGCGTAGGTGGCGGTGTGCGGGTCGACGCAGCCGTCGTCGCCCACCCAGACGGCGCCGTGCAGGGACTCCGGGCTGGCCTGCGGCATCAGCGCGAGGGCCTGCTTGGGGCCGACGACGTCGACGTCGAGGCCGATCCCGCGCGCCCGGCTGGCGCCGCGGCGCAGCTCCATCAGGCTCTCCTTGCTGGAGGCGATCCGGAGGCTGCCGAGCCGCTCGAACACGCCGAGCTCCTCGTAGAGCTCGACGCTGTAGCGGCGGAAGCGCATCATCGTCGGCGAGGGGTTGAACTGGGTGACGAGGCCGGCGGCGTGGCACGTCGAGCCGCTGGTCAGCTCGCCCTTCTCGAGCAGGACGACGTCGGTCCACCCGGCCTTGGCGAGGTGGTAGGCGACGCTGCACCCCGTGATGCCGCCGCCGACGACAACGACTCGGGCTCGGTCACCCTCCATGTGCGCCCCGCTCGATCAACCGGTCCCGACCACTCCGAAGCAGGTGACTATAGTGGCGCGGCCATGACGGACCTCGACGGTCTCCTCGACCTCGTTCCCGCGCTTCGCGAGCGCCATTCGGTGGCCGAGCTCGCCGGCGGGCTGACCAACACGAACTACAAGGTCGAGACCCCCGACGGCGCCTTCGTGGTGCGCGTGTCGGCCAAGGACGCCGGCCTTCTCGCGATCGACCGCGAGAACGAGTACCTGAACACGGTCGCGGCCGCCGACGCCGGCGTGGGGGCGGCGGTCATCGACTACCTCCCCGAGCGCTCGCTGCTGGTGCTCGAGTTCATCGAGGGGACGACCCAGACGTCCGAGGACATGCAGCGCGGCGACCGGCTCGACTGGGTCGCCGCCGCGTGCAGGCGCCTGCACGGCGCGCGCGCCTTCCGCGACGACTTCAACATGTTCGACATCCAGCGCCGCTATCTGCGACTCGTCCAGGAGCGCGGCTTCCGGCTGCCGGACCGGTACCTCGAGTTCGAGCCGCAGGTGCGCCGGATCGAGGCGGCGATGGCGGTGCGCGACGAGGGCACGGTCCCCTGCAACAACGACCTCCTCGCCGAGAACTTCATCGACGTCGGCGACCGGTTCCGGCTGATCGACTACGAGTACTCGGGGATGAACGACGCCTGCTTCGAGCTCGGCAACATCTGGAGCGAGTCGAACCTGTCGCTCGCCCAGCTCGACGAGCTCGTGGGCCACTACTACGGGGAGCACCTGGCGAACAAGGTCGCCCGGGCGCGGCTCTGGGGGCTCATGTCGAAGTACGGCTGGACGCTCTGGGCGTCGATCCAGGACGGCGTCTCGAACATCGACTTCGACTTCTGGACGTGGGGGATGGAGAAGTTCGACCGCGCCGTCGCCGAGTTCGACGGCCCGGACTTCGACCGCCTGATCGACGACGTCCAGCGCTCCGACTGACCTGGGGACAGTCCCCGAACGCTGGCCGTGACGACTTCGCGGCGCCTCCTTGACAGTTCCGGGGCGGGCGGCGCCCGGCCCGTCGCGTCGCGGTCACGGATGAGTCACGCCGAAGGTTCAGGGACTGTCCCCATCGTCCGCGGCGGCGCTCGCTGATCTACCGCGTCAGGCCGTAGTACGGGTCGTTGGCCCAGTCGCGGTACTGGCGCAGCGACGCGGCGCTCGTGTCGATGAAGTTGTTGCCGTTGGGCCCGATGTTGTTCCACGCCAGGTAGGCGACGCACTGCGGGCTCTGGATGACCGTCGCGCGGGTGTCGGTGATCAGGCTGTGCCCGGTCACCGAGCCGTCCTTGTCGAACTTCCCCGCCGGCGTCGTGATCTTCTGCTTGTGGACGAAGCCGCTCTCGCACACGATGTACGGCTTCCTGTGCGCGACGGCCCAGGTGTACGTGTCCCAGTTCCGGCCGGGGTTCTCGGCGGCGTCGACGAACGTGTCGCGGTAGAGGTCGACGCCCGAGAAGTCGACGACGTCGTCGCCCGGCCAGTAGACCTCCCACGTGCTCGCGGTCGACCGCCGCTGGGCGCAGAAGACGAAGATGCAGTTGCCGCCGGCGTCGATCGTGGCGCCGGCCGAGCGGAAGACCGACTTCACGTGGCGCCAGGCGGCGATGTACGCGGCCTCGCCGCCGGTGCCGACGCCGCCCTGCCATGCGGCGTAGTAGGGGTTGTGGGCGCCGTTCGGCTCCTGCCAGAGGCGGAAGATGACCGGCACTCCGAGCGCGCGCAGGCCGGTCGCGACGCCCGACCAGTACGAGTCGAACTCCCCGTTCGTGATCCGGTCGATCCCGGTGCCGAACGCCGTCGACACGGTGTCGCCCTTGCCCTTCCAGCCCTCGGTCTTGATCGGGAACGACGCCGGCTGGCCGAACGAGACCATCGGGACGACGCGCGGCCCGGAGAGCGCCGCGTCGGCGCGGGTGGACGCGTTCGGGCAGGCGGCGAGCCAGCCGTAGCGGCGGTTTCGGATCCCCATCCGCCGGCGGAGCTGCGTCTCGATCCCCTTCGCGCCGGTGAAGCCGCGGGTCGTGTCGTCGGCACCGAAGTAGGCGCCCGTGGGCGGGACGACAAGCCCGCCGTACGTCCCGATGATCGCCGGGTCACGCGCCGGCGTCGCCGCGGCGGCCGTGCCGGCGGCTGCCAGCCACCGCGGAAGCCCGACCGCGGCCACGACGGCACCGCTGCGTAGGAGCAGCTCGCGCCGCGACGACACGCCGCCGTCCGATCCCCCCAATGTCCCCCTCCAGGACCTGCGTGGAGCGCAAGTATGCGCCTGCCGCCGGCCGCGTGTCAACCTCCTTCTCCGAAGGGTGTCCGGTATACTCGCGCCGCCTGACTGACTCATCAGTCAGCCCGTGAGGAGGTCGCAAGCTCGTGCTCGACGTGGTCGTCGTGGGAGGGGGGTTCGCCGGGGTCACGGCGGCGCGCGAGACCGCGCTTCGCGGCGCCCGGACGCTGGTCGTGGAGGCCCGCGACCGCCTCGGCGGCCGCACCTGGACCGCGCCCTGGGAAGGACTCGACATCGAGCTGGGCGGAGGCTGGGTGCACTGGCACCAGCCGCACACGTGGTCCGAGATCGTGCGGGCCGGGCTCGAGGTCGAGATCGGCCAGGAGACGGAGCTGGCCGCGTGGTACGTCGGCGACGAGCGCCGCACCGGCACCATCGCCGAGCGCGACGCTATCGCCGAGCGCGGGTGGAACGCGTTCGTCTCGGGCGTCGAGGAGGTGCTCCCGCTCCCGCACGACCCGCTCGCGCGCATCGACGGCCTGGCGCGGCTCGATCGGATGTCGATCGTCGAGCGGATCGACGAGCTGGAGCTGACCGCTGAGGAGCTGTCCGTGCTCGAGGCGGAGCTCGAGTCGCTCGCGAGCGGGCCGCTCGGGGAGTCGGGCGCCGTGAGCGTGCTTCGCTGGCACGCGCTCTCCGGCTACAGCCTCGCGCTCACGCAGTACACCGGCGGGCGCGTGACCCTCGCGCAGGGCACGGGCGCTCTTCTGGCTGCGATCGCCGGCGGCGCCTCGTTCGATGTCCGGCTCGAGTCGCCCGTCGCGGCGATCTCGCAGTCGGCGTCAGGTGTCGAGGTGCACCTGCGTGCCGGCGACGCGATCTCCGCCCGCTCGGCGATCGTCGCCGTGCCGCTGAACGCGCTCGCGGCCATCGAGTTCGACCCGCCGCTGCCGGCCGGCAAGCGCGCGGCGATCGCGGCGGGCCAGGCATCCACCGGCCTCAAGATCTTCATCCGCGCGCGCGGCCCGGCCGTCCAGCAGAACGCCATCAGGCCCGGCCACCCGTTCGGCTATCTCGCGACCGAGTACGTGCTCGCCGGCGGCGAGCAGGTGATGATCGGGTTCGGGATCGACGGCCGGGCGTGCGACGTCGCGGACCTGAGCTCGGTCCAGCGCCAGCTCGACGACATCATCCCGGGGTACGAGGTCGTGGCCGCCACCGCCAACGACTGGCTGGGCGACGAGTTCTCGCTCGGCACGTGGGCCATCCACCGCCCGGGGTGGTACACGACCCATCACGCGGATGCGCGCCGGCCCGAGGGCCGGATCGCGTTCGCGGGCTCCGACATCGCCAACGGCTGGTCGGGGTTCATCGACGGCGCGATCGAGTCCGGGTTCCGCGGTGCGGCCCTGGCGCTCGACGCGATGACCAGCCATCGGAGGGCTGCATGAAGACGTTCCCGACCACGACCACGCTCTACTTCGGCCCCTGGTACCGGCGCTCGCCGTTCTTCGACGGCACGCAGCGCGCGGGGTGCAAGGCCTACGACATCTACAACAAGATGTATCTGCCGGCCGAGTACGACGATCCCGCGATCGAGTACCGGGCGCTGCAGGAGGGCGTGACCCTCTGGGACGTCGGGGTCGAGCGCACGGTGCAGATCAGCGGTCCGGACGCCGACCGGCTGGTCGACTCGATCACCTGCCGCGATCTCACCCGCTGCGCCGTCAAGCAGTGCAAGTACATGCTCGTGACCGCGCCTTCCGGCGGGATCGTGAACGACCCCGTGCTGGTGCATCCCGAGGAGAACGTGTGGTGGATGCAGCTCGCCGACTCCGACGCCGGCCTCTATGCGCTCGGCGTCCTCTCGCAGCTCGATCTCGACGCCGAGGTCTCCTACCCGGACGTGCACCCGTGCCAGGTGCAGGGGCCGCTCTCGGGCCGGACGCTTGCGAAGCTCGTCGGCGAGGACATCTTCGACCTGAAGTACTACTGGTGCGACCACTTCGAGATCAACGGCGTCCCGGTCGTCATCACCCGGACCGGCTGGTCGGCGGTGCCGGGGTTCGAGGTGAACCTGCTCGACGGGTCGCGCGGCGACGACGTGTGGGACGCGATCATGTCCGCCGGCGAGGAGTTCGCGATCCGGCCGATCGCCCCGAACGAGGCCCGGCGCGTCGAGGCCGGCATCTTCAACTGCGGCTCCGACTTCACGCTCGCCGACACGCCGCTTCACATCACCGGCCTCGAGCGCCTGGTCGAGGAGCAGCCGCAGGACTACGTCGGCAAGGCGGCGCTCGAGAAGCTGCGCCACGAGGGCGTCGACCGCAAGCTGGTCGGCATCGAGTTCGACTCGCGCGAGCCGCTGACGGGGATCACCGTGACGTGGCCCGCCCACCACGACGGGCGTCAGGTCGGGCGAGTGACCGACGCCGTCTGGTCGCCGGGCCTCGAGCGAAACATCGGCTACGTGTGGGTGCCGATCGACCTCGCTGCGCCGGGCACGCGGATCGACGTCGAGTCAGAGCACGGGGACATGACCGGCGTCACGGCCGAGCTCCCGTTCGTCGACCCCCGGAAGGAGCGGCCCGCGAAGCCCCTCACCCGCGCCGCGGGGTAGCCCGCGCGCGGCCGGCGGCCGGCACCGCGATGGCGACGGCCGCGAGGGCGGCGAGGATCGCGAGCAGCGCGTACGAGGCGCGGTCGCCGAGCGCTTGGGCGACGCCCGGGCCGGCGAGCGGTCCGACGACCGCACCCACGCCCCATGTGAGGTTCACGATCCCGATCGCGATCCCGTGCCCCAGGTTCGCCCGGTCGGCGCCGTCCGCGCTCAGCGGATAGCCCACGGCGTAGAGGATCGACTGCACCGGCCCCGCCGCGATCACGACGGCCACGACCAGCGCCGCGCTCAGCGGGAGCACGAGCAGCCCGCTCAGCACGGCGAGGGCGGTACAGGCCCCTGCAGCGAGCGGGATCCGGCCGAACCGGTCGCCCGCGCGGCCGCTCACGAGAATCGCAACGGCGCCCAGCATCGCCCCGACCGAGTAGGCCGCTCCGATCCCCGAGCGCTGGATGCCGGCGGCCGACAGGTGGAGCGGCACGAGCACCTGGAGCGAGCCGCCGATCACGGCGACGGCCAGGATCATCACGACGCTCGCCAGGATCAGCGACTCCGAGAGCGCCGCCGCGAGCGCCGCCCGGACGCCGGCGCGGCGCTCGGCGGCGGCCCGCGCGTCGGGCTCGAACAGCGCCCACGCCGCCAGAGCGAGTGACACGGCGGCGACGACGGCGAACGTCGGCCCGATCCCGAACGTGCTCGTGGCGATGCCGCCGACGAACGGGCCGGCGATCACACCGACGATGGCGGCCGCGTTCGAGAAGCTGACGGCCGCGCCGCGGCTTGCCACAGGAGCGCGGGCGGCGACCCAGGCGACGCCGGCCCCCCAGACGGCCGCATCGCCGACGCCCTGCACCGCGCGGGCGGCGACCAGCAGCCAGAACGATCCCGCAAAGCCCAGACCGAGCGTCCCGGCGGCCATCGCGACGCCGCCGGCGGCCACGACCCGCCGGGCGCCGATCCGGTCGGCGAGGTGGCCGACCGGGATCGCCACCGCCACGACGGCGAGGCTGAACGCGGCGAGGAGCCATCCCGACTCGACCTTGGTCAGCCCCAGCTCGGAGCGGTAGTGGGGGAGGAGCGGGACGATCGCCGACCACATCGTGAGGTCGACGGCGACGAGCAGCGAGACGAGCGCGATGAGGCGGCGCAAGGGGGCGCGATCGTAGCGAGCAGGCGAACCACCTGGGCCAGACCCCGAACGGGGTCTGGCCCCACGGGGTTTATACGGCCGGCGATCCGGGCACGACTTCTCGCATGTGGCTTCTCCTACTTCTCATCCTCGCCGTGCTCGTCCTCGGCGTCTGGGGAGCGGTGAAGGTCGCCTTCTGGGTGCTGCTGATCGCACTCGCGGTGGCGGTCGTCGCCGGCTTCCTCGGCCGGGGGCTCGTACGGCGATCGAGTCTCTAGAGAGACTCGTCGTCGCGCGTCTGGAGCAGATCCATCACGGTTCTGCCGCGCGGCGTGAGGCGGACGGTGCGGTCGAGGTCTGACCCGCTGTCCGCCTCGTCCCATCGCTGGCCGTAGCCGACCAGCCCTCGGTGGAAGAGCGACTTGACGGTGATCGGCGCACGTGGGAGCCGATCACCAAGGTCGCGGAGGCTGACGTCACGCCCCTCGGCGAGCCAGTCCATCACGGAGCGTTGGTTGCGGGTGAGCCGCGGGATCTCGTCGATGTGCTCGGTCTCGGAGATCGGTCGCAAGGGAGCCGCGACCACGGAGGGCGAGGACAGGTCACCGTTGTGTCCCCACTCCGCCACCGGCGCCGTTTCGTGCCCCCATGCAGATTCCACGTGACTCGTTTTGCAGGTTCGGCGGGCGTCGTGCAAGTCCTCGCGAGGTTCCCGAACACAACCTTTACCGCGTCCGCGAATACTGGCCAGTAAACGCCCGGTCCCGGCGTTTCCTGCAATTACCAGGCGATTCGGCGGCGGCGCGTCGTGAGGACGACGACGGCCTCGGCGACGGCGGCGAGCACGACGATCGCCGCGAGGGCGAGGCACACGATGATGGGGTTGCGGAGCATCCCGGCAGGATCGCGTCCGAGCGGGGCGCTCGCGATGGAGGTGGCCCGCCGGGTACGGGCGGTTAACCCCACGGTTCAAGGCCTTGCATCGCGCATATTGACGCCATTTCGGACCGTTAGTAGGCTGGTAATGGTTGGGGGATGACAGGCTGCCTTGTACCCATACGAAGGGCGGCGGGCGGGATGTTGCTGCTCGTGCTGCTCGCTGCTCTGCCGTCCGCCGCGCTGGCGGACACGACGGCGCGCGGCTTCCAGCCCGCGGTCAACCACATGAGCGTCGTTGTGACCACCAACCAGGTGTACGTCACCTGGACGGATCCGCCCGGCGTGCAACCGACCCACGTCTTCGCCTACAGAGGTGACGGCTCGGCCTGCCCCACCGGTGCGACGGACGGGACCCCGGTCGGCTTTCACTCCGTCTCGAACCACCTGATCGACGGAACCGTCCAGGCGGGCCTCACCTACTGCTACACGGTCTTCGTCACCGACTCGACCGGGACGCTCGTCAAGGTCGGCAGCACGGGCGCTGTGCCCGTCCCCGACCTGAACGCGCCGCCGCCGGCCTCGGTGCCCTCGACGACCCCGGTGCCCCAGCCGGCCGCCTCGGGCTCGAGCGGCCTCGACGCGACCCAGAGGAAGGCGATCGTCGGCTCGGCCGGCGGGCTCCTCGCGCTGTCGCTGGTCTTCGTGATCGTCCGGCTGCTGCGCCGGTCGCGCGCGGCCGAGCCGCGCCCCGTGTGGGGGACCGAGCTTCGCATGTCGTTCACGGGCATCTCGGCCTCGGCGCTGATCATCCCCGCCGTGATCGCACTCGCGTGGGTGCTCGTCGTGACCGCACTGGTGGTGTTGAGGTAGCCGTGCACGACCCGGCCCTGATCCGAGGACTGACCCAGCGCCGCCTCTCCCGGCGCGACCTGCTCGCGCGCGGTGCGGCGGGCGCGCTCGCGCTCTCGCCGCTTGCGGCGGCCTGCGGCGGCAGCGCCGCAAAGGCGCCGCCGAAGGTCGGCGACGCGGCGTGGTGGAGGGCCCAGCGGCCGACGGGCGAGCTCGTCTTCGCCAACTGGCCGCTTTACATCGACTACCGCAACTGGCTCAAGGATCGCCCGACGCTGAACGAGTTCTCGCGCCAGTCAGGCGTGATGGTCACCTACGAGGAGATCATCGAGAACAACGCCGACTTCGCCGACAAGATCACTCCGCTCCTCTCCGAGGGGCGGCCGACCGGCTACGACATCGTCGTGCTGACGAACAGCTGGCAGCTCACCCAGCTCGTGAAGGGCGGCTGGCTGATCCCGCTCGACCACTCGCAGCTCGGGAACTTCACGAAGTACGCGAGCCCGCTCGTGAAGAGCCCGGCCTACGACCCCGGCAACAAGTACACGGTGGCCTGGCAGTCCGGCTTCACCGGCATCGCCTACGACCCGAGGAAGACCGGGCGCCCGATCACGAGCATCCACGACCTGTGGGACCCCCAGTTCAAGGGCCGCGTCGGGATGATGACCGACCTGAACGACTTCGGGAGTGCGGGACTGCTGTACGTCGGCGCCGACATCACCAACTCGACCGTCGACGACTGGCACCTCGCCGGCCAGGCGCTCCAGGCACAGAAGGACGCAGGCATCATCCGCCGCTACTACGACCAGGGCTACATCGACGCCCTCGAGCGCGGCGACATCTGGATCTCGCAGGCCTGGTCGGGCGACGTGTTCCAGGCGCGGGCCAGCGGCTACCCGAACCTCGAGTTCGTCGTGCCCTCGGAGGGCGTGATGCACTGGACCGACAACATGATGATCCCGATGCACGCCGCCAATCCGCAGAGTGCGGTGATGTGGATGGACTTCTACTACCAGCCCGAGGTGGCCGCCCGCGTGGCCGAGTGGGTCAACTACATCACGCCGGTCCCGGATGCGAAGGGGATCATCGCCGGGCAACTCGGCGACCCGACCGTCGCGGCGAGCCCACTCGTCTTCCCGACGCCCGACATCACGGCCCGCGACTACCGGGTGTTCCGAGACCAGGGCGAGTTCGACACCTGGAACACGATCTTCGGGTCGATCGCCACAAACAGCTGAGGGCGGCCGCCGTGCGCCCTCGCTCGACGACACCGTCCGATTTACGTCAGTTCGGGCGCGAGGCTACGCCAAACCGGGGATGGCGGCACGGGCGGCGGAGCGGGAGGATCGTCGGTGTGACGACAGATCGCCGTTCACGCGGCCTTGCCCGGCAGATCGCGCGAGGAGCGATCGACGGCGATCCCGTGCGGCTCCACGGTGCGATCGTCGCCACGCTCGAGCTGTACACGATCGCCGACGCCGCGAGCTACGTGTTCGACACCGCGATCGAGGGGCTGCTCGACCGGCCGGTGCCGCGCCGCGTGGCGGAGGCGGCCATCCGCAGCCACACGACGGCGTACCGGCACGAGGGGATCACCGGCCGGCGGCGCGCTCTGGCGGCTCGCCGGGCGAGGGCCGCCTCGAGGGCGGCGGGCACCTCCGGCTCGGCGCAGGGCGTCTAGTACGGCTCGGAGATGAGCGCGTCGAGCGTGGTGGCGACCTGATTCGCCAGCTCGCGGCTCGTGCGCTCGGCCTCGCGTCGCCAGTGGCGGCGTGACAGCCATCCGTGGCCCGGGTCGCGCGCCTCATCGGCGGCGGTTCGGGCGGCCTCGGCCGAGACCATGATCCGCATCACCGCGGGAGCGGTGCGGTTCGTGTCGAGGACGAGGCGGAAGCGGGAGACGATCTCGACGAAGGAATCTTCGTCCAGCGCGACCTGGGAGCGCATGTCCCCGATGGCTGCCTCGATGACCTCGAGGTTCTCGTCGGCGTTCTCATATGCGTCGCTTGCGGCCAGCGCAAGGGCGACGGACTCGTAGCGGTGACCCCCCATCCGTTCACTATCGGCCAGGAGCGCCCGCATCTTGACAGTCAGATGGTTGATCAGCCACCCCAGATTCGTCGCGCCCCGCGGCGAGCGCCTACCATGACGCCCATGCAGGACTCGTCGATCACCGACCGGTCGGGCTCCGGAGAGGTCGAACGGGAGCTCGAGCAGCACCGGGCTGAGCTCACCGGCTACTGCTATCGCATGCTGGCGTCGCCGTTCGAGGCGGAGGACGCCGTCCAGGAGACGTTCATCCGCGCATGGCGCGCGCACGACCGGTTCGAGGGCCGCTCGTCGCTTCGCTCGTGGCTCTACCGCATCGCGACGAACGTCTGCCTCGACATGCTGAGCGGGAGGGAGCGGCGCGCGCGGCCGATGGATCTCGGCCCCGCGGTCGAGCCCGACGCCGCCAACCTGCACGTCCTGTCCGAGGCGACCTGGATCCAGCCGGCTCCGGACGGCCTGCTCGTCCCCGAGGGCGACCCGGCGGACGTCGCCGTGGCGCGCGAGAGCATCAAGCTGGCGTTCATCGCCGCCCTTCAGCACCTTCCCGCCAGGCAGCGGGCATCGCTCATCTTGTGCGACGTCCTGCGGTGGAAGGCCAGCGAGGTCGCGGAGCTTCTGGACACGAGCGTTGCCTCGGTCAACAGCGCGCTCCAGCGGGCCCGCACGACGCTTGCCGCGACGAACGCCGCACCGGGCGATCCGCGTCCGCCTCTCGACGATGCCGACCGGGACCTCCTGGCGCGCTACGTCGAGGCGTTCGAGCGGTACGACATGACCGCCCTCACGTCGCTGATCCAGGAGGACGCAAGCCAGTCCATGCCGCCGTATGACATGTGGCTGCGCGGGCGCGACGACATCCTCACGTGGTGGTTCGGGCCGGGGATCGGCTGTCAGGGGTCACGGGTCATCCCGGCGCCCGGCGCGTGCGGCTCGCCGGCGTTCGGTCAGTACAAGCCGGATCCGGACGGCGGCCACGAGCCGTGGGCGCTTCAGGTGCTCGAGCTCTCAGGCGGGCGGATCGTCGAGCTCACGTTCTTCCTCGACACCGACACGCTGTTCCCGCTGTTCGGACTGCCCCCCCGGCTCGATCCGTAGCACGCCGGCCAGCCCGACGAAGGCCAGCAGGTCGCGCAGGTCGTCGGCCACATGGCGCAGCACGACCCGCCGCCCCGTGCGCTGCGCGGCGAGCTGGATCCGGGCGAGCGCATCGACGGCGGCGGCATCGGCCGGAAGCGCTCCGACGTCGCACAGCGCGACATCCGCGCCCGTCGCCTCGAGCACCGCGACGACGTCCCCGCAGATCGCGGGCAGGTCGGCACGGGCCACGGGCCCGGCGACTGCAAAGACGACGGTGGTCGGCCGCGCGGACGGCATCTGTGAGGTTGGACGTCGCGGCGGCCGGGAACTCATCGCCGGTGAATCGATGAGTTCCGGCACTCGCCCCCGTCTACCCCTTCGAGAACGACCTCGAAAGGACTGATTCTTCGTGACGATGAACGACCGCACCCGCTGGTACGCCCTCTACGTCCTGTGTCTCGCGAGCCTCATGATCGTGCTCGACGCGACCATCGTGAACGTCGCGCTGCCGTCGATCCGGAAGGACCTCGGCTTCTCGCAGACGTCGCTCGCCTGGGTCGTGAACGCCTACCTGCTCACCTACGGCGGCTGCCTGCTCCTCGGCGGGCGCCTCGGCGACCTCTTCGGCCACCGGCGGCTGTTCCTCACCGGGATCTCGCTCTTCACGCTCGCGTCGCTCGCCTGCGGGGTCTCGACGAGCCAGGAGCTCCTGCTCGGAGCGCGCGCGGTGCAGGGCGTCGGCGGCGCGATCGCGTCGGCGGTGTCGCTCTCGCTCATGATGACCCTCTTCACCGAGCCCGCCGACCGCGCCAAGGCCATGGGTGTCTTCGGCTTCGTCGCCGCGGGCGGCGGCAGCATCGGGGTCACGCTGGGCGGCATCCTCACGGACTCGCTCGACTGGCACTGGATCTTCCTCGTCAACTTCCCGATCGGCCTCGTCGTCGTCGCCCTGTCGCTCCGGCTGCTTCCCGCGGCTCGCATGGAGGGCGCGGGCGTCAAGCTCGACGTCGCCGGCGCGATCACGGTGACCGGCTCGCTGATGCTCGCGGTCTACGCGATCGTGAACGGCAACCAGGCGGGCTGGACATCGGCCCAGACGCTCGGCCTGCTGGCCACGTCGGCGGTGCTCCTCGGGGTGTTCCTCGGCATCGAGGCGCGCGTCGAGTCGCCGCTCATGCCGCTCCGGCTCTTCCGGCTTCGGAACCTGGCCACCGCGAACGTCGTCGGCATCCTGTGGGCGGCGTCGATGTTCGCCTGGTTCTTCCTGTCGGCCCTCTACATGCAGCTCGTTCTGGGCTACACGCCGCTCGAGGTGGGCCTGGCGTTCCTGCCCGCCAACCTGATCATGGGCGCCTTCTCGCTCGGCCTCTCCGCCAAGCTCGTCATGCGCTTCGGGATCAAGCCGCCGCTCGCTGTCGGCCTGCTCGTGGCCGCCGCAGGGATGGCGCTCTTCGTGCGCGCGCCGGTCGACGGCAACTTCGTCTCGGACGTGCTGCCGAGCATGATCCTGCTCGGATTCGGGGCCGGGACGGCGTTCAACCCGGTGCTGCTCGCGGCGATGAGTGACGTCGACCCCAGCGAGGCCGGCCTCGCCTCGGGCGTCGTGAACACGTCGTTCATGATGGGCGGAGCGGTCGGGCTCGCCGTCCTGGCCAGCCTGGCCCAGTCGCGCACGGACAGCCTGCGGGCCTCGGGTGACGGCGCGCTGACGGCGCTCACCGGCGGCTACCACGCCGCGTTCCTGCTCGGCGCCCTGTTCGCTGTCGCCGCGGCCGCGCTCGGCGCGTTCCTGCTCAACCCGGGGCCGCAGTTCTCGGGCGAGCACGAGGGGGCTCCGGCCGGGCAGCCGCTCGCCGAGACGGAGTAGGTTCGGCTCCTTTTTGGTGGGGATTCCGCATAGGAATCCCCACCAGATGGAGGTAACCAGAGTCGTAGATCTCAGCACGTTGCAGATTCCGCGGAGATCCCGTAGGATCGCTGCGGATGTCGCTGGACGCCCTCGATCGACAGCTGGTGGCCTCGCTCAAGCTCGATGGGCGGATGAGCTACGCCGAGCTGGCGGGCCGGCTCGGCGTCAGCGAGGGCACGGCGCGAAACCGGCTGGCCAGGCTCGTCGAGGCAGGGACGGTCCGCATCCTCCCGATCGTCGACCAGACGACGCTCGGCTATCGGCTGAATGCCTGGATCGGGGTCCGGTGCCAGCCAGGCGCGTTCCGCAGGGTGGCCGAGGAGCTCGCCGGCTTCCACGCCGTGCGCTACGTCGGCGCATGCACCGGCGCGTACGACGTCATCTGCGAGGCGGTGTTCCTGTCTCAGGGCGAGATGCTGCAGTTCCTCGAGAGCGAGCTGCCGACGGTCGGCGGGATCACGAGCACCGAGACGTCGATCGTCCTCGAGATGGCGAAGCTCGGCTACGAGTGGGAGCTGCGTGAGGAGGACACGGCGCGGCCCGGCCGCGCGGACTCAGAGGGCGCACGTACGCGGGGTCGTGGGCACGGGATCAGTGAACCGGACCAAGGGGGGTCACGATGAGCGTTGGCGAGTTCGAGCAGCAGGCGGGCGGCGGTCCCAGGGTGTTCAGTCGAAGCGCCACCGGCCTCGTTCGGGAGGCGTCGCTCCGGGACGTCCTGGCCTTCAACGTGAACATGCAGAACGTCGTCATCGGCGTGATCTTCTCGCTCCTGCTCATCCCGCCGTTCTATCCGGGCGCGAACATCTATCTCGCGACGCTGATCGCGCTCGTGGCGGCGGTGCCTGTCAGCCTCGTCTACGCCAAGCTCTCCGCCGCGTATCCACGCTCGGGAGGTGACTACGTCTTCGTCTCGAGGATCGTGCACCCGGCGATCGCGTTCATGTCCAACTTCTCCTACTGCGTGTGGGGCACGTTCTACATCGGCGTCTCAGGCGTCTTCCTCGGCGTGTACGGCGTCGCGCCGCTTCTGCGCGTGCTCGGTGCGTACGAGAGCAGCACCCGGATCGCCGACGCCGGAAACTGGTTCGCCCGCGACACAGGGAAGTTCGTCATGGCCGTCACGGTCATCGCGGTCTTCACCCTGATCTTCATCTTTGGCGGGCTGCGGCTGTATTTCCGCATCCAGGCGGTCAACTTCCTGATCGCATCGGCCGCGCTCGCGTTCGTGATCATCTGGGCGTTCCTCGTGTCACGTGGTACCGCGCTCGGCCACCTCGACCAGCAGATCACGAACCTCGGCGGCAAGCCGATGTCGGACCTCGCGCGCGGATCCACATCGGCCGATTTCTCGTGGCGGCAGACGGTCTATGCGGCGATCTGGCCGTGGTTGGCCTTCAACTCGGCGATCTACTCCACGTACATGGGCGGCGAGGTCAAGCGCGCCGACCGCACGCAGGTCGCAGGCATCATGGGTGCGCTGGCGTGGGCGGGCGCGTGGACGATGGCGGCCACCTGGGCGATGCTGCACCTCTTCGGAAACACGTTCTGGGCCAACCTCGGGAACGCGGACCCCGCGACGTACAACCTGTCGACCACGCCGACGTTCGGGGAGGTCTCCGGGTATGCCGTCGGGAACGTCGTCGTCGCGTTCCTCATCCTGGTGGGGTTCCTGCTGTGGTCGTACGTCTGGATCGCGCCGTACACCGTCCTCGTCACCCGGAGCATGCTCGCGTGGTCGCTCGATCGGCTCGCGCCTGCGAAGCTCGCGGAGGTCAGCGAGCGCTACCACTCGCCCGTGACCGCGCTCATCCTGATCTTCGCGCTCGGAGTCGTGACGTCGGCCTTCTACGCATACGGGAAGCTGTCGGTCCTCTCGGGCACGGTCGGCATCACGGCGTCGATGATCGTCGTCGCAATCGCTGGAGTGCTCTTCCCGTACACGAAGGCGGAGGCATGGCGATCGTCGCCGGCGGCCGGCCGCTCCTTCGGCATCCCGACGATCACGCTCATCGGCCTCGTCGCGCTCCCGCTGCTCGCGTTGATCGAGTGGGCGCTGCTCGAGGACGTCAACTCGGGCACGAGCATCGACGCGAACCCGCGCAACCTGACGTACGCGATCGGGATCTTCCTGGTCGGGCTCCCGCTCTACTACGTGATTCGCGCCGTCCAGCGCGGCCGCGGCGTCAACGTCGACCTCGCCTACAAGGAGATCCCGCCCGAGTGAGCGCCACACCGATATCCGACTCGGAGTACGCGGCGCGCATCGACCGCGTCCGCGCCAGGCTCGTCGAGCGGGGGCTGGACGGGCTGATTGCGTACGGGGCGCATCGCGACTACCACCCGGCCGATCTCCGCTATCTGGCGCGCTGGTACTGCGTCGAGGAGGAGCAGGCGGCGCTCTTCATTCCCGCATCCGGACCGACCACGCTTCTGACCGACGCGATCTGGGACCTCGAGCGTGCGCAGGCGGAGGCGTTCGCGGATGACATGCGATACGCCCGGGACATGGGTCGCGCCCTCGCGGACATCGTCTCCGCCGCGGACGGCCAGGTCACCACCGTCGGAATCGCCGGGTTCCCGGTCTTCCCGGCGCCCACCTACCTGGCCCTGCGTGAGCGCATCCCGTCGGCGACGTTCAGCGACGCCTCGGATCTGACCGCCGACCTGCGGATCGTGAAGAGCGCCGCGGAGCTCGACCTCATGCGTGCAGCCTCGCGGATCAGCGACGACGCGATGCGTGCGGGCCTGGCCGTGATCGAGGACGGAGCGACAGAGACGGCGGTAGCTGCCGCAGCCGAGGCGGTGATTCGAGCGGCGGGGGCCGAGCCGTCGTTCGTCACCGAGATGGGGAGCGGCGCACGGACCGCCCTTGGCACGTTCCTGCCGGGCGAGAGGCGGCTCGCCGAGGGAGAGGTCGCGGTCCTCGACTGCGGTGCCCGTCTGCACGGCTACCACGGCGACATGTGCCGGACGGTGGTCGTGGGCAAGCCCTCACCCGAGCAGCGGCGACGCCTCGAGGCGGTGGAGGCCGCGGTCGGCAATGCGATCGCGGCCATCCGGCCCGGCGTGACGGTCGGAGCGATCCGGGATGCCGCGGCGGCGTCGGTGGCCGAGTCGGGCTACGGCGACAATTGGTGGGACGCCTTCATGCCACACGGAAACGGCGCCGGCCAGCACGAGCCGCCGAATGCCAAGGAGCACCCCGAGATGCCGCTGCGTGAGGGGATGGTGCTCTGCATCGAGCCGGGGATCACCGTACCCGGCGAGGGCGCCGTGATCATCGAGCAGATGATCGCGGTGACGAGCGACGGCGCGGAGGTGCTGAACGCCTTGCCGACGAACATGTGGGATCGGGCGTGAGGCTCCGCGTCGAGTTGCCTGCGATGGGCGTCGAGGCGGAGGTCGCTCTGCTCGCCCAGGCGGCGCCACAGGTCTCGCGCGCCATCTACGACTCGCTTGTCACACCGCTCGAGACAGAGACCGCACACGCGTGCTTCGACGGCCACGAGGTCTTCTGCTTCCTGCCGCCCTTCCCCGAGCCGCCTCCGATCGAGAACCGGACGATGCGCCCGCACCCGGGCGATGTCATGTTCTTCTACGCGGGCCCGAACGAGTTCGCGTGCATGGCTGAGGACCGGCTGAGCGGAGGGTCGGGTGCGGTCCACGAGCTCGCCTTCATGTACGGCGAGGTCGACCTGCGCCACTTCTGGGAGGAGGGCGTCCACGGGTCGCTCGTCGGCCGCGTGACGGTCGGGCTCGACGCATTCGCCTCAGCGTGCCGGCGCACTCTGGACGAGGGCAGGACGCCGCTCCGGCTAAGCCGGGCGGCGTGACCAGCTCACCGAGGGGGAATGAGCGTAGACTCGGCGCATGGCCGGGCCGGGGCCAGTCGACAGGCAGCTCGAGGCGTACAACGCGCACGACATCGACGCCTTCGTCGCGTGCTACTCGCCCGAAGTCGTGGTCGCGGGCTGGGCGGCGAGCCCTCGTGCTTGAGGAGTCCGCCGCGCTGCTGTAACGTGTCAAGCTCGCTCGGCTCCACTCTGCCGACACCGGAGCCGTGCGCGCCGCGTCTCGTCCGCCAGATCGACCGTCGGAACTGCACCTGGGCTCGCAGCAGCCGTCGTCCTTCCCACCTGGTGACGGGGCGCGGCGGCGTTCGCACGGCTGACACATCCTGGGAGCCCACCGCTTGACGCACCCGCGGGCCGCGTGTCCAATGGCAGCAGGGCACGGTCGGCGTTCGCAGCAAGGAGGGGATGTGGCAGACGAAGCCCAGGTGAAGGTCGGACGCTTCCGGAGAAGGAGAAGGACGATGACAGAGGAGACCCAGAACCAGGCCAGGCGCGACCCGCTCGTGGAGCACGTCGTGCCGCTGCTCGCCAAGGCGATGTCGACGACGCAGGACACCGACGAGCTGTGGGCATACCTCCAGGAGCGGGTCGAGTCCGAGTGCCGCCGCATGGAGGACGACGCGGTTCGGGATGCGTTGGAGCCGCTCCGCGAGCGGTTCTCGATCGAGACGCTCGCTCGGGTCGCCGCTGCCATGGCGCAGCAGACCGTCGCGAACGAAGCGCAAGTCGCGTAGCAGGGGCAGGGCTCGCGGGGGCGGCGGGTCGAGGTGCGCTGCAAGGTTGGTTGAGGCCGGCCGATCACAGGGCGTGGATGACCGCTCACGCGCACTCCGACCCACCGTCCACCGGCATCGTCACGATCCCGAGTGCCGACGGGTGGTCGCTCGAGCACCACGGGTACGACGCCTCCCGTGAGCGCAGCGAGGAGAGCGTCTTTCGCTGACCAACGGCTTCCTCGGCATCCGCGCAAGCCGGGACGAAGGCTCCGCCGAGTCGACGCCCGCGCTGTTCATGGCCGGCGTATACGACGAGGGTCCGACCGGCAGCGAGGATCTCGTGATCGGCCCCGACGTCACCACTGCCCGGATCCTCATCGACGGCGAGGCGCTCTCCGGCTTCCGGTTGGTCGATCATGGTCGTCGCCTCGACCTGCGCGCCCAGACGGTGTACCGCCGCGCCGTGTTCGAGTCTCCCCACGGCCTGCGGGTGACGCTCAGCTCGACGTGGGCGACGAGCCTCGCTCGGCGGCATCTCGCGACGCGGGCTCTCGTCATCGAGACGGATGCCGCCGCGGACGTCGCTGTGTGGGTCGGCGCCACGGCGTGCGGGCCGCATCCGCTCCTGCCGGTCGGTCACGGTGTCACCCCGGCGACGGTCGCCGGAACCGCCGTCCTCTCGGCCACCACGAGCCATGGGGTGCGGATGGAGGCGGCGATCAGCGCCACCGCCTGCCTCGGGACGCAGCACATCCCCGCACCCGCCGGCAGCGACTCGTCCAGCGCCGGCTTCCACGTCGCAGCCAGGGTGACGCCCCGCCGCGGGCTCAGCCTGACCGTGCACGCCGCCGTCTTCTCGTCGAAGGAGACGAGCGATCCGGCGGCCGCGGCCATTCGGCTCGCGACGGAGGCGCGCCGGCTCGGGTTCGACGGCGTCCTCTCTGAGCATCGGGCCGCGTGGGCGGAGGCGTGGCAGACCGCCGACGTCGAGATCGACGGCGACCCGGAGGCGCAGCTCGGCGTCCGCTACGCCGCCATGCAGATGATCGCCGTCTGCCCGCCCCCGGGAGTCGACGCGTCGATCGCTGCGAAGGGCCTCAGCGGCCCCGGCTACAAGGGGCACGTGTTCTGGGACAACGAGGTCTTCCTGCTTCCCTTCTACTCGCTCGCCATGCCCAGCGCCGCGCGGCACCTGCTGCACTACCGAACCCGCCGCCTCGCCGCGGCCGAAGCCCGTGCCGCCGCGGAGGGCTACGCCGGCGCGTGGTATCCGTGGGAGTCCGCCGACACCGGGATTGAGACGACGCCGCGCACCCTGCCCGGGCCCGATGGCCGGCCGCTGCCGGTGTGGTGCGGCACGCGCGAGATCCATCTCGGCGCGGACGTCGCCTGGGCGTGTGCCTACCACCATCGCGCCGCGGGCGACGAGCAGCTGCTCGCCGAAGCGGCGCCGATGATCCTCTCGATCGCGCGCTTCTACACCAGCCGCGCCACCAAGAGCGACCGGGGCTGGGAGATCCGCCACGTGATCAGCCCCGACGAGCTGCACGAGGACGTCTCGAACAGCGCTTACCAGAACATGATGGCCGCGGCGACGATCCGGCTGGCCCTGCACCTCGCCGACCGCGGCCTGGTCGGGCTGTCCGACGGCGAGCACGCTCGCCTGCTGGCGGTCGCAGACGGGCTGGTCATCCCTCGCACGCCCGACGGGCTGATCGACGAATCCGACGGCTTCTCCTCGCTCCCTCTGCCCGATCCCGATCACCGGCCGAAGCCCGACGAGCCGCTTCGCCAGATCAAGCAGGCCGACGTCCTGATGCTGTTCGCCATGCACCCCGAGACCTACGACGCCGCCACGCTCCGCGTGCACTACGCGCTCTACGAGCCGCTCACCCACCATCTGTCCTCGCTGTCAGAGGCGATGCACTCGCTCGTCGCGCGCCGCGCCGGCCTCAACGGCGACGCCGACCACTACTTGCACGCAGCCACCCGCATCGACCTCCAGGACACCCACCAGAACACCGACGAGGGCCTTCACCTGGCAACCCACGGAGGCATCTGGCAGGCGGTCGTCATCGGCTGCGGCGGCGTCTACCCGGCCGACGACGCGCTTCACCTCGCGCCGAGGCTCCCCGCCGGCTGGCACCGGCTCAGCTTCCCCCTCTGCTACCGCGGGTCGAGACTCCGCGTGACGATCGACCACGACGTCGTCACGGTCTCGCTCACCGCCGGCGATCCCGTGCCGATCAGCATCGACGGCCGCCTCGTCCTCCTCGGCACCGCGACGCCCGTCACCCTCGCCCGCTGGCGACAGGCCGCATAGCAACCTCGGTGCGCCGACCGGTCCGCGGACTACGGTTACCTCCGAGTTCTCGAATCAGCCTGCTCGGTCGCCGGCGAAAAAGGAGGTCATCCCGTGTCACTCCTCTCGGACTACCCACCGTTTGTGTCGGTGCTTTGGACGATGGCGGTGTTCTTTGCCTGGATCATCTGGTTCTGGCTTCTGATCACCATCTTCTCCGACCTCTTTCGACGGCACGATCTCGGCGGCGGCGCCAAGGTGCTGTGGATGATCTTCGTGATCGTGCTGCCCTACTTGGGCGTGTTCGTGTACCTGATCGCCAACCACGACGGCATGGCGGAACGCAGCGTGAAGCAGCAGCAGGCCGCGCAGCAGCAGCTTGACGATCGGATCCGTTCGGCGGCACCGTCCGGCGCTGCGGCGGACATCGAGAAGGCGAAGCAGCTGCTCGACCGCGGCGCGATCACCCAGGCCGAGTACGACGCCCTGAAAGCCAAAGCGCTGGCGATGTGAAGGTTGGGTGCGGAGCGAGTCGCCACACCGGATACCGGCCACCGCGGCCACGGGCTCCGGATTCGCATCGGCGTCGCGCTCGTCGTGGCGTCGTGGCTGCCAATCGCTCAGGTCACGATCTGGCTCGTATCCGCATCTGGTGACGAGGCCGATCGCCTGCGGGCGGTGATCTGGGGAGCTCAGATCGTGATCGGCCTTGTGGGTGCGGCGATCGCAGGGGCGGAGACGATCCGGATTGCAAAAAGCGTTGGCTGGCGCAGGTCGCCCGGTGTGGTGTGGCGGCTGATGCGGTCTCCGAATGCCCCAGTGAGCCGGTGATCTTCAGCTCGACGGCGTAGCGATCGTCGCCTCAGGCACGCGAGTGCCTCGGTCAGCGCGGCGCGGGGGTGTGCCAGCCTTCGGCGCGCTCGTCGAGCGGGATGTGAAATTCGATCGTGGTGCCGGATCCGATGTGGGACGTGAGGACGAGGTCGCCTCCGGCGAGTCGTATCCGTTCGGTCATCGAGTGCAGGCCGAGGTGAAGCGGATGGGACAGGGGGGTTCTCGCGGGTGCGATGGGGAATCCGCGCCCGTCGTCTCGGACGACGCCTTGCAGCCCCTGCGCGTGTTCGGAGAGTTGGACGCTGAAGTGTTTGGCTCGGGAGTGCTTGCGAACGTTGGCGAGCCCCTCGGCCACGACGCGGTACGTGAGTTCTTCGAGCTCCCAGGAGTAGCGCGTGTCAGGGATGTCGATCGTCGACGTCGCGTTGATCTGCCGCGCTATGTCGTCGGCGAGCGCGTTCACCGCAGCGTTCAGGCCGCGCTGGTGAAGCACTGACGGGTGTAACTCGAACATCAGCCGGCGGGCGCGTTCGGTGGCGCCGGCGAGCACTTCGCGCGCCCCTTTGAGCCGCAAGCCGATCTCGGTCTGGTCGTGTCGAAGCGCCAGCGGGATCGTCTGGTCCAAGAGCAGGAGAAGCGCGCACAACACCTGGATCGTGTCGTCGTGAAGACCGAGCGCGAGCCGTGAACGCTCCGCCTCCTCGGCGCGCAGCATCTCGGAGAGGATTGCGTCTCGCTGCGCCTCGCTGTCTGCAAGTGCGTGCTCGGCCGCGCGTTGCTCGGTGATATCCGTGAACATGCAGCCGACCCCGATCACCGTGCCGTCCGGTTCCTTCAGCGGGTAGTAACTCCCCAGGTAGCGGCGCGGCTGGTCGCGCGAGCGGAGCGTCGGCGCGGACGTCTCGACCCCCAGCCGCCCCGTGCCGCCAACGACCACGTCAGTCAAGATCGCTTCCAGCTCGTCGAACATCGCCGGCAGCGCGTCCTTGAAGCGATCGCCGCGGAGTGCGTTCTCGGCGATCCCGAGCATCGCCGCGGCACGCGAGTTCACTCGCAGAAACCGCAAGTCGTGGTCAAGCACGATGATGCCGAGCGGCGCCCCGTCCAAGAAGCGCTCCAGCAGCGCCTGGTTCCACGCTGCTTCTTCGCGCGATTTGAAGCGGCTCGCGACCGCGATGTCCTTGGCGCCCGTCATGCGCGCCTCCCTTCTGAAGCGCACCGAGACTGTGCCACACCTACGGGTCAATCGCCACTTTCTCGCGCGTGCTCGACCGCGCCTTCCATCCGGGCACGGATCGTCACCGCGGCGCTGCGAGCCGGAACTCGGCTCTCGGTCGCATTCGGCGTCTTCACGCCGTCCGCACGGGCCTGGTAGGTTTCGGGAAATCCCGGGCGGATCGCCACTAGGGCGGCGCGAACCACCTGGGCACGTGTCTCCGTCGATCAGGGAGGTTGATCGTGCGCGAATGGACCCGCAGTGCCCGTGTCGAGAGCGGGAGGGCAGCAGCTCGAGTCAGTGGGAGGCGACGGCCGGCCGGCGTGGTCGCCGTCCTTGTGCTCACGCTCGCCGCGCTGATTGCGACAGGTGCTCCGGTTGCGTCGGCGGGAGTCGCCGCGTGCACCCCGACCGGCTTCGTGCGGGACACCATCAATCTCACGGCGCGCATGATCAACCCGCCGGGCACGGTGTCCGGGACGGTCGACGCCACCGGCTGCAACATCGGCGTCTACTACGGCCCCGGCCATACCGGGACGGTCAGCCACGCCGACGTCTTCGGCGCGAACTACTTCGGGATCGTGAACGACGGCGGCACCGTCGGCATCAACCACTCCTCGGTGCACGACATCGGTGAGACGCCGCTCAACGGCACCCAGCACGGAAACGCCATCTACTTCGCGGTGGACGACCCGGGCGCGGCCGGCTCGATCACCCACAACCATGTCTGGAACTACCAGAAGAACGGGATCACCGATACGAGCGCCGGCCATCGCGTTGCGATCAATCACAACGTCGTGAACGGCGAGGGCCCGGTCGACTACATCGCCCAGAACGGGATCGAGGTCGGGTTCGGGGCGACTGCCACGGTGACGCACAACACGGTCACCGGCAACTCCTACACCGGCGCCAACGGGGCGTCGTCCGGCGGCATCCTCGTGGTCGGCGGCGCCTGCTTCAGCAGGCCGGCTTCCGTTGGCGTGAGGATCAACCACAACACGCTCCGGGGCAACGACGTCGGCGTGTTCCTCGCGAACCTCGACTCCAACTGCGTCTCGGTGGCGACGCCGACCAGGAACGTCGTCTCGCACAACACGATCAGGAACTCCGCGGTCAACAACACGACCGGCAAGCCCCGGCCACGGCGGCTACCAGGCCGGCGTGTCCGTTGCGGGCGACCTCGACTCGATCAACCACAACGGCATCTGCGGAATCGGGTACAAGCCGGTGGCGAGCCCGCCGCCGTTCCTGTTCCGGATCGACGCATCGATCGCAATCGACCCGCGGGTGTCACACAACCACGGCTGCTGAGCCGAGCCGTCCGAATCTCGATGTTCACCCTCGTCGGAGCCGTGGTGCTGGGCGCGGTGCCGACGGGGGTGGGCTTCGCCGTCGGGACGGCCGGATTCGAAGTGGCCCTCGGCGTCATGCGACGTCATTTGCCGCCCCAGCTCGCCATTGGGCAGGGAGCCTCCGCGCTATCGCCGAGTTCGAGCGAACCACGCGGCACGTCGTCGACGACGTGCTCAGCCCTCTGAAGTGCGGGCTCAGACCGGGTTCGCGACGGCCGGCTGGAGGGCGAACGCGAGTGCACCGACCGGGCACGCCTCACAGAGCAGGCGGGCGCGGGCATCGTCCATCTCCGAGAGCAGCGGTCGCGCGCAGCCCTGGTCGTCGAGCTCGATCGCCTCGGGGTCGAGAGCGACGCACTCGGCGGAGCCGATGCAGATGTCGGGATCCACTGTGAGGTGTACGAGCATGGTGTTCCTCCTTCACAACGCCGGTTGACGGACTGATCCAATGAGCGCGCGAGCCTCGAGCAGGCGCGCCGGGGCATTCATGAGCAGGACGCAAGCAGGATCTCCGGCTACGTCGCGCCCGATGACGAGGCCGTCCGCGTCGTCCCACTCGACCGCGGCGTCGGCGAGCCCGACCTGCTGGATGCGCCGGGGCCCGATGTCGCTGAAGAAGTACGGGTCGCGCACGTAGGGCTCCAGCGATCCGGCGATCGCATCGGCCACATGACGGCCGCTGCGAAGCGCGTTGTCCCAGTGCGGGATCGCGATCCGTCCCCAGCGCGGGTGCGGGAACGAGACGCAGTCACCGCACGCCCACAGGTCGTCGTGACCGATCACCGCCAGGTGCTCGTCGGCGGCCATGGCGAGCGGCTGCGGGCGCTCGTCCACGAGCTCCGGCGGGAGGCTGGAACGGAACCCTGCAGCGGAGATGACCACGTCGCACGGGATGTCGGAATGGGTGGACGTGTGAACGACGGCCCGCAGTTCGTCGAACGAGACGGCGTCGATCGCGCAGCCGCCGAGAAACCGCACGCCGATCTCGGCCAGCGTCGCCGCTGCTGCGTCGGACACCAGCGGGAGGAACCGGGCAAGCGGCCGATCGACCATGTCGAGCAGGGTGACCCGATGGCTCGCCGCGAGCGTCGCGGCGGTCTCGGTGCCGATCAGTCCTGCACCGACCACGACGACCTCCCGGCCGGGCCGCTCCAGACGGTGGACGAGCGACGCGAGACCTTTCGCGTTCGTATTCTCCTCGGCGCGCTCAAGCCCGGGGACGGGCGGCTTCGGGTACCGCAGGCCAGTCGCCCACACGAGCTTCGGCGCCGCGAGCGCAATCGGATCGCCGCCGTTCGAGGGCGTCACTGTCAGACGCCGCGACGCCAACTCGACCTCGGACACGAGTCCGTCGATGTGCTTGATGCCCTTGGCAGCCAGGCCGTCCGCGTCGGCGAGCAGCGGCAGCCGGCCTGTGAGAAGGGCGCGTTTGGAGAGCGGCGGCCGGTCGTGGGGGAGTCCCGGGCCGATCATCGTCACCGGTATTCCCTGCAGGGCGAGCGTGGACGCGCAGGCGTACCCCGCGACCCCGTTTCCGACCACGATGACGGGCTCTACGGACATTTCCCGCTCTTGTATGCCGCCCGTTGAGCCGGCGACAGGATCCACCGCCACCCGCCTCCGGAGGAGATGGCGTGGACGGTCGCCGTCGTCTTGCCGTCGTCGGACGTGACCTGCACGGTCACCGCCTCGGAGTGCTCCGAGATACCGTTCACGTCGACCGGCTCCGGGAACGAGTCGAGCACCTTAACCGACTTCAGGCCGAAGCCCTCGTTCCCCTCGCACTGCACGTACCGGGCCCTGCTCACGAGCGCCTGGTCGGCCGGATACAGCTGGTCCCAAAGCCGCCCGGACTGGCCGCGCGAGAACTCGGTCGTGACTTGCTCGATGAACCCAGTGGCCGACTGCGTGCCGCTACCCGTCCCGCCTCCACCACTTCCGGCGCAGCCGGCGGAGAGCGTCGCTGCGGCTCCGAGCACAAGAATGGCGGTGACGCGACGCGGGCGGACACGCCGGCCGCGTGGCTGGGTGGCGGATCTCGGTGTCATCACATTCCTCCAACTCGCACTCGGATGTTCACCCGCCGGCCGGGGATCTCGGCGGCGTAGCGCAGGTGGCCAATCACCTCTGGCTCGCCAACGTCGGGGACGAGCAGCACTCCGAGGTCCGGCCTCGCCGCGAGGTACGCCGCTGCCGCCATGCGCGGGATGATGGCCAGGGCTGTGGCATGCGCCTCGGCCTCGACCACGTCGCGGGCGACGACCGTCGCCGCCAGCGGGCCCGCACTCGCGGGAGCCCCGGTCGCGGGGTCGATCAGGTGGTGCAAGCGCCGTCCCGGGCCGAACCGGCGGGCATCGCGCCCCGATGTCGCCACGCCGCCGACCTCGACGTCGACGTCGACAGTGCCGAGCCGTGCGCCGCGGCGGCGAGGGTCAGCGATCGCGAGTCGCCATGGGCCGCCCTCGGGCGTGGCTCCCCAGACGGCGACGTCGCCGCCGAGATCGACGAGGCCGCCGGTCACGGTGGGCCACGCGGCCCGCATCGCCTCGAGCGCACGGACGGCGGAATACCCCTTGCCGATCCCGCCGAGATCCGCAGCGGCGCCGCGCTCGATGCGCGCGCGTCCTCCGGCCGGGTCGAGCTCGATGCGCGCCGCCGCCCGCCAGCCCGCAGGCACCTGGGCCGGCCGCTCGGAGATCTGGTCGTACGAGCGGTCGTAGCCCGCCGCGGCGAGGGCCGGCAGGATCGTCGGATCGAACAGCCCCCCGGTCTCGCGCCGGGCGCGGAGCGCCGCCTCGAGCGCACCGCGAAGCCGCGGGCCGGCGACGGCCCACTCCCCGGCCGACGCGTTCAGGCGCGACAGCTCGCTCTCGGGCATGAATCGCGAAAGCGCTCGCTCACAGGCGGCGACCTCGGCACGCGCGGCCGAGAGCGCCCGGCGGGCCCGGCCAACATCCGGGTCGACGACGGTGACGGCGACGCTGCACATGGTGCCCATCGCGCGGAACGGTTCCTGCTCGAGCCGGGCGGCCATCAGGTCGCCACCGGTTCGGGTTCGCGGTGCCTGGGCTCGGATTCGGCCTCATCTCGCGCGGGCCGTGCCGGGCGAACGGGCGGCGGTGGCGGGGCGGGCCGCCGCGCCGGAGCTCTCGGCATCAGTATCCGCGCGAACGTGAGCCAAAGGACGGGCGCCGCCGCCGCTGCGCCGAAGATCATGCCTCGCGTTCCGGTGAGGTCGGTGCCGGTCGTCAACGCGTGGCCCAGACCGAGAAAGAACGCCGCGAAACTCGCGTAGTGAAGGAGCCGCCAGCGGCGTTGTCCGATCCGGCGCCGGACGTGGAACGAGGCCGCGAGGGTGAGCATGAACCATCCAGCGAGGATCCCGGCCGCGACGCTGACCGGACGCCACGGGGCTGCCCCGGGCAGAAGCACGGCGGGGAGCCCGAAATGCAGGGTCGGGTCGAGCAGGAGCGCCGCGGCGTGGAGGACGAGCATCGAGAGCGCCGTCCACATCAGGGTCTGGTGCCAGGCCATCAGCATCTTCCCCCTGCGGTTGCCGAGGACGCGCGTGCTCAGGGCCAGACCGAGCGAGACCGAGATCGTGAGCAGACCGAACGCGACCAACCCGGCTGCGCGCGCGACGATCCACGCCACCGGCATTCCCGACGCGGCGACCGCCATCATCCGGCCGCCACGGGAGACGTGCGGGTTGTGGCATGGGTCGCGGTTCCGCTCGGAACGACAACAAGGCTGCTCTTGCCGTTCTTACCCTTGACAACAACGGCCTGGGGGACGGGCTGCTGTGGCGCGACCGGCTGCTGGCGTGTCCAGGCGAGGACGGCCACCATGGCGAACAGCGCCCAGACCGAGAGAACGGTGGCCCAGACGTTACGCATCTCAATCTCCCGGTTCGACCCGCGCCTGAGTGGCTTGCGGGATTGGCTGGTTGACGGTCGGCGTGCCCGCCGGCGCCGCCGGCGGAGTCCGTGTCAGCCCGGCGATTGCGGCACCTCCAGTCAACGCGGTCGCGGCAAGGACCGCGGCGAGGGCGAAAAGCTGGCGCCGGCTCGGCTCCTTGGCTTGCGCGCGGGCATCAGGTGCCATTTCTCAGTCCACCGACCTTCCACGCCCGGCGGCGGAATGCTGAGGGTGCCACCGGCGGGCACACGATCACGATACGGCTGGCCAGCCGCACTCGCATCAGCGGACGTGCCTAACCAGCATGCGGGTTTTCCACGACCGCCGCGGCGACGCTACCCCCGGACGTGCCCGGACGTGCCGCCCACCCAAGGGTCGCCCAGGATCCGGCGATCTGTGGGAGCCATGAGGAAGCTGCGCCGATGAGGAAGCTGCGCCGCCCTAGTGGTCGAGTGCGATGCTGTTCCCGATGGACGGCGAGGACCCGCCCGGCGGTGAACCAGATGAGGACGGCGGTGGATCGGCGGGCGTACGCGAGGCCGGGATCGAGTCGCGCTGGGAAGCAGCGCCCGCCGTGGCGTTGGTCGTACTCCTTCAGGTTGTCCTGGCGACCGTCAGCCAAGCGCAGGGCTGGACGCTGTGGCGCCTGCCGTGGTGGTTCTGGCTGACCTTGGCCGGCCCGGAGCTCCTGCTCCTGATCCCGCTGGCGTGGTCGCGGCCACGCCACCAGCTCGAGCAACTCGGCCACCGGCGGACCGTAGCGCTGACACTGGTCGCGCTCGTCAGCCTCGGCAACGGCATCGCGCTGCTGGCACTGATCGCCTCGGTGGTCACCGGCCAAGAGCGGAACGGCAGCGAGCTGCTCTTCAAGGGGGTCACGGTCTGGACTACGAACGTGATCGCGTTCGGCCTCTGGTATTGGGGCCTCGATCGAGGCGGCCCGATCCGCCGCCGCGAGCCGGATCCGCCGCCGCCCGACTTCCAGTTCCCACAGATGGAGAACCCGCAACTGGGCGAGCCAGGCTGGCACCCGCGGCTGTTCGACTATATGTACGTCTCGTTCACCAACGCGATTGCGTTCAGCCCGACCGACGCGATGCCACTCACCCGCTGGGCGAAGGCACTGATGGTGATCGAATCCGCAGGATCAGCGATCACCGTGCTACTTGTCGCAGCCCGCGCCGTGAACATCCTCAGGTAGGCCGTTCGGAGCCGGGTCCCCGTGCCTGGAGCCGACACTCCCGCTGGTGTCCGGCCTCGTTGAAGGCGCGTGGTCAGGTGGGGTCGTCGGCGTCCGCGGGGTGCGCGGCGATCCGGCGCAGCTCCGACCGCGGTACCGGTGTCGGCCCGAGCGGAATCGGCGGCAGCGGGGTTTGGCTGTAGTCGAACGCGTTTCGGAAGTCGTAGGCGTTGGCGTCCGCGGGGGCGAGCGCGGCGAGGCCGAACGTGTGCTCGATGTAGGCCAGCATGCTGGAGAAGGTCGCGGTCGTCGAGTCGGTGAAGCCGGCGCGCGCGTAGGGCGAGACGATCACCATCGGCACGCGGATCCCCCGCCCAGCCGGCGGCGCGACGTGGTCGTAGAAGCACCCGCAGTCGTCGTAGGTGATGAAGATCGCCGTCGATCGCCAGTCCGGCCCGTTCTCGATCGCCGACACCGCCCGGCCGATCCAGTTGTCGCCCAGCCGCATCGACTCGAAGTTGTGTTGGGAGGTGGCGCCCGCCGGGCCGTACGGCAGGAGGATGGAGACGTTCGGAAGCGTGCCGGCCGCCGCGTCGGTCAGCACCTGCGACGGCGGGACGACGCGGTTCCACTGCGCCGTGTAGCGGCAGTCGGCGAACAGCGGGCAGATCGACCAGATGTCGGGCGCGCGCGGCTGGTGGGGCTCCGCACCCGCGCCGGTGCCCGCGTAGAGCAGCCAGCTCAGGCCGTTGCCGGCCAGCCTGTCCATGATCGTCGGCACCCACGGCACGGGCGATGGCCGGTACGGCCCCGAGCCGTCCTTCGCGGGCACGCAAGAGGGGACATTCACGATCCCGGACGTGGGCGTGGCGCGCCAGGGCGCGTCCATGAAGCTGTCGCAACCCCAGCCCGGCCCGATCGGGTTTCCGGAGACGACGTGGGGATTGTCGCCGGTGAACCCGTCCAGCGTCTGGGCCACGAGCTCCACATGCGCCCCGAAGCTCGGCACCGGGTTCATCGCGAACGTCCGGTCGGAGACCGCGAAGCGGCCGGCGAGCGCGATCAGATTCGGGATCTGCCCCGGTCGGTACTCCGAGTAGCAGGCGTAGCCCGTCGCCTTCGCGCAGCCGCTGATCCTGGCGAAGCCGTCCATCCGCCCGCCGTCGACGGCAGTCCGCTGCGCGGCGTTCGTGTGCACCACGTTCGGAACGATGTCCGGCGGCTGGGTGAGTGGCACCGTCGAGCCGTTCGGCAGCCGCCCGCGGCGGGTGCCGTTGCAGCGCTTGTTGACGGCGCACCAGTAGCCGAGCACGTTGTCGAAGCTGTGATTCTCCTGGTAGATGATCACCACGTGGGTGATCGGCGTCGCCGCCTGCGCGGAGCCGGCCGACACCGCCA
Source organism: uncultured Actinomycetes bacterium (assembly GCA_963809325.1). GTDB lineage: Bacteria > Actinomycetota > Thermoleophilia > Gaiellales > JAICJC01 > JAICJC01. Next base: position 496,710 of record CAWEIZ010000008.1, read on the forward strand.
TGCCCATAGCCGCGCCGAGCGCGAGGGCGAGCCGCGCCGTCCATGCCCCCCAACGCGGGACCGTCCTCGACCCTGTCCGCATCTCGTCGCCTCCTTGCCCGGAGGATGACCTTCGCAGGCGGCTCTGCGCGTGTCAAGCCGCGGCGGACGTGCGTCGCGGAGCTACCGGCGCATGACGAAGTCGGCAGTCCAGACGCAGGCGTCCGGATGTCCGATGAACCGGCCGCAGTTCCGCCCGATCCCGACCCAGTGGAAGCCGCGGGAGAGCAGGATGACGCGATGCGGCGGGCTCTTGAGCCAGGCCGCAACCGTGGCGCTCGCGGTGGCATGCCACCCGCTTCCCCACGCGATCGTCTCGCCTGCCCTCCAGGAGTAGCCGTAGACGAACCCGGAGTGCTCGATGCGGTAGGTGATGGTCGAGCCGCTCGGGCTGGTGTGCGCGAAGTAGCTGCGCGCCAGCATGTCCTCGGAGTGGCGGAGCGCCGCAGCTCGAAGTGCCGAGGAGCCCATGACCCTCTTGATGCCGTGTGCGGCCCGAGCCCTGTTGATCGCCCGCAGGAGCTCCTTCCTCGGAGGCGTTGTGGCTGCGATCGCAACGCCGCTCGTCGCAAGCACCGTGGCGAGTGCGACCCCGCACAGCACGATGCCGAGCACGAGCTGCCGGCTACGACTTACGGAAGCATGGCACAGCACGAGCACCACCCCCAGTCATCGAAAGCGCCCACGCCGAGGCACCGTCGCGAAGGACAGCACCACGCGGACCCACCGCATCGCCGTCCCGCTGCGAACCTGGAGCCGGACGGCGGACGCACCGTCTGAAACCGCAAGCTATCCAGTTCCGCAGCCTCGGTCATCCCCCAAAAGAGGGATGTCCGCGCCCACGTCCGGTGCCGATTCGGGCGGCCGCGCCGGGTGGGGCATGGTGGCCGATGTGGCCGGGTATCTATGCAGTCTCGGAGGGGCTGCGGTACCGTGTGGATCGGAGGGGATAGCCGCGAGAAGACGCGAGGTCACGGGATCTGGAAGGCAGCGCTCGGCGCGTCGGCGGTGCTTGCCGCGGGAGCCGGCTCGCTCGCTCCTCCCGCCGCCGGTGCGACCGCTCCGCCGGTCGAGCGCGCCTCGGCGACCGCCGTTGCGATCCTGCCGCCGGCGGGCCCCGCGGGGAGCGGTACGCCGACGGTGTTCGCGTGGGAGAGCCCGATCCGGATGCAGGGCTACGGCTTCCCCGACGACGGCTCGCTCCTTCGGATCGGCCACGTCACGGCCTCGGCCGAGCGCGGCTCCGGCGACGCGATGCGGGCGACCGGCTCGGTCGTCCTTCGCTCCGTCGAGCTCTTCGGCGGCGATCCTCCGGGTCGACGTCGTCCGCGCCCGTGCGTCGCTCGGGGTGACCGACGGCGCAGTCGCTGACGGATCCGTGTCGCACGTCGTCCACGTCCGCCTCAACGGCGACCCGATCGAGCTCGTTCCGGGCAAGAAGCTCTGGGTCAAGGGCTGGGGCTACGCGGTTGTCGATGATCCCGTCGCCCGCAAGGACTCGACCGGCGCCGGCGACACGCTCGCCGGCCTGCGGCTGCACCTGACCTCGGCGCACGCCGGACTTCCCGCCGGGACCGACATCGTCCTTGGCCGGGTCCACGCCGATCTCGGGCATATCCCGCCTGCGCCTGCTCCCGACCCTGGCGGGTCCGGCGGGAGCGGCGCGACCGGCACGCTGCCCGACCGGCAGGCGCACCTGCCGCGGACGCACCGCCGCCGGCCGCGACGGGGTCCGACCGTCCCTCGCCACGGCACGCATCAGGGGAGGCACCACCGGCACGCGCCGCAACCGCCCGCCCCCGTCATCCATCCTGTCACGCCGCCGCTGCAAGCTGTCCACCGCGCGGGAGCGCGCGCGGTGATCGTGCGGGCAGCCCTGGCCCAGGTCGGCTGGCCGTACGTCTGGGGCGGCGAGAGCCGCACAGAGGGCGGGTTCGACTGCTCCGGCCTCGTCGACCATGCCTACGCCCGGGCCGGCTACCAGCTTCCCGGTCGCCCGACGGCGGATGTCCTCTGGGCGATGTCCGTCCCGGTCGACCCGGCCGACCTGCGGCCCGGCGACCTGGTGTTCCTCGGCGCGCGCTCAGGGCTCGTCCACCACGTCGGGCTGTACGCCGGCGGCGGCTGGGTTATCGCGGCGCCGCATCACGGTGCGCTCGTGTCGATCGAGCCGCTGGCCGCCGTCCCGTGGGACGGCTTCGGCCGCATCCTGCGGGCGCCGCGGGGCCGGATCGTGAGCGTCCGGCTCGTCGTCGGCAGCGATCGCCGGCCGGTCGCGCGGCCCGGTCCCGAAGCGCATCTGACGTCGAAGGCTGTCCGCACCCCCGACGTGGCGCCCACCACTGCGACCATGCCGGCCGCGCATCCATCGGCTCCGCCTCCGGCTCCACCAAGGCGCCGGCGTCACGTCGACCCCCTGGCCGTGCTACCGCGCGAGGACTACCGGCACTGGGCGGTCAGCCTCCTCGCCAGCTTCCGCGGCGCCGGGCGCTAGGTCCGAACGCACGGGTCGATGACGATCGCTGCAAACGGCTATCGGGACGGCCAGATTCGAACTGGCGACCCCCTGCTCCCAAAGCAGGTGCGCTACCAGGCTGCGCCACGTCCCGTGAGGCAAGGGTAACCCACCTCGCGGCGGGCGACTACGCCTCGATGATGACCGGAGTCCCCGGGTGCAGGTAGCGCTTGAGCGTGCCCAGCGCGGTCGACGAGACGCGCAGGCAGCCGGCGGAGGCGGCCGTGCCGAGCGACGACGGGGCGTTCGTGCCGTGGATCGCGAGCTGGTCGCCGCCCGACCAGCCTGCCGGAAGGTTGGGCTGGTGGCCGGAGAGCCCGAACGCGTACCAGCCGAACGGCCCGCCGGGGTCGCCCGTCGCGATCGGGTCGGTGACGCTGAACCGGCCGACCGGTGTGGGCGACGCGGCGGTGCCGACGGCGGCGACGAACGAGCGCATCACCTGGCCGCCGCGCATGAGGTTCACCCGCCGGCGGGAGACGTCTGCCTCGACCCAGATCCGGCTCTTGACCGTCCGGCGTCCGCGCAGCGAGATCCATCCGGTACGGCCGTTCGGTCGCCACGGAAGGACGACCTGTGCCCAGCGCCCGTCCGGCGAGGTCCTGACGGCCCAGAGCCAGGTGGTCGTCCCGAGCGACGTCCGGCCCGGCAGCTGGCCGGCGATCGGCCCGTTCGGCCTCGAGCGGACGACGGCACCGTTCTGCGCCTCGACCAGCGTGAACGCATCGTCCTGCCGCTGAGCCCGCGGCCGGGGCCGCACCGCCGTTGTCGCGGCTTGGCGCAGGGGCGCGACGTGCACGCCGACCGGGTGCGCGGATGCTGGTGCAGGTGTTGCGACCGCGAGGACGGCGGCCGCGAGCAGAAGGATTGCCCGACCCATTGCTCCCATGCAATTCGGCACTTGCATGCGCGTTCTTGAGCAAGACGCTTCAGAAGGCGGGGATCGTGGTCGATACACGGGTGGCAACCCCCGACCTGGAGCACACCATGGGCAGGCACCGGACATTGGGAGGGCTGGCGGTGATCGCGACTGCGGTCGCCGTTCCCATGCTTCTCTTCATGCGGACGCGCCCGCGCGACTACAGGCGCACTCGCGAGTTCCGCGCGCTCGTCGGCGACTACGTCATCTAGTCAGCCGGCAGAAGACGACGAATTACCGCAATTTGGGTGGCGCGTATCCCCAAACAGGGTGATGTATCCGTCCGTGCGGATTGACATGATCTCCGCCATGTCCACCTTCGCATCCGCCAGGGCGGCGGGACGGATCGAGGGCCTCGAGGCGCTTCTCTCGCGCCTGCGGAGGTGCGCGTCCCCGGCCCAGGCCGAGAACCTGGTCGCGTACGCCATCCCGGATCTGGTGGATGCGATTTGGGCCACGCTCTACCTCTCCGACGACGGCGCTCCGCCCGTCGTCTACGGCGACGACACCTGGCAGCATCTGGCCGACGCGGCCCTCGCGCGGCGCACGCCGTGCGCGACCCGCAAGGACGGCGAGGTCACAACGGCCATCCCGATCTTCTCCGAGACCGGTATCGCCGGGGTGCTGCTGATGGCGAGCGCCGGGGAGCTGTCCGAGTACGACCAGCGCACGCTTCGGATCTTCGCCGCGCGCGCCGGGCGCGCCGTCAGGCGGCCCGGGCTCCCCGTCTCGGCCTGAGCCACAGGATCTGCTCGAAGTACTCGCCGGCCCGGCGGCCCGTGCGGCGGTTCACGTGCCGCACGTCGCGGCGCGCGATGGCGTAGCCGGCCCGCCGCGCGATCTCGCCGTACAGGTCGCGGCGGTCGTTGACGACGATCGCGGCGCTCGCACCGGGTGCAGAGTGCCCGGCGCGTGTGCGCGAGCGTCTCGGCGATGCCGTCGCAGTAGGCGTCGATCGCCCTCCGCGCCGTCCCCGACGCGGCCGCGCCGAGCTCGAGCTCGCGGCGGTCGTCGAGGCCGAGCAGCTCGTAGGCGTAGCGGTGCTGCTCGTGGTAGTCGATGAGGCCGGGGTAGGGGGGAGACGTGACGATGCCGTCGATCCGCTCCGGGAGCTCGACCGTGCGGGCGTCGGCGTGCATCACCGCGACATCGGCGGCTGTCCGCACGTCGTCGAACTCCGCGAGCCGGCGAGCGGTGTCGGTCGCGTACCTGCGCAGGAAGTGGTCGGCGCGCTCGACGGGCCGGCATGTGCGGCGGTGCTTGTGGCAGGCGTAGGGGCCGCGCACCGGCGCCCGCGGCATGTCGAGGTCGTGATGGGCCGCGAGCCGGGCCGACCGGGCCGCACGCGAGGCGACGACCGCGAGCGCCTCGGGCTCAGCCGAGCCGGCGATGGCGCCGCAGAAGCCCGCGAGGTCGCGAAGGGCGGCCGGCGCGTACCAGTGCGCGAGCCACTCCGACGGGGCGGATCGGCCGGCGGGGCGGCGAGCGCGCGCTCGAGGTCGCGCCCGAGCGGCGACCGGGTCGTGCGGGGCTCGACCTTCACCCGCATCAGGAGGCAGTTGAAGGCCGACACGTCGGCGCCGATCGCGTGGATCCCGAGCGCGTTGGCCTCGACGAGCGTCGTCCCCGATCCCGCGAACGGGTCGTAGACGACGGCTCCGGGCGCGAGGCTGCGGCGAAGCAGCGTCTCGGCCAGCTGCGGCACGAACTTGCCCAGGTACGGGTGCAGGCGGTGGACGTGCTTCGTCCGCAGCCGCTGCGGCAGGTCGCGCTCCGACCACGAGAGCTCGTGGTCGATCTCGGCGTAGAGCGCCGCCTGCGTGCGGCCGGACACGGGCGATCACGCTACCGGCCGTCGCGGACGGCGAGACGTGTGCGCCTGAACGGGGGCGGCAGGATTCGAACCTGCGACCTCGAGCTTAGAAGGCTCTCGCTCTGTCCCCTGAGCTACGCCCCCCGAGGGGCCGGCTTCGTCCCTGCCGGCGGGGTCAGCGTCTCGTTCTGGCGCGGGCGCTCGTGACCTCGTCTCCGCGCGCGAGCACGAACGCGACCAGCGCCGAGACCAGCACGATGGTGATCACGGGCGCCAGCGAGATGATGGTGGAGATGGAGACGCTCACGACTGCTCGCCCCCATCGTACCGGCCTTCGAGCAGGGCAGCCAGTGGCACCCCGAACCTGTCGCGCAGGCCGGCGACGCCGGCTGCGCGCGCCTCGGCGAAGCGCACCGACATCTCGAGCAGCTCGAGCGCCACGATGAGGCGGGCGTCGGCGCTCGGCACGTCGAGCCCTGCGAGCACCCGTGGCGCCCGCTCCAGGGTGTCTGCGACGGCCTCGTCACGTGCCAGCCCGCGCGCGTTCAGGGCGACGAGCAGGCAGTAATGCGCGGCGTCGATCCCGACCGGCCAGGCGGCCGCGGCCCGCTCCCAATCCCACACGACGAGGCGGCCGCCGACCAGCGACATGTTCCAGGGCGTCCAGTCGCCGTGGCCGCGCCCGAAGGCGAGGTCACGGTCGCCGTAGGCATCCGCGATCCGGCCTGCGGCCGCGCGCTGCTCCTCACCACCGGCCATGTCGATCCGGGCAAGCAGCGCCTCCCACCACGGCGACGCCGCGAGCGGGCTCCGCTCGACCGCCGCCCCCAGCGCCAGCTCGCGCGTGGCCTCTGGAGGAGGCTCCGGCGAGACGTGGGAGCGGCCGCCCATGGCAGGCACGACGGCCGTGACGGCCAGTCCGTCCCAGCCGCCGGCGTGCAGCAGCTCCGGGACGGCGAACGCCGCCGGCCGCGACGCAGCCAGCTCGCGCAGCGCCTCCGCCTCGGCGGCGACGAGGGCGCGGGTGAGGTCGTTCCAGCCGACCTTGGCGTACGCCACGACCCGCCCTCCCGGTGCCGACACCTGCACGACGGGCTTCCCGTTCGGCCGGGCCGCTCCCACACGCACCACGAGATCGGCGTCGGGGAGCTCGAGCGCACGGGCGAGGTGGTGCGACAGCACGAGGTCGGGCAGATCGGCGTCGCCGACCCCCGGCGCCACCAGGACGGACGCCCGCCCGCGGAGGACTCGCTGGGCCACGCCGGCCCGGAGCGCCGCCGCTGCGGCGGCCGCGGCGAGGCGGCCGCGGGCCGGTGCGCCATTGGAGAACTGTGTGACCGCGGCGGCGGCGGCGGCGGGCGCGGAGGCCGGCGCGAGGATCTGCGGGTGTCGCGTCGACGGGAGGACGACGTAGCGCTCGATCGTCCGCCACCCCGGCGGAATCGGGCCGATTGCAGCCCGTACGCGGTCGTCGTCGGCCGCGAGGCCGCGGGTGCACGCATCGGCGCTTCTCACCGCGACACCGTACCGGGTCGCGCCTCCGCGGCGTCCCTGACAGGGTTGACGCTCTTATCGAGGGGGGTACCATTGGCGTGGGAGGCCACAGGTTGGACGGCGAGGCAAATTCTCCCACGACCAGCATCACCGCCAAGGGCGGCGCCGTAAGGTACCGAGCTTTTCCGACCGGGCCGTGCGGCTCGATCGCAGACGACCCGAGAGGATTCCAACGGTGGAAACAGGATGGTATGAGTCGGTTTCGCTGAGCGACTACTTCGGCGTGATCGCCCGCCGGAAGTGGATCGTTCTCCTCGTGACGGTGCTGATGACGGTGAGCGCCGTCGCGTACTCGAAGAACCAGACGCCGAAGTACCAGGCGACCGCGGAGCTCCTGTCGCCGATCCCAGTCGCCTCGGCGTCGAAGTCGGGGATCAGCTGGTCGGTGCAGCACGCGCCGCTGGCCGACACGCTCAGGGTCGCCAACCTCGTGATCACCGGCAACGAGCCGCCGCTCCCGAAGCTCCCGCCGGACGTGATCGTGAACGCGCCGCAGTTCCCGCCGCATCCCGCCGACGGGCTCACGGCCCAGCAGCTCTACAACGCGACGGCGGTCGTGCCGAACGCGACGAGCGACGGCATCGACTTCACGGTCACGAACCCTGATCCGATCGCCGCCGAGCGGCTCGCGACAGCGTGGGCCGTGACCTACGGCAACTACGTGGCGTACCAGAACATTCAGCAGTCCGTCGACAAGTTCATCACCATCGACTCGCAGGTGGAGCCGCAGTTCTACGCGCCGGGTGCCACGCCGCCGGTGCTGACGCAGGCCGAGAAGGATGCCATCGCCGCCCAAGCGGCGCCAGTTCGCAATGCGCTCCTTACCGCGCCGCCGCCGCCCGAGTTCCAGGCGGCCTCCAACTCCAACCAGACCCAGCCGCAGACGACGCGGAACACGATCATCGGCCTCGTGCTGGGCCTCGTGCTCGGCGTCATCCTGGCGTTCCTCCAGGACCTGCTCGACAAGCGCATCCGCACCGCCGACGAGGTCGGCCGGCGCCTGCGCGTGCCGCTCCTGGCGTCGATCCCCGCCCCGCCGCGGTCGCTGCGTGAGCACCCGCTCGTGCTGCTGGCCCCGCGCGGAGGCGCCCAGGGGCCGTCGGCCGAGGCGTACCGCATCGCCAAGCTGAACCTCGGCACCGTGATGCGCGCGAACAGGGCGAAGGCCGTGATGTTCGTGTCGGCGGCCGACTCCGAGGGAACGTCGCGCACGGCCGCCAACATGGCGATCGCGCTCGCCCGCTCAGGGTCGCACGTCGTCCTGGTCGACGCCAACATGCGCCGGCCCGCGATCGACGGCTTCTTCGGCCTCGACGACCGCACCGGCCTCTCCGACATCCTGAGCGGCCACGGCGATCTCGCCGATGCGCTCACGATCGTCGACGTCGGCGGCGAGGGGCCCGACGACGCAGGCACGAACGGCCGGGCCGCGAGCGGCGGCCTGCTCGAGGTGCTGCCTGCAGGGCCGCCTCCGGCCGACGCCGCCGACCTGCTCGAGTCGCGGCTGATGGCCGAGCTCCTGGGCGAGCTCCGGGGCCGCGCCGACATCGTCCTCATCGACGCGCCGCCGATGCTGCCCGTGACCGACGCGATGATGCTCGGCGCGAAGGTCGACGGCGTGATCGTCGTCGCCCGCGCGCGCCTTGCGAGCCGGCCGCACATGGTGGCGCTGGCCCGCGCGCTCGACGCCTGCGCGGCGCCGACGCTCGGGTTCCTGTTCACCGGCGTCGCGGTCTCGGAGGAGAACGAGTACGGCGGCTACGTCGGCGTTGGGGGAGCCGGCCTCACCCAGACCCGAACGCCGTCCCGGGAGCGCGAACTGCTGTGAGAGTTGTGCTCGTCTGCTCGTCGGGCGGCCACCTCATCCAGCTTCACCAGTTGAAGCCGTGGTGGGAGAAGCACGACCGCACCTGGGTCACGTTCGACCTGCCCGACGGCCGGTCGCTGCTCGAGGGTGAGGACGTCGTGTGGGCCTATCACCCGACCACGCGGAACCTGCGGAACGCCGTCCGGAACCTCATGCTCGCCGTGCGGTTCCTGCCTCGCTACCGGCCCGACCTGGTCGTGTCCGACGGGGCGGGCGTGGCGTTCCCGTTCTTCGTCGTCGCCCGGCTCCTCAGGATCAAGACGGTCTATCTCGAGGTCTACGACCGGATCGACTCGGCGACCCTGACCGGACGGCTGTGCCGGCCGCTCTCGAGCCTCTTCCTGGTGCAGTGGGAGGAGCAGCAGCGCCTCTACCCGGGCGCCCGGGTCATCGGGGGGCTCTTCTGAACGCCGACCTCCCCCTCGTCTTCGTGTCGGTGGGGACGGACTTCCACCCGTTCGACCGGCTGTGCAGGTGGGTCGACGCGTGGCTGGCGGACGGCGGCGAGGAGGTCGCGCGCTGCTTCGTCCAGACGGGCACCTCGACGCCGCCGGAGCGCGCCGACCACGGCCAGTACCTCGGCCATGAGCAGATGGAGGCCATGATGCGCGAGGCGGCCGTCGTCGTCTGCCACGGCGGGCCCGGCACGATCATGCTCGCGGCGACGATGGGCAAGCGCCCGATCGTCGTCCCCCGCCGCAAGGCGGCCGGCGAGCACGTCGACGACCACCAGCACGCGTTCACGCGCCGCATCGCCGCCGACGGCGCGATCATCCTCGCCGAGTCGGAGTCCGAGTTCCGCGGCTACCTGAGCGGCGTCCTGCACGCCAACGGCGGCGAGCCCCTGCCGCCGCGCCTCACCCGCCCCGAGGACGCCGTCCGCCGCTTCGAGGAGCTCGTCGAGCGCCTCTTCGAGCCGACCGAGAAGGCCGAGCCGACCGAGAAGGCCGTTGTGTCGCCCGACCCCACGCCGCCGGCGGTCCGCGAAGAGGTATGAGCGCGGTCCCCGTCCTCTACATCGGCGGCTGGGGCCGGAGCGGGTCGACGCTCCTCTCCCACCTCCTCGGCGGGCTCGACGGGATGGTCTCGGTCGGCGAGCTGCGCTACCTGTGGCAGGCCGGGCCGGCCGCGGACGAGCTGTGCGGGTGCGGCCAGTCGTTCAGCGAGTGCCCGTTCTGGCAGGCGGTGGGCCAGGAGGCGTTCGGCGGCTGGGACAAGGTCGACGTCGACGAGGTGCTCGGGCTCGAGGCGGCCGTCCTTCGCCACCGGAACATCCCGCTCCTCGCGCTGCCCCGCCTCTTCCCGGAGCACGCCCGCAAGGTCGACCGGTATGCCGAGCTGACGGCGCGCGTCTACGCGGCCGTCCTCACCGTCTCGGGGGCCGAGATGGTGGTCGACTCCACCAAGAACCCGCCCTACGCCTACTTCCTGCGGCGCGCGCCGGGCGTCGGCCTGCGCGTGCTGCATCTCGTGCGCGACAGCCGCGGCGTCGTCTACTCGTGGATGAAGCGCGTCGAGCGGCCCGAGATCACAGGCGACGCCGCGTACTTCGAGGAGTTCAGCCCGTGGCGCGCCGGCATCCGCTGGATGGAGTGCAACCTCGCCTTCGACGTGCTGAGGCTGCGGACGCCGACGGCGCGGATGCGCTACGAGGCGCTCGCGGCCGAGCCCGCGGCTGAGGTCGCGCGGGCGATGCGCGCCCTCGGCGAGGAGGTCGACGTGTCGGCGCTCGCCGACGGGTCGGTCGAGGTGGCCGGCCAGCACAGCGTGCGCGGGAACCCGATGCGCTTCTCGCACGGCCGCCAGCGCGTGCGGGCCGACGAGGCCTGGCGGCGCGACATGGCCCGCCCGGTGCGCCGCACCGTGCTCGCCCTCACGTGGCCGCTGCTCTGGCGCTACGGCTACCTGCGGGGGCGGCATGTTTAGGGTTCCGGCGGACGCGATCGACATGCGCGTGCCGCGCGAGTACGCGCTCCCGCGCGGGTGGCAGGCGTTTGCGATCGTGGGGCTGATCCCGCTGTGGTGGCTGATCGGCGTCTCGTTCGTCATGTGGCCGCTGATCGCGCTGCCGCTGCTTGGGGCCCTGGCCGTCCGCGGCCACGTCCGCGCACCGCGCCGGTTCGGCATCTACCTGCTCTTCATCCTCTGGGTGATCGCCTCGGGCGTCGAGCTGGGCGACGGCGGGCGGGCGCTCGCCTGGTCGTGGCGGCTTTCGTTCTACGTCGCCGGCGCGGTGGTCTTCCTGTACCTCGTGAACGTGCCCGAGCGGCGCGTCTCGACGCGGTCGATCGTGAACGCGATGGCGGCGCTCTGGGTCATGGTCGTGATCGGCGGCTGGCTCGGCGTGGCCTTCCCGGGCCTCAACTTCGCAAGCCCGATGGAGAAGCTCCTCCCGCACGGGCTCGCCCAGAACCAGTACGTGTACGCCCACGTGCACCTGGAGTTCGCCCAGGTCCAGCACTTCCTCGGGTTCCCCATCGGCCGGCCCGAGACGTTCTTCGCGTACACGAACGCCTGGGGGTCGGCCTTCGCGATCCTGGCGCCGTGCGCCATCTGCGCGATGATGCAGACGCGGTCGGCGGGCTGGAAGCTCGTGTTGCGCCTCGCGATGGCCGCGTCGATCGTGCCGGTCGTCTTCTCGCTCAACCGGGGCCTGTGGCTGAGCCTCGGCCTCGCGCTGATGTACGCGATGTTCCGGTTCTGGCTGCGCGGCGACTTCCGCCAGGCCCTGAAGGTGATCGTGTCTTTCGCGGTGATCGGCGTCATCCTCATCCTGAGCCCGCTCGGGAACCTGGCAACGAGCCGGTTCTCGCACAAGACCGGCGACACGGGACGCGTCCAGCGCGACCTCGGGGCCCAGGAGCAGATCGCCAACTCGCCGATCCTCGGGTTCGGCGCCCCGCTCGGGGCGGTGCAGTCCCCGACGCACAAGCAGTCCAACCTCGGCACCGAGAGCGAGATCTTCCTGCTCGTCTTCTCGCACGGCGTCCCCGGGCTCGCGCTCTTCCTGATCTGGATCTTCTACACCCTCTTCCGATCGGGGCGCTGGAGGTCGCCGTGGGGCTTCTGGGCCCACATCACGATCCTGGTCGCCTGCATCCAGCTGCCCTACTACGACGTCACCGAGCGGATCCCGCTGATCATGGTGGCCGCCGCGATCGCCTACCGCGAGATCGCGCGGAACCCCGAGCCGGAGCCGTCGACGAAGGAGCTGCGACGGGCGCGGCGGCAGGTCCTGGTCCCGGCGTGACGGCGTCGTTCGACGGCAAGACCCTCGTCTTCGTCGGGGGGCTCCACCGCAGCGGGACGTCGCTCCTTCACCGGTGCCTTGCCGAGCATCCCGACGCCAGCGGCTTTCGCGGCACGGGCGTCCCCGAGGACGAGGGGCAGCACCTCCAGTCCGTCTACCAGCCCGCTCGCGCGCACGGCGGCCCGGGACGGTTCGGGTTCGACCCGGGGGCCCACCTCACCGAGCTCTCGCCGCTCGTCACCGACGAGAACCGCGCCCGGCTTGCAGCCGACTGGGTGACGCACTGGGACATGAGCCGGCGGGTGCTCGTCGAGAAGTCGCCGCCGAACCTCATCCGGGGCCGGTTCCTCCAGGCGATGTTCCCGGGGGCGCGGCTCGTCATGATGATGCGGCATCCGATCGCGGTCGCGTGCGCGACCCGGAAGTGGTCGTGGAGCTCCTACTCCGAGCTCGTCGAGCACTGGCTCGTGTGCCACGAGACGCTCATCGCGGACGTCCCGCACCTCCAGGATCCGGTGATCCTGCGCTACGAGGATCTGGTCGCGGCGCCCGACCGCGTGCTCGAAGCCGCGTTCCGGGCGGCGTCGCTCGAGCCGCACCCGAGCGGCCTCACCGTGCGCTCGGGCATCAACGACGCCTACTTCGAGCGCTGGTCGGGCCGGCGCTGGAATCCCCGGAAGCGCGGCGACACGGACCGGGCGCTCGACCGGTTCGAGGAGCGTGTGCGCCGGTTTGGCTACAGCCTGTGCGAGCCGCGCCGGCTCGACGCACCGGCCGAGCCGGCCATGGCGCAGTCGCTCGCGGCGTCGGCGTCGGAGGCCTGATGCGGCGCGAGCGCGGCGCCCGGAACGACAATTACTCGCGCGTGCCCGAGCCCGTGGCCGACGCCGCCAAGGCGGCGTTCGTCGGCGCGCGGATGCTGAACGCCGGGTCGCGGCCGCTGCCCGACTTCCTCATCATCGGCGCGCAGCGCTGCGGCACGACCTCGCTCTACCGTTACCTCGAGAAGCACCCGCAGGTCATCGGTGCCGCGCCGTCGAAAGGCGTCCACTACTTCGATGTCCACCATGAGCGGAGCCTGCGCTGGTACCGCGCACACTTCCCGACCCGGCGCCGGCGCGAGCGGGTGGGCAGGGGCGCCGTCACGGGCGAGGCGAGCCCCTACTACGTCTTCCACCCCCACGGGCCCGACCGCGTTCGCGCCGCGGTCCCGAACGTGCGGCTCATCCTGATGCTGCGCGATCCCGTCGTCCGCGCGTTCTCCCAGTACCAGCAGGAGTACGCCCGCGGCTTCGAGGACGCCGAGACGTTTGAGCAGGCGCTCGACCTCGAACAGGGCCGGCTGGCGGGCGAGCGGGAGCGGATGCTCGCAGATCCCGGCTACGACAGCCGGGCGATGCAGCACTACGCCTACGTCGCGCGCGGGGAGTACGCCCCGCAGCTCGAGGCGTGGCGCGCGCGGTTCGATCCCGACCAGGTGCACGTCATCCAGGCCGAGGAGTTCTTCGCGGAGCCCGCCAGGGTGTACGGCCGGGTGCTCGAGTTCCTCGGCCTCGACATGCCGGCCCGCCCGCCCCAGTTCAAGGCGCACAACGCCCGGCCGGCCGGAGGCATGGCGCCCGAGACGCGCGCCCGCCTGGCCGAGCACTTCGCCGAGCCGAACCGCCGGCTCGAGGAGCTCCTCGGCCGCCGGCTGGCGTGGATCGGCCCCGACGGGGCGGCGTCCGATGGCTGACGAGGGAGTCCGCGCCGAGCGCGAGTCCGACCTGAAGAGCGTCGCCCGCGGCGGCACGCTCAACTTCGCGGGCTCGGTCGTGAACGGCGTCCTCCAGTTCGCGCTCGTCGTCGTCGTCACCCAGGCGCTCACGAAGAGCGAGGCCGGAGCGTTCTTCGAGGCCGTCGCCCTCTTCATCATCCTCTCGAACACGTGCGAGCTCGGCGCGGACACGGGCCTCACGCGCATGATCCCGCGCCTGCGCGTGCTGGGCCGGATCGCCGACATCCGCCGCAGCATGGCGGTCGGGATCCTGCCCGGCTTCCTGGCCGGGATCGTGCTGGCCGAGATCACGTTCTTCCTGGCCGACCCCCTGGCGGCGGTCTTCACGAACCACCAGCAGGCCGACGCGCACCGGGTGGCGACGTACATCCGCGTGCTCGCCGCCTTCCTGCCGGTGTCGGCCGCCTACACCGTCTCGGTGGCGGCGACCCGCGGCTTCGGGACGATGCTCCCGAATGCGCTGGTCGACCGGATCGGGCGGGCGATGCTCCAATTCATCGGCGTCGGCGCCGTCGTCATCGCCGGCGGCGGCGCGTTCGGCGTCGCCCTGGGGTGGGGGATCCCGATCGCCATCGCGTTCGCCGTCACGCTGGTGTGGCTCGTGCGCCTCATCACCAAGGTCGAGAACGAGCCGGGCGAGCGAGTGGGTGCGACGAGCGCCGGCCCGCTGTGGTCGGAGTTCTGGAAGTTCACCGCGCCGCGCGGCCTGACGGGCGTCTTCCAGGTGACGATCCTGTGGATCGGCACGCTGCTCGTGGGGTCGCTGCTCGACGCCGCGCACGCGTCGGTCTACACGGCGTCGACCCGGTATCTCGTCGCTGGCTCGGTCGTGAACTACGCGATCATCACCGCGATCGCGCCGAAGCTCTCGGAGCTCCTCTCGGGGAACGAGCACGACCGCGCGCGGGACGTCTACCAGGTCGCGACGTGCTGGCTCATGACCCTCGCATGGCCGCTCTACTTCACGCTCGCCGTGTTCGCGCCCCTCCTGCTTCGGGTGTTCAAGCCCCAGTACGCGGCCGGCGCGTCGTCGCTCGAGCTGCTCGCCGTGGCGATGCTCGTCGCGACCGCGATCGGGCCGGTCGACATCGTCCTGCTCATGGGCGGCCGCAGCATGTGGAACCTGTTCAACGTGGTCGTGGCGCTCGCGCTCAACCTGGCGCTCAGCTTCATCCTCGTGCCACGAATCGGGATCGCCGGGGCGGCGTGCGCATGGGCCGCCTCGATCCTCTTCAACAACATCGCCCCGCTCGCCGAGATCCGCGCCTTCCTGAAGCTCCACCCGTTCGGGCGCGGCTTCCCGGTGGTCAGCGCCAGCGCGGCCCTGTGCTTCGGCGTCTTCGGCATGGCGATCCGCCTTTCCGTCGGGCTCAGCATCGCGTCCTTCGCGGTCTACCTCGTCGTCGCGACCGTCGCATACGCCGCGCTCATGTGGCGGTTCAGGGGTCGGGCCGAGCTGGAGCTCCTGGCCGGCACGCTTCGGGCCAGGCGCCGCGGCCGGGCCCGGCCCGTTACGGCGTAGACTGCAAAGCCGCGGTGAGCTGCATCGCCTCGGCCGTCGGCGTCCCCGTGCCCTGGAGGAGGCCGAAGCCGCCCCCGCGCGCGAGGTTCCAGCGCGTCCACGAGACGCCCTCGCTGGTGAAGAGGTCGAGCATCTGCCGCTGGTACTCGAGCGCGCCCGGGACGCCCGTGTGGATGCCCCACTCGCCGACGAGGAGCGGGATCCTCCACTCGGAGGTCTTGTGCAGGGGCACGGCGAGCACGGCGGCCTGCGACGCCGCGGTGCCGGCGTACCGCTCGGCCTTCTGGTTGTGGGTCGCCGGCCAGCTCGGCGTCCAGTCGTTGCCGTCCGACGTGAGTCCGATCCCCGGGATGCCGTTGAAGTAGTCGTGGTAGTCGAGCGCCAGGTGGTCGAGTGAGCCGAACGCCTTCAGGTCGGCCGTGCCGACGCCCTCGCCCCCGCCGCGGCACATGATGAACACCGTCCGCCCGGGGTCGACCGCGCGGATGACCCTGCGGATCTCGGCCTGCCACTGGAGCATCGTGTCGGTGGCCGAGGTGGAGTCGCCCAGCCCACCGGGGTGCGGCTCGTTGAAGACCTCGTAGCCGACGACGTTCGGGTCGCCGGCGTAGCGCGCCGCCATCATGCCGGCGAACGCGGCGTACGCGTCCTCCGACAGGGCGGCCTCACTCGTCCAGAACGCCTTCTTCGCATCGGACTCGCCGCGCTTCGTGTCGGGGAAGCGCCCGTCCGCGTAGTACCAGCCGGGGATGCCCGACGCGTTGCAGACGGCGACGTTTCGCTTGCACTCGACCTTCGCGAAGTACGGCGACCAGTGGAACTGGTGGAAGTCGATGAGGACGTTCACGCCCGCGGTCTTGAAGTCCGCCACGGCAGAATCCAACTGCTGGAGGAACGCCTCGTTCCAGTGGTGCTTCGCCCCGTCGGGCGCCCGGGGCTCGACGGTGCTCCAGGGGGCCATGATCCGCACGAAGTTCGCGCCCATCGCCGCCGCCTTGTCGTACACGATCGCGCTGGAGTTCACGGCGACGTTCACGCCGCGCAGCACGACGGCGGAGTTCGACCGCGTGTCGACGAACTGCCCGCCCTGCGTGGTCACCCACGGAGCGACCGTGTTCGTGGCGCGGTGTGGCAGGTGCACCCGGTGCGGCTTGGACGACGACGACGCGCAGCCGGCGGAGATCAGCGCAAGCGCGACCACCGCCAAAGCGAGTCTCGTCCACATGATTCCAGTGTACGGGCGGCACTCGCGTTGGGAAGCGGCCTGACATACTCGCCCAATCGAGACGAGCCCCGAGAACCTGGCCCGCACCTACGTCGAGACGATCACGCGCGTCGCGGCAAGCGGCCGCGACGACGAGGTGCTCGAGCTCGTGCACCCGGCGGCGGAGCTGCGCCCGATCATCACCGGTGCCGTCCATCGCGGCCGGGAGGGCGCCGCCGCCTGGATCAAGGCCGCCCGTGAGGCGCTCGTCTGGGAGCCCGTGATCCGCCGCGTCGTCAGGGTCGACGATACGACGGCCGTCGCGATCATCCACCTGCACGCGTCGCGCCGGAGCCAGGGGATCGTCGACTCGGACATCGCCTGGGTGGCCGAGTTCGCCGACGGCCTGCTGCGCCGGGCGACGGCGTACCCGAGCGTGGACGGCCTCCCCGCCCGGGTGCGCGCCGCCCTTCAGTAGTCGCTACTCGGTGAACTCCGCGAAGCCCTGCTGGGCGCGGCCGCCGATCCGGGTGAAGTCCCCGCCGGCAGTTAGCGTCGTGCCTGAGCCCGTGAGCGCGAACACGCCGAGCGCGCTGTTGGCGTGCGGGTCCCAGCTCGTGAGGGCGCCGGTGGCCTCGTCGACCGCGAGCAGCTTGTGGCGGGTGACCGCCGTCGTGCACGTGTGCTGTCCGCCCTGCATGCCGCAGTAGTTGTCGTAGTGGCCGCCGACGTACACCTCGCCGTCGAGCGTCGCGATCGCCTGGACGTTCCCGTCGGTGCCGCCCTGCCACACCGTCGCTCCGGTCGTCAGGTTGAGGTCGGCGAAGTTGCCGCCCCCGCCGGCGCCGGCGATGAAGACGCCGCTCGCGTCGACCGCCATGTCGACGACGGCGTAGGCGAGACCGTGCGAGAACGACGCAACGGGCACCCCGGATGTGGGGTCGAGCGCGGCAACGTGGCGGTGGCTCGTACCGTTGATCGTCGTGAAGTTGCCCGCGACGTAGACGCGGCTTCCGTCGGCCGCCATGTCCACGCCCTTCACGACGTCGTCAGCTGCCGGGGCCCAGGTGGTGCTGAGCGCGCCGGTCGTGGCGTCGAACGCCGCCAGGTTGGCCCGCGGCGTGCCGCTCACGTTCCGGAACGACCCGCCCGCGTAGAGCGTCGAGCCCGAGACGGCGAGCGAGCTCACCGCCGCGTCCGGGCGCGGGTTGAAGCCGGGCACGACGGCACCGGTCGTGGCGTCGACCGCTGCGAGCCGCGTGCGGGAGGTGCCGCCGACGTTCGAGAACGAGCCGCCGAGGTAGACCCTGCCGCCGCTCGCGGCGAGCGCCTGCACGGTGCCGTTCGCGTTCGGGTCCCACGGGAGCACCTGGCCGGTCGCCTGGCTGAGGGCGGCGACGTGGTTTCGGGTCACGCTCGCTGAGGACGAACCCGCCGGCCGTACGGCGGTGAAGCGCCCGCCGATGTAGATGACGCCGTTCTGGATGACGATGGCGTTCACGCGGCCGTTCGTCTGGTAGGTCGGGACCGGCGTCGAATGGACGATGGCAGCCTCGGCGACCGGTGCGACGATCGCCCCTGCGGCGAGGACTGTGACGACGGCCATCGCGCTGCGGCGCGCGCGGCGGCGCAGCGTGCTCTTCCCGATCATGAGTTGACCCCCCAGCTTTCCCGGTTCCCCAGCCCGAAGGTACGTGTGCCCCGGCCGGCGGACAAGCGGGGGACTTTCGCCACCGTGCTCCTATCGGACTAGGGCTCGGATCACATCCGCGTCGCCGGGGTCGTCACAGATGCCCAGGTACGTGCCCCGGATCACCGTCCACGCCCGGATGCGCGCCTCGTCCAATCCGGCCGCCGCGAACGCTGCGATCCGCCGTTCGGTGCGCTCGGCGGTCATGGTCGAGTCGAGCGGGTTCCAGAGGAAGCTCGGCACGTCGAACTCCGGCTCGCCGAGCATCGCCTTGGCGTCGATGGCGACGTGGCCACCGCCGTGCCGGAGGATGTTGTGGTGGTGGAAGTCGCCGTGGATGAGCGTCCCGCGGCCGACGTCGAGGCCGGCGTAGATCTCCCGCGCCAGCGCCACCTGCTCGATGCCCTCGCGCTCGGCCCGGTCGAGCCACCCGGGGACGTGGTCGCCGATCCAGCGAAACGGTGCTCCGGCCGGCCGCCACAGCCGCAGCCCGAGCTCGATGGCGATCGCCGTCGCCTCGTCGTCCGGAAGGGCCGAGATGTCGGTGCCCGGCTTCGCCCGCTCGGCGAGGAGCGCCCGCCGCTTCACGTCGCGGCGCAGCAGGCGGACGGCGCCGTCTCCCGCCCAGAGCTCGAGGGCGTCGGCCTCGTGGTCGGACTCGTCGTCCTCGGCGGGCGTGATCTTGAGGACAGCATCGTCTCCAGCCGGGGCGACGAAGGAGTAGCGCGAGAGCGCAAACGGCGGTCCGAGGTCGAGACCCCACTCGGAGGCGACCTGCCGGGCCGCCCGCTCGAGCTCGCGCATCTGCGCAGGCGAGAGGGCGTCGTCCTCGGGCGGGTTAGGCACCGCGCGGCGCCGGGTCCACCGCGATCCACGAATCGGTGCGATTGCTCTCGAGGAGCGCCTCGATCGTGCACGTCACCCGATGGGCGTCGGCGAACGAGGCCACGCTGGTGTCGCGGCGCTCTCCACGTCCGTGGGCGCGGACCGACGCGTAGAAGTCGAGCATGAGGTTCTTGAGCCCGTCGGGCCACCCCTCCTGGTGGCCGCCCGGGTAGTGAGCCAACGCCGCGGCGTCGTCCGAGAGGAGTGCCGGGTCGCGCATGAGCTGCTCGTTCGCACGATCGCGCCGCCCGATCCAGAGCTCGTTGGGATGCTCCTGGTCCCACACGAGCGACACAAGCCGGGTATCGATCTCGAACGTGAGGGCGTTGCGCCTTCCCGGCGAGACCTGCGAGACCGTGAAGGCACCGGCGCATCCGTCGTCCATCTCGATGAGCACGGCGGCGAAGTCCTCGGTGTCGACTCCGACCGGCTCCGAGTGCGCGGCGCCGCTTCGGCCGAACGTCTGCACGCCGCCGGACGGGCGCAGGCGCTCGTCGTGCAGGCGGCCCAGGCGGGCGTAGACGCGTGCCACCAGACGGCCGGTGATGTGCTGGATCAGGTCGATCCAGTGCGAGCCGATGTCGCCCAGCGCCCGGGAGGCGCCGGATCGCTCGGACTGGAGCCGCCAGTTCCAGTCGGTCTCCTCGAGCAGCCAGTCCTGGAGATAGGCGCCTCTGATCAGGTGCGGCCGGCCGGCGCGGCCGTCGGCGAGCATCGCCCGTGCCTCGGCCACGAGCGGGTAGTGGCGGTAGTTGAAGCAGACGCCCGAAACGGTTCCCGCACGGGCTGCCCGGCCGACGAGATCGGCCGTCTCACGCGAGTCCATGGCGAGCGGCTTCTCGGCCAGGACGTGCTTTCCCGCCGCGAGCGCCGCCGCGGTGATCTGATGGTGGAGGTCGTTCGGCGTGCAGTTGTGGATCGCATCGATGGACGGGTCGGCGAGCAGGGCCCGGTAGTCGGCCGTGGACCGCGCCACGCCCAGCCGGTCGGCGGCAGCCCGCGCGCGCGCCTCGGTGCTTCCCGCCACCGCCGCGACGTCCACCCCCGGGACCCTGCGCAGCGCCTCGACGTGGGCGCCACCCGCGAACCCGGCCCCCACGACGGCGACTCTGACGGCTCGCTCCACAGCGGTCTGATACTACCGCCGTGTCCCGTGGATGTAGCCTGGCGCAATGGCGTGCGTCGGCGTTTGCGGCTCGGTCAACATGGACATCTTCGGCTACGTGCCCCGGCTCCCGACTCCGGGGGAGACGCTGCGCGGCACGCGGCTCGCCTACGCGCCCGGCGGCAAGGGCGCCAACCAGGCCGTGGCCGCGGCGCGGGCCGGCGCGACCGTGCGGTTCACGTGCGCCTGCGGCCGCGACGAATTCGGCGAGGAGCTCACGGCGGCACTCGAGGGCGATGGGATCGACCTGGCCGGCATGCGCCGGGTCGACGAGCCGACGGGCGTCGCGATCATCCTCGTCGACGACGACGGCGAGAACCAGATCGCGGTCATTCCCGGAGCCAACGACGCCGTCGAGGCGCCTGCGGCCGATCCCGAGGTGGACGTGTGGGTGGTGCAGGCCGAGGTCCCGCTCGCGGCGGTGGAGGGGACGCTGGCAGCAGCGCGCGCGACGGGCGCGACGGCGGTTGTGAACGCGTCGCCGGCGGGCCGGATACCGGCCGCCGTCGTCGCCCGCTACGACATCGCGATCGTGAACGAGACCGAGCTCGAGGCGCTCGGCGACGAGCATCCGCCGCATGTCATCCTGACCCTCGGGAGCCGCGGCGTCCGGATCCTGCCCGGGGACGTCGTGCTGCCCGCGATCCCGGCCCGGGTGGTCGACACGACCGGCGCCGGGGACGCGCTCGCCGGCGCCACTGCCGCCGCACTCGCAGAGGGGCGGACGCTGGAGGAGGCGGTGGGGTGGGGGATCGCCGCGGCCTCGCTCTCGGTCGAGCGGCACGGCTGTCAGCCGGCGATGCCGCGGCGCGACGAGATCGAGGCCCGGATGCGGGGAGCCGCCTCGGCATGAGCGCCTTCCCGACTCCGATCGTGCTCGACTGCGACCCCGGCCACGACGATGCCATCGCGATCATGGTGGCGCTCGGCAGTCCGGAGGTCGAGCTCCTGGCGGTCACGACGGTCGCGGGCAACGCGCCGCTTCACCGCACGACGGCCAACGCGATCCGCGTGCTCGACTTCCTCGGCCGCGCCGACATCCCGGTCGCCGCCGGCGCCGACCGCCCGCTCGTCCAGGCGGCGGGGGATCACGGGGACGTCCACGGCGAGACCGGCCTCGACGGGCCCGACCTGCCGCCGCCCGCGCGCGAGCCCGTCTCGGCCCACGCCGTCGACGTGATCGCGCAGGTCGCGTCGTCGTCGGACCGGCCGGTGACGCTCGTGGCCACCGGGCCGCTCACCAATGTGGCCCTGCTGGCCGCGCTCCGCCCGGCTGCGGCGGCCGCACTCGAGCGGGTCGTCATCATGGGCGGCTCGATCGGCCTCGGGAACGTCACGCCGGCGGCCGAGTTCAACATCTGGGCCGACCCCGATGCCGCCCAGCGCGTCTTCACGAGCGGGCTCGACGTGACGATGGTCGGCCTCGACGTGACGCAGAAGGCGCTCTTCACGGCGGAGCAGAACGACCGGCTACGTTCGCGAGGGCGGGCCGGGCGCCTCGCCGCCGAACTCGTCGACCACTACCTGCGATCGCGCCCCGATGCGCCCGGCATCCCGATTCACGACGCCGTGGCGATGGCGCAGGTCGTCGAGCCCGGCCTCCTGACCCTCGCCCACCGCAACGTCGAGGTCGACTGCGGTCCCGTGGGCCGCGGCCGGACGCTGGTCGACCTGCGCGGAGTGACCGGGCGCGACCCGAACGTGCACGTCGCCACCGACGTCGATCCGTCGTTCACCGAGTTCATGGCCGACCGGATCGCGTCGCTGGGCTGATCGCACCGGGCGTCGGATCGAGCGTGGCGCCGATGAAGAGACGCCCGCCACCCGGCCGCCGCGAGACCCGAGCCACCCGGACGTGCGTGTCGACAGGTCCCTCCGGGAGCCGGGCGCGGAACACGAACCGGTCGCCGGGCGGACGCGATCGTCGGTGATCACGAGCCCGACGCCCGACTCCGAGATGTCGTGCAGCGCGGCGCCGATGCTGTCGGTGCCGGCGATGCGTTCGCACTCGACCGCGGTGAGCGTCGCCGATCCCGACACGGGCCGCCGGGCGTGCCGCCGCGCGGCCCGATCCGGCTCTACCGCGGCCACCTCCAGCACCAGCGCGGCACGGGTCGTCGACGCGAACTGCGCCTCGACGACCCGGACCTCGGCGCGATGCGGATACTCCGCCTCGTCCAGGAACCTCCACCAGAGCTGCATGCCCGCCCAGGCCTCGAGGTGCGGCCCGCTCGCGTGCACGATCCTTCCCGCCGACCTGGTCGCCCGGGCCTCGACGAGCTCGCCGTCGCCGGTCTCCATGTCGACCGCCGATGCGGCGACCATCCGGCGCGCGGCTGCGGGGCAGCTGATGCGAGCGGGACGGGATGTGGAACCGTGCTCGGTCCGGGACGACGCGGTCATGGGGAGGATCCTCGAAGACGGGGCCGAAGCTCCGCCGAATCATGGGCCGCGCCGGCCTCGGCCGCAATCGCCGGATCGTGGTAACGCACGCGGAGTCGATCTCGATACACTGAAAAATCGAGGCGGCCGCGGACCAGCCAGGAGTCGACGTGAGCTCAACCAGGAAGATTTCGCTTGCTGCCGGGGTGTTGTTCATCATCACCTTCATCACGTCGATCCCCGCGCTGTATCTCTTTCAGCCGGTTCTCGACGACCCCGCCGGCTACATCGCGGGCTCCGGGGGCGACAACACCCGCATCTTCGTGGGAGCCTTGCTGGAGCTGCTCCTGATCATCGCGAACGTCGCCAGCGCCGTCGTGCTGTTTCCGATCCTCAAGCGGCAGAACGAAATGCTTGCTCTCGGCTACGTCACGGCCCGTCTCGTTGAGTCCACCTTCATCGCCATCGGCCTCGTCAGCGTCCTTGGCGTGGTGAGCTTGCAGCAGCAGGACCCGACGG
Source organism: uncultured Actinomycetes bacterium (assembly GCA_963809325.1). Lineage (GTDB taxonomy): Bacteria > Actinomycetota > Thermoleophilia > Gaiellales > JAICJC01 > JAICJC01. The sequence goes on from CAWEIZ010000008.1 coordinate 519,811, forward strand.
CCGCGGATGCGGGCGCGATCGGTGTGGCGCTCGCCGCGATCAAGGACTGGACATTCCTGCTCGGACCCGGCTTCGTCGTCGGCGTGGGGAACGGGCTGTTGCTGGGCTACCTGATGTACACGTCAGGACTGGTGCCACGGCGCATGGCCATATTGGGGCTGGTCGGAGGGCCGCTGATCTGCGCTTCGGGGGCCCTCGTGCTGCTCGGCGTCTTCGACGAAGGCGGCACGGCCCAGGCGATTGCGACAATCCCGGAGTTCGTGTGGGAGCTGTCGCTTGGCATCTGGCTCACCGTCAGAGGGTTCAACCCGTCGCCGATCCTCTCGGGGGATGCGAGCCCGATCCCGCAGACGTCCTGACCGCTCGAGGTCAGGTAGCCCGGATTTGGCTTGGAAGTGCGATGCGCCCGGCACGATTCGAACGTGCGACACACAGATTCGAAGTCTGTTGCTCTATCCCCTGAGCTACGGGCGCGGGCGGAACGGGTCGGCTGAGGGGTGACCGGTGGGACTCGAACCCACGTCCTCCTGGACCACAACCAGGGGCTACCACCAGCTGAGCTACGGCCACCGCGAGTCCCCGTAGGATACCCGCACGCGCGGGCGTGGCGGAACTGGTAGACGCGCCGGCCTTAGGAGCCGGTGGCCCTGGCCGTGGAGGTTCGAGTCCTCTCGCCCGCATGCGGGCGGCGCGGTGGCGCTCCCGCCGCCTCCCGACTAAGGTTAGAGGACGGCACCCGGGTCTCGGGCATGCCGTCCCCTCGCATGAAGACCCAGGTCTCCGAACTCGCCGAAAACCGCGTTCGCCTCGACATCGAGGTCCCTGCGCACGACGTCGACCACGCGTTCGACCATGCGCTGAGCGACCTCTCGCAGAGCGTCCGCGTCCCCGGCTTCCGCAAGGGGAAGGCCCCGAAGCCGCTCGTCATGCGCCAGCTCGGCCGCGAGACCGTGATCGAGGAGGCGCTCCGCGACCACCTGAACGGCTGGTACTCGCGCGCCGTTGCCGTCGCCGGCATCGACCCCGTCTCGCGACCCGAGATCGACTGGTCGGACGAGCCGGTCGAGGGCACGCCGTTCAGCTTCACCGCCGAGGTCGAGGTGAAGCAGGCGCCCAGCGTGAAGTCGTACAAGGGCCTCGAGGGCGTGAAGCAGCCGGCCGATGTGCCGGCCGAGGCGGTCGACTCCGAGATCGAGCGGCTTCGCCTGACGGTCGCCGAGCTGCGCCCGGTCGACCGCGGCGCGGCGGAGGACGACTTCCTCGTCATCGACTTCGAGGGCACGATCGACGGCAAGCCGTTCGACGACGGTGCCGGCACCGACTACGGCGTCGAGCTCGGCGCGGGCCGCCTGGCGCCCGACCTCGAGCGCGGCCTGGTCGGGATGAAGCCGGGCGACGAGCGCGACATCGGCCTGCCGCTGCCCCCAGATCACGAGGACGCGAGCATCGCCGGCAAGGTCGCCACGTTCCACGTCACCGTGAAGGACGTGAAAGAGCGGGTGCTGCCGCCGCTCGACGACGAGCTGGCCACGTCGGTGAGCGAGTTCGACACGCTGGGCGAGCTCCGCGCCGACATCCACGAGCGGATCCGCGAGGCGCTCGAGCGCGAGGTCGACATGCGGTACCGGGCCTCGGTGCTCCAGTCGCTCGCCGACCAGCTCGACACGGAGGTCCCCGACGCCCTCGTGCGAAACCGTGTGGCCGATCTGGTCCGCTCGCTGCTCCAGAACCTCCAGGCCCGCGGCGTCGCGGTGGAGGACTACCTGCGCGTCACCGGGCAGACCGGCGAGGAGCTGGCCGCGTCGGTCCGGCCCCGGGCGGAGGACTCGGTTCGCAAGGACCTCGCACTCGAGGCCGTGGTCGCCGCCGAGGGCATCGAGGTGACCGACGAGATGATCGAGGCCTGGGTGCGCGAGCAGGCCGCCGAGGGCGACGAGGATGCCGATTCGGCCGTCGAGCGGCTGCTGGGCGATCCCGCCACGACCACGGCGCTCCGTCAGGATCTCGCCGCGCAGAAGGCGCTCGACATCGTCGTCGAGCACGCCAAGCCGATCTCGCCCGAACAGGCCGAGGCGAAGGGCAAGTTGTGGACGCCGGGGCAGGAATCCGGCGCGCCCGGCGAAAAACCAACCCCCATCTGGACGCCGGCGGGAGCCGGCGGGTCGACCTGAGGAGTGCAATGAGTCCACTGATCCCGATGGTGATCGAGCAGACGTCACGCGGCGAGCGGTCGTTCGACATCTACTCCCGGCTGCTGAACGAGCGCATCGTCTTCCTGGGGACGCCCGTCGACGACCAGATCGCCAACCTCATCGTGGCTCAGCTCCTGCACCTGGAGTCCGAGGATCCCGACAAGGACATCTCGCTCTACGTCAACTCGCCCGGCGGCTCGGTCTATGCCGGCCTCGCGATCTACGACACGATGCAGTTCGTGAAGCCCGACGTCCAGACGATCTGCGTCGGCATCGCGATGAGCATGGGCGCCCTCCTCCTGGCGGGCGGCGCGAAGGGCAAGCGCATGGCCCTCCCGAACGCCAAGATCCTGATTCATCAGGTCAGCTCTGGATTCCAGGGCCAGGCGACCGATATCGAGATACATGCCCGCGAGATCCTCGACCTGCGCAAGCGCCTCGACCAGATCATCGCCGACAAGACCGGACAGCCACTCGAGAAGGTCTCGCGCGACACGGAGCGCGACTTCTTCATGAGCGCCGACGAGGCGACCGAGTACGGCATCATCGACCGCGTGATCGCGAAGCACTGACCGATGGCCCGACCGACCGACACGAACGAACAGCTTCTCTGCAGCTTCTGCGGCAAGTCGCAGCGCCAGGTGAAGAAGCTCATCGCGGGCCCGGGCGTCTACATCTGCGACGAGTGCATCGACCTGTGCAACGAGATCATCGACGAGGAGCTCACGACTCCCGCCCAGCTCGATCTCGACAACCTGCCGAAGCCGAAGGAGATCTACGCCGTCCTGAACGACTACGTCGTCGGCCAGGAAGAGGCCAAGCGGACGCTGTCGGTCGCGGTCTACAACCACTACAAGCGCGTGCAGATGGCGGGGCAGACCGACTCCGAGGTCGAGCTCGCCAAGTCGAACATCCTGCTGCTCGGGCCGACCGGCTGCGGCAAGACGCTCCTGGCCCAGACGCTGGCGCGGATCCTGAACGTGCCGTTCGCGATCGCCGACGCCACGGCGCTGACCGAGGCCGGATACGTCGGCGAGGACGTCGAGAACATCCTCCTCAAGCTGATCCAGGCCGCCGACTTCGACGTCAAGAAGGCCGAGACCGGGATCATCTACATCGACGAGGTCGACAAGATCGCGCGCAAGGCCGACAACCCGTCGATCACGCGCGACGTGAGCGGCGAGGGGGTCCAGCAGGCACTCCTCAAGATCCTCGAGGGCACGGTCGCGAGCGTGCCGCCGCAGGGCGGGCGCAAGCACCCCCACCAGGAGTTCCTGTCGATCGACACGACGAACATCCTCTTCGTCTGCGGCGGGGCGTTCGCCGACCTCGACAAGATCATCGAGCGGCGCATCGGCCGGAACTCGATCGGGTTCGGCGCCGAGCTGCGGTCGCGGAAGAACGGCCCCTCGAAGGACCTCTTCCCGCAGGTGATGCCCGAGGATCTGATCTCCTACGGCCTCATCCCCGAGTTCATCGGCCGCCTGCCGGTCGTGTCGGCAGTCCACGCCCTCGACCGCGAGGACCTGATCCGCATCCTGCTCGAGCCGAAGAACGCCCTGATCAAGCAGTACGAGCGCTTCTTCAACTACGACTCGATCGAGCTCGTCTTCACCCAGGACGCGCTGGGTGCGATCGCCCACCGCGCACTCGAGCGGGCAACCGGCGCCCGCGGCCTGCGATCGATCATCGAGGCGGCGCTCCTGAACGTGATGTTCGACCTGCCGTCGCGCAAGGACGTGAACAAGTGCGTCGTCACGCGCGAGACGATCGAGAAGCACCTCGATCCGACCCTCGTCACCGAGGGCGGCCCGGGCGTGGACGTCACCGAAGAGCTGCGCGAAGAGTCGGCCTAGCGACCCGGTAGCATCGCCGCGATGCTGCGTCTCCTGGCGCTAGCTCCGGTTCGTGTGCGAGTGCTCGCGCGAGCAGCGGCACCGCACCGGCCACTCGCGGCAGTCCATGCACCGCGACTGCATCTGGAACGCGGCCCAGGCGAACAGCACGAAGAGGCACACCATGGCGGCGAAGAGCGGCCCGGGGTTCACGGTCAGCGTGCTGCCGCCGTGCGGGGAGTGCTGCTGGACGTACTGGTGCCAGAACGCTTTGTACATGGAAGATCGCGAGCGCGGGTGCCCACCGTAGTCATCGCCCGAATCGCTCCGCGACTGTAGCTCCGGCGTACCCATGGGCGCTGTTGACTAACCCACTGGATGGTTGATTCCCAATTCGCGTGATGTCCCAGCCGCGAGCCTTGGCTTGCGGCGGTCGTGAGCGACCTGCTACCAGCAGGTCGCGATCGGGCGAGAACCGAGTATGGCAAGGACGCAGGGAGCGCCGATATTGGTTGAAATATCGGCGCGACCGAGGACGCAGCCAGGCGACGGTTCGCAGCCGCAGCCGCGCCAGCGTTCGAATCTCCACAGCGGCTAGGCGTTCAGGCGCGCGAGAATTGGGAATCAACCATCTAGGATGGCGGGCCGTGGAAGCCCGCTACGACCCCTCCGGCACAGAGCGGCCCACCTTCGAGCGGTGGGAGGCCGCCGGCGTGTTCGGCGGTGTGCCCGACTCCGGCCGCGAGCCGTACGTGATCGCGCTTCCGCTGCCGAACGTGACCGGCGACCTCCACATGGGCCACGCCCTGAACGGGAGCTACCAGGACACCCTGATCCGGCTCCGGCGGATGCAGGGTCGCGACTCGCTCTGGATCTGCGGCACCGACCATGCGTCGATCGCCGTCCACGCCGTGATCGAGAAGCAGCTTCGCGCCGAGGGGCTCACCCGCTGGGATCTCGGCCGCGAGCGGTTCCTCGAGCGCGTATGGCAGTGGCGGGCCGAGACCGGGGCCACCATCATCCGCCAGTTCAAGCGGCTCGGGTGCTCGCTCGACTACGGCCACGAGCGGTTCACGATGGACGAGGGCTACGTCGACGCGGTGCTCACGATGTTCGTGGAGCTCTACCGCAAGGGCTACATCTACCGCGACAACCGCATGATCAACTGGTGCCCGACGTGCGCCTCGACGATCTCCGACCTCGAGGTGCGCCACGAGCACGCGGTCGACACGCTCTACCAGGTCCGCTACCGGATCGCCGGCACCGACGACTTCCTCACGGTCGCGACGGTGCGCCCCGAGACGATCCTGGCCGACACCGCCGTCGCCGTCCATCCCGACGACGAGCGCTACCGGCACCTGGTCGGCCGCACCGCGATCGTGCCGCTCGTGGATCGCGAGGTGCCGATCATCGCCGACGAGTACGTGAAGATGGACTTCGGCACCGGCGCCCTCAAGGTGACGCCGGGGCACGACCCGAACGACTTCGAGATCGGCCGCCGCCACGGGCTGCCGGAGCTGGCGGCGATCGGCTTCGACGGTCGCATGACCGAGCTGGCCGGCGAGTTCGCGGGCCTGCCGGCGGCCGAGGCGCGCGAGAAGGTGCGCGACGCGCTCTTCGCACAGGACCTCCTGCGGCACGAGGAGCCCTACGAGCACGAGGTGGGCCACTGCGACCGGTCGGGCGACCGCATCGAGCCGTTGATCTCGCTCCAGTGGTTCATGCAGATGGACGAGCTGGCGAAGCCCGCCAACGAGGCGGTGCGATCGGGGCGGGTGCGCTTCCACCCCAAGAACCAGGAGAACATCTACTACGACTGGATGCTCAACCTGCGGCCGTGGTGCATCTCGCGGCAGCTGTGGTGGGGGCACCAGATCCCGGTGTGGTACTGCCCCGACGGCCACGAGACGGTGGAGCTCTCCGAGCCGGATGCATGCGCCACCTGCGGCTCGGGCGAGCTGGAGCGCGACCCGGACGTGCTGGACACGTGGTTCTCGTCGGCGCTCTGGCCGTTCGCCACGCTGGGATGGCCGGGCCGCGACGATCCGCGGCTCGAGCGCTACTACCCGGGGCACGTGCTCGCCACCGCCCGCGACATCATCAACCTCTGGGTCGCGCGCATGCTGATGATGGGCCTCGAGTTCATGGGCGACATCCCGTTCGAGGACGTCGTCATCAACCCGACGATCCTGGCGCCCGACGGCCGCCGGATGTCGAAGTCGCTCGGCACCGGCATCGACCCGCTCGAGCTCGTGGACAGCTACGGCGCCGACGCCACCCGTTACGGCCTGCTCAAGATGAGCTCGACGCAGGATGTGCGCTTCTCGGCCGGGATGATCGAGGAGGGCGGGAAGTTCGCGAACAAGCTCTGGAACGCCGCCCGGTTCGTGCTGACCCAGGCCGACACGGCGGTCGCGCCCGCCCCGGCCGGATCGGCGCTCGAGGACCGGTGGATCCGCTCGCGCCTGGCCGCCGAGCTGGACGGCGTGGTCGGCCTGATCGACCGCTACGACTTCTCGGGAGCGGTGAAGTCGCTCTACGCCTTCGTCTGGAACGACTTCTGTGACTGGTACGTCGAGGCCGTGAAGCCGCGGCTGCGGGGCGACTCCCGCGCCGCCGCATCGGCCAACCTCCTCTGGGTGCTCGAGCGGATCCTGGCGCTCACCCACCCGTTCTGCCCGTTCGTCACCGAGGCCGTCTGGGAGCACATGCCCGGCGAGCGCGGGCTGCTCATGCTGGCCCCCTTCCCTGCGGCCGACCGGTCGCACCGCGACCTCGATGCCGAGCGTGACATGGGCCGGGCGATCGAGATCGTGACGGCCGCACGCGCCGACCCGGGTGCCCCGATCGAGATGCCCGGCGGGTTCGCCGGCGCCGACATCGTGGAGCGGCTGGCGCCGAAGCGGGCGGCCGACGGCCAGGTGCCGGATCGGCCGGCGATGGAGCGCGAGCTCGCCAAGCTCCGCGCCGAGCGCGACCGCGCCCGGGCGATGCTCGGAAACGAGCGGTTCACGAGCAAGGCGCCTCCGGAGGTGGTCGCGGCCGAGCGAGAGAAGGCGGACCGGTTCGCCGCCGAGGTGAGTGCGCTCGAGTCGCGGCTGGCCGCGCTCGAGTGACCGCGGCCGAGCGCTACATCGACTCCCTCGAGCTGTTCGGCATGGCCTTCGGGCTCGAGCGGATGCACGGCCTGCTCGCCCAGCTCGGCAATCCCGAGCGGTCGTTCGACGCCATCCACGTGGTGGGCACGAACGGCAAGGGCTCGACCGTCCTCTTCGCCGAGGCGCTGCTCGAGGCCGAGGGCGTGCGCACGGGCGCCTACCTCTCGCCGCACATCACGTCGTTTCGGGAGCGGGTCCGGATCGGCGGGGCCGAGATCGCCCCCGATGCGTACGAGGAGGCGGTGCTGCGCGTGCGCGACGCGGCCGGTACGCGCGTGACGCAGTTCGAGGCGCTCACCGCGGCGGCGTTCTGCGCATTCGAGGCGGCGAGCGTCGAGTGGGGGGTGGTCGAGGCGGGCCTCGGGGGACGGCTCGATGCCACGAACGTGCTTCCCCGATCGCGCGTCCAGGTGCTGACCAACATCTCGCTCGAGCACACGCAGCTCCTGGGGACGACACGCGAGGCCATCGCCGCCGAGAAGCTCGCGGTCGTCCCCGAGGGCGGCCTGCTCGTCGTCGGCGAGCCGGAGTGGGGGGCGCTTGCCCCCCAGGCAGGGACGGTCGAGGCGGTGCGTGCCGACGGCACATACCAGGACCAGAACCGCGCGGTGGCCCGCGCCGCCGCCGAGCTCGCGCTCGGCCGTCAGGTCGATCCGACGCCGATGCTCGGTGTCAGAGTCCCCGGGAGGATGGAGGTGCGCGGGCGCGAACCCCTCGAGATATGGGATGGGGCCCACAACCCGGACGGGATGGCGCGGCTCGTCGCCGAGCTCCCCGCGCTCGTCGAGGGGCGCGAGCCGCGGGTCGCGGTGTTCTCGACGCTCGGCGAGAAGGACGTCGCCGGGATGGTGAAGCTGCTCTCCGGGGTATGTGATGTGATCGTGGCCACCCAGTCCACGAACCCCCGCGTCCTCCCGGCGGCCGAGCTCGCAGCGATCACCGGAGGCGAATTCGAGCCCGATCCGGCCGCGGCGCGCGCGCGGGCGATCCAGCTTTCGGGGCGCGGCGGTGCGGTGATCGTCTGCGGCTCGCTGTATCTTTTACACGATCTGATCTCGCGGCCTCACGGCGTCGAGGCCACGCGAAGCTCTGCCTGACCATGCTCCACCTCCTCGCCGCCACAACGACCAGCGACTCGACGGGCCCGTTCAACGGGGTCAGCGACTTCTTCAACTCGAGCTACTTCTCGGCGTTCGAGAAGCTGATGGTCATCTTCGTCGTGGCGTTCTACCTGGCGCTGATCTTCTGGACGGCCAAGGACGCGCGCCGCCGCATCGAGGATCCCGTCATCGTCGCCGTGTGCATCGCCACGGCGTTCTTCTTCCCGTTCGTCGGCGTGCTCGTGTACCTGATCCTCCGCCCACCCGAGTACCTGGCCGACGTGCGCGAGCGCGAGCTCGAGATCAAGGCGATGGAGCGCCGGCTCGGCGCCGACTCGGTGTGCCCGTACTGCCGGAACCCCGCCGAGGCCAGCTTCCTCAGCTGCCCGCACTGCGGCACCAAGCTGAAGCAGGCCTGCCGCCGCTGCAAGGCGCCGCTCGAGCCGTCGTGGCGGCTGTGCCCGTACTGCGAGACGGCGACCGTGCAGACGCCGCTCCCCGCCGAGCGCGCACGGCCCGAGCCGTCTCCGGAGCGGCCCGTCAGATAGATGGTTGACTCCCGGTTCACGCGCGCCTGGACGACCGACTGTGGCGGTGGTCCGATGCTGGCGGGGCTGCTGCTGCGAACCGTCGCATCGCGGCGTCCTCGGTCGCGCCGATATTTCAGACCAATATCGGCGCTCCCTGCGTCCTTGCGCTGCTCGGTTCTCGCAGCCCAGGACATCACGTGAACCGGGAATCACCCATCTAGTTGGAGCGCACGCTCTTCATGGTGAAGCCCGACGGCGTCGCCCGCGGGCTGGTCGGCGAGATCGTCACGCGCATCGAGCGGCGCGGGCTCGCGATCCGGGCGATGCGGCTCCTTCGCGTCACCCCTGCGCAGGCCGCCGAGCACTACGCGGAGCACGTCGAGAAGCCGTTCTACCCCGGCCTCGTCGAGTTCATCACCTCCGGGCCGGTCCTCGCGATGGTGATCGAGGGCAGGGCGGCCGTTTCGACCGTGCGCGGGATGATGGGCGCCACGAACCCGCTCGACTCGGCACCCGGGACGATCCGCGGCGACTACGCGCTCGAGATCGGCGAGAACATCGTGCACGGCTCCGACTCCGCGGCGAACGGCGAGCGCGAGATCGCCATCTACTTCGGCGAGCCGGACCTGGTGTGATCGCCCGGGCGCTCGAGCTCGGGCCCATCGTTCTCGCATCGAGCTCGCCCCGCCGGCGCGAGATCCTCGAGCTGCTCGGCATCGAGTTCACCGTTCAAGAGCCGGACTACCACGAGGGCGAGATCGCGGGCCTCGGGCCGGGCGAGCTCGCCGAGGCGCATGCCCGCGGCAAGGCTCGGGCGGTCACCGGCGACCGCGTGCTCGGCGTGGACACGCTCGTCGCGCTCGACGGGCGGGTGTACGGAAAGCCCTGCGACGAGGACGAGGCGCGGGCGTTCCTGCGCGCCCTCGCCGGGCGGACGCACACCGTCCACTCGGGCCTGTGCCTGCGCGCGGGCGGCGTCGAGCACATTCGCCGGGCGACGAGCGACGTGACGTTCGCGCCGCTCTCGGAGGCCGACGTCGAGTGGTATCTCGGGACGGGCGAGTGGCGCGACCGGGCCGGCGCCTACGCCGTCCAGGGCCGCGGCGCGGCGCTCGTTCGCGCGGTGCGCGGTGACTTCCAGAACGTCGTCGGCCTGCCGGTCCCCGAGCTGCTCGACGCGATGGCGGCCGCCGTCAACCACCGGGTTCGTCAGGCGTGAAACATTGGCATCAGGCACCAATGTTTCACGTCTCGTGGAGGAGCCGGCCCTCCATGCCGCCGGCCACCACGACCACCTGGCCCGAGACATGGCCCGAGAGCCGGTCCGAGGCGAGGACGACGATCTGCCAGGCGACGTCGTCTGGTTGGGCGACCTTGCGCAGCGGCATCGTCCGCGTGATCCGCTCGAGCCGTCCCCGCTCCGAGAGGGCCGGCGCCGCCATCTCGGTCTCGGTCCAGCCGGGGCACACCGCGTTCACACGCCCGCGGGGAGCGAGGCGGGCGATCTCGTTCTTGAGCGTCGGGAGGAGCCCGCCGGTGAGCGCAGCCTTGGTCGCGGCGTAGTCGGCCTGGCCCTCCTCGCCGAAGATCCCGGCGGTCGAGCCGACCAGGATGAGGTTGCCCGAGCCCTGTCGCTTGACCTGCCGCAGGAACGCCCTCGCCACGAGGAATGTCCCGGTGAGATTCGTGTCGACGATCCGGCGGAAGCGCTCGGCGTCGATGTCGACAGCCGGCGCGGGCGGCGAGTAGATCGCGGCGTTGCAGACGCAGACGTCGACCGAGCCGTAGCGGTCGACCGCCGTCGCGAAGAGCGCGTCGACGTCGCCCTCCTGCGAGATGTCGGCCTGGATGGCGACGGCGTCGGGAAGCCCGGCGACCAGCCTCTCGGCCTGCTCGCGGCTGGTGTTGTAGTTGACGACGACCTTCGCACCCTCGCCGGCGAATCGCCTCGCAGTCGCCGCGCCGATCCCGCGCGCCGCACCCGTGACCATCACAACGCGGCCGGCGAGGTCGGTCTCCACGGCGCGGCATAGTACAGATGCGGCCGATGGCGGACCCCGCTATCCGCTAGAATCGCGCTGCAGTTTCGCCAATTTTGCAGCAGGAAAGTAGGCCCCCGAAATTAGCTTCCTCAACTCCCTGACCGGCTTCGGCGGTCGCGACATGGCCGTCGATCTCGGCACGGCGAACACGCTCGTCTACGTCCGCGGTCGCGGCATCGTCCTCTCGGAGCCGTCTGTCGTCGCGATCGACCAGCGCACCGGCGAGGTGCACGCCGTGGGGATCGAGGCCAAGCGGATGCTCGGCCGCACGCCCGGCAACATCTCGGCGATCCGCCCGCTGAAGGACGGCGTCATCGCCGACTTCGACGTCACCGAGCAGATGCTGCGCCACTTCATCCAGAAGGTGCACCAGAACCGCTTCGCGCACCCGCGGGTGGTCGTGTGCGTCCCGTCCGGCGTGACCGGCGTCGAGAAGCGCGCCGTCGAGGAGGCGACCTACTCGGCCGGCGCCCGCCAGGCGTACCTGATCGAGGAGCCGATGGCTGCGGCGATCGGCGCCGGCCTGCCCGTCTCGGAGCCGACCGGCAACATGATCGTCGACATCGGCGGCGGCACGACCGAGGTCGCGGTCATCTCGCTCGGCGGGATCGTCGTCTCGCAGTCGATCCGGGTCGGCGGCGACGAGCTCGACGAGGCGATCATCGAGCACGTGAAGCGCGAGTACAAGCTCATGATCGGGTCGCAGACGGCCGAGGAGGTGAAGCTCGAGATCGGCTCGGCCTACGAGCTTCCGGAGGAGGTCGAGGCCGAGATCCGCGGCCGCGACCTCGTGACCGGGCTCCCCAAGACCGTCGTGCTCTCGGCGACCGAGGTGCGCCAGGCGCTCGACGTGCCGCTCAACCAGATCATCGACGCGGTCAAGCAGACGCTCGACAAGACGCCGCCCGAGCTGGCGTCCGACATCATGGACCGGGGCATCGTGCTCGCCGGCGGCGGCGCGCTCCTCCAGCGGATGACCGATCGGCTTCGCGCCGAGACCCAGATGCCGGTGCACCTGGCCGAGTCGCCGCTCACGTGCGTCGCGGTGGGCTCGGGCCGCTCGCTCGAGGAGTTCGAGGCGATCCACCGCGCGAACCAGTCGTACGCCTCGAGCCGCCGCAACGGCCGCCGCGGCTACTAGGGCCGCGCTCCAAGCCGCCTTCAATCTGACCGGCTAGACACGGCCGAGACGGCTTGTATCCTGGGGCCAGGTGCAGACGGACGCCACCATCTCCCGTCGCCCCGGTCGCACGCTCATCGGGGCGCTCGTGCTTGCCGCAATCACGATCGGCGTGGTCGCGATTGCCGCTTCAGGTGCCGGCGCCGATCCGCACAAGCTGACGGACTGGCAGGCGATGACCCTGGGGGTCACGCAGGGGCTCACCGAGTTCCTGCCCATCTCCTCGTCGGGCCATCTCATCCTTGTGCCGTGGCTCTTCGACTGGCACTACCTCGAGAACCATCCCGACTTCAACAAGACGTTCGACGTGTCGCTGCACCTCGGCACCCTGATCGCCGTCCTGGCCTACTTCCGGCTCGACGCGATCGCGCTGGCGGGCGCCTGGTTTCGCAGCATCGGGAAACGCGCCATCCAGACCGGCGAGGAGCGGCTGGCCTGGTTCGTCGTCGTCGCCACGATCCCGGCGGCCATCGCCGGCGCCGCCGGTGAATCCTTCGTCGAGGAGAAGCTCGGCCAGCCGTACCAGATCGCGATCCTGATGGCCGTGTTCGCGATCGTGCTCTGGTGGGCCGACCAGACGCCGGTCACCCGGAAGATGGAGGAGTTCGACCTCAAGACCGCGATCGGCGTCGGCTGTGCCCAGGCGCTCGCGCTGGCTCCCGGCGTGAGCCGTTCCGGCATCACCATCTCGGCGGGCCGCTACCTGGGTCTCTCTCGCGACGACGCCGCCCGGTTCTCGTTCTTCCTCTACGCGCCCGTCGTCGCCGGCGCGGTGGTGTTCAAGGGCGCGAAGGACCTGCACGGCGGGTTCCCGCCGGGCACGGCCGGGCCGTTCGTCGTGGGCACGCTGACGTCGATGGTGGTCGGCCTCGTCTCGATCTGGGCCCTCCTCACGTACCTGCGCCACAACAACTACAACCTGTTCGTGATCTACCGGCTGGTGCTCGCGGCGGCGGTGCTCATCCTGATCGCCACGGGCGTCCAGAGCGCGCATTTCTAGGCGTTTGCGGCGGGCTCGCGGCGGCTCGTCCGCTAGACTCGGCCCTCCGACCCGCCAAGTCATGCTGCTCAGCAAGAACCGAATCATCCGGAGGCGGGCCGTCGTCGGCCTGCTGCTGGCGGCCTCTCTCACACTGCTCACCCTGTCCTTCCGGCAGGGGTCGTCGGGCATTGTGGGGGAGATCCAGCGGGATGCCGTGAGCGTGACGGCCCCGTTCGCCACGATCGCCCACCGCGTGACGCGGCCGGCCGTCGACGCCTGGAACTGGGGCAGCGGACTCGCGAGCGCCCGCGACAGCACCGAGCAGCTGAAGCAGCTCCGACTGCAGTTTGGCCAGACGCAGGTCGCCCTGAAGGACGCCCAAACCGAGGCGGCGCGGCTGAAGGCGCTCCTGCACTTCCGAAGCACCCTGGGGCAGACCAAGAGCGTCGCCGGCCAGGTGCTCGAGCAGTCGCCGACGGCGTACCAGAACACGATCACGATCGACATCGGGACGTCCGCCGGCGTGGCGGTCAACGACCCGGTCGTCGCACCCACCGAGGAGAGCGGCGCGCTGATCGGCAAGGTCGTCCAGGTCACGTCGGGTCAGGCCGTGGTGACGCTGCTCCTCGACCCGCAGAACTACGTGACCGCGGGCGTTCAGGGCGAGCCGAACGCCGTCGGGCTGATCAAGGCGGCGTCGGGCCAGGTCGGGATCCTCAGCCTGGAGCTGATCCCGAACGCCGTCCACGTGAGCGAGAACGACATCGTCACGACCGCCGGGTTCAAGACCGACCGGCTGGCGTCGTACTACCCCGCGGGCATCCCGATCGGCCGGGTGAGCTCCGTGTCGGGGAACGACACGACCGGCGACACCAAGGTGATCCAGGTGACGCCGTTCGCCGACTTCCGGAACATCACCGACGTCCTGGTGCTCGAGCCGAAGCGATGATCTTGGACGCGGTGAAGATCGCGCTCTGCGTGTTCGTGCTCGCGATCCTCGAGGTCGCGGCGACGCCGCAGCTGACGCCGTTCGGCGGCGGCCCCGACCTGATCATCATCCTGGTCGTTGCACTCGCGCTCTGGCGCGGCTTGGAGGCGGCGGCGATCGCCGGCTTCGCGGGCGGCCTGCTGCTCGACGCGATCACGTTCGAGCACCTGGGCATGCAGTCGCTGGTGTACGTCGGCTGCGCGTGGGCGATCGCGACCTACGCCCACCGCCGCGAGGCCGGGCCGGGGATGCTCGAGCCGCCCCCGCCGCGTGCGCTGCCGTGGCTCGTCGCCGGCGCGATCGCGGCCCAGTTCGGGAGCCTCGTCATGCATATCCTCATCGGCGACCACCCCGCGGCGGGCATCCTCTTCTGGCACCAGATCGCGCCGGCGATCCTCCAGACCACGCTTCTCGGCCTCCTGCTCCTGCCGCTCCTGCGGCGCATCTTTCGTCCCTCGTCTGACCTGAGCCGTGTTCCTCGAATCGCCACCGCCTAGGTCCGAGCCGGCACCCGACCCGCTGCCGCTTGCCATCCGGGCCGCAGCGCTCGGCATCATCGCGGCGGCGCTGCTGATCGTCCTGCTCTTCCGCCTGTGGGCGCTCCAGGTGCTGCACGCGGGCCAGTACTCCGCCGCCGCGGTGCAGAGCCAGGTGCGGACAGCGGTCGTGCCCGCCCAGCGGGGAGACATCGTCGACCGGCACGGGAACGTCCTGGTCTCGAGCACGACGGCGATCGCGGTCCAGGTGAACTCCGCGACGTTCCCGGCGAGCACCGACTGCACCGGGCTGAACCGCCACGACCACGAGCAGGTGCGCCAGCGGCCCGGCTGCCTGATCCTGTGGCGGCTGGCGGGCGTCATCAAGCAGCCGTTCCCGCGCGTGTGGAAGGAGTACTCCACCCGCCTGGCGGCGAACCAGGGCTATCCGATCACCCTGCCGTTCACGGTGACGCGGCCGGAGGTGGCGTACATGCTCGAGCGCCACAACCGCTTCCCGTCGATCCAGTTCCAGCGGACGTTCGTGCGCGACTACCCGGCGCTCGACGACCCGTCGATCGGCGCGATCAACCCCAACGTGATCGGGCACGTCGGGCCGATCACGAAGGACAACCTGACGGATCCCGCCTTCCACGGCGAGGACCTGCCCCAGACCGGAATCGCCGGCCAGGCCGGCATCGAGAAGAGCTACGACGGCTGGCTGCGCGGATCCGACGGCGAGACGGCGCAGATGTTCGACGCGGCGGGCCAGCCGGTGCGCTCGCCGTACCTCGTCCGCGAGCCGGTGACGGGGGCGAGCGTGCGACTCACCCTCGATGCCCACCTCCAGAAGGTCGCCCAGGGCGCCATCTACCGCGGGATGCAGATCGCCCACGCCGACCGGCAGTACTACGCCGACTACGGCACGGTCGTCGCCATGAACCCCGAGACCGGTGCGGTCTACGCGATGGCCTCCTACCCCACGTACAAGCCCACGGTGTGGGTGCCGCCGTACGACGGCCAGGGGCGGATCGTCGATCCCAAGAACAAGCTCTTTCCGCAGGTCGACAAGTCGTTCGCCGCCACATATCCCCCTGGCTCCACCTTCAAGCCGATCACCGCCGTCGCGGCGTGGATGTCGGGCATCATCGGGCCCGGCTCGACGCGGCCGTGCACGTCGTTCTACCAGTCCCCACATGACCTGAGCCACCACAAGTTCAACAACTGGGGCCCTGAAAACTCGATCATCGGCCTCTCGAAGGCGCTCGAGATCTCGTGCGACACCTTCTTCTACCGGCTCGGCGACCAGTTCTACGGGCGCTATCTGGGCGGCTCGAACATCTTCCAGGAGTGGATCCGGAAGCTCGGCTACGGCGGGTCGCCGCCGATCGACGTCCCGGGCGCCGTCAGCGGTCTCGTCCCCGACCGGCAGTGGAAGGCGCACAACCCGGTCTTCCTGAACGGCCCCAACCCGTCGATCGACACCCTCTGGGAGCCGGGTGACGACATCCAGATGGCCATCGGCCAGGGCTACCTGCTCGTGACGCCGCTCCAGCAGGCCGTCGCCTACAGCGCGCTCGAGAACGGCGGCACGGTCGTGACCCCGCATCTCGTGCAGTCGATCACGGGCCCCGACGGGAGCACCGTCCCGGGCGGCGACATCCACCCCAGGCCGCAGCGCGATCTCCGCCTGCCGCCCGAGCTCCTCGCCGAGATCAAGTCGGGCCTCTACGGCGCGACGCACTCGGGCGACGGCACCTCGACATCGACGTTCGGTCACTTCCAGCCGACCGTCTACGGCAAGACCGGCACCGCCGAGGTGCCGCAGGACTGCACCAACTGCTCCGACGCCTGGTGGGCGGGCTGGGCCGAGCAGAACGGCCATCCGCTCGTGGTCGTGGCGATGATCCATGACGGCGGCCACGGCGGCGTCTCGGCCGCCCCGGTTGCCGCGGAGGTCTTCGCTGCGTTCTTCCACTCCCACTACCGCTTCCAGAGCGGCCAGGATCAGAGCCGGTGATCAAGCACTACGTCCGCCACCTCGACTACCTGATGCTCGCGACCGTGCTCTCGATCTCGGCGTTCGGGCTCTGGATCATGAAGAACGCGACCCGGAACGACCCGGGCAACATGTACGGCCACCAGGTCGTCTACGTCGCGATCGGCGTCGTGGGGATGCTCGTCGTCGCCGCGATCCCGCCGAGCTGGATGCGCAAGGCGCACTGGCCGCTCTACCTGTTCGTCCTCGCGAGCGTGGCCCTCGTGCTCGCCGCCGGGCACACCGTGAACGGCGCCGCCCGCTGGATCACGTTCGCCGGGTTCCAGTTCCAGCCGTCGGAGTTCTCGAAGCTCCTCCTGATCGTCGGGCTGGCAGCCCTCCTGGCCTCGCGACGGGGCATCACCTCGCCCGGGAGGCTGACCCTGCTCGCGCTGGGCTACATCGGGTTGCCGGCGCTCCTGGTCTTCCGCGAGCCCGACTTCGGGACGGCGCTCGTGCTCGCGGCGATGCTCATGGGGATGCTGTTCGTCTACGGCGTTCCGTGGCGGCACTTCGTGTGGATGATCCTCACCGGCGCGGTCACGCTCGCGCTGATCTTCTCGATCCTGCCGGGCGCCGGCATCCACGTGCTCCAGAGCTATCAGGTCGATCGCATCACGGCCTTCCTTCACCCCGACCGGCTCGACCCGCAGCAGAACGGCTACAACCTGAGGGCGTCGATCGTGGCCGTGAGCCACGGCGGAGTGGGTGGGACCGGCGTCAAGAACGCGACCCAGACCCTCTTCGGCTACCTGCCCGAGCACGCCACCGACTTCGTTTTCGCGGTGGTGGGCGAGGAGCGCGGGTTCGTCGGGGCCGCCTGGCTCATAGCCCTCTACGCGCTGCTCCTGTGGCGGGGCCTCAAGGTGATCACGAAGTCGCGCTCGACGTTCGGCAGTCTGGTGGCCGCGGGGGTAGTGTCGATGCTGCTCTTCCAGATCACGATCAACATCGGCATGACCATCGGACTGGCACCGATCACCGGTATCCCGCTGCCGTTCATGAGCTTCGGCGGCTCGCACACGCTCACGAACCTGCTCGCGATCGGCGTGCTGCAGGCGATCCACGTGCACGCGCAGAGCGCCGACGAGCCGCGGCTGGCCGTCGCGTGAAGAAGCCGGGGGTCGCCTCGGCGACCATGGCCATGCGGGCCGTCCGCGACGTGCGCGCCGAGGGCGACGGCCGCGGGCCGCTTCGGATGTGCGGCAGCACGGCACCGCTCGAGGAGCTGCGGCAGGCGCTCCTCGACGCTCCCGGCACCGAGGCGAGCGCGGTCGACATCTACGCCGCGCGCCGCCTCCGGCCCGACGACGCCGAGTCACTCGGCCGGGCCGCGGTTGTCGTCTACGGCGCCCAGGTCGTGGTGTCGCTCGACGACGGCACCCGGTCCGATCTCGAGGTCGTGGGCGCTGCGGGCCGGCCGCTCCTGGCCGTCCTCGAGGGAGTCGACCTGCCCGACGACGCCCTGCTCGAGGCCGCCCGGGTGCCGGGAGTGAGCCCCATGTCGGTGTTGCCGTCGAAGCGGGGCAGGTTCCCGCTCCGGAAGGCGATGCGGCTTCTGGCCGAGCGGTCCGGCAAGGCCGGGCCGAGCCTCGCTGCGCGCCTTCCGGCGCTTCGGCCGTACGTCGTCGAGCGGCTGATCGACACCGCCGCGCGGCGTAACGGCTTCATTGCGACTGCGGTCTGGATCCCCGGCGCCGACCTGCCCCTGCTCACGGCCGTGCAGCTTCGCCTGGTGCTCGAGATCGGCGTCTGCTACGGCGTCGAGCTCTCGCCGGACCGGGCCGTCGAGCTGCTCGGTGTGCTCGGAGCCGGCTTCGGGATGCGGACGATCGCGCGCGAGCTGCTCGACCTCGTCCCCGTTGCCGGCTGGGCGCTCCAGGGTGGGGTTGCCTACGGCGGCACGCGGGCTCTGGGGCTGGCGGCCGACGAGTACTTCGCCCACGGGGCGCCCGCCGACCTGACGAAGCTCCGGGCCGCTGCGGAGCGGCTTCGCGGCTAGCTCCGGCTCGGCGAAGCGAGGCGCACCCGAAGCCTGACGACCGTGCACGGCGCGACCCGCGTCCCGGCCCGGATCGACTGATGCGACACCCGGTAGGCGTCCTCCCACCGCGTCACGCTTGTTGGCGGAAGCGACGGGATGGGCCCCACGGAGTACGCGATCGCGCCAAGCCGGCGCTGGGCCTGTGCGAGCGTGTCACCCATGACGTCGGGCACGACGCGCCGGCCCACGGTGCAGAGGGCCACCCCCTGCTCCTGCATGATCGCCAGCCTCACCGGCGTACCGGCAGGGACGCGGGCGTGTGCCTGCGGGGACTGGCCCACGACCAGGGGCTCGCCCCAGAAGCCCGAGAGCCGGAACGGCCCGTCGATCGAGAGCCGCAGGCCGGCCCGATGAAGCGTCTCGCCGGCCGCATCGGCCGAGACGCCGGTTGCGGTCGGGTCACCGGCCGGATGGACGACGTCGGGTACCGAGACCGTGCGGGCGGTTGGGTGAGTCACCGGCGCGCTGCCGGCGCCGCCAAGGCAGCCCGACGCCAGCGCGACGAGCGCCGCGAGGCACAGGGGGATTCGCATCGCTCCTCCTTCGACGGGCGCCGCCGCGCCCGGGTTCCCGCGACCGGTCGGCTAGCATGCGTTACATGACGCAAGCCGCTCTTGAGCGGAGGATCGAGTCCGTTCTGGAGACCGTTCAGAAGCCGTCCCGGTACATCGGGGGCGAGGCCAACCAGGTGCAGAAGCCGCAGGCGACCGCCGTCGTCGCGCTCTGCTATCCCGACGCCTACGAGGTCGGGATCTCGAACCAGGCGCTCCAGATCCTGTATCAGCAGGTGAACGCGCGGCCGGCGATGGCGGCTGAGCGCGTCTACTGCCCGTGGCCCGACATGGCCGACGCGATGCGCCGCGAAGGGCTGCCGCTCTTCACGCTCGAGACGTGGCGGCCCGTCCGCGAGGTCGACGTGCTGGGGATCACGCTCCAGGCCGAGCTGACCTACTCCAACGTGCTCGAGGTGCTCGACCTGGCCGGGATCCCGCTCCGGGCGGCCGACCGTGGTGAGGGCGACCCGATCGTCGTCGCCGGCGGGCCGTCGGCGTCGAACCCGGCTCCGCTCACGCCGTTCTTCGACGCCTTCTTCATGGGCGAGTCGGAGGAGGCGTTCGAGGACGTGCTCGACGTCATCTCGGGCACCGCCGGCAGGGCCGCCAGACTCGCGGCTCTGGCCGAGAACCCCTACCTCTACCTGCCTGAGCGCGGCCGCCGCGAGGTGCGCCGTGCCATCCACCACGAGTTCGGGATCGAGACCCAGCCGATCGAGGTCGTCGTGCCGTACTCGTCGGCGATCTTCTCGCGGGCCTCGGTCGAGGTCATGCGCGGCTGCACCCGCGGCTGCCGGTTCTGCCACGCCGGGACGTGGTACCGGCCAGTGCGCGAGCGGCCCGCCGACCAGGTGATCGAGGCCGGCCTGGCGCAGCTTCGCTGCACCGGCTACGACGAGCTCTCGCTGACGTCGCTCGCGACGAGCGACTACACCGACGTGGTGCCGGCCATCGAGGGGATCAAGGAGCGCATGCCTGACCTGCACCTGTCGCTGCCCTCGAACAGGGTCGACACCGGCCCTGTGGCGATGACCGCGGCGGCCAACGCGCGCCAGAGCTCGATCACGCTCGCCCCCGAGGCCGCGACGCAGCGGATGCGCGACATCATCTGCAAGACGATCACCGACGAGATGATCGAGAACGCGATCGCGGCGGCGTTCCAGGCCGGCTACACGAGCCTCAAGATGTACTTCATGATCGGCCTGCCGCGCGAGACGCACGACGAAGTGCAGGGCATCGTCGATCTCGGCATCAGGGCGCGCGGCATCGGCAGGAGCGTGCTGGGTGGCGGGCGCTTCTCGGTGCACGTGAGCGCCTCGAACTTCGTGCCGAAGCCGCACACGCCGTTCCAGTGGGAGGGCATGTCGAGCCGCGACCAGCTCGTCGCCAAGCAGGGCTACATGCGCCGGGCGATGCCCACGCGCCAGATCAGGCTCTCGCTCCACGACGTGCGGACGTCGATGCTCGAGGGCGCTCTGGCCCGCGGCGGCGAGGAGCTGGCCGACGTGATCGAGCGCGCGTGGGGGGCTGGCGCGCGGTTCGACGCGTGGACGGAGATGTTCGCGGAGGCCGCCTGGGAGGCGGCGTTCGCGGAGGCGGGGACGACGATCGACGATGTCGCCACCCGTGAGTACGGAGAGTGGGACGAGCTGCCGTGGGATCACGTGCGCTCGGGCGTCTCCAAGGAGTTCCTGCTGGACGAGTGGTGGCAGAGCCGGGCCGAGGTGGCCACGGGTGACTGCCGCTGGGACGGCTGCGCCGACTGCGGCGCATGCTTCGGCCCCGTCCGCAACAAGTTGGTGCACTGATCCGGGGCGGGGACAGTCCCCGTACGGACCGGTTGAGAGAATTGGGACACATCGTTGACATACCGAATCACCTTCGCGGTCGGCGGACGGGCGCGCTTCCTGTCGCACCTGGAAACCGTCGACACGCTGCTCGGCGCGCTTAGGCGCGCCGGGCTCGACATCGCCCTGAGCAAGGGCATGAAGCCCCGCCCCGTCATCTCGCTCGCGCTCCCGCGGGCGGTGGGGGTCGAGACGCTGGCCGACGTTGCCGACGTCGAGCTCCGGGGCGACCACGAGCCGCTCGACGTGGGGGAGCGGCTCGCAAACCACCTCCCCATGGGCATGACCGTCGTCTCGGTGGAGCCGGCGACCGGCCGTCAAGCGGCGTCGCGCGTCGACGCGGTGACCTACCGGGTCGAGGTGGCCGGCGACGTCGACTGGGACGCCGCCCTCGCCGCGTTCACGGAAGCCGAGACGTGCGAGGTCGTACGGACGGCACCGAACAAGCCGTCGAAGCGCGTCGACGTACGCCGCTTCTGCACCGCGCTCACCCACGAGCCGGGGGCACTCGAGATGGAGCTGGCCGTGACCGACGCGGGCACGGCCCGGCCCGAGGAACTGACACAAGCGGTCGCCGCCCTGGTGGGCGCGACCCCGACAATCGAACGGCTCATCCGCACGGCGATCCGCCTGCGGGAGCCTGTAGGAGTAGACACGTGACACTGATATCCGACGTCACCAAGACGATCCTGATCTCCGTCGACCTGAGCGAGCTACGCGTCGCCGTGGTCGAGGAGGGTCGAACGGTCGAGGCGCTGATCGAGCGCCGCGGCGAGGGGTCGCTGGTGGGCAACATCTACAAGGCGAAGGTCGACAACGTGCTGCGCGGGATGGAGGCGGCGTTCGTCGACCTCGGACTTCCGCGAAACGGCTTCCTGCACGTGAACGACGTGGTCGTTCCGGGCACGACGTCGTCCCGCACGCGGCGTCGCCGCAAGATCGACGAGGTCCTGAAGCCGGGCCAGGAGGTCCTGGTCCAGGTCGTCAAGGACTCGATGGGGACGAAGGGGCCGCGGGTGACGATGGAGCTGTCCATCGCCGGCCGCTTCCTCGTGCTCTCGCCCAACGGCGAGGCGGGCTCGGGTGTGAGCCGGCGCCTGCCCGACGGCGAGCGCGAGCGGCTGCGCAAGCTCGCGAAGGCGCTCGAGGTCGAGGAGGGCGGCGTCATCGTCCGCACCGCGGCCGCGGGCGCAACCGCGGAGGACCTCGACCGCGACCTGCGCTTCGTGCGCCGCATCTGGTCGCAGGTCAGCTCGTCGGCCGAGACGAAGAAGGCGCCGAGCATCGTGCACGCCGAGGCCGACCTGTCGCTCAAGGTCATCCGCGACCTGCTGGCGCGCAACGTGCAGGAGGTGCTCGTCGACTCCGAGCGCCAGTACCGCCGGATCCTCGGCTGGGTGCGGGTCACGCAGCCGGAGTTCGTCGACCGGATCAAGCTGTACTCCGACGCCGTGCCGCTGTTCGAGCGCCACGGGGTGGATCAGGCGATCCTGAGCACCCTCAACAAGCGGGTCGACCTGCCGTCGGGCGGCTACCTGATCTTCGACTACGCCGAGGCCTTCACCGTCATCGACGTGAACACAGGCCGGTTCGTCGGCAGCTCGAGCCGGCTCGAGGACACGATCACGCGCAACAACATCGAGGCGGCGCGCGAGGTGATGCGCCAGCTTCGGCTGCGCGACATCGGCGGGATCATCGTCATCGACTTCATCGACATGGCGGTGGCCAAGAACCGCGCCGAGGTGCTGAAGGTGCTCCAGGAGGAGCTCGAGCACGACCGCACCAAGACCTACCTGGTCGAGATCTCGCCGCTGGGGCTCGTCGAGATGACCCGCCAGAACGTGACGGCGGGCATTCGCGAGACGCTCACCCGGATCTGCCCCACCTGCGGCGGCGAGGGGCGCGTGCTCTCCGAGCAGACGATGTCGGTCGAGGCCGAGCGGCGGCTGCGCAAGCTCGCCCGATCGTCGGGTGCCGAGGCGTTCCTCGTTCGCATGAACGCGCGCGTCGCGACGCAGCTCGCGGGGCCCGGCGGGACGAAGCTCCTCGAGCTGGAGCGCGAGACCGGAAAGCGCTTCACGGTCGAGGCGATCGAGCGGATGCCGCTGACCGAGGTCGATGTGGTCCGCGAGGGATCGCGGGTCGAGGTCGACGGCGACAAGCTGCCCGTCGCCGACGGCGACGAGCTCCGCCTCAAGATCTCCGAGCCGCACATGTACAACATCACCGACGGCGTCGCCCGGATCAACGGGGGCTACGGGGTGGTCGTCGGCGGAGCGATCGGGTACATCGGCCAGGAGCACCGCGTCCGCATCGAGCGTGCCAGTCGAACCGGCGCCTACGCGACGCTGCTCGACGCGAAGACGACCGCGATCCAGCTCGAGCCGGAGCCGGAGTACTCCTACGAGATCCCGGAGATGGAGCGCGAGGTCGGCGAGCGGCTCGAGCTGGAGCAGCGCACGAAGCCGCGCCGGACGCGGCGGACGCCGGAGAAGGCGAAGGACGGCGCCGCTGCGGACGGCGAGGCGAAGGCGGAGGAGGCCCAGGAGCAGCCGGCCAAGAAGCCCGCGCCCCGCCGCCGGACCCGTGCGACGGCCAAGCCCGAGGCGGCGGCGCCGGCCGAGGCCGCGGCCGAGGAGGCGCCCGACGAGGCCGCCGAGGGCGGAGACGAGGCGGCGGCGGCGAGGAAGCGGCGGCGCGGCAAGCGCGGTGGCCGCGGCCGGTCGAAGGCGGCGACGGCGACGACGGCCGACGGGGTCGCCGCCGACACCGCGGCCGACGTCGTCGCGGCTGAACCGGGCGGAGAGTCGGCCGCCGACGCCGCGCCGAAGCCCAAGCCGCGCCGGCGCCGGACGCCCGCGAAGGCCCAGGCGGCTGAGCCGAAGGCCGAAGAGCCCGCGCCGGCGCCGGCTGCTCCGGCGGCGGTGGCCGAGGCCCCGGCGGCCCCGCCCGAGCCCGCACCCGGGGGCGACGGGAAGAAGAGCGGCGGCATCCTCGGACGGTTGCTCGGCAGCTAGGCAAGCGCGGCACGGGTTGACGCCGTCTCGTGCCGCGTGTAGCTTGGCTGACGGGTCCGGGTAGAGGCCGCAAGGCCGCGTCCGGGTGCTCTCGAGGGCGGACCGAGGAGGCAGCAGTCGAGGTGCAGCGTCGAGTCGGATTCGGCAGAGGCTTGGCGTGAGCGGGGCCATCGACTCGGTGCTCCAGCTGCTGGAGCTCGCCGGCCTTGCCTGCGCGCTCGGGCTCGCGATTCTCGCGATCGGCGGCCTGCTCGTCTCGGTGGCGCAGGTGACGCTCCGTGGCCGCGTCTTCGTCGTTCCCTTCCGAGGCGTGGACAGCCAGCGAGTCGACATCACGATCCTCTTCGCAAGCCGCCTGGCCGACATCGAAGCGCGGTGGATCGCCCTCGCGCACGAGATCCAGGAGCTCCGAACGACGTTCGGGACGACCTCACGCGATGCGTCGCACGGCGAGGCGGCCCACGACGTCGCCGAACACGATCGGCGGCGCACCACCGCTGCCTCCGTCTCGCGGGGCGGCGCCCATCTCGAGCGGACGCGATCCCTCCGCCCTCCTGGCCAACCGGCAGCAGGGGGCCCCATTCCGGGACGTTGCCGGCGGACCGCGAACGACCGGCGACGAGGTGCTGGCCGACATGCTCCTCGTCGCCGAGCAGAACTCGCTCGCCGACATCGACTTCGGCACGCTCACCGTGTCGGGAGTCTCGTTCTCGCTCCAGGCCTTCGCGGCGCTCTTCCGCCGCCTTCCGGGGGTGTTCGCGCGCCGCGTGTTGCACGGCGCCATCTCGGCGATGGGAACGGGCTCGTCTCTCACCGTCGCCCTCGAGCAGCGGCCCTTCCCCGGGCGGTACGGGCGCTATCGCGTCGGGTGCACCGTCCATGTCCAGGAAGACGATTGGATCGCGGGCGTGGACGCGGCGGCGTACGGGATCGCAAAGGCCCGGCTCGACGAGTTCAGGACGTCCCCGGGCTCTGCCCGAGCGGAGGCGTCGTCGTCGCAGACGGTGGCCGCGGCCGAGATCGAGGCGATGAGCTGGTCGGCGTGCGAAGCATTTCTGGACGGGTATGCGGCGCAGCTTCGCCATTACCTGTCGGGCCGGGCGTCCCACCGTGACGAGGCGCTGGACGCCTACGCGACGGCGCTTCAGCTCCAGCCGGCCTACTCGCGCGCCGCCTACAACCGCGCGACGCTGCTCTACAACCTCTACGTGCCCGAGGCGAACGAGGAAGCGATCAAGCTGTTCGAGCAGGCGACGTCCAGCAACGACACGCGTGTCCGGGCCCTGGCATTCGCCGGTCTTGCCATGGCGTACGGCCAGGCCATCCAGCGGTTCGAGAAGTCCGGCAGCGACCTCGTTTCGAAGGCCGTCGATGCGAGCCAGGACGCGCTGAGCCTCGCCCCGAATCTCGAGGAGGCGCGGTTTGCGGCCGGATGGGCGTGCCAGGTGCAGAAGGACTGGGATCGCGCCGTCGCGCAGTACGACTCGGTCGTCGATCTCGGGGCCACGTCCGCGCCGGGGCGGCGAATCACCTCGTTTGCGCTCAACAATGCCGGGTGGATCTGGATGACCGCGTTCGCGCGCCGCTCGCACGCGCTCGAGAAGGCCGAGGCGTACCTGTGGGCGGCGCTCCAGGCGTACCCGAACAAGGTCGCGTACGTCAACCTCGCCGAGATCGCGAGACGAAACCAGGCGTACGAGGTGGCGGTGAAGCTCTTCGATGCTGCGCTCGACCTCGACCCGTTCTACGTCAACGCGTGGAACGAGCGCGCAATGCTCGAGGTGGAGCTCGCGGCTCTGGCGGTGGCCCGGCGCCGGTGGAAGCAGGAAGCCCGCTGGATGAGCGACGCGCGGCTTCACCACCAGCGCGCGCTGCACCTCGCGGGCGACCCGGAGTATCGCCGGCGGCTCGTTGACGCGTTCGAGGACGCGGTCCACACCCACATCGGCGAGCCGGCGCCAGCAGGGGCGTAGCAACGCCTTTGGTACCATTCCGCGGCTCATGTACGCGGTCATCAAGGTCGGCGGCAAGCAGTACAAGGTCGAGCAGGGGCAGACGCTTCTGGTCGACCGGCAGCCGCATGAGCCCGGCAAGTCGTTCACGCCGCCCGTCCTCATGACCGGCGGCGACGAGGTCGTCACCGACGGCGCCAAGCTCGACGGCGCCGTGACCGCCCAGGTGGTCGAGCACCTGCGCGGCGAGAAGATCAAGGTCTTCACCTTCAAGCCCAAGCGCGGCTTCAAGAAGACGCGCGGGCACCGGTCGGAGCTGAGCCGGATCCAGATCGACGCGATCGGACCGTCGAAGCCCAAGCGGGCGCCGGCCAAGAAGGCGACCGACGAGAAGCCCGCCGAGAAGGCAGCGGCAGCGCCGGCCAAGAAGCCCGCCGCCAAGAAGCCGCCCGTCAAGAAGCCGGCCGCGGCCAAGAAGCCGGCGGCCCGCAAGGCCCCGGAGGCGGCGGCCGCCGACAAGCCGAAGCCGGCGCGAAAGCCTCGCGCCACGAAGCCCAAGGAGGACACCGGCGATGGCGCATAAGAAGGGCCTCGGCTCCTCGAAGAACGGTCGCGACTCTGCCGCCCAGCGGCTCGGCGTGAAGGTGTTCGCAGGCGAGACGGTGACCGCCGGCTCGATCATCGTGCGCCAGCGCGGCACCCGCTTCTACCCCGGCGACGGGACGGGGCTCGGCAGCGACGACACCGTCTTCGCGACGGTCGGCGGGACAGTCACCTTCACGCGCAAGAACGGTCGCCGCTACATCAGCGTGCTGGCCGAGCAGTCCGCGTAAGTGCCCCGTCCCGCGCCGGTCGGTCGGTTCTGGCGGCTGCAAACCGGCGCGCTGCGTTGTCCTCAGTCGCGTCAATACTTCTTCAGTATTGACGCTCCCTGCGTCCTAGCATCGCTTGGTTTTCGCTCGCCAGCCCCAGCCCGCCGACGCGGGACGGGGCACTAACCGCCTTCCGCGGTGTTCGCCGACCGCGCGACCATCCAGGTGGAGGGCGGTCGCGGCGGTGACGGCTGCGTCAGCTTCCGCCGGGAGAAGTACGTCCCGAAGGGCGGCCCGGACGGCGGCGACGGCGGTGACGGCGGTGACGTGGTGCTCGTCGCCCGCGCGGATCTGCGCGACCTCTCGCGGTTTCGCACCGCCTCGCACTTCCGCGCCCAGCGCGGTGTGCACGGCCAGGGCTCCGGGAAGCACGGGCGCCGCGGCGAGGACCGCGAGATCCAGGTGCCGGTTGGGACGCAGGTGCGGCTGCGCGAGACCGGTGACCCGATCGCCGATCTCGCCCACGCCGGCGCGCGGGTCACCGTCGCCCGCGGCGGCCAGGGCGGACAGGGGAACCGGCGCTATGCCACCGCGCGGCGGAGGGCGCCCGACACGGCGCAGGTGGGGGAGCCGGGCGAGGAGCACTGGCTCGAGCTCCACCTGAAGCTCGTCGCCGACGCGGCCCTCCTGGGCTTCCCGAATGCCGGCAAGTCGTCGCTCCTGCGCCGCATCTCGAACGCCACTCCCAAGGTGGCCGACTACCCGTTCACAACCGTTGAGCCCGTCCTCGGAACGGTCGAGGCGGCCGACGGACGCCAGCTCACGGTCGCCGACGTGCCGGGCCTCCTGGAGGGCGCGAGCCACGGAGTCGGCCTCGGGCACGAGTTCCTCGCGCACCTCGAGCGCGCGCGGCTGCTCGTGCACCTGATCGACGCCTCCGCCGGCGCCGAGGACATCGCCCGGCGGCGAACGACGATCGATCGGGAGCTCGCCCTGCACGGCGGGGGGCTCGCTCGGCGGCCGCAGCTCATCGTGCTCTCGAAGATCGACCTCGTCGCGCCGGAGGACAGGGAGCCGCTGCTCGCGGCGACGGGAGCGGCGCTGGCCTGCTCCGCCGCGACGGGCGAGGGGATCGCCGAGCTCGAGCACGCGCTCTTCGAGCGGGTCCCCGCCGAGGCGGAGTCGCCCGCGCCCGTCGAGCCCGAGCTGGCCGACTTCCTGGTGTACCGCCCGCAGGCGCCGGCGCGGCGAGAGTTCCGGATCCTGCGCGACGGCGGCTTCCTGCGGGTCGCGGGCCGCGGCATCGAGCGCCGCTTCGCCGACCTCGACCCCGACGACGACCGCGCGGTCGGAGTCCTCGCCACCGAGCTCGAGCGGCTGGGCGTCGACCGCGCGCTGCACGCGGCGGGGGCCCGTCCCGGCGACGACGTCCTCGTCGGCGCCCACCGCTTCACCTACCGGCCGCGGCGGTGACCGGCCGGCCCCGGATCGGCGTCTTCGGGGGACGGTTCGACCCGCCCCACGCCGGCCACGTCGCCGTCGCCGGGGCCGCGATGCGCCAGCTCCACCTCGACCGCCTGATCGTGGTGCCGGCCGGGCAGCCGCCGCACCGCGACGCGGGCACGACGCCGCCCGAGCTCCGCTACCGGATGGCTGAGGCCGCGTTCCCCGGCCCGGGCCGTGTGGAGGTGAGCCGGATCGAGCTCGACCGCGACGGCCCGGACTACACGGCCGACACGCTCGAGAAGCTGGCGCCCGAGGGCCGGCTCTTTCTGATCGTCGGCGCCGACCACGCCGACCTGCCCGGATGGCACGCGCCGGAGCGCGTGCGCGAGCTGGCGACGCTCGTGGTTGCGCCGAGGCCCGGAGTCTCGCCGGCGGGCTCCGGTGCCGTCGACCTCCAGATGGAGCCCGTCGACCTCGCCTCGACGGCGATCCGCGAGGCGGTCGCCCGCGGCGAGGATCCGGCCGGTCTCGTCCCCGATGCGGTCGCCGCCATCATCGCCGCGGAAGGGCTCTACACCCATGGCGCGTGCTAGGCTGACCCGCGTTGGTAATGGGGATGACCGTCTGAGCAGCACCGCCCAGCTCGCGAGCCGGATCGCGGCGATCGCCGCCGAGAAGCTCGCCGCAGACATCGTGATCCTCGACATGCGCGAGGTCGTCAGCTACACGGACCACTTCGTGATCGCGTCGGGGCGCAACCCGCGCCAGACCCAGGCGATCGCCGAGGAGATCCAGCAGCAGCTCAAGCGCGACGGCCTGCACGCCCGGCGGGTCGAGGGCATGCGCCAGGGCGACTGGATCCTGCTCGACTATCTCGACGTCGTCGTGCACGTGTTCACGCCCGAGGCGCGGGCCTACTACCGGCTCGAGGCGCTGTGGGGCCAGGTGCCGAGCGAGTCGTACGCCGCCGGTTAGATGAGTGGTTCCACGCCCCCGCGCGCCTGGACGTCCGAATGTGGTGGGTCGGCGCCTTCTGGTGGGGCTGCGGCTGCGAACCGTCGCCTCGCGGCGTCCTCGGTCAGGCCAATATCGTCTGATATTGGCCCTCCCTGCGTCCTTGCGAGCCTCGGTTCTCGCCGCCCAGGACATCACGTGGGCGTGGAACCACTCATCTGACCGATGGCCGCCGAGCGGCTCTTCACGCTCGAGGAGGCCCAGGCGCTGCTCGACGCCGAGCTCCGCGCCGAGGCGGAGCGGATGGTCGAGGCCCGCGCGCGCGGGCGTGACCTCGAGGGCCGCTGGCGGCGGCTGGTGATCGCCATCGGCTCGAACGGCGGGAACTTCGCCAAGCCCGAGGTGCGCCAGATGCGCGCCGACCTGAAGCAGGCTGCCGAGGAGCTCGCCGAGATCCTCTCGGTCTTCGTGGAGCACGGCGTCCAGGTGAAGGATCCCGACACGGGGCTGATCGACTTCCCGACCGAGATCGACGGCGAGCCCGCGCTCCTCTGCTGGCGGGTGGGGGAGGAGCGGATCGGGTACTGGCACACCCTCGACGGCGGCTTCGCGGGCCGACGGCCGATCGAGTGAGCGCGGGCCGCATCTCGACGCCGCGCTGGCCGCCGAGGCCGACGCGTACCGCGCGCTCCTGGCGGGCGAGCCGGCCGAGGAGCCGCTCCGGCGGGCACGCGACGCCTACCTCGCCTCGCACGCCGAGACCGGGCCGGCGAGCTGGGGCCGGATCCTGGGCGCGCTCAAGATGGCGATCCTGGCGGGGGACGGGGTCGAGCCGATCGCGCGGCAGGCGGTCGCCGAGACGGAGGCGGCCGACTCGCCGGCGTCGGCGTACGTCCGGGCGCTGGCGCTGGTCGCCCTGGGCGAGGTGCCCGATGTGACCGCCATGGCGGAGGCGGGAGGGGCGTTCGAGCGGACGGGCCGCGCCCTGGCCGCGCTCGCCGCCTCGGACTCAGCCGGCTACACGGCCGCCCTCGGCGAGATCGTGGCCGACTTCGAGGCCCGCGACCAGCACCTCTCCGGCGTCGCGGTGGCGGACACGGCGCTGGTGCTCGAGCGGCTGGCCGAGGCGCGCGGAATCGCCGCCCGGCCGGAGAGCGCGCTCGTCCCCTGAAACACCGGTGCCTGATGCCAATGTTTCACGGTTTGAGCGGCCGCGGGCGCCGGTATACTCCGGGGCGACCTGGGGCTATAGCTCAGCTGGGAGAGCGCCACGCTGGCAGCGTGGAGGTCGACGGTTCGAGCCCGTCTAGCTCCATCACTCGAGATCCGGCGGAGGACTCAAGTCCGAGCTACTGATCCTCGTTGGTGGCCGTGGCACCCTCATTGAGAATCTCGACGCACAGTTCGACGCACTCGTCGCAGATGTAGGCCCCACCGCCGGCGAACAGCTTCTTCACCAGCTGCTGCGACTTGCCGCAGAACGAACACTTGCAATCAGGCGGCGGGTGAGCGGCCACGGAGTCAGGTTCAGTCGGCAGCGGACGCACCTCGGCAGATAGCACGGTGATCCACGCCGGCAGGTCGTCCAGGAAGAGCGTCCTCACCAGATCTTCCGCCGACTTGGCGTCGGCCGCGGTGACGTTGACGGTAATCGAAGCATCCGGCCCGTGGTGCTCGTAGTGGAGACCAAGAAACCGACCGCCGTCCCTTTGACCTCGAGCGACTCCAGCGAGCGCCCTGTCGACCTCGGAGAAGTGATCGGGGTCGTCGCGAAGGGAGAAGGGGGCATCGTCGCGGCAGTTCAGCGTCACCCGCCATCGGCATTCCGGCTCCACGGGGTCGGAGTCTACGAGAGCGCCGCCGTGCCTTGATGAGAGGCGGGGGGACGGACCAGGGTCGCAGGGCTGGATGGCTGCTACAGTCGTTGTCGATGACGCTCATCGAGGAGACCCGGGTCGATGTGCTTCGACAGGCCAGGATCGACCTGGCCGCGGCCCTTCGGGCTGCCGCGCTCTACGGCTACAACGAGGGCATCGACAACCACTTCAGCTACGCCGTTCCGGGCAGCGACGACCTGTTTCTGCTGAACCCGTACGGGCCCGACTGGTCGGAGCTGACCGCGTCCGACCTCCTCGCGGTCGACGGCGAGGGCAACGTGGTCGAGGGCGACGGCGAGTGGGAGACCACCGCGTTCATGATCCACCGCGGCGCCCACCGGGCCCGCCCGTCCGCCCGGTGCGTGTTCCACACGCACATGCCGTTCGCCACGGCGGTCTCGACCACCGAGGGCGGGTTCGACACGGCGCTCAGCCAGAGCGCGATGGGCTTCCACGGCCGCGTGTCGACACTGGCGTACGGCGGGCTCGCCGACGCCGCCGACGAGGGCGACCGGATCGGCTCGGCCGTCAGCGACGACACGAGCGTCGTGATGCTCGAGAACCACGGCGTGATCGTGATCGGAAACGACCCGGCCGAGGCCTGGTCACGGCTCTACTTCCTCGAGCGGGCCTGCGAGGTGCAGATCCTGGCCCAGTCCACCGGCCGCCGGCTGATCGATGTCCCCGATGACGTCGTGCGCCGGACCGCCGCTCAGATGACGGCCGACGGCGCCGGCCCGCAGAAGCTCTTCGCCGCGGTCAAGCGCCGGCTCGACCGCGAGAATCCGGGCTACCAGCTCTAGCTGCTCTCGTCGCCGCGGCGCGGCGGGGGACGCGGCGGGTAGGCTGGCGCGATGAGCGACGACCGCAGCTGGCTGACCGCCGACTATCCCGAGCTCCGCGACGGGCCGCCGTGGGTGATGGAGGAGATGATCCTCGCCGAGCGCGACCTCCCCGCGGGGATCCTCGGCGGCGCCGGGAAGGAGACGGCCGGGGTGAGCGCGGCGATCCGCGAGGCCGTGTCGCTGGGTGCGCCGATCGTGGTGACCGGGTGCGGGACGTCCGAGCACGGCGCGATGGCCGTCGCCGAGCTGATCGCCGAGGCGCAGCCCGACGCCTGGGTCGAGGCTCGCGAGGCGCTCGACGCCGCGGTCCGCCCGCGCCGAGGCGGCCTGTGCATCGGCATCTCGCACGACGGCGGCACCCGCGCGACGCGGCTGGCGCTCGAGGCGGCCCGGAAGGCGGGCGCCGTCACCGCCGTCATCACCGCACACCCCGCGGCGAGCGTGCCCGGCGCCGCGGACCATGTCGTCGTGACGCCGCTCGCAGACCGCTCGTGGTGCCACACCGTCGCGTATATGAGCGCGATCGTGGCCGGGGCGGGGATCGCCGGCAGCCGTGCGACAGTCGAGCGGCTGACCGAAGCGATCGACGGCGTCGTCGCGCTGCGCCCGCGCTTCGTCGACGCGGCGAGGCGGGTCCACGGCGGCCGCAGGATCGTCACGACCGGCCTCGGAGCCGACTTCACAACGGCCCGCGAGCTGGCGCTCAAGATCGAGGAGGGGGCGCGGATCCCCGCGAACGCCCACCGGCTCGAGACCGTCCTTCACGGCCACCTCGCCGGCTGTGACGCCGATCGAACCGCGGTCGTGCGGTTCGCCGTCGACACGCGCGGCGGGGATCTCCAGGCCGAGCGTGGCGCCGACCTCGATGCGGCGCTCGAGGTGATCGGCATCCCGACGGTCGCGATCGGCGAGTCGTTTGGCCTTGCCCCCGCCGAGTCGGCCGCCGAGGCGCTCGTCGTCGGCGCGGTCGCGCTCCAGCTCCTCACGCTCGAGCTTGCCCACGCCGCCGGGACGAACCCCGACCTGATCCGCCGCGAGCAGCAGGCATACCGCGAGGCGGCCGCGGCCGCCGAGCGCGCCGACGGCTGACGTCACACCTCGGTGGTGGCACCGGCGGTGACACCGGCGCTGGCTGCGATCACCGCCGCCATGCCCACGATCTGCGGCAGCGTCAAGCTCTCCGACAGCGCGACCAGCCCGATCACGGCCGCGATCGCCGGGTCGGCGCTGTAGATCACCGCGACGAGGCGCGGCTCGAGTCGCCGCAGCCCCTCAAGCTCCAGCGCAAACGGCAGGATGAGGCCGCCGACCGCGATCACGAGCCCGAGGGCCAGCGAACGCGCGTCGAGCGCGCCGGCGTGGCCGACGCCGAGCGGCAGCGTCACGAGGCACGCGATCGGGATGGCGAGCGCGAGCCCGTCCACGCGCCGCGTGCGCCGGCCCACCGACCGGCCGGCGAAGGCGACGGCAACCCACGCGCACCCGGCTGCGACCGCCAGCGCGACCCCGGCGGTCGAGTCGGGGCGGTCGACACCCCCGAGGATGAGCACGCCGGCGCCGGCGAGAAGCGCGAAGGCGACGTCCTGCCGCCGCCTCGACCCGGCGAGCGCGACCCCCAGCGGGGCGATGAACGCCAGCGTGACGGCGACGCCCATCGGGAGCCGCTCGATCGACTCGAAGAAGGTGACGTTCAGGACACCCATCGAGACGCCGTAGACGGCGATCGCCAGCCAGGTCTCGCGGTCGCGGCCGCGGACGGCGGGGCGGACGACCGGCACGATCACCGCCGCGCCGAGGGCGAACCGGAGCGCCGACACGCCGGCCGGGGTGAGGGTGTCGAAGAGGTCGTGTGCGATCGCCGCCGCGATCTGGATGCTCGCGCTCGTACCGAGGATCATCGCCGCGCCGGTCACGGCCCTGCGGGTCATGCGCTCGCCGTCTCGCGGTGCAGCCCGACGGCGGCGGCCGTCACGAGCGCCGCCC
Source organism: uncultured Actinomycetes bacterium (assembly GCA_963809325.1). Classification (GTDB taxonomy): domain Bacteria; phylum Actinomycetota; class Thermoleophilia; order Gaiellales; family JAICJC01; genus JAICJC01. The sequence continues at coordinate 553,663 of CAWEIZ010000008.1, forward strand.
AGGCGTCGGCACCCACCGCGGGCGGGCGTACGGCCGTCAGAATGGTCTCGATGGCGGCGGGGCCGGAACGCAGGCTCCCGTCCCGATCCTGCACGACCACGTGAGGATGCGCCCGGACGAGCTCGATCGCCGTCGCCAGCGAATCGTTCGGCCCGGCCGCACGGATGTCGGCCTCCCGATAGACGCACACGTTTGCGGCCGGCTCGAGGTCGACCGCCGCCCGGCAGACCCGGGCGACATCGTCCTCCCACGTCCGCTCGCTCGCCAGCACCGCGTCCCGGCTCGCGGGCCTGCGAAGCGCGGTGGCGCGCGCCTCGAAGACGAGCCCCAGGCGCCGGTCGGGGCCGGCGCCCGGAGCGACCGCCACCGCGTCGGCGGCCGCGCGTAGCGCCAGGGCGGGATCGCCCCGGCCGCCGATCTCGATCCAGGCGTCGACCGTGCCGGCCACCGCACGCCTGGCCGCGGCGCGCGCTGATCGCCGTCCGTCCCCCGTCTGGACGAGCAGCACGTGGGCCGAGCGCCGCGCCGTGACGCCCGTCAGGTCGAGCAGGGTGGCGAGGTCGACGTCGAGCGCGCGCCCGATCCCCGCCAGGACGGTGGGCGAGGGCATGGGCGCGCGGCCGGTCGTCGGATTCCGCCCGTGCTCGAGCTCGACGAGGTACCCGGTCGAGATGCCGATCCTCCGCGCGGCCTCGCGCATCGAGAGGCCGAGGCCCTGGCGCCGCTGCCGGATCGTGTCTCCGAGCATGTGTTCAGTATACTGAACACACTGGGACGCTTCAGCGCAGCGGGCGACACGGGTGCGACGGAGTCACACGCGTGCACCGCCGCCGAGGCGTCTCACCGGCCGCGTGCGCTTGCTCAGCGGTACCGGTAGACGGCCACGTAGTCGACCTTGAGCGCAACCTGGCGCGGGGTCGACGAGTTCGGCATCACGCCCGAGAAGCCGTTCGTTCCGGTGTTCGTCTGCATGACCAGGTGCATGGGCGAGGAGGGGATGTGGCTTCGGTAGTTCGCCCACCGCCGCCCGTCGAGCTTGACCGTGATCCGGCCGGGCGTCCACGAGAGCGTCATGGTGTGCCACCGCGTGAAGTTCGCCCGCACGCGCGCGTGGAGCCGGGTGCCGCCGTAGTGGAGCGTCGCCGTCTCGATGCGGCGCGCACCGCCCTTGTCGGACGACTCCTCGATCCAGTCGACGACCGTGCCGCTGCCGCTCGGCCGAAGGGCGACGTCCATGCCGACGCCGACGCCCTTCCTCATCCGGAAGCGCACCACCCAGCGGCCGTACGTCTGGTTCACCAGCCGCGCCATCGAGACGCCGCCCGAGACCCAGCCGCCGCCGTAGCGGGCGTCCTTGTAGGTGCGGATCCGAAGTGCGCCGCGCTTGGCGACCACGTGCGACGGGGCCCAGCGGGAGTCCTTGCAGCACGTCGGCACGCCGTCGTAGAGCGTCCACGTGTGCGGCTTCAGGCGGTGCCGGAACTGCTGGTAGAAGACCCTGTGGGAGAAGTTGGCGGAAGCCGCCGCCTGTGAGGCGAAGAGGAGCGTGGCGAGCATGGCGAGCACGATGGCCGCCGCGGAGGTTCGGCGCGTTCGGAGCATGCCCGTCATCATCGACCGGATCGGGGGCAATCTCCCCCCTCGGGGCGGGATTCTCACAAGGTTCTTAATCCCCGTTTACATAGATCCTGGAAGCCGGCCCCGCGGCGTAGAGTCCCGTACGCGCCGTCATGCCCGCCGCAACGCCATCTTCGCGTGCCGTGCTCATCACCGGCTGCTCGTCCGGGATCGGCGCGGCGACGGCCCGGCGTCTGCTCGCAGATGGCTGGGACGTGTGGGCGACTGCACGCGACCCCGGCCGCCTCGAGGAGCTCCGCGCGGCCGGCTGCCGGACGCTCGCGCTCGATCTGACGGACTCCGCGTCGATGGGCGCCGCAGTGGCCGCGGTCGAGGCCGAGCACGGCGCGGTCGCGGCGCTCGTCAACAACGCCGGGTACTCGCAGTCCGGCGCGTTCGAGGCGGTGCCGATGGGGCGTGTGCGCGCACAGTTCGAGACCAACGTGTTCGGCCTGGTCGAGCTGACCCAGCTCGTGCTCCCGGGGATGCGCCGGCGGCGGGCGGGGCGGATCGTGAACCTGAGCTCGATGGGCGGCCGGCTCGTCTTCCCCGGCGGCGGCTTCTATCACGCCACCAAGCACGCGGTCGAGGCGCTGAGCGACGCCCTCCGCTTCGAGGTGCGCGGCTACGGCATCCAGGTGGTCGTGATCGAGCCCGGCCTCATCCGAAGCGGCTTCGGCGACGCGGCGGCGGCGTCGATCGAGGCTCGGCCGGAGGTCGGGACGGAGTACGACGACTTCAACGCGGCCGTGGCGAAGGCGACGCGCGAGTCCTACGAGCAGGGCGCGGCGGCCCGCCTCGCCGGCTCCCCCGACGACGTTGCCAGGGCCATCGGCCGTGCGCTCGCGGCGCGCCACCCGAAGGCCCGCATCAAGGTCGGCCCGTCGGCTCGCCTGCTCCTGGCCCAGCGACGCTGGTCGAGCGACCGCGCCTGGGACTGGTTCCTGCGCCGGAGCTTCCCGTCGCCCGGCGCGGACGACCGCGACTAGGCTGCTTCGAGTTCAAGACGGAGGGAGCTTGCTCATGTGCCGGTCGATCCGCCCGCTTCACAACTACGATCCGCCGACGACGGCCGCCGAGGTCGACGAGGCGGCGATCCAGTACGTCCGCAAGATCAGCGGCATGCGCCAGCCGGCGCGCGCGAACCAGGAGGCGTTCGACCGTGCCGTCGCTGCCGTCGCCGAGGCATCCGCCCGCCTGCTCGACGAGCTGGTGGCTCACGGGCCGCCCCGAAGCCGGGCCCGGGAGATCGAGCGGGCCCGCGAGCGGGCCGCGACGCGCTTCGCCGCCCCGGCGGCCTGACGGGTGGAGCAGCGGGCGCTCGGCCGGAGCGGGCTCACCGTCCCGGCGGTCGGCATGGGGACGTGGCAGACATTCGATGTCCGCGGCGAAGCCGGCGAGCGGAACGTTCAAGCGGTGGTCGACGCCGCGATCGCGGGCGGGACGACGCTCTTCGACAGCTCGCCGATGTACGGGGAAGCCGAGCGCGTGCTCGGCGGAGCCCTCGCGGGGCGGCGCGACGAGGTGCTCGTGGCGACGAAGGTCTGGACCGGCGACGACGCCGAGGCCGGCGCGCAGATCGAGCGCGCCCTGGGCTGGCTCGGCGGCCGGATCGACCTGTACCAGGTGCACAACCTGGTGGCGTGGCCGGCGCGGCTTGCGACCCTCGAGCGGCTCCGTGACGAGGGGAAGGTGGCCGCGATCGGCGCCACCCACTGGCAGGCGAGCCGGTTCGGCGATCTGGAGGAGGTGATGCGAACCGGCCGCATCGGCGCGATCCAGATCCCCTACAACCCGATCGAGCGGGAGGTCGAGGATCGCGTGCTCCCACTGGCCGAGGAGCTCGAGATCGGCGTCGTGGTGATGCGGCCGTTCGCGCAGGCCGAGCTCCTCCGACGGCATCCGTCGCCCGACGTGCTTCGCCCGCTCGAGCCGTTCGGCGTGCGCACATGGCCGCAGGCGCTCCTCAAGTGGGTCCTGAGCGACCCGCGCTGCCACGTCGCGATCCCTGCGACGTCGCGGCCCGAGCGGGCCGCCGAGAACGCCGCGGCCGGCGAGCCGCCGTGGTTCGGCCCCGACGAGCGCGAGCTGGTCGCCCGGCTCGCGGCGTAGCGGCCGATGCGGATCGACCGGGTCGAGAGCTTCGGCGACGAGTGGGTCGCGTTCGTCCGTGTCCGCACCGACGACGGCGCCGAGGGCTGGGGACAGGTCGCGCCGTACAACGCGGACATCACGGCGGACGTGCTCCACCGCCAGGTCGCGCCGCACGCGCTGGGGATGGACCCGCTCGACCCGGGGGCCGTCGCGACGCGCGTGCTGGACGCCGAGCACAAGTTCCCCGGCTCATACATGTGCCGGGCGCTTGCCGGGGTCGACACCGCACTCTGGGACCTGCGCGGCCGGCTCGAGGGCGTTGGCGTGAGCGAGCTCCTCGGCTCGCCCGCCGGGCCGATCGACGCCTACGCGTCGAGCATGCGGCGCGACATCGCGCCGGCGGACGAGGCGCGGCGCCTGGCCGATCTGCGAGAGCGCGACGGCTTCACGGCGTTCAAGGTGCGCGTGGGGCGGGAGTGCGGCCACGACGAGGACGAGTGGCCCGGCCGCACCGAGGCCGTCGTGCCGGCCGTGCGCGACGCCGTCGGCGCCGACGCGCGCCTGCTCGTCGACGCGAACAGCTGCTACACCCCGCGGCGGGCGATCGAGATCGGCCGGTTCCTCGAGCAGCAGGGCGTGGTGCACTTCGAGGAGCCTTGTCCCTACTGGGAGATCGGGTGGACGGCCGAGGTGGCCCGCGCGCTCGATCTGGACGTCGCCGGCGGGGAACAGGACTGCCTGCTCTCGAGCTGGCGTCAGATCGTCGACCGGCGCGCGGTCGACATCGTCCAGCCCGACGTCTGCTACGTGGGCGGGTTCACGCGTGCGCTGGTCGTGGCGGAGATGGCCGCCGCGGCCGGCCTCCCGTGCGTCCCGCACTCGGCCAACCTGTCGCTGGTCACGGTCTTCGCGCTGCACCTGCTGGCCGCGGTTCCGAACGCCGGCCCGTACGTCGAGTACTCGATCGAGGGGCTCGACTACTACCCGTGGCAGGACGGCCTGTTCACGCCGCCGCTCGAGGTGATCGACGGCCGCGTGACGGCTCCGGAGGGGCCCGGCTGGGGTGTCGAGATCTCGCCGGAGTGGCTGGCCCGCGCGCAGCACCGCGCGACCGTGGCCTGATCGCTCAGGCCATCTCGCGGGCGAACTCCTCGAGCTGCCGCTCGATGTGGTGCCCGGGCAGATCGTGGCCGGAGTACGGGTAGACGGCGATCTCCTTCGGCGACTCGATCGCGTTGTAGGCCGCGAAGACCGACGACGGGGGGCAGATGTCGTCCATGAGCCCGACGCTCACCGAGCAGCGGGCGGTGATCCGCGGCGCGAGCACCGCGTTGTCGACGTAGCTGACGGTGCTGAGCGCGGTGGCCAGGTGCTCGTGGTGCTGGGCCAGGTAGTCGACGAGCTCGGAGTAGGGGCGCTCCGACGTGAGCGTGATCGCGTGCTCGATGTCGGCCAGATAGGGCATGTCGGCCTGGCACAGGCGCACCATGCCGGGGACGAGCGCCGCGCTCGCGAGCGACAGGCCGCCTCCCTGGCTGAAGCCCGAGACGCCGATGCGCTCAGAGTTGACGCGCGGGTCGGCCGCGGCCGTCTCGACCGCGCGGACGGCGTCGACGTAGAGGCGTCGGTAGTAGTACGTCCGCGGGTCGAGGATGCCGCGGGTCATGACGCCTGCGGTCTCGGGGCCCGACTCGCCGGCGCCCGGATCGCCGGTGGCGCCCGCCGACCATGTGCCGCCCTGGCCGCGGGTGTCGACGACGAGCTCGGCGAAGCCGGCCGCGGCGTACAGGGTGTGCTCTGCCGGGAGCCCGCGGCCGCCCCCGTAGCCGATGAACGTGACCCGGCACGCGATCGGCGCGGTCGCCGCCCGGGGGCGCAGGAACCAGGCCCGGACCGGGTGGCCCTCGGCGCCCGCGAACGTCACGTCGAAGACCTCGACGGGGCCGTACGCCTCGGGCTTGTAGGGCGTGAACGTCGCCTGCGTCGCGCGGTCGCGTGCGGCGCCGATCGCCTCCTCCCAGTACGCGTCGAGATCGTCGGGCGCGATCGTGGCCGACCGGTACTCGCGGAGCTCGTCGAGCGGGAGGTCGAAGTGCGGCACCGCGCGAGCCTACAGCTCGCCGTCGGTCACCGTCACGAAGGCCGAGAGCGGGATCGGCGGCAGCTCCGGCGCCCGGCGCCCGTCGTCGGGGTGCGAGAAGGGCACCCGCCCGTACCGGACGCGGAGCACGTCGCCGTCGGCCTCCACCCAGCCGCCGTAGGGCTCGCACGCGTCCTCGCTGACGCCGCCGGAGTACCCGACCAGGGCCTCGTTGATCGACTCGACGAGCGCCTCGATCGCCTGCTCGAGCGGAAGCTCGTCCAGGAAGTGGACACCGACGGGCCAGTGGTGGCCGACGCTCGGCGAGCGCACGTCCCAGGCCCAACCCTTCGTCGGCCAGAAGGTGGGGAGCGTTGCGGCGATGCGCTCGTCCAGCAACCGCGTTAGAGCCTCGTTGTCGATGTGCACGCCCACGCATGCACGATATCGGACGGCGGGAGGCGGGACGAAGCGAGGTTTCCTCTCGTGTGCAGGCGTTCCTGCCGATAGTGCAGCTACACTGCGGTTCAAGAGGCGGCGAATGGTTCGCAGCCTCGTGAGGTCTGACGCTTCTTCGTCCCATGTCCGGTTCGTCGAGGGTTTGAGATCTCGACCGAATCGGCGGCTCGGAATGCTGCCGGCCAACATGGAGGACAGATGGACGAAGATACTTTCACCGGCCTGGGCGTGTCGCGCCCTGTTGTCGACGCGCTCGCGGAGCGCGGCATCACGGTCCCGTTCGCGATCCAGGCGCGGGTCATCCCCGACGGCCTCACCGGTCGCGACGTTCTGGCGCAGTCGCCGACGGGCTCCGGCAAGACGCTCGCGTTCGGCGTGCCGCTCGTCGAGCGGCTGACGGCCGACGAGCCCGCACCCGCGGCGCTCGTGCTCGTGCCCACTCGCGAGCTCGCCACCCAGGTCGCGGAGGAGCTCTCGGCGCCTGCCAAGGCGCGCGGGCTCACGGTCTGCGCCGTCTACGGCGGCGCCCCGCTGCCCTCCCAGGCGAAGCGGGCGCAGAAAGCCACGATCCTCGTGGCCACCCCCGGCCGCCTGTGGGATCTGATCGAGCGGCGGCTTGTCAAGGTCGACAACGTGCGGATTCTCGTCCTGGACGAGGCCGACCGCATGCTCGACATGGGCTTCCAGCCTCAGGTCGACCGGATCGTGCGCCGGATCCCGGGTCCCCGCCAGACGCTCTTCTTCTCGGCGACGCTCCACGGCGAGGTCGGCCGGCTCGCGCGCTCCTACACCACCGACCCCGGTCGCTACGAGGCCGAGCTTCAGTCCAGCACCAGCGCGATCGACATCAGCCACTCGTTCGTGGCGGTCACGACCGAGACGAAGCTCGACACGCTGGTCAAGCTGCTCGAGGCCGAGCCGGGCCTGGCGCTCGTCTTCGTCCGCACGAAGCGTGGGGCCGACCGGCTCGCGAAGCGCCTCTCCACCCGCGGCACGAACGCGGCGGCGATGCACGGCGACCTTCCCCAGCGCACGCGCGAGCGCGTGCTGCGCCAGTTCGAGGCCGGTGAGGTGCGCACGCTCGTGGCAACCGACGTGGCGGCGCGCGGGCTCGACCTCGAGGCCGTGAGTCACGTCATCAACTACGACCCGCCGGACGACCACACCGGGTACGTCCATCGCGTCGGCCGCACCGGCCGGGCGGGACGTGACGGCGCCGGCATCACCCTCGTCCTGCCCGACGAGGAAGCCGACATGAGTCGCGTGGCGGCGAGGCTCGGCCACACCGAGCGGTTCACCGAGACTGGCATGCGGGTCGCGCCGCCCCGGCTCGTCTACTCGAGCCGCCGATCGCGCGGGCGCGGCTGGTAGCCTCGCCCCTTGCAGATCGGTAACTTCTGAGTTACCGTAACCGCCCTTCAACCATGCAGGCAAGGAGGGTGGATGAGACGTCATCGCGCGGCCACGACGATCGCCGCACCGGCCGATGAGATCTGGCAGGTGCTGGTCGACGGAGCCTCGTATCCGGAGTGGGACACGAGCGTCGACCGGATCGAGGGGACGATCGCGCCCGGCGAGACGCTGCGGGTCTTCACGAAGCTCAACCCCGGCCGGACGTTCCCCGTCAAGGTGACCGAGTTCGTGCCGGGCTCGCGGATGACCTGGAGCGGCGGCATGCCGCTCGGCCTCTTCAAGGGCGTCCGCACGTTCACGCTCGATCCGCGGCAGGACGGGACCACGGGGTTCGTGCTCGAGGAGACCTTCTGCGGGCCGCTCCTACGGCTCATCGGCCGCTCGATCCCCGACATGTCGGACGCCTTCGCCGGGTTCGTCGAGGGGCTTCGCGTGCGGTCCGAGGAAGCGGCGGCGCGGCCGGCGTGACGTCCCGCCCCGGCCTCGCGCGCGACCCGTTCGACGCCCTCGGCGACCCCAACCGGCGGGCGATCGTCGAGCTGCTCGGCGCGGGCGACCGCTCGGTGCGAGAGCTCGCCGACTCGCTGCCGATCAGCCGCCCGGCCGTCTCGCGGCACCTCCGGCTGCTCAAGGAGGCCGGCCTCGTGGCGGATCGTCCCGACGGGACGCGCCGGGTCTACCGGCTCGAAGCGGAGGGGATGACGGAGGCGCTCGCCTATCTCGAGCGCGTGTGGGCCGACGCCGCCGCGAGGTTCCGGCTCGCGGCCGAGAACACGACGCCGCGGTGACCGGCGCGCTCGAGCTGGAGTTCGCGGTCGACGCGCCCGTCGCCCATGCCTTCGAGATGTGGACGGCGCGCATCGAGATGTGGTGGCCGCGGGATCACACGGTGAGCCGGGACTCGTCGGCGGCGATCGTGTTCGAGCCGCGCGAGGGCGGGCGGATCTTCGAGCGGACGCCGGCCGGCGACGAGCACGCCTGGGGCGAGGTGCTGGCGTGGGAGCCGCCGCACCGGCTGGTCTACCTCTGGCATCTCATGTTCGACCGCAGCCAGGCGACCGAGGTGGAGGTGACGTTCGCTCCCACGGGCGACTCCACCACCGTGACGATCCGCCAGACCGGCTGGGACCGGCTCGGCGCCGCCGGTGCCGCCCGCCGCGACCGGACGCACGCCGGCTGGCAGGCGGTCGTCGCGCACTACCTGCCGGCCGCAGCGGCCTGAGCTCGTCACGCGCTCGCGGCCGTCTCGGGCGCCGGGATCGCGCCGAGCTGCTGGAGCAGGCCGAGGCGATCGACGACGTTCCAGTGCTCGACGATCCTGCCGTCCTCGACGCGCACGATGTCGATCACGAGGATCTCGACCTCGCGGCCGGTGGGCGGGATGCCCATGAGCTCGCCGGTGTGGGTGCCGTGGAAGACCTTGTGCGTGACGACGAGGTCGCCCTCGGCGACGAGGTGGAGGATCGTCGCCCGGAAGTCCGGCAGCCCCGCGCGGAAGCCGTCGAACTGCTGGCGCACGCCCTCCGCGCCGGCGGCGATCCCGGGCGGCCGGCTGTGGTCGACGACGTCCGGGTGGAGCAGCTCCGCGAACGCCCTCTCATCGGCGCCCGTCTGGTACTCGTCGATGAACCTGCGGACCCGCTCGGGCCGGACCGGCGCCGCCGGATCGGCTCACCGGCGGCCGCGCGGACGGCCGCGACGGCGTCGGCGTCGAGCCTGCCGGCCCCGGCCTCCGCGACCAGGACGGCGGCGGCCGCCTCGGGATCGCGGGCCGGGCGGTGCGGGCGCGGCTGCGTCATCGCCTGGAACGCGTCCGCCGCGGCCAGGATCCGCGCCGGCATGGGGATCGCCGGTGCGTTCGCCTCGCGGTGGTAGCCGGAGCCGTCGAGGCGCTCGTGGTGCATCCCGGCCAGCCGGGCGAGCGGCTCGAGCGGCGGGCACGCCTTGAGGATCCGCTCCGAGTGGTACGCGTGCAGGCGCACGCGCTCCCACTCGGCCGAGGTGAGCCGCCCCCGCTTCTCCCAGATCCCGTTCGGGACGGCGGCCCTGCCGACGTCGTGAAGCAGCGCCGCCCGGCGGATGGCTGCGACGTCATCCTCGGGCATGCGCAGCCACTCCGCCGCGCCGGCCGCCAGGCCGGACACGCCCGCCGCGTGCTCGTGCAGGTACGGCGACTTCAGGTCGACGACGTCGCCGAACGCCCCGCAGATGTCGTCGAGCCGGGAGGCCTCGATCTCGACCGCGGGCTCCGGCTCCGCGTCGACCGCGAGGCGCGGCACGTCCGCCCCGGCCAGCTCGTCGAGCAGCGCGTCCGCGCGGGCGCAGAACGCCTCGACGAGGTCGGCGTCGAGCGACCGGCCTGCCCGTCGCCGCAGCGTCGTCACGGCGAGCTCGGCGCCGCCCAGGCGGTCGAAGAGCGAGGCGTACACCGCGACCTGGGCGATCCGAGCGGCCAGCGGGATCGCATCGCCGCGCAGCCCCCGCGGCCCGCCCTTGCCGTCGACCTGCTCGTAGACGGCCAGGAGGCCGGCCTCCACTCCGGCCCCGAGCCCCAGCCGCCGGCCGGTGAGGGCGGCGACCTCGCAGTTGGCGCGGCTGTAGCCCGCGACGATCTGGCGCGACCTGGCCGCGGCGACGCTGGCCGCTCGGAGGCGGGTGAGCATTCCGGCCTGGGGCGCGAGGTGGGGCAGATAGACGACGAGCACGTCGCGCGGGTGGGCGAAGTCGGTGCGCATCGCCGCCGACTTCACGGCGAGCTCGTCGCCGCCGAGCATGGCGGCCGCCTCGCGGGCATACGCCGTGCAGCCGATGTGCTGGAGCAGGGTCGTGTAGTAGACGTCGGGCGCCGCCCCGGGTTGGGGCGGGCGCGATCACGGCCGCCCGCGCCGCCTCGCCGGGCTCGAGGCCCATGCCGACGTCGGCGACGAGCGACAGCCCGACCAGGAGCTGGGCCAGTCTGACCGGCGGCTCGTCCATGCCGCAAAGCATCTCCGATCCGGGCTACGACGGCGGCGGTCGCCGAGCGATCCGAGGCCCGGGTCATAGGTCCCACATCTAGCCGACCGTCGCCGACGCCACCCGGTTTCGGGCCTCGAAGAGGAACTCCGAGGCGGCGCGGACCGGGTCGGGCGCCGCGAGCAGCTCGGCGTACGTGAGCGCCGCTCCCTTGAAGGACGGATCGTCGAAGAACGGGTCGATGCGGCCGGCCCACGGCGAGGCGTACAGGTACGGCTCGGCGTGATGGCGATCGCCGGGCGAGCCGCCGTAGGTCGCCCGGCGGCCGGCGTCGCCGTTGCCCATGTCGATGGCCGCGTCGAAGTGCTCGGGCCAGATGCGGACGATGGTGACGTCGTCGTCGGGATCAGCCCTCGCGCGAAGCGCCTCCAGCGCCTCGGTGGCGAACTCGAACCAGTCCGCCAGCACGGCGGCGGCCGTGAGGTCAACGGCGAGCTGCTCGTCGAGGTCGCCGTGCGGAGGCACGTCGAACTGCTCCTCCTGGCCGACATCGGGCTCGATCCCAAGCGTCCGCGCGGCCTCATGCAGCGTGGTGATCGGGTGCGCAGCGCCGTCGACCACGAGCCGGTCGTCGACGACGCGCGTGACGTGGCCCGCGTACTCGAACGTCGAGAATCCGCCGTGCGTGGACTGCATGATGATCTCGCCGTTCACGAGCCGCTGGGCCGGAGAGACCACGTAGACGGCGAGCCGGTGGAGGTCGGCCATCGTCTTTGCGTAGGTCTCTGGCAGGGGCTTGAGCGTGGTTGTCATGGCGGTAGTGTCGCGCAACCGGCGCGTCCGTTACACGGGGATCGCCGCCTCCAGGTCAAGCCGCTCCGCGAGCCACGCCGCCTGCCGCTCACGCTCGCGCGCGGCTCCGTCCTCGCCCTCGACGGCCGCGGCGGCTCGCGCGGCGACCCAGCCCGCGACGTTGGCGTCGGCCGGGCGGCCGAACGCCTCGGCGTCCGCGCGGTAGGCGGCCATCCTGTCCTCGGCGGTGCCCGCCTTCCGCGCGTGCTCTGCGAGCTCGAGGATCCGGTTCGAGCAGGACTGGGCGAAGGCCTGTGCCGTCTCGTCGTCCCATCCGTCGATCCGCCGCACCAGCCGGCCGCGGTCGGCGCGAAGCTGGGTCGCGACCTCGTGCACCGAGCCGTCGAGCTCGACGAGCCATAGCTCGGCGGCGATCCAGACCGGCAGGTGCCGGATCAGCGATGCCCTGGCTCCGTCCGCCCACGTGCCCGGCTCCGGCCAGTGTCCGCCGACGAACGGCCGGCGCGCGTCCGGACCCGTGAAGGCGAATGCGATCATCCCTCGTTGGGGAGGTCGGCGTCGGCCTTCCAGTTCTGGAAGGCGTGCACGAGCCGGTTGCACGCCTCGAGGTCGATCGACTCGGCATCGAGCCGTCCCACAACCCGGATGGTGCGGCGCATCTGGTCGAGGTAGGCCGAGCACCCGTCGCACATGGCCAGGTGCTCCTCGAAGCGCACCTCCTCGGCCTCCGACAGGGCGCCGTCGAGGTACGCGGTGACGAGCTCGACCACCTCGCGGCAGCACAGCATCCCGGCCGGATCGCTCATGCCGCCCTCCCGTCGAGGTAGTCCTCGAGCGCCTGGCGCACCTTCGACCGGGCGCGGTGGAGAAGCACCCGCTGGTTGCCCTCGCTGATCTCGAGCAGATCACGGACCTCCTCGGACGACCACCCCTCGACGTCGCGGAGCGAGATGACGGCCCGTTGCGACGCGGGCAGCGCCTCGATCGCCGCGAGCACGCGCTCGCGCGTCTCACGGGCCAGGAGCTGCTCCTCGGGGACCGCGTTCCAGCTTCGCGGCGGCGAGGCCCAGTGGCCCGGGAACGCCGGGTGGTCGCCGGAGAGGAACCGGTCGGGGTCGACGGCCGGGCCGTCGTCGTCGGGCCCGGCGAGCGAGGAGAAGGGGACCGACCGCGCCTCGCGTCGCGCCCTTGTCCTGGCCTGGTTCGCGAGGATCCGGAAGATCCAGGTGCGAAGCGACGAGCGGCCCTCGAACCGCGGAAGGCTGCGAAGGACGCCGATCCACGTGTCCTGCACGACCTCCTCTGCGACCGCGCGCGTGCGCACGTACATGAGGGCGACGCGGATGAGCGACGCGTGGTGGCGCTCGACCAGGTCGCGGAAGGCGGCCTCGTCACCGGCGCGCAGCGCCTCGACGGTGCGGAGATCTTCCGGCGACGCGCCGTGCGCCGTCGATGCGGGATCGATGTCGATCGGAGACATGGCGGCAGGGACGGTGAGCGTATCGATCAGGTACACACCGTGCGGTCCACCAGGGCAGCGTCGGCGTTACACGCGTGTAACGAACGCGGTCAACGTGCTGGCGTTGATCGGCGTCGGCTTCCTGCTCCTTCTGGCCGGCCTCGAGATCGACGTCGACCGGTTGCGCGGCGCGGTGCTCCGGCTGGCGCTCACCGGGTTCGCCGTCTCGTTCGCCATCGCGGTCGCCGCCGGGTACGCGCTCGACGCCGCGGGCATCGTGGGCGTGCCGTTCCTGGTCGCGGTCATCCTGTCGGCGACCTCGCTGGCGATCGTCGACGACGCTCAGCTTTCGTCCTGATTGCCTCGCAGATCGGCCAGGAGCTGGGCCTGCTCGGCTCGTCGGACGTCGCGGCGCTCACGGCCGCCGCGCTGGTCTCGGTGCTCGTGAACCCGGTCGCCGCGCTGGCCGTGCTCGGCGTCAGCGGGGCTGAGCCGTCGGGTGCCCTCGCCAGAACGTCACCTTGACCGCATCGACGTAGGTGCCGACCGAGTCGGAGATCCCGGCGTCGTCGAGCTCGAGCCGCGTCCGCCGCCCGGTCGCGCGCAGCTTGAACGCGTACGCGTGCCAGTCGGTGTGCGTGAGGCCGCTGCCGTCGAGGACGATGCGGGCCACGACCCGCCGGTGCCATCTCACGACGAGCACGTTCTCGGCCGCGGAGGTGCCCGGCCGGGCGGACGCGAGGAGCTGCAGGCGGTAGAGCCGGCCGGGCTCGGTCCGGACGCGCTGGAAGATCCCGCTCGACCGGTCCGAGTCGAGCTCGGCGAGCTGGCTGCCGGCCGCCGGCGCACCGGCGACGTGGTTCTGGAGCTCGATGTCGGGCCCGAAGGCGAGGTGCCAGCCGGGGATCGACGCGAACGGGTGGGAGGTTCCGGCCGGAACGCGCGGGTGCTCGAAGCCGCCGTTCGTGAGCAGGTTCGGGAGCCGTGGAGGCTCGGCTGAGGCAGGCGGTGCGCCGGCGACGAGCATTGCGGCTGCGGCGAGGGCCGCGAGCGCAGTGCGCCGGTGCCGTGGGACGACTCGGTCCACGTCACCAAACACCGCGGGCGAGGCCCCGGGCGTTACGTTCGCAGCCCCTGGAAGGCATTGCCAGGAGCCGTTTCATCCCCCATAGTGAGACCAGGAACCCGGTTTCCCGAGGAGGCGGTGTGGGCCGACGCGTGCGGCGAGCGATGATGATTGGAACGGCGGTGGCGGCCCTGGCAGCCATCGGCGGGACGGCTCTCGCCCACGAGTCCAGCACGGTCGGCGACTCCTTCATCGGCGACTTCGCCCGCCATCTCGGCGTGTCGCCGGCAAAGGTCAGAGAGGCCTACCAGGCGACCGTGATCGACCGGATCGAGGCGGCTGTCAAGGCCGGCAGGCTCACCCGGGCCCAGGCCGACGCGATCGAGGCCCGTGTCAAGTCGCATGCCGGCGGCCCGTTCTTCTTCGGCGGCCCGCAGGGCAGCTTCGACCAAGGCCGGTTCGAGCACCACGGCGCCTTCGATCACCATGGCCCGTTCGACCACCGCGGCCCCTCGCCGTTCGACGCCGCGGCGACGTACCTCGGCATGTCCGAGGACGCGCTTCACGGGGCGCTCGCCTCGGGCAAGACCCTGGCGCAGATCGCGAAGGCGAACGGCAAGACGGCGTCGGGGCTCGAGGCCGCGATGACCGCGTCGTTCCGGGCCCGCCTGGCCGCTGCGGTGAAGGCCGGCCGCCTCACGAAGCAGCAGGCGGACCGGTTCGCCCGGTCCGTCACGGCCCACCTGGACGACTTCGTCCAGCACGGGTTCCACCACCAGTTCTCACCCCCGCACTCCGAGCACTCCTGAGCGCTCGGCCCCGGAGCTCCGCGCGTTCAAGCCCCGGGGAGTCCCCGCCGATTAGAGAGGCAGCCATGTCCGAGCCACTCTTCGAACAGTCCGAAGCAGACCGCCTGCTCGACGAATTTCTTGCGATGCTCCCCGCCTTCCCGACGACGATCGGGGTGTTCTCGGCGGAGGGCGGCGTCGCCGAGGTCGTCCTCGCAGATCTCGACCACGGCCTGCTCGTCGGCTACGCCCCGCAGATCCTGATGCACCAGGATCTCGTCATCGTCTGCCCGCTTCGCGACGCCGGCGGCGGTGGCTACGACATCTCGCTGAAGGTCGACAAGGCCTACTTCCAGTCCGGCGACCAGACGCTCCTTCACATGTCGGTCATCTCGATCGCGCACCAACCCGGCCACCGCCGGGCGAAGCGCGCCCGCCGCACCGATCACGCCGACGCGGTCGTGCTGTACTCGACCGAGCTCGAGGCCGGCCAGCGCATCGGTGCGCGCCTGGCGGACATCTCCGAGAACGGCGTGGCGTTCGTGAGCGAGCTCCCGCTCGCCATCGGCGACCGCGTCATGCTCTCGATCCACCTGGGAGCGCGGCCGATCACGCTCGAGGCGCAGGTCGTGCGCGACGAGACCGTGGCGTTCGGCCGCCACCGCATCGGCTGCGAGGTGAACGCCATCGCCGAGCACGATCGCGAGGCGGTGTCGGCAATCGCCGAGTCCGGCGAGGAGGGCGACGTGGCGGAGCGCCGGCCCGACCTGGTCGCCGCCCGTGCCCAGAATCGCGCCGAGCTGCACGCGCTCAAGTCGCGCCTCACGATCCGCCGCCGCTACAAGCGCTAGCGCTAGCGAGGCTCCCTAGCGCCCCAGGAGGCCCGTCGCGCGAAGCGGGAACGGAACGCACCGTCGCCCTCGGTGCGAGTCGCGCGGAGCGTGTACGTGCCGTTCGGGGCGAAGAAGTCCGACGGCAGTATGACGTCCCAGCCCCGGTCGATCCCCTCGACCACGCGCTTCGAGAACGTCTCGCCGCAGTTGGCCGGCGCGGCGACCAGGCGCAGGGGCGCGCCCCACGCCGCGAGGTAGATGCTGGTCTGCTGGAACGATCCGCCGGGGAACTCGAACGTGACCGTATCGGCGTACGGTCGCAGGTCGACGACAGGCGGGGCGTGCAGCATCGGTTGCCTCCTCGCGGGTGAGACGACATGGTCTCGCCCGCACGGCCCGCGTCAACTGGAGACGGCCGCTCCCGCGCGATTGGCCGCGACGATCGACGCCTGGTCGGGCGGCGCCGGGGGCAGGTCTTCGAGCAACGCGTCGGCGAACGCCTCGGCGTCGCGCTGCTGGAGCGCGCGGTTGTGGAGCCGCTCGAATCCGATCGACGAGATCGGGTTCCCCGAGAGGCCGCGTCCGCACACCGACCCGCCGAAGTGGCTGGGGTAGACGACAACGTGGTCCGGAAGCGCCATGAGGCGCGCGATCGACGCGTGCTGCTCGAGGGCCAGCGGCCGCGGGTCGGCCCCGCCGGCGTGCAGGTCGGGCCGGCCGACGTCGTTCACGAGCAGCGAGTCGCCGGTGAAGACGAGCCACGGCTCGTCGGTCCCGCGACGGCGGTCGGCGACGACGAGCGCGAAGTGCGCGGGGGCGTGGCCCGGCGTCGACATCGCCGTCACGATCGTGTTGCCGAGCTCGACGCGCTCGCCGTCCTCGAGGGCGTGGTGGGGGAAGTCAACCTTCGCCCCGGCCGGCAGGTAGGCCGTTGCGCCCGTCGCCGCGACGAGGTCCGGGAGCCCCGACACATGGTCGGCCTGGACGTGCGTCTCGAACACGGCCACGATCTCGCCGGCTGTTGCCGCCGCGTCGATGTAGCTCTCGACCAGCTCGACGTGGGGGTCGATGACCGCCAGCGTGCTGTGCGTCGTGCAGCCGAACAGGTAGCTCGCGCACGCGGTGGGCTCATAGAGGAACGGACGCAGGATCACCGCGTCGCGATTCTACCGCCACCGGTTCCGGCTTGACCCCGCGGCCGCCCGGCGGTACGACTTCGCGCGCCATGTACGAGCTTGTCGTCAACACGTACAACTCGCTGAAGTTCGTCCACGTGCTCTCGGCCGTTGTCTGGGTGGGCGGCGCCTGCACGCTCCAGACGTTCGCGATCCGGATCAACGGGACCGGTGACGGCGAGCGCATGGCGACGTTCGCCAAGGACGCCGAGTTCGTCGGGAACCGCATCTTCCTGCCGTCGTCGATCATCCTCCTCGTCTCGGGGATCTTCACGATCCGCGAATCGAGCGGCATTTGGAGCTACGACCAGACGTGGGTGCAGATCGGCCTCGCCATGATCGTGGTCTCGATCGCGATCGGCGCAGGGTTCCTGGGGCCCGAGGCCGGCCGGGTTGCGCGGGCGATCGACGCGGGTGGGGTGGACTCGCCCGAGGCGAAGGAGCGCATCAGCCGCATCTTCCTCGTGTCTCGGTTCGAGCTCGTGCTGCTGCTTCTCGTGATCTTCGACATGGTGGTCAAGCCGGGAACGTAAGGTGGCCGCGTAGAATCCTGCGATGGTCACGAACGAGCAGACCGAGCGCTACGACCCGGCCGCCGTCGAGGCGCGCTGGCACGAGATCTGGGAGCGCGAGGGCGTCTTCGACGTGCCCAACCCCGCTCCGGGAGACACCGACGAGCGCTTCTACGTGCTCGAGATGCTGCCCTACCCGTCGGGCGAGCTGCACATGGGGCACGTCAAGAACTACACGATGGGCGACGTCGTGACGCTGTACAAACGCCGGAACGGGCAGCGCGTGATGCACCCGATGGGCTACGACTCGTTCGGCCTTCCCGCCGAGAACGCCGCGATCAGGTCGGGCCGCCATCCGGCCGAGTCGACGCGCGAGAACATCGCCGCGATCCGTCGCCAGATGAAGCGCATGGGCTGGTCGATCGACTGGAACCGCGAGCTCTCGACGTGCGAGCCGGACTACTACCGCTGGACGCAGTGGATCTTCCTGCGCCTCCATGAGGCCGGCCTCGCGTTTCGCAAGAGCGCCGTCGTTAAGTGGTGCCCCAAGGATCAGACGGTGCTCGCGAACGAGCAGGTGATCGACGGGCGCTGCGAGCGGTGCGGCACCGAGGTCGAGGCGCGCACGCTCGACCAGTGGTTCTTCAAGATCACCGACTACGCCGACCGGCTGCTCGACGACCTGGAGCACGTGCAATGGCCCGAGCGGGTCGTGACGATGCAGCGCAACTGGATCGGGCGCTCGCACGGCGCCGAGGTCAGGTTCACGCTCGACGACGGCACCGAGCTGCCGGTCTTCACGACGCGGCCCGACACGCTCTTCGGGGCGACCTTCTTCGTGCTGGCGCCGGAGCATCCGCTGGCGGTCGAGATCGCGACCGCCGAGCACGCGGAGGCCGTCGCGGAGTACGTCCGCCACGCGGCAGCGCGCTCGGCCGTCGAGCGTGCGGAGGCTCGCGAGAAGACGGGCGTCGTCACCGGCCGGCACGTCACCAATCCGGTAAACGGCGAGCAGATCCCCGTGTGGGTGGCCGACTACGTGCTGGCCGAGTACGGCACCGGGGCGATCATGGCCGTTCCGGCCCACGACGAGCGCGACTACGAATTCGCCGAGGCCCACGGCCTCGAGATCCGGCCGGTGGTCGCCCCGCGCGACGCCGAGCTGCCCGAGGGCGCATACGTCGCCCACACCCACGACGAGGTGCTTGTGAACTCGGGCGAGTTCACGGGCCTGGCGGCTCCCGAGGGGTCGCGCGCCATCGTCGCCAAGCTCGAGGACGGGGAGCAGGGCAGGGGCACGATCGCCTACCGCCTGCGCGACTGGCTGCTCTCACGCCAGCGCTACTGGGGCTGCCCGATTCCGATGATCCACTGCGAGACGTGCGGGATCGTGCCGGTGCCCGACGCCGAGCTGCCGGTGCTCCTCCCCGTGGTCGAGGACTATGCGCCGCGCGGCCGCTCGCCGCTCGCCGCGGCCGAGGACTGGGTGAACGTCAGCTGCCCGTCGTGCGGCGGGGCGGCCCGGCGCGAGACCGACACGATGGACACCTTCGTGGACTCGTCCTGGTACTTCATGCGCTACGCCGACCCCAAGAACGACACGGCGCCGTTCAGCCGCGAGGCGGTCGACGCGTGGCTGCCGGTCGATCAGTATATCGGCGGCGTCGAGCACGCGATCCTCCACCTGATGTACGCCCGGTTCTTCACGAAGGCGCTCTACGACCTGGGCTACGTCGGGTTCACCGAGCCGTTCGCGAACCTGTTCACCCAGGGGATGATCTACTACCTCGGCGCCAAGATGGCGAAGTCGAAGGGCAACGTGATCTCGCCCGACGCGATGATCGAGCGGTACGGCGCCGACACCGTACGGATGTACTCGCTCTTCCTGGGCCCGCCCGAGCAGGACGCCGAGTGGTTCGACGGCGGCGTCGAGGGGAGCCACCGCTTTCTGGCCAAGCTGTGGCGGCTGGCGCACGCGTCGGCGGCCGAGATGCCGCCGGGGATCCTGGCCTCAGCTCCGGCCGAGGGCCCCGGCGCGGCGCTCGTGCGCAAGGCGCACGCGACGATCGAGAAGGTCACGAACGACATCGGCGCGCGGTTCGCGTTCAACACTGCGGAGTCGGCCGTGCACGAGCTGGTGAACATGCTCCAGGGTGCGGACGACGCGACGCCCGAGCAGCGCCGGTTCGCCGCGGCGACGGCGGTGTCGCTCGTGCAGCCGTACGCACCGCACATCGCATGCGAGCTGTGGGAGCGGCTGGGCGGCGAGCGGCTGTGGGAGGCGCCGTGGCCGGCCGCCGACCCCGAGATGCTGGTCTCCGACCAGGTGACCTATGGGGTGCAGGTGAACGGCAAGCTGCGCGGCGAGGTGACGGTCGACGCCGGTCTCGGCCGCGACGAGATCCTGGCGGCCGCTCGGGCAGTGCCCAATGTGGCCCGCCACCTCGAGGGCGCGACGGTCGTCAAGGAGATCGTGGTCCCCGGCCGCCTGGTCAGCTTCGTGACCGGCTAGCCGCCACGACGGGGTCAGACCCCAGTACTGCAGCCGTCGCAGGTTCGACCCGGATCTGGCACACGTCGGGCCTGGAAGCGTGACAGGCCGGGCCGTGAAGATGGGCATCCGTGCTCCCGCCGTTCCGTCAGCTCGCGCTCTACGCCGCCGCCGTGCTCCTGGTCCTGGCCATCGGCTGGCGCTACAGCTCGGGAGGCGCTGCAAGTGGCGGAGGCTATCCGTCCACACCGGCGTCGCCTCCTGTCGCGGCCCCTGACCCAGGCCCGCGGGTGCTCGTCGTCGACGTCAGCGGCGACGTGCGCCGGGCCGGGGTGTACCGCCTGCCGGCGGGCGCGCGTGTGCTCGACGCCGTCCGCAAGGCGCGTCCGGGGCGGCGGGCCGACCTCGACGCCCTGAACCTGGCGGCGCGCCTGACCGACGGCGAGCAGGTCATCGTTCCGCGGCGCGGGGCGGGCGGCGCGGCTCCGGCGACCGGCGGCGGTACGGCTGCTCCCGCCGCGCCGGTCTCGCTCAACTCGGCCACCCTCGAGCAGCTCGAGACGCTCGACGGGATTGGCCCGGCGCTGGGCCAGCGCATCATCGACTACCGCACCCAGCACGGCGGCTTCCGGTCGGTCGCCGAGCTGGATCAGGTGAGCGGCATCGGCCCGGCCCGGCTGGCAGCGCTGCGCGGCCATGTCACCCTCTGACCGGCCGGCGGCCGTTGTCCTCGCAGCCGACGCCGGCCTCGTCGCCGCAGCGCTCCACAGGCCGCTCCTGGCGGCGCTCGCGCTCGGACTTGCACGAAGCCCCCGATCGGCGCTGATCGTCGCGGCGGCCGCCGCGGTTGCCGTGACGTGGGGCGCCACGAGGGTCGCCGACCTCGATCGGCGATCGCTGGCGCCGGGACCGGCGACCGGCGACCTCACGGTCACCGGCCCGCCCTCCGGCTCGCGGGCGGCCGCGGCCGTCGCGGGAGCGGGGGAGACGGTGATCCTCGTCGCGCCGGGCACGCCGCTCGCCCAGGGTGGGGTCTACCGCGTGCGCGGGTCGCTCGGCCCGCTCGACGCCGTCGTCCGCGGCTACTACGCGACCCAGGGCATCCACCTCGAGCTGCGCGCGAACCGTGCGGTGATGGTCGGGCGCCGCGGCGGCCTGTGGGGGGATGTCGACACCGCGCACCGCTACGTCCTCGGGCGCCTGGGGGCGGCACCGGCGCCGTCGCCCGCCCGGGCGCTTGTCGCCGGCATCGCCGTGGGCGACACGAGCGGGCTCCCGTACTCCGAGCGGCAGAGCCTGCGCGCGAGCGGGCTCTACCACGTCGTCGCCGTGAGCGGCCAGAACGTCGCGCTCCTGATCGCGTTCACGCTTGTCGCGCTCGGGATCTGCGGCGTCATCGGCGTCCCGGCTCGCCTCGCCGCAGGTGGGGTGACGGCCGCCTACGTGCTCGTGGCGGGCGCCGGCCCGTCGATCGTGCGGGCCGGCGTCGCGGGTGTCCTCGTCTCGGCGGCGTGGCTCGCGTCGCGTCCGGCGCCCCCGTGGCACCTGCTGGCGTGTGGCGCGGCCGTGGTGCTGGGGTTCGATCCGCTCGAGCTCTTCGACCCCGGGTTCCAGCTCTCGTTCGCGGCCGTCGCCGCCATCCACCTCGTGGCGCCACGGCTGCGCAGCGCCGTGGGGGAGGCCGCTGCGATCTCGATCGCCTGCACGGTCGTCACGACGCCGATCGCGTGGTGGCACTTCGGGCGCCTGACGCCGCTCGCGGTGCCGGCGAACCTGCTGGCGCTGCCGGCGGTCGCGCCGATCCTGTGGCTGGCGATCGCCGCGGCGGCCGTCGGATCGGTCTCACCGCCGCTCGCGGCCCCGCTCCTGGGCCTCGCCGATCTGCTCGCGAGGTACGTGCTGTGGGTGTCGCACGCATGCTCGTGAGAGTGGGACTCAGCCGCAGAACCCATCCGGGTCGAGGACGACCACCCGCTCGCCGTCGACGTCGGCCAGCCCGACCACGTACCCGGCCGTGCGCGCTCCCGCGGGCACCGGGGCGATGACCGCCTCGTCGGCCAGTGACTCCGCGCGGTCGACCACCACCGCCCGCCGCCCGTCCCGGACGCGGACGACGACGATCTGGGCCGGCGCGGCGTCGTCCGTCCCCAGCCTTCCCGCCGCGTCGAGCGCCGTCGTGGCCTGCCCGTCGACCGTCACCACCCCGGCGCCGGGCGGCTGGCCCGGCAGCCTGACCGGCGACCGGTGCTCGGCGATCCGCTCGACGGCCTCCAGCGGGAACGCATAGGCGGTGCTCCCGGAGCGCCAGACGAGCAGGCGCCCGGTGCGCGCGGCCGGGCCGGCCGGGTCAGCCGGCGGGCCGTCCTCTCCGGCTGTCTCGACCCGAAGCTCGAGCCCGCACGCACGGACGAGCCGCTCGAGGGTGGCCACGCTGGGCGATTGCTGCCCGCGCTCGATGCGGGCGACCATCGCCTGCGACGTGCCTGCGCGCCGGGCCAGCTCGCGCTGTGTGAGCCCCGCCCGGTCTCGCGCCTCCTTGAGCAGCTCCACGCCTCCATGATATCGGATACGGATCGATACCGAATCGAATATCAGACGTGGAGCGGGCGCATCGCGGGGCCGACGTACGCCGCGTCCGGGCGGATGAGACGGCCGTGCTCGGCCTGCTCGAGCACGTGTGCGCACCAGCCCGCCGTCCTCGCGACCGCGAACGCCGGCGTGTACAGGTCGGGCGGGAGCCCGACGCCGTCCAGGACGACCGAGGCGTAGTACTCGACGTTCGTCTTCAGCACGCGGTCGGGCTTGTGCTCGGCGAGCAGGCGCAGGGCGACGTCCTCGACGTCGATCGCGAGCTTGAGCCACGCCTCGTCCCCGGCGAGGCCCTCTGCGACCCGGCGCAGCGCCTGCGCGCGCGGGTCGGTCGTGCGGTAGATGCGGTGCCCGAACCCCATCAGCCGCTCACCGCGGCCGAGCGCCTCGCGGATCCATCGCTCGGCGTGCTCGACGCTCCCGATCTGGGTGAGCTGGTCGCGCACGCCCGAGGGTGCGCCGCCATGCAGCGGCCCCTTCAGCGCGCCGATTGCACCGCACACCGCGCTTGCCAGGTCGGACCGGGTCGATGTCACAACGCGGGCGGTGAACGTCGAGGCGTTCAGCCCGTGCTCGGCGCAGCAGACGAAGTAGGCGTCGAGCGCGCGCTCACGGGACGCCTCGGGCGCCTCGCCGGTGATCGCGTGGAGCAGACGCCCGGCGACTCCGAGCCCGGCCGCCCCGGCGGGGTCGACCGGGTCGTCGCCGGCGCGGAGGCGCGCGAAGCCGCCGACGATCGCCGGCGCAAGCGCGATCAGCTCGCGCGCCTCGTCAGGCGTCGGCGGCCGGTCGAGCCCGCGGGCGGCGCCCCATGCGGAGACGCCGCTGCGAAGCGCGTCGAGCGGCGCGGCCTCCGGAGGCAGGCCCCGCAGGGCCGCGAGCACCGGCTCGTCGAGCGCCGCCGGCGGGAGCGACGCGGGCGCGGCCGGCCACTCGCCGTCGAGCAGGAGCGCCGTCACGCTGTCGAATGTCCCGTGCGCCGCGAGGTCGCCGATCTCGTAGCCGCGGTAGAGCAGCCTCCCGGCCGATCCGTCGACCAGGCTGATCGTCGTCTCCGCCGCGAGCACCCCTTCAAGGCCGGGGTTCACGTCCGCCATCGCGCGATCGTATCCGCGGGCGTGCGAGAATGCCTCTGTGAAGCTCTCCGCCAAGGCCGACTACGCGGTGCGGGCGGTGCTCGTGCTGGCGGCCCATCAGGGGGAGGGGCCGATCAAGGGCGAGCTCGTCGCGAAGGCCCAGGACCTGCCGCTGAAGTTCGTCGAGAACATCCTCGGCGAGCTGAAGCACGCCGGCATCGTCGCCTCGCAGCGTGGGCCTGAGGGCGGCTACCGGCTGGCCGTGCCGGCGGAGGAGATCTCGCTGGCCGAGGTGATCCGGATCGTCGACGGCCCGATCGCGGCCGTTGCGGGCGTGCGGCCCGACGAGGTGACCTACCCGCCGGGCGCCGAAGCGCTTCCCGGTGTCTGGCTCGAGGCGCGCGGGATGCTGCGATCCGTGCTCGAGACCATCACGTTCGCGCAGCTCCTGGAGCGGTCGCGCGTGATCGCGTCTCAGGGGGAGCGCCGAGCGCGAAGGGCGCCGGCGCCCAGGAATGTATCTCAAGTAGAGGGTTAGAGTTGGAGAGGCAAGCATGACCCCGGACTTGAGGGTTGCGTATCTGATCGCCGGCAGCGACTGGCCCAAGGTGGACGCCGCGATCTCGCGCCTTCGTGCGCATTTCCCCGAGGAATCGGTGGAGCAGTTCTCGGCCGGCGGCGACAGCCCGGTCGATGTCGCCGGGGCGTGCAACGCCCTCGGCCTCTTCGGCGGGCGCCGGCTCGTTCTCGTCCGGAACGCCGAGGCGCTCGACGACGACGCGGTCGCCGAGATCGTCGCGTACCTCGCGGACCCTGCGCCCGACACGGTGCTCGCACTCTTCGGCGGCGCCGGGATCACGCCGAAGCACCCGCTCGCCGCCGCAGTCGCGGCGGTCGGCGACGTGCGCCTCTTCGACGCGCCCGAGCGAAAGCAGGCGGCCGACTGGGTGGTCCGCCGGCTGGCCGACCTGGGCGTGTCGTGCTCTTCCGCGGTCGCCCGGCGGCTCGTCGACCTCGCGGGCGACGACGTCGGCGACCTGGCCCTCGAGGTCGAGAAGCTGGCCGCCTACTGCGCGGGCGCCGAGGCCCGGGTGGAGGATGTCGAGCTGCTCGTGATTCCCCGAGCCGACATCAAGCCGTGGGACATCACCGACGCCTGGGGGCGGCGTGACGCCGCCGCGGTGATCGCGCTCGCGACGGCCGACATGGAGCGCCCGGAGGACGTCGGCCGCCTGATCTCGCAGCTCGCCTCGCACGTCCGCAAGGTGCACCGAGCCGCAGTCGTGCTCGACGAGGGCGGCTCCCAGGCGGACGTCGCGCGCGACCTCAACCTGAAGCCGTTCCCGGCCGGGAAGCTCGTCGGCCAGGCGCGCTCGTTCGCCCGCGACGATCTGGGCCGGGCGGTCGTGCGCCTGGCCGACCTCGACCTGGCGGTGAAGGGCGGCAGCCGGCTCGACGCGCGCTTCGAGCTCGAGCTTGCGCTGGCCGAGATCACGAGCGGATGAGCGGCCAGACCGCGGCGGCGGCCGCGGCGACCGCCGTCGCGGCGGCGTGCACCGCGATCGCGGCGCGGCGCGCGATCGCTCCCAACCCGCGCCGGCCGGCCTTCATCGCGTGGACCGTCGGGTTTGCGCTCTTCACCGTCGCCGCTGCGGCGCTGTGGCTGGGAGCGGCGAACGGGTGGACGGCCGGTCCATTCCGCCTCTACTACCTGACCGGGGGTGTCCTCGTGGTGGCCTACCTGGCAGTCGGCGAGCTTCTGCTCGTGCTTCCGGGTCGTACGGTCACCCGGATGGCCGCCGCGACCATGCTCTTCCTGACGTTCGCGGCGGCGGCGGCGGTCCTCGCGGCCCGCGTCGACGGCGCCGAGCTGGCCCGGGCCGGCGCCACGCCGCCGAACGACGCGCTGGAGGGGACGTGGCCGAAGGTCATGGCGATCGCGCTCAACTCGGTGGGCACGGCCGTCCTCCTCGTCGGCTCGATCGCATCCGCCCGCCGGCGCGGCGATCCGCGCCCGCTGCTGGTCGCCGCCGGGGTCGCGGTGATCGCGGCCGCGTCGACCGCGACCCGTGCGGGGAGCTACGCCCTGTTCGCGCTCGGCCAGGCGGCGGGCATCACGCTGATCCTGCTCGGGCTCGTTACGCGGAGACTCGGGCCTCGTTGACGACCCGGGCGGCCTGCGCCTTGCGCCGCGCGGCGGCGTTGCGATGGATCGCGTGACGAGCCGCCGCTCGATCGACGACGGCCACGAGCCGGACATGCGCCGCGGCGATCTGCTCGCCGTCGCCGCCGTCGACCGCCTCTCGCAGCCTGCGCTGGAGCGTCTTGATCTGCGTGCGGTAGCGCAGGTTCTCGAGCCGCTGACGGGCAGCGGTCCGGACGCGCTTCGCCTGTTGCTTGGAGTTGGCCACGGGCGCCGCAGATGGTAGCAGCGCGCCCGGTAGACTCGGCGCCGATGAGCGATCGGCGGCGCCTGGCCGTATCCACCGCGGCGTTCGGATCGGCGACTGCGCTCTCCCGGGTCGCCGGTGTCGTTCGAGAGCAGGCGGCCGCCTACTACTTCAGCACGAGCCCGGCGCTCGGGCGCGTTCCTGATCGCGTTCAACGTCCCGAACCTGATCCGGAGCCTGGTCGCCGACACCGCCATCTCGGCGGCGTTCGTGCCCGTGTTCGTCGAGCTCCGCGAGAAGGGGGAGGAGCCTGAGGCATGGCGGGTCGCGAGCATCATGCTGTGGCTTGCGGGCACCGTGCTCGGGGCGATCTCGTCGATCTTCATCCTCCTCGCGCCGTGGATCATGCCGCTCTTCGTCCCGGGCCACCAGAACATCGATCCCGACCTGGTCGTCACGCTCTCGCGCTACCTGTTCCCGATCGTCGTGATCCTCGGGATGACCGGGGTCATCACGGGCATCCTGAACTCGTACGACATCTTCGGGGTCCCGGCCCTGGCACCCGTCGCCTGGAACGGCATCATCATCCTGGCGCTCGTCCTCTGGGCCGGCGACATCACGGCGTACGCGATCGGCGTCCTCGTCGCCACGGTGAGCCAGTTCCTGATCCCGCTGCCGCTCCTGCGGGGGCGCTCGCACTTCGTCGTGAGCCTGGCGTGGCGCAACCCGAACGTGCTTCGCATCTTGCGCCAGATGCTGCCGGTGACGATCGGGCTCGGCCTCATCAACTTCAACCTGACGATCGACCTCGTGATCGCGACGCTCGCATCCTCGCACGCCGACGCCGACCTCAACTACGCATTCAGGCTCTTCATGCTGCCGCAGGGCCTCTTCTCGGTCGCCGTCACGGTCGTCCTGTTTCCCGAGATCTCGCGGCTCGCGGCCCGCGGCGACACCGCCGGGTTCGCCCGCACCGTGTCGACCGGAGCGCGCACGATCGTGTTCCTGCTCCTGCCGGCCGCAGCCGTGTCGATCGCGCTCGCGGCCCCGATCGTCCGCCTGATCTTCCAGCACGGCAGCTTCACGAGCTCCGACACGTCGAACGTGGCCGGCGCGCTGGTCGCGTTCTCGCTGGGGCTGGTCGCAAACGGGATCGCGCTCCTCATGACGCGCGGCTTCTTCGCGCTCCAGGAGGCCCGCACGCCGACGCTGATCGCCGCCGGGAACCTGTTCCTGAACCTGATCCTCGACCTGATCCTGTACAAGCCGTTCGGCGCCGCCGGGATCGCGCTCGCCACTGCGGTCGTCACGACGTGGAACGCCGCGGTGCTCGCGACGCTCCTGAGCAGAAGGGTCGGGAGCCTCCACGTGCGCGAGGTGGCCGGGGAGGGGGCGCGCATCGCGGTCGCGACGGTCTACTGCACGGCGGCGGCCTTCGGCGTCTGGTGGCCGCTCGACCAGCTGCTCGGACGGTCGCTGCCGGCGCAGCTCTCCTCGGTGGGTCTCGGGCTCGCGGCGGGGGCCGGGGCGTACCTGGCCGCGGGCCGGATTCTGCACCTCGCGGAGATGGACGTCCTGGCGTCGCTCGCCAGGAGCCGCGATCGCGCTAGATAACCTTCATCCGTGCCGCTCTCACGGATCCGCAACTTCTCGATCATCGCCCACATCGACCACGGCAAGTCGACGCTGGCCGACCGCATCCTCGAGGTGACCCAGACGGTCGCCGAGCGCGAGATGCGCGACCAGGTCCTCGACTCGATGGAGCTCGAGCGCGAGCGCGGCATCACGATCAAGGCCCAGGCCGTGCGGGTGCTCTTCCGGGCGGCCGACGAGCGGGCCTACGAGCTGAACCTGATCGACACTCCGGGCCACGTCGACTTCAGCTACGAGGTGAGCCGCAGCCTGGCCGCGTGCGAGGGCGCGGTCCTCGTGGTCGACGCCGCCCAGGGCATCGAGGCCCAGACCCTCGCCAACGCCTACCTCGCGATCGAGAACGAGCTCGAGATCGTGCCGGTCGTCAACAAGATCGACCTGCCGTCGGCCGACGCCGACGGCGTGGCGGCGCAGGTCGCCGACCTGGTCGGCGGATCGGCCGACGACGTCATCCGCATCTCGGCGAAGACCGGCCTCGGGGTCGGAGCGGTCCTTCAGGCTGTGGTCGACCGGGTTCCGCCGCCCCGCGGCGAGCCCGATGCGCCGGCCCGGGCGCTCATCTTCGACTCGTCGTACGACCAGTACCGCGGGGTCGTCGCCTTCGTGCGCGTCGTCGACGGCTCGTTTCACCCGCGCGAGAAGGTGAAGGCGATGGCACAGGGGACGGTGTTCGACGTCGAGGAGCTCGGGTTCTTCTCGCCGGCGATGCGCGCCGCCAAGCACCTCTCGGCCGGCGAGGTGGGGTACGTGATCACGGGGCTCAAGGATGTGTCGCAGCTCAGGGTGGGGGATACCCTCACGCAGGCCCGGCACGGCGCCGCAGAGCCGCTGCCCGGATACCGCGAGGTGAAGCCCATGGTGTTCGCCGGGCTCTTCCCGACCGACTCCGACCAGTACCCGGAGCTGCGCGACGCGCTCGAGAAGCTGAAGCTGAACGACGCGGCGCTCTCGTACGAGCCCGAGACGTCGCGCGCGCTCGGGTTCGGGTTCCGGTGCGGCTTCCTCGGCCTCCTGCATATGGACATCGTGCGCGAGCGCCTGGAGCGCGAGCACGACCTCGACCTCCTGGTCACCGCCCCCAACGTCGCGTACCGCGTGCAAGAGGCGAGCGGCGAGTGGGTCGAGGTGCACAACCCGGCGCAGATGCCCGACCGCGACATCCTCGCGACCGAGGAGCCGTTCGTGCGGGCGTCGATCATCTGCCCGTCGGATCACGTGGGCGCGGTCATGGAGCTGAACCAGGAGCGCCGCGGCGCTTACGTGCACATGGACTACCTGAGCCCCGAGCGGGTGCAGCTGATCTACGAGATCCCGCTGGCCGAGATCGTGCTCGACTACTACGACCAGTTGAAGTCGCGCACCCGGGGGTATGCGTCGTTCGACTACGACCTGATCGGGTTCCGGCCCGGCGACGTCGTGAAGGTCGACGTCCTGCTCGGTGGCGAGCGGGTCGACTCGCTCTCGCTCATCACGCACAGGGGGAACGCGCAGCGGCAGGGCCGTGCGCTGGTGGAGGCGCTGCGAGCGCGGATCCCGCGGCAGATGTTCGAGGTGGCGATCCAGGCGGCCATCGGCTCGCGCGTCATCGCCCGCGAGACGGTCAAGGCCAAGCGCAAGGACGTCCTCGCCAAGTGCTACGGCGGCGACATCACGCGTAAGCGAAAGCTGATCGAGAAGCAGAAGGCCGGCAAGAAGCGGATGAAGCAGGTCGGGTCAATCGAGGTGCCGCAGGAGGCGTTCCTCGCCGTCCTCGAGATCAACCGTGAGGGGGCGGCGTGAGCGGCGCGGCGATCCGCCACCTCTACGTGCACGTCCCCTTCTGCGCCCACCGGTGCGGGTACTGCGACTTCGTCACGATGACCGGCCACGAGGACGACCGCGGCCGCTACGTGGACGCACTGATCGCGGAGCTGGGCCGGGCGAGCGTCGAGCCGGACACGATCTTCGTCGGCGGCGGGACCCCGTCGATCCTCGCCGACGCCGACCTGGCGCGCCTCCTGGCCGCGCTCCCCGCGGCCGCCGAGGTGACGGTCGAGTGCAACCCCGAGACCATCACCCGCGCCAAGGCTCAAGTGCTGGTCGAGGGTGGGGTGAACCGCGTCTCGCTGGGCGCCCAGAGCTTCCGCCCGCACCTGCTGGACGTGCTCGAGCGGCGCGCCCGGCCGGAGCAGATCGCCGGCGCCGTAGTGCTGCTCCGCGGGGCCGGCATCGAAAGTCTCAACCTCGACCTGATCTTTGGGGTTCCGGGAGAGGGCCTCGGCGACCTCCGAGACGACCTCGACGACCTGCTGGCGCTCGAGCCGGATCACGTGAGCTCCTACGAGCTCGAGGCCAAGCCCGGCACGCGCTTCACGCACCGCCACGGCCGCGAGCTGGAGCGGCAGGCCGAGGCGATGGAGGCCTACTACGAGGAGGTCGTCGCCAGGCTGCGTAGTGCCGGGTACCGCTGGTACGAGACGGCCAACTTCTGCCGCCCCGGCCACGAGTGCCGACACAACCTGGGCTACTGGCTCGGGCACGACTATCTCGGCATCGGCGTCGGCGCCGTGTCGACGATCGGGCTCGAGCGGCGCCGGAATCACCCGGGCCTGCGCCGCTACCTGGCGGCCGTGGAGGCCGGCGGCGAGCCGCCCGCCGACGTGGAGGTGCTGACGCCGGCCGAGCGCGGCACCGAGCGGCTCATGCTCGGGCTGCGGCTCGACACGCCGCTCGAGCTGAACGGGCTCGCGGCGCTGGTCGACGACGGCGCGTGCGAGCGGCTGGCCGCCGCCGGCATGCTCGACCGCAGCGGCGGCTCGCTGGCCCTGACCGAGCGTGGCCGCTTTCTTGCCAACGACGTCGTTGCGAGCGTGCTGCGATGAGCGCGCGCGTGCCCCTGACTCCCCGCCAGATCGTGATCCTGACGCACGTGATCGACGCCTACATCGCGGGCGGGCATCCGGTGGGGTCGAAGACACTGGTCGAGCTGGGAGCGGTCGACGCATCGCCGTCGACGGTGCGCTACGAGCTCGCCGAGCTCGAGGCGCTCGGCTTTCTCGATCATCCGCACACCTCCGCGGGCCGTGTGCCGACCGATGCCGGCTACCGGCTCTACGCCGAGTCGCTCCTCGAGCAGCCGCTCGCGCCGGCGGTGCTCCCGGTCGACCTCTCGAACGTCCGGAGCGAGGTCGACACGGCGCTTCGGGTCACGACCGAGATGCTGTCGCAGGTCACATCGCTCGTGGCCCTCGTCACGGCGCCGCCGCTCGAGACGACCGAGATCCGCCACATCGAGGTCATCCTGCTCCAGCCGCAGGTCGTGATGGTCGTCGTCATCACTGCGACGGGCGGGGTCACGAAGCGGATCTTCCCGTTTCCGGGCGTCGTCGACCCCAAGCTGGCCGAGTGGGGGAACGCCTTCCTGAACGAGCAGCTCACCGGCGTCCGGCTCGGCGGGCGGACGCTGGTCACCCGGCTCGACGAGCCCGGGCTCTCGGCGACCGAGCGCGCGTTCCTCGACGCGCTCCGCCCTGCCTTCACGGAGCTCGTCGACGCGGCCGAGCAGCAGCTCTACGTCGGCGGAGGCGCCCGGCTCGTCGAGGAGATGCACCTCGCCGACCTGGCTGAGATCAACGATCTCGTCCGCGTGCTCGAGGGGCGGGTCGGGCTGCTCGAGATGCTCCGCGAGGCGCTCGACTCGCAGCGGCCGTACCTGCGCATCGGCGCCGACCACACGGTGCCCTACATGCGCGGCCTGGCGATGGTCGCCGCGAACTACGGGCTCGCGACGCGCAACCTCGGCACCGTCTCGCTGATCGGCCCCCGGCGGATGGACTACGCGGTGGCGATCCGGTCGGTCCGCGGCGCCGCCCACGCCCTCTCGGACTTCGTGGCTGAGGTGTATGAGGAGTGACCCCCATCAGGGGTCGCTCCTCATAGGTGCCAGACTTCAGTCTGGCACCCCCCAGCCGTCCCGATCCGAGAGCAGCCCGGGCTTGAGGGCGTAAACCGCCGGGACCGCACGCAAGAACCGAACCGTCGGGGACCCGAACCGTTGGGGACCAGGTATCGCATCGGAAGCGTCACGGATCCGGTACGCCCGCCGATGCGGGGTCTGACCCCATGCATCGGCGGCCGATCGGCGAACCCCGTGGGGCTGGCCCCGTCCGGGGCCAGGCCCCGGTGGTCGAGCCCCGTGCGCTCGCCAGGCGGCTCGGCAGGGACCCGGTATCGCATCGAAACGGTCACGAGTGCGATACGGCCGCCGATGCGGGGTCTGACCCCAACATCCCGGGGCCAGGCCGCGGTTGTTCGTCGGGGGCCTTAAGTGAGTCGCGCGGTGGTGAGGGGCTCCAGTCCTCACCACCGCGCTTTGTGACTCCGACCCCCGGTCGCCGAGTTGGGCGATGAGACCCCGGAGACTTCCTGAATCCTTCTGCCGGCGGCCCACCGGCTTCAAGTTCGTGTCTCCGACATCGCCGTCTCGAACGTGCCGTCTTCGCGTTGTGAGCTCACAATAGCCGATCGAACCGCCGCTAGTCAAGTACCCGAAAAGGGTGAAATCAAGTAGATGTGAAATTCGTGCTTGATCGGGCAGGAATCGGCTTTCTCAAAGGGAATGGGAGCGATGACAAATCTTCCCACGCGCACGACTAGTCAAGTAGACCCTCGTCCGCTACTCTGAGACCGATGGCACGTACCAGGACAGCCGAGCGCCGCGGCAGCGCCCGCGTCCGGCAGACCCCCGAGGGGGTCGGCGCCCGGGTGCGGGCGCTGCGCCTCAACGCGGGCCTCACCCAGGCCGAGCTCGGCGGCGACCGCTTCACCAAGGAGTACGTGAGCCAGGTCGAGCTCGGGAAGACGAAGCCCTCGGCCGCGGCGATGGTGTGGCTGGCCGAGCGGCTCGGAGTCGAGAGCACGGCGCTCGAGGGCGCCGGCGGCCCGTCCGCTCGCGCCGCGTGCGACGTGGTCGTCGCGCGGGCCGAGGCGGCGGTCGAGGCGCGCCGCTACGCCGAGGCTGTCGACGAGCTCCTGCGGGTGCGGCGCGGGGTCGAGTCCTCGGGCGATGAGCTCCTCGCGCTGCGTCACGGCATGGCCCTCGGGTGGGCGCTGCACCATCTCGGCCGGCTGGAGGAGGCCGCCGCCGTGCTCGGCGCCGCCGCCTCCGCGGCCACCGATGAGGAGGGGGCCGCCGCCGATCACGCCGATGCGCTCTACCGGCTCGGCGTCGTTCGCTTCAAGATGGGAAGCCACGCGACCGCCGTCGCGCTCCTCGACGAGGCGCTGCGCCTGGCGGGGACAGCCGACCGGACGTCCGACGCGCTGCGGGTCCGCATCCTGAACACGCGCGCAAAGATCCGCCGCAGGCAGAAGGACTTCACGGCCGCCGCCGAGGATGTGCAGCAGGCGCTCGAGCTCGCCCGCGCCCTCGACGACGACCGCGTTCTCGCCGAGACGTATCTCGACGCCTCGCTCGTCGCCGAGCGCCGGAACGAGTACACCCGCGCCCGCGACTATGCCGAGCGGTCGAAGGCGCTCTTCGAGCGCGTCTCCGACCACGAGTACGTCGGGAAGCTGCTCAACAACCTGGGCCAGCTGCACGCCATCACGGGCAGGCCCGACGAGGCGGTGCCGCTCCTGCGCGAGTCGTTCCGGATCGCGGTCGAGCAGGACAACCGGGTCGACGCGGCGTTCGCAGCGTCGTCGCTCGCCTCCGCACGCCTGCACTCGGGCGATCCCGAAGGGGCGATCGAGAGCGCAAATCGCGCAATCGAGCTATTGGGCGGGCGCGCGGAATACCGACAAGAAGAAGGGAACGCTCGTCTCGTCATGGGCAAGGCCCACCTGGGGCTGGATCGCATCGACGAGGCCGAGCGGGACTTTCAGGCCGCGGCGGGGTGCTTCACCGCGGTGGAATCGATCAGCCACATGGCCGGGTCATGGGTAGCGCTCGGGGATGTGGCAACCAGGCGAGGCGACCCGGAGCGGGCCGCCGAGCTCTACCGGAGGGCGGCCGACGCTCTGCAGGACGTCCGCTGGTAGACGACGGAAGTCTCCGTCCAAGGGCACGGGAGGGAACACAATGAGGATCCTGACAAGGCGGCCGGCGTTGTTCTTGTGGGCAACGTCGCTTGCGCTGTTCCTGGCGCATGTGCATCACCACCGCGGCGGCCGCGGCTTCCACGAGTGGTGAAAGCCCGCCCGTAGACTACGGGCGTGGCGGCAAAGCGAGACTACTACGACGTTCTGGGCGTCCCTCGGGACGCTCCCGATGCGGACGTCAAGAAGGCGTTCCGGCGGCTGGCGCGTGAGCTCCATCCCGACGTGAACCCGGCGCCCGAGGCGGCCGAGCGATTTCGCGAGGCCGCCGAGGCGTACGAGGTGCTGAGCGATGCCGACACCCGAGCCCGGTACGACCGGTTCGGGCACGCCGGCATCGCCGGCACCCAATTCCACACCGAGCAGTTCATGGACTTCTCGAGCCTGTCCGACCTCCTCGGGGCGTTCTTCGGCGACGACATCTTCTCGGGCGGCAGGCGCTCGCGGCCGCGGGGCGGCGACGCCACCGCCTCGATCGAGCTGACCCTGGCCGAGGCGGCGTTCGGTGTCACCCGCGAGGTGGCCATCGACGTGATCGCCGGGTGCGAGCGCTGCAACGCGACCGGCGCCGAGCCCGGGACGCAGCCGCAGCAGTGCCCGGAGTGCGGCGGCGTCGGGCCGCGTCCAGCACGTCGCGCAGACGGCGTTCGGCCAGTTCGTACAGGCGTCGGCCTGTGCCGCGTGCGGCGGGCGCGGCGTCCGCATCGACTCCCCCTGTCACGAGTGCCGCGGGCGCGGCCGGTTGACGGTCCGGCGGGGCGTCGAGGTGCAGGTGCCGCCCGGCATCGCATCGGGACAGCGGCTGCGGCTCGCCGGCCGGGGCCACGAGGGCGAGGGCGGCGCGGGCGACCTCTACGTGCAGGTGGCGGTCGCGTCCGATCCCAGGTTCGAGCGCGACGGGAACGACCTCGTCACGGTGCTCGACCTGCCGTTCACGCGGGCGGCGCTCGGTGCGACGGTCGCCGTCGAGACGCTCGAGGGCACGGAGGAGATCGAGGTGAAGCCCGGCACGCAGCCCGGCGAGGTCATCGTGCTGCGGGGCAGGGGGATCCCCGTGCTCGGGGGGCGCGGCCGCGGCGACCACCGGATCGTGGTCGGCGTCATGATCCCGCGCAAGCTGACCGACGAGCAGCGCGCCCAGCTCCACGGGTTCGAGAGCGGCGTCGACGACGCGACCTACGCGCCCGACGAGAGCTTCCTCGGCCGCCTGCGCGCGGCCTTCCGGTGAACCGCTACCGCCTGCGCGTCCCCGCCGACGATGCGGAGGTCGCGCTGGCGCGCATGCTCGAGCTCTTCCCGGCCGGCGTGGAGGAGGAGCGCGACGGAGCCGACGTTGTCCTCGCGGGCTACGCGGACGCGCCGCCGGCGCCCGACCTTGATGCGGAGCCCGTCGCCCCCGGCTGGGAGGATGCGTGGCGGGCGTTCCACCGACCCGTCCGGGTCGGCCGGCTGTGGATCGGCCCGCCGTGGTTCGACCCGGAGGAGATCGCCGTCGTGATCGATCCCGGCCGCGCGTTCGGGACGGGCGCCCACGGCTCGACACGGGCTGCGCTCGAGCTGCTCGGCCGGCTCGAGCCGTCGCCTGCGCTCGACCTGGGATGCGGCTCGGGTGTCCTCTCGGTCGCCGCCGTGCGGCTCGGGTTCGGGCCGCTCGTGGCGTTCGACCTCGACCCGCTGGCCGTCGGCGCGACGGCCGAGAACGCCGCGCGAAACGGCGTGGAGGTGGCCGTCGCCCGGGCCGACGTGCTCGTCGACCCCCTGCCGGCTGCGCCGCTCTGGCTCGCGAACCTCGAGCTGGGCCTCCTGCGCGGCCTGCTCGAGCGGGCCGACCTCCCGAAGCGGATCCTCGCCTCCGGGCTGACCGCGGACCAGACGCTTGGCGGCGGCGACCGCGTCGAGGTCGACGGCTGGGCGGCGGAGCTGGTCGAGCCATGACCCGCCACACGTACCGGTTCTTCGCTTCGGATGTGCGCGACGGCGTCGCCGTCCTCGCGCCCGCCGACAGCCATCACCTCGAGCGCGTCCTGCGCCTGCGGGTCGGCGATACTTGCGAGGTCGCCGCCGGCGGTCGGGTGTACCTTGCGAGGGTCGCGGCCGCGGGGCTGGAGCTCGTGGAGGAGATCGACGCCGTGGCCGCACCCATCGTGACCGTGTGGATCGCCCAGCCGGGGGCGCGCTCGGACAGCGCCGTCGAGAAGCTGACCGAGCTCGGGGTCGCGCGGATCGGAGCGCTGCGCACGGAGCTCCTCAAGGGGCGGTTCACGCCGTCGCGCATCGAGCGCTGGCGGCGGGTCGCCGAGGCGGCGGCGAAGCAGTCCAAGCAGGCCCGCGTGCCCGAGATCCTCGAGCCGGCCGCCTTCGCGGACGTCCTGTCGCCCGAGGCGGTCGTCCTGAGCCACGAGGGCGCGTCGGGCGGCTTGGCCGACCGGATCGTCGGCCGCAGGCAGGCGACGCTCTTGATCGGGCCCGAGCCGGGGTTCTCGGACGTCGAGCTCGAGCTCGCGCGAAGGAGCGGCGTGGCGGTCGCGACGTTCGGCCCGGTCGTCCTCCGGACGGAGACGGCCGCCATCGTGGCCGCCGCCCTGGCGCTGCGCGAGATGGGATTCCTGGGATGAGCGGGTTCGCTGCCGAGTTCTTGGGCTGCAAGGTGTCGATGACCGACGCGCAGGAGATCCGCGAGGCGCTCACCGAGGCGGGCCACGTCGAGGTCGAGCCGGAGCGGGCGCCGGTGCGGGTCGTGAACACGTGCTGCGTCACCGCGGAGGCGGTCGCCAAGTCGCGCAAGGCCGTGCGGCGCGCGGCGCGGACGGCCGAGCGTGTGCTCGTGACGGGCTGCGGAGCGAATCTCGCCGGGGCGGCGTTCGAGGACGTGGCCGCCAACGTCACCGTCCTGCGCGGTCGGCCCGAGGCGGTTCCGAGCCTTGTCGCCGGGTGGGTGGGCGACCTCGGGTGCGCCGGCCCGCAGCCGGCCTTCCCCCGCACGCGGGCCTACGTCAAGGTGCAGGACGGCTGCTCGTTCACGTGCAGCTACTGCGTCATCCCGCAGGTTCGCGGGCCCAGCCGCAGCCGCGCCGCCGCCGACGTACTCGCCGACGTCGCCCGGCGGGCCCGCCAGGGGCACCGCGAGGTCGTCCTGACCGGCATCAACCTCGGCTGCTTCCGCGACCGGGCGGCGCGGATGCATCTGCCCGACCTGCTCGTCGCGGCCGCGAACGTCGACGGGATCGAGCGCGTTCGGCTGTCGTCGATCGAGGTGAACCACGTGTCCGGCGCGCTCCTCGGCGCGATGACGCACCCGGGGGTCGCGAGGCATCTGCACGTGCCAATGCAGTCCGGCGACGACGGCGTCCTCCGGGCGATGCGCCGCCGCTACACGGCCGCCCGGTTCCTGGCGGCCGTTGGCCGCGCGCGGGAGCTCGTGCCCGGCGTCAACCTGACCACCGACGTCATCGTGGGCCATCCGGCCGAGGACGGCGCGGCGTTCCGGCGCACGCTCGCCGCGGTTCGCGAGGCGGGGTTCACGCGCGTGCACATCTTCCCGTACTCACCGCGGCCGGGCACCGTGGACGCCGCGTCCGACCCCGTCCCGGCGGCGGTCAAGGCCGAGCGCTCGCGGCGCCTGCGCGAGGTCGCAGACGCCCAGGCCGAGGCCCACCGGCGGGCGCTCTCGGGCACCCGCCAGCGCGTCCTCGTCGAGACGGCAGCCGGGCGCGGGTACACCGACGACTACACCCCGCTTGTGGTCGCGGGCGGGCGGCCGGGGACGATCGTGGAGGTGGTGGCGTGATCGATCGGGTGAAGGCCGAGCTCACGGGGGCGATGCGCGCCGGCGACCGAAGCCGAGTGGACGCGCTCCGTCTCATCCTGTCGGCCCTCCAGCGGGCCGAGAAGTCGGTGCCGGCGGGCGAGTTCTCGCAGTCCGATGCCGAGGCGGTGCTGCGGCGCGAGCGAAAGCAGCGTCTCGAGGCGGCCGAGAGCTACCGCGCGGCCGGACGCGAGGATCGGGCCGCTGCGGAGCTGGCGGACGTGCCCGTGATCGAGGAGTTCCTGCCTGCCGCGATGTCCGAGGCCGAGCTCGCCGCGCTGGTCGACGCCGCGGTGGCGGAGACCGGCGCGGAGTCGATGCGCGACATGGGCCGCGTGATGGGGCTCGTGACGGCCCGCGGCGAGGGCCGGGTGGACGGCGCCGCGGCCGCGGCGCTGGTGCGGAACCGCCTGGGCGGTTAGGGCCCGGACGTAACGGTGACGGTCTGGGTGGTCGTCGACGTCACGGTCGTCGTCACGGTGCGCGTGCGAACGTCGGTAACGGTGTGCGTCGGGCCGGTGACGGTGTGAACGGACGTCCCGCCCGGCTCCTTCACCGTCTTCTTCTTCGTGACGGTCACCTTCACCTTGTGGTCGACGGTCTTCGGCTTGGCTGAGACCGCGACGATCCTCGTGGTGCCGTTCTTCGTGATCGTCGACAGGGTGGTGGCCGCCGACGAGCTCGGGTCCGAGCCGATCGCCACGCCGAGAGCCGCGCCGAGGATCATGAGCAGCGATCCGCCTGCGATCGTGGCGAACGCCTTGGAGCCGAGGATCAACCGGACCGTTTCCATGCCCGACCTGGAATCTACACTTCCCCGCGCATGGCACGAGTGAAACTCTCGGTTGAGAACGAGCTTGCGACCGAGCTCGGGCACGACCGCGACGCGATGCTCCGGGCTCTGGCCGAGCGCTCCGGCGTCGAGGCCTACCTGCGCGGGAACGAGCTGACGCTGGACGGCGATGACGACGCCGTCGAGAGCGCCCGCTCGGTGATGGCGGAGCTTGCGCAGCTCGTCGCCGAGGGCGTGAGCGTCGGGCCGCAGACCGTCGACGCGGTCGCCGGTGTTCTGACCGCCGACGGCCGGGCGGTCGACGTGCTGCACGACGTCGTGTGGACGCACCGCGGCAAGCAGGTCTCTCCCAAGACGATCGGCCAGAAGCGCTACGTCGACGCCATCCGCGCCAACACGGTCACCTTCGGGATCGGGCCCGCCGGGACGGGCAAGACCTACCTTGCGATCGCGCTTGCGGTCGCCGCCCTGAGCGAGCGCGAGGTGGCCCGGATCATCCTCACGCGGCCGGCCGTCGAGGCCGGCGAGCGGCTGGGGTTCCTGCCCGGCGACCTCCTCGCGAAGGTCGACCCGTACCTGCGCCCGCTCTTCGATGCGCTCCACGACATGCTCGACGCCGAGCGGCTCGCGTCACACATGGACAAGGGGATGGTCGAGGTGGCGCCGCTCGCCTTCATGCGCGGGCGAACGCTGAACGACTCCTTCATCATCCTGGACGAGGCCCAGAACACGAGCCCCGAGCAGATGCAGATGTTCCTGACGCGGCTGGGTTTCGGGTCGCGCGTGGTCGTCACCGGCGACATCACGCAGGTCGACCTGCCGCGCGACCAGCGCTCTGGCCTCATGCACGTCATGCGCGTCCTCGACGGGGTGCCCGATGTCGCGTTCGTGCGCTTCTCCGATGCCGACGTCGTGCGCCACAAGCTCGTCCAGCGGATCGTGAGCGCCTACGCCGAGCACGCTGAGCAGACCGGCGAGGGCGCGCGCGAATGACCGTCCACGTGGAGGTCGAGAACCGCACCGGTCAGGCCGTCGACGAGGACGCCGCACGCGCCGCGGTGGTCGCGACGCTTCGGGCCGAGGGCGTGACCGCCGGCGAGGTCGGCGTCGTCCTGGTCGAGCTCGCCGAGATGGCCGCGCTGAACGCCGCCCACAGGGGCCGCGACGAGCCGACCGACGTCCTGTCGTTCCCGCTCGACGGCCGCGACGTCCTGCCGGACGGGCTTCCGCGCCAGCTCGGCGACGTGGTCGTGTGCCCGGCGCGGGCCGAGGCCGACGGAACGCCGATCGCGCTCCTCCTCGTGCACGGCGTCCTGCACCTCGTGGGATACGACCACGAGGCCGATAACGGAGACATGCTCCGCCGCCAACGGGCCATCTTCGAGGAGGTCGAGCCGGTTGCCGTCCGTCCTTCGTAACGGCGACGAGACCCGCCGCGCCGCACGCCGCTCGGCGCCGTTCTCGGCCGCCAGGCGCGAGGCCGGCAGCCTGGTCGCGAGCTTCAACTACGCCTTCGAGGGCGTGATCTACGTGGTGCGCACGCAGCGCAACATGCGTATCCACTTCCTCGTCGCGCTGGCCGTGCTCCCACTCGGGGTCGTCCTCGGTGCGAGCCGGTTCGAGATGCTCGCGCTCATGCTCTCGGTGTCGTTCGTCCTCATCGCCGAGATGTTCAACACCGCGCTCGAGAAGGCGATCGACCTCGCGACGGGCACCTTCGACCCCGTCGCCCGGGCCGCGAAGGACATCGCCGCCGGCGCCGTCCTGGTTGCGGCCGTCAACGCCCTCTTCGTCGGCTACCTCGTGTTCGGCCCGCGCCTCCAGCATCCCAGCCGGCGCGCCATCGACACCGTCCGGCACTCGCCGCCGCACATCACGGTCATCGCGATCGCCGTCGTCATCCTGCTCGTGATCGGCATCAAGGCCAGGTTCGGCCGCGGGACTCCGCTCAGGGGCGGGCTGCCCTCCGGGCACGCCGCCGTCGCCTTCGGCGGGTGGGCGGCGGTCACGTTCGTCACCCAGTCGTACGAGAACCAGGTGCTGGTCTCGATCCTGGTGTTCATGATGGCGCTGCTCGTTGCCCAGACGCGCGTCGAGGCGCGGGTGCACACGCCGCTCGAGGTGCTGTACGGCGGCGTGCTGGGCGCGATGGTGACCGCCGCGATCTTCCAGGCGTTTTCCTAACGCGGGGGAACCCAGGGTTCCTCCGCGAGCCCCTCCTTAAGGGGTGGCGAAGTGTGGTGGGCGCTCCGGCGACGAGCGCGGTCGTCGCCGGAGCCATGAGCGTCGGGGGCGTGTGCCGCCCACCGGGGACAGTCCCTGAACTTCTCGCGTCACGCTTTCGGGGCTGCGGTGTGACACGGCTTTCCGGCGACGTCCGCTCGCCATGTGCCACGAACGCGTCGCGGTGTCGTCACGGGGACCGTTCAGGGACTGTCCCCCCGCAATGCCGTGGTGAACGCGCGGAGATGTGACGCATTTGTGACCGTCAGCGCGTCGTCGCGTCACAGGTGCGTGCGTACGCTGGGGCCATGGCCACCGCCGCGCCCCCTGCGAACATCGTCGCCGACCGGTACCTCGTAAGTCCCACCGCCCTCGCCGGCAACCCGAGCGGGCCGGTCGACGCGCTCGACACGCACTCCGGCCGAGCCAGCCAGGTGCGGCTCGTCTTCCTCACAGGAGGGTGGGACGAGGACGACCTGGCCCAGGCGATCGCCCGCTGGCGCGGAATCGCATGCGGCGAGGTGTGCGCAGTGCTCGACTTCGGCCGCCACCGCAGCCACTGGTACCTGGCGCTCCCCCCGAGCCTTGGCGTGCCCGTGGTGCGGTGGCGGGCGATGCGCCTGCCGGGCCCGGCCGATGCGGCCCGGCTCGTGCTGGGGTTCGGGCGCCTCGTCGAGCGGGTCGCCGCGGCAGGGTTCGCGCCCGAGCTGGCCGGCGTCGACGACTTTGCGGTCGGCCCGGGCCCGACGCCCTTCCTCGAGCGCCCGCTCCTCCCGCTGCCGGGGGCCGTCCCCGAAGCGCCGCCCGGCGGCGGCCAGCGGATGCTCTCCCGCCTGCTCGACGCACTCGTCGCGCGCCGCGACGTTCCCGACGGCCTGCGCGAGTGGGCCGAGCGCTCGAGCGCCGGCGGGTTTGGCTCGCTCGGCGACTGCCTCGACGAGCTCGAGCGCGCCGGCACGGCCGCGGCCGCAGCGACGGGCGCCGACCCGCCCGGCTTGAGCGGCATCTTCGACGACGACGAGCTCGACGCGATGGAGCGCGCGGCGGCCCGGGTGCCCGGCCGCCGGCGCCGGATCGCCGCGGTGGTCGCCGGCGCCGTCGTCGCGGCGATGGCCGGGCTGGCGCTCGTCGACCCGGGGGCGCACGCCGAGCGCGCCAAGACTCCCGCCACGGTCCCACTGACGACGCTCTCCACCCCCGCGGCTCCGGCCACCCATAGCCGGGAGCCTGCCCGGGCAGCGGCCCATCACCGCCGCCGTCACGTCAAGCATCGCCGCTCGCGGCACCGGCCCCGAACGCCGGCAGCCACGACGGCAGCGGCTCCCGCTTCTCCCACGCCGCCTGCATCCTCGACGCCGGCCGCACCCGCCGAGCCCTCGGGCGGTGCGACCGTCTTGCCGGCTCCCGGCGGCACCACGCTTCCCAGCCCCTAGATAAGCTCGCAGCTACGATCGCAGGCGTGCGTGCTCCCACCGACGACGAGCTTCGCCTCTACGAGGCCGCCCGCGGCGCCGCCCGGCACGCCCACGCGCCCTATTCGGCGTTCCCGGTGGGGGCGGCGCTGCTTCCGGCCGGCGGCGGTGACCCGATCCTCGGCGTCAACGTCGAGAACGCCTCGTACGGCCTGACGTCCTGCGCCGAGCGAAACGCGGTGTTCACAGCGGTCGCCGCCGGCCTGCGCGACTTCTCCGCGGTCGCGGTCCACGCCGAGGCGGGCTCAGCACCCCCGTGCGGTGCCTGCCGCCAGGTGCTGGCCGAGTTCTCGCCGTCGATGACGGTCGTCTACCGCAGCGGCGGCGATGTGGTCTCCTCGACGGTCGCCGAGCTCCTGCCCGACCGCTTCGAGCCGTGAGCGACCCCCAGTACCGGTCGGGGGTGGTCGCGCTCGCGGGACGCCCCAACGTCGGCAAGTCGACGCTCGTGAACGCGCTCGTCGGAGAGCACGTGGCGACGGTCTCCGCCACGCCGCAGACCACGCGGCGCCGGGCCCTCGGCGTTGTGAGCCGGCCCGGGTATCAGCTCATCCTGGCCGACCTGCCCGGCTTCCAGAAGCCGTTCGACCGGCTCACCGAGCGCATGCAGCGCGCGGTGGACGCTGCCCTTACCGACGCCGACGCGACCGTGCTGATGCTGGACGGTCGCGTCCCGATCGGCCCGGGCGACCGCTACATCGCCGAGCGCCTCCTCCGGCCCGGGTCGGCGCCGTGCATCGTCGCCGTGAACAAGACCGACGGTCTCGGCGATCGGGTGCTGCCGGCGCTCGCGGCGGCGGCAGCGCTCGGCGACGCCCGATCGATTCACCCCCTGAGTGCCCTGAAGGGCGACGGCGTCGAGGCGCTCCTCGCCGATCTGGTCGAACTCCTGCCCACGGGGCCGGCGTACTTCCCCGACGGCGTCACGACCGACCAGCCCCTCGAGCACCGCATCGCCGAGCTGGTGCGCGAGCAGGCGCTTCGCCTCACGCGCGACGAGGTGCCGCATGCCGTGGCGGTCGAGGTCGACGAGGTGCGCGCGCGGCGAGGAGGCCCCACGGTGGTCGAGGTGCGGCTGATCTGCGAGACCGAGTCGCAGAAGGGCATCCTCGTGGGCCGGGGCGGCGCGATGGTAAAGGCCATCGGCACGGCGGCTCGCCCCGGCGTGGAGGCGCTGCTCGGCACAGACGTCTATCTCGAGATCAGGGTCCGCGTCCGCCCCCACTGGCGTCGCGACTCGGCCGAGCTCGACCGGCTCGGCGTGTGAGATAGACTGGGCCGGTTGATGCCTCCCTTACCGGTCGCGACCGACCACCCGGAGTACCGATCCCCTTCGCGCCTCCGGCCATCCTCCCCCGAGCTGACCGCCGATGCCGTCGCTTGATCGGCTGATCTCGTCCAGCCGGCGCGCAGTCGAGCAGCGCCGCGGCTCGAGGCCGCTCCCCGAGCTCGAGGAGGCGGTCCGCCACCTCGATTCGATCCGGCCGTTCACCGAGGGGGTCGTGGGCGAGGAGATCTCGTTCGTCCTGCGGATCACCGAGTCCGACCCGGCGCTCCTGGCGGACGCGCAGGAGGCGGGTGCCGCGGGGCTTGCCGTCGCGGCCGATGCCGTCCCGCCGGGGCTCGAGTCCACCCGGCTCCCGGTGCTCCACAAGGGTGTCCTCATCGATCCGTACCAGCTGTACGAGAGCCGGCTCGCCGGGGCCGACGGCGTCGTCCTGATCGCCGCCGCGTTCGACGGCTCAGACGATGACTTCGTGCGCATGCACTCGGTCGCGGGCGAACTCGGGCTCGACGTCGTCGTCGAGGTCGCGGAGGAGGAGGAGATCGAGCTGGTGCTCGAGCTGCTCGACCCGGACTCGTTCCTCGTCCAGAACCACCTCGAGGACCGCGGGTTCGATCTCGAGCGGACGTTCTCACTGCTCGAGGAAGTGCCGGCCGGGAAGGCGGTGCTGTCCGAGGGCGGCATCCAGACGCGGGATCAGGTGCTCGCGCTCGAGCGCGCCGGGGTCGACGCCGCGATCCTGGGCGACTGGATCCACGAGCTGGGCCTGCGAGAGACCTTCGAGATCCTGCACGGGGACTCGCGCGAATAGCGCTGTCGACCCGCTGGTCCCACCGTTTCGTCTTCAGGCAACGCTAGGATTCAGCGCGATATGGATGAATCCGGCTGTCCCGGCGGTGG
This sequence comes from uncultured Actinomycetes bacterium, assembly GCA_963809325.1. Lineage (GTDB taxonomy): Bacteria > Actinomycetota > Thermoleophilia > Gaiellales > JAICJC01 > JAICJC01. The sequence goes on from CAWEIZ010000008.1 coordinate 597,682, forward strand.
CGGCCGAGCGAACTGGCGCTTCCTGACAAATCACAGCGCCGTGTTGCTCCGGATCGCGAACGACCCCGATATCAGGCTCGCAGACGTGGCCCGCGATGTCGGCATCAGCCAGCGCGCGACGCAGATGATCCTGCGCGACCTGGTGGCCGGCGGCTTCATCACCCGCCGCAGGGTCGGTCGCCGGAACACGTACCAGGTCCACGCGTCACGCCACCTTCGCCCCGGCGGTCGGTTACGGGTGTCCGACCTGCTCGAGCTCCTGCCGCCCGACTACGCGTGGCGCACGGCGCCGCGCGATCGCGCCGCCAGCTGATCGGCCGTCCACGAGCGGCGTTATCGTGCGACCCCTGTTGCGTGGCGAGAGGAGGCGTTGACGTGTACTGCAGCCGGTGCGGAACGGCCCTCGCGGACGATGCCCGGTACTGCGCGAACTGTGGTTCGAGCGTCGAGGCCGCAGCGCAGGCGCAGCCCTCGGAAGCGGCCTGGCCTCGCGACGCGCAGACGGCGACGCCCGGGCGTCCAGCGTTCATGCAGGGTATGCCCGAGTCAGTCCGGCTCGCGTCGGCGTGGCGCCGGCTGGCGGGCCACCTGCTCGAGATCGTGCTCGTGGTCGTCACCCTCCTGGTCGGCTGGATCGTCTGGAGCATCATCGTGTGGGGTCGCGGTCAGACGCCGGCGAAGCAGTTGCTCGGTATGCGGGTCGTGCACCGCGAAACGCTGACCGCGGCGCGCCGCGGTCGGATGTTCGCGCGGGAGATCCCCTGCAAGTGGCTGATCGGCTTCGTGGCAAGCGTGACCATCATCGGATGGATCCTCTACTTCTGGCTCCTGTGGGATTCCGAGCGTCAGGAGCTCTGGGACAAGATGGTCGAGACGGTGGTCGTCATCGACCCCGGAAACGAGCTCGACACCCGCCGGAAGTAGCGCAGTTCCACTGGGGACCGGCGTGGGCAGCTCACGACCGCCGTTTCAGGATTGCAGCCTGCGCGAGGCCGACTTCATGGCTGGCGACGGCTCTGGCACGCGCGCTTGGGGTGTCGCTGATCGGCGAGTGAGTCGAACCGGATCCGTGACGTCAGACGAGCGAATCGAGCCGGCTCTCGGCGTCCTTGCCCAGCGCGATCAGCTGCGGGAGGTTGCCGGCCACGGATTCGAGGGCGCTCTCGGGAGTTACCTCCGGGCCGCGTTCAACAAAGCCGGAGAACAGGCCCAGGAGATTGTGAAAGTCGGCGATCCGCTCCCAGGTAGCATCGTCGTCGTCTTCAGTCAGCAGCGCGATCGTGTCGCGATGGCGGTGCCACTCAGTCTCCTCCTGAGCGGGGATGAGGCTGAACACCGCGGTGAGATCGGCGAAGGTGTCCTCGGCCGATTCGTCGCGCGTGTCGAGGGCAATCAGGATCGCCTTCAGCTCGGCCTTGACGAGACGGATCGCCTGACGCAACTCCTTGTGGTCGCGGGCCGCCTGGATCCGGCGCTCGTTCCAGCTCGGCCCGGCGAAGCCGAGCGCGCCGGCGCCGATCGTGCCCGCGGTGCCGAGCGCTGCTATGCCGAGGACTGTCCAGTCGACCATCGGTCCTCCTCACCAGTCGCCGTCGCCTGCGTGGAGGTGCCGAAGGTGGGAGTCGAACCCACACGGCCTCTCGGCCGCGCGATTTTGAGTCGCGTGCGTCTACCGTTCCGCCACTTCGGCCTGCGCCCATAGTACTGCCGACATTGGCAAGCGCCTCGAAATGGGGTAGAAACACGGCTCCATGTCGCACGCCGCCGGAGGGGGCAAGGGGGGGACGCGGTCCAGCGTCCTCGATCATCGCTTCGGCGCGGGGCCACCGCTCACCGTGGGAGTCGAGGAGGAGTACATGCTCGTCGACCCGGAGAGCTGGGACCTCGTGTCGGGGGTCGAGCCGCTGCTCGAGAGGGCTGCCGACAGCGAATTCGCCGATCGCCTGAAGCCCGAGCTCATGCAGTGCGTGCTCGAGTCGGGCACCGTCGTGTGCGAGGACGTGCCCGCCGCCGAAACCGACCTGCGTCACATCCGGGCGTACGTCGCCGAGCACGCCCGGGCGGACGGGATGCGGCTGGCGGCCGCCGGCACGCATCCGTTCTCGCTCTACGAGAACCAGAAGATCACCGCGCGCGACCGCTACCGAGCGCTCGTCGAGATGCTCCAGTACGTCGCGCGGCGCGAGCTCGTCTTCGGGATGCACGTCCACGTGGCGGTGCCGACGCCGGAGGCGTGCCTCGCGGTGATGGAGGGCGTCCTCATCGAGCTCCCCGTGCTGCTCGCGCTCTCGGCCAACTCGCCGTTCTGGCGCGGCGAGCGCACCGGCCTCGCCTCGACGCGGGCCATGATCTTCGCCGCGTTCCCCCGGAGCGGGCTGCCGCCACGGTTCGAGGGCTACGAGGACTACGCCAACGCCGTCGGCTTCATGGAGGCCACCGGGGCGATCGCCGACTACACCCACCTGTGGTGGGACGTCCGCCCGCATCCCCGCTTCGGCACGCTCGAGGTGCGGGTGATGGACTGCCAGACGCGCGTCGAGGACACGATCGCGCTGGCCGCCTACGTGCAGTGCCTCGTGAAGCACCTGCTCGACCGCTTCCAGGCCGGCGAGCCGGTCATCTCGTACCACCGCATGCTGATGGCCGAGAACAAGTGGCTCGCCGCCCGCTACGGCCTCGACGCCCCGCTCATGGACCTGTCGGCCGGCAAACGCGTGAAGATGCCGGCGAGGACGCTCGTCAAGCGGCGCCTGCGCGAGCTGAAGCCGGTTGCGCGCGAGCTGGGGTGTGCCGAGGCGCTGGCGGGCATCGAGGCGATCCTCGAGAAGGGGACGGGCTCCGAGCGGCAGGAGCAGGTGTGGAACGCGAACCGCGACGTGAAGGAAGTCGCCTACGAGCTCGCAGTGGCCGCGGAGGACGTCTGACGGTCGAGATGATTGATGCCACGTCTCCGCGCGCCTGGACGTCCGTCGGTGGTTTGTTGTCGGGTTGTGGTGGGGCTGCGGCTGCGAACCGTCGCCTCGCGGCGTCCTCGGTCGCGCCGATATCTCAGTCAATATCGACGCTCCCTGCGTCCTTGCGACGCTCGGTTCTCGCCGCCCAGGACATCACGGCGACGTGGCATCAATCATCTACCCGCTCGTGTACGCCTGCCCGAGGATCCAAAGGCCGAGCACGGTGTAGGCGATCATGAGCGCGATGAGGGGCGCCTGCACCCAGACGGCCGCTCGGCGGCGTGAGACGACCCCGAGCGCGATGCGGTGCGCGGCGAAGATCGCGCACACGTGCCCGAGCACGATCACCGTGACCTGGAACGACCACGCGGCGCCGGACGGATAGCCGGTCCAGACGCCCAGGTCGGGCACCCAGTCGCGCTCGAGCGGATCGATGATGACCTTCCACGTGAGCTGCCCGTACGTCACGAGGTAGAGCAGGTAGTGCGCCGCGAAGTAGACGGCGACGATGGGCATGAGCGTGGGGGCGTACCGGTCGACGGCATCGTGGAAGCCGCGCCCGCGGCGGCCGACCGCGGCGGCCACCGCCACGAAGATCGCGGCCAGCGGGACGACGAAGCCGATCATCATCAGCGTCCGCAGGCCGGTGTCGGGAAGCGACGTCCAGTGGCGGTGGATCCACTGCGCGAGATCCGTGAACCGCATCGTCTCGGCGAAGCCGTCGAAGAGCACGATCGACAGCAGGACGACGATCATCGCCGCACCGCCGGGCAGGAGCGGGAGGTCGCGCCACGTGCCCGACGTGAAGCCGCGCCAGCGGATGCCGCGCTCCTCGGGCCCGGCCTGCCGCCAGCACGCTCCGCACCCGACAACCTCGCCGGGGTCGTGCAGGTCGGCCGGGCAGGGCCGGTCCGAGACGACGTACCACTCGAAGGGCGAGACGCGGGCCATGAGCCGGCTGAAGGTCGTGAACAGCTCCGCGCGCTCGAGCCACACGTCCGCACCGACGAGCGCCATGCCGACGATCTGCACGAGCACGTAGATGACGATCACGAGCGCCAGGTCGAACGGGCGGCTGCCGGCGGGCCAGGCCAGCTCCATCCAGCCGAAGGCCGCGAGCGCGGCGACGGCCGGCCACCCCCCGAGCGCCTCCGGGTAGGCGAGCGGCGGCTGGGGGTTCACCCGGTCGACGAGGTCACCGATCAGGCGGATGGGGTTCACGAGGTCCCAGACGGGGCCGAAGACCGCCGAGACCAGGCCGAGCCCCACCCACAGGTCGACCCAGACGAGCACGGTCGCCGGGTTGCTCGCGAACTCCTCCGAGCCGAAGAGGCCGGCGGCGACGATCTCGATGAGCAGCGCGGCACCGGCGATCTGGGCGACGCGGACGAGACGGCCCGAGCCGGGCCGGTACAGGTTCGGGCCGAGGTGGCTTCCGATCCGGGTGTCGGCGAGCGCGGCGACCGGAACCGACGCTGCGACGGCGATCGCACCCGCGAGCACGTACAGCCACAGGGGCACGGGGGACTGGTAGGTGACCGTGCCGATCGCGTGGGCGTCGGCCGTGGCCGGAGCCGCCAGGCCTGCGACGCCGATCGCCGCCGCCGCGGCCAGCACCGGAGGGGTACGAGCCCGCATGTCGGCGCGGGAGTCTAGCCCGCCACTCCTGGCCGGCTCCAGGCACTGAGGAGGACGAGTCCCGCGATCGCGGCGCCGGCCCCCAGGGCGAACACGGCGCCGGGCGCGACGCTCGACCAGAGCACTCCGGCGACAATGCTGGCGACGACCGCCGAGCTGCCGGTCAGGAGGCGGAACGTCCCCTGCGCCGTCGCCCGGAGCGCCTCCGGCGACAGGTCGGCGACGAGCGCGCGGGCGACGCCGTCGGTCGCCGCCATGTAGCAGCCGTAGAGCGCGAAGAGCGGCCACACCGCCGCCGTCCCGGTGGCGAAGCCGAACCCCGCGTAGACGGCGGCGAACACGACGAGGCCGGCGGCCAGCAACCGCCGCCGGCCGATCCGGTCGGAGAGGTGCCCGAGCGGCCACGAGAGGCCCGAGTAGAGCGTGTTGTAGAGGGCGTAGGCGAGCACGACGGCCGTCGCCGAGAGGCCGAGGTCGCGCGCCCGCAGGAGCAGGAAGACGTCGGCCGAGTTCCCCAGCGAGAAGACGACCCATGCGGCGCTGAAGGCCCAGAACGCCCGCGGCAGGTCGCGGGTCGGCGGAGGCGCGCTGCGCGGGGCCTCGCGCGGGGCCGCCTCGCGGACGGCGCGAAGCGCGAACATCGTGAGGACGGCCGGAACGATCGACACGACGATCACCTGCCTGAGCGAGAGCCCGGCGGCGAGGAGCGCGAGCGCGAGGAGCGGGCCGACGGTCGCCCCGGCCGAGTCCATGAACCGGTGGTATCCGAACGTCGCCCCGGCCCGGTCGGGGTCGGACGAGTCGCGAAGGAGCGCGTCGCGCGGCGCCGTGCGCAGGCCCTTCCCGGTCCGGTCGAGCACCCGCGCGCTGAGCACCCAGCCCCAGGCCGGGGCGAGCGCGACGAGCGGCTTCGCGATGTTCGAGAGGGTGTATCCGGCCCACACGAAGGGGAGCCTGCCGGTGGATGCGGTCAGACCGGCGGCCGACGATGTAGCCGACGATCTGCGACGCCGCTTCGGCGGCTCCCTCGACGAGGCCGACGGCCGCCGCGGGGGCGTGCAGCGTGACGACGAGAAAGAGCGGCAGGACCGGGTAGAGGAGCTCCGACGCGGCGTCGTTCACGAGGCTCGTCCAGCCCATTGCCCGCACATTGCGGGGAATTTTTCGGCGGCCCTCGTCGGGCCCCCGGGACCGGGGCGGGATCATCCGGGGCACGCTATACACTGGCCCCCGGCCGGGACACCGAAGCGGAAGGACTCAGGGCTATGACACTCGCTCCGGAATACAGGGGAAGGACTGCCATGGACAAGCAGGAAGTCTTGGAGCAGTGCGCGCGCGACAGCGTCGCCTTCGTGCGCTTGCAGTTCACGGAGCCGTACGGCGCCGTCAAGAACGTCTCGATCCCCGTCGACGAGCTCGAGAAGGCGCTCGACAACGAGCTCATGTTCGACGGGTCGTCGATCCGCGGATTCAAGCGGATCGAGCAGTCCGACATGTACTTCCTGCCCGACCCCGCGACGTACGCCGTGCTCCCGTGGCGCGGCACCGAGTCGGCCCGCACCGCCCGGCTGATCTGCGACGTCGCCGACCCCGACGGCCAGCCCTTCGCCGGCGATCCGCGCACGAACCTGCGCCGGGTGCTGAAGGAGGCCGCCGACCTGGGCTACACCATGAACGTCGGCCCCGAGGCCGAGTTCTTCCTCTTCAAGCTCGATCAGGACGGCAACCCGACCGTCGACCCGCACGACGCCGCGACGTACTTCGACGTCGCTCCGATCGACCGCGGCGAGGACTGCCGGCGCGACATCGAGGTGACGCTCCAGCAGATGGGCTTCGAGCTCGAGGCCGCCCATCACGAGGTCGCGATCGGCCAGCACGAGATCGACTTCCGCCACGGCGACGCGCTCTCGACGGCCGACAACCTGATCACGTTCCGGCTGGTGGTCAAGACGATTGCCGCCCGGCACGGGATGCACGCGACGTTCATGGCCAAGCCGATCCACGGCGAGAACGGCTCGGGCATGCACATCAACCAGTCACTCGCCCGGGGCGACGAGAACGCCTTCCTCGACGAGGGCGACGATCTCCAGCTCTCGACCGAGTGCCGGGCGTACATCGCCGGCATCCTCGAGCACATCCCGGCGATCACCGCGGTCGCCAATCCGACCGTCAACTCCTACAAGCGGCTCCTGCCCGGCTACGAGGCGCCCGTCTACATCGCCTGGTCGCCCGGCAACCGCTCGGCCGCGATCCGCGTCCCCGCCAAGCGCGGCCGCTCGACGCGGATCGAGCTGCGCACGCCGGACCCGACCGCGAACCCGTACCTGGCGCTGGCGTGCATGCTGGCGGCGGGCCTCGACGGCATCAAGCGCGGCCTCACGCCGCCCGAGCCGGTCAACCGCAACATCTACCACATGACCGAGGAGGAGTCCCGCGAGCTCGGGATCGGTAGCCTGCCGCACGACCTGTCGCACGCGCTCGACAAGCTCGAGGCCGACAACGTCATGCGCCAGGCGCTGGGCGATCACATCTTCACGGAGTACGTCCGCCTGAAGCGAGAGGAGTGGGCGTCGTACAACGAGCAGGTCCACGACTGGGAGATCCGCCAGTACATGGATCGGTTCTGAGCCCGGGCCGGGCTCAAACCAGGGGCGGCTGAAGGACGACCACCCGCGTCGCGGGTGGTCGCTCCGCCGGCACGGTCCACTGCAGCTGACCCGGCGGACAACTGGGCAAGCGTGATCAAGCGGCTGCCTCACCCTGGTGGCACGATCATGGCGTGACTCTGGCGACCGACACGCTGGCACGGTTCCTCGACCACCTGGCTGAGGGGCTGGATGACGCGCAGTCGAGCTCGACGCAGCTGGCAGCGAGGCTGCACATGTCACGGTTCTACGTCGACCGGCTGGTGTCGGCGGCGCTCGGTGAGCCGCCGGCGGCCCTGCGCCGCAGGATCCTGCTCGAACGCGCCGCGTATCGCCTGATCACCACGGACGAGCACCTGCTGTCCGTCGCGCTGGAGGCAGGCTACGCCTCGCATGAGGCGTTCACGCGTGCCTTCCGGCGCGCGTACGGCCGAACGCCGTCACGCTGGCGGGCTCGGCCGACGAGCATTCGGATCGGAGCAGCTGCTTCCGTGCACTTCAACCCGCCGGGCGGCCTGTCGCTGCCCGCAGAGAGGACGGTGACGAGTATGGATCTGCTCACCCGGATGGTGGAGCATCACGTGTGGCTGGTCGGCGAGATGATCACGCGAGCCGACGGGTTGAGCGACGAGGCCCTCGACCGCCCGATTGTGGTCTCGGTCGAGGGCATCGACGACGCTCCGACGCTGCGCTCGCTGCTGTCACGACTCGTGGGCCAGCTTGCGATGTGGCACGAGTCGATCCACCAGCGGCGGTACAGCTTCGACGTCGAGCGCGATGAGAGCATCGCCTCAATGCGCCGGCGCCTGGCCGACGCCGGACCCGGGTTCCTCACCGATGTTCGCGCAATCGTCGACGAGGACCGACTCGAGGAGACGTTCATCGACACGACCTGCGACCCGCCCGTTGTGTTCACCTACGGCGGCGTCGTCGCCCACGTGCTGACCTTCGCCGCGCACCGGCGCACCCTCGTCTGCGGCGCGCTGCTGGACGAGGGCATCACCGATCTCGGCGACGGCGATCCACGGCTCTGGGTGGCACAACCGGCCTGAGCCTACCGGTAGATCGCCGACGGGTCCTGCGTCGGGCTGGTCGTCCGCTGCGCGACGCCGGTCTCGATCGCGGCCTCGTGCACGGCGTGCGCCACAACCTCGACGACGGCCTTGTTGAAGACGCTCGGGATGATGTACTCCTCGAACAGCTCGTCCTCGCTGATGACCGCGGCGATCGCCCGCGCGGCGGCCAGGTTCATCTGCTCGTTGATGCCGGTCGCCTGCGCGGCGAGCGCGCCGCGGAAGATCCCCGGAAACGCCAGCACGTTGTTGATCTGGTTCGGGTAGTCGGAGCGGCCGGTCGCGAGCACGCGGACGTCGCCCATCACGTCCTCCGGCCGCACCTCCGGGTCGGGGTTCGCCATCGCGAAGACGATCGCATCGTCCGCCATCGAGCGCACCGCCTCGACCGACACCGCGCCCGGCCCCGAGAGCCCGAGGAAGACGTCGGCGCCCGCGAGCGCCTCGTCGGCGGTGCCCTCGAACCCGCGCGGATTCGTGTTCCGCGCGTACCACTTCTTGATCGCCGTCAGCCCCTTCCTGCCGGGGTACAGCGCCCCCTCGCGGTCGCACCCCACGATGTCGCGCACACCCGCCTCCATGAGGAGCTTCGACACGGCGACGCCCGCCGCCCCGACGCCGACCAGGACGACGCGCAGCTCGTCGAGCCGCTTCTGCACCAGCTTGGCCGCGTTCAGAAGGCCCGCCAGGACGACGACGGCCGTGCCGTGCTGGTCGTCGTGGAAGACGGGGATGTCGAGCTCGCGGCGCAGGCGGCCCTCGATCTCGAAGCAGCGCGGCGCGGCGATGTCCTCGAGGTTGATCCCGCCGAAGCCCGGCGCGATCGCCTTCACGATCATGATGATCTCGTCGGTGTCGGTCGTGTCGAGGCAGATCGGCCATGCGTCGATCCCGGCGAACTCCTTGAAGAGCATCGCCTTGCCCTCCATCACCGGCATCGCCGCGCGCGGTCCGATGTCGCCGAGTCCGAGCACGGCCGTCCCGTCGGTCACGACGGCGACCGCGTTCTGCTTGATCGTGAGCGCGCGCACCTTGTCGGGGTCGGCGGCGATCGCGAGGCACACCCTCGCCACGCCCGGCGTGTAGGCCATCGAGAGGTCGTCGCGTGTCTTCACCGGCACCTTGTTGTGCACCTCGATCTTGCCGCCCAGGTGCATGAGGAACGTGCGGTCGGAGACGTTCACGATGGTGACCCCGGGCACGCTCCGGACGGCGTCCACGATCCGCTGGCCGTGATCGGAGTCGGAGGCCGACACCGTCACGTCACGTACGCGGCTCTCGCGCGAGACCCGGACCAGGTCGATGGCGCCCAGGTCGCCGTCGGCCTCGCCGATCGCGGCCGCGACCTTCGCGAAGGACCCCGCCACCGCCGGGATCTCGACGCGGATCGTCAGGCTGTAGGACGCGGAGGGGTTGGGGGCCGCCATCTCCGCCGAAGCCTATCGCCCGCTCGGCGACCATCCCCTCGGATACGCTTCTCATGGTGGCGACCGTCAAGCAGTCCCAGCCGAAGGACCTGAACCTCGACGACGCGCCCGCCAAGCAGTGCGACGTCTTCCTGGTCGACGGGAACGGGCTTGCGTACCGGGCGTTCTACGCCCTGCCTGAGGAGTTGCAGACGGTGGAAGGCCTCCCCACGAACGCCCTCCTGGGGCTGGGCAACATGTTCATGCGGATGCTCATGGACTACCGGCCGCGGACGGTGCTCGTGGCGTGGGACTCCAAGCCGACCGGACGGCTCGAGATCGCCGCCGACTACAAGGCCCACCGAAAGCCGATGCCCGACCTCCTGCGCCAGCAGCAGCCGTGGTTCGAGCCGGTCGTCGAGGCGTTCGGCTACCGCAACCTGAAGGTCGAGGGCAAGGAGGCCGACGACATCATCGGCACGCTCGCCCGCATGGCGGAGGATGCCGGGCACAAGGTCTGCGTGGTCTCGACCGACCGTGACGCGTTCCAGCTCGCCTCCGACAACGTCTGCATCATGATGACCCCGCGCGGGGTGCAGGACGTCGTCGTCTACACGCCCGAGCGGATCATCCAGCGCTACGGGATCGGGCCGGACGTGATCCCCGACTTCATCGGGCTCAAGGGCGACACCTCCGACAACATCGCCGGCGTCCCCGGGATCGGCGACAAGACGGCCGCAGAGCTCCTCATCCAGTTCGGCAGCATGGAGGGCGTCTACGCCAACCTCGACGCCGTGTCGGGCACGAAGCGGCGGCAGTCGCTGGCGGACGCCGCAAAGGACGCCGCCGACTCGAAGCGGCTCGCGACGATCGACCGCGAGATCCCGCTGGACGTCGACTTCGACGCGCTGGTCGTCGAGCCGCCCGACCGCTCGACGATGAAGGAGCTCTTCCGAAAGCTCGAGTTCCGCGCCCTGCTGAAGCGGGTGGACGAGCTCGAGGAGGCGCTCCCCGGAGCCCCGCCCGCGGAGCCGTCCGATTCCGTCGAGGTCGCGTGGCGCGAGGGCGGCGTGGACGAGCTGCGCTCGCTCGGCGCAGAGGTCGGCCTCGCGGCGGCGGGCGACCGGCTCGCGGCCTCGGACGGTGAGTCGGCGGTCGTCGTGACGGCACCGGCGGCGCGGGTCGTCGAGGCGCTCCGCGGGGCCCGGGTCATCACCCACGGGCTGAAGCATCCGGCGCTCCAGCCGGCGGGCGACACGGCCATCGCCGCGTATCTGCTCGATCCGGGCCGGTCGGGCTACGAGATCGACGACCTCGCGGAGGAGTCCGGGGTGGCGGTCCAGGTGGGTGCCGACGAGGAGACGGCGGCGCTCGTCCGGGCGGCGGCGGCAGCGCGGCGGCTCCATCCGGGGCTGTACTCGAAGCTCGCCGACCGCGACCTGACCGGCCTCTACGAGAGCATCGAGCTCCCGCTCATCCCCGTGCTCGGGGCGATGGAGGCGGTCGGCATCCGCGTCGACACCTACCGCCTCGCCGAGATCGCGGCGAAGCTCGCGGACCAGGTGGAGGAGCTCGAGGCACGCTGCCACGAGCTGGCCGGAGGGCCGTTCGTGATCGGGTCGCCCAAGCAGCTCGGCGAGGTGCTGTTCGAGCGCCTCGGCCTGCCCGCCGACCGCAAGGGCAAGACCGGCTACTCGACCGACGCGCGGGTGCTCGCCAAGATCCGCGACCTGCACCCCATCGTCGACGTCGTCGAGCAGTGGCGGGAGCAGTCGAAGCTCCTGAACACCTATCTCCAGCCGCTCCCCGACCTGATCGATCCGGCCGACGGGCGCCTGCACACGACGTTCAGCCAGACGACCGCCGCCACGGGGCGGCTCTCGTCGATCCGACCCAACCTTCAGAACATCCCCATCCGGACGGCGCTCGGCCGCGAGATCCGAAGCGCGTTCGTCGCCGGCGAGGGCTACACCCTGCTCTCGGCCGACTACTCGCAGGTGGAGCTTCGGATCCTCGCCCACCTCTCCGAGGAGCCGGCGCTCAAGGATGCGTTCGCGCGTGGCGAGGACATCCACCGGGTCACCGCTGCCGAGGTGCTCGGGAAGCCGCCCGAGACGCTGACCCGCGACGAGCGCAACCGCGCGAAGGCCGTCAACTTCGGCATTATCTACGGCATCAGCTCGTTCGGGCTCTCCGAGCAGCTCGGCATCACCCGCGAGGAGGCGCAGGTCTACATCGACACATACCTGGCACGCTTCCCGCGCGTGAACGAGTTCATCGCACGCACGATCGCCTCGGCGAAGGAGCTGGGCTACGTGACGACGCTCTTCGGCCGCCGCCGGCCGATCCCCGAGCTTCGCGCGTCGAACTACCAGACCCGCAGCCTCGGCGAGCGGCTGGCCGTGAACACGGTCATGCAGGGAAGCGCCGCCGACATCATCAAGGTGGCGATGATCTCCTGTCACGAGCGCCTCCGCGACGCCGGCCGGCGGTCACGGCTCGTGCTCCAGATCCACGACGAGCTGCTCTTCGAGGCGGCCGACGGGGAGATGACCGCGCTCAGGGCGCTCGCCACCGAGGCCATGGTCTCGGCGTATCCGCTCGACCCGCCGCTCGAGATCGACATCGGGACGGGCGCGACCTGGCTGGAGGCGAAGTGACCTGGGCGCAGGTGGACGGCGAGCTGAGCGCGCTCCCCGCGCGCCGGGGTGACGAGCCCGGGGCGTATCTCTGGATCCGGGCGGGCGAGCGCCATGAGCAGATGACGGCCGAGCTCTTCCTCCCGGCCGTCGCAGCGGACGAGCTCGACTCCGCGCTCGGCATCGCGGTGGGAACCGTGCGGTCGACGGACGGCGAGTGGACGGGCGATGTCCGGTTGGAGTTCGGGCGGGTGCAGGACGGCCGCGGCGTGGTGTCGGCCATGGGGCCGGCGCTCGACGCCGACATCCGGTTCACGCTGAGCGGCCACCCGGCCGACGGCGGCTTCTGCCGGCACTGCGGGGCCGAGCTTCAGGTCGACGTCGTCTCGGTCATCACGCCGCCCGACGGTGGCATCATCGGCACCCCCCAGACACATTGCGGGGCGTGCGGCAAGGAGTAGCGGCCGTCCTGCTGGCCGCGTTCGTCACGGCCTGCAGCACAGGCGGCGGCGCGGGCACCGGGGCGTCGCCGCCTCCGTGCCCCGCCGCGGCCGACGTCGGCGTGCCGCTCGCGATCAGGCTCCCGGCGCGCCCGGCGCCTGAGCCGGCGCCGATCTGCTCGCTCGTGCGCTACCGCGCGGTCCTCGCGTCGGCGGCGTGGGGGGCGATGCCGAAACGGCTTCGCGCGGCGGCTCCCGACGTCCAGGTGTGGCAGGAGCGATCGCTGCTCTACAGCTGCGAGCGCTGCGATGCGGCGGCGTTCCGGCTGCCGTGGGTCCGGGAGCACCATCCCGAGTGGATCCTGCACACGGCGGACGGGGCCGAGATCCACCCCGACGAGCACCCCGGGTGGGTGCTGCTCGACTTCGGTGACGCCGGCTACCAGGGCGCCTGGTCGCTGCGCATTCAGCAGAGCCTCACCGACGGCGGATGGACGGGCGTCGACGTCGCCGACGCGGGGAACGAGCCCGGATGGTCGGGGACGCCGGTCGACCCGCGCACGGGCACGGAGCTCGAGTCCGACGATCGTGCCACCTACCTCGCGCAGGCCCTCAGCCTCGTGCACGCGGCGATGCGCACGCAGGGGTTCTTCCTTCTTGCCCAGAACGGGCCGCCGAGCATCGTCGAGCCCGCCCAGATCAATTCGGCCGACGCCCTCACCACGGGGACGGGGTTCGCGCGCCTGCACGGCGCGGCCTGGACCAGCCTCCTTCGGTACTACCTCCAGGTGCAGCGTGAGCGCGTGGCCACGTTCGTGTTCGAGACCGGGCCGGACCCCGGCGAGCGGCGGGATGTCTACGGGCTGGCGGGATACCTGCTCGTTGCCACGCCGCAGGGTGCCTACGGCCTCGCGCCCGGCACCGCGGTCGCGCCGCTCTACGACCTCGATCTGGGCGCCCCCGACCCCGACGTGCTCGCCGAGCAGGTCGGCGAGGCGTGGAGGCGGACGTATCCAGACGGCGCGGTGGCTGTCAACCCGTCCGACCTGCCGACTGAGCTCAGCCTCGGAGCGGCCGGCACGATCACGCTTCCACCCGGAGGCGCGGCGATTGCCGTCGGGAGCCGGCTCGTGACGAGTTACTGACCGGGCGCGCCGCCTGCTTGCCCCGGCTTGCTGGCACGGCGTTTGTATACTACCGGCCGGCCAAGCCAGGCCGGCTGCTGCATGACTTCATGTGAGAGGATCCAACCCTGACGGACATGGCTTCAACTGACGACACGTGGATGATCGAGGTGGACGGGGTGCTCGTTCCCGACTACGACCGCACGCTGACCGACTTCAGCGAGGGGGACGTGGTGACCGGCACCGTGGTCCGCGTGGACAAGGACGAGATCCTGGTCGACATCGGCTACAAGTCGGAGGGCGTCATCCCGGTCGCCGAGCTCAGCATCCGCCGGTCGGTGAACCCCGACGAGGAGGTCACGGTCGGTGACGAGATCGACGCGCTCGTGCTCCAGAAGGAGGATGCCGACGGGCGCCTGATCCTGTCGAAGAAGCGGGCGCGGTTCGAGAAGGCGTGGAAGCGGATCGAGGCGGCGGCCGAGAGCGGCGAGCCCGTCGAGGGCCACGTGATCGAGGTCGTGAAGGGCGGGCTCATCATCGACCTCGGCGTGCGCGGCTTCCTGCCCGCGTCGCTGGTCGACATCCGCCGTGTCCAGGACCTCGAGGAGTACCGCGACCAGGTGCTCCTGTGCAAGGTGATCGAGCTCAACCGCAGCCGCAACAACGTCGTCCTGTCGCGCCGCGCCGTGCTCGAGGAGGAGCGCAAGGAGGCGCGCCAGCAGATCCTCGACCGGCTGAGCCCGGGCGTCGAGGTCGAGGGCCAGATCTCGAACATCGTCGACTTCGGCGCATTTGTCGACCTCGACGGCATCGACGGCCTGATCCACATCTCGGAGCTCTCGTGGAGCCATGTGAACCATCCGTCCGAGGTGCTCGAGATCGGCCAGCGTGTGCGTGTGAAGGTGCTCGACGTCGACCGCGACCGGCAGCGCATCTCGCTCGGCCTGAAGCAGACGCAGACCGACCCGTGGCAGCGGCTCATGGACGAGTGCAGCCAGGGCGACGTCGTCGCCGGCCGGATCACCAAGGTCGTCACGTTCGGCGCGTTCGCCGAGATCGTCTCGGGCGTCGAGGGCCTGATCCACATCTCGGAGCTTGCCGAGCACCATGTCGAGAATCCGCGCGAGGTCGTCCAGCAGGGCCAGGACGTGAACGTGAAGATCGTCGAGATCGATCCCGAGCGCCGCCGGCTCTCGCTGTCGCTGCGGCGGGTCGAGCCGGACGAGCCGGTGAAGGCGATCGACATGGGCATGCCGGGGCCGGCCGCCGCGCCTGCCGTTCCGGACCTCGGGCTCTCGGAGGAGGTCTTCGCCGACACACCGGTCGAAGCGGAGGCGGAGCCCGAAGCCGAGGCGGCTGCCGAGGCCGAGCCGGAAGCCGACGCGGAGTCCGCGGCGGAGGCTGAGCCCGAGGCAGAGCTCGAGCCGGAGCCCGAGGCGGAGGTCGTCGCAGAGGCCGAGCCGGAGGCCCTCGCAGAGCCGCCGAAGCCGAGGCAGAGCCCGAGCCGGAGGCCGTCGCAGAGCCCGAGGCCGAGGCCGAAGCGGAGCCCGAAGCCGAAGCGGAGCCCGAAGCCGAGGCGGCGGCCGAGCCCGGCGCCCCGGAGGGCGAGGGCGACTCCGCCGACGAGTAGCGTCGTCGTCGGACTGACCGGCGGCATCGGCGCCGGCAAGTCCGAGGCGCTTCGTGCCTTCGAGCGCCACGGCGCCGCGACTCTCTCGAGCGACGACGTGGTCCGGGAGCTGTACTCGCGGCCCGAGGTGCGTGACGCCGTCGTCGACCGGTTCGGGCGCCGGATCCTCACCGCTGACGGCGAGGTGAACCGGGCCGCGCTCGGGCGCATCGTGTTCGCGGATGCGACCGAGCTGCGCTGGCTCGAGCGGCTCGTGCTGCCGCTGGTCTCGGAGGAGTTCGTCCGCTGGCGCGACGAACATGAGCGCATGGGCACGCCGCTCCTCGTCCACGAGGCGCCGACGCTGTTCGAAGCGGGCGTGGAGGACCGCTACGACACGATCGTCGCCATCACCGCTCCCGCCGGCGTGCGCGAGGGCAGGCGGCCGGGCGCGGCCGAGCGGATGACGCACCAGCTCCCCGAGGCCGAGAAGGCCGCCCGGGCGGACGTCGTGTACGAGAACTCCGGCACGCTCGAGGAGCTCGATGCCTTCGTGGCCGGCCTCGTCGAGCGGCTGCTGCGGCGATGAGACGGGCGATCCTCGCTCTTGTCGGGCTCGTCGTCGTCGCCGGGGTGGCCTACGCCTGGGTCGATCACACGCAGCCGGCGTGGTGGGTGCGGCTGCGCTACCCGCTCTACTACCGCGACAGCATCGTGGGGTACGGCCACAAGTACCACCTCGACCCGGCGCTGATCGCGGCGGTCGTGTACGAGGAGTCGCGCTTCAAGGCGAACTCGAAGTCGAGCGCCGGCGCCATCGGCCTGATGCAGCTCCTGCCGTCCACGGCCAGGGGCATCGCCACGCACACCGGCGGGACGAAGTTCGACCCGCGCCACGACCTGTACGACGCCGATCTGAACCTCCGCTACGGGAGCTGGTACCTGGCCCACCTGCGGCAGAAGTACGCCGGACGCCCGAACGGGGGCGACCTCGCGCTCGCCGCGTACAACGCCGGCCAGACGAACGTCGACGACTGGATCCGCGAGACGCCCGCCGGCCAGCGGGTCGTCGTGCGCTTCCCCGCGACGCGCGACTACGTGGCCGACGTCCATCACCTGGAGTCGCTCTACCGCAAGGCGTATGGC
This sequence comes from uncultured Actinomycetes bacterium, assembly GCA_963809325.1. GTDB lineage: Bacteria > Actinomycetota > Thermoleophilia > Gaiellales > JAICJC01 > JAICJC01. The sequence continues at coordinate 614,356 of CAWEIZ010000008.1, forward strand.
ACAGAGCTGGGCTCGGGCTGAATCACGCGAACCGCATCTCGACCTTCCGGGCCGAGTCGTGCAGCGCCCGGGCGAGCCGCCCGCGCACCGTGAACCGCTCGATCAGGACGAGCGGCCCCCGGACGGCGTACTCGAGCCTGAGCGTGACCGCCGTCCGGCCGCCGTCCCCGGCGACCTCGATCGTCTGGCGGTAGTCCGAGAACGGCATGCCGACACCGTCGACGAGGCGCAGCACCGACCGCCGCGGCGGGGCGACCTCGACGTACTCGCCCACCCACGAGGGCGCCTTGCGGCGGCCGCGCAGGTGGAGCCGGCTTCCGGCCGCGACCGCGTCGCCCTCGAGATTGCAGAGGTCGACGGCCACATCCCACACCGGCCGCTGGGCGGGGTCGTGCAGGAACGCGAAGACGTCGGCGGCCGGGGCGGCGACGGTCGCATGGGACTCGACGACGGGCATGCGGCGGCATCCTACGGCGTCATCGGATCGCCGGGCAGGAGCGACCACATGATGAGATCGACCCGCTCGCCGCGCTGATCGGCCCACGCCCGCAGCACGCCCTCGCGGGTGAACCCGGCCTTCTCGGCGACCCGCTGCGAGGCCGGGTTGTCGAGATGGGTCGTGAGCTGGAGCCGTCCGACGTCGAGCTCGGCGAACGTCCAGCGCGCGAGCAGGCGAAGCGCGGCGGTCGCAAGGCCGCGTCCGCGCGCCTCGGGGACGACGTGGTAGCCGGTCTCGGCCGAGCCCTGGTCGTGCAGCACGCGGACGCCGATCGATCCCACCGGACGATCGTCGCCGGGCTCGGTGATCGCGAACGCCGCGCCGTCGCCCGCCGCCAGCCGGCCGGGGTGCAGGTCGAGCCACAGGCGGGCGTCGTCGGCGCCGTACGGCACCGGGACGCTCGTGAATCTGATCACCTCGGGGTCGCCGCACATGGCCACGATCGCGGGCACATCGCGGGCCTCCCAGGCTCGGAGCGTCACGCGGCCGTCGGTGAGCGGCGGGTCCGGCAGCGCGATCGGGCGGCTCACGAGGGCATCGTACACACGTTCGGCTAGACTCAACCCGTATGCCCGGCCTGCACGTCTCCGCCGCCTATCAGCCGACCGGCGACCAGCCGCGCGCGATCGGGGAGCTCGCCGAGGCGATCTCCCGCGGCGACCAGTACCAGACGCTGCTCGGGGCCACGGCCACCGGCAAGACGCACACCATGGCGCGCGTGATCGAGAAGGTTCAGAAGCCGACCCTCGTGATCGCCCACAACAAGACGCTGGCCGCCCAGCTCTGCAACGAGTTCCGCGAGTACTTCCCGACGAACGCGGTCGAGTACTTCGTGAGCTACTACGACTACTACCAGCCCGAGGCGTACCTGCCGTCATCCGACACGTACATCGAGAAGGACTCGTCGATCAACGACGACATCGACCGGCTGCGGCACGCCGCCACCGCGGCGCTCTTCGCCCGCCGCGACGTCGTCATCGTCGCCTCGGTGTCGTGCATCTACGGCATCGGCTCGCCCGAGAGCTACTCCGAGATGGTGTGCTTCGTGTCGGTCGGCGACGAGCGCTCGCGCGAGTCGATCCTGACCAAGCTGGTCGACATCCACTACCAGCGAAACGACGTCGTCATGGGCCGCGGCCGGTTCCGCGTCCGCGGCGACGTGATCGAGGTGCAGCCGGCCGACACCGAGTCCGCCTACCGGATCAGCCTCTTCGGCGACGAGGTCGAGTCGATCACGCACTTCGACCCGATGACGGGGGAGGTCTACGCTCGGCTCGACCACCTCGCCGTCTATCCCGCGACGCACTACGCGATGGAGCGAAGCGCGCTCGAGGCGGCGGTCAAGTCGATCGACGCGGAGCTGCGCGCGCGCCTGCCCGAGCTCGAGGCCGAGGGCAAGATGCTCGAGGCGCACCGGCTCCGCTCGCGCACGGAGTACGACATGGAGATGCTGCGCGAGATGGGCTTCTGCAACGGCATCGAGAACTACTCGCGCCACCTCGACGGGCGCGAGCCGGGGACGCCGCCGCACACGCTGCTCGACTACTTCCCCGACGACTTTCTGATCATCATCGACGAGTCGCACCAGACGGTGCCGCAGATCGGCGGCATGTACGAGGGCGACCGGTCGCGCAAGCAGACGCTGGTCGAGTACGGGTTCCGGCTGCCGTCGGCGCTCGACAACCGGCCGCTTCGGTTCGACGAGTTCCTGGAGCGCGCTCACCAGGTGATGTTCGTGTCGGCCACGCCGGCGGCGTTCGAGCTGCGCCAGTCCGACCCACGTCGCCGAGCAGATCATCCGGCCGACCGGCCTCGTCGATCCCGAGGTCGAGGTGCGCCCGACGCGCCACCAGATCGACGACCTGATCGCCGAGATCAAGGCCCGCGCCGAGGCGGGCGAGCGCGTGCTGGTCACGACGCTCACCAAGAAGATGGCCGAGGACCTGACCGACTACCTGCTCGAGGCGGGCGATCCGCACCCGCTACCTGCACTCCGAGATCGACACGCTCGAGCGGATCAAGGTGATCCGCGAGCTGCGCCTCGGCGACTTCGACGTGCTGGTGGGCGTGAACCTGCTCCGCGAGGGCCTCGACCTGCCGGAGGTGTCGCTGGTGGCGATCCTCGACGCCGACAAGGAGGGCTTCCTCCGCGGCCAGACGGCGCTCATCCAGACCATCGGCCGGGCCGCCCGCAACGTCAACGGCCGCGTGATCATGTACGCCGACAAGATGACCGAGGCGATCCGCGTGGCCATCGACGAGACCGGCCGGCGGCGCGCGATCCAGATCGCCTACAACGAGGAGCACGGCATCACGCCGGAGTCGATCAAGAAGGGCGTCTCCGACATCGCCGAGTTCCTCTCGCTCGACACCCAGCCGCACGTCCCCGGCCGCCGCCGGCGCGGCAAGGGCGGCGACGAGGGCATGACGCCGACAGAGATCGAGAAGCTGGTGGTCGAGCTCGAGGAGGAGATGTTCGCGGCGGCCGAGGAGCTCCGGTTCGAGTACGCCGCCAAGCTCCGCGACGAGATCAAGGAGCTGCGCCGAGACCTCGACGCCGCCCGCGTGCAGTGACGGGGTCTGACCCCGCCCTTGCAGCGTGATCGCGGCTGCGCCGATCGCACGGGAGGAGTTCGGGGAGCGCATCGCGCGGGTGCGCGAGCGGATGGGCGGCCTGGGGCTCGACGCGCTCGCCTGCTACGGCGCCCACGTCGACTACGCGCCCGGCGACCTGCGCTACCTCGCGGACTGGTTCTGCATCGAGGAGGAGCAGGCGGTGCTCGTGGTGCCCGCCGACGGCCCGGTGACGCTTCTCACCGACTCGTCCGCCGACGTCGACCGGGCGCGCGAGCAGGCGGTCTGCGACCGGGTCGAGCTCGCCTCCGACCTCGGACGCGCGACCGCCGACCTGCTTCGCGGATCGTCCACCGCCGGGGTGACCGGCCTGCGGGTGCTTCCGGCGGCCGTCATGGACGCGCTGCGATCGGCGGCGCCGGCCCTCCGGCTCGAGGATGCGACTGCCCTGACCGTGGAGCTCCGGATGGTGAAGAGCCGCGCCGAGGTCGAGGTTCTGGCCGAGGCCGCCCGCATCTCGGATCTCGGGATGGCGGCCGGGCTTGACGCCGTGGGCGAGGGAGCACGCGAGGTCGAGATGGCCGCCGCCGCCGAGCACGCCATCCGGGCGGCCGGCGCCGAGCTGAGCTTCACGACGGTGGCCGGCGCCGGACCGCGGACGGCGCTCGGGACGTTCCTCCCCGGCGACAGGTCGATGCAGGCCGGCGAGGCCGTCGTGCTCGACTGCGGGGCGCGCGTCCACGGCTATCACGGCGACATGTGCCGCACCGTCGCCGTCGGTGACCCGTCCCCCGAGCTCGAGCGCGCGCTGGAGGCGGTGGCAGCCGCCGTCGAGGCCGGCACCGCGGCTGCGCAGCCCGGCGCGCTCGTCGCCGACCTACGCGAGGCGGCCCGTGGCGCTGTCGTCGCCGCCGGCCTCGGCGAGGCGTGGTGGGGCGAGTTCATGCCGCACGGCGCAGGCACCGGCCAGCACGAGCCGCCCTACGGCGACCGCGACCCCGCGTGCCAGCTGCGCGAAGGCATGGTGCTCTGCATCGAGCCCGGCGTCCTCCTTCCGGGCACGGGCGGCGTCGTCCACGAGCAGATGGTCGTCGTCACGGCGACCGGCGCCGAGGTGCTGAACGAGTTGCCCCTCCGCATGTGGCGCCATGACCACCGGGGCCAGGCCCCGTAACGGGGCCTGACTGGCCCCAGGGGGTTTCGCCTGGAGGAACACGTCGGCTCAGGGCGAACGGTGCGAGTGCGATGCCGCCCCTCGAACGCCTGCTCGCCCGCGACGAGCACGTCCACCTCGTGAGCCGAGAGCACGAGGTCGTGCTCGTGGGCCCGTTCCTGCGGGCGTGCGTCGTCCTCACCGCGTGCGCGTACACCGCCGTCCGGGTGGCGGCGTCCGGCGTGCCGCTGCCTCTTCGCGTCCTCGCCGTCGGCGTGCTCGGTGTGATCGCCGTTCGCACGCTCGTCCGGCTGGCCCGTGCCGTCGGCCGCTGGCAGCGGCGGATCCTCGTCGTCACCGACCGGCGGGCTCTCCTCGTGCACGGGGGCATCTCGCGGCGCGTCGCCGCGCTCCCGCTGGACGCGATCCACGACCTCGAGATCGTCCGGGCCCGGCCGCGCTGGATGCTGCACTACGGCGGCCTGGTGGTGAGCACCGGCGGCCGCCGCGACCTCATGTTCGGCCTCCGGCGGCTGCCCGATCCCGACCTGCTCTTCGGGCTGCTCCTGGGTCTCGCGGACGACCTCCCGGAGCCCTCCCTGCCACCGCGCCGGCGGCTGACGCCGGGCGGCGTGCCCGTCACCGCCGGGTAGCCCGACCGTGGACAAGGAGCAGCGTCCGGGCAGGGGCGACAATCTCATCCTCGACGAGCTGACCGACCAGCTCGACCGGACGTTTCGGCTGCTCCGCGGCGACACCGACCAGGCGGCCGACCTGGCGTTCCGCGAGGTGCGGGTCGATACCAGAACAGAAGCCCGGCTCCTGAGCGAGCTCGCCGAGCGGGCGCCGCTCGCGCACCCCGACCGGTTCGCCGACGCCCACCGGCTCGTCATGCGCGCGCTCGAGGTGCTCGATCGCGACGGCTGGCGGCGTCCGCGCCTGCCGCGGCTGGGCCCGCTGCACGCTCCAACCGAGTGGGCGGTCGAGTTCGTCGCGCAGTACATCGTCCGGTCGTACGTCTCCGACGCCGTGCGCAACCTCGCGCGGCTCTACGCGCGCCGCGAAAGCCAGGCCGCGCCCGAGACGACCGAACGGCGTGTGCTGGCCCGCGCGCGCATCCAGGCCGACCGGCTCACGCTCGGCTACCGGGGCGGGGCCTCGGGACTGCCGACGGTACTGATCGGCGGCGCGGCGATCCCGGTGCTCGCGTCACTCGCCCGCCAGTTCGGCACCGTGAAGCCGGGGCAGCCGATCCTGTTCGGGGGCGGTGGAGTGCTCATCCTCCTCTTCGCGGCGCTGGCGTTCGTGCTGCTCCAGGGCGCGGGGCTCGCACGCCGCCGGGTGACGGTCGTCGGCCGTCAGCCGATGTGGGCGCTCTATGAGACGATCGGCCACTGCGGGCGCCCGCCGGAGGACGACGCCGATACCATCGCTCTCGTCGCAATCGGGCTGACGGCGGTCACATGGTTCGTGCTGCCGGTTGTCCTGGTCGCGCTCGCGACGGTCTTCCGAGGCTAGGAGAGCCATCACGCCCCCGAAACTCCGCATGGTGCTCGTCATCATCCTGCTCGCCGCTGTGGGCGGGGCGTGCTCGCCGCTCGGGGGCGGCTCGAGCCGCCCGAACATCATCCTGATCATCACCGACGACCAGACCGGCGGCACGGTGACCCAGGAGACGATGCCGAACACCTGGCGGTGGCTGTGGCACGGCGGCCGCACCTACCCCAACTTCTCGATCTCGGATCCCCTGTGCTGTCCGTCGCGGATGACGATCATGACCGGCCGCTACGCCCACAACACCGGGGTGATCGACAACCTGTCGAGCAGGATCTCGTTCCACCCCGACATGCAGAGCACGGTCCAGTGCTACCTGCAGGATGCCGGGTACCAGACGGCGTTCTTCGGCAAGTACCTGAACGGGTGGCAATACGCCCGGAAGCCGCCGTGCACCGACCGCTATGCGATCACGCCGGGAGAGCACCATTACGACCTGAAGTTCCGCACGAACGACGGCGTCGTGCAGCCGGACGGATGGGACGACACGTACGTCACCGGCCAGGCGGTCGACTTCCTGAAGACGAAGGCCGGCGACGGCCCGTGGTTCATGACCGTGTCGCTCATGGCGCCGCACTCGCCGTACACGCCGCTCCCGGCCGTCTCCGACGCGCCGGTGCCGCCGCCGACGATCAGCCCCTCTGTCGGCCAGTCGGACATGTCGGGGATCTACAAGGTCGTGCGCCAGCACGCGAAGGCCAAGACGTTCGACACGCGGGTGTGGGACGGCGAGATCCGGATGCTGCGGACCGTCGACTCGGAGGTCGCGCAGCTCCGAGAGGCGCTCGACGCGGAGGGCGACCTCGACAACACGATCGTCATGTACGTGTCGGACAACGGCCTGCTCCTCGGCGAGCACCGCCTCGAGGGGAAGCGGCTCCCGTATCTCGAGGCGACGAGCGTCCCGTTCGCGGTCACGGCGCCGGGGCGGTTCCCGGCCGGGACGGTCGACCGCCGGCTCACGTCGAACGTCGACATCGCATCCACCATCCTCGCCGCGGCCGACCCCGGGGCCGACCTGCGCTACCCGCTCGACGGCTATTCGCTCCTCGACGCGTCGTGGAGGCGGAAGCTCCAGTACGAGGAGTCCTTCAACGTGCGCCCGGACCAGCACTGGCAGCCGCCGTGGCGGTCGATCCGAGACGGCGACTTCCAGTTCATCGAGTGGCTCTCCCAGACGTTCCCAGAGCACACGGTCTGGCGCGAGTACTACGACCTGCGGACCGACCCCTACGAGCTCCACAACCTCGTGCACGACAGCGCGCCGGCCACCGATCTGCACATCCAGCACCTGCACAACAAGCTCGTCAAGGCCGCGTTCTGCGCCGGCCATCCCAGCTGTCCGTAGATCATTCGTGCAACCCCGGGCGGGCGTGGACGAGGTACTCGATCGCTCCGCGCCTGCCGGGCACAGGCGAGCGGATCGCACCGAGCGGCGTCCACCCGGCTGATCGCAGGCCCTCCTCGGCCCATGCCACCGCCCGGCGCCGGTCGGCGCGCCGCCGCGGCGGGTGCTCGAGGCCCAGCTCGTACATCGGTTTCACGAGCGCGACCATGTCGGCGTCCGCGGCCCGGCGGCGAGCAGGACGCGCGTGAACCCGCTGGCGGCAGCGCCGCAGTCGAGCGCGACGCGCCCCGCGACGTCGATCGAGAACGCGGCGAGGGCACCCCGCAGCTTCGCCTCGCCGCGCAGCGGGACGTCGACCCGGCGCGACACGGACGCATCGCCTCGGATGCGCGTCGCGGGGTTGGACGCGACGCGGCCGTCGACCGCGATCCGGCCGGAGGCGATCTCGGTCAGGGGTCGGTGATCTCGGGAAAGCGCCGTGCAACCTCGCTCTCGAGGCGGCGCAGGGGAAGTCTCTCGGGCGCGCGGAAGCAGTCCCTCTGGGCCTAGCGCTACGTGAACCCGGTCACGCGCGAAACTGTATCAGGACGAACACTTGTTCGACGGTCGGCCGCCTGCTAGCGTTGAGGAAGTGGGGCGGGACGCCATCGTCATCAGAGGTGCGCGGGAGCACAACCTCCGCGACATCACCGTCGAGCTGCCGCGCGAGAAGCTCGTCGTCATCACCGGCCTCTCCGGGTCCGGGAAGTCGAGCCTTGCCTTCGACACCCTCTACGCGGAGGGTCAGCGCCGCTACGTCGAGTCGCTCTCGGCGTACGCGCGTCAGTTCCTCGGGCAGATGGACAAGCCCGACGTCGACTCGATCGACGGGCTCTCGCCGGCGATCTCGATCGACCAGAAGACGACGACCCGAAACCCGCGCTCGACCGTCGGCACGGTCACCGAGATCTACGACTACCTGCGGCTGCTCTACGCCCGCGTGGGCCGCCCGCACTGCCCCACCTGCGGGCGCGAGATCTCGGGCCAGTCGGCCGAGCAGATCGTCGAGCAGGTGCTGTCGCTCCCGGAGGGCACGCGGTTCACGGTCGATGCGCCCGTGGTGCGCACCCGCAAGGGCGAGTACAGGGATCTCTTCGAGCAGCTCCGCGCCGACGGCTTCACGCGCGTCAAGGTCGACGGCGAGGACCGCCTGCTCGAGGAGCCGATCGACCTCGACAAGCAGGTGCGCCACTCGATCTCGGTGGTGGTCGACCGGCTCATCATGAAGGAGGGGCTGCGAACGCGCCTGACCGACTCGGTCGAGACGGCGCTCCGCCTCGCCGAGGGTCTCGTCGAGATCGCGATCGTCGACGGCGCCACCGTCACCTACTCCGAGAAGTTCGCCTGCCCCGACGACGGCGTCTCGCTGCCCGAGCTGGCGCCGCGCATCTTCTCGTTCAACTCGCCGCACGGCGCCTGCCCGCGGTGCACCGGCCTCGGCTCGCAGCGCGAGATCGACCCCGACCTCGTCGTGCCCGACCCGAGCCTCTCGATCTCGCAGGGCGCCCTCGTGCCCTGGACGGTCATCAACTCGAGCTTCTACGAGCAGGTCATCCAGGCGATCGCCGACCGGTACGAGATCGACCTCGAGACCCCGTGGCAGGACCTGCCCGAGGCGCAGCGCGAGCTCTTCCTGAACGGCACCGGCAAGGAGAAGCTCTACGTCAGCTACCGCAACTCGATGGGCCGCAAGCGCAGCTACATGCTGGCGTTCGAGGGCATCCTCCCGAGCCTCGATCGCCGCTACCGCGACACGGACTCGAGCTACCAGAAGGAGCGGATCGAGGAGTACATGGCGCTCAAGCCGTGCCCGGCCTGCCACGGCGACCGCCTGAAGCCGACGAGCCTCGCCGTCACGGTCGGCGGCATCAACATCGCCGAGCTCACGCGGATGTCCGTGGCGACGGCGATCGAGTTCGTCGACGACCTCGTCCTCACCGACACGGAGCGGGCGATCGGCGCGCGCATCCTGCGCGAGATCCGCGAGCGGCTCGTCTTCCTCGACAACGTCGGCGTCGGCTACCTCACGCTGAACCGAGCCGCGGCGTCGCTGTCGGGCGGCGAGGCGCAGCGGATCAGGCTCGCGACCCAGATCGGTGCCTCGCTGATGGGCGTCCTGTACATCCTCGACGAGCCGTCGATCGGCCTGCACCAGCGCGACAACGCCCGCCTTCTCGCGACGCTCGAGCGCCTCCGCGATCTGGGAAACACGGTCATCGTCGTCGAGCACGACGAGGAGACGATCCGCGCCGCCGACTACCTGGTCGACATGGGGCCGGGCGCCGGCGAGCACGGCGGCATGGTCGTCGCGAGCGGGACCGCCGCCCAGGTCGCGCGCGTCAAGGGGTCGATCACCGGTGCCTACCTGTCGGGTCGGCGGGTCATCCCGACCCCCGACCGGCGCCTCCATGACGCCGGCTGGTTCCGGGTCGAGGGCGCCGCTGAGCACAACCTGAAGGAGATCGACGTCGAGCTCCCCGTCGGCAAGTTCATCTGCGTCACCGGCGTGAGCGGGTCGGGCAAGTCGACGCTCGTGAACGAGGTCATCTTCAAGAGCCTCGCCAACCACCTGAACCGGGCCCGGATGAAGCCCGGCAAGCACTCGGCGGTGCGCGGCATCGACGCCTTCGACAAGGTGATCGACATCGACCAGTCGCCGATCGGCCGCACGCCGCGGTCGAACGCCGCCACCTACACCGGCCTCTTCGACCACATCCGCGCGCTCTACTCGACGTCGCCCGACGCCCGCGCCCGCGGCTACAAGCCCGGCCGGTTCTCGTTCAACGTCAAGGGCGGGCGCTGCGAGACCTGCCGCGGCGACGGCACCATCAAGATCGAGATGCACTTCCTGCCCGACGTCTACATCAACTGCGAGGCGTGCCACGGGCGCCGCTACAACAGCGAGACGCTTCACGTGAAGTTCAAGGGCAAGTCGATCGCCGATGTTCTCGACATGTCGATCGAGGAGGCGCTCGAGTTCTTCTCGAAGATCCCCAAGATCCGGCGCCGGCTCCAGACGCTCCACGACGTCGGGCTCGACTACATGCGGCTCGGCCAGCCCGCGACGACGCTGTCGGGCGGCGAGGCCCAGCGCGTGAAGCTCGCGACCGAGCTCTCGAAGGTGGCCACCGGCCGGACGCTCTACATCCTCGACGAGCCCACGACGGGCCTGCACATGTTCGACATCGAGAAGCTCCTCCAGGTGCTCCAGCGGCTGGTCGACGCCGGGAACACGGTGCTCGTCATCGAGCACAACCTGGATGTCGTGAAGCAGTCCGACTGGGTGCTCGACCTCGGGCCCGAGGGCGGCGACGCCGGGGGCGAGATCGTCGCGCAGGGCACCCCTGAGGAGATCGCCGAGATGGACGGCAGCCACACGGGCGAGTACCTCCGCCGCGTCCTGCCTGTCTACGAAGCCGAGCGCGAGGCCGAGCGTGCACTCGCCGGCTGAGATGATTGAACCCATGTCCCCGCAAGCCTGGACGTCCGCCGGTGGTCGGTCGGAGATCGGTGGCGGGGCTGCGGCTGCGAACCGTCGCCTCGCGGCGTCCTCGGTCGGGCCAATATCGCTGGGATATTGGCCCTCCCTGCGTCCTGGCGAGGCTCGGTTCTCGCCGCCCAGGACATCACGGTGACATGGGATCAATCATCTGGCGGCCTGCCCGACATGACGTTGCGGGCCCGGGCGGTCATCCCCGACTCCGAGGGCCGGGTGCTGCTCGACCGCACGCACGATCCGGCGAAGGCCGGCTTCTACTGGTTCCCCGGCGGCGGCATCGAGCCGGGCGAGACGGCCGAGGAGGCGGTGAAGCGCGAGCTCGTCGAGGAGGCGGCGCTCCAGATCGACGTCCTGAAGCCGCTCTACCTCTCCGAGAATCTGTTCGTGGAGTCGGGCGAGTACCGCCACGAGGTGATCCTGTACTTCCTCGCGGCGGTGCACGCGTTCCTCGACACGCCGCCGGTCGACATGCGGGAGCACGAGTGGCACCCGCCGTCGGCCACGCCGCGGCCGCTCCTGCCCCCCGATGTCGCCGAGGCCGTGATCTTCGACCTCGAGACAGGCTTCAAGCGCCCCCTGCAGCACTTCGTCTGCGACGAGCGGCCCGCCGAGCGGCCCGCGTGACCAAGGGCGTCCGCCGGGCCGGGAAGACGGTCAAGGATGCGGAGCGGCGCCGGCTCGGCAAGGCCCGCCGGGCGGCGCGAGCGCCCGAGCCCTCTCGGCCCCCGGATGGCACGGCCACCCTCTGGTGCGACGGCGGCTCGCGTGGAAACCCGGGCCCGGCGGCCTACGGCTTCGTGCTCGAGGATGCCGACGGCCGCCAACTGGCGTCCGCGGCGGGGCCAATTGGCCAGGCCACCATCGCCGTCGCCGAGTACCGGGCGCTCGTCGCCGGTCTGCATGCCGTCGTCGAGTGCGGGATCGACGCGGTCGAGGTGCGCACCGACTCCCGCCTGGCCGTGGCCCAGCTGACAGGCGCTGCGCCGGTCAGGAGCCGTGCCGTGGCGCCGCTCCATGCGGAGGCGCGCGACCTCGGGATGCGCATCGGCACGGTCAGCTACCGGTGGATCCCGGCCGATCAGAACGGCGCGGCCGATGCGCTCGTGGCGGGCGTGCTGAACGGTTGAGATCCGCTGCAGCGGGGAACCAGCCGTCCGGTCCGCCGGAGGCGTAGTCAAGGACAGGGTGGCGTATGGTCGACCATGCGGTGGTGGTAGCCGGAGGCGGCCCGACGGGGCTGATGCTGGCCGGTGAGCTCGCGCTGGCCGGGGTCGACGTCGGCATCGTCGAGCGGCGCCCCGACCAGAAGCTCGAGGGATCGCGCGCGGGCGGGCTCCAGTCGCGCACCATCGAGGTGCTCGATCAGCGCGGGATCTCCGATCGTTTCCTCGCGGAGGGGCGGACAATGCAGATCCACGCCTTCGCGCGCGTGCCGCTGGACATCAGCGCCTTCCCCACCCGGCATAACTACGGCCTCGCCCTGTGGCAGAGCCACATCGAGCGCATCCTGGCCGCCTGGGTCGACGAGCTGGGAGTGCCGATCGCCCGCGAGCGCGAGGTGACCGGCTTCGCCCAGGACGACGCCGGCGTCGACATCGAGGTGTCCACCGGGGGGTCGCTCCGGGCGGACTACCTCGTCGGATGCGATGGCGGCCGCAGCCTGGTCCGCAAGGCCGCGCGCATCGAGTTCGCCGGCTGGGACCCGTCGGTCACCTCGCTGATCGCCGAGGCGGAGGTGCGCGACGAGCCTGAGTGGGGCGTCCGCTACGACCAGAACGGCACGCAGGCAATCGGCAAGGGGGACGACGGTCGAGCGCGGATGGTGGTCACCGAGCCGTATGACGGGCAGGCCGGCGAGCCGACCCTGAGCGACCTGCGCCGCGCGCTCGTCGCCGCCTGGGGCACGGACTACGGCGTGCACAGCCCGACCTGGATCTCCCGGTTCACCGACATGACCCGGCAGGCGGTCTCCTACCGGGAGGGGCGCGTGCTGCTCGCGGGCGACGCCGCGCACGTGCACTACCCGGTCGGCGGGCAGGGCCTCAGCACCGGCGTCCAGGATGCGGTGAACCTGGGCTGGAAGCTCGCCCAGGTGGTGAAGGGAACGTCGCCGGAGAGCCTGCTCGACACCTACCACGCCGAGCGGCACCCGGTCGCTGCCCGCGTGCTCCGGACGACCATGGCGCAGACGGCGCTCACCCGCGCCGACGCGCGCATCTCCGCTTTGCTCGAGACCATGGCCGAGATGCTCGCCATGGACGAGCCGCGCACGCGGATCGCCGCGATGCTGGCGGGCCTGGACATCCACTACGACCTCGGTGAGGGCCACCCGCTGCTCGGGCGCCGCATGCCCGATCTCGACCTGGCCACCGCCGACGGCCCGCTGCGGGTGTTCACCCTGCTGCACGATGCCCGGCCGGTGCTGCTCAATCTCGGTGAGCCCGGCGGTTTCGACATCGCGCCATGGGCGGATCGGGTCAGGCTGGTCGACGCTGAGTACGGCGGTGCGTGGGAGCTTCCGGTGGTCGGCACGGTGGCTGCTCCCACGAGCGTGCTGATTCGGCCCGACGGACATGTTGCCTGGGTGGGCGACGGCACCGATACCGGATTGGGCGACGCGCTGACGACCTGGTTCGGACCACCGTGACCGGCCGGATCGGTCAGTACGTGTAGAACCCGGCCCCGGCCTTGCGGCCCAGGCGGCCCGACTCGACCATCCGGATGAGCGACGGCGGCGGGGCGAAGCGCGGCTCGCGAAACGCCTGCCACAGCGCCTCGGACGCGTGCACGTGGACGTCGGCGCCGATCAGGTCGATCAGCCGGAGCGGCCCGATCGGCCAGTTGAGCCCTGCCGTCATCGCCTGGTCCAGGTCGTCGGCCGAGATGCCGCCCTGCTCGTAGAGGCGCACGCAGTCGTTGAGGAGCGGGATCAGGATCCGGTTCACGACGAAGCCGGGACGGTCGGGACACACGACCGGCCGCTTGCCGATCGCCTCGGAGAACTCCCGCACGCGCTCGGCGACCGAGGCCGACGTGCGGTCGCCGACGATCACCTCGACCAGCGGCAGCACCGGGGCGGGGTTGAAGAAGTGCATCCCGACGACCCTCTCCGCCGTGGACGTCGCGGCGGCGATCTCGGTGATCGACAGCGCCGAGGTGTTCGTGGCAAGGATCGCGTCGGCGCGGCAGATGCCCTCGAGCCGGGCGAACAGGTCGCGCTTCGCATCGACGTCCTCGACGATCGCCTCCACGACGAGGTCGCAGCCGGCGAAGGCGTCGAGGTCGGTGGTGCCGGCGACGTGCGCCAGTGCGCCCTCCCGCTCAGCGGCGGTCATCCGGCCCCGCTCGACATGCCGGCCGAACCCGGCCCCGATTCGCGCCAGCCCGGCCTGGACGAGGTCCGCCGACACCTCGCAGGCGACGACCTCGTAGCCGTGGTGCGCGACGACCTGCGCGATGCCCGCCCCCATCGTGCCCAGCCCGACAATGCCGACCGTGCGGATCCCGTGCGTCATGGCGGTCACCCTACCGGCTTCTCGAACCACGCGAACGTCGGGACCGTCGAGCCGGTGTGCGAGTCGAACCCGACCTGGCGGTAGCCGAGCCGCTCGAAGAACTCGCGGTTTCGCGGCAGGCTCAGGCGGACACCGAGCCGCACCCGGTCGCGGCCGGCCGCGACCGCGAGCGCCTCGACCTCGGCGACCAGGCGCACGCCGAGCCCGCGTCCGCGGAATGCGGGGACGACGGCCAGCCGCCCGAGGTAGACGTGATCGGCGTGCGTGCGGTGAAACACGCAGGCGGCGATCCGCCCGTCGCACTCGCACACCAGGACGCCGCCCAGCTCCAGCAGGTGCCGAACCCCTGCGGCATCGAGGGCGAGCGCGCCCGAGGGAGGCTCCAGCACGTCCCGGTATTCGGCGAACGCCGCGCGGATCACGCGCGCGATCCGGGCCGCCTCGGCGACATCCGCCGGGCGGACGGTCTCACCGGCAGCTGCCACGACTCGTGAGCGTACACTGCGGCCCGATGCCCGAGGCGGTCATCCTCTCGGCGGTTCGGACGCCCGTCGGTCGCCACGGCGGCGCTCTCTCCGCGGTCCGCCCGGACGACCTGGCGGCACTCGCGATCGCGGCGGCGGTGGAGCGGGCCGGCGTCCCGTCCGCCGACGTCGAGGACGTCTACATGGGCTGCGCGAACCAGGCGGGCGAGGACAACCGCAACGTCGCGCGGATGGCGGTGCTGCTGGCGGGCCTGCCCGATTCCGTCGCCGGTGTGACGCTGAACCGGCTGTGCGCGTCGGGCCTCGCCGCCGTGACGGCGGCGTGCCACGCGATACGCGCGGGCGACGGCGACCTCTTCGTCGCGGGCGGCGTCGAGTCGATGAGTCGCGCTCCGCTCGTCACCGCGAAGCCCGAGCGGGCCTTTCCGCGCGGCGATCGGACGCTGTATGACTCGACGCTCGGGTGGCGGTTCCCGAACCCGCGGATGGAGGCGATGTTCCCGCTCGAGTCGATGGGCGAGACCGGCGAGAACGTCGCTGAGGGGTGGTCGGTGAGCCGCGCCGACCAGGACGCCTTCGCGCTCGAGAGCCAGCGCCGGTGGGCGGCCGCCGACGCCGCCGGGCGGTTCGCCGACGAGCTCGTCACAGTGGCCGACGTGGAGCGCGACGAGCACCCACGTCCCGACACCGATGCCGAGAAGCTGGCGGCGCTCAAGCCGGCCTTCCGCCAGGGCGGGAGCGTCACGGCCGGCAACTCGTCGGGCATCAACGACGGCGCGGCGGCGCTCGTCGTGGCCAGCGCCGAGCGCGCGGCCGAGCTGGGCGCCGTGCCGCTGGCCCGGTACGTCGCCGGCGGCGTCGCGGGCGTCGACCCGCGCGTGATGGGGGTCGGGCCGATCCCGGCCGCCCGGAAGGCGCTCGGCCGGGCCGGGCTCGCGCCGGGCGACCTCGACGTCGTCGAGTTGAACGAGGCGTTCGCCTCGCAGAGCGTCGCGGTCATCCGTGAGCTGGGCCTCGACCCGGCCCGCGTGAACCCGAACGGCGGCGCGATCGCCATCGGCCATCCGCTCGGGATGAGCGGCGCCCGGCTGGTGGTCTCGCTCGTGCACGAGCTGCGCCGCCGCGGCGGCCGCTACGGCATGGCGATGCTGTGCGTGGGCGTCGGGCAGGGCCAGGCGGCGATCTTCGAGGCGTCATGATCGAGACCGGCGTGCACATCGGCGGCGAGACGCGCTCGGGGGGCGGCGGCGACGTCGCCCTGGCCGAGCCGGCGACCGGGGAGCCGCTGGCGAGCGTGTCGCTCGCAGGTGAGGCCGACGTCGACGCCGCCGTCACCGCGGCGGGCGCCGCGCTCTCCGGCGATTGGGCCCGCGCGCCGGCGACCGAGCGGTCGCGCCTTCTGCACGCGCTCGCCGACGGGATCCGGGCGGGCAGGGCGGAGCTGGCTCGGCTCGAGGCCCAGAACGTGGGGAAGGCGATCAGCTCGGTCAACGCCGAGCTGGCGGCGGCGCTCGAGACGTTCCGCTTCTACGCGTCGGTCGCGGCCGCGCCGTCGGGCCGCACCGGCACGCTGGGCGGGTCGCTGACGCACTACTCGCTGAAGCAGCCGGTCGGCGTGTGCGCCCAGATCGTGCCGTGGAACTACCCGCTGATGATGGCGGCATGGAAGCTCGCGCCGGCGCTGGCGGCCGGATGCACGACCGTGCTCAAGCCCGATCCGCGAACGCCGCTCTCGGCCCTCTGGCTGGCCGAGCTCGCGGTCGAGGTCGGGATCCCGGCCGGCGTCGTCAACGTCCTCCCGGCTGAGGGCGTGACGGTCGGCAGCTACCTCGTCGGCCATCCCGGCGTCCAGAAGGTGGCATTCACCGGGTCGACGGCCACCGGCGCCGAGATCATGCGGCTCTGCGCCGACCCGATCAAGCGGGTCACGCTCGAGCTCGGCGGCAAGAGCCCGAGCATCGTCTTCGCCGACGCGAACCTCGACGAGGCGATCCCCGCGTCGGTCTGGTCGATCTACTACGCCGCGGGCCAGAGCTGCGAGGCGCGCTCGCGCCTCCTGGTCGAGGCCTCGGTCTACGACGAGGTCGTGACGCGCTTCGCCGAGGCGGCCGGGCGCGTGCGCGTCGGCGATCCGCTCGACCCCGAGACGCACATGGGCTCCCTCATCGACTCCGGCCATCGGGATCGCGTGCATGGGTACGTCGAGCGCGCGGCCGGGGCCGGGAGCGAGGTCGTCCTCGGCGGCGAGGTGCCCGACGGCCCGGGCGCGTTCTACCCGCCCACGGTCGTCGCGAGGGTTGACGCAGGCTCTGAGGCCGCCCAGGAGGAGATCTTCGGGCCGGTTGTGACGGTCACCCCCTTCGAGGACGAGGGCGAGGCGGTCACCATCGCAAACGGCGTGCGCTACGGCCTCATGGCCACGGTCTGGACCGGCGATCCCAACCGCGCCCAGCGCCTGGCACGCCGGATCGACGCGGGCACGATCGGCCTGAACATGCCGTACACGGCGTTCCCGGGCGTGGCGTTCGGCGGCTTCAAGCAGTCCGGCTTCGGGCGCGAGCTCTCGGCCGGGGCGCTCGAGGAGTACCTCGAGGAGAAGTCGGTCATCGTGGCCGCCGGGTCCCGGCCGTCCAACCCGTTCGGCCTGTAGGCTGCGGGCCGTGGTCATCGTGCTGGTCACCTACGACGAGCTGCCCGACCCCGACCGCTACGCCGAGCACGCTGCGCTGTGTCACGCCGTCCCCGGGGGCGAGTTCGCCCACGGCCCGGTGTTCGGGAGCCCGATGGGCGAGCCGGCGTTCGCGTACGCGGCCGAGTGGCGCTTCCCCGACATGGATGCGTTCAAGGCGGCGACACGGACGGCGGAGTTCGCCGCCACCGGGAAGGATGCGGCCGAGATGGGGATCGCGTTTCGGGTGCACTTCTGCGACCTGAAGTGACCGAGCCGACCCATCCCACACCGCGCGACCCGGCCGAGCTCGGCTTCGAGACGATCGTCTACGCCAAGGACGCGCCCCGGGCGACGATCACGCTGAACCGGCCCGAGGTGCTGAACGCCTTCGACTTCCGCATGCTGCGCGAGATCGCACGGGCCGCCGAGGACGCGTCGTGGGACGACGCCGTCCGGGTGGTCGTCGTGACCGGGACGGGGCGGGCGTTCTGCGTCGGCGCAGACCTCAAGAGCTGGCAGGCCGACTACCTCGGAAAGCCGGGGGAGTACTGGAAGTGGTTCGGCGCGTTCAAGGACGCCCACGACCGCCTCCGCGAGATCGGCAAGCCGACCGTCGCGCGCATCAACGGCATCTGCGTCGGCGGCGGCAACGAGCTCCAGATGGCGTGCGACCTCGCGGTGATGGTCGACGACGCGTTCATCCGTCACGTCGGGCCCGAGCACGGCTCCGTGCCGGCGGGGGGCGCCACCCAGTGGCTGCCCGTGATGGTCGGCGACCGCCGCGCCCGCGAGATCCTGATGCTCTGCGACGAGATCCCGGCGGCGCAGGCGGCCGAGTGGGGGCTCGTGAACCGCGCGGTGCCGGCGGCCGAGCTCGACCGGGTCGTCGACGAGCTGGTGGAGTCGCTCGCGCGGAAGCTGCCCCAGACGATGCGCTACACGAAGCAGCAGCTCAACTTCTGGCGCGACCTGGCCTGGCACCAGACCGTGGGGCACGCGCGCGACTGGCTGGCGGTCTCGATGGCGACCGACGAGCCCGCCGAGGCCGTCCGTGCGTTCCTGGAGCGGCGCCCGTGAGCCTCGCCGTCGTCGAGCGCGACCTGCCGATCGCGGTCGTTCGCCTCAACCGGCCCGAGGCTCGGAACGCGCTCTCCGACGCGCTCATGGACGAGCTCGTGGCCCGGCTCGCCGAGCTGGACGCCGACGGGGACGTGCGCTGCATCGTGCTGGCCGGCGACGAGCGGGCGTTCGCGGCCGGCGCCGACATCGGCGAGCTCGCGGCGGCGACGGCGGTCGAGCTCTACCAGGCGCCGCGCGTAGCGCGCTGGGACGCGATCCGCAAGCTCTCGACGCCGCTTGTCGCGGCCGTCTCGGGCTGGTGCCTGGGCGGCGGCTGCGAGCTCGCGATGACGTGCGACCTCATCGTCGCGTCGGACACGGCCCGGTTCGGGCAGCCCGAGACCGGGCTCGGCATCATCCCCGGCGCCGGCGGGACGCAGCGTCTGGCGCGGGCGGTCGGGAAGGCGCTCGCGATGGACATGGTGCTGACCGGCCGCATCCTGACAGCGCACGAGGCGCTTGCCGCGGGGCTCGTCGCCCGGGTCGTCGCCAGGGAGGCGTGGCTCGACGAGGCCCGCCGGGTCGCGGGCGAGATCGCCGCCCGCGCGCCCGTTGCTCAGCGGCTCGCGCGGGAGGCCGTCGACCGGGCGTTCGAGACCGGCCTCGACTCCGGCCTCGACTTCGAGCGCAAGGCGCTCTATCTGGCGTTTGCGTCGGAGGACGCCCGCGAGGGCCTGAGCGCGTTCGTCGAGAAGAGGAGGCCCGAGTGGAAGTCGAAGTAGCCCGCGACGGCGCCGTCCTCACCGTGACGCTCAACCGGCCCGACAAGCTGAACGCGTTCGACGACGCGATGCACGCCGGCTTCCGCGACGCGCTCAAGGCCGCCCGCGACGCCGAGGTGCGGGCCGTCGTCCTGACGGGTGCGGGCCGCGGCTTCTGCGTTGGCCAGGATCTGGCCTCGTTCACCGGCGGGCGCGACGTCGGGGCGCTCCTGCGCGAGACGTACCATCCGAACATCCGCGCGCTTCGGGCGCTCGAGAAGCCGGTGCTGGCCGCGGTGAACGGCGCCGCGGCAGGCGCGGGGCTCTCGCTGGCGATGGCGTGCGACATCCGGATCGCCGCCGACTCGGCCTCGTTCGTGCCCGCGTTCGTGAACGTCGGGCTCGTCCCCGACTCGGGCGGGTCGCACTTCCTCACCCGGATCCTCGGGCCCGCCAGGGCGGCGGAGTGGATGCTCTCCGGCCGCCGTCTGAACGCCGACGAGGCGCTCGCCTGGGGCCTCGTGTCCGAGGTCGTGCCGGCCGCCGACCTGCCCGCCCGCGCGGCGGAGCAGGCGGCGACCCTTGCCGCGATGGCGACGCGTGCCATCGCGATGCACAAGCGCCTCTTCGACCTTGCCGCGCAAACCACCCTCGACGAGCAACTGGAGCTGGAGGCCCAGATGCAGTCGGCCGCTGCCCGATCGGCCGACTTCGCCGAGGGTGTCGCAGCGTTTCGCGAGAAGCGCCCTCCGCGGTTCGGCTAGGCCTTGGCGCCGACCAGGGCGGCCTTGGTGCGCCGCGCGATGGCGCGCCGCGTGCTCAGCGGAGCGGGTCGCCCCTCCCAGTCGACCTCCGACCCGTGCCAGCACGAGAACTGGATATCGGCGATCAGCCGATCGAGCGCCCGAATTTCTGCGTTCTTCATGGTGATTCAGCCCCCTTGTGAATCGTTGCCCTCGCTCTTAATAACGGCAGGCACCCAATCCCGGTCAAGGCTGTGACGGAAACCTTGACAGAGCGCGAACAATTGGCCTGACCGCCACGGAGGCCGGGGTCGACGCCTCGGCGTCAGCCGATGGTGATGGGCGTGCCGAGGGTGGCGAACTCCCACACGACGAGAGAGTCACCCGCGGGGACGCGGACGCACCCGTGTGACGCCGGGTAGGCGGGCACATCCGGGTACTCGTGGAGCGCGTAGCCGCCGCTGAAGTAGCTGGCGTAGGGCATCCACACCTGGAACGGCACGGACCACGACATCATCTCCTTGCGGAAGATGGTGAAGGTGCCGGCCGGCGTCACATGGCCCGGTGCCGCGGTGGAGACGTGGATCGCCCGTTCCACGGCGCCTCCGTCGACCAGCAGGAGCACCTGCTGCTGCTTGTGCAGCTCCATGTGCCGAGTCGCCGTCGACCACGCACGCGGTCGCGAAGCCGTGCGCAGGCGGGCGAGGGTGATCGGGCCGGCGACGCCGTCACGGGCGAGTCCCTCCCATCCCTGGAAGGCAACGACGGCCTGCAGCGTGCGGTAGTCGTATGCGTCGGTCGCGTAGCCACGTGGCAGGTAGCCGAGGGTGGCCAGCCGATCCTGCAGCGCCGCCACGGCGACGCCCGCTGAGCCGCTGCCCAGGGACATAGTGAGGTCGGTCTGGGCCGCGTGGAGCAGCGCCTGCGTCCATTGTGCCGGTCGCCCGAGCCACCGGGGTGGCGGGATGCCCTGGGCTGCGCAGGCTGTTCGCAGCGCTCCCTCCCAGGCCAGAGCTCGATGAGATGCGAGCTGGAGCATCCTTCGGCCCGTGTGCCCAGGTGAGGAGAGCCAGCCGGACAGACCGCGACTGAGGCGCCGCAGCCCGCGAGCCGCAAGCCCGCTCGACTCGACCAGAGCGTTGTGCGCGCCCCGCAAGGACACCACCGCCGGCACCCGGCGGAGGACGGCGGCGTTTCGGCGGAACGCTCTCGAGGCAGCACGCGCCGCGACCAGGGCGTCCGTGGCCTCCTGGGCCGTCGGCTCCCGTGTCTGGGCACGCAACGCCGCAATCGCGCGGACCGCCCCGGGTCGCAGCGCCACGACCGGGACCCGCACGCCGTCAAGATACGCGCGCAGCAGCATCTCCGGCTGCGGTGCGGGCCGGGTCGCCGGGACGCCGCCGGTCGGTGTCGTCACCGGCTGGTTCCGGTCCACCCCCGAGCCGCCGCAGGCGCTGCTTGCAGCAACCGCGGCCGTGGCCGCGAGCAGCGCGAACCGCCGGATCACCGCACTCGTGTGAGCTTCTGCCGGACCCGAGTCGCCCAGCCCCGGCCGTGCGGGCCCGAACGCCGGAAGCGCACATCGACTCGCCGTAGCGCATCCGGCCGGATGCCCCACAGTCGGCGCCACCTCGGTGAGATGTGGCTCATGGTCGGCCTCCTCCCGATTCAACTGGTGTCACATACAGCGTCGCAGCGTGGCGCAGGCACCGCATCGGCGCGTACACGGACGCTCGAATTCGGCTTGTCCGCATGTCCAGGCGCGCACGGCCCCTCGGCTCGCTGACGCTCGGTCTACTGTGCGCTGGAGCGACCCCCGAGGAAGGAGACCTCATGACAGACCAGATCGCCATCCTGGCCGAGATCCGACCCGGGAAGCGGGCTGACCTCGAGCGCGTGCTGGCCGAGGGGCCGCCGTTCGACCTGACCAAGGAGGGGTTCGAGCACCATGAGGTGTTCGTCGGCGACTCGGACGTGGTCTTCGTGTTCACCGGGCCCGGCGCGGCGTCCCAGGTGCGACGCATGGCGGGCACCCCCCAGCTCTTCCACCAGGTCGTCAAGATGACGGACCTGCTCGCGGCGCCCCGTCTCCTGCAACAGACCTTCCAATGGAGCCGGCGTGGCTCGAACGGCAACGGCCCCGGAGCTGCCCCCGACTCAGCCTCGGGGTAGATCAGCCGTGAGCGCCCCGTAAAGCCGAAGCTCGTCCGCGAGGAGCCTCGTGATGAGGAACCGCTCGCGCACGATCTCGCGTCCCCGCGCGCCCAGCTCGCCGGCCGCGCCGGGATCCCGCAGGAGGTGGCTCAGGGCCTCGGCGCACTCCTCGACCGAGTCGACCAGGATGCCACCCGTGCCGTCGGGCATCTGCAACGGGATCCCGCCGGCCCGGCCGGCGACCACCGGAGTGGCCTTCCACAGGGCCTCGGATACCACCAGGCCGAAGCCCTCCCGCACCGACTTCTGAACGACGACGTCGCTCAGGCGCTGAAACGCGTTGACCTCGATATTGCCCACGCCGGTGAGATTGGTGAACAGGTGGACCGAGCGGTCAGCACGCGCCTCGCGCTGAAGCTCCCGGTACACCCTCCACCCCTCGGGATCGTCCAGCGCCATCGAGCCGACGAGGGCGAGCTGGAGGTCGGGGACCTCGCGGAGCACGATCCGGTGGGCGGCGAGGACGCCGAGCGGGTCCTTCCAGCGGTCGAACCGGGACACCTGGGTGATGAGCGGCCGGCCGGGGTCCACGCCGATCCAGCGGAGGACGCGCACCGCGAGCCGCCGGCCCAGCTCCGTGTTCTTCGGGCTCAGCGGGTCGATGGCCGGCGGGATGATCGCGAGCCTGGGCACGTTCAGCCGGGCGGGCACGAACTCCGACATGGTGAAGACTGCCGCGTCGTACGCCTCGACGAACGGGCGCAAGAGCGCCCACACGTCCGCGCTCGGCTCCGACGTGTCGATGTGGCAGCGCCACACCCACTGAGTGCCGCCGCTCCCTCCGTGGAGCATGCGCAGCGGCAGCGGCTGGGGATCGTGGACGACGATCACGTCGTAGTCGTCGAACCCATCCCCGGTGGCGCGCCGGGAGTGGGCGACGTACTCATCGCGATCCCGGTCTGACAGCGCACCGGCGGCGCCCTGCATGCCGTTGTGGATCCGCTTGGTGACCTCGAAGAAGCGGCGGTCGCCCGTGATGAGCTTCCACTCGGCGGCGATGCCGAGGTCGCGGAGGAGCGGCACATGTGATCGCAGTATCTCGGCGACGCCGCCGCCGTACGGGGTCGCGTTGATGTGCAGGACCCTGAGGCCGCGCAGCGGCGCCGCGAGCTCCCGCAGGAGGCTGACCGCGTCGGCGCCGGCGCTCGATCGGTGCGCCGCGACCGACTGCGACCCGACATAGACGGGTTGCAACACCTGCTCAGTGTTGCCGATAACGGCGGGCGGCGTGCGGGCTAGGGGGTTCGTTTCAGATCACGCGCACAGTAGCCATGCGGGTTCGCGGGACGACTGCGGCCGCTAACTGCAATGTCCCGAATGTTCCGGGCCTGCTAACTGGACGACACGGCACGAACCCCGTCTCTTGCAGGTATTTCTCGCTGGCGTGGTCCTGCGTCGCTGGCCTTCGCCGGGACAGGTCCGGGCGCAGACGGCGGTGAGCTCCGCCCACAGCGGCCATCGTCGCCATGCGCAAGATCGCCGCGGCATCCGGCCACATCCTCCCCGCCAACCCACCACTCCAGACCAACGGTCATCAAGCGTCGACAAACGAGTCCTTCTCAGCACGACATTCCGGCGCGATCATCTCAATCGCGATCATCGTCGCGATCGCCGCCACCGCAGGCCTGATCGTGATAGGCCGGCGCGAAGGGTGGCGTGGAAGCAGGGACACGTGACGCGACCGCGCACGGCGGGGTTCCGCTCTTAGCAGGTGGCGCAGCTGGCGCTCCGGGCGACAATGTGAGTTGGTCAGCCCAGCGTCGCGACCCAGTCGCCGACAACCTGGTTGAACCGGTCAGGTTCCTCCCACATCGGGCAGTGGCCCGAATGTTCGAACATCACCAACTCGGCCGGGTTGTGCTCGGCGAGCCACGTCCCACACGCGACCGATGCCAGCTTCTCATCCCGGCCCCAGATAAGCAGCGTCGGCAAAGAGTGGGTGCCGACGACATCGCGGTAGTCCTGCAGCGACTGGTCGAGCAGGATGCACGTGCCGGCGTTGGCGCCCACCGTCTGAGTCTCGTCGACCAGCGTCTGCAGCTCGGAAGCCGACGGCTCGTCCATCAACATCGCCGGCACGAACTCCTCCATCGTCGCCCGGTAGTCGGTCTGCGCCGCTGCTAAGAGTTCGAACAAGTCGTCCAGCCCGGCGAACCCGCCCAACTGCCAGTCGGGCCGGCAGAGGGCGCTCGGCCCTTGCGAGATACAGACGTGACCGGCCAGCCCGTCGACGCCGAACTGGCGGATCAGATCCCACACAACCATCGACCCCATCGACCAGCCAACCAGCACTGCCCCGTCCAAGCCAAGCGCGCCCAGCAGGTACGTCACGTCGCGGGCATACTGGGCCACGGTATGCCCTCCCTCACACCGCGGCGACGCGCCGTGACCACGCAGATCGACGTTCACCACCCGCAACCGCTCAGACAGCCCCTCGACATTTCGCGCGAAGAACTGCCGCGACATCGAGACACCATGGATCAGCACGACCGCCCGACCCGACCCGACATCGTCGTACGCAATGACCGCGCCGTCTGGAAGCTCGATAGTCGCCGACACCGGCCGAGAGTAACGGACGTCTACGGTGCGGCGGGCACCGACGACACCGCTAGCGATCATGCAGGAGCCGGGAAGCCGCGGCTGACGACGCTGCGTCGTTCGGAAGCGCCCGCTGGAGCGACTCTAGGGTCGGTGCGATCGGGACGAGTTGGTAGTCGTCCGCGGATACGGCCGTGTCCTTGAGTCCAGTTGACGTGGCGACGAAGACGACGCGTTCGCCTGCAGAGATCACCCCGGCTCGGCGAGCGGAGATGATCGCTGCAAGCCCCGCGGCAGAGGACAGCTCGTGGAACGCCCCGGCATGTTTGGACAGGAGCTGGCGGGCGGCGATGACCTCGTGTGCATCGACAGTCTGGGCCGACCCATCGGAACGGCGAACTGCGGCCAGCGCCTGGTGGGTGCTGGTAGTGACTCCAATGGAAAGTGCTTCTGGGGCCAGATTGCGCGCGTGGGATGGTTGATCCGCCGCCGCTTGTACGGCGTCCGCCAGAGAGCTGCTGGTGCAAGCTGCGAGCATACGGGGCACTCGACACGTCGGCTCGGTTGCGCGGATCTCGCAGAAGCCCTTGAAGACCCCGAACAGAAGGTCGCCATAGCCGGTGGGGCACACGACCCAACTGGGCGACGCACCCAACTGCTCCACGATCTCCCAGGCGATGGGCTTGTAGCCATCAACAGCGTACGGATTGCTCCCGACTGGTGGGTCGCTAAAGTTGCTCGCTGGGTACCACCCGAGGTCAGCCACCGCCTTACTCATCAACGCCCAGCGAAGCTCTGGTCGCGGCAGTGCGACGAGCAGCCCGCCCACACCTTCGATCAGCGCACGAAGCGGGGCAGCGATCTCGGGCACCGTCAGGCATACCGAGGTGATACCGAGACGAGTGCAGGCCGACGCGATGGCCGCACCATGGTTACCGGACGACGATACGACAACCACCTCGGCCCCAGACTGCCGAGCGTGAGCCGCGGCTACCCGCGCCAGCCGATCCTTGTGGGAGTAGGTCTGCCCATGGGACTCGTCTTTCATCCACAGGTCGATGTCGAGATCCGAGCCGAGCCGGACGATGCTTTCCAGGGGGGTATGGGCCGTAGGCGCGACGGCGATCGGCAGGAGCGGCCCGACGGCGGACTTCGTTGAATCGGTCGGGTAAACGGTCGTGCCGTTTACGGACACGCCACGAGCCAGACAGTCGGGACAAGGCCCGAACGGTGCCGACAAGCGCTGCGCACACCGTATGCAGGTGACGTCGGGTGTTGGTATCACATCCCCCTGATCGAAGATCAACGCCGCCATCGTACGCGTACGGCCGCAAGTTCTGGCGCCGACCTGCGGCCCCTGCCTGCGAACGCGACGAGCCGGCCGGGCGGCCGCGGGTGCGTCTCGGCCCGCCACGCGGGCACATCGCCCGGATCCAGATTCGTCTCGAACACCACCGGCTCGATCGCCGCGATCCGCCAGCCGTGAAGCTCTGCTCGATCTCGTCTCGCGTGACCCGGCGGGGCCCTCAATCGCCCGGCTGCCGATCGCTGAAGCACAGCATGTGGTAGCGCGCGGTCGCAGCCCGCAGGCTGTCGACGTACCGGACCCGGTCGTCGTCGTCGAACACCTGGAACAGCCCGCTGTCCAGCACCGTGTCGAACTGCTCTCCCAGGCTCTCGAGGTCGACGGCGTTCCACACCAGGAACCTCGCGGCAAGCCCCCGCTCCCGTGCGTTCCGCTCGGCGATCGCGACCGCCGCCGGGGCGTGTCCACGCCCAGCGCGGGGCGGCCTCGTTCGGCCGCCATCAGCGCGTGCTCGCCCGTTCCGCAGCCGACGTCCAGGACGCAGCCCTCGAGCTTGCCCACGTCGCCGATCTCGACGAAGGCGGGTTGCGGGCGGCCGATGTCCCATGGAGGCTGGCCCGAGTAGCTCGAATCGAAGTCGTGCACCGTCCGCCGGCGGTGCCCAGGCGGCCGATGCGGATCCGGTTCGGACATGCGCCCGACGCTACCAGCGCCAGGCTCATGGGGCGCCTGTGGCAGCGCCTCGCGCAGCATGACCACGTCCTCCATCTCCTCGGTTCCGATCGTGAACCTCATCGTGCCGGCGGTCTCAAAGCGGAGGCTGCGGTAGGGGCCGATCGCCACGGGGCTCTCCTCCACCCTCGGAGATCGCGACGCGATCCGCGATCGGGCTTACGTTGCACACCAAGCGGCGACCTTCGCGGGCGTCCGGCGTGCAAGATGCCTGTCAACGGCGAGTCCTGCAATCCGGAGTATGCGGCGGCGTTGGCAGAGGGCGGGTGCCGTAACGGTGGCTCACCCTGAAGTTCAGTGCCGGCTGGTCGGTGCCCGCTCTATCATCGAGTTCGTGGAAACCTTGCGGGCGTTGGTGTGCGTCGCCGTCGCGGTCGTGGCCTTGGGTTCTCCGTCAACCGCGTGGGCACATGTGGGTGGGAGGATCTCGACGAGCTACGAGGCGCGCGTCACCGGATTCACACGGCCGGTGAGCGGCGTCTCGGCGGAGGTGCTGGCGGGCGATCTTGAGCTTCGTCTCAGGGTTGCGCGGCCGCGGGTCGTGATCGTCCTCGGCGTTCTGGGGGAGCCGTTTCTGCGCTTCTCGCCGAGGGGGGTCGAGGCGAACCGGGCTTCGCCGACGGCGTCGAGCGCAGGCGTTATCCGCCGCGGGGACGCAACCCGAACAGACCGTACGGTGTGGGCGGTTGTCTCGGCAGGAGCCGGGTTCACGTGGCATGAGAACCGGTTGCGACCGCTGACGGTGCGGGGGTCCGTGCCGGCGGGGCGTCCGGCTGCGAGGTGGCGAATTCCGATGATTGTCGACGGTCGTCGTGTGGCGCTGACCGGGACGGAGTGGTTTCGTTCGGCGCCGTCGCTTGTGCCGTGGTTCGCGGGAGGACTGCTCCTTCTCGCGGCCGCCACTGCCGCCGCATACGCGCGGCGAACTCGCATGCTTCGACCGGCCGCCTTAGCATCCATGGTGATCGCGGCCGCTGCGTGGACCGCTGGGTGGGATGGCATTCTGCTCGACGGCAGTCCATCTACGTCGGCCGTCGTGCTGGCCGTCGTTTGGCCGGTGGTGTCCGCCGGTCTCATCGCTGCTGTCGCGTGGGTGGGCAGCGGCAACGCTCGAATGGTGTCGTGGGCGATCGTCGGTGCGATCGCGGCCACGTTCACGGTTCCAGAGCTGCCCGCGTTCACGGACGGCTTCGTGCTCTCGGCGCTTGGCGACACGTGGGCGCGGGTCGCGATCCTCGTATCGTTCGCGGGTGGCACCGCCGTCGTGATTCTGTGCGTGCCGGCGATCGCCGCGTTGTTCAGCGACGATCCGCTCCGCCGCCGGCTCCTCGCGACCGGCGAGGGTTGGAGCGATCCCGACCGCCCGATCTGACCGCCCTCCCGCGGGTGGCGATCAGGACTGCGCCGGCGGCTGCGATGAGGGCGGCGATCGCAGCGACGAGCGCCAGGATGACCTCCGTCTGTGACGCACCGTCGGAGCTTGCGGCAGGTGCGGTCTGATGTGACGTCGATGCGAACGTTCGGCCAGAGCTTGGTGGAGCCGTCGGCGAAGGTTTGGAGGCCGGAGAGGCGAACGGTGGTCGGCTTCGAGGGGGTGAGCGCGGCGAAGTGGAAGAGCGCGAGGTGTGTGGGCGCTGTGTCGCCCCCGGTCCATGCGATGGCGGCGGTGCGGAAGCTCTGGTCGCGGACGATCTGGGTCCGATACCCGGGGGTGTCGGCGACCGAGCTCACGACGAGGCCCGGCGGGATCGTCACGCGGAGCCCGGTGAGCGGGATCGCCTTCTCGTCGGGCGAGAGCACTGTGAAGAGCGTCAGCGTCTCGGTCGGCGCTCGGTCGGGCCTGATGAGCACATGGGCATCGGCGGATTGAGCCGAGGCGCCCGCGGCCGACGGCTGCGAGGACGATGACGCCGAGCAGGCTGACCGGCCGCGTCATGGCGCCGGCTCGTCATGGTCGCGGCGCTCGCGGCGGCCTTGGAGGAGTATCGCGCAGAGCGCGAGGGAGCTTCCGAGGGCGACCGCGCCTGCTGTGAGCAGCACGGCGTTGCGGCGCACGAAGGACGTCCTCGACCGTTTCGCCGGCGCCGGTTGCGCGCTTCGCGGAAGCGGCGGGTTGGCGGGCAACGTGTGTCCCGGATGCCGCAGAGATGCGCCTGAGCGCCACGATCGCCGCGGCCGTGAGCTGGTCAGGCGTGTTGCCCGGCGGTTTGGCGATCGACCGCAGGAGCTTGGCTCCGCCCGGCACCGGCTTTCCCTTCTGCGTGTAGCCGTACCCCTGCTGCATGACCACGAGCAGGCGACCGCGGTAGGCGAAGCGGAGCTCCGCGCCCAGGAAGCGGGCATAGGTCGCCGGCCGACCGAGCAGTTGGGGGACGGCACCGAGGTCGATCGGGGCCTGGATGACGGCGACGCGGATCGGGAACCCCTGCTTCTTGGCGGCGTCGGCGAGCGCGATCAGCCGCTGCTTGAGGCTGGTGGAGGGCGGGTGCACCGGGGTGAAGACGGGCTGGAAGAGGAGGTAGTCGCTGGCCGGGTCGCCGTCGGCCCAGCCGGCGCCTGGGGTGAGGCAGAGCAGGGTCGAGAGAGCGAGAAGCGCAGAGATGAGCGTGGTTCGCCTGCGGGTCATCCGAGCACGGACTGGGCGAGCAGGGCGACGATGACAAGAGCGCCGATTCCGAGCAGGAATGCGGCGGCCGCCAGGGCGAGGATCAGTGTGGGCGAGGATCGCTCGGGCGTGGCCACTCATCCCTCCGCATGGTCGACGATGATGACGGTGAAGGGCGGCGAGCCGCGTGGCTCGATGTCGAATCCGAGACCCCAGTGGCCGACCATGACGAGGGCGGGCATCGAGCGCCGGTACACCCCGGGGGCATGTTCGGGGAGGGTGTACGCCTGCTGGCCCATCTCCATGTCGAGCATCGCGAAATGTGCGATGACGGTCGCGCCGCGAACGGGCTTGCCGCCTCGGGTGAGCGTGACCTGGAACGTGCTCGGCTGCGCGGCTCGGTTGGGCGTGATGGCGACGGCGAGCTGGTATGGGCCATGATGGACGATCTGGTGGACGGCGCCCGGGCCGACCTTCGCGCTGGCCCGTCCCACCTCGGCGAGCGCCTTGGCCGGCGGCGGCAGGCTGGTGAGCACCATTGCGGCGAGAATGATCGCCGCGATGATGGCGATCTCGCCTGCGATGAGACGGCGCAGGAGCGACGTGGCGCCGCCGGCGAGGCGGGTGTCGCGACGCGCGAGCGCGGCGGCGAGCCGAGGGGTGCTGCGGGCGAAGTTGAGCCCGCCGAGCACGAGCGCCACGCACAGCAGCCCCACCTTGACCAGGATGGCCTGGCCGTAGCTGGTCTGCCAGATGGACGCAAGCGTCGGCATGTGGATGATCGTCCCGCCGACGCCGGACGCGATGATGAGAAGCACCGAGGCGAGCGCGGTGCGCGAGAAGCGGGGCACGACGCGTCCCAGCACCGCCATCCGGTCATCGGCCGGCGTGCGCCAGGCCAGGATCGAGAGGCCGACGAGGCCCCCGATCCAGACCGAGGCGGCGGCCATGTGGACCCAGTCGAATGCGAGTGACGCGCCCACCGGCGACGTCTGCGCCGCGTGGCCGGCGAGGCCGGGGACGGCCAGTGCCGCTGCGGCGCAGAGGATCGCCCCCGTCAGGGCGAGCAGCTCGGCGACGGATCGGGTCTTGCGGTCGGGGCGGTCGAGCCGGAGCGCGATCACCGCGGCAGCGCCGAGAAGCGCGACGACGATCTCGAGGTCGAGGTAGGCCCGGCCGAGCGCGGACGAGCGCATGAGCGGGATCAGGCCGGAGACGTCCGTGACGGGCCGGATCGCGAACTCGGCGGTGGCGACGAGGACGTACAGCGGGAGCGCAACGAGGGCAAGGCCCGCGGCCACGGCGAGGGCACGGCTCACCGCGCCGGTGGCGGCGGGGGCGATGAGCGCCGCCGGACGCGCGATGAGCGCTCGGAAGGCGAAGAGCCCGACCGCGAGCATGACGGTGAGGAAGGCGAGCCATCGGGCGGCCACGAGCCGCGGGGTCGCGGCGGTCTCCGCAAGCGACGGGACGGCGAACTGCGGGGCGGGCCCGGGGTTGGGGCCGACGGCGAATGTGAACGCGCCGCGGACGGGATGGCCGTCGGCCGAGATCACCCGCCAGTACACGAGATACCAGCCTTGGCCGACGTGGCGGAGCGGCGACCGCGAGCGTCCTCGGGTCGGTGGCGAGGGCGTGCGGGGATCCGGCGATCTCCTGGCGGCCGGCGGCGTCCGTGACGGAGATGATGGCGAAGCGGGGCTCGACCGCCTCGTCGTAGGTGAGCGTGACCTGGGCGGGCGAGCCGTTGACGGTACCGCTGGCCTGTGGCGTCGTTCGGAGAAGGGCCGCGTGGGCCCACGCCGACGCCGGCCACGCCGCCGAGGCGCAGAGCGCCAGCGTCAGCACCGTAACGGCTCGCCCGCGCCGGATCACGTCAGCGACCTCCGCCCTGCCGCGAGGCCGATGAGCCCCAACAGCACGCCGACGGCTGCGACGACGAGCGCAACGATCGTGAGCGTCGAGCTCGAGCCGCCGAACGACGAGACTCCCTGGACGACCGGGCTGGGCGCATCGGAGCTCTCCGAGCCGTTCCAATCGACGACCGATCCGTCGGAGTACGTCTGGCGGACGGCAAACACGTAGTCCTTGGACCCGCCGGTCAGCGTCGCCTGGAAGCGGAACACCGAGTCCTCTTCGGTTGGCACGTGCCCGCCCGTCCACGTGACCTGCTTCACGACCGCGCTCTCACCGGTGCCGGTGGCGTTCACCGTGCGCGTCCACCCCGGCTCGGGCTCGAACGAGTCGATCTCGACGCCGCTCGGGACGGTCAGCTGGATGCTCGTGGTCGTCGCGTTCTCCTTCTCGGTGGGAACCGCAAGCGTGAACTGCTGCAGGACGGCCGTCTTGGCCACCGGCGGGCTGATCGCCGCGTGCGCCCACGCCGGCGTCGCGGCCACAAGGGGCACGGCGACTGCGATGGCTGCGGCCGCGGCGCGACGGACGGCCGCGTGAGCGAGTGGTCGTTTCCGCATCGAATCCTCCTCTCGGTTGGGTGGAGCCTGCTGGCGCAGGCGGCTACGCGAGGGAGGGGCCCGGCGGTCCGCGGCTCCGGTTGGCGCTCGCCCGTTGCGGGCGCACGATCGTCGACGTCCGCGCCGGGGCGGCGCCGCAGCGGGCGTGGATGCGCGACGTGGTGGGAGAGAAGGAGCCGGGCCACCGCGCGGCGGAGGGCGCCCAGCACGAGCTCCGCCGCCGTCACGCACGCCGCGGCGACCAGCGAGAGGCCGATCAGGATGGGCGCCGCGTTCTGGTGCACCGGGCCGGCGATGCAGTGCCAGCCGTGGAAGCCCAGCCCTTCCGCGTAGTGCAGCGTCGACTCGAACACGGTGAAGGCGGCGGTCGTCGCGACCGAGAGCAGCGCTGTCCGCCGCGCGAGGCCGGCGACGCTGACACTGGGAGGCGTCGTCGCCCAGCCCTCGAGCTCGAGCGCGCAACGCTCGCGGACGCCGCACGCCACGAGCCACAGCCCGACGAGCGCGGCTGACACCGACCCGGCGAGGGCGGCGGTCGCGACCCAGGCCACGCCCGGCCCTCCGCCGTCCGAGGACAGGCGCTCGGCAAGCGAGCCGCCGGTCAGCGCGTAGGCGGCCTGCCGGCCGGCGGCCACGACGAGGACGCCGATCAGGATCCATGTGAGCGCACGGCTTCTGGTCATCCCACGTGCAGGGTGTAGGGAGCTGTCAGGATGTGGCCGTTCACCTTGCATTGCAGGAAGAGTCGCCACGTCCCCGCCTCCGGGACGAGCACGCCGACGCGCAAGACCCCCGGTTTCGTGGAGCTACCTGACACGGGTGTGCCGGCGACGATGCTGGTGCACCCGGCGAGGCCTGGCGAGCAGACGTGGGTGTGGAAGTACGCGAGGTCGCCTTTGTGGAAGAAGATGGCATGTGCGAGCGCGCCGTACCACGGTGTGAACCGGGCGGGCTTGCCCGACGAGTCGGTGACGGTGACGGTCATGAGCGCGGCTTGGGCCACGCGCAGCCTCGGTACGTGCTGCAAGGTGAAGCGGTAGCCGTTGACGGTGACATGCGGCTGGAACCGCGGAAGCGGAGTCGGGTGATATCGGCCGGCGACGTGGATCGTTCGGAAGAGCTGGAAGTTCACGTATCCGGGGCCGTGATGGGCCGGGTACACGTCGACCAGAACCCGGTAGGGGCCGGGTTTCGGCAGGACGATGCGCTGGGTCACGCGGCCGCTCGGAGAGACCGGAGGATGGAGATGGACGATGCTTGAGAGGTCGTCGCGAACGATGATCAGGTGCACGCCGGTATGTGGGCCGGGCCCCGTTCGATAGTGGACGAGCGGCGCGCCGGACGGCTGCATGACGGTGAAGCCGAGCGTGACCGGGCGGCCGGCGTGGACGACGCCCGCCGGCTGGAAGCCGCCCAACGTGTGCACCTTCGCGGGCGCGATCGCCGGCACGGTGGGGTTCCCCGCACCGCCCGACGAGCATCCCGCAGCCATGACGAGCGCCACAACCGCGAGCGCCGATCTTGGGGCGGTCATGGTGACCCCTCGGGGAAGAGGTAGGCGGCGTGCGGGGCGATGCGGCGGCCGATCTCGACCACGATCTCAGCGTGAGCACGCAACTGCACGCCGCCGACACGTCCGCTCCACCTGCGGCCGTTGACGTACGCGACCACGGGCCGTCGCGAACGGAACCCGCACAGATGGTGGGAGCCGAGCGGTTGGCCCCACACGGCGAAGAGCGATGCCAGTGTCGCGCGTGCCCCGCCGGCGACGTGGACGACGCCGGTCGGGTCATCGGTCCAGAGCGGATACCGGCATCGGCCGCCGGTCACGATCGCGCCGGAGCGGCGTGGTGCGGCGACGCCGATGCCCGGCGGGATGATGAGCACCCGGCCGCGGGCAAACAGCTCCACGTGGGCCACCCGCGAGCGGGGGGTGCGCATGCGGCACGCCATTCCTCCGACGGTGACCCCGTGCCCGATCGCGGCGCCGCCCGCGGAGAGGCGGTACCGCACGCCCGTGCCGATCGGCGTCGGTACCGGGGGATGCGCATGCAGCGGCATGCCAGACGCTTGGCTGATAGCGCCGACCAGTGCGATGAACAAGCTGATCACAGCAACCGCCACTCCCTAACGCTCGACCCTTCACCGAGTCGCGGCGGCGCGGGCATGCGCCGCCCGGCTCGCGACTGACCGGTCAGGCGGCGATGGGAGGCGCGCGGCTGCCCATCCCGCGCAGAGCGATGCGCGAACACGGCACCTCGCCGGGCGCCGGGCGAGGCTGGACGAACACGGGCAGGAGCAGCGCCAGCGCCGCCGTCACCGCGCGCTCGACCGCCGCCTGGAGCCGACCGAGCACGCGGTCCAGCCCGTACACCGCGATCGCCGCGAGGAATCCGAGGAGCACGTGCAGCGCGGGTGCGCCAGCGGCCCCCGCGTGTGCGTGGACGCCGACGAGCAGCAGGCCGGCGTGGGCGCC
The DNA here is from genome assembly GCA_963809325.1 of uncultured Actinomycetes bacterium. Classification (GTDB taxonomy): domain Bacteria; phylum Actinomycetota; class Thermoleophilia; order Gaiellales; family JAICJC01; genus JAICJC01. The sequence continues at coordinate 648,601 of CAWEIZ010000008.1, forward strand.
GCCCTGACATGCGAGTGCGGCGCCGACCAACACCGAGAGGCCCAGTGCCGGGTCGGCGTCGACATCGCCCGTGCGAAGGTCTCCGGCCGCGATCCGCTCGAGACGAGTCCGGAGCGCCGCGGCGTGACGTGCGGCAACCGCGAGTGCGAGCGCCACCAGCAGCGCCCCTGTGGCCGCGCCGGCGAGCCATGCCGGACTCCGGAGGCCGGCCGCGCCGCCGTGGGCCAGGATCGCCGAAACGGCTGACATCCCGCCCATCACGAGTACGCGCGCCAGGGATCGTGGCCGCATCTGCGCGGGAGTATGCCAGAGCGGCCGCCGGCGGTATGACGTTGCGGCGGCGAATGTGGTAAGCCCCATCCGTGCTCGATCCATGGCAGCCCGTGTTCGATCCCGAGTGGATCGTCGGGCTGGCCGTGATCGGCGTCGACTACTGGCTCGTGTGCCTCGTGCTCCGCCGCCGCGCCGAGCCCGTGTCGACCGTACGCGCGGCGGCCTTCGCCGGGGGCCTCGCCGTCATCGGCCTCGCCCTCTTCTCGCCGATCGAACACCTCGCGCTCACGTCGATGCTGACCTTTCACCTGCTCCAGAACGCGATGCTCGGCGACTGGGCGCCGCCCCTGCTCCTGCTCGGCCTGAGCGCGCCGATGGTCGCCGCGATCGCCTCGAGAGCCTGGGTCGGCCCACTCGTCTCGCCTCGATTCGCGCTCTCGTTCTGGCTCGCGACCTGGTACGTCACGCACATCCCAGTCGTGTACGACTACGCCCTTCGCCACTCCGCCGCGCTCGGCGTCGAGCACCTCGCGTTCCTCGTCTCGGGCCTCGTCTTCTGGTGGCCCGAGGTCGTCCCCGGGGGCCTCTCGTCCATGGGGAAGGTCGTGTACCTGGGGTTGGCGTTCGTGGCGATCGGTCCGCTCGCGATGGGGATCTACATCGCCCCGCACCCGCTGTACGACTTCTACCTCCACACCCCCAAGCTGGGCGGGATCAGCACCCTGACCGACCAGCAGATCGCGGGCGCCGCGATGGCGTTCGAGGCGAACGCGGTGCTGGCCGCGGTCATGACCGTGAACCTGCTCCACGCGCTGACAGACCAGGACGACGGGGCCCGCTCGCAACCTCGTCGCCACGCCGGCGACCTCGGCGCGTAACTGTGCGAAAGTTCGGGTCGTGGCCACGCGTCGCCTGATCGCCGTGTGGACGATCGCGACGATCGTGCTGGCGGCCTCCGGCGGGTTCGGCTCGCCGGGCTCGTTCACCCACCGGCAGCGGGCCAGGAGCAGAGCATGAACGGGGCATGAGGGTGTGTTACCATCATTTTCCAGGCGCTGCTGTGGGGGTGTCCTCCGCGATACAGCGTTCTGCCTGCACCGGGCGCGAGTGCCGAGTGCGCGGGGGTTGTGGGATGAGAAGACTCATCGTGGTTCAGTTCCTTGCTGTGGTGGCCATGGCGGCGCTGCCTGCCGTCGCCCAGGCTGCCGTCATCTCGACGTGGCCGTTGGCCACCGGCGCGAACGACACCACCGACGGCAACAACGGCGCCGTCCAAAACGTCGTCTTCGACGGCAGCGACGCAGCATTCAACGGCTCGAACACGCGCGTGACCGTCCCGTATGCAGCCAACTTGGTGCCAGGCTCGGCCGACGTGACCACCAGCATCGAGATCAACACGACCCACCAGCCCGGCACCGGCAACTTCGACTTCGATCTGATCCGCTCCGAGCCGACCAAGAACATGTACAAGGTGGAGTTGTTCCCGCACGGCACGATCAAGGCCCAGGCGCAGTGCATCTTCCACGGCTCGCAAGCCAACATCAACGTCCATGCCGGGCCGAGCCTGAATGACGGCCAGTGGCACACGATCGTCTGCCACAAGACCGCTAACCAGGTGACGCTGACGGTGGACGGTATCCAGGTGGGGACAGCGAACGTGACCGTCGGCTCGATCACGTTCAAGGCGAACGCGGTGTTCGCACTTGGCTACAAGCCCGTTCCCGGCGGCACCGACGGCGACTTCTACAACGGGCTGATGCGGAACGTCTCGGTCTCGATTGGCTGAATCGCGACAGCGAGCGCACCGACGATAATCACTTGGCCCGGTGCGGGCATCGGCCTTACTACCCGGATGCGTTGGGTGAGGGGCGGCCGAGGAAGCCGGCCACCATGGCACGCATGTTCCAGCGCTCCATCGCAATGTAGGTCGCGCCCGGGGAGCCGGCGGGCCCGAGCGTGTCGCCGTACAGGTTGGCGTAGACCCTGACGCCGGCCTCGTCGGCGATCTGTCGCTCGAGGCTGGGGTTGAGCGACGATTCGGTGAAGATCGCGGAGACGTGCTGCGCCCGGATCCGCTCTATCAGCGCGGCTAGGCTGCGCGCGCTCGGCTCGGCGCTCGTGGAGAGCGACGGGATGACCGAGCCGACGACGGTGATGCCGTAGTGGGCGGCGAAGTAGCCGAAGGCGTCGTGGTTCGTGACCAGCTTGCGATCCGCTGCCGGCACAGTCGCGATCAGCCGCCGGTTGGCCGCGTCCATCGCCCGGATGCGAGCGACGTAACCTGCGGCGTTTCGGGTGTAGGCGCGGCGATGGGACGGGTCGACCTGTCCCAGCCGCCGCCCCAGCGCCGTCGCCGCCCGTTCGAAGAGCGTCGGGTCGTGCCACCAGTGCGGGTCGCCTGCCGGCTCCGCCGAGTCCCCTTGGCGGATCGGAAGTCCCGCCGACGCGACGAAGACCGGCGTCCCCCCGGCCGCGCTTGCGACCAACTCGTCCGCCCATGCGTCAAGCCCGACGCCCGACTCGACGACGAGCTTCGCGCTGCCGAGCGCCACCGCCGTCGACGGCGTCGGCTCGAAGTCGTGCGGATCGACGTTCGGCCGGAGGATCCCGACGACGTGCACGCGGCGACCGCCGACGTTCCGCACCAGGTCCTGCATCTGGGTGGTGGTGGCAACGACGGTGATCTCGCCCGGCGCGGCCGTGGCGGAGTTCGCCGAGGTGCATGCGCCGGCGAGGGCCATCAGGGCGAGGAAGGGGAGAACGAGTCGCACCGCCGAAAAACGATAACAGATTTCATTTTCGATAGACTCGATGGATGCTGCAGGGCCGAAACCACCGGAACCGCGTGGCGCTGCTCGACGCCGGCCGGGCCATGGGTCGGGCCTTCAGCGTCCGCGAGCTCCACACCGCCGCCCGCGCCCTCGCCCCCGGTCTCGGGCTCACCACCGCATACCGCGCCGTCGAGCGATGGCGCGACGAGGGCTTCGTCGAGCAGGCCGGAAGCCGCGCCGGTGAGGCCGTCTATGTCGTCTGCGGCGCACACGGCCACCACCACCACGTCGTATGCATCGAGTGCGGCGCGACGGCGGTGCTCGAAGGCTGCGCCCTCGGCTCGGTGCGCGAGGCGTCAGCCGCCGCCGGCTTCGAGTTGCTCGACCGCGAGCTGGGCGCGCTCCCGGCCCTGTGCGGAGCCTGCGCCCGAGCGGCCGCGCGTAAGTGCCGGCCTGACGGCCGACGCGATACGGCGTCGGCGACTTGGGTCGAGCCCCGTCGCGTGGTGTAGAAGCTTCTGGTGGTCGGTGTCGGCCATCGGGGGTTCGTAGGATCGTCGGTGTTCTTACCGGAGCGCTGACGAAGGGAGCACCACGACGGCCAACGACGAGAGCATGACCGTGCGGGCGGCGGTGAGCAAGCTGCTGGTGGAGGAGCATGCGGACGTGTTGCGCGAGGCGGTGCGGGTGATGCTGCGGGAGGTGATGGAGGCGGAGGTGTCGACGGCGGCCGGCGCGGACTCCGACGAGCGGGTGGCGCAGCGGAATGGGTATCGCGGGCGGGAGTGGGATACGCGCGTGGGGACGATCGAGCTGGCGATCCCGAGGCTGCGGACGGGTTCGAACGGCTTCTGCGCCTCGGATCGGCGCTTGAGCTTCGGGGCGGATCCGGCGCTCGACAAGGTCCACGCTGCGGGCACCTGCTCCGCTACGTCTCCCGCGGCGAACCGAACATCAACATCGAGATGGTGCGACGCGAAGCCGCAGCCCCGTACTTCTTCAACGGCGACGACGGCCGCTACGCCGCCCAGCTCTACTGGCTTGCCGTCCCGGCAAGCTAGCGGAGCGAGCTCAGACGCCGCTCACCGGCGAGTGTCCGACTTCCTGCGTACGCGGGCCGGGGTGGCAGACGTCTCCGAATGTGGACTCGGAAATGCCAGGCGGGCGGTGGGCCACGCGTGGTCTGGCGCCAGCTCGTGGAACCCTGGATGATCGCGTGTGCGTCGTCACGCGGGCGTCACTCATCGAGCGTGCGCAGGACGCCACGAATCCCCACGGCGACGAGCGCGGCGCCGCTGACGGCGACCACTACCAGGACGACGAAGACGGTCCTGTCTGAGCGGTGGGACGCTGTGTCGCGTGTGCGAGGCGGCTTGGCAGAGACCTTCGGCAGCGAGTGGCCGGCTGCGAGTGCGAGTGCGCGCACAGCTGAGGTGGCGGCTGCGGCTAGGGCGTTTGGCGAGCCGCTCCGCGGGGGCGAGACGTGATCGAGGACCCTGACGAGACGGCCAGTGGGCCGGAGCCTGAAGGTGGTCTGTTTCGTGCCGTCCGTGTGGGTCGTGACGAACCGGCCACCGGCGGCGACGCCGTAGCCGCCGGCCATTACCACGAGGAGCACGCCGTGGTAGCCCGATTGGAGCTCGGTGTCGAGGAAGCGGGCGTACGTCTGCGGCTTGCCGAAGAGCTGGGGTACGGCGCCGAGGTCCGGTCTGGCCTGGATAATCGCGACCCGGATCGGGTAACCGGCCCGTTTGGCCTCTGCGACGGTGCCGGCGAGGACCCGGCGCGCTGCGGGCGAGGGCGCGTTGAACGGAAACGAGACCTGTTGGAAGAGCAGAATGTCGCTGGCGGGATCGCCGTCGGCGTTCGCAGACGGCGATAGAGCGAAGCTCCCAACCAGCGAAGCGACAACCGCCAGGATACGCAGAGTCATCGTGAGCGCGATCGACGGAGGGTATGCCCGATTCGTCCTGCGCGGGTGAGCGAGACGCCGGCGCCCAGATAGGCACGGGTCTCGTGCCGGGTTACGATCGTGGCAGGTGCGCGTGTCGTCACACTCCCGAGTTCTGGCTTCTGTAGGTGCGGTGTTGCTCATCGCGGCGATCGGGCTCGGCGCCTATCTCCTCACGGACAGCCGAAGCTCGGCCCAGCGTGCAACTGCGGCGGTCGTCGTGGATGGAAACCCCATCCCCCGCTGGCTGGTGCGGAAGGGCGTACGGATCCGGTTCGCGACGACCCCTGGGGCACCTGCACCTCCGGGGACCCCCACGTATCAGTACGTACAAGATCAGATCGTGCGCCAGCTGGTCCAGGACGTCACCGTCGTCGCCGAGGCGCGACGGCTCGGGCTTGTGGAGTTTCCCGGGCTGGTCGCCGTCCACGTCGCCACCCACGCAGCCCAGACCCAGGCGTTGTCGAAAAGGCTGTACGACTACGCGGCTCGGAGCGTACCCACTCCGCCCGATCCGAAGGTCGTGAAGGCGCAGGGCTACAACCTGGACGCGCACCCGAACCGGCTCACGACCCGGGAGCTCCGCGTCTTTTATGCATGGCAAGCGCGCCGGGATCGCCTGGCGGGCGCGTGGTTTCGTGCGCTCTTTCGCCGGTACGGGGCGAGTACCTGGTATGCGCCTGGATTCCGCCCGGCACCGATCTGAGCCTCGACCACATGCAGGTTCAGGCTGAGGACTGATTTGAAGCATCGGTGTCGCGCCACGCGACTGGACGGGGCGCCGTGCCAGGCCCCTGCGACTGGCACATCCGGGTTGTGCGTTGCGCAAATCTGACCCGGCGCGGCCTTGGTCGCCGACGCACGGCGGGTGGCCCGAGGTCGTCCCTGGGGGCCTCTCGTCCATGGGGAAGGTCGTGTACCTGGGGTTGGCGTTCCTGCACGACTTCTTCTTCCACCCCCAAGCTCGGCGGGATCAGCACCCTGACCGACCAGCAGATCGCAGGCGCCGCGATGGCGTTCGAGGCGAACGCGGTGCTGGCCGCGGTCATGACCGTGAACCTGCTCCACGCGCTCACAGACCACGGCGACGGCGCGCGCTCGCAACCTCGTCGCCCCCCGGCGACCTCGGCGCGTAACTGTGCGAAAGTTCGGGTCATGGCCACGCGTCGCCTGATCGCCGTGTGGACGATCGCGACGATCGTCCTGGCGGCCTCCGGCGGGTTTGTCGCCTACCGGTTGGTGCATCCGGAGTCCTCAAGCGCGTCGGTTCTCCACGGCCAGATCGTCTGGCCGAGCCACAAGCGTCCGGCTCCCGACTTCGCGCTCCTCGACCAGGGTGGACACCGGATCGCGCTGTCGTCGTTTCGGGGGCGGGTCGTGGTGCTCGCCTTCCTCGACTCCCGATGCACCCGACTCTGCCCCCTCGAAGGCCACGAGCTGGCCGTCGTCCAACGCAACCTGCCGGCGGACGCCCAGCCCGAGCTCGTCATCGTGAGCGTCGACCCGGCCGACACTCCGCGAAGCGTGCATGTGTTCGCGAGCCTCCGATCATGGCGTGAGCCCTGGTACTGGCTCATGGGCAGCGTGTCTCAGCTACGCCCCGTTTGGCACGCATACGGCATCGAAGTCAGGTCGCGCCACCGGAAGGTGGCGGGCGTCAGGTTCACAAGCATTGCCCACTCCGCCGCGCTGTACGTCATCGACCCGGCCGGCGACGAGCGATCCGGGTACCTCATGCCCTTCTCGGCCCACCTCGTCGCCGAAGACGTGCGCGCGCTCTCATAGCGATCGGCCCGAGCCCAGAAGATGGGGGTTCGCGCGTTCGGCGTGTGCCGGTCCGTCAGATCGTCTTGAACTGCTCGAACGGCTGCCGGCAGGCGTCGCAGTAGCGGATCGAGCGGCACGGCGTGGGCCCGAACAGGTTCTCGAGGTGGGTCTCGGCCGACCCGCAGTACGGGCAGCGAAACGCCGTCGCCTGAAGCTGCACCAGCGCCGGCTCACCGGCGGCGCGAGGGAGGGGCGGCGCGAGGCCGGCCTCGCGCAGCTTCGCGCGTCCCTCGGGCGTGATCCGGTCGGTGCTCCACGAGTCGTCGAGGACGACCCGGACATCGGGCGTGCCGCCGAGGTCGCGCACCGCGTCCGCCATCCTGTCGCGCATCACGTCGAGCGCCGGGCAGCCCAGGAACGTCGGCGTGAACTCGATCGTCACCCGGTCTCCGTCCACGGCGACGTCGCGGACGACGCCCAGGTCGACGAGCGAGATCACCGGGATCTCCGGGTCGGGCAGCTCGGCGAGCGCCGCCCACACGACCTCGGCCGTCACCACTGCGCACCCGGGATGGAGCGGCGCACCATCGTCATCTCGTCCCACAGCGGCGCGAGCTCAACGGTGTGTGTCCCGCGGGCATGCTCGGCGCCCGGCTCGCCGGCCACGTCGAACCACGCGAGCCGGGCGGCGACGCGCTCGCGGAACCGGTCTCGCAGCGTGCCGTCGAGAACGCCCAGGGCATAGGGCCAGAGGGCCTCGAGAGACGCCGCGAGCCGCGCCCGCTCCTCGCCGGCCGCGAGCCGCGTGACCCACATGTCGGCGTGCAGCCGGTGGTAGGCCTCCTCGCGCTGGATCTTGCGGGCGAGCCCGGCGAGCTCCTCCCAGTCGGACGCGGCCATGTCCTCGATACGGACGGCGTCGGCCGTCTCGTAGAGCCAGTGGCGGGCGATCGTGTCGGCCCAGTCGAGCCGGCGCAGCTCGACGAAGGGGCAGCAGCGGTACTCGGCCGGGCGGCGGTCGAACGCGAGCGCGTCGGCGTCGCCTCCGAGCTCGCGCGCGGCCAGCTCGTAGAGCGCGCGGGCGTGACCGATCTCGTTCTGGGCGATCGACGAGAAGGCCACGTCCTCCTCCAGCGACGGCGCGATGCCGGTCCACTCCGAGTCGCGCCAGCCGAGGATCAGCTCGTCGTCGGCGGCGGCGAGGAGGAGGTCAGTCCGGCTGGGTGCCCGCGCGCTCACGCGCCTCCCGCAGCCGCGACTTCAGCGAGTAGCCGTCCACGCGGCGGTAGTTGCGCTCGAACTCGTCGACGAACTCGTCGACCGTGCGCACCTCGTCGCGGGGGACGAGCCACAGCGCCCGAGACTCGTTGCGGCGGCCGTAGAGCTCGTGCGCGTAGGCCCGCGCGAAGGACTCGTCGGCGGCCTCGAGCGACCCGGCGTGGGCGAAGGCGGCTCCCTCCCGCTCCTGCCGGAAGACCTCCCAGATCATGCGGCGTCTGCGAGCAGCGCGCGCCGCACCCAGGCGTTGGCGTCGCGCATGCGCCTTCGCAGCTCGAGCCGGTCGGCGCTGGCCGGGCCATGGCCCGACACGACCCGGCGGAGCTCCTCCCAGTCGGGCTCGGTGTAGAGCCACCGGCCCCGGCCCTCGTCGTAGCGGAGCTCCGGGTCGGGGATCTCGAGACCGAGCTCGCGGATCTGCGGGACGTAGCCGTCGAGGAACTCCTGCCGCAACGACTCGTTGTCCTTGGTCTTGATGCGGTACTGGAGGACGAGGTCGCTCTCGGGCGGCATGCGGGTGCCGTGGAACTGCATGATCGGCCCCCACCAGCGGATGACCGCCTCCTGGACCAGCTCGCGCTGCTCCTCGGTCCCGTTCATCATGGCGAGGATCACGTCGCGGCCGTGGAGGATGTGGAACGACTCCTCCCAGCAGATCTTCTTCATGATCCGCGCGTACGGGGCGTAGGAGCACTTGAGAAGCGCCTTCTGCGAGACGATCGCGGCGGCGTCGATCAGCCACGCGATGACGCCCACGTCTCCCCAGGTGCGAGTTGGGTAGTGAAAGACGTTGTGGAACTTCGCCCGGCCCTCGAGCAGGTCGTCGAGCAGCTGTTCCCGTGGCGCGCCGAGGTCCTCGCACACCCGGTAGATGAGCTGTGCGTGACCGACCTCGTCCTGCACCTTCGCGGTGAGCGCGAGCTTGCGCTGCAGCGTCGGTGCGCGCAGGATCCATTCCCGCTCGGGGAGGACGCCCATCAGCTCCGAGTTGCCGTGCATCGCGATGAACTTCAGAAGCAGCGCGCGGTACTCGTCGGGCATCGAATCGCCCGCCTCGACGACCCCTCCCGACTGGACGTGCTCGAGGAACGCGGCCTCGGTGGTCACGAACCACATCGTAGTCTCGGACTACGATGCGGGCCAGCATGCGCGTGGAGCCCTCGCCGGCCGTGCCCGAGCTGCGTCGCGTGATCGGCGACGGTGCGGGGCACCCGGACGCCGAGGTCGACGGCCTCGACGACGCCGGCCTCCTCGCCCTGCACCGCTCGATGGTGCTGCTTCGCACCTACGACGAGCGGTCGGTCACCTACCACCGCCAGGGCCGGATCGGGACGTACGCGATCTTCTGGGGCACCGAGGCGATCCAGGCCGGGTCGGTGCACGCGCTCGGGCCCGACGACTGGCTCTTCCCCTCCTACCGCGAGTCGGCGATCGGCCTCCTGCGCGGCATGGCGCCGGCCACGCTCCTGGCCTGGTGGCGCGGGCATCCGGCCGGGTGGTGGGACCCGCGCGAGCGGAAGGTCGCCTCGATCTGCGTGCCCATCGCGACCCAAGTGCCGCACGCCGCCGGCCTGGCGTGGGGCCTCAGGCTGCGCGGGGAGCGGAGCTGCGCCGTCTGCTACTTCGGCGACGGCGCGACGTCGGAGGGGGCCTTCCACGAGGGCGCCAACTTCGCGGCGGTGATGGACGCCCCGCTCGTCCTGCTCTGCAACAACAACGGCTGGGCCATCTCGACGCCGCTCGGGGCTCAGACCAGGGCTGCGACCCTCGCAGACAAGGCGGTGGGCTACGGGATGCCCGGCGTGCGGGTCGACGGCGGCGACGTGCTCGCGGTCTACGAGGTGACCCGCCGGGCGGTGGAGCGCGCGCGGGCGGGGGAGGGGCCGACGCTGATCGAGGCCGTGACGTACCGGATGGCGCCGCACGCCACCGCGGACGACCCGTCGCTCTACATCGACGAGGCCCGCGTCGAGGAGGAGCGCCGCAACGAGTGCCTGACCCGCTACGAGGGCTACCTGCGCCGGCGCGGCCTGCTCACCGACGAGCTCGCGGAGGCCGCCCGCGCCGACGCGCTCGCCGCCATGCGCGAGGGGATCGCCGCCGCCGAGGCGCTGCCGGCTCCCGATCCCGCCCTGGTCTTCGACACCGCCTACGTCGAGCCGCCGCCGCAGCTCGCCGCCGAGCGAGCGGAGCTCCTGCGCATCCTCGCCGAGGGCGGCGCATGAAGACGCTCGTCGAGGCCGTGAACGACGGGCTCCACACCGAGATGGAGCGCGACCCGTCGGTGATGGTGATGGGCGAGGACGTCGGGACGCTCGGCGGGGTCTTCCGGGCGACCGCCGGCCTGCGCGACCGGTTCGGGAGCGACCGCTGCGTCGACACGCCGCTCGCCGAGGCGGGCATCCTCGGGGCGGCGGTCGGCCTCGCCATGGCGGGCTTCCGGCCCGTCTGCGAGATGCAGTACGACGCCTTCTCGTACCCCTGTCTCGACCAGCTCATCTGCCACGTCGGCCGCTACCGCTGGCGCACCGGCGGCACGATGGAGTTCCCCATCACGGTGCGGATGCCCTACGGCGGCCGGGTGCGTGCGCCGGAGCTGCACGACGACTCGCCGGAGGCCTACTACGTCCATACGCCCGGGATCAAGGTGGCGATCCCGTCGACGCCGGCCGACGCGAAGGGCCTCCTCGCAGCGGCGATCCGCGACGCCGATCCCGTCGTCGTGCTCGAGCCCAAGCTCATCTACCGGACGGCGCGCGGCGAGGTGCCGGAGGGCGAGCACGTGGTGCCGCTCGGGAAGGCCCGGATCGCGCGCGCGGGCTCCGATGTGACGGTCATCGCCTACGGCGCGATGGTGGGTGTCGCCGAGGCGGCGGCCGACCGGGCCGACGCCTCGGTCGAGGTGCTCGACCTGCGCTCGCTGAAGCCGCTCGACGAGCCCGCGCTGCTCGAGTCGGTGGGGCGCACGGGCCGGGCCGTGGTGGTCGCCGAGGCCCCGCGCGTCGCCGGGTTCGCGGCCGAGGTCGCGGCGGTGCTCGCCGAGAAGGCGATCCTCGACCTGCGCGGGCCGATCATCCGCGTGACCGGCTACGACGTGCCGTACCCGTACTGGACGATCGAGGACGCCTACCTGCCCTCCCCGGAGCGTGTGCTCGACGCCATCAGGAAGGTCATGGCCTTCTGATGGCCTACGAGTTCCGCATGCCCGACCTGGGGGAGGGGGTCGCCGAGGGCGAGATCGTCCGCTGGCGCGTTGCCGTCGGCGACGAGATCGCCGAGGACGACCTGCTGGTCGAGATCCAGACCGACAAGGCGACCGTCGAGGTGCCGTCGCCGGCGGCCGGCGTCGTGAGCCGCATCCTCGCCGAGGAGGGCGACGTCGTGCCGGTGGGCGAGCTCCTCGTCGTGATCGGCGGCGAGGACGGGGGACCAGGTAACGCACCCCCGGCCGTGACGGAACCGGCGCAGAATCGTGTGCAGGCCACGCCGGCGGTGCGCAGGTTGGCGGCAGAGCTGGGCGTCGACCTGGCGGCGCTGGCGGGCGACGGGCCGGTGACCGAGGCTGCCGTGCGCGCCGCCGCCGGATCCGCGGGCGGCCGGCGCGAGCCCCTGCGCGGCGTGAGGCGCGCGATCGCCGAGCATCTGACCCGCTCGCATCGCGAGGTGCCGGCCGTGACGGTCGTCGAGGAGTGCGACTTCACCCACCTCTCACGGACGCGGGGCGAGCTCACGTACCTGCCGTTCGTGCTGCGGGCCACGGCCGACGCGCTCGGCCGCCACCCGGCGTTGAACGCGCGCCTCGACCGTGACGAGATCGTCTACCTCGACGACGTCCACCTGGGCGTCGCGATCCAGACCGAGGCCGGGCTCCTCGTCCCGGTCGTTCGAGACGCGCGGGCGAAGACGGTCGAGGAGCTGGCGGCGGAGGTCGCCGCGCTCGGCGCGGCTGCCGCGGCCGGGACGCTCGCGCCGGAGCAGCTCCGCGGCTCGACGTTCACCGTGTCCAGCGCGGGCCGGCTGGGCGGGCTCTTCGCCACGCCGCTCGTCAACCACCCCGAGGTCGCCATCCTCGGCGTCCACCGGATCGCGCCGCGGCCGGCGGTGGTCGACGGGGCCATCCTCGTGCGCGACATCGGGCTCGTCTCGTGCACGTTCGACCACCGCGTGGTCGACGGCGCGGTGGCGACCGCGTTCCTGCTCGACGTCATCGCCGGCCTCGAGGGACGGGACGCTTAACGCGCCGCGGCGGGGGCTGGGCCCCCGCCGCGTGGTGCGCTGTCTGTCAGGCTCGCCGGCCTAGGTGAATCGGACGAAGCCCTGCTGGTTGACGCCGTGGACGACCGTGAACGAGCCGCCCGCCATGACCTGGGTCTTGTTGCTGCGAATGGCGAACACGCCCTGGAGGCTGTTCCCGATCGGGTTCCAGTTGGTGAGGTTCCCCGTCGCCTGGTTCAGCGCCAGGAACTTGCGCCGCCCGACGTTGATGTTGCAGAGGAGCGGCGTGCCGGTGCCCGTGTGGCCCTGGCAGTAGTTGTTGAAGTGGCCGCCGACGTAGACGATGCCCTGGCGCAGCGTGATCGCCCGGACGTCGCCGTCAGTGAGGACGTCCCACCTGCGGCGGCTGGTCTTGAAGTTGACGGCCGTCACGTGGCCGCCGTTGCCGGCGCCGCCGACGTACAGGCTCGGGCCGGCCAGCGCCAGCGAGAAGACCGGATACGACGGGTGGAAGTGGAACTTCTTGGCGATGCCGCCGCCCGCGGTCTTGATCGCAGCCAGGTGGTTGGCGGGCTTGCCGTTCATGTGGTCGAAGGCGCCGCCGACGTAGATCCGCTTGCCCGTCGCCGAGAGCTGCAGCGAGTAGACCTCGGAGCTGGCGTGGGGCGTCCAGTTGATCAGCGCCGCCGAGGCGCCGATGGAGACGGCGCCCAGCCGGTTCCGGGTCTTGCCCTTCAGCGTCGTGAAGGTGCCGCCGATGTAGACGCGCGTCCGGTTCGTCACGATGACGTCGACCTTGCCGTTCGTGTTGGCCTTCCACGGTCGCAGGGTGTTCCGGGTTGCGTTGATCGCCGCCACGTGGAGGCGCGCAGCCCCGTTCACCGTCGTGAAGTGGCCGCCGACGAAGATCGTCTTGCCGTTCGGCTTGAGTGCGAGCGCATTCACGATGTCGTTCGCGCCGGGGTTCCACGCCATCAGCGCGCCCGTCTTGGCGTTGAGCGCCGCCAGGTGGTTGCGGGCCACGGCCGCCCCGCCACCCGGCGGGGTGACGTGCGTGAAGCTGCCGCCGATGTAGATCCTGCCGTTCCCGACGACGATGGCGTTCACCTTGCCGTCGGTTTGCCATGAGCTGGCGGGCGCCTCACCCACAAGCGCCGCCTGAGCCGGAGCGGCGGCGGCCAGAAAGCCGGCCGCAGCCATAATCATTAGAACACGCCGCAAGATTGCCCTCCCGTGTTTTCCAGTTACAACGAGACTAAATCGTCAGTTGGGAATGTCAACGATATCAGCAGACATTTCCCCACCCTCCCGGTAGGTCCGCCAGTGGCGGAATGCCGCCGCGGTGAGCTCCCCCTTGACCTGCGTCCGCGCAATCAGGTCGTCGATCTGCTCCGGCGTGAACCACTCCGGTGCGCCCAGGATGTCCGGGTCGTTGACAGCGTAGCTCGTTTGCCGCAACTGCTCGCACGCATAGTTCAGCCGCAGTGACGTGCCCACCCGGTGGCCGTCCGGGTCGTGCTCACGCACGAGCGAGACGCCGATGAGGTGGGCATCGGATGCGGCATAGCCGGTCTCGACGAGGAGGTTGCGGTTGACCGAGTGCTCGGGGAGCTGGACGCGACCGTCCTCGTCCACGGGCTCCATCCAGCCGGTCGGGAAGTTCCACCGCTCCTCACCGTCACGGTTCAGCTGTCGCACCATCAGAAGCTCGCCGCCGTGCTCGACGACCGCGCACACCGTCGTCGGGAGGATGTTGGGGTGCCCGACGCCCATCTGCGTCGTGAAGAACCCGGCCTCCCCGGCGGTGACGTGATCGCTCACTGCTCAAGGATACCGCCGACCTTGCGCTTGACGACCCCCGGTGTGGAAACCCACGTTTTCACAACAACTGGTTGACGGATTCCTAAACGTCCCACAAAATGGATGCGCCGAGGGATCCGCCTGGCGGCCGATCGGCGTGGGGCCGGCTCAGCCGGCGCGTGTGAATCTCATAGGAGGGGGAATCCGGGGATGTCCGTCAAGCGACTGGCATTAGTCGTCATGGCCGCGGTGGGCGCGATCGCGGCGACCGCGTCGCCGGCGTTTGCGCTCAGCGCGACCGCCGACACGACGTGGATGACGAACGGCAAGGTCTTCGCTCTCGCACAGAGCGGGAACACGCTCTACGTGGGCGGCAAGTTCGCTCAGCTGGTCTCCCCGGACGGGGCGACCAAGATCAAGCTCAAGAGCCTCGGGCGGATCGACGCCACGACGGGCAGCGGCATCGCCGGTTGGGGGCCGAAGATCACCCAGGACGGCAAGGCCGGCACGGTGCGTGCGCTTGCGGTCTCGGGCGACGGGTCGATGCTGTACGTCGGTGGAACGTTCAACGCCGTCGACGGCGTGACGGTGAAGAACTTCGCCGTTGTCTCCACGACGGATGGCTCGCTCATCGCCGGCTTCCAGCGCAAGTTCAACACGGCGGTCCACGTGATCAAGGTCGGGCCGAGCCTGGTGTACGTCGGCGGCGCGTTCACGACCGTCGACGGCGCTGGGCGCAGCCATCTCGCCGCACTCGACCCGTCGACGGGAGCGCTCGACCCGACGTGGCTTCCGTCTGCGAACGACACGGTCCGGTCCATCGCGTTCGCGTCCGACGGCACCACGATGTTCATCGGCGGCATCTTCACGCAGATGAACGCCGTCTCCCGGCAGTCCGTCGCCCGCGTCAGCACGACCACCGGCGCGCTCGATGCGTGGGCGATCCCGGCCGGCGTCATCGCACCGCCGCAGACGGCGTGGGCGCTCCTGCCCGTAGGAAACCGGCTGTACGGCGGCTTCGGCAAGGGCCCCAACTACGTTGCCGCGTTCCGGCTCGACAACGTCGGCGGCCTCCCCGGAAGTCAGGTGTGGCGCTTCAGCACCGTCGGCAACGACGAGAGCCTGGCGATGTCGAACGACGGCACCCGGCTCTTCGTGGGCGGCCACTTCGGCACCGCCGTCCTCCAGCAGACCGTCTGCGGCCAGCCGCTGCACGGCCTCATGTCGCTCAACCCGGCGACCGGCGCTGCGTACTGCGACTGGTTCCCGGCCATCACGCCGTTCGGCTCCAACTACACGGGAGCCTGGTGCATGCTGTCGACGGGCACGAAGCTCTACGTCGGCGGCCTGATCGACGCCATCAACGGCGTCTCCCACGTCGGTCTGGCGCGCTTCCCGCTCTGACCGGCCACACGCTGAGCCCGCTCTCCGGCGACGGAGGGCGGGCTCACCCGTGCTCGTGCCCGTCCAGCGGGCGGATCATCACGACCGCCTGGTTCTCGTCGTTCCACCATCCGGCGGGCTCCCACACCGGCTCGAAGCCGCACCGCTGCCAGAAGGTGCGCGTGCCGGCGTAGCCGTCCTCGACGCCGGGCTCGGGCGTCGCCTCCGACAGCGTCGTCACGACGGCATACCGAGCGGCCGGCCGCGCCTCGCGAACGAGGGCCTCGACCAGCGCACGGCCGATGCCGCTTCGGCGCTCGCCGGCGTGGACCGCCATCCAGGTGATCTCGATCGCGGCGGCGTACCAGGGTCGCCAGGTCACGAACCCGATGGGCTGGCCGCCCCGCGTGGCGACGAGACCGGCCTGCTCGCGGACGGCCACTGCGCACAGCTCTCGCCCGTGCGCGTCGCCGAAGTGGTACGGAAGCGAGGCGACGATCGCGTCGCAGGCCGGTGCGTCGTCCGGTGCGAGCCGGCGGATCGTCGGTGAGTCGTGCGTGTGTGCGGCGCCGCCCACACGGTGGACCGTACCGCTCGCTTTCAGGGCGCCGCCGAGGCCCGCTCGGCTGCCTCGGACGACGAGATCACCGGGACGATCTCGAACGTCGCCAGATCGGACCAGGCCGCCGTCCATTCGTCGAACAACGCCGGGTCGTCGGTCTCCATGATCTGGAAGCAGCGGTCGAGGCTCTCGTCGATCCAGCTCTCGACGTACTCGAGGCCCGGCGGAGCCATCCGGCCCCGCTTCGCGAAGCGCTCGTAGACCGGGCCGGGCCCGCTCGTGAACCTCTCGACCACCATGTAGCGCATGTGTCCTCCGGGGGCGACGTGACGGGCCGGGGATCCTACGCCGCAACGAGGTCGAGGATGGCATCGGCGGCCGCCCCGGGGCCGTCGACCGCCGCCATCGCGGCCTGCAGGCGGCGGGCGGCGTCCCGGTGCGTCGGGCTGTCGAGCAGCTCGCCGATCGCTTCGATCAGCCTCGCCGACCCAGCCTCGTTCGGAGGCACGAGCCGCGCCGCGCCGGCCCGCTCGGCCAGGTGGACGTTCAGGTGCTGCTCGGGCTGGAGCGGGATCCCGACGAACGGTGTCCCGGACGCGAGCGCCGTCTGGACGCTCCCCTGCCCGCCGGCGATCACGGCGGCGTCGACGCGCGGCATGACGAGGTGGCTGGGGAGGATCGGCTCCACAAGCGTCCGGGGTCCCTCGAGGTCGGCGAGCTCGTGCGTCGTCCCCGCGACGAGCACCCGCGCTCCCGTCTGCAGGGCCGCACCGGCGGCCTGGCGGACGAGCTCCGGCCCCGTCGAGGTGATCGCGACGTAGACGACGGGCCCGGGCGACGCGAGGAACCGCTCGACCCGCTCGGGCAGCGTCAGGGGGAGACGTGCGTAGATCGGGCCGGCGTAGCGGATCCGGGTCTCGGGGCGGTAGCGGTCGCTCGGCCTCCACGCCTCGACGTCCGGCGCGGAGACGCCGAGGACCGCCGGGACGTCGGTGAGGAGCGTCAGGTCGCCGAGCAGGAGCGCGGCGAAGCTCGGGACGCCTGCCACGCCGAGCTCGTCGGCCGCCCGGTTGAACCCGGCGATGTAGATCGAGAGGCCGGCGACGCCGGCGTTGAACATGCGCCGCACCAGCGGGCGCGGGAGCCAGCGCTCGAACGGGATCCCGACGGGGTCGAGCGGGGCCGGGAGCAGGCCGCGCTCGAACACCGGCGGCACCCACGATCCCGCGTGCTCGGTGACGAGCGGGAGGCCCGCGACCCGTGTCGAGAGGAGCGCGGGCAGCGTCCACCCGGTGACGACTGCCGAGATCCCCCGGCGGCGGAAGTAGTCCACCTCGGCGGCCGTCCAGGCCAGAAGCTCGGCGTCGCTCCACATGCTCTGGTCGGGCGGCCCGATGCCGGGGAGGCTGCGGACAAACTCCGCAGCGCGAGCGGGAGAGACCCCGTCGCCGATGACGTCGTGCGGCACGCCGGCGGCGTCGAGCACGGGGTGGAACGGCCCGCCGTGCGTCGCCACCACGACGTTCGCTCCCCGCTCGACCAGGGCCGAGCGGATCTCGAGCATCCGGGTCACCTCGGACAGGAAGCAGCAGTTGGGAAGGAGGCAGATCACCTCGCCGGACAGTTTAGGTAATATATTCCCTATGTCAAGCCGTGCGTGGCGTTCGATGGGACTGGGGGAGGCCGAGGCCGCAGCGCTCGGTGAGAGCGGAGCGACCCGCGTCCGCACCTTCCGCCTGATCGGGGTCGTTGCCCAGACGATGCGCACGATGATGGACGAGCTGCTCCGCGCGGACGGGCTGACGACCCAGCAGGCCGCGCTGATCAGCGTGGCCGGGGCGCTCTCCGGCCCCTCGCTCTCGCAGGCCGCGGCCGTGCTGGGCACGACCCGCCAGAACGTGAAGCAGGTGGCGCGCGCCCTCGAGCGCAAGGGGTTCCTGCGCGTCGAGCCCGACGAGGACGATGCCCGCGCACGCCGGCTGATCGTGACCGAGAAGAGCCGCGCGTACTGGCGGGGGCGCTCGGCGGACGACCAGCGCACCGTTGTCGGATGGTTCTCCGCCCTCTCCGATGACGAGGCGCGGACGCTGTTCGACCTGCTCTACAAGCTCGAAGCCGGCCTCCGCACGCCGTGACGGAGTGGTGAACCGGCGTTGACCGCACGCCGCCCATTTGAGAGAGTAAAACGGTGGCGAGACGAGGACCCGAGGTCGGATGCTGCACCTTCCCAGGCCAGGCTGCGTTCGATCCCGAGCACGCGCTCGCCCACGAGCGGTAGCGCCAGGTTGCCGTGCCCTTCCGCGAGGTGCCCATACGGCCGATGAACCCGGCTCGTCTTGCGCCTGTGATCGGCCCGGCGCGGATGCACGAGCTGGCCGAGGCGATCCGCGGCGCCACCCGGGTGCTCGGCTCTCGCACAGTCGTCAATGTCAACTCGACGGCGGCCGGCGGCGGCGTCGCCGAGCTGCTCGAGACGCTCCTGGGCTACGCTCGCGGCGGCGGCGTCGCGACCCGATGGTTCGTGGTCGAGGGAGACCCGGCGTTCTTCGCCGTCACCAAGCGGATCCACAACGGCCTGTACGGGTCATCGGGCGACGGCGGGCCGCTGGGCGCCGCCGAGGCTGAGGCGTACGAACGGACGTTGCGCGCGAATGCTCGCGATCTCGACCGGCTGGTCCGGCCGGGCGACATCGTCATCCTGCACGATCCGCAGACTGCCGGCCTCGCTCCGGCATTTCGGCGGCTCGGCGCGACGATCGTCTGGCGGTGCCACGTCGGATCGGACCAGTCGAACGAATGGACGGAGCGTTCGTGGCGGTTCCTGCGGCCGCACCTCGAGGACGTCGACGCCTTCGTCTTCTCCAGCCTGCGTTTCGCCCCCGAGTGGGTGGACATCGATCGGCTCCACGTGATCCTGCCGTCGATCACCCCGTTCTCGACCAAGAACATGCACTTGGCCGGGGCCCAGGTGCGCGGAATGCTCCGCGCCGCCGGGCTGATCGATGGGCCCCACCGGGCGACGACAGTGAGGTTTCGACGCGCGAACGGACGCCAGGGCGTGGTTCGGCACCGAGCAACTGTTGTGCGGGAGGGGGAGCCGCCACCTCGGGACGCGCCGCTGGTGGTCCAGATCTCACGGTGGGATCGGATGAAGGACATGGCGGGCGTCATGGCCGGGTTTGCCGAGGGCTTCGACGCGAGCCTCGGGGCGCACCTGGTCCTCGCCGGTCCCAAGGCGGATGGCGTGGAGGACGACCCCGAGGCTGCCCAGGTGTTCGCGGAATGCCGGATCCAGTGGGAGGCGCTTCCGGCCCCCGTCCGTCGTCACGTCCACCTGGCCCTGCTCCCGATGGTCGACCACGACGAGAATGCCGTGATCACGAACGCGCTGCAGCGCCACGCATCGGTTGTCTGCCAGAAGAGCCTCGCCGAGGGGTTCGGGCTGACGGTCGCGGAGGCGATGTGGAAGGGCAGGGCCGTCGTCGCCAGCGCCGTGGGCGGCATCGTCGACCAGATCCGCGGCCCGCAGTACGGCGTCCTGGTCGACGACCCGACCGACCTGACCGAGTTCGCCGCGGCGGTGGACGGACTGCTGCGTGCGCCGTCCGAAGCCCGGCGGCTCGGAGCCAACGCCCGCCGGTTCGCGACTCGGCACATGCTCACCGACCGCCACCTCCAGCGATACGCCGAGCTCATCCAGACGCTCGACTCGCGGCGCTCCTAGTCCTTACGGGACGCGCCGGCGGAGTCGGGCGGTCACACGCCGCGCTCGACGGCCAGCGCGACTCCCTGACCGCCGCCGATGCACAGCGTGGCCAGGCCGCGGCGGGCGTCCCGCCGGCGCATCTCGTGCAGCAGGTCGACCAGGATGCGCGCACCCGACGCGCCGATCGGATGGCCGAGGGCAATCGCACCGCCGTTCACGTTGACCTTGTCGGTGTCCCAGCCCAGCTCGCGGTTCACGCAGATCGCCTGGGCGGCGAAGGCCTCGTTGGCCTCGATCAGGTCGAGATCCGCGGCCGTCCAGCCGGCCCTCTCGAGACACCTGCGCGTCGCCGGAATCGGCCCGGTGCCCATGATCCGCGGATCCACCCCGGCGCTTGCGAACGCTACGATTCTTCCCAGCGGCGCCAGCTCGCGCCGGTTCGCCTCGTCGGCCGACATGACCACACACGCGGCGGCGCCGTCGTTCAGGCCGGAGGCATTGCCCGCGGTGACCGTGCCCTCCTTGGCGAAGGCCGGCCGCAGCTGCCCGAGCGCCTCCGCGGTCGTGCCGGCACGGGGGAACTCGTCGACGTCGAAGACGATCGGCGGGCCCTTGCGCTGAGGGATCTCGACCGGGACGATCTGGTCGCGAAGCCGACCCTCGGCGATCGCGGCGACGGACTTCTGCTGCGACGCCGCGGCGAACGCGTCCTGGTCCTCGCGCGAGACACCGAACTGGTCGGACACGTTCTCGGCGGTGTTGCCCATATGGACGTCGTTGAACGCGTCCCAAAGCCCGTCGCGGATCATCGTGTCCACCAGGGGCCAATCGCCCATTCGGCGGCCCTCGCGGGAGCCCACGAGCGCGTGCGGCGCCATGCTCATGTTCTCCTGGCCACCTGCCAGCACGGTCGCGGCGTCGCCGCAGCGGATCGCCTGCGCCGCCAGCCCGACCGCCTTGAGGCCGCTGCCGCACACCTTGTTGATCGTGAGCGCCGGCACCTCCTGGGGCAGCCCGGCCTCGATGGACGCCTGCCGGGCGGGGTTCTGGCCGGCGGCTGCCGCGAGCACCTGCCCCATGATGACCTCGTCGACCTCGCTCGGCTCGATCCCGGTTTCCTCGATCAGGGCGGCGATCACCCTTGCGCCGAGCCCGCTGGCGGGGATTGCGGCCAGCGAGCCGCCGAACTTCCCGACGGCGGTGCGGCGGGCAGCGACGACGACAGCGTCGTTCATGGAGAACCTCCCTCAGGCTCGGGTCCGGCCCCGGACTCGCCCTCCGCGGCGTAGCTTCGGTACACGGCCAGCAACGCGTCCTTCTGCGCATCGCTCAGCGCGGGGTCGGCCAGGATGGCACCCTCGGTCGCCCGCGGCTCCGCGGCCGCACCGTCGGCGGACAGCCCCGTGTGCATGAGGAGCTGCTCGAGCGGGATGCCGAGGGCGTCGGCAAGCGCTCGCATGACGCGGAGCGACGGCTCGTGCAGGCCGCGCTCGAGCTGCGACAGGTAGGCGTTGGACAGGTTCGTCATCCGTCCGAGCTCGCGCAGCGACAGGTCGGAGAACTGGCGCTGCGCCTTCAGATAGCGCCCGAAGGCCTCGATCTGGAGCCTTCCACGGATCGAACGGATCAGAGTCGGACACGGGTGTCGGCAGCGTAGCTTGCCGACACCCGCCCGACGGTTCCGCGCGCCTACTTCGCAGCTGGCTTCGCAGCCGGCGTCGCCTTGGGGACGACCGGCTCCGCGGCGGCCAGCACGGCCGACATGTACTCGTGCTGAGCGTGAAGCAGCTTCGTGGCGAAGCTGTAGGAGTTGTCGAGCAGCTCCTTGGGCGAGACGGCGCCTTCCACGGCGGGCGTGGCCGGGGCCGCCTTGGCCAGCGGCTGTGCGGCCTTCGCCCAGGCCGACACGCTGTCAACGGTCAGCTTCTGGCTCTGCTCGATCATGCCGAGCAACTGCTCCTGGTACGTCTTCGAAAGGTCGAGATAGGTGGACATGAGACGCTCCTCCATTGGGGTACATGGTAAGTATAGTACGCAATGCGCGGAACGTCAAGCGGCAATCTACCGCTGGAGCACGTACTTCCCGGGGGCCGGGCAGAGCGGGGGATAGTCGTCGTTTCCCATCGCGGGCGGCGCGCGTCGCCGGCCGGAGTGCGGCCGCATCCAGCGCGCCCAGTCCTTCCACCACGTGTCCTGGTGCACGGACGCACGCTCGAACCACTCGTCGGGGTCCGCCGTGTCGCCGCCGTCGGTGCGGTGGGTCCGCTTCCCTCCCGGCGGGTTGACGACGCCGGCGATGTGGCCGGACGACGTGAGGACGAACCGGACGTCTCCCGGGAACAGCCGCGACGACGCGTAGCAGCCCTTCCACGGCGTGATGTGGTCGTCCTGCGCGGAGACGTAGTAGACGTCCACAGCCACCAGGTCGAGGCGGATCCGGCGGCCGAGGAGCCGCATCGTCCCCCGCGCGAGCCGGTTCTCGATGTAGCACTCGCGCAGGTACTCGCCGTGCATGCGCGCGGGCATCCGGGTCGCGTCGGCGTTCCAGGCGAGCAGGTCGAAGTCGGACGGCGGCTCGCCCATCAGCCAGCCGCTGGCGACGTAGTTCCAGATGAGGTCGTTGGCGCGCAGGGCGGAGAAGGTGTCCGCCATCGCGCTGGCGTCCAGGTAGCCCTTCTCGCGCATCATGTCCTCGGCCGCGTCGACCGATTCGTCGTCGGCGAACGCGCCGAGCACACCCGGCTCGCGGAAGTCGAGCAGGGTGTTGAGCAGCGTCAGCGATCGCACCCGGCCATCGCCAGCCGCCACCAGGTAGGCCGCGGCAGCACCGGCGAGCGTCCCGCCCAGGCACAGCCCGCCGACGTTGACCTGCTCGGCACCCGTGATCGCGCACACCACGTCGAGCGCCGTCAAGAGGCCGTCCCCGAGGTAGTCGTCGAGCCCCGAGTCGCGGTGCTCCGAGCCGGGGTTGACGTAGCTGATCGCGAACACCGTGTGGCCGCGGGCCACCGCCCACTCGACGAAGCTGCGGCCGGGCGAGAGGTCGAGGACGTAGTACTTGTTGATCCACGGCGGACTCAAGAGGAGCGGCACCGCGTGCACCGTCCGCGTGCTGGGCGCGTACTGGATCAGCTCGATCAGGTCGTTTCGGAAGACCACTTCGCCTGGTGTCGCGGCCAGGTCGCGGCCGAGCTCGAACCGCGACAGATCCACCTGGCTCGGTCGGCCCTCGTTCGTGACGAGATCGTCGACGAACCGCTCCATCCCCCGGGTGACGCTCTCACCGCCGGTCTCGACCGCCTTCCGCAGAGCCGCGGGATTGCCAAGGAGCGTGTTGGTCGGCGCGAGTGCGTCGATCATCGCGTCCACGGCGAGGTGCGCCTTCCGCGCGGTCGGGCGGTCGAGGTCGGCTGCATCGACCAGGTCGCGCATGAACCGCGACCAGAGCAGATAGCCCTGCTGCAGGCCGAAGTAGACCGGGTTCTGCTGCCACGACGGATCCCTGAACCGACGATCGGTGCGCGCCGGGGTGACCACCGCGTCGCCGCCCTCGGCGCCGAGGGCGTGCGCCATGGTCGCCGCCCCCGCGGACATGCAGTCGCTCGCGAACCGCATCCACACAGCCTCCGCCGCCTGTGGGTGGGTCGCGAGCGCCTCGCCCAGTTCTCGCAGCGCCTCGTCGAAGCCGAAACTGCCGCCGAACCCGTGTCCTTCGTCCGGCTGCTCACCGGTCACATGTTCAGTCCCCCGTTCACATCCACGACCGAGCCGGTGATGTAGCCGGCGTCCGGGTCGACCAGGAAGTCGACCACCCGCGCCACCTCCTCCGGCTCGCCCAGGCGCCCGACCGGGATGTGGCCGATCACCTTCGCCAGGGCGTCCTCGGGCACCGCCATCACCATGTCCGTCGCGATGAAGCCGGGTGCGACGCAGTTCACGGTGATGCCCCGCCGGGCGGTCTCGAGCGCCAGCGTCTTCGTCAACCCGAAGAGGCCGGACTTGGCGGCCGAGTAGTTCGCCTGGCCGATGTTCCCGGTCTCACCAATGACGGAGCTGATGTTGACGATCCGTCCGTACCCGCGCTCGATCATCGGGTTCAGCACCGCGTGCGTCAGGTAGAACGCCCCGCTCAGGTTGACCCGTACCACCCTGTCCCACTCGTCCGGGTCCATCTTGCGCGCCGTGTGGTCGGCGGTGATGCCGGCGTTGTTGACCAGGATGTCGATCTTGCCGTGGCGTTCGGTCACCTCGGCGACCACGCGGTTGCAGTCCTCCACGACCCCGATGTTCCCCTGATGGATCGAGACGCGGCCGGGGTTCGCGTCGAGCAATGCCCGCGCGTGCACGTCGTCCCGCGAGTATCCGGCGGCAACCGTCGCCCCCTGCTCCAGGAGGCGGTGGGAGATCGCGAGCCCGATCCCACGAGCGCCGCCGGTCACGAGGGCGACCTGACCGTCGAGGCGTCCACTCATCGCTGACCTCCTTGATCGGTTCGAGTATATCGGTGGGCCGGCGCGACGCGGACGCGGCTCAGCTGGCGGTCCAGCCGTTTCCCATCACCAGCTGGGAGCCCGTGTACGAGCGGCCGCCGGGGCCGATCACGAAGGCCACCGTCTCGGCCACGTCGGCCGGCTCGATCAGCTCCTTGCGGGCCTGGCGGGTGAGGAGGATCCGCTCGAGCACCTCCGCAGCCGGGATCCCGTGTGCCCGGGCCTGGTCTGAGATCTGGCGTTCCACCAGGGGCGTGCGCACGTACCCCGGACACACCGCCACGCTGACGATGCCGTGCGGCGCACCCTCCAGGGCCAGCGTCTTGACCAGGCCGAGCACTCCGTGCTTGGCGCTGACATAGGCGGACTTGAATGCCGACGCGACCAGCCCGTGCACCGATGCGATCGCCACGAAGCGGCCGTCGTCGCTCGCGACCAGGGCCGGCCAGGCGTAGCGGGCGAGCAGGAACGGACTGGTCAGGAGCACGCCGATCAGGTCGTCCCAGCGGTCCTCCGGGAACTCCTGCACGGGCGAGACGACCTGAAAGCCCGCACATGCCACCACCCCGTCGAGCCTGCCGAACGCCGACACCGCCTCATCGACGGCCGCCCGGTTGGGCTCACGGAGGGTGAGATCGGCCGCGAACGGCCGGCCGGGGCCTTCGGGATCGGGAGCGCGGTCGACGGAGAGCACGGCGTGCCCGTCGTCGACGAGCCTCGCCGCAATCGCCCGCCCGATCCCGCTCGCCGCCCCGGTGACGAGGTAGGCGCGCCGGTCGCTCATCCGCCGCGGGCGAGCTCCGCCAGCAGCGGTGCCCAGTGCTCGCGAAGCGCGCGGCGGCTCATGAACAGGCCCAGATGGCCGGCGTCGACCAGCTCGCAGCGGATCGCCTCGGGCGCCGTCCCGACATGCTGGGCGAGTGCGAAGGCCTGCGGGGGCGGCGTGATGTGATCGCGCGAGCCGGCCAGGATCGTGACCGGGCACGTGATGGCCCCTAAATCAACCCGCTCACCGTTGACCTCGAGCGTGCCGGCGACCAGCTCGTTGCCCGTGAACAGGTGCTCCACGATCCACAGGTAGAAGGCTCCGGAGATGTCCTGGGTGTACTTGAACCAGTCCTCGAACTCGGCGTAGCGGCGCACGAAGTCGGGGTCGTGCATCTCCAGCAGCAGGTCGAGGTGCTTCTTGCCCTCCTCCTCGGGAGCGAGCGCGATGAACCCGGCCAGCATCGCCTCTCCCCGCAGCAGCCCACCGCCGGCGTCGACCATCGCCTCGTACGGCGACACGTGCAGGTTCGACATCAGCGCGACGTAGTCGTTCAGCGGCCCCTCGCCGGCACTGAAGTCGATCGGCGACGCTCCCACCGTCAGGGTCGCCACCGAGCTCGGCTCGAGCGCGGCGTAGATGGCTGCAAGCCAGCCGCCCTGGCAGTCGCCGATCAGGTGCACGGGCCCACCGATGTGCTCGACCGCATCGCGGACGGCCCCAACGTACTCCTCCACCGAGCAGTGGGCCGTGGCAGGCGTCGCCTCGAGCCACTCGAGCACGAACATGCGGTCGAGGCCGTTGTCGAGGCCCACGCCGACCTGGCTCTGGTGGGGGTTGAAGTCGACGATGCAGGAGTGGTGCCCCGCCTGGGGCGGCAGGATCAGCGTCGGCACGGGCGCCGAGGCGCCCTCGGGCGAGAAGTCACGCAGCCGTGCGACCGGGCTCTCGGTCAGCACCGTGCTCGGCGAGCCCCAGGTCGGGTCGGAGCGGTTCTGGGTGAGGCGCATCCACGTGTATGCGTCGTCCAGGACGTCGGCGGGGGTCGCCCCCCGTGCGATCGCGCCCTGCCAGTACTGCGCTCCGACGGAGAACGCATGGGACGTGACATCGAGCCATGCGCTCGCCATCCTGGTCGCGAGGCCAACAGCTGCACCGGCAGCGGTCTCAGTCTCGGACGACGCGCTCACGCGTGCGAGTCCGAACTCATGCGTACCATTGTACCCGCAGATCCAGACGGCGAGAAGGAGCGCAGATATGCGCTCGCGTCCGGCACCCGGTACGTCAGCTGGACGACCCGAGGACGGTGAAGCTCACGTGCGACGGCGTCGCCCCGCCGGTCAGGACGTGCTGGTGGTTCACCGCCGTCTCGACTGCGAACCAGGGGCTCTCGGATGTGCCGGGGTGGGGGACGTACAGCGGGTAGTCGCTCGAGGCGATCTGAAGCCGCAGGCGGTGGCCGGGGAGGACCCGGTGGCCGGTGTGCCCGAGATAGACCGGCACCGGCGCCGAGTCGTCCGGGTGCTCGACGAGCTCCTGGCCGTAGAGCAGGATGTGAGATGCCCCGTCAGGGGCCACGTCCACGAGCTTCACGTGCACGCACATCGACGGCCCGTCGGTTCCCACCCGAAGATGGGCGACCACCCGGCCGGCGAGCGTCAGCGGCTCGGCGAGCGGCTCGCCCGTGAACACGGCGACGTCGGGTCTGGCCGCGACCTCGCCCTCGTCCGGGTACTCGAACAGGAACGAGAACGGGTCGACGATCGTCGACGGGACGAGGTTCTCCGGGTCGTGCAGCCAGGCCACCGTCGCCGGCGGCACCCGGCTCTGCGCCGAGGCCGCCTTCCGCCGACAGGTAGAGGCGCGACTCACGCGCGCCCGGCGGCGGCCACGACGCCGACTTGTGCCAGCCGTCGTTTCCGAGATGCCAGCGAACGCGCGGCACGGACGCCGGGTCGCTGCGACCCGCGAGGAACGCGTCGAAGAAGTCGAGCGCGGGCTCGAGGTAGCGGGGGAGCATCCGCTCGAGTGCGTCGTCGTTCGTCGCGTGGTCGTCGGCCTCGGCCACGGGCACGTCCTCGAACCGGTAGTTCTCGTGGTCCGTCGAGCCGGCATGCAGGTACTGGTACGGCGCGGCTTCGGGATCGGCCATGAGGCGCTCGTAGTCGAGCATGTGGGGCGGCGTGATGTTGTCGAACCAGCCAACGCCGTGCAGGGTCGGGATCCGCAGGCGGTCGAACGGGTGGCCGTTCGCGTAGAGGTCGACGCCGGCCTGCCCGCGCTCCTCGGCGAGGAGGCGGTCGAACGCGATGGAGCGCGACCCGATCGCCGCGAACCCCTCGTCGAAGAGCTCGCACAGCGGCCGGTGCGTCCAGTCGGGCGTCCAGTGGTGGGTGAGCGAGTCTGACCAGTACTGCGCCAGGTAGTGCGCGCCGTAGAGCGGCGTCACGCCCGCGAGCCAGTCGAAGAGGTCGGCGACGGTCACGCGCGGCACGATCGCCCGCAGGGCCGGATGCCCGGAGGCGACGGCCGTCCACTGCACGAACCCGTAGTAGGAGTCGCCCCACATCCCGACGGTCCCGTCCGACCACGGCTGCTCGGTGATCCACTGGAGCGTGTCGTAGCCGTCGTCGATCTCGTGGACGAACGCGTTCACCTCGCCGCCCGAGCGGAACTTGCCACGCACGTCCTGGACGAGGAACGCGTACCCGCGGTCGGTGAAATGCCGCGCGATCTGCGGCATCCAGCAGTACCGGCCGTTCTTGTCGTACGGCAGCCGCACCAGCACCGCGGGCCGGGGCCCGCCGCCGTCCGGCAGGTAGACGTCGGTCGCCAGCGTGACGCCGTCGCGCATCGGCACCATCCGCTGCTCGGCGCGTGGATCGACCGCTCCGGGGCCGGTCGTCTCGAGCGTCTCGCTCATCGGCGGAACCCTCTCACGCCGCGCCCGCTCAGTGGCAGGGAGCAGAGCCCGAGTCGACGACCGAACCGTTGACCGCGACGAACTGCCAGTCGTAGCTCGTCGCGTGCAGGCGCAGCTCGAGCACGCCGAAGCGGCTCGCGGCGAGCTCGACGTTCGCCGACCCGGACGGCGAGCCCAGGCTCTTGCCGCCTGTGCCCACGATGAACTGGCGGATGCCGCGCGAGGCGTTCACGTTCCCGTCCGGGTCCTGCGGCGCGAACCGGGCGTACGCGTGGACGTGCCCGTTCAGGACGATGTCGGCCCCCGCCGCGTAGAGCGTCTGCCAGAAGTAGCGATAGTCCGAGACGCGGGACGCCCCGTTGTAGTACGGCTCGTGCCAGTAGGCGAGCGTGCACTTGCCGCTGCCGAGATGGCTACGCAGGAACTGGCCCTGCGGGGAGGCGGCGTCGCAGCCGCCCACGTCGCCGCACTCGCCGTTCAGCGCGATCATGCGCCACGCCCCGGCGTTCCAGGCGGAGTCCGCCTGTGCGTTGCCGGCCGCTGCGCCGAAGTAGCGGAAGTACCCGGCCGCATCGGGCGCGCAGTCGGTGCCGCCGCTGGTCTGGTACTCGTGGTTTCCGGCCACCGGGTGGATCTTCGACAGGAAGCGGCCCCATGACGGGTCGAACGACTGGAGGAACGGCTGGTAGCCGCCGCAGCCGTACTGGTTGTCGCCCAGGCTGAGCACCGCCGAGATCGCCGGAGTGGCGAGGATCAGGTCGGAAGTCGCCTTCTGCGCGCAGACCGTGGCGGTGCCGTTGCCGCCGTTGAAGCCGGCGTCGGTGGGGTCGCACGCGATGTCGCCGGCGGCCGCGATCAGGGTCCCGCCCGGCGAGGGCGTCGTGACCGTCACCGCGCGCGAGCGCTCCGAGCGGTTCCCCGACTCGTCGACCGCGTCCACCGCGTAGGCCGCCGTCGTGCCGGGGAGCGTGGTGGCGGTGTAGTCGGTGCGCGTGCCGCTCACGATCGCGATCGGGATGCCCCGCCGGTAGATCGTGTAGGCGGCGACGCCCTCGTTGTCGGAGGAAGCGTGCCAATCGAGCGCGACGCTGGTGTTCGACGTCGCCTGGGCCGTGAGGCCGCCAGGCGTCGCCGGCACCTGTCCGTCGCCCGAGACGGCGACGAGCGACACGTCGTCGACCTGGAAGCTGTCGCCCGGTCGGGACGGCGCGGGCTGCACGACTCGAAGCGCGATCCGGTTGCCGCTCGTCCTGGCCCGGTAGCGCACCTGCGGAAACGCGCGCCAGCGGCGTGTCGCCGTCCGGCAGCCGGATCGGGTGGCGACCGTCGCGCCGGCCGGCGTGATCTCGAGCAGCTTCAGGCACACACGCCGCCCGGGCGTCCCGGATCGGACGTAGCCCCGGCCCTGGTAGATCCGGCCGGCCACGGAGAACGCGGGGTTGAGGGTGGCGCGGATCGTGTAGGCGGGGTTCCCCGGCCTGCGCCCGACCCTGGCCGCGTGGCCGCCTCCGCGCCCGTCGGCCCGCAGCGACAGCGCGCCGCCGTCGCCGCTCCAGCCGGCCAGCGAGCCGCCGCCGCGCTCGAAGTCGCCGTTCGGCAGGAAGCCGGCCAGCGCCGGGGTCGCCGCGACGGTCGTCGCGACGAGGGCCGTGGCCGTGGCGGCTGCCAGGTGTTGAAGCTTCCCCACCCCGATTCATCATCCGGGCGGTAGTTCTGATGTCAACCGCCGATCCGGCGTTCCTCGCGGGCTGCGTGGATCGCGTTTGCCAGCTCGCGGACGCCCGGCCGCACCGCGGGCTCGGGCAGGTGGCCGTAGCCGAGCATGAGCGTGGGCGGCCCGGAACGCTCGCCGTAGTCCGACATCGTGCTCAGTGCGATCCGGCGCTCGAGCGCCTCCGCGCGGATGGCCCGTTCGTCGTCGCCCGGCGGCAGCTCGACGGTCAGGTGAAGGCCGGCGGCGATCCCGTGGACCGTCGCCTCGGGGAGGGCGTCGGCCAGGGCCGTGACGAGCGCCTCGCGGCGGGCGCCGTAGCGCAGGCGCATCCGGCGCAGGTGCCGGTCGAGGTGGCCCGACGTCAGGAAGTCGGTGAAGGCGAGCTGCTCGATCCGGGCGGTGCCCCGATCGGTGAGGAGCTTCTCGTCACGGACGGCGCCGAGCAGCGCTGACGGCACGACGAGCCATCCGAGCCGGAGCGCCGGGGCCAGGGTCTTGCTGGCCGAGCCGGCGTAGACGACCCGGTCGGGCTCGAGGCCCTGCACGGCCCCGACCGCCGCCCGGTCGTAGCGGTACTCGGCGTCGTAGTCGTCCTCGACGGCGATCGCCTCGCGGGCGCGAAGCCATGCGACGAGGTCGGTCCGGCGCGCGCTCGAGAGCACCGCGCCGGTCGGGTGCTGATGGGCGGGGGTGACGACGACGGCGTCGACGTTCGCGGCGTTCAGCAGATCGACCCGGATGCCGTCCGCGTCGACCGCCACCGGCACGGGTTCGAGACCGGCGCGGGCCGCGATCATGCCGTACTCCGGATCGGCCGGCGACTCGAGCGCGATCCGGCGTGCACCCGACTGGGCCAGGGCGCGGCAGACGACCGCGAGCGCCTGCGTGTAGCCGCTCGTGATGACGACGTTCTCCGTGGCGGCGACGACCCCGCGCACCCGCCCCAGATAGTCGGCGAGCGCGGAGCGGAGCGCCTCGACGCCGCATGGATCGCCGTAGCTCAGGTCGGCGTCGGTGATCGCCGTGGCCGCGTTTCGCAGGCAGCGCGCCCAGACGGCGCGCGGGAACGTCGTCACGTCGGGCATGCTGGGCCGGAAGTCGAACCGGAGCTCCGCCGTGCGGGGCACGGGCCGGGCCGGCGCCGGGCTCGTGCCGACCGCCGGCGCGGCCACACGCGGCCGGGCGCCCTGGCGCACGCTCAGGTACCCCTCGGCTGTGAGCTGCCCGTAGGCGTCCACGACGACCCGGCGCGAGATGCCGAGCTGGCGGGCCAGGTCGCGGGTCGACGGGAGGGCGGTGCCCGCTCGGAGCGCCCCCTCCCGGATCCGGCTGCGGAGCTGGCCCTCGATCTGCGATCCGAGCGTCCCCGGGGCGTCCTTCGACACCGAGAGGAGGAGCTCGGTCGGCTGACTGGACTCATTCATAGCCATGAAAGTGGATCTTGTTTCTGTACCAGTAGACCCTAGCATGCCCGTATGCAGTCGATCACCTCCAGCCGCAGCGCCCGCCGCCTCCTCGCCACCTCGACGTTCGCCCAGCTTCCGCTGGCCACGCTGAGCATCGCCCTGCTCGTCCACACCGCCCGGCTGACCGGCTCGGTCGCCGCGGCCGGCCTCGTGTCGGCGGCGTACGCCGCGGCGCTCGGCGCCGGCGGCCCGGTCATCGGACGGCTCGCCGATCGGCGCGGCCAGACCGGCGTCCTGCTTGCGACCGCGAGCGCATCGACGGTCCTGCTCCTCACGATCGCCATGCTCCCCGTCGGTACCGGCGTCGGCCTCGTCGCCGGCCTTGCCGCGGCACTCGGTCTGTGCACGCCGCCGGTGGCGGCGTGCCTTCGGGCCGCGCTGCCGGCGGTGGTGCAGGATCCGAGCCAGGTGCGGACGGCCGTGTCGCTCCAGGCGACGCTCGCCGAGTTCGCCTGGATCGCCGGCCCTCCGATCACGCTTGGGCTCGCCGCGGCCGCGTCGACGCGCGTCGCGCTCGTGGCCGCGGCCGGCAGCCTGCTGCTCGCCACCGGAGCGTTCGCGTGGCAGCCGGCGTCGAGAGGCTGGCGCCCCGCCCCCGAGCGGTCGGCGGGTCGCGGCGGCGCGCTCGCCGCGCCGGGGATGCGCACGCTCACGGGCATCCTGGTCGCGGTGGGCGTGGTCTTCGGCGCCGTCGAGGTGGCTGTCGCGACCGGCCAGACCGCCGCTGCGGCCGGGCCGCTCCTGGGCCTCTGGGGCGCCGGCTCGCTGCTCGGCGGTGCGGCCGCGACGCGGCTGGGCGGCGGCGCCAGGACCCCGACTGGGCTCGCGGCCGTGCTGGCGGCGCTCGCGGCCGGGCACCTCGCCCTCGCGCTCGCCCCCGGCCCGCTCGCCCTGGGCGTGCTCCTCGTCGTCGCGGGCGCCGCGATCGCGCCGACGTATGCGACCGTCTATGCGATGGTCGACCACGTGGCGCCGGCCGGCACCCTCACCGAGGCGTCGGCCTGGCTTGCGACGGCGGTTGCGGTCGGCGCCGCGCTCGGGTCGGCGTCCGCCGGCGCCGTCATCGCGCAGGCCGGGCCGGTCGCGGCGTTCGGCCTCGCGGGAGCCGCGGGCACGCTCGCCGTAGCAATCGCGGTCGGGCGGAGCGGTACGCTCGGGGCGTGCTCAGCCCGGACGACGTCGACGAGATCGCCCGCGTCTACGGCCTCGGCCGCCGTCCCCGCCTGACGGGGAGGGTCGAGCGTGGGGAGCAGGGCCAGGTGTGGCAGCTCGAGACCGAGCGGGGCCTGTGGGCGGTGAAGACGGCCTTCGGCGTGCCCGAGGAGCTCGACGGCGAGGACGCCGACTTCCAGAGCGCGGCGCACGCCGCCGGCGTCCCCGTGCCGGCTGTCGCTCGCACGCAGACCGGCGACGTGTTCGCGGTGATCGCGGGCGTGCATGTGCGGGCATACGAGTGGGTTGAGATCGGCCCGCCCGATCGGACGCTCGATCCCGCCGAGGTCGGCCGCGTCGTGGCGGCCATGCACCGGGTCGAGTACGAGGGGCAGCGGCCGGAGGATCCGTGGTACACCGATCCGGTCGGCGCCGGCGTCTGGGACGACCTCATCAGCGACCTCGCCGCGGCCGGCGCGCCGTTCGCCGACGACATGGCGGCGATCCGGGACGACCTCGTCGCGCTCGAGGCGCTGATCGAGCCGGCGCGCGTGCTTCGCACCTGCCACCGCGACCTGTGGGCCGACAATCTGCGCCCGACCGCGGCCGGGGGGACGTGCGTGATCGACTGGGAGAACTGCGGGCTCGCCGACCCGGGCCAGGAGCTCTCGGGAGTGCTGTTCGAGTTCTGGGGCCGTGACCCCGATCGTGCTCGCGCGCTCGACCGCGAGTACCGCCGCGCCGGCGGGCCGGGACGGGTCGACCGGCGCGGGAGCTTCTCGATGACGATCGCCCAGCTCGGCCACATCACCGAGATCTCGTGCCGGGCCTGGCTTGACCCGTCCGAGACCGACGAGGAGCGCCGCCGTCAGGCGGGCCGCGTCGCCGAGTGCACCGACGACCCGCTGACGGTCGGGGTGATCGACGCGATCCTCGACGCGGTCGGGGAGTGATCCTGCTCACACACGTCGAATCCGCCTGCGCCCAGGCGTCGTATGGCCCGCCATGCGACTTCGAGTGCTGCCCGCCATGCTCGTCACGCTCGTGCTCGCCGCCGGCGCGTGGGTCGCCTTCGCGTCGAGCGCGACGGCTGCCTCGTCGGTCAGCATCGGCCTGCGCAGCTTCGCGATCTCGAAGAGCGTGTCGTCGGTGCCGCACGGCACGGTGACGTTCCACATCACAAACCACGCCACCATCGCCCACAACTTCCGGATTCGCATCGGGACGGCCGGCAAGGTGCTGGCGAAGTCAATGAACCTCGGCGCGGGCCGCACCGTGACCGTGACCGTCAAGCTGTCGGCGCGCAAGTACACGATCTTCTGCGGCATCCACCCGACGCTGATGCACACGTCGTTCCGGGTGACATAGGCGCCCCGGCGGTCAATCCGCGCTCAATGGCGTGATCCGATCGTACGGGAGTGAGCCACGCGCACGACCTCGGCCTGGCCGCATGTGGAGGCTCCGGCTCGGCCCCGACAGGGAACTCGGGGCGCGCCGGAGCCTCCGCGATGATTGCGGGCTGACAGAGGAGTTCCCCGGGTGGCCGTGAAACGTTGGCTCAGAACCGGGCGCCGTCGATGGAGATGATGCAAGGTGCGTCTCGACTGGCTGTGTGACATGGAGCTGACCTACCGGGGCGGGTTCACGCTCGTGCGCCCCTACGGCGGCGAGGAGGGCTCCGGATACGGCGAGGGCGACGGCCTGGCCACCGGGCCGCGTCTGGCCGGCTCGATCCGATGGGTCAACCACCCGCGCCGGCGAAGCGACGAGACCATGCTCCCCGACGCGCACGGCGTCATCACCACGGACGACGGCGCGAGCGTGATCTTCGCGTTCAGCGGCCGCACCGGCTTCGTCGGCGATACCGGAGTGCAGCTGCTGTCGGTCACGTTCGAGTCGGAGGCCGCCGAGCACGCCTGGCTGAACTCCGCGATGCACGTGCTGGAGGGCGTGATCGACGCCGAGACGCTCGTCATGCAGGCGAAGGTCTACACGCTTGTGAACGAGCTGACCGCCGCGCCTAGGATGCACGGCGATGGCGACTCGAGACGCCGCGTGTAGCTGTGGGCAGCTTCGCCTGGAGGCGGACGGCGATCCGATCCGGATCTCAGTCTGCCACTGCCTGGCGTGCCAGCGGCGCACCGGCAGCGCCTTCGGGGCGCAGGCGCGGTTCCCGGCGGAACGAGTGCGCGTCACCGGCCACCACACCGAGTACGTCCGGCTTGCCGACGACGACGGCGAGGAGCGGCGGTTCCACTTCTGCCCGGTGTGCGGCGGAACGGTCTTCTACACGACCGGGAACGCACCCGACCTGATCGCCGTCCCGCTCGGAGCCTTCGCCGACCCGGCGTTCCCGCCGCCGACCGTCTCGGTCTACGAGTCGCGCAGGCATCCGTGGGTCGCGCTGTCCGACGCCATCGAGCGCGACGATGTCTGGGCCGGGCTTCACCCGCTCTACGAGGCGGGCAGGTACGAGGAGGCCGCGGACCGCGCCCGCGATCTGGTCGAGGCGCATCCGGAGTATCCGCATCTCGCCTACAACGTCGCCTGCTGCGAGAGCCTCGCCGGGCGGACGTCGGACGCCATCGAGCACCTGCGGCTTGCGGTCGAGCACTCCGAGGAGCTGCGACGGCAGGCGGCCGAGGACTCGGACTTCGACGCGATCCGTGGGGAGCTGGCGTTCAGGGAGCTCGTCGGTTGATCGGGATCAGACCGAGAACGTCCAGCTGAGGAGGACGTTGTCGGGGTGTTCGCGGACCCCACCGGCCGCCGCATATGCGCGGAGCGCAGGCGGGTTCTCGTCGTCGGTGAGGACCCACATGCCGTAACAGCCGCGATCCCGGGCGATGTCCGCCAACGCGGCGACCAGCGATCGCCCGACACCCCGGTTTCGCGCTCCTGCATCCACTCCGAGCTCGTACAGGAACATCTCGGTCCCCTTGTCTGGGTGCGTCATCTCAACGCCGCTCACGAAGCCGACGACGGCATCCGCGTCGATGGCGAGCAGCAGATGGTGCCCCGGCTCGGACGCGAACCGCTCGACCGCATCCGGGCGCAGCTCCTTGTCGAAGACGCCCGCGGCGAGGGCGATATCACTGGCGGTGGTCGCTGGGACGATCAGCATCTCGTCGCGATCGATTCCAGCAGGTCGGCAACCGCGATCACGGGCTTTCGGGTATCGATCTCGGCGGTCGCCCCGGCGCGCAGCAACGGCTCGACGGCGCGGAGGTCACTCAGGATGCGGGCCCGCTCCTCATCGGTCTTCCCGTAGTCGTTCGTCTCGCGCGAGGCGACGCGATCGAGCAGGACGTCCACCGGCACGCTCAGCAGCACGATCGCGTCGAACCGCCCGTAGAAGCTCACCTGGTTCGCGACGCAGCCCGACACGAACAGGGCGCCGTCCACGGGCTCGGCCAGGAGCGCGCCGATCCGATCCTCCCGCCACAGTCGCTCCGAGCCGCGTTCCGGATGCGGCACGTCCTCACACCAGTCGCCGTAGTCGGTGTCGACTACGCGGTGGCCCCTGCGCGCAAGCTCGGCCAGCGCCGTCGACTTTCCCGTGCCCGACATGCCCGTCACCAGAACGGCCGCCATGGTGGCAGCGTAGGCTGGGGCGATGGGTGTCGTCGTGATGGCGAACGTCGTGGTGAGGAGCGAATGATGAACCTCACCATTGAGCGCATGGCGGCCGTCACCGATGAGGTTCGGCAGCTCATCGCCGAGCTGGACATGACGCTCGCGGGCAACTACCTGCCGGAGCAGCGTCATGCGGTGTCGCTCGAGCAGCTCTTCGGCGGGAACGTGAGGTTCTTCGTCGCACGAGTTGACGGCGTTGCCGTCGGCTGCGGCGGCGTGGCCTTCTACGACGGTTTCGCCGAAGTCAAGCGGATGTATACGCGGCCGACGGCTCGGCGGATGGGTGTCGCGGCGGGCGTCCTGCGGCGCGTGGAACGAGAAGCCAGGACGGCGGGTTACTCGACTCTCCGGCTCGAGACCGGCAGGTATCAGGCCGAAGCCATTGCCTTCTATCTGCGCGAGGGCTTTGAGCGATGCGATGCCTTCGGCGACTACGCGAGCATGACCCCGCGCTCGATCGAGACGAGCGTCTTCTGCCAGAAGACGATCTGAGAAGCGATCGAGGTGGTCGGCCGCTGGCCGCCGCACTCAGGCCGTGGCCAGCCTAATTCCGCCCGATGATCTCGATCCGGTACTGATCCGGGTCGCGGACGAAGCACAGCCGCGAGCCGCCCTCGCTCACCGTGTACGGCGGGCGCTCCGGCTCGATGCCCTGTCCCTTGAGCGCCTCGAGCGTCCCGTCCAGATCGTCGACGCCGATCGCGATGTGGCCGTAGCCGGTGCCGACGTCGTACGTTCGACCGTCATGGTTGTACGTGAGCTCGAGGACGTTGTCGCTGCCGGGGAGGCTGAAGAAGTAGTTGGTGGCCTCCTTCTCGCCGTTTCGGACGATGTCCATCTCGCGGCTGAACGTGAACCCGAGCGCCTCGTAGAACGCCCGGCTCTTCGGCGGGTCGGTGACTCGCACCATGGTGTGGAGGAACTGTGTCATGGCGGCCATTCTAGGCCGGGCCGCGCGCCGTTCTCGGCGGGGACAGTCCCCGAATGGTCGCCGTGGCGATTCCGAGGCGCAACCGTGACACGTCCCCGATGGCCCCGCGCCGGCCCCGTCGCAGCGCCGTCGCGGATGTGTGACGCGAAAAGTTCAGGGACTGTCCCCACGGGCCGGCACGCCCTACCAGTCGGCGAGGATGTTGTCCTCGGCGGAGCCCGCCTCGACGGCCGTCGTGAACGCCGACAGCTCCTCCGGTGCGATCGGGAAGGCGTGCTCCGGAGCGGGGAAGGTTCGCCCGCGAACCTCATTGGCGTAGGCGGTCACGCCGTCGCGCATCGCGTCGCCGACATGGGCGAAGCGCTTCACGAACTTCGGTTGGAACGTGTCGGCGCCGTGCATGTCGAGCAGGTCGTGCAGCACGAGCACCTGCCCGTCGGTGCCGGCGCCGGAGCCGATCCCGATCGTGGGGATCGTGAGCCGCTTCGAGATCGCCGTCGAGACCGCCTCGGGCACGCACTCGAGGACGATGCCGAAGCACCCGGCGGCCTCGAGGGCGAGCGCGTCGTCGTAGAGCCGCTTGGCGTGGTGCCACTGGCGGCCCTGGGCCTTGTGGCCGCCCAGCATCGTCGCGGTCTGCGGCGTGAGCCCGATGTGGCCCATCACCGGGATCCCCGCGGCGACGATGGCCGCGGCGCGGGCGACCGACGTCCCGGAGCCCTCGAGCTTCACACAGTCGGCGCCGGCGTCCTTCACGAACCGGCCGGCGTTCCGGACGGCGTCCTCGTCGGACACCTGGTAGGACATGAACGGCAGGTCGCCGATCACCATCGCGTGCTCGCAGCCTCTGCTGACCGCGCGGGTCAGGATGACGAGCTCGTCCATGGTCGCGCGGACGGTCGAGATCGGGTCGTGGCCGAGCACGGTGTTCGCGGCCGAGTCGCCGACGAGCACGAGGTCGACGCCGGCCGAGTCGACGATCCGCGCCGAGGGGAGGTCGTAGGCGGTCACCATCACGATCGGCGTGCCTGCGATCTTGAGCTCGCGCAGCTGAGGCAGCGTGACCTTCATCGGTCCTCGATCCGGATGTTATCGATGAGGCGCGTCGATCCGAACCGGGCCGCGCCGATCACCAGGGCGCCCGGCCGCGGCTCGACTTCGAGAAACGTGTCCGCGTCCACCACCGCAAGGTAGTCGACGTCGCCCTCGACGAGGCCCGGGTCGCGGGCGACGAGGGCCCGGTGCAGGGATGGCGCACGGCGGCGCTCGTCGGAGGTGAGGTAGACGTTTCGGGACGCGAGCGCCAGCCCGTCGGGCTCGCGCACCGTCTCGACGGCTCGGATCTCGACGCCGAGGTCGAGGTCGGCGGTCATCCGCCGGATGACGGCCAGCTGCTGGGCGTCCTTCTGCCCGAAGTACGCGAGGTCGGGCCGCAGGTGGTTGAAGAGCTTGAGGACGACGGTCGCGACGCCGTCGAAGTGGCCGGGCCGGTACACGCCCTCGAAGCGGCCGCCCAGTTCGCCGACCGATACCGACGTCGAGAAGCCTTCCGGGTACATCTCCTCGACGGTCGGCGCGAAGATCCGGTCGACGCCCTCCTCGGCGGCGATCGCCCTGTCGCGCTCCTCGTCGCGCGGGTAGCGGTCGAGATCCTCGCCAGGCCCGAACTGGGTCGGGTTCACGAAGAGGCTCATCACGACGACGTCACACTCCGAGCGCGCTTGGCGCAGGAGGGCGCGGTGCCCGTCGTGGAGCGCGCCCATCGTGGGGACGAGGCCGGTCGTCACAGAAGGTCACGAACGGCTGCGGCGGACGCGGGATCGACGAGCGGCAGGGTTGCCCGCCCGAGCGCCCGGTAGAGCGGCGCCAGCTCGGGGCCGATCGCCTCCAGATGGGCGGCCACCGTCGTGGCGTCGCCGCGGTTGA
The DNA here is from genome assembly GCA_963809325.1 of uncultured Actinomycetes bacterium. Classification (GTDB taxonomy): domain Bacteria; phylum Actinomycetota; class Thermoleophilia; order Gaiellales; family JAICJC01; genus JAICJC01. Next base: position 687,311 of record CAWEIZ010000008.1, read on the forward strand.
TCGGGCCCGTCGGGCTCCCGCCCGCCACGTCGACCGTGCGGTGCTGGAGCGGGCCGAGCACGCGCAGCGCCAGGTCGCGATCGAGCCCCGTGCGCTCCAGCAGGTCGACCGCCGTCCGGGTGATCGTCACGAGGTAGTTCCCGGCGAAGACCATGGCGGCGTGGTAGAGCACCTTCATCTCGTCGTCGAGCGGGAACGGCTCGAGGCCGAGGTCGCGAGCGAGCTTCGATCCGAGCTCCCAGTCGCCGGTGACGGCGCCGTAGGCACCCTCGAGCTGGTCGGGCCCGCGCTCCGGCCAGATCGTCTGCACGGGATGGACGCACGCCTTGGGCCCGGGGGCCGCGTCGAGCGCGTGCACGCTCGTCGCGCCCGAGAAGTGGACGACGGCGGTCTCGAGGGTGAGGCGCGGAGCGATCGCCCGGCAGGCGTCGGCGATGACGCCGTCGGGCGTCGCGATGCAGACGAGCCGCACCCCGTCGAGCGGCACCTCCGCGCCGCGGCCGTACGCCTGCGCTCCCAGGCGCGCGGCGACGACGCTGCCCACGCGACCCGCGCCGATGACCACGGTGTGGCTTGGCATGCGACTCCGGCGCAGGTTACGGCAGCACTCGGCCGTGGCGCGCCAACAGATCGCGCGTCGTCCCGGGGCCGACGAGTACGCCTTCGGGATCGTCGCTGTGGGCGCACCGCGCGGAGTACGCCATCGCATAGTCCGCGGCCGCCCGCACTGTTTCCATCTCGGCCGCAGTGAATGAGCGGCCGCGCGCCGACTCGTACTCCAGAACGAAGGCTGCGGCCTCCTCGGGCGTCGGCGCGACGGCGGTTTCGATGTACCACGTCGCCGGAAACGCATGCACGGCCTCACCGACGAACACCGGCTCGACGTCGACCGCGAGGCTGTCCCAGTCGTACACGGCAGCGACGCGATCGCCGTGAAACGCGAAGTTCTTGACCGACCAATCGGAGTGGCCGACCACGACCTCGCCGGCCGCCTCGGCGAGACGTTCGCGGGCGCTCCGAGCGATGTCGTCGATCCACTCGGCACCTCGGGCCGTGCGCTCGAAGTCGAAGCGTGCATCGTGCGGCTCCGGCCAGAGCCGACCGGGCGGAAGGGCGCGCAGCAGGTCGCGGCCGAGATCGCGGGCCGCGGCGAACTGCCGTGCGGTGTCGACGAGCGACCAGAGCGTTCTCGCCATCGCCCGGCGAACAACCGGCTCGTGGCCATCCCGGTGCGACCCGCGTGCGACCAGCTCCTCGAATGTCGCCCACGTTCGCCCGATGCTGACCGGGTCCGCGAGCGGCAGGGGACACGGGAACCCTGCACGCGCGAGGTGCAACTGCACATCGCCGACGGCCCGGAGGCGACGCCGGGTCACGCCCGCCGGGTGCACCTTCACCACCGCTTGGCGGTCATCGGCGAGCTCGAGGCCGAAGACGCAACCGACGCCGCCCTCGTAGAAGCTGCATGCCACGATCTCGGCACGAAGCGCCTCCCGGGAGATGGCCCTGATGAGGCGCTCGATCTCCTCCGGATCGCCCGTCCCGAGCACCGCCCGCTCGACAACCGGCGGGCGTTCCCAGTCCGCCAGCTCGGCGGCGATTGCCTCCGCGATCGTCTGCATGGCCGCGCGGTACAGTACGCCCATGCCCATCTACGAGTACCTGTGCGCCGACTGCTCGGACACGTTCGAGGAGCTCGTGTCGGCGTCCAGCGCCGGCGATGTCCACTGCCCGGCCTGCGGCAGCGGGACAGTGACGAAGCTCCTCTCGTCGTTTGCGACCCCGCGCCCCGTGGGGGCGTCGGTCGGCGGCGGCGGGTGGCGGATGCTGCGGCGGAAGCTGCGGCTGCGGCCACTGAGAATTGGGAATCCGCGATCTGCACCCGAGCCGTCCGGGCCGCTTGCCAGAATGCGATCCGTGAGCGACGCACCCGCACGCGCGGCAGAGCTCGAGCGACTGGCGGACGAGTGGCGGGGCTGTGCCAAGTGCGCGCTCTCGGCCTCGCGCACGCAGGTCGTGGTCGGCACGGGCCATCCGGATGCCGACCTCATGTTCGTCGGCGAGGCGCCGGGCTTCCACGAGGACAAGCAGGGCGCGCCGTTCGTCGGCCAGGCCGGCAAGGTGCTCGAGCGGCTGCTCCAGACGATCGGGCTCTCGCGCCCGGACGTCTACATCGCCAACGTGCTGAAGTGCCGCCCGCCCGGGAACCGCGACCCGCAGCCCGAGGAGATCGAGGCGTGCGAGGGGCATCTCTTCGCACAGGTCGAGCTCATCCGCCCGAAGGTGGTCTGCACGCTCGGCAACTTCGCGACCAAGCTCCTCTCCGGCCAGCCCCACGGCATCACGCGCGTTCACGGCCGGCCGCAGCCGCGCCGGATCGGCGGCGTCGATCTCGTCCTCTACCCGATCTTCCATCCCGCGGCGGCGCTCTACACCCCGGCGATGATGACGACGCTCGAGGGCGACTTCGCACGGCTGCCAGAGCTGCTCGCCGGTCCCGTCGAGGCGCCGCCCGCGCCGGTGCCGATTGCCGTCGGCGCCCCGGTCGAGCGCATCGCCGAGCCCGAGCCTGAGCCCGAGTACGCCCAGCTGGGTCTCTTCTAGCCTCGCCGCCACCGAGCGGATCGCCGCGGCGGTCGCCGGGCAGCTTGCGCCGCCGGACGTCGTCGATGTGGTCGGCGAGCTGGGGGCGGGGAAGACCGCGTTCGTGCGCGCCGCGTGCGCCGCGCTCGGCGTGACGGATCTCGTGACCAGCCCGACGTTCACGGTCGGTCATCGCTACGCCGGCGGGGCGTTTCCGGTGTCGCACCTCGACCTCTACCGCTCGGCCGGCGTGTCGCCGGAGGAGTGGGCCGACCTCGAGCCGTACTTTGACGGTGCCGTGTGCTTCGTCGAGTGGCCGGAGCCGGGGGCCGGCGTTCTGCCCGCACCGTGCCTCGTCGTCGAACTGCGGTTGCAGGAGGCCGATGCTAGGCTGATCTCGTTGCGAAGCGAACATCCAGGATTGCTCTCGGCGATTGCTGATTCTCTCGCTTGATACGGCCACGGACATCGCCACCGCGTGCGTCTGGCGGGATGGCCTCGCACTGGCGGAATCGGCGACGCGGGCCCGCTCGGTTGCGGCCCAACGCGTCCTCGCCGACGTCGATCGGCTGATGGACGAGGCCGGCGTCACGCCGGCCGAGCTCGACCTGGTCGTCGCGGGCACGGGGCCGGGAACGTTCACCGGCCTTCGGATCGGCCTGGCGGCCGCCCGCGCCCTCGGCTTCGCCCTCGGAATCCCGGTCAAGGGCGTCTCGACGCTCGATGCGCTCCGGGCCGGCGACGGCGTCGACGTGGCGTGCGTGGACGCCCGCCGGGGCGAGGTGTTCGCCGCCGGCGCCGGGCTCGATGTCCAGGCGATCGCGCCCGAGGCGCTCGCGGATGCCCTCGCTCCCGGCACCGTGTGCGCCGGGGACGGCGCGATCCGCTACCGCGACCGGCTGCACGGCGTCGAGATCCCGGCCGACGACTCGCCGCTTCACGTCCCGTGGGCGCGGCATCACGCGGCGCTCGCCGGTACGGCGGGCCCGCCGGAGCCGCTCTACATCCGCGCTCCCGACGCCGACCGCGCACTCGCAGCGAGGGCCGCCTCATGATGACCGCGGTCAAGCTGCGGCGCCTGCGGACGGCCGACCTCGACCGGATCGAGGAGCTCGAGCGCGAGAGCTATCCGACGCCGTGGTCGCGGTCGATGTTCGCCGGCGAGCTCGCCAAGCCGAGCGGGATCTGCCTGGGGGCGTTCCAGGGCGAGGACATGCTCGGCTACCTGATCGTCGCCCGGTACGTCGACGCGTGGCACGTCATGAACGTCGCGGTCGATCCGATGTGGCGCGGACGCGGCATTGCGCGCGTGCTGCTCGAGCGGCTGTTCGAGGTCACCGGCGAGGATCCCGACCGCGGCTATCACGCTCGAGGTGCGCGTGACGAACGCCGTCGCGATCCACCTCTACGAGTCGCTCGGCTTCGTGACGACCGGGGTCCGGCGCGGCTACTACACGGACAACCGCGAGGACGCGCTCATCATGTGGAAGGACGCGGAGCCTCCGGTGTGATCCTCGGGATCGAGACGTCGTGCGACGAGACCGCCGCCGCGGTTGTGTCGCCGGAGGGCGTCGTCCTCTCGAGCGTCGTCAGCTCGCAGGCGGCGCTGCACGCGCCGTACGGCGGCGTCGTGCCGGAGGTCGCGTCGCGCCGGCATCTGGAGCTGCTCGTGCCCGCCGTGGAGCGCGCACTCGCCGATGCGGGCGTGACCCTGGACGACATCTCGTCGGTGGCCGTCACCGAGGGGCCGGGCCTGATCGGTGCGCTCCTCGTCGGCCTCTCGGCCGCGAAGGCGCTGGCGTTCGCGCGCCGCCTGCCGCTCGTCCCCGTCGACCACCTGCACGGCCACGTCGCCGCCCTCTACCTCGAGCCCGATCCGCTCGAGCCCCCGTTCCTGGCGCTCCTGGCGTCGGGCGGCCACACGCTGCTCGCGTCCGTGGAGTCGCGAGACGGGATGACGGTGATCGGCCGCAGCCTCGACGACGCGGCGGGCGAGGCGTTCGACAAGGGCGCCCGGCTCCTCGGCCTCGGCTACCCGGGCGGCGCGGCGCTCGAGCTGCTCGCAGCGGACGGCGACGCCACTGCGCACCGCTTCCCGGCGGCGATGGTCGGCCGCCCCGGCCATGACTTCTCGTTCAGCGGGCTCAAGACGGCGCTCGTTCGGGCCGTCCGCGACGGCGCCGGCACGCCGGCCGATCTGGCCGCGTCGTACCAGGCGGCGATCGTTCGCGCCCTGGTCGAGCGGGCGGCCGAGGCGGTCGAGGCCACGGGCGCCGGGACACTGGCGATCGTCGGCGGCGTGGCCCGGAACTCCGCCCTTCGCGACGCTGCGGCGCGCCGCTGCGACGAGCTGGGCGTGCGCCTGGCCCTGGCGCCGCCCGAGCTCTGCTCCGACAACGCGGCCATGATCGCCTCGGCCGCCCGGTACGTCACGCCGCTCGCCTACCCCGACTACCTGTCCCGCGACGCCTACGCGACGGCCGCATGAGCGTCGAGGTGCGCATGATGACGGCCGCCGGCTGCCACCTGTGCGACGAGGCCTACGCGGTGCTCGAGGAGGTGCGGGCCGAGGCGGGCTTCGACCTCGTCGCGGTGGACATCACCGGCGACCCCGACCTCGAGGCCGAGTTCCGTGAGCAGATCCCGGTCGTCTTCGTCGCGGGGCGCAAGGCGTTCAAGTACCGCGTCGACGCCGGCGAGCTCCGCCGCCGGGTCGCGGCCGCCACAAGCACCGCCTAGAAATCCACGTTCGTGGCGGTGTGACACCGCAGCGAAAGCCACGGGGCTACACTGATCGTGACGTGTTACAAACCCCCGCCCTGAAGGAGACCTCGTTGGCTTCGGACCGCCTGACCGTAGGCGTCGCCGCCCGGCTTTCGCGCTATCTGCAGGTGCTGACGCAGGCGAAGAAGCAGGGCCGGGACTCGATCTCATCGCAGGAGATCGGCGAGTACACCAACATCAACGCCACGCAGATCCGTCGCGACCTGTCCGGGTTCGGCAAGTTCGGCAAGCGCGGGGTCGGCTACAACATCGACTTCCTGATCGGCGAGATCCGCAAGATCCTGCGGACGTCCGGCCAGCACAACATCGTCCTCATCGGCGCCGGCTCGCTCGGCCAGGCCATCTCGAAGTCCAGCATCTTCGCGGACCACGGCTTCAACATCGCCGGGGTCTTCGACAACGACCCGGCCAAGGTCGGCACCGACTCGGGCGACGTGCTCATCCAGGACATGTCGGACCTGCCGGGCGCCATCCGCGACCGCAACGTGATCGTGGGCGTCCTCGCCGTTCCCGAGGAGGCCGCCCAGGAGGCTGCCGACCGGCTCGTGCGCGCGGGTGTGAAGATCATCTTCAACTACTCCGACGCGCTCATCGACACGCCCTCCGACGTCACCGTGCACCGGTCGAGCCCGGTCGTCGAGATCCTGCACGCGCTGTACTTCCACCTGACCTAGGAGGCCTCCCGTCGCGTCCGGCCCGCCGGACGGGCCGGTAGGTTGCGGCGGTGCGGCTCGTCCTGTGGCACGGCTACCTGCTCGAGGGCACCGGCTCGAACATCTACACGCAGCACGTGGCACGGGCGTGGGGGAGGCTGGGGCACGACGTCGTCGTGGTGTGCCAGGAGCCGAGGCCCGAGCGGTTCGAGCTCGGCCCGAACGTGCGCGTCACGAGGCCCGACGTCGGGCCGCTCCTCCCGGTGTTCGTGCTCGACCGCTACGAGGGCATCGAGGCGCGCCACGTCGCCGACATGACGGCCGGCGAGCTCGAGCTCTTCGTCGACCGCAATGCGCGGGCCGTGGCCGAAGCCCACGACGGCCGGGCCGACCTCGTGCTCGCAAATCACGTCCTCATGGGCGGTCCCGTCGCGGCGCGGGCCTGCGCCGGCGGCACGGCCCACGCCGTCAAGATCCACGGCTCCGAGCTGGAGTACGCCATCCGCGGCCGCCCGCAGCTGGCGGCGCTGGCCGTCCCCTCGCTCGCCGGGGTCAGCGCGCTCTTCGCCGGCTCGGGCCACATCGTCGAGGTGACGGAGGAGCTGCTCGGGAAGGGCCTCCACGACCGGATGCACGTCGTTCCGCCCGGGGTCGACACCGACGCCTTCCACCCGGGCGGGGGCGACCTCGCGGGCCTGATCGCCATGCTCCGCAGAGACGCGGCGGCGCCCCATCCCGGCCGGCCGGCCGAGCGGGCTCCGGACGCCGATGCCGGCGACCGGCTCGCCGGACTGGGCCGTTTCGTCCTCTACTTCGGGAAGCTGATGCGGCAGAAGGGCGTCCATCTGCTGCTCGACGCGTGGAGCCGGCTGGCCGGCGCGTTTCCCGATGTGGCCCTCGTGGTGGTCGGATTCGGCGACGCCCGGGCCGAGCTCGAGGCGATGCCGGCCGAGCGGGTGATCTTCACCGGCGCGATGGACCACGACCACCTCCACCGGCTCGTGCCGCTTGCCGACGCCGTCGTCGTGCCGTCGGTGCTCCCGGAGGCCTTCGGGATGGTCGCGGCCGAGGCGGCCTCGTGCGGCGTCGTCCCGATCGTGGCGAACCACTCGGGCCTGGCCGAGGTCGCCGCGGGGCTGGGCCGAAACGGCGTGACGTTCGACGGCACCGCGGAGGATCTCGAGGCGCGGCTCGCCGGCCTGCTCGCGCTGCCCGAGGCGCGCAGGCGCGCGATGGGCCTCGAAGCACGCGCGGCCGTCCTCGAGCGCTGGAGCTGGGAGGGAATCGCCCGCCGCCTGATCGACCTCAGCCTGGCGTGAATACCACAGAGTGGTGACCCGAAAGCCTTAAGGCGCCGTCTTTCGATGCCGATTCGTGCCCCGTGGCCCCCAGCCTCAGAAACGGCCTTCGGCGGCTCGCCGGGCGCCGCCAGCGCTCCGAGTCGCTCCAAGACGATGCTCGCCTCAGCCTGCTCGCCGACGCGCTCTTCGACGCGGTGTTCGTGCACGTCGACGGACAGATCGTCGAGGTCAACCAGGCCTTCGAGACGACGTTCGGCTACACGGCCAAGGAGGCCCTCGATCTCACGGTCTTCGACATCATCGCGGCCGAGAACCACGATCTCCTGGTCGAGCGTGTCCAGAGCGAGAGCCAGGAGCGCTACGAGCTGGTCGGCGTCACCAGGAGCGGCGAGGGCCGCCACATGGAGGTCTGCGGCCGGACCATCCCGTACCGGGATCGGACGGCGCGGGTGGTTGCGATCCGCGACATCACGGACCGGAAGCTCGCCGAGGAGCAGGTGGGCGTCCTGGCGTTCCAGTACGCCGCCGACCTGACCGCCGTGTCAGAGCTCGCCCGGCGCCTGCCGCGAACGGCGGACGCGGCCGGAGCACGGCAGGCGATCTGCGAGGGCGCTCTCGCCGTGTGCGACGGGATGATCGCGGTGCTCATGGAGCCCGACAGCACGGGCCACCTCGTGTCGACGGCGGTCGCCGGTGCCGACGCCGCGCCGATGCGCGTCCCGCTCGACGCCACCGGCTCGGCCACGGCGCGGGTCTTCGTGACCGGCGAGCCGTTCTTCGTCGCCGACCTGTCGGGCGAGCACGGCCTTTCCAGGCGGGTGGTGGACGCAACGGGCGCGGTCTCGGCGCTGTGGCAGCCGGTGCTCCAGGACGGCGCGCCGGTCGGCGTGCTCCTGGTCGCCTGGGATCGCGGCCTGGCCCACCTGTCCGACCGGGCGGCGGCGGTGGTGGGACTGTTTGCCGCCGAGGCGGCCGTGGCGATCGAGCGGGCCGACGTGCTCGCCCAGCTCGACGAGCTGAACGGGCGCCTGGCCCGCCAGGTGGAGGCCCTTCGGCTCGCGGATCAGGTCAAGTCCGACTTCGTCTCGAGCGTCTCGCACGAGCTGCGAACGCCGCTCGCGTCGATCCTCGGATACCTCGAGATCCTCTCAACGGGCGAGGTCGGCGATCTGACCGAGATCCAGAGCGAGTTCCTCGGCATCATCGATACGAACGCCCATCGGCTCCTGTCGCTGATCGACGACCTGCTCACCCTCTCGGGCCTCGAGAACGGCAAGCTCGCCATGCGGTTTGAGACGGTCGACCTCGCGGAGCTCGTGTGCGGCGCCGTCCAGGTGGAGCGGCCCGCCCTGCTGGAGCGCCGTCAGGAGATCGACGTGCAGATGCCCGATGCCACGGTGGAGGTGACCGCCGACACCCACCGGCTGGGGCAGGTGGTCGCCAATCTGCTTGCCAACGCCGTGAAGTTCACCCCGGAGGGCGGCCGGATCTCGGTACGCCTCGCCGAGTCGGACGGGATGGCCGAGCTCGTGGTCGAGGACTCCGGAATCGGCATCTCCGAGGACGACCTCGGGAGGATGTTCGAGCGGTTCTTCCGGGCCGCGAGCGCCACCGAGCAGGCGATCCCGGGCACCGGCCTCGGCCTCGCCATCTCGAAGGGCATCGTCGACGCGCACGGGGGCACCCTCGCAGTCGAGAGCGAGCTCGGCCGCGGCACGGCGTTCACGGTGCGGCTTCGCACAACGGCCCGCCGCGACGTGCACCAGGCCGCCTGAGCCCTGCGGAGCTGCCGCTGCGGGTATCGTCCGCCGCCGTGGGGGAGTCGCCCAAGATCACCGATCCGCTCGAGGCGCTCGAGGCGGCTCGGGCGTCGTTCGACGCCGCCGACGACTTCACGGTCGGCGTGGAGGAGGAGTTCGCGATCCTCGACCCGGCGACGCTCGACATGACCGCCGGGTTCGAGCGCATCGACGAGGCGGCGCGCACGGGACCGCTCGCCGGGATGGTCGCGGGCGAGCTGATCCGCTCGGAGGTCGAGGTCCGCACCGGCCGCTGCGAGACCTTCGCCGAGGCCGCCGACGCGATGGCGCACCGCCGGCTCGACGTCATCGAGGTGGCCGAGCGGCTCGGCTATGCGCTGGCCGCCGCGGGCACGCACCCCTTCGCCCGCTGGCAGGACCAGGAGGTCATCGACACGCAGCACTACCACCTGGTCGAGTCGACCCTGCGCTACGTCGCCTGGCGGAACAACACGTTCGGGATCCACGTGCACACCGGCATCCGGGGCGCCGACCGGGCGGTGGCGGTGTCGAGCGCGCTTCGCAGCGTCCTGCCCGAGCTCCTGGCCGCGTCGTGCAGCTCGCCGTGGCTCGAGGATCGACACACCCACCTGCACTCCACCCGCACCCAGGTGTTCACGAAGTTCTTCCCGCGCTGCGGGATCCCCGACTCGCTGGCGGGGTGGGGCGAGTACGCCGAGTTCGTGCGCTTCCTCATCGCGACGCGATCGATCCGGGAGCACACCGAGATCTGGTGGAGCGTCCGCCCGCATCAGGCGTTCCCGACCGTCGAGGTGCGGATCTGCGACGCACAGCCGGAGTTCGCCCGGGCGGTGGCGCTGGCGGGGCTGATGACCGCCCTCACGGCGCACTACGCGCGCATGTACGAGGAGGGCCGCCCGCTGCCCGCACATCCGCACCGGTTGATCGAGGAGAACTTCTGGCGGGCGATCCGCTGGGGCATGGCCGGCGAGCTGATCGACCTCGACTCGGGCGCCGTGATGCCCGCCGGGGCGCGGATCGAGGCGCTGGTCGAGGAGGTGTCCGAGGTCGCCTCGGAGCTCGGGATCGCTCCCCACCTGGCGGCGCTTCGGGAGCCGAGCGCAGCCGAGGTCTACGCCGCCCGGCTCGAGGAGGGCGAGTCGGTGCGGGAGGTCTGGCCCCAGGTTGTGGCGCGGACGCGGGAGTCCGTCGTCGAGTGGCTGGCCGTCAGAGAGGGGGAGACGCGATGAGCGAGGACGAGGCACGGGCCGCGCAGGCCGCCGCGGCCGAGTACATGAAGCACGTCCCCATCGGCGAGGTGGTGATCTCGACCGTCCAGACGTTGATCGAGCTCGGATACCGGCGCACCGGGCTCGTCCAGGGCGCCGCCGACGAGCGCGACCTCCCGCAGACCGAGGTCGCGATCGAGGCGCTCAGGGCGCTGGTCCCGGTGCTCGAGCGGCTGCTCGAGCCGGGGTCGGTCACGGCGCTTCGCGGCGAGATCGCACAGCTCCAGCTCGCCTATGCGCGCGCCGCCGAGGGGCCGCCGGCCGATGCGCCGGCGGAGGGCGCGGCGCCCGAGCCCGACGCTCCCGACGTCGATGTCCCGCGGCCCAAGATCTGGACCCCCGGAGGTGAGGTGTGAGCGCCGGCGCCGAGATCGGCGTCTTCGGAGGCTCGGGGTTCTACAACCTCCTCGACGACGCCGAGGAGGTCGCCGTCGACACGCCGTACGGCCCGCCGTCCGACCGGCTCGTGGTGGGCGCGATCGGCGGCCGCCGGGTCGCGTTCCTGCCCCGGCACGGGCGGCACCACCACCTGCCGCCGCACCGGATCCCGTACCGGGCCAACCTGTGGGCCATGAGGGAGCTGGGGGTGCGGCGGGTGATCGGCCCGTGCGCGTCGGGGAGCCTTTCGCAGGACGTGCCGCCCGGCTCGTTCGTCGTCTGCGACCAGTTCGTCGACCGCACGTCGGGCCGCGACGACACCTTCTACGACGGGCCTGTGACGACCCACGTGTCGGCGGCCGACCCGTACTGCCCCGACCTCCGCCGGATTCTGCTCGAGACCGGGCGCGAGCAGGGGATCGACATCCGCGACGGCGGCACGGTCGTCGTCATCCAGGGGCCGCGGTTCTCGACCCGGGCCGAGTCGAAGTGGTTCAGCTCGCTGGGATGGGAGGTCATCAACATGACCGCGTACCCCGAGGGCTGGCTCGCCCGGGAGCTCGAGCTCTGCTACGCCAACATCTCGCTGATCACCGACTACGACGTCGGCCTCGAGGATGACGAGAGTGTCGGCCCGGTGAGCCATGCGTCCGTGATGGAGGTGTTCGCCGAGAACAACGAGCGCCTGCGGAAGCTGCTCTTCGCCGCCATCCCGAAGATCGGCCCGCAGCCGCAGGACGTCTGCGCGACGGCGCTCTCGGGCGCCCGCGGATAGGTCGCCGACTCCAAGTGGAGTCGGCGACCTAGGGCGCACGAGCACACCCGGAAATCCGGCTTGGGAAACCCAAAACCGCTGTTACAATCCCCCGGTTCCCGCCTGCCCCTCGAGACCCTCCAAGGAGCCTCTGACGTGAGTTCACTGGCCAGCCATGCTGTGCTCATCTCCCTGATCTGCGGCGCTGCCGCCGTCGTCTACGGCCTGGCGCTGACGCGCTGGGTGCTCGCCCAGTCCGCCGGAACCGAGCGCATGCAGGAGATCGCCGCCGCCATCCAGGAGGGGGCGGCCGCCTACCTCAAGCGCCAGTACACGACCATCGCGGTCGTCGCCGTCGTCGTGTTCCTGGCGATCGGCGTCGCCGGCACGTGGACCGGGGACCTGGGATGGAAGGTGGCGATCGGGTTCATGATCGGCGCCGTCCTCTCAGCGCTCACGGGCTTCATCGGGATGAACGTCGCGGTGCGCTCGAACGTGCGCACGGCCGAGGCCGCGAAGTCGGGAATGAAGCCGGCGTTGTCGGTCGCCTTCAAGGGCGGCACGGTCACCGGCATCCTCGTCGTCGGCCTGGGCCTGTTCGGCGTCGGCGGCTACTTCGGCATCCTCATGCTGAACGGCGACAGCGACCTCCAGGCGACCAAGGCGCTGGTCGGCCTCGCGTTCGGCGGCTCGCTCATCTCGGTCTTCGCCCGGCTCGGCGGCGGGATCTTCACGAAGGGCGCCGACGTCGGCGCCGACCTGGTCGGCAAGATCGAGGCCGGGATCCCCGAGGACGACCCGCGCAACCCGGCGGTCATCGCCGACAACGTGGGCGACAACGTCGGCGACGACGCCGGCATGGCGGCCGACCTCTTCGAGACGTACGCCGTCACCATCGTGGCCTCGATGTTCCTGGGCGCGCTCTTCGGCAACGCCGACGCGGTGCGGCTGCCGCTCCTGCTCGCGGCGTTCTCGATCCCCGCGTCGATCATCGGCACGTTCATGGTCAGGCTGCCCAAGTCGGGCAGCGTGATCAACGCGCTCTACATCGGCGTCATCGTCTCGGCGGTGCTCTCGGCGATCATCTACATCCCGGTCATGTCGAGCAGCGCCGACGGCTTCGGATCGTTCACCGGCGGCGCGAGCTCGACCGACCTCTACTGGTGCGCGCTGATCGGCCTCCTGATCACAGCGCTCATCGTCGCCATCACCGAGTACTACACGGGCACCCGTTTCGGGCCGGTGCAGCGGATCTCGGAGCAGTCGCTCACGGGCCACGCGACGAACATCATCGCCGGGCTCGCCGTCGGCATGCAGGCCACCGCCCTTCCGGTGATCGTGATCGCGCTCGGGACGGTCGCCTCGTTCCACCTGGCGGGCATCTACGGGATCGCGATCGCGGTCACCGCGATGCTCTCGATGGCGGGCATGGTCGTGGCCCTCGACGCCTTCGGCCCCATCACCGACAACGCCGGCGGGATCGCCGAGATGGCCGACCTGCCCCACGAGGTGCGCGACAAGGTGACCGACCCGCTCGATGCTGTCGGCAACACCACGAAGGCGGTCACGAAGGGTTACGCGATCGGCTCGGCCGGGCTGGCCGCGCTCGTCCTCTTCCAGTCCTACAACGACGAGCTGGGCAAGAAGGTCGGGCACCCGATCACGTTCCAGATCAACGATCCGGCCGTCCTGGCGGGGCTTCTGATCGGCGGCCTCATGCCGTTCCTCTTCGCGTCGCTCGCGATGGACGCGGTCGGCCGGGCCGGCGGCGCCGTCGTGCAGGAGGTGCGGCGCCAGTTCCGCGAGATCCCGGGGATCATGGAGGGCACCGCCAAGCCGGACTACGCCCGCTGCGTCGACCTGGTGACGCGGGCGGCCATCCGCGAGATGCAGCTGCCGGCGCTGATCCCGGTCGTCATCCCGATCGTGGTGGGCCTGATCTCCTACTACGCCCTCGGCGGCCTCCTCGTCGGCACGATCGTGACCGGGATCTTCCTGGCCATCGCGATGACCTCCGGCGGCGGGGCGTGGGACAACGCCAAGAAGCTGATCGAGGACGGCGCTCACGGCGGCAAGGGCTCGGCTGCGCACGCGGCCTCGATCACGGGAGACACGGTCGGCGATCCCTACAAGGACACCGCCGGCCCGGCGATCAACCCGATGATCAAGATCACGAACATCGTTGCGATCCTGATAATTCCGCTGCTCGCCCGATAGGCGGACGTAAACTCGCGGCGTGCCACTGAAGCGACGCCAGGCCGGCGGCCTCCACCGCGTTCTCGGGACGGCGGCGCTCTTCTCGACCGCGTACGGCAACGTCGGCTCGTCGATCTACTACGCGCTCGGGCTGGTCACGGTGTTCGCCCTCGGCCTGACGCCGGTGGCGTTCGTGATCTCGGGGGCCATCTTCTTCTTCACGGCCGTGACGTACGCCGAGGCCACGGCCCGCTTCCCCGAGGCGGGCGGCTCGTCGTCGTTCACGCGGCACGCGTTCAACGAGGCCGTCTCGTTCTTCGCAGGCTGGGCGCAGATGCTGAACTACACCGTGACGATCGCGATCTCGGCGATCTTCGTGCCGCACTATCTGGCGATCTTCGCCGGCGGCGACACGCTCCGCACGCACCCGGTCGACATCATCGGCGGCGGCCTGGTCGTGGTGCTCCTGGCCGCGCTCAACATCGTGGGCGTGAAGGAGGCCGCCGGCCTCAACATCTTCCTGGCCCTGGCCGACCTGGGCACGCAGGCGCTCCTCGTCGTCATCGGCCTCTTCGTCGTCTTCTCGCCCGAGACGCTCCAGTCGAACGTGAACCTCGGAGTGACGCCCACCTGGGGGGACTTCATCATCTCGATCCCGGTGGCCATGGTGGCCTACACGGGCATCGAGACGATCTCGAACATGGCCGAGGAGGCCATCGACCCGCCCCGGCACGTCCCTCGCTCGATCATGTACGTGGTCATCGCGGTGTTCGCGATCTACGCGTTCCTGCCGTCGGTCGCGCTGTCGGCGCTGCCGGTCAAGCCTGCAACGACCCAGCAGGTGCAGGACACGACGACGTTCGATTGCACGAACCAGGACCTGAAGCTCCACGAGCCGACGTCGGACCTGGCGTGCAGGTTCGCGAACGACCCGGTCGCCGGCCTGGTCCAGAACATCGGGCTTCCGACGACGATCGAGAGCGGCCTCGGGTACTACGTCGCGATCCTCGCGGCCACGATCCTGATCATCGCGACCAACGCCGGGATCATCGGGGTGTCGAGGCTGACCTACTCGATGGGGCAGCACAGACAGTTACCCGAGGCGCTGCGGCGCATCCACCCGCGCTTCTTCACGCCGTACGTCGCGATCGCGCTCTACAGCGCCGTGGCCGTCGGGTTGATGCTGGGCAACTCGACGTTCCTCGGCAACCTGTACGCCTTCGGGGCGATGCTGTCCTTCACGCTGGCTCACGCCTCGGTCATCTGGATGCGGCACACGATGCCGTCCGCGGACATGCCGTATCGCGGCCCGATGTCGTTCGTGGTGCGCGGCTACGACGTGCCGCTCTTCGCGATCCTGGGCGGCTCGGCGACGTTCGCCTTCTGGCTTGTCACGATCGACAAGCACGTCGCCGACAACGTCGCACCGGTCGGGCTTGCGTGGCTCGCGATCGGGATGGTGGTGTACGTCGTCTACCGGCGAACCCAGGGCCTGCCGCTGACAGTGACCGTCATCGCGCCGACGGCCGCGTTCGGCCCCGCGGTGGAGGTCGAGTACCGCTCGATCCTCCTGCCGCTCACGGCCCACACCGTCACCGACGAGATGACCGTGACGGCGCTCAGGCTCGCGGCCGAGTCGGGCACGAAGCTCATCGCCCTCTATCCGATCCAGGTCCCGCTGACCCGATCGCTGGCCGACCCGATGGAGGAGGAGGCCCGGCGCGCCGAGCACGAGCTGCGTGAGGCGGCGGCGCTCGGGAGTCAGTACGGGGTGAGCGTCATCACCCGCATCGTGCGCACCCGGAACGTCGGCCAGGCGATCGTCGAGGAGGCCCGCCGGCGCGGCTCCGAGATCATCGTCCTCGGCGCCGAGCAGCGGAAGCGGGGCGGGGAGCGGATGTTCGGGCGCGTCATCGACTACGTCCTCAGAAACGCAGAGTGCCGCGTCATGGTCGGCACCCAGGCCGCGGGCTGATGATCGCCGCCAGCCGCGTCGTCGCCTACCTCTTCCTCGCGATCGGGCTCGCCATCCTCGCCGAGACGATCTGGCTCGGAGGGGGCCAGGTCGGCTTCCTGGCGGGCGCCGTCTTCATCGTGCTCGGCGCGATCCGCCTCCGCGCTCTCAGACCGTGAAACACCGGTGCCTGATGCCAATGTTTCATCGCCGTGGATGATCCTCCCCGCGCGGCCGTCGATGCTGCGTTCCGCGATCACTGGGCGCGGGCGGTGGGTGCGCTGTGGCGCCGGTTCGGCGACCCCGACCTGGCGGAGGAGTCGGTGCAGGAGGCCTTCACGCGCGCCGCGGCCCGCTGGCCGGTCGACGGCGTTCCCGCCGAGCCGGCCGCCTGGGTGATCGCAACCGCCGGCAACGTGGCGCTCGACCGGCTCCGGCGCGACCGGACGCTGGCGTTGAAGCTGCCGCAGCTCGAGCAGCCGGGCGCGGAGCCCGCCCCGGACCTTCCGGACGACCGCCTGCCGGATGACCGCCTCGAGCTGATCTTCGCCTGCTGCCACCCGGCGCTCGCGTCCGACGCCCAGGTGGCGCTCACGCTGCGGCTGGCCGGCGGCCTCTCGACGCCCGAGATCGCGCGCGCCTTCCTCGTCGCGGAGCCCGTCATGGCGCAGCGGCTCGTGCGAGCGAAGCGCCGCCTGCGCGTGGCCGGGATCGGGCTTCGCGACTCGCCCGAGCCGGTCATCCCCGAGCGTCTCGACCAGGTGATGGCCGTGCTGTACCTGATCTTCAACGAGGGGTACTCGGCCTCGTCGGGCGATGCGCCCGTCCGCCAGGAGCTGTGCGCCGAGGCGATTCGCCTCGCCCGCGTGCTCGCGAGCCTGCTGCCGGATGATCCCGAGCCGGCCGGGCTTGTGGCGCTGATGCTCTTCCACCATGCCCGCGCACCCGCGCGGACCGGAGCCGACGGCGTGCCCGTCCTGCTCGACGATCAGGACCGGCGGCTGTGGGACGGCGAGCTGATCGCCGAGGGCGAGGCGGCGCTCCGAGGCACCGCCGGCGCAGGATGGGTCGGGGTCTACTGCCTTCAGGCGGCGATCTCCCGCGAGCATGTGCGGGCCGCCACCGCCGCGGACACCGACTGGCGGGCGATCGCCGCGCTCTACGACGACCTCGTCGAGGTGGCGCCGTCGCCGGTGGTCGAGCTGAACCGGGCGGTGGCCGTCTCGATGAGCGTGGGGCCCGAGCGGGGGCTCGCGCTTCTCGACGGCCTGGCCACCGAGACCACGCTCGCGGGCTACCACCTGCTGCCCGCGGCCCGGGCCGACATGCTCCGCCGGCTCGGCCGCACGGCCGAGGCGCTGGCCGAGTACCGGCGCGCGCTCGAGCTCGCGCCGGGGGCGGCCGACCGGGCGTTCCTCTCCCGACGCTGCGCCGAGTTGCAGGCCCACTAAGCTCTCGCCATGGCGCGCAAGATCCCTTCTCTCGGGCGCTTCCTGGGGGTGCGGGCGCTCTATGCGATGGCCTACGGCGAGATCTCGAGCTCGCTCTACTACGCGCTCGGCATCACCGCGGTCTACGCGCTCTCGCTGACGCCGGTCGTCTTCGCGGCCGCCGGCTTTCTCTTCGCACTCGCAGCGGCAGCGTACGCCGAGGGTGGGGCGACGATCCCCGAGCCCGGAGGGGCGTCGGCCTTCGCCCGGCGGGCGTTCAACGACCTCGTGGGTTTCATCGCAGGCTGGGCGACCGTGCTCGACTTCGTGCTCGCGATCTCGCTCTCGGCCCTCTTCCTGCCGTACTACTTCGCCGGCGCGCTCGGGCAGTACGGCTGGTTCCACGGGCAGCCCGGGCGCGCGACGGTCGCTGCGGTCGCGATCGTCCTCGTCGTCACCGTGATCCGCATGCTGCGGCGCACCGACGCCTACACGATCGGCGTCGCCGTCGCCGCCCTCGACCTGGTGCTGCAGGTCGGGATCGCGATCTTCGGGCTCATGCTGCTGCTCTCGGTCGACGCGCTCAAGAACAGCATCGACCTCGGCACGGTGCCGACCTGGAACTCGCTGGCGTTCGCCCTCCCCATCGCGATGATCGGCTACACGGGCCTCGAGAAGGTCGGGAGCCTCGCCGGCGTCGCCAAGAACCCCGAGAAGAGCCTTCCCGACGCCGTTCGCACATCGGTGTTCACCGTCGTCATCGTCTATAGCGCGGTTGCGACCGCCGCCGTCTCGGCCTTCCCGGCCCACCCCGACAACAGCAAGCCGGGCGGCACGACGCTCCTGGGCACGCAATGGGTGGACACGCCGATGCTCGGCCTCGCGCACGCGATCGGCGAGAAGGGCCCGAGCTGGGTCGAGACCGCGCTTCGGATCGGGGTCGGGTTCACGGCGTGCACGATCCTCCTCATGGCCATCGCGACCAGCTTCTCGGGCTGCGCGCGGCTCGCGGAGGCGATGGGGCGCCACACGCAGCTCCCGCCGGTCTTCGGCCGCACGAGCCGGCGGGTGCTGGCCCCGCCGGCGGCGATCGTCTCGGTCTCCGTCCTCGCAGTCGGCTTCCTCGTCGTCGGCTCGTTCTTCTCCGGCGAGGAGACGCTCACCCTGGCGTCGCTCTACTCGTTCGGCATCCTGATCGCATTCATGCTGACTCAGGCGGCGATC
The DNA here is from genome assembly GCA_963809325.1 of uncultured Actinomycetes bacterium. GTDB lineage: Bacteria > Actinomycetota > Thermoleophilia > Gaiellales > JAICJC01 > JAICJC01. The sequence goes on from CAWEIZ010000008.1 coordinate 705,617, forward strand.
ATCTGGCTTCGCATCTCCGAGCCGGACCTGCCGAGGCCGTTCATGATGAAGGGCAACGTCTGGATCCGCCAACGGCTGATCCCGGTGACCTCGGTGGTCGGCGTCATCCTGTCGTTCGGGGCGTGGGTGGTCGCGCTCGGCACGCACCCCGGCGCGCGCGTCGTCGGGCCCCTCTGGATGATCGGCGGCCTCACCATCTACGCCGGGACGCGGATCCGGGCCGGGCTTCCGCTGATAGAGCGCGTCGAGGACGCGGCGCCGCCGCCCGCTGACGTGACCGACATCGCGTTCTCCACAGTCGTCGTGCCGCTGGAACGGCTCGACGCGATCGCCGAGGAGACCATGGCGACGGCCTGCCGCCTGGCGGTCGAGGCGGGCGCCGCGGTCGTCGGCGTGAGCGCGATCTACGTGCCGGTGCGAGACCCGCTCGACAAGGAGATGCCGGAGCGCGACGCGGAGGTGGCGGACGTCCAGGAGATGGCGGCGTCGCTCGCCGAGGAGTACGGCGTCGAGTACCGCCCGGTGGTCGCCCGGACGCGCAGTCCGGGTCGGCTCGTCGTCGACGCCGCCATCGAGCACGACGCGGGCCTGATCGTCGTGGGCTCGCCGCAGAAGCACCGCGTCGCGGCGAGCCTGCATGAGGAGTTCTTCGGGCAGACGGTCGACTTCATCCTGCGCAAGGCGCCGTGCCGTGTGATCGTGACCCACTTCCCGGCCGGCGCCGAGCTCGTCGAGACCTGAATCAACCCCCGCGCTCGAGCACGGGCAGGACGACCGGCTCGGAGCGGCTGAACCCCAACGCGCCCACGGCGGCCGCGGCGTCGCGCACGGCGCCCTCGCGTGCGCGGTGCGTGAGGATCACGATGTGGACGCCGCCGGCCGAGCGCTGCACCACCTGGGCGACCGATGCGCCCCGGTCGGCCAGCGCCTGGGCCACCTGCGCCAGCACGCCCGGCTCGTCCTCGACGTCGAAGCGGAGGTAGAACGGGCTCTCGAGCTCTCGCACCGGCAGGCGGTCGAGCTCGCGGAAGTAGCCGTCGTGCTGGAGGAACCCCGTGCCCTGCGTGCCGATCACCGCCAGCAGGTCGCCGATGACGGCCGTTGCGGTCTCGGCGCCGCCGGCCCCCGGCCCCTCGAGGATGACCTCGCGGATCGACTCGCCCCGCAGCATCACGGCGTTGAATGCCCCCTCGACCGTGGCCAGCGGGTGGTCGCGGCTCACGAGGCAGGGGTGCACGCGTGCGACGACGGCGGAGCCTGACTGGATCGCCGAGGCGATCAGCTTGGTCGCGTAGCCGAGCTCGGCGCCGTGCTCGACGTCGGCCAGGTCGAGCCGGTCGATGCCGACGTAGTCGACCTCCTCCAGGAGGATGCGGGTGTGAAACGCGATCGACGCGAGGATGGCGATCTTGGCCGCGGCGTCGGCGCCCGTCACGTCCTCGGTCGGGTCGGCCTCGGCGTACCCGAGCCGCTGCGCTTCGGCCAGCGCGTCGGCGTAGGGCGTGCCCGTCTGCACCATCCGGCTCAGGATGAAGTTGGTGGTTCCGTTGACGATGCCGTCGATCCGGTGGACGCCGCTCACGATCATCGACTCGCGCAGCACCTTGATCACCGGGATGGCAGCGCACACGCTCGCCTCGAAGCGCAGCTGCACCCCGTGGTCCTCGGCGGCGCCGAAGAGCTCCTCGCCGTGCCGTGCGAGGAGCTGCTTGTTGGCCGAGACGACCGACTTGCCCGCCTCGAGGAGCGCGAGGACGTGCTCGCGGGTGGGCTCGATCCCGCCCATGACCTCGGCGACCACCGAGATCGACGGGTCGTCCCTGAGTCGCGCGAAGTCGGTGGTGAGGAGCCCGGCGGGGGCGCCGGGGTGCCGGGCCGGATCGCGCACGAGCGCCGCGGCCACCTCGACGGGGCCGCCCGTGACGCGCTCGATCGCCGCCGCGCCGCCGTCGAGGAGGCGGTGGACCGCCGCACCGACGGTCCCGTAGCCGAGGAGGCCGATGCGGGTGGTCGACATTGGCCGCGACGATATCGCGTCAGCCGCTAGGCTTGATGCATGAAACTCCTCATCGTTGGGTGCGGCCGAGTCGGCTCGGCGATCGCCAGCCGAATGGCCGCCGACGGGCACGACGTCTCGGTCATCGACGACGACGCCGAGGCGCTCGCCCGCCTCCCTGAAGACTGGCCCGGACGGTTCGTCCAGGGCCACGCCCTCGACCTCGACGTCCTGATCGACGCGGGGATCGAGACGGCTGACGCATGCGTCGTCGCGACCGACGGCGACAACACCAACATCGTGATCGCCCAGGTCGCGCAGAAGCGGTTCCACTGCCCCTGCGTCGTGACGCGGATCCTCGACCCCGCGCGGGCGGCGTTCTACTCCTCGCTCGGGCTGCAGACTGTCTGCGCGACATCGGCTGCGATCGAGACCACCACGCAGGCGATCTGCGCGACGCCCGGCCGGGCGGCATAGGGAGCGCCGCGTGTACATCCTGATCGCCGGGGGCGGCAAGGTCGGCTCGAACCTCGCCTTCACCCTCCTCAAGATGGGTCACGAGGTGACGCTGCTCGACAACGACCGCAGCCGGTACGCCGCCCTCGAGGCGAAGTTCGAGCACGTCGCCCGCTACGGCGATGCGACCGAGCTCTTCGTCCTCGAGCGGGCCGGGGTCGAGCGGGCCGACCTGGTCGTCGCCGTCACGGGCGACGACGAGGACAACATCATCGTGTGCCAGGTCTCCAAGGAGAAGTACGGTGTCGCGAAGTGCATCGCCCGGGTCAACGACCCGCGAAACCAGCCGCACTTCGACATGGTCGGCATCAACCTCACCGTCTCGGCCACGGCCACGATCCTGGCCCTGATCGAGCACGAGCTGCCGGCCCACGAGCTCGTCACCCTCCTCGACCTGCGGCGCGAGAACCTCGAGATCGTCGAGTTCGCGATCGACCAGGACTCGCCCGCGGCGGGCAGGATGGTCCGCGACCTCAACCTCCCCGGGAAGTCGCGCCTCATCTCGGTGAGCCGCGCCGGCCGGGCCGAGATCGCGATCGGCGAGACCGAGCTCCGGCCGGGCGACCTCGTGATGGCCATCCTCGAGCCCGGCTCCGAGGAGGACCTGAAGCGGGTGCTCATGCCGGCTGCGATCTAGCGGGATCGTATGGCCGGCCTGATCGAGCGCTACCGCGACCGGCTTCCCATCACCGACCTGACGCCGGTCGTCACGCTTGACGAGGGCTCGACGCCGCTCCTGCCCGCCCCGCGGATCTCGGCCCTCGTGGGCGTCGAGGTCTACCTCAAGTACGAGGGGGCGAATCCCACGGGGTCGTTCAAGGACCGCGGGATGACGGTGGCCGTGTCGAAGGCCCTCGAGGAGGGCGCCACGGCCGCGGTCTGCGCGTCGACCGGGAACACGTCGGCGTCGGCGGCCGCCTACTGCGGCCGGGCCGGGATCCGCCTGGCGGTCGTCCTGCCCGAGGGGGCGATCGCGCGCGGGAAGCTCGCCCAGGCCCAGATCTGCGGCGCGCGCGTCGTGGCGGTGCAGGGCGATTTCGACGATGCGCTGCGGCTCGTCCGCGAGCTCGTCGAGCGGCGCCCGCTTGCGCTCCTGAACTCGGTGAACCCGCACCGGCTGGAGGGCCAGAAGACGGCGGCGTTCGAGGTGCTCGAGCAGCTGGGCGGCACGCCCGAGTGGGTCTCGCTTCCTGTTGGCAATGGAGGAAACATCACGGCCTACTGGAAGGGCTTTCGCGAGTCGGATGTCGCTCCGCGGATGCTCGCCGGCCAGGCCGAGGGAGCGGCGCCGCTTCTGACGGGCCGCCCGGTCGCGAACCCGCAGACGGTGGCGACAGCGATCCGGATCGGAAATCCGGCTCGGCTCGACGAGGCGATGGCCGCAGTGCGCGAGTCGGACGGCGCCGTGAGGGCGATGCCCGACGATCGGATCCTGAGCGTATATCGCCTGCTGGCCCAGGAGGAGGGAGTCTTCTGCGAGCCGGCGTCCGCGACGTCGGTGGCGGCGCTCATCGAGGCGGTCGCCGACGGGGTCGTCGCTCCGGGATCGACGGTCGTGTGCGTCCTCACCGGCCACGGCCTCAAGGATCCCGACATCGCCGGCGCCGAGGGCGCGGAGATCGTGCGCTGCCCGCCCGATGTCGAGAGCCTCGAGGAGCTGGCGCTGGGCGCGGAGCCGGTGCGTGCCTGAGCGGATGCACGTCTCGGCGCCGGCCTCGGCCGCGAACCTGGGGCCGGGCTTCGACTGCCTGGCGGTGGCGCTCGAGCTGCGAAACGAGGTGACGATCAGCCGGGGCGACGGCGACGGCGTCGAGGTGACGGTCGAGGGCGAGGGCGTCCGCGCGGCGTCGCGTGGCGCCGACAACCTCTTCGTGCGCGCCTTCCGCGCCGCCGGGGCGGACGCGCGCGGGCTGCGCTTCGAGATGCGAAACCGCATCCCGTTCTACCGCGGGCTCGGGTCGAGTGCGGCCACGATCTCGGCCGGTGTCGCCGCCGGCCTCGCGTGGACGGGGCGGGACGCCGATCCGCTCCCGGCGGCGGTCGAGCTCGAGGGCCATCCCGACAACGTCGCGGCCGCGCTCCTCGGCGGGCTCACGCTCGCGTGGACAGCGGAGAGCGGGCCCGCCGCGGTCCGCCTGGCAGGGTGCCCGGTCGACTTCGCCGTGGCCGTGCCCGACGACGAGCTTCCGACCAGGCTCGCCCGCGAGGCGCTGCCACAGATGATCGCCCACGCCGACGCCGCCCACACGACCGCGCGGGCTGCGCTCCTGGTCGCCGCCCTCCAGTCCGGCCGCACCGAGCTTCTGAAGGATGCGCTCGACGACCGCCTCCACGAGCCCTACCGGGCGCCGTTCGTGCCGCTGCTCGATGCGATCAGGGGCCGGCTCGACGGCCTGCCGGTCTACGGCGCGACCATCTCGGGCGCGGGCCCGTCGGTGCTCGTCTGGTGCGAGCGCGGCGCAGCGTCCGCGGTCGCCGGCTCACTCGCCGGGGTTGCGCCGCGCGTCCTCCCGCTGGCCGTCGCAGAGGCCGGCGTCGAGATCGGCTAGATGATTGATTCCTGATTCCGTGATGTCCTGGGCGGTTGCGAGGCGAGCAGCGCAAGGACGCAGGGAGGGTCAATATCGGGAATATTGACTCGACCGAGGACGCAGCGATGCGACGGTTCGCAGCCGCAGCCGCACCACCGGAAGGGCATCCAAGCCACGGTCGCTCGTCCAGGCGCGCGGAAATTAGGAGTCAATCATCTAGCGGTTCTCGCGCACGTCGGGCCCGCGCCTCCCGAGGGCCGCGTAGGCGAGCGTCTGGAGCGACGCGTTCAGCTCGTGGAGCTCCTCGGCGATGCGGTTCAGGCCCTCGAGCCCGTCGAGCCGGCGCCCGATCACCTCGAGCTCGCGCCGCAGCTGCTCGATCCGGTCGAGGAGCGTCTCGAGACGGCGGTCGGAGTCGTCGATCACGTCGCCACCGCCGTCTCGTCCACCAGCGCGAGCAGGTCGTCCAGGCCGTTCTCCACGAGCACCGCGGAGTCGAGGCCGAGCGCCGAGGCGGCAGCGGCCGCCGAGGGCGCGATCACGATCTCGTCGAGCAGCCGAGCGACGCCCAGGTGGTGCAGCAGGACGGCGGTCGCCTCGGCCGGCCCGGGAGAGGCCCACACGAGCCGGACTCCCGCGGCGTGCAGTCGCCGCAACGTCGCGTTGACCGCCGCCGCCGGGCGGACGTGCACCGGGATGTGCTCCTCGTAGTAGCGGCGCAGCTCGCCGTGCCAGTCGACGTCGGATCCGGCCCACGCATCGAGCGCGGCCACGGCCGCCGAGCGGTCATCCGGGAGGGGCTCCGTCGGGAGCGGCTTCGCGCGGCCCAGCTTGCGGCCGACGTGCTCGACGGCCGCCGGGAAGAGGTCGCCCGTCGGCGCGATCGCCGGCTCCCACAGAACTGCTGCCCTCGACATCACCGCTCAGCGTAGCGATTCGGGCGGACCACCGGGGCCACGCCCCATGGGGTTCGGCGCCGTCCGGAGGGTGTGTCACGGCCCGCGTGACAGTTCCGCACCCGTCTCGCAGACGCTTCGCCGTAGCGGCGTGACGGGGCCTCGCCACACGATGCGAGTGATCCCCCTCAACCTCGCGAAAGGAACCCCCCGTGCTCTCCCGCCTTCGCCTGCTCGGCGCCCTCGTCGCCGCCGTTTCCGTGGTGGGCGCCGTCCCCGCGGCCGCTCACGCCGGCACCTACTCGGTCGTGGTCGACACGTCCGACGACATCTCGGGCTGGCAGTTCTTCCACGACCCCGGCTTCTACGGGTGCTCGATCAAGAGCCATCCCGGCCCGTGCGCCGATGGAGACGTCCCGTCGCCGACCCCGCTTCGCATCTTCGGCTCGGGCGCCGCCGATCACCTGGCAAACGCCTACTGGGAGTGGCTCGCGCCGCCGACCACGACGATCGACCACGGGTCGCTCACGGTGTCGACCCGGATCATGGTCGCCGACACGTACGCGTTCATGAAGGCCCGCCTCCGCAGCGAGTCGCTCGTCGGTGCTCCGAAGCTCCACGAGACGTCGGCCGACGGCACGTTCACCTGGTCGATCCCGGCCGGGAACCAGGCGGCGAGCGTGTCTCTCAAGACCGACGTCGATCGCAACTACGGCAACAAGTGGCGCAACACGATCGCGATCGAGTCTCTGACCGCGACGCTCCGCGACGACACCGCACCATCGGTGTCGCTCTCGGGCCCCCTGGCGTCGGGCGCCTGGCTCAACCAGTCCCAGCAGGTGAACCTGACCGTGGATGCGGATGATGCCGGTGCGGGCGTGGCGGCCGCCTCGCTGCGAGACGCCGGGACGGTGCTCGACTCGAACTCCGTCGCCGTGCAGTCGGCGACGCAGCCGGGCATGACCTCCTACTCCGGCGCGCTCGGCACGAGTCCCGCCGCGCTCGGCGACGGCAGCCATGCGCTGGACGTCGTCGTCGCCGATGCCGCCGGCGAGACCACGACGACGCCCATCCAGGTGAAGGTCGACGCGCACGCCCCGGTCGCGGTCGCGCTCAAGCCGGCCGGTCAGACCACGGACCTGCGCCCGGATGTGGCGTTCTCGGTCGACCCGGGGCCGAGCGGCCTCGGCACGTTCGAGGCGAGCCTCGACGGGGTGCCGATGCAGATCACAGGCGCCGACGCGACGTTCACGCCTGTCGCCGATCTCGGCTACGGCGGGCACACCGTCACCTACCACGCCACCGACGGGGCCGGGAACAGCCGCGACGGCGCGTGGAGGTTCGACGTCGTCGACACGACGCCGCCGTCGCTCACGCACGCCGTCCCGGCCGACGGCTCGAGCGGCGAGGACCGCAGGCCCGAGGTCGCGTTCGACGTGGCCGACGCGGGTATCGGCATCGACGCGGGCAGCCTGCACGTCGTGCTCGACGGGGTCGACGTCGCGGCGGCCGGGACCCTGGCCGCGGGGCACTTCTCGCTCATCCCGGGCGCGAACCTCGCCTACGGATCGCACCACGTCAAGGTCACCGTCGCCGATCGCTCGGGCAATACCATGGCGCCGGCCGAGTGGACGTTCGCGGTCGCCGACGCGACCGCGCCCGTGCTCTCTGACCCGACGCCGAAGGACGGCTCCTCCGGTGCCGATCGCACCCCGGCCATCTCGTTCCAGATCGCCGACGCCGGCATCGGCGTCGATCCCGACGCCATCGCGGTGTCGCTCGACGGCTCCGACATCACAGCGGGCGGCGCCTTTGCGAATGGCCGGTTCTCGTACCTCCCGGCGCTGCCGCTGGGCTTCGGCGTCCACACGATCTCGGCGCGGGCGTCGGACCGGGCGGGCAACACCTCTCCCGCGATGGTCTGGTCGTTCACCGTGGCTGACGAGCAGCCCCCGTCCGTCACAGGGCAGCGCCCACTGCCGGGCTCCATCGTGCCCGGTGCGGCGGTCATCGCGTTCGACATGTCGGACGCGGGAACCGGCGTCGCGACGGGAACACTCCGGGTGGACGTCGACGGATCCGACGTCGCCTCCTGGGGCACGCTCACGGGAAGTCACTTCTCCTACGCGCCCGGCAACCTCGGTGCCGGCGTGCACACGATCGCCGTCACGGTGGCCGACAACGCCGGCAATGTGGCCGGGCCCGTCATGTGGCAGTTCGCGGTGGCCGATCCGGCGTCGCTCGGGCTCGCAGCCGCGGGAGGCCCCGCGTCGATCGTGGCCGGTCACGCCGCCGCGCTCCGGTTCACGGCCACGAGCAACGGCGCCGGCATGGCCGGTGCCCGCGTGCTCGTCTCGGCCCGGCCCGCGGGGAACGCCGCCTTCGGCCCTGCGAAGATCGTCACCGCATCGACCGCAGGAGTGGCCGAGTTCTCGGTGTCGCCGGCGCGGACGACCGTCTACCGGGTCGAGCTCGAGGCCGATCCGAGCGTGCAGACCGAGCGGACGCTCGTGGTGCACCAGCGTGTGACGCTCGCGGCCTCGGCGCACCGGATGCGCCGCGGCGGGGCGCTCCAGCTGACCGGTCGCGTCGCCCCGGGCCGGGGCGGCCGGGTGTCGATCGAGCTCCTCACCGCGACCGGCTGGCGCACGGTGGCCCGACCGAGGCTGAGCGCCCGCTCGGCCTATCGCGCGACCGTCATCGCCGCGCTCCCGGGCCGGTACGTCCTCCGCGCGGTCGCGGCTGCGACGGCGGCCAATGCGGGAGGCACGAGCCCGTCCGTCACCGTGCGAGTGCGGTAGCCGACCGATGAACCACCGGGGCCCGGCCCTCTCGAGAGCCGGGCCCCGCGGCGTTGGGCCCTCCACCCCTGCCGGTAGAATCCCTCTCATGGGCACCTCCGCGCTCTCAACCGCCACCCGAACGCCCGTGAGGGCTGTCCGGTAGTGGCGCACGCGGTCACGTCCGACGACGCCCTCCTCGACGCGCTCAACCCGGAGCAGCGCGAAGCGGTGCTGCGCACCGCGGGCCCGCTCCTGGTGGTGGCGGGCGCCGGCTCGGGGAAGACGCGTGTCCTCACCCACCGCGTCGCCCACCTGATCGCCTCCGAGCAGGCGCGGCCGTCCGAGATCCTGGCCATCACCTTCACGAACCGCGCCGCGCGCGAGATGCGCGAGCGGGTCGAGCGGCTCGTCGGCGGCCGCACGGCGGCCCGGATGTGGGTGATGACGTTCCACGCCGCGTGCGGGAGGCTCCTGCGTCGCGACGCCGTCCGCGCCGGCTACACGCCGAGCTTCACGATCTACGACCAGGCCGACCAGCTCCGGCTCGTGAAGGCCTGCATCGAGGAGCTCGAGCTCGACCCGAAGCGGTTCGCGCCGCGGGCCGTGCACACCCGCATCTCGCGCGCCAAGGAGCGGCTGCTCAGCGCCGAGGCCTACACCGAGGAGGTCTCGACGTTCTTCGAGCAGGCGGCGGCCAACGTGTATGCCCTCTACGAGAAGCGCCTCCACGACGCAAACGCCATGGACTTCGACGACCTGATCATGCGGGCCGTGCTCCTGCTCGAGCACGACGAGGAGGCGCGGACGACCTGGCAGGACCGGTGGCGCTACGTCATGGTCGACGAGTACCAGGACACGAACCACGCCCAGTTCCGGCTCGTGTCGCTGCTCGCCGAGCGCCACCGGAACATCGCCGTGGTCGGCGACCAGGACCAGTCGATCTACGCGTTCCGCGGCGCCGACATCCGAAACATCGCCGAGTTCGAGCACGACTTCCCCGGGGCGTACGTCGTGACGCTCGAGCAGAACTACCGCTCGACCCAGGCCATCCTCGACGCCGCGAACCACGTCATCGACCGCAACCCGAACCGAAAGCCGAAGCGGCTCTGGTCGGACCTCGGCACCGGCCTCCCCGTGCGCGTGGTCGAGACCGACGACGAGCACGCCGAGGCCCGGTTCGTCGCCGGCGAGATCGCCGAGGCGATCGACACGGGCGCGAGCGCAGCCGACATCGCGGTCTTCTACCGGGTGAACGCGCAGTCCCGTGTGCTCGAGGACCTGCTCGTGCGGCAGGGCGTCCCCTACCGGGTGATCGGCGGCCCGCGCTTCTACGAGCGGGCCGAGGTCAAGGACGCGATCGCCTATCTCCAGGTGATCGGGAACCCGGCCGACGAGGTGTCGCTGCGCCGGATCGTGAACCGCCCGCGGCGGGGGATCGGCCAGACGACGCTCGAGCGCCTCACGGCCCACGCCGCCGACATGGGCTGGTCGCTCTGGGAGGCGATCGACCACGCCGCCTCCACCTCGCTCTCAGCCTCAGCGGCGGGCAAGGTGCGCGAGTTCGCGGCGCTCATCGACGATCTCCGGGTCGAGGCGGCCGAGCTGGGGCCCGCCGCGCTGCTCGAGAAGACGCTCGCCGCGAGCGGGTACATGGAGATGCTCGAGGCCGAGCGCACCTTCGAGTCGCAGGGCCGCGTCGAGAACCTCCAGGAGCTCGTCGGGGTCGCGCGCGAGTACGAGGAGCGCGGCCAGGAGGAGGCGTCGCTCGACGCGTTCCTCCAGGAGATCTCGCTCTTCTCCGACCAGGACGCGCTCGACGTCGAGCGCGCGGACGTCACGCTCATGACCATCCACAACGCCAAGGGGCTCGAGTTCCCGACCGTCTTCGTGATCGGCATGGAGGAGGGCCTCTTCCCGCACCAGCGGTCGCTCGAGGAGGACTCCGAGGACGAGGAGCGCCGCCTCTGCTACGTCGGCATGACCCGCGCCCGCGAGCGGCTCACGCTCGTGCATGCGCACAGCCGCACGATCTTCGGCGCCCGCGGCTACAACCTGCCCTCGCGGTTCCTCTCCGAGCTTCCCCAGGAGGGGGTGGAGCGGCAGCGCGAGACGGGGTGGGCCCGCCCGGCCGCGGCGGCCGGCGGCGCGGCTCCCGACCGGCCCGTGCCGGCGCTCTCGGTCGGCGACGAGGTGCGCCACGCCACCCTCGGTGACGGCATCGTGATCGGGCTCGAGAGCGACGTCGTGGCCATCCGGTTCCGCGACGACGGCTCCGAGCGCCGGCTCGTGCTGGGCTACGCGCCGCTCGAGAGGCTGTAGTCGACCCGGCCCATCGCGCGGACGCTGGGCACGGCGAGCACAACCGTGGCGGACGCCACGCTCCACACGACGCCGAGCCAGAGCACCGTCGGCGTCGAGAGCGCGGCCGCCGCCGGGCCGGCGAGCGCGAACCCGAGCGGCAGGAACACCAGCGTGCCCGCCCAGTCGTAGGAGCTGACCCGGGCCAGCGCCCGCGCCGGGACGTGCTCCTGGAGCGCCGTGTTCCAGATGACCACGACGAACGACATGCCCGCCCCGGCGATGAAGCCCGCGAGGCCGATCAGCCATGCGGGCGCCGCGAGCGCGAGCAGCGCGACCTGCGGCGTCCAGAGCAGGCCCGCCCACGTCGCGGCCCGAAGCGGCCAGCGCGGGCGAAGCCGCAGCGCCAGGAGCCCTCCGGCGAGCTCGCCGAAGCCGGACGCGGCCAGGATGAGCGCCCACGCGCCAGCGCCGCCGAGCGAGTCCCGTGACACGACCGCGCCGAGCACCATGAACGGCCCGAGCACGAGCATGTGCCACACCGCGTACTGCAGGACGATCACCCACACCCACGTCCGGGCGCGGAACTCCGACCATCCCTCCGCCAGCTCGGCCACGAAGCCCCTGCGCTCCTCCGCCCGGTCGTGCTCCGGCGGGTGCATCGCAAGGAGGGCGCAGGCGCTCACGACGAACGTGCCCGCGTCGGTCGCAAGGGCGGCGCCGGGGCCGGCGAGCGCGATCACCGCGCCGCCGACGGCGGGGCCGAGGACGGAGCCGGCCGAGTGGGCGATCCCGAGCAGCGCGTTGGCCTGCTGCAGGAGCGGAGCGCTCACCGTCTGGGGCACGAGACCGGTCGAGGCGGGGTTGAAGAACGCCGCGCCGATCCCGTGGGCGACGACCATCGCGATGTAGAGACCGAGCGGGGGGTCCCCGGAAACGACGGCGTACGCGAGGATGCCCGAGGAGACGGCGCGCAGCGCGTCGGCAGCGAGCATGACCCGGTGGCGGGAGAGGCGGTCGGCCCACACGCCGCCGACGAGGATGAAGGCCACCCGGGCCATGATGTTCGAGGCGTAGACCACGCCGACGTCGGTCGCCGACCCGCCCGCGTCGAGAATTGCGAACGCGAGCGCGATCGGGGCGAGGTTGTCGCCGATGAGCGAGACGGTCTGGCCGGAGAAGAGCAGGCGGAACTCGCGCTCGCGCAGCGGGGCGATGGCGTCGGGCTGCCGCACTCGCCGCAAGGCTAGCCCAGGGCGGCGGCGCCGGGATCTGCGTCCCGCTCGGTGAGGCCGAGGCGCGCCGCCAGGAGCTCGACCGTGCTGCCCTGGAGGACGGTCGAGACGAGCACGGCGAAGAACACGATGTTGAAGAACTCGAGGCTCCGCGGCACGCCGTCGATCACCGGGAACGTCGCCAGGATGACGGGCACGGCGCCGCGAAGGCCGGCCCAGCCGATCAGGGCCTTCTCGGCCGCCGTGTACGGCTCGAACGCCGTGGCGAGCGCGGTCGCGAGCGGGCGCGCCACGCAGGCCACGATCAGCCCCAGCAGCGTGCCCTCCACGAGGACGTCGCCGAGCTGGCTCGGGAAGACGAGCAGCCCGAAGGCCAGGAACATCCCGATCTCGGCGACGGACGCGAGGCCCGAGTGGAACGCGCGAATCGCATCGCCCGACGGGACGACCGCGTCGCCGACCATGAGGCCCGCCAGGTAGACGGCGAGGAAGCCCGAGCCGCTGATCGAGGCCGCGGCGCCGTACGCGACGGCGGCGGTCGCCGCCGACGAGACGAGGAGCAGGCCCGACGGCGCACCCCCGAGCCGGCGGAGGAGCGTGACCGCGCCGATGCCGACACCGGCGCCGATGACGGCCCCGATGCCGAGCTCCCGGACGAAGTAGATGCCGCCGTCGAGCGCCCCGTAGCCCGGCGTCTGGATGAGCTCGACGAGCGCGACGACCAGGAGGACGGCGACCGGGTCGTTGAAGCCCGCCTCGGCCTCGAGGGTTCGGGCGAGCCGGCTCGGCAGGTGCGAGCCGCGCATCAGCGCGAAGACGGCGGCGCCGTCGGTGGCCGAGAGGATGGCACCCAGAAGCAGGCCCTCCTCCGCGGAGAGGTCGAAGATCCAAGCTGCGGCGAGGCCCGCGACGAGGGCGGTCACCATCGTGCCCAGAACGGCGAGCACAACGGCCGATCGCAGCACCGGGCGGATCTTCTCGAAGCCCGTGTCGATCCCGCCTTCGTAGAGGATGAGGACGAGCGCCACGGTGCCAATCGAGCGCGCGAGGCCGTAGTCGTTGAAGTCGATCCAGCCGAGGCCGTCGGTACCGATCGCCATGCCGATGCCGAGGAACACGACCAGCGCGGGCAGCCGCACCCGCGCCGCCCCGAGCGAGGCGGCGACGCCGGCCGCCAGGAGCAGGCCGGCGATCAGGATGAGGACGGCGTCGTGGTGCATCAGAGACCCTACGGTTCGATGAGCCCGGCGCGGATTGCGTAGCGCGTGAGCTCGATGCGATTTCGCAGGTTCAGCTTGTCGAGCAGGTTGTCGCGATGGCGGTCGACCGTGCGCGGGCTGATCACGAGCATCTCGGCGATCTCGCGCGTGGTGTGCCCCTCGGCGATGAGGGCCAGGATCTCGGACTCGCGCCGGGTGAGCTGGGCGATGCCGGCGTCGCCCGCCAGCTCGAGGGCGCTCCCGAGCATCCGCCGCTCCGAGTCGGGGTACATGAACGGCTCACCGCGCATCACCGCCCGGCAGGCGCGGATCAGGTCGTGGTCTGCAACCGACTTCAGCACGTACCCGCCGGCACCGGCGCGAAGGGCCTCGAGGAAGTACTGCTCGTTGTGGTGCATCGAGAGCATCAGGATGCGAAGCGACGGCACGCGCCGGGACAGCTCATGCGCCGCCTGGAGCCCGCTCATCCGCGGCATCGTGACGTCGAGCACCGCCAGGTCGACCTCCTCACGGATCGCGAACTCGACCGCCTCGAGCCCGTCGTCGGCCTCACCGACGACCTCCATGTCGGGCTCGGTCTCGAGCACCATCCGCAGGCCGCGGCGCACCACGGCGTGGTCGTCGGCGAGGAGGATCCGGATCGTGCGCCGGGCCGTCACCGTCATGCGCCGGCCGCCGCAACGGGGATACGCATCGAAACCTCGGTCCCGCCGCCGGCCCCCGGTCGGGTCTCGAGGGTGGCGCCGACAGCGACCGCGCGCTCGCGCATGCCGCGCATCCCTCCGCCCGGGAAGCTGCCGTTCATGCCGATCCCGTCGTCCGACACGCGCAGGAGGACGTCGCCGGCAGCGGGGCCGAGCGAGACTCGCACGGTCTTGCACTGCGCGTGCCGCGCCGCGTTGGTCAGCGCCTCCTGCACGACACGGTAGACCGCCAGCTCGACCTGCCCGTCGAGCGCCGGGACGTCGCCTGCCACCGCGAGCTGGACCGCGATCCCGGCGCGCCGCTCGATGCCCGAGCAGAGCGATGCGAGGGCGCTCGCGAGGCCGAGGTCGTCGAGGGCGGCCGGGCGAAGCTCATAGCTGATCCGGCGCACCTCCTCGAGCGATTCGCGCGCCAGCTCCTGGGCGTCGGCCAGCGCCTCCGCCTCGCTGGGGTCGATGCGCTCGCGCACGCGCTTCAGCTCGAGGACGACCGCCGTGAGGTTCTGACCGATCTGGTCGTGCAGCTCCTGCGCGATCCGCCGCCGCTCGGCCTCCTGGGCGGCCAGCACCCGGTTCATGCTCTGCCGGCGCTCTCCCTCCAGCCGGTCGAGCGTCGAGTTGAACGTCGAGATCACCGCCGCGACCTCGGCGGTGGCCGCCGGATCAAGCCGCCTCCCCGGCTCGAGGATGTCCACGATCGACATGAGCTCGGAGAGCCGGCGCAGCGGTCGCAGGCTGAACCGGACGAGCCAGGCGTTCGCCACCAGCATCACGAGCAGGCCGCCGACGAGAACCACGAGCTGGCCCCGGGTCGGCTGCGGGTCGATCGACACCGGCGTGACGATGAGCAGGAGGACCGCGACCGACAGGATGGCTGCGTTCACGGCGAACACGCGCCAGTACAGGCTGACCCGCGACGCTGCCGGGTCGACCCGTTCCACCGTCGTGCGGCGATCGTCCCCGCGGCCGTCCAGCGTCATCTCCACCTCCGGGCCGACTCAGTGTAGTCGGCCGACGGTTGGGTGAAATCCCCCATGGGACGGCGGATCCGGCGCTGCGATGATCCCGACCGGTGCACACGTGGCCAGGTGCCGAGCTCGTGTCCGCGAGGTCGATCGAGCGGACCCTTCAGCGACAGCGCGAGGCGCTCGCGCTGCTCTCGGGCACCGCGTGTGCCGGCCTCCTCCTGCTGCCACCGGCCCCCGAGCGGCTGCTCGGGTGCGTGGCGGCCGCCGCTGCCGTGGGGGTGGTCGTCGCCTCGGTGGCCCGGGTGTACGAGCGCGATCGCGGCGACCGGTCGGCCGATGCCCTGATCGAGGAGGGATTCCGCTACGAACGCCGCTCGGACGCGGTCAGCCGCGCGGTCGCCGAGCGCGTCGTGCGGCTCGAGTCCGACCGGAAGCGACGCAGCCTCGCCGAGGCGCTCCGTGCGCACGTCGAGCTCGACCGGGTCCCACGCAGCCCGGCCGCTCTCCGGTGCGCAACCGTCCCGCCGCTGCGCGGCCTCGGCGACCACTCCGACGTCGTCGAGCGGATCGCGACGTCGTTCGAACGCGGCGCGTGTGACCCGCGGGCGATCATCCAGGTGGAGCGGCTCCTCACCATGCCGCCGGCGGTGCCTCTGGACGACGACGACCGGGGCGAGCTCGGCCGCAGGCTTCGCGGCATCATGCGTCTGCTCGAGGCCGGGCCGTGAACCGCCTTCGGAGGGGGTGGTTCCGGTGGAGGTGAGGCAGGCGGCGATGATCGTCGCCACGACGTGCGTCGTCACGTTCGCGGTCGTCCTCGCAGCGCTCCTCATGGTGCGCTGACGCGCGTGGGTGATACCACCCAACTCGGCCCAACCATGCGGAATCGGGGCTCGCGCGGGGCTATCGTCGCTCCCAGATCACCGCGCCGGGCTCGCCCGGCGCCGCCACTGGAGGTGCGGATGGACACGGTTACCGAAGCCCTCGAGGAGGCACGCCGCCTGATCGGCATGGGCGACGACAAGCGCGCCGCGCAACTCCTGCACACCGCAGCGCTCGAGTGTCACGACCCCGCGAAGGCGGCGCAGATCCAGGCGCTCGCCGTTCAGGGGCGCGAACGCGCCGGCCGCTTCGGCCGCAAGCGCTGGGACGAGCCGATCCGGATCGCGGAGGCACGGCAAGCCACGGGCGTGAGCTAGCCGTCCCGCGGACCGCATCGGCGCGAAGCCGGGTGGGCGATCATGCGTCCACCCGGCCGATGCCGACGGAGCCACACTCATCCACCGTGCCGGCCGACTCGGGGCTGACCGAGGCCGAGGCGCGCCGGCGGCTCGATGCACTCGGCCCTCGCGGCGAGCTCCCCACGAGCCGGTCGTACGCGAGCATCGTGCGCGCGAACACGCTCACGCTGTTCAACCTGATCCTGGCGACCTTCCTCGTGGTGATCCTCCTGGCCGGACGGCCCGCCGACGGGCTGTTCGCCGGCGTGCTGGTCGCGAACACCGCGATCGGGATCGTCCAGGAGGTGCGCGCGAAGCGCACGCTCGACCGGTTGGCCCTGCTCGTCGCTCCGCATGCCCGGGTCGTCCGCGACGGCGCCACGCGGCCCGTCGGAGCCGACGAGGTCGTGTCGGGCGACCTCGTCACGGTCCAGCCGGGCGACCAGGTCGTCGCCGACGGGACCGTCGCCCGGTCGGTCGGCCTGATGCTCGACGAGTCGCCGCTCACCGGCGAGTCGCAGGCCGTCGAGCGGCCTGTGGGCGCGGCGCTCCTCTCCGGATCGTTCGTCGTCGAGGGCGCGGGCAGCTACACCGTCGAGCGGGCCGGCGAGGCCAGCTATGCGGCATCGCTGACCGGGATCGCGCGCGAGTACCGCCACCGGCGCTCGCCGCTCGAGCTTCAGATCGACCGCCTGCTGCGCATCATGGTCGCCGGCATGCTCGTGCTCGGATCGGCCTTCGTGTGGGTGCTGATCCGGAACGACCTCCCGTTCCGCGAGGCCGCGGCGACCGCCACCGCCGGCATCGTGACGCTCGTGCCCGAGGGGCTCGTGCTGCTGACGAGCCTGACGTTCGCGGTGGCGGCCGTCAGGCTTGCGCGTCGCGGGATGCTCGTGCAGGCCCTGAACGCCGTCGAGGTCCTGGCGAACGTCGACACGGTGTGCCTCGACAAGACGGGGACGCTCACGGACGGCCGGCTCGTGCTCGAGCGCGTGGTTCCAGCCTCCGGGCACGACGCATCGGACGTGGAGGCGCGGCTTGCGGCCTATGCGGCGAGCGCCGCCACCCGGACAGACACGCTCGACGCGATCGCCGCCGGCCTGAGCGGAACGGCGGCGCCCGTCGCTTCGGAGGTGCCGTTCTCGTCGCGCTGGAAGTGGAGCGCGATCGTCCTCGAGGGCGAGCCGGCGCCGCTTGTGCTCGGAGCGCCCGACGTCCTCGCGCCGGGAGCCGGGTCCGACGAGACGGCCGCGATGGCGGAGGACGGCCGGCGGACGCTCGTGTTCGGGGTGGGCCGGGCGCCGCTGCCGGAGCCCGCGCCGGGCGTGACGCCGGACGGGTTCGAGCTTCGGGGCACCGTCGTCCTCGAGGAGCGCATGCGGCCCGACGCGGTCGCGACGGTCGAGTTCCTCCGCAGGCAGGGAGTCGCCATAAAGGTGCTCTCGGGCGATGCGCCGGCGACCGTGGCGGCCGTTGCCGAGCGCGCCGGCATCTCGGCCGGGCCCGGCCCGGTGACCGGCTCCGAGGAGCTGCCGGAGGATCCCGACGCTCTCGCAGCCCTTGCGGAGGAGCGGTCGGTCTTCGGGCGGCTCACCCCCGAGGACAAGCGCCGGCTGGTGGAGGCGCTCGCCCGGTCGGGGCGAGCCGTCGCGATGATCGGCGACGGCGTGAACGACGTCCCCGCGATGAAGGCCTCACGGCTCGCGATCGCCTTCGGCGCCGGGAGCCAGCTCGCGAAGAGCGTCGCCGACGCGGTGCTCGTGACCGACGAGTTCGCCGTGCTGCCGGGAGCCGTCGGGCAGGGTCGGCGCATCATCGCCAACGTGCAGCGCGTCGCCCGGCTCTTCGTGACGAAGTCGGTGTTCGCCGCGTGCGTGATCGCGACGTTCGGCCTCGCGACCGCCTCCTTCCCGCTCCTTCCCAGGCACCTTTCGCTGGCCGCGGTGTTCACGGTGGGCGTGCCCGGGTTCGTGTTCGCGCTCCTGCCGGGAGAGCCCCGGCCGGAGCAGGAGCCGTTCCTCAAGCGTGTCGCCAGGTTCTCGATCCCGGCGGGCGTGGTGATGGCGGGCGCCGTGATGCTCGCCTACCTCACCGACCACGAGCTCCGCGGCCGGTCGGAGGTCGATGCGCGAACGGTCGCCGTGACGGTCATGGTTGCCGTCGGGCTGGTCGTCCTGCTCGTCCTCGACCGCGAGCGCATGCAGACGAGCCGGCGGTACGCGATCACGGTGTCGGTCCTGGTGGGCGGGCTCGCGCTCGCCTATCTGGCTGTCCTCGCGTCGCCGGCCGCGCGCGACTTCTTCGCCCTCTCGCAGCTCGGCTTCGTCGACTGGCTCGTCGTCGCGGCCGCCGTCGCGCTTGCGGTGCAGGCGCTGGGCCGCATCGGCATGTCGCCGATCCCGCCGCACCGCCCGGCCCGCGAGGAGCCGCCTACGTGATGTCGATCAGCGCCTCGCGCAGCGCCTCGAGGTGGTCGATCTCGTGGCGGCGGATCTCGGTGAAGCACTCGGCCGCCGCGGTGTCGGTGGCGCGGATCGCGTGCTCGGCGAAGGTGGGGTACATCACCTCGATCTCGTAGGACTCGGCCTCGATCGCGGCGCGCAGGTTGTCGGCGTCGTCGCCCACGATCCCGGCCAGGTCCGCAAGCGCGGCGAAGTGCTCCTCGAGCTCGGTGCGGGCGGTCGACTCGAAGAGATCCGCGATCTCGGTGCGCCCGTTCCGGCGCGCCGCGGCCGCGTACAGCATCGAGCGGGCATAGGTGAACGCTTCGGTGCGAAGCGCGGTGAGGACGTCCTCCTTGGTGGCCGAGTGCAGGCCGGGTGCCGCTGACATCGGGGCTCCTTCGATCGACTGCCCGTCAGGATGCCGCGCCGGCCGGGCGCATGCATCAGTGGCCGCACCGATCTCGCGGAAGCTCGGCGTTCGGCTTTTCCGCAGCGGCCGCAGGGGAGGCGCCCCGGCGGACGAGCCCCGTGGCACACCGCTACTCGACCGGATCGATCCTTCGCAGCACAGCCGAGCAGAACGTCACCGACCGGATGCGCCCGTCCGCTCTGCGCTCGAATGTGCACGGCTCGCCCGACTCCCGCACGCCAGGCTCCACGACGAAGCTATCGGGCTCCCCGGCCGGCTTCAGCGTGGGCCGCCAGGTGGGCTCTTCGGCGTCGATGAACGTCAGCTTGCCGTCGCGCCACTCGAGCCTCCACAGCGAGAGGAAGTCGTTGTCGGCGTAGAGCCCGACGAGGTCGCGCCACTCCGCCGGGATCGGCGCGGGCGGCTCGATCGGGGCGGGGGCGGCGCGGATCGCGTCACGTGCGAGCGACGCCGTGGCCATCGCCAGTTCCGGCGCGTCGCCGACGCCGTTCACGAGTGCGATCGCGCCGACCCGCTCCTTCGGGTCGAAGCAGACGTTCGTGATGAACCCGTGGAGCCCGCCGGAGTGCTGCACCCACACCACGTCGTTTCGGCGCAGCGCGTACCAGGCGATGCACCAGGCCTCGGTCCAGGCCTCGTCGCCGATGTAGCGGGGCCGGTGCATCTCGGCGAGCGTCGATCCGGCCAGCACCTGGGCTCCGGTGCGCGGCCCGCCGTCCTCCCGCAGTTGGAACGACACCCAGCGGGCCAGATCCTCGACGCACGACCAGAGGCCGCCCTCCGCCTGGACCGACGGCGCCGCGACGGATTCCCGCAGGTGGTCGCTGAACGCCCTTGGGGCGTATCCCGTCGCTCGACGAGACGCCAGGTCGCTCGGGAGATCGTCGAAGGACGTCGACGACATCCCCAGCGGCGCCAGGATCTGCGCGCCGACGTACTCGGCGTACGGGACGCCGGAGACTCGAGCCACGATCTCGCCCAGAAGCTGATAGGCGAGGTTCGAGTACTTCTGCTGCGTGCTCGGCGGAACCCGTGTGCCGATCTCCGCGACCCGCGCCAGGTTGGCCGCCGGGTCACCCTCGTAGATCGGCTCCGACCAGTCGGTCCCGGGCGGATCGCCCATCAAGCCAGACTCGTGGCTCAGCATCCGCCGGATGGTCACCGTCTCGATCGCTCCGAAGGGACTCGCCGCGCCGTGAAGCTCCGGGAGGTACACCACGGCCGGGTCGTCGAGGTGAAGCCGCCCCTCGTCGCGAAGCTGCATGATCGCGGTCCCGGTGAACGTCTTGGTGATCGACGCGATCCTGTAGAGCGTGGTGCCGTCCGGAGGCCGCCGCGAGGCGATGTCCGCGAAGCCGGCGCCGGAAGACCACACAAGCTCGCCGCGGTGAACGACCCCCACGGACACCCCGGGAAGGCGATGCTCGCGCACGAAGGACCGGGCCTTCGCCTCGAGCTGGGTCGAGAGCTCGGCCACCGGGCTGAGATCCCCTGGCATCCCGGCAGCGTACTTCTCGTCCACGCTTTTCGGGTATGCGGACGCACCACGACCCGCCTTCGGCTCGCTCTCACCGCCCCGGCCCGGTATCCTTGCGTCGGCCAGGGCGGTTAGCTCAGTTGGGAGAGCACCAGCTCGACAAGCTGGGGGTCACTGGTTCGAGCCCAGTACCGCCCATCAGGACCCTCGGAGCGATGCACCGCATTCCTCCAATGGTCATGCATGCCAGGCAGTGGCCTCCGTAGCGCGGTGAGATGCGAACAGATCCGAGGCTCTGAGCCAGAATGCGCTCTAGGGTCGTCGGGGCGGGGGCCGGGCCTCGGTGCGCCCACCCTCGCGGCGGCGTGCTCAGTCGGCGCGGCTGTTGAGCCGGGTGACCATGGCAGGGTCGCGGTGGTCGAAGAACAGGGAGGCGCCGGTGTCGAGACCGGCGATGCGGGTCATCTGCTCGTCCGTGAGCTCGAAGTCGAATATGTCGATGTTTTCGCGTATGCGCTCAGGGCGTACCGACTTCGGTATGACGATCACGCCGCGCTGGATCAGCCATCGGAGGACGACCTGACCGACAGACTTGCCGTGTGCCGCTCCGATCTCGCTGAGCAGCGAATTGGAGAAGAGGTCGTTTCTGCCTTCGGCGAAGGGCCCCCAGGATTCGATCTGGATGCCGCGCTCGCGCATCAGCTCCTGGTCGGCGGTGCGCTGGAAGAACGGGTGGGTCTCGATCTGGTTGACCGTCGGGATGATCTCGTTGTGTTCAACCAGGTCGACGAGCCGGTCAGGATAGAAGTTCGCCACGCCGATGGCCTTGGCGAGCCCTCGGCGGTTGATGTCCTGCATGGCGCGCCAGGCGCTGTAGTAGTCGCCGAGCGGCTGGTGAATGAGGTAGAGGTCAACGTAGTCAAGCCCCAGGCGCTGCAACGAGGCCTCGAACGCCCGCCGGGCGCTCTCCTCGCCCGATTGCCTCTGGATCCAGAGTTTCGTCGTGACAAACAGCTCGCCACGAGGGATCCCGCTGCCAGCGATTGCTCGGCCGACTGCCTCCTCGTTGCCGTATGACGCGGCCGTATCGAGCGCGCGATAGCCGGCCTCAAGCGCATGGACGACCGTCTGCTCGGTCTGCTCGGCGGGGATCTGGAAGACGCCAAAGCCGAGGATCGGCATCTCGACGCCGTTGTTGAGAGTGACGGTGGGGGTGTCGTTGGTCATGCGGGAACTATGCCCCGACTCCTCGCATGCCATGAAATTCGTCACCAATGCGCGGTTCCGCGGCTTCCCCGGACAAGCGCCCGACGACCCGCGCGGCCACGTGAGCTCCGGCGCTTCTTCGCCACCGCGCGGTTGCACCTGCGGTGTTCGGCTCCCTGGTACCGGGACGGGTCGCCATCCACATGGCCTAGATCGAACGGTTCGCCGGGCTCGATCGGCCGGCCACACCGCGCACACAAGACACCACCATCAGCGACCTTCCGCGCCCAACCCTTCCGCAACGCCTTGTGCCTCGCCCCCGCGTCAAAAGCTTGGGGTCAGTGGTTCGAGCCCAGGACCGCCCATTTCTCTAGGCTCCGTCGAATGACGAAGGCCGAGGAGCTGGGCCGCGGCGGGCGGCTGCGGGGCGGTGCGGCCGGCGAGCTGGTCGCGGCTGCGTACGCCGCCGAGAGCGCGCACGGCCCGCGGCTCGCGCACGGGCTGTCGCTCGCCGATCTCGCGCACGCGGTCGCGCTCGTCGAGGGCGGCGACCTCGCCGGCGACGACGCGCGGGCGCTCCTGCGCGGGCTGCTCGAGCTGCACGCGATCCCCGGCGACGAGTTCCCGTGGGATCCGTCGCTCGGCGACGCGTTCAACGCGCGCGAGGCCGAGCTCGAGCGGCGCGTCGGCCGCTCGGCCGCCGGCTGGCTGAGCGCGGGCCGGCCGCGCCGCGAGGCCTTCCGCGTCGGCGCTCCGCCTGACCGCCCGCAGCGGCCGTGCGCGAGCTGCACGACGCGCTCGTCGACCAGGCCGCGGCGCTCGCCCGACACGCGCGCGCCACGCGCGCCGCGCTCGCCACCGACTACACGTATCTGCAGCCGGCCCAGCCGACGACCGTCGGCCACCTGCTCCTGGCGTACGCCTATCCCGGCGCTGCGCGACGCCGAGCGCGCGCGCGCGTCGCACGCCGCGCTCGGGGCGAGCGTCGCCGGCGCCGGCGGCAGCGCCGGCTCGCGCTGGGCGCTCGACCGCGCGCGCCTCGCCGAGCTGCTCGGCTGCGACGGGCTGGTCGAGCACGCGAAGGACGCCGCCTGGCAGGCCGACGTCTACGTCGAGCTGCTCGCGACGCTCGCGATCGCGGCGACGCATCAGAGCCAGCTCGGCCAGGACTTCGAGATCTACGCCAGCCAGGAGTTCGGGCTCGTCGAGCTCGCCGACGCGCACAGCCGCGCGAGCGCGCTGATGCCGCAGAAGAAGAACCCGTACGCGCTCGCCGCGATCCGCACGCAGGCCGGCCAGGCCGCCGGCGACCTGGCCGCGCGCGCTCGCGACCCTGCACACCGGCTCGGCGCGCACCGATCACTTCCACCTCCTGAACGGCACGGTGCCGCGGGCGCTCGACGAGGCGGTCGCGATCGCCCGGCTGACGGCGTCGGTGCTGGACGGCATCGAGCTGCGCGCCGGCGCGCTTCGAGCAGATCGCGCGCGAGAGCTTCGTCACGGCGGCCGACGTCGCCGACGTGCTCGCGCTCGCCGGCGGGCTCGACTACCGCAGCGCCCACAAGGTCGTCGGCCGCGCCGTGCGCGACCTCGTCGAGGCGGGCGAGCCGCCGTCGGCGCTCACGCCGGCGCGTCTGTCCGCGGCCGCCGAGGCCGCGATCGGCGACGCCGGTCGAGCTCGACGAGGCGACGCTGCGCGACGCGCTCGACCCGGCGGCCTGCGCCGCCGCCCGCCGGCAGATCGGCTCGTCGTCGGCGGCGGCGATGGACGCGATGCTCGACGGGCTCGACGCGACGCTGGCCGCGCGACGAGTCGTGGAGCGAGGCCGCGCGCGAGCGCGAGGCGGCCGCGGAGGCGGCGCTGCTCGCCCGCGCCCGCGAGCTCGCCTGATCCGGGGATCACCGGTTCGAGCCCGGTGCCACCCATTCGAGCCCTCAGGCCGTCTGTGACGTCGACGGCTCTACGGTCGGGGACGGTCGACCTGAATTGTGACGCGCTCCTCGCCGCGGACATAGTCCCGACTCCACCGTCTCCCGTACGCGGCGGTTTCTTCGCCGTCCTGGCGAAAGCCGGCGAGCTCGAGATGGCGGATGCGCCGCCCGAAGTCGTCAAACGCCGAACGCGCGTCCTTGTAGCTCTGGAGCTCGTGCTCTCCAGCCATCGACGGCGTCGTGGTCACTGTCCACGAGATCGACCCGGCGGAGCCGCGCGGGGCGTGCGGTCGTTGATGCGGGTCGCGCAATCCGCCTGACCGGGTCGGGGCGCGGGACTGGATCACGGTTGCCATGTCTGAGATTCTCGTCCTGTGCCACGGAATCGGCATCGGGGCGACTGCCGATTCTGCCTGCGGGTTTCCGCGTACGCGGTATCGGCTCGCCAACAAGCGGCCCCCGCGCGTGGTCCTGGACAGCCGGTCGGTCGCGGTGGATCGCGTCGCATCCGGAACCAAGGTGGACTCGCAGGGGGCCCGCGCCGACGGTCAGCGGCCGGCGTTCGCGTACGGGGGATCCGGCCGCAGGCGCAGCTGCGGCGGCGGAGTCGGCGGCCGCCACGTGGTGGCGCGCGGCTGGGGCGAGCTCGGTGCGGGCGACAGGGTCATGGGCAGAGTCTCGATCGGATCGTGAGCGCCGCGGCCATACGGCTGCCAGGCGTCCGGAGGGCGCCTGCCCCGACGACCGTGGTGCGGCCAGCACCCGGCCGCGCGCCGTCCCCGAATGGACAGCGAACCCTGCGGCTTGCCCGAGACCTTCGCCGACGGCCGCGTGAGCGCCGGGCCGGGGAGGAGCACCACGCCGACCCATGAGCTCGTCTACCGTTCGACCAGCCGGGATCTCGTCTGCTGCGCACGTCGGCCCGTCGGTGCGCGCGTTCCAGCGCGCTGCGCAGCCGACCTCGGCGAGACCCGAGACCTTGACGATCGGGGCGACGCAGGACCGGGAGGAGCATCGAGCCGGCAGCGAGATCAGCGGACGAGCAGGACGACGCGAGGATCATCGCGACCGCCCCGAGCTGGGCGCTGAAGTTCGTCGCGCCATAGCCCGCGAACGCGCTGCCGTTCGTGTTCCCATCGATGTCCAGGCGTAGAGGGCCTCCGTGAATCCGTGCGCCCGCCTCGACGCAACGCGAAGATTTGGGACATCGACCTGAAGAAGTCCTCAGTGCGCCGCGACTCCTAGGGACCTCTAGGATCTGGCTGTCATGACCCGGCGGTTGAGATGACGCACCTCGGGGAGCCGACCCCACGTTCCACCGATCCGCTGAGCCGCGCGCTGAGCGGCGTGATCCCACCGCTCGCGCTCCTGGCCCTGCTGGTGGTCGCGATGTACCCATTTCGCGATGATCTGGGCTCGGGAACGATCGCCCTGATCCTGCTGCTGCCGCCGCTCGTGGCGACGGTGGGCGGACTGTGGGTCGCGCTGGCCATGGCGGCGGTCTGCGCAGGGGCTCTCAACTTCTTCTTCATCCACCCCTATTACTCGTTTCGGATCGAGTCCGGCGAGAGCGTGGCCGCGTTCTGCATGTACTTGCTCGTCGCGGCGATCGTTGCAGTGTTCTCGAGTCGGTTGCGGGCGTCCGAGCGGACCGCGTCTCGCAGGGCCGCCGAGTCGGAGTTCCTCCATCGAGCGACGATCGACCTCTTGACCGCCGACCGCGTCATCCCCGCCGTGCGCGATGTTCTGGCCGGGCTGCAGGGCACGGTCGGATTGACTGCGGTGCGCCTGCGCGCCGCATCGCCTGCAACCGGGCCGATCGACGAGCGTGCCGGCCAGGAAGCCGAGGACGACAGGCTCATCTCCTTCCCGATTTCCAATGGCGACGCGGCACTGGGGGCTCTCGAGGTCACGCCGGGCCGGGCGCAGTTGGCCGACGACGAGCGTCGGCTCTTGGAGCAGTTCGCCGATGTGGTCGCGATCGCCCTCAGCAATCGACCTCGCTCCACGTAGTCAGATCCCGAGGATCTGCTTCTTCTTCGCCGCGAACTCCTCTTCGCTCAGGATCCCCTCGTCCTTCAGCTTGGCAAGTTCTTCAAGCTCACCTGCATAAGCCGGCTCGGCAGAGGCCGATTCGGTCTCCGGCTGCTCTGCTGTCGGAGAGCCTGGGTCGTCCGCAGGCTCGGTGCGTTGAGCTCGCTCTTCGAGCTTCCGGCGCGCTTTTTCTCGAAACGACACGTCATGCTCCTCTTCCTCGTTGTTCCTCCTGGCGCGATGAGCGTAGGCGGGGGTCGGCTCGCCCGCGTCCGCCAGATGGGGTGAATCGGCATCAGGGCTCACCGGGCGGATACGATCCGCGCCGTGTCCTACTCGATCCTCCAGCCTGGCGACCTGCCGTTCGTCGAGCGGCCGTACCGGCCGCAGGACGAGCCGAGACACGTGGCCAGTCTGACCGAGGCGCTGGGCCTCGAGAGCTCGCGGGCGTCGGTGTGGCGCTACCCGCCCGGGACGCGCGGGCGCCGGCATCGCGAGGGGGCGCAGGAGGAGGTCTTCGCCTGCATCGAGGGCACGATCACGCTCGCTCTGGGCGAGCCTCCCGAGATGGTGGAGATCCCCGCCGGCGGGTTCGCCCGTGTGAGCACCGGAACCGAGATCCAGGTGCGGAACGAGGGCGACGCCGACGCCGTCATGCTGGCCTGGGGAGCGCCGGCCGTCACGGGCCAGGCCGAGATCCTCGACGACCTGCCGTAGGCGCGGCGGCTCCGGCGCCTGAGGGAGCCCCGCGAGTCTTCGGGTTGACATGTGACTATATGGTCACATATAGTGCCGGCATGGATTCGGTGTTCAGAGCCCTCGCAGATTCGACGCGACGCAGCCTGCTGGACGAGCTGTTCGCGGAGGACGGGCAGACGCTGAGCGCACTCGAAGCGCGCGTGCCGATGACGCGCTTCGGCGTGATGAAGCATCTGCGCGTGCTCGAGGAGGCGGGGCTCGTGGCGCGCCGTCGGCGCGGGCGAGAGACGCTCCACTTCCTGAACCCCGTCCCGATCAGGCTTGTGCACGACCGCTGGGTGAGCAAGTACGCCGAGCCCTGGGCCGCGGCGCTGAGCGAGCTCAAGAACCGACTCGAGAAGGAGCACACGATGGAGAAGGTCTTCGAGATCTACATCCGCACGACGCCCGAACGGCTGTGGGAGGCGATCACGGATTCCGAGATGCGGAGCGTCTACCAGTTCGGCACCCGGC
This sequence comes from uncultured Actinomycetes bacterium, assembly GCA_963809325.1. GTDB lineage: Bacteria > Actinomycetota > Thermoleophilia > Gaiellales > JAICJC01 > JAICJC01. Next base: position 732,719 of record CAWEIZ010000008.1, read on the forward strand.
TCACGTCCGACTTCACGCCCGGGTCGCCCTACGAGTTCACGGTCGCCGACGGCTCCCAGGTGCTCGGCGAGGGCGAGAACCTCGAGGTCGATCCGCCACGCCGGCTCGTCCAGACGTTCAGGGCGGTCTGGAGCGATGACGTCGCGCGGGTCGGGACATCGCGCGTCACGTGGGAGATCGAGCCGGTCGGCGACTCGTGCAAGCTCCTCGTGGTGCACGACCAACTCCCCGACGGCGCGCACCCCGAGGTCTACGGCGGGTGGCCGCAGATCCTCTCGGGTCTGAAGACGCTCCTCGAGACAGGGGAGCGGCTGACGACGCCCGGCTCGCTGATGTACGCCAGCTGACGCACGCGATTGCCTTGGGACCGGCCGCCCGGTAAGGTCGGCCGGCCTTGAGGCCGCCGACACGAGCCCTTCGCATTGCACTGGCCTGCGTCCTGATCACCGCGGCGGCGGCGTGTGGCGGCGACGCGCACGACGTGACGTCGAACGAGCTCGACCTCTACACGTGGACGCAGTACGTGCCTCAGTCGGTCATCCACGGCTTCGAGCAGAAGTACGGCCTCAAGGTCAAGGTCACCTACTACTCCTCCAACGAGGAGGCGATCGCCGGCGATCGAGGCGAACCCGGGCAAGTACGACATCGTGATCCCGTCCGACTACGCGGTGCAGATCATGCGCGATCGCGACCTGCTCGAGTCGATCGACCCCACCACCGACCTCCGCAACTGGGGGAACGTCGACCCGAGCTTCCGCTCGCCGGCGTTCGATCCGGGGAGCGGACTCAGCCAGCGGAAGGGGAAGCCGCCGGAGCCGAAGTACACGGTCCCCTACCAGTGGGGGACGACCGGCATCGCGTACAACTCCGCCGAGGTCGGCTTCACGCCGTCACACCTGGGCCGATCTGGCGCGGCCGGAGGTGCACGGCAAGGTGGCGCTCGTCGACGACAACCGCGACGTGCTCGGCGCGGCGCTCATCGCCAACGGGTTCGACAGGAACGACTCCGACCAGGCCGCCCTGGACAAGGCGGCGAGCTGGCTGAAGGCGCTCGATCCCGTCCCGGTGAACGCCGATCATCCGGCCCAGCCGCTGATCGACGGCCAGGCCGACGATCTCCGTCATGTACAACGGCGACGCCGCCCAGGCGATGCGCCAGAACCGGGACATCCGCTACGTCCTGCCCGACGACGGCAGCATCTGGTTCGACAACCTGGCGATCCCGAAGGACGCTCCGCACCGCGACGCGGCGCTGGCGTTCATGGACTACGTGCTCGACGCCGACGTCGGCGCGAAGATCACGCGGTACTTCGGCTACTCGACGCCCAACCAGGCGGCCCTCGACGTGCTCTCGAAGGACGATCCGGCGATCGTCGACAACAGCGCCACCAACCCGCCGCGCGACGCGCTCCTCGGCCTCCTCGCTGACGACGGACGTCGGCACGGCCGGGCACGCAGCGGTTCCTCGACACCTGGAAGGAGGTCTCCGGTGAGTGAAGCGGTCGCCGGTGATCACGCCCGCCGACGTCATGGTCACGGTCGTTCGCCGCCAGCTGCGGCTCCTGCCGCTGGTCGGCCTCATGTTCTTCACGGTCTCGGGCGGGGCGTACGGGCTCGAGGACATGATCAGCTCTGTCAGGCCCCGGCATGGCGATCCTGCTGCTCATCGTCACGCCGATCATCTGGAGCGTGCCGGCGGCGCTGATGGTCGCCGAGCTCGGCACCGCGATCCCGATCGAGGGCGGCTTCTACCAGTGGGTGAAGGCCGGGCTGGGGCGCTTCTGGGGCTACCAGGAGGGGTTCTGGTCGTGGACCACGACCTGGGTGGACATGGCGATCTACCCGGTGCTCTTCGCGGACTACCTCTCCGAGACGTACGTGCCGAAGGCGGCCGCGGGCGACACCGTCTTCCTCGACCTCGGGCTTCGTGCAGTTCGACCTGCACTGGGTCGTCGCCATCGCGGTCATCTGGGTCTTCACGTACGTGAACATCCGCGGGCGCGGCGATCGTCGGCGACTCGTCGCTGGTCGTTCATGTTCATCATCCTCGTCCCGTTCGCCATCATGGTGCTGATCGGCATCCCGAAGCTCTTCACCGACGGAATCAACCCGGTGCAGCCGTTCCTCGCCAACGGCGAGACCGCCGGCGAGCGCGTTCGGCGCCGGCCTCTGGATCTGCATGTGGAACTACCTCGGCTGGGACGGGCTCTCGACGATCGCCGGCGAGGTCGAGAACCCGCGGCGCACGTTCCCGCTCGCGCTCGTCGTGTCGATCCCGCTCATCACGCTCTGCTACGTCCTTCCCGTGCTCGCCGGGCATGGCGGGCGGCACCGACTGGCAGGCGTGGACGGCCGGCTACTTCCCGGTCGTCGCCGGGAACCTGGCCGGCGAGTGGCTCCAGGTGCTGATGACGTTCGGCGGCCTCATCTCGGCCGTCGGCCTCTTCTCGGCGCTCCTGCTCTCGGTGTCGCGGATCCCGTACGTGGTCGCCCGCGACGGATGGCTGCCGGCGTTCATGACGCGCGAGCATCCTCGCTACGGGACGCCCTGGGTCTCGATCGTCGTGTGCTCGGCGATCTACTCGATCTTCACGCTCGGGCCGTTCCAGTCGCTCGTCGTGGTCGACGTCTTCATCTACTCGCTCGCGCTCCTGCTCGAGTTCGCGGCCCTGATCGCGCTGCGGCGCAACCAGCCCGACCTGCACCGCCCGTTCAAGATCCCGGGCGGGTGGCCGGTCATCTTCGTGATCACGCTGCTGCCGACGCTGATCGTCCTCTTCGCCGTCTGGCAGAACGTGCAGGATTCCGGGATCAGCTCGATGTACCTGTCGATCGGGGCCGCGCTGCTCGGGCCGCTGTCCTATCCGTTTGCGAAGCGGTTCATCAAGCGCGACCAGCCGACCGAGCCGGTCGTCGTGGACGACGTCGTGATCTGGAGAGACACATGAGCACCGATCCATTCGAGACCGCCGAGGTCTCCCACGTCCTGTTCGGCACCGACGGCTCCGAGGAGGCGCGGCGCGCCCAGCGCTGGGCGATGGGCATCGCCCGGTTCTGGGGGGCCAAGGCCACCGTCGTCTGCGCCTTCGACTCGCCGCGCTCCTTTCGCAAGCGAGGCAGCATGGTGCTGCCCCAGGTGCGCGACGAGATGGAGGAGGAGGCGCGCGAGATCGCGGCCGAGGCGGCCGCCGAGCTCAAGGCGAACGGCGTCGACGCCGACGGCGTCGCGTTCGAGGGCTCGGCGGTCGACGCCATCCTGCACTTCGCCGAGGAGCGCAAGTCGAACGTCGTCGTGATCGGTGGAGGCGGGCGCGAGGGCGCGCGCGACTACCTCGTCGGATCGACGGTCGAGCGCATCGTCCGCCACTCGCCGGTCCCCGTCCTCGTCATCAAGTAGCCTCGCGGCCTGGGGCACACGTGCCGCGCACAGCCGCGCGGTCAGGCCGCGAGCGCGTCGAGGCGAACGCCGATCGCGTCGAGCTCATCGCGAGCCCATGTCTGCCACCTGTCGCGGAAGGCCGCGTGCTTTCGTGACTCCAACGCCCACATGAGCATCTGCATTCGACGGAGCACGAACAGCGCCTGGAGGTGGATCACGTGGTCTTCGGGCAGCGCACGATTGGCGGCGTAGGCCTCGAGCAGGGCGTCGCGGAGATCGCCGTACCGCGGTCGCTCCTCCAGCTCCCAGAGGGTGACCGCGAGGTCGTAGAGGTGGAAGCCCCAGCCGCAGTCGTCGAAATCGATCGCTCGTACCACACCGTTGTGGAACAGGAAGTTCTCGCAGTGAAGGTCGCTGTGGATGAGGCCGAACGAGCCGGGAGTCTGCGCGAGCTTCCCCGTGGTGGCCCAGACCAGCTCCAGCGCCCTGGCGACCAGCGCCGCAGCGTCGGCAGAGATCAACGCCTCGACGAGTCGCAGACACCGCTCCGCATCGTCCCTGGTCGGGTGATCGCCCGGAAGGCTTGCCGCAGCCGACCCGGCCATCGAGGCGACCTTCCCCGCATCGCTCAGGGTGTCGACCCGCGGTCGCCGGAATCCAGTTGGCGGAATCCAGCGCTCCGCATGGTCGTGCAGGCGCGCTTCCAGGATCCCGACCCGTCGGAGCTGCACGGGTGAGAGGCGCTGGTCGCTGAACCGCCCGTCGAGCCACCGCATCAGCACGCACGCGTGGGGCACCGGTACGCCTGCGTCCTCGGCAACGACGACGAACGAGCCGTCACGCGAGCAGACGGGCTCGGGGACGCCGAGGTCGGTCTCGCGTCGCAGTGCGGTGAGCCAGGCCATCTCCGACTCGATTGTCTGCGCGGTGTGCACGTTGGGTCGATTGATCCGCAGCGCAAACCGCCCACCGCCGGTCTCGACCCGGAATGTGGTGTTGGCCTCGTGGCGCAGGAGCGTTAGCCGCGCGTCCTCGCCCCCGAACACGGCCAAGCCCGTGCGCCCGAGCCGCCGAAGCCGCAGAAGCTGAGCACGCCGACTCAGGGACTCCCAGTCGCCCCGACGAGCGCGAAGTTGGGGCGGCCGCGCATGGGCATGCCCAGACGCGGTCAAGTGGCCTCGAGGTCGATCCGGGCGTCCGCCTGTGCGATCACCACGGGGTCGTGGGTCGCGACGACGACCGTCGCTCCGTGCAGCCGGGCGGCGTCGGCGAGCAGCCTGCCGACGACCGCGGCGTTCACCTGGTCGAGGCGCGACGTGGGCTCGTCGACGAGCACCAGGCCGGGCGCCCCCGCCAGCGCGCGGGCGATCGCGACCCGCTGGCGCTCGCCGGCCGAGAGCCGCTCGACCCGCTGGTCGAGACGGTGCTCGAGCCCAAGCCGCATGAGCCATTCGCGCGGATCGCCCTCGCGCCCGCGCACCGCCAGCGCGAGCTCGATGTTCTCGACCGCCGACAGGTGTCCGACGAGCCCCGCATCCTGGCTCACGAGACCGACATGCCGGCGCCGGAACGCCGCCAGCTCGGCCGCATCGAGCCCGGAGACCATCTCGCCCGCCACGGTCACAAGTCCCGCGTCGGGCCGCACGAGCCCGGCGAGCACGCGAAGGAGCGTGCTCTTCCCGGAGCCCGACCGCCCCGTCACCACGGTCATGCGCCCTGCCGCGAACTGCGCCGAGCGGCCGTCGAGCACCGTCCGCTCGCGCCGGCCACGCCCGAAGCGGACGACCACCTCGCGGAGCTCGGCCGCGACGCCCGAGGCCGCGGCGGCCGCGCCGGGGGCGCGATCCGCCGCCACGACCCCCTCGCCCGGCTCTCCCGCGGGCACGAGGAGCACGCCGCCGTCGTGCGGCTCCGCACGGGCCAGTCGGCCGATGCCGGCGTCGCGCAGGAGCTCCTCGGGGAGGCGCAGCCAGCCGCCTCGCCCGACCACGATGGCGGCCTCGCCTGCGCCGGCGGCCTCGTCGCTCAGCCGCCCGTCGCGGATGTGGACGGCGCGGTCGGCGATCCCCGCCGCAGCCGGGTCGTGGCTCACCAGGACGACGGTCGCGGACTGCTCCCGGGCCAGCTCGCCGATGAGTGCGTAGGCCGTTCGCACCCCCGCGGCGTCGAGCTCGCCGGCCGGCTCGTCGGCCAGGAGCAGCGAGGGGCGGTGGGCCACCGCCGCGCAGATGGCGATGCGCTGGGCCTCGCCTCCCGAGAGCTCCGACGGACGGGCCGTGGCGGCCTCGGCGAGCCCGACCCGCTCGAGCAGCTCGGCCGACCGCCGGGCGCAGTCGGCACGGGTCGCGCCCAGCATGGCCATCTGGAGCGTCACGATGCTCGCGCAGTCGAGGTCGGGCGGAAGCGCCTGCCGGTAGTGCTGGTCGACGACGCCCATCCGGTGGGCCCTGAGGACGGCCGAGCGCCGCGCCGGAAGGGCGGTCAGGTCGTGGCCGAGCACGCGCGCCGAGCCGGCGGACGGGCGCTCGAGCCCGGCGAGGATGCGCATCAGCGTGCTCTTGCCCGAGCCGCTCGGGCCGAGGACGGCGACGACCTCCTGTGTGTCGATGCGGAGCGTCAGGCCCTGGAGCGCGGCGGCGTCGCCCTCGGCCGTGCGGTGGATGCGAAAGACGTCACGGGCGTCGACCGCGGCCGTCATCTCGCCCTCCGTCCGGCGAGCACGGCGACGGGAGCCAGGGCGGCCACCGCGAAGGCGGCGAGGGCGGCGGCGACCGCGCCGGCGGGGACGGCCGTTCGCAACGGCGGCACCGCGGCCGAGGTTCCCGCTCCCAGCTGCACGACGTCGACCACCGCGGCCGAGAGCACCGCTCCGAGCGCGATGCCGCCGACGGCGCCCACGACGGCGAGCACGACTGCCCGCACCACCAGATGGGCACGCAGCGTGCGCGGCGCGACGCCCATCGCTTCGAGGTCGTCGAGGTGCGGCCGCTCGTCGGCCAGGTCGGCGGCCGCGATCAGCACGAGGCCGGCGGCTGCCAGCACGACCGAGAGGATCGCAGCCCCCTCGAGCACCACGAGGATCCCGCGGGCGAGCGGGCGGGAGGCCGCGTCGGAGTGGAGGGCGGTCCGCGATTGGACCCCCAGATCGGCGAAGGGCGGCCGCCGGAGCGCGGCTGCGGCCGAGGGCTGGGCGGATGGGGGCGTCCCGACCCAGACCTCGTGCGGCACGGCCGTCCCGGGGGCGTCGGCGTTGACGGCGACCGAGAGCGCCGCCTCGTCGGCGACGACGAAGCTCGCCGGGGCCGTGGGGAACCGAGCGCCGACGGCGACGACCCGAGCGGTGATGGCCTCCCCGCTGGGAAGCGCGAGGTGCAGGCGCCCGCTGGGTCCGGCGGCCTGCGCGACGTCGCGGCTCACGAGCACCGGGAGCGGCGCGCGGTCGAACGGCTGGACGGGGCGCACGAGGCCGTCGGTGCGGCCGTCGAGCGCGTAGCGGACGACCGGGGCGCTCGCCGGGCGGGTGGCTGTCCCGCGGGCGATCCAGCCCGAGAACCCGGTGACCGGAGTGCCGCCGGCGCTGAGCTCGCCGATCCGCACGGCTCCCCGCGCGACGATCGTGAGCCCCCCTTCGATACCCGCGTGCGCGAGGGCCTGGGCGTCGGCCGGGCGCAGCCCGATCTGGAGGCCGACGATTCGGCCGCCGCGGTCCGCCTCCGGCACCGGCGCGCTGAGGACGCGGCTTGAGGTCTCGCCGAGCTCGATCGTCCCGAACGTGCCGTTGGGCCGCTCGACGGCAAGCTGGATCGCGACCGCCCTCCCGCGCCCTCTCACCGGGAGCGTCACGCTCGTCGCGGCGGCGGGCAGGCCGGCGCCGGCCAGCCGCGGCGCGGGCCGCCGGCGGAGGCTGCCCGCCAGCTCGGCGGGCGACGAGCCGGAGTAGTCCGAACGCCAGCGGAGCTCCGGGAGCAGGCCGGCGGGGATGCCGAGGAGCGCGGGCTGGGCCGGGATGCCCGAGCCCGGGACGGCGGCGCTCATGCGGATGATCGGGGCCGCGACCGCGCCCGGGGCGAGCGAGCGGTAGCGCGCCAGCGGTGCGGCGTCGAGCGGGTTCACGAGCGCGGAGCTCTCGGTCACGTTGAAGTCGAGCGGCACGGCGAAGGCCGCCTGGTCGGCCTCGCCGGTCGTGAGCGTGTCCCGGTAGGAGAGGGCGAACACGGCGAGGCCCAGAGCCGCGGTGATGAACGCGATCACGAGCGCCGGCCGGCCGCCCTGCCGCCCAAGCGAGACGAGCGCGAGCCGGACGGCCACCGGCCCGCGCCGCACGCCGCGGCCCGCACGCCGAAGGAGCGGCCCGGCGAGGCGGGCGACCACGGCGCCGGCGGCCACCGCCGCGAGACCGGGGAGGAGGGCGAGCAGCGGGTCCGAGCCGGAGGTCAGCGACGCTTCGGTGGACGACCCCCGCGCGGCGGCGAGAACGGTCGCGGCGACCGCTGCCAGCGCGAGCAGGTCGAGCGCGTGCACCGGACCGAGCCGGGCGGACTCGCCGTCGATCCGCTCGACGACGACGAGCAGCAGCGTCGCTCCGGCCCAGAGCGCGAGCAGGAGCTCGACTCCGGCCGGCGTCACGAGGGAGTGGTGGAGCGCCGCCGACGCCCCGACGCCGGCCTCCCGGGCCGCATACGCGATGGCTGCGGCGGCGATGGCCGCGCCGGCCGCAACGCCGAGCCCGGTGACCCAGGCCGCCTCGACGGCCGCCTGGAGCCGCACCTGCCAGGCGCGGGCGCCGTGCCGCGCGAGCCGCGCGAACTCGGCCTGTGAGTCGCGGCGGAGGCCGCCGGCCGCGAGCAGGACGAAGCCGACGAGGAGCGCCGCCGCCGCGCCGCCCACGAGCAGCAGCCGGCGTGCGGCGACCTGCGCCGAGCTGTGCGCGTCCTGGAGCGCCGTATCGGGGGCTCCCAGGCCGAATGCGCCGCCGGCCCGCTCGAGGTCCTGCGAGGCCGCGCTCTCGTGCCGCAGAAGCGCCGGGACGTCCCAGTCGTGGACCGCCCGGACCCGGATCGGCGAGGTCCACCCGTAGCGCCGGAAGATGGCCGAGAACACCGGCAGGGTGGACAGCTCCCGCACGCTTCCGGCGATCAGCACCGGCGGCGTCTTCGTCTGCCCGTGGGCGGCGGCGCTGAGCGTGGTGAGATCGAACGGCAGAGGGCCCGAGGCCCGCCCGACGACGACGAGCCGGACGCCCGTCTCGGACACGGCCGCCACCCGGTCTCCGCCCGCCTGGACGACCTCGCACCGCTGGGGGACGCAGCCCCGGGGCAGCCGTCCTGAGTCGAGATGGAGCCAGCGGCCGGGATCGTCGACGGCCCCGAGCGAGACCAGCTGCCCGTTCAGGTTGAGCTCGGGGTAGGACACCGTGCGCGCCGGGTCGCCGGGCTGGATCCCCGCCAGCGTTCTCGTGGCTTCGCGGTCGATTGCCCCGTACCCCGCCGCAGGCGGGGCGCCGAGCCAGGTGGCCGAGAAGCTGCGGCCGGCGCGGGGCAGCGCCTCGAGGCTCCGGCGCAGCTCGAGGTCGGCCGTGATCTTCCCGCCGCCCGCGATGCCGACGGCCGCCGCCGTGGCCAGCGCGACCCCGGCTGCGACGAGCGCGCCGCGGCCGGGCCGGGCCCGGATCCGCGCCCAGGCGACGCGGACCGGAGCCTGCACGGGTCGGACTCGCGCGGCTAGCACGCCGCCTCCTTTCGCCGCCGGTAGGCGCGCGTCTTCGTGCGGTTTCCGCAGTAGCGCATCGAGCACCAGCGCGACGACAGGTTGCGTGAGCGGTCGTAGCTCGCCCAGTGGCAGCGCAGGCAGGCCCGCAGGCGGACCCACGTCCCGTTCGCCATCGCCTCGAACGCGCCGGCCGCGACCGCAGCCAGCGAGCCGTCGACGCCGGGGTCGAGTGGCACGAGCCGCGCGGCGCCCACGGGCTCGAACTCGACGGTCAGCCGGCCCGACGCGGCCATCCGGCTCACGGTCAGGGCCGCGGCCTCGGTGTCGATCTCGGGCTCGGCGTTTCGTCGGACCATGAGGCGCAGCGCCTCGCGGAGCTCGCGCGCCCGGGTCACGTCGGAGTCGAGCACCGGCGTGCCCTCCGGGACGAGATCGAACTCGCGCAGCCATGCCTCGAGGCCCGCCGGCGTGTCGATCGCGTCCTTGCCCGTCTCGAGGTTGATCGAGTTGACGAGCGCCTGGACCAGCCGCAGGCGGCCCGGGGCGGGCGGGCGGACGTCCGTGAGGAACGTCCAGGGTCTCGGGCCGAGGTCGAGCGACACGGGCAAGAGCGCGTGCCACGGTGTCGTGGCAGGCGCACGCCGGATTCTAGACACCGGCAAAGGCGGTTGGCAGGTGTTACAGCGGCCAGTGCGGCGTCATGGCGTGCCGAACGGCGGCGATCGCGGCATCGGCGCGGTCGGCGTCGTCGGGCAGGTAGGCCATCGGGTCTGCGAGCAGCGGCCCCGTGCCGAGCACGCCCTCGAGCGTGGTGTGCATGCAGTGGCCGGAGTAGGTGCGGCCGTAGCCGCCCTCCTGGATGAGCACCATCCGCCCGTCGCAGTGGCGGTCGGCCAGAGCGCGGGCCGCCGCGCCCAGGTCGCGGAACCCGTCCATCGACACGCACATGCGGCCGTTGGGGTCGAACTGGCTCGCATCCTGTCCGCAGGCGATCACGATCAGCTCGGGGCCGAACGCGTCGACGATCGGCTCGACCACCCGCGCCATCGCCCGGCGGTAGCCTTCGTCACCGGTGCCCACGGGGAGCTCGACGTTCAGGTTGCGGCCCGCGCCGTCGCCGGCGCCGACCTCGCCGGGCGCGCCGGTCTGCGGGTGCGACGGGCCCCAGGAGCCGTGCCGCATATGGAGCGACACGGCGAGGACGTCGGCCCGGTCCCAGAAGCACTCCTGCGTGCCGTTTCCGTGATGGACGTCCCAGTCGAGGACGGCGACCCGGGCGACGCCGCGGCGGCGCGCCAGCTCGGCTGCAAGCGCCGCGTTCGAGAACAGGCAGTACCCGTCGGCCCGGTCCGGCTGGGCGTGGTGCCCCGGCGGGCGCACGAGCGCATACGCCCGGTCGCAGTCTCCGTCGAGCACCGCGGCCGTCGCTTCGAGCGCCGTGCCGGCCGCGGCGAGCGCCGCGTCCCATGACCGGGCGACCACTGGCGTCGACTGGGTGATGTAGCCGCCTCCCGCGGTGCAGAACTCCTCGACAGAGTCGATGTATGCCGGGAGGTGCAGCATCTCGAGCTCGTCGCGGCTGGCGTGGCGGCCCGTGTGCCATTCGAGCCGATCGGCGATCGGGCCGTTGCGGAGGGCGGCGCGGATGTTCCGGATCCGCTCGGCGTTCTCGGGGTGCAGCTCGGGGACCTCGATGAGCGGCGAGGGCGGATGCTCGAAGATCCCGGCGCCGGTGTCGTGGAGGAGCGCGTCGTCATGCCAGTAGACGCGCATGGCTCAGGTCTCGGGCTTCACGGGGACGAGTGACCTTATGACGTGCCGCAGGTCTGACTTGGCCACCGTCGGCGTCGAGACGGGCGAGGCGACGTGAATCGAGATCACGTACACGTTGCCGCCGGCGTGAAAGATCGCCGCGACGTGTCCGGTATGTGACGCCAGGTTGTGGTCGTACCAGGTGACGGTCCGGCCGCCGACGTTCTCGGTCGCCGGCTCGCGACCGGCGAAGCACGGCGTGCCCTCGCAGGTCGGCGGGAACGTCCCCGGCGGATAGCCCTCGAAGACGACGTGGACGAGCTCGCCCTGCTCGAGCCAGGCGTAGCCGAGCTGCCACTGCCTGTCGGGTACGCGCGCCGTGTTCCACTGCCCGTGGATGACCCCGTCGATCGGGCTCGGGAGCCAGCCCGGGCAGTAGATCGTCATTCCGACCCGGTCGGCCCACGTCTGCCAGGAGGCGGCCCATGCCTTGGGACACGTCTTGGGAGGCGCGGCTTTGGATCCGGCGGAACCGTTCGAGGATCCACAGGCCGCGACCACCACGACGACGACCGCGAGGAGTACCATTGCGGCGCGACGATCTCGACCCATCCGGGAGTGCCGGCGGTGGCGTGGAACCCTTGTGCTCATCCGCCGGGGATGGTAGATACACCGTCGCGCGCTGGGCGGCGACGCCGTCACCGGCGTGAAACGCCAACCCGAAGTGGGAGGAGATCAGATGAGACGTGTACCTGGCCGCGCTCTCTGGGCGATGGCCGCGGTTCTCGTTCTGGCCACCGCCGCTGCCTGTGGAAGCGGGTCAAGCAGCAACAACAATGGTGGTGGCACGGGCGGGGGCGGAGGAGGCAACGCCGCGACGCCAGTGAACTCCTCCACCTGCAAGTCGGTCGTGAACCCGAACGGCCAGCTCTTGATCACGTCCGACCTGCCGCTGAACGGATCGTCGTCGCACCAGACGACCCAGATGAACCAGGCGATCCAGATGATCTTCGAGCAGGCCGGTTGGAAGGCCGGCAAGTACACCATCGCGTTCCAGCCGTGCGACGACTCGACGCCGCAGGCGGGGACGTGGGACTCGACGACGTGCTCGGCGAACGCCAACGCGTACGCTCAGGACCCGTCGGTCATCGCCAACATCGGCACCTTCAACTCGGGCTGCGCCGAGCTCGAGGTCCCGGTGCTGAACCAGGCTCAGCCTGGCCCGATCGCCATGGTGAGCCCGGCCAACACGTGGCCCGGCCTGACCCAGGGCACGAAGGTCCCGGCGGAGCCGAGCAAGTACTACCCGACCACCACGCGGAACTACGCGCGCGTCGTCGCCCCTGACAACTTCCAGGGCCCGGCGCTCGCCCAGACGGCACAGGGCCTCGGCGTCAAGTCCGTCTACATCCTGAACGACAAGCAGGCCTACGGCGCCGGTGTGGCGACCTACTTCGAGGATGCCGCCAAGAAGCTCGGCATCAAGGTCCTCGGCAACTCGGCCTACAACACCAAGACGGGCACCAACTACCAGGCCCTCTTCCAGGGCATCGCAGCGAAGCACCCCGACGCGATCATGGTCGGCGGCCTCATCTGCGAGAACGGCGGCCAGCTGATCAAGGACAAGGTCGCGGTGCTCGGCGACAACACCAAGGTGAAGCTGCTCCTGCCGGACGGCTTCACGACGTCCGCAACGATCACCGACGCCGGCAAGGCGTCCGAGGGCCTGTACTCGTCCGTGGCCGGCGTGCCCACCGATCAGCTGACCGGTGCCGGCGCGACGTTCGTGTCGGACTTCCAGGCCAAGTACAACCCCGACTTCATCGACCCGTACACGCCGTACGCGGCCGCCGCGGCTCAGGTCGTCCTGAACGCCATCGCGGCCTCTGACGGCACGCGGGCCAGCGTCGCGAAGAACCTGTTCGGCACCACCGTCACCGACAGCGTGCTCGGCACGTTCTCGATCAACGACGCCGGTGACACCGACCAGGGTTCGATGACGGTCGACGTCGTCAAGGGTGGCAAGCTCGTCACCTACAAGGTGCTCACACCGAAGGCGGATCTCGTGGAGACGTTCCCGCCGCAATGAGAGAGCCCGGGGGAGCGCTGCGATGACGGCCCAGTCCGGCACCCGCCGGGGGCCGATGCTTGCGGCGCTCCCCCGTTTCTCACAGCAGATCAACCGCGTCCTCACATGGGTCGTGGTTGGCGTGTTCGTGGTGTGGGTCGTTGGCAACTTCATCAACGCCCCCAAGCAGTTCGTGAGCGTGTTCCTGCTCGGCATCACCCTGGGATGCATCTACGCCCTGGTCGCGCTCGGATACACGCTCGTCTACGGCATCATCGAGCTCATCAACTTCGCCCACGGCGACGTCTTCATGTGGGGCTCGATGGTCTGCGTCACCGTCTCGGCGTCCTGGTTCGGGCTCAACGGGAGCCAGGCGTGGTACGTGACGGCGCCGCTCGTCCTCGTCACGATCGTCGCGACCGTCGCGTTCTGTGCCACGCTCAACGTCGCGATCGAGCGCGTCGCCTACAGGCCGCTTCGAAACGCGCCCAAGCTGGCGCCGCTGATCACCGCGATCGGCATGAGCTTCATCCTCCAGAACGCGGCCGCGCTCGTCTACGGCTTCGTCGAGCAGCCGCTCCCTGACATCCTCCCGACCAAGGCGCTCTTCACGATCGGCGGCATCGCCTACACGCAGAAGTCGCTGCTGATCGTCCTCATCACCATCCCGGTGCTGATCGTCCTCTCCTACCTGGTGCGCGCGACGCGGCGGGGAAAGGCCATGAGGGCTGTCGCGCAGGACATGGACGCGAGCCGGATGATGGGGATCGACGTCGACCGGACGATCGCCTTCACCTTCGCGCTCGGCGGATCGCTGGCCGGGGCCGCCGGCGTGCTGTTCGTGATGTACCAGACCTCGACCCGGTATGACCTCGGGTTCCAGCTCGGCCTCTTCGCGTTCACCGCCGCCGTGCTCGGCGGGATCGGGAACCTCACCGGCGCCGCCCTCGGCGCCGTCCTTATCGGCCTCATCCAGGCGTTCAACGAGGGCCTCTCCTGGCATACGCCGGGCTCGAGCTGGACCCAGTCGCTGATCTTCTCGATCCTGATCCTCGTGCTCGTCTTCCGGCCGCAGGGGCTCCTCGGTGAGGAGGTTCCCGACCGCGCATGAGCGGCCGTACCGGACCCGTGGGCGACGCGTGGGCGCGGCTCCCGGAGAGGGTGCGCACGCTCGCGCTGCCGGTCACGGTGCTGCTCCTGGTGGCGTTCTACCCGAACTACTACCAGGATCTCTTCAACGCGCTCGGCGGCGGGACGACCGGGCAGCTGGCGCCGACCGTGCCGACCATGGTCGTGATGTGCGTGTACGTCACGATGGCGCTCGGCCTGAACGTCGTCGTCGGCTATGCCGGCCTGCTCGACCTCGGCTACGTCGCGTTCTATGCGGCCGGTGCGTACATCGCCGGCTGGTTCGCGACGCTCCAGTTCGCGCCGCACAAGGTCCACTTCCTGTCGGTCGGCGTGCTGCCGGTGCTGCCGGGACTGCACGTCAACGTGTGGCTACTCCTGGCAGTCGGGGCGGTCTTCGCCACGATCCTCGGCATCATCATCGGCCTTCCCACCCTGCGGTTGCGGGGCGACTACCTGGCGATCGTGACGCTCGGGTTCGGCGAGATCATCCCGCAGGCCGTGAACAACGGCGACAACTGGTTCGGCCACAACGTCACGAACGGCCCCAACGGATTGACGCCGATCGACTCGCTCGGGCTTCGGCGTCTCGATCCACAACGCGGCGTCGTTCCTCCCGTCCAGCTACCGGCTCGAGGTCAACTCGGCCGACTACTACTACTGGACCGGCCTCGTCATGGTGCTGTTCACGCTGTTCTGCTGCATCCGCCTTCGCGACTCGCGCCTCGGCCGGGCCTGGGTGGCGATCCGCGAGGACGAGATCGCCGCGGCGGCGATGGGCGTACCGCTGATGCGGACGAAGACGTGGGCGTACGCCATCGGCGCGTTCTTCGGCGGCGATGGCCGGGTGCTTCTACGCCATCTTCAAGAGCTCGACGTTCCCGCAGGACTTCTCGCTCAACATCTCCATCGCCGTGCTCTGCATGGTCATCCTCGGCGGGATGGGGAACGTCTGGGGGGTGTGCCTGGGCGGCGCCGTGCTCTCGTACCTGAACTACCAGGGGCTCGAGGCGCTCGGCAACAACCTGAACAAGGTCGCCGGCACGAGCTTCAACATCCCCCAGTACACGTTCGGGATCTTCGGCATCATCATCGTGACCATGATGCTCGTCCGGCCGCAGGGGCTGATACCCACCGCGAGGCGCAAGATCGAGCTGGAGGCCGGCGTCGAGGGCGGATCGCTCTACGACGCCGAGGCGTGATGGCGGACGACCTCCTGACCGCGCGAGCGGTGCGCAAGGAGTTCGGCGGGCTCGTCGCCTGCTCGGACGTCGACTTCACGGTCCCCAGGGGCGGCATCGTCAGCCTGATCGGCCCCAACGGCGCCGGCAAGACGACGTTCTTCAACATGCTGACCGGCGTCTACACGCCGACGAGCGGCGAGGTGATGTTCGACGGGCGCGAGGTGGTCGGCCTGCCGCCGCACGCCGTCACGCAGCTCGGCGTGGGGCGGACGTTCCAGAACATCCGCCTCTTCCCGACGATGACCGGCGCTCGAGAACGTGCTCGTCGGCATGCACTCCCGCCTGAAGGGCGGGATCGTCAAGTCGATCCTGCGCACGCGCGGCATCAGGAGCGGAGGAGCGCGGGGCGGCCGACCGCGCGCGTGAGCTCCTGAGCTACTGCGGCCTGCCGCGTGAGGCGGAGCACACCTACGCGATGAACCTCGCCTACGGCGACCAGCGCCGGCTCGAGGTGGCGCGCGCGCTCGGGACGGAGCCCAAGCTGCTGCTCCTCGACGAGCCCACCGCCGGCATGAACCCGCAGGAGAGCGCCGAGTTCACGAGCTTCGTCGGCCGGATGCGCGACGAGCGGGGGCTCTCGATCCTCATGATCGAGCACGACATGAAGGTCGTCATGGGCATCTCCGAGCGGGTGACCGTGCTCGACCACGGCGAGAAGATCGCCGAGGGGACGCCGGTTGAGATCCAGCACAACCAGCGGGTCATCGAGGCCTACCTGGGCTCCGCCGCGACGGCGGATGAAGCGGGACGAGCCGTGAGCGTCAACGGATCCGTGCTGCTCGAGCTCGACGACGTGCATACGTTCTACGGGACGATCGAGGCGATCAAGGGCATCTCGATGACCGTCAACGAGGGCGAGATCGTGACGCTGATCGGCGCGAACGGCGCCGGCAAGTCGACGACCCTGCGCTCGATCCAGGGCATCAACAGGCCCAAGCGCGGCAAGATCCTGTTCAAGGGCGAGAACCTCGTCGGCCGCCGCCCGCACGACATCGTGAAGCTCGGGATCAGCCAGTCGCCCGAGGGGCGGCGGCTCTTCTCGCGGATGAGCGTGCGCGAGAACCTCGAGATGGGCGCGTTCCAGCGCTCGGACAAGGACGGGATCGAGCAGGACATCGACCGCGTGTACGAGCTCTTCCCGCGGCTCCAGGAGCGGCGGATGCAGAAGGCCGGCACGCTCTCGGGCGGCGAGCAGCAGATGTGCGCCATCGGCCGGGCGCTCATGGCCAAGCCCAAGCTGCTCATGCTCGACGAGCCGTCGCTCGGCCTCGCGCCGATCCTCGTCGAGCGGATCTTCGACATCGTCCGCGAGATCAACAAGACGGGCACGTCGATCCTGCTCGTCGAGCAGAACGCCCTGATCGCGCTCGCGGTGGCGAACCGCGGCTACGTGCTCGAGACGGGCCACGTCGCGCTGCACGACACGGCCGAGGCCCTGCGCAAGAACGAGCAGGTGCGCAAGGCCTACCTGGGCGAAACCTGACCTACCGCTACCGCGGAGCGGCGGGCCACCACTCGCGCGAGCGCTTGGAGGTGTCGCGCGAGTCTGCGCCGTACACGACCGCGAGCGGCCCGACGACAACGATCATGATGATGACGAAGAGGAGTCCCATACCCGTATCATCGGCAGCGCGGTCCATAAGTTCAAATCAGGCTAGTATTCGAGTTGATTATGGAATCTGATCACTGGCTGGGCGTCGAGCTGCGCCATCTGGCGGCACTCCAGGCCATCGCCGAGCACGGCTCGTTCGGCCGCGCTGCAGAGGCGCTCGGCTACACCCAGTCGGCCGTGAGCCAGCAGCTCGCGACCCTCGAGAGGCTCGTCGGCCAGCGCCTGGTCGACCGGCCCGGCGGCCCGCGGCCCGCGGAGCTGACCGAGGCCGGGCGCATGCTCCTGGCCCACGCCGACGCGATCATCGCGCGGCTCCGCGCGGCGCGGGCCGATCTGTCGGCGCTTGCCGCCGGCGAGGCGGGTGCGCTGCGGGTGGGGGCCTTCCAGAGCGCCGGCGCGCGCCTCCTGCCGCAGCTCCTGCGCCGGTTCTCCGAGGCGTGGCCGCGCGTCGAGGTGAGCCTGACCGAGGCCGAGGACGACGTGCTCGTCGCGGCGCTCGAGGCCGGCGACCTCGATCTGGCGTTCCTGGTCCTGCCGATCGCATCGGCGCCGATCGAGACGACCGAGCTCCTGCGTGACCCGTACGTGCTCGTGACCCAGACCGGATCGCCGCTCGCCCGCCGGCGGACGCCGCCCGGCTTCCGCGAGATCGGGCGTCTGCCGCTCGTCGGGTACCGGTCGTGCATCGGGGCGCGGCAGGTCGAGGCGCGCATGCGGGCGGCCGGCGTCGAGCCCACGTTCGCCTTCCGCTCCGACGACAACGCGACGATCCAGGAGATGGTCGCGGCCGGGATGGGCGTCGCGCTGATCCCGCGCCTCACGGTGAACGAGGGCGACTCGCGCGTGACCCTCGTCGACCTCGAGGGCCGCATGCCGCCGCGGCTCATCGGGCTGGCGTGGCACCGCGACCGCTACCGGCCGCCCGCGGCCGAGGCGTTCATCGAGGCGGCGCGCGACCTCTGCCGCGAGCTCGAGGTCGCCGCGTAGCTCAGCGTGCGGGCGGCTCGAGCGGCTCGGGCCGGCCGAAGCTCCCCAGCTCGACGACGTCGCGGCGGAAGAACAGCCCGACGGTCCAGTCGCTGACCACGCGCAGCCGCCGGCTCATGAGCGGCAGCTGGTACAGGTGGTAGGTGCGCGTGAGCCACCAGCCGGCGAACCCGCGGAAGCGAAGCCCTCCGGCGACCTCGCACACGCCCTTGTGCCGGCCGAGGGTGGCGGCCTGCCCGAGCATGCGGTAGCGGTAGGGCTTGAGGGGGCGGCCGCGGGACTCGGCCACGATGTTCCGGGCCAGCGCGCGCGCCTGCCGGAGCGCGTGCTGGCAGGTGGGCGGGTCGGGCGCGCCGTCTGTCGCAGCGTTGGGGACCGCCGCCGAGTCGCCCAGCGCCCAGAGGCCGTCCCCGGCCCGGAGATGCTCATCGACGACGATGCGGCCGCGGTCGTCGAGCGGAAGGCCGAGGTCTGCGATCAGCGGGTTGGGGCGGACGCCGGCCGTCCAGACGAGCGTCGCCGTCGAGACGCGCTCGCCGTCGGAGAGCTCGACGCCGGTCGCGTCGACGGCGCTCAGCACGGTGTTCAGGCGCAGTTCGAAGCCGCGCCGCTCGAGCTGCTTCGCGGCGTACTCGCCGAGCCGTCCCCGGAGGTCGTTCAGGATGTGGTCGGCGGCGTCGGCGAGGAGCCACCGGCGGGGGACGTCGCGCAGGGTGGGGTAGTGGCGGCTCGCGTCGCGGACGAGATCCTCGAGCTCGGCCATCGCCTCGACGCCGGCGTACCCGCCGCCGACGAAGACGAACGTCAGCCGGCGCTCCCGCTCACCGGGGTCGTCGATCGTGGCCGCGAGCTCGAGCTGCTGGAGCACGTGGTTTCGCAGGTGGATCGCCTCGGCGATCGTCTTGAACCCCACTGCATGCTCGACGAGGCCGGGGACCGGCGCCGTCCGCGCGATCGCTCCCAGCGCGACCACGAGCGTGTCGAACTCCACGTCGATCGCGTCGCCTTCGGCCGGCCGCACCGTGGCGGTGCGTGCGGACATGTCGACGGCGGCGGCGCGGCCCAGCAGCAGGCGCGCGTGCGGGCACATGACGCGGACCGGCACGACGGCGTGGCGCGGCTCGACCGTGCCCGACGCGGCCTCGGGGAGAAGCGGCGTGTAGAGCATGTAGTTGCGCGGGTCGACCAGGGTCACGTCGATGTCCGGCGCCCGCTTCCCGAGCAGCCGGGCCACGTAGCTTCCGGCGAAGCCCGCCCCGAGGATCAGGACCCGCATGCGACCCAGCATACGACGCTTCTTTCCCGGCGGGGCCTCGGTGTACGCTTCCGGCGATGAGCGACCGGCCCACGAGCGAGCAGCAGCTCTACGACTGGCCGACGTCGATCGCCGTGGCCGTCGGCGGGACAGCCGCGGCGGTCGTCCTGATCGTCGTCTTCACGTACCTCGTCGACTGGGTCGGGTCATTCTGGTCGCAGGTCATCTACTTCCTGGCCGTGTTCGTCGGGGTCGTCGGGCTGGCGCTTCGCAGCAGGGTGAAGGACGACGCCGACCCCGCTCGGCTCAGGGTTGCGTCGTCGCCCGTGACGCCGATGGGTCTGCCCGGGCCGTTCGTGCTCACCCAGGCGTTCGGCGTGCTGGGCATCGCGATGATCGCGGTCGGGCTCGTTGTCCAGGGCGATCGCGGCATCCTGTGGACGTTCGCCGGGTTCGTGCTCGTGCTCGTCGGGGGCGTGGGACTGGTCACGTGGCTCCTGGCGATGGCCGGCCGCCGCCGGGCCGGCAACCGCGGGTGATCCGGGCAGCCGGCGCGGTCCTGCACCGCGACGGCCGCGTGGCCGTCGTCCATCGCCCGCAGTACGACGACTGGACGCTGCCGAAGGGGAAGCTGGACCCGGGAGAGGATGAGCCCAGGGCGGCCGTGCGTGAGGTCGAGGAGGAGACGGGTCACGCCGGCGCGATCGAGCACGACCTCGGGACGATCGACTACGACGTCGCCAACGGCTCGAAGACGGTGCGCTACTACCTGATGCTCGCCGACGCCGGCGGCCGGCCGCTCGCGAAGGACGTCGACGAGGTGCGGTGGGTGTGGCTCGACGAGGCCGTGGCGATGGTCACGTACGACCGCGACCGTGAGGTGCTCGAGCGCGCCCGCCCGCTTCTGTAGTCGGCGAAGGCAACATCGCACTTTGCGAGAAGTCGCGTGAACGTCCGTTCCCGAACCCCGCAAAGTGCGCCATTTCTTCGCTTGCAGGACCGGCCCGCGCCCTCTAGCTTTCCCTCTGCGCCGCCGAGGGCAGCCGAGTAGGTCGAAGCCGGGCGGACGAGCTGTAGAGGCGACTCGAAAGCTCGTTCGGCCGGGGGACGAAAGGCCAGCCGGGGCGGCGAATCTTTGGTCCGGCAGGGCCCGCCGGGCACCCCCGTACAATCCCGGCCGATGCCACGGGTGCTGCTCGCCGAGGACGACGGAGTGATCGCGCGGGCGATGATGGCTCACCTGCGCCGGGCCGGCATGGACGTCGAGTGGGCGGAGGACGGCGACCGGGCCCTGCGCAAGATCCGGTTCGAGCGCCCCGACGTCGCGGTGATCGACCTGATGCTGCCCGGCGAGGACGGGTGGCGGATCACGCGCACGCTGCGCGAGGAGGGGATCACGATCCCGGTCATCATGATCTCGGCGCGAGGCTCCGAGCACGACAAGGTGCACGGCCTCAAGATCGGGGCCGACGACTACCTGGCGAAGCCGTTCGGGATGCAGGAGCTCGTCGCACGTGTCGAGGCGGCGCTCAGGCGGTCGGGCATCGCTCCGATCCAGGCCACCGGCGTGCGGATCGAGGCTCCCGGCCTCGTCGTCGACCCCGACCGCCACCAGGCGCTCCTCGACGGCGCCGACGCCGGGCTGACGCCGATGGAGTTCCGGCTCCTCTACGTGCTGGCGGCGGCGGAGGGCAAGGCGCTCACGCGCGACCGCATCCAGCAGCGGGTGTGGGGCACTCCGTACCGGCATCGCGACCGGACGGTCGACGTGTGCGTCCGCAAGCTCCGCGAGAAGATCGACAGGCGGTCTCCGACGCACACGTACATCCACACCCATCAGGGCGTGGGGTACCGGTTCGAGCCGATTTCGAAGGAGGCGTGATCATGCGCTACGGCGTTCTTGGAACAGGCCCGGTGGGGCGGGCGCTGGCGGGCCGGCTCGTCGAGGTGGGGCACGAGGTCAGGATGGGCTCGCGCTCGGCCGCCAACGAGGCTGCGGCGGCGTGGGCGGCCGAGGCCGGCGAGGACGCGTCGCACGGGACGTTCGCCGACGCCGCGGAGTTCGGCCAGACGGTCCTGAACTGCACAGGCGGCGCCGTGTCGCTCGACGCGCTCACGGCGGCGGGCGCCGAGAACCTGGCGGGCAAGGTGCTGATCGACGTCGCGAACACGTTCACCTTCGAGACGGGCAGGCTCACCCTGACCGTGTGCAACACCGACAGCCTGGGCGAGCAGATCCAGCGCGCCTTTCCCGACGCCCGCGTCGTGAAGACGCTGAACACGATGAACAACCAGGTGATGATCCATCCCGAGCGTCTCCCCGGCGCCCATTCGGTCTTCGTGAGCGGCGACGACGCCGAGGCGAAGCAGCTCGTCACCGGGATGCTCGAGAGCTTCGGCTGGCCGCCGGGCTCGGTCGTCGACCTCGGCGGCATCGAGACGGCGCGTGGGCCCGAGATGTACCTCGTGCTCTGGATCGAGCTGATGCAGTCCGGCGGCACGCCGGACCTCAACGTCAACGTGGTGCGGGCACCGGGCTAGTCGCGGACGGCGGCCGGCGCGGGCAGGAGCACGCGGAGGCTCGTCCCCGCCGCCGGGCTGGACTCGGCCGTCGCCCGGCCGCCGTACTCCTCGGCGATGTGCTTCACGATCGCGAGTCCCAGGCCGGTGCCGGGCCCCGACCGGGCATCCTCGATGCGGTAGAAGCGCTCGAACACCCGGGCGAGATGCTCGGGCGGGATGCGCCCTCCCGTGTCGTGCACGACGATCTCGACCGCCCCGGAGAGACCCCGGGCGCGCACGACGATCGCCTCGCCCGCGCCGGCGTGGTGGATGGCGTTCTCGACGAGGTTGTCCAGCACAGCGTCGACGAGGCGCGGCGCGACCGCCGCCACAAGGCCGCGTGTGACGGCGGTGCCGAGGCTCATCGAGGCGGCCCGGGCCGCGGCCGTGTGCCGGGAGACGCACGCCTCGACGGCAGTCGTGACGTCGGTCTGCTCGTCCTTGTCTCCCAGCTCGTGGCTCTCGAGCCTGACAAGAAGGATCATGTCCTCGATCAGCTGGCGCATGGCGTCGACCTCGGCCCGGGCCTGCGCGATGGTCGCGAGCCGCTCCTCGTTGTCGAGCGGGAGCTCCAGGGTCTCGACGAGCGCCAGGATGCGCTGGAGCGGCGTGCGGAGCTCGTGCGAGACGCCGGCCGAGAAGAGCCGGCGGGCGTCGCGGTAGTCGGCCTCGGAGGACTGGTCGGAGAGCACGACGGCGGCGCCCGACTCGTCTCCGCTCCCGAACGGCCGGATCCGGGCGCGGAACCGGCGCCGCTCGGGCGTGTAGACGGTGAGCTCGACGTCCCTGATCGGCTCTCCCGCCGCGGCCCGCGCGGCCGCCGCGGCGAGCTCGGGCTGGGACTCGGGCTCCCGACAGCTCGGCCCCTGCCTCCCGCGCCGCCGGGTTGGCCCGGACGACCCGGCCGTCCCGGTCGAACAGGAGCACCGGGGCCGATGCTGCCGCCATCACCGCATCGCGCGACGCGAGCGCCGCCGAGAGCTCGGTCCGGGGCACCGCGTCGCGAAGCTCGCGGGCCAGCCGCTCACGCTCCTGAGTCGTACGGCGATCGCGCAGCAGCAGGACGGCGATCGCCGCCAGAGCGATCGCCAGCGCTGCCGCCAGAGCCACCATCGCGGCGAGCGTACCAGCGCGGCGCGGTTTGTATGCTGCTTGCCATGCGCGTCCTGCTCCCCGACGGCAACGAGCTGACCCTCGACGAGGGCGCGTCCGGACGCGACGCGGCGGCCGCGATCGGCCCCCGTCTGGCGGATGCCGCGGTCGCCGTGCAGGTCGACGGCGAGGTGCGCGACCTCCGCCTCCCCGTTCGCGACGGCGAGACGATCCGCATCCTCACGGACCGCGACGACGCGGCGCTTGCCGTCCTTCGCCACTCGACGGCCCACGTCATGGCGCAGGCGGTGCTGCACCTGTGGCCCGAGGTCAAGATCGCGATCGGGCCCGCGATCGCCGACGGCTTCTACTACGACTTCGAGTTCCCGGAGCCGATCTCGGCGGACGACCTCGGGCGGATCGAGGAGGAGATGCGGCGCATCCTCGCGGCGGACGTCCCGTTCGTGCGGGAGGACGGCGTCGACCGCTCCGAGCTGATCGAGCGCTTCCGGGCCGAGGGCCAGCCGTACAAGCTCGAGCTCGCCGAGGGGCTCGAAGACGGGGCGATCAGCCTCTACCGGAACGACGACTTCGAGGACCTGTGCCGCGGGCCGCACCTCCAGACGACGAAGCCGATCAGGGCGTTCAAGCTGCTCTCGACCGCCGGCGCGTACTGGCGGGGCGACTCCGCGCGGCCGATGCTCACGCGCATCTACGGCACCGCGTTCTTCCGCCAGGCCGACCTCGACGCCCATCTCGCACAGCTCGAGGAGGCCCGCCGGCGCGATCACCGCCGGATCGGGCGCGATCTCGACCTCTTCCATTTCGATCCGCACTCGCCGGGCTCGCCGCTGTGGCACCCGCGCGGCATGGTGATCTGGAACGCGCTCGAGGACCTGCGCCGCTCCGAGAACGCCCACCGCGGCTACGTCGAGGTGAAGACGCCGCTGCTGTACGACGTCGAGCTCTGGAAGACCTCCGGCCACTGGGAGAAGTTCCGCGACAACATGTTCCTCGTACCGGGTGACGGCGAGGCGCACACCTACGGACTGAAGCCGATGAACTGCCCGGGCCACATGCTGCTCTTCGGCAGCCAGCGCCGCAGCTACCGCGAGCTGCCGATCCGCTACGCGGAGTCGTCGACCCTGCACCGGAACGAGCTCGCTGGGACGCTGCACGGCCTCATGCGCGTGCGGCACGTGACCCAGGACGACGCCCACATCTTCTGCACGATGGAGCAGATCGAGGACGAGATCTTCGCGTGCCTCGACTACGTCGACATGCTCTACACGCTGTTCGGCGTGATGCCGAAGCCCGAGCTCTCGCTCCGTCCCGACAACAAGCTGGGCTCCGACGCGGACTGGGACGTCGCAGAGGCGGCGCTCGAAGGGGCGCTCAGGCGTCGCGGCATCGAGTACGTGACGAGCCCGGGGGAGGGCGCGTTCTACGGGCCCAAGATCGACCTGCACATGACCGACGCGATCGGGCGCTCGTGGCAGATGGGCACGATCCAGCTCGACTTCCAGATGCCGGCCCGGTTCGGCCTGTCGTACGTCGGGGCCGACAACGCCGACCACATGCCCGTCGTGATCCACCGCGCGCTCCTGGGCTCGCTCGAGCGGTTCATCGGCATCCTGATCGAGCACGTCGCCGGCGCGTTCCCGCTGTGGATCGCGCCCGTCCAGGCGATCGTCCTGCCGGTCGCCGACCGCCACCACGAGTACGCGGAGCGCGTCGCGGCGGAGCTCGGCGCGGCCGGCCTTCGCGCCGAGGCCGACCTGCGCAGCGAGTCGGTCGGCAAGAAGATCGCCGAGGCCGAGCACCAGCGCATGCCGTGCATCCTGGTGGTGGGCGATCGCGAGGCGGAGGCAGAGACGGTCTCGGTCAGGCGCCGCGGCAGGGGCGACCTGGGCGCCCGGCCGCTCGCCGAGCTCCGCGACGAGCTGGTGGCCGAAGCGGCCGCCCGCACCGCTGACTAACCACCGGGGTCAGACCCCGCATCGGCCGAGGTTGCACGTTCGTCACACGGGCGCGACGGGTCGACGTGCCTGCCGGCCCTCGCCGACGGCGGTGTTCGGCAAGACGTGTCACGCGCGCGTCACGGGGACCGATGCGGGGTCTGACCCCACGGGGTTCACGTGTGGAGGGCGATCTCGAAGCGGGCGCGGTCGCCGCGGTAGACGTCGCGGGCGAACTCCACCGCCCGGCCCTCGCGGTCGCGCGCGGTGCGGGTGACGACCATCGCGGGCGTCCCGGGGCGGGCGCCGAGGTGGCGCGCGTCGGCGGGCTCGAGCACCGCCGGCTCGATCGACTCGTCGGCGGTGCACGGTTCGATCCCGTACCGCCGGCGCATGAGGTCGTAGAGCGATCCCCGGGTGAGCTCGCGCCGGGCCAGGTCCGGACAGAGCGCATCAGGAACCCAGAACGTCTCGAGAAGCAGCGGCTCGCGGTCGCCGAACCGCACCCGGCGCACCATCCAGGCCCGACCGCCCGGCCCAAGCTCGAGCGCAGACCGCGCCTGCGCGTCCACGCGCTGCGTTCGTCGCATCTCGAGCACGCGGGCCGACGGCTCGATCCCCTGTTCGCGCATCTGCTCCGAGAACCCGGCCAGCCGCTGGAGCGTGTGGACAACCCGCGGCGGCGACACGAACGTGCCTGACCCGGGACGGCGATACACGGTGCCGCGGCGGACGAGGAGCTCCACGGCCTGGCGGGCGGTCATCCGCGACAGGCCGTGCCGCTCGGCGATCGCACGCTCGGACGCGAGGCGATCGTGGGGTCGCAGGCCGCCCGACTCGATGGCCCGCTCGAGCTCCGCCGCGACCTGACGGTATCGGGGTGCAGCCTGGGCGGCGACGGCCATCGTCCGATCTATACCACGCCGGCCGCCGGCTCACCCATGCGGGCCGAGAGCAGGGCGATCTGGCAGAGCATCCGGTCCTCGACCCGGCTCAGGTCGAGGCCGCACGTGGCCTCGATCCGGCGCAGGCGGTAGTGCACCGTGTTGCGGTGGACGTACAGCTCGCGCGCCGTCTGCGCCACGCTGTGGTTGTGCTCCAGGTAGAGCGCGAGCGTCGTCCGCAGGTCGTCGGGGAGGCGGTCGATGGTGCGGGCCCGGACGCGGGCGGCCCGCTCGGGGTCGTCGGCCAGGAGCGCGTCGTACGCCTCCACGTCGGCGTACCGGTGCAGGCGGCCGGGGCCGCGCAGGCCACGCCCCAGCCGGAGCGCCCGCCCCGCCTCCCGGTGTGAGGCCGTGAGCCCCTCCGGTTCAGCGGCCTCCTCGCCGGCGCCCGCGGTGAGCTCCCCGCCCGTCGGCGCCAGGAGCGCGAGCTCCCGGGCGACCATGTCCTCGTCGCCGGCCGAGCAGACGGCGAGGATCTCGTCGCCGTCGCGCGCCACGAGCGGACGTCTCGGGAGCCGGCTCCGCAGCAGGTCGAGCGCCCGTTCGAGGGCGGCGTGGTCGGCGTCGTCGGCGCGCAGCCGCACGACGCGCGACCGCGCCGGGATCTCGACGCCGAGGCGGCGGGCCCGGGCGGCGCATGCGGCACCGTCGCCCGCCCGCCCGTGCACCAGGTCGCGTACGAAGGTGGCGATGAGCTCGTCCTCGGTCAGCCGCTCGCGGTCGGACTTGGCGATGTCGAGGGCCACGACGGTCGCGACCTGCTCGAGCGCCTGGACGTCGTCCGCCTGAGCCTCGCGCTCGGGGATGAGGCCCACCCGGCCGTGCGTGGCGCCGCGGGCGACAACGGGCACGACGAGCGCCGCCGGCGAGGATGCAAGGCCGCCCGGGCCGAGCCGGTGCGGGCGCCCGTCCGCGCGCCATCCGGCCAGCGGACGACCGGCGTCGTCCTCGACCACGACGGGGTTCCCGAGCAGCGCCGCGGCGCGCCGGACGACGGTGCCGAGGTCGGCCCCGTCGACCACGAGGCGCACGAGCTCCCGATGGATGCCCGCGGAGCGCTGGAGGCGCGCGTAGGAGCCGAACACGAGCCGCTCGTAGATGGACTGCGAGATCTCGACGAACGGCACCTCGCGCGGCAGCTCGAAGACCGGGAGGCCGATCTCGTCCGCCTGGCGCCGAACGGCGTAGGGCACCGACTCCAGGTAGTAGCCGCACTTGACGACCATCGCGACCACCCCGGCGTCGTGCATCCGGGTCGCGAGCGTGCGCTGGAGGGCCGGGTCGTCGCCGAGGTTGTATGCGGTCGTGAGCAGGAGGTCGCCCGGCGCCAGGTAGTCGGCGAAGTCGTCGAGCACCTCCATCCACTGGACGCGCTGCACCTCGTGCCCGACGCCGCCCGCACCCGCCCGGAGCGCCGCACGGCCCAGGGCCGTCGTCTCGACGAGCTCGGCGACCGTCACCCCGCTCTTGTGCAACTGCTCAAGCACGAGTGCCCAGTTTAGAGCGTTTCGCCAGTATGAGTCGGAATTCCAGCACGTTAGCCTTGGCCGATGCCCCTCAGCATGGCGGCTCGCTACGGCCTTCACCGGGTGCTCGACGGCGAGGGGACCTTCCCGCAACCGGCGTGGAAGCTCGACGCCGACCCGCGCATCTCGGACGCCGAGATCCTGGTCGACGTCGAACGGCTGAACCTCGACTCGGCCAGCTTTCGCCAGCTCGCCTCGGAGGCCGGCGGCGATCCGGCGGCCGTGGCTCAGGCCATCGAGGCGATCGTCGCCGAGCGCGGGAAGCTGCACAACCCCACCACCGGGTCGGGCGGCATGCTCGTGGGGACGGTGCGGGAGGTGGGGAGCATCGTTCGCGAGAGCCGGCGCGTCGCGCCCGGCCAGCGCATCGCCAGCCTGATCTCGCTCACGCTCACGCCGCTTCGGCTCGAACGGATCGACGGCGTCGAGATGCACCACGGGCAGGTGGACGCCTGCGGCACCGCCGTCCTCTTCGAGTCGAGCCCGTTCGCCGTGCTCCCGGACGACATCCCCGAGCGGATCGCGCTCGCGGCGCTCGACGTGGCGGGAGCGCCGTCGCGGACGGCGGCCCTCGTCCAGCCGGGCGACACGGTCGCCCTCGTCGGCGGGGGCGGCACGGCCGGGCTCCTGACGCTCCACGAGGCGCGCAAGCACGCGGGCCCGGGCGGGACGGTCATCGTGACCGACCTCGCCGACGATGCGCTCGAGGATGTCCGCCAGACGGGGCTCGCCGACCACGTCGTCTGCGCCGACGCGACCAACGCGCTCGGCCTCTACGAGGCGGTGATGGACGCGGCGGGGCGCGAGGCCGACGTCACGGTGAACCTCGTGAACGTCGCCGGGACGGAGCTCGGGACGATCCTCGTGACGCGGGAGTCGGGCACGATCCTCTTCTTCTCGATGGCGACCTCGTTCACGGCTGCCGCGCTGGGTGCGGAGGGCCTGGGGCGCGCGACGACGATGCTGATCGGGAACGGGCACATGCCCGACATGGGGCTGACGGCGCTGAACGTGCTCCGCGAGAACCCCGCCATCCGGGCCGTGTTCGAGAGGCGCTATGCCGCCTGATCCGCTTCCGTTCGTGCGCGCCGCCGGAACCCATGCCGAGATCGGGGCCCAGATCGGGAGCGCGAGCGCAGCGGCCGTCGCGCGCACCGCCGCGGCCGTGACGGCCGAGGAGCTGGCCGGGGCGCAGCCCTACCACGAGGTGACGGCGCGCGAGCTGCCGTGGCTCCTCGAGGAGCTCGACGCCGTCGCAGATGCCGCCGGCGCCGACCGGATGCGGGTCTTTGCCGCGTCGATCGAGGAGCTCGCAAGCCTCGACGACGGCGACGGGGCGCTGCTCGGACATGGTCGCCCGGCCGCCGGCGAGCGTCGACGGGCACCTGTGGGTGGCGCACAACAACGACCTCGCCCCGGAGGTCGAGCCGGACGTGGTCGCCACCGAGTGGCGCATCCCCGGCGATCCGGTGGTGTTCACGATCGGCATCGGCCCGTGGATCAGCGTGGGCTTCAACTCGGCCGGGCTGGCGCTCACCGGGAACGAGGTCTCGCCGAACGACAACCGCATCGGCATCCCCCGGCTGCTGCACGTGCGCGACATCCTGCGCAGGCGCACCCTCGACGAGGCGGTCGAGGCGGCCCTGAACCCGCACCGGGCGTCGTCGTACAACACCATCCTGAGCCACCGCGACGGCGGCGTCGTGAACGTCGAGGGCTCGGCCACCGACGCGGAGCTGATCCGGCCGGGGCCCGCGGGCACCCTCGCGCACACGAACCACTACGTGAGCCCCCGGATGCTGCCGTACGAGGGCGACCCGGAGTACGCCGTCGGATCGGCCGTGCGGTATCGTCGCGCGCTCGAGTGGCTCGCACCAGGCCAGATCACCGAGCACGTCCTCCGGCGCGCGCTCCAGGATCACACCGGGGCGCCGCACTCCCTGTGCCGGCATCCCGAGCACGGCTCGCAGTCGAAGACTGTCTTCTGGTGCCTCGCCGACGTCACAGAGGGTGCGGTCACATACGGCCGCGGAAACCCGTGCGACTCTCTCGAGCAGCGGTATGCCTTCGCCTGACACCCCCACACTGACCAACCGGTACGCCGAGCTGACCTGGCCCGAGGTGGCGGAGTGGGTTGCGCGCGACCCCGTGCTCGTCATCCCGGTCGCCACGCTCGAGGATCACGGCTACCACCTGCCGATCGACACCGACGTCGTGATCGCCGAGACGCTGGCCGGCCGGGCGGTAACGGCGCGGCCGGGCCGGGCGCTGCTTCTCCCGACGGTGACGCACGGCTACACGCCCCACCACATGGACTTCCCGGGCTCCATCACGATCGGCTGGAAGACCTTCGTCGACCACCTCGTGGACATCGGCCGGAGCGTCCTGCACCACGGGTTCCGGCGGATCCTGTTCGTGAACGGGCACGGCTCGAACGTGCCGCTGGTCGACATGGCCTCCCGGCTCATCATGCTCGAGCAGCCGCGAGGCGATCGCCGCGACGTTCTGGTACCTCAGCTCGCCGGCGTCGGCCGAGCTGCTTGCGCGGACGCGGTCGTCGGCAGACGCCCGGCGGGATGGCCCACGCCTGTGAGCTCGAGACGTCGCTCTACCTCGCGATCCGGCCCGAGCTGGTGCAGATGGACCGGGCCGTCCGCGAGATCCCGGACTGGGAGTCCGAGCACGCGTGGATGGACTGGTCGGACGGGCCGCTCTCGGTCAAGGGCCAGTGGAGCGGCTGGACCGAGTCGGGCGTGATCGGCGACGCGACGGCTGCGACGGCCGAGAAGGGCCGTGTGTGGCTCGAGCGGGCCGTCGAGGAGATCTGCGAGTACATCGACGATATGGCGGGTCGCAGGCCGCGGCCCGGGCGGGATCATCACACCCACGCAGTGGCGGGGAACCTGAGGGAGGATGACGTATGAGAGCTCGAAGACTGATGACAGTGGCAGTCGCGCTGGCCGCTGTGCTCGCAGCGGCCGGCTGCGGCGGCGGCAGCAGCGGCGGAGGCGGCGGTGGAGGCGGTGGCACGATCAAGCAGGGTGGCATCTTCACGCTCGGGTCCACCAACTACATCGACACGCTCAACGTGTTCAACTACATCGAGGCGGGGGCCACGGTCTCGTTCCTCGAGATCTACCCGGAGCTTGTGCAGTACGGCCCCGGCCTGAAGGAGATCGTTCCGAGCTACGCCGAGTCGTGGACGATCTCACCCGACGGCAAGACCTACACCTTCAAGCTGCAGCCCGGCGCCAAGTGGTCGGACGGGCAGCCGCTGACGTCGGAGGACGTCGCGTGGACTGCCAACACGATCATCAAGTACCCGGGCCCAACCGCCGTGCTCGCAGCCGCGGTGGCGCACGTGACCAAGGCGGATGCGCCCGACCCGAACACGGTCGTCTTCCACTACGACAAGCCGGTCGGAAACGCGCTGGCGCAGCTGACCTTCCTGTACATCCTGCCCAAGCACGTGTGGGAGAAGTACACGGGCAACAACGGCAAGGATCTGAAGACCTTCCTGCCGGAGGACCACCTTCCCGTCGTGTCGGGCGGCCCGTTCGAGGTGACGAAGTACGACAAGAAGGGTCAGACCGTCTTCAAGCCCAACCCGGGCTGGTGGGGGCCGAAGCCGCACGTCGACGCGGTCGCCTACGTCTACTACACGAACGCCGACTCGATGATCGCCGACCTCCAGTCGGGCCAGATCTCGGCGGTCGACCAGGTGCCGTTCACGGCCGTCAACGCCGTCAAGAAATCGGGGCAGGTGGCGCTCGACACCTATCCGAGCGGTGAGATCACGAACATCACGTGGAACTCGAACCCGTACAAACCGCAGCACAGAGAGCTGCTCGACCCCAAGGTGAAGGAAGCTCTCTCGATGTGCGTGGACAGGCAGCAGATCATCCAGGTCGTCTTCAGCGGATACGCGGACCTGGCGGAGAGCCTGCTCGGCAACATCGCCAAGCCATGGCAGAGCACCGACTACCAGCCGCTCAAGTTCGACTGCGCCCAGGGCAACCAGATGCTCGACCAGCTCGGGTACAAGAAGGGCTCGGACGGGACCAGGGTCGCCCCGGCCACGACGGGCAAGTACGCCGAGCCGGCGCACAAGATGGAGTACCAGATCATGGTCCCCAACAGCGTGGACTTCAACGGCGACCGCGCGTTCTCGATCGTCCAGGAGGGGTTCGCCAACGCAGGCGTCAAGGTGACCGAGCAGAGCGGGGGCGACTCGAGCGCCGCGTACGCGATCGAGACCGACGACAACTGCGATCCCGCAACGAACACCGGGTACTCGAAGTTCGACATCGCCCTGTGGGACTGGGTCGCATCGCCTGATCCCGACTTCCAGCTCTCGGTCGTCACCAAGGCCCAGTGGTGCTCGTGGAGCGACACCGGCTGGGACAATCCCGCGTACGACAAGATGTACGAGGAGCAGGGGACGCTCGTGAAGGTGAGCGACCGCATGGATCTCGTGCACCAGATGGACAAGATCATCCACGACAACTGGGTCTACACGCAGCTCGTGAACGAGCAGGGCATCGCGGCCTACAACCCCAAGTGGACGGGCTACGACGCCCAGGCGCTCGGATACAACTACAACGCGTTCACGAACCCGCATCTGAAGTAGCGGACTGCGGGCAGGGCGCGGACGACACGACATGCAACGCAGCGACTACATCCTGAAGCGGACGCTCTTCGCGCTGCTCACGGTGTTCGTCGCCGTGACGCTCAACTTCGTGCTGTTCCGCGCCCTGCCCGGCGACGCCGTCACGGGCCTCAAGTGCCACGCCTGCACGATCCAGTTCAAGAAGTCGCTGCGGCACGACCTCGGGCTGGACAAGTCGAAGTGGCAGCAGTACGTGATCTATCTGAAGGCTCTCGCCCATGGCGACCTGGGCAGGAGGTTCATCGGACACCAGCCTGTACGCGGTGAGCTGTGGGATCCGATCAAGAAGACGCTCGCGATGATCACCCTCGGCACCGCGTTCTCCATCGTCTTCGGCGTGTTCACGGGGGTGATCTCCGCCTGGCGGCGGGGCACGTCGACGGACAAATTCTCGGTCTGGACGGCCCTTGCCTTCTACTCGGTGCCGACCCAGTGGCTGGGTCTCATGATCGTCTACTTCGTCGCGGACCGGGTCGGGTTACCCCACGGCGGCATCCAGAGCCCCGACTACGGCATCCTCGGCAACCCCGGCACGTTCGACTTCCTCAAGGACCGGATCCAGCACATGATCCTGCCCGCCCTCACGCTCGGCCTGGTGCTGTACGGCGACTACACCCTGATCGTCAGATCCGCGATGCTCGAGACGCTGGGCGAGGACTACGTC
Organism: uncultured Actinomycetes bacterium; assembly: GCA_963809325.1. Lineage (GTDB taxonomy): Bacteria > Actinomycetota > Thermoleophilia > Gaiellales > JAICJC01 > JAICJC01. The sequence goes on from CAWEIZ010000008.1 coordinate 765,268, forward strand.
CTCACCGCGCGGGCGAAGGGGATGAGCAACTGGGCGATCGTGTGGAAGCACGGATTCCGGAACGCCATGCTGCCGGTGGTCACGCTGATCGCCCTGTCGCTCGGGTTCATCATCGGCGGCGCGATCACGATCGAGTACGTGTTCGACTACCCGGGCATCGGGCTCGCCATCGTCGACGCCATCGACAAGCGCGACTATGCGTTCCTCCAGGGCGCATTCCTGGTGCTGACGATGTCGGTGATCCTGTTCAACTTCATTGCCGACCTCCTCTACTTCAAGCTCGACCCGCGGGTGACGACGTGAGCCACGGGTCGACGTCCGCCGAGGTCGCCCGCGACGAGGGCGCCGTCGAGGGCTCGCCCGACATGACGCCGGGCCGGCGCGGATTCATCTCGACCACCCTTCGCAGCCAGCCCCAGGCGATCGTCGGGCTGACGGTGGTCGTGGTGATCATCCTGATCGCGATCTTCGCGCCGGTGATCGCGACGTACAGCATTCACGCCAAGACCGGGCCGATCTACGCACCGCCGAGCAGCTCGCACTGGCTGGGCACGGACGACGGCGGCGTCGACATGTTCTCGCTGATGGTCTACGGCTCGCGGGTCTCGCTCGAGGTCGGATTCGCCGCCGCCTTCGTGGCGATGGTGATCGGCGGCACGGTGGGCATCGTGTCCGGGTTCTTCGGCGGCGGCATCGACGTGCTGCTGATGCGGATCACCGACATCTTCCTCGTCATCCCCGACCTACCCCTGATCATCGTCACCGCGGCGATCTTCGGCCGCAACCTCTTCAACATCATCATCATCATCGGGATCATCTACTGGACGGGCACCGCGCGGCTGGTGCGGGCGCAGGTGAAGAGCGTCCGGGAACGCGTCTACGTTCAGCGGGCCCGATCCATCGGCGCCGGAGGCACCCGGCTCATCTTCAAGCACGTGCTGCCGCAGGTGGCGCCGCTCCTGATCGCAAACACCGTGCTGACGATCGCGCTGGCGGTGTTCCTCGAGACCTACATCACGTTCCTCGGCCTCGGTGCTCCCGGCACGATCTCGTGGGGCAAGCTCATCGAGAACAGCTTCCTCGGCAATGCCGTCCTCAACAACGCGTGGTGGGCGATCGTGCCGCCCGGGGTGGCCGTGACGGTCCTGATCCTGGCCTGCACGATGGTCGGGCAGTCCCTGGAGGACGCGCTGAACCCGCGCCTGAAGGTCGGCCACCTGGCGGTGCGCCGGTTCCGTCTGCGGCCGCTGCACGGACAGCTGGACGCCGAGTGAACAAGCAGCCCGTTCTCCGGACCGAGGACCTGCACGTCTGGTTCGACCTGCCCGGCGGCCGGGAGCTGCATGCCGTCCAGGGCGTCAGCCTGGAGCTGCGACCCGGCGAGCGGATGGGCCTGGTGGGGGAGTCGGGATGCGGCAAGACGACCGCCATCCTGGCGCTGATGGGGCTCCTGCCGGCGAGCGCGAGCGTCGCCGGCCGCGTCTACCTGAACGGCGAGGACGTGCTCGCCAAGGGGGAGGAAACGGTCAGCCCGCACCGCTGGAACGACATCGCGATGGTGTTCCAGGGGGCGATGAACGCGTTCAACCCGGTCAAGACGATCGGCTCGCAGATCGACGGAGCCGATGGAGCTGCACGGCACGGCGTCCGGGAGGATGGCCCGGGCGCAGGTGCGCGAGCTGCTCGAGCTGGTCGGGATCTCCGGGGACCGGGCGGATCGGTATCCGCACGAGTTCTCGGGCGGGATGCGGCAGCGAGCGGCGATCGCGCTCGCCCTTGCGTGCGAGCCGCAGGTCCTGCTCGCCGACGAGCCGACGACCGCGCTCGACGTGATGGTGCAGGCCCAGATCCTGGAGCTCCTCGTGCGCCTCACGCGCGATCTGGGCCTGGCGATGATCCTGGTCACGCACGACCTGCCGGTGGTGGCCCAGGTGTGCGACCGCGCGGCCGTGATGTACGCGGGCGAGATCGTCGAGATGGGGGAGATGGCGACCATCTATCACGATCCGCGGCACCCGTACACGCGCATGCTGTTCGCGGCCACGCCCGATCTGCTCGGCGACGAGGACGTGCGCTCGATCCCCGGTGCGCCGCCGCGGCTGGATCGGGAGATCGTCGGTTGTCCGTTCACGCCGCGGTGCGACTCGGCGTTCTCGCCCTGCGCCACGACGCATCCGCGCCGGCTCGAGGTGGCGCCCGGGCACGAGGCCATGTGCCACATGAACGACCACGTGGTGGCGGCGAGGCCCGCGTGAGCGCTGCGGAGCGCGAGGCGCTGCTGGAGGTCGACGGGCTCGTCACCCGCTACGCCGTGCCGCGAGGCGTGGTGGGGGCCCTCACGCGCCGGCCGAAGGAGACGGTGCATGCGGTCGAGGGCGTCTCGTTCACGATCGCCGCGGGCGAGATGGTGGCGCTCGTGGGCGAGTCCGGCTGCGGCAAGACCTCCACCGCGCAGACGGTCGCGCGCATGGTCGACAGCGATAGCGGCGTGATCCGGTTCCGCGGCCGCGAGATCACCCAGCTCTCCTCCCGGTCGCTCCGGCCCCTCCGGCGCGAGATCCAGATGATCTACCAGGATCCGTACGAGTCGCTCGACCCGCGCTTCACGGTCCGCGACACGATCGAGGAGCCCCTGGTCGTGCACCGCATCGCGCGCGGCAAGGGGGAGCGTGAGGCCAAGGTGCGGGAGGCGCTGGTGCGGGCCGGGCTGTCGCCGCCAGAGCTCTTCATCGACCGCTACCCGCACGAGCTGTCCGGCGGGCAGCGGCAGCGCGTCGCGATCGCCGCCAGCCTTGTGCTCGACCCCAAGCTGCTCGTCGCCGACGAGCCCGTCTCGATGCTGGACGTCTCCGTCCGGGCCGGGATCCTGTCGCTCCTGGACGGACTGCGCAAGGAGGGGATGGGCATCCTCATGATCACCCACGACCTGTCCACGGCCGCCCATTTCGCCGATCGGATCGCCGTCATGTACCTGGGCCGGATCGTCGAGGAGGGGCCGGCTCGGGAGGTCGTTCGCAACCCCCAGCATCCGTACACGCGCGCCCTCATCACGGTGGTGCCGAAGCGCGACCCGCGCGAGCAGACGACGCCGCAGATCCTCACGGGCGAGACGCCGAATCCGGTGCATGTTCCGTCGGGCTGCCGGTTCCATCCTCGGTGTCCGATCGCCGAGCCCAGGTGCTCGGAGATCGATCCGAGCCTCCAGCGCCCGCGCGAGGAGGCCACACCCGACCACCGTGCCGCGTGCATCATCACGGCGCCCGGGCCGTCCGCCGACGAGGTTGGGCCGGGCGGGCACGGCGCGCAGTGAGCGCAGGCGGCCTGCTCGAGAGCGACCGCGGCCGCGACCGCTCACCGGTCGAGGTCGCCCGCGAGACACTCGCCCGGATCGAGGCGACCGAGCCGGCCGTGAACGCGTTCGTCACGGTGACCGCCGACCTGGCGCTGGAGCAGGCGGCCGCCGCCGCCGCAGGTGCCGCCCGGGGGCCGCTGGCCGGCATCCCGGTGGCGATCAAGGATCTCGTCGACGTCGCCGGCGTCCCGACCAGCATGGGGTCGCTCGTGCACCAGGGGCGGGTCGCCGCCGCCGACGCGCCGCTCGTCGCCCGCATCCGGGCCGCGGGGGCGGTGATCGTGGGCAAGACGACGACGTCGGAGTACGGGTGGAAGGGCGAGTCGGGAAACCGCGTGAACGGCCCGGCGCACAACCCGTGGCGGCACGGCCTGACCGCGGGCGGTTCGTCGGGCGGATCCGCTGCGGCGGTCGCCGCCGGGGTGGTGCGCATGGCCCAGGGGGGAGACGGCGCCGGCTCGATCCGGATCCCGGCGTCGTTCTGCGGCGTGTTCGGGCTGAAGCCGACCGTGGGCCTCGTGCCGGCGGCGCCCGGCTCCGGGCTCTCGGCGCAGGGCCCGATCGCCCGCACGGTGGCCGACGCCGCCCTGTTGCTCGACGTGATGGCGGCGACGTCGCACTCGGCTTCGCTGGAGGAGGGTGTCGGCGGCGTGCGCGCCGCGTGGTCGGCCGACCTCGGGTATGCCGCGGTCGAGGCCGACGTGCTCGAGGTCGCGGCCGCCGCCGCGAGGCGCCTGCCCGAGCTGGGGCTTCTGCTCGAGGACGCCGACCCCGGCCTCGACGATCCGTGGCCGATCGTCGACCCGATCTGGGCCTGGAACCAGGCTCTCGACGAGGATCAGGCGAAGCGCGACCTGGCCGACCCGGGCCGCTGGGAGGTGGTCGAGCGCGGTCTCAGGATGACCGAGGCCGACCTCGCCGCTGCGCTGGAGCAGCGTGCCCGCTACACCGCCGCGATGGACGGGTTCTTCGAGCGCCACGACCTGCTCATCACGCCGACGATGCCGTGCCCGCCGTTCCGGGCCGGCGCCGACCAGCCCGGATGGGTCGCCGGTCGGCCGACGGAGTACCTGAGCTGGACGGCGTTCACGTATCCGTTCAACGTGACGGGCCAGCCGGCCGCGTCGGTGCCGTGCGGACGCGACTCCGACGGGCTGCCGGTCGGCCTCCAGATCGTGGGCCGGCGCGGCGAGGACGCCCTGGTGCTGCGGGCTGCGCGGGCCTTCGAGCGGGCGTTTCCGTGGTCGTACGACGACCTGGATCTGGTATAGAGGGCGAGCGGATGAGCGAACGCTGGCGTGACATAGGGGGGCCGGTCGGGCTCTTCCCGACGGGGGAGCGAAACGCGATCACCGACGTGCCCGGCGTGCTCGTCGGCCATGCCCAGGCCGGGAGCGGCGAGGCGACCGGCGTGACCGTCGTCGTGCCGCCCGAGCTCCCGACGCGCGCCGGGGTCGACACGACAAACGGCGTGGGCGAGCTCACCGCCAAGCTCGAGATCGACGAGTACGGCCTGATCGTGACGCCCGTCTGGCTGTGCGGCACGCACGCGGTCGGCACCGTCTACCACGGCGCCGTGCTCGCAGCGGGCGGCAGCCCGGACAGGACCGTGATCCCGGTCGTAGGGGAGTGCGACGACTCCGACCTGGGCGACTCCCGCACGGTCACCGTCGACGACGTGAACGCGGCGCTCGCCAACGCCGGGAAGGACGTCGCCGAGGGCACGGTCGGCGCCGGCACCGGGATGACGTGCTTCGACTTCGCCGGCGGGATCGGCACGGCGTCGCGGCTTGTCGAGGGGCACACGGTCGGCGTGCTTCTCATGTGCAATTTCGGCGACCGCGAGCGGCTCACGGTCGCCGGCCTCAGGTTCGACCCGGTCCCGGGCGACCCGCCGCCGGAGGGCTCGTGCATCGCCGTCTGCGCCACCGACGCGCCGCTCACCGCGCTCCAGCTCCGGCGGCTGGCGCTGCGGCCGCTGCTCGGGCTGGCGCGGGCGGGCTCCTATGCGGGCAACGGATCGGGCGAGATCGGGATCGCGTTCGCGGTCACCCGCGAGCAGGCGTTCCAGACCGACCGCATGTCGCCGCTCTTCGCCGCCGCGTACGAGGCCGCCGAGGAGGCGGTCTACAACTGCCTGGTGGCGGCGAAGCCGGGCACGCGCCGGGACGGCCGCCCACACGAGGCCTTCCCGAAGCACCTGGTCAAGCGGTGACGCTCGAGGAGCTGCTCCGGCCACACGCGACCGTCACCATCGTCGGCCTGGCCAAGAACGCCGGCAAGACCACGGTCGTGAACCACCTGCTGGAGCGGCTGGACGGCCGGATCGGGCTCGCCTCGCTGGGGCTCGACGGCGAGGCGCGCGATCAGCTCACCGGCCTCGCCAAGCCCCGGATCGCCCCGCCGGCCGGCGCCCTCGTGCTCACCACCGTGCAACTCCGGGGTCAGACCCCAACGGTGCGCGAGCTGCCGTTTCGCACCGCCGCCGGCGAGGTCGTCATCGTCGCCGCGGGCGGCGGCGAGGCTGTCGTCGTGTCGGGCCCGACGCGTCTCGACGAGCTCGACGAGGCGTTGGGCGCGCTGCGGACTGCCGGCGCCGAGCGGCTCCTGCTCGAGGGCGCGCTCGGGCGCCTGGGGACGGCGGCGCCCGGGCGGGCCGACGCCGTCGTGCTCGCGGCCGGGGCATCGGTCGCCGACGGCGGTGCCGACCTGCCGCTTCGGCTGCGGCTGGCGGTCGACGCGCTCGACCTGCCCGCCAGCGAGGCCCGCGCCGACGTCCATCTCGCCCATGCCGCCGGCTTTGAGGTCGAGGCCGGCGCGGAGGTGGGGGAGGGCGCGGTGGCCGAGATCGGCGGCGCGCTCACGGGGCCGCTGCTCGAGCTCCTCCTCCGGGAGGGCCGGCGCGCCACCCTGATCGTGGCCGACGCGACGCGTGTGCTCGCAGGCGCACAGACGGTCGCGCGGGCCCGGCGGGCGGGCATCGACCTCGCCGTCCGGCAGCGGGTGCAGATCGCGGCGCTCACATCGAGCCCGTTTCACCCCGACGCCGACCTCTCGCCGGAGCAGGCGTTCCGGGCGCTGGTCGCCGCCAGCGCCGGCAGATGGCCCGTCTACGACGTCGTGGCAGGATTGACGGCATGACGCTCGACCTGGAGACCGCGCTCACCGAGGAGGCGTTCGCGCTCGCCGACTCCATCGCCGCTCCGGTCATGGAGTTCGCGCTCGGGCACACCACCGTCACGATCGAGCGCACGGTCGCGCGCCTCTTCGGAGTCGACGGCGTCGACGACCTGGGCGTCCCGCTCCCGAACGTGCTCGTCGACGCGCTCGGGCCGGGCCTCCCCGGCGGCCTCGCCCTCCCGCTGGCGCAGGCCTGCATCGACCGCCAGGCCTCGCCGCAGCAGGTCGCCGAGGCCGTGGCGGCCGGCGATGCGACATTGGGGTCTGACCCCGTCTTTGCGCCAGAGGCGCGGGAGCTCGCCGCGCAGCTCGCGCAGGAGGCCGACGAGCGGATCGGCGCCCAGCGGGCACGGCGCGACCGGCTGATCCAGGAGCACGGCGATCCCGAGACCCCGTGGCTCTACGTGATCGTCGCCACGGGCAACATCCACGAGGACGCGCGCCAGGCCCAGGCAGCCGCGCGAGCCGGTGCCGACGTGATCGCCGTCATCCGCTCGACCGCGCAGAGCCTGCTCGACTACGTCCCCCACGGCGAGACGACCGAGGGCTTCGGCGGGACGTTCGCGACCCAGGCCAACTTCCGCTGCGTGCGGGCCGCGCTCGACGACGTGATGGGGGAGGTCGGCCGGTACGTGCGCCTCACCAACTACGCGTCGGGCCTGTGCATGCCCGAGATCGCGGCGTGCGGGGCGCTCGAGCGGCTCGACCTGATGCTGAACGACTCGATGTACGGGATCCTGTTTCGCGACATCAACCCGGAGCGGACGTTCTGCGACCAGTACGTGAGCCGCATGATCAACGGTCGCGCCGGGATCATCATCAACACCGGCGAGGACAACTACCTGACCACGGCGGCAGCGCACGAGGCCGGGCATACGGTGGTCGCCTCGACGCTTGTGAACCGGGCCCTCGCGCTCGCGGCCGGTATCCCCGAGGCGCAGATCGGGCTCGGGCACGCCTTCGAGATCGACCCCGACCGCCCGGGGCAGATCGTCGACGAGTGGGCGCTTGCGCTCCTCATCCGCGAGCTCTTCCCCGACTGCCCGATCAAGTACATGCCGCCCACCAAGCACGTCACGGGCGACATCTTCCGCACCCACGCGATCGGGTCGATGTTCAACCTCGTCGGCGTCGCGACCGGCCAGCACATCCAGCTGCTCTCGGTCCTCACCGAGGCCGTGCACACGCCGTTCCTGGCGGACCGGCTGCTCGCGATCCAGGACGCCCGCCGGGTGTTCGAAGCGGCCCGCCCGCTGCGCGACTCGCTGGCACCCGTGCCCGGCGGGCCGCTCGAGCTGCGGGCGCAGGAGGTGCTCCGGGAAACCGTCGAGTTCCTGCGGCGGATCGACGGCGTCGGGATGTTCAACGCGATCGCGCAGGGCTGGTTCGCCGACACCGCCCGCCCGCGCGACGGCGGCCGTGGGCGGGAGGGGGTCGCCGAGCGCGGGCCCGGCTACACGAACCCGCTGCTCGAGCTGTGGGAGCCGCAGCTCGCCGGGTGGGCACGTGCCTGAGATCGTCCCGTACGGCGACACCGCCGGCGACGGCATGGTGCAGCTCAGCTTCACACTGCCGATCCCCGCCGACGCCCGGGCGCGGGAGGTCGGGCTCGAGTTCCTGCGCCGGAACGGCCTTCGCGACCCCCAGATCGTCCACATCGGCGCTGCCGACCGCGACATGGCGTTCTTCGTCGCCTACGCCCGCGCCGCGCACGGCGTCGACCCGGATGCCGTCGTCGGCTCGGAGGTCGAGGCGCCGGCGCTCGGCTTCGACGAGGTGAACGCGCTCATCGAACGCGAGCTGGGCCGCCCGATCGTCGTGATCGGCGCGGCGATCGAGTCGGACGCCCACACGGTCGGGATCGACGCGATCATGAACATGAAGGGCTTCGCCGGGGACTACGGCCTCGAGCGCTACCCGTGGATCGAGGCCGTGAACCTGGGGGCCCAGGTGCCGTGCGAGCGGGTGCTCCGCGAGGCGCAGGAGCGCTCCGCCGACGCGATCCTGGTCTCGCAGGTCGTGACCCAGAAGCAGGTGCACGCCCGCCAGCTCACGAAGCTCGTCGACCTGCTCGAGGCCGAGGGCGTGCGCGACCGCTACGTGCTCGTCTGCGGCGGCCCGCGGCTCTCGAACACCTTCGCGAAGGAGCTTGGTTACGACGCCGGATTCGGGCCCGGCTCGACCCCGTCGACGGTGGCGGGGTGGATCGCGCAGGAGCTGGTAGCGCGGAAGGGTGGCTCGCCGGTCACGCCGGGAGCTTGATCCGGCCGTAGTAGCTCACGTCGTCGTGGCCGTGGCGGATGAAGAGGACCAGGAGTCTGGGATGGGTCACACGCAGGTGAAGGACGCGGGCCGGGTCGAGGCGGTAGTCGTCCTTACCGATCGAGACCTGCACCCGCTGCGTCGGGTCGAATCCCAGGCGGATCGCGATCGTCTCTCCGGCGGCGGCATGGACGATGGGCAGGCCCTTGATCTCGGCCGGGTCGCCCGTGTCGCCGCACTGGCTCTCGCTGGGACGCGACCAGCAGTAGCTTCCGAGAGAGAGTCGCGTTGTGCCCGCGGACGTGGTGGCGGTCGCACCCGGAGGCGCGAGCATGCTCCCGCCGCCCTCCACGCTTCCGCACGCCGCCGCCAGAAGGAGCACCGCGGCGACGGTCCCGATCCGTATCATGGTGCCTCTTAGACGACCGTACCGGCGTCCGAGTTCGGGAGGAGTGAGCGCATGGAAGGCATGACCGTCGAGCTGCGGGTGCGGCTCTCTGCGGCGGACGTCCACTACGGCGGGAACCTCGTCGACGGCGCCCACGGGCTCGAGCTCTTCGGCGACGTCGTCACCGAGCTCGCGATCCGCACCGACGGCGACGAGGGGCTCTTCGCGGGATACGAGTCGGTCGAGTTCCTGGCGCCGCTCTTCGGCGGGGACTTCGTGCGGGCGAAGGGGACGATCGTGCGCATGGGGAACACGAGCCGCACCGTCGACCTCGAGATCTGGAAGGACATCACCGCGCGCCCCGACGTCAGCCCGTCGGCCGCCGACACGCTCGCGGAGCCGCTGCTCGTGACGCGGGCCCGCGGCACGTACGTGGTGAAGAGGGACCACCACCGCGGCCCCGGTGGCCACGGCGGCTGAGCGCGTGGACGACCTCCACCGCCTGACGGCCCGCGACGCGCTTCGGCTCTTCCGGTCGCGGGAGCTCTCGCCCGTTGAGCTGATGGAGGCCGTGATCCGGCGGGCGGAGGAGGTGGAGCCCGCGATCAACGCCTTCCCGCACACGTACTTCGAGGAGGCGCTGGTGTCGGCCCGCGCAGCGGAGGCGCGCTACGCCGGAGCCGGCCCCCGGCCGCGCGCGCTCGAGGGCATCCCGGTCGTCATCAAGGACGAGACGCCGATCCGCGGCCAGCCTCTCACGCAGGCGTCGCTCATCCACGGGGACGACGTCGCCGACCACACGGCGGTCGTCCCGGACCGCGTCCTTCGCGCCGGCGGGATCGTGCACGCCCGCGGGGCGACGCCCGAGTTCTCGTCGGCCGCCTTCACGCACTCCCGCCTCTACGGCATCACGCGCAACCCCTGGAACACCGACTACAGCCCGGGCGGCTCGACGGGGGGCGGTGCGGCCGCGCTCGCCGCCGGGTCGGCGATGCTGGCGACCGGCTCGGACATCGGCGGCTCGATCCGCATCCCCGCCACGTTCAGCGGTGTCGTCGGCTTCAAGCCTCCGTACGGCCGCGTGCCGGTCGAGCCGCCGTACAACCTCGACCACTTCTGCCACGACGGCCCGCTGGCGCGGACGGTGTCGGACTGCGCGCTTCTCCAGAACGTCATCGCCGGCCCGCATCCTTCCGATCCCGTGGCGCTCAGGCCCAAGCTCCGCATCCCCGCGGAGCTGGGAGGGATCGAGGGGTGGCGCATCGCCTACTCGCTCGACCTCGGCTACCGGGTCGGCCCGGAGGTGCGCGCCGGCGTCATCGAGGCCGTCGAGGGGCTGCGCGAGGCGGGCGCGATCGTCGAGGAGGTGGCGGTCGGCTTCACGCACGAGGATGTGACCGCCGCGACGCGCGCCCACTTCGGCGCGATGTTCGGGGGCTCGGTCGCCGCGGAGCTGCGCGAGCACCGCGACCTCATGACCCCGTACACGATCCGGTTCGGCGAGGAGATGGCGGGGGTCACGATGGCCGACTACCTGCGCGGGATGGGCGTCGAGGTGAAGATCCACGCCGCGCTCGCAGACATCCACCGCCGGCACCGGGCGCTCGTTGGCCCCGGCTTCGGCGTCCCGAAGCTGCGCGCCGGCGACGACTGCCTCGACGTGGAGCTCTACGACATGCTCCTGACGGCGGTCTTCAACGTGTGCAGCCGAAGCCCGGTGCTCTCGGTGCCCTCCGGCTCGACGGCCGAGGGGGTCCCGACCGGCGTCCAGATCGCCGGGCGGCCCTACGAGGACGTGGCGGTCTTTCGCATCGCCGCCGCGCTGGAGCGCGTGCGGCCGTGGCCTCAGATCGCCGACCCGGTCGCGGTGGCAGTATGAGCGACGAGCTCGTCATCACCGTGGCGCCGTGCGGCGCCGAGACGACGCGCGACCACAACCCCGCCGTCCCGTTCACGCCGGCCGAGATCGCGGCCGAGGCGCGCAGGTCGTTCGACGCGGGCGCGCGCATGATCCACGTCCACGCCCGCTGGGACGACGGCACGCCGACCCAGGACGCCGATCGCTACCGCGAGACCGTGGCGGCGATCCGCGCGGCGGCGCCCGAGATCATCATCCAGGTCTCGACGGGCGGAGCGATCGGCATGACGGCCGCGGAGCGGCTCGGCTCGCTCGCCGCCGAGCCGGAGATGGCGAGCCTCACGTGCGGGACGGTCAACTTCGGCCGGGGCGTGTTCGAGAACCCGGCACCGCTCATGCTCGAGTTCGCGGAAGCGATCCTGGCGGCGGGCGTTCGCCCCGAGCTCGAGATCTTCGACCTCGGCCACCTCGACAACGTCGCCTGGCTGGCCGCCAAGGCGCCGCTCGAGGGGCCACAGCACCACGACCTCGTCCTGGGCGTGCCCGGCGGCGCGGCCGGGACGCCCGCGAACGTCACGCTGATGTCCGGCAGGCTGCCGCCCGGCTCGACATGGTCGGCGACCGGCATCGGCCGCAGCCACCTGCCGGTGATCATGACCGCGATCGCAAACGGCGGCCACGTGCGGCTCGGGTTCGAGGATCAGGTCGAGTACGCCCCCGGCCGGCTCGCCACCTCGAACGCCGAGCTGGTCGAGCGGGCGGCCCGGATCGGCGAGCTCGCAGGCCGAGCCGTGGCGACGCCGGAGCGGGCCCGCCGGATCCTGAGGCTCGGCCCGTGACCGAGCCGGTCGTTGACCGGTACCTGCGGCTGGGGCTTCAGCTCGGCCGCCACGTCGAGGGGCTCGTCGACGCCTACTTCGGCCCGCCGGAGCCGGCGGCGGCGATCGAGGCCGCACCGCCGGTCGAGCCGCGCACGCTCCTCGCGGATGCGGAGGCCCTGCTCGACGAGCTCGAGGACGGCTGGCTGCGCGACCAGGTGGTCGGACTTCGCACCTACGCAGGGGTGCTGGCGGGCGAGGCCGGCTCGTACGCCGACGAGGTGGAGGGCTGCTACGGCGTGCGGCCGGAGTACACCCCCGAGGCCGTCCTGCTGGACGCGCACGCCGAGCTCGACGACCTGCTCCCCGGCAGCGGGACGCTCGCGGAGCGGTACGAGCGCTGGCGAGCCTCGATCCTCGTACCGGCCGAGCAGGTCGAGGGCACGGTCGCCGCCGTCATCGAGCAGGCCCGTTCCTGGACGCGGACGCTGGTCGACCTGCCCGACGGCGAGCGGGTCACGCTCGAGATCGTCCGCGACGAGCCCTGGATGGCCTTCTGCTACTACCTCGGCGACCTGGAGAGCCGGATCTCGGTCAACGTCGACCTCCCCAAGTCGGCCTCCGAGCTGCTCCACCTCACGATGCACGAGACGTATCCGGGGCACCACGCAGAGCGCTGCGCCAAGGAGCACGTGCTCGTGCGGGGCCGGGGGCTGCTCGAGGAGACGATCGTGCTCGTCCCGACGCCGCAGTCGCTCGTCTCGGAGGGGATCGCCGAGCTCGCACCCGCCATGCTGCTCGAGGGAGACGGCGGGCCTGCGATCGCCGAGGTCGTGAAGGACGCCGGCATCGAGCTCGATCTCGTGCAGGCCCTCGCCGTCGAGCGCGCCTACCAGCCGTGCCGGTGGGCCGAGGTGAATGCGGCGCTCATGCTGCACGACGACGGGGCGAGCGAGGCCGAGACCCAGGCGTATCTCGAGCGGTGGGGGCTGATGGACGCGAAGCTCTCGGCGCACGTGCTCCGGTTCCTCGGGGAGCCGACGTCGCGCACGTACATCGTCACGTACGCGGCCGGACGCGAGCTCTGCGACTCCTACGTGGGCGGCGAGCCGGAGCGGTTCCGGCGCCTTCTGACCGAGCAGGTGCGGGTCGGCGACCTGCTCGAGGCGCGTTAGACGGGGACTTCGACGGCCGGCTTCGCGGCGGCGAGCAGGTCGCGCACACGATCCTCGGTGACGTCGCCGAAGCTCTCGTAGAACTGGCTCACGGCATGGAAGCGGTGCGGGTCGCGCAGCGCCACCAGCCGGTCGCACTCGCGCGCGAGCTTCTCGGCGGCGAGCCGCGGAAGGACAGGAAGGGCGATCACCGTCTGACGGGCACCGGCGTTGCGGACGGCGGCCAGGGCTGCGCGGATCGACGCTCCCGTGGCCGCGCCGTCGTCGACGAGGAGCGCCACGCGCCCGATCAGCATCATCGGCACGCCGCCGCGCAGGCGCTCGTCCATCTCGCGGGCGGCGGCGGTCGTGGCGTCGTAGGCGGCGTCGATGTCGGCCTGGTTCAGCCGTGCGGCGAGGCGGCGGTTCGTGAACCGCTCGCCCATCGGCGCCACGGCGCCCATTGCCAGCTCCGGGTGCCCGGGCATCGAGACCTTGCGCACGCACAGCACGTCGAGCGGTTGGTCGAGCAGGCGGGCGAGCTCGGCGGCGACCTCGACGCCCCCGCGTGCCAAGCCGATCACGGTGACGTTCGACTTCCTTCGATACTCTGGGAGTGCCGCGGCAAGCGCCGCACCTGCCTGGGTGCGGTCACGAAACATCGCACGATCATCGCGCAGTACGAGGGAGCGGTCAAGGGTCGGGCGCCGGAATTGGCAGTCCGGCGACCATTGCTATACTGCCGCCCTGGCAAGCAGAGGCATCCGCTTCTCACCCGAGACCGGTTTTGCGCCGGCGGGTTCAACCGAGTTGGATTATCGGACAACGGGTGCCCTTGCGTGCCCGTTTTTTCGTGTGACGAGAGGAGACCGTCAGTTTGGGAATGATCGTGACTAGGCGCGCAGCTTGAGGCCACGCCGGCCACTCGACCAGCGGCCCCAGGAACCGACCACCCGTATCAACGAGGGCATCCGCGTGCCGCAGGTGCGCCTCATCGACGAGAACGGCGGCCAGGTCGGGATCCAGAGCACCGACGACGCGCTGAAGTACGCGTGGGACAAGAACCTCGACCTCGTCGAGGTGGCCCCCGATGCGCGCCCGCCCGTGTGCCGGGTCATGGACTACTCGAAGTACCGGTACGAGCAGGAGCAGAAGGCCAAGCTCGCGCGGAAGCACCAGTCGACGATCACGATCAAAGAGATCAAGCTGCGGCCGAAGATCGGCCAGGGCGACTACGCGACCAAGCGCGGCCACGTCATCCGCTTCCTCAAGAACCGCGCGAAGGTGAAGGTCACGATCATGTTCCGGGGACGCGAGATGACCCATCCGGAGCGCGGGAGGGACCTGCTCATTCGGCTCGCCGAGGATGTGAAGGACCTCGGCGTGATCGAGTCGCAGCCGCTCCAGGACGGCCGCAACATGGTGATGATGCTCGCCCCGCACAAGGCGGTTGTGCCCGCCAAGCCGACGCCGGACGAACCGGCGGACACGTCGGAGGACGCCCCGGCTGACAAGCCGGCGGACGCGGCGGACACGGCGGCGACGGGCTGACAGGGAGACCAGATGCCAAAGACCAAGACCTCATCGGCCGCGAAGAAGCGGTTCCGGCTCACGGCCGGCGGCAAGGTGATGCGCCGGCGTGCGTTCAAGTCGCACCTGCTCGAGCACAAGAGCCCGAAGCGCCTCCGCAAGAAGCGGCGTGACAAAGTCATGGACGGCAAGGACAACCGCGAGGCGCTCCGCCTCCTCGGGAGGAGATAGCGATGGCACGCGTCAAACGGAGCGTCCACGGCAAGAAGAAGCGTCGCGAGGTGCTGGCGCAGGCCTCTGGCTACCGCGGCCTCAAGAAGAACACGTACCGCAAGGCGAAGGAGCAGATGCTGAAGTCGCTCTCCTACGCCTACCGCGACCGGCGCACCCGCAAGCGTGACTTCCGCCGCCTCTGGATCATCCGGATCAACGCCGGCGCCCGCCAGCACGGCCTGTCGTACAACCAGTTCATGTTCGGGCTTCGGAAGGCCGAGATCGACCTGGATCGCAAGGTGCTCGCCGACATCGCGATCTCCGACCCGAAGGCGTTCGAGGCGCTCGCCGCTGCGGCGAAAGCGGCCCTGGCCGCCTGATCACCTCAGGCCAGAACGCGCGCCTGAAGCACGCCCGCAGGCTCCAGGCCACGCGCCGCCGGCGCGAGCTGGGGCAGTTCCTGGCCGAGGGTGAGGACATCGTCGAGGAGGCGCTCGCGGCGGGGATCCTGCCCGTCGAGACCTTCGTGGCCGCCTCGCGCCCTCCCGACGAGGTGCTCGTCCAGCGGCTGACGCGCGGCGGCCCCGTGCACGTGGTCGAGGACCGGCTCCTGGCAGACGTCGGGTCGCTGGGCCACCCGGCCCGCGTGGTGTGCATCTTCGAGACCGCCGCCCTCCCAACCCGTGAAACACGGGTGCCTGATGCCAATGTTTCACTTGGAGTGCACCTGCACCGGGTGATCGACCCCGGGAACGTGGGCACGGTCGTCCGGGCCTGCGGTGCGCTCGGCCCGGCGTGGCTCTCGCTCTCGCCCGGCTGCTCGGACCCGCTCTCGGCGAAGGGCGTGCGCGCGTCGATGGGAGCGGTGTTCCGGGTGCCGATCGAGGCCGGCGCCGAGCTGCCCGAGGGCGGATCGCGGATCGCCCTCGTCCCGGACGCCGCGGATCCGGTCTGGGCGACGGATCTGACGGGGCCGGTCGTGCTCGTCGTCGGAGCCGAGCGCCACGGTCTTCCGTCCGAGGTCCTCGAGCGGTGCGACGCGACGTGCGCGATCCCGCGCGCGCCCGACGCCGAGTCACTGAACGCGGCGCAGGCCGCGACGGTCGCCCTGTACGAGGCGACTCGCCAGCGGGCTGCGTCTCAGGCCGAGAGCCGAAACGGCGGGTAGACGTCGGTCACGAGCGAGAAGGCATACCCGCCCACGCGATTCCCCCACCGCAGGACGCCCTCGACGAAGTCGAACGCGCCGCGCGGATAGCGCCCCGTGAAGAGGATCGCAAACCAGGCGTAGACGACCACGAAGAACATCGCGAACCAGAGGAAGCAGAGCACCACGAAGTGCGGGATCGCGAGGAACCACTTCACGAGCGGGAGCCCTCTGCTCAGCTCCGGCCCGGCCACCTCGGGATAGTCGAGATGGACCGCCTGGTGGTCGTCGGTCGACGGGTAGCGGTCGTCCATCAGGAGCAGGTACGCGCTCACCCGGTTCGTGAAGCGTGAGAGCTCGAGGTTCCAGTCATACCACCACCGCGGGAACTTCTTGCGGAAGAGCAGCATCAGGACGAGAGAGGCGAAGACGGCGCTGCTGGTGGTTCCGACGATGATCGCGATCGGGATGGCCGTGAAGATGCGGAAGGCGCTCGTCACGCGGTTCAGCGGACGGTCTGGGTAGTCGACCCAGAAGCGAACAGGATACGGGTCCATGCCGGCACACTACCCAAGAACCGGCGTGGTCTACCAAACGCGGCGCGCGCCCCTGAGCTCCAGGAGGTAGCCGCTCACCGAGATCGGGCTCTGGATCAGCTGGTTGAGGAGGAAGTAGGCGAGGAAGCCCCTTCGGTTCCGCCGCACATGCAGGCCGAGCTCCGCGAGGACGGCCCGTTCCCGGCCGAGGAGCACGCCGACCATGATGAGGTTCAGCGGAAGCACGGCGAGCGTCATGGGGCCGACGATCGCGAAGTTCCCGAACGCTGCAAGGACGAGGCCGGCCGGGAACGCCAGCGTGTACGCCAGGTCGAGGAACGGGAAGACCGCGTCGGCGGCCACCGAGTGCACCCACAGGCCGTGCCGGCGAAGCAGCGCCGGGCCGTAGGCGTTGAGCCCCTCGATCATGCCGCGTGCCCACCGCTGGCGCTGGATCGTGAACCGCCGCAGGGTCGCCGGGACGGTCGTGAAGGCCACCGCGGTCGGCTCGAACGCCGTCCGGCCGCCGTGCTCGATCAGCGCCCACGTCGCGACGATGTCCTCGCCGATCCGGTCCGGCCAGCCGCCGGCAAGCCGCATCGCCTGCGTGCGGTAGACGCTGAAGGCGCCCTGGGCCACGAGCGTCGCGCCGAGCAGCGCCTGCTGGCGCTTGACCGCCGTGATCCCGACCTGGTAGTCCCACTCCTGCATCCGGGGAACCAGGCCGCCGCGGCTGTTTCGCACGAGCACCGAGCCCGCCACCGCCACGGTGCCCTCGGGGTCGACGAGAAGCCGGGTGATGATGCGCCGGAGCGCGGTCGGCACGAGCAGCGTGTCGGCGTCGACCGTCGCGATCAGCGGCGTGTCGGCGCACGCGAGGCCCAGGTTGAGCGCCGCCGCCTTGCCGCCGTGATCGGCTGCGATCAGCGCGACGCGCGGATCGGCGCCCGCCACGCGTCGCACGACCTCACGCGTGCCGTCGTGCGAGCCGTCGTCGATCACGAGCACGTGCACCGAGCCCGCGTAGTCCTGGGCGAGGATGGCCGCCAGCGTCTGCTCGATCGCGCCCTCCTCGTCGTAGGCCGCCACGAGCACCGTCACGGCGGGCTCGACGGGCGGATACGGGGGCAGCCGCTTCGGGCGGTCGAGGACGACGCTCGTCACGAGCTGGACGTTCAGGTAGCCGGGCACGATGGCGATCCCCGTCACGATCGCGATCGCCACGGGCAGGGTCACGAACGCGGCGAGATCGCCGATCCACGCCCGGTCGATGACCAGCGAGAGGCCCGCCCAGGCGAGCCCCAGGACGATTGTGACGGCGATCCGCTCACGCCGAGGGAGGTACAGCCGGCGCCGGTGGGCCGGCAGGGCGGGTGCACGATCGGGGGTCGCGGCCACAGCCATCGAATGGCCTCTTCGTGTCGGTGATGGTCTCCACTCTCACCGTGTGGCACCGCGTGCGCGCGGCGCATCGGGGGCGGCCCCTAAACCACCGCGCTGCGTCAGGCGGCGGTCCGCGCCACCCACACCGAATCGCTCGCACCGGGGACGAGCGGGCTGCGGTCGAACCAGCCGTAGGCGTGGATCTGCTCGAACCCGGACTCGCCCAGGAGCCGGCGCCAGTCGGCGGGATCGAGCCACCACAGGTCCATCGCCGCCTCGGAGTGGTCGGTACGCACCGCCAGCTCGAGCCGGCGCGTCGCAGCGTCCCACGTCGCCCGCTCCCAGATGCCGGGCTCGCGCTCGAGCCACCGGCCGTGGGTCTCGGCGATGTCCTCGGCGTCGGGGTGGAAGACGTCGAACGCCAACACGCCCTCGGGCCGCAGCCGCTCCCGCGCGGCCGAGAGGACGGCCCGCCGCTCGGTGTCGGAGGAGAGGTGAAGGAGCGCGCGAAACGGGATCGTGACGAGCCCGAAGCTGCCCAGCTCCGGAAGCGAGCGCATGTCGGCCTCGACCAGCCGCAGGTCGACGGCGTGCGGCTCGGCCCGCCGCCGGGCGAGCTCGAGCATCGCAGGCGAGGTGTCGACGCCGACGACGGTGATGCCCGTCAGCGCGATCGGCACCGCAACCCGGCCGGAGCCGACTCCCAGCTCGAGCACCGGGCCGTCGCTTCGCACCGCCAGGTCGACGTAGAACGGGATGTCCTCGAGCACCGACCGGCACCAGGCGTCGTACGCCGGCCCGAGCCGGTCGTAGGCGGAGGTCACGGCCTTTACACTACCCGGCCATCATGGACGTGGACACTCTGGTCTCGGAGGCGACGGCGCGCATTGCGGGCGCAGCCGACTCCGCGGCGCTGGAGGAGATCCGGATCGAGGCGCTGGGGCGCAAGGCGCCGCTCGTCCAGGCGCTGCGAGAGCTGGCCTCCCTTCCGCCCGACGAGCGGCGGGCCCGCGGCGACGAGCTGAACCGGGCCCGGAGGACGCTCGAGGGCCTCGTCGAGGATCGCGCCCGCGAACTTCGCGGCCGTGAGCTTGAGGAGCGGTTGCGCACGGACCGGGTCGATGTCACGCTGCCCGGCGTCGCGCACGCCCGCGGGTACTCGCACCTGATCGAGCAGACCAGGCGCGACATCCTCGACGTGTTCGTCGGGTTCGGGTACGTCGTGGTCGACGGGCCCGAGATCGACCTGATCCACTACAACTTCGACGCCCTGAACCACACCCCGACGCATCCGTCGCGGCAGGTCACCGACACGTTCTACATCGCCGACGATGTCGTCCTTCGCACCCACACCTCGCCGGTGCAGATCCGGACGATGGAGGCCGGCCCGCCGCCCGTCTACATGGCGACCGCGGGGCGCTGCTACCGGCGCGACACGCCCGACGCCACGCACACCGCGATGTTCACCCAGATCGAGGGGCTCGTCGTCGACCGCGGCATCACGCTGGCCCACCTCAAGGGGACGCTGCTCGGGTTCGCGCGGGCGATCTTCGGGGCGGGCCGGGAGGTGCGCCTGCGGCCGCACTTCTTCCCGTTCACCGAGCCGTCGGTGGAGGTCGACGTGAGCTGCTTCAACTGCGCCCGCGACGGGTCTCCGTGCCGCGTCTGCAAGGGCGAGGGGTGGGTCGAGATCCTCGGCGCGGGCATGGTCGACCCGAACCTCTACGGCTACGTCGACGGGTACGACCCGGAGGAGGTGTCGGGGTTCGCGTTCGGCCTGGGCGTCGAGCGCGTGGCCGGCCTGCGCCACGACATCCCCGACATCCGGCTCCTCTGGGAGAACGACCTGCGGTTCACGGAGCAGTTCGGATGAGGGTGCCCGTCTCGTGGCTGCGCGACTACGTCTCGTTCGACATGCCCCTTCAGGAGTTGGGCGAGCTCATGTCGATGACGGGGACGAAGCTCGAGGCGCTGCACCGTCGCGGCGTCCCCCGGGGCCTCGAGCTCTACCGGGTGGGCCGCGTGCTGACGCGCGAGCAGCACCCGAACGCCGACCGCCTCAGCCTGTGCACGGTCGACGTCGGCGACGGCGATCCGCGCAGCATCGTCTGCGGCGCGTCGAACTTCGAGGCGGGCGCCACAGTGGCCGTCGCCCTTCCCGGCGCGGTTCTGCCCGACGGCACCGAGCTTCGGATCGCCAAGCTGCGCGGCGTCGAGTCACACGGGATGATGCTGTCCGAACGCGAGCTCGACCTCGGCCAGGATCACGCCGGCATCATGGTCCTCCCCGACGACTGGCCCGTGGGCGACGCGCTCATCGACCACCTCGCGATCGCCGACGATGTGCTCGAGTTCGAGATCACCTCGAACCGGCCCGACTGCCAGAACGTCTACGGCATCGCGCGCGAGGTGTCGGCGGCGCTCGACACGGACCTGGCTCCGTGGCCGGGAGTCGAGCCCGCGGCCGAGGGCACGGGAACCGCCGACGACTACGTGACCGCGCGGATCGACGCGCCCGATCTGTGCCCGCGCTGGGCCGGCCGGGTGTTCACCGACGTCAGGGTGGGCCCGTCGCCTCCGTGGCTCAAGGCCCGCATTGCGGGGGCGGGCATGCGCCCGATCTCGAACGTCGTCGACATCACGAACTACGTCATGCTGGCGATCGGCGAGCCCACGCACGCCTTCGACCTCGACAAGGTTGCCGGGCGCGAGATCATCGTCCGCCGGGCCCACGACGGCGAGCCGGTGACGACCCTCGACGGGCAGGAGCGCACGCTCGACCCCGACGTCCTCGTGATCGCCGACGCCGAGCGGCCGTCGGCCATCGCCGGCCTCATGGGCGCGGAGTGGAGCGAGGTGACCGGCGAGACGACGACCGTGCTGCTCGAGTGCGCGAACTTCGACGGCCCGTCGACCCAGCGCTCCTCGATCCGGCTCGGCCTTCGCACAGAGGGGTCGAGCAGGTGGGAGAAGGGGCTCGATCCCCACCTGCCGCCGCGGGCGCTGGCGCTGGCGTCGCAGCTGATGGTCGAGCTGGCCGGCGCCCGGCTCGTGCCGGGGACGATCGACCTCCACGGAGCGCTGCCCGAGCGCCCGGTCGTCGGGCTGCGGAAGGAGCGGCTCGAGGCGCTGATGGGCGTCGACTACACCGAACAGGAGATCGAGCGGGCGCTCACGCGGCTCGGCTACGAGCCCGACGGCGACCGGTGGGTCGTGCCCACCTGGCGGGCGGCCGACACCACCCGTGAGGTCGACCTGATCGAGGAGGTCATGCGGATCGCCGGCATCGAGCGCGTGCCGGCCGAGATGCCGGGCGGGCACCCCGGCGGCGGACGGCTGGGCGACGACGAGGTGCTGCGCCGGCTCGTCGTCGACGTCCTGCGCGGGGCCGGGCTCTCGGAGGCGGCGACGCTCACCCTCTGGGACGCGACCGTCCCGGACCGGCTGCGGCTGGCAGCCGATGATCCCCGCCGCGATCTGGTGGAGCTCCAGAACCCGATGAGCGCCGAGTGGACGGCCATGCGAACGCTCGTCTTCCCCGGCCTTCTGCACTCGGCCCGGCACAACCTGGCGATGGGGGTTCCCGGGGTTGCGATGTTCGAGGTCGGCCACGTGTTCCTGCGAGGGACGGAGAAGCTGCCCGAGCAGCCGGCCCGCGTGGCGGGCGTGCTCGCCGGGGAGGGGGCCGGGTTCTTCGAGGCCAAGGGCGTCGTCGAGGCGCTGCTCGCGGCCGCCCGCATCGACGCTCCCGAGTTCAGGCCCGCCGCCGAGACGTTCCTCCATCCGGGGCGGGCGGCCGCGGTCGCCGACGGCTTCGTCGGCGAGCTCCACCCGCAGGTGGCCGAGGCGTTCGGGCTGGAGGGCGCGGTCGCCGTGTTCGAGCTGGGCGTCGACGGTCTCCGCGGCCCGCCCCGCGAGGAGGTGCTCTACCGCGACGTCACGAGCTTCCCGCCGCTGCGCCAGGACATCGCCGTGATCGTCGACGAGGACGTGCCCGCGGGACGGGTCGTCGCGGTCGTGCGGTCGTCCGGCGGATCGGAGCTGGCCGCGGTCGAGCTGTTCGACGTCTACCGCGGCCCGCCGGTGCCGGAGGGGCGCAAGAGCGTCGCCCTGCACCTGGTCTTCCAGTCCTCCGACCGGACGCTGACCGACGCCGAGGGCGACGCCGCCCGGGCCCGGATCGTCGCGGCGCTCGCGTCGGAGCTCGGCGGGGAGCTGCGCGAGTGAGGCGTGACGAGCTCGTCGGGCTGCTCGACGCCTACTTCGGCACGCGCGACGTGCGCGGCGACGAGTGGGCCGACCTCTTCGAGCTGGTCTATCCCGATCCGTACTGGCAGGAGTTCGCCGAGCCGGGGTACGAGGGCCGGTGGAACGGCCTCCTCGTGCGCGGCGCCGACGAGGTCGAGCGGGCGGCGACGTGTGTGTTTCCGTCCGACCGCGTGATCGCGATGCTCGCGCCCGGCACGTTCCTCTTCTCGGAGCATCCGATCGACTACGGCGACGACCCGGGGTTCCTGCCGCTTTCGCGCGAGAGCTTCGAGCGGATGCGATCGGCCGGGATCAGCTTCTACAACGTCCACGCGCCGCTCGACCACCATCCCGAGATCTCGCCGTCGCGGATGTGCGCCGCGGGTATGGGCGTGCCGGTCGAGGAGGAGTACCTGCCGATCGCGGAGGGCATCCCGGGCGGCGCCGCCGTCATCGGCCCGTCGAACGAGACGGTCGACGACATCGCCGGCCGGCTTCAGGCGCTGCTCGGCCCGGAGGTGCCCGTGACGATCGTCCGCAGGCGGGCCGGGACCGACGCGGCGGGCCGGGTCGCTGTCGTCGGCGGCGGAGGCGCCGACCACCAGGCGCTCGAGGCCGCGCTGGAGCGTGGCTGTGAGACGTACGTCACCGGCGGCGTCTTCACCAAGTGGGCCGAGGAGTTCCTGGCGCTCGCCGAGTCGTCGGGGATCGCCGTGGTCGACGGCACCCACTACGGCACCGAGAAGCCGCCGCAGCTCGCGATGGTCGACTGGTTCCGGAACGCCGGCCTCGAGGCCGAGTTCATCCCCGACGGCCCGAAATAGCTAGACGACGCCTTGGGTCGCCACCGGGCGGACGTCCGTCGCGCGCCGCTCCAGCCGCAGCCTGCCGACGACGTCGAGCGAGTCGAGCGTCCCGAGTCGCTTGCGGCAGAGCTCGGCGGCGGCGCCGTAGCCGAAGCTCCGAGCGGCCCGGAAGTGGAAGACCCCGCTTCGCCAGTCGTCGTCGTGCCAGGGGTTGAGCGGGCAGATGACAAGCGCGCACTCCTCGGACTGCGCCGCGTCCCGGAGGCGAAGCTCGAGATAGAGGCTCGACCAGTCGGCCGGCTGTGCCTCCACGATCGCGTCCCACTGCTCGACAAGTCCCTGCACAGCGGCGGATGGTACCGGACGTTCCGGTAAAGTCGACGCCGTATGGACCCGGCCGCCCTCGAGCGTTACGCGGAGCTGATCGTGCGGTTCGCGGCCAACGTCCAGCCGGGCCAGATCGTCGAGGTGGGCTCCGAGATCGGCAAGGAGGATCTGACCCGGGCCGTCGCCACGTCCGCCTACCGGGCGGGCGCCAGGCACGTGGCGGTCGACTACGACGATCTGCACCTCAAGCGGGCCCGCATCCTGCACGCCCCCGACGCGGCGCTGGGCTACGCGCCGAACTGGGTGCGGCGCCAGGTGCAGGAGCTGAACGAGCAGCACGGCGCCTCGATCTACCTCGCGGGCGCGGCCGAGCCCGGGATCCTCGACGGCCTGGACGGCGACCGCATCGGCCGCGACCGCTCGCCGGCGGCGATCGACTGGCAGGACGCGATCAACGCCCGCACCGTCAACTGGACGGTCGTCCCGGCGCCGACGCCGGCATGGGCGGTCATCGTGCATCCGTCGCTCGAGCCGGCCGGTGCGCTCGAGCGGCTGTGGGAGCAGGTGCTCCACGTCTGCCGGATGGACGAGGCCGATCCGGTCGCGGCCTGGCAGCGGCGATCGACCGAGCTGCGTGACATCGCCAGCCGCCTCACCGGTCTTCACCTCGACTCGCTGAGGTTCGAGGGGCCGGGCACCGACCTGACGGTCGGCCTCCTGCCGACGTCGCGGTGGGTGGGCGGCGGCGAGCGGACCGTGGACGACATCGAGCACATGGCGAACCTGCCGACCGAGGAGGTCTTCACGACGCCCGATCCGGCGCGCACATCGGGCGTCGTCAGGGCGACCAAGCCGCTCGAGATGGGGGGGACGACCGTGCGCGGCCTCGAGGTGCGGTTCGAGGCCGGGCGGGCGGTCGAGTTCCGGGCCGAGTCGGGCGCCGACGCCCTCCAGGCCCGCACCGGACGGGACGAGGGCGGTGCCTTCCTGGGCGAGGTGGCCCTGGTCGACCGCGACGGCAGGATCGCTCCGCTCGACACCGTGTTCTACGACTCGCTCCTCGACGAGAACGCCTCCAGCCACATCGCGCTCGGGAGCGCCTACGAGACGGTGGGGGATGAGGATCTCGACCGCATCAACCGCAGCGAGATCCATGTCGACTTCATGATCGGCGGCGACGACGTGCGAGTCACGGGCGTGACGGCGGGCGACGAGCGCGTCGAGATCCTGACCGGCGGTCGCTGGGCCTTCGCCTGATCCGGCTCAGGGCGGCGGCTCGACGGGCGGGGCCCGGTTCTGGTCGTACTCCCGCTCGGACATGAAGTGCGCGGCGGTGATCATCCTGAGGCGCACGACCTGCTGGGTCGACCGGTCGATCCACAGGCGGAAGAACGTCGGCCCTCCCGGAAGGACGAGCGTGAGCTGGGTCGTCGTCCGGTCGCCGCCCGCGACGTAGACGGCCTTGGCGCCCGGCGCCCAGAACGCGTCCGGCACCTTCGAGCGCGGGGCGGGCGACCGCACCCAGTCGTGTCCGGGCTCTTGATCCCAGCGGGTGGTGCCGATGATCCGCGCCGACGCCCCGCCCCGGACCGAGAAGGCGAGCCGGTCGGGCGCCTGGACGACGAAGTCGGTCGTGACGGCGTGCCCCGGACGCGACTCGAGCACGTTCAGCACCCGCAGGCTCCGGAGGTCTCGGAAGTTGCGGTTGGCGGCCTCGAGGATCTTCGTGCCGTCCGGGGCCCCGAACGGTGGGAGCTGCACCGTCGCGGTTACCGGCGGCTGGCCCAGCCTGCGGACCTGCACCGGGATCGGGCGCGGGCCGCGCGGCACGGACGCGCTGAAGCACACGCCCCGGACGCCCGCGCACGGGAGCGCCACGTGACCGTGTACGAGCACGAGCGCGGTCGGGAGCGCCGAGCCCGACGGCGCGAGCACCGTCACGCGGGCGGCGGTCGGAGACGTCCGCTGGAGGCCGACGGCGAGGTCGGATGCCTGCTCGGCCGCGACCGGCCCGGTCGGCGCCGGCGCGGCAACGGCCTGCGGCGCATGGCGGACCGGGCCGATCTGCGCCGAGGCGGCCCACGTCCGTGCGCCCGCGGTCACGAGGATGCTGTGCCGCCCGGCCGGGAGGGAGGCGGCCGTCCCGACGTACGTCCCATCGGGCGCGCGGTCGAGGTTCACGGTGCGGCCGCCGATGAGCGCCTGGATCGAGTCGAGCCGGGCCGTGGTGCGAACGGCGATGACGTTCGGGCCGGCGACCCCGGGCCAGAGGGCGAGCCGGGCGTGCGGCGAGAGCCGCACCAGCACCGGCCCGCCGGGAGGCACAGCCGCCACGGCGGCGAACCCGGGTGTGTTGGCCGGCTGGAGGTCGGTCAGGAGCGAGACCGCGGCGAGCACGGCGGCGAGGAGACCGAGCTCGGCGACCGCCCTCCGCCGCACCTCCGAGAACCGGTCGAGCGCATGCCGGTTGCGGTACCCGAGCGCGACCAGGCCGGCGAAGAGCACCGACTTCACGATCAGCGTCCGCCCGTACCCGGTGCTCCAGAGCTGGCTCACGGCTCCGACCTCCCACAGCGCGCGCCCGCCACCCGTCACCGCGATGACGGCGACCGACCCCAGGGCGAGCGTCGAGAAGCGCCCGAGCGCCTGGCGCCTGGCGTGGTCACGGGCCGCGTCGGCCAGACCGCGGGTGGCGTGCGGCAGGACCAGGACGAGCTGGGCCAGGCCGCCGATCCAGACCGCCGCTCCGCCGACGTGAAGCGCGTCGACGGCGATGGTGAACGCCCCTCTGCCGGGGTCGCCGGCATGGCCCGAGAGGCCCGGCACGACGATCGTCCAGACGCCGAGCGCCACCGCCGGGACGGCGAGCGCGGCGGCGCCCAGGCGGCTGCGGCGCACGATCGCGAAGGCGCTCGCGGCGCACACGCAGAAGATGGCGGCCAGGTCGATCCCGCGGCCGAACTCGCGGCCGAAGCGCGTGGCCTGGATGGCCGACGCGACCGGCCCGCGGTGGTCGAACGCCTCCCAGAACGAGACCCCGGCCACCTCGGCGCCCTGGCGCGTCAGCGCGGCCCACCCGCCCGCCAGCATCAGGACGGCGGCGGCCGTGAAGAGCTGGGTCGCCCGGATCCGCTCGCGCAGGTCGGCCATCGCCCGCGGCTGTCCCTCGAGCGTGGCGACGACCGGTCGCCAGACGGCGGCCCGGAAGACGACGCCGCCGATCACCAGCGCCAGGCCCAGGAAGTAGGCGAACCGCGCGATCAGGAACGGCCAGTCGAGCGACGCCGTCTGCACCTCCGCCGCCTGGGGCGGCGGCCGGCCCGCTCCGAAGCCCACCGCGAAGACGCCCGAGATGATGTGGCCGTCGGTCGAGACGATGCGCCAGCGGATGGTGTAGTCGCCGTTCGGGAGCCCCGGGCGGAGCGGAACGACGAGGGCCCGAACGTCGCCCGGCGCGGTGTGGGCCGGCGACGCCGACACGTCGTCGCCCTGGGCGTTCGTCACCGTGCTCGCGACGTCCTGCACCTGCTGGTCGAAGTGCAGCACGATCTGCGCGGGCGCCGACGCGACGACCGAGCCGGCCGCCGGGTCTGTCCGGAGCAGGTTCGCGTGGGCCTCTGCGGTCGCCGGGAAGGCGGCCGCGAGGAGGAGCGCGACGGGGACGGCGAAGCGCTTCAGCGGCGCCTCCTGACGGCCATGACAAGCGCGGCAGCCGCCAGGCCGACGGCGGCCGCTGCAAGCCCGCGGGTGCCGTTGTCGCTCCCGGAGCCGGCGGACTGCTTGGCGACTTCGACCACCGGCGTCTTCCACACCCTGGTCGAGCCGTCGGCGAAGGTCTGCACACCGACGAGGTGGAGCGTCGTCTCGTCTGATCCGACCGACGCCGAGAAGCGAAACAGGCCGAGCTCGTCGGGGGCGACCGAGCCTCCCTGCCAGCTGATCGCGACGATGCGGTGGGCCTGGTCGCGCACGAGCTCCGTCGTGAAGCCCGGCGTCGCCGCGGCGGCGTCGACCTCCATGCCGTCGGGCACGGTCAACCGGAGGCCCGTCAGGGGCTGTTCGCCCTCATCGGGTGAGAGCACGGTGTAGAGCGTGAACGAGCCGGGGTCGACTCGGTCGGGGGACATCTCGACATGGGCCGCGGCCGCCGCCGGGAACACCAGCAGTGCAGCCGCCGCCAGCGCCAGTGCGCGCATTGGGCACCTCCTGATCGCGGGTGGCGGGTCAGGCGGCGAGCGGTGGCGCGCGTCCCAGCGGGAGCCGGGCGGCGGGGGCCGGCGCGGGATGCGAGCCGGGCGCGGCGCTCCGGGCGGCCGAACGCGCCGCGAGGAGCTCGAGCAGGCGGCCCACGGCGTCGCTCAGGCCGGCGAGCGCCGCCGACAGGGCGCGATCGACGCCCGATGCGACCAGGGCTGCGGCAAGCGCCAGGGCCAGGTGGAGGGCGAGCGCGCCGCCTGCGCCGGGATGCGCGGGCGCGCCGGCGAGCAGTAGGGCGACGTGGGCGCAGGCCTGCGATGCGACGAGCACGGCTGCGGCCTCGAGCACGCCGAGCGGCCGATGGGCCAGGCTCCCGGTGCGCGGCACGCGCCCGTGCTCGAGCTCCGAAGTGGCCCAGCGTGACGCCAGCGCCGCAACTCCCGTCCAGGCGAGGCCCATGGCCGCGAACGCCGCGCCGGCCGCTGCGGCGCCCGCCCAGCGCGGGTCGGACAGCTCGGCCCATCCGCCGTGCGCTGCCGCAGCCGATCCAGCCGCCAGACCGGCGAGCGTCAGGTACCTGGCTCCTCGTGCAGAGGGCATGTTGGGAGTATGGCAGCCTGGGGTAGAGTCGCACCGTGGACGCAACCACCCTCGAACGGATGGCCGACCTGGTCGTCGAGTTCGGCGCGAACGTGCAGTCCGGCCAGCAGGTCCACATCGGAGCGTCGATCGGGCAGGAGGAGCTCGCCCGCGCCGTCGCCGCCCGCTGCTACCGGGCCGGCGCCGTATTCGTGCACGTCGCCTACAGGGACCCCTGGGTTCAGCGGGCGCGCCTGGACGACGCCGTCGACGAGGCGCTCGGATACGAGCCGGGCTGGGTCGTGCAGATGATCCGCGAGCTCGGCGAGGAGCGCGGAGCGACGATCGGCCTCTCGGGACCGGTGGCGCCGGGGCTGCTCGACGGCGCCGACCCCGACCGGATCCGGCGCGACGTCCCGCCCGGACGCCGGGAGGCGCTCGCGAACATGACTGCCGCCCGCCTCAACTGGTCGGCGATCCCGTGTCCCTCTCCCGGCTGGGCGGCGCTCGTCCACCCCGACCTCGACCCCGACGCGGCGCTCCGGCGGTTGTGGGAGCAGGTTGTGCACATGTGCCGCCTCGACGAGCCGGATCCGGTCGCCGCATGGGGCGAGCGGATGGGCCAGATCGAGCGCGCCAAGGCCGCGCTGAACGAGCTTCGGCTGGATGCCGTGCACCTGCGCGGCTCGGGCACCGATCTCGAGATCGGGCTCCTGCCCTCGTCCCATTGGATGGGCGGCCACCTGACCACGAACTACGGGCTCGTGCACCATCCGAACCTCCCGACCGAGGAGGTGTTCGCGGTGCCCGACCCCGACCGGGTGCAGGGCACCGTGCGGTCGTCGAAGCCGCTCCAGCTCGACGGCTCGATCATCCGCGACTTCACGGTCGAGTTCGACGGCGGCCGGGTGAAGCGGATCGAGGCGGCCGCCAACGGCGGCATTCTGGAGGCGTACGCCGCGAGGGACGAGGGGGCGAGCCGCCTCGGCGAGATCGCCCTGGTCGACGGCCGCGGCCGCGTCGGGCCGCTCCAGACGGTCTTCTACGACACGCTGATCGACGAGAACGCCGCCTCGCACATGGCGCTCGGCCAGGGCTTCGACTGGGCCGTCGACGGGGACGACCTCCCGCGTGTCAACCGCAGCCAGATCCACGTCGACTTCATGTTCGGCACCGACGAGCTGGAGGTCGACGGCGTCACGGGCGGCGGCGAGCGCATCCCGCTCCTGCGCGGAGGCGCCTGGCAGGTGTGAGGCCGGGCCGCCCGGCGCTCAGGCCGCGCCGGTGCGCATGCGGAAGATCGTCGCGATGACCTCGGCGGGGTCGAGGTCGTCTCCCGAGCCGAGCTGGCCGCCGCGCAGGCGCAGCGACGTGTAGGCCATCAGGTCGCGCATCGACACCATGCCGATGACGTGGCCGTCGGCGTTCACGACCGGGAGGTGGCGGAAGTGGCCGTCGACCATGAGCGCCATCGCCTCGGCGATCTCGGTGTCGGGGCCCGTCGTGAGCACGTGCCGCGTCATGCGCTGCTCGACCGGCGTCGATGGGTCGATCCCGTCGGGGACGCACCGGAGCAGGTCGCGCTCGGTGATCACGCCGCACAGGTTCCCGTCGGCGTCGAGGACGATGGCGGCGCCGATGTCCGCCTCGACCATCCGGCGGGCGGCGTCGCCGATCCCGGTCTCCGGCAGGACCGAGATGATCTGCGTTGCCATGACGTCGGTGAGCTGCATCAGATCGAGTGTACGGCGGGTCGGGTGGTCATGCGAGCAGGAGCGTGGGGGCTTCGAGGTGGCGCTTCACGGTCTGGAGCAGCCGGGCGCCGTCGGCGCCGGAGCACGCGCGGTGGTCGCACGACAGGGTGACCGACATGAGATCACCCACCGCCACGGCGCCGTCGCGGACGACCGGGCGCTGGATCGTGGCCGACACCGCCAGGATGGTCGACTCGGGCGGGTTGATGATGGCCGCGAACGCCGAGACGCCGAGCATGCCCATGTTCGAGACGGTGAAGGTGCCGCCCTCGATCTCGGTCTGGCGGAGCTTCCCGGAGCGCGCCCGCTCGGCGAGGTCGCGAGCTTCGGCGGCGAGGGCGCGCAGGCTCTTCGTCTCGGCGTCGCGGATGACCGGCACGATGAGCCCGTCGTCGAGCGCGACGGCGATCCCGACATGTGCGTGGGCGTGGTAGACGTGCCGGCCGTCGACGTACGAGCGGTGCGCCTGGGGGTGGGCGACGAGCGCCTGCGCGCAGGCCCGCACGATGAGGTCGTTCACCGACACCTTCTCGCCCGAGTCGGCGAGCGCCTCGTTCAGCTCCTCGCGGAGCGCCAGCGCCCGGGTCATGTCGATCTCGGACGTGACGTAGAAGTGCGGGACGGTCGCCTTCGAGTCGCCCATGCGCTTCGCGACGGCCTTCAGCATGGGGGAGAGCTCACGCACCTCGTCCCCCTCGCCCGGCGCTGAAACACCGGTGCCTGATGCCAATGTTTCAGCCGGAGCTGGTTTCGGTGCCGGCTCCGGCGCCTCCGCCGCTGCTCCCGATCCAAGCGCCCGCTCGACGTCGGCCTTCACGATCCGCCCGTCTGGCCCGCTTCCCCGCCCAGCGAGGGTGCGCAGATCGAGCCCCGCCGCGTCGGCCATCCGGCGCGCGATCGGGCTCACGCGCAGCACTTCGGTCTTGCCGTTCCCCTGGGCCGGCGGCGCGGTTGCGGCTGAAACATTGGCATCAGGCACCGGTGTTTCAGGCCTAGGGGCTTCCTCCGGCTCCGCGGCCTCCTCGGCCGGCTCCGCGACCGTCTCACCCGCCTCGCCGACGATCGCGATCGGGGCGCCCAGCGCCGCCGTCTCGCCGTCGTCGACGATGATCCGAAGCACGGTGCCGGCGTCGTAGGCCTGGAACTCCATCGTGGCCTTGTCCGTCTCGATCTCGGCGATCACGTCGCCCTCGCGGAAGCTGTCGCCCTCGCGCTTCAGCCACCGCCCGATCCGGCCCTCCTCCATCGTGTCGGAGAGGCGGGGCATCGTCAGCTCTTCGGACACGGCACCTCCGTCACAGCCCGCACTCCCGAAGCAGGGAGCGCGCGGCCGCCTCGATCTTCGACTCGAGCGGCAGCGCCGCCAGCTCGAGCGGCTTGGAATAGGGCATCGGCACCTCGGCCGCCCCGACCCGCTCCACGGGGGCGTCGAGGTCGTCGAAGCAGGCCCGCTGGATGCGCGCGGCCAG
Source organism: uncultured Actinomycetes bacterium (assembly GCA_963809325.1). GTDB lineage: Bacteria > Actinomycetota > Thermoleophilia > Gaiellales > JAICJC01 > JAICJC01. The sequence continues at coordinate 796,469 of CAWEIZ010000008.1, forward strand.
CTCCGCGCCGACGCCGAACGTCGACCAGCCCTCCTCGGCGACCAGCACCCGATTGGTCTTTCGCACCGACTCGACGACCGTGTCGACGTCGAGCGGGCGCAGCGAGCGCAGATCGATCACCTCGACCGAGAGGCCGTCCTGACCGAGCCGGTCGGCCACCCGGAGCGCGCGCTGCACCGTGTAGGAGTGGGCGACGATGGTGAGGTCGTCGCCCTCCTGCGCCACGGCCGCGCGGCCGATCGGCACGGTGTAGTCGCCGTTGTCCGGCACCGGGCCCGTCACGTTGTACAGCACGAGGTTCTCGCAGAAGAGCACCGGGTCGTCGTCGCGGATGGCGGCCTTCAGCATGCCGTAGGCGTCGCCGGGATTGGACGGCGCGACGACCTTCAGGCCGGGGCAGCCGGCGAACCAGCCCTCGAGCGACTGCGAGTGCTGGGCGGTGAGCTGGGCGCCGGCTCCGCCGGGCGTGCGGATCACGAGGGGGACGCCGACCGTGCCGCCGAACATGTAGCGGATCTTCGCGGCGTGGTTCACGATCTGGTCCATCGCGACCAGGATGAAGTTGATCGTCATGATCTCGACGACCGGGCGCAGGCCCATCATCGCGGCGCCGATCCCGGCCCCGACGAACCCCTCCTCCGAGATCGGGGTCTCGCGCACGCGGCCGGCGCCGTACTTCGCCCACAGGCCGGCGGTGACCTTGTAGGAGCCCTCGAACTTGCCGATCTCCTCGCCCATGAGGAAGACGTCGCCGTCGCGCTCGAGCTCCTCGTCGAGCGCCCGCCGCAGCGCCTCCCGGTAGGTCACGTCTGCCATTCGGGCTCCTCGCCGCGCTCGCCGAACGGGGCTCCGGTCGCCATACGCCCGAACTGCTCGCGCCACTCCTCGTCGCCGTAGAGGTGCTCGTAGAGGCTGTCGCGGCTCGGGAACGACGCGGAGAGGGCCTCCGAGATCGCCTCCTTCACCTCGGCCGCGACCTCCTCCCACACCGCCTCGAGATCGGCGCCCGTCGCGATCCCACGCTCGCCGAGCAGGAGCCCGTAGCGCGTGATCGGATCGCGCTCGCGCCACGACTGCACCTCCTCGGGCGTCCGGTAGACCTTCCCCGCGTCGGCGACGGAGTGGCCCCGGTACCGGTAGGTGACGGTCTCGAACAGCGACGGCCGGCGCTCGTCGCGGGCCTGCGCGAGCAGCCGTGCCGCCGCCTCTCTGACCGCCAGCACGTCGTTTCCGTCGACGCGCTCGCCGTGCATCCGGTAGGCCGCGCCGTGCTTGGCAAGCTCGGGCTCGGCGTTCGACTGGTCGACCCGCGTCCCCATGCCGTACTGGTTGTTGATCGCCTGGAAGACGATCGGCAGGTTCCACACAGAGGCCAGGTTGAGCGCCTCGTGATAGGCGCCGGTCGCCATCGCGCCGTCACCGAACTGGCAGAGGACGGCGTGCGGCTGGTCGCGGTAGGTGAAGGCCAGCGCGGCTCCGGTCGCGATCGGGAGATGGGCGCCGACGATGCCCCAGCCGCCGAAGAAGCGGCGCTCGACGTCGAGCAGGTGCATCGACCCGCCGCGGCCGTGGGCGACGCCGGTGTCCTTGCCGAAGAGCTCCGCCATTACGGCCGCGGCTGGGCTCCCCACAGCGAGCGCCGTCGCGTGGTCGCGGTAGCTGGCGAAGAGCGCATCGCCCTCCTCGAGCGCGTCGATCGCGCCGACGGAGGCCGCCTCCTCGCCGATCGCGAGGTGGCAGTAGCCGCCGATGCGCGCACGGGTGTACTGCTCCTCGGTCCGCTCCTCGAACCGGCGGATGAGTGCCATCTGCCGGAAGAGGCGCATCGCGTGCGCACGGTCGTCCAATACCGCCGTCTGGGTTACGGCCGGTTCCGCCATCGAGTCAGAACTGTAGCCCTCCCATCCTCGGGTACGCTCTCGGCGTGGCGACGCCCGTAACCGTTCCCAGCCTCGGCGAGGACATCGCGTCGGCCGTCCTGATCCGGTTCCTGGTGGATCCCGGGGCCGAGGTGCACCGCGGCGATCCGCTGTACGAGCTCGACACCGACAAGGTGACTCAGGAGGTCGAGGCGGAGGCCGACGGCGTGCTGCTCGCCGTCACCGGGACGCCCGGCGTGGACTACCTGGTCGGCTCGACCATCGGCTGGATCGGCGCCGCCGGCGAGGAGCCGCCGGCGTGACGGGACGGCGTCGGCCGCGTTGCTAGGATGGCCGTCCGATGGAATGTGACGTCGCGGTACTCGGAGGCGGGCCGGGTGGCTATCCCGCGGCGATCCGCGCCGCCCAGCTCGGCGCCCGCGTTGCGCTGATCGAGGCCGATCGGATCGGCGGGACGTGCATCACCGTGGGCTGCATCCCGACGAAGACCTGGGTGCAGACCGCGCACGCGCTCAAGGATGCGAACGGCCACTTCGCCCAGCTCGGCGTCAGGGTCGCCTCGGCGGAGCTCGACTTCGCCCAGACACAGGCCAACAAGCAGGGGATCGTCGACGGGCTCGTGAACGGGATCACGGGCGTCGTCAAGGCGAACGAGGTCGCGATCGTGTCCGGAAGGGGCGCCTTCACCGACGCCAACACCATCGCGGTCGAGGGGGCCGAGGACGTCAGGTTCCAGTCGGCGATCGTCGCCACCGGATCGCAGTCGCTGCGCCCGCCGGTCGACGGGATCGACGGCCCGCGCTGCGTCGACTCGACGGGCCTGCTCGCGATCGAGCAGGTGCCCAGGCGGCTTGCCATCCTCGGCGGTGGCGTGATCGGGGTCGAGTTCGCGTCGATCCTCGCGCACTTCGGGACAGAGGTCACCGTCGTCGAGATGCTCGACCATCTGATCCCGATGGAGGACGAGGACGCGAGCAAGGAGCTCGAGCGAGCGTTCAAGAAGCGCAAGATCGCCGTCCACCTCGGCGCGCGGGCGACCCGGGTTGAGGACTCCGGCGGCGCTGCGACCCTGCACTTCGAGGGCAAGGACGGCGCGGCGGCGAGCGTCGAGGCCGACCTCGTTCTCGTGGCGACCGGCCGCGGCCCGCGGGTGCGCGACATCGGTCTCGAGGCCGCCGGCGTGGAGTACGACCCCCGCCGCGGCGTCATCGCCGATCGCCACATGCGCACGAACGTCGCCCACATCTACGCCGTCGGCGACGCCGCGGGCGTCTATCAGCTCGCCCACACGGCCTTCCGCGAGGGCGAGATCGCCGCCGAGAACGCGCTCGGCCACGACGCGACGATCGACTACTCGGCCGTGCCGCGGTGCGTCTACACCGACCCCGAGGTCGCCGCCGTCGGCCTGACCGAGGCGCAGGCTCGCCAGCAGCACGGCGACGACATCGCGATCGGCCGTTTCCCGATGAGCGCGTCGGGGCGGGCCCAGATGTACGGCGAGCGAACGGGCTTCGCGAAGACCATCCACGAGACCCGCTACGGCGAGCTCCTCGGCCTCGTCATCGTCGGCGTGCAGGCCACCGAGCTCGTGAACGCGGGCGTCATCGGGATCACGGCCGAGGCGACGATCGAGACCCTCGCCGACTCGATCGCGGCGCACCCGACGCTCGCCGAGGCGGTGAAGGAGGCGGCCCTCGTCGCGCTGGGCCGGCCCATCCACCTGCCGCCGGCGCGGCCGCGGGCGAAGGCCGCGGCTCGGTGAGCCGCAGCGTCGACGCTTCGAAGTACCTGATCCCGACGCTCAAGGACGACCCGGCCGATGCGGAGGCGATCAGTCACCGGCTCCTGGTCCGGGGCGGCTTCGTCCGCCAGGTCGGCTCGGGCCTCTACACCTACCTGCCGCTGGGCTGGCGGGTGCTCCAGAACGCGATGGGGATCATCCGCGAGGAGATGGACACGATCGGCCTCGAGATGCTGATGCCGGTGCTCCAGCCGGCCGAGCTCTGGCAGGCGACCGACCGGTACGACATCGACGTGCTCTTCAAGCTCCAGGACTCCTCCGGGAAGCCGTACGTGCTCGCGATCACCCACGAGGAGTGCGTCACCCTGCATGCCGCCCGCGAGATCCGCTCCTACCGCGAGCTGCCCCAGATCTGGTACCACCAGCAGACGAAGGAGCGCGACGAGCCGCGGCCGCGGGGCGGCATCCTGCGCACACGCGAGTTCATCATGAAGGACTCCTACAGCTTCGACCGCGATCTCGACGGGCTCGAGGAGTCCTACGCGAAGCACCGCGACGTCTACATCCGGATCTTCGACCGGTGCGGGCTCGAGACGTTCGCCGTGGAGGCCGACGTCGGCATGATGGGCGGTCACGGGGGCGAGGAGTTCGTCGCTCCGAGCCCGAACGGCGAGGCTGATCTCGTGCGATGCTCCAACTGCGACTACGCCGCGAACATGGAGGTCGCGCGCTCGCGCCCGCGGCGCCCCGAGTTCCCGCCCGCACTCGACGCCCCCGAGGAGGTCGAGACGCCGGGCGCGACGACCATCGAGGGCCTGGCCGAGATGCTCGGGGTCGACCCGGCGGCGACGGCGAAGGCGATGCCCATCGTCGTGGACGGCGAGATGGTGCTCGCGCTCGTGCGCGGCGACGACCGGCTGCACGAGATGAAGACGGAGCGGGCGCTCGGGCAGTCCTACAGGCCGGCCGCCGCGGACGAGATCCGCGAGGCGTTCGGCGCCGACCCCGGCTCGATCGGCCCGGTCGGGACGAAGGTGCGCGTGATCGCCGACGAGTCGCTCCGCGACGGCCAGTACGTCGGCGGCGCGAACCGCACCGGCTGGCACCTGCGCGGGCTCGAGGCCGGCCGCGACTACGCGGCCGGCTTCCACGACCTGCGGGAGGTCGCCGCCGGCGACACGTGCGCGGCGTGCGGCGAGGGGACGCTCACCATCGAGCCGGCGATCGAGGTTGGGCACATCTTCAAACTGGGTACCCGCTACTCCGTGCCCCTCGGCGCCACCTATCTCGACGAGGCTGGAAAGGAGCACCCCATCGTGATGGGCTCCTACGGCATCGGTCCGGCGCGCACCGCCGCTGCGGCCGTCGAGCAGAACCACGACGAGGCGGGCATGATCTGGCCTGCGTCCCTCGCGCCGTTTCACGTCCACATGGTCGTGATCGGCGGCTCCGACGAGCCGCAGTTCGGAATCGCGCGCGAGATCCAGGCCGAGCTGGAGCGTGACGGTCTGGCGGTGCTGTTCGACGACCGGGCGGCCGGCCCGGGCGCGAAGTTCGCGGACGCGGAGCTGATCGGATGTCCCGTGCGGGTGACGGTCGGGAAGCGCACGGCGACCGAGGGCTCGGCCGACGTTCAGGTTCGCCGCGGGCGTGACCAGCGTCCGGTACCGGTCGCCGATGTGGCGGCGGCCGTGCAAGCAGCCCTCTCGGAGGCGTAGTATCCGCGCGGGGGTACTGATGGCGAAAGGCGCATCGGCTACCAGGAGTGTTCCATTCGACCCCGGGCTGGGGGAGCTGATGGCCCAGGCGGGCGTGTCGTACCGGCGCCTGGCCGAGATGACCGAGCTCTCGGCCGGCTACCTGAACCACCTCGCCCACGGGAACCGGCCGCCGCCGGCCGATTCCGTGATCGAGCGGATCGCAGACGCCCTCGAGGTGCCGCCCGACCGGTTCCTGGAGTACCGGATCCGGCGCATCGGCGAGGCCCTCCGCGGCGATCCGCGCCGGGCCGACCGGGTCTACGGCCAGCTCTGCTCGCCCTAGCCGCGCACCGCGGGCCGGAGGATGACCCGGACCGGCTGGTCGCCGTGGCTGTGGCGCTGGAAGAACCGGAAGCGCGCCAGATAGGTTGCGTAGAGCGGCCTCGGCACGACGACGACCACCGGGCGTGACGCGCCGCGTACCGTGGCCGGCGCCAGGACTGTGAGGTAGCGGGGGGCGATGGCGAACAGTTGGTCGGTTCCTCTCCGAACTACGCCGGGCGGCGCCTTGTGGCCGTCGGACGAGGCCTCGGGGAACTGGCCGAGGGGCCGTCCGCCGCCGCTCGCCGCGGTCGCGCCCGCGCTTCCGCTCCCCGAATATGGCCCGGATCCGCCGCCGAGGTGCCCGATGGCGATGACGGCGGCGACCAGGAGGACGGCAGCGGCGGCGTAGGGGAGGAGCCGCGGCAGGAACGGACGCCGCGCCGGACGGCTGCGCGGCTCGGCGCGCACCTGGTCCATCACCTCGGCGCGGAGCCGCTCGGGCGCCGGCACGGTGCCGGACTCCCGCAGCCGGCGCGCGATCTCGTCGTGGTCGTGCTCGGTCATCCTGTCCTGTCCGGCTCGAGGGTCTGCGCCAGCTGCTGGCGGGCGCGGTGGAGGCGCGACTTGACCGTGCCGGTCGGCACGTCCAGCATCGCCCCGGTCTGCTCCATCGACATGCCGAGAATGTCGCACGCGACGGCGACGACACGGAAGTCCGGCTCGAGGCTCTCGAGCGCGGCGATGAGGTCGAGCCGCACCTCCGGCTGGGCGTCGGGTGCGACCGCGTGCAGCTCCTCGACCGGCTCGGGCGTTCGCTTGCGCCGCTCGATCGTGTCGTAGGCCTTGCGCACGACGATCCGGTACATCCAGGTCGAGAAGCGCGCGTCGCCGCGGAAGCGGGGGAGGGCCCGCCAGGCGGCGATCAGCCCCTCCTGGACGCAGTCGTACGCGTCTGCCTCCGAGAGCGTCACCCGCAGGGCGAGCGTGTACAGCTTGTCCTGATGGCGCACGACGAGCTCTTCGAAGGCAGCCTCGTCGCCGCGCGCAGCGCGACGTGCGAGCGCCTCGTCGGACCCAATCTGCACCGGTTCATGGTACGCAGGAACGCGGGCGCCGCGCGGGAGCGGAAGGGCGATGGCCTGTTGCATGTCGCTCTCTAGGACAGGCCAGAGGCCGGACCGGTTCCCGGTATACTCGGCGCTCGCGGGGCGTGGCGCAGTCTGGTAGCGCACCCGGCTGGGGGCCGGGCGGTCGGAGGTTCAAATCCTCTCGCCCCGATCGTAGGAATCCCTGCAACCGGCGGGGACGCCGTGGCTCGGTTCAGCCGGTTGTTCGTCCGGAGCCGCTGCCCGAGGCAGGCCTGGCGTGGCCTCGCCTTCTGGGCGAGCCCGGCGAGCGGCGTCCGATCAGCTGCTCGCCCGCGAAGCTGAGCAGCGCGACGCCGACGCCCAGCAGCGCGCCGGCGATCACGTCGGTCAGCCAGTGCACCTCGAGGTACGTGCGGCTCCAGGCCATCCCGGCGATCGCGAGTCCCGCCGCTAGCCACCAGATGCGCTGGTGTCTGCTCGACCGTGCGTAGAGGAGCACGAGTGCGACGCAGGTCGCCCCGGCGTAGGCGGCGTGGCCCGACGGGAAGGAGCTGCCGGTCACGTGCAGCAGCTCCCGCTCGGGACGCGGGCGGTTGACCAGGTGCTTGGTCAGGTTGGAGGCCAGCGGGGTCAGGCTCTCGGCGGCCGCGAACGCGGCTAGCGCCCACCATCGCCTGGCCACGGCGAGGGCGACGCCGATCGCGGCCAGCGACAGCGCCCGCCCGATGCCCCGGCCGAGCCAGTTGAACACCAGCGCGAGCTGGTGGACGGCATGGATCTGCGTGTCGTGCATCCACTCCGACCAGCGCCGGTCGATGCTCAGCGGGCCGGCCGGGAGCAGGAGTCCGATCAGGACGACCACAGCGACCAGCACGGCGCCGGACCACAGCGCCACCGCCGGCCGGTCGAAGAACTCCTCGGTCAGCAGACCTCCCGCGCGATGCGCCGTCGCGCTCGCTGAATGGAGTCGCCTGCCCATCCTGCGATCAGTGTCGGATCTTCGCGCAAATCTGGTACGCCTGGGTCATCGACCGGACGCCGCCTCTCGAACGCGGTGTCGACGTCTCAGGCCTGGTTGTTCTGCGCGCCGCGAGCTGCCCCCGCGCGCGGTGGTGCCTGGAGATCGTCGGCGCTGGGTGTCAGGGGCAGGTCGTGTGGTGAGTATGCGAATGGGTGGTTGAAGGCGTCGAGGGCCGCCTCGTGGGCGACGCAGAACTGGAGCGCGGTTTCGGCGCGGTAGTCGATTACGGAGACGTAGGCCGTGTCGTCGGCCGGCCGCCAGAAGAGTGTGACGTCGAGTCCGTCGCTGCTTCGGTGGGCGAGCTCTCTGGGGGATTTGGGTGTGGGGGTGGACGCCGTCATGGATGCCCTCCTGGCGTCGCGGGGATTTGGAGACGTTCTCGACGATAGGTCGGGCGAGGTTTGGCGGGGGCTATGGGGTCGTAAGCGTTCGCTCCGGCCCCGTAAGGAATCGGCCGGCGGGTTGGTGTCCGCCGACGTTCGTGCCGCACTGCAAAGGTTCGGCCAAGTTGCACGGCCGGGTGGATGTGGTGTTGCTCGACTTGCGACTGCCGGACATGGACGGGCTGGACGTGTGCAGGGAGATGCGGGCCCGGTCGGCGGTTCCGATCATCATCGTCAGCCCGCCGAATCGGCAGAGTGGGGGACGCAGGTTCAACTCCTCTCGCCCCGATCATCCCGTGGGGGTGGTGCGGGTCGCGTGACCTGGTGGGATGCTCCGACGGGTGTGGTCATGCCCGTCGGGAGGGGGTTGAGCTCGTGGCCAGGCGACCGATCGTCGGCGTGAACGCGCGGGCGTTGCGTGATCGGTTCGAACGGACCCTTGCCGGGAGGCTGGTCGATGGGGTTCTGGTGCTGAATCCGATCGAGCGCGCACTCGCGCTCGGATCGAAGCTGTTCACAGCGGTCGTGCCGGCGGCCATCCTGGTCTCTGCGCTGCTCTCGTCCCCGGACGCGTTACCCGACCGGCTCATCGACGGCTTTCGCCTGACCGGAGCGGGGGCCGCCGCCGTGCGGCAGTTGTTCGAGGTCCCGTCCGGCGCCAGTGGGGCGACCGTCAGCATCGTCGGCGTGTTCGTGCTGGTGTACTCGCTCGTCAGCTTCGCGCGCTCCCTCCAGCGCGTGTACGAGGACGCGTGGCATCTGCCGCATCTGCGTAGCGGCGTCGCGTGGGGCATGGTCTGGCTGGTCGCGTTCGCTGTCTACTTCTCGCTCACGACGCCGGTCACGCGCCTGCTGCACCACCACGGCCTCCATCTGAGCGCGTTGCTGGTGTCGGTCATCGGCGGAGCCGTCCTGTGGTCGGTCACGCCCGCCATCCTGCTGGGGCGGCGCGTGCCGCTGCGAGCCCTGCGCCGCGGCGGCATCACCACCGCGATCCTGCTCACGCTCTTCAACATCGGCACCCGCATCTACATCCCTGGAAACATGACCACGAATATCACCCGCTACGGCCTCGTCGGGGCCACGTTCACGATCCTCTCCTGGCTCTTCGCGTTCAGCCTCGTTCTCGTCGTGAGCGCCGCCGCCGGCGCCGTCCTCAGCGACACCCCAGCGGGCGGCGAAGAGGTGTAGATCGGCGCGCAGTTCGTGCTGGAGCATCTACGGTGTTGTCCATGCCTCGCCGGCCGGTCAGGGTTGCCCGTCTCGAGAACGGCGAGGATGCCGATCGAGGCCGGCAGGTGCGCACGACGGCGCCTCGTTCGGGCCACGGGGATTGGGCTCCGGCGACGGACCGGCCCGACCCGGTGAACACGCTCCATGTTCAGGCCGAGTCGCGGCTGGCCGAGCTGGTGCCGATCCGGTATGGGCGGATGCTGGTCTCGCCGTTCACGTTCTATCGCGGTGCGGCTGCCGTGATGGCCGCCGACCTGGCCGAGACACCGTCCTCGGGGCTGGTGGTGCAGGCGTGCGGCGACGCCCACATCTCGAACTTCGGCGGGTTCGCCGCGCCTGACCGCCGCCTGGTGTTCGGGCCGAACGACTTCGACGAGACGCTCCCCGGGCCGTGGGAGTGGGACGTCAAACGGATGGCCGCGAGCATCGAGATCGCCGGCCGTGACATCGACCTGCCGGCCGGGCGGCGGCGACGGATCGTCGAGCGTGCCGTCCGCCAGTACCGGGAAGGGATGCTCGAATTCGCGCAGGAGAGCATGCTCGAGGCGTGGTACGAGCGCTTGGACGCCGATGAGCTGACTGCCCGCTTCGGCACGAAGCTCGACGCCGACGGCCAGGAGCTGTTCGCTCGCACCTTCGCCAAGGGGCGGCGCAAGACCAGCGCCCGCGCCGTGAGGAAGCTCACGGAGCTCGTGGATGGGAAGCTCCGCTTCTCGAGCTTCCCGCCGCTTCTGACACCGCTGCACGAGCTGGCTGATGCGGATCCCGGTGAGCATGAGCCGTACGTGCGGGGGCTGCTCGACCAGTACATCGAGAGTCTGCACGCCGACCGCCAGCATCTCGTCCGCTCGTACGAGTACGCCGACATCGCCCGCAAGGTCGTCGGCGTCGGCAGCGTCGGGACGCGAGCGTGGGTGGTGCTCCTGGTCGAGCGTGACGGCCAGGACGCGCTTGTGCTCCAGGCCAAGGAAGCTCAGGCGTCGGTGCTCGAGCCGTACCTCGGCAAGAGCCAGTACAGGACGCACGGCGAGCGGGTTGTGCGCGGCCAGAGAATGATGCAGGCAGCCACCGATATCTTCCTGAGCTGGCAACGCAGCACCGGCCTGGACGGCGTGAAGCGCGACTACTACATCCGCCAGCTCTGGGACTGGAAAGCGTCCGCCGATCTCTCCCGCATGAGCGCACACGGCCTGCTCACCTACACCCGCGCCTGCGCCTGGTCGCTGGCCCGCTCACACGCCCGATCGGGAGACCGCCTGGCGATCGCCGCCTACCTCGGCAAAGGCCCCGCCTTCGACCGGGCCATCGCGCGCTTCTCCACCCTGTACGCCGACCAGAACGAGCTCGACTACCGGCGTCTCCAAGAAGCGGTCGCCTCCGGCGAGATCCGCGTCGTAGAAGACGTCTGACCGCAAACACATGCTGAGCGAGCGCCATCGGGCTTCGGACAGAGACCGAGCTTGGTCGCGCGTCAGACTGGTCGTGGTCGGGGTGGCGGCAACCCTCCTGGGAGTGATCCTGCTCGCGGCGCGGCCGGTACCGGCGAATGCCGGCACCGGACCGAGGTGCTCGGGCCTACCCGCGACCATCGTCGGCACCCCGGGCGACGACACCCTGGTCGGCACCGCGGAGAGGGATGTGATCGTCGGGCTGGGCGGTGATGATGTGATCCGAGGCGGCGCGAGTGCCGACGTGATCTGCGCAGGACGTGGTCGTGACATCCTCTTCGGTGGAGCGAGCACCAATCATCGCCGCTCCACCGCACACGGCATAAGCCGGCCCGCCGCGGATTTCATCGATATCGTCGATGGGGGCCGCGGAGACGATGTGATCCGCGGTGGCCGCGGAGACGACTGGCTGTTCACCGGCCGCGGCGATGACCTCGTTCTCGGCGGCCACGGCGACGAGATCATCGGCGTATCGCGCGGCCACGACACCTACGTCGGCGGTCGGGGCCGGGACAGCCTCGCCTTCTCCTCACATCTCAGATGTTGTTCGATCACGGTCAATCTCACGACCGGACGAGTCTTCGGTGCCGGGTTCGCGGCACGAGTTCGAAGCATCGCCGAGGTCTGGGGCGGCCGAGCCGCCGATACCCTGATCGGAAACGCCGCCGCCAACACGCTTCGAGGCGGGTCCGGAGACGACACGATCCGGGGCCGAGCCGGCAACGACAACCTGGACGGCGGAGCAGGCACCGACGGTCTGAACGGAGGGCCTGGCATAGACATGTGCACCGCCGGCGAAACCACGACCAACTGCGAGTAGCCGGCGCAGGCGGCCTCGCGGGTTGCGGCTGCGTCGCCGGTCCGATGCGCTGCGGATCAGCGCGACGCCGGCGTCGGTGACGGGCGCGCCGCCCTGAGGGGCACGGTGAAGCGGACGGTCGTCCCGGCGCTGACCGCCGAATCGATCGTCGCCTCGCCGCCCGCCGCGCGGATGCGCTCGACCATCGTGTCCAGGCCGAAGTGCAGTGCGGCATCCGGCCGCGAGTGGACCGTCTCGACGTCGAACCCGCACCCGTCGTCGCGCACCTCGCTCCGGAGCGTCTCCGTGTCGTCGGCCAGGGAGACGGTGATCGTCCGCGGCCGGGCGTGCTTGCGAACGTTCGCCAGGGCCTCCTGCGCGCTTCGGTAGACGAGCTCCTCCACGGCGAGGTCGTACCAGGTCGATGTCCCCGTGACCTCGCCCTGCGCACCCACCTCGCGGGCGATCTGCGAGACCAGGACGTCGAGCGCCCGGAAGAGGCCCTGGTCGTGCAGGATCGCGGGCCGAAGCTCGAACATGAGCCGGCGGGCCCGTTCGGTTGCCTCCTCGAGCGTCGCCCGCGCCAGCGAGACCGCCGACACCCAGCTCCCGGGCGCCGTTTCGCGCCGCGACCAGGGAGAGGCGGTCGAGGCCGAACAACGCCGCCGCCATCACCTGGACCGTGTCGTCGTGGAGCTCCGTCGCGATGCGGCTCCGCTCGATCTCCTCGGCCTGCAACATGCTCCCGAGAATCTCGCGGCGGCGCCGTTCGCTGTCGGCCAGCGCTCGCTCGGCGGCGACGCGATCGGTCACGTCCATGAACATGCACCCGACGTTGTCGACCTCGTCCGACCGGTGCCGGACCGGGAACATCGTCATGAGGTATGTCTCGCCGTCCCGTCCGACCTCCAGGCCGGCGACCGGCTCGCCCGTCTCGAACACCTCGTGGATCGCGGCGAGAGCGCGCGGATCGGCGTCGGGGACGGCGTCGGTGAGCCGCATGCCGATGTGCTGAGGCTGAATGCGCGCCAACCGCTCGACGGCGCGGTTCACGCGGACGATGCGGAGCTCACGGTCGTACATGACCACTCCGAGCGGCGTGGCCTCGAGGATCGCGCCCAGGACGCGTTCGTCCGAGCTTGTCGCGCCGTCCGAGACCGGGGTGATCACCGCGACGATGAGCCGCTCGCCGCCCACCTCGATGCCGTGGAGGTCCAGGTCGGCGAGGACACGGCCCCGCGGCGTCTCGAACTCGCGCTGCTGGTGATGGCTCCGGCCACGCTCCGGGAACCGCGAGATCATCCAGTCCAGCCGGTCGCGGTTGCTGATTCCGAGATCGGCAGCCGTTCGCCCGAGCAGCTCCTCACGCGCCTTTCCGACCAGGTCGCAGAAGCCGTCGCTCACGTCGACGAGCGCGGCGTCGCTCATCCGCGCGACCGCCACAGCCTGCTGGGTCTCGGACATATCCGACGGCAGCGCGTCCCCCGGCGATCGCGACGAGATCACTCTCACCACGCCGTCACCATCGGCTGCGCCACCTTGGGCTGACTGCAAGAACCACCCCACACGCCGCACGCGATCGTAGTTGCGTGTCGCAGAGCCGACCTCCCCAGATTGTGGTAACGCGCCGGAGGTGCCGCGTCCCGCCGCCCGCGTGGGGAGAACGACGGGTGGCGCACGTCCAGATGCACGCTCCGCAGTCGATCGGGGCGGCGAGACGCGGCGCAGACGCAGAACGCTAGACCGTTCCCATTCGGACGTCATCCCCGGAACGTGGTATTTGTGACGGTCGCCAGTTCGGCAACGTGGGGGCTCGCTTCGGACGTAGGGATCCTCCCGATGCCATCGCGCGGGCCGGCACCTACCGTGGGGCCGATGACGTCGACCCCGGACCGCGTACCGACGCGGGGAGGTGCAACGGTGATGGAGAGCGAGCTTCGACACGTGCTGGAGCGGCTGAGCGGACAGTTCGACACACTGTCGCGTGAGCTCGCCGACGCCTCAACAGCCGTCGCCGGACTGGCGGCCTCCGCTCCTGCAGCCGAGCCGGCTGTCCCGCGGCAGCGGTCGCCGTGCAGCTCCCTGCGGTGTCCGAAGCGCCGGTCGTGGCGAGCTGCCGCCCGCATGCGCTGCAGGCGGTGCGGTAACCACCTCCAGCCGGAGACGCGGTACTGCACCCGCTGCGGAACGGCCCTCGCCGCGGCCACGGCCGCGCAGCCCGTTCCCGACGCCGAGCCCGTTCCGACGTCAACGGCCGCCGCTCCGCCGGCGGGCCCGCGCTGGACGCTCTCGGAGACGTTTGCACTGCGAGCGCTGGGATGGCTGGCGGGGGCGGTGACCCTGCTCGGGATCGTCTTTCTCTACGCCCTCGCAGAGCAGCGCGGATGGGTCGGGCCCGGTGCGCGGGTGGGCTTCGGCGTGGCGGTCTCGGCGGCGCTGCTCTGCGCGGCGTTTCTGCTGCATGCGCGGTACGGCGACGAGCTCGAGGCGCTGGCCGCCGCCGGTACGGCGGTGGCGGGCCTCTACGTCTCGCTCTTTGCGGCGGTCGAGATCTATCACCTCGTTCCCAGGGCCGCCGGACTTCCGATCGCGCTTGCGATCGCCGGGCTGGCCGTCGCGATCGCGTGGTGGTGGGCGTCGGAGCCGCTGGCCGTGCTGGGCCTTGCCGGAGCGATGGTCGCACCGCCCGTGTCCGAGCACGCCGTCACGCCGTTTGCGATGTGCCTGGTCGTCGTGCTGGCCGTCGCAGCTGCGGCCCTCTGGGTCAGGCGCGATTGGCTGTGGCTCATCGGCACCGCCACGGGCATCTCGCTCGTCGAGGCGGTCGTCATGGTCGCCGAGGGCGCCGACCAGCACGGGCCGTTCACGACGCCGTGGGACGTGGTCGCGGCTGCGGCCGCCTACTGGGCCGTCTACCAGGCGGCGATCATCCTCCGGCGCCGGTGGCCCGGCGGCCGGCGGTGGGACGGCGTCGCGGTTGCCGTCTCGGTTGGGGGCGCGGCGTTCGCATACGGGACGGCCGCCGCACTCTTCCGCGGCGACGACCGCGGGCTTGCGTTCCTCGCGCTGGCAGCGGCGTATCTCGTGCTCACGGCGGTCGTCTGGCGCGCCGGGATCGGCGTGCGTGACCTGCTCTCGACCTTCTGGGCCGCCGGCCTCACGGCTGGTGCGATCGGCGCCCTCGTCCTGCTGGACGGCGAGGCCCTGGTCGTCGTCCTCGCGCTGAACGGGGCGCTCCAGGTCGTCCTGGCGCGCCGGCTGGGCGAGCCGCGGCTCCAGCTCTCGGCGGCCGCGCACATCATCGTCGCAACGGGAGCTGCGGTCGTCGTGGCACCGCCTGCGAACCTGCTCGACTTCCCCGCCACAGGCCTGACGCGCAACGGCCAGGTGAGCGGCGACCTCGTGCTCGCGGCCGATCTGTCGGCCATCGCGGTCGCGGCGGCGCTCGCCGTCTTCTGGCTCCGCCACCTCCCGAGCTACATCTGGAGCGCGTCCGGGGTGCGGCGCGCGACCTTCTGGGTCGCGGTCGTCGGAGTGCTGTACGCGGTCTCGACGACGATCGTGAACGGGTTCCTCTGGTACGGCTACAGCGAACGGTCGTTCCAGAACGGGCACACGCTCGTGAGCGCGGCCTGGGCCGGAATCGCGCTCCTGCTCGTCTGGTTCGGCTTCCGGCGCGGCGCGAGCACGCTTCGCATCGGCGGCATCGCGCTCCTCGTGGCGACGCTCGCCAAGCTCTTCCTGTTCGATCTGGGACAGCTCGAGGCGATGGCGCGGGCGGTCTCGTTCATCGCCGTCGGCGTGATCTCACTGATCGGTGCCGTGATCTACCGGCGGATGGCCGAGCGGGTCGCCGACGAGGGCGGCCGTCAGGCCGGCCGCGGCGTTCCGTCGACCGGCAGCGAGGGATCGAACGTGTAGCGCCTCGCCTGCCCGGGCGCGAGCGGCCCACCGTCGCCGCGCATGAGCTGCGCGAGCGCCTTGAGGTGCTCGGGGCTCATGTGGGCGAAGTCGCCGCCGAACCCGCCCGGCGGAAGCCCGGCGAGCATGCGGTCGACCTGGTGGCGCGTCAAGCCTCCCGCCAGGTCGGCCATCCTGCCCTCGCGGTGGAGGGCCTCATCGAGGCGGTGCGAGAACTTGGGAGGAGTGGACGCGGTGCCGCGGCCGGCCCCAGGGCTGGGCGGCGTCGGCTCAGACTCCACAGAGCTCGTATGCATCGGCGGACGGCTCGTGGGGTAGGCATGCCGCGGGACGGCCGGCTCAGAGCCTCGGGTCGCCGCGAGCTTCGGGTCGACGGGATCGATCTGCATCGCATCCTCCTCAGAGATGCTGCCGGGCGCATGCGCACCCATGCACCCCGGTGATCGGTGGCGGGCGCCCGTTCTTGAGGACCGTGCTGGTTGTTAGTGGGTCGTCCGGCAGCGTCGGTGGCGTCGATGGCGAGCGAAAAGCAAGCGATGCAAGGACGCACGGAGCACCAATAGTGGATGAACTATTGGTGCGACCGAGGACGCGGCAGCGCGCCGCTTTGCAGCCGCCAGAACCCGGCGAACGCTGCCGGACGATCCACTTAGTCGGTGGCGGCGGCTGGCTCGCGCCGGGAGGCGCCGCCGTGCGGCGCCCGGCGCTCGCCGGGCGGCTCGATCGTCAGGTTCGGCAGCGCCTTGTCGAGCCAGGCCGGCATGGCCCACGAGCGCTCGCCGAGCAGCGAGAGCAGAGCCGGGACGAGGGTCAGGCGGATGATGATCGCGTCGGTCAGGATCGCGACGCCGAGCAGGAGGCCGAACTCCTTCGACACGCGGTCAGGCGTGAGCAGGAACGAGAAGAACACGCTCGACATGATCAGCGCGGCGGCGAGGATGACGCGGCCGACACCGGCCATCCCGTCCTTGACGGCCGAGACGGTGTCTTCGCCGTGGATGTGCTCCTCGCGGATCCGGCTCATCAGGAACACCTCGTAGTCCATCGAGAGCCCGAAGAGAATGGCGAATGCGATCGGCGGGACGAAGCTCTCGATCGGCCCGGTCCGGTCGAGGCCGATGAGGCCCATCCCGTGGCCGAGCTGCACAACCAGTGTGAGCACTCCGAATCCGACCAGCGCCGACATGAGGGTCGTGAGTGCCGCCTTCGTGGCGATCACCACCGACCGGAACGCCATCGCCAGGACGACGAACGTGACGCCGATGATGTAGAGCAGGAAGTACGGCGCGCGGCTGAAGATGATGTTGCCGATGTCGGTGAACGCTGCGTTGGCGCCCGAGACGTAGGCCTTGGCCGAGGAGCCTGCGAGCACATGCGGGATGGTGCGGTCGCGAAGCGCCGACACGATGTCGTCGGTGCGGGCGTCCTGCGGGGCGTACTTCGAGTAGGCGTTGATGATCGACACCGACGCCTGGTCGGGCGTCTTGGCGTTGTAGATCGGGGCGGCGACCTCCTTCACGCCCGGCACCTGCTTCATCGCGGCCTCGAGCTTCACCGCGGCCTGGTGGTCGTTCGCCAGGTCGATCACGACGGGGATCGGGGCCGTGAACCCGGCGCCGAACCCGTCGGGTGACGAGAGGAGGTCGTAGGCCTTCCGCGTCGTCTGGTCCTTCGGTGCCGTGCTGGAGTCGGCAAGGCCGAGCCGCACCGCCAGCACCGGCGATGCGAGGAGCAGCAGCAGGATGATCGAGAGGGGGAGGACGATCTTTGCGTTGCGCGAGACGAACCGGCCCCACGCAGCGACGGGGGTGCGGGCCTGGCCGGCCCGCGAGTCGTCGGTCGGCTTCATCCCGAGCCGGCCGCGATCGATCTTGTGGCCGAGGAGCGAGAGTATGGCCGGCAGCATCGAGTTCGCGAGGAGCACGGCCGTGAGGACGCCGAGCGCGCTCCCGATGCCGAGCTTCGTGATGAAGTCGATGCCGATGATGGCGAGGCCCGTGATCGAGATCGCCACCGTCGTGCCTGCGAACACCACGGCCCGGCCGGCGGTCGCGCCCGCGGCGGCGGCGGCCTCCTCCGGGCTCAGCCCATCGTGGAGGAGCTGTCTGAACCGGGTGACGATGAAGAGCGTGTAGTCGATCCCGACCCCGAGGCCGATCATCGGGACGAGGATCTCGGTGATCGTGTTGAAGTTGGTTATCCGGGCGGCGAGGAAGAGCAACAGGAACGCGGTGGCCACCGCGACGATCGCGAAGAGGAGCGGGATCGCCGTCGGCACGAGCGCCCTGAAGAGGATGATCAGGACGAAGAAGCCCGCGATCAGGCCGATGATGTCGCTCGCACCCTGCTCGGGCGGCGGGCTCTCGGCGTCGCCGGTGTACTCGACCTGGATGCCGGCCGGCTCGCCGATGGCCCTCAGGTTGTCCTCGACCTTGACCACGTCGGCGCGCGGCAGCTCGAACCCGGTCCGGTCGAACTGGACGTCGAAGAACGCGATCCGGCCGGTCTTCGAGAGCTGCTGCGAGTCCTTGGCGAGCGGATCGGTGATCTTGCTGACGTCGGCCTTGGTCTCGTCGAGCGATCGCTCGGCGGCCTGGCCGACCGCCAGCATCTTCGCGATCGCGGCCTGCCGCTCGGTCGTGTCGATGCGCTGACCGGCGGGTGCGGCGATGACGACCCGAAGCGCGGCGCCCTTCTGGCCGTGGAACTTGGCGTTGATGAGGTCGGTCGCCTTCTGGAAGTCGGTGCCCGGCACCTTGAACTCGTTCACGAGCGAGCCGTGGAACGCGGCGTTCAGCCCGATGAGCGCGACGAAGATCCCGAGCCACGTGAAGACGACACGCCACGGATGGCAGGCGCAGTGGCCGGCGACGCGCGCGAGGGCGCCGGTGTGGGCGATCCGCCGTTCTTCTTCGAGCCGCTGAGCTTCTTCCTGATCCGACACGAAGGTCGCAGAGTAGCGGCTGTGCCCGGATCAGAAAGTGGGGTTAACCGTACTAACCCAGGTCCATCGCCTGCCACGCGTCGAACGACGCGCTCGACGTGTCGACACGGAAATCGTACCCCTTCGGCGAGATGCCGTCGAAGTACGACACGGCCCGGATCGCGCTGTGGGAGCGGATCCACGCGGCCGCGTCGGCGAACCACGCCGCCTTGCGCCCGGGCACGGCGGGGTCCTCCTGGACGCCGGTCTCGGCGACGATGAGCGGCTTGCCGCGAGGGGCCGCCCAGGTGTAGAAGGCGGCGAAGATCTCTCCGAACGTTGTCCACTTCGACCCCGCCCGGCCGGGATACCAGTTGTAGCCGTCGGCGCCGATCCAGTCGACGTACCGGTTGCCCGGGTAGAAGCTCTGGGCGAGGCCCGTGGCGTAGTTGGCCGCGATCGGCGCCCAGACGAAGCGCGCGTTCGTGACGCCGCGCGCCTGGAACACGTCGTAGACGTGGCGCCAGGCGGCGATGAACTGCGCGGGCGAGCCGAGGTAGCGCGGGCAGCCCCTGGGCTGGTCCATCTCGTACGCGAACCGGACGAGGACCCGGCCTCCAAGAGCCCTCACCGCGTCGGCGACGCGGGCGATGTTCGCGTCCTCGGCACCGGAGGCGATCGCGGCGGCCGTCGTCCCCCGGCCGGTCCACGACACCATCGGCGTCCGGCCCGAGGCGATGTCGTCCTGCTCGTCGCGCCAGAACGTGTTCGTCCACGGGCGGTAGTGGTTGTCGATCGAGAGCGTGAAGCCCAGCCGGGCCTCGAGGGCACGTACGGCGTCGGCGTGCGTCGGCGCCGACCCCTGCTGCACCCAGGCACCAAACAGGACGTGCGGGGCTGAACCGGCGTTCGTGGCCGGCGCAGTGATCGCACCGGCCACGAACGCGGCCCCCAGCGTGAAGATGATGACCCCCAGTCGCATCCTCATCAGTACCCCGCTCGTGAAATCGGCCGGGGGCGCGCGCGATCAAGGGCGAGCGCGCAGTCCTTCCAAATCGCTTACATCTGGGGGCCGGTCGACCGCCCGAGGGGGCGCGCGCCCGGCGGCGGTAGGATTTGCGCATTGCTGAGACCGATCGCCAACGCGCTCACCCTCGCGCGCTTGCTGGCGGTGCTGCCGTTCACCGTTCTCCTGGCGACCGCGGACGGGGGCCGGAGCCTGGCCGCGGCGGTGATCTTCACGCTCGCCTCGCTCACGGACTATCTGGATGGGGTGCTGGCCAGGCGGGCCCACGAGCCGTCGCGGTTCGGGCGAATCGCGGATCCGATCGCCGACCGGCTGCTGATCAACATGGCGCTGATCCTGCTCTGGTACGCGGGACGGCTCCCGTGGTGGCTCGCGCTCCCGGTGCTGACCCGCGATGTGTGGCTCGCGGCGCTCTTCCACAAGCGCCATGCCGAGACCCGGATCGCGGTCAACACGGTCGGGAAGTGGGCCACGGCGCTCATCATGCTCTCGCTCGCGCTGCTGATGGCGACGTCCGCCTCGTGGCCGCTCGTGATCTGTGCCCTCGGGGTCGGCGTCTCGCTCGTCGCCGGCGCCCTCTACTCCGTCGCACCGCGGGAGGCATGACGTGAGAGGCGTGACATGAAAGCGGTTGTCATGGCGGGCGGCGAAGGCACTCGGCTTCGACCGCTCACGTCGAACCAGCCCAAGCCGATGGTGCCGGTCGCCGGCAAGCCGTGCATGGAGCACATCATCGATCTCCTTCGCAAGCACGGCATGACGGACATCGTCGTCACCGTCGCGTACCTGCCGCAGGTGATCCGGGGGTACTTCGATGACGGCGGCGAGCTGGGTATTGAGCTGCACTACTCGGTCGAGGAGACACCGCTCGGAACCGCCGGCAGCGTGAAGAACGCCGCGGAGCTGCTCGACGAGACATTTCTCGTCATCTCGGGAGACGCCCTCTGCGACTTCGATCTCCGAGCGCTCGTCGAAGCGCACAAGCGGCTGGGGGCGGTGGCGACGCTCGCGCTGTACTCCGTCGAGAACCCGCTCGAGTTCGGAGTCGTCATCACCGACTCCGAGGGGCGGGTCGAGCGGTTCCTGGAGAAGCCGTCGTGGGGCCAGGTGTTCTCGGACACGATCAACACCGGCGTCTACGTGCTCGAGCCGGAGGTGCTCGCCGCCGTGCCGGACGGCACGGCGTACGACTTCTCCAAGCAGCTCTTTCCCGATCTCCTGAGGCGCGGGAAGCCCGTGTACGGGCACCTCGTCGAGGGCTACTGGCAGGACATCGGGAACCTCGATCAGTACCGCAAGGCGAACTTCGACGCCCTCGACGGGCGCATCGACCTCGAGGTGACGGGAATCCGCCTGCGCGACAACGTGGTCCTCGGTGACGGGGTGCAGCTCCCCGACCTGAACCAGATCGAGGGCCCGGCCGTCATCGGGAACTACTGCCAGATCGAGGCCGGAGCGCGAATCGGGCCGTACTCGGTGCTGGGCCAGAACGTCGTCGTCAAGGAGGGCGCGTCGACCGAGCGGAGCGTGATCGACTCGGGGTGCTACATCGGGCGGAGTGCGCGGATCGACGGCACGATCCTCGGCAAGGGCGTTGACGTGCGCGCGCACGCCCTCCTGAACGAGGGCGTGGCGGTCGGCGACGACTGCTCGATCGGCGCCGAGGCGGTGCTCGACCCGCACGTCAAGGTGTATCCGTTCAAGACGATCGAGGCCGGCGCCGCGATCCATACGAACCTCATCTGGGAGTCGCGCGGGATCACGACGATCTTCGGGCGTGACGGCGCGACGGGGCTCGTGAACGTCGACATCACGGCCGAGGTCGCCGCCCGGATCGGCGCCGCCTACGGCACGACGCTCGCGAAGGGAGCGTCGGTCGTCGCCAGCCGCGATGCCCATCCGGCGTCGCGGATGATCAAGCGGGCGATCATCTCCGGGCTCGTCTCGACGGGCGTCAACGTGTCGGACCTGCGGGTGTCGCTCCCGGCCGTCAACCGCCACGACATGCGCGTCGACGAACGCACCGGCGGCCTGCACGTCCGCGTCGACACCGGAGACCCCGACCTCATCCAGGTCGTGTTCTTCGAGGCGCCGGGCATCCTCGCGAGCGACGCGACCATCAAGGGGATCGAGCGATCGTTCTCGCGGCAGGAGTTCCGGCGGACGAGCCCCGGTGAGATCGGGACGCTCACGTATCCGACCCGGGCCACGAGCAGCTACGTGCAGGAGCTGCTCGGCGCGCTCGATCGCGATGCGATCGCCGCCCGCGGGCTGCGCCTCGTCCTGAACTACAACTTCTCGGCCGCCTCGCTGGTCATGCCGTCGCTCGTGGGCGACCTCGGTGTCGAGATGGTCGCCCTGAACGCCTTCGTCGATTCGGGCGCGAGCATGCGCGGCCTCGACATCTCGGCCGCGCTCGACGAGACCGGCCGGCTCGTCCGGGCGGTCGGCGCCGATCTGGGCGTTGTGATCGACAACGCGGCCGAGCGGGTGTGGCTGATCGACGAGAACGGAGCCGCCATCCCGCCCGAGACGACGCTCCTCATGCTCGTGCGCGAGCTCTCGGAGTCGGGCCTGCGCGGAGCGCTCCTCGTCCCGGTCACCGAGACGCGCATGGTCGAGGAGATCGCCCACGGAAACGGCATCGTCGTGCGGCGCACGAAGGCGTCGCAGGGCGACCTGCTCGCGACTGCGGCCGGATCGGACGACGTCGTCTTCGCCGGTGCGTCGGGCGGCGGGTACGTCTTCCCCGACTTCCTGCTCGCGTACGACGCGGTGATGTCGATCGGGAAGATCCTCGAGCTCGCGTCGCGGGCCGGAAAGACGCTGTCCGATCTGGTGCACGACCTGCCGGTCAGCACGCTCGTCCACGAGCAGGCCCACTGCCCGTGGTCGGCGAAGGGGACGGCGATGCGCCAGGTCATCGAGGCGGTGAAGGGCCTCGAGGTCGACGACACCGACGGGATCAAGGTGTTCGAGGGGTCGGGCTGGGCGCAGATCATCCCCGACCCCGACGAGCCCGTCTTTCACATCTACGCAGAAGGCGCCACGCGGGAGGACTCGCAGGCGCTGGAGGCGAAGTACCGCGCGATGCTGGACGGGTTTGTCGCGGCCGCAGTCTAAACCCTCAACTAGAGCTTGAGGATTCGGCCGCCGCGAAGTACACTGACCTGCGTTCCCGAACGAACGGATACCCATCCCATGGACGTTCTGCCCGATTTCACGACGATCTCCGACGACGACCTGAAGGCGCTGATCGAGCGCTACGTGCACGAGGAGGAGGAGGTGTCGTACCGGCGCCGCCTGCTGCACGGCAAGATCGACATCCTGCGGGCGGAGCTCGTCGACCGGGTGAAGCGACGCCATGCCGGCGAGCAGTCCTCCCTCTCGGAGGTCGACATCCAGAGGCTCACCGAGATCCTGGCCCACCGCGGGCCGCCGCCGGAGCTGGACGACGCGCCGGCACCGGATTAGGCATGTACTGCCCCGAGTGCGGACACCACAACCGCGAGGCCGCGCGCTTCTGCGGCCGTTGCGGGGCGAGCCTGCTCGACCCTGACGCCGGCGAGCCGACGATGAGCTTCGAGGCCGTCGACGAGGACGGCGCGGAGGCCGGCGGCGCCGACGAGCTGGGGGAGGGGGCGACGCTCGTGATCCGCACCGGCGGCGGGCGCGCCGGCGAGCAGTTCGCGATCGACCGCGCTCGAATGACGATCGGCCGTGCTCCGCAATCCGACGTCTTCCTCGACGACATCACCGTCTCGCGCGACCATGCGCTGCTCGAGCGCCGCGACGACGGGCTGCATCTGACCGACCGGTCGAGCCTGAACGGCACGTACGTGAACCGGCACCGGGTCGAGAGCGCCCGCCTGGCCGACGGAGACGAGCTCCAGATCGGCAAGTACCGCCTGACCTACATCGAACGGGGGCCGTGACATGTCGGCCAAGCCCGCACCCGCTCAGGCGCCGCGCCCGTCCCGCCTCACGATCGGGACCGTGTGCAAGCTCCTGCACGAGGAGTTCCCCGACGTCTCGATCTCGAAGATCCGGTTCCTCGAGGACCAGAAGCTGATCACGCCGCGAAGGACGCCCGGCGGCTACCGGCTCTACTCGGACGACGACGTCGACCAGCTGCGCGAGATCCTGCGCATGCAGCGTGACGAGTTCCTGCCGCTCCGGGTCATCCGGCAGGTGATCGCCCAGGGCCGCTCGACTGCCGGCACGGGCCGGCGCCCACGCCTCGTCGGCGGGAGCGAGGATGCGCTCAGCCTCGACCAGCTCCTGTCGGCCGCGGACGCCGACGGCAGCTTCGTGCGCGAGCTCGAGGAGTACCAGCTCCTCGACGGCCGCAGGCGCGGTGGGGGGACGCCGTACTCGCGCACCGACGTCGACATCGTGATCATCTGCCAGCGTCTGGCCCGCTACGGCGTGGCGGCGAGGCACCTGAAGGCCTTCCGGTCGGCCGTCGGCCGCGAGGCGGGGCTCCTCGAGCAGATCCTCGCCCCGTCGCTTCGCTCGTCGAACGCCGACCGGCGCGAGGCCGGGCTTCAGGAGCTCGAGCAGCTCGCCGAGCTCACCAGCCAGCTCGCCCACCTCCTTCTGGTGCGCGACCTGCGCGACGTCGCCCGCTGATCTGCGGAGCTACTCGCTCTCGTACTGAAGCAGCGAGTGGATGTCGTGCCCGTAGAGCTTGTCGCGGCCGTTCAGGAACGAGAGCTCGACGACGAACGCCACGCCGACGACCTCGGCGCCCAGCTGCTCGACGAGGTCGATCTTGGCCCTGGCGGTGCCGCCCGTGGCGAGCAGATCGTCGTGCACGAGGACCCGCGTCCCCGGCTTCAGGGCATCGACGTGCATCTCGAGGGCGTCGAAGCCGTACTCCAGGGCGTACTTGGCCCCGACGGTGAGGTAGGGCAGCTTCCCCGGCTTTCGTGCGGCCACGAATCCACATCTGAGCTTGTATGCGACCGCCGCCCCGAGGATGAACCCGCGCGCCTCGGCGCCGACGACGACGTCGACGTTTCGCGGCTCGGCCCACTCGGCGATCTCGTCGACCGCCTGGTGCAGGGCCTCGGCGTCCGCCAGGAGGGGCATGATGTCCTTGAAGACGATCCCGGGACGGGGGAAGTCCGGGACGTCGCGGACCTTCGTGCGGAGGTCGATGCGGGGCACCGCGCGGCGATGCTAACAGGATCGGCCGCCGGGGTCGATAACACGGAGACATGTACGACACGTTACGAGCGAGCTACCGGTTCCACTGCCCGCACCGCCCGGGCGGAGAGCTGACGCGCGTGCGGCTCTCGGCGTTCCGCCGGCTCGAGCGCCTGCCGGGCGCCGCCCATCCGGCCGTCTACCGGGTTGTCTACGACTGCGCCTGCGGCGAGCCGCATCAGGGCCTCGTGACGCACGCCGATCTCGACTACGGGCCGCTCGCGCCGGTCGAGGTCGAGTTCCGGAACCTGCTCACCGGCCGGACGGAGCCCGTGGGCGACGAGCTCGCCGAGATCGCCCGCGCCGAGGTGCAGCGCGGAAACTGGCCGTGGCGGCTCTACTGCAGCCGCGAGGCCAGGCTGAAGCCCGTGTGGCCGTCCAGCCTGAACATGGTCGCCCCGGCGGGCGAGACGAGCGACGAGTGCATCGGCGTGGCCGTGACCTGCCCGAGCTGCGGCGAGGTGTCGCTCAACCTCGTCTCGGGAGCCCACCTCGACGTGCCCTTCTACCACGACCGCGTCGTCCGCTTCGTCGACCGGCCGTTCGGCGACACTCGTGACCTCACCGTCGAGGTGTTCCACCACCAGCTGCACTCCGCCCGGTTCGACACCGAGCGCGCCGACATCTAGCCCCATGGGGGAACCCAGGGTTCCCCCATGAGCCCCCTCCTTAAGGGTGGCGCGCTGCTTGCTGCGCTCCGGCGAAGAGCGCGGTCTTCGCCGTCGCCGCGACCGTCAGGTGCATGTGTCACGTACTCGCAACGACTTTCCGCGACGACGAACCGGGGTCTGACCCCGGCGGGCCTCCGTTGCGAACATCTCACGCCGGTGTTCCGGTCCGCGGTGAATTGTGACGCCTCGGCTCGTGCGTCTGTGGCGAACCCGGGCCAGGAAGGGCCCCTGGGTTCCCCCGCGATCAAACGGCGCGGGGGAGGGCGGGCGAGCCGATCTCGGCAGCGGTGACCACCCGGTCGCGCCCCCGCCGCTTGGCCTCGTAGAGCGCCCGGTCGGCGATCTCGAAGAGCTCGTCGCCGTCGCGCGCGTCGAGCGGGAACGTGGCGACGCCGGCCGACGCGGTCACGATGTCGGGCACCGCGTGCCGGTCGAGCCGGCCGGCCGGAACCTCGGCGATCGCGCGGCGCAGGCGGTCGGCGAGCACCACGCCGTCGGCGGCCCGGCCCGGCACGAGGACGGCGAACTCCTCGCCTCCGAACCGGGCGGCGATGTCGGCGTCGCGCTTCTCGTGCAGGAGCGCGCGGCCGACCGACGCCAGGAGCCGGTTTCCGGCGCCGTGACCGTGGCGGTCGTTGTAGGTCTTGAAGCGGTCGAGGTCGATCAGGACGAGCGTGGTGCAGCCGCCGTAGCGGCGGACGCGGGCCAGCTCGGCCGCCAGCGCCTCGGAGAAGAAGTCGTAGTTGCGAAGGCCCGTCAGGCGGTCGGTGAAGGACCGCGCGCGAAGCTCGCGCCGGGCGCGGGCCTCGCGCTCGAGGAGCTCGCCCCCCAGTGCCGATGCGAGCGAGAGCCCGATCCGCGCCGGAAGGCCGACCGGAGCAACGAGGATGGCGGCGCCCATCACCAGGCCGCCGATCCTCGCGCCCGCGAGCCAGGCCAGGCAGACCGCGACCGCCAGGCAGCCGGGCCGTCCCCAGGCCGGCACGAACCAGGCGACCGCGTACGCCGCGCCTGCGGCGACCGCGATGGCGGGACGGCTGCGCTGGCGCTCGATCGGCCGGAGCACGGCCGGACGCTACTCAGCGCTCCGGACAGCGGACCCGCCTGCGCGCACGTCGCGCGGGGAACGGGTCCGCGGGCGGGGAGACGCAGGGTTCTCGCGGGAGCGCCGAGACGCCGGTGCCAACGCCGAGAAAGGTGCTAGCGCGACCAGAACTGGAGCCGCTTGCGCGTCGGATCGTCGTCGTCGGGCGTGGGCTCGTCGCGGACCTCGGCCTCCTCGACCGTGAAGTCCGACGGGCGCACCGATGCGCTCGCGGCGTCGACCGCCGCACTCCGCTGGAGCTTCCGGGCGTAGGTGTCGAGATCCGACTCGCGCCGCTGGAGGGCGGCACTGAGCTCGGCCAGGCGGCGCTCCTGGGCCTGGAGCTCGGCTTCCTTCGACCGCAGCGCGGTGTGCAGCTCCTCGACCGACTTGCCGCCGCCGCGCCCCAGAAGGCCCTTCCGGCCGCCGCTCGCCTCGGCGGCGCTGCGGACGGCCTCGTCCAGGTCGCTGCGCTCGGCCGACTCGCGCTTCTGGAGCTCGGCCATCCGCCGCTGCAGAACTGCCCGCTCGCGGGCGACAGCGTCCTCGGCGTCCGCCAGGGCGGCGCGCTGGGCGTCGAGCTCGGCCTCGACTCGGTCGGCGCGCACCGTGAGCCGGGCGACGTCCGCCTCGCGCTCCTTGATCTGGACGTCGCGCAGCTCGAGCGCGTCATTCCGGTTGTCGACGTCGCGCTCGCGCTCGTCGAGCGTGTCCTGCCGACGGTCGAGCCGCGCCTCGCGCCGCTCGAGGTCGGCCTCGGCGACGGCCTGACGGGCCTCACGCTCGCGGAGGTCGGCGGCCAGCCGCTCGACCTGCTGCGATGCCTGCTGCTCGGCGTCGGCCAGCATCCGCTCCGCCTGCTTCTGGAGGCGCTGCGCCTCGCGCTGGAGGTTCTCGGCCTGGCTGCGCTCGGCGGCGATCTCGGCCTCGGCGTTCTGGATCTTCTCCTGGCGGACGTCGAACTCCGCGAGGCGGGTGTTGATCTCGGTGAGGCGGCGCTCCTTGTCGGCCAGCTCGAGCACCCGCGCGTCGCACTGGGCGATCCTGGCCTCGGCCTCGGCGCGGCGCTCCTCGAGCTGCTTCGTGGCGGCCTCGGCGCGCGTCGCGGCGCTCTCGGCGCTCTGCCGGCGGGCGTCGATGTCGCGCAGCTCCCGCTCGCGCTCCTCGAGGTTCGCGACGGCCTGGCTGACCTCGCGGTCGCGGGCGTCGAGCTCCTTCAGGCGGGCCTCGACGTGCTGAAGCTCCTTCTCGCGGTCGGCGAGCGCGGCGATTCGCTGCTCGGCCTCGGCGACCTTCCGGTCGGTGTCGGCGTGCATCGCGGCGACCTTCGCCTCGGCGGCCTCGATCATGCTCGACCGGCTCTCGAGCGCCTCGGTGGCCTCCTTGAGGGATGCCTGGGCGGTCGCGAGCTCGTCGAAGGACCGCGCGACGTCCGCCTCGCGAGCCTCCAGCTGCTCGAGCTTCCCGCGGGTCTCGCCCTCGGCGGTTTCGGCAGCGGTCGCCCGGGCCTCGACGGCGGCGGCGCGCTCGGCCAGCGCCCGCTCGTTCTCGGACATCTCGGCGGCGCGCTGCTCGAGGTCGGCGCGGACGCCGTCGACGTGCAGCTCCTTCTGGGTGATGACCTTCTCGACCTTCTTGGCACGGTGCTCGCGGTCGGTCAGCTCCTGCTCGAGCGTCGAGAGGCGCGCCTCCCGCTCGGCGAGCTCCACCGATCCGAGGGCGCCGCGGTCACGCAGCTGCTCCACCAGCGAGTCGCGCTCGCGCTCGATCTGCTCGCGCTGGCCCTTCATGTGTTCGACCTGACGCTCCAGCGTGGTGACAGCCTCCTCGAGCGCCTGTGCACGCGCGTTGTCAACAGGAGGAGTGCCGTCGGCGGCCGGGGTGGGGGAGGCCATCGCAGCGGCGGCGAGATCGCGCTCGCGCTCGACGAGCGCCTGCTCGCGCCGGTCGAGCTCGGCCTGGCGCTCTTCCAGGCGCGCGTTCCCGGCGTCGATGTGGGCGCGCTCGGCGGCGCCGACATCCTCACCCGTGTTCGACGAGGCGATGCCCTCGCTGACGGCAAGCGCGGCCTCGCGCTTGGCCAACTCGCGCTCGCGGCGCGCAAGCCGCGCCTCGCGCTCGGCAAAGACGACCTTGGCCTGCTCCTGCAGCGCCGACTGCTCGCGCTGGAGGCGCTCCTCGGCCTCCTGCAGCGAAGCCATCCGGTGCTCCATCGCCCTACGGAGCCCGCTTGCGGACTCGTCGCGGGCAGGCTGTTCCGGTTGTGCCTCGGCGTCGCTCATGGTGTCAGACCTCTTGGGATGAGAACGTATGGAAGAACGTATGGATGGAGCCGTCGGCCGGAGCAAGCCGTCCTGGCGGGCGTTGCCGCCACCCCTTACGCGTGATATCGGCGGCAGTGCTGCCCGGCTTGAGCGCCGCCGCCGACACTCCGTCGGGGGATGGGCCGCGCGGGCGCAACCACCGATACCACGAGTGGAAACAGCGATCGCTGCCGCATCGCGCGCGAGGTGTCGGCGCGTCGCGCTCCACCGGCTCATTGGCCGGCGTTTTCCGTCATCCGGTGGGCGCTCTGCTCCAGGCGCTCACCGGCTTCTTCCCCCAAACGTAACGCGCCCCCGCGAGGCGGCGCGTTGAGCGCTGCCGTCTCGCGGAGGCGCGATGACATCTTGTGCGGCGGGGATTCTGGGCCCGACCCCAGAACCCGCGACACGCGAGAAGGGCTCAACCTCACCCCTCGGCGTACCGATAACGCCGATGCCGACCTTTGTCCCTACCAGCCCTTGATACCCATGATGTTCCTCTCCCCTCGCGTCACGTTCGTACCCCTTTCGGGGGGGAGACTAGCTACCCATTCGAGCTATGTCAAGTCTTGACCACAAGAGTGTGACGGGCAGGAGCAGAATCTGACAATCATCCGCGTCTATGCGTCGGTGCTTGCCGGGCTCGCGCTGGGCCTGATGGCTGCGTCGTGGTCCCTGCACGGGCTGGGGCGGTGGGAGGTTGTCCTCGTCCTCGCCGTTATCGCGAACGTGGCCGAGGGCCACAGCATGCGCGTCTCGCCGCGTGTCGAGGTGTCGGTCTCGTTCATGCCGCTCGCACTCGCGGCGGTGCTCTTCGGGCCCGCCGCGGCGGCCGTTGTCGGCGGGGCGGCGATGCTGCACCGCGAGGGGCCGCTCGAGCGGTTCCTGATCTACTTCTCGGGCAAGACGCTCGCCGGCTGCGCGGCGGGGTGGAGCGCTGTCCTGGCCGAGCGGATCGCCAATCCCGATTCGCTGGTTGCGCTCGTCGCCGTGGCCGCCGTCGCCTCAGTCGTCGGAACCGGCGTCGAGTTCTTCGTCACCGCCGTGACGCTGCTCCTCAGGCACGGGACGCGGCCGCTCGAGCTCTGGAGGCTTCTGCGAGGCTCGATCGCGGTCTCGGTGGCGCTCTACGCGCCGGTGACCGCGCTCATCGCATTCACGTACGGGCGCGTGGGCGTCGAGGTGCTGGCCTTCTTCGTGGTGCCGCTCATCGCGGCGCACCTGAGCTTCCGCATGCACGCCCGCCAGGCGCAGCTGATCGAGGAGCTGGGGGAGTCGAACGCGCGCCTCGAGGCTGCCAACGAGCACCTGCGCCGGGTCAACATCAGCTTCGCGGCCGCGATGGTGCGTGCCCTCGACTCGCGCGACAGGTACACGGCCGGCCACTCTGCGGCGGTTGCGGTCTACTGCCGCGACATCGCCCGCGAGCTCGGGCTGCCGGAGGCTGAGGTCACCCGCGTCCACCTGGCGGCGCTCGTGCACGACATCGGCAAGATCGGGATCAGCGCGGAGCTTCTCGAGAAGAGCTCGGCGCTCGACGACGACGAGTGGGCCGAGATGCGACGCCATCCCGAGATCGGCGCGCGGATCCTGGCCGAGGTGGAGGACTACAGCGACATCGCCCTCGTGGTTCGCAGCCATCACGAGCGCTGGGACGGCGTCGGGTACCCCGACGGCCTCGCGGGTCACGCGATCCCGCGCCTGGCACGGATCATCGCCGTCGCCGACTCGTACAACGCGATGACGTCCGACCGGGCGTACCGGGCCGCGATGACGACGGAGCGGGCGATCCAGCAGCTTGTCCTCGGCAAGGAGAGCCAGTTCGAGGCGCCGCTCGTCGACGCGTTCCTGGCCGTCCTGGAGCGGGAGACGGAGCCCTATCAGCGCGGCCTCCTGGCCGACTTCTCGATCGAGGCCGTGCGGCACCGGGTGCTCTCGGCCGACGACGACGCGGCTCCGGGTCACACCTGGGGCGCGGCCGTCGCCTGATCGCGTGCAGTGGGGCTCAAGGCCCCGGCGATCCGACCCGATATGGAACCGATGGATGACGGCCACATCCTGATCGACGTCCTGTCGCGTGCCGCGGCGGCCCTGGCCGCGCCACAGGCGGACGCCGGGGTGATCGACCGCATCCTCGCGTCGGCGCCGCAGGAGGCCGGGCTCGCGTGCCACCTTCGGATGGCGCCGGAAGGGCTCGTCGCCGACTGGGACGAGCAGCCGTCGCGCGAGCAGGAGACGTTCGTCGACGCCCTCGGCCACTGCGTGGCGCTGGCGCTCGCAGCCGGGATCGCCGGCGAGGAGGCGCTCCTCGACAGCGGCGCGTTCGCGGTCGAGCTCGAGCGCACGGTCGCCGCGGCGCGCTGGCGAAGCCAGTCGCTCGCGGTCGCGGTCTTCACGGTGCACGGCCTCGAGCTAGGCCCGGGAGCGATCGACCAGCGCGATCTGATCCTGCACGTCGGCTCGCTCGCACGCTCGGCCGTGCGTCACGACGACCGCGTCGGCCACCTCGGGGCCGACCACTTCGCGCTGCTCTTCCCGCGCGCAGGGGAGTTCGAGGCCCGGGCCGCGTTCAAGCGCGTGCGGGCCGCGCTCGCCCGCAGCGAGCTCTTCGCGGGCGGTGTGCTGTGCGGCGCGGCGGGATTCGCCGAGCTCGGCGAGCACGCGTCCGGCGCTGAGCTCCTGGCCGATGCCCGTGAGCGGCTCTCGCTCGCCCGGCGCCGAGCCTACTTCCCGAGCGATCCCACGCACCCGCTCGCCGGCTGAGGGGAGACGGGCCTCCCGCCGCTCTTCCCCGTTCGATCCGTTCTACTTGACATAACCGGCATTATCGGGCGTGAGCGGGGTGGGAGCGTTCGCCGCGCCGAACCAGGCCCGACTCGTAGGCCAGGACGACCGCCTGCACGCGGTCTCGCAAGCGCGAGCTCTTGCGATCGAGCTCCCGCGTGCGGTTGGCGCAGAGATGCGGCGCTGCCGCGACCGGTCGCGGGCTCACGAGCCAGTTGGCCGGCGTGCGCTGCGTCGCTGGTGGTCGGTCGTCGAGCCGGCGCGCGGCAGTCCCGCGAGCACGCGCCACCGCCGCTCGTGCTCGGCGAGCGACGGCGCGGTTGCGGCAGGCTCCGTCGTTCCCGCAGCCGGCTCGCCGCTCGCGGTACTCGTCGCGATGCGTGTGACCGGGTCGGTGCATCGAGAGCATCCCCAGGCGACGCTCAGGACGTCGAGCCGGCCGGCGCGATCTGGCGATGAACCGCTGGACGATCGCCGGTGGGATCGGCGTGCTCACAGGGCCCGCGGTTGTCGCGGCGTCGATCGGTGCCGGGCTTGGGTGGCGCGTCCCGTTCGCGGCGATGGCGCTCCTGACCGTCTGACTCGTGGCGGCCTCCGCCGATACGGGCGGTTCGGCGGATCGTGAGCCCGCGCCACCGCCGAAGCCACGCTGCGCCTGCTCGTCCGGGGTCCGATCGGCCCAGGCTGAGCTGCTCGTGGAGCGTCGCGGCCGCGAGCCTCCTCGCCAATGTCGTGCTTCCCACGGTCTTGCGGCGGATACGGAGCGCGACCTATCTTCACGCCATCGCAGCGCGCGGCGCTCTCGCCACCGGTGGTGATCGTCGCGATGGACGGCCCGACGACGGCGGCGGCGGTGTCCGAGGGTGCTCGTCGGCGGACGGACGCCATCCACCACGACCGTCAGGCGCTTCGGCACGGACGGCACGCGCGATGAAGGCGGGCCTGCGCTCGATCGAACGCCCTCGCGGGCCGGGTTACCGCCACCTGCGGCGTCCTCGCCGGCCGATTCGCACGGAAGTCCCGCTGCGAGCGGCACCGGCTGCTGGACGGGCCTTCGCGTGGTCCGCCTGCTGGGTCTCCGGCGGGGCTCGAGGCCACGTGCCGGTGGGCATGCCACGGGAGCCGCTTCAAGGTGATCCAGATCGCCGCTCCGCCGGCCAGGACGCTCGTCAGCGTGATCGCGAACTGCATCCCGACCGAGAACGCGAGCACCGTGCTCGCGGGCGCGGCGTTTCGGAACATGTAGCCGAGGAGCGCCTGCTGCGTCCCGAGCCCGCCGGGAGTCAGCGGAAGCAGCGTCGATGCGCTCTGGGCCGAGAGCGCGAGCGTGGCGTCGATGAGGTCGGCCGGGATCCGGAAGGCCTGGAGGAAGAAGTACATCGCGAGCGCCCGAAGCGCCCAGCCGGCGAGCTGGAGCGACGCCACGTTCCGGAAGTAGCGGCGCGGCGTCCGCAGGATGGCCAGCCCCAGGCTGACGCGCTCCCAGAACGACACGACATGGTGCTCGAGGTAGGTGAAGAAGACGCCCGTCAGGATGAGGATCGCCGCCAGCACGAGCGCGAACCACTGCGCGTGCGAGGCGAAGAAGCTCCACTCGAATGCCGCCAGGTGGCCGAGCGCCGGCAGGTGCGGGATCCGGCCGCTGGCGTACGCCGCGAGCAGCACCAGCGGGCCGATGAAGGTGTCGGCGAGCGTCTCGGCCAGGAGGCTCGACGTGATCGTGGTGTAGGCGGCGCCGGGCATCGACCGGTGCGCCAGGTAGATCTTGATGACGTCGCCGCCGCGCGCCGGCACGATCGCGTTGGTGCCCACTCCGGCGAGGTAGGCGGCGAGGATGCTGCGCCAGCGGACGCGCCCCTCCGGATAGGCGGCCTGGAGGATCGTCCGCCACGCCGTCGCGCGCAGGACGACATTCGCCATGTACAGCGCGATGGCGACGAGCAGGATGCTCCAGTGGACGCGGGCCAGGTCGTTCCAGAAGGCGACCGTCGCGTCCCAGAAGGACTCGAGCGAGCTCACGGGATGAAGTGTGCCACCCGGGGTGGCCGGGGGATCACTCGACGCCGCGGAGGAAGTCGCGCAGGCCCGGGTTCTTGGCCTCGAGCTCGCGCAGGGCGCGCGTCTCGATCTGGCGGACGCGCTCGCGGGTCACGCCGATCTCGGCGCCGACCTGCTCGAGCGTCGCCGGCTCGCGGTCGTTCAGGCCGAAGCGGGCCTCGAGCACGAGCCGCGTGCGCTCGCCCAGCTCGTCGAGAGCGGCCCTGAGCTCCTGCTCGCGCTGGCTGCGCGTGACGGCCGCCTCGGGCTGGCGTGCGTTCTGATCCTCGACGAGGTCGGCGAAGTTCGACTCGCCGTCGCCGACGGGCCCCTCGAGCGATACGGGATCCTCGATCGTCCGCTGCAGCTCGAGCACCCGGTCGATCGGGATCTGGAGCTCGGCGGCGAGCTCGCTCGGCAGCGGGTCGCGGCCCAGCTTCTGCGCGAGCGTCCGGTTGGCGCGGTGCAGCTTCTTCACGAGGTCGAGCACGTGCAGCGGCAGCCGGATCGTGCGGGCCTGGTCGGCGATCGCCCGGGTCATCGACTGGCGGATCCACCACGTGGCGTACGTCGAAAGCTTGTATCCCCTGCGGTAGTCGAACTTCTCGACCGCCCGCATGAGCCCCATGTTCCCCTCCTGGATCAGGTCGAGGAGCGGGACGCCGGACGACGAGTAGGCCCGTGCCATCGCGATCACCAGGCGCAGGTTGGACTCGACGAGCTGCCGCTTGGCCGCGTCGTCGCCCATGTCCTTGCGCCGCGCCAGGTCGAGCTCCTCGGCGCGGGTGAGGAGGGCGCCGTCGCCGATCTGGCGGACGTACGTGTGCAGCAGGTCGACGGTCGCCGCCTGGCTCTCGACCTCCTCCACGTCGACCGGCTCCGGAGCCACCGCGGCCGCCTCGAACGGGTCGGGCTGCTGGGCGTCGTCGATCGGCAGTGGCGCAGAGCTCACCTTGGCGTCCTTCTGTTGCAGGGGTGGCACACGAAGCGTCCTCGTGTGTGTCCACTGAATCGGCCGCAGACCGGCATCTCTTGAGCGCTGCTCGGAGGATTTGCAAACTGTCGGGTGTGAGTTAGCGCCGGTGGGGGATGCGCCGGCGGAGCCGGGCGCCGAAGAACTGGACATGCAGAACGCCCTTGCCCGTGCCCTCGAAGGCCTCACAGTCGTGGACGTCGAGCGGATCCGCACCGGTTGCGGACACGTCCGCGTCCCCTCCGCTCCCGCGGCGCGCGGGTACCGGTACCTCGATCTCGCGGGGGACGATCCCCCGTTCTACGTGCACCGCCTGGCCGCCGGCCGCCTGACTGGGTCGGTGATCCTGAACGCACCGATCGAGGCGACGTCGGGCGACGACGCCGAGCGCGGCGCCCCCGGCATCGCCCGGGTGTCGGTCTCGATCGGCGTCAACACCATCCCGTGGAGCCGGCTCCTGGACGTCCAGCTCTGCTCGGGCCCATGGGCGATGCTGCTCGGCGACGCGCTCGAGGAGATCGCGGCGCTCGAGATCCTCGACCCGCCCGGCTGCCCGATCTGCTCCTAGAGGGCGCCGGCCGCTAGGTCGTGGGGAGCACTCGCCCCTCGGGCGAGATGTGCACGCCGCGCTCCTCGAGGCGGCTGCGGATGAGGTACTGGAACGTCGACCACGCGCCGCGGCGGGCATCGAACATCCGGTAGACCTGCCACTCGGTCAGCATGCCCGGGTCGCTGCGACGGGCCTGCGCCCAGTCGGCGAACTTGGGCAGGCGGCCGCTTCGGATCGCGAGCAGGGCCCCCTGCTCGACGGCCCGCTCCAGGCGCTCCTCCCCCACCGGGACGTCGAACCCGGCCTGCTTCAGGGCGTTGTTCAGGGAGCCGAAGGTGTGCCAGTAGAGCGACTTCGACGGCATCGCGCCCTTGCGGGCCTCGATGTCCTTCGCCGTGGGCACGCGTCCGAGCTCGTCGCCCAGGTCGCGCAGGAGCTTCAGCAGCTCGTCCTGGGTCGCGAACCGGCGCGGAACCAGGCCTGCGAGCCGCTTCGCGCGGTTCCACGACTTGAAGTGCTCGATGACCGTCTGCGGGTGGACGGTCGTCCCGGGATCGGCCTCGAACTCGCGCATCGTCGGTGAGCGGCCGAGCCGCTTCGCGCACGCCCGGAGCTCGTCGAGGATGTGCTCGTCGGAGTACCGCTTGCGCATGCCCGCCTGGAACTGCTCCAGCTGCTCGCGGTCGATACCCTCGATCGCGCGGTACACCGTCTTGCGTCTCATGGATGCTCCCCTGGCTCGTCGGGCCGGTGGCAGCTTATAGCATATGTTCCCGCCGCTGCAAGTGAAAACCCGTGCCCTGGTACACCGTCAAATTCGGACGGTGGAAGGCCGCCGATAGGATTCGGGCGGATGATCGTCTTCCCCGCCAAGGTCGCCGCAGCACGGGCGGCCGCCGGGCTGTCGCGCCGTGCGGGGGCGGGCGGCGGCACGAGCCTGCCGGGCAAGCTGCTCCTGCGGATGGCGCCGGATGCCATCCCGAGGCTGTCGCGCCGGATCGCCGGCGGCGTCGTTGTGGTCTCGGCGACGAACGGCAAGACCACCACGGCGAAGATGCTCGCGGCCATGCTCGAGCCCGAGCGGCGGCTGTGCCGGAACGCTGCCGGCGCGAACCTCGCCTCGGGCGTCGCGTCGTCGCTGCTCGCGTGCCGCGAGGCCGATCTCGGCGTGTTCGAGGTCGACGAGGCTGCGCTCGAAGACGTGGCGCCGGCGCTGGCGCCGCGGGTGCTCGGGCTCGGGAACCTGTTCCGCGACCAGCTCGATCGCTACGGCGAGCTCGAGGCGGTTGCGGCTCGGTGGCGGCGG
The DNA here is from genome assembly GCA_963809325.1 of uncultured Actinomycetes bacterium. Classification (GTDB taxonomy): domain Bacteria; phylum Actinomycetota; class Thermoleophilia; order Gaiellales; family JAICJC01; genus JAICJC01. Next base: position 832,876 of record CAWEIZ010000008.1, read on the forward strand.
ATCTCGGCCGACGGGCCGTGGCGGCTCGTCCGGAACGCCGACGACCCGCTCGTGGCGGGGCTGCCTGCCGGGGCCGGGTCGCTTGCGTACGGCATCGACGATCCGAGCGTCGCCCTGCCGGCCCTCCCCCACGCCGCCGACTCGAAATGGTGCGGCGTGTGCGGCGGGCGCCTGAGCTACGAGGCGGTGTACCTCGGCCACCTCGGGGCGTGGTCGTGCCCCGCGTGCGGAAACGCCCGGCCGGCCCTCGACGTGTCCGCGAGGAGCCTTGCCTTCGACGGCCTCGACGGCACCGAGTTCACGCTCGCCACTCCCCTCGGCGAGCACCGGGTGCACATGCCGCTCCCCGGCCTCTACAACGTCTACAACGCGCTTGCCGCCGTCGCGATGGCGTGTGCGCTCGGCGACGTCACGCTCGAGCGGATGGCGGCGGGCCTCGAGGCGTTCGGCCCGGCGTTCGGCCGCTTCGAGCGGGTCTCGGTCGGCGGCCACGAGGCCGTCCTCGTCCTGTCGAAGAACCCGGCCGGCGCGAACGAGGTCATCCGCACGCTTGCGCACGACCCGGCGCCCAAGCGGCTCGTCGTGGCCCTCAACGACCGGATCGCCGACGGGCGCGACGTCTCGTGGATCTGGGACGTCGACTTCGAGCTCCTGGCCGGCGGCGTCGAATCGGTCGTGACGTCGGGGACGCGCGCCGCCGAGATGGCGGTCCGCCTGAAGTACGCCGGGGTCGACCCGGACGCCGTCCGCGTCGAGCCCGACCTGGCCGCAGCGCTCGACACGGCCGTGGCGGTCGGCGGCCCGGTGTATGTGCTCACGACCTACACCGCGATGCTCGAGCTGCGCGGGGCGCTCACCCGCCGCGGCGTCGTGCCGCCGTACTGGGAGGCCGCATGACCGACCTGCGGGTGTGCCATCTCTATCCCGAGCACCTGAACATCTACGCCGACCGCGGCAACATCGCCGTCCTGCGCTACCGCTGCGAGCGGCGTGGGATCGGCTTCGAGGCGGTCGGATGCGGGCCCGGCGACGACCTGGTCGAGGCCGACCTCTACTACCTGGGCGGCGGCCAGGATCGCGACCAGGTCGCGATCGCCGACGATCTGGTGGGGAAGTCCGGCGACCTGCGGTCGGCCGTGGACGGTGGCGCGGCGGTGCTCGCGGTCTGCGGCGGCTACCAGCTGCTCGGCCACGGATACCGGGGGCACTCCGGCGACGAGATGCCCGGCACCGGGCTCGTCGATCTCGTGACCGACGCGGGCCCGACGCGGATGATCGGGAACATCACGATCCGCTGCGAGCTCGACGCCGGCGGGCCGCGCACCGTGGTCGGCTTCGAGAACCACGCCGGCCGCACGCGCCTCGGAGCCGGCGTGGAGCCGCTGGGCCGCGTCCTTCACGGTCACGGCAACAACGGCGAGGACGGCGGGGAGGGCGTGCGCGCCGGGAGGGTGATCGGCACGTACATCCACGGCCCGCTCCTTCCCAAGAACCCGTGGCTGGCCGACTGGCTCGTTCGGGAGGCGCTGGAGCGCCGGCACGGGGCCGTCGAGCTCGATCCGCTCGACGACGCGCTCGAGCTCGAGGCCCACCGGGTCGCCGAGCGGATCGCGGCGGGTTAGAGCAGCGACCGCAGCTCGGCGAGCGTTGAGATCTGGGTGTGCCCGTTCGGCTCGGGCGGCCGCCGTCCGCCGCGGTTCAGCCAGATCCCGCGGATGCCGGCCGCCTCGGCGCCCTCGACGTCGCGCTCGAGGCTGTCGCCGACCATCACGGCCCGGTCGGCTGCAACTCCGAGGAGCTCGAGCGTGTGCGCGAAGATCTCCCGGCCGGGCTTCCCCGTGCCCACGTCCCCCGAGATGACGACCGCGTCGAAGTCCTCCTCGGCGAGCCCGCTCCCGGCCAGCTTCTCGCGCTGAAGGCACGACGCGCCGTTGGTGACGAGCGCCAGCGCGTGCGTGGGCCGCAGCGCCTCGAGCGCGGGGCGAGCGTCCGGGAACGGCTCGTGCCGGAGCCGGCGCTCGGCGGCGAACCGCTCGGCGAGCTCCTCGGTGAGCGCATCGTCGGCGACGCCCTGGTCGGCGAGCGCGAGCCTCCAGGCCTCCCGGCGGTAGCCCGGCGACCATTCGCGGACGGCCCGCATCTCGGCGCCGTCGCCTTCCCAGCGGCACCAGAGCGCCTCCCACGAGCTCATCCCGATCCGGCCCTCGCAGTGGTCGTAGTGCGGCCCGGCCTGCCACAGCTCGCGCGCCCGCGCCCGGGCGCCGCGGGCCAGCATCTCGGCGTCGAGATCGTGGCGGACCGCCGCCACGCCCGCCGTGGCCCGGAACGCGGCCGCCGCGGCCGGCTCCTCGACGACGAGCGTGTCGTCGAGGTCGAAGAGGACCGCGGTCGTCATGCGGGACACCCCGTGGGGCCAGACCCCCGGCCGGGGGTCTGGCCCCGGTGGTTCACCTGACCCACAGCTCGCCCAGGTGGACGAACGGGTCGCCGGGCTGCCAGCGCTCGAGGAAGCGGTGGATCGGCGGGCGCAGGTCGAGCGAGGCGAGCTCGTCGAGCGACACGAGCCGATGGCCGCGGACGGCGCCGTCGGCCGAGGAGACGGTCTCGAGGCTGCGGCCCGAGACGTCGCCGTGAAAGATGATGTGCACCACGTGCTTCCGGGGCCGGAGGCCGGCAGGCGCGATCGACTCGACGATCGCAATCGGGCCTTCGAGGGCCACGGCCTCGAGGGCGCACTCCTCGGTGAGCTCGCGCGCCAGCGCGACGTGCAGCGACTCTCCCTCCTCCACCCCGCCCCCCGGGAGGAGCCAGTACTTCCGGTCGCCCTTGCGCTGCTCGCACAGGAGCACCGAGTCGCCGTAGCGCAGGAGCGCGGCGACCCGGATCCGCGGGGTGCCGCTCACGGCGGCGAGCCCACGGCGGACGATCCGAACCCGCGGTGCGCGCGGTCCGACTCGGGCAGCTCGTCGGTCTCGGTGATCCGAAGCTCCGGAAGCGCGAGGACGACGAGCTGGGCGATGCGATCCCCGGGCTCGATCCGGAAGGTCTCGGAGGGGTCGGTGTTCAGGAGGACGACGCGGATCTCGCCCCGGTACCCCGCGTCGATGAGCCCGGGCGAGTTCACAACGGTGATCCCGTGGCGGGCGGCGAGGCCCGAGCGGGGCTGGACGAAGCCGGCATGCCCGGGCGGGATGGCAACGGCGATGCCGGTGCCGACGGTGCACCGCTCCCCGGGGCCGAGCTCCGCCTCCTCGACGCTCGCGAGGTCGAGGCCGGCGTCGCCGTCGTAGGCGGCCGTCGGGACTCGAGCGTCGGGGTGCAGGCGCCGGACGAGGAGCTCGCTCATACGCGGTAGGCCGCGAACCTCCCGACCAGCTCGCGCGGCAGGCGGGCGGTCACGAGCACCCCCTCGGCGGCGTCCTCGCGGGCGGTGATGGGCGCTCCGGTGCGGTAGAGCGCCGAGAGCTCGCTGCCGTCGGCGTGCGGGACGAGCAGGCGCACGTCGATGTACCGGTCGGCGAAGAACTCGGCGACGCGGTGCTTCAGCTCCTCGAGGTTCTCGCCGGTCTGGGCCGAGATCGCCACGGCGTCGGGGAACCGGTTTCGTAGCCGCCGCCGCGAGAGCGCGTCGACACGGTCGATCTTGTTCAGGACGAGAAGGTGCGGGATGGCGTCGGCGCCGATGTCCGTGAGCACGGCCTCGACCTCGGCGAGCTGCTCGCGCAGGCCGTCCTCCCCGGCCGACGCGTCGCCCACGACCAGGATCAGGTCGCCGGCGAGCGTCTCCTCGAGCGTCGCCGCGAACGCCTCCACGAGCCCGTGGGGCAGCTTGCGGATGAACCCGACGGTGTCGGTGACGAGGTACGCGCGGCCCTCCTCGCGGAACGCCCGGGTCGTCGGGTCGAGCGTCTCGAACAGGCGGTCGTGGACCCGGACGTCGGAGCCCGTGAGGGCGTTCAGGAGGGTCGACTTGCCGACGTTGGTGTAGCCTGCGAGGGCAACGGTCGGCATCGCGCTTCGCGTTCGCTCGCGCCGCATCACACCGCGCCGGTCGGCGACGGCCGAGAGGCGGGCCTTCAGGAGCGCGACACGGCGGCGGGCGATCCGCCGGTCGGACTCGAGCTGCGTCTCGCCTGGCCCGCGGGTGCCAACGCCGCCTCCCAGGCGCTCGAGGTGCTGCCACATCCCGCGCATCCGCTGGAGCGAGTACTCGAGCTGGGCGAGCTCGACCTGGAGCTTGCCCTCCGCGGTGTGCGCGTGCTGGGCGAAGATGTCGAGGATCACGGTGGTACGGTCGACGACGCGCATCTGGAGCGCGTCCTCGAGCGCCCGCTGCTGGCGCGGCGCGAGCTCGTCGTCGCACACGACCACCTCGGCCTCCGACTCGCGGACGAGCTCGCGGAGCTCGTCGACCTTGCCCGGGCCGAGGTACGTGCGCGGGTCCGGCCGGCGCCGGTGCTGGGTCAGAGTTGCCACCGGGTCGACCGTCGCGGTGCGCAGGAGCTCCTGCATCTCGGCGAGCCCGTCCCCGTCGTCGGATCCGGGTGGCAGGGAGGCGATGATGACGCCCCGCTCGGGCGTCGGCTCGCGCGGGGCGCTACGGGCGGTGGACACGTAATGGAGTATACGAACGGCCGGGTCGGCGCACTCAGGCGGGGACGCTCAGGTGCTGCTCGATCCGGGCCACAGCCTCCCGCAGCCGGTCGTCTGCAACGGTGAGCGACAGCCGAACGTACCCCTCGCCGTTCGGCCCGTAGGCCGACCCCGGCGAGACGACGACGTCGGCCTGCTGGAGCACGAGCTCGGCGAACGAGACGGACGTGTGCCCCTCCGGCACGGGCACCCAGACGTAGATGGTGCCCTTCGGCGGGTCGACCTCGAGCCCCGCCGCGGCGAGGGCGTCGATTACGAGGTCGCGGCGGCGGCGATACACCTCGCGCATCTGGGCGACGTGGGCGTCGCCCTCGGGGCCGAGGATCCGGGCGGCCGCGAGCTGGATGGCGTCGAACTGCCCCGAGTCGACGTTCGTCTTCAGCTTGAGGAGCGCCGCGATCATGTCGGCGTTGCCGACCGCGGCCCCGACCCGCCAGCCGGTCATGTTGTAGGCCTTCGACAGCGAGAACATCTCGATCCCGGCCTCGCGGGCGTCGGCCGCGGCGAGGAAGCTCGGCGCGACGTACCCGTCGAACGTGATCTCGGAGTAGGCGTTGTCGTGCACGGCGGGCACGCCCCGGTCGAGCGCGAAGGCGGCGAGCCGGTCGAAGAAGTCGTCCTCGACCACCGCTCCCGTCGGATTGTTCGGGTAGTTGCAGAAGAGCAGGTTCGCGCGGTCCGTCACGTCGCGGCCGATGCCGTCGAGGTCGGGCAGGAACCGGTTCTCGGCCGTGAGCGGCATCAGGTGCGGCGCCCCGCCGGCGAGCAGCGTCCCCGAGGTGTAGACGGGGTAGCCGGGGTCGGCGGCCAGGCACACGTCACCGGGGTCGAGCATGGCGAAGCACACGTGCGCCACGCCCTCCTTCCCGCCGAGGAGCGGCAGCACCTCGCGATCCGGGTCGAGCTCGACGCCGAACCGGCGCCGGTAGAACTCCGCGACCGCCTGCCGGAACGCTTCGAGGCCTCGATTCGACGGGTACTGGTGCGTCGCGGGGTCGCCGATCCACCGGCGTGCCTCCTCCACCAGCAGGTCGGGGCTGGGGAGATCCGGGTCTCCGATCCCGAGCGAGATCACGTCGGCTCCCGCCCTGCGCCGCTCCGAGACCTTGCGCTCGAGCTCGGCGAAGAGGTACGGCGGCAGCTGCTCGAGGCGATGCGACGGCCGGATCACAGGCGCTCCAGCCCGGCGACGAACTCGTCCGAGAATGTGCCGTCGCAGACGTGCTCGACCGGCCCGGAGAGGCGCACGGTGAGGTCGGCGGACACCTCCACCACGAGGTCGCCACCGTCGGCGTGCACGGTCACAGGGCTCTGGACGCGCCCGGAGACGACCGCCGCCACGGCGGCAGCGCTCGATCCCGATCCCGACGACAGGGTCTCCCCCGCTCCCCGCTCCCAGACCCGCATCCGGATCTCGTGCCCGGCGACGGGCCGGTAGAACTCGACGTTCGTCCGGTTGGGAAACCAGGCGTGGCGCTCGATCGGGGCTCCGACTGCGGGCAGGTCGAGCTCGTCGACGGCCGCGTCCTCGATGACGCAGTGCGGGTTTCCGAGGTTCACGAACGTATAGGCAGGGGCGGGCGGGGGCCCGCCGTCGGGCCGGTGATCCCGCCCTTCGAGCGACGCCGTGCCCGCGTCGATGGTCACCGACGTCCCGTCCACGGTCGCCGAGATCGGGCCCTTGGGAGTGACGAGCTCGAGCTCCGTGCACGCGTCCCGGGCGGCGATGTGGGCCGCGGCGATGCGCGAGCCGTTCCCCGAGAACTCGGCCTCTGACCCGTCGGGGTTCAGGATCCGCACGTTCCGGCCGGAGACGACCAGGATGCCGTCCGATCCGGCGCCCAGGTCGGGATGGCAGATCCGCGCGACGCGCGCCGGTGTCAGCTCGACCGGCGCGTCGGCCGCCTCGATGACGAGGTAGGCATTCCCGGCGCCGTGCCACTTCCCGAACCGCACCGGCGGCAGGATACCGGGCCGGGTCACATGTCGAGCGCCGCGCCCAGCAGGATGACGGCTCCCAGGAGCGCGCACACGAGCGCGAAGCCGATGACGATCGGCCACGTGGTCGGGAGGCCGGCCACGAGCAGGATCGCCACGCCCAGCGCGACCGCGAGGAGCCGGAACCGGCCGACGGTGTACGGCCTGGCCTTGAGCAGGCGGCGGCCGACCCGATCGGCGAGAAGCAGGGCGGATCCGAGCGTGCCGAGCAGGAGCCCGGCGACCACGAGCGGCCCGACGAGCCACCGAAGCCACGCCTCGAGGTCGCCGGCCGCGACCGCCAGGAGCCCTGCGGCGGCGGCTGCGACGGGCGCGACCGCCGCGACGATCACGAGTGCGTCGCGCGCCTCGCGGACCGCGTCGTGCTCGGTCGGCCGGGTCACGCCCACCCCGCGATGTCCCCGGCAACGGCCTGCGGATCGCGGGCCGCATCGACGGTGCGGACGTCGGGCAGGCGGCGCATCCACGTGCGCTGCCGCTTCGCGTACCGGCGCGTGCGTGTCTCGAGCCGCCGGATCGCCTCGTCGCGGTCGATCTCGCCGGCGAGCAGCGCCGAGACGTCCTGGAGCCCGTGGATCCGCTCTGCCGTCGTCGAGAACGTGTGCGCCGCCCGCGCCGCGCGCACCTCGTCGACCACGCCGGCGGCGAACATCGCCGCGGTGCGCGCCGCGATCCGGCGGGCGGTCTCTTCAGGCCGGATCGCAAGGCCGGCCACGAGCGTCGGATGGCGCGTGTCGGCCGACCAGAGCCGGCTGTCGGAGGCCGCCAGCGAGTGGCCCGACTCGGCCAGCTCGAGTGCGCGGACGACCCGGCGGCGGTCGTTCGGGTGCACGGCCGCCGCTGCTGGGGCGTCGACGGCGGCCAGCGTCGCATGTGCCCCGGCCGGCCCGCGCTCGTCGTAGAGCCGCTCGGCCGTCGTGCGGACGCCGGCCGGCGCCTGTGGGGGCAGAGGCATGTCGGCGAGCGCCGCGCGCAGGTAGAGGCCGCTCCCGCCGCAGACGATCGGGACGCGGCCGCGGCGGATGACGTCGTCGACGGCGGCGTGCGCCATCTCCGCGTACTCGGCGACCGAGCCGTCGTGGCTCAGCTCCCACACGCCGACCAGATGGTGCGGCACGCGCTCCCGGTCGGCCGCGGACGGCTGGTTCGTGAGGATCGGAAGCCCGCGGTAGAGCTGCATCGCGTCGGACGAGACGATCTCGCCGCCCACCAGTCCGGCGAGCTCGAGCGCGACGGCGCTCTTGCCCGAGGCGGTGGGCCCGAAGATCGCGATCACGGGCATGGTCCTCAGGCTGCGACGGGGGCGGCCTGGTGCCCGGAGAGCGTCTGCGACGTCGAGCCGGTGACGGTGACGTCGACGAGCGACCCGGCGGGTGCCGTGCCCGTGAAGTTGAGGGCCTTCCCGCCTCGCGTCCGCCCGCGGAGGATGGCCGGGTCGGTGCGGCTCGGCCCCTCGACGAGCACCTCCTGGACGGTTCCGACGAGCGCGGCGTTCCGGGCCGCCGCATGGTGCTGGACGCGTTCCACGAGCCGCTCGATCCGGTCGCGGCGCACGTCGTCGGGCACCTGGTCGGGCATGCGCGCCGCCTCCGTTCCGCGGCGGGCCGAGTAGACGAACGTGAACGCGTGGTCGTAGCCGACGAGGTCGACCAGCGACAGCGTGTCGGCGAAATCGGCCTCGGTCTCGCCGGGGAACCCGACGATGATGTCGGTCGTGAGCGCGACGTCCGGCATTGCGTCGCGGATGCGCTCGACCAGCGCCAGGTAGCGCTCGCGCGAGTAGGTGCGCCGCATCGCCTTCAGGATCCGCGTCGATCCCGACTGCACCGGGAGGTGGAGCTGCTCGCACACCGCCCCGCACTCCGCCATGGCCTCGATCACGTCGGCCCGCATGTCCTTCGGGTGCGGGCTCGTGAAGCGGATGCGGTCGATCCCGTCGACGGCGTCGAGGGCGCGCAGGAGCGCCGCAAAGCCGGTCTCGACCGCCGGCCGCAGGTCGCGGCCGTAGGAGTTCACGTTCTGGCCGAGCAGGGTGATCTCGCGCACGCCGTCGGCCGCCAGGGCGGCGGTCTCGCGAACGAGGTCGTCGGGATGGCGGCTGTGCTCGCGCCCCCGCACCGACGGGACGATGCAGTAGGCGCAGTTGCAGTTGCAGCCCGTCGAGATCTGCATCCAGGCCTGGAACGCGCGGTCGCGCTTGAGCGGCAGCTGGCCCGAGAACGTGTCGAACGTCGAGAAGTGGCCGCGCGGGATCTCGCCGCCGGCCTGGATGTAGTCGCCCAGGCGGTGGATGTTCCCAGGGCCGAACGCGAGATCGACGAACGGGAACTGGTCGAAGAGCTCGTCCTTCATCGACTCCGACCAGCAGCCTCCGACCACGATCACCTTGTCGGGGTCGCGGCGCTTGGCGGCACGGGCGTCCATGAGGTGCGCGACGAGGCGGTCGTCGGCCTTCTCGCGGATCGTGCAGGTGTTGAAGACGAGGAAGTCGGCGTCGTCCGCCGAGCCCGCCTCGCCCAGGCCCAGCGACTCGAGCAGGCCCTTGATGCGCTCGGAGTCGTGCACGTTCATCTGGCAGCCGAAGGTCGTCACGTGGTAGCGCTTCATCGGGCGAAGTCTACCGAGGCACCTCGCCGCGACCCGCGCTGAGCACGGGCAGTGCGGCGCTGAGCACGGCCTCCGAGTCGAGGAACGCGCCAACGTGACCCCGCCCCTCGATCCGGGCGATCGTCGCCCCTCCGGGGATCGCTGCCCGCATCCGCTCGAGGGATCCGGCAGGTGCCTCGCCGGAGCCCGCGATCAGGGCCGTCGGGCACTCGATGCGGGCGAGGTCGTCCCACGTGGTGTCGCCCTCCTCGGCCCATGCCCGCAGGGAGAGCGCGAACTGGCCGGCGTCGGTCTCGTCGAAGTTGCGGCGGAGCCACTCCGGGAGGGCGATCCCCTCCTCCGCCTCGATCGCGTCCGAGAGCGCCGGCATGCCCTCGGCCTCGAGCATGGCGACGAGCGGTGCCGGGTCGTCGGGCTCGCCCGGCGGGTCTGCGGCGCCGCCGATGGCGACGAGCGCCGCGACCCTGCTCTGGTGGGCGGACGCCAGCCGGTATCCGACGGCCGCGCCCATCGAGTAGCCGGCGAACGCGAACCGCTCCACCCCGGCGGCGTCTGCGACGGCGACGACGTCCTGCACGTACTCGGCTCGTGCGTGACCGGCGAGGCCCTGGACGCGGCTGCTCTGGCCGCGGCCGCGATGGTCGACCACGAGCAGCCGGAACTCGCCCAGCCGGCCGGTGTAGCCGGCGCCGTCCCACATCGTCCCGTCTCCCGCCCCGCCCGTGTGCAGCACGAGCGGGAGCCCGGCTCCCTCGTCGCGGTAGTGGATCCGCACCCCGGCGCGCTCGGCAAACGGCATCGGGCTATTCTCGGCCAAATGGGCGTCGACGTCGAGCTCGTGCAGGGCGACATCACGGCGATCGCCGTCGACGCGATCGTGAACGCCGCCAACGAGAGCCTGCGCAGAGGCGGCGGCGTGGACGGGGCGATTCACCGCGCCGGCGGGCCGGCGATCCAGGAGGAATGCCTGCTCCTCGGGGGTTGCCGCACCGGCGACGCGAAGGCCACGACCGCAGGAAACCTGCCCGCGCGCCATGTGATCCACGCCGTCGGGCCTGTCTGGCGCGGCGGCGAGAGCGACGAGGACGAGCTGCTCGCGTCGGCGTACCGGCGGTCGGTCGAGGTTGCGGCCGGCCTCGGCTGCTCGTCGATCTCGTTCCCGGCGATCTCGACCGGGATCTACGGGTTCCCGATCCACCGGGCGGCCCCGATCGCGCTTGGCTCCGCGCGGGCGGCCGCCGAAGCGGCGGGGGGCGACCGGCGGCTGGTGTTCGTCCTCTTCAGCGCGGCCGATCTGGAGGTCTACCGGGCTGCGGTATGAGCGCCGGCAGCGGGCCGCCCTCGGCCACCGCCCGGCGCCGCTCCTCGTCCGCCGGATCGACCATGTGCCCGTCGCGGCCCGCGTAGCCGTCGTGGGCGCCGATCACGAGCAGCACGAGGTCCGTGTCCCCGGCGTTCCCGAACCAGCGCGGCGTGTGTGCCTCGACGTGGCAGAGGCCTCCCTCGCCGAGCTCGAACCGCTCGCCGCCGACCTCGAACACCGCCCGTCCGCGGTGGACGAAGTAGAGCTCGTCCTGCAGGTCGTGGAAGTGCCGGAACCAGCCGGTGCCGGGCGGGAGCACCATCGCGTTCGCGCCGAACGCCGTGATGCCGAGCTCCCGGCGTATCTTGCGGAACACGCCGTCGCCCAGGTCTGCAAGGCTCGTGCGCGCGTGGCTCACAGCGCGAGCTCCATCACCGCCAGCTCGCACTCGCCGGCCGCGATCCTGTGCGGCTTTCGCGCGACCTCGCGCATGCCCAGAGCGAGCGCCAGCGCCATCGCGGCGTCGTTGCCGTCGATGACGCCCTCCCGCAGCCGCAACCAGCCCGCCGCCCGGCCGTGCTCGGCGAGGCCGGCATCGGCCACCTCCGCCGCGGTGAGCCGGAGCGTCTCGAAGACCGTCACGCCGCGAGGACGCGGGCCGCCTCGTCGCAGACGGCCTCGGCGACCATGGCGAGCGCCCGCGTGTCGACGATCAGCTGCACCCCGACGCCGCTTCGGGTCGCCGGGATCGACCGGGCCCGGCCGGCGTCGACCCAGGCGGCGATCGCGACCTCGTCGATCGCGCGCGGGACGCTCGGCGGCGACAGGTCGAGCCCGAACACCTCATCCGAAGGGACGAAGTGGCCGAAGCCGTCGGCGGCCGCGTCGAGCAGCGCATGCCCGAGTGCGAAGAGCTCGGCGGGAGTCAGCGAGGCGGCCGGCACGTGGGCGACAGGCGTGCCGGCCGCGTGCAGCGTGAGCTCGTAGGGGACAGACTCGGCGAACGGCTCGCCCTCGATTGCAAGCTCGATCGAGATCCCCGTCACCCCCTGCTCGGTATCGCAGAGGTGGTACCTCACAGCAGGACTTTGCGTTTCTTGCGGGGCAGCGAGAGCGTGAAGGTCGATCCGTGGCCGGGCTCGCTCTCGACCGAGAGCCGGCCGCCCAGCGCCTGGGCCAGCTCGCGCGAGATCGAAAGCCCGAGGCCCGTGCCGCCCTCGCCCCGGCGGCTGTAGAACGGGTGGAACACCGCCTCGCGCTCGGCCGGCGCGATCCCGCGCCCGGTGTCGGTCACCTTGATTGCGGCGATCCCGTTCGAGGTCACGCAGCCCAGCTCGACCTTGCCGCCGCGCGGCGTCCACCGAAACGCGTTGTCGAGGAGGTTGTTCACGATCTGGAGCACGCGGTCGCCGTCGGTGATGACGGTCGGAGCGCCGTCGATCGGCGTCGAGAAGTCGATGTCGACGGCCCGCGCCTTCTCGCGGAACGCCCCGGCAGCCTGCTCGAGCAGCGCCTCGAGCCCGACCTCCTCGCGCACGACCCGGAACTGGTGCGCCTCGAGGCGGGTCAGGTCGAGCAGGTCGCCGACCAGCCGGTCGAGGCGGCGCACCTCCTCGTTCACGGCCTCCAGCGACTCGTCGAGCTCGTCGGGGCCCACCACGCCCTCGGTGACGGCCTGGACGTGCCCGGAGATCGCGGTGAGCGGCGTCCGCAGCTCGTGGGTGACGCGCATCAGGAAGTTGCGCTCGAGCTCGTCGACCTCGCGCAGCCGGTCGACCATCCCCTGGAACCGGGTCGCCAGCTGGCCAAGCTCGTCGTCGGAGTTGCGCCTGCCGACCACGTTCACGTCGAGGTCGCCGCGAGCCACCTTGTCGGCCGCGCTGCCGATCACGCGGAGCGGTTGGGTGATGCGGCGAGCGACGTAGGTCGCCAGGATCAGGGCCACCGCGAGGCCGACCGCCAGGCCGACGCCCACAAGGCCGATGATGTTCTTCCAGGCGTTGTTGACGTCGGCGAGCGGGCGTCCGAGCACGATCTCGCCGACGTTCTGATCCCCCTGGAAGATCGGGGCGCCGACTCCGATGTACTCACGGGTCGCACCCTTCGGCTTGAACCCCTGGTACACCTTCCGCTGGTCGCGCGTGAGGGTGTTGTCCGGGGGGATGCGCGCGTCGACCAGCGTTCGCGTGGACGTCGGGGCCCCGGGGAAGAGCGGGGGCCCGGAGTAGAAGACCTGCGCTGCCGTGACGGTCTCGAACGTCTTCGCGGTGATCGCCTGCGGGCCTCGCACCTTCCCGGTGTGCGACTTGTCGAAGAGGTTCTGATAGTACTGCTGGAGACCGTCCACCTGGTCTCGCAGCTGGGCGACGGTCTGATCGCGGTTGTAGGACTGGTAGAGGCTTACCACGACCACGGCAGCGATCACCGTCGCGAGCACGAGCGTGCCGGCGAAGAGAAACGCGAGTCGTGCCCTAAGCGACTGGAGCATCGTCAGCGACCTTGTAGCCCACGCCCCAAACGGTGGCTACGGGGCAGTCGTCGCCGAGCTTGCGCCGGAGCTGGCGCACGTGAACGTCCACGGTGCGGGTGTCGCCCGCGAAGGTGTATCCCCACACGCGCTCGAGCAGCTGGTCGCGCGTCAGCACGAGACCGCGGTGGTCGAGCAGCTCCCACAGGAGGTCGAACTCCTTCGGCGCGAGCTGGATCTGGGCGCCGGACACCGTCACCTCGCGCCTGCCCGCGTCGATGCGAAGGTTGCCGTGCTCCATCGCCGCCTCTTGCGGCTTTCGCTGCGCGCCCGTGGACCGGCGCAGGATCGACTTGATGCGCGCGACGAGCTCGCGCGGGTTGAACGGCTTGGTGAGGTAGTCGTCGGCGCCCACCTCGAGCCCGACGATCTTGTCGACGTCGTCGTCGCGAGCGGTCAGCATCAGGATCGGCACGTCGGACGACGAGCGGATCTGGCGGCACACCTCGAGCCCGTCGATGTCCGGCAGCATGAGATCGAGGACGACGAGGTCGGGCTTCGTCGCGTCGGCCTTCTGGAGCGCCTCGGTTCCGTCGCGGGCGATCTCGACGTGGTAGCGGGCGTTCTTCAGGTACATCGACACGAACGAGGCGATGTTCCGCTCGTCCTCGACCACAAGGATCTTCTCGGGCATAGGCATAGGTTACCGCGTGCGCTGGTCGGAACCGGGTTGGAACGCGCTCAGAACGTGAAGAACTTGCCGCCCGACGGCCACGTCTTCCGGTTGCCGCCGTTCAGGTGGTAGCCCCCCGAGCCCTTGATGTAGAACCCGCCGCTCGCAACCGCACTCACGCTCACCCCACTCCCGCTCAACGAGAGCCACCAGACCGTGCTCACCGAGAAGTAGATGGTGTTGTTGGCCTGGCAGACGGTGATCGTCTTGTCGCTCTCGTCCTTGAAGCGCTTGTCGCACCCGGTGAGCGACCAGTCCTGATGGCCGTTGTGGGACTTGTCCTGCACCTTCACTGTCCCGCTCGCGATGCTCCCCCACTCCGCGCCGTTCCCATTGACGTTGAGCGTGCCCTTCCCGGTGGCGTCCAGTGAGCCGCAGTTCGATCCGCAGGAGTGCGCGAGCAGGGCCGGAGACCCCAGAGCGACCTGGGGCAGCGTCAGACCCGCGAGGAGGCAGACGCCCAGAATTGCAAACCTCCGCATACGCTCATTGTCGGCGGAGACGCCAATTCCATCCAGAACCGGCCTGTAAGCCTTTTGTAAGGTCTTCAGGCTGGTCTGGCTACTTTGCAACCTCCACCGCGCGCGACTCGCGGATCACGGTGACCTTGATCTGGCCGGGGTATTCGAGCTGCTCCTCGATCTCGCGGGCGATCTCGTGGCTGAGGAGCGCCGCACCGTCGTCGTCGACGTCCTCGGGCTTCACCATGACGCGCACCTCGCGGCCGGCCTGCATGGCGTAGCAGCGCTCGACGCCGGGCTTCGCCGTCGCGATCTTCTCGAGCGCCTCGAGCCGCTTGATGTAGTGCTCGAGGCTCTCCCCGCGCCCTCCTGGTCGCGAGGCCGAGACCGCGTCGGCGGCGATCACGAGCACCGCCTCGACCGTCTGCGGCTCGACGTCGTAGTGGTGGGCCTCGATCGCGTGGCAGACGCTCGGCGACTCGCGATACCGCTTCGCCATCTGCGCCGAGATCACGGCGTGCGGCCCCTCGACCTCGTGCGTGACGGCCTTGCCCAGGTCGTGCAGGAGCGCCGCCCGCCGGGCGGTCTTCTGGCTCGCGCCGAGCTCGGCAGCCATGATCGACGCCAGGTGGGCGCACTCGATCGAGTGCTTGAGGACGTTCTGGCCGTAGCTCGTGCGGTAGTGCAGGCGCCCGAGCGTCTTCACGAGCTCCGGGTGGAGGCCGTGGACGTTGGCCTCGAAGCAGGCCTGCTCGCCGGCCTGCACGATCTGCTGCTCGATCTGGGCCTTGGACTGGTAGAAGGTCTCCTCGATCCGCGACGGATGGATGCGGCCGTCGGCGATCAGGGTCTCGATGGTGAGGCGGGCGATCTCGCGGCGGACGCCGTCGAAGGCCGACAGCACGACCGCCTGCGGCGTGTCGTCGATGATGATGTCGACGCCCGTCAGGTTCTCGAGGGCGCGGATGTTTCGGCCCTCGCGGCCGATGATCCGGCCCTTCAGGTCGTCGGAGGCGAGCTGGACGACCGACACCGTCGTCTCGGCGGTGTGCCCGGAGGCGGTGCGCTGGATCGCGACCGAGAGGATGTTCCGGGCCCGCTTGTCGGCCTCGAGGCGGGCCTCCTCCTCGATGCGCCGAACGAGCTTCGCCATGTCGCCGCGGCACTCCTCCTCGATCTTCGCCATGAGCATGTCGCGCCCCTGGGACGCGGTCATCGCGGCCACCTTCTCGAGCTCGGCGACCTGAGCGTCGCGGGCGGCCTTCAGCTCCTCCTGGAGCTGCTTAGCGTGGGCCTCGCGGTCGGAGATCGACTGGTCGCGGCGCGACAGCTCCTCGATCGCCGACTCGAGCTGGCTCTGGCTCGTCGCCATACGCTCCTCGATCTTGATGATCTCGGCCCGGCGCTCGGCCAGGTCGCGCTCCTGCTCGGTGCGCTGAGCCAGGAGATCCTCCCGCGCAGTGACGCGCGCTTCCTTCACCTGGGCGTCCGCCTGGCGGCGGCCGTCCTCCAGGATCCGCTGTGCCTCCCGCTCGGCGTCGCCGATCCGGCCGCGCCTGCGACCGTGCTCGACCAGGACGCCGGCGCACGCTCCCCCTGCGAGGGCGAGCGCGATCAGCAACGGCTCCATCGCGTCTCCTTATGTACGTGCCGCCGATCGGCGGCGTGGATCAGATCAGTCTGCCGACCCGGCCGCCGCCGTCCACCAGGGCGTGCCGAGGCTCGGGCCGCCTCCGCGTGCGGCGAAAGTTGAGCGCGAGCTGATCGAAGACGCGTACCGGTGCATGTGACCCGCTTCGAGCGGGAGAAAGAACGACGACGCCGGCGAAGCCGGACTCACACGAGATGGTAGTCGAGCGCCGTCCGCCGCGGCAACGAGGTCGGTCAGTCGAGGCTCGGCCGGCCGACCGCGGCTGCGACGGCGTCCGGGTCGAACCCGCGCCGCGCCAGGAAGCCGGCCACCCGACGGGCTGTGCGGTCGTCGTACGGCGGCGGCCCGAACCGTCGCCGGGCGACGTGCTCGGCGTCGGGCCGCTCGTCGTCGGGGAGCGCCGCGAGCGCCGCCGCTGCCGCCGGGCCGTCGACCGCCAGCCGCCCGAGATCGCCGGCCGTGCGCAGCCGGCCGTAACCGCGGGCGCGGCCGCTTTCGGCCACCGCCACGGCAAGCCGGCGGTCGTCCACCTGTCCGAGCTCCCGCAGCCGTTCCACGACGCCGGCCGCCGTGACCTCGTCGATCCCCCACTCGTCCATGCGAGCCCGCAGCTCGGCCGCCGAGCGCGGCCGGCGCGCGATCAGCCGCAGGGCCCGGATCTCGGCCGCGTCGAACGCGGCCGCCCGCCGGAGCGCGTCGATCCCGGGCGCACCGAGCGCGGCGCCGGCGGTGAGCCGGTGCTCGACGACCCGCCGGTCGTGGACGCGCACGGTCTCGCCCGAGTCGAGGATCACGTCCACGGCAGCGTCGCCCGGCCGGCGGCGCCGGATGGCCGTCACATGCACAGCCGACATGCGCGCCTACTACTCGACGGACGACAGGGACGCGCCGTTGGCGGACGCAGCCTCCTCTGAGGGGGCATCGCCGTCGTTCACCGGCATCTTGACGGGGGCGTCCGGCGCGGGCGTGCGCCGGGGGATGACCGCGTCGGGCAGCTGCTCCTGGATCGCGTCGAGCAGCTTGGCGGTGACGTCGGTGTGCTCGACCAGGAACGCCTTGACGTTGGTCCGGCCCTGGCCGAGCCGCTCGTCGCCGAAGGAGAAGTACGAGCCCGACTTCTGCACGAGCTTGTGCTCGAGCGCCACGTCGAGCACCGATCCCTCCCACGAGATGCCCTCGCCGTAGGCGATGTCGAACTCGGCCTGCTTGAACGGCGGCGCGACCTTGTTCTTGACGACCTTCACCCGCACCCGGTTCCCGACCGCCTCGGTGCCCTCCTTGAGCGTCTCGATCCGGCGGATGTCGAGCCGCACGGACGAGTAGAACTTGAGCGCGCGGCCGCCCGGAGTGGTCTCGGGAGAGCCGAACATGACGCCGATCTTCTCGCGCAGCTGGTTGGTGAAGATGCAGATCGTCCCGGTCCTGTTGAGCGTCCCGGCGATCTTCCGCAGCGCCTGGCTCATGAGGCGCGCCTGGAGGCCGACGTGGGAGTCGCCCATCTCGCCCTCGATCTCGGCACGCGGCACGAGGGCCGCGACGGAGTCGATGACCAGCACGTCGATCGCGCCCGAGCGGATGAGGAGCTCGGCGATCTCGAGCGCCTGCTCGCCGTTGTCGGGCTGAGAGAGGAGCAGATCGTCGACGTTCACGCCGATGCGGCGCGCGTACACCGGGTCCATGGCGTGCTCGGCGTCGATGAAGGCCGCGAGGCCGCCGGTTCGCTGGGCCTCTGCGATCACGTGGTAGCAGAGCGTCGTCTTGCCCGACGACTCCGGGCCGAAGATCTCGCAGACGCGGCCGCGCGGGAGGCCCCCGATCCCCAGGGCGACGTCGAGCGACAGCGCGCCGGTCGAGACGACGTCGACGCCGACCGCCGCGTGGTCGCCCATCTTCATGATCGCGCCCTTGCCGAATTGGCGCTCGATCTGGCTGACGGCGGCTTCCAGGGCCTGCTCTCGCTCCATGTCCACTCCTCGATTCCGTAGCGACGCCCCGCAGGGCGTATCTGACCGTATTGTCGCAGCCGGCGCCGACGGCGCCGATCGACCCGAACACACGTTCGTCGGGGGATCGTAGAGGGGCCGTCGGACGACGGCAAGGGGCCCGCTGTCAGGAGTGTGTGACGAGATGGGCGCGCAGGAGCTGCAGGGCGGCGGTCGCAGCCCGCGCCCGCACCGCGTCGCGCGACCCCGGGATGTCCATGCGGCGCGCATCGTCGCCCGCGGGCGACGAGACGTGCAGGTGGACGAGCCCCACCGGCTTCTCCTCGGTGCCGCCCCCCGGCCCGGCGATCCCGGTCACGGCCACCGCCGCGTCGGCTCCGAGGCGGGCGCGCGCCCCGCTCGCCATCGCCGCCGCCACCTCGGCGCTCACCGCGCCGTGCTCGTCGAGGACGGCCTCCGGGACGGAGAGCATGTCGCGCTTCAGCGCGTTGGAGTAGGCCACCACGCCGCCGGTGAAGGCGTCGGAGCTGCCGGCGATGGCGGTGAGTGCGGCCGCGACCATCCCGCCCGTGCACGACTCGGCGGTCGCGCCCGTCCATCTCCGCGATCGCAGCAGGTCGAGGACGATCTCGGCCAGCGGCCGCTCGTCGGTCGAGAACACGTGCTCCCCGAGCTCGGCCCGCATCGCTGCGGCGAACGCCTCCCCGGCCTGCTCGTCCCCCGGATCGGCCCGGATGTCGATCTCGATCTCGAAGCTGCGCGCGCAGATCGACGTCTCGACGCCGGACGGGTCTCCTCCGGCCGACCTGTGAATGTCGGCGACATGCGACTCGCCGATGCCGTACGTGCGCATGAGCCAGCGGGCCCGCGGCCGGGCGCGCGCGAACACGTCGGCCAGCGCCGGGTGGCCGGGCGCGTCCTCCCAGAGCCGGCGGAGCTCCGACGGCACGCCCGGCAGGACGACGACGACCGACCCGTCGACGGGCAGGACGAGGCCGGGCGCGGTGCCCGCCATCCCGAGCACGGACGCTCCGGCGGGCACATGTGCCTGCTTGCGGTTCCCGGCGTCGAAGCCGGCCCGGTCGAGCCCGTAGCGGACGGCGACCTGGTCGGTCCAGCGGTCGATCCGCTCGAGCACGCCCGCGTCGAGCACCAGATCGACGCCGGCGACGTGCGCGAGCGCCTCGACGGTGCGGTCGTCGTGGGTCGGCCCGAGCCCGCCCGACGAGACGACCAGGTCGACCTGGTCCACCAGCTCGCGCAGGCCGTCTTCGATGTCGTCCATGGTGTCGCCCACGACGACCGTGCGCCGGACGACGAAGCCGTGGCGCTCCAGGCTCGCGGCCAGGTGGGCGCCGTTCTGGTCCGCGATCACCCCGCGCAGGAGCTCGTTCCCCGTGAGCAGGATGGCGGCGGCGGGTCGGTTCAAGCCCTGACGTCGCCGGCGGACATGATCCGGATCAGGCCGTTCGATCGCACCTTGGCCGGCAGCGAGACGGTCTTGCCGTTGATGGTCAGCGTCACCGCGGCGGGGTTGCCCAGCCGCAGGAAGATGGGCGCGCGGGCGGTGAACAGCACCCGGGACGACCCGGTGAGCGCCGGATCGACCATGAGCCCCTGTCCGAGGTCGGTCCCCTTCGTCGTGACCGCGCCGGGGCCGTTCGGGCTCCGCGTCGTGGCCCGCACGAACGTGCTCGACGAGAGGACGAGCGCGACGTTCAGGCGCGGGCGCTCCGGGGACCCGTGCTTCTTCTTCGTCGTCGGGCTCGTGTCCCCGGACGTCGTCGTGGGCGTCGACGTCCCGCCGCCGGGCGTCGTCGTGTTGGGATAGTGGGCGGTGGCGTTGGGGAACGTGGTCGCCAGGAGCACAAGCGCCGAGACGGCCACGATCGCCGCCAGGACGATCATCACGAGGTTCGACTCGCGCCGCTGGCGGCGCTGGTGCGGCCGCGACCGCGGTTGGGACGCGATCGGCTGCTCCTGCGGCGCCCGGGCATCGTGGTGGCGCGAGTTGAACTCGTCGATGAAGAGCTGCCCGTCGAGCCCCAGGTAGTCGGCGTACGCCCGCAGGAAGCCCTTCGTGTACGTCGCGCCGGGGAGCACATGGAACTGCTCCTCCTCGAGCGCGCGGATGTACCGCGTCCGAATTGCGGTATCCGCTTCGACGTCGCCGAAGGCGAGTCCTCGGCGCTCGCGCGCCTCTCTGAGTGCCGGACCGATCTCGAACATGGCATTGTGGCCGTGTGCGGCCGAATTCAGGTCAGTCTACTCCGCTTGCTGGATGGGCGCGACGAGCGGAACATCCGCCTGCCCGGCGCGGATCAGATCCTCGATCCGCTGGAGCCGATCGACCACGTCGGCGGGCACCGAGGGTGCGATCCAGCCGATTCCGAGCACGTCCTGGCGCAGCCCCTCGAGCATCACGCCCGGCTGCCACCGGCCCGCCTGCACGGCTCTCGCGGCCGCCGCGACGGCGACCCACGGCCGCGGCCCGACGACGGCGAGCTGGTCGGCGCCGTCGATCAGCTCGGGCGCGACGACCTTGCCGGCCTCGCCACCGGAGAGGCACTCCGGCCGCTCCACGTAGATGACGTCGCCCGACGTCGCCGCTCCGCAGGCGGCGATGCCGACCTCGAGCGCCGCCCCCGCGGCCTCGCCCCCGGCCCGAACGGCGGCCGCCAGCTCGCTGTCGCCGCCGACGACGGCCACCGTGTGCGCCCCCGTCAGAGCCGCGAGCGCCCCCGTCAGGTAGGCGGGCTGGCCGCGGCTGATCTCGACGGCCAGGAGGTTCTCGGGGAGCGGATCGGGAGGCGTGGCGCCGACGAGCAGCACGTGGGTGTCCGGCGACCGCTGCGCGGCGGCCCGAGCCTGCGCGGGATCGCCCGTCACGACCAGGTCCGCGGATCCGGCATCAGCCGTCTCCACGGCGCCGACGAACCGCTCGGCGTCGTGCACGCCGCGAAGCAGGGGCGCGGAGGGCTCGAGGAGCGCGATCCGCACGGGCCTGGCGGGTGTGGGCGCCGGAGCGCCGGCGTCCGACCCGCACCCGGTCGCGAGGACCGCGCAGAGGATGACGAGCGCCCGGATCACGCGGCGCGCGGGAAGTACCGGTCCCGCAGCACGCCGGCCGTGCCTGCGGCGGCGGCCACGAGCACGCCGACGAAGAGGTAGCTGACGCTCTGCTGGCCGCAGTCGGGCGAGCACGACTCGCTCCCGACGGTGATGCTCGATGCGATGACGGCACCCATGGCAACGAGCGGCGCCAGCGCCGCCACCAGCCCCAGCCGGGCGCCGAAGAGCACGCCGAGCACGACGGCCTGCAGCATCAGCATGAGGCCCGTGTACTCCTGCGAGCCCCGCGCCGCGCCTGCGGCGACGATCAGCACCTCGGCCGAGACGCCCAGGGCGACGGCGATCACGTACTCGCGGACGTCCGGCCCGGGGCGGCGGATCCCCATGACCCTCGCCACGAGGGCCGGATTCGCGTTCGCGAGCGACTCGAGCGCCGTGCGCGAGAGGTCGAACTGGTCGACGGCGGCGCCCAGCCAGTCGTCGCCGGCGGCGACCGACGCGGCCAGCCTGGCCCGCGCGCTGGGTGGCGACTCGGCGAGGATGCGGTCGACGCCGAGGGTCGCGGCTCCGAGGCGGCGGTGGACGTGCTCCGGCTGGGCAGCGATCTCGAGCGGAAGGCCCTCGAGCGTCAGCTCGGCGAACACCGCCTCCTCGCCGTCGAGGCTTCCGCCGTGGAGGGCGAACCCCTCCGCCGATCCGAAGGCCCGCTCCACGACCCGCGCAAAGGCCGGCAGGTCGGTTGCGCGGCACACGATCTCGACCGGAGTCCCCTCGGCCGCTATTCCGAGCGGGTGGGCGCCGACGACGGCCGGCTGGTAGGGGGCGAGGACGTCGAGCACGCCTGCGGACGCAAGCCGCTGATACCAGTCCTCCGTCACCGGCTCATGCTACCCGCGGGTCCCGGGGCCGGACGGTCAGGTGGTGACGTCGTCGGGGAGCTCGGCGGGCGGGGCCGATGCCTCCCCGAGGATGCGATGGAGGTCGCGGTCGGTGATGAGCACCTTGCGGGCCTTCGACCCCTCGTAGCCCGACACGATGCCGCGCCGCTCGAGCATGTCGATCAGCCTGCCGGCGCGGGTGTAGCCCACCCGGAGGCGGCGCTGGAGCAGCGAGACCGAGGCGGTCTGGTGCTGCGCGACGAGCCGGATGGCATCCTCGAGCACGGGATCGTCGTCGGCGTCGAGCGACCCCGCGTCGGAGCTCTCGGGGGATGTCTCCAGGAGCTCGTCCTCGAACGACGGCTCGGCCTGCCGGCGGCACGCCATGACGATCTGCGCGGTCTCGGTCTCGGAGATGAACGCGCCCTGCACGCGCTGGAGCTTGGAGGTCCCGAGCGGCTTGTAGAGCATGTCCCCCTCGCCCAGGAGGGCCTCGGCGCCGTTCATGTCGAGGATCACGCGCGAGTCCGTCTGCGACGAGACCGCGAAGGCGATCCGCGACGGCACGTTGGCCTTGATCATGCCGGTGATCACGTCGACCCGCGGGCTCTGAGTTGCGAGCACGAGGTGGATCCCGACGGCGCGGCTCTTCTGCGCGAGCCGGATGATCGTGTCCTCGACCTCCGCCGGCGAGACCATCATGAGGTCGGCCAGCTCGTCGATGACGACCAGCACATACGGGATCGGGTCCTGTCCGCGGACGGCCCGGGCAGCGTTCCACTCGGACAGGTTGCGGGCCTTGGCGGCGCCCATCAGCTCGTAGCGGCTGTCCATCTCGCGGACGATGTTCTGGAGCACGAGCGCCGCGTTCTTCATGTTCGTGACGACCGGCGTCAGGAGGTGCGGGATCGACTCGTAGTGGTTGAGCTCGACCCGCTTGGGATCGATGAGGATCATCCGCACCTGGTCGGGGGTCGCGCGCAGGAGGATGGAGGCCAGGATGGCGTTGATGCAGCCCGACTTGCCCGAGCCCGTGGTGCCTGCGATCAGGAGGTGCGGCATCCGGGCCAGGTCGCAGGCCACTCCGGCACCCGAGATGTCCTTGCCGAGCCACGCGGTGAGCGGGCTCGCGCCGGCCGGCGGATCCTGGAAGATGTCGCCGAGCGTCACCAGGTTGGCCGAGCTGTTGGGCACCTCGACGCCGACGGCCTGCTTGCCGGGGATGGGCGCGAGGATGCGGATCTCGGTCGTCGCCAGCGCGTATGCCAGGTCGTCGCGGAGCTGGGAGACGCGGCTCACCTTCGTCCCGGCCGCGAGCTGGAGCTCGTAGCGCGTCACGCGCGGGCCGGTCACCTTGCCGACGACGCGCGCCTCGACGCCGAAGCTGGCCAGGGCATCGGTGAGGATGCGGGCGACGCGCTCGTGATCCTGCCCGGCGGCGCTCCCCGCCTTGGTGCGAGCGAGGATGCTCGCGGGCGGCAGACGGTACGGAGTGCGCGGCGCCGCCGGCGGCGGCGTGACCTCGATCACCGGCGTGGCCTCGTCGTCGACCTCCTCGATCGCCGGCTGCTCGGGCTCGGCCTGCCACTCGGGCTCGGTCTGGAGCGCAGGCGGCTCGGAGAGCTCCGGGATCTCGCCGTAGAGGTCGGCGAACTCCTGGCTTCCGTCGAGGGGCGGGTCGCCGGCCGGCGGCGTGGGCAGCGCCCGCAGCGACGGCCGTCCCGCCGGCCGCTCTCGCACGCGCCGGCCGACCTCTCCCGAGAGGCGCGCCCCCGCCTCGGCGGCGCGGGCGACCCGGCGGCCGGAGCTCCGCATCAGGAGGCCGACGGACGCCCCGGTGATGAGGACCAGGGCGGCCAGGGCGCCGAGCACGACGACGATGCTGACGCCGACCGACCCCACGAGGTCGGTGAGGACGATGCGCGCATAGGACCCCGCGAGACCGCCGTGACGCTCGGCGTCGGCGGTGTCGGTGGTCGAGAGCGCGAGGACGAGCGTTGCGATGCCGACGACGGCACCGGTGCGCAGCGGGCGGAGCTTCCAGACATCGGTCTGGAGGAAGATCGTCCCGCCGATGGCGACGAGCAGGATGGGTGCCACGGCCGTCGCGCGGCCGGCGATGAGGCGCAGGCCGGTGTCGAGCTTGAGGCCGACGACGCCCCCGTTCCAGCCCAGGTACTCCACGAAGCCCAGGAAGACGCCCAGGGCAAGCAGCGACCCTCCAAGCAGGTCTGCGCGCTGCTCAGCGGTCGAACGGCTCGGCGCTCGATTCCGCCGGGGGGTCTGTGAGCGGATGGGGGTCTTGCGCGAGCGCCGAGCCGATCGCCGTGAGCCAGCGCCGCGATGTGCAGGTCGCGTCGTCGCTCTGGCCATTGCCCGGAGGTTTCGGGGTCCGGTGGCCGTTCCCTGCCTCACGGTCGTCGGGGCTTTCGAAGGCGGTGTCGCGAGGGCTACACTCCGGCCGTGCGGCGGGCGCTTCTGATCGGGGCCGTCGCCACCGCGATGGGTGCGGTGACGCCGGGGCAGGCCGTGGCCGCAAATCCGCCGAACCTCTCCTGGCAGACCGACGGCGCCGTGCGGGCGATCGCGTTCGCCAATGGGGTCATGTACGTGGGCGGCCAGTTCGGCGCCGTGCGGCCGCCGGGCGCGATCGCGGGCTCGGGCAAGTCTGTGCGGCGCTCGAACGTCGCGGCCTTCGACGCGAGCACCGGGGCCCTCCTGAAGTGGCACCCGCGCGTCGGCGGCACGGTCTACTCCATCGCCGTGTCGGGCTCTCGCGTCTACCTCGGCGGCGCCTTCACGAGCGTCGACGGCGTCGTCCGAGACCGCCTCGCCGCCGTCACGACCGCGGGGACGCTCACGGGCCGGAACCCGCACGCGGACTCGACGGTGGACGATGTGGAGATCGGGCCGAACGGCAACATCTTCGCCGGGGGCCGGTTCGGGCGGATCGGCGGCGTCCCTCGAAGCCGCCTGGCCGAGATCACGCCGGGGGGAGCACTGAGCGCATGGGCGCCGAGCGTCGGCCAGGTCACCGGGTTCTCCTGTCGCCCGCGCTGCAGTCCGGTCGTCTTCACGATCGCCTTCTCGCCCGCCGGGCACAGTGTCTACCTCGGCGGCCACTTCGGCCTTGTGAACGACGTCGCCCGCAACGAGGCCGCGGCCGTCCCGCTCTCGGACGGCTCGGCGGTGCCTCCGTTCAATCCGAACATCTACGCGCCGGCCAACTGCGCGGGGTGCACGACGCCCGAGACGAGCCGCGTCTACCACATGATCGTGACGAGCTCGCGCGTCTACACGTGCGGCGGCTACTGGAGGGTGAACGGCTCGCGGCGGTCGTTCAACGTCTCGGCGTTCAATCCCGACACGGGGGCGCTCGACCCGTCGTTCACGGTCCAGGACGACGGCGACACGCCGGGGTGTGCGCTGCGGGCAGGGATCCTCTACGTCGGCGGGCACTTCAACATCGCCGGCCCGGGCTGCCAGCCCAACCAGCTCGACATGTGCGTCACCCGCCACCACGTCGCCGCGATCGACACGGTGACGAATGCGCTCCGCCCGTGGAACCCGGGCGCGAACTCGAACCACGGCCTGCTCGTCATCGAGGCCGCGACCCAGCGGGTCGCGTTCGGCGGCTTCATGACGCGGATGGGCGGCATCGACCAGCAGGGCCTGGCCGTGTACAAGGCGCCCCACCTGCCGTGAGCGGCGTCTACGACCGCATGACCCGGTAGAGCCGGCACCCGCCGACATCGAGCCGCTGCGCCCGCCCGTCGACCACGGTGTCGAATCTGAAGCGCTCCGGGAGCGGGCCCTCCGGCGTCGTCCAGGCGAAGCCGCCCGTCGGGTGCGGGACGAGCGGCATGCGCCCGTAGTCCGGCTGCTCGGCTGCGAGCTCGCAGCGACAGAGGGTCATCCGCACCACGGGAAGCCACGGGTTGTGCGACCGGTAGAGGCCGGGGTATGCGTCCCACTCGGGCGGGTACGCGAACTCGGTCGGGCCGGCGTACGCCGCCGCCGGATACCAGACGTCGCCCGCGATGAGGTGATCCACACGCGCTCCGTCGCTGCGGCCGAAGCGGATGAAGGTCTCGCACAGCTCGGGGTGGTCGGTGGAGTAGGTGTCCCGGGCGTGCTCGAAGAGCGTGCCCTCGAGCCCCCCGGCCTCGATGCCCGACTCGGACACGGTGATCGGCCCGTAGCGGCCGGCGTAGGCGGAGAGGTCGACCACGGGGTCGCCGGGCGGATCCGGCAGCGGCGCGCCCTCATGCTCGGCCCGGGCCAGGTCGAGGGCGTACTCGGCGACGGTGCGGGCGCCGGCGGGGCCGTTCGAGAGCGCGATGGCGCCGACGCCCGCGTCCATGTCGCACAGCATCTGGGCGACGTACCCGACCATGCCGCCCGAGTGGCCGACGACCTGATGGCCGTTGCGGTCGGTGATCGCGAGGCCCAGGCCGTACGGGACGCCGTCGTCGTCGGGCAGCCCCTCGATCATCTCGTCGAATCCGGCCGGCCCGCGGCCGAGCAGGTGGCGGACGTACCGGGCCATGTCACCGGCGGTCGAGACGATGCTGCCCGAGGCGCCCTCGGAGACGGAGAAGGGGGCGGTGGCAAGCTGGTTGTAGCTCGGATGCCGCGGCAGGTGTGGGTAGTAGCGCTCGTGACCGTCGGCGAGCAGGCGGCGATCCTCGGCGTCGATGTGCGCTCGAGAGGCGTGCATCCCGAGCGGCTCGAGCACCCGCCGCCGGATCAGCTCGGGGAGCGGGACGCCGGAGCACAGCTCGAGCGCGTACCCGAGCGCGTCGTAGCCGACGTTCGAGTACCAGAACCGGGCTCCCGGCTCCCACTCGGTCTCGGCGTCGGCGAGCTCGGCGATGTGCGCGGGCGATGACGGCCCGGGCTCGGCACCGAGCGGCAGTCCCGACCGGTGCATGAGGAGGTGGCGGAGCGTGATCGGCCCGTGCCCTCCCCTCACCCGAAACCACGGCACGTGCCGCACGAGCTCGTCGTCGAGCGAGAGCGCCCCCTCACGCTCCAGCTGAAGCGCGCAGATCGCGGCGAACGACTTCGAGATGGAGCCGATCTCGAGCCGGTGGTCGAGGCGAAGCAGCGTCCCCGCGAGGTCCGCGTGGCCCACCGCCAGGAGCGACTCGACGCCGTGGGCGTCGGTGACGGCGACAGCGATGCCCGGCGCGTCGAGGGCCGCGATCCGCGCCTCGGCGTGTGCACGCAGGCGCTTGAGTGCTTTCGGGCTGAGTAGCTGGCTCACGGTGCTTCGGCTGAGGTGGGGAGCTTGGCTCCCCACCTCGCACGAGCGTAGCGAGTCGGACGTGGGGGGCTCACGGGGGGAGCCTGCTCCCCCCGTGCCTAGACCTCGACGACGACGGGGAGCACCATCGGCCGCTTGCCGGTCTCGTTCGAGACGAGCTCCGCCAGGGCGTCGTGCAGCTCCTGCTGCACCAGGTGGACCTCGGTGGTGCGGTGCGCCTGGCACTCCCGCAGGACGCGCTCCACCGTCTCGCGGGCCTGGTCGAGCAGGATGTTGCCGTCGTCCGAGGGCTCGATGAACCCGCGGGCGATGATCTCGGGCTCGGCGATGGGCTCGGCCGTGTCGGCGGCGATCGTGGCAACGACGATCAGGACGCCGTCGGACGCCAGGTGGCGGCGGTCGCGCAGGACGACGTCGCGCACCGACCCGACGTTCATCCCGTCGACGAGCGTGGTTCCGGCCTCGACCTGCCCGACGACCGCCAGGCCGTCGGCGTCGAGCTCGAGCACCGTCCCGTTCTCGGCGATCCGCGTGGCGTGCGCCGGAACGCCGGCCTGCTCGGCGAGCCGAACGTGCGCCTGGAGCATCCGGTACTCGCCGTGGATCGGCATGAACGCGCGCGGCCGGACGGTCTCGATCATCGTCGTGAGGTCGTCGGCCGCCGCGTGCCCGGAGGCGTTCACGTAGGTCGTGTCCTCGGTGAGCACGGTCGCGCCGAGCCGGCAGAGCCGGTTCACGGTCTCGTGCACCTTCACCTCGTTCCCGGGGATCGCCCGGGCCGACACGACGACGGTGTCGCTCGACGAGATCTGGACGGCGGGATGGTCGCCGAAGGCGATCCGGGTGAGCGCCGAGCGCGGCTCCCCCTGGCTGCCCGTGCACAGGATGAGCGTCTCGTGCGGCATGAACTCGTCGAGGCGGCGCGGCTTCACCAGGAGGTCGTCGGGCACGGTGGCGTAGCCGAGGTTGCGGGCGATGTTGAGGTTGCGGTTCATCGACCGCCCGACCACCGACACGATCCGGCCGCAGGCGCTGGCCGCGTCGATCACCTGCTGAATCCGGTGGATGTGCGAGGCGAACGACGTCACGATCACCCGGCCCGGGCTCTGGCGGACGATGTCGCGCAGCACGGCGCCCACGGTCCGCTCGGACGGCGTCCGCCCCGGCCGTTCGGCGTTCGTCGAGTCGGCCATGAGGAGCGCGACTCCCGCGTCGCCCAGCTCGCGCAGGCGGGCGAGGTCGGTCGTGCGCCCGTCGATCGGCGTCTCGTCGAGCTTGAAGTCGCCGGTGTGGACGATCGCGCCGTACTCGGTGTGCAGGACGACCGCCACCGCGTCGGGCACCGAGTGCGTCACGCGCACGAACTCGGCGTCGAACGGGCCGACGCGCGTGCGGCCGCCCTCCGGGTCGATCTCGACGAGCTCGGTGTGGACGAGCAGGCCGTGCTCGTCGAGCTTCGACTTCACGAGCCCGAGCGTCAGCCGTGTCCCCCACACCTCGGCCTGGGTGCCGATCTCGCGGAAGAGGTACGGCAGCGCGCCGATGTGATCCTCGTGGCCGTGCGTGAGGATGACGGCGTCGAGGATGTCGGCGTGCTCTGCGATGTACGAGAAGTCGGGGAGCACGAGGTCGATCCCGAGCAGCTCCGCGCGTGGGAACGACAGGCCCGCGTCGACGAGGATCATGCGGCCGCCGTGCTCGAACGCGGTCATGTTCTTGCCCACCTCGCCCAGCCCGCCCAGCGGGATGATCCTGACCGGCTCAGGCATCGCCTAGGCTCTCGCCAGGATGCCGGAGGCCTCGAGCGCGGCGGCCACGACCCGGGTCTCGGCAGCGTCGGCCGCAACGAGTGGGAGCCGCAGGCCGCCGACGTCGTGCCCGAGCAGGTTGAGGGCCGCCTTCACGGGAATCGGGTTGGTCGTCACGGCAAGGCCCGCGTACAGGTCGTGAAGGGACTCGTCGACCGCCCGTGCCCCCGCCATGTCGCCCTGGTGGGCCAGATCGATCATGTGCCGGATCTGGCGTCCCGCGACATGCGAGGCGACGCAGATGCCGCCGGCGCCCCCCAGCTCGAGGAACGGCATCACGAGATCGTCGTTCCCGGCGTAGAGGACGAGGCCGGTCTCCTCGACGACCCGGCGGGCCTGGTCGATGTCGGCGGTCGCCTGCTTCACAGCGACGACGTTCGGGATCCGCCCGAGCTCGGCGAGGACGTCCGGCTCGAGGTTCAGCACGACCCGCTGAGGGATGTTGTAGACGATCACCGGCCGGCCGTCGGCCGCGTCGGCGATGGCCTTGAAGTGCGCGACGATCCCGGCCCGCGGCGGCTTCGAGTAGTACGGAGTGACGACGAGGAAGCCGTCGACGCCCGTCGCCAGCGCGGATCGGGTGAGGGCGACGGAGTGGTGCGTGTCGTAGCTGCCGGTGTTGGCGATGACCGTCGACCCGGCCCCCACCTCGGTGACGATCGCCTCGAGCAGATCGAGCTTCTCGCGGTCCGTCACGGTGGGACCCTCTCCCGTCGTGCCGCAGACGACGATGCCGTCCGAGCCGGTGTCGACCAGGTGGTGAGCCAGCCGCCGAGCCGAGTCGAGATTCAGGGATCCGTCGGCCGCAAACGGCGTGACCATCGCCGTGAGCAGGGATCCGATGCCCGTTTGCACACCGGAAGTGTACCGGAGGCCGCGGGCTATGCTCTCGGCCGTGCAGGGTCATGTCGAAGCGATCAACGTCCGCGAGACCTCTGAATCGCCGGCCGTGGCGGTGGAACGCGCACGCCTCCTCTCCGGCCGGGGCCTGGAGGGCGACCGCTACTACGCGCAGGCGGGCGCCGGCGCGGGCGAGGCGCTCACGCTCATCGCGAGCGAGGCGCTCGAGGGTCTCGAGGCCGACACCGGGATCCGGCTCTCGGCTGCGGATTCGCGCCGCCAGGTGCTGACCCGCGGGATCGACCTCAACATGCTGGTGGGACGCGAGTTCACGGTCGGAGCCGTTCGCTGCCGCGGCGTGGAGCTGTGCGAGCCGTGTGCGCACCTGCAGTCGGTGACACAGGACGGGGTCCTGAGCGGGCTTGTGCACCGTGGAGGCCTGCGCGCCGACGTGCTGAGCGACGGCGAGGTGGCCGTCGGCGACGCCGTCGCCTCAGTGCAGTGACGTGAGAAGCCCGCTGCCGAGCGACACCGCTGCGTCGACCAGGTCGTCGACGACGTCGGCCTCGGTGCGGTGGTTCACGAAGCAGGCGCGCAGGCAGTAGCGGCCGCCCAGCACCGCGTTGGAGGGAAACGTGCGGCCGTCGCGGCGGATCTCGATCATGAGGCGCTCGTTCAGCGCGTCGAGCGTCGCGTCGTCGACCCCGTCCGGCGCGTAACGGAAGCAGGCGATCGAGAGCGTGACCGGGCACATCGACTCGAGGTCGGGGTGCTCGCGGACGCGATCGTCCAGGTAGCGGGCGAGCTCGACGTCGTGGGCGATCCGGCGCGCGTAGGCCTCCGTCCCGTGCGCCGCGAGCGACATCCACACCTTGAGGGCGATGAACGCGCGCGACCACTGCGGCCCGAGCTCGCCGATGTTGACGCCGCGGCCCGACATCTCGGCGTCCTCGCGCACATAGGCCGCGTCGATCGAGAACGCCGCCCGGAGCGTGCGCGGATCGCGGGCGAGGAGGCACGCGCTCGGCTGCGGGGTGTAGAGCCACTTGTGCGGGTCGAACGAGATCGAGTCGGCGTGCTCGATGCCGTCGAGCAGAGGCCGTAGCTGCGGCGAGAAGGCGGCCGCGCCGCCGTAGGCCGCATCGACGTGCAACCACAGGCCGTGCCGCTCGCAGATGCCGGCGATCGCCCGGAGGGGGTCGATCGCACCCGTGGCGGTGGTGCCGGCCGTGGCGACGACGCAGAACGGCCGCATGCCGGCCGCGAGGTCGTCCGCGATCGCGCGCTCGAGCTCGCCGGCGCGCATACGGTACCCCTCGTCGGTCGGGATCGAGCGGACGGCCCGCTCCCCCATGCCCATCATGTCGGCGGCCTCGGCGATCGTGGCGTGGGCCTCCTGCGAGGCGTAGAGGACGAGCCTCAGCCCGTCGATGCCGTCGGCCCGAACGTCACCGGGGGCGCGCGCGTCACGCGCGGCCTTGAGGGCGGCGAAGTTGGACGCCGCGCCGCCGCTCGTCATCAGCCCGCCCGCACCGGCGGGAAGCCCGAAGCGTCCTGCCATCCACCGCATGAGGTGCAGCTCGAGCTCGGTCGCCCCGGCTGACAGGCTCCATCCGCCGACGTTTGGGTTGAGGCCCGCGGCGAGCAGGTCGGCCGCCGCGCCCGGCACGGTCCCCGACCCTGAGATGTAGGCGAGAAAGCCCGGATGCCCGCACAGCGCCGAGTGCTCGAAGACGAGCGGCCGCAGGAGCGCGGCGATCTCATCCGGCGAGAGTGGCGCCTCCGGGATCGGGAGCGACATCTCGGCCGCCACGTCACCCGCGGTGGCCATCGGCGCCACCGGGAGCTCGCCCATCCGTTCGAGCAGCTCGGCCCACAGGTCGAGCATGGCGCCGGTCAGCTCCCGGGCCTCGGCCGGGCCCCAATCGAGGTCCCGGACAGGCTCTGGGCTCCTCACAGGAGCGTCTCCAGGCCGACCGTCAGCCCGGGCGGGAGGCTCTGGATGCGGCGGACGGCGAGAAGCACACCGGGCACGAAGGCCTCACGCGAGCTGGTGTCGTGGCGGATCGTGAGCGTCTGGCCGGGCGCGCCGAAGATGACCTCCTGGTGGGCCACCAGGCCGGGCAAGCGGACGGAATGGATCGGCGGGTCGCCGCCGATGCGCTCGGCCGTCGCCAGCGCCGTGCCGGACGGCGCATCGCGCTTCGTGTCGGAGTGGAGCTCGATGATCTCGCACCGATCCATGAGCCGGCCCGCCTCCTCGGCGAACCGCATCATGAGGATCGCGCCGACCGCGAAGTTCGCCGCGTGGAAGAGCTGCACGCCGTGCCCGGCGGCGTGATCGCCGTAGCGGGCGAGGTCAGCGGGCGTGAGCCCGGTCGTCCCGAGGACAAGCGGCACGCCGGCCGAGATCGCCGTCTCACACGCCGCCGCGGCGGCATCCGGGATCGTGAAGTCAACCGCGACGTCGGCGCCGCGCTGCAGCACCTCGGTCAGGCTGACGCCGAGCGACGGCGCCGCCTGCCCCGCGAGCTCGAGGTCGTCGGCGGCCTCGATCGCCGCCGCGAGCCCTCGGCCCACGTTGCCCGTCGCGCCGGAGAGAGCAACCCTGATCACGGTGGGCGATGGTACCGCTACGCGGCCAGGGCCGGGTTCAGCAGCGCCACCGCTTCCGCGAACCGCTCCTCGTTCGGGCCGATCGCAGCGGCCGAGAGCCGCTCGGGCGCGAAGAGCTGGCGGGCCAGGGCCGAGATCGCCTCGGGCTCGACGGCGTCGATCTCGGCGCAGATGCGATCGAGCGACAGGATCTCGGTGTCGGTCAAGACCGACTTGCCGAGCCGGCTCGCGCGGTTCGATGTCGACTCCATCGACAGCATGATGCGGCCCTTCAGGTTCTCCTTGGCCCGGGCGAGCTCGGCCGGCTCGAAGCGGCCCTCCCCCATCCGCCCGAGCTGGTCGCCGATGATGCGGACGCACTCGGCGAGGTTGTCCTCACGCGTGCCGACGTAGACCCCGACCTGGCCGGTGTCGGCGTACTGCGAGCCGTACGTGTAGACGGAGTAGGCCATGCCGCGCTGCTCGCGGATCTCCTGGAAGAGGCGCGAGCTGGCCGACCCGCCGAGCATCGAGTCGAGGAGCGACGCCGCGAACCTCCGCTGGTCCGATCGCGAGACGCCGAGACCGCCGAGGCAGAGGTGCACCTGCTCGGTGTCCTTGCGCTGGAAGACCGATCGCGGCGCCGCGTCGCCGACCCAGACCGGGCGCACCCCGACCGCGTCGTCCGGCCCGCGCGAGAGCGGCGCGAAGCGGGTCTCGATCGCGTGGACGAGCGGCTCGTGCTCGAGGTTCCCGGCCGCCGACACGACCATGTTCGGGCCGACGTAGCGCGACCGGTGGTAGGCGCGGATGTCCTCGGCGCTCGCCCCGGCCACGACCTCCGCCGATCCGATGACGGGCTTGCCGAGCGGATGTCCGGCGAAGACCGCCCTGGCGATGAGATCGTGGACGAGGTCGTGCGGCGTGTCCTCGTACATCGCGATCTCCTCGAGCACGACCGCCCGTTCGGAGTCGATCTCGCCGGGATCGAACTGCGGCTGCAGCAGCATGTCCGCCATCACGTCGAGGGCCGTCTCGAGGTGGGCGTCGAGGACGCGCGCGTAGACGACCGTGTACTCCTTGGCGGTCGCGGCGTTCAGCTCGCCGCCCAGGCCGTCGAAGATCTGGGCGATCTCCATCGCCGAGTAGCGGGCCGAGCCCTTGAACAGGAGGTGCTCGAGGAGGTGGGACACGCCCTCCTGCCCGCTCGTCTCGTCGCGCGATCCGGCGCCGATCCAGATGCCGATGGCGACCGACCGCACCGACGAGACGGGCTCGGTGACGATCCGCTCGCCGCCGTCCAGTGTCGTGACCGTGTACCGCTGCATGAGGGCGGAATGCTAGTTGCGCCACGCGAGGGCGACGCCGAAGCCCTCCGAGGGGTCGGTCCACCAGCGGCGGACCTCGAGTCCCGCGCCGGCCAGCTCCTCGCTCAGCCGGTCGCGGCGGAACTTGGCCGAGATCTCGGTGTGGATCTCCTCGCGTGCCGCGAACTCGACCCGCAGGTCGAGATCCGCGATCCGGACGGCGTGGGCCGACCGCGCCCGAAGCCGGATGTCGACCCACTCGTCGGCGGCATTCCAGCGGGGGACGTGGTCGAAGGCCTCGGGGTCGAAGTCGGCATCGAGCCGATCGTTCAGGATCCGGAGCACGTTGCGCGAGAACGCCGCGGTGACGCCGCCCGGATCGTCGTAGGCCCGAAGGATGCGCTCGGGTGACTTCACGAGGTCGACGCCGAGGAGGAGCATGTCGCCGGGGACGAGCGCACCGGCGAGATCGGCGAGGAACCGCGCCCTGAGCGGGGGCGTCAGGTTCCCGATCGTGCTTCCCAGGAACGCGACCATCCTGGTGCCACCGCCGGGGAGCATCGGCAGATGGCGCTCGAAGTCTCCGACCACGGCGTGCACCCGGATGCCGGGATACTCCTCGCCGATCGCGGCGGCCGCCGCACGGAGTGTCGCCTCGTCGACGTCGAACGGGACGAACCGCTCGAGCGTCCCGGCCGCCGACATCGCCGAGAGCAGAAGGCGCGTCTTGGCGCTCGTCCCCGATCCCAGCTCGATCAGCGTGTCGGCGCCGGCGGCCGTGGCGATCTCGGCCGCATGCGCCTCGAGGATCGCCCGCTCGCAGCGCGTCAGGTAGTACTCCGGAAGGCGCGTGATGGCGTCGAAGAGCGCCGACCCGCGCGCGTCGTAGTGCCACTTGGGCGGCAGGTGCTTGGGCGTGTCGGTCAGGCCGCGCAGCACGTCGTCGCGGAGCGCCGCCGCGAGATCGGCCGGACCGAGGTGGATATCGATCGTGTACGCCTCGGGCACGGGAGATGCCTCGGGCGCCGGGCCCGCGTGAGCCCGGCGCCTCGACGGCTGACTCGGCCGGGCTAGCGGCGCCTGCCGCGGTCGCGACCACCGCGGTCACGGTCGCGGGGCGGGCGCTCCTCGCGGGGCGGCGGCGGGGTGTTCTCGGCGACCTCCACGAGCTCCTGTGGCAGGACCTCGTTCTCGCCGTCGATCTTCGCGACGAGGGTGAGGCCGATCCGGCCCCGCTCCTTGTCGACCTCGACGACGACGACGCGCACCTGGTCGCCGCGGTCGAGCACCTGCGCGGCGGACTGGAGCCGGTTGCCCTGCGGCAGGATCCGGCTCACGTGCAGCAGGCCGTCGACGCCCTTGCGAAGCTCGACGAACGCCCCGAAGTCGGTGATCTTGACGATCTTGCCGGTGTACTCGTCACCGACCTCGACCTCCTTGGTCATCGCCTCGATCGTCTGGCGGGCCTGCTCGGCGAGCTCGCCGTTCGTGCCGTAGATGCGGATCGTCCCGTCTTCCTCGATGTCGATCTGCACCTCGTAGTCGGCCTCGAGCGAGCGGATCGTCTCGCCGCCCTTGCCGATCACCATCCCGATGAAGTCGGGTGCGATCTTGGTCGACGTGATGCGCGGTGCGTGAGCGGCGAGCTCCGTCCGCGGCTCCGAGATGGCCTCGCGCATCTTCGAGAGGATGTGCAGCCGGGCGTCGCGGGCCTGGGCCAGCGCCGAGCGCAGGATCTCGGTCGTGACGCCGGTGATCTTGATGTCCATCTGGAGGGCGGTCACGCCCGCCTCGGTGCCCGCGACCTTGAAGTCCATGTCACCGAGGTGGTCCTCGGCGCCCTGGATGTCGGTCAGGATCGTGTAGGAGTCGCCCTCCTTGATGAGACCCATCGCGATGCCGGCCACCGGGGCGGTGATCGGCACGCCGGCGTCCATCAGCGAGAGCGTCGAGCCGCACACCGACGCCATCGACGACGACCCGTTCGACTCGAGGATCTCGGAGACGAGCCTGAGCGTGTACGGGAAGTCGGCGGCGGACGGGATCACGGGCACGAGCGCGCGCTCTGCGAGCGCCCCGTGGCCGATGTCGCGCCGCTTGGGGCCGCGCATGAAGCCCGTCTCGCCGACGCTGTAGGGCGGGAAGTTGTAGTGGTGGATGTAGCGCTTGGTCTCGTCGAGCGACAGGTCGTCGATCCGCTGCTCCTCCTTCGCGGTGCCAAGCGTGCAGAGCGTGAGCGCCTGCGTCTGGCCGCGGGTGAAGAGCGCCGAGCCGTGTGTGCGCGGCATGACGCTGACCGACGAGGCGATCGGCCGGATCTCGCTCTCGGAGCGACCGTCGGGCCGGCGCTTCTCGACGGCGATCTTGGTGCGGACCGTCTCCTTGTAGAGCCGATCGGTCGCAGCCACGACCGCGGCCCGGGCGGCCGGGTCGAGCGGCCCGCCGGCGTCTCCGGCGTCGCCACGGGCCGGGAAGGGCAGGTCGATGGTGTCGGCGATCTGCTCGATGAGCGCGTGGCGCTTGGCCGACTTGAGCTCCTTCGAGTCCTGCTCGGCGTCGGTGAGCGCGCGAATCGCGTCGCCGAACCGGGCCTTCACCACCGGATAGACGGCGGCGTCCCGCGCCTCGCTCACGAGCTGCGCGACGGCGAACTGCACCCGCTGGCGGTGAAGGACGTCGGCGTCCGTCGAGGCACCGCTGATGGCCGGCGTCTCGGCCGCGAGCACCGCCTCGGCGGCGGCGGGAAGGGCACCGAGGCCACCCTCGGAGATGGCCGACTGGAGCGCCGCTGCGTGCGTTCCGCGCAGCGACTCGGTGACGGCGCCGTCGGCCCACTTGGGAAGGCCGGCCTTGGCGGCCAGCTCGATCTGGAGCTGGCAGAGCTTCTTGATCTCGGCGTGTGCCATGTCGAGCGCCTCGATCAGCTCCTCCTCGGAGACCTCCTGGGCGCCCGCCTCGACCATGGTGATCGCCTCGGGGGTGCCGCAGACGATGAGGTCGAGCGTCGACTCCTTGAGGTCGGGCAGCGTCGGGTTCACGGCCAGGTTGCCGTCGATCCGGCCGATGCGAACCGCGCCGACCGGGCCGAGGAACGGCATCGGCGAGAGCATGAGCGCCGCCGAGGAGCCGTTGATCGCCAGGATGTCGTGCGGGTGCACCTGATCGGCCGAGAACGTGGTCACGATGACCTGGACCTCGTTCTTGTAGCCCTTCGGCCAGAGCGGCCGGATCGGCCGGTCGACCATCCGCGCGGTCAGGATCGCCTTCTCGCCGGCTCGGCCCTCGCGCTTGAAGAAGCCGCCGGGGATCTTGCCGGCCGCGTACATCTTCTCCTCGACGTCGACGGTGAGCGGGAAGAAGTCCGCCCCCTCGCGCCCCTCGGTGCGGCCGACGGCGGTCGCGAGGACGACCGTGCCCTCCTGCCGCACGAGCACGGCGCCGTGGGCCTGCTTGGCGACCGCTCCTGTCTCGAACGAGATCTCCTTGTCGCCGATCGTGGCGGTGAGGCGGGTGGCCTCGGGCTCTACTGCAATGCTCATTTTCCTGTCTCTCTTCCTCGGCCCGCCTACCGGCGCAGGCCCAGCTCCTTGATGAGTGCCCGGTAGCCCTCCAGATCGTGCCTCTGCAGGTAGTTCAGCAACCGCCGCCGCCGGCCGACCAGCTTGAGCAGGCCGCGCCGGGAATGGTGGTCGTGCTTGTGCACCTTGAGGTGCTCGGTGAGCTCGCTGATACGCGTCGTGAGAAGGGCGACCTGGACCTTGGTCGAGCCCGTGTCTTTCTCATTCGCGCCGAACTTGTGGATCAGCTCGGTCTTCTGGTCCTGGGTGAGCGGCATGCGCCCATCCTCCTTGCCGTAGTGTTGAGGCGCCTGCATCCCAGACGCACGCGGGCAAGACGCGTGCGTCCGCGGTGAGGCCGCTCGGCAGACTAGCAGCGGGGCGTCACGGCCGGGCCGGGCTGCCCAGGGCGAAGAGCGACGTCGGGCGGCCCTCGAACGTGAGGTCGCGCTCGTGCTGCATGCCGATCCGCAGCGCCACGGCCTTGGAGGGGGTGTTCTCAGGATCGATCAGCGAGATGAGGCGGCCGAGCCCGAGCTGGGAGCGGGCATGGTCTCGGATCGCGGCGACCGCCTCGGTCGCGTAGCCGTTCCCCCACCACCCACGCCCGAGCAGGTAGGCGATCTCGTGCTCGGTCACGCCGTCGACGTCCTGGACGATCAGCCCGCAGCGCCCGATCAGCGTCGCGTCGGCCCGCAGGGTCGTCGCCCAGAGGCCGTAGCCGTGCTCGCGCTCGGCTTCGATGATCCACCCGAGTCGCTCCCGAGTCAGGGCGCGGCTGCGGGGCCCGCCGAGGAACCGCATGACCTCCGGATCGCGCTGGATCGCCGCGAGCGCATCGAGATCTCCCGGGACGAGCCGGCGCAGCACGAGCCGCTCGGTTTCGAGGACGACGTCGGTTCCAGCGCCCGGGTCGCTCACGGCTGGCTACAGTAGCGGCGTCGTGAGCACTGCGGTCGTCACCG
Source organism: uncultured Actinomycetes bacterium (assembly GCA_963809325.1). Lineage (GTDB taxonomy): Bacteria > Actinomycetota > Thermoleophilia > Gaiellales > JAICJC01 > JAICJC01. The sequence continues at coordinate 870,983 of CAWEIZ010000008.1, forward strand.
GCGGAGCCGGCTTCCTGGGGTCGCACCTGTGCGAGTACCTGCTGGCCCGCGACTGGCACGTCATCTGCCTCGACAACCTCGACACCGGCAGCCTCGAGAACATCGAGTCGCTGCGCGGGGACGCGTTCGACTTCCGCTACCACAACTGCGTCGAGTTCATCTCGATCGAGGAGCCGGTCGACGCCGTGTTCCATCTGGCCTCGCCGGCCAGCCCGGTCGACTACCTGCGCCTGCCGCTCGCCACGCTCCAGGTCGGCTCCTACGGCACGCACAACGCGCTCGGCCTGGCCAAGTTCAAGCGGGCCCGGTTCCTGCTCGCCTCGACGTCGGAGGTCTACGGCGACCCGGAGGTGCACCCTCAGCGCGAGGAGTACTGGGGCAACGTGAACCCCGTCGGCCCGCGGGGGGTCTACGACGAGGCCAAGCGCTACGCCGAGGCGATGACGATGGCCTACCACCGCCAGCAGGGCGTCGACACCCACATCGCGCGGATCTTCAACACGTACGGGCCCCGGATGCGCCAGCACGACGGCCGGGCGATCCCGACGTTCCTGCGCCAGGCCCGGGAGGGAAAGCCGCTCACCGTGTTCGGCGACGGTTCCCAGACACGGTCGTTCTGCTTCGTCGACGACCTGATCGAAGGCCTCTTCCGCCTCGCGATGAGCGACGAGCATCTGCCGGTGAACGTCGGGAACCCCGACGAGATGACGCTCATCGAGCTGGCGGAGCGGATCCGCGACCTCACCGGCACCGGGTGCGAGATCGTCTTCGAGGGCCTTCCGACCGACGATCCCAAGGTGCGCCAGCCCGACATCACCCGGGCCCGCGAGATCCTCGGCTGGGAGCCGAGGATCTCGCTCGAGGACGGGCTGCGACGGACGCTCGAGAGCCTCGGGTTCTCACCGCGGCCAATCGCCGCCTGAGGCCGCCTACGCCGCCTTGAGGGTCGGCGCGCCCGGGCGCCAGTCCGCCGGGCAGAGCTCGCCGGTGCGAAGCGCCTGGAGCGTCCGGAGGGTCTCCTCGGCGTTCCGGCCGACGCTTTGGTCGACGACCGTCGAGGCGCGGACGATCCCGTCCGGGTCGATCAGGAACGTGCCGCGGAGGGCCGATCCGTCGGCGACCAGGACGCCGGACGCCTCGCTCAGCGCGTGGGTCGTGTCGGCGAGGATCGGGAAGGCGATCCGGCCCAGCATCGGGTCGCTCTCGAACCATCCGCGGTGGGTGCTGGCCGCGACGACCGCGGCGTCCTCGGCGGCGAACTCGTGCGACAGCTCGGCGAACGCCACGAGCTCGGTCGGGCAGACGAACGTGAAGTCGCGCGGATAGAAGAACAGGACGATCCAGCTCGGTGGGGAAGCTAGGCCGCGAGCGCGGTGGCAGGCCGGTGCTCGCTGCGCGCCGTGGCGATTGCGACGGCGGGCTGCGGCTTCGGCGGGCGCACCTCGCGGCGGATTTCGGCGAGCGACAGCCCCTCGAAGGCGAGGAAGAGGCCGCCGGCGGCCACGCTCAGGAGCGCCTCGACGCCCTGGAGTGCCAGGCCGAAGGCCGCAGCCTCGGCCGCGCCGACGCCGAAGGGCGCGAGCGCCGCGGCGACGGCGGCCGAGAACACGCCGACGTTTCCGGGTACGAGCGGGACGATCCCGACGAGCGTCGAGGCCACGAAGACCGCGGACGCCGCCTGGATGGAGTGCGGCAGGCCGAACGCCTGGAGCGTGAACACGATTCCGGCGATCTGGAACGCCCAGGACGCGATTCCCAGCCCCAGGGCGCCCAGGCCGCGGTCGCGGCCCGAGAAGGCAGCCCGCGCGTGGGCGAGCGCGTCGGCGGCGATCGGGCCGGCGCGGCCGGGGAGCCGGGTCGCGACCCGCTCGAGCCGGGCGGCAGAGGCGGCCAGGACGACGACGGCCGCCGACATCGCCGCCAGCGTCGCGAGCACCCACACGGGCGCCGACGACGACGCCACGGTGCTTGCGGCGGCGACGAGCACGAGCGCCGCTGCCAGCACGATCTGCTCGGCGGCCAGCGATCCCGCCAGGGCTCCGGCGGGGACGGCCACGCCGCGCTCCCGCGTCCGCCGGCCGAGAATCGCGAGCTTGGCGACCTCGCCGAGACGGGCGGGGACGATCGTGTTCACCAGGAAGCCGATGAAGACGGCGGGAGTCAGATCGCGATGGCGGATCCGGGCGCCGTCCGGCGTCACGGCCAGCGTCCGGCGCCACACGGCGATCTTGGCCGCGACCGACGCCAGGTTCGCCAGGACGGCGAAGGCGAGCAGGCTCACGGCTGCACCATCAAGGGCGCCCCACGCCGACCCGCCGATCCGTGCGGCGCGGATCCCGGCGAGCCCTGCCACGACGGCCACTGCTGCGACGGCAGCGACGCGGCGGATGCGGGGCGAGGAGACGAGCAGGAAGGCGGTGGTGGCCACACCCGCGCCGGCGATCGCGTCGAGGAAGAAGTGGTTGGCGGTCACGACGATCGAGAAGACGACCAGAGCCGGGTAGCCGATCCATGCGAACCGGAGGCGGTTGCGGGTCATGAGGAACCCGGTCGAGCCGACCGTGATCGCGTAGGCGGTGTGCAGCGACGGCATTGCCGCGTAGGGGTTCGAGAGCATCGCGATCAGGCCGGAGTGGTGGTTGACGCCCGTCTGGTTGAGCGAGTCGACGAAGCCCAGGTCGGTCAGCATGCGGGGAGGGGCCGCCGGATAGAGGATGTACCCGGCGAGGCCGATCAGGTTCACGGTCGCGATCAGGTTCCGAAGCCGCGGGTAGAACTCGTTGCGGCGCAGGTAGACGAAGAGCACGAACCCGAACGTCAGCGTGAACTGGCAGTTGAAGTACGTCCAGTTCGCGACGCTCATCACGATCGACGGGGCGTGAAGCGCCCAGTGCTGCAGATCGAGCTCGTGGAAGAGTCCCAGGCTCCGCTCGGTGCTCACGATCGAGTGCGCGTGTCGAATCGCGGTCGACCGGTCGCCCACCGCGAGCGTGCGCGAGAGCTCGTAGGCCATGTCGAGCAGCGCGAAGATCGCGAGCTGACGGCCGAGATCGCCCCACCCGCGCGGGAGGCGCGTTCCGATGGCGGTGATGAGTGAGCGTGGGCTCATGGTCATCGCAGCTTCCCTCGCCGCGGCTCGCCGGCCCATACGGGCGGCAGGTGTCCGGAGTTCGGATAACCCCACGTCGGCACTTCGAGCATTCGCGGTCGGCAGGGCGACGGTTCGACTACTAGGCCGCATCGCCGGGGATGCGGTCGGGGAGCCCGGCATCGGCTGCGTCGCGCGCTGCGAGCACGACCGAGACGCCGAGGTCGCCGGCAATCCGCCGTAGCGTTCGGATCGCTCCGTGCCTCGTGACGGAGTCGACCGTGCCGGTCAGGTCGTCGACGACGAGCGTCGCCGGCCGGATCGCGAGCGCTCGTGCGAGTGCCACCCGAAGCCGCTCTCCGCGTGAGAGGTCACCCGGCCGCCTGTCAGCGCAGCCGTCCAGCTCGAGCGTCTCAAGCACGGTACGAACCCACGCCGGATCGGCCACGAGGCCCGCCAGCCGGAGTGGGAGCAGGACGTTCTCCTCCACCGTCAGCATCGGCAGCAGCGCGAAGGAGGCGGGGACGACCACGACGTCGGTCGGCGGGATCTGGGTGAGGGTCGGAGTGCGCATCGGCGAAAGGTGTTCTCCTCCCGACGGACGCTAGGCCCCGCGTCTTCCATGCGCATCGGCCCCAGGGAGGATCCGATGTCGTCCTCTCGGCGGAGCCGATGCTCAGCCCGCGAGCTGCCGGGTGCGCTCGACGTCGCGATGCAGCTGCTCGACGAGCGCGTCGACACTGTCGAACCGGAGCTCGTCCCGCAGCCTGTGCGTCAGCTGGAGCCGGATCGGCGACCCGTAGATGTCGCGGTCGAAGTCCAGCAGGTAGGCCTCGATCCGGACCGCGTCACGGCTGTCGGTGAAGGTCGGGTTGTACCCGATGCTGATGGCGGCGAGGTGGTCGGAGCCGGGCAGGTGCGCGCTCCCCGCGTAGATGCCGGTGGCGGGAAGCGGCGTTCGTGGCAGCGGCGAAAGGTTGGCCGTCGGAAAGCCCAGGTCGCGGCCGCGGCCGTCGCCGCGGACGACGGCGCCCTCGAGCCACGGCGGGCGGCCCAGGAGGCTCCCGGCCTCCTCGACCTCGCCGGCGGCCAGGAGGCCGCGGATCCGCGAGGACGACACCGGCTCGTCGCCCGCTCGAAGGAGCGGGACCACCTCAACGTCGAAGGCGAGGCGCGTTCCTTCCTCGGCCAGCGTCTCGGTCGTCCCGCGTGCGCCGTGGCCGTACCGGAAGTTCTCCCCCACGCTCACGTGCCGCGCGTCGAGCGCGTCGTGCAGGACGTGGTCGGCGAAGTCGTCGGCGGAGATCTGCGAGAAGGCCGCGTCGAAGCGGATCACGATCAGCTCGTCGGGGCCCAGCTCCTCGACGAGCGCCGCCTTGCGGGCCAGGGACGAGAGCTCCGGCGGTGCCAGCTCGGGCCGGAGCACCTCGAGCGGGTGCGGGTGGAACGTCACGACCGCCGAGCGCATGCCGCGGGCCGCCCCGGCCGCGACCGCAGAGCCGATGACCTTCTGGTGGCCGGTGTGGACGCCGTCGAAGCTGCCGATCGCGACCGCGCGCGGGATCGGCTCGACGTCGAGGAGGCTCTGGCGGACGATCACCCGAGCACCACCACCGGTCGCAGGCGGCCGTCTCGCGGCTCGCCGATCGCCAGCAGCTCCTCCCCGGTCACGAGCCGCACCGGCCCCGTCTCGCCGTGCGACTCGAGGCCGCGGCCGTGACGGGCGTCGTCGGCCTCGACGGACGAGAGATCGCGGATGGGAAGGTGCGGAAGGGCCGCTCCCGGCGCCAGGAACCATGGGCCTGTCGGCTCGTCCAGGACGGTCGCCGGCGGTGCGGCGGCCGAGACGTCGAACGGGCCCACCGCGGTCCGGCGGAGCGCGAGGCAGTACGCCCCGGCACCCGTGGCCTCGCCGAGGTCAGCGGCGATCTGGCGGACGTAGGTGCCCTTCGAGCACTCGACGGCGATCGTCGCGCGCTGGGTCGCCTCGTCGAACCCCTCGACCGCGAGCCGGTCGATCCTCACCGGCCGTGGCGGCGCCGTCACCGCCTCGCCCGCCCGCATCCGGGCGTACGAGCGCCGGCCTTCGATCTTGACGGCCGATGCCGCCGGCACCGCCTGGATCACATCGCCGGTCATGCCGGCGGCCGCGGCGATGACCGCGTCCGCATCCGTCAGGGCACCGGTCGGCTCGAGCGCTCCCTCCGGGTCGAGCGTGGTCGATGAAGCGCCGAACTGGACGACGGCCTCGTAGCGCTTGTCGAGCCCCGAGAGGTACGTCGCCAGTCGGGTCGCCCGGCCGGCCAGGACGAGCAGGAGCCCCGTTGCGAAGGGGTCGAGCGTCCCGGCGTGCCCCAGCTTCGCCCCGAGCGCCGGTCGCAGCGATCGCAGGACGCCGAACGAGCTCGGCCCGGCGGGCTTATCGACGAGAACGAGGCCCGTGAGCTGCGCCATCGGGCACGCTTAGGCGGCCGGCTCTTCCAGCTGCGCGGCGACCTCGGTGACGATGAACTCGCGGATGTCGTCGACGCTGCCGGGATGCGAGAAGCCCGCCGCCTGCTTGTGGCCCCCGCCTTCCGACTTGCGGGCGATCTGCGAGACGTCGATGAGGCCTCGCGACCGGAGCGAGACCCGGTTGGGCGTGATCGTCCCGTCGGGGAGCGGGACCTGCTCACGGATGAGGCCCGCGACCTGCACGCCCTCGACGGCGCGCAGATGATCGATCAGCCCCTCGGTCGTCGCCTCGTCGCCCTCGACGAGCGCCAGATCCTCGCGGCTCACATGCGAGACGAGCAGGCGCCCGCCGTAGTAGGGCACCGTGTGGTCGATCACCCGTCCGAGGAGCGCCAGCTTGCCGAACTGGACCGACTCGAACACGCGCTCGAAGACCTTGTGGACGTCGGTGCCGGCCTCGACCAGCCGGGCGGCGAGCCGGAGCGCCTCGGGGCTCGTCGTGCGGTACTGGAACCGGCCCGTGTCGGTGACCAGGCCGACGTACAGGGCCTCTGCGATCTGCGGCGTGATCTCGACGCCGAGGCCGTCGAAGATCCGCGCCAGGATCTCGGCCGTCGACGACGCATGCCCGTCGATGACGTTCACGTCGCCGAACCGGCTGTTGTCGTGGTGGTGGTCGACGTCGACGACGCAGCCGGCGCTCGAGCGCAGCGCCTCGTGGATCTCGCCCAGCCGGCGCTCGTTGCCGCAGTCGACGACGAGCAGCGTCCACCCCTCGATCTCGGCCGGGTCGATGTCGCGCTCCAGGCCGTCGGTGTTGAGGAAGCTCACCTCGTGCGGGATCGTCGACGCCGGCTCGAGGTACATGCGCACCTGCTTTCCCAGCTGGCGCAGGCCCGCCGCCGCGGCGGTCATCGATCCGATCGCGTCGCCGTCGGGGTTCTCGTGCGTCGCGATCAGGACGCGGTCGGCCGCGGCGAGTGCTGCGACGGCAGCGTGCGCGTCGCTTTCGGGTGCGATGTCGGTCATTCGGGGTCGGGCTCGGCCTGTGGGGAGCGATCCTGGGCCATGATCTCGTTCAGCCGCATCGCCCGGTCGAGAGTCTCATCATAGTGGAAGGAAAGCTGCGGAGTGCGCTTCAGGTGAAGCTCCTTTGCAACACGTCCCTGGAGCACGCCGGTGGCCCGATCGAGCGCCCGCAGGCTGGATGTGCGGCGCTTCTGGGTGCCCAGGATGCTCACGTAGACCTCGGCGCGCCCGAGGTCCGGAGACGCCCTGACTGCGGTCACCGTCACGAAGCCCAGGCCCGGGTCCGCGAGGCTCTCGACGCCGTCGGCGAGGACATGGCGGAGCGCCTCGTTCACCTTCCGCATCCGGTCGCTCACAGGTCGTCCTCCGGGCTCATGACGGTGCGCGTGCAGGCGACGAGCTCGTACTCCTGCGCCGAGAGGTAGCGCTCGGCGTCGTCCAGGGCCTGGCGGGCGGCGGAGTGGTCGCGCCTGACCACGGCCATCGTGAGCCGCGACCGCTGCCACAGGTCGTGCAGGTCGACCTCGGCCACCGACGCGCCGAACCGGCGCTCGAGCTGCGCCTTGGTATGGAGCAGGTGGCGCCGCTTGCCCTTGAGCGACGCGCCGTCGGGCATGTGCAGGTCAAACGTGAGGATGCCCACGAACCCCGACGACATGGACAAACCGTAGCGCGTGCGCCATGGTGAGAGAGATGCAGATCGGCGCTACCAACGCGTACTCGTCGGCCCTCTCGGGCATCCTCGCCGCGCAGCGCCGGCTGGACGACGACGCCGACCGGATCGCCCAGGACCCGTTCGACGTCGACGCGCTCGTCGAATCGACGTGGCAGCCGCTGGCCGTCCAGGCGAACGCGCAGGTCCTGCGCGCGGCCGACGAGTCGACCGGCGCCCTGATCGACGTGCTGGGCTAGATACCGCCGGCCGGGCGCGCACACCTAGGAGGTGCGCGCGACCTCCTTGACGGCGTAGACCTCGAGCACGTCGCCTTCCTTGACGTCGTTGAAGTTCTCGAGCGTCAGGCCGCACTCGAACCCCTGCGCCACCTCGCGCGCGTCGTCCTGGAAGCGCTTCAGCGTGTCGATCCGGCCGTCGTGGACAATGGTGCCGTCGCGGACGACGCGCACCTGCGCGCCGCGCTGGATGACGCCCTGCGTGACCATGCACCCGGCGATCGTGCCGATCCGGGATGCCCGGAAGATCTGGCGCACCTCGGCCTCGCCGAGCACCTCCTCCACCTGCTCGGGCGCGAGCATGCCGAGCAGCGCCTGCTGGATGTCCTCGGTCAGCTTGTAGATCACGCGGTACGTGCGGATGTCGACGCCCTCGCGCTCGGCCAGCGCCTTCGCCTCGGCGTTCGGGCGGACGTTGAAGCCGACCACGATCGCGTTCGACGCGGCGGCGAGCATGATGTCCGACGCCACGATCCCGCCGACCCCCGAGTGGATGACCCGAACCGACACCTCGTCGTGGCGAATCTTTGCGATCTCGTCGACCGCCGCCTCGACCGAGCCCTGCACGTCGGCCTTGATGATGAGGGCCAGCTCCTGGATGCCGCCCTCCTGCATCTGCGAGAACAAGTCCTCGAGGCTCACCGACGACGTGCGCTTCGCCAGCTGCTCGGCGCGCACGCGCTGCGCGCGCTGCTGGGCGGTCTGACGGGCCACGCGCTCGTTCTCGACGACCCGCGCCACCTCGCCTGCCGGCGGCGGCCGGTCGAATCCGAGGATCTCGACGGGCACGCCCGGCCCGGCCTCGCGCACCCGCTTGCCGTTGTGGTCGTTCAGGGCCTTCACCTTGCCCCATGCGTCGCCGGCGACGATCGCCTCGCCGACCCGCAGGGTGCCGCGCTGCACGAGCATCGTCGCGACGGGGCCGCGGCCCACGTCGAGGCGCGACTCGATGATGACGCCGGAAGCTTCTGCATCCGGGTTCGCCTTGAGCTCGAGCACGTCCGCCTGGAGGAGGATCGACTTCAGGAGCCCGTCCAGGTTCTGCTTGGCCTTCGCCGAGACGTCCTCGAAGATCGTGTCTCCACCCCACTCCTCGGGCTGGAGGCCGTGGTTCGCGAGCTCCGACCGCACCCGCTCCGGGTTGGCGTCGGGCCGGTCGATCTTGTTGACGGCGACCACGATCGGCACGTGGGCGGCCTTGGCGTGATCGATCGCCTCGACGGTCTGCGGCATGACGCCGTCGTCGGCGGCGACGACCAGCACGGCGACGTCCGTCGCCTTGGCGCCGCGGGCGCGCATGGCGGTGAAGGCCTCGTGGCCCGGGGTGTCGAGGAACGTCACCTTGCGCCCGTCCGGCACGTCGACCTGGTATGCGCCGATGTGCTGGGTGATGCCGCCGGCCTCGGTGTCGACGACCGCCGACTCGCGGATTGCGTCGAGGAGGGTCGTCTTGCCGTGGTCGACGTGGCCCATGATCGTGACGACAGGCGGCCGGTCCTTGAGCTCGTCGGCGGAATCCTCGAACGTGACCTCCTCGGCCTCCTCGTCGGCCGCGTGGCTGATCGTGATCTCACGCTCGAGCTCGCCGCCGATCAGCTCGACGGCCTCGTCGCTCAGCGACTGCGTGATCTGCACCATCTCGTTCGCCGCCATCAGGAGCGTGATGATCTTCGCCGGCGAGACGCCGAGCTTCTCGGCGAGGTCCTTGACGGTGATCCCGGATGGGACCTTGACGGGACCGGTCGGCACCTCCGGCTCGCGGCGCTGCTCCTGGCGCGGTGCGCCCCGTTCGCGCCGCTGGCCCGGACGGCGGCCGGCCTGCGCGTCGATCACGACACGGCGGCGGCCGCGCGGCGATGCCCCACGCTGTGGGCGGGCATGGCGGCTGGGCTGGCCGGCGTCCGCCTGGGGGGCGGCGGCCTTCTCGCCGTAGACGCGCCGCGCCTCGTCGTCGTCGACGACGTCGGGCACGGCCCCCTCGGCGGCGGGCTCGGCCGGAGCCTCAGCCGGGGTGTCGGCCGCGGCCTTCTCGGTCTCCTTGGGCTTCTCCGGTTCGACCGTCTTCTTCGCCACTACGTCAATCCTTCCACGCGGCCCTCCGGCCGCTCCAACCGCACCTGCTCCGCCAGGTCGGCGGGCAGAGTAAGCGAGCATTTTAGCCTTCTGGCGAGAGCGCCCCGCCGCCCGGCCTGACCCGCGCACGCCGCGCTCGGGCAGAGGTACACGCCTCGCCCTCCGAGGCGCCGTTCGCGATCGATCACCACGGCCCCACCCACCGCGCACAGCCGCACCAGGCCGGACTGCTGGCTGCGCCTGCCGCAGCCGGCGCACTGGCGGACGGGCGCGCGGCCGACTACCGAGCCGCCTCCTCGGCCGTTGCCAGCTCCCTGTGAGCTGGAACGCCGCAGTAGCGGCTTCCGTCGAGTGCCTGATTTGGGCATCGCTTGCCGGATGACGTGACGGCGACGCAGCGGCCGGGGAACTCGTCCTCGTCGGCCGCATCCACGCCGGTATACGTCGAGTCGGCCTCCTCGGCGTAGTACTCCGTCTCGGACACGATGTCGATCCGCCAGCCCGTGAGCCGGTGGGCGAGCCTCGCGTTCAGGCCCTCCTTGCCGATCGCGAGCGAGAGCTCGCCGTCGGGCACGACGACCGTCGCCTGGCGGTGCTCGTCGTCGACGTACACCTCGCGCACCTTGGCGGGGGCGAGTGCCTTGGCGACGAACCGGGCGGGCTCGTCGTTCCACGGGATGATGTCGATCTTCTCGCCCCGCAGCTCCGAGACGACCATGCGCACGCGGGAGCCGCGCGGCCCGACGCAGGCGCCGACGGGGTCGACTCCCTGTGTCTTCGACTCGACCGCGATCTTGGCCCGGTAGCCGGGCTCGCGGGCCACCGCGCGGATCTCGACGAGGCCGTCGGCGATCTCGGGCACCTCGAGCTCGAACAGCTGGCGGATCAGCTCGTCGGAGCGGCGCGACAGGACGACCTGCGGGCCCTTGCCCTCGGAGCGGACCTCGATGATGACCGCCTTGATGCGGCTGCCCTGCTCGTAGCGCTCGCCCGGGACCTTCTCGGAACCCGGGAGGATGGCCTCCATCCGGCCGAGATCGACGAACGCGTAGCGGTGGTCGTCCTGCTGGACGATCCCGGTGACGATCTCGCCGACGCGGTCTGCGTACTCGTCGTACATCATCGAGCGCTCGGCCTCGTTGATGCGCTGCCGGAGCACCTGCTTGGCCGTCTGGCCGGCGATGCGGCTGAAGTTCTCGGGCGTGACGTCGACGAGGACGTCGTCGGCGAACCAGTCCCACTCGATCTCGGGCTCCGGCTCGGGCTCCTCGTCGGGCGCCGGCTCGTCGGTTGCGGACACGATGTCCGACTCGTCGGGGGGCGCCTCCGCGAGGATCTGGTGGTGCGGATGGGCCTCGAGGTAGGCGTCCCACGCCTGCGGCGTGACGGACCATGCGGTGAAGTCGAGCGTCTCGCGGTCGAGGTCGACGCGCACGGGATGGCGCGCATCGGGCATCTTGCGGTAGGCGGCGAGGAGCGCGTCCTCGATGGCCGCGAGCAGCGTGCCGGGCTCGATGCCCTTCTCCTTCTCGACGAGCCTTACGCCCTCAAGGATCTCCTTGCTCACGGCCTTCCTCCTGATGGTTCATAGACCACGTGGCTGCGCCGGATGTCGGCGTAGCGGATCCGGACGGCGTCGCCGTCCTGATCAAGCTCGATTCCGGCGTCGTCGGCCGATCGCAGCTCGCCGTCGAACCGGCGGCGGCCGTCGATGGGCGCGTCGGTGCGCACGGCCACCCGCTCGCCGACGGCGCGGCGGTAGTGGTCGGGCTTCACGAGCGGGCGGTCGAGCCCCGGCGACGACACCTCGAGTGCGTACTGCTCCCGGAGCGGTGCGAGCTCGCGGGTCACGCGCTCGCACAGGTCGAGGTCGACGCCCCCCGGGCGGTCGATGACGACCCGCAGCTGGCCGGGCGACGGCCGCTCTGCGAGCACGACCTCGACGTCCGGCACACGTGTTGCCAGAGTCGACTCGATCTCGTGCTGAATGCGTGTTGAATGGTTCATCGGAGGCGAAAAAAGAGGCGGGTTCGCACCCACCTCGACGACCAGCCTTTACGTCTCGATCTGGCTCGAAGTCTAGCAGCGGATCCCGCATGGTGAGAAACTCCGGAGCCGTGCGCGCGCTCGTTCAGCGGGTCTCCGAAGCGTCGGTCGACGTGGCCGGCGAGACCATCGCCGAGATCGCCGCCGGCCTCCTCGTCCTGGTCGCGGCCGGAGCGGGCGACACGACCGGTGACGCCGCCTGGATGGCCGGGAAGGTCGCGAGGCTGCGGGTGCTCCCTGATGACGGCGGCCGGATGAACCGGTCGGTGCTCGACACGGGCGGCGCGGTGCTCGCGGTCTCGCAGTTCACGCTCTACGGCGACGTGTCGCGCGGCAACCGGCCGGGGTTCACGGCCGCCGCGGCGCCGGACGAGGCGGATGCACTCGTCGACGCGTTCGCCGCCGCTCTCCGCGACCTGGGCGTGCCGGTCGAGCAGGGCAGGTTCGGCGCACACATGCAGGTGGCCCTCGTGAACGACGGCCCCGTCACGATCTGGCTCGAGAGCCCGTAGCCTGCCTACGCCGCGGCGGGAACGGCCACGACCGGGCACGACGCGGCTCGAAGGAGCAGGCGCGTGAGGCCGGGGGCGGGCGTGTGATCGGCCTGCGGCGGCCGCCCTGTTGCGACGACGATCAGCCCGCCGCCGCGCCGGCGGGCCACCTCGGCCACGACGTCGGCCGCAGCGGCCGGCGATCCGGCGTGGATCTCGAGCTCGGCCGCGATCCCCTCGTCGCGGAGGGCCGCGACCAGGGCGTGGAGCTCGGTTGTCGCCTCGCCGACCTGCACGAGGACGACGCCTGCGCCATGGCGGCGCGCCGTCTCGCGGACGATCGGGAGGGCGCGGTCGGCCACCGCACCGTCGAGAGTCAGGATCACGCTTCGCATCGGCATCCCACGATAAAGCGGTGCTCGCGACATTTCGAGTTCTCGACAGCGATGCTTGATAGACTCGCCCCCGGCCGCGATGCCGCAAGCAGGGCTTCACACCTCCGGGCCGAGCACCGGCGTTCCCGACCTCGACGAGGCGCTCGACGGCCTGTACTGGGGCGACAACGTCGTCTGGCAGTCCGACGGCGACGACGCCTCGCCGTTCGTCGACGCGATCGTCGGCGAGGCCGCGACCTACGACTATGCAGCACACGTCCGGCTCGGCGAGGCCGCGGTGCCCGGGCTCGAGGCGATCGACGCGGCGGCCGGCGGCCCGCTCGACCGGCCCGCGCCGCTGCTCGACGCCGTCCTGCGGACGTGCCGGCCCGACCGCCGCAACCTGCTCGTCTTCGACTCGCTCGACGCGATGGCCGACCGGTGGGGCGTCGACGGCGCCCGCCGCTTCTTCGTCCGCTGCTGCCCGATGCTGCTCGAGGTGGGTGCGATCGCCTACTGGTCGCTCTCCCAGGGCGAGCGCCTCGAGCCCGTGCGGCGGGCGGTCGAGGACGTGACCCAGTGCATCATCGTCGTCCGCGACGGCCGGCTCCGGATCGCCAAGGCCGAGGGCCGGCCGGTGGGCGTGCAGGGCAGCGTGTACCGCTGCCGGGTCGGCGAGGACGGCCGGCCGGCGCTCGAGCGGGCTCCCGCCGCGGCGAGGCTCGGGACAGCGCTTCGGGCGGTGCGCCTCCAGCGCGGCCTCTCGCAGGCCGACCTCGCCCGTCTGGCCCGCGTCTCGGCGAGCGCGATCTCGCAGGCCGAGCGCGGCCAGCGCGGCCTCTCACTCGAGACGCTCCTCGAGCTCACGGCCGGCCTTGGGATCACCGTCGACGAGCTGCTCCGGGGCGAGGTCGCGCCCGGATACCGGCTCGGCCGCCGCGACGACCCGGCCGCGCAGCCGACCGGGATGCCGATCCCGCTCCTCGACGACCCCGAGACGGGCATGCGCGTCTACCTCGTGCGGCTGGCGCCCGGCGCCGACGCCTCGCCGCAGGTCCCGCACAAGGGCGTCGAGGTCGTGGCGGTGATCGGCGGGCTCGTCCAGGTCATGACGACGGCGGGGCGGCCGGTGCTCCGCCAGGGCGAGGCGCTCCTTGCGGACCGCTCCGGCATCTCGGGCTGGCGCAACATCGGCCAGCGCCCGGCCGCGCTCTTCTGGGTCATCCGCGATTGAGCCGCTACTGGAGCGAGGCGAGCGCTTCCTGGTAGTAGGTCACCTCGGGCCGGAGCCAGGCCGCCATCTTGTAGTGGCCGGCCGCCTTCGAGGGCTCGCCCATCCGCACCAGGCAGCGGCCAAGGCAGTAGTGGGCGTAGTGGTTCGCGGGGGCTGAGTCGAGGATGTGCTCGAACTCGGCGGCCGCCTCGGAGTAGCGGTGCAGCCGCAGGTAGGCGACGCCGAGAGCCTCGCGGATCGAGGCCTTGTCGGGCTCGCGCCGCTTGGCCTTCTCGAGCGAGACGGTCGCCTGGGCGTTGTCGCCGGCCTGCATGTGGGCCCGGCCGCGCTGGAACAGGGAGTAGGTGTCCTCGCTCTCCATCATCGAATCATCGGCCCGCTGCCCCCGGCGATGAGCCGACTCCCAGCCTATTCCCGCCGGGACGCCGCGGAAAGCACGGATCGCAGGCGGACGGCACCGGTCGCGCGCTCCCGCGAGCTCAGCCGCTCGCGCACCCCCCGCTTCACGCCGCGCAGCTCGCGCCGCATCTCGGCCTCGGCCGCGCGGGCTCGTCCGATCGGCGCGTACCGGGCGCGGCTGGCGGCGAGGGCGAACGCGGTGGTCGGCACGCCGAACGTGTGCTCGACGCGGTCGGCCAGGTCCTCGAACGTGTAGCCGGGCCGCACGGGGACGCCCTGGTCGCCCACGAACGTCGCCAGGTCGTGGTAGGCGGCCGTCGCCTGTGCGCGCGGCCCGCGCCGCAGGTAGCGCCAGCGGGCGGCGAGGATCTTGAACAGGACGATCCCGATCAGGACGATCACCGCGACCGAGAACGCCCATCGCACGAACTGGCCGTTCCCTCGCGACCGATCGACGAACGGGGCGACGGGCGAGCTCACCCCGCCGTGCCCGTGCTCACCGACCTGCTTGAACAGCTGGCCCCTGAGGTTCGGCTTCTCCTTGGACCCCAAGAGTTTCAGGGCCGCGACGGCATCCGGGGGGAGGTTCGTACGCCCCCCTCCCGTCGTCGCCTTCGCGAACGCGACGCTCGATGAGGAGTACGTCTGGGTCAGCGTGCGCGTCGGGGTCGGCTCGAACGGCATCCAGCCGTAGCCGGGGAAGAAGACCTCGACCCAGGCGTGGGCGTTCCGGTCCATCACCACGTAGGGATCGCCGGGCTTCTGCGGCGGCCTGCCCGTGGTGAACCCGACCGCGACCCGAGCGGGGATCCCGTGCAGTCGAAGGACGAGCGCCATCGCGCCCGAGAACATCTGGCAGTACCCGCGGTGGGCGCGGGCCATGAAGTCGACGAGCGGCGGCACGCCCTTCCGGAGCCCCGGCGTCAGGTCGTACGCGAACGGCCCCGAGCGCAGATACCGCTCGACGAGGAACGCGGCGGTGTACGGCGTCTTGGCCTTGTCTGCGCCCGACGCGCGCCACACGTGGTTCGACGCGTCGAGGTAGTCGGCGGGAACGGGCGTGCCGAGCGGAGGCTTCCCCGAGTTGAACGGCGCGATCAGCGTTCCGCCGACCGTGATGCCGGAGGAGATGTCCGGCGGGTATGCAGTACCCGTCGACGCGAGATCGGTCGGCGACGGGTTGGGCGTGTACGCGGTCTCGGAGTAGGTGGCGCCGCGCGGCGGCACGTTGGTGGTCGTGACGCCGCCGTCCGTCTGGACGTACGAGCGGAGGTCGGACGGGAGCGTCCAGCGCATCGCCTGGCCGGTGCCGATGAGGTGCGGATCGGCCAGGGCGTCGACCTTCACGCTGATCTTCACGGAGTCGGTCAGGTCTGCCGTGACGACGTTCGGCGGCAGCAGTCCCGGCGGGACGAGGAACGAGCCGCCCACCTGGTTCGCGAGCGGGATCGACTCGCCGCCCTCCGCCCAGCGGTCGTCGGCGAACGTCGTCAGCACGGTCGCCTTCCAGTAGAGCGGGACCGGCGAGTTGACCTCCATGACCACGGTCCGCTTCTTGGGCCAGTGAAGCGGCTTGTAGGTCTGGTCCCAGACGTACTGCACGTTGACCCGCTTGGCCGGCTTCGCGAGCGGATCCCACTTCTGCCATCCGAGGAAGGCATCCTTGCTGACACCGGGCGCGCCGCCGACGATCAGGCCCGCCACGACGGCGCCGGCGCCGAGGAGGGCGGCCTGGGGTGCCGCGCCCGATCGCTGCAGCCGTTCCCCGGTGACGTAGAGCGCGCCGAGCGCCAGGCCGAGGAAGAGCGCAGCCCGGACGCCTCCGGCCGACAGATCGACCACCGTGCTCGGGAGCGCGAACAGCAGGAACCCGACCGCGACGGCGGCCAGCGCCCACCCGCGGCAGATGAGCGCCCACGCCAGGATCGCGGCCAGTGCGAAGAACGCCAGCTTGAGATCGCGGTCGACTGCCGCGAACCGGCCGGCGTCGAAGGGCGTGTGCGCCGTGAACCAGGAGTGCGCGCCGTCGTCGAGGATGCCGGTGACGGCGCTCGGATAGACGCCGTGATGCGAGCGCCAAGGCCAGAGTCCCGTCACGAGCCCGATCGCGACGATGCTCACCGCCGGCAGCGCGACCAGCCAGGCCAGCCGCGGCCGGCCGCTCCACGACACGAGCGCGGGCACCATCGCGAGCCCGGTCAGGGCGAGGATCCACGAGAAGGCGAGCGTGGGGCTCTCCATGCGGGACCAGTGGCCGCCGCCGTACAGGATCAGCGCCACGGCCACGATCGCGCACCCCGTCCGCCGCTCAGGCACTGGCCACCACCAGCCGGAGCGTGGGCGCCGAGAGCGCCCGGCCCACATCGTCGCCGAGCCGGATCCGGGCCATCGGAACGCCGGACCGGGTCAGGCGGAGCGCCGCCGCGCTCTGGGCCGTGTCGGCTCCGTTCCCGGCGAAGTCGGGCGCATCGACCCACACGAGCGCGATGTCGCGCTGCGCCGATCGCAGCCCGAGCAGCCGTTCGGCGAGCGCCGCCGACATGGCCGCCGTGACGATGTACACGCGGGCCGCGTCGACCCTGGTGGGGGCGTGGGCGCTCTCGCCGAGCGCCGTCGCGAGCGACCGGGGCGCGTCCGGCTGGGCGCCGGCGAGCGCACCGAGCGCCGTCGGCCACTGCCCGCCCGCGTCGCCGACGCGGATGCGGGTGTGGGCGGCGCCGTGGATCACGAGCGAGCTGCGCTGGCCCGATTCGACGAGCCGGTGGAGCAGCGATGCCGCGGCCCGTACCTGATAGTCGAACGTCGACTCGGGCACCTCGCCCGCGACGGCGTGGGCGTCGCCGTCGAGCAGCACGGATGCCTCGTCGCGCGGCGTGTCCTGGAGCTCCTTCACCATCAGCTTTCGCCGCTTGGCCGTCGAGCGCCAGTGCACGCGCCGCAGGCTCTCGCCCTGCTGGTGGTCGCGGATCGAGTGCAGGTCGTAGCCCGCCGTTCGGTGAAGGAGCGCCCGCCCGTGCTCGCCCGACGAGCCGCCGGCGTCCGTGAAGAGGCCCTCGAGCGGATACACCCGCGGGTAGACGATCACCTCGTCGGAGCGGTCGAGGGCGATCCGAGCCTCGGCGAGCCCGAAGCCGTCGCCGATGACCAGCTCGGCGCCGCCGAGCCGGTAGCGGCCCCGCAGCGCCGAGGCGACCTCGTAGCGGCCGCGAAGGATGCGCCCGGTGCGGACGACCTCCGTCGGGACCGGCCGCTCCCCCACTCGGTCGACGACTACCGCCCGGCCGGGCAGCGGCCCGCCGTCGGCGCTCACCTCCAGGCCGACCGCAAACGACTGGCCTTCGACGAGCTCGAGATGGCCGGCCCGGCGGCGAAGCCGCATCGGCCGGTCGAGCAGGCGCACCCATCCCCACGCCACCGCCGGAGCCAGGGCCAGCCCGACCGCGACCGGGAACATCGCATCGGTCCCGAACCCCCAGGCGGCGATGTACAGCCCCAGGGCCAGCCAGATCACCCGTCGGCCGCGCTGCGTCATACGGGGACCCGGGTGCGCTCCACCGCCTCGCGGATGGAGTCGGCCGCATCGACGCCGGCGGTTCGCGCCTCGGGCGCCAGGATGACCCGGTGGGTGAGGACGTCGGTCGCGACGTCCTTCACGTCGGCGGGGACGACGTAGTCCCGGCCACGGACGACCGCGTGCGCCTTGGCGACGCGAAGGAGCGCGATGCCGGCCCGCGGGCTGGCGCCCAGCGCGAGCCGCGTGTCGGTGCGCGTGTGGTTCAGGATGTCGACGACGTAGCGGTGGAGCGTGTCCTCGACGAAGACCCGCCGCACCGCCGCGATCGCCGCTTCGATCTCGGTCGCCGTCGACACGGGCTCGAGGTCCTCGAGCGGCTCGTTCGCAGCGTGCTCGGCGAGCATCTTCGACTCGGCGTCGACCTCGGGATAGCCCAGCGTGAGGAGCATCGTGAACCGGTCGAGCTGGGCCTCGGGGAGCGGGAAGGTGCCCTCGTACTCGATCGGGTTCTGGGTCGCGATCACCGTGAAGGGGCGCGCCAGCTTGTGGGTCGTGCCGTCGACGGTGACCTGCACCTCCTGCATGCACTCGAGCAGGGCCGACTGGGTCTTCGGCGACGCGCGGTTGATCTCGTCGACGAGCACGATGTTCGCGAACACCGGCCCCGGCTTGAACTCGAACTCGTTCCCCTGGAGGTTGAACACCGAGACGCCGGTGATGTCGGAGGGAAGCAGGTCGGGGGTCGCCTGGACGCGCGCGAACTCGCAGTCCAGCGAGCGGGCGATCGACTTGGCGAGCATCGTCTTGCCGACGCCCGGGAAGTCCTCGAGGATGACGTGGCCCTCGCACAGGACGGCCATGACGCACCGCTCGATCAGCGACCGGGGAGCGTGGATGACGCGGGAGACGTTCTGGATCACCCGCCCGGCGACATCTGCCGCAGCGGCGATGTCCTCCGGGAGGGGGGACTCTGGCTGGCGCTGCGCTTCCACCTGGCGGATCCTCTCTGGTCGGGGTGGGTCGTTCACGCCCGGGCGGGCTCGGCACCCGTACGGGCCGGTAATGCGACGGCGTCCCAGATCGCGGCAGCGCAGGCGCGCTTGCTGCGGCGGGAGACGCCGATCTCTCGATCTGACGTCACGAGCGTCAATTCGTTGTGGTCCGAGTCGAACCCGATATCCCGGCGGCTGATGTCGTTCATCACGATCATGTCTGCGCCCTTGCGCTCGAGCTTCTGCCGGGCGCGGGCGACGCCGCCCACTCCGTGCTCGGCCGCAAACCCGATCAACACCTGCGCGGGCCTCCGCGCCGCCCCCAGCCCTGCGAGGATATCGGCGGTCGGCTCGAGTGTCACGTGCCACACGTCACCGGACTTGGTGCGCTTTCCGTCCGCGGGGTCGGACGGCCGGTAGTCCGAGACGGCCGCCGCCATCACGATGACGTCGGCGCCGGCCGCGGCGGCGACCGTCGCGCGCTCGAGCTCGGCCGCGGTCTCGACCTCGACGACGCGCATCGGTGCCGACGGCCGAGCGGTCGCCGCGGCCAGGACGAGCGTCACGTCCGCGCCCCGCCGGGCAGCCTCGTCGGCGACCGCCGCACCCATCCGGCCCGACGACCGGTTGCCGATGTAGCGAACGGCGTCCAGGGGCTCGCGGGTGCCTCCGGCCGTCACCAGGACGCGGAGGCCCGCCATCGACCGGCCGGCGGCGAGCCGCGCGCGCACCGCCGCGGCGATCTCCTCGGGCTCGGCCATCCTCCCCACCCCCAGCTCGCCCTCGGCGGTCTCGCCCGTCCCCGGCCCGATGAGCTCCAGCCCGCGCGCTTCGAGGAGCTCGACGTTGGCCCTCGTCGCCTCGTCCTCCCACATGCGCGGGTTCATCGCGGGGGCGGCCACGATCGGCCCGGTGAACGCGAGGGCCGTCGCGGTGAGGACGTTGGCGGCCTCGCCGTGGGCGATCCGCGACATCGTGGTGGCCGAGAGCGGCGCGATGCAGAGGAGCTCGGCGACGGCCGAGGCGTCGAGGTGCGGGAACACGTCGTCGCCGCCGTCCATCAGCACCGGCCGCCGCGAGAGCGCGGCGAAGGTGGTCGGGCCGACAAACCTCCGCGAGTCGGGGGTCTGCACGACCTGCACGTCGTGGCCGTCCTTGACGAGCAGCCGGACGAGCTCGCAGCTCTTGTACGCCGCGATGCCGCCGCACACCCCCACCAGGATCATGCTCGTAGTGTGGCAGATACGCGGGGGAACCCAGGGTTCCCCCGCGGGCCCCCTCCTTAAGGGTGGCGACCGTCTGCCGCGCGACGGCGAAGAGCGCGGTCTTCGCCGTCGCCACGACTCGTTACTCGCTTGTCCACCCAACCTAATGGGGCCTGGCCCCGTCCGGGACGCTGGGGTCAGACCCCGCATCGGCGACGGGAACGCAGACGTGACGGTTGCGTTGCAGACCACGGTTTGACGCGAGCCGGCATGCGGGCGACTCGTCGCGCACGCGTGACCGAAGTGCAACGCGGACCGATGCGGGGTCTGACCCCGGTGCCCCGGGCTAGACGAAGTCGATCTCGACCGCGTCCGTCACCGGGCGGTAGCCGACCGTCTGGTAGATCGAGTTCGAGGTGGGGTTCGCGAGGTCGGTGAAGAGGGCGCACCGGCGGATACCCCGCCCGAGGAGCTCGTCCGTCCAGGCGGCGACGAGCGACGTTGCGTAGCCGCGGCGGCGGTGCTCGGGCGGCGTGTAGACCGGACCGACGCGGGCGATCCGCGGCGACGAGACGCTCGCCCCGGCCATTGCGACTGGCTCACCGCCTGCGTCCCACACCACGATGCCCGGGTCGCCGCCCAGGCGCGCGTCGATCGAGCGGGCGATCTCGGCGGGCCCCTCGTGGAGCCCCGTCTCGAACGCGAACGCGTGCGCCCACTCGGCGAGGAGCTCGCGGTCGGCGTCGCCGGCCGCGCGCATCGCCCCTTCGGCCGGCGACACGGCCGTGACGGCGGCCGTCGCGTACATCCGCATGGACCTGGCCAGCCGGGTCGCCGCCCCGGTCGCGCTTGCCCAGCGCGCCGCGAACTCATCGGCCTCGGGGACGGGCCCGTTCACGCCGGGGACGTCGGGGCCGTCGCGCATGACTGTCGCCACCAGCTCGTCGAGCGCCGCGCCGTCTTGCCCGGCGACGAGCAGGCGGAAGGGCGGCGTCATCATCGCGCAGGCGACGACCGCGCCGGCGTCCTCGACGAGCCACAGGTGATGCTCGGCGTACCGGCCACGGTCACGCTCGAGCGTCGAGAGCACACCCAGCGGGACGGTGTGGCGAAGCTCGTCCTCCTCGAGGAGCGGACGCGCCCGTTCGCGGAACTCGGCCGCGCCGGTGAGTCGCGCCCCTCGCACCCGGTCGAGCTACTTCTTGAGCGACGCCTTGGTGGGCATCGTCACCTTGAGCTGCCCGGCCGCGATCTCCTCGAGCGCCATCGTGAGGAAGTTCTTCGAGCGCGACTCGACCAGGGGCGGGGCGAAGCTCTCGAAGCTGCCCTCGCCGAGCTGGCCGTGGTAGTCGTTGATCTGGCGGGTGCGCCGCGCGGCGGCGATCACCAGCGCGTACTTGCTGGGGACCTTGGCGAGCAGGTCGTCGATCTTGGGGTAAATCATGCGTGCTCCTCGTCTTCATGAGCCGAGCCCATCAGCGCCACCAGTTGGTCGGCCGCGCGCTCGGCGTCGTCGTTCACGATCACATGGTCGAACTCGGGTTGTGCCTCCATCTCCCGGCGCGCGATCTCGAGCCGGTCACTGATCTCTTCGGGTGAGTCTGTGCCGCGCCCTCGCAGGCGGGCCTCGAGGTCGGCCACCGCCGGCGGGGCGATGAACACCAATGCCGCCTCCGGCATCTGCTGCTTGACCGCGCGGGCTCCGACCACCTCGATCTCGAGCACCACGTCCCGGCCCGCTCGGAGTCGCCGCTCGACCTCGCTGCGAAGCGTGCCGTAGCGATTGCCTGCGTAGGATACATGCTCGAGGAACTCGCCCCCCTCGACGCGCCGCTGGAAGTCCGCCTCCGCGAGGAAGTGGTACTCGCGACCGTCGGCCTCGTCGGGGCGGCGCGGCCGGGTCGTCGCCGAGGTCGCGAGCTCGAGCGCCGGGACCCGGCGCAGGGTCTTGGCGATGACCGTGCCCTTGCCGACGCCGCTCGGGCCCGACACGACGAAGAGCCGGCCGGTCACGGCCGGCGCCGTCCCGCCGGTCTCAGGAGCGGAAGAGGTCGAGCAGCTCGCCGCGCTGGCGATCCGAGAGGCCGCCGACCGTCTTCGACTGGCTGATGCGGCACTGGGTGAGAAGGCGGGTCGACTTGACCCGGCCTAGCCGCGGCACCGCCATGAGGACGTCGTAGACCTTGGCGGTCAGGACCTCCTCGGGGGGCTCGGCGATGACGTCGTGGATTCGCACCCGCCCGGCCTTCAGATCGCGCTTGAGCTGCGCCCGCCTGACCCTGATCTGGTTCGCCCGGTTGAGCGCCTCCATCCGCTGATCGAGCGAGCGGGAGGGGGTGTGGGACAGGGTGGCCGGCGTCATCGTAGGGGGCGATTATACCCATGGCCGAGGTGTGTGCAACTGGAAAAGAACCGCCTGAATAGGCGGAATTTCGCCCCACGACGCTCAAGCTCGACTTGAGGTTGAGGTAGGTGGATGGGCGACCGCCACGAGCTCTTCCGGGCCGCTCACCCCCCGGCGCTCGAGGTCGGCGAGGAGGTCGGCCGACGCCCGCTCGACGACTCCGGGGTCGCGGAAGAGCGCGGTGCCGATGCCCACGAGCGTCGCGCCGGCGGCCAGGAATTCGCTGGCATCTGCGGCTCCCGCGACACCCCCCATTCCGATGATCGGAAGGCCGGTCGCAGCGCGGGCGTGGTAGACCGCGTGGAGGGCCACCGGCTTGATCGCCGGACCGGAGAGGCCGCCTCCGCCACCGCCCAGAAGCGGCCGCAGCGTCGTGCGGTCGATCGCGATTCCGCGCAGCGTGTTGATGAGGACGAGGCCGTGTGCGCCGCCCTCCGCGGCGGCGGTGGCGATGGCCTCGATCTCGGTGACGCTCGGCGAGAGCTTGGCGAGGATCGGGAGGTCGGTCTGGTCGCGGCAGCGCTCGACGAGCGAGCGAGTCTCGGCCACGTCCGTACCGATCGAGATGCAGCCCGACTCGACGTTTGGGCACGACACGTTGAGCTCGACCGCGACCACGGCCGGGTGTGCGCCGATCCGGGCCACGGCCGCGGCGTACTCGTCCGGCGACCACCCGCCCACGCTCGCGATGATGGGAATGCCGAGCTCGGCGAGCCGGGGCAGGTCGTCCTCGGCGAAGCGCTCGAGCCCGGGGTTCGCAAGGCCGATCGAGTTCACCATCCCCGACGGCGTCTCGGCGATCCGCGGCGGCGGGTTCCCCTCGCGCGGGTGAAGCGTCACCGTCTTGGTCACGAACGCCGAGACCCCGAGCGTGCCCGAGATGAGGGCGTCGAGCGTCCCCGATCCGTTCACGAACGGCGACTCGAGGCGGACGCCGCAGAAGGTCGTCTCAAGCGACGGCACGACTCGCCTCCACCACCGGGCCCTCGACGCACAGCCGCTTCCAGCGCCCGTCGATCTTGACCGCACACCCGTGGCAGGCCCCGAAGCCGCAGGCCATGGCGGCCTCCATCGCGAGCTGGCATGCCACACCGTGCTCCGCCGCGAGCGCGGCCACGGCGCCCAGCATGCCGTCCGGGCCGCAGGCGTAGACCGTCCCCTCGAACGTCGGGAGCAGCCGGGCCAGCGGCTCGGTCACGAGCTCCGGCTCGATCACGACCGTGGCGTCCGGATCGACCAGGCCCGCGCACACGGCGTGCGCCTCGGTGCGGAAGCCGAGCAGGACGCGGGCGCCGGGCAGGAGGCGCACCAGCCACGGGAGGATCGCCGCGCCGATGCCGCCGCCGACGAGGAGCGCCGGCCCCGGGGCGAGATCGAAGCCGCGGCCGAGGGGGCCGAGGACGCTCACCGCCCGGGCTGCGGCCAGAGCTCGCGTGCCGGCGCCGCGGATGTCGAGCAGAAAGGCCAGCTCGTCCTCGTCGGCCCACGCCGCCGAGATCGGCCGGGGCAGGTACGCGTCGGCCGGGGCCGGGTCGGCCGCGAGCATGAAGAACTGGCCCGGGACGCCGGCGTCGATGCCGTCGCGCCGCAGCCGAAGCAGCGTGTAGGCGCCGGCCGGCTCGACGCCCTGGACCGCGAGGCTACGCGACCGCGGGAGCATCCGTGACGGCCTCCAGGCCGTGCAGGTCCTGAAGCGCGACCGGCTCGGTGTCGCGCGCCTGCGCGATCGACTGGACGGCCGCGGAGGCTCCGGCGATGGTCGTGATGCACGGGATGCCGTGGGCGATCGCAGCGGCCCGGATCTCGTACCCGTCGGTGCGCGCCCCCCGCCCGGCCGGGGTGTTGATCACGAGCTGGACGCCGGAGGCGCGGATGAGGTCGACCACGTTCGGTGAGCCCTCGGTCACCTTGTGCACCGTCCCCACGGGGATGCCGATGCGCGAGATGGCGCGTGCCGTGCCCGCCGTCGCCACGAGCTCGAACCCGAGCGACTGGAGGAGCGCGGCCAGCATCGGCACCGCCGGCTTGTCGCGATCGCAGACCGAGAGGAAGACGGTGCCGTCGGCCGGGAGCGGACGGCCCGCGGCGCGCTCGGCCTTCGCGAAGGCGGTGGGCAGATCCGGGCCGATGCCCATCACCTCGCCGGTCGATCGCATCTCGGGGCCGAGGGTCGGATCGGAGCCGGCGAAGCGCTGGAACGGCAGCACCGCCGCCTTGACCGAGACGTGGCCGCCCGTCGTCTCGGGGAGGTCGACCGCCAGCCCGAGCGCCGCCCGGCAGGCGGCGTCCACGAGGTCGCGCCCGGTCGCCTTCGACACGAACGGCACCGTTCGCGACGCGCGCGGGTTGGCCTCGAGCACGTACACCTCCTCGCCTCTGACCGCGAACTGCACGTTGATCAGCCCCCGCACCCCGAGCGCCTCGGCGATCGCGGCGGTCTGGCGGCAGATCTCGGCCTCGACGCGCTCGCCGAGCGACATCGTCGGGATGACGCAGGTCGAGTCGCCGGAGTGGACGCCGGCCTCCTCCACGTGCTGCATGACAGCGCCGATCAGCGTGCGGGCCCCGTCGCAGATCGCGTCGACGTCGACCTCGATCGCGTCCTCGACGAAGCGGTCGATCAGCGAGCCGGGCTGCACCGGTCGCGCCCGCAGCGAGGCCTCGTCGTAGCAGATGCGCATCTCGCGGCCGCCGAGGACGTAGCTCGGGCGCACGAGCACCGGGTAGCCGACGCGGCCGGCGATCTCGGCCGCCTCGTCGGCGTTCGCGGCCGTCCCCCACGCAGGCGCCCTGAGACCGAGCTCGTGGAGGATCGTGCCGAACCGGTCGCGATCCTCGGCGATGTCGATCGCGGCGAACGGCGTGCCGAGGATGGGGACGCCGGCCTCCTCGAGGCGGCGCGCCAGCCGAAGCGGCGTCTGCCCGCCGAACATCACCACGACGCCGACGGGCCGCTCGCGGTCGACCACCTCGAGCACGTCCTCGATCGTGAGCGGCTCGAAGTAGAGCCGATCGGAGGTCTCGGCGTCGGTCGAGACGGTCTCGGGGTTGCAGTTCACCATGACGGCGTCGTAGCCCAGCTCGCGGAACGTCCGCACCGCCTGCACGCAGCAGTAGTCGAACTCGATGCCCTGGCCGATCCGGTTGGGGCCGGCGCCGAGGATGATGACGGTCGGCCGGGCCGGCTCGGGAAGCTCGTCCTCGAGCTCGTAGGCCGAGTAGAAGTACGGCGCCTGGGCCTCGACCTCAGCCGCGCAGGAGTCGACCGCCTTGTAGACCGGCCGCACACCCGCCGCCCAGCGCAGCCGGCGGACGGTCGCCTCGTCGGATCCGGCCAGCGCCGCGATCCGGGCGTCGGCCATGCCGAGCGCCTTCAGCCTGCGCCAGTCGGTCTCGACCAGGCCTTCGACGGGCGTCCGGCGGAGCATCCGCTCGGCGTGGGCGACGAGCTCCCACTCGTCGACGAACCAGGGATGGACGCCGGACTCGGCGGCCAGGCCGGCCGGATCCTCGCCTGCGGTGAGCCGGCCCTGGATCGCATCGAAGCGGTCCCACTCGGCCTCGGCGACCGATCCCTCGGTCCGCGGCTCGTGGTCGAGCTCCCGCGACCGCATCGCCTTGCCCCACGCCTCCGCGAACGTCCGGCCGATGCCCATGACCTCGCCGACCGATTTCATCTGCGTCGTGAGGCCGGTCTCAGCGCCCGGGAATTTCTCGAACGCGAACCGGGGCAGCTTGACGACCACGTAGTCGAGCGTCGGCTCGAAGGCCGCGGGCGTGGTCCGCGTGATGTCGTTCGGGATCTCGTCCAGCGTGTAGCCGATGGCGAGCCGGGTCGCGACCTTCGCGATCGGGTAGCCGGTGGCCTTGGACGCCAGCGCGGACGACCGCGAGACGCGCGGGTTCATCTCGATGACGACCAGCTCGCCCGTGTCGCGGTTCAGGGCGAACTGGACGTTCGAGCCGCCGGTTTCGACGCCGACCGCGCGGATCACGGCCGCCGAGGCGTCGCGCAGCGCCTGGTACTCACGGTCGCTCAGCGTCTGCGCGGGTGCGACGGTGGCCGAGTCGCCCGTGTGGACGCCCATCGGGTCGACGTTCTCGATCGAGCAGACGACGATCACGTTGTCGACGCGGTCGCGGATCACCTCGAGCTCGAACTCGCCCCAGCCGGCGACCGACTCCTCGAGCAGGATCTGCGAGATCGGGCTCTCGCGCAGTCCGCGCTCGACCGCATGCTCGAACTCCTCCGGCGTGGCGGCGAAGCCGCCGCCGTGGCCGCCGAGCGTGAACGCGGGCCGGACGACGACGGGCAGGTGCAGCGAGCCGGTGGCGAGCGCGGCCCGCGCTTCCTGCATCCCGGTCGCGATGACGCTGGTCGGCACGCGCAGGCCGACGGAGGCCATCGTCGCGGCGAAGAGCTCGCGGTCCTCCGCCCGCCGGATGGCGTCGTACGACGCACCGATCAGCTCGACGCCGAGCTCGTCGAGGATGCCGTGCTCGTGAAGCTGCGAGGCGAGGTTGAGCGCCGTCTGCCCTCCCAGCGTCGGCAGGAGCGCGTCGGGCCGCTCGCGGCGAAGCACGGACTCCACGCCGGCGAGGTCGAGCGGCTCGAGATACGTGCGGTCGGCCCATCCGGCGTCGGTCATGATCGTCGCCGGGTTCGAGTTGACGAGGACCGTGCGGATGCCCTCGGCGCGGAGCACGCGCAGCGCCTGGCTCCCGGAGTAGTCGAACTCGCAGGCCTGGCCGATGACGATCGGGCCGGAGCCGATGACGGCGACCGACCGGATATCGGGGCGCCTAGGCAACGGCGGCCCGATCGGGGGCGGCGAGCCGGTCGACGAAGGCGGTCAGGGCCTCGCGGGCGTCGTGCGGGCCGGGGCTGGCCTCGGGATGGAACTGGAGCGAGGAGACGTCGCGGTCGCGCAGGGAGAGCCCTTCGACCGTGCCGTCGTAGAGCGAGGTGTGGGTGACGACGCCGGGCCCGAACGCGGTCGTGAACTCCCGGCCGGTCTCGGGCCCGCGCACCGCGAAGCCGTGGTTCTGGGCGGTCACCAGCACGCGGCCGGAGCCGAGGTCGAGCACCGGATGGTTCGCTCCGCGGTGGCCGAAGCGCAGCTTGAACGTCTCGAGCCCGAGGGCCCGGCCGAGCAGCTGGTGGCCGAGGCAGATCCCGAACACGGGCTTGGCGTCGAGCATCGCGCGGACCTCGTCCACGCACGCCGGGAGCGCGGCGGGGTCGCCGGGCCCGTTGGCGAGGAGGATCCCGTCCGGCGACGCGGCGAGCACGCCGGCCGCGGGCGTGTCCCACGGCATGACCGTGACCCTGGCCCCCGCCTCGCACAGGAGGCGGACGATGGAGCCCTTGACGCCGTAGTCGAGGACGACGACATGCGCCCGCTCGGCGCCCTCGGCCGGGAACGTCTGCGCAGCCGGGCGCGACACCTGGCCCGCGAGCGCCTGGCCGGCCATGCCCGGCGCTGCACGGACGGCGGCCAGGACCTCGTCGACGGTCGCCGTCCCGGACGAGACGGCAGCGCGCACCGCGCCTCCGTCCCGCAGCCGGCGGGTGATCGCGCGGGTGTCGATCCCCTGAAGGCCGACCACGCCGTGCTCAGCGAGCCAGTCGGCGAAGCCCGTGCGTCCGCCCGGAGCAGCGTTTCGGCCCTCCCGGACGATGACGGCCCGGGCGTGCGGGCCGTCCGACTCGGAGGCGTCGGCCTCGACGCCGTAGTTCCCGATCATGGGCTGGGTGAACGTGATCAGCTGCCCCGCGAAGCTGGGATCCGTGACCACCTCCTGGTAGCCGGTCATCGACGTCGTGAAGACGAGCTCGCCGACCGCGATCCCGTGGGCGGCGTACGGGCGCCCGCGGTAGACCGTGCCGTCCTCCAGCACGAGGAAGGCGGGCATCAGTGCCCCCTCTCGTGACGTTGGGCTGGAACTGGCGAGCGAAAACCGAGCGATGCGAGGACGCAGGGAGCGTCAATACTGAAGAAGTATTGGCGCGACCGAGGACAACGCAGCGCGACGGTTTGCAGCCGCCAGAACGGGTCGGACGTTGCGAGAGGGGGCACTACGCCACGGCCTCGATGAGGCGGTGGGCGACCGCTCCGGCCGCGATCGTCAGATGGCAGCGGGCGCGCAGGGTCTGGCCGGCGAAGGCGCAGTTCGTCGACCGCGAGGCGTACGGCGGCTGGACGAGCCAGCTTGCCCCCAGATCCCAGAGGCTCAGGTTGGCCGCCTCGCCCTCGCGAAGCGCGGGCCGCGGCAGGTCGAACGCGGCGGCGGGGCCGGCCGACATCCGCTCGACGACGGTCGCGAGCGGCACGAGGCCGGGCTCGACGAGGTGCGTGTAGATCGCCGAGAACGCGGTCTCGAGCCCGATCACCCCGTTCGGTGCCTCCGCGAACGGCTGCTCCTTCTCGTGGCCGCGGTGCGGGGCGTGGTCGGTTCCGATGCAGTCGATCGTCCCGTCGGCGAGCGCCTCGATCAGCGCGGCGCGGTCGGTGGCCGAGCGCAGCGGCGGGCTCATCTTGGACCGGGCAGCGTCCAGGCTGCGCACGTGCTCGTCGGTGAGGCAGAGGTGGTGCGGCGTCACCTCGGCGGTGACGTCGACGCCGAGCTCGCGGGCGCGCCTGATCTCGGCGACCGACTCCGCCGCCGAGACGTGGCAGATGTGCACCGGGGCCCCCTCGTAGCGGGCGATCGCCAGGTCGCGGCCGACCATGACGCTCTCGGCGATCGACGGATACCCCGCGAGGCCGAGCTCGGCGGACACCGCTCCCTCGTGCATGTCCGCGCCGCCCGACAGCGAGAGGTCCTCCTCGTGGAGGGCCAGCCGCAGCCCGGTGACCGACGCGTACTGAAACGCCCGCCGGAGCATCGCGGCTCGCTCCACGGGGCGGCCGTCGTCCGAGAAGGCGGCGGCGCCGGCCTCGGCCAGCGCGCACATCTCGGCCAGCCGCTCGCCCTCCTGGCCGGCGGTGATCGCCGCCATGAACCCGGTCGGCACGCACGCCTCACGGCCCGCGCGCTCGACGAGCCCGGCAAGGACGACGGGGGTGTCGACGACCGGCCGCGTGTTCGGCATGGCAAGGATCGCGGTGAAGCCGCCGGCCGCCGCCGCCCGCGTTCCCGACCCCATGTCCTCCTCGTCCTCGTCGCCGGGAGTCCGCAGGTGGACGTGCGGGTCGGCGAAGCCGGGCAGGAGCACGAGGCCGTCGGCCTCGATGGTCTCGAGCTCCGTCCGGGCGAGGCTCGGACCGACCTCGGCGATCACGCCCTGGTGGATGCGGACGTCGAGCGCGTCGCCGTGGAGCCCCGAGGCGGGATCGATGACACGCGCGCCGGCGATGAGGACGTCGGCGGCTGCCCCGGGCGCCCATGCGAGGCGCTCCATCACGCCACCTCCTGGCCCGCGGCGGAGACGACGTCGGGCGAGACGATCCGGAGCGCCGCCTCCGAGTCGGCCTTTCCGGGGCCGGCCAGGAGGTCGTAGAGGACCGCCATCCGGACCACGAGCCCGGCTCGGACCTGATCGACGATCCGTGACGCCGCCGAGTCGGCGACCTCGGGAGCGATCTCGACGCCGCGGTTGATCGGCCCCGGGTGCATCACAAGCTGGCTGGGGCGCACCCGGGCCGGCGTGACTCCCCAGACGGCCGCGTACTCGCTCAGGCTCGGGACGTACGAGACGCCGGGCGCCATGCGCTCGCGCTGCATCCGAAGGACGTAGACGACGTCGGCGTCCGCAAGCGCGCTCATCGAGTGCGACACGTCGGCCCCGAGCGCCGCCGCGTCGCGCGGGATCAGCGTCGGCGGGCCGACCAGCGTCACGTGCGCGCCCATCGTGCGAAGCCCGAGGATGTTGGAGCGGGCGACGCGGGAGTGCAGGACGTCGCCCACGATCGCGACGTGGAGTCCCTCGACCCCTCCGAGCGCGGCACGCATCGTGTAGAGGTCGAGCAGGCACTGCGTCGGGTGCTGATGCGTCCCGTCGCCGGCGTTCACGACGTGCGCCTCGGTCCAGGCGGTGATCATGCCCGCGGAGCCGACCGCCGGGTGGCGGATCACGATCACGTCCGGGTCGTACGCCGAGAGTGTCTGCACGGTGTCTCGGAGCGACTCGCCCTTGTCGACGCTGGAGCCGGCCGCTTTGAGGCTGATCGTGTCGGCCGACAGCCGCTTGGCCGCGAGCTCGAACGAGGAGCTCGTGCGCGTCGAGGCCTCGAAGAAGACGGTCATCACCGTGCGCCCGCGCAGGGTGGGCACCTTCTTCAGGTCGCGCTGCATCACGCTCTCGAACCCCTCGGCCGTCCCCAGGATCCGCTCGATGTCGGCCCGGCGCAGGTCGGTGATCGAGATCAGATGTCGCCGCTTGCCGCTGCTCTTCGGAGGATGTGGATCCACGTGCGCTCCAGGTCAGGGATGGATGAGGACGACTCGGTCGACCTCGTCCACCTCGACGAGCTCGACGTTCACCCGCTCGGAACGGGCGGTGGGAAGGTTCTTGCCGACGTAGTCGGGCCGGATCGGAAGCTCGCGATGGCCGCGGTCGACGAGCACCGCGAGCTGCACGCGCTCGGGGCGGCCGTAGTCGAAGATCGCCTCGATCGCCGACCGGATCGTGCGGCCCGTGTAGAGGACGTCGTCGACCACGACGACGGACTTGCCCTCGAGCGGGAAGTCGAGCCGCGTCGCCTTGACGACCGGCTGCGGGTGGGCGCGCTGCTCGGCCCGGAGGGTGACGTCGTCGCGGTAGAAGGTGATGTCGAGCGCGCCGGTCGGGACCCGGGTGCCCGTGTACTCCTCGATCAGGTCGCGCAGCCGCTGGGCCAGGGTCGCGCCCCGGGTGTAGATGCCGACGAGCCCGAGCGCGGTGAGATCAGGGTGCTTCTCGACGATCTCGTGGGCGATCCGGCGGAGCGTGCGCTGGAGGGACTCCTCGTCGAGCAGCACGCGCTCGGTCGCGGTTGCGGTCATTTCGAGTGCTCCTTCCCGGCCTCGCAGGGCGCGGATTAAAGGGGTGGCTCGGGCTCCGGGAAGACTATCAGCGGTCGCGGACGGGCTGCGTGGACACCACGGTCACCTCGTCGCGGATGGCGTTAGCCACTGTGACCGCCGCCGCGGCCACCTCCGGGGTCAGCGGCTCGCCGACGGCAAAGCTCCCGCCCTCGATGCCGTAGACGACCGTCTGGGCCGGCAGGCGGCCGAGCGCACGGGCCAGCTCCACGGTCTCGGCGAGGCTGACATGGTGGGTCGAGGCCCGGAACGGATCGGGCGGAAGCGCCCGATCGCTCGCGTCCAGGCGGTGCACGGTACCGGTCGCGGACTCCGACGAGACGGCATCGACGATCCAGAGCGCCTCGACGCCCTCCCAGCCGCTGATGAGCGCGGTCGGCTCACCCTCACGCTCGGTGATCTCGACGTCCGCCGGCAGCGTCCCGCGCAGGTGGCGCGCGACCTCCAGGCCGGCGGCGTCGTCGCCGCGCAGCCGGTTCCCCACGCACACCACGCACGCGCTCAACTGCGCTGGATGTCCAGCGTCAGGAAGTGCGTCGCGCAGGAGATGCAGGGGTCGTAGTTGCGGATCGTCTGCTCGCACAGGATCGCGAGCGCGTCGTCGGGGACCTCGAGCGACCTCTCCACCACCCCGCGCAGGTCCTCCTCGATCGTCCGCTGGTTCTGCGACGTCGGCGGCACGATCTTGGCGTCGAGGATGGCCCCCTCGTCGTCGATCTCGTACCGATGGTAGAGGATGCCGCGCGGCGCCTCGGTGCAGCCGTAGCCGACGCCGGCCCGCGGCTCGACGGCGACCGACGGCGCGTCGGGCTCCTCGTAGTCCGCGATGAGCCGCAGCGCCTCGTCGGCCGCGTAGACGAGCTCGACCGACCGCACGACGATGCTGCGAAACGGGTTTCGCTCGGACGGTTCGAGGCCGACCTCCCTGGCGGCATCGCGGGCGACCGGCGAGAGACGGTCGGCGGCGAGCGCGAACCGGGCGAGCGGGCCGCACAGGTAGGAGCCGCGGGCGATGACCTGCGAGTGGAGCGCGTTCGACCACTCCACGTGCTCCTCGGCGAAGTGTTCGTCGTACTCCGCCACGGCGATGTCGAGCCCGCGGTTCGACACGATCCGGCCGCGGTCGATCGGGTACTCGCCGGGATGGTCGAGGGCGACCAGCTCGTAGTCCTGCTCGTAGTCGGGGAAGTCGAATCCGGCGGTGATCTGCACCGCCTGGAGCGCGATCTCCCGCGCGCGCTCGAGTCCGGGCACCAGCGCCGCCAGCTCCCGCTTCCGCGGCGCCCGGTACCAGCCGCCGACCTTGACGTTGATCGGGTGCACCTCGCGCCCGCCCACGACCGTCATCAGCTCGTTGCCGGTCTTCTTGAGCTCGAGCGCGCTTGTCACGACGTCAGGGTGGTCGCGGGCGAGCTCGATCGCGCTCGGGTATCCGAGGAAGTCGGGGGCGTGCAGCATGAAGACGTGAAGCGCGTGGCTTTCGATCCACTCCCCGCAGTAGAGGAGCCGGCGGAGCGCCTGCAGCTGGCCGGTGACCTCCACGCCGCAGGCCATCTCCATCGCCGTCACCGAGCTCATCTGGTACGCCACCGGGCAGATCCCGCAGATCCGGGCGGTGATGTCAGGGACCTCGGTGAAGCCGCGCCCGCGTAGGAACGCCTCGAAGAACCGGGGCGGCTCGTAGATGTTGAGCTTGACCTCCTCGACCTCGCCGCCCGCGATCCGCACGAGCATGGCGCCCTCGCCCTCGACCCGGGCCAGCGCGTCGGTCTTGATCGTCTTTGTGCGCCGCTCGGTCATCCGTGCCGGCTCTCCTCGAACGCACGGACGTTGAACGTCCGAAAGACGCGGTCGACCGCCTTGTCCCCCATCCCGAGGGCCTCGAGCTCCCGCGTGAGCGCCGCGGTGTTGGGCGACTCCATCGGTCCGAAGCACCCGTAGCAGCCGCGGTCGTACGAGGGGCAGAGCGCGCCGCAGCCGGCGTGCGTGACCGGCCCGAGACACGGCGTCCCGTGCGCGACCATCACGCAGACGGTGCCGCGCCGCTTGCACTCCATGCACACGCTGGTCGACGGGATGTTCGGGCGGCGGCCGTGCAGGAACGCAGTGATCACCTCGAGGAGCTGGGCCTTGTTGATCGGGCAGCCGTTCAGCTCGTAGTCGACCGGCACGTGCGCCGAGATCGGCGTCGAGGACTCGAGCGTCGAGATGTAGTCGGGCGTCGCGTAGACGATCGAGACGTACTCGTCGACGTCCGCGAAGTTCTTCAGGGCCTGGACGCCGCCGGCGGTGGCACAGGCCCCGATCGTGACGAGGGCCCGAGAGACGCGCCTGACCTCTCTGATCCGCTCCATGTCGTGGTGGGTGGTGACCGAGCCCTCGACGAGCGAGAGGTCGTAGGGGCCCTCCGCGGTGGCGCGGGTCGCCTCGAGGAAGTGGGCGATCTCGACCTCGCCCGCCAGCGAGAGCAGCTCGTCCTCGCAGTCGAGCAGTGAGAGCTGGCAGCCGTCGCACGAGGCGAACTTCCACACGGCGAGCGTCGGCTTCCGGGCGGTGCTCACAGCTCGTGCACCGCCATCAGGCGCTCGAGCTCGTCGTAGCGGTAGACGGGCCCGTCCCGGCAGATGAGCGTCGGCCCGAGCTGGCAGTGGCCGCAGTGGCCGAGGCCGCACTGCATGTTTCGCTCCATCGAGACGTAGATCCGGTCCATCGGGACGCCGCGCTCGCGCAGAGCCCGTGCTGCGAAGTGCATCATGATCTCGGGGCCGCACACGAACGCGACGGCAGAGTCGGGATCGAAATGCGCGCCGCCGATCAGCTTCGGCACGACGCCGACCTTGCCCTGCCAGCCGCTCTCGGCGGCGTCGACGGTGACGTCGACCTGGAGGTCGAACCGGCTCCTCAGGCGGCTGAGCTCTTCGCGGTAGAGGAGGTCGGCGGGGCTCCGGCTTCCGTACAGGAGCGCGACGTCGCCGTACTCGGCGCGCCGGCCGAGGAGGGCATACAGGGCCGGGCGGAGCGGTGCCAGCCCGATCCCGCCCGCGACGACCACGACGTCGCTGCCGACGGCGGCCTCGACCGGCCAGGTGTTCCCGAACGGCCCGCGCACGCCGAGGACGGCGCCGGGCTCCGACGCGCAGATTGCGCGGGAGACGGCTCCCACCGCGCGCACCGTGTGCACGAGCGGCCCGTCGACGTCGCCCGACACCGAGATCGGCACCTCGCCGACGCCGAAGGCGTACAGCATCGTGAACTGCCCCGGTGCCGGCACCACCCGCCCGGCTCCGACCGGCTCGAGGTCGAGCGTCCACGTGTCGGCGAGCTCCCGCCGCCGGCGCGTGACGCGGAACGGAATCGGGACCATCGGCCCGGCCGTCGCGGTCTGGATGTCAGGTGCGGTGGCCATCGCCGTAGACGTCGAGGAGCCGCAGCCTCGTCCACTGCAGGCGCCGGATCATCACCTGGGCGAAGCGCGACATCAGGGCGTATCCGAGCTCCGGGTCGGTCTCGCACTTGCCGCGCAGGCACACGCCGTCGAAGCTCGTTGCGCGGACGAGCGAGACCGCCCGCGCGTCGAAGTGCCACTGGTAGGGCGGGAAGAGCCACGACCATCCGACCACCTCACCGGCCTCGATCGTCTCGATGACGACCGAGCCCCGGGCCGGGACGAACGTCTCGAGGGCGACGCTGCCGTGGCGGAGCACGTAGAAGCTCTCGGCCGGGTCGCGATCCTTGAACAGGAGCTCGCCCTCGCGAAACTGCACGTTCGAGCCGCAGCCCGCGATCACCTCGAGCTGTCCCGGGGTGAGGCCCTCGAACAGCGGCACGTCCCGCAGGACGGCCTCAATGGTCTCCATCGGCTGCTCCCTCGCTCGCACGGATGGCTGCCAGCTCCTCGGTGACGTCGATCCCGACCGGGCACCATGCGATGCAACGGCCGCAGCCGACGCAGCCGGAGCTGCCGAACTGGTCGTACCACGTCCCGAACTTGTGCGTGAGCCACTGGCGGTAGCGAGAGCGCCCAGACGGGCGGATGCTGCCGCCGTGGATGTATGAGTAGTCGACCGAGTAGCACGAGTCCCAGTCGCGGGTCCGCTCGGCCTCGTCGCCCGCCAGGGAGGTGTGGTCCTCGACGGTCGTGCAGAAGCACGTCGGGCACACGAGCGTGCAGTTGCCGCAGGTGAGGCAGCGCGACGCGACCTCGTCCCAGCGGTCGTTCTCGAGATTGCGCGCGAGCATGTCGCGGATGTCGGTCGTGTCGACGTGCCGGCCCATGCGTTCCACGGCCCCCTCGACGGCCGCCCCGGCGGCCGCCAGGTCGCCGGGCGAGGCTGTCCGGGTGGGGACGTCGGCCATGACCTCGGCGCCGCGCTGGGTCCCGACCTCGACGAGCAGGCGGTGGTCGCCGTCGAGGATCTCGGTCAGCGCCAGGTCGTACCCCGCGTCGACCTTCGGCCCCGTCTCCATGGACGTGCAGAAGCAGGTCGCGGCCGGCTCGAAGCAGTTCACGGCGACGATGAACGCGTCCTTGCGGCGCGCGGCATAGTCGGCGTCGGCGTACGTCCCGCCGAGGAGGACCTTGTCCTGGATCGCGATCCCGTGGAGCTCGCATGCGCGCACGCCGACGAGCGCCAGCGTCCGATCCTCGGCGGGCTCCGGCTCGACGACGAAGCCGTCGTCGCGCTTGCGCGCCCGCCAGAGGCGGATGCGGGCCGGCAGCAGGAACTGCTTCCACGAGTGCGGCCCGACCGCATAGCCGAAGCGGGCATCGTCCTCGCGGCGCTCGAGCCGGTAGCGGCCCGCCTCCTGGTCGTCGGTCCAGCCGATCGGGAGATCGGCCGCCGACTCGATGTCGTCGTAGACGATCGCGCCGTCGCGCACCGTGGGGCCGACGGTACGGAAGCCGTGCGCGGCGAGCGCCCCCAGGAGATCGTCGAGGGCTTCGGGCTCGATTACGGTCGATGCGACGTCAGGCAGACGCGTCCACTCCTCGGCCCTCCCCAGCCTCGGCGGTAGCCTATAGCCACCATGCTCGTGAATCCAATCCGATTGAGTGTCGTATGTGTCTAGCGATCCCCGCGCAGATCGTGGAGCCCGTCGACGCGCAGACGGGCCTCGCGACCGCCGAGATCTCGGGCGTGCGGCGCGCGGTCTCGACTGCGCTCTGTCCCGAGGCTGACGTGGGCAACTGGGTGCTCATCCACGTCGGCTTCGCGCTCGAGATGATCGACGAGGACGAGGCGCGCGAGACGCTCGACCTTCTCCGGCGGATGGGCGACGCCTACGAGCAGGAGCTCGAAGAGATCCGCGCGAGCGCCGCCGGCTCGAGCGACCCGGGATAGCCCGAGGCCGGCGCGGGTTCACGGACACCGGCCCCGGCGGCCGGTGCTCGGTCTGCGGGTCTGCGGAGGAAGCGTCACGAAAGCCAAATGGCATTCACTCGAACGGCCAAGTGGCACTCGCAGCGCCGGCCAATTGGCGTTCGCCCGAAGTGCCAATTGGCGGTCTCGCCGACCGCCAGACGGCGAGTCCGCGCCGCGCCGCGCGCGCTACACCGCGACCGTGTAGCAGACGGCGGTGCCCTCGAGGGCGACGACGCCGTCGTCCCGGGTGACAGTCGTGCGGAGGTGGGTGATGGGCTTGTCGGCCCGCGCGGCGGTCACCTCGACCTCGCCGGTGATGGTGTCTCCGGGCCGCACCGGGGCGGTGAACTTCCAGGCGACCTCGAGGAACACCGTGCCCGGCCCCGGGAGATCCTCGGCGACGACGGCATTCAGGATGGCGCTCGTGATCCCGCCCTGCACGATGACCTCGCCGAACCGCGACGCGCGCGCAGCCGCCTCGTCGTAGTGCAGGGGATTGCGGTCGCCGGAGATCGCCGTGAAGCGCTCGATGTCCTCGGCCGTGACGGTGCGCGAGCGCGACGCGCGGGCGCCGGCCTCCGGGGGGTTCCAGCCGTCAGCCACGAAGCAGCGATCGTACCCGTGCCATCGCGACGATGCCGAGCGCCGGCCCGACCGCGAGGAACAGGAACGCGTATCTCCACCCCACGGCATCGCGCACGGTCGGGAGCAGCCTGATCGACACCACCGTGATGGCGAACCCGATCGCCGTCTGCGCCGTCACCGCCGTCCCGACGTAGCCGGGATCGGCCACCTCGGTGAGGGCGGTCGAGAACTGGGCCGAGTCCGCGACCACCGCCATCCCCCACACGAGCATGAGGACGACGACCACCGCGGGTGCGAGCCCGTAGAACGCCGCCGCGGCGACGCAGCACGCGCCGCTCACCGCCATCGCCGCGATCGTGACCGCGGCCCGGCCGCGGACGTCCGCCAGGAGGCCGCCCAGGATGCACCCGGCCAGCCCGGCCACGCCGACGGCGGCGAACGCCGCCAGCTCGATTGCCGTCCGGGACGGGTCGCCGTCGCCCGATGCGGCGAAGCTCGCGGCGGCGTAGGCCGGCACCCACGTCCACATCGCGTAGAGCTCCCACATATGGCCGAAGTAGCCGAAGCAGACGAGCCGCTGGGCACGGTCGGCGAAGAGGCGCCGCACGTACCCGGGGTGGAACGGCGCGGCGGCGGCGGCATACGGGCCCACCCGAAGCGCCGACACCGCGAGGCCCGCGCCCACGACGGCCAGCGCGCTCGCGACGCTCAGGACCGCCTGCCAGTCGAGGGACGGCGCCGCGTTCACGAGGTGCGGCGTCCCCGATCCAAGTGCGAGCGCGCCGACGAGCGCCCCGACGGCGAAGCCGCGCCCTGTGCGAAACCACGTCGCCATGAGCTTGATCCCGGGCGGGTACACCCCGGCCAGGGCGAATCCGGTGAGGAACCGCAGCGGGATCGCGAGCGCCAGTCCGTGCGCGAACACGGCCACCGCCTCGTTCGCCGCCGCAGCGAGCAGGGCAGACGCACCGATCAGGCGCGTCAGCGGCATCCGGTCCGGCAGGTTCAGGATCGCCGACGCGAGCGCCCCGGCCACGAACCCGAGCTGCACCGACGTCGTGAGCCAGGTGGCGCCCGCGTCGGAGAGGTGCCACTCGTCGCTCAGCTGCGGGACGACCGACGAGGCTGAGAACCAGAGCCCCATCGCGAGCACCGCCACCGCGCAGATCAGAACCAGCTGGCGGGTGCGGCGGCTCTCCTCGGCGATCACGCGGTCACGATGCCACACCTCCGAGGATGCCGGGGAGCCATGCGGGATGGGCCGCGACGACGATCCCCCATGCGATCAGCGCCACGCCGAGCACGGGCGTGAGCGTCCGGCCGTGTCGGCCGACCCGCTCGTAGTACATGGCCGCGCCGAGCGCGCCCATCCACACGAGGCTCGCGAGACCGACGGCGAGCATGAGCGCCATCAGCGCCCAGCAGCAGCCGATGCAGAAGAGCCCGTGCCGGCGGCCCAGGTCGAACCCGCCCCGTACGCCGCGCCGGTAGTGGCGCATCAGAAACGGCCCCGGGTGCCTGCACTGGTCGAGGCACTTGTCCTTGAGCCCCGTGAACTGGAACGTCCCGGCGAAGATGAGCGCCGCTGCCGGGACGATCCACGGGTGCCCGGCAAGCGACGGCATCGCGTCGCCGGCGCGGTGGATCGCGACATCGACCGCGAACGCGGCCGCGCCCGCGGCGCCCCACATGGCGGCGTATCCGCCGAGGAACGCGAGCATGACCCGGCCCGGCCGCTCCTGCCGGCTCGTCGCCTGCGAGAACAGCCGGACCATGGGCATGCTCGAGGGGAGCATCATCGCGGCGACCATCACCTGCCACGCGACGAGGAAGACCACCGCCGTGAGCCAGAACGGCGGCGTCAGCACCACGAGCCAGAGCGGCAGCGCGCCGCTCGCCCCGTGATCGTGGGCGTGCAGCAGCGCGGCGTTGCCCGTCGTCTGCGCCACCAGCGCCACCGCCCAGGCCGCGGCGACCGCGACCGGGACGGTGGTGCCGATCCGGCGGCCTGCGCCCCCGGCGATCACTTCTCGCTCACGTACGTCATCCGGTAGTCGGCCTGGATGGCGTTCTGCCCCTCCGACCACACGAGGCCGTACTGCGGCAGGCTGATGCGCTGGACCGTCGCCTTCGCCGCGTAGGCCGGCGACCCGGGAACCGTCGAGAAGATCGAGTCGCGAAGCGTCGTGATCGTCCCGTCGGCGCTCCTGAACGGCTCCATCTCGCAGTGGGCGAAGTCGCCCACGTCGAGCGTGCCGACGCCGTCGACCACCTCGTGTGAGATCGGGACGCGCTCGACGGTCAGCACCTCGCCGACGAGGCCGGCCA
Source organism: uncultured Actinomycetes bacterium (assembly GCA_963809325.1). Lineage (GTDB taxonomy): Bacteria > Actinomycetota > Thermoleophilia > Gaiellales > JAICJC01 > JAICJC01. The sequence continues at coordinate 910,540 of CAWEIZ010000008.1, forward strand.
GGTCGGCCAGCGGGCCGCCCAGCCTGCCGCTGTAGGCGTCCTGGAGGGCCTGGAACTGCTCGTCGGTCGCGCCGTCGTCGATGAACTGCGCCACGCGCCAGCTTCCCGGCACGAGCACGTTCCCCGGGATGTGGACGATGTTGGCGATCGTCCGGCCCGAGACGTCCACACCCCGGATCGTGCCCTCGCTGAAGTTGTACGACAGCACGGAGAGGCAGTCGCCGTTGTCGGGATCCTCGCCCACCCAGCACGGGCAGAGGACACCGCACGTGCACACCTCGAGCAGCGTTCCTGTGAGGTCGTAGACGACCTCGGTTCCCTGGGTCGCAGATTCTGCAACAGACATTCGTGAACCCCCTTGATCGTTTCAGAGCACTTCTGCGATCAGCGCCGCAGCACGGGCGGCGCCGTCGGTCTCGACGTCTCGATAGGCAACCTCCTTTCCGATCTCGTCCGCGATCGCGGCCCCGAGCGACTCGGGACTGGACGTGGCGAAGTCCATGCACCGGCCGGCGCCGTAGCGGTCGAGCCGGTGGCGCACGTGGAACCGCTGCTCGAAGTGATGGCCGAGCGGGAAGTAGAGGAACGGCCGCTTCGCCGCGGTGAGCTCCATGGCTGGTCGCGAGGCCGCCCTGCACGATCGCGAGGTCGCACGCGGCCAGGTGGCGGCGGAGCTCGTGGACGTAGGGCAGCACGTCGAGGCCCTCGCGCCGCGGGAACGCCGCGGGGTCGATCCGCGGCCCGGCGACGGCGACCATGCGCAGGTCGGGGACCAGCCGGCGCGCCTCGTCGAAGCCGTCGACGATGTGGCGAAGGAGCGCACCGCCGACACCGGAGCCGCCGACCGTCGCAACGCACACCTTCTCGCCCGGCCCGTAGCCCAGCTCGGCGCGAAGCTCCGCGCGGTCGCCCACGTCGGGCGACCCGCCCGTCACGTACCCCGCGAAGTCGTAGTGCGCCTCGGTCCACTCCCTGATCGCCGGGAGCCCGGGCCCGAACGTGTCGGGCACGATGTCCTCGGGGCTCCCGACGAAGATCGCCCGGTCGCGGATGCGCGGGAAGCGGGCAATGTGCTCGATCATCTCGGCGTTCAGGTCGGCGGTGAGAAACGCCTCGTGCTCGCCCCCGTCGGGCATCGGCAGCCAGCCGACGAAGTCGGTGAGCCAGCAGTACGCGGCCGTCTTCAGCTCCGGGTTCTCGTGCAGGAAGTAGTCGATCTCCCAGCCCTCGTCAGCGATCCAGACGTCGTAGGGCTCCGCCTCGACGAGATCGTGGAAGACCATGAAGTTCGCGACCAGGATCTCGTCCATCCGCCGGATCGCCTGGAAGACGTGCAGGTCGTGGTCGGCGGACTCCGAGGCGATGTGGGCTGACTCGCTCGCCAGGTCGGCGGACGCGGGATGGATGCGCTCGCCGCGGGCCTCGAGGACGCGCGTCACGGGATCCTGGGCCAGCCAGTCGATCTCGAGGTCGGGGTGGAGCATCCGCAGCTCGTCGGCGATCGCGACGTCGCGCCAGACATGCCCGAGGCCGATCGGCGAGGAGACGTAGAGCGCGCGCTTGGGCCGGTTGCGGCCGCGCGTCCAGCGCCGGTCGTGAACAAGCGCAGTCGTCGCCGCTGCCCGGCCGGCGTCGCGGATCACGAGGTTCGTGCGCACCGGGTCGCGGGCCTGCGGCGCGTGGCCGGAGCCCTCGAGGGTGAGGTATCCGAAGCCCATCTGCTCCGCGACGGCCCGCCCCCGCCAGGCCTCGACCAGCTCGTCGTCGGTTCCCTGGACGACCAGGCCGGGGCACGTGATCCTCCGGGCGTGCTCCGTGGCCGTCTCACGGTCGACCACCTTGGTGTTCCAACCCGAGAAGCTCAGAAGCAGCGTCTCGGGATCGGTCTCGAGCGCCCAGCCGACCGCGTCCTCGATCTGCTTCGTGGAGTGCGGCTCGGGGAAGCACTCGCCGAAGAAGAACTCGGCGTAGCCGCGCCAGTCGCGAAGCCAGTAGTGCCGGTTCTCCTTGGCCCAGCCCTCGTCGGTGTCGAGCACCTCGTCGAAGGCATGGACGACGGGCTCAGGCGCGATGTCTCCGATCTGGAGCGCCGGCCCGATCTCGACCAGCGCCGCGACCCGGTCGCGATGCTCGGACGCCAGGATCAGCGACTCGCCCAGGTCGCACCACGCCACGACCACGGCCCGGTCGATGCCGGCCGCGTCGAGCACGGCGAGGGCGTCGGCGGCGTACTCGCGCCTGGCGTACGCGGCTGCGATTCGGGGCCGGTCGGAGCGCCCGTTCCCACGCGGGTCGAACGTCACCACGGTTCCTTGGCGGGCGAGGTACGGGATCTGGCACTTCCAGCAGCGGGAGTGCACGATCTCCCAGGTCGGAAGCAGCAGGAACGCCGGCTCCCCGTTTCCATAGCGCTCCCAGTGAACGCGGACGCCGCTCCGCTCCACGAAGCCGTCCGCGTCGGGGTATCGGGCCCGCGTCTGCTCCGGGGCGGCCGCCGTCACGGGATCGCCTCGGAGTCGAGCGACTCGACGAAGTCGCGGATGAGCAGGTTCACGAGCACCGGGTCGCGGGTCTGCGGGCAGTGGCCGCCGCCCGCGATGGTGACGAGCGATCCGCCGGTCACGCGGGCGAGCTCGGCGCCCGCCGCATGCGGCACGATCGCGTCCTCGTCGCCGTGGATCACAAGCACCGGGCAGGTGATCGCCGCGGCCGTCGCGGCGGTCAGGTCGCCGAGGCCGGCCCCGTCCTCCGACGCCAGCAGGCAGTCGACGCCCCCCTCGAGCCCCCATCCCACGCAGTCCTCGATCTGCTTTGTCGAGTGCGGCTCGGTGAAGACCTGCGAGAAGAAGAACTCGAGGTAGCCCGGGAAGTCGCGCCGCCAGTAGTGGGCGTTGTGCTTGGCCCACGGCTCGTCGTCGTCGCGCTCGTCGTGGAAGTCCTCGAACGCCCGCGCCCGCTCGGGCGGAAGCGGCGCAAGCGCGACCGCGGGACCGATGAGCACCATGCCCGCGACCCGCTCGGGGTGCCGTGTCGCGAGGATCAGGCCGCGCTGAGCGCCGAGCGACAGCCCGACGACGACGGCGCGATCGGTGCCGGTCGCGTCGAGCACCGCCAGCGCGTCGCCGGCAAACGCCGCCTCGGCGTAGGCCGGCGGGTCGACGGGTCGGCCGGACAGGCCGTTGCCGCGCGGGTCGAAGACGATGACGCGGTGGCGGCGGGCGAGGTACGGGATCTGGGCCTTCCAGCACCGCGAGTGCACGATCGACCACGTCGGCAGGAAGAGGATCGAGCGCTGGCCATCGCCGTAGCGCTCCCAGTGGACGCACACTCCGTCCCGGTCGAGATCGCCCGAGTCGTCGGGATACCGAGCCCGCGTCTGCTCCCGCGCGAGCGCCGCCGTCATGGCGCGGGCTCCATCGCGCGGATCGCGCCCTCGAACCACGCCAGGAGCTCGGCGTGGCCGGTGTCCACCCCGACCAGCCGCTCGTTGAACATCCCGACCGTGAACGTCATCACGAGCGTGACGAGAGCCGGGACGGCGGCGTCGCTCACGCCGTACTCTCGGGCGGCCGCCACGAACGCCTCGGTGAGCACCGAGCGCCAGGTGGCGTACACGCGCCGGAAGCCGCGCTGGAGGTCGGCGTCGTTCATCGCCGCCGCCTGAAGCTCGGCCCAGATCTTGGGATAGCCGGCGGCCAGGTCCTCGTCCATGTACCCCATCGCCGTGCGCCACTTCTCGAGAAAGGGCACGTCCGCTGCGTACATCGCGCGCTGCCGCTCGGCCAGTCGGTCGGTGAACCGCTCGAAGACGGCCAGGATGAGGTTGTCGACCGTGCCGAAGTAGTAGTGAACGAGCCCGTGGTTCAGCCCGGCCTCGCGCGCGAGACGGCGGGTCGAGATCCCTTCGAGCCCCTCCTCGATCAGCAATCGCTCGGCTGCGTCCAGGAAGGCGAGCCGGATGTCAGGTTTCGTCGTCATGGTTTAGTCATTCGCCTAAGTCAGTCGACTAAACCATAGCAGCGCTCCCCGTGTCAAGCTCGTGAGCGTGGACACCCTCTTGGCCGATCTCGCATCTGTACGCATCGGTGCGACCTTCAATCAGTACGCAGAGGCCGGGCCGGACGACGTCCCCGGAGCGGCCCGGATTCGGCTGGCGAACCTGCGCGCCTACCTGGCCGAGCGCGCCGGTGCCGACGTCGTGTGCCTGGGAGAGGCGGGCGGGTACCAGGGCATGCGCTGGTCGGGGATCGCGTTCACGTCGGAGCGCGACCTCGCGCGCTGGGGGGCGCCCTACGAGCCCACGTGCGCTGCCCGCCGCTGGAGCGAGCCGTCGGGCACGATCGTCCACAGGGTGCTCGACGAGCTCGGCGCCGAGCGGCGCGTGATCCTGTGGAACACGGTGCCGACGCACCCGCACCGCCCCGGCGAGCCGCTGTCCAACCGGCGGCCGACGACGGCCGAGATCGCGGCGGGGCGCCGTTCGCCATGCGGTTGATCGCGCTCGTGCGGCCGCGGACGGTGGTCGCCGTGGGCCGGATCGCCGAGTCGATCCTGCCGCCGGGGACGGCGTACGTGCGGCACCCCGCGAACGCCGGCGGCCCCGCCTTCCGCGAGGGTATGAGGGCTATCCTCGCCGCGCCGTCACGAGCGCCCACCTGAGCGTGTAGCTGAACCGCTCCGTGCCGGCGGCGACGTCGGCCTCGAGGCGCGCCAGGCCGGCCTCGTACTCCTCGGCGTCCAGCAGGCGGAGCGTCGAGATGTAGCGCCCCCGGACGCGGTCGAGGACGTCCGCAGCGGCGGCCTCGACGTCCTGGTCGAAGCGCTCCACCGCGGCGCCGGTGAAGCCGGCCGCCGTGAGATCGCCGCAGAGCCGGCCGGGATCGGGGAACCGCGCCAGGTCGATCGCCGGGATCGACGGGAAGTACGGGTTCAGGAAGAACTCCCGGAAGTGCTCCGGCGCGAACGTGCCGATGACGAGCCGGCCGCCGGGAGCCAGGACCCGCGCCAGCTCGGCGATCGCCGCGGGGAGGTCGGCGACCAGGTGGAGCACGAGGTGCGAGTGGGCCGGCGTCGAACCACCCGTCCCGGAACGGGAGGGCGGTCGCGTCGGCGCGGCGCCACCCCACTCCGCGCGCCCCGGGCCGGCCCTTCGCCTCCCTCAGCATCTCGGCCGACGTGTCAACGCCCCAGACGCGCGCGCCGAGCCGCTCCGCGGCGAGCACGGCGAACCGCCCGGTGCCGCAGCCGACGTCGACCAGCCGGGTCGCGCCGGCGAGCGCCGCCAGCGCGCGCTCTGCGAGCTCGTTCCACCCGTCGCCGGCGGGCCGCAGCCGGTCGTACTCCGGCGCGAGCGCGTCGAAGTGCGTCACGCAGCCTTCACCAGGTGCGGCTCGCCCCGCTCGGCGAGGGGCACCTCGATCGAGTCGAAGTCCCGCGGCAGGACGGCCGCCGGGAACTCCGATCGAGCCTCGGCCAGGATCTCGCGGCCGGGATGCCGAGTCGAGATGTGCGTCAGCGCGAGCAGCCGCACTCCGGCCTCGCGCGCCAGCCGGCCTGCCTGGAGCGCCGTCGTGTGACCCGTCTCGGCCGCCCGGTCGGCCTCCTCCTCGAGGAACGTCGCCTCGTGCACCAGCACGTCGGCCCCGACGCAGGCCTGAAAGAGGCCCTTGCAGGGCCGGGTGTCGCCCGAGAAGACCAGCGTTCGTCCGGGGCGTGCCTCGCCGACCACCGCGTCGGACCGGATCGTCGCGCCGGTGTCGAGGGTGACCGCCTCGCCGTGCTGGAGCAGCCCGAACAGCGGCCCCTCCGGGACGCCCAGGTCGCGGGCCGCGTCGATGTCGAACCGCCCGGGCCGTTCGTCCTCGACCAGCGCGTACCCCACGCTCGGGACGTGATGGTCGGTCGCGAACGCGTGCACCCGGTAGCCGTCGCGCTCGACGGCGTCCCCTGGGCTCAGCTGCCGCACGTCGACCTTGTAGGTCAGCCGCCCGATGACGGGCCGGAGCGTCGCCATCAGCTCCGCGAGGCCCGGCGGGCCGTAGAGCTGAAGCGGTGCCTCACGCGCGCGAAGCGCAAACGTCTTCAGCATCCCGGGAAGCCCCAGGACGTGATCGGCATGGCAGTGCGTGATCAGCACGTCGTCGACATCCACGAGGCCGACGCCGGAGCGCAGAAGCTGGCGCTGGGTGCCCTCGCCGCAGTCGACCAGGATGCGGTCGCCGCCGCGCCGGACGAGATGTCCGGGCGCGCCGCGATGGGCGCTCGGCGCCGCGCCGGCGGTGCCGAGAAAGAGCACGCTCAGGTCCACCGGCCGATTGTACGGGCCGGCGGTGGCTGCTCAGGCGATGCGGGGCGGGATCTCGACGACGCCCGCAACCAGGTCGCGCTCGGCCAGGACGGCGCGCGCACGCCGGAGGAAGACGTCGAGCCGCAGGACGTGGCCCTCGTCGCCCGCGGTCACCAGCCGGAGCGCCGGCGCCGGCGGCCGATCGTCATCGCCCGCGCGGCGCTCGTCGAGGTACACGACGCTGGCGTCAGGCGTCGGGAGGAGACGCAGATGCCGTACGGCACTCACGGAAGCACCAACCTCTGGCCGGCGACGATCACGGAGCCCGGGATGTCGTTCGCGACGCGGATGCGGTATACCGCCTCGCGCGGATCGTCACCGGGGTAGGCCCGCTCGGCGATGCCCCAGAGCGTCTCGCCGGCGTGCACGCGGTGGTGACGGGGCGGCGATGCGCCACGGGACGGGATGGCCTCGCCGAGCAGGAACGCTGCGGCGCAGGCCAGGGCCGCGATGGCGGTGATGAAGCGGCGTGTGGACGATGAGGCGAACATGTGTTCGGATACGGTAGCGAACACATGTTCGGTTGTCAAGCGGCGTACGCTCCGGACCGTGGAGCTCGCCTTCGCCCACCGGTCACTGGCCCTCGGGGGCCCGCCCCGGATCATGGCCATCGTGAACGTGACGCCGGACTCCTTCTACGATCGCGGCCTCACCGCCGACCCCGAGGCCGCGGTGACACGCGGCCTCGAGATGGTCGCCGCGGGCGCCGATCTGCTCGACATCGGCGGCATGACGGCCCAGCCGGGCGACCCGATCCCGGTCGCCGCCGAGATCGACCGCGTTGTGCCCGTCGTGCGCGAGCTGCGGGCGCGGGTCGACGTCCCGATCGCCGTCGACACCTACCGGGCCGAGGTCGCGGCAGCCGCGCTCGCCGCCGGCGCCGACCTCGTGAACGATCACACCGGCCTCTCCGACCCCGAGCTCGCAGAGGCCGTCGCGGCAGGCGGCGCCGGGCTCGTGGTCACGCACCTCGGGATCGCGCCGAAAGAGGAGCAGGACGGCCGGTATGCCGTGCCGTTCGAGCAGGTCGCCGCGGCCCTCTCGCAGCTCGCCGGGGAGGCGGTCGCGGCCGGCGTTCGGCGCGAGTCGATCGTCATCGACCCCGGCCTCGGGTTCGGGAAGGACACCGCGACCGACCTCGAGGCCGTCCGCCGCCTGCCGGAGCTCCGCGCGCTCGGCTACCCGGTGCTGCTCGCGCCGTCGCACAAGGAGGTGACGGCCGAGCCGCTGGGCCTGCCCGAGGAGGCGCTCGAGGGCACCGCCGCCGTCGTCGCCGTCGCCGCATACCTGGGCGTGGACATCCTGCGCGTCCACGACCTCCCGTTCATGGCGCACGTCGCCCGGATGGCGTCGCTCCTCCGGGACGCGACGTTAGACCGGGACTGAGAGGTCCTCGGCGAAGAACGAGGGCAGGAACTGCCCGTCGCGGTAGATCGGCTCGCCGTCGGCCTGGATCTCGGCGCCGGCCCGCAGGTCGCACACCATGTCCCAGTGGAGCCCCGATACGTTCGTGCTGCCCGTGTCGGGGTAGCCGGCGCCGAGCGCCATGTGGCACGTCCCGCCGATCTTCTCGTCGAACAGGATCTGGCGCGTGAACTCCTTGACCGCGTAGTTCGTGCCGATCGCGAACTCGCCGAGCACCGTCGCGCCGTCGTCCATCGCCAGCATCTGGCGCAGGTAGTCCTCGCCGCTTGCGGCCTCGCTCTTCACGACCCGGCCGTCCTCGAACCGGAGGCGCACGTCCTCGACCTCGCGCCCGCCCATGACGGCGGGGAAGCTGAATCGCACCTCGCCGTTCGTGGCGGTCTCGACGGGGCCGGTGAACACCTCGCCGTCGGGGAAGTTGCGGTCGCCCTTGGCGGCGATCCACGTGCGCCCCTCGACGCCCACCGTGAGGTCGGTGCCGTCGGAGAGCACGCGCAGCTCGCGCACCTGCGAGAGCCGTTCCGCAAGCGTCGTCAGGCGGGCGGCGTAGGTCCGCCACGCGCCGACCGGATCGGGCGTGTCGAGCCACCCGGCGCGGAACACGAAGTCCGCGTACGCGTCGAGCGACATCCCGGCGTCCTGGGCGAAGGCCTCGCACGGAACCGCCGTCACGCACCAGCGCAGCTCGCCCGACGCGGACCGCTGCATGAACTGGGACATGAGCGGCTGCGCGGCGCGCGACCTGCGCGCGATCTTGGACGGATCGATGGCGGTGAGCTCGCGGGTGTTCCACGCCGCGTGCACCGAGATGCGCGCGTCGATCGCGTCCATCTCCTCGAGCGCCCACGCGGGCAGGTGGTCGAGCTGCTCGTCGCTCGCCCGGGCCAGGTAGGCCTCGTCCGTCCCCTGGACCGACGCCCGCACACGCGCGATCGCGCCCACACGGGTGGCCGCGCGGACGAGCTCGACGATCAGCTCCTCGGCCATCGCCGGCCCCTGGATCAGGACGGTGTCGCCCTCCCCCAGCTCGAGCGAGAAGTTCACGACGACGTCGGCCAGCCGCTGGATCCGCGGGTCGCTCACAGGAACTGCCCGTCCCGCGAGATGACCTCGCCGTCGGCGTGGATCTCGCCGCCCCGGCGCAGGTCGCAGACCAGGTCCCAGTGCAGGCCGGAGGTGTTCGTGCCGCCGCACTCCGGGAACGCCATCCCGAGCGCGACGTGGCACGTCCCGCCGATCTTCTCGTCGAACAGGGTGTCGCGGGTGGGCGACTGGATCTCGTCGTTCATGCCGAACGCCACCTCGCCCAGGTAGCGCGCGCCCGCGTCCATGTCGAGCATCTGCTCGAGGAAGTCCTCGCCGCGCGTGGCCTCGTGCTTGACCACCCGCCCGTCGTCGAACTTCAGGCGCACCCCGGCCACGTCGTTCCCCATGTAGGTCGCGTCGAAGCTGAACGCGATGTGGCCGCGCGTCCCACCCTCGACCGGGCTCGTGTAGACCTCGCCGTCGGGGAAGTTCTTGTGGCCGTCGGCGTTGTCCCACGTCCGCCCGGCGACGTCGAGGACGAGGTCGGTGTCCTCGGCCAGGATGCGGAGCTCGCGCACCCCGGCGAACCGTTCCGCGATCTTCGCCTGCCTGGCGGACTGCTCGCGCCAGAACGCGATCGGGTCGGCATCGTTCAGATGGCCGGCGCGGTAGACGAAGTCCTCCCAGTCGGCGAGCGACATGCCGGCGTCCTGGGCGGCCGCGTTGCAGGGGAACGCCGTCCCGCACCAGCGCACGTCGCCGGCCGACTCGCGCGCGAGGAAGCGCTCGAAGAGCGGGCGCATCGACGCCGCCCGCGCCGCCTGCGTCTCGGAGGGCACGCTGCTCATGTGGCGCGTGTTGGCGTTCGCCCAGATCGTGAGGACGCGCGTCGGCGCCTCGATCTCGACCTCGTCGAGCTTCGTGATCGCGGCCACCTGTGCGTCGCTCGCGCCCTCGAGCAGGGCGGCGTCGGCGCGCTCGAGTCGCGGCCGGAGCATCGGGTGGGCGCCCGCATCCGTCACGGCCTTCACCATCTCGACGAAGAGCGGCTGCGCAAGGGCCGGCCCGTCGATCAGCACCGTGTCGCCCCGTCCGACCTCGAGCGAGTAACGGCACAGCACCTCGGCCAGCCTCGTGACTCGCGGATCAGGCACGGCGCGGGATGTTAGCGGCGCGCGCTCAGGACCGCGTCGAGGATCCGGCCCGCGCCGAACCGCACCGGGTCGTCGGCGACGAGGCCGGTGTCGCGCTCGACCTCCGCGATCGCCGCGCGGGCGGCGTCCTCGTCGAGCCGGTTGGTCTTGAGCGAGACCGCGACCACCGGGGCCGGCCGCACGTGCCGCGCCATCCGCACCTGATCGTCGATCAGCTCCGTGAGCTTCGGGATCCTGTACCGCGGATCGCCGTCGATCGTCTCGCGGCCGGGCTCGTGCACGAAGAGGAGGGCGTGCGGCGCCGAGCCGTGCAGGAGCCCGAGAGTGACGCCCGAGTAGAACGGGTGGTTGAGCGAGCCCTGGCCCTCGATCCACAGGATCGCCCCGTCGCCACCCCGCTCGTGGCCCTCGATCACCAGCCGCTCGGCTGCGCCGGCGACGAAGTCCGAGATCACCTCGTCGACCGCGATCCCCCACCCCGCGATGGCGATGCCAGTCTGGCCGGTCGGGACGAAGACCGACGCCAGGCCCCGGCGACGCGCCTCCGCGTCGAGCTCGAGGCAGACGGTCATCTTCCCGAGGACGCAGTCCGACCCGACCGCCAGCACGGTGTGCGACTGGACCGCGAGGTTCGCCCCCGTCGGCACGTTCAGGCCGTGCGGCACACGGCGCAGATCGCGCAGCTCGCGGCCCGAGAGGTGGGCCGCCGTGGCGAACTCGGGGTCGTCGCCCAGGAAGTCGTGCAGGCCGCTCTCGACGTCGAGGCCGTTCGCGAGCGCGTCGATGATCGCCGTCCGGTACTCGTCGGGCAGCTTGCCGCCCGACGGGGCGACCCCGACCAGGAGCGTCGTCGGCTCGAGCGGCAGCGCGTCGGTCAGCGTGCTCACCACGGGCACGTCGCTCACGAGACCGGGCACGTGGTCGCCGGCGACCGTGCCGGCCCGGGTGGAGTCGATCACGGCGACGGTCGGCGACTGCGCGTAGCGCATCACGCCGGTGGCGGTCTTCGCCTCCTCGTCGAACGCCCCCTCGGCCAGGATCACGTAGCGCTTCACGGCCACGGCTCCAGCGGGGAGACGCCGAGGCCCGGCCCGTCGCCGGGGAGCACGCACCCGTCCGCGAATCCCAGGCCGGTGTGGGTGTCGTTGGCGTTCAGGAGGTGTCCGTCGAGGTCGACGACGTCGACCAGCGGCGAGATCTGGGCGGCGCCGGCGATCCCGAGGCTCGACTCGTTCATGCACCCGAGCATGATGCGCAGCCCCAGCGCGCGGGCGGCGTGGATCATCCGCACGGCCTCGCGGATACCGCCCGACTTGGTGAGCTTGATGTTGATCCCGTCGGCCGTGCCCGCGGCGGGCGCGACGTCGGGGAGCGTATGGCAGCTCTCGTCGAGCACGATCGGGATCGGCAGGCCGGCCGCGTGGAGCTCGGCGTAGCCGTCGCGGTCGGCGGCGGGGAGCGGCTGCTCGACGAGCTCCACTCCGAGCGGGACGAGCTCCGGCACGAGCTCGAGGGTCGACGCGACCGTCCACGCCTCGTTCGCGTCGACGCGGATGAGCGCGGCCGGCGCGGCGTCGCGGACGATCCGCACCCGCTCGAGATCGCCCGGGCCGCCGACCTTGATCTTGAGCGCCCGATAGGACGCCGCCCGGCGCGCCCGGTCGGCGGTGCCCTCGAGGGTGTCGATCGAGATGGTGTAGCTCGTCGGCGGGGGCGTGCGATCGAGCCCGAGGATGCGCCACAGCGGCTGGCCGCAGATCTTCCCCAGCAGGTCGTGGAGCGCGCCGTCGACTGCGCACTTGGCCGCCATCTGGCCGGGGAGCTGCTGCCAGCCGGTCGAGGATCGCGCCCGTGGCGAGCGGGTCGTCGCCGAGCAGCGGCTCGACGTGCTCGACGATCCAGGCGTGGGCCGTCTCGGGCCCCTCGTCGTAGCGGTCGTCCGGCGCGCCCTCGCCGTAGCCGACGAGGCCGTCGTGCGAGATCGCGACCTGGACGACCTGGGAGTGCGTGTCGGCCGACCGCGAGATGACGAACGGCTCGAGGTACTCGAGCGTGACGATCCGCGCGTGGAGCCGCATCGGCGCCAGCGTATCCGACCGGGTTCGGTTCGGCCGGTAGAATCGTCCCGACGCGCCTGTAGCTCAGGGGATAGAGCGTGCGCCTCCGGAGCGCAAGGCCGTAGGTTCGATTCCTACCAGGCGCATCTTTGGTGTCTTAGCGTGGGGCTTGGCTTCGCCGGCGCGCGATCAGCTCGCTGCGGCGGGAGACGAACACCGCTCCGGCGATCATGGAGACCCCGGCCACCGTCGTCAGCCCCGCGATCGCCAGGCTCCCCCACTGGGACCCGACGGCGATCACGCCGATCCAGAACATGCCGGCGCCGATCGCGATCTGGGCCAGCCGGCCGACCAGGGAGCCGCGGGCGAACACGAGCGCCCCGGCGAGTGCGGCGGCGAGCCCCATGCCCCAGGCTTCTGCGTCGGCTGCAGCGGCGATGCCGAGGAAGGCGCCGGCGGTGGCCGCGTCGGCCAGCAGCGACGGCCACATGGCTGCCGGGCGCATCGCACGGCGGTCGAGGGCGAGCGCCACGCATGTGAAGGCGGCGGCCAGCCCGACCGCGACAACGGCCGCCCATGCCGGCCACTCGGTGATGTCCCGGTCCCACCCGTCGAAGCTCGACACCAGCGCGTCAACGGCGAGCGCGCCGACCGCCAGCGTTGGCGCGAACATGGTCAGGAGCGGCTGCCGGTAGCGCCACAGGGCCAGCCCTCCGGCGCCGAGCAGCGTGAGCTCGACAGGGGCTCGGCCCCACCAGTGGGCACCGAACGACGATCCGCCCAGGATGTACAGGACGGCGCCCGCCGCCACTCCCGCATACGCCACGGCGATCACCGAGAACGCAGCGTCGAGAAACGCGGTCCCGCGCCTGTGCAGCAGCTCGGCGGCGAACGTCGCCACCACCACCCAGGCCACCGCCAACCCGAGCAGGCCGGGTGCGCCGGCCGCGGAGGTGACGAGCGTGGCCCACCAGATCCCCGCCGCGCTCAGAAGCAGCGTGCCGGCGACGACGATCGCCAGCCCCGCGCGCGAAAGGCGGCCGGGTGTGACAGGCGCGGCGACCCCGGTCAGATCGAGCCAGACGGCCTCAGCGCGCTCTGGATCAATCCGGTGACGTGCGCACGCCGCCATGAACCGGTCACGGTCACCGAACCCGGACCCGAGAGTTCCACCGGCGGCGCCCGGCTCAGGATCTCGCGTCTCGATCGCCACGGCGACTCCTTTCGCCTTCAGCGTAGTGCCGGCGAGGCCGGGCGCATCGGTGCTGCCACGGATCGCGGGCGCGGGTCTCCCGCAAGCCGAGGTTCGATTCGCGAGACTCAGACGGCGATGACGGTCGCGCAGCGATCGTCTCGGAGGCACTCCCGCGTCTCGCGGTAGGCGAGCGTCCCGACGAACGACCTGACCGGCGCGTCGGCGTAGCGCTCGAGAATCGCATCGGCGCACGCCCGGATCTCCTCGGCCTGATGTGCACCGCCGAATTCGCGGTCGAGGTCGGGCAGCATCCGCGCCAGCCTGATCTGGTGCGCCGTCCGGTCGCCCCGGACGGCGTCCAGGCGATGGTCGACGAAGTCGCGTACGCGCCGCTCGATTTCGTCTCTGATCTCGCGCACCTCGGCGATCGGCTTGCCGTGCGGGTCGGGAATGTCCCAGTCGTCGACGCGGGTCGGCACGTACGGGCAGGTGCCCTCGCATCCGAGGGTGATCGCCCAGTCGGCATGGAGCTGCATCTCGAGGTCGAGCTTCTTCGGACGCTCCCGGGAGATGTCGATCCCGATCTCGCGCATCACCTCGACAACCTCGGGCCACGGCGTCTTGGCCGGAGTCTGGCCCGCGCTTTCGGCACGCACGTCCGGCGGGGCGTGCCTCCGCCAGAGCGCCTGCGCCATCTGTGACCGTCCGGCGTTGTGGGTGCAGACGAAGAGCACGTATTTCACGATGACACCTCCTCCCCACTGGCGAGGTCCGCCAGCAGGACGTCGACTCGCGTTGCAATGTCGTCGCGGATCCGGCGCACCTCGTCAGCCGGCCGGCCGGATGGGTCGTCGAGCTCCCAGTCGACGTAGCGCTTCCCGGGGACGAACGGGCACTCGTCGCCGCAGCCCATGGTGACGACCAGGTCGGCCCACTGCATGTCCTCGCTGTCGAGCTTGTGCGGCTGCCGCCCGGCCACGTCGATCCCCAGCTCGCGCATGACGGCGACCACCTCGGGATGGACGTGGGTGGCGGGGCGGCTCCCGGCCGAGCGGGCCTCGTGGCGGCCGCCGGCGGCCCGCTCGAACAGCGCGTGAGCCATCTGCGACCGTCCGGCGTTCTGGATGCAGACGAAGAGCACGTGGCTCATGGCGAGACCTCCTGTCCCGACACGACTCGGTAGACGACCGCTGCGGCCGTCGCGCCGGCGATCGGCGCGGCGAGATAGACCCAGATCGACGTGAAGTCGCCGGCCGCGATCGCCGGCCCGAGCGATCGGGCCGGGTTCATCGATGCGCCGGTGATCGGCCCCCCGAACATCGCGTCGAGGCCGACGGTGCCGCCGATGGCGATCGCCGCCGCCTCGCCGACGGCCCGCGCGTCGGTGGCCACGGCCATGATCACGAACATGAGGAAGAACGAGAGCACCGCCTCCCACAGGAACGCCTGACCGTTGGAACCGGCCGGAAGCGTTGCGCCCACGTGCGCGACGTCGCCCAGCGAGCCGCGCAGCACGAGCGCCGCTCCGAGTGCTCCGGCCAGCTGCGCCGCCCAGTAGGCGAGGACGCGCGCGGGCGGGAAGTGGCGGCTCACGGCGAACGCGAACGTCACCGCAGGGTTGAAATGCGCCCCGGAGATGTGGCCGACGGCGTAGATCATGATCATGATCACGAGGCCGAAGCTGATCGCGACGCCGACGTGGCCGAGCGCATGGGTCTGGTGGTCCACCATGATCGCTCCACAGCCCGCGAAGACGAGCGCGAAGGTGCCGATCGCCTCGGCGAGCAGCGAACGCACGACGGCCGTCATGGGATGCGGTCGCTCCGGCGCTCGACGAGCAGCACGTCGCGCCAGACGCCGTGGTGCTTCCCGAGCCGCTCCCGACGTCCGACGACCCGGAACCCACACCGCTCGTGCAGGGCCAGGCTGGCCGTGTTCTCGGGGAAGAGGCCGGCCTGGATCGTCCAGATTCCCTCGTCCTCTGCACGGCGGACGAGCTCGGAGAGAAGGCCCCGGCCGATGCCGTGGCCGGTCGCGGCGGCTGCGACGTACACGCTGTCCTCGGCAACGCCGCCGTAGACGCACCGGTCGGAGACGGGCGAGAGCGCCGCCCATCCGACGATGTCCCCGTCGACCCGTGCGACGAGCCGCGGCCGTTCCAGGTGCCCCCTGTCCCACTCCTCGTACGCGGGAACCTCGGTCTCGAAGCTCGCCTGGCCGGTGTCGAGCCCCTGGCGGTAGATCTCGGCGACCGCCGGCCAGTCCGACCTGGTCATCTCCTCGACGGCGACGCGGTCGA